>CBDCLH010000001.1:0-583423 GCA_965218615.1 Bryobacterales bacterium
CCAGAAGGCGTGGAGTGCGGAGCAGGTCGGGGACTGGCAGCTGGCGCAGATCGAGAGTTCTGCTTTGTCTTCGATCTGGAGCCCAACCTGCTGCAGCTGCAGGAGGAGCTGCGTTCCGGCAGCTACCGGATACGTCCCTACAGGTCATTCGTCATACGAGAGCCCACGCGCCGTCAGATCTGTGCCGCCCATTTCCGGGACCGGGTCGTGCATCACGCGGTCTGCGCCGTGCTGGACCCGATTTTCGAGGCCTGCCTGATCGACGATACTTACACCTGCAGGCGGGGCAAGGGCACCCACGCCGCAGTGTGCCGTCTGCAGCAGCGCGCCCGGCGTTTCCCCTACGGGCGGATGTGCGATGTGCGCCGGTACTTCGAGAGCGTGGACCACGGGGCCCTGAAGGCGCTCTGCCGACGCAAGCTCAAGGACCGGGCGCTGCTGCGCCTGCTGGACTGCATCATGGACCACCCGTTGCCGAGCGGGGAGCCCGGCAGGGGCCTTCCGATCGGTAACCTGACCAGCCAGCACTTTGCCGTGCGCCGTGGAAAGGCGCTGTGTCCTTGCGGGTGCGAAACCCGCCCGGCAACTGTCGCTCCAGCCGGTAGCAATCGGAGCGGTTCGCGGAGGTGACGACACGGACTGAAGCACTGCGATGCAAAAGGGCCGCCTTGGGCGGTTCAGCGAGCGTGCAGGCCACAACGAGCAGTGAACGTTGAGCAGGCCTCGAAACGGGTACTGCGGAAGCCGACCCGCCTTGGGTACGGGGAAGGCTGCCAGCGTCCGGGAAGCGAGCGACGCGAGCACCGGGCGGTTCCGCCGGGGTATGGACGGTGGCATGGGCGCAAGAGGGAGACAGCAGCAACACGGGAAGCCCTGCCGGTGGCGTGCACGCGCCAAACCGGAATCCCGCCAGGGACAGGCCGGGCCGGGCAGGGTGGCGGAGAGGCCCGTAGGACTGAAGAGAGCGGGGAACGCCGAGGGAGGGAAGGGGCCTCAGGGGAGGAGAGGTGAGGGAAGGAGCGAAGGACGCCGGGAGTGGCCAGGCCTAGGACCCCGGAACGATGTTCGAGAGCAACGGAACCACCGCATGCGAAAGCGAAGGGCAGCGAACGCGGGAACGAGCGCAAGCCGGGACCGCGGGCGCGGGCGGCAGGGCGTGAACAGGCCTGCTGCCGGGTTCGGCGACTGGCGGGAAGAAGAAGGGGGCATGCAACTCCCGAGACGCGGGCGGCATCCGCCGACGCGCCATCCCCGTCCGTGGCGGATCCACCCGTGTGCGAGCGGCATGATCCCACTGGAGAGCCCGTTGCGGGGAATCCGCACGACGGGTTCGGTGAGCGGGGAGCGGAAACGTGGCAATGCGAGAGACTGAGGCACCGGCACGGCGCGTACGCGTCACGCGAAAGCGGTCGGCGAACGGCTACTCCCTCACGCTAAAGCAAGCGCGTCGCTCCCCGACTCTACAATTTGTACCTCGGGGAACTGGACCATTTCCTCAAGGATTGCCAGCGCATGCCGGGGCACGTGCGGTACATGGACGACTTTGCCGTGTTCGCCGACACGAAGCCTCGGCTGCGAGCTGTCCTGGAGGCGCTCCGGGTGTTCATGCACGAGAGGCTTCAGCTCCAGCTGCGCGAGGAGAGGACGCTGCTGGCGCCCGTGACCCAAGGCGTGCCGTTTCTCGGGTTCCGCGTGTTCCCGGGGTTGGTGCGGCTTGACGGCAGGAAGCTGGCGCGCCTACGGCGCCGCGTGCGCGCCAGCGAAGCGGACTACGGCCTGGGTCACATCGATGAAGATGGCCTGGCCCGATCCGTGCGAGGCATGGTCGGCCATGTCTGCCATGCTGATCCCCGAAGGGCGCGCAAGCGGCTGTTCGCGTCGTCCTTCGAGTTGGGGTGACCGCCGTGTCAGGCTCGAACCGAGTGAACCGGGGCGGCAGCTGGAACAACAACGCCAGGAACTGCCGGTCGTCCAATCGCAACAACAAACCGCCCGGCAACCGGAACCACAAGCTCGGCTTCCGCTTGCTGAGCACACGGCGGCGCCAGGGGGCACGGTTCAAGGACCGTGGCCGCGTGCCAGCGCCGTGTTCAGGCGGGTCATCCCGCTCCGGCGACGTGCCGGACGAACACCAACAGCCCGCGGCGTCTGGTAGGCCCGATGGTTCGACGGCCGCCGCGGGCGCCTGGCCGATGGGGCGAGCGCCACACGGGCGGGCGCGTGCAGACCGAAGCTTGGGTCAACGGCGAGGAACAGTGATCCCCGCCGCGACCGGGCCCATTCTCATGTCCGATAATTGGCGTGGAGGCGCAACCTCCCGCGGCGCTATACTGCGTTGGCGCGGCGGGCCGTCGCGCCCCGCGCCTCGGAGGATCGACGATGGCACGCACTTCGATGGCCACCTGGATGGCGGCGGCCGCCCTGGCGGGCGGCAGCGCGACGGCAGAGACGTTTCACAACCAGGACGGCATCCTGTTCGAGGGAACGATTCGGCTGGCCGTCTCCAACGCCGCCGTCTGCAACGTGCTGGAGGACCGCTATTCCGAGGCGGAGTACGAGGAGCTGAAGGCCAACCAGGGCCGGCCCCTGCACCCGTGGCGGATCGACCTCTCGGTCCGCAACGGGTCCGGCCGCGCGCTCGACTCCCTGCGGGCGGACAGCTGGGTGCGCTCGGAGTGGCCGCCCTGCACGAACTGGGACGGCCCGGAGGCGCTTCCCGAGCCGTTCATCGCCATGAAGTGGGTGGATCACCTCGAGGTGCTGAGCATGCCGTACGGGATGCGCCTGGGCCAGGAGGAGGGCCGTGCGCTGTACGTGCTGGCGTTTGACGGGCAGCGGCCGCGGTTCGGGGAGTGGGGCCTCAATTACACGTTCGCGCAAGGAGCCGGTGCCGCGGCCCGCGGCGCGGAGGAACGCGGCGGCTCCGCCGGGCAGGCCGGCGCGGCGGGGCAGCTGCCGCCGGACATGTGTGTTGCACAAGGAGAGAGATGAAATGTACCCGAGACTCCGAGCCGCGCTGATCGGCGGCGGGATCCTTGGCGTGGTGGCGGGATTGCTCTATCCCGCTGGAGAGAGTCAGGTGTTCGTCAGCGTAAATGGATTCTTTGGCGGAGTACTCGCGGCCTATCTCTACCTCCACTTGCGGCCAGCTACCGCCAGGTCACTCTACGGGAACGGCGCTTTCGTCGGCTTGGTGGCGGCACCAGTCGGCGGCGTTCCGATGACGCTGGTCTTGATGATCACGGGAGGACAGACAGAGACATCTTTCGCTTTTTTTCTCTTCGGAACGATGTTGGTGGGTGCAATCCTCGGGCCCATCGGCGGAATGATCGGCATGGCGATCTTCCAGACTCATTTGGCGTTGGACAACTCCAAGATTTCGCGGATAGCGGCAGTTCTTGGGGCGGCTTTGGTTTTGGTGGGAACATTTCTGCCGCTCATGACGCTTCCGCTTGTCGGTAGAACGTCCATGGCATTGTTCATCTTGGAAGGGTTATGGTGGGGACTGCTTGCGCCGTCCATGGCCGCGCTCTCGGTCGTTTTGGTCAAGCGCAATCAAGTGAAGTGGTGTTGGATTCCAGGTCTTGTATGCGTCTTTGCAGTCCTGTATCCGCCGCCCTTGTTCCCAATGTTTTGGCCTGCCCGACTGCCTCTGGTAGACATCGTCACAGGAAGCGGTGGATTGGTAATGGCGGGCGGCGCAATATTGCTCCTTATCGCTTCGGCACGTGCCGCCCTACGCGCGCGTTAGCGAACTGCTGATCATCGGTGAAGTAGTAGGTGATATCGACTCCCGCGTTGAAGGCGGTGGTGATACGTCGGGGGACAGATGCCTGGGGCCACACAGTGACAGCGCTTCTCGGAGTCGTCGCGGGGGACGACGATGCACCGGAGGAGCTGGTGGTCTGCGCCAAGACGCTCGACAAGCACTACATTCCGACGCGCTACCCGAACGGTCTCGACGCGGGAGCGCCGGCCGACCTCTATATCCGGAAGGATTCCGACGATGCCATTGCCTGCGCCGAACGGATCATCGGCTTCGCTCGTCGTCAAGCCGAACAATGAAGCGGTCGTTGAGCAGGCGGTTCGCCGTTGGGCGGCAGAGATCGCCGCGCAGCAGTCGGAGGTGCGGCGAATCGTCTGGTTTGGATCGCGCGTGAGCGGGATTCCGTCTCCGGGAAGCGACGTCGACGTCTGTCTGGTGCTCGCGAGCTCCGACAAGCCGTTCCGGGAACGCGCCGCCGACTAACTGCCGTTGGGTTTTCCGGTGGGGCTGGATCTGTTTCCCTACACCGAGGAAGAGCTGGTCCGGTTGCGGCGCGACCAACCGTCGTGGCACCGGGCGCTCACCGCGGGCGTGGACCTGCTGCCGGCCGGCTGACAGACGGCCATCGTCTTCGGGCTGCCGGAGACGGCCGACTGCAACGCGAGCGGGGCGATCTGCACCGGGGACGGGCGTCGGCTGTCCAACTCGCTGTCGGCGACGGTCGCCGGCTCGGTGGGCATCTCGGTGGCCGATGCGCGGGTCGAGGAAGACGACGGCGCCGTGCTCGCCTTCGCGGTGACGCTGAGCCGGGCGGCGAGCGCAGCGTTGACGGTGGACTACGCCACGTCGGACGGCAGCGCGCAGGCGGGAGTGGACTACACGGCGGCGAGCGGGACGCTGACCTTCGCCGCGGGCGAGTCGTCGCGGACGATCGAGGTCGGGGTGCTCGACGACGCGCACGACGAGGGCGAGGAGACGTTGACGCTGACGCTGTCGAACGCCTCGTCGGGGCGGCTGTCGGACGGCGAGGCGACCGGGACGATCGAGAACCGGGACCCGCTGCCGCGGGCGCTCTTGGCGCGCTTCGGGAGGACGGCGGCGGTGCACGTGGTCGAGCACGTGGAGGAGCGGCTTCAGGCGCCGCGCGAGCCGGGGTTCCGGGGCCGGTTCGCGCGGCGGGAGCTGCGGCGGGGGATGGAGCGCGAGATGGCGCTCAACTTCCTGAGCCGGCTCGGCGGCATGGGCGGGCATCCGGTCGGCGCGAATGCGGCTGCCGGGGACGACCACGGTCCGATGGCCGGAGCGCCTGGCGGCGGCCTCGGGATGGCCCCGTCAGCCGGACCGATGGGCGCCGGCTGAACGGGCCGAAGCGACTCGCGCAGGTTCTCGAAGGAGTACAATTCAGGAACGGAATTCAAGAAGTTCGACGCGCCGCCTGAATCCAGCGTCACCAACTTCTGGGCATATCTCGCCTAGCGAGACTGTAGGCCAGGGACGTTCTTGGGGGCTGACCACATCCCGTCCCCTCTGAAGCCGGGCCTGTCAGGCCCGGCCAGCGGTAGAATTCGAAGTGCCGCCCAGCGTCCAGAACCTCTCCTCATCTCTCAAACAAGTCTTCAAGAGCCTTCGAGTTTTCGACCTTTTAGTGCTGATCTATCAGAAACCCGACGCCGGCACACTGCGGCTGGTCCGCCTCGGGTTCCATTCCGCACTCGGGCTGTGACTGGCACCGCGAGAGAGGTCGGTTGGATGAAGGCCCGTCGAGCTAGACGGTCCGCTCGCGCGTGGTCAGGTCGAAATGCTTCCGAAGCGCTGATCGGGCCAGTCCGGAAGGGTCGGCCGGCGTGGGTCTGCGGGTTGCGACGCCGTCCCCTCCATGTCCGATAATTGCCGGAAACGGCCCGCCACGGCGTTTGCGGCGCTTGGACGGGGTTTTCCCCGTCAGGAGGCCGAAACGTCTCAAATCGGCGTTTTCGGTCCGGTTCGCAGAAATCCGAGGCTCGTAGAAGCCGCCTAAGCGTCTCGCGGCAGCTGGGACCGGCCTAGGCTACCCCCGAAACCACAGCCTAGTCGCCGGTCGCTTCGGAGGGTTCGGCGTGGCGGAACAGGCCGGAGCCCTCGATCAGGCCTTCAAGCCGGGCCACGCGCTCAGTCAGTCGCCGGAGTTCGCCTTTAAACGCATCGAGGCGCTTGTCGGTGCGGGATTGCAGGGTGAGCATGAGCCCACCCAGGGCCGCGCCGACGCTCAGGATGCCGATCAGTTCAGGACTCACAGTCGCACTCTAGCAGCTGACTGCGGCGGATCCGGCGACTGGCACACGCCAGGAGTCTCCGGTAGCTCATGGGAACATGGGAGTGCGCCCGAAGCATACAGGTGATGCACCCGGCGACCAGCCGGGAGAAGACGGTTCAACTCCGGTCCGGGCGCTCCAGCCAGCCCATGGCAGACAGCCGCCAGAATGCCCCGTAATGAGCCGGAAACGGCCCTCTCTCGCGTTCCTGGGCGATTTGTGACGGTGGGGTGGGGTCCCCAGTCGGCCGATTTCGCCAAACCCTCCGGCGGGGATCACCCCCTATGGCGCGAAAGAAATGCGAGGCGAAGCGGGCCTCTCCACAGCCCATTCAGGGGCCGGAGCGCGTCGACGGCGCGGGGGCGCAGGCCTCTTCGTTGACGCGCAGGTACGCGGCCCGGGCCCGGCGCATGCGGACAGCCTAGCAGGACGGCCGGGGGAACCCTCGCGGACCGCTTGGTACATGTCCGATAATCGCCGCTAGCGAGGGCAGGCTGCGTTCCCGGGGCCTCGGACGGGGTTTCCTCCGGGGTGCTGCGGGCGATTCTGGGCGATTTCGCGAGGCGGCTGCGGCATGGGTTGGGTTGAGAAACTCCGGTAAGAGGACGCGATCCGGGCGGCGCGACTTACCCTGGGCGGCAAGGTGAAGAATTTCCGGCAGGCCGGCGGAGTGGTCAGCCTGTAGAGCGACAACAGAAAACGGGGCGCGCGGCAGTCAAGGCCGGATAGATCTGGCTACCCGAACGGGACGCTTGGGGATAGGCGCGGCTTCGCTCCACTGAAGCCCGAGTCAGCCTCGACTCGCCACCATCTTCACCTTCTTCCCGGACTTCGACTCAACTGCGCCGAGAATTTTTGAGTAGTTCGATTTGGAGAGCTGGAACACGGTTTCCTCTTCACCCCGGATCACTGCAAACCAGTGCTTCTTGCCTTTGGACAAGAGAAAGAGTGGGGAGAGAATTATGCCCGTCTTCCATCGACGATGCGCTGATCTCTCATATTCCAGTTCTGTAATTTCGGAGTACGGAATCCTTAGAATGCGTGGATCCTTTCCCGCGGTGGTTACTACTAGCTCACTGTCCTGTACGTCTATTGAGACACCTACCAACTTCAGCTTGTGATTCTGCTCGAGGTACACCTTGGCCTTGCCGAAACTCTCGCCCGAAAGGGAGGCGCAGACCGCGAACGTTAACAACAAGCATTGAATCAGCATGGCCATGCGCCCTTTGCGAGATTCGATCAATCTAGGCATTTCACCAGCCATTCTAACAAGCCGTTGCCTTCGTGGGTACTGCTGCAGCAGTTCTGTAGCTCCCTATTGGACCGGCAAGCTCCTTGCTATCGGATGGCGGCGAAGGTCCATCCTCAGACTTCGGTACATCGGGCGAGGTAGCGTGATGCTTGTTCGCGGCGTAACTGCCGTGCAAATCGAGGGTTAGGAACTCTTTCCGCTGAGAGCTGTGGGCTTGACCAGCCCCAGTATCTTTTGATATACTTTGTCCAGTGCCTGCCGACGAAACCCTCCCGCAAGACGCTGCCCAAGCGCCCGCCTTGGCCCTCCAACCGGGCCACGCCCTGCCCCTCGGCGCTTGCCTGAGCCTGCTCCGCGATGACCACGACTTCGTCTACTTCCTGTGCACCCAGCCGATCGCCTCGCATGCCATCGACGACAAAGTCGGGCGCAATCTGTGTCTCGCTCGCTGCGCACTGTTTGGCCTCGCCACGCACACCGCGCTGGCGCAGGCCTTCGGTCTCAACCCGCGCACGGTGGCACGCGCCAAGGCACGCCTGCAGGAGCGCGGCGAGGGCCAGTTCGTCCCGCCGCGCAAGCCGCGGCGGCGGCACGGCATCGAGGATTCCGTGCTGCTGGCCCAGGCCGCGGAACGGTTGCAGGCCGGGCACAGCCTGTACCGCGTGGCCAAAGACCTGGGCGTGAACTGTTCGACGCTGTGGAGCTACAGCAAAGCGGGCCAGTTGCCCGCCAGCCAGTGCCCGCCGCGGCGCTCTGCCGACGGCGCAGCCGAGTGGCCGAGCCAGGCTGCGGGACGGTGCGAGCCGCCGGTTGGGCGCGTGGCAGCCAGTCTGGGCGTGCTCAACGGGCAAGCGCCGCACTTCGAGCCGGCCGCGACCGTGAGCGGGGGCGGCGTGCTGAGCGCCCTGCCGGCCCTGTTGCGCCAAGGCCTGTTGCGCCACGCCGGGTTGCTGGCGCTGCCGAAAGGTTTCTACGGGCTGCCCGCGTTGCTGCTGCTGTGGGCCTTCCTGCTGCTGGCCCGGGTGGGCAACGCCGAAGGGCTGCGCTACCAGCAGCCCGGCGAGTGGGGTGCGCTGCTGGGCTTGGACCGCTGCCCCTGCCCGCGCACGCTGCGCCGCAGGACCCGCCAGTTGGCCGCCAGCCCGGGCTTGGCGGACTGGACCGGGGCCCTGGCGCGGGATTGGTGCCGGGAGGATCCCGCGGCCGTGGCCACGCTGTTCGTCGATGGCCACGTGCAGGTCTACAGCGGCCAGGGTCGGTTGCCGAAACATTTCGTGACGCGCCAGCGGCTGGCCTTGCCGGCGGCGGTGGGCGACTGGGTGCAGGCCTTGGGCGGGGCGCCGCTGCTGTGCCTGCACCGGCAGGTGGACGACGGCATGGTGCGCGAGATCTGGAGTGGCATCGTGCCGCAGTTGCGCCAGTTGAGCCTGTTGCCGGAGGAGCCCGGGGCGGCCACCAGCGAGCCGCGTCTGACGCTGGTGTTCGATCGCGAAGGCTGGAGTCCGCAGTTGTTCCGCGAGTTGCGCGCGCTGGGGATCGCAGTGGTGAGCTGGCGCAAGGGGACGCCAATCGAGCGCTGGCCGGAGAGCGAGTTCCGGGCGGCGGCCATCCCGCTGCGCACGCCGCTGGGCGCGGCCACGCTGGAGGGCCAGTTGGCCGAGCGTGAGGTGGACTTGGGTGCGCACTGCCGGGTGCGCGAGATCCGCTTCTGGATCGAGCGCCGCCTGCGCGGCACGGGCAAGAGCGGCCAGGATCGCCAGCCGCGCGAGTGGGCCGACCAGCCGCGCGAGAGCCAGCGCCAGCCGGCGCTGGTGACCACGCATCCCAGCCTGGCGGCCGAGCAGGTGGCGGGTCTGTTGCGGTCGCGCTGGACCCAGGAGAATTTTTCAAGTACATGCGCGCCGAGTTCGGCCTCGACAGCCTGCCCGAACACGCGCTGGTGGACGTGGACGAGCAGGCTTGGGTGCTCAACCCGGCCTGGCGTGCGATCGACAAGGCGCTCAAGCAGGCCCGCAACCAAGTCGGTCACCTGCGCCGCAAGCGGGCCTTGGAGCCCACCGCCAAGACGGACGCGGCACGCCAATTGGATGCGCAGATTGGCGCTTGCGACAAGCTGGTGGAGGGCTTCGTGCTGGCGCGCCAGGTGGCGGACAAGCACATGCGGGCGGGCGCATTGCCGGAGGAAGAGAAGCTGCAGGCCCTGCCGGCACCGCTGCGCCAACTGATGCAGACGCTACGCATGCTGGCCTACCGGGCCGAAACCGCCATGGCGGCGGCGCTGGCCCCGCAACTGGACACTCCCGAGACGGCCCGCAGCCTGCTCAAGGCGCTGTTCCGCAGCGAGGCTAGCTTGCTGCCCGATCCGGCGGCCGGCACGCTGACGGTGCGCCTGCTGCACCAAGCCAGTCGCGCCCAAGACGCGGCCCTCGCCCCGTTGCTGGCCGAATTGAACCGTACGCGCACCGTGTTTCCCGGCACCCAGCTGCGCCTCGTCTACGAATTGCCGTCCAGTGACTGCTCCCAGCCGATGGCCTTGCAGTCTCACCCAGCCGGAGTCTCAGCCCAAACTCGTGACAACTCTAATCAAACGATGTAACGAAGTCTGAGCATGACGTCTGGAACGATGCGCGCGCCTCTTCGACCTATCGAACTCTAACCGGGGCGCCGGGCCCCTTCCATGATGTCCGATAATTGCCAGTCCATCGAGGGGGTTGTCTGGAAGCCAAACAGGCATCCTGGCTTGCGGGGTTACGGGATGTCCGTCAACCTCCAGTTGGTCGATCCACTCGATCCATCGTCGCACCGGAAGGACACCGTGCCCGCCGTTGGTGAAGCGAACGTCAGGTTGGCCGTGCAGCGGTCGCCGTCGTTGTAGTTGAGCGTCAGCGTTCCGGTGTCCGTCCCTGTGTTCACATACGTGTAGGTTCCGCTCCAGACGTTCGATCCTTGTGTCTCTTGGAAACGGCCTGCGGCTGTGAAATCCACGTGATAGTTCGGAATGTCCGTCGCTATGCGCTTGTTCAGGACAAGTTCGTTAAACGCAGCCTGATTCAACGGCGCTAGCTGTTGCGCTGGCTGAGAATCGACTTGCTCTCCCTCGACGGTCAGGATGTTCTTGGTGGCATACTTTCCTCTCTCCCCGTCGATGCTGATCTCCGCCACTCCTCGGTACTGGCCGGGCTCGCTGGGCGAGTAGGAACAGACGCCTCCCGTATGCTCCGTGCCCGAGATATCCGTCCAGGCATTGTTTGCATCGGCCCGCTTTTGCCATTTCGAGCTGTGAATCGTGTAGGTGACGCCATTTAGGGTGGTGTTGTCGAGGTTGACGCATTGCCCCGCGCTGAAGAAGAAGAACTGCACCCTCCCGTCGGACACGGTCCAGCTTTCGAGAGGCGTGTACGGGTCACCGGAGGGATTCGTCTCGCAGTCCCAGACGCATCGCTGGATAGCATCGCCTCCTTCCGTCGCGCAATTCTTCTGGCACGTCTGCACATCTCCCTCGGCTGTCTTCGGCTGGGAGAAGTACCTGGCACCGCGCAGCGGTACATCCCGTTCCAGCTGCATGCAGACGACGGATATCTGAGTGAGTGCAGGATTCATCGACTGCTGCCGTGGCGGCAACGAACCTGCCGGCTGGTAGGACCGGAGTTCGGCGAGTCTACCCAGTGCTGTAGGTATGGCAGGTGCGAGCGGCTTGGAAGGCCGTGCCTGGGATGCCGGTCCAGCGGTTGCAGCTTGGCTGGATGCCACCACCATCATCCGCTGGTTGCCTCCGTCCTTGGGCTCCAGCCAGTCTCCGGGCGAGTAGCTTGCAGGCTGCGAGCCAACATTGTTGACAAGGAAGGTCTGGATGTCATTCTGTCCAATGCCTGCAGCACTGGTCACGGGCGCGATCTGCACTTCGGTGATGTCCTGGCCGGATGCCTGAGGAGCCTCGTCCGGAAGCGTCAGCTCGTTGGGGAACGAGTCAGTGCTGCTGCTTCCGGCCTTCAGGTCGAGGAACCTGTGGAGTGTGGCCGGGCTCTCGCCCTCCCGCTGGAGGGTAACTTCGATATTGCCTGAATCCTCTGTTAGGAAGCTGATGTCGAAGACCCACGTGGTTCCGGCCAAAGCTCGCTGGAACTCCGAAATATTGTGCTCGGAACCACAGACCTCGCCGCACCACGAAAACGAGATGGTCCACACCGCACGATTGCGGCCGAGTTTCCTATAGACGGGTGTTCAGGCGAGTGGCGAGCTACGAGAGCCATCAGCCCCAGTGAATGCCCTGTCCCACACGTCACCGAGCAGGAGACGCTCAGCAGCAATGTCACAGCGTGGGCAATCGGGATCCGCTGGGCTGGCGGGGGTGGGTATCCGGTCTTCCAGTTCGTCCCAGTCCTTGGGAGCTACATCGGTCTCAATCTCGATGGCTGCCGACCAGGACGGCGGGATAGGCAGAAGGATCGGCAGCGAGCTGCCCTCCAGCAATGTGTCCGGCATCCCGGGCCATCCCGGCGAGTTTCCGTCAGCGTTGGCGACTGTCACCTGCATCCTCCCGGAGGGCTGGACATCCAGGGTGAAGACGAAAGTCTTGCCATCATCACCCTCGAACGTCAGAACGCCTTGAGCTGGCCCGGTTTTCTCGTAGGAGTAGGATCCTGGGATATACGTGCGCACGCGTGTGTCCGGATCGCGCCTGAACCGGTACGCGTTGCCTGGCGTGAACTCGCAATCCGGGATGCCGCCTGGCAGGCAGCTGAACCCGAGTCCCGGAATGAGATCCTCCCGGCCCCATGCCAGCACGTCGAATTCCTCCTGCGAGCGTGGCGCTCTCGGGATAGCCTGCTCCTCCCCTTCCGGCAGCGGCGGAAGGCGGAAGGATGTGTCGAAGTCGACCGCGACACGGACACCGGCGCCTAAGCACTCGTCATGGAACGATCCGGATGTCAGTGACGAATAGGCCAGCGAGACCTCGCAACCCGCCTGGGATGGATCATCGAACTCCAGGGTGATCGTTCCCGAACTTGGGCCCGTATTCGCATACCGGCAGGTGGCGTCCAGCGTCGAGCCCCCGGTGGTGTGACGGCACCGGTCCGGGCTCAGGAACCGATAGTTCCTGTCAGGAGTTCCGACAGGCCGACGACCGACTCTCTTGAAGTGCTCGTCAGGGTCCTGGGGCGCTTGCTGCGAGAGCTGTGGCGTGACTATCTCCGACTCATGCCATTCGCAGTCGCCTTCAGCCTGCAAGGGCCGGATGCGGAACTGGTAAGGCGTAGCGTTCACTGGGTCGCTGTACACCGTTCCCGTCACCTCACGGCCCAGCAGTGTCCTGGTGGTTCCCCAGATTCCGTTCGATCCCTGTCGCATCTCGACCTGGTAGCCCTGGACACGCGCCCTGCCTGCGATGTCTTGCAGCGGAGTCCAACTGACCGTGACACTCCTGTCTCCGGCGATCGGTCGGAAGTCTGGCGGAGCCATGCAGGAAGGACCCAGATCCACGATTTCGATGGCCACGGCAATGGTGTCCGTGTTGCCGCTGCCATCTTGTGCGCCGACCGTCACGGAGTACCGGTCCGTGGTCTCGTAATCGTAGGTCACACCCTCCTTCGTGCGGATCTGGCCAGTACCTGCAATGATCGAGAAGCTGTCCGCATCGGCACCACTCATCGTGTAGGTCAGCGAACCGCTGCCAACGGCGGAAACCGGACTGCCGACATTGATACCGGCAAAGGAGTTCTCCTCGACGGATCTTGTCGTGAACGTGCCCTCGGGAAAGCTCAGTGGAGAGAAGTGAGTGGACGTGTCGATGGAGTACTCTTCCGTAGTCTCGTTGTAGGTGGCCTCGCGCGTGTTGCTCGGGCTGCTCTCGTCGAAAAAGAACAGGTGCGTTATGCGAACTCCAGGCCAGGAAGTCAGCCATTGACTGCTGGTCTTCCGGCAGACCGTCTTGGACTCGTAGTCGTTCAGGGTTCCTAGGGGCTGCGTCTTGATATATACCTTGCTCTGCCTGCCAGCCTCTGCATTGGCGAAGTCACATCCTTTCAGCTCTCCGAGCAGCATGTACGCCACAGTGCCAGGGTCGGAATCGCTGGTGTACCTTGCCGGAACTCCCCAGACCCGGCCGCCGGTGGCCAGCGTCACTGCGGTGTAGCCTTCCGGCGCGGATGACTCGAACGACGTGCGGGTGACCGGCTGTGTCTGGGCAGCCAGGAACGGCGGACCGGCTGACAGCAGGATCAGGAGCAGGGCTCCGGTGCCGACAGGCTTCTTTTGGCGATGCATTTCTTTCTTCGATGCGGGCCGAACACGGCCAGGGCCGCGATGCAGGTCCTCCAGGCGATCATGCGCGGAATTGCTGTCGAGACCGCGAGGATTGTAACGATAGCGGTAACTGCCCAGGTCGCTGATTTGGGAATTGACCGAGACGTTGGCCGCTCGGCTTGGAAGGCTTGATGGAGAGCGACGGTGACAGACGATTGGCAAGCGGCTGCTCGCTAAAGGCTCCGACCCAGTGGCGGGGTCATCGATACGCGTGTTCGGCGCCAGCGATTCTGGCTAACCGTCGGCAGCGACGGACGCGGGCCAGCCCCGGCAGGCCGCTACATGTTATAGTGGAAATGTTCCAGCAAGGCCGAGCCGGAAGCTAGCGCTTGCACGCTGTCGAATCCGGCATGACGATGCGTTCCGATCGCTTGCGGCTGGGCCTGCGCAAGAGACCCAGCGATGCCCCGGATGCCAGAGACGGCAGGCCGCCAAGGCGGCGGTGCCTCGGAGCTGATCGAGGAGTTGCGGCAGCAACTCGCGGAGAGAGACCAGCAACTTGGGGAGAGAGACCAGCAACTCGCGCAGCTGGGGGCGGAAAACGCCTTGTTGCGGGAGCGTCTGGAGGAGCTGGAGCGGCGGCTGGGCCTGAACAGCCGCAACAGCAGCAAGCCGCCTGCGAGCGACGGGCTGGGCAAGCCGCAGGCTGGGAAGCGCACGCGGAGCTTGCGCGGCCGCTCCGGGAAGCAGTCCGGCGGGCAGGCGGGGCACCCGGGCGAGACGCTGTGCCGGACGGAGGCGCCGGACCGGATCGAGGAGCACGTCCCGCTGCGCTGCGCGGGCTGCTCGGTGCCCCTGGCGGCAGGCAGCGCAGTCGGGGAGCCGGTCACGCGGCAGGTCTTCGACCTGCCCGAGCCGCGGCCCTTGGAGGTGACCGAGCACCGCGCTCATGCCGGCCGCTGCGAGCACTGCGGAGCCGTGACGCGGGCTGCGTTCCCGGAGGGGGTGAGCGCGCCGGTGCAATACGGCCCGCGCATCGCCGCCACGGCGGTTTACCTGCAGAACGCGCAGTTCCTGCCCGAGGAGCGTCTCTCGCAAGTGCTGGGCGATCTATTCGGCGCTCCGCTGTGCCGCGCGACGCTGGCGGCGATGAGCCGCAAGGCAGCGGAGCGCTGGCGGGGCTTCGCCGGGCAGGTGCGGGAACGGATCGCGAGCGCGGCGGCGGTGAAGCATCTCGACGAGACCGGTTTCCGCGTCGGCGGGAGCACGCAATGGCTGCACGTGCTGAGCACGCCGCTGCTGACGTTCTACCGCGCCAGTGCCGGGCGGGGCGAGATGTTCGAGGGGCTTGCGGGCTGCCTCGTGCATGACCACTGGCAGTCGTACTTCACGCTGGAGGGCGTGGTGCACGCGATGTGCAACGCGCATCACCTGCGCGAGTTGCAAGCGCTGGTCGAGATCGAGAGGGAGGACTGGGCGGGACGGATGCAGCGCCTGCTGCGGCGGGCCCATCGCGCGATGCGGATCGCGCGGGGCCTGGAGATCGAGCTGCCGCAGTCCCTGCGGGAACGGATCGAGCGGCGCTACGACCGGTTGCTGGAGGAGGCGCTGGCCTTCCACGAGGCGCAGCCGCCGCTGCGCCAGCCCCAGCCCGGCCGGCGGGGGCGCAGCAAGCGCCGCCAGGGACACAACCTGGCCCTGCGGCTGCAGGGGCGCAAGGAGTCGGTGCTGCGTTTCCTGCGCGACCCCAAGGTGCCCTTCACGAACAACCTCGCCGAGCGCGACCTGCGCATGATGAAGCTGCGCATGAAGATCTCGGGCTGCTTCCGGTCCGCGCAGGGAGCGCGGGACTTCGCCACGCTGCGCAGTGTCCTGTCGACGGCCGGCAAGCAGGGCTGGAACCGCATCGAAGCCTTGCTGGCGCCCCCGGACGAACTGCTGGCCAAGCTGCAGATCTGACCGCTCCCGAACACGGCACGGGCGAAGTCCGGAGTCCCCGTCCCCACCGCAAGACCCGGGCGTGCGAGATCCGCCCAGCACCGGGCTTGTCGCCAACCCCGTGCTAGCCGTCTGTCCGGGGCGTTCTGCACCATCCTTTCGAGGCCGAGCGGCCAACATCCTGGCAAATGCCGACCAAGCACGGGACCTGGGCAGTTACCGATAGCGAAACAATTGTGCAACCTCCGGCCCGCGCTGCCCGCGGGCAGGAAGGCCTGGCAGGCCTTCCTGCGTGTCCGATAATCCCTTGCTTATCGGGCATTGAAGGCGGGGGTGGCCGACGGCGGGCATGGTCTACCCCCCGCGATGGAATCAGCCCGTCGATTCGGGCCGGCCGGGACTTCATTCCTTTACGCCTGTCCAGACGTTCGGCTGAAGGGCTCCGCCAGGCCCGGGACCGGCCAGGTGCCCGCGGCGGCCGTCGAACCATCGGGCCTACCAGACGCCGCGGCCTGTGGGTGTTCGTCCGGCGCGTCGCCGGAGCGGGATGGCCCGCCTGGACACGGCGCTGGCACGCGGGCACGGTCCCTGAACCGTGCCCTCTGGCCCCGCCGTCCGGCACGAACTAGGTGGCCGTGAGCCACATTCCCTGGGTTACCGTGCACTTCCACGTGATTCGCCCGGTGGACCGCGAACCGGACAGGGGGTCGCGGGGACACGAACGCCAATCAGGAAACGGGCCGCACGCCGAAGCCGTGGCGTCGCGGCGACTGCTACGGGACAGCGCAAGGCTGTCAGCGCATGGCGGGCTGACTTCAACCGGTCTTGTCTAACGCGGTCCCGGCCGCCGGATCAAGTCTCAGACCTCACCCAAGGCACCGTTTTTTAGGCAGCGGTCGCTCACTGGCTAGCCGCCTCCCCCGAATGTCGGAGTCCGATGACCAGAACTAGTTTCCTAGAAACTTGGCCTTGAGCGTGAAGGGAAAGGTCAGCCCGACAAAGATTGAACCGTTGAAACTCTCCGCCAATGGGCTACCCGGATAGAACCGGGAGCCATCCTCCAGCACAAGCGGGAGCGCATCGTAGTCTTTGGTTTGCTCCATGGTTATGGGAAACCTCTCCTGCAATTCTTCGGCGTCGACGAACCGGATGGCGTCCCGGCGGAACCCGTGACTGAGTTCCTGCTTTTTGTGGAGTCCGTAGCCAACAGCGAAGCCGAGGTGCTTAGTCAGACCAATATTCAATCCGAACACGAATCCATCCACAACTGGACTCGTGTTGTCCACGAGCCCCAGCGAGGCGAAGACACTGAACGGCTTGCTCTTCCACTCGCAGAATTCGAATCCAAGTCCCAGCATGCCTGTCGCGCGGAGGCGACTGTCGTTCTGGACGAACAGATGCGGCACAGCCAGACCGTCTTCGCGCACCATGAAGTCTTCGTGGTCATCAAGCCTGATGCTCGCACCAGCCCCAAGCAGAACGCTCACGTCACCGAACTCGGAATTGTCGCAGCCTCCAGCGGTGCCGCCGCTTGCCGGAGCTTTCTTTGGATCAGCGCCAGCAAAGGATAACGGGCAGAGACCGGCCGACAGCAGAGCATACAGCAACGCCCCGCGAATTCCGTTCCTCGACATGGCGCGCAGTTAAGCACCCCCGAAGGCAAGGCCCTGCTCGAGTCGGGAATGAGCAAGCAGCCGCCTTCGCGCAGGATCTTATCACAACCTTACGGAGCGAAGCAATCCAGTCTTGTCCAATATGAGAGATGAGCATGAACAGCTGGCTCGAGGGGGTGTGCGAACCATTGGAGGATGGTTTTGCAGTTCGAGTTGGAATCTCTCAAGAGCCTGGACCAAATCGAGCGGTTCCTGGCCGGCAGCGCCGAGGCGGAAGTCGCTTTCCCGGACCGCAAGGCGCTCTACCGGCACATTGAGCAGACCGTTCGGCGGTTCCGCTACGAGGCCCTGGCCAAGCCCGAGCGGGGTCTGCTGCGGCGCTACCTGGGCCGGACCACCGGCCTGTCTCCGGCGCAGCTGACGCGGTTGCTGCGACGCTACCGCGAGCAGCAGTGCATCGCGGACCGGCGGCGTGGGCCGGCTCGGCCGTTCGCGCGCCGCTACACCCGGGTACTCGAGTTCCCGGCCGGACTCGTTGCGCACGGTGTAGTCGACCTGCCACAGGTGCAGCGGACGGCCCTGGTTGGCCTTCAGCTCCTCGTAGTTGACCTCGTGCTGCTCCAGCACGTTGCAGGCAGCGGCCCCGGAGACGACCTGCCGGAGCGTTCCCTCGAACACGACGCCGTCCTTGCTGTAGAACGTCTCCGCCGTGGCGCTGCCGCCCGCTAGGGCGGCGGCCATCCAGGCGGCCATCGAGGTGCGTACCATCGCCAGTCCTCCGGGGCACAGGGCGCAATGGCCCGCTGCGCCACAGCGAGTATAGCGCCGCGGAATCCCCGCTCCCCCCTGCGATCCGGAGCCGCTGCCGGGAGTGCCGCCTGCCGGACGGTTACTCCCGGCCCTCGAGGTACCAGGCCACGGCCCCCCGCCTGGCCGTCTCCCGGCGCGTGTAGCGGATCACCATGCCGGCCGACTTCCAGCCGCCGGCCGCGGCGATCTCGTGGGTGGAGGCGCCGGCGCGGCTGAGCGCGGCGGCGAGGCCCACGCGCCCGCTGTGCCCGGAAAACCCCTCCGCCTCCGGATCGGTCTTGGAGCGGCGCACCCAGAGCAGCCCGCTGCCGTCCTCTGCCGCCTCGACATCGCCCCACACCAGGGCCGCCGCCTCCGAGCGCCGCAGGCCTGCGTAGAAAAGAACCGCGCAGAGCGCGACGTCCACCAGCCCGCGGGCGCGGGCGACTCTCTCGGATTCGGTGCGCCCCGACTGGCGGCCGGTGCGCCGGCTGCAGGCGGTCGCCCGGATCGCCGCCAGCTCCGCCAGGCCGAGGGCGCGGGCCTGGCGCTGCGGCGCGGCGCTTTCCCGCACCAGCCCGGCCAGGGTTCTTTTCACCAGCTCGCTCCCCGTAGGGTCGCCGAGGCCGGCAGCGCGGTGGGCGGCGCCGATCGCGGCCCGGCGCACCTTCAGGGTCGCCGCGGAGGCGGTCTCCGCGAGCGCGGCCAGGTGCGCGGCGACGGTTTCCGGGGCCGCGGGGGCAGGGGAGTAGCCGTTCCGCTCGCACCAGCCGGAAAAGGCGGCCCAGTGGCCCAGGTAGGCGCGCCGGGTGTTCTCGCTGAGGCTGGCCGCCAGGGCCTTCCGGACGCGCTCCGCGTCGCTGAGGGCCAGGCCGCCGGCAACGGGCGCAGCGATCGCCTGCGGAGGGGAAAGATGTCCCATAACAGCAATTGGACTAAACCGCTTCGCGGTATCTGCGGCGGTTCGATAGCGCGTCCCCCCTCCTGACAGGTCCGTCCGCAGGGGACGGCTCCCCCCGAAAACCCGCCAGCTCTCCCGGAAGCTCCCGGTGCGGAATGATATGGCGGCTGCCCTTGGCAGCTTGTTCCATCCGACACAGCAAAGGAGCTTCCCCATGACACCACTCCGACGGCGGATGAAGGAGGACATGGCCGTGCGCAACCTCTCCCCGCGCACCCAGTCCACCTACGTCCTGCAGGTCTCCCTGTTCGCCCGCCACTTCGAAACGTCCCCGCACCTGCTCGGCCCCGAGCAGATCCGCGACTACCAGGTCTTCCTGGCCACCGAGAAGCAACTCGCGCCCGGCTCGATCGGCGTCGCCGTCTCCGCCCTGCGCTTCCTGTACGGCGTCACCCTCGGCAAGGCCTGGGACATCCCCGAGATCCTGCCCGCCCCCAAGCAGCCCTCCAAGCTGCCGGTGGTCCCCAGCCCCGAGGAGGTCGCGCTCTTCCTCGACTCCGTCGCGAGCGTCAAGCACCATGCCATCCTGACCGCCTGCTACGCGGCGGGCCTGCGCATCTCCGAGGCCGTCAGCCTGCGCCCGGCCGACATCGACAGCCAGCGCATGCTGCTCCGCGTCGAGCAGGGCAAGGGCGGCAAGGACCGCTACCTCATGCTCTCGCCGAAGCTGCTCGAAGTCCTGCGCGACTACTGGCGGCGCACGCGGCCCGCGGGCGAGTGGCTGTTCCCGGGCCTGATCCCCGGCAACCATGTCAACCGGCACACCGTTGAGAAGGCCTGCCAGAAGGCGCGCGAGGCGGCCGGGCTGGCCAAGCGGCTGACGCCGCACTCGCTGCGCCACGGGTTCGCGGCGCACATGCTGGAGAACGGCGCCGACGTGCGCACCATCCAGCTGCTGCTCGGCCACCGCAGCCTCGCCACCACCGCCCGCTACATGCGGGTCACCCGCTCGGCGATCCGCGCCGCGACCAGCCCGTTCGACCGGCTGCCCGTCCTGCCGGCCGCCGATGACGGCCGGCAGGACCGCCGGTGAGCCGCCCGCGGCTCGAGGTCGCCGACATCTTCCGCCGCTACGGGGAGGGCTTCCGCTCCCGCTTCGAGAGCTCCCTGACCCTGCTGCAGCGGCGCGTCATGGCGGCCATCGAGCAGTGCCGCACCGCCGCCCTGGGCGGGCGGATCGAGCAGTGCGACCGCTGCGGGCACCGCCGTATCTGCTACCGCTCGTGCCGCAACCGCCACTGCCCCAAGTGCCAGGGCCCCGCCCGCGACGCCTGGCTCGCCAGCCGCCGCGGCGAGCTGCTCGACACGCACTACTTCCATGTCGTGTTCACCCTCCCCGCCGCGATCGCAGCGATCGCCCTGCAGAATCGCAGGCTGCTGTACGGCCTGCTCTTCCGCGCGGCCGCGCGCACCCTGCGCGAGATCGCCGCCGACCCCGGCCAGCTCGGCGCCGTGGCCGGCGGGCTCGCGGTGCTGCACACCTGGGGCTCGAGCCTGAGCTACCACCCCCACCTGCACTGCGTCGTCCCCGGCGGCGGCCCCTCCCCGGCCGGCGACCGCTGGGTCGCCTGCCGGCCGCGCTTCTTCCTGCCCGTCCGGGTGCTCTCCCGCCGCTTCCGCACGCTCTTCCTGGCCGGGCTCGTCCGCGCCTTCGACAAGGGCCGCCTGCGCTTCGGCGGCGCCCTCGCCCCGCTGGCCGACCGGGCCGCCTTCCTGAGTTATCTCCAGCCGCTGCGGAACAGCGAGTGGGTGGTGTACGCCAAGGCCCCCTTCGACGGGCCCGCCCGCGTCCTCGATTACCTCGGCCGCTACACCCACCGCGTCGCCATCTCCAACGAGCGCATCCTGTCGATCGACGGCGGCGAGGTCCGCTTCCGCTGGAAGGACTACCGCCGCCAGCACCGCTGGAAGACCATGACGCTTCCCGCCCACGAGTTCATCCGGCGCTTCCTGCTTCACACGCTGCCGCCGGGCTTCCACCGCATCAGGCACTTCGGCTTCCTGGCCGGGCCCCGGCGCCAGCAGCGCCTGGCCCTGTGCCGGCGGCTGCTGGACATGCCCCCGGACCCGCCGCCGGCCGAGCCGCCGGCCGACTACCGCGACTGCTACGAGGCCCTCACCGGCCGCTCCCTGCGCCGCTGCCCGGTCTGCCGCGCCGGGACGATGGCCACCGCCGGGACGGTCGAGCCCGGCGGCGAGCCCCCGCCCCCGGACGACACCTCGTGAGGAGCCTCCGCCGCATGCGCCCCGCCCCGGGCCGGCCCGGCCGGCCTGTCGGGAGGCCTGCGCCCGCCTTCCGGCGCGAGCGCCCTTTCCCGACCCCGGCCCGACCCCCGCGGCGTCCCGGCCCGCATCGAGGCCATCCTGTCACCGCCTCGCCCCCGCCCTCGCCGGGTCCGCAGCGCCGGGCAACCCGTTCCGCCAGCCGCCCGCACCCTGCGCGATTCAAGCAATCCCCATACCGCACATCCGGCCCCGCGGTTCACTCCATCTGATTTTTGGCGCACCGGCGCGGCCGCGAGCCTTCCTCCCCCACCCTCCCGCACCCGTTTGCCGCGCCGCCGCGCCAAAAATCCTCTGCGTTAGCCGCTGGGCTTTCCCCGCCCCCCTGCTAGCCTGTCCCCATGCGCAGGATCCCGCCATCTCTTGCCCTCGCCGCGCTGCTGGTACCTACGGCAGCCGGGCAAGACGCTGCCCAGCTCCTCGAGCGCTTCGAACTCTTCAATGCCTGCAAGCCCATGCAGCTTCTGATCGAAGACCTGCACTCCGACGCAGCCGATATCGGCCTCACCAAGGAGGCCCTGCAGGCGGCTGCGGAAAGCCGTCTGCGGGCGGCGCGCCTCTACACGGAGGACTACGAAAGGGCAGACTTCGCGCGGCTGTATGTCAACGTCAACGTGGTCGGACCGGCCTATAGCATTTCAGTCGAATACCAAAAGACCGTTAGAGACGTGTTCAGGGGAGTGGGCACCGCAACCACTTGGGACTCCGGTTCCGCCGGCACGCACGAAGGGGATGCTGACTACATCGTGTCCCCTCTTTCACAGCACCTGGACAGGTTCTTGGCCGCGTACCTGCGCGTCAACGAGGAGGCCTGCGGCGCCCCGGCACCCCGGCCCTAGGCGCTTAACGACGACTCGCTCGCTTTCGGCCTGATGCCGGGAATGGCCCGGCCGGAGGCCAATGGCCCAAACATAGGCAAGGCGGAATCGAGATTCCGCGACAAGTCTCCAAGGCATTGATTCGCCTGCACTTGCAGATTTCTTCCAGCGGCCGCAAAAACCCCCTTGACATGCGAGCCCGGATTTGCGATGGTAACCAGGAACAGGTTTCCTGGTGGCTGTCGTGGATCCGTGCATCGAGAAGCTTCCCTGCACTACCTTCTTCGGCAGGCGCTTCACCCGCCGCCAGATCGCCGAGATCCAGCAGACGGTGGCCACCTTTCCGGCCCTGAGCCGCCAGGAACTGGCCCAGACGATCTGCGAGCACCTTTTATGGCAGACGCCGACCGGCGGCAACCGGGTCAAGGCCGCCCTGGGCATGCTGGAGCAACTCGAGCAGGCCAGCATCCTGACCCTGCCGCCCAAGCGCACCCAGAACATGCGTTCGGGTCCGCGCCAGCCGGTCGCCCCGACCGCGCGCACCTTTCTGCTCGACCGGCACGGGCGCCGCCTGGGCTGCCTGCTGTTCAGCCAGGCCACTCACTCGCTGGCTTGCCGCGATGCCTGGGTCGGCTGGCCCGCAGGGGCGTATAAGAAGCACCTCGACCTCGTGCTGGGCCAACCCCGCTTCCTCATCTTGCCCTGGGTGTCGGTCCGGAATCTGGCCAGTCACGCGCTGGCGCTGGCGGCCCGGCAGTTGCCTGCGGACTGGCAGCGCCGCTACGCGACAACCCCGGTTCTGCTCGAAACGTTCGTAGACGCGCAACGCTTCCGCGGAACCTGCTACCGGGCCGCCAACTGGGAATGCAGCGGCCAGACCCGGGCCCGCGCCGACGCCGGGCGCAGCCCCAAGCACGTGTTCGTCTACCCGCTCAGCAAGCACTTCCGCGCGATTCTGCTGCACGGGCCGCGTCCCCAGCCCCGCAACCAATGGCACTAACTTAAGGTTTTCGGCATTAACTTAAGGGCGAGGGGCCTGAGGGCAGTCCATTTTGCAGGTTCCGGGCACTCAGGTCATGGGCAGCGGGGTTGGCATCGAAGCAGCTAGGTTGTCGCCGCCTTGCGCCGGGACCATTTCGGGGCCGGCTGCAGCGAGCGCCGCTGGTACGAGCGGTTGGGACGCGGCTTGCGCCGACCCGTCCCGACCCACGCGCAGATGCGTTCCAGGGTCTCGCCGACATACGCGGAGTGGCGCAGCAGCAGACCCTCGAGATGCTGGGACAGGGCGGCCAGGCTGTGCTTGAAGTTCGCCTGCGGCGGCGCCTTGCCGTCCGGCTGCCGGGCTGCTTGGCACAGGTCCGCATCCCGGTTGGTGAACAGCCGCATCATCGCAATCAAGTTGAAATGGGCGAACAACTCTTGCTTCACCAGGCGCTCGCTCTGGCCGTGAAACTGCTGGACCTCCAGGAACGATTTACTGATTTTGTACATCTCTTCAATGCCCCACCGCGCATGGTACAGGTCGGACAGGTCGGCGACGCTGTAGCGGCGGCTGTCGAGCAAGGTGGTGCCCAGCACGTACTTGGTCGTGGCGTGCGTGTACTTGACGAGGCGCAGCGGGAGGGGCTGCCAGTGCGTGCCGGGATACTTGCGGGACAGGGTCCGCAGGGTAGCGGGACCGGGCAGGATGGTGACGAGCGTGTCGGTGCCGTCGCCGTCGATGAAGGCATCGATGGCGGGGCAGATGTTGCGGGGGAGGCGGAAGACGGCCTGCAGTCGGCGCCGCCGGTGGCTCCAGAGCAGTTCGAACGAGTAGTAGCCGCGGTCGTAGACGACCAGGTCGGGGGCGGCCAGTGCCCGCAGATGGGCGCGTGCGGCGGCGCGCTCGTTGCGGTGGGCGAAGAGGTCGAAGTCGACCGGGAGCCGGGACTGCAGGCGCAGCAGGCAGCTGAGCAGGCCCTGCGGGTAGTGGGCGTGCGGGCCGGGCGGGTCGTAGCCGGCTGCGGCCAGCGGGCGCGGCAGGTTGAGCTTGGAGCCGTCGACGGCGAAGACGCGGTGGCCCAGCCAGAGCGGTCCGGGCGGGTCGGCGCGGCGCAGGATCTCGGCGTGGAACTACCGGAAGACCTGGGCGTCAATCCGCGGCCGGGCCTTGCACATGGCCGCGTCGGAGACCGGCTGCGGTTGCGGCAGGGGCACGTCCAGGGCGCGGCACTGGGCCCACAGCTGGGACAGCGTCGTGGTGTAGCCCTGGCGGCGCGGCGCGCACACGAGGCGGAACACGAACAGCATCACCAGCAGCGTGTTGAGGACGCGGCTGCGCACTTGCCAGAGTTGGTCGTGAGCGGCGGCGATGGCGCTGAGCGCGCCGAGCAGGCCCTGCCAGAGGGCGACGAAGTCCGCGTCGGGGGCCTGCGGCTGCGCCGCCGGCGGCGGCCGTCGCCGGGCCTGCGGGCGCGGCCCGTGCAGCAGGATCGAGCGGAACGGCTTCGTCAGCGGGTAGACATACACATCCTTGGGGCTGCGCCCGGCGTCGGCGCGGCCCTGGGTCCGGCCGAGATGGATCCAGTTGGCGGCGCGGTAGCAGGTGCCCTGGAAGCGCGGGGTTTCGCAGAAGGTTTCGAGCAGGACCGGCCGCGTGCCATAGCGCCGCTGCCAGTCCGCCGGCAGCTGCCGGGCTGCCAGCCCCAGCGCGTGACTCGCCAGGTTCGGAACCTGCACCCAAGGAAACAGCAAGAAGCGAGGCTGGCCGACCACGAGGTCGAGGTGCTTCTTGTACTGCCCGGCAGGCCAGCCGACCCACTCATCGCGGCAAGCCAGCGAGTGGGTCGCCTGGCTGAACAGCACACAGCCCAGCCGGCGCCCGTGCCGGTCGAGCAGGAAGTAGCGCAGGTGCGGGCCCAGCGGCTGGCGGTAGCCGAGATAGTGGTGCCGCTCGATGAATTCGTTCCAGAGTTGGGTGTCCTCCTGCTGCTCGACCCGCTGCAGGCGCAGCGGCTGCAGGTCCCGCAGGCTGGTCGCGATCAGCGGCTGGGGATCGGTGCGCGGGGTCGCGGCCACCGGCGGGCGCGGTCCCGGGCGCATGTTCTGCGTGTGCTTGGGCGGCAGCGTCAGGATGCCGCCCTGCTCGAGCTGTTCCAGCAGGCCCAGGGCGGCCGCGACCCGGTTGCCGCCAGCGGCGGTGCGCCAGTTGAGGTGCTCGCAGATCGTCTCCGCCAGTTCCTTGCGGCTCAGGGCCGGGAACCTGGCCACCGTCTGCTGGATATCGG
Source organism: Bryobacterales bacterium (assembly GCA_965218615.1). Classification (GTDB taxonomy): domain Bacteria; phylum Acidobacteriota; class Terriglobia; order Bryobacterales; family UBA6623; genus VXMF01. The sequence continues at coordinate 25,221 of CBDCLH010000001.1, forward strand.
CGATCTGCCGGCGCGTGAAGCGTCTGCCGAAGAAGGAAGTGGACTTGAGCTTCTCGATGCGGGGATCCATGACAGCCACCAAGGAACCTGTTCTTGGCTACCATCGCAAATCCAGGCTCGCATGTCAAGTGGTTTTTGCGGCCGTTCGAAAAAAATCTGCAAGTGCATTCGAATCAACGCATTGGAGGTTTGCTGAGAAATCTAGATTCCGGCTAGCCTATTTCAGTGCCATTGGCCCCGCAACCCGCCGCAAGCGGCGCAGCCGGAAACCCCCGCCGCCGACTTCGTCGCCCTGTGGCAGGGCCTGCTCGGCGCGCTCGGCGCCCTGGCCGCCGAGCAGGATCGCCTCTGGCAGCAGCGCAGCCGGGTGCTCAACACGCTGCTGGTGATGCTGTTCGTGTTCCGCCTCGTGGTTGCCCCCCGTCGCCAGGGCTACAGCACCACGCTGGCCCAGCTGTGGGCCCAGTGCCGCGCCCTGGACGTGCCCTTGCCTCAGCCGCAGGCGGTCTCCGATACCGCCCTGTGCAAGGCCCGGCCGCGCCTCGACGAGCAGGTCTGCAAGCAGTTCCACGCCGAGATCCTGCGCCGTGCCGACCAGCCCGGGCCCCAGTGGCTGGGCCACCGCGTGTTCGCCGTCGACGGCTCCCAGCTCACCCTGCCCCGCCAGCTGGCCGCCGCCGGCTAGGCTCCGCCCGGCGAGCACGCCCACTACCCCCCAGGCCTGCTCTCCTGCCTGCTCCGCCTGCACTCCCGGCTGCCCGTCGATTTCGACCTCGGCCCCCACACCAACGAACGCCGCGCCGCCCGCGCCCATCTGCAAGCTCTGGCCGCTCCCGACCTCGTCGTCTACGACCGTGGCTAGTACTCCCTCGAACGGCTCTGCGCCCACCGCGGGCGCGGTCTGCAGGCCGTCTTCCGCCTCCCGCGCAACATCTGCCCCGCCCTCGATCCCTTCTTCGACAGCGACCGCACCGACTCGCTCGTGCGCCTCCTGCCCGGCCCGGACACGCTCCGGGACCTGTCCCGCAAGTATCCCGGCACCCTCTGGCAGCGCGTCCCTCTGCGGCTCGTCCAGTACACGCACGCCAGCAGCACCTACGTGCTGGGCACCACCCTGCTGGACTCCCGGCGCTACCGCGTTGCCGACCTGGCGGACCTGTACCACGCCAGGTGGGGGATCGAAGAAATGGACAAGAGCAGCAAACAGTTCCTGGAGCTCCAGCAGTTCCACGGCCAGAGCGAGCGCCTGGTCAAGCAAGAGCTGTTCGCGCACTTCAATCTGATCGCCATGATGCGGCTGTTCACGAACCGGGACGCCGCCCTGCGCCAAGCCACCCAGCCGCCGCACGGCAAGCCGCTGGCGCAGGCCAACTGCAAGCACAGCCTGGTCGGGCTGGCGCAGCATCTGGAGGGCCTGCTGCTGCGCCACAGCGCGTATGTGAGCGAGACCCTGGAGCGCATCTGCGCGTGGGTCGGGACGGGCCGGCGCAAGCCGCGTCCCGACCGCTCGTACCCGAGGATGTCCCGCCAGCCAGCCCCGAAATGGTCCCGACGACGCAAGCCTGCCACCGCCTAAGAACGTCGATGCCAACACCTCTGCCCATGCCATGAGTGCCTGAAACCCGCAAACGGACTGTCATCAGGCCGCCATCCCCTTAAGTTGGTGTCGAAAACCTTAAGTTTGTGCCATTGGGCCGGAGGCGGACGCTTGCCCCGGGTGGGAGGAGGGTGTAGAATCCGCCGGCTCCGCCCAAACCCTGAGGCAAGGACGCTCTTTGAAAGGAAACCGCCCCCTCTGCAATCAAGGGAATGGCTCCGCGCAGTTCGGAAGGGGCGCCCTCGCGGACGGTGATCTGCGCGGTAGTCGGTCGGTAGCCCTGTTGATCCGAGAAACGTTCGGTCATGGGTGAGGTCCCTCTGGTTACCGTGTCCGTGGATTTCGGATGATGGCCTGCTGCGAAGCTAGTATCAAGTTGATAGTTAAGGATAGATTAGATTATGCTTGACGTATTCAGGAGTATATCTTGATGCTCATGCCCATACGGAGTAAAAGGAGCCAACGACATGGACGAAACAGCGATCGATCGGGTACGGCGGCGGCGCAAGGAACTGAGTGACGAGATCGCGAAACTGCAGGAGGAACGGGATCGACTGGATGCCTACTTGCTGGTCCACGAGGAGTTCAACCGGCCCGCACCTCGGACGGTGTCCGGCAAGGAAATCGACGCGCTGTGCCAGATAGTGCTGCGCCATGCCCGCGAGCCCATGACGCCCGCACAGCTAGTGGCCGCGCTCAGGAAGCAGTTCGGTGCGGTGATCGATGCTGCGAGCCCGGCGAGACTGGTGTCCACGCGCATGTCCGCGCTTGCTTCGGTCGAGAGCACGGAATACGGTTGGCAGCTGGTGCCGAGCGGCATCGAACTTGAGTCGGAGGCGTACGAGTGACGGACAAGATCACCTACAAGAAGCCGCTTCATGTTTGTGCCTGGCTGGACACGGCGCTGAAAAAGGAATGGCAGAAATACACAGCGACTCCTGTGACGCCAGACATGGTCCCGGGTCACGAGTTGGCGCAGGCCTGGGGATACGTCGTCGCGGGGTACTTCCTGCTCGAACAGGGTCTCAAGGCAGTTCTCCACGTGCGCGATGTCGAACCACCGAAGACACATGCGCTATCCGTTCTGTTCGAGGCACTGCCTGCGGAGGACCAGGACGTGCTGAGAGCGTACTACAACGACTTCCGCCACACGTTTCCCGGCATGACTTCGTTTCCACTGGCGACGTTCGATGAATTTCTAGTGAATCTGGACGGTGCGCGGAACAGCCGAGGTCATTACATCGGGTCGTTCAATTGGCGGTACTTCCTGACGGAGGAGGGAAGCGGCGCATCGATGCCGCGCGTCAGCATCAACGTCATGCATGAGATCGTGTACGGGTGCGTCCGGTTGATCAGATCGATCGACAAGGGAAACGATGAGGCGGGTGGCGCCACTTACAGCTGGCGACTCCGATGGAAAAGATCGAATCGCTACCGAGACTGGCTGACGGTCCGGATGAACTCACCGGGGTGGGGGCAGGAAGGCGACCGGCTCGAGATTCTGTGGGGACCGGGCTACGGCGACCGGTACGACTACCTAGTGTTCGAGGGCGGCCGGATCAGGTCGTTCTTCGCACGTCTGCCAAATGCGGAGGAAACCGAGCTTTCGGTAGTAGACAAGCGGAGCGAACTGGATTCGTTCGACCCGGAGGAAGGATTCCGGAGCATCGGTGTCACCGTAAGCCGACCGGCGAGGCGTCGGGATCCCGAGTCCCTTCACGTGATGTATTAGGGCAGGCCGCCATGGGCAACCTCAGCTTGAACCCCGCCGACAAGGCAGACAAGGACGTACTTCGGAGCCTGTGGTCCGTCGTGCACGGCAGGCGTTCATCGAGTTTTTCGTCGAGACTTGGAACTACCGAGAGGGGCGGACCTCGTCTGATTGACGGCTTTCAGGAGAGGCGATTATCCGTCACGAAAGTGCGCGAGCTACGGGAGTGCTTGGTCCCCACCCGGTGCGTGGGTGGGGGCTACTACTAAATCTATATAGATACGTAATGGATCGCGAGGCGCGGGTCGAGCTCGGTTGCCGCCGGATACGGATCGCCCCCATGCGAGCTCTCGAACAGAAGATCTCCGATGCGGGGCCACCTGACCAGCGCGTCGATCCTCTCGCTTTGTCCAGGGCCCGGAAGAAACTCCAGCAGTCCGGCATCGTTGCTGTCGAGCTGCGGGGAGGTACTCCTTGGTATCGCCTCTGGTCAACGCCGGAGCGAGAGTGGAGGGAGCGCCTTGCTCTGCTCGGGCCGATTCTGGACGAGCTGCACAGCGGGGAGAACAGCCGCCGCATCGGCAAGACATTCGAGATAGCGGTTTTCAAGGCTCTCAGGGAAGAAGCGCGCAGCGGCCGTGGGTTGAATTTCCTCGGGGGATTCCAAGGCCTAGACGACCCGGATGAGGAGACCTGGAGCCAAGTCGAGCCGCCCAGCATGATCTCCGGCAGATCCTTGTCTGGCGACACGAAGCTTGACTTTATCTTGTTCCACCCCAATGCGGGACCGGCTGCGATTGAAGTGAAGAACACTCGGGAATGGATCCACCCCGACAAGGATCTCATGCTCGAGCTGCTGTCCAAATGCTGCGACCTGGACGCCGTGCCTGTGATGATCTGCCGGCGCTACGCCTACGTCACGTTTAGCGTGCTGCATCGCTGCGGCGTCCTACTGCACCAGAACTACAACCAGCTCCTGCCGGAATCCATGCGCTCTGTGGCGGAACAGGCGAGGGACAAAGACCTGCTCGGATACCACGACATCCGGCTCGGTACCGAACCGGATCCCAGGCTTCGCCGCTTTATCGGCAGCCAGCTCCCCGCCTTGCTGCCTGGAGCCCGTGAGCGTTTCGATGAGTACAAGGATCTGCTGTGTGAGTTTGCGTGCGGAGGAATGAGCTACAAGGAGTTCGCTGGTCGGTCCCGCCAGCGCGAGGAAGGGTTGCCCGAGGGCTTTGACCAAGATGATGGACTCGATTTCGATTACTACTAGGGCTGTCCTGCGGGATCAGCAAACGCAATTATCGGACACGGAGGAGGGCAGCGGGAAAGCCGTCCATCTCTTCGTCGGAACCCGGCTGCCGAGGCGGTCGGCCCAACTCGGGTAGCATGGCTCCGTGGCCATCCGCTCCTACGGGGCCCGTCGCACCAAGCGCTTCGCCTGCGGCGACCGGCGTGCGTTGCCGCCCGATCTCGTCGGCCGGATCGAGCCCCTGCTGAACGCCCTGGACCGGGCGGACTCGCTCGCCGACCTGGACCTGCCCGGCGCCCGCCTGCACGCTCTGAAGGGCGACCGCAAGGGATTTTTCTCCCTGGAACTGTCCGGGAACTGGCGTCTCATCTTCCGCTTCGAAGACGGCGACGCCTATGATGTGGAAGTGGTGGACTACCACCGGAGCTAGCCATGGACGCCATTGACGGCTCGATTCCCGCCGAGCAGATCCAGAGAACCGTGGAGCGCCTGCGCCGCGACCCCCCGCACCCCGGATCCCTCGTCCGCGCGGGCTGCCTGGGGAGCTCGACGACCGTCTCCGAGGCGGCGCGACAACTCAACCTACCCCCCCCGGAACTCGAGCGGATTCTCGCTGGCAAGAGCGGCATATCTCCGGACTTGGCCGTCAGGATGGAAGCTCTCGGCTGGGCGACCGCCGACCTGTGGGTGAAACTGCAGTCCGCCTACGACCTCGCCCAAGCCCGCCGCCGGGCGCAGTGCGCTGCCTGACGCGGGAACATACCGCTATCGCCCAGCTGTTCCGCGCCGCGAATTGCTGTTATGGGTCATGGAAGGGGGCGGTAGCTGTCAGAAGGATACTTCAGAGGCCCTGCGCCGGAACTGGAGAGGAGCCGTCATTCGGCGGCTCAACCTTATGTGCGATCTCCGCAAGCTCCGAATTGGTGAGGTACAGTTCGTCCTTTGCGCATAGCAGCCAGATTGCATTGTCAACGAACACCACGGACCTTTCCGCCGCTTCCGCGATTTGTTCCGCGACGGTCATGACCTCCAGCAGCTTCTTTCTTGATGTCGACTCTGGATACCCTCTCCCCCGTTGCGTGTGTTTCCAACGGTTGAACTGGACAAGCCCAAAGGACCCCACCGCCCGCATGAGGTGCCGGTCGGGCTTCGCCATGTCGAAGCCCAGATTCTTCAACGCCTCCGCGGCGAGAGCAACGCCGAGCGAGGGGAGCTTGTATTCACTTTGGCCGCCGAGCCGCAATGCGGCCTGCTTCGGGTCGCCGGCACACTGATGCACGAGCGAGGTGAAGTAGCCATCCGCCGCTCCATGACACTTGCTGTATTGCAGAAGGATTCGGGCAGCACAAATGAGATTTACTAGGCACCACTCCCTGCCCGGTGGCTACCCCTGGAACCGCAGCTTGGCGCCTGGCGTCCAGCTCGCCCCGGACGCAGCCGCTGAGCCCGGGCTAGCGCTCCAACGCGGCCGGCTCGGGAGCGGGCTCCTGCGCCGCCCTCCGGCGCTCCTCGTCGAACCCGGGTAGTAGGATCTGCGTCGCCGGGAGGCGCTTCTCAGATTCGGGCGGGTCCGCTGTCGCCTCGTGTCCCGGCTCGCGCTCGCGCTCGCGGTCGAGCAGGTAGTCGCTCATCTCCTGTGCGTCCTGCGCCGCGCGGTAGATCTCGCGGGGATCCTCCTTCAGCGCTTGGATCCACGACCCGACGTATGAGGCGTGCCTCGACGGATCGTGACCGATCTGCAAGCGGTCGCCCGTCATCATCGAACTGATCTCCGCCCGCAACTCCTCCCGCGCGTAGGCGCGCGACCTGAAGCCGTCTTCGATGCCCTTCGTCAGGGTGCTCCGGTTCAGCCGCTCCGGATGCCCGGTCCAATGCCCGAATTCGTGCAGCGCCGTCTGGTAGTAGCTCGGTGCGCTGGGAAACTGCTCCTTGAACGGCAGGACGATGCGATCCCGGCTCAGATCGTAATAGGCCCGGTCCGCCCCCGAATGCTCGATCACCGCTCCGGACTGCTTGAACACCCGCTCCGCTGCCTCGTGCCTGTCCCACGCGTGCGATCCCAACCGCAGGGGCCTCGCCGGCACTCCGTCGCACTGCTCCGCGTTGAAGACCGTGTACTGGTAGACGCGGGGCGAGGGCAGCGCCCTGGTCTCGTAGACGGGCTGCCCCTTGTCGTCCAGCAGCGGCTTGCCCTGCTTGTCCCGCGCCAGCTGCTTGGCTTCGAACTGCCAGAAGAGGATCGCGCAGCCCTTCTCGCCGCGCCGCACCTGCCCGTCCAGATCCTTGACTTGCTTGTACGTCCCCCAGCGCTCGTCCGAATAGCCGCGCCGCTCCGCGGTGCTTGCGAGCCACACGGAGTTGCCGCCCCGGTACGGCTTGCCCGTCTTGACGTTGTACGGCAGCGCCTTCTCCCCGGGCTGCCAGGCTTGCGTCCACGGGGCCGCGCCGCGCTCAATCTGGGCGATCAGGGAATCCGCCACCCGGCGGTAGTAGTCGTCCACCGCCTTGATCTGGTCTGCCGCGCTGCGACGCTGACCCCGTTTCCATGCCATGCAGGGAGTGTATGCAAGGGCCAAGACCGGCGCAATCCGCGCGGCCGTCGCGATGCGGCGCGTCCAGGGGATACCCTGGGGCGGTCGCAGGGCGAGAAAACGCAGTGGCGGGCTTCTACGGGCCTGTCTTTTTAACCGGATCCGCACGGAACCGCTGTTTTCCGCTCAACGACGCGTTCGCGCTTCCTGGGCGGTGACCCCGCGATGCGGATGGGATGCTGCGGAGCGCGGCACAGGCGCGCTGCCTGCTGCGCAGCCGCGAGAGAAGGGCTGTCGCCAGCCGGCGCGTCACTCCCAGGCGCCGGCCCTGTCCCGTCGCAGGGCGTCCGTCAGGGCGGTGTCGTAGCTGTCTCCCTCCCGGAGGCCGCGGTCGACGTGGGCCATCTTCTGCCCGAGGTCGCCGAGGCCGGCCTTCCTCGCCAGCCAGTAGGTGACCGCTGCGAAACACCCGATCGCAACGCCCACGTGAATCGCGATCGCCAGCGCGTGCTCGGCCAGGAGCGCGCCGTAAGGACGCAGGTACCAGAGGCGCGGCGGGAGCAGGATCAGGATCGGGCCGACGACCGCCAGAGTGAGTCCGACCGAAACCTTCCAGGGCTGCACTATCGCTCCTTTCCGCTCTTGCCGCTGGGCAGGTACTGCCGGTACAGCGTCGCGCGCGATACCCCGAGAGTCTCCGCAATCTGGGCCATTGTCAGCGTGCCGTCCGCCAGCAGTTCCTCGGCGCGGCAGGCCAGTTCTTCGTCCTTCGCCGTCCGGCGGCGCCTGCGAGCGGGAGTGCGGGTCGGCGGGCCGTCTCCTGCCGGATCTGGATCTGGTCGGGACGGCGACGCGGCGGAGGGCTGGTCCAACCGGATCCGCGGTGCGAGCCACGTCTCCGCGCCCCATGAGTCCGTCGCCGCGGTCGCCCGCTCCGCGACAATCATCCGGCGCAGCTCCTGCGCCGCTGCGTTCAGGGATCCGTGCCGGCCGTAGTCGCGGCGGACGATCGCCTCCCTCACCGCCGCGATCTCGCGGGAATCGCCTTGCGGCCGGAGCGGGGGCTCCAGGCGTCCTAGCGTCTCCTCGACCTTGGCCTGGCGCGCCTCCGACGCGCAGACTGCGACGACGCCGACTGAGAGGCCCGACGCGACCAGGGTCTCCCATAGCGCGCCGTGCTGTCCCGCCCACCGTCGGAGCGGCTTCGCAGACGCGACCGTGCCGTCATCGGTCCAGACGAACGTGGCCCACTGGTCGTCGATCGCCACGGGCAGCTTGGCTGGGGCGAACTGCCGGGTCGTGCTGCTGCCGTCCTGTCCCTCGTAGACGCGGGCCGGCAAGGCCTCGGCGGGTACCCCGCGGGCCGCGGCAGCCTGCACCTTGTCGCCCTCGGAGGCCAGCCAGGCCATGTCCGGATGCTCGATCAGGTACTCCAGGCTCAGCAGCCGACGCAGCATCGTCTCTCTCGACCCCGCGCGACTGTGGCGGAGGTTCGCCTCCCCCAGGTCTTCGTAGAGCCCCCGGTGGTGGGCCAGGAGCGCGCTCCCGACGCCCGCGATTTCGATCTCTTTCACCACCCTCGCTGCGATCAGCTTCGAGGCCCGACGAGCGGACGTGGCTCGCGAGCAGTCCAGGCACCTCTCCAGTTGGGAGCGCGTGAACACCCCGGAATGGAGACAGACCGCCGCGAGGAACAGCCCGTCGTTCTCGTCCAGGCCCAGGCGCCGGTGGTCGATCCGGCGCTCCCCGGTCGGCGGCAGTCTCATAGCTCCAACAACGCCGGATCATCGCCCCGCGGGCGGTTTCCGGACCCTCCTCCTCCGCCCGAGGCTCCCGCGGCTGCGATCCGGCCGGCCGACGCCGGGCCCATCGCCGACAGCCGGAATCCCGCAGCGGCCTTCGCCGCGACCTGCGCGGACTTGTACTTGTCGCTCACCACCTCGATGTCGACGCGGCTCACCGTGACGCCGTCCCGCTCCAGTATTTCCACCTGGGCGTCGGGCAGCGACACCTTGCCCTGGGCGCTCACCGGTAGGCCGAGTTCCCGCGCCATCTGTCGGCGGGCGCGGTCGGCTGCCTCGCGTCCCTGGCCGGCGCGCGCCTTCTCCGAGGCGTGCGCCAGCAGCGACTTCAGCTCCGTCTCGGTCCGGATCCGGCGGACCGTCCCCCCGTCGCGCTCCGCCGCTTCGATCGCCTCGACCACGGCCTTGTAGACCGCGCAGTCGTGGGCGGCCTCCCTGCGTTTGACCTGTCCGTGCCACGCCCTCTCCTGTCGGCGCGCCGCCCACAGCGCGCGATCGGCCCGCGCCGCGCCGCGCTCCGTCGCGATCACCGCCAGGAACGTTCGACCCCGCGGGCCCCTGGCCTTCACGATTTCGACCAGGCCCTCCGATTGCATCCGATCCAGCGATCGTTTCGCGGCGTAGGGGTGGCCGTCAAAATGCGTCCGGACCACGTCGCGGTAGGCGATGGCGCGGAAGACGGCCGCGTCGATCAGCGCGGCTTCCCGCCGCTGGGCCGCGTCGGGGCGTCGGCCTCCGCGCCCCGCGAGTTCCCCGCGCGACCTGTATTCCTCCCGGCTGCCCGACTCGCGCTCGGGCGGCGTCTTCTCGAGATCGCGGTCCACTCGGGTTGGATTGTAGCGATTCGATCGTGATCTGCAACCACAGAACCGCTGCTGCTGCGCGGCCGCGAGAGAACCGCAACCGCGACTCTCGGGCCGGCCGGCGCGCGCCTTCGAAGGGCGGAGTCGGCTCCGCATATGTGCATATTCATGCAGGATTCCATTCGTTTCGGGGGGTACCCCAGGCCGCTCCCGGGTGCCGGAAGGCCCGTGAGCGCGCTCTGAGGGCCTTTCGGGTTTCGGGTTTCGAATTATGCAGTGGTTTTCGGCGGAACCCTCATCGGCCGATGTCGTGGGCCAGTTGTGGAGTCTTGACCTTCGCCGGTTCTATGGTCTGGGTCAGCATGGCTAGGTACGCCTGAGCGGAAGCGGATGTTTGGGTCACGTCTGGCTCCGCGGACTGCGACAGCTTGGCCATGACCATCGGCGGGAACAGGGCCGGCTGGGCGGGGACCGCCTGCGCCGGCGGCTTCGCCTCGACCGGCTCCGGGTCCTTCGCCTTCTCGGAAGCGGACGGCACCGGTAACCCGGGCCCCGCCAGCCAGCCCCTCGTCCGGTCCATGGCGACGCCGCGCGTGTCGGCCTGGTCGATTGTCGCCCCCGCGACATCGGCCGTGGCCATCTCCGCGCCCCGGAAATCCGTGCGATCGGTAGATGCGTTCCGGAAACTCGCCCCGTAGGCCCGGGCGTTCCGAAGATCCGCCTCGTCCAGCACCGCGCCATCGAACCGGGCCCCCCGCGCGGTCATTGAGGAGGCCTTCGCTCCGCGGAGGTCTGTCTTCTCCGCTCGCAGCGCGTCCGCCTTCGCTCCGCTCAAATCCGCGCCCCGCAAATCGGCTCCGGACACGTCGGCGCCCCGCAAATCGGCGCCCCGCAGGTCCGCGCCCCGCATCGGTACGCCGCGCAGGTCCACGCCGCGCAGGTCCAGGTCGCGCAGGTCGGCGCCGTCGAGGCTGACCCCGTGCTTGCGCATCACGTCCGGTGCCAGCCACTCGGCGTGCTCGACGGCTCGCCGCAGCTTCTCGATCGCCTCCAGCTGCGTCTTGAACTGCCGCTCCAGCGCTGCCCGGGCGGCATGTTCCAGCGCGCGAAGCGCACCTGCTTCCTCTGCCATGCTGGCATCTTAGCGCTCGGGGCCCCCTCGCTGCTCCCGCCGCAGCTCGTGCGTTCTCCGCTCCAGGGCGCGCGCCACCGTCCGTGCGGCGTAGTAGGCCGGCTTCGGCTTGTCCGTGCGGCTGGCCGCGAGGTCTGCCTCGATCCTCGCGGGATCGTCGCCGCGGTCGAGGCGGCGATGCACCATCGCCCAGTCCGTCTCCGATTGCGACTTGTGTCCCGCCGGCAGGCCTGCGCCCGGGCTCCGGGTCCGGACTCTCTCGGGGCGGTCGTCCAGAGTGGGCAAGCGCCGAAAGCTCTCGAGGGTTGCCTTGGGCGCATCGAAGCTCTGCACCGTCGCCAGGGGGCCGCCCCGCTTGTGGTTGCGGAATCCAGGCCAGCGCATCACCCTGCTGATATCGACCGCTGCGGGATCCGCGCCGTACTTCTGGACGAGCTGGCGCATGACGTGTTCCGCACGCTCCGGCCGGGGCGGCTTCGCGAGATGCCAGATCACCTGGTAGCGCTCCGGCGACGACTCGACCACGTGGTGCGGCTGGGGCGTCTCCCCCCGCGCCACATCTCTCTGAAGTTGGGCGAGCCGTTTCGGCCCGTCGTCGTCGATGTCGATGTAGACCCTCCGGATCTCTCCGATGTCGCTCTTCTGGCGCCCCCAGCGCTCTTTGCGGATTGGATTCATCGAGATGTAGATATCCGCCTTTCTTGCGTTGTGGAATCGCAGCCAGCTTTGCACCTTGTCGCCGGCCAGGGACGAGGCCGAGAAGATCCGCTGCGTGACCTTCGGGTTTTCGCTGTTCCTGGGGATGATGACGACAGCCGCGCCGTCGCTACCCTGGTGCAGCGAGGCGGCGAATTGCTTGGCGGTTGCGGGCATTCTCACGGGCCCATCCTACTATCGGGTGCGTGTTTCGTATCGTCAGACCTCAGCGTCATGAGACAATTCCGGTGCCGTGCTGACCGCGATCCTTCTCTCTCGGAGGGCGGAGGGTGTTCGCAAACCCCGTGTTTTCAGTGACTGGTGGCCTTTCATGAGATGTTCGGGCCGTGAGACGCGGAGGGGGGCGGCCGATCGCCCTCGGATGGCTCCTGGAAGGGGTGTTCGGGTGTTTTTCGGGGGTGCGGCGGGGGTGTTCGGGTCTGTCGTGAGATACGTCGCGGTTGGTGTCTCACCGATCTCAGCCGCGCGCTCGCGGTGCGGATGGGCAAGTTCTTTCGCGCGCAAGGCTCTTGCACACGGAAGGGGTACCCTCCGGGGGGGCACACAGAATGGGAGCGACCCCTTATCTGAGACATTTCGTGTCTCAGTCGGGGTCGCTCCCATGCTCATCGATCCCTGCGGGAAGGCGGAGGCGTGACGGACCGGGCGCGCGTCATCGTCGTCGCGACGTTCGCGGCGGCCGCCTCGCTGTGGCGGATCTACTACGACCGCCTGGGCCCCGTCAGCGAGCCTTTCCTCGACTTGATCCGGGCCCACGATCCGCTGGCCTACTGGGTCGTCGTCGGCTGGTACTACGCGATGCCGGCCGCGGCTACGGCGCTGTGTCTGAGCGGCGCGCTCGCCGTCGGCCATGTGTGGTTCGGGGGGCGCGAGGCCCAGGGAGCCGGGCGGCTCCCGGCGTGGCCGACGTCGCCCAACGATCGCGATCTGCGAGTCGTCCTGGGGGAGATCCATCACCCGGTCGAACGCCGCCGGGCCTCGCGGCCGGGCTGGCTCGTCCTGCCCGCCCAAGGGCTTTATACGGGGATCGCGATCTTCGGCGCCGTGGGCTCGGGCAAGACTTCAGCCTGCATGTACCCCTTCGCGCGCCAGATCCTCTCCTGGCGCGCCGGCGACTCCAAGAGGAAGAGCGCCGGCTTGGTGCTGGAGGTCAAGGGCGATTTCTGCCACTCCGTCCGGAAGATTCTGGAGGAGGCGGGGCGCGGGGACGACTACGTCGAGATCGGCATCGAAGACCGCCACCTGCTGCAGTGGAATCCGCTAGACGCTCCCTGGGTCGATTCGTTCAGCCTCGCCTACCAGGTTGGCGGGCTGATCAACCAGCTCCACGGCAAGAGCAAGGACCCCTTCTGGCAGCAGGCGTACACGAACCTCGTGCGCAACGTCATCGAGCTGCACCGTATCCGCGATGACACCGGCTGGGTGACGCTCCGCGACATCTACGTCTGCGCGCTCAATCCCGAGGAACTCGCGAAGCGCCTCGTCGAAGCGGCGGAGCGCGTGGACAGCCTCCCGGAGCGGCGGTACAGGATCCCGCGGCCGGTGTTTGCCGCTCACGTCGACCAGCTCGCGATCGAGGCCTGGGAGTGGCTCGACGCCGAAGACGCTCCCGATTCCGTCGAGATCCGTGTCGCAGTCGAGGTCGGCGAGGCCCTGCGGCGGGCCGGTCTGTCCAGGGAATTCGAGACGGTCACGCGCGGCTCCGAGCGGGAGGCGCAACGCCTCCGCGGACGCCACCGCGCCATCGCCACTTGGTACGCGCTCGACTGGATGAAGCTCAAGCCGGACCTCCGCACATCCATCGTCGAGTCCGTGTCCGTGTTCCTGTCCATCTTCGACCAGCCCGACATCGCTCGGATCTTCTGCCCCGAACGGCCGCCCGCGCCGGCGGCGGCGAACGCGGCCGGCGGACCCGCGGCGCATGTCGAGGTCTTGCGCGCGCTGCCTTCTCTCGCCGCGTTGATCGACGAGGGCAAGATCGTGGCCCTCAACATGCCCGTCGGCGCGAACCCCGCCCTTGCGAGGACGATCGGAGTGATGCTCAAGACGGCTTGGCTGCAGGCGCTGCTGCGGCGCTCCGCCGACGGGCGGCGCGACCACCGCCCGGCTGCTTTCATCTGCGACGAGTACCAAAATTTCGCCACCTGCGGCGGCGACGATCCGAGCGGAGACGAGAAGGTGTTCGCGCTGACCAGGCAGGCCAAGTGCATCCCGATCGTCGCCACGCAGTCCATCAGCTCGATCCGCTCCGTCGTCCAGGGCGAGACGTGGCGGACCCTCCTGCAGACGCTCCGCACCAAGATCTTCCTCAGTCTTTCCGACGAGAGCTCTGCTAAGATCGCCAGCGAAATGTGCGGCCAGGTCGCGAGGATGAAGGCGAGCGTGTCGTTCAACGAGTCGTCGGCGAAGGCGGGCGTCTCCTTGCTGAGCGGCAAGGCCGGCGGCGCGAAGGCCAGCCTCGGGATGAGCAAGCAGTTCAGCGAGAGGCGCGAAGCGCTCTTTCATCCCAGGGACTTCAGCTTGCTTGACGTGGCCGAAGCCATCGTGCTGCCCTTCGACGGGCGGCGGTCGCACAGCGCCCGGCGTTGCTACCTCAAGCCGTACTTCCTCGCGCGAAACCTCTCCTGGTTCGATGCGAGGGAGAAGGGGATCCTGTGAGCGCGGCGGCCAGCGTGGCGAGGCTCGCGCCCTTCCTGCCCGGGCTCGAGAAGGTCTTGATGGATCCGGACGTGAGCGAGGTCATGATCAACGGACCCGGAGGCGCCTGGGTCGAGAAGAAGGGGGAGGTCAGCTGGGTCGACGCCGCGAGGCTGACGGCGCGCTCGCTCGCGAGCGCGGCGCTCCAGATCGTCAGGCCGCTCCGCTCCGAGCTGAGCCGGGAGAAGCCCCTGGCCGACGCCCGGCTCGAGGACGGCTCGCGGGTCGCCGTGGCGATCCCTCCTGCGGCGCGCCACACGACCATCACGATCCGGAGATTCGGGGGGCGGCAGTTCAGCGCCGACGACCTGGTCCGCACAGGGTCCCTGCCTGCCGAGGTCCGCGCCGCCGTCCAGGCGGCGCTCGGCGAGCGGAGGAACATCCTGGTGAGCGGGGGCACGGGTAGCGGGAAGACCACGCTGCTGTCGGCGTTCTGTGCGCTCGTGAGCGACCACGACAGGGTCCTGGTCATCGAGGACACGATGGAGCTGCGGATCCCCGCCCGGAACTGCGTGCGGTTCGAGGCCGCGAAGGGCGCCTCGATCCGCGACCTAGTCCGCCACGCGTTGCGTCACCGGCCCGACCGGATCATCGTGGGGGAGGTTCGCGGCGGTGAGGCCTCTGACCTCCTCGACGCACTCTCCACGGGGCACGGCGGATCGATGAGCACCATCCACGCCAATTCGGCGCAGGGGGCGCTCTCCCGGCTCGCAGTGTGCGTGCTGCAGGGAGCCGACCCCGGGCAGTCGTACCAAGTGGTCTGCCACCGCGTCTGCGAGGCCGTGGACCTCGTCATTCAAGTGGCGCGGATCGACGGCTGGCGCGGCGTCGTCGAGGCGATCGAGGTCGAGGGCTACGACCGCGGGTCAGACTCGTGGCGGACCAGGTCGCTCTGGAACTCCGGCGGGCCCGGGACCCCGGCCAACGGATCCCGGCGCTACGCCCCCGTCTTGAGCGAGGGGCTCCCGAGCAGCGTGACCTCCGCGCTGGAGGTCACCACTTCCGTCCGGTAGCGCTTGGCGCCCTTCTCGTCCGTCCATCTGCGGGTCTGCAGCCGGCCTTGCAAGTGGACCTGGGTGCCCTTCTTCAGGTATTCCGCGAGCCGATCCACCCGCCAGATCACCACGTCGTGCCACTCCGTGATCTCGTCTCCGTCCCGCGTCCGGTAGTCCGTCGCGAGGGACACGTTCGCGACGGATGTCCCGCCCGCATCGCGGGGATGCGCGTCGGCGCCGAGTCGGCCTAAGAGGAACACTACGTTGACTGATCGAGCCATAAGCGGAGGGTGCCACGGGCGGCGGAACGGCGCAAGCGCTGCACAGGCGGAGCGCGACTGCGCAGCCGCGGGAGAGCGCGGGGATCACTGGTCGTATCCGTCGTAGTCGTCGAGGCCGAACTGGTCGGCGGCTTAGTCGTCCGGATCGAAGATCTCGAGCGTGTCGTCGAGCGCTCGCCCGAGATCGGCGTCGTTCAGGTCGTAGGCCGAGGAGGACGCGATCCGCTTGAGCTCCGACTCCGCCCGGCGGCGGTAGCGCGCCCTGACCTGGGAGGCCGTCTCGATCACGACGCGCGTCCCGTCGGGCAGCAGCCTCGTCCGCGCGCGAGCCGTCCAGCTCGGGGAGTTGCTAGGCGGCGCGGGACCCGTGAGCTGGTTGCCGTCGATCTGCCGGAGATACGTCACCAGCGCCGGCAGGTTGCCGTTGAAGTGGCCCTCCAGCGCTGACCGGAAGCTCTTGATTTCATCGTCCGAAGGGGCGGCGAGAGCGGAGGCGGCGAGAAGGGGGATCGCAAGGATTGGGCGGCCGAATCGCATGCCGCTATGCTACTCGACTTCCGCCGTGGAGAGGTAGGTGAAGATCAGGCCGATGGGGTTGACCGAGTAGAGCTCGCGAGGAGGGGGGCTGATGAAAACGTAACGCAACACGGTCGTGTAGCGGCGTCGGGCCACCTCCTGCTCCGCGATTCGTTCGACCACGTCGTACTCGGCGATCATCTCGTAGGGCAGTTCGGGCCGCGGGATCCGGCGCAGCACGATATCCTCGACATCGTGGTCCGAGTCGCTCGACCCGGCCGCGATCTCCGCGACGGCGGCGGTCTGCTCGGCGCGGGCGGCCGTCGCCAGCTCCGCGCTGAGGAACATGAGCGACCTCGGCCAGTTCTCCACGACGGTGTCTCTCCGCCGGCTGAAATGGTCGCTGACGAACTGGCGGAGGAAGTAGAGGGTGGCGGGCGCCTGCGGCTCCGCCTCCAGTTCCATCGCTTCGTACTGCACGGCCTGCGCCCGGCCGACTTCGTCCACCCTCACGATGAGCGGTTTCAGCACGCGCCCCGTCGAGTTGTAGAGGCTGATCGCCAGCAGCGTGCTGACCACGAGCAGGGCGCCGACGCAGATGCGCAGGAACCGTCCCGTCCGGATGTGCTCGGCCCACACCCCGGCGTACTCGCGCTTGGCTTGGTCGGGGGTCACGTCAGCCTCCTCCGCTGCGCAGCCGCTTGGTCGCCGCGGCGACAGCCGCCCTTCCACCGACCACCGTGGTGACGGTCGAGATGAGCGTCCCGAACACTTCCCCGATCCCGCCGGCCCCGCTCCCGGAAACGAGCGACGCCGCGAACGTCGGCACTCGGATCGTAGCCAGCAGCCCGACCAAGACGAGCATGATGATCACCAGGCTCAGGAAGGGCTTCATCGCGCTGGTCGCCAGACCCTTGGCGAACGCCGCACCGACGGCGCTAGTCGCCGCGTTCCAGTCGCTCATCATGAACACCGCGAATTCCACCACGGACAGGACGAAGACCCTCAGCACGGCCGCGGCAATGGGGGCGTACAGCGAGAAGATCAACAGCGTCCGGAACCACCCCCAGAACAGGAACGACATCGGGGAGAAGATCAGCCACGGGATGGCCAGTGGCCCGAACATGGAGCACATCGCGATCCCGAAGCCGGCCCACAGGATCTGCCCGATCGCGATGGCTGCCATCGCGACGATCCCGCCGAGCGCGATCAGCATCGGCCAGCCCAGCGAATACAAATTCACCGCTGTCCCGGCCGGCGCAGCCAAGTCAAGGGATGCAACGACAGGTCGGTGAAGTTCCCGATGACCTTCTCCCACAACTGCTGAATCCCCTTCCACAACAGGGACACGCTGTCGTCGAGGATCGCCTGCGTTAGCCAGGCGCCCTGCGAGACGATCGCCTGGGGCAGCGTGAGTGAGGTCCCGGGCAAGGGCGTCTCGTACCACCAGAGCATGAAGCGAGGAATCGTGAGGACCACGAGCGACTGGATGATCTCGCCGGGCGACCATCGCCCCGTCAGCATGATCTTCATCGCTTGCCACGCGATGACAACGGCCGCGAGCCCCGACCAGAGCGCGATGCCGCTGTCCAGAACACGGCCCCCGACGTCCTCGACGAGTTGTGACGTGAACGAGTTGACGAGCGATTCGATCGCCGCGGGGTTCGCGGCGGCGGCCGTCTCCGCCGGTGCAGTATTGATCGCCATCCGAGCCTTCGGGCGCTACGGCGTCGGCGGGTCGGACGCGGGCGGCGGGGCCAGTTCCTGGACCTGCGGGGCGCTGGCGTGCGCTTTCAGGTACAGGTCGGACGCGTGGTCGGACCATGACGCGACCGACTTCCCTCCCTCGGCCCGAGAGTAGGTCGGCACCCAAGCGAAGAGATTCGCATAGTTCCGGTCCAGCGTCGGTCCGAGGTCCTCCAGGTACGTCTCGGCCATCGCCTCGTAGGCATTCTGGACCCGGCGCAGCATCGACAGCGCCTGCTCCGCCGCGTGCTGCTCCTCCTCGATGAGCGTCATCTCTGTCGCCTCGATCGCGAGGCCGGTGGCGAGGTGGTCCAGCAGCCCGGCCAGTATGTCGTTCGTGAGGGTTATCCCGGCGATCTGCCGCTCCGCGACGGCGGTTGCGCCCGTCTCGGTCGAGGCCTTGTGTTCATCTCCCTTCTCGCGGGCCGCGCCGGCCTCCTCCGCGCTCGCCTTGGCCGCCGCTTGCTTGGCCGTGGCGATCCCCTCTCGCTCCTTCGACTGCTTTCGGCGTTGCTTCGCCCGCTCGCGGGCGGCCTCGATTTCCTTCTCGTTGTAACGGGTCGGGCGGCTTTCCATGATGTCGGCGAGGGCCGCCTCCGCGTTCGCGAGTTCCGCGATTGCTTTCCAGGTGCCGAGGAACTCCCCGATCGTCTGCGACCGGACCCCGGTCACGTCGTTCAGGATCCCCTTCGCCTCGCCCGTGACCTGGGCCGCAGCGTCCTTGCCGAAGCTCACGATCGATGTCGTCTCGCGGACGAGGGAAGAGAATCCTTTGAGCGGGTTGATGAATTTCCCCACCTCGCCGCGGGCGATCTTCAGCCGGTCGTCGATCTGCTTCTGCGCTTTGGCCACCATTTCGGTGCTCTTTTGCACCTGCTTGCCGATCTCGATCATGTTCTTGATCGACTGCGCCAAGTTCGGGACGTCGAGAACCGGAATGCCCGCGTGCGCGATCGGCACCGCGGTCACGAGCGTGGCGAGCAGCAAGGCGGCCGCCTTGCGGGTGTGTGGGTTTTTGGGCATGGTTCACTCTCCTCTCTGGATTGTCTGTACTAGGTCGGTTCGGGGCAGGGGCACGAGCACGTCCGACGTGAGCCAGATCCGGACCCGGTGGCCGGCGCGGATCGTGATGGTGGGCAACCTGTTCAAGAATCGATCCATTATGCGGAAGCCAGTCTCCGCTGTCGCCCTTCCCATCCCGGCCCGGACGCCTCCCCCGCCGTACGACCCCGTCCCCACGGTGTCGGAGGACAGCGCGAGGCCGGCGATCACCCCGACCGCCGCCGTCGCGCCGAACATCTGCAGGTAATGCCTGTTGACCTGGTCTTTCAGGCCCGTCGAACCGGCTTGGGACAGCCCCAAGAACGGCATCCGCACCCAGGTGCCGCCGGGCAGGATCAGGCGGTGGAAAGCGACGGCTAGGCGAGTCTGGTACGTCCCGCTCACCGCGCTCGCCGTCCCCAGTACCCGCGACCCCTGGGGGACGAGCACCTGCGACCGGTCGCGGGAGTAGAAATCGACTGCCACCATCGCCGCGACGGGTCCCGCCATGTCCCCTCGCAGCTCGGTCACCAGAACGGCCTCGAAAAAACTCCCCTCGTAAATCCGCTCCCACCCGTCGGGGTCGTTCGGCTCCGTTGGCAGCGTCGCGGCAGTCGGATCGAGCGGCGGCTCCTCGGCCGGAGGCGGCTCCTCGGGATCAGAGGCGGTGGACTGCTCCAGCGCAGCGATCAACGCCCGGTCCACCGGGCTCAGCTCGTCCTCGGGCTCCAGCGGGGGCGGCGGAGCCGAGGGTTCCTCGGCCTCGCCTTCGGCCGCCGCGCCGCGCGCGCTGAGCGCGACGGGGTGGGTCTGCAGGGCGGCGTACCGCCGTCGGATCTCCGCCACCCGCAGCTCGCTCTGCACTTCGAGGACCGCCTCGTCCACTTCTCCCGCAGCCATCTCCGCAGCGGCGGCAGCCGCCCGCTGCGCCGCTTGGCGCGCTCTCAGCTCGGACTCGGCCCGCGCCGCCCGGGCGCGCGCATTTTCCGCGGCGTTCTTGACCTCGGCGGCTGCCTCGGGTGCCGTCCGTGCGTCGGGCTGGACTTCCGTAACCTCCGTGTTCGGGGCTACCTCGGGCTCCGGCGGCGCCGTGCAGCGGTCCGCGGCGGCGGCGAGCAGGACGGCCGCCAGCAGCAGCCCCACCGCGGCGGCGGCGATTTTCTGGCCCACGTTCGCGGGCAGGGACCCCTTCGGTTCGGGCGGTCCGGCTTCGATTTCGGCCGCCATGTCAGGGCCTCGGCACGTCCGCCGCGCGCGCTACCTGGGCGCCGAACGCCTCGAGGTCGCGGATCTCCCACCGGCGGCGCTCCTTGCCGATCTGCAGCCATCCCTCCCCGACCACGTGCTTCGTGATGTAGAGGCCGTCGCGGAATTCGTACTCGACCATGGACGGCTTGCCGTCCTTGAGCTCGTAGATCGCGGGCGCCTCGGGCGCGGAGCTGCGGAGGAAAGTGAAGAGCCCGTCGTGCCACATCGCTTCGATGAGGAACGGCCAGTCGCTCGCCTTCGGCTCCAGGCGGTAGGGGAAGCGTAGCTCCCGAGGGTACTTCTGCTTGTACGACGCCACTCCCTGCTCCAGGGCCGTCTGCGCGTTAGCGACTGCCTCCCGCGCTTGCTCCCGGGCCAGTCGCGCCTGGTCCTCCGCGTCGCGCAACGAGGCGCGGGGCAGGAACATGGGCTCGGGTACGGGCGTGCCGATCGGCCCGGGTTCCTCCTCGACGTCGGACCGCTCGATGTAGACGGCGAGGTGCGGGTCCCCGCCCTCGCGCGCCAGCAAGCTATAGATCCGCCCGCTCTGGGTCACGAGCGCGACGTTCGTCGAGGCCCCTTCTCCCGAGGGCTTGAGGTAGGCGACGTTGCCCGTCCCAGCGATGCCCCAGAATTCGGAGTCCCCGATGACGAAGTCGAGGATCGTCTCCTCCTGCGGCAGCCGGATGACTGTCGTGTGGCGGACCTTCGTCCGGATCTCGACGATGGTCTCGTCGTCAACGGCCACTTTCATAACGCTTTCCGCCCTCGCCTGCGGCGGGGCGTGACACAGCGGAATGGCTGCGCAGAGTAGAGAGATTGCGATGTGCGTGCGCATCATGCGGGAACTCCTTCGGATGCGGAGAGGATGTCCAGGGCGCGGCGCAGGCCGTGCTCTTCCACGAGGCGCGCGCGCTTCTCCGCTTCGCGCGCGTTCGAAGTGCAGAGCCAGTAGCTCCGGGCGTCCACCGAAAGCCGCAGGATCTCTCCTCCGTGCGGCCTCCGGCGGTACAGCTCGCTCTTGGGCACGAGCTGCCGCACGATGTCGGTCTCGTGCGGCTCCAATCCGAATTGGTCGGCGTGCTCGCGGGCGAACGTCGGGTTGGCCAGGAAGATCTTCGTCGGGCAGGCTCCCAGCAGCGCCGCGACTTCGGGGCCGGCTAGGTCGCCCGTCGACTGCGTCGCCAGGATCAGCGCGGCGTTTCGCTTTCTCCAGGTGCGGGCGGCCTCCATCAGCCAAGCCGCCGTCTCGGCGTCGCGGAGAAAGCGCCAAGCCTCGTCGACCATCAGGATTTTCAAGCGGGTCCGGCTGTCGTCCCCGTCCACCGCCAGGCGCAGGCGTTCCAGGAAGAACGCCAGGGCCGCCTCGCAGAGGTCCTCGTGCTCGGCCGCGCCGGCGAGATCGACTACCTGCCAGTCCGCAACGTTCCAGTCGTCCGGAGCGTGGTCGAAGATCGGGGCCCAGGCCCCGCTCCCGTGCCAGCGCGCCAACGCCGACCACATCTTGTGGTTCAGCGAGAGCACGAGAGCCGAGAGCGTCCGGTCTTGGACGGGTGCCTGGTAGAGGTCCGCGATGCGGTCCCGGATGTCGTTAAGGTCGTCGGCGGTCGCCTCGTAGCCGCCGATCCGCAGCAGACGGAGCACCCAAGAAGACAGAAAGCGGAGCGAGCGCTCGCCTTCGGGCAGCGAGAACGGCGCCACCCGGGGCGTCTCGCCGGCCTCGGGCGAAAGCGCCAGGTAGCTGCCCCCGACCAGCTCGGTCAGGCCCCGGTAGGAGCCGCCCAGGTCCAGGATGCAGATCCGCGGCTCGTACTTCATCGCGGAAAGCAGGAGGAAATTCGCCAAGAAACTCTTCCCCGAACCCGTCGCTCCGAGGATGACGGTATGCCCCACGTCGCCCTCAAACAGGTCGTAATGGTAAGGCGTCGCGATCTGGGTCTCCAGCGTCGCGAGGCTCGGCGCTCCCAGGTGCGCGCTGGTGCGCGACCCTTGCGACGGACCGTACAGCGGCGCCATGCAGCTGGCCACGGCGGCCGACACCAGGACCGACCGCACTTGACGGCCTCGAGGCTGCCCGGGCAAGCGACCGAAGTACGAGCTCGGCTGGCCAAAGCTTTCCCGGATCAGCTTCGCGTCGGACTGGGCGAAGACGCGATGCAGGTCGGCGTCGTGGCGCTCGATCATCTCAAGCGGCCCGTGCAGCGTGAGCGTCACCGCCAGCTCGCCGTAGGCGATCCCTTCCGACTCCAACTCGATCCGCGCGTCCGCCAGGCGCTGCACCTCCGCTTCCGCAGCGGAATCCTTCAAGGCCCCCTCGGTGCCGGCGGAGTCCGTCGCGTGCGCCAGCGCCGAATATTGGCGCTGGAAGAAGTGCCTCTGCGCCGAAACAATTCTGGCCTTGGCCTTGGATTGCTCCTGCGGTCTCCACTCCCAGGCGACCGTCACCGAACCGCGGATCGCCGCGACGCCGTCGAGAGCTCCGGCGGCGATATCCAGGGGCGGCGCCAGCAGCGAGTACACGACGACGTCCTCGCCGTCGATCCGCATGCTCCGCCTCTCCACCTCAATCGTCGAGCGCGCCAGCCACCACGACAGCAGCGATTCCACGGGCGCCCCAACGGGCTGGTAGCCCGGGCGGTTGACTAGCTCGCCCAGGACCGACGACGCCTCGTCCGCCTCCAGCATCCGGATCGGGGTGACGTCGGCCACCATCGCCGCCAGGGCGTCGACCGACATCCGGACGCGCTCGCACTCGCGCTCGATGCTTTCCCTCAGCCACACCTGGATGTCCCGCTGGGCCGCGCGGTCCTGGAATTCGCGCGCGACGCGCTTGGCGATCTTCTTGACCGCGTCGAGCGCGGACGCCGCGCGAGCGGCTCCTCCGTTCTTCGACGGGACGGCTGCGTCCCGGACGCGCGCCTCGTGGCTCCAGGCCACGTAGGTCCGGAGGCTCTCGACCCGTCGCGACAGGTAGTCTTCGCGGGCCGTCTGGGCCTCGACCGCGACCGGGGGGCCCGCTGTCTTCGTCCGGAGGTCGGCCGGCCGGCGCAAGGCGAACACGTAGACCCTGGCCGAGGGCGGGCAGGCCGACAGCATGCGCGTCCAGCGCCCGATCACCGCGTCGATCCGCTCGCGCGGCTCGCCGGCGGGAGAGAACGGGGTCAGCTCCCCCATCGTGACCAGCTCCGCCCCGACCGTCAGCGCCGTCCGCCGGTCGATCCAGCCCCAGTAGGGCAGCTCGTCAGCGAGCGAAGCGGACGCGGCGAGAGCTCGAGCGGCGGCGGGAAACACCATGGTTCCGACTCAGACGATGACGCGTAGCTTGGTCGGGGGCAAGCCCGGGTCGTATCGACGTCGGGCTTCGACGTTCTTGCGGACGATCTCGATCAGCTGCGGATCCCTCCGCGTCGCGACGAGGCCGGCCGCGTACAGGCCGGCGAACAGGACCAGGCCCGCCACCAAGTCAGCTACCCGGAACACCGACCAGCCCAGCAGCCCGGACAAAATGAAGAGCTTTCGCTCTACCCCGCAGATCGTGAGGGGCTTGCTCAGGACCGGGTGGGCCGGCCACGTCCGCTTCGCTTCCCGCATCCGGACCTAACGGAGCCACTCCACCAGCTCGGTCGCGCCAAGCGCCATCCCGATGCCGATGATCAGGCCCGCGACCGCCTTCTTCGCCCCGCCCTCGCCGAAGGCGAACATCAGGCCGCCGATGACGATGGCGATGATGCTAACCGCCGTCGCGATCGGGCCGGTGAACATCGCGGCGAGTTTCTCGATGGTCTCGGTCCACGGGTTCGACGTGCTGATGTCGGGGGTGCTGTCGTCCGCGCCGTGCGCGGCTGCGGCCGTGACGGCCAGGCCGAACCCCAGCCGGCAGACCTCCCGCGCCGCGCTGCGAATCGCTGTGCGCATGTGTTTGGCTTGCATGCTGAAGATTCTGCGCGGGCGGCTGCTACATTGGAAGCGTGCGAATTCCCTTCCGGCGCCCCGCGCGGGATCCCCTCGAACCCCTCGAGTCGTCGTCGGCCAGCCGGCGCGCGGCGCACCTGGCGACGGTCACGCCCGGCGAGGCGGAGGAGATGGGCGCGTTCCGCGACGAGGTCGAGTTCGAAGACTTAGGGCTCGAACCGGAGCCCGTCGATCCAGGCCCACGCGAGATCGCCTCCCAGGCCGGCGATCTCGCGGGCGATCTCGGTCACGTTCCCAACTAGCTCTGCGGCCCGCAGCAGACCCTCGATCGTCACCTCCACGTCGGGGCGGTCCTTGCTGGGCGCGACGTCCCGGGTCACCCGCAGTTGCGCGAGGCAGCCGCGTCCGCACAGCCGGTGGCCTAGTCCGATCGAGAGCACGGCCCCGTTCGCTTCGGCGCGGAGCCAGTAGCCCAGCGGCCCGAAAGACACTGCCCCGTCGGCGCTTAGCGCCCTGCCCAGGGACGCGCTAACGGCGCTCGCGTAGCCGTCCGATCCGGCAGGCTTGTGCGACGTCCAGCGCTGGCCCGTCTCCGCGACCGCCAGCGTGATCGGGGAGGGCCGGCCGGGCGACGTGTGATCCGGGCAGTCCACATAGGCAGCGTAGCCCCGTCTCTCGCGGCTGCACAGCAGCCGGCGCTGTGGGCTCCATGGAGGCCGCTTTCGCTTGTCGAGCGCGCATCCTACAGGTATTCACTATAGGTACATAGAGGTACTACAGGAATAGATAGATGTGTGGCGTCACAGAACCTGCGCTGGGGGCGTCGCAGAACCTGCGCTGGGGCGTCACGGAACCTGCGCTGGGGCGTCACGGAACCTGCGCGGCCGCGGGGCGCATGGACTGTGGAAAAGCGTCACGGAACCTGCTCTGGGTGCGGTGGGTCTTGACGTCCGGATGACTCTGCGACGTTCGCTAAAGAAGCGTCACAGAACCTGCGCTGGCGGATTTTCGCTAATACGCGCCGGGGGTGTGGCGTTCCAGCCAGCTGGCGACCGAGGGCTGGCAGGGCCGGATCAGGAGGCCGCGGTCGCGCGGCTCGGCTTCGATTTCTGGCCAGGCCTCGATGACGGCGGCGAGGCTCCGCCGGAACGCCCAGCGGAACTGCCGGTGGCGCGCGTACTGGGCGCCGAACTGGGCCTCCAGCGCCATCCACGGGACGAGTGTGTCCCGCTTGAGGTCGTAAACCCTGGCTGTGAGCCAGCAGTACGTGTCGAGGGCGAGCGGGGATCGCCGCAGTGGGCGGATGATGGCGACATCGAGGGGCACGGCGATCTTGGCCATGGCGTAGAACCGCTCGCTGAGCGTGACGTGCATCCCTCTCTCGTCTTTCTCCAGCCATCGGTCGATGATCGGCACGTTCCGCCCCTCCGATCCGCGGAAGTTGGTGTAGATCAGAGCGGTCTGGCAAAGGCGGCGCAGCTGCTCGCGCGCCTGGGTCGCCGTGCCCTCCGGGCCGCCCGAGTTTCGGATACCGACAGCGCGCAGCAGCTCGTTTACCGACCCGCCGATGCTGAAACGCCTGCTCTTGGTCAAAACCGCAGCGGTGCAGAAGTGGATGAGAATGAGGCGCGGATACACCCCGTACGGCAGCCCGCTCCCCTCCGGCGCGAGGATGCTTAGCTTGACCTTGCCGTTTAGCCGCTTGAATTCCGAGCCCGCGTAGCGGCTGTGCGGAAAGGTCGTGCCGGTGAGGAAACGCGGTATGTACACGATTCCCCGCTCCTTCGGCGACACGGTGGTCCGGGCTCTCGACGCTGGCTGTTTCGCGTTCGGGGCCGTGACCTCGAATGCCAGCCCGGAGGCCAGGCCTCGAACGCGCAGCTCGCGGCCGATCTTTGTGAGCGGCGCGTTGGATTGCGCGACCGCCGCAGCGGCCTCGGAAGTGTACGCTAGGACCAGCCTGCCTTCAGCGTCCACGGACTCGGGGCGCTGGCACCAAAGGTACCGCCGTTGCTCGTCCGTCAGTTCCTCGTCCGGGATGCCCTCCAGCACCTGTACGAATGCGATCTGCGCCGCGTTGCGAGCGCCGCGTTTCTTGGTTTGGTCCATGGCAGCCTCTCAAGGGCTGCCCGCCAACCTTGTGTTCTTGAAAGGTGCATGGTGGACCCGCTAAGTGCTTTGCATGTAGTTAGTTCACGCCCAACTCGCCCGCCTCTGGCTCGACGCCGTCCACGACCTGGGACTGCCCCGTGGCGACTCCTTCGACCTCGACTTCCACACCATTCCCTATCACGGCGACGACGCCTTGGTCCAGAAACACTACCTCTCCAAGCGCAGCCGCCGCCAGCAGGGCATCCTCGCCTTCCTCGCCCGCGACGCCGACTCGCGCGTCTTCTGCTACTCCAACGCCACCGTCCGCAAGCAGGACCAGAACGACGAGATCCTGCGCTTCGCCGCCGCTTGGAAGGATCAATCCGGCCACTACCCGCGCGAACTCGTCTTCGACAGCACCCTCACCACGCACGCCAACCTCGCCCAACTCGACCAACTCGGCATCGGCTTCCTCACTCTTCGCCGCCGCACCAAGAAGATCCTGGCCGCCGTCCGCGCCGCGCCCGACGCGGACTGGCAGCGCCTGCGGCTGGCCAACATCGGCCGCCGCTACCGCCACCCGCGCGCGCTCGATCAGACCGTCGACCTGCCCGGCTTCCCCGGCGCCGTCCGCCAGGTCGCCGTCCTCGACCTCGGCCACGACAAGCCCATTCTGCTGCTCTCCAACCGCCCCGCCGAACCGCTCGCCGCCCTGCTCGACCGCTACGCCCGCCGCATGCTCGTCGAGAACGCGATCGCCGACGCCATCGACTTCTTCCACATGGACGCGCTCTCCTCCCAAGTTCCGCTGAAAGTTGACGCCGACCTCCAACTCACGCTGATGGCCAGCACCCTCTACCGCCTGCTGGCCCGCAACCTCGGCGGCGACTACGCCACGGCCCGCGCCCGCACGCTGTTCCGCAAGTTCGCGCAGGCCAGCGCGCGCGTCGAGATCGGGCTCGACGGCATCCAGGTGCGCCTCGGCCGCCGCGCCCACAATCCACTCCTCGTCGCCGCCGGAGTCGCCGACGAGGCCGTTCCGATCCCCTGGCTGGAGAACCGCCCCCTGCGGCTCGCCTTCAAGTGAGATCGAAGGGCATCCGGATTCCCCGGAAAACGGCTGGCTCGGGCGACGCACATGATTTCTATGTGTTGGGAATGCAGGCTAGCGCCTTCATAGGCAAGTGGCACCTGGGGGGCCACGGCCATCTTCCCGAGGACCAGGGCTTCGACTTCAATTACGGCGGTTGGGATTACGGGCAGCCGCCATCGTATTTCGATCCCTACGTGGGGACGCAGCGGCTGCCGATGGGCATTCCGACCTTGGCCCCGCGCAACACAGGGGAGTATCTGACGGACCGTGAGGCTGACGAAGCCGTGGGGTTCATCCTCCGCAACAAGGACAGGCCATTCCTGCTGTATCTGTCGCATTACGCCGTGCACACACCGATCCAGGCGAAGCGGGACCTGATCGCCGAGTACGAGCGCTCGCGCGACGGGGAGGGGCAGGACGATCCGGTGTATGCCGCCATGGTCCACAGCGTCGACGATGCGATGGGGCGGCTGTTGGACACGCTCGAGACGACGGGCCTTGCCGATCGTACTGTGCTCGTCTTTACGGGTGACAACGGCGGCTTGGACCGCGGGGGACGCCCGACTGAGAACGCGCCCTTGCGTAGCGGCAAGGGCTATGCCTACGAAGGTGGTCTGCGCACTCCGTGGCTGGTGCGGTGGCCCGGAGTGACGCAGCCGGGTTCGGTTTCGCATGAGCCGATCGCGAGCATCGACTTATTGCCGACCATCGCGGCGGCGGTGGGGACACGCCCGCCTGTGGACCGAGCGATCGACGGGATCGACTTGACGCCGGCGCTGCGCGGCGAGGAGTTGCCCAAGCGTGCGCTACTTTGGCATTTTCCGCATTACCGGCACGGCCCGGGGCACGATCCATATTCCGTGGTTCGGGAGGGCGACTGGAAGCTGATCCAGTTTTATGACCCGAAGAAGACCGAACTCTACAATCTGGCCTCGGATCTTGGGGAACGGAAGGATCGTTCCGCGTCCGAACGAGCCAAAGTCAGCGAGATCCAAGCGGCCCTGTCCCGCGGCCTGCACGAATTCGGGGCGCGTATGCCCGTCTTGTCCGAATAGATGCTCGGTGATCCAATGGGCGCTGCAGCGGCGCTCAGGTCCCGTCTCGATCCGCGAGCAACTCCAGGAACCGTGCGGTGGACAGGATGCCCTGGTGGAAGTTGCGCAGGCTGAACTTTTCGTTCGGCGCATGCAGGGCGTCGTCTGGCAGTCCGTATCCCATCAGCACCGTCGGGATGCCGAGGTGCTGCTGAAAATCACCCACGACGGGGATCGACCCTCCAGAGCGAATGAAGACGGTTTCACGCCCCCAGGTCTGCTCGAGCGCCTCGGCGGCCGCCTGGATGATCGGATGATCCGTCGCCGCCAGGCACGCGGGGGCCGTGTGGATCAGGCGGACGTCGACCTCAATGCCGGGCGGTCTGTTCTGCACCACGAAGTCCTGCATCAACTGCAGGATCCTGTCCGGATCCTGGTTCGGCACGAGGCGTGCGCTGACCTTCGCCGCCGCGCTCGCCGGGATCACCGTCTTCGCTCCCGGCCCCATGAAGCCCCCCGGGATGCCGTGAACCTCGAATGTCGGCCGCGCCCCGATCCGCTCAAACACGCTGTACCCGGGCTCGCCGGTCAGGATGGAAGCGCCCACTTCGTGGCGCCGGTACGAGTCTTCGTCGAACGCAAGCCGGTCCCAGCTCAGCTTCTCCGCCACGGAGGGCGCCTCGACATCGTCGTAGAATCCTGGGATCTGGACACGCCCGGAAGCATCCTTGCACTTCGCCAGCAATTCCACGAGTCCGAAGACAGCGTTCGGCGCCACGCCGCCGTACAGTCCCGAATGCAAGTCGTGCGCGGCGCCTTGGGCGACCCATTCCGTGT
Source organism: Bryobacterales bacterium (assembly GCA_965218615.1). Classification (GTDB taxonomy): domain Bacteria; phylum Acidobacteriota; class Terriglobia; order Bryobacterales; family UBA6623; genus VXMF01. The sequence goes on from CBDCLH010000001.1 coordinate 54,257, forward strand.
ACACCATTCCGCGCAGCCCCGTGCAGAGCGTCGGTGTATCCGGCATGTGCATCGCCGTGTCAGACACCAGTGCGGCGTCCGCGGCCAGCCTCTCCGGATTGGAGGCGACGAACGCGGACACGATCTCCCCGCCGACCTCCTCTTCGCCTTCGATCAGGCACTTGACGTTGACGGGCAGATGCCCATGCGCTTGCCGCAGGACTTCCAGAGCCTTGATGTTCGCCAGGACCTGTCCCTTGTCGTCAGATGCTCCGCGAGCGTAGACTTGGCCGTTGCGGAGGGTGGGCTCGAAGGGCGGCGAGAGCCACTCGTCGATGGGGTCGACAGGTTGCACGTCGTAGTGCCCGTACAGCAGGATCGTGGGTTTCCCGGGGACCGGCGCGGACTCTCCGTACACGAGCGGATGGCCGTCCCCCTTGATCATCTCGACGGATTCGAGGCCGGCTTGGAGGAGTTGCTGCCGTGAGTAGTCCGCCGCCCGCTCGATGTCTTGCTTGTGCTCGGGAAGGGTACTGACGCTCGGGATCCGCAGAAACTCGAACAGCTCGTCTTCGAAGCGTCCGCGTTCGCGGGCGGCGCATTCGGCAATAGTGGGCATTGCCTCTCAGGATAGTCCGCCTCGAGCTGCCAGGCTGGACGGACGGCCGACCAACTCGAACCGCGAGCAGCGTACTTGGCCGCCGTTTATCGGTGAAATCCGACACGGACACAAGCCCGAGTGATCCATACTGCGCTCATGCGGCGTATACAGATCTACATCGATGAGGATCTGGATGATACGCTCCAGGCCGAAGCGGCCAAGCGACAATGCTCGAAGGCTTCGCTGATCCGTGAAGGTGTCTCATCTCGTTTCGGCGGAGACCGCCCGGGAGACCTGGATCCGCTCACGGCATGGATCGGACGCATCGACGTCGAGCCCGCCGACGTGGACGATGTCGTCTACGGACGATGAGGTTCGTCGACACGAGCTATTGGGTGGGGCTGCTCGTGCCGCGCGACCAACATCACAGCGAAGCGAAGGCCATCTGGCACGGCCGGCCTGGCTCACTTCTTCGCAGCAACCACGTGGTCGGGGAAACTTAGACCTTCCTGCGACGGCGAGCGGGGCAGCAGGCGGCTGTCGGCATTCTCGATGCTTTGGAGCAATCCCCTCGCGTCGCCCTCACGCATGTCGACCCGTCTCTGGAGGAGGAGGCGCGGCGATGGTTGCGCCGACACGGTGAGCGCGAGTACTCCTTTGTCGATGCCGTGAGCTTCGCGCTTATGCATCGGCGTCGGCTGACGGAGGCGCTCGCATACAACGGAGACTTCACTGCCGCGGGCTTCGTGGAGGTTCGGGCGCACGAAACCCCTCGTCTCGTAGCCGACACGCTGCGGCGAGTCTCCGAGCCGAGTCGATCTGACCGGTTTGGAGAGGTCGGGTTCGCATGGTCGGGGCGTTCGCCGGAAGTCCGGCGTGTTTCCCGCCAGGAGCGGCGTGCCAAGATGGGAAGCTAGTCGGCCATGAAGACCGCCATCATCGGCTTGCCGCAGGTCGGCAAGACAGCGCTGTTCAAGATTCTCACCGGGGCGTCCAACGAGGGCCGCGTCGGGGCGACCAAGGTTCAACTTGGCGTCGCCAAGGTTCCCGACAAGCGCCTCGATGCATTGGCGGGCATCTTCCGCCCCAGCAGGGTGATCCCGGCGACGATCGAATACGCCGACATGCCAGGATTGTCGCGCGAGGCTCTCCGCGAGCCCAGCTACATCGCCAGCCTGCGCACGGTCGACGCCTTCGCGCATGTGCTGCGGCTGTTCGAAGACGACACAGTGATGCACAGCGACGGTTCTCTGGATCCGGGCCGCGACTGGGCCAACATCGATCTTGAACTCATCCTGAACGATCTGCAGGTGGTGGAGAACCGTCTGAGCCGCTTGGAGAAGGACCTCAAACGCATCAAGGACGCAAAGCTTGCCGACGAGCGGGAACTGCTCCAAGAGTGCCGCGCTTGGCTGGAACAGGAGTGTCCCCTGAGGGAACTCGACCTGGCGCCGCAACAGGCCAAGCTGCTCAAGGGGTTCCAGTTCCTCTCCGAGAAACCGATGTTGCTCGTTGTGAACGTCGGCGAGGAGTCCACAAGCGAGATCCATGCACTTGAAGAGCGATACAGGTCCGAACTGCTCGCCGGCCGCCAGAACCTTGCGCTCACCGCAGTTTGCGGCAGCCTCGAGTCTGAACTCGTCGAATTGGACCCGGGAGACCGGGCCGACTACCTCGAAAGCTACGGGCTATCGGAGTCCGGCGTCGAGAGACTGGTCAGTGCGACCTACGCGCTGCTTGGGCTCATGTCCTTCCTGACCGCCAGCGAAACGGAGTGCCGCGCCTGGACCATTCCACGGCATGCGCCGGCGATCAGGGCCGCCGGCGCGGTTCACACCGACTTCGCCAAGAAGTTCATCCGTGCCGAGGCGATCGACTGGCGGAGCCTCGTGGACCACGGCGGTTATGCGCGCGCGCGCGATCAGGGCGGCCTGCGCCTGGAAGGCAAGGAATACGCGGTCCAAGATGGGGACGTGCTCCTCTTCCGCCACGGATGAAAGCACGTCGCAGGCTGCCTAGCCTTGATTCCCAACGCGGGGAATTGATGTGCAGGATTTCTTGCTGGTAACTCCGAAGCAGCTGCCCAAACTTAACTGATCCTCCTGTGCAGGTGCTTCCTGCCCTTCCTGTATGCTTTCGATATCAGGGAATTGGGAATTAGTCCCAAGTTTCTAGAATTTTCCATCGCCTCGCAGCTCAAATCTCCAGAACCTCGTTGCGTCTACCCTCTTACCTAATGATTCCATTGCCTTTGCACTGCAGCCCCCGCCCTGCTCGCAGCACCGGCTCGCGCCTCTCCGCTCCAGGCTTGCCCCTACCTCTTACTTTTTGATATTGTGACTATCAGTCCCTATTTCCTGTATATCCCATGCATCCCCTCGCCCCCCTCTTCCTCCAGCCCCGCAATCCCTGCCAGCGCCAGTACGAGGCTCTCCGTGCCCACTTCGTCGACAACCTCCCCCTCGCCGACGCCGCCTCCCGCTTCGGCTACTCCCTCCAGTCCTTCCGCAACCTCTGCCGCGACCTGCGCATCCGCCCCGACCGCGACTTCTTCCTCCCCTCCACCCCCGGCCGCAAGCCCGACCATCCGCCCCCCTCGACCGCCGAGCGCAACCGCCGCATCCTCGCTCTGCGCCGCGACTCCGGACTCTCCGTCCTCGAAATCGTCGACCAGCTCGACCGCGACGGCTCCCCCACCAGCAAGTCCTCCGTCGCTCGCGTCCTCCAGCATGCCGACTGCCCCAAGCTGCCCCGCCGCTCCCCCGCCCAGCTCCTCGCCGCCCGCCCCCTCCTCGCCCCCGTTGCCGACCGCCGTGAACTCGACCTCTCCCCCCGCCGCTTCCACACCCCCTGCGGCGGTCTCTTCCTCTTCGCCCAACTGCTCGCACCCATCCCCCTCGCCCGCATCGCTGCCCAGGCCCGCCTGCCCGCCAGCGCCGCCATCCCCGCCGACTGCGCCCTCCTCTCCCTGCTCGCCCTCAAGCTCTACGGCCTCGCCCGCAAGTCCCATGTCTCCGCCGAAACTTGCGACCCCGGCCTCGCCCTCTTCACCGGCCTCAATGCCGTTCCCAAGCGCTCCACCCTCACCGCATACGCCGGCCGCATCGACCCCCGCCAGCACCAGGCCCTCGCCCACCGCTGGCTCGACGCCGTCCACGACCTGGGCCTGCCCCGCGGCGACTCCTTCGACCTCGACTTCCACACCATCCCCTATCACGGCGACGACCCCCTCGTCCCCAAACACTACGTCTCCAAGCGCAGCCGCCGCCAGAAAGGCATCCTCGCCTTCGTCGCCCGCGATGCCGAATCCCGCATCTTCTGCTACACCAACGCCAGCGTTCGCAAGCAGGACCAGAACGACGAGATCCTCCGCTTCGCCGACGACTGGCACGAGCGCTTCGGCCACTACCCCGGCGAACTCGTCTTTGATTCCACCCTCACCACCTACGCCAACCTCGCCCGCCTGCAGGAACTCGCCATCGACTTCCTCACTCTCCGCCGCCGCACCAAGAAGGTCCTCCAGGCCGTGCGCACCGCCCCCAAGCACCTCTGGCACCGCGTCGAACTCCACAATATCGGCCGCCGCTACCGCCACCCCCGCACCCTCGACCAACGCCTCTGCCTGCCCCACTATCCCGGCAAGATCCGCCAGATCGCTGTCACCGACATCGGCCACGACAAGCCCATCCTGCTGCTCACCAACCAACTCGACGAACCCGTCGCCCCGCTGGTCGACCGCTATGCCCGCCGCATGCTCGTCGAGAACGCCAGCGCCGAGGCCATCGACTTCTTCCACATGGACGCCCTCTCCTCCCAAGTGCCCATGCAGGTCGACTGCGACCTGCAACTGACACTGCTGGCGACCACTCTCTACCGCCTGCTGGGCCGCGCCATCGGCACCGACTACGCGACCGCTCGCGCCCGCACCCTGTTCCGCAAGTTCGTCCATGCCAGCGCCCGCGTGGAGATCCGCCCCGACGGCATCGAGGTGCGCTTCGGCCGGCGCGCCCACAACCCGCTCCTGCTCAAGGCCGGCTTCGCCGACAAAGCCGTCCCCATCCCCTGGCTCGAAAACCTGTCGCTGCGCCTCGCATTCCTCTAGCCCTGGCGCCTAGCAACGCACATTATTGCTGGGCGTTGGGAATCAAGGCTAGGCGAGTCCGCTAGGCGGACCGGCCGTTCCGCCCGGGGAGAGGGCTTACGGCCTGCGACGGGGATCGCGAACGAAGCCGTCCCGGTTCGGCATTTGCACTTTGGGCAGGGACTCGCGATCGATCGCCTCGTCTTCGGCGACAAGTCCGTTCAAATGCAGGATGTAGGCGGTCACCGCATACACTTGGTCCGTCGTCAGGGTCCCGGGCTGCTCGAACGGCATCGCACGCCGCGTATAGTCGAACAACGTCGTCGCATAGGGCCAGTAGCTCCCCACCGTCTTGATGGGAGGAGCCTGCTTCAGATCTTCCGGCTTCCCGACGAGCGCGCCTTGGTCCCCGCCAACAGCCGCCTCACCGTGGCACTCCTTGCAGCGTACCTCGTAGACTTGCGCGCCTTCCTGGGCCGTGCCACTCCCTGGCGGAAGCTCTCGACCCTCCGGCCCGATCGTGATGTCCCACGCATGGACTTCCTCGGGAGTCGCCTCGCGACCGAGTCCGTAGGTTTGGCCAGACACGACGGCCGCCGTCACGCCCAGCAAGATGCAGATCCGGGTGAAACTAGGCTTCCGCATTCGAAACGCTCCCGTCCGCGCCGACGCGCCAACCCTTGATGCGGTTGCAGTGGTAGGCCGAGTAGCGGCCCCGCTCCGCGATCAGTTCCTCTCGGGTGGGCTGCACATAGCCGGACTCGTCCCGGCAGCGCGACAGCAAGACGCACTCCGTGCCCTCCCATCTCCACGGCAAGCGGAATCGCGTGAACGCGCGCGGAAAAACGGGGCTTTGCAAGCTCGCCTCGGACCATGTCTGCCCGCCGTCCGTGGACACCTCGACGGCCGTGATCTTCCCGTGGCCCGACCAGGCCAGCCCGGTGATCTCGTGGAAGCCCGGGACTGCGATCCTGTGGCCGCCCGACGGGGCCGTGATCACGGACTTGGCGTCCATTTCGAAGGTGAAGATCCAGGCCTTGCCGTTCTCGATCAACTCGGTGTACTTCGAGGTTTCGTCCTTGACATATTGCGGGCCTTCCGCCAGCTTGATGCGCCGCAGCCACTTCACATTGGTGTTGCCTTCCCAGCCCGGCAACACCAAGCGCAGCGGGTACCCCTGTTCCGGCCTCAGGGCCTCTCCGTTTTGGCCATACGCGATGATCGCGTCGTCCAGCGCCTTCTCCAGCGTAATGCTGCGCTGCATGCGGCAGGCGTCGTCGCCTTCCGCGAGAATCCACTTCGCCTCGGGCTTGATCCCGGCCTCTTCCAGCAGAATCCGTAGCGGCACACCGGTCCATTCGCTGCAGCTGGCCAAGCCATGGCTGAGTCGCACGGTCGGAGCGCCCGCGGGACTCCATTCTCCGCCGCTGTTGCCCGAGCACTCGACGAAGTGCACCCGCGAGACGGACGGCAGCCGTTTGAGGCTGTCGAGCGAGAACACGAGGGACCGCTCGACGAGGCCATGCACGAGCAGCTTGTGTTCGGCCGGATCGATCTCCGGAACCCCGGCATGGTGGCGCTCGAAGTGCAGAGCGGAAGGCGTGATGATGCCATATGTCTGGTCGAGAGGAGTTCTCGACGAGGCTGCTTCAGGGGTCTGGCTGTCGCGGACTCCGCGGGCCACCGTCTCGTGCGGGCTGCGCAGGCCGTAGCGCCGCACCGGGACTCCCAAGGTGCTGGGCTCCGAGGATCCTCCGGTCGGGTCCGTCTCAGGCGCCTGACAGGCGGTCCACGCGGCCCCGGCGAAGGCGCTCGCTCCGAGAAATGCGCGGCGGCTTGAAGGCTTCGACGTCATGAGCGGTCCAATTCTAGCGCGAACCTCCCGTCGAAACGATGTCGCATCACACCCTGTGGCGGTCTCAGGGTGATTTCTCCTTTGCGACAAAGCGTTCGCCAGCGATTGTTGCGCAGTATCGCTGCCGGGACCTCTGGAGGTTGCCGCGTATCTTTCAGCGTAGAAATGCGCCCTGATCTTGCGGTGCCTGACCTACGCTCGAAAGGACGATCTCACCCCTGATGAACCAATCACTTTCAGGTCCTCACTCAGGGCCATCCCGCTGGTCTCCGATTGTGCGCCGCAGAAGCTCTCCCCGACCCTCGACGACGACCCAAACGGCGCGTCCGGCCGCCTTTTCGCGTCTCAGCCTTTTGAGCATCACTGCTCTATGTTCCTACACCCAATTCAAGACGGTCCCGCACCCAACCCCGCGCCCGCCATTGGCTCGTTGAGTAGTCCGCCTTGGAGCAACTCACCTTCTTCCAGCTCAACCAACTCGCCTCCTCGATGGTGATCGAAGTCGACCTCGCTGTCACCGTCCCGGCCTACGACCTCCCGCCGGCTCGCGCTCGACCTTCCCGCTGGCCTCCAACGGCTCACCGCGCCCACGCTCTTCGAGAAGCTTCTCTCCGCCGGCGCCGGCGTCACCCTCACCAAGGGCCTCAGCGTGGTCGACATGACGAAGACGCGGAACCTGTTTGCCCCGCTCGGAACGCTCCCAACGTTCAAGCCCGACCCGATCCCTGGGCTAGGCGTCCGACGGATCGTCTTTCGCGGCGCCAAGCGATCTTAGACAGGACCGGCGGGCCCCTCCGAGATGCTTCGCCAATTCAGGTGTCATTTCAGCGGCGAAAATCAGAGATGACTCGACGCACAAGCATCCGCAGCTGCAGGTCTGGATCGCGAAGCGGCCGCGGCGGCGCCGGCTCTGCACGCCGACCTACTCCACCTAGCTGAACCAAGTGGAGCAGTGACTCGGGATCCTGGGGCGGAGCGCGGTCCAGCGCGGCTCGCTCCATGTAGGGAACTCTGGACACGCCCGCGGTCTCAATTCCGGATCGCCGTGGCCTGACCATTGGAGGAGTCGCTCCATCGGGTGTCAACCACCAAGGCCTCGTCTGATTCCAATGAAGAGAATCTGCGGTTTTTCTTCGCGTTTCTCTCCGATATCGATGACGAGTTCGTCGCTATCTAGAGCGGGAACCACCCTCACCGGTCAGAGGAATAAAATCCTCGCCTGTCATGGGCTCGTGCCTCCTCCAGCGCCCACAAAATTCGATTAGAACACGCTGTTTTGACGGAGATGGCATCGGATTCACTCTTACTACCTCCGCTTTGTATTCGCTGTGCGACTCGGAAACTGACTTCGCGAGATCATCAACCAAATAACGTGGAGCCCAGCCAATCACATAGTAATCAGTTGTCTGCACTTGAAGTGCAATTGCGGTCGCTGGGTTGGTGAGTTCTAGCGTAACATATAGGCGGTCTCCTGACTTCAAGTGTTTAATCCGGTCTTGAGAATGTTCGTTTACGTGCCGCCAACCATGCAGAAAGAACTGGCACCTAAAACGCCCATTTCTATCTTTCACGAGCTTCGGAAAAACCTCGTAGGTATCGGTTACACGTACGCCGCCGTTGACTGATAGAACCTCAACCGGACTCGCATCTTCTGAGAGACCGAGATTGCGAAGGTAGTCCGAGCGATCCGGCCTGCTGGGATTGATGACTCGATTTCTGAATAGCGCAAAGAGACTTGCAGACTGGTAATCGAAATTGAGATCTGGAAAATCTAGAAGTGGTGTGAATCCGGCCTTTTCCTGCGCTCGCTTCGCTCCGGCCGTATAGCGAAAACGGTAGAGCGGCCGCTCAACATCCGCATCTAGCCTGCCGACAGGAAACCAGAGACGGGTTCCAGGCTTGTCTTGCCATGCGAGGAAAAGCGTACTAACACTCAACGGACGATCTCCCTTAGGTGTCTCAGATTGTACCCTATCAGCGCCATCGCGAACGCTCTGGCCGAAGTCGTCATCCAATCGGCGGGGACGCGTTCGACGAGATTCTTGACGGAACTCTCGTCTAATCCGTCAAGTCTTTCCAGTGCGGGACTGAATATTTCTGGATAATGACGAACCGCAATCCGCACCAATTCCAATGGACTTGGACCGCGCCTTCCGTCTGTTGACCAATAGACCGCGCCGCGTCCATTCTCCACGTACCTGCCGACGCCGTCCATTGCGAGCAGTTTATCGCGGCGTTCATCCATCAACTCGCGGCCCAATGAGGAGGCGTGATCATACGAAGGTGCTAGCGATCTGTTCCATCCGGCGTTCGTGCTTTTGAGGAGTATTCCCCAGTTTTCGTGATGGCGGTCCGTGTTGCCGATCAGTGCGTCTAAGACCAAGTAAGACCCCATGTGAATCTTTGCTTTCCTCGAGATTTCGGTCCTTACAAAAACTGTATCGATAGCGTCGAGTATATTCTCCAACGTATGACTTGACTGATGAAATCTTTGCTCATGATCATACCCATTCACAATCCGATCTAGAATCTGATTGCCGTGAATTAAGAATTGACGACCACGTACAAAAGACTCTGTCGCTGACCCTCTGTTGCCATCAAATTCTGCTAACTCTACTTTCGCATGGGGAACCTCAAGCAACTCCGCGACTTCGGCAGCAATCTTCTCCGCCCAGTGCTCGCCGGTCTTACATCGAGGGTATTTGAACAGCCAACTTCTTCCGTAGTCTCCTTCGAAACGAAACCAGAACTTTGTTCTGCTACCCATAGTTTCCTGCTGCATGCTCCACTCAGAGCGCACCCTGACGACTGAGTAACGTTCGGGCATGACAACGTTCTTTGGGTATGTTCGCACCCGAAACGCGGCTCCGATGATACGCGGCAGGGTCGAGCCGACGGATTTGGCGAGGGATAGTCGGATTGGCGATGCGGAAAGCTGTTCACTCGGACACGTGCCGGATCGTTCGGCTCACGTAGGCGTAATTGACGGGGCAAGCCTTGAAGTGGCTGTCGACAGCAAGTCCCTGAGGGCTCCAATTGTAGTCTTAGAGGTGGCCGCCCCGGCAATTGACATCCAGCGGCACCTGCAAGCGGCGGACTCCGAGGGTAAGGGCGCTTCCAGTCTTCGACAATACGTCGTACAGCTGGAACGGCAGATGAGGGGGCCGAACGGATGGCGGCGCCGTGAATCACCCGACACCTTGGAGCGGTTCCGCTCAACGTGCCTGCGATTTGATGTTCGGCGAGATTTCGCGCCTTCTTTGCCCGATAGCGCCCAAGGCGCTGATCGCTGGATTGTGCTGGCAGAGCATGCAGGCGTTTCGTCCCGAAACGAGAAAAAGCAAGAAGGGTCTCGTGCTCTCTGGTTTGCGGAGGCTTGAACGGCGGAGCGTCGCAGGTGGGCTCGTAGCGTATCCCGACCGGTCGTGCGGGCGGGGTTGAAGGTTGCGTCGGCGGGGGGCGAAAGCGTGGCGGATCAGCAGCTACGATACACTGCAATTTCGCCATGCCTTGCAGGAGCTTATTGCGCGACTCGCGGGATATCGGGATAGCGGTGTTGCTGGCAGCCATGATCGCTTCCGCAGGTACGAGGCCTTATGTCATGGGAACCCGAGGAGTGGTCGTCTCGGGACATCACCGGGCCAGCGATGCGGGCCTCGACATGCTCAAGGCCGGCGGGAACGCGGTTGATGCGGGCGTCGCGACCGTGTTCGCGCAGGCCGTCACCGAGTTCGACAGGTTCGGCATCGGCGGCGAAGTTCCCATCCTGATCTACAGCGCGGAACGGGATCGGGTCGTCGCCGTCAACGGCCAGGGGCAGGCGCCCCGTCGCGCAACCCTCAAGTGGTTCCGCGACAACGGAATCCACTCCATTCCCGGGGACTGCTTCCTGGCGGCGCCGGTGCCCGCCGTGGTGGGATCGCTGCTCCTCGCCTTGGAGGAATACGGGACGATGACGCTGGGGGAGGTGCTTGCGCCGGCCATCCAGCTCGCCGAGGGTGGGTTCGCCGTCTTCCCGAGCTACCTCCGGAACCTTGGCAACGTGGCGGACCGCATGCGGGCGCAGTGGCCCACGTCGTCCCAAGTCTTCCTGCCAGGCGGACAACTTCCGCGCGTCGGAGATGTGCTGATCCAGAAGGACTTGGCGCGTATGTTCCGCCGCCTAGTCGCCGCCGAAGAGGCGGTCTCGGGCCAGGGCCGCCGAGCGGGTTTGCGGGCAGCCCACGACCTGTTCTACCGCGGTGCGATCGCTGCCGAGATCGTTGCATTCCAGAAAGGATTTCAGTGCACGGACGCCAACGGCTTCACCTCGAGCGGTCTTCTGGAACTCGAGGATTTCGCGGCGTTTCGCCCGAGCATCGAAGAGCCGGCCGGCACGACCTACCGCGGCATCGAGGTGTACAAGATCGGTTTCTGGTCGCAGGGGCCGGTGCTCCTGCAGAGCCTCAACCTGCTGGAAGCGTACGACGTGAGGTCCTTGGGCCAGAATACGGCGCCCTACCTGCATTTGTTGGCTGAGGCCATGAAGCTGGCGTTCGCGGACCGGGAGTGGTACTACGCCGACCCGGAATTCGTCGGCGTTCCCGGCCGCGGGCTGCTTTCGAAGGCGTACGCCGCCGAGAGGCGCAAGCTGATCGACCTCGGAACCCCGTCCCTCAGGCTGCGGCCCGGCAATCCGTATCCGTTTCAAGGCGAAGCCGTCGCGCATGCCCCGATTCCGGAGACGGCGCCGTTCCGCCCGGATCCTCCGGGCACCACGGGCACCCGCGTCGCCGACGCCGCCGGCAACATCTTTTCCGCCACGCCGAGCGGCGGATGGTATACGGCATCCCCGATCGTCGAGGGTCTAGGCTTCGTCCTGGGCACGCGCTGCCAGAGCTTTTTCCTCGACGAGACGAGTTCGAATCGCTTGGAGCCCGGGAAGCGTCCGCGCACAACGCTCACGCCCAGCCTCGCCCTCAAGGACGGCAAGCCTTTCCTGGCCTGGGGCACGCCAGGGGGGGACGCCCAGGACCAGGTCAACTTGCAGTTCCTGTTGAACGTCGTGGAGTTCGGCATGGACATCCAGTCCGCGCTCGATGCGCCCCTGATGCAGATTCTCGACTTCCCGCCGTCCTTCTTTCCACGCGAGACGCATCCCGGTGTGATGCGGGTTGAGTCGCGCATCGGCAAGCAAACCATCGAGCGGCTGGAGGCGATGGGACACCAGGTCCGGCTCGCCGGAGAATGGGCCATCGGAGACGCTACGGCCTTGATGATCGACACCGATCGGGGAGTCCTTTACGGTGCGGCTGGCCCCCGGCGGGACAAGTCCTACGCCCTGGCTTGGTGAACGTCTGCGCCGGGCTCGCGCGGCTGGGGGGCCCGTGGCCGTCGGCTCCGGGTTGCCCGCTGGTCCTCAGAGCGCGATGCTACGATGGCAATTCGACCTCCTGACGGCCTTCCGCCTGCATTCCAGGAGCTGTTCCCATGCGCTGGAGCCGCCTCTACATCCCGACCCTGCGTGATGATCCCGCCGAAGCGGAAGTCGAGAGCCACAAGCTGCTGCTCCGGGCGGGCTACATCCGTCAACTTTCCGCTGGCTTGTATTGCTACCTCTACCTAGCCAAGCGCTCGCTCCACAAGATCGAGCGCATCATCCGGGAGGAGATGGACGCGATTGGAGCGCAGGAGATCTACACCCCGGAACTCCATCCCGCGGAAGTGTGGAAGGAAAGCGGTCGCTGGGACGCCATCGGCGGCGACATGTTCCGTCTCAAGGACCGTTGGGGCCGCGAGCATTGCCTGGGCATGACCGAGGAGGAAGTGGTCACCTTCATCGCTCGGGGTGAGTTGCGCAGCTACAAGCAGTTGCCGCAAATCTGGTACCAGATCCAAGCCAAGTTCCGCGACGAGCCGCGGCCGAAGGCCGGTCTGATGCGTATGCGCCGCTTCACGATGAAGGATTCCTATACCTTCGACATCGACAGCGCAGGGCTGGACGCAGCCTACGACAAGCACCACTGCGCCTATTGCCGCATCTTCGACCGCTGCGGCCTGGAATACCTGGCCGTGGACGCCCACTCCGGGGCCATGGGAGGCAGCGAGTCGTGCGAGTTCATGGTCCCCTCGCCGGCCGGCGAGGACTGGTTGATCGAGTGCCCGGCCTCGGGCTACCGAGCGAACCTGGAGAAAGCGGTCACGCTTCCGAAGCCGCCTGCCCATCCAGACCCTGACGGTGAGGCCGAACCCGAGGAGTTTCACACCCCGGGCAGGCCGACGATCGAGGAAGTCGCCGCGTTCGACGGCCGGCCGGCGAGTTCGCACATCAAGGCTCTTGTGATGGTCGCCGACGGCGCGCCGGTGATGGTGCTGCTGCGCGGTGACCATCAGCTCAACGAAACCAAGCTCCTGGCCGAGACGCGGTCGCAGGAGGTGCGCCCGGCCCACTCGGACGAGATCGAGCAGTGGCTCGGCGCGGGAGTCGGTTTTGTCGGTCCTGTCGGAGTCCAGAACGTGGCTCTGCTCGCGGATGCGGCCCTGCAAGGGCGCCGCAACATGATCGCGGGCGCCAACAGGCAGGAGTACCACCTCAAGAACGTGACGCCAGGCCGAGACTTCCAGGCGCGCTTCACGGAGCTTCGCGAAGCCGAGGACGGTGACCTGGATGTCGTTTCGGGCTCGCCTGTGCGCCGCCGCAAGGCGATCGAAGTCGGCCATATCTTCAAACTCGGCTACAAGTACTCCGAGTCGATGGGGCTTCGCGTCCTGGATGAAAGCGGCAAGTCGGCCACGCCGATCATGGGTTCCTACGGCATCGGCGTCGAGCGCGTTCTGACCGGCGCGATCGAACAGAATCACGATGAGGCGGGCATGTCGCTGCCGGCTTCGATCGCGCCATTCGAAGCCGTCCTCACTCCGGTGAACCTCAAGGACGGGGCGCAGCGCGAGGTTGCCGAAGCGCTGTACGGAGAGCTTCGCCACGCGGGTGTCGACGTGCTCTTCGACGATCGAGCCGAACGCGCCGGGGTGAAGTTCAAGGATGCGGACCTGATCGGGATCCCGTTCCGGATTACGGTGGGTCGCAAGATCGGCGATGGCTTGGTCGAGTTGACGCAGCGCGCGCTGGGAATGACGTGCGATGTTAGTATCAAGGAGATAGGGGAAGTGCTTCCAGCGCGCATCGAAGAGGCCATGCCCAAAGCCCAGCCAGCCGGTTAAGGGTTGGCGGCGCTTCCGGCAGCGGGTGGCGCTGGCTTCGGGTAGGGACAGTTTCGATCAGAAGTGCCGCATGGGCGCTCGAACCAAGCAACGCAGCAGGCGTGTGCGTTTCCGTCTGGGCCTCCTCGCCCGTGCTCTGCACTTCGTGCGCACTCCGGTCGGCACGGCCTTGCTGGCGCTGGGGCTGATTGCCGTTGTCGTCGGCGGAGTCGTCTACAACCACTATTACTGGGACTTTCGCGAAATCATCGACATGCGCCTGGCTGGCGGAGCGTTCGACCGTACGGCGCGCTTGCTGGCCACCCCGCGGACGATTTCCGTGGGGGATCCGGGCTCGACCCCGGCCATGGCCAAGAACCTGCGGGCTGCGGGGTACACGCGAGACCCGGACAACCCGATCGGCTGGTACGAACTCGCCGGCGACAGCATCGAGATTCATCCCGGTTCGCTCTCGCACTTCGCTCCAGATCCCGCGCAGATCGATGTCGAGCACGGCCACGTCGCGCAGATCATCGCGATTGAGACCCACGATCCCCTCCAGGCCTACCAGCTCGAACCGGAGTTGATTACGAACCTGTTCGACGAGGAGCGTTCCAAGCGCCGGCTCTTCAAGTTTTCGGATTATCCCCAGCATCTCGTCGACGCCGTGATCGCGATCGAAGACCACCGCTTCTTCTCGCACTTCGGCATCGACCTGATCCGGACCGCGCGAGCCGCGTTCGAGGGCCTCCGGGCATGGGAAAAGCCCCGCGGGACATCGACTCTGACGCAGCAGTTAGCCCGTAACTTCTTCCTCACCCGGGAGGGGACCTTGGGGCGGAAGGTCGCCGAGGCGATGATCGCCCTCCAGCTCGAGGGCCGACTGAGCAAGGAGGAGATCTTCGAGAACTACGCCAATCAGATCTTCATGGGTCGCCGGGGAAGCTTCAACGTCCACGGGCTCGGCGAAGCCACCCGCGCCTTCTTCGACAAGGATGTGCGGGATGTCACGCTGGCCGAGGCCGCGCTCCTCGCAGGCCTTCCGCAGGGCCCCAGCTACCTCAATCCGTATCGCTACCCGGAGCGGGCCAAGAGCCGCCGCGATCAAGTCTTGGCGGCCATGCTACGCGAGGGCTTCATCGACCAGCCGACCCACGATGTCGCGGTGCAGCAAGGCATCGAGCTGGCGATGGGCCACATGGAATCGCGGGACGCGCCGTATTACATCGACCTCGTGAACAAGAGCTTGCAGGAGCATTTCCCGACGGAGGCGCTGATTACCGAGGACTACTGGGTCTTCACCACGCTCGACAAGCAACTACAAGAGTTTGCTGTCGAGGCGGTACGCGAAGGCATGAAGCTGGTCGATGAGCAGGTTGCCAGGCAGAAGCGCTTCCGGGGCCAGGAGCCTCCCCGGGCGCAGGCGGCGCTGGTCGCCGTGGATCCGCATACAGGGGAAGTCAAGGCCATCGTCGGCGGGCGGGATTACGGAGGCAGCCAACTCAACCGCGCTTTGGCCAAGCGTCAGCCCGGCTCGGTTTTCAAGCCGTTCGTCTATGCCGCTGCCATCGACACCGCGCTGGATCGCGAGCGGGCGACGCTCATCGACAGGGGCTATGGGGAGTCACTGCCGGACTACGCCAGGGTGGTCTACGAGCCGCCTCCGGGGCTGTTGACGGCCAGCACGCTGGTCGATGACCTGCCGACCTCGTTCGAGTTCAGCGAGACGCAGGATCCGTACGAGCCTTCGAACCACAAGGACAAATTCCACGGGCGTGTGAGCTTTCGCTACGCGCTGATGCGCTCGATCAACGTCGCTACGGTCAAGGTCGGCCAGATGGCCGGGTACCAACGGGTTGCAGACTTGGCGGAGCGCGTGGACATGGGCTACGATGTCCTGCCGGTTCCGTCCCTGATGCTGGGCTCCTATGAGGTGACCCCGCTCGATGTGGCCGCAGCCTATTCGACCTTCGTCAACAACGGCGTCCGGGTTGAACCGCACTTCGTGAAGTACGTCCGGGACGAGCACGGCCAGACCCTGTTCGAGGCCGAGGTCGAGTCGAGGCCCGCCATGGACACTCGCGTCGCCTACATCGTAACCCACATGATGCGCGATGTGATCCGGTTCGGCTCGGGAATTCGCGCGCGGGTGACGTATGGCATCACCGAGGCGGCCGGCAAGACGGGCACGGACGATGACGGCTGGTTCGCCGGATTCACCAACAATCTGCTTTGCGTCGTCTGGGTGGGCTTCGACGACAACCAGGACCTGGCCATTGAGGGAGCGCATTCCGCACTGCCGATCTGGGCGCAGTTCATGAAGAAGGCCCACGAACTGGCGATCTACGCCGACCCGGGACCCTTCGAACCACCCGAAGGTGTCGTCCGTCTGCCGGTCGATCCGGTGCAGCAGATGCTGGCCGAGAACTTCTGTGCCGGATGCAAGCAGGAAGTTTACATCGCGGGTACGCAGCCCAAGTCCTCCGACATGGCCAGCTACCTGGACGCCAGAAGGCGCGCAGCCGCTTCCTCCGAATTGGCTGCCACCACCCGCGCGCAGAAAGGGTTTTTCGGGCGCGTGCTCGGCGTCTTCAAGGGCGGCAATCGCGAGGCCTCGGCCGCTCCCGACCCCTGATCGGCGGACCGCGCATGTCGCGCCGAAGGCCGGCCCTCACCAGTTGTCCGGCCGCTGGTAGCCCGGCGGCCGCGTGACTTCGATCGTCTTCGTCTGGACCGGCGGCTCGTGCGCCGCATCGCCTTGGACTCCGGGCCGCGCAATCAGGAGCTTCGGTCGGCGCTCGATCTTGCCGATCGGGCGGGCCGTGGCGGGCAAGCGGATACCCGGGTCGATCAGCCACACGGGCCCGTCGCCGAGCGTCGCACGGCCCTCTTCCAGGAGCGCGGTCAACCTCGCTACGGTTTCCGGCTTCTCCGGGGCCGCGTCCCGGCTCTCGCCGAGGTCGGATTGGAGGTTGTAGAGCGTCCCGTCGGTGTGCAGCTTCCAGGCTCCGCTCCGCACAGCGCGCAACTCGTAGCCGCGGTAGTAGTAGAACGCGTCGTACGGGGAGGCTTGGGACGTGTCACCCCGGAGGATGGCCGAGATGTCGTACCCGTCGATGCGCCCTGCGGGAGCCTTCGCTTCGGCCAGGGCGGCGAAGGTGGGTAGGATGTCCATGGTGCTGACTATATCCTCGTAAACGGTGCCGGCGGGAATCGTTCCGGGCCAATAGGCGATGGTCGGCACGCACACGCCGCCTTCGTAGGTGCTTCCCTTGCGGCCTCGCAGGGGCCCGGCCGAGCCCCTGGCGGGGCCATTGTCCGAGGTGAAGACGATCATGGTGTTCTCCTCGATGCGGTGTTCTTCCAGCCTCTTGCGGATGGCTCCGACGCTCCAGTCCAGTTCTTCGATGCAGTCGCCCAGGATGCCGTTCTGGGAGCCACCCCGGAACTCTTCCCCCGCCCAAAGCGGGACGTGCACCATCGAATGCGGGATATACAGGAAGAAGGGCTCCTGGTGGTGGCGGTCGATGAACCTCAGGGCTTCGGCTGTGTAGTCTTCGGTGAGAAAGGACTGGTCCTCGGGCACCACTCGGAGGACCTCGCCGTTGCGCAACAGCGGCAGGGGAGGATGGTTCCTAGGGTTGAGCGGCATGAACGGGCTCATATCGTTGGAATACGGCAGACCGAAGTAGTAGTCGAAGCCGTGGTTGTTCGGCAGGAACTCGGGCTGATCCCCGAGGTGCCACTTGCCGACCATGCCGGTCGCGTAACCTCGCCGTTTGAGGACCTCGGCAACCGTGACTTCGTCCGGGTGGATCCCGTGCGGGTCTCCGGGCATCAGCACGGGATGCCAGACGCCGGTCTGCAGGCCATTTCGGATGGGATAGCAGCCCGTCATGAGCGCCGCGCGCGAGGGCGTGCACACGGGATGCGCATAGAAGCTCGTCAGCTTCATGCCCTCCGCGGCCAGCGCATCGATCTCGGGGGTGCGATTGTCCGTAGACCCGAAGGAGCCGATATCTCCGTATCCCATGTCGTCGATGAACACGAGGACGAAGTTGGGACGGTCTCCGGCCTCGCGGGCGCCACCCGAAGACGAACAGGAGACCGATGCCGCGGCCCAGGCGAGGGTTGTCAGGAGCAAGATTGTCGGGCGCATCGCTCGGGGTATCTTCCCAACTCTCGCCGCGATTCGCCAACAGCGTCCGGGGCCGGACCGCTAGTCCTGCATGTCGAGGGCGTTGACTAGGGCCGGCACGATTTCGAACAGGTCCGCGACGATGCCGTAGTCGGCGATCTCGAAGATCGGCGCGCCCGCGTCCCTGTTGATGGCGACGATCGTCTTGGCGCCCTTCATGCCGACCACGTGCTGAATCGCGCCGGAGATGCCCAGAGCCAAGTACAGGTTCGGGGAAACCGTTTGGCCGGAACTACCGATCTGGCGGTCCAGAGGCAGCCAGCCGTTGTCGCAGATCGGCCTGGACGCAGCGAGTTCACCGCCCAGCGCCTTCGCCAAGGCCTCCGCCTGGGGGATGTTGTCCGGATCCTGAATGCCGCGACCGACCGAAACGATAATCCCGGCCGATCCCAGGTCGACCGCGTCCTTCGCGTCCTGAAAGCGGGGCTGCGGCTCGGTTCGAACCTGCGACGCGTCAATGCTCACCTCAACCGAGCGCACCGAAGCGGGTCGATCCGCCTCGAGGAGGGTGTCGGCGCGATACGCTCCCGACTGGACCGAAGCGAAGTGCGGGGCTGGGCCTTGGACCGCAACATCGGCATGCAGCTTGCCTTGGAACAGTTGCCGCACGAAGAGTGGTTGGCCGTTCTCGAACTTCATGCCGACGGAATCGCTGATGAAGGCCTTGCCGAGCGCCGCAGCGAGCTTCGGGGCGAGGTCACGGACCTGGTACGTATGTGGGAAGAGAACCAGGCGCGGCTGGAGTTCCTCGATGGCCTGCCCCAAGGCCGACGCGAAGCCGTCGGGAGTGTAGTCAGCGAGCGCCGGGTCGTCGACGAGGACGACCTCGGCAACTTGCTTGGACGCCACGTCGGCAGCCAAGGCATCGACGCCCGAGCCGACGATGGCGGCCTGCAGCGGACAAGCCAGAGCCCGAGCCGCCTCCTGTCCGGCCGCCAGCGCTTCAAACGACATGCGGTGCCACTTGCCGTCCTGCTGTTCCATGACGACGAGAACGCTCATAGCACTCGGGCCTCGAACCTGAGTTTGGCGAGCAATTGCTCTGCGACCTCTTGGCTACTGCCCTCGAGGAACTCGGTTTGTTTCGATTGCTCGGGCTGGTACAGGCGGCGAATCGTCTGCCGGGCCCCCAGGTCAATCCCGAGGTCGTCCGGCAAGTAGCGCTGCAGGGGTTTCCTCCGAGCCCGCTTGATGCCCATCAGGGTGGCGTAGCGGACCTTGTTGATGCCGCTCTGGATCGTCAGCAGGGCCGGTTGCGGCAGCGTGACATGCTGGAACCAGCCAGCCTCCAATTCCCGCTTGCAGCGCAGCCGTCCCTCCGAAGCGTCGATCTCCATGATGATCGTCGCGTGCGGCAGATCGAGCAGTTCCGCAAGGACCACGCCCGTCTGTCCGAACCCGGCATCGTCCGATTGCAATCCGGTGAGGATCAGGTCGTGGGGTTCGCGGCGGATGGCCGCGGCCAGGGCCTGGGCGGTCGCATGCGAGTCTGTTTGGTCCAACCGGTCGTCTTCAATGTGAATGCCGCGATCGGCGCCTTTCGCGAGAGCTTCCCGGATCGTGGAGGCGGCGCGCGCCGGGCCAGCCGTGACGGCGACCACCTCTCCGCCGTGCTTTTCCTTGAGGCGCAGGGCTTCCTCGAGCGCGTAGGTGTCGGGCTCGTTCATTTCAAACGCCAGCCCGTCGTCCCGGATCCACGTGCCACGGTCATCCAAGCGGAGCACGGAGTCCCGCGCCACGACCTGCTTCACGCACACGAAGATAGTCATGGATGGTGGGGCGAAGGCGGGCCCGCGCAGCCGCGCCAAGAGATGATTCTAGCAGTAGGCTTTGAGACTCGGAGGGGAATCGAGGGGGCGCGCGGACAACCGAAGGAAGCCGAACAGTTTGGCGCTGGCCGGTGTGCTCCCCCCAGCTCGCATTCGTCTCCTCTCGGACCCGCCGGATGGTCGCATCTGAGGGGACGAACTGCTCTGGAGCGCCGGGGAGCTGCGAGCGAGACTTCCGAGCCAACCAGCAACCAGCCCTGGGGCCGCCCGCCGTCCCTGGCTTCGCCCGCAGCGGCGGCCCCGCGGACGCGTGGGGCGCCTATCCGTCCCGGTAGCGCCGGAAGAGCAGGGCGCCGTTGGTGCCCCCGAAGCCGAACGAGTTGCTCAGTGCGTACTCGATCTCCATGTGGCGCGCCCGGTGTGGCACGTAATCGAGATTGCAGCCGGGCCCCGGCTGGTCCAGATTGATGGTCGGCGGGGCGATTTGATCTCGGATTGCGAGCGCGGCCACACCGGCTTCTAGACCACCGGCTCCGCCGAGCAGGTGCCCGGTCATCGATTTCGTCGAACTGACCGCCACGTTCTTGGCATGCTCGCCGAAGAGCTGCTCCACTGCGTACGACTCGACCCGGTCGCCCACGGGGGTTGAGGTGCCGTGTGAATTGATGTACTGCACGTCTGCCGCGGAGACGCCAGCGTCTTCGATGGCGTTCCGCATCACGCGAATCGCGCCGTCGGCATCCTCGGCGGGCGACGTAATGTGGAACGCATCGGCGCTCATGCCATAGCCCACAATCTCGGCGACGATCGGGGCGTCCCGGCTGAGCGCGCAACCCAAATCCTCCAGCACCAAGATGCCGGCTCCTTCGCCGACGACGAATCCGTCGCGGTCCAGATCCCAGGGCCGCGAGGCGCGCGCGGGGTCGTCGTTGCGGGTCGAGAGAGCCTTCATGTTGCCGAAACCCGCCACGCTCAGCGGGGTGATGGCAGCCTCGGTGCCGCCGCAAATCATGGCGTCGGCGTAGCCCTGCTGGATCAACCGAAACGAATCACCCACTGCGTGGCTGCCGGTCGTGCAGGCCGTTGCGGTGGCCGAGTTCGGTCCCTTCGCGTTCCAGCGGATCGAGAGTTGCCCGGAGGCCAGATTGACGATCGTAGCCGGAATAAAGAAAGGTGACACCCTCCGAGGCCCGGACGCCAGCAGCTTCGCATGCTCGCGCTCGATGACATCAAAACCTCCGATGCCGCTCCCGACATAGACGCCGACCCGCAGCGATTTCTCCGGCGTGACTGCCAAGCCCGCCATCTGCATGCCGTACTCGCTGGCCCCGAGCGCGAAGAAGATGAAGCGCCCCATTTTCCGGACATCCTTGGCGGACACGAAGTCCAAGGGATCGAAGTCCGTAACTTCCCCAGCGATGCGGGACGCGAAATCCGAGGCGTCGAAGTGTGTGATGGGTCCGATCCCGTTGCGTCCATCGCACAGGGCGTTCCAACACTCCTCCGTCCCCACTCCGACAGGAGAGACGAGGCCGACGCCCGTGACGACAACTCTTCTCGGCAACACTTCCCCTGCGATAACTACGACTGCGTCGACTTAATGTACTTGACCGCGTCACCGACGGTGCGGATTTTTTCGGCATCGTCGTCAGGGATCTCGATGTCGAATCCTTCCTCGAACGCCATGACCAACTCGACGATGTCGAGAGAATCCGCGTTCAGAGACTCCTGGAACGAGGCGTCGGCAGTCACTTGGGACGCCTCGACGCTCAGCTGTTCGCAGATGATCTCGGTGACCTTCTTCTCAATATCCATGCTCGCTCCTATTCAAGCTTGGCGCCGCTTCCATACCGAGCGGGCCTGGACTGGGATCGCAAGACATCGTCGCTGAAGACGTGCGGGAGCGCGGTTGGCCGCTACCGCTAAAGGCTCAGCACGTAGGCGACGATGTCGATCTTTTCTTCGTCGCTGAGCAACTGTTCGAACGCCGGCATTCCGTTGCCGCCCGTGTTCACGTTCTCCATCACATTCTCGCGCGTGGCCTCTTTGCCGCTGGGCAGCGTTCCATCCTTGATGCCAGCAAGGCCGGGGCCGATCTTCTTGTCTGTACTGTCTTCAAAGTGGCAGACCGCGCACTTTTCCTGGAACAACTCTTTCCCCGTTTCCGCGTTCCCTTGCTCGTGGCTGTCCGCATAGGCTCCTGCGGTCAGGCACCCCGCAGCGACGCAGAACAGAATCCGTAGGCGCAACATTCTCACCCCTTACCTCCAACTTTATCTTATCGCAGCGTAGAGTCTCCTTGCCGGAGGCTCGCAAGGCTGACCCCAGCCGGAGGTCGGACGTGGGCCGCCAGCGGTTCGCGGAGCTGCTCAGAATCCTCCGCCCGGGGGAACTGTGAGCGGCGCTTCAACGATCCTCTACGTGAAGTAGCCGGGTGGTCCGGTTGGGGCGGAGCAGAATCGCGCCGGGGACCGTCTCTCGCGGGATGCGGCTGGAGGCAGGAGTTGGATCACGAGATCCGATCGCCAGTCTTCGATATGGGCATGAGCCACCGGGAGGCGGCACGGCGCTACGGCATGGACCGTCGGAGGGTGAAGAAGCTGCTATCCGACTCAGCACCGCTCGAAGTCGCTGCGAAGACCTCAAACGCCGTGTGGCGCATCTTGACGCCGCCGCGCCGCTTCAGAATCAGACCGCCGTTGACACTCCACTTCGCGCATCGGCTCAACTCCGGTGCTACGCATGCCCTTCGCGGGCCTTATTCTCCAGCTTCGGTTCAACCTGGCCCTCATGCGCTTTCGCGACCGAGTCCAACGGAGACCTCGCGCATCCGCACGCTGCGCATGCAGTTCAAACCGGCCAGATTACCAGAGCCGGCGCCGTTGACGCCTTTCTGAACGCCGACGTTGGAGACACGTTGCATACTGCATATGCCGCACCCGCCGTCGTGTGGGCGAGCTGTCGCGAAGGGCTTCAGGAGGCCTTCAACAGGAGCCAACTCGCGGTTGCCTAGGGGTGGTTTGGAAACCGGATTGAGCTGATCGCGATTCCCGTCACCCGCGAGGGCTGGCGGTTTGTTCGATCACAGGTCCCCCATCGGACGCAGCAGTCAGCAATGGACCGGGTGCGACAAACTGCGCGAAGTTAGGGCTCGGAACTGCTAATCCACGGACGAAGCGGACGCATCCGCGAGAGGAATCGCGAATGACGTTCGACTGCGATCGAGAGACCCATCTCGACATCGTCTGCGACGGTTCTTGGATGCTGGGATTCGATGCATCAGGGCTGAGCGCCAGATTGCAGAGGGCGTCCGCTCTGGTGTGGATTCGGCGAAGAGGGGCCTGGCGGCGACCGCCCTCCGCGGGCCGACGCCCGCCGCGTCTACAATACGAACCATGAAGGCTCTCCTGATGCTGCTCGTGGTCGCGTTCCCGCTCCTGGGGGACGATGCGCTCGAGATCTATTGGATCGATGTGGAAGGCGGGGCGGCGACGCTGATCGTCACGCCGGATTCCGAAACCATTCTCATGGATGCCGGCTGGCCGGGCTTCGACGACCGCGATCCGAAGCGCATTGTCCAGGTTCTTGAGCAGGAAGCCGGCGCCAAGAAACTGGACTACTTCATCACCTCGCACTTCCACCGAGACCACGTCGGCGGAGTGGCGGCACTCGCTTCGATGATTCGAATCGAGCATTTCGTGGACCACGGCGACAGCGTCGAGATCGGTTGGAACGAACGCGCAGACGCGCTTTGGACGAGCTACGTGGAAACGGCGGGGGATCGACGCATGCAGGTCGAGCCCGGCCAAAGATTGCCGCTCGAGAACACGGACTTCCTTTTCGTTGCCGCGCGCAGCCGGTTTCTGGAGCGCCCGCTCGCCGAACCAGGTCCCAATCCGGCCTGTCGGGACGCCGCCCAGAAGCCGGTCGACCGGGGTGAGAACGGCAAGAGCGTCGGATTCCTTGTCAGGGTCGGCAAGTTCGAATTCCTGGACCTTGGCGATCTCACCTGGAACTACGAGATCGAGACCGCCTGCCCGGTCAACCTGTTCGGCGAGATCGACCTCTATCAGGTCACGCACCACGGCATGCACACGTCGGGCGCGCCCGCGCACATACAGGGTATTCGGCCGCTCGTCGCCGTGATGAACAACGGTCCCCGCAAGGGGGGCACCCCCGCGACCTACGAAGCACTCACTTCCTTGCCTTCGCTACAGGACCTGTGGCAGGTTCACCGCGCGGTCCAAAGCGGCCCGGAGCACAACCCCGGCGAAGAGCGAATCGCGAATCTGGGCGAAACCGAGGACTGCGAGGGCTACTGGATCAAGGCCACGGTGCAGCCTGACGGCCGCTTCACAGTCACGAACTCCCGCAACGGCTACAGCAAGGGCTACGACCCGCGTTAGCTGGCGGCATCCACTTGGCGCCGTCTCGAGCCGCGCTCGCCTACGAGACGGCGTCCCATTTTCCGCTGATCAGGTGCGCCGCCTGGCTGAGCAGCGCGCGGGCCTGCAGCACGACCGGATCGTACGCCGCGATGATCCGCAGTCCTTCGTCGTAGTCGAAGTACGAGATGTGCAGGTGCGTCGCGAGCGATCGCATCAGGAACTGGCGGTTCTCGGAACCGACCGCTGGTGCGGTCCGCAGGCCCTGGCTGGCCATGAAGCGCAAGAGCCGGGCGAACATTTCGGGGGAGGGAGACTCGCCGCGCAGCATCGTGTAGCCTTGGGCGCGCACCTTCGTGACGAATCGTTCGACGGCCCGTAGCTGTCTGACCTGGCGCTGGTATGGCGTGGGCTGCGGTTCCTCGATCTGCACGTCCGGCGTGATGCCCCCGCGCTCGTACACCTTGCGGCCGTTGTCCGTGAGGCGCACCGTGCCCTGCTGCGGCCTGTATTGCTCACTGCAGGGTTCGCTGAAGTACTCATTCGTCGCAATGTTGTCGTAGGGCCGCTGGATCAGCCGGCCGCTCGGCGAGAAATAGCGCGCCGTGGTCAGCACCATGCCGGTCGACTCGGGCAAGGCGAACACCGACTGCACGAGTCCCTTTCCGAAGGTATTCGCCCCCACGATCAGCGCCCGGTCGTGATCCTGCAGAGCCCCCGCGACGATCTCGGACGCGGACGCCGAATTGCAGTTGACGAGCACGACCACCGGATAGCCCAGAACGGTGGCGTCGGACTGGGACCGATACTGCCGCTCCTCCGAGGCCCGTCCACGGTGGGAGACGATGCTCTGCCCCGTGTCCAGGAACCGGCTGGCCACGCGGACACCGGCGGATAGCAGCCCGCCCTTGTTATCGCGCAGGTCGAGCAGCAGGCCACTCATGCCCTGGCCTTCCAAGCTGCGCAACGCCGCGTCGAGTTCCAGGCTGGTCTTCTCCCCGAAACTGCTGACCCGCAAGTACCCTGTGCCATCTTCGAACAGCAACTGGACGGGGATGGTTGGGCGCGGAATGATGTTGCGGACCAGATCGAGTTCGATCCAGCGGTCCCGGCCTTCGCGCGAGAGACTCAAGCGCACGCTGGTGCCTGGGAGTCCCTTGACGTGGGTGGCGACCTGCTGCAGGTTCAACCCGTCGACCGACTGGCCGTCCACCATCTCGATCTCGTCGCCCGGCAGGATGCCCGCCTTGAACGCCGGGGTCTTGGGGAAGGGGAATTCGATGATGGTCTTGCTGCCGAAGGTGATGATCTGCATGCCGACGCCGGCGTAGCTGCCGCGCTCCTGCTCGCGCATTCTCGAGAAATCTTCGGGCTTGAGGAAGGTGGAATGCGGATCCAGCGTCGCGAGCATCGCCGGAACGGCGCCTTCGTACATGGCGTCGTCCCAGTCAATGCGGTTCACGAAGCGCAGGTCGATCAAGTGCGTGATCTGTATGGCCCGGCGAACATGCTCGTTGATCGGAGCCATTTGGATGAGGTTGCCATTGGTGCCGATCCGGAGGCCGTAGTAGCCTCCCACCAAGCTGGAGACCACGACGATCGCGAGCAGGATCACGAGTGCGCGAACGGTTCTCATCGGGCCGGTTGCGGCGTGCGTTGGCGGGTCCGGGCAGGCCCCGCGGGACCGCTGCCGCTACGGAGAATGCAAACGGTCGATCTTGGCTGCCAAGACGAAGTCGGACTCCGTCAATCCGTCAATCTTGTGGGTCCAGATCTTGACGCCGACCTTGCCCCACGCAAGATAGAGGTCCGGGTGGTGTCCCTCGTTCTCGGCCAACGCTCCGACTTGATTCGTAAAGTCGAGCGCTTGCTGGAAATTCGGGAATCCGAACTCGCGTTCCAGGTGGTGCTCGGCAACGACGTCCCAATCTGCGATTTGGGAATGCAGGCGCGCCAATTCCTGTCCTTGCAGGGGAGGCACCCCCCCGCGGCAGGGTACGCACGACATTTGGGCGAGATCGGACACCAATGGACCTTCCTGCATATCCTAGCACGGCGCTTTCCGAGCCAGGCGTTCGACCACTCTCCGGGTGTCCGCGCGCCTCCGCCGGGGTAGGTGTCCCGGAATTTGAGCGCGCCGGCTTGGGTGGCGAACCGGCCGACTCCAACTCGCTCTGGCGTGCGGCGGAAAGCGGGATTCGACCGCGGTGCGGGATCCGCAGGAGGGAACGGATCCGTCCAGCTTCGAGACCACCGGCCGGCGCTCGATCCTGTAGACTGACGGTAAGGTCTGGCCTGCTCTCCCATGGGGAACGCGAATCCTGCAGCCAGCGGCGCCCGCGCGTGCTGCTCCTGGATGGAGCCTGGCAAGCGGGCTCTGTGGATCCTCGCCGCGCTGATCCTGCTTCTAGATCGGGCCTCGAAGATGGCGGTAGCTTCGTGGATGCCGCCGGGGGATTCGGAGAGCGTGCTGGATGGTTTCTTCAACCTTGTGCACGCGCGTAACACGGGTATCGCATTCAGCCTGTTCGCCGATTCCGCGCCGTGGTTCCGCGATTTCGTCTTGCCGGCCTTCTCGATCCTCGCCATCGTCGTCATCGTGGCCATGTTCCGGAAGTTCGAGGAGATCCCTGGGAGGAGCCGCTTGGCGCTGGCGCTGATTCTGGCCGGGGCGGCTGGCAACCTCTATGACCGCCTGCTGTACGGCTACGTCACGGATTTCCTGGATTTCCATGTCGCGTCTTACCACTGGCCGGCGTTCAATGTCGCCGATAGCGCCCTCACCACCGGGGCCATCCTGCTGCTCCTGGACTCGTTTCTGGG
This sequence comes from Bryobacterales bacterium, assembly GCA_965218615.1. Lineage (GTDB taxonomy): Bacteria > Acidobacteriota > Terriglobia > Bryobacterales > UBA6623 > VXMF01. The sequence goes on from CBDCLH010000001.1 coordinate 81,127, forward strand.
CCGCCACCCCGTGGACCAAGCCGCGAGAACGGCGTAGGGCGCGGACCGCTGCATGCTCCCGCGCCTGGTTGAGCTTGGGTCGTTCGCCGTTCCCACCTACGGTGTGCTGATCGCGCTGGGCTTCCTGGCCGGAGTCGGCCTCGCTGCGCGGCTGGCTCCACGCGCGGGCGTGATGCCCGAGAAGGTGACGAACCTTGCCGTGGTGCTGCTGCTCTCCGCGATCGTGGGCGCCAAGCTGTTCATGGTGCTCGACAACTGGAGCTACTATGCCGCCGATTTCAGCCGCCTGTATTCGTGGTCCGCATTGCGCTCCGGAGGCGTCTTCTATGGCGGCCTGCTGTCGGCGCTGGCGGTGGCGTACTACTACACCCGGCGCCACAAGATGCCGTGGCTGGCGACTGCCGACATCCTGGTCCCCGGCCTCGCGATCGGGCAGGCGATCGGCCGCTTGGGGTGTTTCGCGGCGGGCTGCTGCTGGGGTCGGCCCACCGATGTTGCCTGGGCGGTGACGTTCCGTGATCCGGCCGCCAACAGCTTCACCGGGGTTCCTCTCCACATTCCCCTGCACCCGACCCAGCTGTATGAGTCGCTTGGCGCCGCTCTGATCGGGGGCTTACTGCTCTGGCGGTATTTGCGTCCGCACGGCCCCGGTGCGCTCCTGGGCGCCTACTTGCTTGCGTATGCGGTGTTCCGTTTTGTCGTGGAGTTCTTCCGCGACGAAGGGGCCCGCACCCTCTTGCTCGGCGATGTCTTGAGTACGACGCAATGCGTGGCGGCCGGCTTGGCGGTCCTCGGCCTGTGGCTGCTGCGAACGGCTCCGCGGCGCGCCTGATGCCCCCCGGAGCCGTGCCTGCATGCGCATGGCGGCAGGTTCAGGCAAGCGTGTCGAGGGTGTTGGGGGAAGACTGCTCGTAGACCACGATGGCCTCCATCCTCTGCTGGATGTAGCTCAACTGGTCGCCTCCCTCGAGCAAGCACTGCTTGGAGAAGTCATCGATGGGAAACGTGACGGCGCGACCGCTCGGCAATTCAAGCGTCTGGAGCGCCAGATCGACGGTCACCGCGAAGTCGTCGTCGGCAAGCGCGCCTTCGAAGAGTTCGCGGTGCGTGGTCAGATCGATGACGATCGGCAGCAAGCCGTTCTTGAGGCTGTTGTTGCGGAAAATGTCCGCGAACGAGGTGCTGATCACGGCCCGAATTCCGTAGCCCAGCAAGGCCCAGGGTGCGTGCTCCCGGGAACTGCCGCAACCGAAGTTGTCTCCCGCCAACAGGATGTTGCAGTCGGTGGCGCGCGGCTGATTGAGCACGAAGTCCGGATTCGGGCTGCCGTCGGCCCGATAGCGCCAATCGTTGAAGAGGTTGTCCCCGAGCCCGAGCTTCTCGATCGTCTTCAAGAAGCGGGCGGGAATGATCTGGTCCGTGTCGATGTCGTTGACCTGCAGGGGAACGACCTTGCCGCGGAATGCTCTCACGGGCTGCATGGCTTCGGGCTCCTTCCCGGTTACAAGTAGCGCCGCGGGTCCGCGATCGAGCCTTCGACGGCCGAGGCGGCGGCCGTCAGCGGACTCGCCAGGAATGTCCTCCCGCCCTTGCCCTGGCGGCCCTCGAAGTTCCGATTGCTGGTCGACACGCAATACTGGCCCGGGTCGAGCTGGTCTCCGTTCATGCCGATGCACATGCTGCAGCCCGCTTCGCGCCAGTCGGCCCCGGCTGCCCGGAAGAGTTCCGCGAGGCCCTCGGCCTCGGCCTGCACCTTGATCCGGTCGGATCCAGGCACGACCAGCATGCGCACGCGTGGATGGATCCTGCGCCCCTGCAGAATCTCGGCCGCTTGGCGTAGGTCCGAGATCCGGGAATTCGTGCAGCTTCCGACGAACACGACATCGATCGGCTGGCCGACCAGGGGTTTGCCCGGTTCGAGCCGCATGTACTCGAGCGCCTTGCGGATCCCGGGGCTGCCGTTGGGATGCGGCACGGGTTGCGTCACAGGAACGCCCATGCCGGGATTCGTGCCCCACGTAACCATGGGTTCCAGTTTTGCCGCGTCGACGGCGAGCGTGCGGTCGTAGGCGGCGCCCTCGTCCGAGGGCAGTTGCCTCCAGCGCTGCACGGCCGTGTCCCAATCCGCTCCTCGCGGCGACGAGGGGCGCCCGGATAGGAACTCGTAGGTCGTCTCGTCCGGGGCGATCATGCCGGCGCGGGCCCCGCCTTCGATCGACATATTGCACACGGTCATGCGGCCTTCCATCGACAACGAGCGGATCGCCTCGCCCGTGTATTCAAAGACGTACCCGGTGCCTCCACCCACGCCGATGTCCGCAATCAGCGCCAGGATCAAGTCCTTGGCTACGACGCCGGCCGGCGGGAGCCCCTCGAAGCGCACCTCGCAGGTCCGGGACCGGTTCTGAAGCAGGCATTGCGTTGCCAGGACATGCTCGACTTCGGTCGTCCCGATCCCGAAGGCCAGCGCTCCGAACGCTCCGTGCGTCGAGGTGTGGCTGTCGCCGCAGACGACGGTGATCCCGGGACGGGTCAGGCCGAGTTCCGGCCCGATGACATGCACGATCCCCTGGGACTCGTCGCCCAGATCGGCCAGCGGAACGCCGAACTCTCGGCAGTTGATGCGCAGCTGCTGCACCTGCTTGGCGGCGATCGGATCCAAGATCGGAAGCGCCTGGTTGCGCGTCGGGATGCTGTGGTCCATGGTGGCCATGGTCCGGTCGGGCCGGCGTACCCCGATCCCACGGTCCCGCAAGCCCTGGAACGCCTGCGGAGACGTCACCTCGTGCACGAGATGCAGATCGATGTAGAGCACGGCGGGAGCGCCCGCGGCGTGCGTAACCACATGCGAGTCCCAGACTTTGTCGAACAAGGTGCGGGGTGAAGTCACCCCTTGAGTTTATCGCACGGTGCGTCGCAGCCATGGCCGTATCGGGAACACCCTAGGCCCCGCCAAGGGGCGCAAGAATCTCTCGAACGGAGCGATCCAGGGAACGGCCGAGGTCACCCTCGCAGGATCGGCCAGCGATTCTAAATTTGAGGTTTTGGTCATCCAAGGACCGGGAGCATGAGGCTCGTTTCGGGGCAGCGATTCTAAATTTAGCCTGCTTTGGGGGTTTTGCCGCTGCAGATGCCGGAATGAGGGACCAATTTCTGGGGACTTAACTTTTCGGACAGCGCTTTCAAACATAAAATGTGGCCTCCGTTCCCGTCCTTGAGTCTCTCCTCGACAGATTCCGCCAGATCGCCTCCGCCTTGCCTGCTCCCCGGACCGGCGCCAACCAGCGCTACAGCCTCGCCGACGCCGCCTCCTGTGCTCTCGCCACCTTCTTCTTCCAGTCCCCCTCCTTCCTCGACTTCCAGCGCCGTAGGCAGAAAAAGGACGCTCGCTCCCATTGCCAATCCCTGTTCGGTGTCGGGAAAATTCCCTGTGACAACCACCTCAGAAACCTCCTGGATGGCCACGACCCCGACCACTTCGCCCCCCTGTTTGCCGCCTGCCTGCAAACCGCCCACGACCACGCTGCCCTGGATCCCTTCCTGCGCCTCGACGGTCGCGTGGCCATCGCTCTTGACGGCATTCCATTGCAGTGTTCGAATGCCATCCACTGCGACCAGTGTTCGACCCGCCATGTCGGCCAACACAAAACCGAGCAGTCCTTCCACAGCATGCTCGCCGCGACCGTCGTCGCCGACGGCCACAACCGCGCCCTGCCCCTGCTGCCCCACTGCGTCCAGCCCCAGCACAACCCCCACGACGGCCGCTCCGACAAAGAACGCAAGCAGGACTGCGAACGCCACGCCGCCAAGCGCTGGTTGCCCGCCCACAGCGACGAACTGCGCCCCTTCCGGCCCGTCTTCCTCGGCGACGACCTGTACTGCTGCCAGCCCCTCTGCCAACTCGTCCGCCACCTCGAAGCCGACTTCCTCTTCATCTGGAAGCCCCACTCGCACAAGCTGTTGGCGCTCGGATTATTCCGGCCGGATACCCCGGTTTTTTCTCGAATTGCGCTGACGCCGGAATGATTGGAAATCAGGATAATTCGAGAACCGTCTTAGCACGGCGATGCGCCTAAGTCCCGTGCCTACAGTGCTCTCAGACCAGCGTCTCCTACGTTTCCTTCCGGCGGGAGCGTAAGAAAGTGGGAATACCTCCCTCCGTGCCGCCGAAATAATTTGAGATTCTCACGTCAACAGACACCGAGCGACAACACACAAGCGCTGATACGAACTCATCCACGACGACTTCCCCCACTCCACCGGCTGGATCCGCACCCCCAACCACAAACGCCAAGTCGAGTTGCACCGCTATCGCTGGATGCACGGCCTGCCGCTCCGCGACAGCGACGATGCGCTGCTCGGGACCTGGATCGAGTTCCCGATCCAGCGCCACGGCGAGCGCACCTACTCCAACACCTTCTGCACCCGCCTGGAGGTCACCGCCGACAACGTGGCGGCGAGCGCACGGCTCGGACGCGCCAGGTGGAAGATCGAGAATGAGACGTTCAATTGCCTGGCGCGCCACGGCTACAACAGCAAGCGCAACTTCGGGCACGGCCGCCACGGCTTGGCCAACCTGCTCGCCACGCTGAACCTGTTCGCCTTCGCGCTGCACACGCTGCTGGACGGCCTGCAGGGCGTGTGGCGGCAATGCCGCGACGAGGCCGGCCCGCGTCGCACCTGCTTCGAGGACCTGCGCTCCTTGACGAAGCGGTTCTGGTTCCCGAACTGGACGAGCTTGCGCACCACGATGCTGGGCGCAGGCGAGTCGCGGGCCGGCCCCTCGCCCGCACCCTCATGAGATTGCTGCAGCAGCCAGCGGCGAGCACCGGGCCCGTCGGGGAGCCCGCAGCAGGGCTCTGCCGCGTGGGCCTCGGAACGGCTGGAGAGGCGCTCGGAGCCGCTCCCGGATGCGCCACTTGCTACTGCCGATGCCCCGCTGGCGCTCTCGCAATCTCTCTGCGACGCTCCCGAACGCCCGGCGAGATGCCAACAGCCCACCTATATCTCAGGTCTTGCGAATTGCTGAGGATCGGCGCAGTTTGTTGACAGGTTCCCGGCCGGCGCCTACAATACTCGACGATTCCAGATCGATGCCCAAGTCCGAAACGGGCCCGTAGGAGCCAACAGCAACGATGGATACGAGGCGTCTCGCCGCCTTCCGCAAACGGCTCGAACAGGAGCATCTCGAGTTGAGCCATCTGCTGGCCAAGACGGAGACCGCAGGCCGCGTCCTCGGTGAGAAAAACCGAGGAGACGAAGCGGAAGAAGCCACGCTTTCGTACAACCGGGAGATGCTATATTCGCAAAGCGACAGCGGCAGATCCCAGTTGCTGCTGGTCAGCGATGCCCTGATTCGACTCGGCAGCGGGGAATTTGGTATTTGTGAATTATGCGGGCGGCCGATCAGCCTCAAGCGGCTCGACGCAGTTCCCTGGACGCGCTACTGTCGCGACTGCCAAGAAGAGGTCGAAAGCGAAGCTGAAGCGCCTAGCTCCGAGAGGTGAGTTTTCTCAAGCCCCTGGGCCAAGCGATCGAATCCGCCGCTCCTTGCCGTGCGCACGTCGCGCCGGAACGGCCCGCCCTCGCTCGGCTGCTTCGAATCTGCGGGGACCCGCCCGGCGTGCAATGCTGAGAGTCGAGTAGGCGTTGTTCCGTTGGACTCGACCCAGGCGGGCCGAGCGCGAGCGGGGTGCGGACACTCGTGTTTCAGCGGGCTCAGTGCTGCCGCCGGTCGCGCCCCGACGCGAGCGGCTTGGTCTGGCGCGGATGCATCGCAGGTTCAGGTTCGCGTGGGGGGACGGGTACGATGATCGGGCAGCTACCGCAGTCGAATACCTTGCGCAAGCCGGTTCTCGTCCTGAACGCCAGCTACGAGCCGATCCATGTTTGCGCGGTCCGGCGCGCGCTGGTGCTGCTGGTGAAAGGCGTCGCGTCCACGGAAGAAGCGGGGGAGGGCAGGGTGCACTCCCCGTCCCAGAGTCTTGCGATCCCATCGGTGATCCGGTTGCTGGAGTACCGCCGCATCCCAAGGCAGATGCGCGCGATCTCGCGCAAGAACATCCTGATCCGAGACCAGTACACCTGCCAGTACTGCCACACTCGATTCGGAGCCGGCGAGTTGACTCTGGACCATGTCATTCCCCGCTCGAGGGGCGGGAGCAACACGTGGGAAAACTTGGTCGCCTGCTGCCTGCGCTGCAACAATCGCAAGGGCGACCGCCTGCCCCATGAGGTCTCGATGAGCCTCTGGCGGCAGCCCAGGCCGTTCAATCTGCACACCAGCCGCAGTCTGATGCGGCAATTGGGGGATCAACAGGAGAACTGGCGCAAGTACTTGTTCTTCTGACGCTCGTGCAGCTCCTTGCGCGGGTGCTAGGACGTGTGATCCGGGCCGACGCAGCGTCGGCTCTGGGTTCACGAGCGGAACTGCACCGCAAGCTCGCTGGCGCTGAGGCCGAGGTCTCGCGGAAGGCTTGCCTGCAGACGGATCGAGGCCCAGCGCTTCGTTGCGGCTGCGGCATCCGCGATGCTGCCGGGACGCGGCGGGATGCGCAGGCCGGGCCCAGGCTTGGGCATCATCGATACTGGTTCGATGCCCGTGGCGCACTGGCTGCTGTTCGATGCGGATGACACGTTGTGGGAGAACAACATCTACTTCGAAGAGGCGATCGAGGACTTCATCGCTTACGTTGACCACGCGCGCTTGCGCCCCGCTCAAGTGCGCGAAGAACTGGATGCTATCGAGGCCCGCAACATCAAGAAGCACGGCTACGGGACCGCGAATTTTTCGCGGAATCTGATTGCGTGCTATGAGCACTTCCGCGGCCGGTCCTGCTTCGCCGCGGAGCGGCAGCGTCTGCTCGGGATGACAGACCGGATCTGGCGCCACCCGATCGAGTTGATGCCGGGCGTGCAGGATACGCTGGCGGACCTCGGCCGCCGCCATCCGCTGGGATTGGTGACGAAGGGAGCCTTCGAAGAACAGCAGGCCAAGCTCGCGCGCTCGGGCCTCGACGGATGCTTCCAGTACGTGGCCAATGTACGAGAAAAGGATCTGGCCTGCTACCGAACCGTGATCCAGGAGATTGGTTGCGAGGCTGAGCGAACCTGGATGATTGGAAACAGTCCCAAGTCCGATATCAACCCCGCTCTCGAAGCGGGCCTGGGAGCCGTGCTGGTTCCGCACCAGTCCACCTGGAGTCTCGAAATCGAACCGGTTCCGAAGTCCCATCGGCGGCTCCGTGTGGTGAAGCGCTTCAGCGACCTCGCCTCGCTGTTCTGAACGCAGGCCCGATCCATCCCTCGACAGGGTCATGGACGGCAGGCGGGTTCCTTTGGGGCGGCGAAGACCGTCCTGGGCCGCGCCTGCCGTCGAACGCGTTCTGGCGGACCGCAGGCTGAAGCGCTCGGACTCAACAGCCGAGCCGCCGGTACAACGCGGCCGTCTCGGAGGCCATGCGTCCCACGTGGAATCTCTCCCGAACGGCTTGTCGACCGCCGCTTCCCAGGCGATCCGCGTGGGTGCTGTCCGTCATCAACTTGCCGAGCTTGGCCGCAAGATCCTGACTGTCTCCGGCTGCGCACGTCAGACCGCCCCGGGTCGCTGCCAGCAGCTCGGGAAACACTCCGATCCTCGGCTGCACGACGGGCACGCCCGCGGCCATGGCTTCCAGCACGTACAGGCCCTTGGAGGCGCGGTAGGTCGTCGGCACGGAAAAGACGTCGAGGCCGTGCAGGAAGTCGAGTTTCGCGTCCCGTGACAAGTAGCCGAAGTCGGCGAACTGGAACCGCTCCCGCGCGCGGGCCAGATAGTCCGTGGCGCCGTCCCGTCGCCAACCCGCAACACGCAATTCCACGGTCCGTTCGGGGTGCTGCCGGCGCAAGTGGCTGACGGCCTCCGCCAACAGGTGCAGCCCCTTCTCTTCGGAGATCCTGGCCAGGAACCCTACAACGAATCTGTCGCCCCGAAGCTTGCGCCGCCTCTCGAATCCTTCGAGCGAGATTCCGGGCAGGACCGTTTCGATCTGATCGGCGTCGACTCCCAGCTGGGCCGCCATGGCGTCGGCCTGGTCTGCGCACGGCGCCACGAACGCATCGATGTGGGCCGCGTGGCGCCGCAACAAGCCATAGCAGGCTTCCCGGTACGGCTCCGGCAGGCCGGCCAGGAAACCGGCCTCGCCTTGCAGCGAGCACACCACAGGGACGCCGAGATGCCGCTTGACGGGTTCCGCCATGCTGGCCAGCATCGAGTTCGTCAAGTGGACGATCGCAGGCCGGGCCGCCTGCAAGAGTTCGACCAACTTGCGCATCTCTCTGCGGTACGGGCCGTCCGCGCCCCGTAGCATGTCCTGCGTCATCGCTCCGAGCTTGGCGGGTTCGGTGTCGACGCCGAAGCTCGACACCCAGCGCAGCAGACGCGGATTGTCGAGCAATCTGTCGAGCAGGCCGCTGGCTCGGAAGAACGAGTACTTGGCTTGCAGGTACAAATTGATGCCGCTGAAGACGATCCGCTCGTCGCTGACGTCGGTCTCGTCCGTCAGCAGCGGAGTATAGGCAGGCAGTAGGAGGACTTCATGGCCCTGGCGCTGCAGCGCCGCCGCGAGCGCGTTGTCCCTCAGGCAATTGCCGCAGAGCGTTCCCGCGGCGCCGGCTGTGATATACGCAATCGTCACAACGATCCCGGGGACTGTTGGGCTACGAGGCCTTCGAGAGCTGATTCTATAGCGTCGGAGCGGCATGTGTCGAACGCGGTCCGGCGTCCCGCGATATCGGGAAGAACTTGCGCAACGTCGCATCCGGCGGCGGTCTGGTCACCAGGGACACGGCGACCAGGGCGGCCGTCGAAGCCGCCAGCATCGTCGCCACCGGCAGCATCCCCAAAAAGAGGTACGAAGGATCGCTGCCATAGCCGCTGTCGCGAAAGAACAGCCACCCGAGGACAACGCTGACCAGCACGCAAGCGATCGCCCCGGGACCGGTCGCGCGTTTCCAGTACGCCGCAGCCAGTACGACAGGGAAGAGCGAAGCGTACCCGCTGAAGCACCATACGCCGAGCGAGAAGACGCTGCGAGGCTCGCTGAGCGAGAACAGGTACGCGGCCGCCGCGACGGCCACCACGAAACAGCGCCCCAAGCGAATTTTCTGGGCCTCGCTCAGGCGATCTTTTCCCAGCATCTGTACGACGATGTCGTTCGTGAACATGGATCCGATCGCCAGGAACTGCGAGTCGAGCGAGGACATGATCGCCGCCAGGATCCCCGCCCCGAGGACGCCACCGAGCAAGGGCGTCGCCAGGCGCTGCACCAGCAGGGCCAGCTCGCTGTTGACGGGCGACCCGAGCGGGACCACCGGCGAGCCGTCGGGCATCGTGGCTGCAGTCGCCCAAACGCCGATGAGGACGCAGGGGAGCCACACCAGCATCATGCAGACTGGGTGCCAGATCAACAGTGGCTTGAACGTAGCGGCGGACTTCGCCGTCAGCCAATGCTGGTACACATGCGGAAACATGCCGATCGAGAGCGGGATGAAGCAATAGCTGAAGAAGTGCAGTTGGCCGAACCCGTCTCCACGGATGAGCTTTTCAGGGTGCGCATTCTGGACGGCCTGGGTTGCCGCCTGCATCCCTCCCAACTTCGAGGAGAGCAACCAAAAGGTGGCGATGCCCGTCAGGAGCAGCATTCCGGCCTGGAGTGCGTTCGCCCAGGCCGCAGCGCGGAGGCCGCCGACGAAGACGTACAGCAGCACGACGGCACAGACGCCGAGTCCCGTCAGCCAGGGTGGCACGCCGCCGCCACTGGGGGCGAACGCGCCGGGGAAGGCGCCCTGCGTCAGAGCCTGCACAACGCTTCCGGCGCCCAGCAGGCCGATCAGGACGTAGGGAACGACGAGGCCGGCGAGGACGGGGAAGAGCAACAGTCCCAGGGCGCGGCTCGCGTAGCGGTCCCGGAAGAACTGGATCTGCGTTGTGTAGCCGTGCCTCTTGCTGAACGCCCACAACCGGACGCCGGCGAAAAAGAACACCGCCGAGTGCACCAGTCCGGACCACGACGCCATCAGGCCGTAGACGCCAATCCCGCTGCGGTACGCCTCACCGGTGCTGCCGACAAGCGAAAACGCGGTCATCGACGTGCCGAAGACCGAGAGCAGCAAGAGAAGTGGCCCGATGGAGCGGCTTGCGAGGAAGAAGTCCTGCGCCGTGCCGCGGAACGCGCGGTTGCTCAGGACCCCGAGGCCGATCAGCGCGCAGAGGTAGGAGCAGATGACGGCGAATTGCGTCACTGCGCCGGGTCCCCTCCGTCCTCGTAAGTGGCCGTGAACGGTTCGGGTTCCGCGGGCCATGCGTAGCGGATCGCCAGCATCCAAAGTCCCGCGGTCAGCAGCGAATACAGGGCGTGGTAGGCCAGGCCTGCCGGCAGAAAGCCGAATAGCAGCCGCGCGTCATGCCAGAGCCAGGCATCCTGGTGCAGCAAAGCGAATGCCGCCAAGCCGACGCAAAGCAGTTTCCCGTTCATGGAGCGTTGTAAGGAAGGCGAAGACTGGGGCGAAGCGCCGGGCTGTCAGGCCAGCGCCTTGCTGACGAGCTCGCCGTGCACATCCGTCAAGCGGAAGTGGCGGCCTTGGTACTTGAAGGTCAGCTTCTTATGGTCGATGCCCAACAGATGCAGCACCGTCGCGTGCAGGTCATGCACGTGGACCGGATCGGCGTGGATGTTGTAGCTGAAATCGTCCGTCTCGCCCACCGTAACACCAGGCTTGATCCCGGCGCCGGCCATCCACATCGTGAAACAGCGAGGATGGTGGTCGCGTCCGTAGTCGTCGGCAGTGAGTTTGCCCTGACTGTAGACCGTGCGGCCGAACTCTCCACCCCACACGACCAGAGTGTCCTCCAGCAATCCACGTTGCGCCAGATCCTGGACCAGACCGGCGGAGCCTTGGTCGGTGTCCGCGCACTGAATGCCGATCTTCTCGGGCAGGTTGGTGTGTTGGTCCCAACCACGGTGGAACAGCTGCACGTACCGGACGCCGCGCTCGACGAGCCGGCGGGCCAGCAGGCAGTTGGCGGCATAGGTTCCCGGCTTGCGGGCCTCCTCGCCGTAGAGCGAGAACGTGGACTCGGGCTCCTGGGAGAGATCGGTCAACTCGGGCACCGAGGCCTGCATGCGAAACGCCATTTCATACTGCGAGACGCGTGTCAGGATTTCCGGGTCGCCGAACTCTTTGTACTTGATCTCGTTCAGTCGGCCGAGATCGTCCAGGTAGCGCCGCCGGGCAGAACGGTCGATCCCGTCCGGGTCGGAAAGGTAGAGCACCGGGTCTCCGTTGGACCGGAACTTCACGCCCTGGTAGTGCGTCGGCAGAAAGCCGCTTCCCCAGAGCCGATCATAGAGAGGCTGGCCAGTGCGGTCGCTACCTGATGAAACCATGACCACGAATCCCGGCAGGTCACGGTTATCGCTGCCGAGCCCGTAGGAGATCCAGGAGCCGATCGAGGGCCTACCGGCCAACTGCGCGCCGGTCTGGAAGAACGTCACGGCTGGGTCGTGATTGATCGCCTCGGTGTGCATCGACTTGATGAAACAGAGGCGGTCGGCGATCTTCGCCGTGTGGGGCAGGAGTTCGCTGATCCAGGCACCGGATTGGCCGTGCTGCTGGAACCGGAAGATCGACGGCGCAACCGGGAAGCTCGACTGTGTGGCGGTCATCGCCGTCAACCGTTGGCCTTGCCGCACGGAATCGGGCAGATCCTTGCCTCGCAGTCTCTCCAGCTGGGGCTTGTAGTCGAAAATGTCGAGCTGCGAAGGAGCCCCGGATTGGAAGAGGTAGATGACGCGCTTCGCCTTCGGCGCAAAGTGCGGCAGCCCTGGCAGACCGCGGTCGGGCAGTTCTTCTCCAAGCAGCTGAGCCAGAGCGGCGATGCCCAAGCCATAGGCGCTTTTGCCGAAGAAGTGCCGGCGAGTGCTTCGAACGGACCAGGGAGTTGTGTGTGCCATGAGAACTGAAACCGCGCCTATTATAGAACGCCGGCTTCGGATTGGGTGTACGACATCAGTTTGATTTTCTGAGATCGGGCCGGAAAGGCTCTGGAGTCGCCAGGGGAAACCGCGATCCACCCTTCAAGTATGATAGGCTTGAAGGGTGGAGGATCCCCCCATGCCCGCCACCGTCGATGTCGACGCTTTGGAAGCCCAGCGCCAGCAGCTGTTCCGGCAGCTGACCACCCTCGGCGACCTGCGCCCCGGCTCCCTGACCGCCAGCTACCGCAAGTGCGGCAAGCCGACCTGCCGCTGCGCCGACGCCAGCTCCCGCGGCCACGGCCCGCATTGGCAGCTGACGGCCAAGGTCAACGGCAAGACTCGCACCCGCACGATCCCCGCCGCGGCCCTCGCCGCGACCCGGGCGCAGATCGCCGAGTGCCAGCGCCTACGCCGGTGGATCTGGGAGCTGATCGAAGTCAGCGAGGGCTTGTGCGACGCCCGCCTGCAATCCCAGCGCCGCGCTGCGACCCAGGACGGGCCGGACGAGGGTAAAAAAAGCGTGGTCGGCGGAATTCGTTGACGCCACCGAAGCCGAACTGGACACGCTGCTAGGCTCGGGCACGCTGGACGAGATCGATTTCGAGGCCGTCGAGGTGGCGGCGCGGCGCGGCGCCTTGCAACTCATGGCGCGTGTGGTGCAGCGGCGCTTGAACGACGACCGGTCGGATCTGGCCGGGTCCAGCCTGACCTGCCCGTGCGGCGAGAGGGCGCGCTACAAAGGCCGCTTGCCCAAGACCTTCACCGTCAGCGTGGGGCGCGTGACCTTGGAACGCGCCTATTACCACTGCGCGAGCTGCGGGCACGGCTTCTGCCCGCGCGACCAAGCGCTGCAACTGGAGGGCGCCAGCTTGTCCCCGGCCGTCACGCGCATAACCGGCTCGACCGCCGCCCACGTCAGCTTCGCCGCCGCCAGCACGTTGCTGGACGAACTGGCCGGTTTACGGGTGCCCGCCAAGCAAGTCGAGCGTACGGCCAAGGCCCTCGGCCGGGCGCTTGCCTGGGACGCACGCACGGTCGTGCAGGCGGAGCCGCTGCCTGCGCCGACGGCGTACCTCGGGATGGACGGCACGGGCGTGCCGATGCGCTCGGAGGAGACCCGTGCCCGCCGCGGCAAGCAAGCCGATGGCAGCTCGCAGACGCGCGAGTCCAAGCTGGTCACGGTCTGGACGGCCGAGTCGCGCAGCAAGGAGGAGCGTCCGCTGCGCGACGAGGGTTCGGTGCGTTACTCGGCAGTGATCGAGAGCGCGGCCAGCCGCGACACGGACACCGCCGTGTCGCCGTTCGCCCAGCGCGTGCGCCGCTTGGTCGCGCGCTGCAGCTACGCGGAGGCGGAGCGCCGCGTGGTGCTGGGCGACGGGGCGCTGTGGATCTGGAATCTCGCGCAAAGCGAGTGCCCGGGCGCCATCCAGATCGTGGACCTCTGGCACGTGAAGGAGAAACTTTGGGAGGTCGGCCATGCGCTGTTCGGTGCGGGCGCAGGCACGGACGACTGGGCGCATGCCCGTTGTGCGCAACTGGAGCGCGGGCGTCTTGAGGAGCTGCTGGCGGTGCTCGGGCAGCACAGCGGGGAGTGCGAAGCCGCGCGCAAGTGCGTGGGATACAGCGAGGGGAACCGCGACCGGATGCGCTATGACGAATTCCGCGCCCAGGACCTGTGCATCGGCTCCGGGGTGGACTCCCCCAGCAAAGACACAACAGGCGGCCTCTAAGCCCAACTTGCACCTCGTCGTCACGCACCCGTGCCACCCGTTACGGGGGAAGCGGCTTGCGGTCGTCTCGTACCAGGGAGATCTGGTGCGTTGCGGCGACCGCGAGGGCGGTTACCGTTACCTGCCGCGGGCGTGGACTGATCTGGCGCCGCCGGACGCCTATCTGAGCGCCGCCGGCGGGCGTGCCCTGTTGCGGCCTTCCAAGCTCCTGGAATTGGCCGAGTTGGTGGAGCGGCTGCGGAAGCGGACGGCCTGAGGTGTCGCAGGAAATTTCTTACATATGGCGCAGAAAATATCTTGCATGACGGGGGTAGACGGTGGGAGAAAGAGCTGGGATGAAGCCTTTTCAGGAGGATTTGGGGCACCACGCCCTCGGTCCACGAAGGTCTTCCGTTGCGATATGAAGTATATTTATTGCTACAATCGAGGCGGAGGAACCCCCATGGCCTCAGCCCCATCCAAGCGCCAACGCCTGCGCGAGGCAGGCACCCTCAACGCCCATCCCGAACGCGTCCTCGCCCCGCGCTTCCAGCACAGTCCCTTCTACGATCCCGCCGACCTGCTGCAAGTGCGCTACGAGTTGATCCGGGACGTCCGCCAGGACGCGCGCGGGCGCGCCCAGGCCGCCCGCGACTTCGGCTTGTCGCGGCACACGCTGCACCGCCTCGAACGCCTCTTCGAAGCCGACGGCCTCGTCGGCCTGGTGCCGCGCCAACGCGGCCCGCACGGCCCGCACAAGATCACTGCCGAGATCCTGCGTTTCGTCGACGAGTGGCGGGCCGGGCACGGGCCCGCGGGCTGCCGTTGACACACAAGTCAGGTTAAAACCACTCGCTTGTACAAATCGCTGTCTTGCTGCATCCGGATGACTCGCTCGTAGGCCTGCGAGGCAGCGTTCAGGAGCGTGTAGCCGGACCAGATTTTCTGATGCCCGGGTGGCGGTTCCTTGTTGCGGTTCAGCTAGCCGCCCAGGATCGCCATCGTGCGCACCGCGCGCCCGAGATTGTCCGGGGGCGGCAGCTTGCGGTCCCTCGCGAAATCGTTCAGCGCCATGCTCTCGATGTCCGAGTACAGCACTGCGGCCGGCAGTTCCGGCGTCTCCCGCCCCAACAGCGTCATCAGCGTCAGCCGCCAGGCGATCACCGCGTTGATCGTCACCGCCCGCTCGATCCGCTCGCCCGTCCGATGCCCTAGGTGCTCCACCTTGCAGCCCGACTTCAGCACCCGGTGCCAGTCCTCGATCCGCCACCGCAAGCGGTACCAGTTCAGCACCCGCTCCGCGTCCTGCCGCGACTGCACCGGCAGCGTCGTCAGCAGGAACCATTCCAGCCGCTCGGCGTTGGCAGGCTCCGTCTCCTCGCGCACGTGCACCAAGTTCAGGCTCACCGGCGCCGCGCCCCCCTTCGGTGCCGGCAGTTGCAGCGTCTTCCAGCGCAGCCCCACCTGCGCGGCCCGCTGCTCGCGCGCCTCGCTGCCCTGCTGCCCGCGGCTGCCCCGCCGCGCCGACAAGCGCCCCACATGGATCTCCAGGCGCGCCTGCGCCGGCTCCGCCCGCACCGCGTCGAACAGCTTCGGCTGAGGTGGCTAGGGAGTGGTGGACAGTTGAGTGTGCGGCAGCTGCAGCAACTCCAGAGGGGCGGCACCATGATGGTGCAGGGGGCTTGAGATGTCAAGGGGGGAGGGGGTAGCAGGGGGAGGGGAGCGCCCCTCCCCCCCTCTCCAAGAGAGGCAGTGGAAAGGGGTGAGGAGGCCCCGGGAGGGGGTGCTGGGGGGCGCGCCCCCCAGCACATTTCCGGCATCTTTTGTTTTGACTTGGCTGCGGATCGTGCCGCCCTCTCGCGCCTCCCGTGTCGGCACGGGAGCGGACTGGCCATGCCGGGCACAACAGCTCCTGCGGGATGGCTGGCAGGCACGCCCGTTGCGACCGGTGCGGTTGCATGGATCATGGTAACGTTACCAGGGGCGGAGAGCCCGCCACCACGCGAGCAGCCGGAGGGCAATGGCATGGCCTTGACGAACGCAGAGAAACAGCGGCGCTATCGCGCCCGGCGCCGGGAGGGGGCGCGGCCGGTCCGCTATCGCCGTCCGCAGGAGCGGCGCTCGAATCCGCAACGCTGGCGCGACGCGGTGCAGAGCTTGGTGCAGCTCCAGGAGCACTACGGGGAGTGGCTGGAGAAGCTGCCGGAGAGCCTGTACGGGAGCGCGCTGGGGGCGAAGCTGGAGGCGATCACAGAGCTGGACCTCGACGCCCTGCAAGCCGTCGAGCCCCCGCTGGGCTTCGGGCGGGACTGAGCGGGCCGGGCGCGGGCCGCCGCGGGACCGGGCGCCAGGCAACAGGCCCCGCGGTGCATGGTAACGTTACCAGTGTCAGGGCCCGTCGCGCCCCTGTCGGCCCGCGCTCAGACCCCCGCCTGCTGCGCGTGCCAGGCCTGCTCGAACTCCACCGGGGAGCGATAGCCCAGCGCCGAATGACGGCGCTTGCGATTGTAGAAGCCTTCCAGAAACACGAAGATCTCCGTGGTCGCCTGCTCGCGGGTCGCGAACGGAACGCGTTGCAGCAACTCGCATTCCAGCGTCGCGAACAGGCTCTCCGCCATGGCATTGTCGTAACAGTTCCCGGCCGCCCCCATTGAACGCTCGATGCCGGCCTCGGCGCAGCGCCGGCTGAACGCCAGCGCCGTGTACTGGCTCCCGCGGTCGGAATGGAACACCACGCCCTGCGCCGCCCGCATCTGGAGCGCCATCTCCAGCCCCGCCTGGACCAGCTCGACGGTCTGCCGCGCGCCCATCGCCCAGCCCACCACCTTGCGGCTGAACACGTCCAGCACCGTTGCCAGGTACACAAACCCTTCCAGGGTCGGCACATACGTGATGTCAGCCACCCACAACCGGTTCGGCTCGGACGCCTCGAAACGCCGCTGGACCCGGTCCGGCGCCACCGCCGCTTCCCGCTCCCTGCGCGTCGTGCAGCGCCGCTTCCTCCGCGTCACGCCCTCCAGCCCCAGCGCCCGCATCAGCCGCGCCACCCGCTGCCGCGACACACTCACGCCCTCCGCCTGCAGCTCCGCCTGCACCCGCCGCGCCCCGTAGGTCTGCCGCGATTCCACGTGGATCGCCGCGATCCTCCGGCTCAACGCCTCGCGCTCTTGCGCCCGCCGGCTCGGCGTCCGCTGCCGCCATGCGTAGTACCCGCTGGTGGAGACCCCCAGCACACGGCACATGCAGGCGATCGGATACTGCCCCTGGTGCGCTCTGACGAATCCGAACACCCTTACGGGATCGAATCGGTCTCCCGAGCGAACCAGGTGGCTGCTTTTGACAGGATCTCGCGCTCCATCTTCAGCCGCCGGTTCTCCCGCCGCAGGCGCACCAGTTCCTCCCGCTCCGCACTGCGCAGGCCGTCCTGCCGACTGCCCTGATCGCGCTCGGCCTGTTGCATCCAGCGCCGCACCGAATCCGCGGAGATCCCGAATTCCTCGGCCACCTCCCGGGTGCTGCGAGCACCGACCTGCACCAGCTTCACCACCTTGTCCCGAAACTCCTTCGGGTAGGCCTTCACATAGGCATGTTTGCTCATTGTCCGGGGCCTCCTTACCCCCTGCCCTCTCTGCAAGCAATCAACTGCCTATCACGCTATCTCAGCTGTCCACGAAAACGGGGCCACTTCAGGCACGCCCTGGCCCAGCGAGCGGTTGTGCTTGGCTCGCACCAGCAGGTCGAGGCTCCCCAGCCGGCGCTGCTCGGCGAACAGCGCGAACACGTCCCCCTCGCGGTCCATCACCGACACCGGACGGACCCCGTCGAGCTCCTCCGCCAGCGCCGCGCACGCCCGCAGCCCCCGCACCCAGCGGTACGTCTTGCGCTCCTCCAGCGGCCGACCCTTGTCGGCCTGCCCGTCCGGCGCCTCGTACTGGATGTGCGGCACCCCCAGCGGAAGGCCCTCCCCGTTGACCACCAGCGTCGAGTGCATGTGCAGCCCCAGCGTGCCCGCCGCGCGCTTGTTCTTGCCGATCAGCCCCAAGCCGATGCAGCCGGGGTGCTCGGCGAAGTTCAGATCGCTGCCGTCCTGCAGGCACAGCACCGCCTGCTGGCCCTGCATCCGCTGCAGCGTGCGCTGCCGGTGCGGCGCCAGGATGTTCTCCGGCGTGACCTCCGAGGCGGCCGGCTGGTCGATCATGCGGTAGTGGCCCCGCACCGCCGCCAAGTTCCCCCCGGCCGCCCCCGGGAACGACGCCAGGGGCTGCTCCGACTGCATTTGCGCGCTCTTCACCAGGCGCTTGCTCAAGCGTACATCGCCCAGCGGCGCGCCGCCGAACTCGTGCTGCGCCCACACGTCCCGCGCGAGGCCCTCGCCCGCGCCCAGCGCCGGCAGCGGCTGCGGCGCCGCCACGCCCAGCTGCGCGCGCCAGTTCCGCGCCAGCGGGTACAGGTAGACCGCTTTCAGCGGCACGCGCGCGCCGCGCGGCGCGAAGCGCCCGCGCCCGGCGGTCTCGCCCGCCAGCACCCAGTTGGCGGCGGCCAGCGAGGTGCCCGCGTGGCGGTCCTTCTCGACAAAGGTCTCCACCAGCGCCGGGCGATAGCCGTAGCGGCGCTCGAAGTCGGCGGGCAGGCGACGCAGGCACAGCCCGAGCGCCTTGGAGGCGAGGTTCTGGCAGTGCACGGAGGGACGGATCAAAAAGCGGCTCAGAGCGACCACGCGATGCAACTGGCGGGAGCGCAGGTCGGCGTCCCAGCCGATGCAGGTGTCGCGCGCCGCCAGCGCCAGCGCCGCGGCGGCGAAGCCCAGCGCGCCGAGGACACCGTGCTCGGAGACCAGCAGGTAGCGCAGCTGTGCCCCCACGTGCCGCGCCGCGCCGCGCGGATGCTCGCGTTGCAGCAGCTCGGTCCAGAGGCGCCGCTGGTCATCGCCGGTCACCTCGACCAGTTCCAGCCCCTGCACCTGATCGACCCGCGCAGGCACGCCTTGCGGCTCCGGGACCGGCCGTCCCAGACCGCGCGGCTGGCAGCGGCGGCGCTCGTGACGCGGGGCCGGCAGCTGGATGCGGCCGTCCGCGTCGAGCGCGCGTAGCGCCTTCATGCAGCCGGCCAGCTGGGGGTGGCCGCGCGCGTCATGGAAGCCGAACAGCTGGCACACGCGTCGGCCAAACTCGGTCCGGCTGGCCGAGCCGACTTGCGCCAGCAACTCCTTCAACCGGGTCGTGCCGCCGGCACTGGTGAGCGTGGCCGCGATTTGATTTTGCTCGTGCATGCCCCAGGAATGACACAAAGCAAGTACAAAAGTCAACCCCTGACTTGTGTGTCAACGGCAGCCCGCGGGAGCCACCATCCTGGTGCGCGAGATCGAGGCCCGCTTCGGGCTCTCGATCCATCGCGTCAGCCTGGATCAGGCCCTGGCGCGCCGCGAAAAAAAACGCCTGCCCGGAGGCCGGCCTTGAGCGCCGCGGCGCGCGCGCGCTACGAGGACTGGCGTGCGCGGCACGCCCAAGGCGGCTACTGCCCCGGGATTGGCCTGGTGCGCAGCCAGGGTCTGCTGCCAGCCTTGCGCCACGCCCCGTGCCAGCCTGCGCCGCCTGGCGCGCCTCCCGCTGCGCATCCCGGCGCTCTGTTCGCCGCCGGGGTCGCCCGCGCCCTCCGGCGCCATCTGCGAATGCTTCCGGAAGGAGACCTGCCCCATGCATCCATCCCAGATCAGCGCTGCTAAGGTGACGCAGCGGCACCTGGACCGCCCCGCGGTGCTGTACGTCCGCCAGTCGACGCTGCACCAGGTGCGGCACAACACCGAAAGCACCCAGCGCCAGTACGCCTTGCGCGAGCGCGCCGTGGCCTTGGGCTGGCCAGCCGACCAAGTCCGCGTCATTGACGAAGACCTCGGCAAATCCGGGGCCTCGTCCGCCAACCGGGACGGCTTCCGGCCATTGGTCGCGTCCGTGGCGGTGCGCGAGGTCGGCCTCGTGATGGGTCTGGAGGTGTCCCGCCTGGCCCGCAACAACGCCGACTGGCAGCGCCTGCTCGAACTGGCCTCCCAAGCCCGCACGTTGATCCTCGACGAGACTGGAGTGTACGATCCGCACGAATTCAACGACCGCATCCTGCTGGGCCTGAAGGGCCAGTTCAGCGAAATCGAACGGTTCAGCATCCAGGCCCGCTTGCAGGGAGGCCTGCGCAACAAGGCCGAGCGCGGCGCGTTGAAGACACCGTTGCCCATCGGCTTGGTGTATCAACCGGACGAGACGGTCGCGCTCGATCCCGACAGTGCGGTCGGGACGGCCGTCCGCTGCGTGTTCGACACGTTCGAGCGCCTGGAATCGGCCACGGCCACGCGGCGCTGGCTGGAGGAGGAGGGCGTGCAACTGCCCGGCGAGCTCCGCCACGGCCCGCGCCGGGGCCTGCGGATCTGGCTGCCTCCCACACTCGACCGTGTCCTCAGCTACCTCAAGAACCCGCGCTACGCCGGCGCCTACGCCTGGGGCCGGCGGCGGGCTGAAGACGCTCCGGCGGGGCGGCCCGCCCCGCCGGAGCCCCCGCTGGAGAGCTGCTGGCGGGTGTTGCTCCCGAACGCCCACCCCGGCTATATCGACTGGAACCGATTCGCCGCCAATCAAGCGATCCTCAAGCGCAACGAGGGCGCGTGGTCCCAGCGCCTGCCTCCGCCGCGCCAAGGCTGTGCCCTGCTGGCCTCTTTGCTACTGTGCGGCCGCTGCGGCTCGCGCATGCGCGTGCATTACGCCCGCCAACCGGCGCGGGACGACTCAAGCGAGAAGACTTATCCCTACTACTTCTGCCGGCCCCAGGGACTGCCGCCGGGCGGCCCCCGGACCTGCCAGTCGCTGAGCGCGACCGCCGTCGACCGGGCCGTCGCGCGCGCGATCGTCGCCGCGGTCCGCGACGACCACATTGCGGTCGCGCTCGCCGTGCAGGAAGAAGTCCGCACGCACGCCGCGCAGGCCGCCGCCACACGCGAGGAACGCCTGCGGCAGCTGGACTTCGAGGCCGATCTGGCCGCCCAGCGCTACTACGCCGTGAATCCGCTCAACCGCACGGTCGCCGCCCGCCTGGAGGCCGATTGGAACACCTCCTTGCGAACGCTGGAGGCGGCCCGCCAGGAGCACCAGCGCCTCCTGGAGGCGGATCGTTCCCTGCTCGCCGACGAGGCCCGCCAGCGCCTCGAGACTCTCGCCCAGGACTTCTCCCAAGTCTGGGACGCGCCGCACACCCAACCCGTCGACCGCCAGCGCCTCCTCGCTACGATCCTCGCCGACGTCACGTTGCTGCGCACAGCGAACCTGGGCCAGGCGCAGCTGCGCTTCCACGGCGGAGCCGTCCGCACCGTCACCGTCGCGCTGCGCCCCGGCGCCGCAGCTCTCCGCGCAGTCCAACCCGACCTCGTCGACCTCGTCGAACGCCTCGCCGCCGACCACACGCATCCGGAGGTCGCCGCTGAACTCAATCGCCGCGCGCACACCGCTTGGCAGGACCAGCCCTTCACGGCCCAGAGCGTTCGGCGCCTCCTGGGACAATCCCGGACGGCGCAGTTGCGTGCTCGCGGCCTGCGGACCGCCCGCGAAATCGCTGCTACACTCAACGTGTCGAAGGGCGCCGTGCGGCGCTGGGCGGCGGCGGGTCTGCTGACCCGCGAAATCGTAGCGGTCGGCCAGCAGCGGACGCAGTTTCTATTCGTTCCGCCGGACGCATCTGCCGTCGCAAGAATTCTCAACGACAAGGGCAAGTGGAAGGCTCCGCGGCCAACGCCTGCCGACGACGAGCAAGTTGGTCCTACGACTTAGGAGGTTTTGCACTGTGACTCGCACTCCGTCGTCGAGGCCGGCTGCAAGACGGTCGTGGGCGAGCGCTGCAAACGCTCCGGAATGCGCTGGGCAGGCGACGGAGCCAACGCGGTCCTCGCCCTGCGCTCCTGTGTCCTCAGTGGGCGCTTTGAGGACTATTGGGAGCGCCGAGTCCCGACCGCCTGAGGGGGGTGTCAAAAATCTGACGTACACCCCTTCGGATTCCAAAATTCAATCGGTCGGTCCGGGCGACGGTGCGCGACTACCAGCGGGCTACTCCCGAGTTATCGCTTCGTCAAGGTTGAGTACGAGGCTCGCCATCATCGCGTACGCCGCCATTTCGGGCTCGGACACGGGGGCGTCGATCCATTTGCGGTCCGGGCCGAGCAAGGCCTCCATGGCTTCCGGTTTGTTGCGGAAGCGCGCGAGATGGTAGCCGTACCCCGCGGAGAGCACGTTCATTTCGGCCGGGCTCGGATGCCGGGCGGTCGCCAAGCGGAACATGTAGCCCAGGCGCTGCGGGGACTCGCCGCCCGCCTCCCGAAGCGTCCTCCTCGCCAACGCCGCGGAAGCCTCAATGTACGCCGCGTCGTTCATGCGGTTGAGGGCCTGGAGCGGCGTGTTGGTTCGCACGCTACGCACGGTGCAGGCTTCCCGTCCGGCGGAGTCGAAGAGCATCATCGACGGCGGCGGAACGGCCCGCTTCCAGAACGTGTAAAGGCTCCGGCGATACAGATTTCCTCCGCTGTCCATCTCGTAGTCCTCGCCCCCGGCGAGTTCGGTCCAGAGGCCAGCGGGCTGGTACGGCTTGACCGATGGGCCCCCGACAGTGTCGACTCCGAGCCCAGATACGGACAGGCTGAGGTCCCGCACCGATTCCGCGGGCAGCCGCAGCCGAGGGGCGCGGGCCATGAGCCTATTCTCGGGATCGCGCTCCAGCAGCTGCGGGCGCATGTGCGACGACTGCCGATACACCGCACTCATCACGATGGCCTTCACAAGCGCCTTCACGTCCCACCCGGAATCCATGAACTCGACTGCCAGCCAATCGAGCAGGGTGGGATGCGTAGGCCACTCGCCCTGCGAACCGAAGTCCTCCACCGTCTCGACGATTCCCGAGCCCCACAGCATTTGCCAGATCCTATTGACCGTCACGCGGGCGGTGAGGGGGTTCTCTCTGGAGACGAGCCAGCGTGCAAAGCCAAGCCTGTCGGCCGGGTTGCTTGGGGAGAGGGCCGACGGCAGCCCGGGCAGGACTTCCTCGGCGGGCGCGTCGTAGGAGCCGCGGTCCAACCGATATGTCTTCCGACGCGGCTCCATCTCCTGCATCACCATCACGGTTGGGACGGAGTCGAGATAGCGTTGCCGTTCCAACTCGAGTTCGCGGATCTTGCCGGTCAATGCCGTCAACGTATCGGGTCCAAACGCATGGCGGTACGCGGTGTCGAGCTTGCAGGTCTCCGCCGCGCTGCGCTCCGCAGCGGGTATGCGCGAGATCGCATCGAGACTCCGGTCGAGAGCCGCGACCTCGACCTGCTCGGGCGGCAAGACACGATCGTAGACGTGCACGCTGCGGATCCGGCCCTGGTAGTCCAGTCCAAGCCCGGCGCCGACCCGAAGCGGTTCCTTCGACTTGAACTCCTGGTTCATTTCGTCCCGGATCACGTTCTTGCCGACGGGCTGACCGTCGATGTAGATCCGCACGCCGGAGGCGAGCCGCGTGCCGTCGTACGTGAAGGCCACGTGGCGCCACTCGTCCATGGCGAGTGGCGGCAGGCTCTCAATGCGCAGGCAGTCGTCGAGCCAGCGGTTGATCAGGTTGACCTGGAGCTTGCCGTCTTTCAAGTAGAAGCCCCAACCGGGATTCGACTGGGTGTTTTCCTCAGCGGCGACGTCGCCCGTCCTCGACACGATGGCGCCGTCCGGCTGTTCCGGCCGGATCCAGGCGCTGACGCTGAAGCGGTCGTAGAACCCGAAGTTGGCTTGGTCTCCCAGATCGGTGAAGTCGCCGCCCGTGAATCGATGGTCCGCGGGACCGGACGGGTCGGCGTCCGGCGGGAAGGTGACGGTCAGGCCGGTCGAATCGACCCAATCCGCAGACCCAGCGGCGAGTTCCGTTTCCCACTGCCGCTTCGCATCCCCGCTGCGCGCGAGTAGCTCGGTGCGCTGTTGGCGCAGACTCTCCAACTCCGCATCCCGTTTCGCCAGCTGCTCCTTGTGACGCGCCGTGGGGGCTTTCACGAACGGTGGGGAGTTGCCGTACTTGAACGCCTTTCCTTTCTCGGGCACGTTGTTGAAATAGGCGAAGAGCCGGTAGTACTCCGTCTGGGTGACCGGGTCGTACTTGTGGTCGTGGCAGCGGGCGCAGCCCAATGTCAATCCGAGCCAAACCGTCGCGGTCGTGTCGACCCGGTCCACGACGTATTCGACTGCGTACTCGGCGTCGACGATCCCGCCTTCCCCGTTGCCGCGGTGGTTCCGGTTGAAGCCGGTTGCTATGACCTGCTCGAGAGTGGCGTCCGGCAGCATGTCACCGGCGAGCTGCTCGATGGTGAACGCGTCGAATGCCTGGTTCTTGTTGAAGGCATTGATGACCCAATCGCGCCAGCGCCACATATAGCGCTCGGCGTCTGTCTGGTAGCCGTTGGTGTCCGCATAGCGGGCGGCGTCGAGCCAGCCGACGGCCATCCTTTCTCCGTAGCGCGGGGACGATAGGAGCTGGTCGACCACCGTCTCATAGGCGTCCGGCGAGGTGTCCGAGACGAAGGCGTCGATCTCCCCGAGGTCCGGGGGCATTCCGGTGAGATCGAGGCTCACCCGTCGGATGAGCGTTTCGCGCGAAGCGGGCGGCGACGGTTCGATTCGCTCGGCATGGAGGCGCCGGAGAACAAAGCTGTCGATGGGATTGACCGGCCAACCGGGATAGCGGTCACCCGGGACCTCCGGCCGCTGCGGAGCCAGGAAGGACCAGTGTCCCTGCCAGTCGCCTCCCTGCTCGATCCATAGCCGGATCAGTTCGATCTCGCCTTGGGCCAGCGGCTCGTGGCCGAATGCGGCCGGCGGCATGCGTCGGGCTGGATCGTCCACCGAGACGCGCAGGAAGAGTTCGCTGTTGTCAGGATCGCCCCGCACGATCGCCCGGCCGCCATTGCTGAGCGGCGCGGAGGCGCCGGCCTCCGTGTCGAGGCGCAGGCTGGTCATGCGCTGCGCCTCGTCGGGGCCGTGGCAGGCGAAACAGTTCTCCGAAAAGATGGGCCGGATGTCTCGATTGAATTGGACCTGCGTTTCCGCCAGAACCGCCGGACCCGCGGCGATGCAGCCAGCGAGCAGGAACACTGTTTTCGGATGTCGCATTTCCGTATGAATTATACGGCTTCGACGCAACCGCGCGCCTCTGTCAGGGCTATTCAGTTGTCTGAATTCAGGGTGGCAGACAGTCGTGGCGAGGGGCTGTGCGAGCCTGTCCGCTAGGCACGGCGATCCGCGGTTCCCGTCTTTGCGACCCGCAAGGGCTGGACATTTCGTTCTGGATCTGTCACCGTGGGTCGGATGGAGCCGTTGCCGACGCCACGCCGCGCTCTGGACCTGCGCGCCGTCGCGGTGCGCCCGACCTGCGGTGCGCAGGAGCACCGGCTCTGGGACCGTCTGGTGGGGGCCCATCACTACCTGGGGTTCGGCGGCCTGTTCGGCAAGGGCTTGCGGCATGTGGCGACGCTGGGCCCGGCCTGGGTGGCGCTGGTGGGCTGGCAGGCGGCCGCGCTCAAGCTGACGGCGCGGGACCGCTGGATCGGCTGGACGCTGGAGCAGCAGTTGCGGCGCCTGCATCTGGTGGCGCAGAACGCGCGCTTCGTGCTCCTGCCGGCCTTCCAGGGGGTGCCCAAGCTGGCCTCGCGGGTGCTGGGGCTGAGCCTGCGGCGGCTGGCCGGGGACATGCAGCGGGAACACGGCTTTGCGGTCTTGCTCGCGGAGTCGTTCGTGGACCGGGCGCGGTTTGCCGGTACCTGCTACCGGGCGGCGAACTGGCGCTCGCTGGGGTTCACCGGCGGCTACGCACGCCAGCCGGGCGCGGTGCCGGAGTGGCGCCATCACGGCCAGCCCAAGGAGGTGCTGGTGTACGCATTGGAAGCGGATGCGAGGGCGGCCCTGGGCCAGCCCGAGGAGGACCCGGCCTGGCAAGGCCCGGAGCGGACTGCGTCGCCGCCCGCGCCCGCGTTGCGCAGCCTGTTCGACTGCCTGGGCGAGGTGGAGGACTACCGGCACGCCCGGGGCCAGCGCTACCGCCTGCGGACCGTGCTGGTGCTGGCCGTGGCGGCCCGGCTGGCCGGCTACCGCGGCGTGACCGCGTGCGCCCAGTTCGCGGCCCTGCTGGACCCGTCGCAACGCGCGGCGGTGGGCTGTTTCTACAGTCCCAGCCGGCACTGCTACACGACCCCGTCGATCGCGACGTTCCACAACATCCTGGCTGCCCTGCCGCCGGAGACACTGGAGCACGCGGTGGCGGCGTGGACGCGGCAGCAGAGCGGGCCAGTCCCGCTGGATGAGGAGGATACGGCCTCGCAGAAGGAGGCCGGGGAGGCCCCTCGGCCAGGGCTCCTGCCGGGCCTCTCGATGGACGGGAAGGATGTCCGCGGCGCCTCCAAGCAGACAGCGGACGGCCGTCGCATGCTGGTCGCGGCCGTGGAGCACTCCAGCGGCCTGGTGCTGGGACAGGTCGAGGTCTCGAGCAAGACCAACGAGATCCCGGCGGTGCGCGAGCTGGCCGGGGAGCTGGACCTGGCCGGGCGCATCGTCACCCTCGACGCGCTGCACGTCCAGCACAAGACGGCGCGCGGCCTGCTTGAGGACTGCGCGGCCCACTACCTGGTCACGGCCGTCAAGGAGAACCAGCCGACGCTGCTGGACGACCTCCAGCACATGCTGTTCGAGGATTGTCCCGGCCACGAGACCCTCGACAAGGAGCACGGCCGCAGCGACCGCCGCCGCTACTGGGTCAAGGATCTCAGCGACCCGGACTGGAACGGCTATGCCGACCTGTACGGCCGCCAGCAGGCCATCCGCATCGAGCGCGAGCGGCATGTGCTCAAGACCGGCGAGACCAGCACCGAAGTGAGCTACGCGCTGACCTCGCTGACGGCGGAGCAGGCCACGCCCGCGCAGCTGGCGGCGCTGATCCGCAACCACTGGCACATCGAGAACCGCCTGCACTACGTGCGGGACTTCACCTACGACGAGGATCGCTGCCGGGTCTGGGTGCGTGACCTGCCGCGCAATCTCGCCTGCCTGACCAACGCGGCGATTTCGATCATCCGCTGCCAGTCCGGGTTCCGCTGGGTGCCGGAGGCCAACCGCCATTACGCGGCCCGCCCGCAGGAGGCGCTCGACCTGCTGCTGGCCCCGCCCCGGCGCTAGCCCGGGCCGCTCGCCCGCCCGCGAGCAGGGCTCCGCCTGGCCAGGCGGAACAGTACCGCTGTGTCGGCGCTTGCGACCCAGCCGGTCGACGACGCCCGGATCCCTCGTGGGAAACCCTCGGGGCCGCGCCCAGCGACTGCACAGGACGTGGAAGCAGGCATCAACCTCACCGAAACCGCTTCAATCAGGACAAAAAAATGTGCCTGGCGCCTCTGTCGAGTGCAATGGCTGCCGCGGTCGCAGTGCGGGCCGGGCAAGTGCGTCACCGCGCCCTTGGAATTTCCGGCCCTATCCGACTCGACCGACTCACATGAGCTTCGGAATCTCGCTGCGGCGGATCAGCACCACGGCATGGGCCTCCGCCAGTTGGCCGGTTCCGATCGGGCCGACGCCCTCGCCCGTCTTCGCCTTAATGCCGATGACGTCCGGGTCGACTTGCAGAATCGACGCGACGTTCTCCCGCATCCGGTCTCGGTAGGGCGACAACTTGGGCCGCTCGATCACGATCACGGCGTCGGCGTTGACCACCTTCCAGCCGTAGCTTTGCAGCAGCTCGGCCGCGTGCCGTAGAAAGATGCTGCTGGCCGCATTCCGCCATTGCGGATCCGTGGGTGGAAACAGTTCACCGATGTCCCCTTGCGCCGCGGCGCCGAGTAGGGCGTCGGTCAGGGCGTGCAGCAGAACGTCGGCGTCGGAGTGCCCTTCCAGGCCCTTCTCGGAGGGGATCTCGATGCCGCCCAGGATCAGCTTCCTGCCTGCCGCCAATCGGTGGGCGTCGTAACCGAGGCCGGTGCGGAACTCGTGGCGGTCAAAGCTGACGATGGGAGGAGGATTCACGGGTTTTCTTGTTCGTAGTACAGCGTGGCCAGCGCCATGTGATGCGGTTGGGTGATCTTGATGTTGCGCGCGCTGCCGCGCATCACGAAGACATCCTCGTTGAGGTGCTCGACCACGCTGGCCTCGTCGGTCCCCACAAAGTCGTCTTGGCGGGCCTTCTCGAATGCGCGCTTGAGCAGCTCGGCGGTGAAGACCTGGGGGGTCTGCGCCAGCATGATCCGTTCGCGCGGCAGGGTTGCTTGGATGACCTTCCGGCTGACCTGCTTGACAGTTTCCTCGGCCGGCATTCCGAGGATCACGGCGCGCTGGACCGCCGCCTGCTCGATGGCCGCCTCGATCAGTTCCACCGGGACGAAGGGTCGCACCGCATCGTGAACCACGACGATCTCCATGTCGTCCGAAACGGCATCGAGGCAATGCCCAACGGACTCCTGGCGGTTGTGGCCCCCCGCGATGACGCGCAGGCGGGCGGCTTCGCCTACGCCCGCGAGCATGGCCTGGACGGCGTCCTGGGCGCCTTCGGGAACGGCCACGAGGATCTCGCGCACGCTGGCGACGGCCAGGAACTTCCGGACCGTCAGCGCGAGGATCGGGACGCCCCCCAGCTTCATGAACTGCTTGCGCTTGCCTCCGTACTGTTCCGAGACGGTTTTCCCCATGCGCGTGCCGTGTCCCGCCGCGGGAAGAATGGCCGCTACTTTCATGCCTTCCGAATTATCTCCCAGGCCGGCGGCGCTTGGGCCTTGCCGCGCAGCCGGCGGTCACCGTACGCAAGCCCGCCGCTGCGGGCGATCGTCTTCCGCAGCCGTTTCCGCTCCATCCGGCTGGCCGGACGTCGGCCGCAGCGGCGCCGTCAACTTACCCGAGCAGAGCTTGCTTGCAGTAGGCGAAGCACTTGCCGACTTCTTCCAACGTGTCTGCGCCCTTGTATTCGTACTCGATGTTGGCCAGGATCGGGTACTTGTTGTCGCGCAGCAACTGCAGCACCTCCCGAATCGGAGTGTCCCCGGCGCCGAACGGCACATTCTCGCCCTGATTGGCCTTGCGGTCCTTCACGTGCAAGGTGACGATGCGGTCGTGGTGCTTGCGGATGTAGTCGAGCGGGTCGAATCCGGCCGCCACGAAATGGCCGATATCGAGGTTGACCGCGATATGGCTATGGCCCTCCATGGCGGCCGCGAAATCCGCCGGCGTCGCAAACTCGTTCTCCCTGTGCCGGGAATGGTTGTGCATGCCCACGCGCATGTCGTAGCGCTTCGCGTAGCGGTCCACACGGGACACGACCGAGATCGTGCCGGATGCGGTGATCACTTGCGCTCCCATGGCCTTCGCCATTTCGAAGCCGCGCTCGATCTCCTCGTCGGTGAAGTCGTCGCGGACGCTGTAGTTGAAGGCGTACAGGTCGATCCCCGCCACGTGGAACTTCTCGCCGATCTGCTCGTAGTGGCTCAGGGGCGTCTCAAGCCGGAAGGCGCGTAACTTCTCGCGCCCGTTCTCGGCTCGGCGCAGCTCTCGCACCGGCTCGACGTGGCCACCCCATAGTTCGCACGAGCCGATGCCAAGGGCTTTCATCCCCGCAATCGCCTGCTCAAGCGGACGGTCCCGGAAGCTGTAGCTCTGCGCACCGATCGTGACGCCGCTGAACGTCGAATCGATCTGCTCATGGCTCCGGGCGCGCCGCGCCGCTGTGAGGCCCGCTCCGGCTGTGAGCGTGGCGTGCATGAAATGTCTCCGTGTTGGGACAAGTTGCATGGAAGGCTCCTAGCTCATCATTGTTTCACAACGGCCGTGTGGCGCGGAGCGGGAAGGCTGCGGGAAGCCGCATCTGCTGTAGAGTAGTCTGGTGCCCCGCACCGCAGGATTCAAACTCTCGGTTTGCAACGAGTTGTATAGCGGAGCCGACTTCGCGTACAGTTGCCGCTCGCTCAAGCGAGCCGGTTGGGACGGAATCGAGATTGCGCCGTTCACCCTTCTGCAAGATGCGACGCTCCTGCCGGCCTCGCGCCGCCGTGAAGTCCGCGACATCATCGTCTCGGAGGGCCTGGAGTTCGTCGGCCTGCATTGGCTGACGGTCGGCCCCGAGGGTGTGCACGTCACCACGCCGGACTTGGCCGTGCGGCGGCGCAGTTGGGAGTACGTGCGCGGGTTGGTCGAGTTGTGCGCCGACCTCAGGGCCTCGGCCGGCCCGGGCGGCGTCATGGTGTTTGGCTCGCCTATCCAACGCCGCGCCACCGGAGGCCTGAGCCGGCGTCAGGCCGAGCAGAACTACATTGAGGGCGTGCGCTCGATCGTCCCCGATCTTGAGAGCGCCGGCATCACCCTATGCGTCGAGGCGTTGCCGATCGGCCAGTGCGATGTGATCGTGACCCTCGATCGGGCGGCCGAAGTCGTCGACGAGATCGGCAGCCCCATGGTGCAGACGATGTTCGACTCGCACAATGCGATCGACGAGACCGAGCCCCACGGCGATCTGATCGCCTGCCACTGGGCCAAGATCCGCCACATTCACGTCAATGAACTGGACGGCAGCTACCCGCGTCCCGCGGGCGGGTACGACTTTAAGCCCGTGCTGCAGGTCGCCAAGGACCGCAACTTTGCCGGCTGGGTGTCGATGGAGGTCTTCGACTTCTCGCCCGGGGCCGAGACCATCGTCAACGAATCGATCGCCTACCTTGCGGCCGAGATCTCCAAACTGCGGGGATAAGCGCCGCGCGCCTTCCGCCCGGAGCGGTGGCGGGCCCGGATTCAGAACACCGCAAACGCGAAGACCGAGTCACGGCCATCCGGTGTGAGGCCGTATTCTCCCGGCGGCAGGCTGGCATTGATGCGGATGCGGACGACCCGATCGACAATACCCTCGAGCTGCAGGAAGTAGGGTTCCGCGACGACCTTCTTCTTCCTGCGGTAGAGGAGTTCGCGCCTGCCGTTCACGACCTCGAACCCATACAGTCGCAAGTCTCTCGGGTCGATCTCCGCGGAATCGAAGAGGAATTCCGGGGCGGCCAGTGGTGTTTTGACACGGGCGGAAGTTCCGGGAATCCAATAGCGCAGCTGGTTCTTGGTCTCCTCCGCCACAGCTTCCAGTGGCTCGAGCTCCCGCAAGTCGCTGCCGTGGATCAAGTAAGGGATGTCCTGCTTGTCGGGGTTGGGCAGGCCCAGACGGTTGCGGCTCGGGTCCTGTTGGCCGTGCAGCGCCAGCACGCAGAGCGGCACGAGCATCGAGAGGCGAAACATACGTGTTGAGTGTAGCCAACCAGACTCGTGCGCGCCCTATGATGGGGGCATGCGGATCCGGCGAGCGCAGCGGAGCGACCTCGAGACGATTGTCGAATTCAACGCCCGGCTGGCGCAGCAGTCGGAAGGCGTCCATCTGGATCGGGCGCGCTTGCGGTCGGGCGTCGAGAACTTGCTGCGCGACGAGAGGCGCGGATTCTACCTGCTGGCGGAGTCGGATGGCTCGCCTTTGGGACAGTTGGGGTTGACCTTCGAGTGGAGCGACTGGCGCAACGGCGTCTTCTGGTGGCTGCAGAGCGTCTACGTGCGTCCGGAGCACCGGCGCCGAGGGGTCCTGCGCGCGCTCTACGCCCGCGTGCTCGAGTTGGCCGCCGGCGGAGGCGTGTGCGGTGTGCGCCTGTACGTCGAGAAGAACAATCGTGCGGCGCAATCGGCCTATCGGCGCCTAGGCCTCGCGCCGACTGTGTTCGAAATGTACGAGGACGACTTCGTCATTGAGCGGCGGCCGCAGGGCCCGCACCGCGCCTAGCTGCAGAGACCGGCCGCACCGCGCCATGGAAGAGCTCTCCGTCGGACTCCGGATCGTGTTCCTGCTCGCCCTGCTGGGCGTGAACAGCTTCTTCGCCGCGGCGGAGGTCGCCCTGGTTTCGGTGCGCAAGACCCGCATCCGGCAACTCGCGGAGGCCGGCAGCCGGCCGGCGCGCCAAGCGCTCGAACTGATCGAGTCGCCTGGCCGTATGCTCTCGGCGACGCAACTCGGCGTTACCTTGGCCAGCCTCGGCCTGGGGTGGGCCAGCGAACGTACGCTCTACGGCCCGCTTGCATCGTTGCTCGCCCACTCGCCCGCGCCGCCCTCGGAGGGCGCCGTGCACGTACTCGCTTTCGGGATCGCGTTCCTTTGCATCACGTTTCTGCATTTGGTGCTCGGGGAAGTTGTTCCGAAAAACCTCGCCATCGCGCGCTCCGATCGGTTGGCGCTGGCGGTGGCGCCTCCCTTGCAGATGTTCGCTCGTGCCAGCGGCTTCTTCGTCTGGCTCGTCAATGGATCCGCCGCCGGGATCTCGCGCTTCGCCGGCCTGCGAGCGCCTGGGGC
The DNA here is from genome assembly GCA_965218615.1 of Bryobacterales bacterium. GTDB lineage: Bacteria > Acidobacteriota > Terriglobia > Bryobacterales > UBA6623 > VXMF01. The sequence goes on from CBDCLH010000001.1 coordinate 113,231, forward strand.
GAAGGCCGCCTATTCCGCCGACGAGCTCAAGCATGTCTTCGCCGCCGTTGCGCTGCCCGGCAAAGCCGGCGAGCAGCAGCGGGAGCTGCTGCAGCGCGCCATCGACTTCTACGATCTCACCGTGCGGGAGGTGATGGTCCCACGCAAGGACCTTGTTTCGCTGTCGACCAGCGCGACGCTCGACCAAGTCGTGAACTGTTTGGTTCGCCACCGCCACTCGAGGGTGCCCGTCTACGAAGGGTCTCCGGAGCACCTCGTCGGTGTGCTGCATGCGAAGGACTTCTGGGCCTTCGTCCAGCAAGTGCGCCGCTGGCAGCTATTGGACCGCCCCGCGCCACCCTTCCGCATGAAGTCCTTCGTGCGCGATCTGGAGTTCGTTCCGGAGACGAAGGACCTCTTCGAGCTGCTCGAGGAGTTTCAGGAGCGGCGCTATCAGATGGCTGCCGTCGTGGATGAGTTCGGGACCGTCGCCGGCGTGGTGACGGCCGAGGATGCGATCGAACAGATCGTGGGAGAGATCCGGGAGGAGCACGATCCTCCCGAGACGCGCATCGTTGGCGACATCCTCGAATTGGACGGCATTACGAACATTATCGACCTCGAAGCCCATTACGGCGTCGAATTGCCGTCCGATGCCGGATTCGAAACCTTGGCCGGCTTCCTGCTCAGCCGTCTGGGACACTTGCCGGTAGCCGGGGAACGTATCGCGCACGAGGGCAGGACATACACCGTGGCCGCAATGGAAGGGAACCGGATCGGCAAGGTTCTCGTCGAGCCAGCCGGCTCCGGCGCGGAGCCTCGCGACGGCGCGTAGTGATGGCGCGGGAGCCGGCAGCGCACGGAACTCCCAGCGCAGCGCATGCCCGAGTACTCCGACGGAAGGCGAGCGCTGGGGTCGCGGATGGGAGGTCGTGAGCCGTCACGAAAGGTCCTGGAATACAACGCCCGGGCGGTGGATGACCTGGACCGCGGTCCGGCCCGATGTGGGCCTGTCGAAGGGTCGTGATGTGCGCCTGCGAGGGACGCCTGGGTTTTCGGGTGGGTCCAGGCGTCCAATCACCAGCCGCCTGAATCGTGGCATCGCCTGCCAATGAGCACAAGTCGATAGATTGCGTATCTCGCGCCCGGATTCGACATTGGCCGTGGACAGGCCCAAGACACGGGCGATTTCGTTTCGCATCCGCTCTGAGAAGGTGGAACAGCTGGAGCGCTTGGCGGAGGCGACGGACCGACCTCGATCCTGGCGCATCGAGCAGGCGTTGGCCTCCTATTTGGACCTTCGGTCTTGGCGCATCGCTCAGATTGAAAACTCCATGGCCGAGATGGACGCCGGTCAAGGTATCCCGCATGAGGGGAGCAAGCAGGAGCTAGGGAACTGGGGAAGAGAAAGCCGGCTCCAGAGCGCCGAACGAGGGTGATTTGGTCGCCTACGACGCGGGCTCGTCTTCGGTGTGCGCAATCGTTCGTAGCCGAAGACAATCCGGAGGCCGCCGCGAGAACGGTGAAGCAGATTCTAGATGCGGTCGAGCGGTTGGTCGATTTCCCTGCCAGTGGACGGCCGGGAAAGGTGCTTCATACGCGCGAATGGATCCTGCCTGGAACACCATCCATACTTCCCTATCGCGTGAAGAGTGACGTGATCGAGATCCTAGCCGTCATCCTTGGGGCGCGAAAATGGCCGGAGGACCAACCTGTAGCTCGGCGCCCACCTAAAGGATTCCGACTACGATTTCGCGCGCTTGAGACGACGATGCGTTGCGGCCTCCACCGTGCAGGTCGCGGCAACGGCGCCCGAGTTGGCCGCTCTCCGGTCTCGAGCGGGCCCCCTCGCGATGGGTCAGCCAAGCTCCGATCCCTGTAATTTCGGAGCTTGATTCTAAAATTACTCGGATGACAAACGGCGTAGTCGCGCGGAAGCTGAGTGCGCGCCTGCATGACTACTTGGAACTCTTTCCGGCTGTCGCCCTTTTTGGGCCGCGCCAGGTCGCACCGAGGATGGTGGGCATGCCCATGGCGTTAAGCACGCGCCGGACTGCGAAACGTTGGCAGAGATCGTATTCGTCCTGCGTTTCGAGTCCCGTCGATGCCAAGGGCGGCGGGTCCCTCGCCTCACGTGATCCCGGCGGAAATTGTGAGATCGGCACCGATAATTGACGGGCACCAGTAGCGCTCGATGTGCTCGATAACGAGTTCCGTCCCCCGTTCGTGACTCACGTAGGGCTCGTCTCGCGGGTCGTACATCGAATCTGTCAGGTCTCTTGCCAGAACGACATTCTTGCCGAGCCGGACCTGCTGGCGAATGCCGAAAGGGCGGCCGAGAACACACATGTTCGTGTGAACGCCCATCAAGACAACATTCACGATTCCGTTCTGCGAGAAGTAGTTGAAGATCTCCTGGCCATCGTCGCTGATGCCGTCCTCTTCCGCGATGTCGAGGTCGGGGTGCTGCCGGCTCCAAACGCGCTTGCTCTCGCTGGGGAATTCGTCGTCGCAGGGATCTTTGTCATCGATAGGCAACGGACCTTCGGATTGCAGATCGAGGTGGCACCACTTCGCGATCGGCACGGGCGGTTCGACGTGCGGTGCCGACTGCATGCGTTCGCGTTGGGCAGTGTCGGCGTAGAAGTCCATGGTTCCGCTGGGCGCGTGGACAATCGTTAAGCCGAGTTCTCGAGCGCCCCCGATAACCCGGTTCATCTCGGGGATCATGGCTTCGAGACGACCCACGGAGCTTGAGCAGTGATGGTCGTCCCACATGTCGCAGATGATGACAGCGGTCCCGGACGCCTTCCAGAGAACCGTTCGCTCCAGCAGCTCGACATTGCCTCCACGCACCACGCGCGAGCGGGCATTGAGGCGGATGGCTGTCTCTCGGTCCGACGGTCGGCGAACGAGTCTCTGGGCCGCAGCGATGGCGGCGACCCCTCCGGCAGCTGCCAGCAATACTTGTCGACGAGTCATGTGCTTCCTCCAGACCGACTGCTCCATTCTATCCCCGCCGCCGCTACGAAACCGAAGGGAAATCGAGCTTGAGATCACGGTGATTCGAATCGTCGGAACGTTGCGTCGCTCTTCGTCAATGCCATCGAGTTCAGATCCGGCAGGAACCTCGCGGATCCGGGAGGTGCCGTGCGGGCACTCGCGGAGTCCCAGCTGCGTCAGTCATTCCGCGGCCAACCGGTGGGCGTCATGCGAACTATGGCCATCTCCCTCGGTCATAGCTCATGAAGTAGCGGTCGCCATGGCGCACCATGAATGCGGACGAATTGCCCGCTTTCTCGCCAGTCGCGGCCTGCGTCTCCCACAAGCGCTCTCCCTGTCGAGAGCCGGAAGCAGCGGAGCTGGCGGAAGCTGCAGCATCTGTAGATACAGGCACCGTTCATTACACGAGAGTGCACCGGTGCGTGAAGGCCATCTGTGCCGATTCCTCGCGCGCGCGACCCTGTCCACCTGAGTTCGGCTCTCCCGAGCCCAGCCTGGGAAGGGCCAGAATGGTCGGAAAATGCGGAGACTGGCAGGTGCGGCTTGCGCAAGACGGCTGTCGCGATCAGTATTTCGATCACGAGACAGCGAACTTGGCTCCTCGGCACCTGGGGTCCAGCCTGAGGCACGCCCGGATCTGGAATCGGACAAGGACAGCGTGCCGCTGCTGCGCAGCAGCGAGAGATTCCGGGATGCAACCAATATATGAGCATGGAGAGGACCTTCCGCGTAGCAGGCTAGCAGGCTACAGCCGCGTAATCCGGGAAGAGGACGACGACACGCAGTACAGGATGCTGGTGCGCGATCTTCCCCGGCAGTTCCATCGATTACCGCGGGATCTCCAGGTCGCGGCGCTGAAGGATCCGGCCCCGCTGACGAGCGCCTGTTGGGATGCTCTGCTGGCCGCCGTCACAGAGCACGTCGCGCTCTTGCACGATCACTCCATCCCGGACTAGGTGGAGGAGCCGGCGCGATTCCTCGACTTGCCGTGGCTGATCTCTTCGATCCCTAGCATCGCAAACGACTCCGTGCTCTGCGCCCCCGCGGCGTTCATTCGGCACGGAGCGTTCCCGGACCCCTTGGACTTGGACGCGAGTGGCGGGGAGCAGCATGACTGGATCCCCTGACAAGGAGAGGCCGCTCGACATGGAGGCTATCGAGCGGGCCCTCGAAGCGCTCTCGAAGCGCCTGCGCGATCGGGAGTTGCGGGCGCACGTCTATATCGTGGGCGGTGCAGCCATGATCCTCGCCCGCCGTCGCAGCAAGGCCACGGTAGACGTGGACGCCCTGATGATCGACCAGCGCACGACGGTGCTTGAGGCCGCTCGCGAGGTCGCGCGAGAGTAGGGCCTCGCGGAGGACTGGCTGAACGACAAGGTTCGGGATGTGCCTGGGATGCCGCCGCAGCCCGACGAAAGGGCGCGCACGCTCTTCGATTCTCCGCATCTCGTGGTGACGGGAGCTTCCGTACGCCACATGCTTGCAATGAAGGTCCGGGCCCTCCGCGGGAGCGACGTCGCGGACATTAAGCTGCTCATACGGCAACTGGATGTGCGCGCCATCCGCCAGCTTCGCGAAATCCACGACGAAGCGTTCCCCCACGCCCCCCTCGACGCCATGCCGTGGAGAAAGGAGATTCGCACGGCTGAGCTCGTGCGCGAGGTCTTGGAAGGGCGCCTTTAGGAGCGCACCAGCCGCGCGGGAGCTCGGGCACCCGGCCGTCGCGACGATAGCGATCCGGAACGCTAGTGATTCTCTCGCTGCTGCGCAGCAGCGGTGTCTTGTGGGATCGCCAACATCTAGGGTCGGGTTTACTCGATGTCGCCCGGGTCGGCGGGGGATTAGGCGATGTCGCCACCACGTATGGCAGTTTCTCCTGCTCGGATCGGCCTCGATGGATCTGCTACGGCAGTCAGGTGAGAGCTTGGCGGGGCGTATCGCCTATCTGGAGCTTGCGCCCCTCGACGTGCGCGAACTTCCGGACGCGGAACACAGCCGTCTTTGGATCCGAGGCGGATTCCCGCGCAGCTTTCTCGCCTCAAGCGACGCTGCAAGTGCGATCTGGCGCGTGAACTTCATCCGCACGTATCTGGAACGGGACATTCCCGAGTTCGGACCGCGCGTTCCGGCGCAGACGCTGCGCCGATTCTGGACCATGCTTGCGCACGCTCAGGGAGGTCCCTGGAACGCCGCCACGTTGGCGAGGAGCCTCGCCGTGGACGGCAAGACGGTGGCCCGTTACGTCGATCTTCTGACCGATCTTCTGCTGGTGCGCCAACTGCCGCCGTTTCGTGCGAACGTTCGAAAACGACTCGTGAAGTCGCCCAAGGTCTATGTGCGCGACAGCGGGATCGTCCACACGCTGCTGCGGCTGGACGACGCCGAGGACGTACTGGGACATACGACCGCCGGCGCGAACTGGGAGGGGTTTGCCATCGAGACTCTGGTCCGGGCGGCTCCGGAAGGCACGCAGGCCAGCTTCTACCGCACGGCGACAGGCGCCGAGATCGACCTCGTTCTGGAACTGCCCGGCAATCAGGTCCGCGCGATCGAGATCAAGCGCGGACTCGCGCCCGCCGTTTCCAAGGGATTCCGGGTCGCCCTCGACGACGTGAACCCGGACCAGGCGAATCTCGTCCATGGCGGCGAGGACCGTTATCCGAAGGGAGGCGGCATCGAGGCGGTCGGGCTGAAGGCATTGGCCGAGGAGCTGGCGCGAGGATCACGCGGCCGTTGAGTGTCCGAAGAGGGGGGCATCTTGGCCCCGAACCTGAGGGGCGGGCGCTCCCAACCGCACACGGTTGGGAGCGGCTGAACCTCCCGGACGCTCGAGGGACCGGAGCGGGATTCCGCCAAGCGTATACCCTTCGTCGGGGTAATTGCTCACCCAGGGGGCTGGCTAGGCAGGTTTGAGGACGGTACGTCGCTTGATAGTGGTGACAATCGCCTCGAGAGTCGTCAGATCATTGAGGCGTCCGGTGCCGATCACCGAGCGCACGGCCCCGAACACCTCGGCCCCCCACTCGGAGCGGAAGCCGTTGGTCACCTTGCGGAAAATCGTGCTCGGTCGCAGCGCCCGCTCCGAGGCGTTGTTGGTGAAGGGCACCTCGCGATCCGTCACGAACACCAGCAGGCTGTCCCGGATCTTGCCGTAGCGCTTCAGCAGCCGCTGTCCGTCCGCCTGCGTCGGCTCCAACTCCAGCAGCTTGTCCAGCCGCCGCCCGAGATCCCGTTGGTGGCGCTTCAGCGTGCTGTCCCGCAGCCGCGCGCGCCGCTGGCCCACCCGCATCGCCCGCACCAGGAACGCCTGCAGCGCCGGCCCGAACACTGCGTCCCCTGCGTCGATCGCGTACTGCGCGTCCCGCAACTGGTGCGCCAAGCACACCTGCCACACCGCCGCGTGCCCGCGCTGGCACACGTACAGGTCCGACACCCACACCTCCGGTCGCGCCCCCTCCAGCACGCTCTCCGGCTCCGCCTTCGAGCGGCTCGGCCGCAGCACGTGCAGCACCGCTCCCGTTCCCAGGAACACCCACTCCCACCACTTGCGCCCGTGCACCCGCGCCGACGTCTCGTCCGAGCACACCACCCGGCTCCCCCGCACCCGTTCCCGAATCGCCTCCGCCTGGTCCCCGAACTGCCCCTGCACCCGCCGGAACAGGTTCGCCAGCGCCCCTTCGCTGATCTCCAGACCGAATACATCCCGGAACAACGCGCGCAAGCGCTCGTAGCTGATCGCTTGCGCGTAATGCAGATACACCGCCAGCGCCTCGATCGTCGCTCCGAACGGCGAGCCCCGTTCCAAACCCTGCGGCGCCAACGCCGTCACCCGCCGCCCGCAGCCCGGGCAGTCGCAACCGTGCAGCGTGACCCGCGTCACGTGCGGCCGCACCGGCGGCAACTCGATGCGCTCGTACACCGCTTGCGGCGCCTGCTCCGCCCCGCCCAAGTCCGTCCCGCAGTGCGGGCAACTCTCCGCCCGCGCTTCCACCACGCTGTTCGGATGCGGATGCAGCTTGCGTCCCGTTCCCGCACGCCCCTGGCGCTTGCGCCGGCCGCCTCGCACCGGCTTGTTCGCCTTCTCCCCGCGCGAGGGCGGCAGCGACGAGTTCGCCGGTGTCTTGGGCGGCGCTCCCAGACGCGCCTCCAACTCCGCCACCTGGGCCCTCAGCTCCGCGTTGGTCGCCGTCAGCTTGGCAACCTTCGCCGCCAACTCCGTGATCGTTGCGGTCAACTCCGCAACCCTCGCTCGCAGCTCAACGCCAAGGGCGCTCTTCCCGGAGCCGGGCGCCGAACCGAAATCCGAATTCGCCTCGCCCATACCCTATCTATAACATATTTATACTCTTTTGTTTCAGATTTCTAATCTGATCGGTCACGCTAGGACGGCACCAAGGTGAGCAATTACTCGTCGGGGTCGAAACGACACACGTGCGAGGGGTGCTGGACGCGGCCGCTGAGCGCGTCCCGCAAGAACCTCTTGGAGCCTCTATGATGGCTAGACCATGGCCTTACTCGACGGCAAATCGGCAATTGTCACGGGATCGGGGCGCAGCATCGGCAAGGCTGTCGCCAAGCTGTTTGCCCAGCATGGCGCCCGGGTCGTCGTCAACGACCTGGACGCGGAACCCGCCGCGGAGACCGCCGCGGAGATCCGCGCCGCAGGCGGCGAAGCGGCCGTCTGCCTGGGCAGCGTGACGGATCCGGACGTACCGCCCAAGATTGTCCAGACCGCCCTGGAAACATTCGGTTCGATCGACATCCTCGTCAACAATGCCGGCTACACCTGGGACGGCGTGATCCACAAGATGAGCGACGAACAGTTCGAGGCCATGCTCGATGTGCACCTCAAGGCGCCCTTCCGCATGGTCCGTGCGGCTGCTCCCTTCCTGCGCGAGTCCGCCAAGGCCGATGCTGAAGCCGGCCGGCGGCCTCCTTGCCGCAAGATCATCAACGTGAGCTCGACGTCCGGCGTCGCCGGCAACGCCGGCCAGATCAACTATGCCGCCGGCAAGATGGGGATCGTAGGCATGACCAAGACCATCGCCAAGGAATGGGGGCGCTTCAACATCTGCTGCAACGCCGTCGCCTACGGCTTAATCGAGTCGCGGCTAACGCAGGCGAAAGAGAAGGGCGATACGACCTCAAGCGGCATCGCGCTCGGCATCCCCCAGAGGCAGCGGGAGGCGGCGCTGCCGTCGATCCCCTTGCGGCGGTACGGAACCCCGGAAGATGCCGCCGGGCCGGTGCTCTTTCTGGCGTCGCCGTTGTCCGACTACGTGACCGGCTCGGTGGTCCTGGTCACTGGCGGCAGCGTCGTCTAAGCGCCCCCCTCGGGGTCTGGCCCGTCGCGCCGCGGACAGGCGCCGCAGCGGAGCGAATCGCCTTCGGCGTCCAAGACCTCGCTGCCGCCGCACGAACCGCGCAGGCAGCGGTTCTTGGACAACAGCCCGACTGCCATGATGGCCATCGCGGCAGAGATAAACCCCACGGCGAGAAGCGCAGTCGTCATGGCGTTCCGTGCTTCATTCTTCCACGGAAGCGGGTCGAGGCGGCCTCCCGCAGCCCGCCGGCGCCGTCTCGTACGAGCAGGAACACGGCAAGGCCGTGCGTCTCGGCCAGCGCGAGGCCCTTGGTTTCCCCGAGCACTAGCAGCGCGGTGGCGAAGGCGTCGGCCCGCATCGCGCTGGCATCGAGCACAGTGGCGGACGCCGTCTCGTGTGCGACCGGCCGGCCGCTGCGGGGATCCAGAATATGGCTGTAGCGCCGGCCGTCCTCTTCGCGGAAGTTGCGGTAGTCCCCCGGCGTTGCGACCGCCGTGCCGCTGAGCTTCAGGGAAGCCCGGAGCCACGGCTTGGAATGGGAATGGCTGCGCGTCCCGCTTCGTGCCGACGCGCCCGGTGCTTGCGAGCCGCAGCATTTGGCTGACCGGTCTGCGGATCGCGTTCTCGCACGCTGCGGCCGCCCCGATCGTTAGGCCCTTCGCCTCGCGCCCCTGCAGGCGGCTCGTGACGAACCCGTCGATCTGCTCGACGGCCGTCACGGCATCGGTCGCCGCGCGCTCCTCGGCGAGCTCAGCGAAGTCGCACAGCACCGGCACGCGCTGGCGGATCGACGCATCGGCGTAGCCCCGCACGTGCAGCCGGTCGACGTAGAGTTCGATCTCCGGCGCCAGCCAGCAGGCGCGAGCCCGCTCGATCGGTACCCGTTCGACCCAGTAGTTTTCTAACATGTTCACCTCCGTTCGGCAGTTCCGAACGACGATCATCCTTGCCTTGCGGCGAAGCCGCAGGCAAGGAGACGCCCCACCCCGCCGGGGGCACATATGCCGGACCGGAGCGGCGGTCCCGGCGGTGGATAGCGGTCCGGCGCGGATGCGGGGGTGGGCCGGTCGGCCTAAGTCCGGGAAGATGATAGTAACTGCCTCGCTTGCAGTCGTTTACGAGAAGCTGACGACAACCGGGAAGGGCATCCGTCGGGTAGGGGTTCCCGATGCGACACGCTAGCGGAACAGCGCCGGAAGGTCAGTCCATCCGCCGTCCGCAAGATTCATATGTGCCCATCCAGAGGCTCCAATACCCCAATCATCAATCACTTGCGCCGCCAAGGGCACATATTGCGGAGCGGCACATAACACGAACAACGCCTCGGAGCGGGTGCTGCGCCTGAGCGAGATCTCCCGGAAGCTGACGAACGGCTTCCGCTCCGAGTGGGGAGCCGAACTCTTCTTGGCGGTGCGCTCGGTGGTCGGTACGGGACACCTCAACGATCTGTCAACTCTCGAAGCCATCCGTACCGCCATCGAGCAACGAAGCGTCCTCAAACCTGCCTAGCTAGCCCCTTGGTGAGCAATTACGCCGTCGACGCCCCCAGGCGCGTCCGCAACAGGCGCGGGCGTCGCACTGCCGGACCGGCCAACGACACGATGCGCTCCACCGCAAGCTTGCCGTTCGCAAAGAGTTTGCCGATCGTGATCACGTCCTGGTAATCGATGTGCCAGGCCTCTTTGCTCCGGTCCACGGGGTCCAGGATGTGGATGTGCAGTCCGGGGGCGCCGCTTGGATGCGGTCCCTCGAACGCCTCCAAGCGGAGGTTGCCGCCCGCGGCCGCCTCGACCGTGCTGCCCTTCGACTTGCAGATGAAGATGGTCGCGTCTCCGGCCACTCGGCCCAAAGCCGCCACGCCGCGCGCGAAGTGCGCTTCGTTGGCGCGCATCACGACGTCGACCGCGGGGGCCAGAGGATTGCTATCGGTGACGGTCATGAATAGGGAATGCGGTGCACCGTCCACGGACGGCATCCTGCCGAACGGGCGAACTCGCAGGGCCGTCCAAAGCCCCGATTCGATGAGCAAGTCGCGGACCTGCTGCGAGGACAACTCGGCCGGATGCCGGCCCGTGTAGGAGTCAAATGCGACGCTATCGTCGCTCCCGGCCAGTTCCGTTGCATCCAGTTGGAGCACCACGGATTGCAGGGCCCGGCGCTCCCCGCGGTGGATCCCGGAGACGGTTCCGCTGGCTGGAGCGGTGTACCGCACGCCCGGAGTCTTCTTGTCCTCAAAGAGAGGCTGACCGCGCCGGACGGAGTCCCCGACCCGCACGAGCATGGTCGGCTTGATGCCGATGTAGTCGTCCGCCAAGAGGCCGACAGGGCTCGGAGCCTGACCCTGCTCGATCTCCTGCCGGGGTTGGCCCTGGATGGGCAAGTCCAAGCCCTTACGAATCTTGTGAACGCCCATCTCCCCTCTTGTCCCGTGACCTACGGCGCCGTCTGCATGGGCCAGCCCGTCCGGTTTGGCCACCGCGGCTGTTTCGTGTCGTTCCTCCTCTATCCGTGCGCCGCGGCCGAATCCATTGCGAGTAAACTGGCAGGTTGACCCTTTGCTATCCGGCTTGGATGCTTGCAGATAGCCTGATTTCAGAGGATTGAGTTCTGACTCCTCTGATCTTAATTCGGCAGTTGCTGGCCAATCCTCTCAGTCGGAAGCAGTTACGTGCGTTCGACTGGCCACCTTGCTGGAAACAAGCCGCTCGGAATCCACTTCCAGCAGGGCATCCGCCTTCGCCTGCTAAGGCGTGGGTCCGGCCAGCAGCTAGAATTCATGCTGGTCGTCCCGGGGCAGCGTCACGTGATCGAGTTTGATCGATGCCATATGCTCAAGCATCGTCCGCACGCCTTAGTAGGGGCATCGGCTCCAGTGCTGATGCGGGGCGTGGCTGGCGGATCCTCGCCTCTATCCGGTATACCCCTCGCCCCTGCGGCGCCAGCGTTTCATGCTGAACGCTCCGCAGCGTCAGCGCGTGAGCCGGACTAGAAAGTCACGTCCCACTGCACTCGAACCTGCATTCTTGGCAAGTCGGTGCCACTTGCGTGGCCTAAACGATAGCGTGAGACTTCGAGAGTCAACTTGTTGCCATGTCCTTCCATGAACCAGTTCACCACGAACGCCGATTCGGTGATCATGTCGTACCGCCGCGCCTGATCCTGGTCGACCATGGCGTAGCGCAGACCTAGCTCCAGTTGCCTAGGCACCCAAGGCGCCACGCGATGCAGGAAGTATCCGCCCTGTACAGTAGCGCCGCGCAGGCTGGTGATGCGGTGGTAGATCCGGTCGCGGATCTTCTTCCAGTGGAACTCGTGCTGCAGGAATAGACCGCGGTACTTCAGGACGAAGTCTTCGGCAGCCTGCTTGACGGCAAACTGGCCAGGAAGGCCCACCTCAAAGCCATCCAAGCTACCACCCCCGCTCCTGGAGAACCGGGTAAAGCGGCTCCGGTTGCTCAGCGCCGAAACAGCGATCGCGGCCACGGGCGTTTCGTGATACTCGAGATCCGATTGGGAGAAGCCTGGATCTTCCCTCAGGAAATTCCATTGGTAGCGTGCGGTCCACATCGGAGCACCATCGCGATTGTCCAAGCTTCCAGCACCACTCGAACGGAAGCCCCGCCCGTTCCCAGAAAAGACGCCCGCGTAGTACCGCGAATCTGCCCACGTACCGTTCTTCACTCGGCCCAACACCATGAATCCCTTTTGGCGGTCAGCCGTGAAGTGCCGATTGACAATGGACCGGTCTGCGAACTCTTGACGTCCGGACGAACTCACTCGTTCCCGGCCGAACTCTGTCTTCCACTGTCCGAATCGGAACTGCAGCCATTCCCATTTCTGGACCGTGACACGTGCATCGAGCATTCGAGTACCGACGAGATCGTATTCCGTGCTGTACCGAATCCACGGCCGGAAGGCTTGACCGGCAGTCTTGAAACGGGCCCTTCGAAATCGAAGGTCACTACCATTCGCCTGCAGCAAGTCTTCTCGCTTCCGGGGAACGCTCGCAAGCGGCGAAGAAAACCGGATCTGTGAACGGAGATGCATCTCTGTTGTGAATGCACCGCCACGGGACTGAATCCGCAATCCCTTACGGCTGATACGAGCGGCACCGCGCGAAGTGATGGCCGCTCCCAGCTTTTTTTGCAAATCTGGGTCAGCGTTCGCCTGGGGGTTCGACAACTGTTGGTCGATGCTTGACTCGACGACGGAGGCTGATTTCCCGCTAACTCGGATTTCGGAATTCTCCGAGTTCAGGGTGGTGCGGCCGGAACGCGGATCGACAGCCCGTACGAATACGAAATCGTTCATAGTCGTCGCGTCGTTGACCTTCTCGATCGCGTCCGAGGTATCCGACGAAGTCCCGTCACGGATCTCTTCCGCGCTGATCGTGTCGGAAACGGTGGAGGCCAGCTTGCGCTCCACAAGCATGGGCTGCTGGGTCGCCTCGGAAGACGCGACCGTCGATTCGACCTTCACCGACATAACCGTGCTGGCGTCCGCGATCTCACCGGCGACGACCTCCAGCCCCTCGACATTGACGGCCTGGTGGTGGGCCGAGGCATAGCTGACGGTGTAAAGCCCGATTGGCACGCCCTTGATCATGAAACTGCCCGTAATCGTGGTGGTAGCCGTAACCGTCACCTCACCGGTCATCTCGACTTGGACTTGCGGCAGAGGTGTGCCCGTCGAGGCGTCGTGCACGAATCCGAGAACGGTTCCGGTGTTCTCCTGCGCTCGCAAGCTCGACGGGGCGAAAAGCGTCGCAGCCAGAAAGGCGATGACAGTGGTTCGAGTTCGCAAAGTGCGCTTGGTGGTCAATCTCTTCCAAGGGAGCGGAGCAGTAGCGGCGCGGATCGAGCAGGGAACGTCGGCAGGCAGCCCGCTAGCAAGCCCGCCAAACCCCAACCTAGTCGAAGTCACTTACGCCTCCGCGACATTTCTTTTCAGGTTTCGTGAAGCCGCATCTGCGTCTTTCACGGTGTATCCGAACCCTCGAATGGATTGGATGTAGCGCGGCTTGGACGGGTCCAGCTCCAGCTTGGCCGCTCGGTGGGCGGGCAGATTCGACACGCCGCCGCTGCCGGCCGGCAGGCGCGGATGCTCGGCGCGATGGCGTCCGGCTACGATCCGGACCCGGTCGGCGAACAGGTGCTGGGTGCCGGGAAAGCCACAAGCCTCCGGCAGCATGGAGTATTTGTTCGTGTCGTGCTCGACCATGGCTGTAGGGCCAGCGCTCTTCGAGGGCCGGCCGGGCTCCCCCGGCGGGCTCGCCACTCGACTCTTCGGCAGGCCTGCCTTCAGCAGGATCTCGAGTCCGAAACGCCTCGCTGGGATTGTGCACCTCGACACCCCCTGCTGCCGGGGCTCTTCGCAAGGTCCCGCAACTGGGGTTCCCCTAACACTAGCGGGCGGACTATTAAGGACGGGTTGAGCGATTGTTAATTGTCGATGAATTTCTCTCCGGGGCCCCGGTCCGGCCGAGCGCGGACGCGTTCTTACAATGGGGCTTGCTAGCGTCGGACTTCGACTACGAACCGCCACAGGAACTGATCGCGCAGCGGCCCCTGGCGGAGCGCGGCGGTCGCATGCTGGTCGTGAACAACAGCCGCGTGCTAGCCGCCCGGCTTGTCGCGAAGCGGCGTCCGCCAGGGGGCGGCCCGCTTGGTGGAGCGGCCGAAATTCTGGTCGTGGAGCCCGAGGACGCGGCTGCGGGCATGTGGCGCGCACTCGTCCGGCCGAGCCGCAAACTGCGGCCCGGGTCGCTCGTGGAGACCGGCTGGGCTACGACCAAGGTGCTTGGGCACACTGGCCACGGAATGCGCACAATCGAGTTCCCGGCCCTGGACGGCGCCGCGGTCACCCGCCTGCTCGCCTCCCGGGGTCACGTGCCCTTGCCGCCCTACATCCGTCGAGACGCCGACGAAGCCGACCGAGAGCGATACCAAACGGTGTTCGCGCGGGAACCCGGGTCGGTGGCCAGTAATTCTCAATTTGGCCTTTTTTGTCTCGGGAGCCGCTGAGGGGCCGGTAGCAAGGGACCAGTTTCTGGGGACTTGACTTTGCGGGCACCGCTTTCAAACATAAAATGTGGCCGCCGTTTCCAATGCCCGGGTGCTCGATTCCCTTCTGGACCGCTTCCAACAAGCCGCCTCCGCCCTGCCCGACCCCCGTACCGGCTCCAACAAGCGCTACGCCGTCTCCGATGCCGCTGCCTGCGCCCTCTCCACGTTCTTCTTCCAGTCCCCCTCCTTCCTCGACTTCCAGCGCCGCATGCACGAGGAGTCCGCCCACTCCAACTGCCACTCCCTCTTCGGTGTCAGCAAGATTCCGAGTGACAACCAGATCCGCAATCTGCTCGACGGTCTCGACCCCTCCCTCTTCGCCGACCTCTTCTCCCTCTGCCTCGACACCGTCCGCGACCAAGGGGGCCTCGACCCCTTCCTGCGCCTCGACGGCCGCCTCCTCATCGCCCTCGACGGCATCCAGTTCCATGGCTCGGACTCCATCCCTTGCGAGCAGTGCTCGACCCGCCATGTCGGCCAGCACAAAACCAAGCAGTTCTTCCACACCATGCTCTCGGCCACCGTCGTTGCCGACGGCCACAAGCGCGTCCTCCCGCTCCTGCCGCTGTTCGTGCAGCCCCAGCACGACCCCGCCGCGAACCGGCCCGACCGGACCGAAGACCAGCGCAAGCAGGATTGCGAGCGCAACGCTGCCAAGCGCTGGCTGCCCGCCCACATCCCCCACCTACGCGCCTACCGGCCGGTCCTGCTTGGCGACGATCTGTACTGCTGCCAGCCCCTCTGCGCACTCGTCGCCGAGCTCGGCGCGGACTTCCTCTTCATCTGTCAGCCCAGCAGCCACAAGACGGTATACAAACAGCTCCCCAACCGCCGCCTCTGGTCCACCGGCTGGATCCGCACCCGCAACCAGCGCCAGCAGGTCGAGTCCCAGCGCTACCAGTGGAGAAACAACGTGCCGCTGCGCGCCGGCGACGACGCCCTGAAGGGCACCTGGATCGACTTCGAGATCTGCCGCAACGGCGAGCGCACCTACCACAACTCGTTCTTCACCAGCTTGGAGGTCACGGCCGACAACGTGGCCGCGATCGCCCGGGCGGGCCGCGCCCGATGGAAAATCGAAAATGAGACGTTCCACTCCCTGGCGCGCCACGGCTACCACCTCAAGCACAACTTCGGGCACGGCCAGGACGGCTTGGCGAACCTGCTCGCGACGCTGAACCTGTTCGCCTTCACGCTGCACTCGGTCCTGGACTGCGTCGCTGACTTGTGGCGGCGCTGCCGGGACAAGGCTGGCACCCGGCGCCGCTTCTTCGACAAGCTGCGCGTTCTGTCGGAGATGTTCTGGTTCCCGGACTGCAACGCGCTGCTGACGACCATCCTGAGCCCACCACGCCGACCCGCGGCTGTTCCGGCGCACCCGCCTGCCCCGTCATGACGCCCTGTGCCTGCCGTCCGGCCGCTGCCGGGCTCCTGCGCGAGCCCACGCCAGACCTGCGCGTCGACAGGCCCGCCCACCGACTCCAGCCCCTCCCAGACGGCCCTCTAGTCTCTGCTGGCGATTCCGAGCGGCCTGGCTTGCTTCGCACAAGCAGTCCATGCCGAGTGCGACCGTTCGCGATGACCCCAATACCTTGGTCAGACCACCTATTTTGAGAACTGCTGGTCGGTGGCCGCTCCGACAGCCGGCCTCCACTTCGACAAGCCACTTCTGGACAGAATCCGGGGGCGCGGCGCCAGCCTCGCCGAACTCACCTTGCATGTCGGCCCTGGGACATTCCGCCCCGTTTCGGAACAACATGTCGAGAATCACCGCATGCACGCGGAACGGTTCGAGGTGCCGGAAGCGACGGCGGATGCCATCCGCGGCGCGCGCCGGACGGTCGCGGTCGGCACGACGGTAGTGCGCGCGCTGGAAACAGCGGCGGCACGCGGGGAACCGATCCGCCCGCAACACGGGGATACGGACCTCTTTATCGCGCCGGGATTCCGCTTCCGCGCCGTGGACGCGCTGCTCACCAATTTCCACCTGCCCCGGTCCACGCAACTGATGCTGGTCGCAGCATTCGCCAGCGAGGACCTGGTACGCGGGGCGTACGCGCACGCCATGCGTCAGCGCTACCGATTCTATTCCTACGGCGACTGCATGCTCATTGTCTAGAGTCCGAGGCGGCGCCCTCCAGCCAGCGGCTGAACGCGCAGACCTCCTCGAAGACGTGGTCCGGCTCGCATGCGACCAGGCCCTGCGGGTCCGCACCGGGGGCCCATGCCGCCGCCGCGCTGCCAATGCGAACAGTCCGGGCGGCGCGTATATCCGACGGCGCGTCCCCAACGCCGACCACGGCTCCGGGTGGGAACCCCCAGCGGACCAGCACGCTGCGCATGGAACGGACCTTGACTCCGCCGGATCTCGGACCCGCTTCGACGACGGCAAAGAATTCCCGCAGTCCCAGGACATCCAAAGAGACCTCTGCGCTGCGCCCGCCCTTCCCGGTCACGACCGCTAG
The DNA here is from genome assembly GCA_965218615.1 of Bryobacterales bacterium. Lineage (GTDB taxonomy): Bacteria > Acidobacteriota > Terriglobia > Bryobacterales > UBA6623 > VXMF01. The sequence continues at coordinate 130,067 of CBDCLH010000001.1, forward strand.
CTCGACGCGGCTGGAACGGAGCGATTCGAGGATCTCTCGGATCCCCTCGAACGGCCTCGGGCAGCTCGCGTGAGCCTCCCGGTAGACCTCGAGATAGTCTCTGGTGGCGCCTTCGGGATCGTCCGGGCACAGCCGCTCGAAGATTCCCTCTTCCGCCGGACCGAACATGGCGTGGATCTGGCGATCCGCGAAATCGCGACCGAGCCTGCGGCGCAATACCTCGCGGAATGCTCGGTAGCAGACAGGCAGCGTGTCGCCGAGCGTCCCGTCAAGGTCGAAGGTCACGCCTCGGATCATCCTGTCTCAGCTCGTCAGCGCATCCTCCTCCCACGGCAGCATGGCTTGGATCAACCGGCCCAGCTCGGGCTCGACCTCGAGAATGCGCTGGCGCATCTCCCAAGCGACCTTGCGGTAGGAAACGTGGCCCTTGACTCCGGACCGCACGCGCGCGATGTACTCGGCCTCGGCGAAGTCCATCTTGAACAGCGAGCGGCAGCGAGCGGCAAACGGGAGCAAGTAGTGACTCGCCGGATCCGACACTTCGCGGACCGTCGCGCGCGCCTCGGCGGCAGCCGCGAGAGCCTTGTCGTAGCGGTCGCCAACTCCAGCCTCGTCGAGCAGCGTCGGTCGCTCGCAGCCGAGGCTTTCGCCGAGTAATTGCTCACCTTGGTGCCGTCCTAGCGTGACCGATCAGATTAGAAATTTGAAACAAAAGAGTATAAATATGTTATAGATGGGGTATGGGCGAGGCGAATTCGGATCTCGGTTCGGCGCTCGACTCCGGGAAGAGCGCCCTTGTCGTTGAGCTGCGAGCGAGGGTTGCGGAGTTGACCGCAACGATCACGGAGTTGACGGCGAAGGTCGCCAAGCTGACGGCGACCAACGCGGAGCTGAGGGCCCAGGTGGCGGAGTTGGAGGCGCGTCTGGGAGCGCCGCCCAAGACACCGGCGAACTCGTCGCTGCCGCCCTCGCGCGGGGAGAAGGCGAACAAGCCGGTGCGAGGCGGCAAGCGCAAGCGCCAGGGGCGTGCGGGAACGGGACGCAAGCTGCATCCGCATCCGAACAGCGTGGTGGAAGCGCGGGCGGAGAGTTGCCCGCACTGCGGGACGGACTTGGGCGGGGCGGAGCAGGCGCCGCAAGCGGTGTACGAGCGCATCGAGTTGCCGCCGGTGCGGCCGCACGTGACGCGGGTCACGCTGCACGGTTGCGACTGCCCGGGCTGCGGGCGGCGGGTGACGGCGTTGGCGCCGCAGGGGTTGGAGCGGGGCTCTCCGTTCGGGGCGACGATCGAGGCGCTGGCGGTGTATCTGCATTACGCGCAAGCGATCAGCTACGAGCGCTTGCGGGCGTTGTTCCGGGATGTATTCGGTCTGGAGATCAGCGAAGGGGCGCTGGCGAACCTGTTCCGGCGGGTGCAGGGGCGGTTCGGGGACCAGGCGGAGGCGATCCGGGAGCGGGTGCGGCAGAGTCGGGTGGTGTGCTCGGACGAGACGTCGGCGCGGGTGCACGGGCGCAAGTGGTGGGAGTGGGTGTTCCTGGGAGCGGGAGCGGTGCTGCACGTGCTGCGGCCGAGCCGCTCGAAGGCGGAGCCGGAGAGCGTGCTGGAGGGGGCGCGACCGGGGGTGTGGGTGTCGGACCTGTACGTGTGCCAGCGCGGGCACGCGGCGGTGTGGCAGGTGTGCTTGGCGCACCAGTTGCGGGACGCGCAGTACGCGATCGACGCAGGGGACGCAGTGTTCGGGCCGGCGCTGCAGGCGTTCCTGGTGCGGGCGATGCGGGTGGGCCAGCGGCGCGCGCGGCTGCGGGACAGCACGCTGAAGCGCCACCAACGGGATCTCGGGCGGCGGCTGGACAAGCTGCTGGAGTTGGAGCCGACGCAGGCGGACGGACAGCGGCTGCTGAAGCGCTACGGCAAGATCCGGGACAGCCTGCTGGTGTTCGTGACGGATCGCGAGGTGCCCTTCACCAACAACGCCTCGGAGCGGGCGCTGCGACCGAGCACGATTTTCCGCAAGGTGACCAACGGCTTCCGCTCCGAGTGGGGGGCCGAGGTGTTCGGGGCCGTGCGCTCGGTGATCGGCACCGGACGCCTCAATGATCTGACGACTCTCGAGGCGATTGTCACCACTATCAAGCGACGTACCGTCCTCAAACCTGCCTAGCCAGCCCCCTGGGTGAGCAATTACCTCGCCGAGTCTCTGGCGTACCTGCTGGCAGCGCCGGTGCCGGTGCAGGTCGCGGTAGGCGCCGATGTCGCAAATGATGTCGAACACGTATCGGTATCCACCCCGGAAGGGCAGCATCAGGTCGTCACGCCGATTTCGACCTTGCAGGGCCGTTTCCAAGATCTCCATGCGGCGCGCGATTCCACGCGCTCACCGCCTCCAAGATCGCCCTGAAGGGATAGTCGGTGACTGCGTAGAGCCAGGTCGCCGCCATTTCGTCCAAGGGGTCTCCCGGGCTAACCAAATCAACGTCGGACGGGTGGTCAAATCCACCGGGATCGAAGTTCTGGCGGGCCCACGCCGCGACTCGCTCGAGGGCTCCGGACCGCGCGAAATCGGGGTCGGCGTATTTCGCCAAGGTGGGAGCGACGGGATCTTTCGGGGCGGATGCGTCCAGGGAGCACGACGCTGGCGCGGCGCAGGCGGCATGCATCTCCGCCGCAAGGGAGCGCACTTCGGCATATTCCGAGACACCCATTCGCCGCATCTGCTTTTCCAGCGTGCGAATGCTTGTGATCTGCCCGATGTTCGTGGAAATGCCAGCGACTAACATGTACCGGGTCACGTCGTACGCCCTGGCAGCGATCGTGCGGCGGTAGGCGCCCGGGCGCATGTCGGCAGGTTTGGGATGAACCTCCGCGAGGTGCTCGCGTATCGCGGCGTGCAACTGTCGGTACTCGTCCAGCAGGGCTGACGCCGCGGAACGGTAGACCGGGTCGGCACGCGAACCAATCAACTCGTCGGGAAGTATGATCCGGCCCGTCGAAAAATCCTGGTAGCGGCTGGACTTGGCCTGCCCGTCCCACAGTTGCTCGTCCGCGATCTCGATCCCGGTCCTCAACCCCTACGACGGAAGCGAGATCGATACGGTGCCGCGCGCTTCAAGCGCCGATATCGACCGAGCGATTCGTTACGCCGAGCAGGGCGCGGCAAAGCTCAAGGCGACCTCCGGGTACGAATGCTCCGGCTTGCTCATGCGCGCAGCCGAGTTGATGGCGGAACGGCTGGAAGACCTCGCCCGAACGATCACGCTGGAAGAGGGGAAAGTGATTGCGGAAGCGCGCATGGAGGTGGACCGGGCCCGCGAGACGATCGTCTGCTCGGCGGAAGAGGCCAAGCGGCTGGGTTCCGAAGTGGTGCCCCTCGACGGGGCGCCGAGCACAGGCAAGCGGTTCGGTTTCACGCTGCGCGTGCCATGCGGAGTCGTATTGGCGGTCACCCCGTTCAATTTCCCTCTGAACTTGGTGTGCCACAAGATCGGGCCGGCTTTCGCGGCTGGCAACAGCGCCATACTGAAGCCCGCTACCGACACGCCCTTGGTCGCGCTGAAGTTCGCGCGACTGTTGCTCGATGCCGGGCTACCGCCGGAGTCGATCCAAGTCGTGACCGGATCGGGGGGCGAAATCGGGCGGCAGCTGCGCTCGGACCCGCGCATCCGCAAGATCAGCTTCACTGGCAGCAGGGACGTCGGCGAGAGCATTTGCCAAGTGGCGGGACTCAAGAAAGTCACGATGGAACTCGGCAGCAACTCCCCGGTCATCGTGCTGCCCGACGCGGACATCGAGAAAGCGGCGAATGCAATCACGGTAACCGGCTATGCGAATGCTGGGCAGGTTTGCATCAGCGCACAGCGCATCCTCGCGCACGACAAGGTCTACGGTGACCTGTTGGACTGCCTGCAGCCGCGCGTCAGTTCCCTCGCGATAGGCAACCCTCTCGAAGACGGCGTGCAAGTCGGTCCGAGAGTCCGACGCCGAGCACGTCCAGCGGTGGATACGGGACGCCGCCGACTCGGGCGGACGCCTGGTAGCCGGCGGCGGACGCGCGCGCGATCGTCGAGCCCGCCATCGTGGCCGATGTCAGCAGCCACATGCGCATCTCGTGCGATGAGCTATTCGGGCCCGCGGTGGGACTGACCCGGTTCGATTCCGTGGACGCGGCGATTGCGAGCGCCAACGACACGAATTACGAACTCTCGGCCGCCGTGTTCACGGAGAACCTCGACAACGCGATGCGTTTTGCGCGAGAAGCGGATTCCGGCAACATCCACATCAACTGTAATTGCTCACCTTGGTGCCGTCCTAGCGTGACCGATCAGATTAGAAATCTGAAACAAAAGAGTAGAAACATGTTATAGATGGGGTATGGGCGAGGCGAATTCGGATCTCGGTTCGGCGCTCGACTCCGGGAAGAGCGCCCTTGTCGTTGAGCTGCGAGCGAGGGTTGCGGAGTTGACCGCAACGAGCACGGAGTTGGCGGCGAAGGTTGCCAAGCTGACGGCGACCAACGCGGAGCTGAGGGCCCAGGTGGCGGAGTTGGAGGCGCGTCTGGGAGCGCCGCCCAAGACACCGGCGAACTCGTCGCTGCCGCCCTCGCGCGGGGAGAAGGCGAACAAGCCGGTGCGAGGCGGCCGGCGCAAGCGCCAGGGGCGTGCGGGAACGGGACGCAAGCTGCATCCGCATCCGAACAGCGTGGTGGAAGCGCGGGCGGAGAGTTGCCCGCACTGCGGGACGGAGTTGGGCGGGGCGGAGCAGGCGCCGCAAGCGGTGTACGAGCGCATCGAGTTGCCGCCGGTGCGGCCGCACGGGACGCGGGTCACGCTGCACGGTTGCGACTGCCCGGGCTGCGGGCGGCGGGTGACGGCGTTGGCGCCGCAGGGTTTGGAACGGGGCTCGCCGTTCGGAGCGACGATCGAGGCGCTGGCGGTGTATCTGCATTACGCGCAAGCGATCAGCTACGAGCGCTTGCGCGCGTTGTTCCGGGATGTATTCGGTCTGGAGATCAGCGCAGGGGCGCTGGCGAACCTGTTCCGGCGGGTGCAGGGGCAGTTCGGGGACCAGGCGGAGGCGATTCGGGAGCGGGTGCGGGGGAGCCGGGTGGTGTGCTCGGACGAGACGTCGGCGCGGGTGCACGGGCGCAAGTGGTGGGAGTGGGTGTTCCTGGGAGCGGGAGCGGTGCTGCACGTGCTGCGGCCGAGCCGCTCGAAGGCGGAGCCGGAGAGCGTGCTGGAGGGGGCGCGACCGGAGGTGTGGGTGTCGGACCTGTACGTGTGCCAGCGCGGGCACGCGGCGGTGTGGCAGGTGTGCTTGGCGCACCAGTTGCGGGACGCGCAGTACGCGATCGACGCAGGGGACGCAGTGTTCGGGCCGGCGCTGCAGGCGTTCCTGGTGCGGGCGATGCGGGTGGGCCAGCGGCGCGCGCGGCTGCGGGACAGCACGCTGAAGCGCCACCAACGGGATCTCGGGCGGCGGCTGGACAAGCTGCTGGAGTTGGAGCCGACGCAGGCGGACGGACAGCGGCTGCTGAAGCGCTACGGCAAGATCCGGGACAGCCTGCTGGTGTTCGTGACGGATCGCGAGGTGCCCTTCACCAACAACGCCTCGGAGCGGGCGCTGCGACCGAGCACGATTTTCCGCAAGGTGACCAACGGCTTCCGCTCCGAGTGGGGGGCCGAGGTGTTCGGGGCCGTGCGCTCGGTGATCGGCACCGGACGCCTCAATGATCTGACGACTCTCGAGGCGATTGTCACCACTATCAAGCGACGTACCGTCCTCAAACCTGCCTAGCCAGCCCCCTGGGTGAGCAATTACCATCAACTGGGGCACCCAGTGGAGAGCGGACCTCATGCCGTATGGCGGGTTGAAGGAAAGCGGTTTCGGGAAGGAGGGTCCGAGCTACGCAATCCAGGAAATGACCGAGACCAAGATGGTGGTGATGCACCTGGGCTGACAGCCCGGCTTGCCGCCGGGACTGCGCGCAGCGGTCCGCGCGCCGGTCGGATCCTTCCGAGATCGGCCACGTTCGGCCCGCCAGCGCAGGGAAGCCCCGTCCAAGCAACCCGTGAACCTTGTTAGCATCGGTACCAGGGTAAAGACGCCGTTCTGCCAAATGCGCAGGGGTCTGGGAACGCAGTGTTCCGGCTGAGCGGGGTGAATAGACGCCCGCTCCGGAGCGGGCGTCGACAGCCTCTCATTGGACCCTTTCCGGGACGCGCTACGCGCGAGACGGACGGCGCAGGATCGCGCAGGCCGCATGGCGTGCGGGAAGTCCTCGGGTCGGCTATAATGTCGGATGCTCAAGGGGACGGATGCGATGGAAATCACGCTCAACGGCGAGCCGCGCTCGCTGCCGGCCCGCGTCACGGTGCATGAAATGCTTCGCGACCTGGGCTTGGACGAAGAGGCCGTCGCCGTCGAACGCAACCGCGACATCGTCGGGCGAAACCAGTGGACCGGCACCTTCGTGCAACCGGGCGACCGGATCGAAATCGTGCATTTCGTGGGTGGGGGCTGAATGTACCCGCTTGACGCCACAGGCCGATTGGGATACGTATCACTTGCTTGGTATGCTTTGGTACGTTACAGCAACGATACAGAAACGGAGAAGGAAATAAAGTGGTCGGTCTAACACACAGCCCCGAATCCGAAATGGTCTACAGCAGTCTGGATGTTGCGACGCTTACGGGGGTGAGCCTCAGGCAGCTGCAATGGTGGGATGAGCAGGGCGTCGTCACGCCGATGCAGCGGGGCCATCGGCGGCTGTACGACACGCTCGAGGTGCTCCAGGTTTCCCTGATCATGGGGTTGCGGCGAAAGGGCATGTCCCTGCAGAAGATCCGGAGAGTGCTGCACAAGCTCAATCAGCAGGACGGCGCCAACTACTTCCAGCTCCATGCCCGAGGAGCCGACGTCTACCTGTTGACCGACGGCGAGGACGTCTTCTTGGAGAACTCCGAACGCGGGATCGTCGACGTCCTCAAGGACTCCAACCAGCCGATCATCTCACTCTGCGTCTCGGATTTGATCCGACGCCTCGATGCTCCCTTGGCCTTGCGCAAGCCGGTCCAGAGTGAGACCGGCAGTATCGGCCGCAGGCGTGTGTCGCGCGTGTCTTGACCGCGTCCGGCCCGCTCGCCGCGGCGTCGAGTCGGTCGTCGACCTCGGGACGGGCTCGTTCCATCCGCTGGGAGCGTTCTGCGCCCCCTCTCGGGAGTTCCGCGCAAGTCGTCCAAACGCTTACCGCTTCGTCTTGGACCGGATCACGATCGGGGTCCCCTCAAACCCGAAGCTGGCCCGCAATTGGTTGGTCAGGTAGCGTTCCAGGCCAAAGTGGAAGGGCTCTTTGCGATTGCTGAAGAAGAGGAAGGTCGGGGGCGCGATCCGAACTTGGGTGACGTACGAGAGCCGGGGCTTACGCGGGCCGGGCACAGTGACCCGTTCCATGTCCAATTCCGCGAGAAACCGATTGAGCTTCGCTGTCGGAATCCGTTGACGGGCGGCTCGGTAGCTTTTCTGGATCCAGGGGAACAGGCTGGCGACGCGCTCGCCGGTCCGGGCGGAGAGGAACACGACCGAAGCGTACTGGAGCATCTTGAGTTGCTCGCGGACGTGACGGCGGAACTCGGCCGACGTCTGCCGGGTGAGATCCCACTTGTTCACGACCACGACGCAGGCTCTTCCTCCCTCGTGCACATAGCCCGCGATATGCGTATCCTGCGCCGTGACGCCTTCACTCGGGTCGACCAGCAAGAGGGCCACGTCCGCCATGCGCAGGTGGCGCTGCGCCATGACGATGCTCAGCTTCTCCGCCATCGCGCTTGTCTTGCCCTTCCGGCGGATTCCGGCGGTGTCGACAAAAACGAACACTTGGCCGCGATGCTCCGCGGCCGCATCGACGGCATCGCGTGTTGTTCCCGGCGTCTCGGAAACGATCGCGCGGTTGTCCCCCGTGATGCGATTCAGCAGCGTGGACTTGCCGACGTTCGGGCGGCCCAGGATGGCCACGCGGATGGGATGTTGCTCGCCGACTGCCGTCGACGTGTCGAGAGTGGCGAAGCCCCGTGTCACGGCTTGCAGGAGCTTGTCGACGCCGCGTCCGTGCTCGGCCGAGATCCCAAAGATCGCGTCGAATCCGAGTTCGAAGAACGAAACGGTCTGGGCGTCGAGGCTCGTCGTGTCGCACTTGTTGACCGCAACGCTCACGTCGCAACCGCTGCGATGCAGCAGCGCCGCCAGTTCCCGGTCCGTCGGCGTTAGTTCCGCACGGCCGTCGACAACGAAGATCACGTGGTCGGCCGAGTCGATCGCGACGCGGACTTGCTCGCTGACGAGGGCGGAAACGCCGCCGGGGGCGAAGAACGTCATGCCCCCCGTGTCTGTGACCTCGAAGGGCTTCCCACGCCAGCTCGCGGGCATCCGGATGCGGTCGCGCGTCATGCCTGGGTAATCGCCGACGATCGAGCGGCGCGACTGGGTGAGACGGTTGAAAAGCGTGGACTTGCCCACGTTCTGCCGTCCGACGATGACCAGTTGGGAAGGCCTTGCGGTCTCCATACCCGGGATCATAGCAGCGCCTCGCCGCGTCCAAATCGAGGACGCCACGGCGCTCGGCGCTCCGGGTCCCGACATTGCGGCTGGCCCGCGGCGCCGCTCTCGAGGCGGTCCCGAAGGGCCAAGCGCCGGCGGTGCTCGGAAGGCCCAGCCCGCCAGCAACCCACACATCGATTAGCTCCTTCTCTCGATCGCCTCCCGGCTTATTCTCCGCGTGCGCCCGGACCTCCAAAGCCGCCGCTCCAACGGCCGCCCGCCCACCGTGAAGGCCACTACCGCATGCACTCACAGACCGCTCCTGCGCCTCCCCAGCGGGCCTGGGCCCTCCGTCACCTCCCGTGGCGTACTGTCGTTCAACAATCTCGCGTCCTGCACCAGCAACACGTCCGCTCCAAGCCGCTGCGCTCCACCGGCGCCTCCCGCTGCGGCTGCAAGATGTGCTCGTGCGTCACGCGCGGATTGTGCAACACATGGCATGCCGCAGCCTGCTGGGCGCGCCCCGGAAAGATCTCTGGCAGCGTCCGCCCCAAGCCGGTCTCCCAAGCCCCACCCATCTCGAGCAGAAGCCTCCGCAGACGCCCGTCCGGCAGATCCGAACGGCTGAACCCGCGCTCCGCCCAACTCGCCTCGTCCTGCAACTCCAGAGCCGGAAACGCGCCCATCTCCCGTCGCGGTTCCTCCCGCAGCGGATACAACCAGACCGCCTTCGGCTCGCTCGGCCGCGGCCTAGCCCGGTGGAAATCCCGCAGTCTGGGCTCCGCCCGTCGCCAGCCCACCGCGTAGCTGGTCCCAGACCGTCCGGCTCCACGCAGGTCTCCAGCAACACCGGCTCCTGCCCAAAGCGCTCCTGCCGGCCCCCGCGCCACACGCCGCGCCGCCTGCGCCAGCGCGTGACGCGCCAAGTTCGACGCCTCATGAGCGCTTCCCTAGTGACGGCACGCGTTGCGTGCGACTAACTCGGAAGCCCCGAGAACATAGCAAGCCGAGGTCACTGAAACTCGGAGCCAGTCTCGAGCGTGTCCCGAGCCGGACGCCGAACTGATCGCTAATCGCGCACCTCACTGACGCTCGATCCGGGTTCGCACCGCGATTTCCTCGGCACTATCGATCTTCTTCGATGTGTTGCTCGCGATCGGTATGCGAGGCCCTCGCTCGTCGCACTGTCTGGCGTGCCATGGGAGACGGACGCAGTTCAGGATGTGGACGAAGCACCGCGATCCCACAGTGTGGTCCCACGCTTCGATTCCGTGTTCGTCCTCTTAGATCTCCTGCCGCATGAGGCCGCTGGGCGCGAGCCCCATATAGACCTTACAAGCAAGAGCAGCATCAGATTCGGATTGCATGTCGTAACAGACATCCAGACTCCTGCGGCGGAGTTTTTCGTACAGGCCGGCCTTCATGGGGTAGGCCACGATTTGCAGGCCGCCATGTTCGGCCTCGCCAGTCATCTGCTCCTCGGCCGTGTAGCCTTCTCCGAGCTGCATGGCCACGAATTGCTGGATCAGCCCCTCGCCGGCATAGAATCCGTCGAGCCACGGTTGGTCCGGGAGCACTATGTAGTCCTGCTTTGGCTGGGCGTAGAGTTCGTCGCTCCACGGTTCTCCCCTCAGAGCGTTGACCTTGCCTGCCGCGATTTTCACAACCATCGGATAGTCCCCTCCGAAATTGAGCCAAATGGCCTCGGCCTGATACATCGGCAGGAAGACGCCGCCGCGCCGGACCCAGGTTTCGGGCGCCCGCTTGGCGAAGTCGTCGACGTGGTCGAGCGGGAAGCTCCCTAAGCCCGGCGGCAGGTAGCGCTCACGGTTGTCGTCCGGGATCCGGAGCGTCCTTACGAAGCCGACATCGCATGATGCGTGGGCGTGAACCTCCGGGAATTGAAAGCGCAAGCTGTCGTCTCTTAGTTCGATCATGCTGTTCCTCCCCTTCTGTCGCGCTGCGTATATTCCTCGTTGTCGAAACCCGGCCGCCTACCAGTCGCCGTCCCGGATTTCCCGAACGACTCGGAGCACCGCGTGGTCGGGAACCTCTCTAAGTTCGCGGCGCAGGTCCGCGAAGAGCCGCGGTCGGCGGACGATGATCTCGCGAAAGTCGCTAGAGATCTTTCCCGCCATTGCCAGTAGCAAGTCAGGATCTTCTCCAAGATCCTTCGCGATCCTCCGGATCGTGTTCTCCGAAGGTGGAGGCGCCTGCCCGCGCTCGATCTTGCTGAGGTAGGCCTTGTCCGCGCTACGGCGTCGCTCGCGTACGGTGCGAATTTCCCCAACCTGTCAACGGTATTCTTTCCAAGCGTGTTCAGCGCTATCGTGCGGATTCGCGTCGGAGGGTGCGAGTCGCGGGATGGGTTTCCGTGGGATGCGGGCGCCTACTGCCACGAACGGCCCGAGATCCAAGTGAGTTGCCGCCAGCATCCCGGGCCGTGATTTCTCGAAGCGGGCTCTTCGCGACTACGGCGGTTGTTAGCGCTGGTAGAAATGGCGGCGCACAGCCGTTCGACCACATCGGCATGTTGGCACGCGACATCGTCGCACTCTGACAGGTCTGCTTCCAGGTCGTACAACTCGAAGCGCGGCAAGCCCAATTCCGGCTCGAGGAAGCGCTGTTGCAAACTGCCTCCTGGCTTCCGCCGGCGCCCGGCTGGCGGCCGCACGGGGCCCCACACGCTCGGGCGCCGTCGGACCCTAGCCGTGCGGATCACCGCTCCGGGAACTGGACCCCGACGTCCTTGCCGTCCATGTGAGCGGGAGGCTCGTACCCGAACAAGCGCATGGCGGTCGGCGCCATGTCTTCGATGCCCGGTTCCTCCGCCTCGAAGTCCCGGTTGCAGAAGACGACCCCTGGAATCAACGGGGGGTCGACGCAGTGATCCCCGCTCCAGGCCTTGGTGTTGTCCTCGAAGAGCGGGCCGGAGACCTTCCCAAGCGCGACACCCCAGGAACTGCGGTAACCCGGGTTGTAGCCCACGACGACATCGGGCGCCGCATCCACGTATGGACCATGGTAGACGCGCTTCTTGGGGTACGCCTGCCGCACGGCCACGGCGCCACGTTCTTCGTCAACCAGCCCCGTGAGCTTGCCGGCGATCTCCTCGGTCAGGGAGTCGGCTTCCCCGCACGAGACGATGCCTTGACCCTCTCTTCCCTCGAGATTGAGATAGATGCCGGCCAACCCAAAACTGTAAGCCCGCGTCCGGCCCCACTCGATCCCGCGCAGATAGCCTTCCTGCCGCGCCTGCGGATCCACCGCCAGATACCCCTCCCGCTGGAGCCAAGCGTTCAGGTTGACGCCGCGCTGGAACGATTTGAAACCGTGGTCGGAGAGCACGAAGAGGACAGTGTGGTCGTCAACGTGCGGCATTGTCGCTCCGACAATGCGATCCATGCGGACATAGAGGTCCTCCAGCGTGCCGGCGTAGCGGTCCAGCGAGTTGCCGTTCGCTCGGTGCGCCGGATGCGCGGGCTCGAGGTAGCGGTAGAACATGTGCTGGATGCGATCGGGAGTGTCGAACACGCAGGCGAGGACACCCTTGTGCGTGCGTTCCAGAGCCGACTGGAACATCGCCTCTCGCTCCGAGCAGATCTGCTGCGCCTGCTCCAGGAACGAATCCTCGTCGAGCACCCTTTCATTCAACGCCCACGTGTCTTCCGCGAGGCCGAGCGTGGAGAAGTTCCCCAGCAGCTTGGCCAGGTACGGGGCGTAGAACGTGGGGTGCGAGATCGGCAGCGCGGGTTTCTCGGGATCGATCGCGATCGGCGAGAGGTACAGCCGTACGTGCGGCTCAACCGCGGATAGGCGGAACTGCGCGATCCCGGACACCTTGATGCCGAGACCGGCCCGGAATGTCAGCCGGATCCACGGGGTAAAGCGGTCCGGCGCCAGATCGTAGCGCCTGCCCGCGAGTTCCAGACTGCCGCCGCCGGACTCGCGGTCCAGGCGCAGCCGGAACGGGAGCCGGAGGTCGCCCGCGCCGTCGCGAATGCTGTTGAGCGGCCCACGGATGTCTCCCGTGTAGGAGTCGCCATCCCGCCGCAGCGGATAGCGCGCGCCCGCCTCTTCGAACTCCGGCCCCCCGGATGCGGTCGTGAACAACTGGAAGCTGCCTTGCGTGCCGAGCAGGTCCGGCGTGCACATCGCGGACAGCAACCGCCCATCGAACGGTTCGGGGGGGAACGTGATGGGGACCCGCAGGATGGTGGAAGTGACGAGGTTGTCCCCCAGCAGCGACCAGAACGGCCTGCTCTTGCGGCGCATCTCGACGCTGGGCTTGCTCAGCGGGACGCGCCACCGGCCGAGCTTCCAGATCCTGGCGGGCTGGCGCACGCGGGAAGACGAAAGCTCGGGAAGGTAGGAGCGTAGGTTGCGGTTGAGGAAATCGAACAGGTTGTGCTTGCCGGGATTCGAACCCGTGGCGAACGTGGCCCAGGCGACCGGGGAGAGGGCTGGAAAGGTCGTCCGCAAGCGGCTGTAGCGGCCCTGCTCGCGCAGCATGGCGAGGTTGGGCAGCTTGCCTTCGTCGAGGTACTTCTCAACAAGATCCGGCTCCAAGCCGTCCAGGCCCAAGAAAATCAGCTTGCGGATCTTCGCGCGGCGGTAGCCCTGCGCGCCGCGCAGGGCGCGCCAAGCGAGACGAAAGGGGAAGACCAGGAGCGCGGCGGCGCCGGCCAGAAAGGCCGCCAACAAGCTGAACAGGGACCCGACGAACGCGAAGCCGGCCCCGGGCCCCACATAGGCCTCGAGCGGCGCGGCCAGCGACAGACATGCCGCCAGCAGCACAGGGCGCCACGCGCGCATAGGTTCTATCTTAGCCGTGCGCCGCTCGTGCGAGAGCGCCACTCACCGCGCCGAGGAGCGGACCAGCCGCCCGATGTGAGCCTTCGCCGCAAACCCGAGCAGTACGACGAGCGCGAAGGGCGCGAGCAAAAGATGCGCCGTCTTGCGGGCGAAGTCCGGATGGCGAACGCTGCTCCAGGAAATTCCGAGCCGCAGGGCCTTGCGCCAGTGTCTGCGGTCCAACCAGAAGATGTTCTGCCGATCGTCGACGAGCAGGATCTTGGCCGGCAGCAAGGCTGCGAGGACGAGCTTCCAGATTCCCAGGAGACGGCTCTCGCCGCACAGGATGGCGGCTGCCGAGTGCCGTTCCCGCCGCAGACCCAGCAACATGCGCCAGCGCGCGGAGTGATTGTCGGCCTCGTAGCTCCGCCAGGCGCGCGTGTCCGCCCCAAGGCCCGCCGGTTGGTCCGGAAGGCAAGTGAACAGATCGATCGGCGCGCTGCCGCAGATCGTGGCGCGCAGACGCGGGATCAGGAGTTGGGTGTGCCGCCGCGGCCCGCTTTCGATCAGCAGGATCCTCGTGATGGGCGGAACGCTTCTGCGCAAGAACCACTTCACGACTCGAGTAGGATAGCGCGATACAATCGCGCTATGTCGGCCGTCCGGTTCTACCACAAGCCAAGTTGAACCAGCTGCCGCAAGGCCAGGAGTTACCTGACCGAGCATGGCGTCGAACTGGAGTTCGTCAATCTCAACCGAGGCCTCAGCGTGAGCGAGTTGGAGCGCCTGATCGGCTCCCGCAACCACGAAGCGTTCCTGAACACCCGTAACGTCCTCTACCGGGAGATGGGAATAAAGAGCAACCCGCCGTCCCGCGAGGAGGCTCTGCGCCTGATGTCCGAGAACCCGAACCTGATCAAGCGGCCGATTGCCGTGAAAGGCAGCAGCATTGTCCTGGGCAATGCGCCGGACGAACTTGCCCAGCTCTGCGACGAGTAGGCCCGCCTGGGACTGGAGCCGACGACGGGACTCGAACCCGTGACCTCGTCCTTACCAAGGACGCGCTCTACCAACTGAGCTACGTCGGCCCGTGGCCAAGACCGGTGGCCGAAGGAATGGAGCGGGAGACGGGACTCGAACCCGCAACCAACAGCTTGGAAGGCTGTGACTCTACCATTGAGTTACTCCCGCGCGCGGCCGCCCGTGCGATGCGGAACGGTTGGAGCCGGCGAGAGGATTCGAACCCCCGACCGTCTGATTACAAATCAGATGCTCTACCAACTGAGCTACGCCGGCCGGACCGGACCTAGGCACCAGTATATCACCCGCTCCGGAACGAGGTCACGCGGAGCAGCAGTTCTCAAAATAGGTGGTCTGACCAAGGTATTGGGGTCATCGCGAACGGTCGCACTCGGCATGGACTGCTTGTGCGAAGCAAGCCAGGCCGCTCGAAATCGCCAGCAGAGACTAGAGGGCCGTCTGGGAGGGGCTGGAGTCGGTGGGCGGGCCTGTCGACGCGCAGGTCTGGCGTGGGCTCGCGCAGGAGCCCGGCAGCGGCCGGACGGCAGGCACAGGGCGTCATGACGGGGCAGGCGGGTGCGCCGGAACAGCCGAGGGTCGGCGGGGTGGGCTCAGGATGGTCGTCAGCAGCGCGTTCCAGTCCGGGAACCAGAACATCTCCGACAGGACGCGCAGCTTGTCGAAGAAGCGGCGCCGGGTGCCAGCCTTGTCCCGGCAGCGCCGCCACAAGTCAGCGACGCAGTCCAGGACCGAGTGCAGCGTGAAGGCGAACAGGTTCAGCGTCGCGAGCAGGTTCGCCAAGCCGTCCTGGCCGTGCCCGAAGTTGTGCTTGAGGTGGTAGCCGTGGCGCGCCAGGGAGTGGAACGTCTCATTTTCGATTTTCCATCGGGCGCGGCCCGCCCGGGCGATCGCGGCCACGTTGTCGGCCGTGACCTCCAAGCTGGTGAAGAACGAGTTGTGGTAGGTGCGCTCGCCGTTGCGGCAGATCTCGAAGTCGATCCAGGTGCCCCGGAGGGCGTCGTCGCCGGCGCGCAGCGGCACGTTGTTTCTCCACTGGTAGCGCTGGGACTCGACCTGCTGGCGCTGGTTGCGGGTGCGGACCCAGCCGGTGGACCAGAGGCGGCGGTTGGGGAGCTGTTTGTATACCGTCTTGTGGCTGCTGGGCTGACAGATGAAGAGGAAGTCCGCGCCGAGCTCGGCGACGAGTGCGCAGAGGGGCTGGCAGCAGTACAGATCGTCGCCGAGCAGGACCGGCCGGTAGGGGAGCAGAGCGGGGATGTGGGCGGGCAGCCAGCGCTTGGCAGCGTTGCGCTCGCAATCCTGCTTGCGCTGGTCTTCGGTCCGGTCGGGCCGGTTCGCGGCGGGGTCGTGTTGGGGCTGCACGAACAGCGGCAGGAGCGGGAGGACGCGCTTGTGGCCGTCGGCAACGACGGTGGCCGAGAGCATGGTGTGGAAGAACTGCTTGGTTTTGTGCTGGCCGACATGGCGGGTCGAGCACTGCTCGCAAGGGATGGAGTCCGAGCCATGGAACTGGATGCCGTCGAGGGCGATGAGGAGGCGGCCGTCGAGGCGCAGGAAGGGGTCGAGGCCCCCTTGGTCGCGGACGGTGTCGAGGCAGAGGGAGAAGAGGTCGGCGAAGAGGGAGGGGTCGAGACCGTCGAGCAGATTGCGGATCTGGTTGTCACTCGGAATCTTGCTGACACCGAAGAGGGAGTGGCAGTTGGAGTGGGCGGACTCCTCGTGCATGCGGCGCTGGAAGTCGAGGAAGGAGGGGGACTGGAAGAAGAACGTGGAGAGGGCGCAGGCAGCGGCATCGGAGACGGCGTAGCGCTTGTTGGAGCCGGTACGGGGGTCGGGCAGGGCGGAGGCGGCTTGTTGGAAGCGGTCCAGAAGGGAATCGAGCACCCGGGCATTGGAAACGGCGGCCACATTTTATGTTTGAAAGCGGTGCCCGCAAAGTCAAGTCCCCAGAAACTGGTCCCTTGCTACCGGCCCCTCAGCGGCTCCCGAGACAAAAAAGGCCAAATTGAGAATTACGTGCGCCGTGGAAAGGCGCTTCCATTCAGCGGGTGCGAATCCCGCCCAGCAACTGATGCTCCGGCTGGTAGCAGCCAGGGCGGTTCATGGAGGTAACGAAATGGGCTGAAGCACTCTGGTGTCAAAGGGCCGCCTTGGGCGGCTCAGCGACCATGCGGGCTAGAACGCGAGTAAACGCCGAGCAGGCCTCGAAACATTTAACGCGGGAGCCGACCCTTTCGTAGTTAGGGGGAAGGCCGGCGGCGGGTCGGGAAGAGAGCGTCACAGGCACCGACCGGCACCCGCCGGGGTAATGGCGCTGGCACGCATGGAAGAGGAAGGAAGCAGCAACACGGGAAGCCCTGCCGGTGGCGTGCACGCGCCAAACCGGAATCCCGCCAGGGACAGGCCGGGCCGGGCAGGGTGGCGGAGAGGTTCGTACTACCGGAGAGGCCGGGTAACGCTGGCGGAGGGAAGGGACCTCAGGTGAGGAGAGGTGAGGGAAAGCGCGAAGGACGCCGGGAGTGGCAGTGCCTAGGACCCCGGCATTGTGTTCGAGAGAGCTGGAACCAGCGCATGCGAAAGCGAAGGGAAGCGAATGCAGGAACGAGCGCAAGCCGGGGCGGCAGGCGCAGGCGGCAGGGCGTGAACAGGCCTGCCGCCGGGTGCGGCGACCGGCGGGAAGAGGCCGGGGGCGTGCGACTCCCGCGACGCGGACGGAAAAAAACGGACGCGCCATTCCCGTCGGAGCTGGATCTACCCGTGTGCGAGCGGCATGATCCCACTGGAGAGCCCGGTGCCGGAAAGCGGCACGCCGGGTTCGGTGAGCGGGGAGCGGAAACGTGGCTAGGCGAGAGGGCCAGTGAGGCACCTACAGATGGCGAAAGCCGTAGGACTACCCCAAAACAGCTACTGCCTCTTTGCTAAGGTGCGCGCGTCGCTCCCCGACTCTACTGCACGCGGAGCTGCGCGGCCGACGAGCGGCCGGGTCGACCATCCCTGCGCATCGGCGCGATTGGCTGGGAGGCAGGGATTCGAACCCCGATAAACAGATCCAGAGTCTGCCGTGTTACCGTTACACCACCTCCCAGCATGGGAGGGCCTAGGCTCTGCTTCGAGTATAGCCTGCAGTGAGGAGAAGCAGACCGTGCGAAGCTGTTCGTTGGGTGCTTCCAGCGCGGTCCGCTGGGTCGCCAGCTTCCGCTCGTCCAACGGCCGTTACGGGGAGTCCAGGAACTCGGCTGATGAGAATCGTCTTCGTCGGAGCGGGAGCGGTCGGCGGCTACTTCGGGGGTCGCATGGTCCAGGCGGGCCTCGACGTGTCGTTCCTACTGCGGCCCGCCAGCGCTCAGGCGCTGCCACTCCACGGATTGCGCCTCACTAGCCCTCTCGGTGACTTCTCGCTGCCCAAGCCGCGCGTCCTGGACGGGAGTCGGCAACACGGCGTGGCGGACGTTCTGTTCCTGGCCTGCAAGGCGGACCAAGTGCGCGCCGCGGCCGAATTCGCGCTCGGCTTGGTCGGGGAAGCAACGCTCGTCATCCCTTTGCAGAACGGGGTCGATGCCCCCGCGGCACTCTGCGATGTCTACGAGCCCGAGCGCGTGCTGGGAGGGCTGTCCCGGATCTTCGCCGAACGAATCTCGGTGGGCAACATCCTGCACATGGGCGCCCGGCCCTCGATTGCCTACGGGGAGCGCGAGGGCGGTTTCTCGCAGCGGGTCCAGCAGATCCTTGACGTCCTGTCCAAGGTCGACGGGATGGCAATCGACATCTCGGACGACATCTGGACGGAGATGTGGAAGAAACTCTTGATGGTCTGTTCCATCGGGGCCGTCGGCGCCGTTTCCCGCGCCCACCTCGACATCCTGCTCGATGTGCCTCAGACCCGCGGTCTCCTGTTGGCGGCCGGCAACGAGATTGCGGCGGTGGCGCGGGCGCAGGGCGCTCGAGTCCCGGAAGATTACGCCTCGCGTCAGATCGGGCTGTACGAAAGACTGCCTCCTCGGACGACCGCGTCGATGCACCGCGACCTGGAGCGCGGAGACCCCTCGGAGCTCGAAGAACAGCTAGGTGTCGTCTGCCGATACGGCGCCAAGGACGGCGTTGCGACGCCCGTCCTGAACGCGCTCTACGCTGCTCTGCTGCCGGGTGAGTTGCGCGCGCGCGGCCGCTTGCACTTCGAGAACGTCGGGCCCCGGCCGTCTGGCTGATCCGGTCAGTTCTTCAGCCGCCGCGCGACTTCGACGAGCCTGGCCCCAAGCTGCCGCGCCTCCTCGAGTTCGTGCTCGCCGACCCCGGCTTCGTGCTCCGGAATCCCCGTCGTGGCGGACGCGCCCAGTCCCCCGTAGGGCGTCACCAGCACCATGCCGTACTGGAGCATGCCCAGCGCCATGCTGAGCATCGTGAACTCCTTGCCGTTGGATGGTGCGCCGCCGGTCGTGAAGACGGCGCAGGCCTTGTTCTGCAACGCACGGCTGCGCCAGAAGCCGAAGCCGTAGGCCCAATCGACCAGAGCCTTCCGCACTTCGACGGCAACATCGCCCATGTGGACGGGCGAACCGAGGGCAACCGCATCCGCGGCCTCGAGATCCTCCTTGGCGAGGTCGCCGAGTCGCTTGACCGCGACCGTGACGCCCTTGCCGCGCGCCCCGTCGGCCAGCGCCTCGGCCATCTTCTCGGTGTTTCCGGTCTGCGAGTGATAGGCCACGAGCACGGCCACATCCTGACCGGATGCGGACGCGATGACCAGGAGCAGGAGAGGGATCTGGATGCGTAGCATGGCGTTCATGATAGAGATTCCTCCGGGCCGGGGCCAAGCGGTCGAGGACAGGCTCCCTCGTTTCCAAGGGATGGGTTCGATTCCTTTCTCTGCTCGGCGGTGGGACGCTGCGGATTTCTCGGAGCCCTAGGAAGCACCGTGCGCGGGACAGCGGACCTGGGGCACCCGCATGCGCGCCTTGGCAGCCGAGGGCTCGTCCGAATTTTGGTGCAAGAACTGCTTGTCTTCCTCGGCCGCGACGCTGCCCGCCGCGTCCGAGCGGACCCTGCGGAACACCACGCCGTTGCCGCGCCCACACGGGTAAGGCCGGCCCTCACTTCGGCTGGACCTCCACCCAGATCGGAGACGCCCAGGCCATCTGGCCATCCTCCTGCTGGATCCGGACGTAGTAGTAGCTCGTGCCGGGCTTGGCATCGGCGTCGCGGAAGGCCAGGGCGACCTGGCGCACACTTGGTTGCCTCGCGTAGACGTAGGTGTCGTCCTTGATGATCTGGATGTTGTGAATCGGACCGGTGCCCCGAACCGCCACTTGAATTCCGGACTGTCTTTGGTCATCGTCACATCTCCCATGATGGTGTCGCCAACACGGACATCGACGAAGATGTTGTCGGTCGCCGCGTAGGCATGGCGCTGTTGCAGCACGCGGACAATACCCTCGCGGGTCGGCTCCTCGGCGTACACCACGGCGTAGGAAACATGCGTAGAGCAGTGATCCGAAGGGGCGATGAAACCGATCTTGTAGCCCTTGCTCAGGGCGCTCTGGGCGAAGCGAGCGACCGAGCCGACTCAGGGAACCCCGGCGGCTTCGTAGCTCAGACGACAGCTTTGGTAGATCTCGAGCAGAGGCTCGAAGGCCGGGTCGTTGTAGGTAAAGTTCGTTCCACCCCACGCGGCGATCGTGTGCGAGATGCTTATGGCGTCCTGCCCCCTCCGAGCTTGCCACAGACGCAACTCGTCGGGTTGCTGCGGGAAGTCCACGCTTTTCCCCTCGCGCGGGAGGGTGGGGTTGACGGCTGTCGTGCCGCGCTTCAAACAAGTGATGGTGCGGTGGCCCTAGAGCCACCGAATCAATCTCTCGTATCCAAACAGGGGCAGGAAATGCCCGCTTGCGTGGAAGGCATCCACGAGCTTGTGGGTGTGCCACCAGTCGTAGCCCCATTCTGCGCGCGGGCAATGGCGCCGTCCGCCCCGTAGGAGTGGTCGGTAGACGCGATGAAGTCAAGTTCTGCGGCGTCGAACGCATCCGAGCGGGACGGTCATCCTGGAGCATGGCCGGACCCCCGGCCTCCAGCGGTCGTCAGAGGGGTAGCTGACCCACACCCGTCCGTCCGCGTCGACAGCCGCAGACACGCGCTGCTCGTTGCTCCCCGAACTGCCTGCCAGCCTCTCGGGGGCCGTCCATGCTTCCCCCACGTACGTCACCGTGTGCGGAATCCAAGCACCGGGACCTTCCTTCATCCCCCAGCCTTCGTCGCGGGGGACCCGGCGCCGCCAGGGGAGCGCCGAGGCGGGCGCAAGGCGCGAGGACCACGAGGCCGAGCCGAAGGAAGGGGCTGCCGGTGCTGGATGTCTCGGTCGTCTTTGT
Organism: Bryobacterales bacterium; assembly: GCA_965218615.1. Lineage (GTDB taxonomy): Bacteria > Acidobacteriota > Terriglobia > Bryobacterales > UBA6623 > VXMF01. The sequence continues at coordinate 150,791 of CBDCLH010000001.1, forward strand.
TGTCATCGACTCCTTCCTGTGCTGCTCCAGCATCCTCACGTGGCTGATCGCGGACTGCGTCCTGTGGTACGCCATGGCAGCTGGGCAATCGCTGGAACTTCGGTTCCGATTCTTACGGGCCGCCGAATTGCCCGGATTGCCGTTGGCTCCGAGTCGACCGCGGAGCGCCGGAGTTCTCCAGGTGGGCATACTGGGACGCGCGGGTACGTTTCAGAAGGGAGTGTGGGGCTCCTCACCTGGACTGCGGGATGCCCGCGCGACGGTCGCCCAGACAGACCGATGCGGATTTTCTCGCTGCGCAGCGGCATCGTCTCGCCCCGGTCTCTGCCGGAGGTGTTCGCCTTCTTTGCCGAAGCTCGCAACTTGGAAGCGTTGACGCCGGACTGGCTGCAGGTCGAGGTTCTCACACCGTCTCCAATCACGATGGTGAAAGGCCTCAAGATCGACTACCGGTTGCGGCTGCGGCGGATGCCGATCCGCTGGCAGAGCGAGATCACACGATGGGAGCCTCCCTATCAATTCGTCGATGAACAGAGGCGCGGCCCCTTTCGCATTTTCGTCGGAGATGTAGGGGCTGCTTGTTGGGACATCCCCCTGGAGTTGCTCTATGACCCGTCAACGGCATCCCAGCTGCCCTTCATCTCTCCGCCGCTTAGCTCGCACTTGTGGGGAAACTGCAAGTTGCAGTCGCCGATCGGCTTGCGCAGCTTCGGATCCATCAGCTCATGGATATCGAGCTGCATTTCCTCCCTGGAGTAGGCCGCCAGGTCGAGGATTCCCGTGTCCATCCGGATCGCGTCTTCGGGGCACACCTCGACGCAGTACCCGCAATAAACGCAGACACCAAGGTCGATGTCGAAACGGATAGGATACTTCTCGACGTGGGGGTCGGGATGCTCCCCGGGAACGATGGTGATGCACTTGGCCGGGCAGACCGTCTCGCAGAGCATGCACCCCACGCAGCGTGGGGCGCCATCCTCGCGCACGGTGAGCCGGTGGCGGCTGCGGAACCTTGACATGAGAGGCCTGAGCTCCTCGGGATACTGGATGGTGACAGAGGCGCCAAGGTGCTTGAAACGGCCCAAGAGGTGGGCGGTGTGGAGAAAGAGGTTTCGGAAGAAGTGGGTTGAGGTGATCTTGAGTCCACTAATGATCTGAGGGATGTAGATCTTCTCCCAGAAAGTCAGCTCCGGCCTGCGGACAACTACTACGGCCATTAGAGCGTCTCCCTGAGAAAGGTCAGCACCACGGCTGTCATCACGACGTTGACGACCGAAATCGGGAACAGCCCCCTCCAGCCCAGTTTCATGAGCTGATCGTAGCGGAAGCGCGGCAGGGTCCAGCGTATTTGCATGAACACCCAGCAAAAGATCAGGACCTTGATCGAAAAGCTCGCCACCCCGAGCAGGACGTAGACCAAATGGTGGACAAGGAGTTCTCCACCCCAAGGGAAGTGAAATCCGTCCGGCATGAGGAAGGGTACCTGCCACCCGCCGAAAAAGAGCGTGGTTGTCAGGCTAGCCACCATGATGGTTTCCAGGAAGTCGGTGAGGAAAAACATCCCGAACTTCATTCCGCTGTACTCCACAAAGTACCCGATAATCTCCGACTCCCCTTCCGGCAGGTCAAAGGGAAGCCTCTTGGTTTCAGCCAGCGCCGCGGTCAGGAAGACGACAAAGGCCACGGGCTGGGCGACGATGCCCCAGAAAGGGATCCAGCCCCCGATCATCCGTCCCTGCGCCCGCACCAGCTCGCCCAGATCCATGGTTCCGTAGACCATGACGACGCCCACGATGGCGACACCCAGGGCGATTTCATAGGAGATCATTTGCGCCGTGGCCCTTAGTCCTCCCAGGATCGCGTAGTTGTTGCGCGAAGCAAAGCCGGCGAGGATCACACCATAGACCCCGAGCGAAAGCATGGCAAAAACGTAGAGCAGCGCCGCGTCGATCTTTGCGACCTGGAGTTCAATGACACGGCCCTCCCCCAGAATCAGGCGGTCCCCAAAGGGGATCGCGGCGAACGCCACCAGGGCGAAGAAAACCGAGAAGCAGGGGGCTAGGGTGTGGAGGGTTCTGTCCGCGCCGGCCGGGACGATGTCCTCCTTGGTGAACATCTTCACCACGTCGGCCAAGCCGTGAAAGAGTCCCAGCGCCCGAAAGCCAAAGATATCGGCGCGGTTGGCTCCGATCCGATCCTGGATGAGGGCCGACTGTTTGCGCTCCGCCCAGGTATGCAGCCCTGCCAGGTTTAGGACCCCGAAAAAAACGATCCCTGCCAATGCGAACTTGATGACCACCTCTTCCATCACGTCACGGTCGCCCCTGCTACCGGTTCGATAGGCGCGACCTCAACCCCTTGATCTCCGATCGCCTCATAGCTTAATCCCGCGAAGGGCGCCGCGGCCTCGGCAAGCCCAAGGAAGATCTCCTCCGGTCCCCGCCAATCGAGCTGTAGACCCAGCAGCCCGGCTAACTCTAGGAAAATGCGCCAGCCCTCGCGGGAGTCCTGGAGAGGAGGAAAGGCCCGGCCGATGCGCTGGACCCGGCCGTGGCAATTCACGAAGGTGCCATCCTTCTCCACATAGGCTGCGCTTGGCAGGACCCAATGAGCCAGGGGCACGGTCGGGTTCTCGTTCGTGCCCGAGAAGACGAGGAGACCCACCCTGTCTCGGAGCTCTCGGGCGTTCTCTTCCCCGAAGATCTCCACCAGGTTGTGCCCGGCGACCCACAGGACGTCAAGCTTTCCGGCGAGGGCCTCGTCCACGATCTGCCGGGCGTCGCGTGCATCCGGGCCGGCCAGGCCCAACAGAGTCGCCCCCAGCGTGTTGGGGTTTTTGTCCGCTTTGATAAGGAAGTCGTCCGAGGACCCGGGCTGCTCCGGAACAGAGGCGCTGACTTGGGCACCCAGAGCGCCCTCGAAAATCTCCCGGATCAGAAACAGCTCCTCGTTGGTGAGCTGGGAAGAGGCAATCACACCAACTCTTGCGCCGGCCCCGTTCCGTTCGCCGTCTTCGTGCTTGACCAACCCTGCCAGAGCCGTCGAGATCGTACTGAGGGCCTGCTCCCAAGTCGTATGTGCGCCATCCGGCCCGCGCACCTTGGTAAGACGTCCCTGATCAATCCAGCCAAAGCCGTAGCGCCCCTCGTCGCACAACCACCATTGGTTGACATCCGGGTTGTACCGGGGCTTAACGCGCACCACCCGAGCCCCGTCGTTCAGGTGGGGCCTGTCGAGCAGGTAATGCATATCCACGTTGCACCCCTGGCTGCAGCCGTTGCAGACCGTGGGAGCGCTGGAGAGGTACCAAACCCTGGCCTTGAAACGGAAATCCCGTTCGGTCAGGGCGCCCACGGGACAGATGTCCACCACGTTGGCCGAGTAAGGATTGTCGAGCACGTCGCCGGGGTAGAGTCCCAACTCGGCCCGGTCCCCGCGATTGAAGATGCCGAACTCGCCGGTCTTGGTGATCTCGTCCGTAAAGCGCACGCAGCGGGAGCAGAGGATACAGCGCTCCTGGTCCAGCATCACATGGGGGCCGAGTTCCACGGCCTTTTGCTTCTTGACCTTGTGTTCCCCGAAGCGCGGGTTATAGAGCCCAAAATTCATGTAGAAGTTCTGCAGGTCGCACTCACCCGACTGGTCGCAAACCGGGCAGTCAAGCGGGTGGTTGGCCAGAAGAAACTCCAGCACGGCGCGCCGGCCGTTCTCGGCTTTCTCGCTCTTGGTGTGCACGACCATCCCCTCGGTGACGTGCACGTTGCAGGCGATCTGGAGCTTGGGGATCTTCTCCACGTCGACGAGGCAGATGCGGCAGTTGCCCGCAATGGACAGCCCGGGGTGGTAACAGTAACGTGGAATGAAGATCCCCAGCTTCTCCGCGGCCTGGATGACCGTGGTCCGTGCGGGCACACTGACCTCACGGCCGTCGATGCTCAGACTGGGCATGGGACCGCCTCCTTCTGCTCGGCGCTCCGCCCGGTGCGGATGTACTCCTCAAACTCGCGCCGAAATTTCTTGATATAGGACTGGACCGGCCAAGCCGCCGCGTCGGCGAAGACGCAGATCGTGTTTCCTTCCATGTCGCTGGCGATGGCGAGAAGGTCGTCCAGGTCCTGAACACGTCCCCTCCCCTTGACTATACGGCGCAAGATGCGATGAACCCAGCCGGTCCCTTCACGGCACGGCGAGCACTGACCGCAGGACTCGTCGGCGAAGAACCGCGCCGCGGACTCGAGCGCCCGGACCATGCAAGTCATCTCATCCATCACGATCACACCCCCGGACCCCGCCATGCTGCCCGCAGCCATGAGGGAGTCAAAGTCCATGGCAACGTCGATCTCATCGGCTGTTAGAATCTTGGCTGAGATACCTCCGGGGATAATGGCCTTGAGCTTGTTGCCGTCGCGCACACCACCGGCGGCCTTCTCGATAAGTTCCCTAAGGGTCACACCGACCGACGCCTCGTAGACGCCGGGCCGCACCACATGTCCGCTGACGCAAAAGAGCCGCGTGCCGCCCTGACCCGCCGTGCCTATTTCGGCGAAACGTTCGGCTCCATGGCGCAGAATGAAAGGGACACAGGCCAGGGTCTCCACGTTGTTTACGATGGTGGGGGAAGCGAACAGCCCCGAGATCGCGGGGAAGGGGGGCTTGAGCCGGGGAAAACCTTTCCCGCCCTCCAGCGAAGTAAGGAGCGCCGTCTCCTCGCCGCAGATATAGGCGCCGGCCCCGCAGTGGATGACCACATCCAGGTCAAAGCCGGTCCCCTGGATGTTCTTGCCAAGCCAACGCTCACTATAGGCTTCATCGATAGCACGTTGTAAGCGCTTAGCCGACTGGAAGTATTCGCCCCGAATGTAGACATAGGCCTTGCGACTGCCAATGGCATACGCTGCAATGATCATGCCTTCGAGGAGGGCGTGCGGGTCCCTCTCCATGATGTAGCGGTCTTTGAAGGTACCGGGCTCTCCCTCGTCCGCGTTGACCACGAGGTACTTGGGCTTGGTCGTTTCCTTGGGAACGAAGGACCACTTCCTTCCGGCCGGAAACCCTGCCCCGCCCAGGCCGCGCAGCTTGGCCCTGGTGACCTCGTCGATCACTGCCGCGGGTGTCATGGAGGTGAGAGCTTTCCTCGCCGCGAGGTACCCGTCGTCAGCGATGTAGCCTTCCAACCAGGTCCCCTCGGGATCTTTGAAGCGAGTGGAGAGCACCGGCCCGTCCGAGCAGATGAAGGGGTCAGGCTCAGGAGTCGATTCTCGGTTGCCGGGTTCCGTGAGCGCGTCCTGGATAAGGGTGTTGACCGTCTCACCCTCGAGTGGGCCGACGAAGCGTTCGTCGAGTTGGGCCATGGGCGACATCTCGCAGGCGCATAGACACTCGACCTCTGTGAGGGTGACCTGTTGATCCGGGGTGGTCTCGCCCGGGCTGATCTTCAAGCTCTCTTTGATCCTGGCCAGCAAATCGTCCGCGCCGCGCAACAGGCATGGCAGACTCGTGCAAACCCGAAGCTCACGCCGGCCCACTGGTTTGGTGTGAAACATGTTGTAGAAGGAGACCGCCTCGCGCACGTGGGAACGGGCCATACGCAGAATACCCGCCACCCAAGCCTCGGCTTCTTGGGAGATGAAACCTTGATTCTCCTGAACGAGCCACAACAGTGGCAGCATGGCTGCCTTCGGATACTCGTAACGGTCGAGGATCTGCTCGGCTTTACCTTCAAGGTCTGAAAGTTTCACCGGTCGAGTTCCCCGCCGATCATGTTGACGGACCCGAAGGTGGGGACCAGGTCGGCTACCATGTCCCCGGTGAGGAGTTTGGGCAGCGCAGACATGATGGCAAAGCAGGGCGGCCGGACTCGCACCCGGTAGGCGCTCCCAGCTCCGTCACTCACCACGTAGAAACCCAGCTCCCCATTGGCCCCTTCCACCGGGAAGTAAACCTCTCCCTTGGGCGGGCGCACACCGTGGCCGATCATGACCAGCTTGAATTGCTGCATGAGCCCCTCGATGTTGCCGTAGGTATCCTCCTTAGGAGGGAGGAAGACTCGCTTTTCGTCTGCGGCGATAGACGGATGCTGGGCACGACCCGAGCCCTCGAGGGTTGGACCGGTCACAGCGCAACGGCCTGAGATGGCCGAGATGTTTCCCACCTTAGCCAGATCTACCATCTCCGCGGCTGGGATGGGCCGCCCAGTCTCAGGGTCGACCAGGACCGGGCCGGCCGGTATGTCGCGGAGGGCGGCCTCTACGATCCGCATGGATTGCTCCATCTCCTCCATGCGTACTAGATAACGATCCATGTTGTCCCCACAGGTGCCGACCGGCACGTCGAAAGGCAGCCTGTCGTAGACGGCGTAGGGGCAGTCCTTGCGCACGTCATAGCCCGTGCCGCTCGCGCGAAGAAACGGGCCTGTGATCCCGTAGGAGATGGCGTCTTCGGAGGAGATCGCGCCCGTTCCCTTCATGCGGTCTACGAAGAGGCGGTTGCGGGTGAGGAGCCCATGCGCCTCGGTGAGGACCTTGCGTGTTTCCGCAAAGGCTTGGCGGCAGGGCTCGGCGAAATCCTCGGGGAGGTCGCCTTTCACCCCACCGACACGGCAGTAGCTGACTGTCAGGCGCGCCCCGGTTACCTTCTCCACGAGTTCCCAGAGATACTCGCGGGCCTTCACCATGTAGAGAAAGACGGTGAAGGCTCCCAACTCCATGGCGCTAGCCCCCACGCAGGTGAGGTGGTCCGTGATCCGGGAAACCTCCGAGAGGATGACCCGGACGTAGTGGCAACGCTCTGGAACCGAGATCCCAAGGAGCTTCTCCACGGCCATGCAGTAGCCCATGTTGTTGATGAGAGGGGAAACGTAGTTGAGCCGGTCGGTGTAAGGGATGACACCGTTGTAGTCCACCGTTTCCGCCATCTTCTCAAAGCCGCGATGGAGGTAGCCGATCTCCACTTCGGCTTCTTGGATCTGCTCCCCTTCGAGCTTGGCCACGATCCGGACGATCCCGTGCATGGCCGGATGAGCAGGGCCAATGTTGAGCATCATGTCCCGGGTCTCGAGTTCCGCCGGGTCGCTCTGAGGTGTCTGGGTGCTCTCCACGGGCATGTCAGTTGACCGGCCCGATCAGGGGCTGGCGTTTGTTGACGGGATAGTCCTTGCGCAGCGGGTTGCCCTCAAAACCTTCGTACATCAGGATGCGCTTCAAGTCTGGATGCCCTGTAAAGTTGATCCCAAACATGTCCCAGACCTCCCGCTCGAGCCAGCCGGCTCCGGACCACAAGGAAGTCAGGGAATCAACCTCGGCATCGGCCTCTTCCACGGGAACCACCAGCCTTAGTCGGTGCTTGTGGACCATAGAGTAGAAGTGGTACACAACCGCGAAGCGCGACTGTTGCGGGGGGCCGGGCCAGGGGTCCTCATCCGGAATCTGAGGAGATGGTTTCACCGTCACTCCGGAGGAAGTGAAGAAAGCCGGGGCGGGCTGTTTGCCGAAAGCGGAGTAGTCCACGGCGGTCAAGTCCATGAGGAAATTCATTTCGAAGGCCGGGTCCTCTTTGAGAAACCGTGCCACTTCGAGCAGCGACTGCCGCCCGAGAACCACGGTGGCGTCGCCCCGGTAGGTGTGGGAAGCCGACACTGCGGCGGGGAAACGGTCTGTGACAGACTCGATCAAAGCGGAGGTATTCATAATTCAGAAGACGTCCGGGCGAGGTTCGGGAGCGGGCCGGTTGCCAGTTGTGTGCTGGCCCTGGATTTTGTCCTGTAGCTTCATCAGACCGTCAAGGACCATCTCCGGCCGCGGTGGGCATCCCGGTATGTAAACATCCACCGGCATGATCGTGTCGATACCCATCACAGTCGCGTAGTTGTCGTAGAAACCGCCCGTGCATGTGCAGACTCCGAAGGCGACCACCCATTTAGGCTCGGCCATCTGGTCATGGATGCGCTTCAACACCGGCGCCATCTTGTGACTAATCGTGCCGACGACGAAAAGTACGTCGGCCTGACGCGGAGAAAACCTGGGGAAGCCCGCTCCGAAGCGGTCTACGTCGTAGTGAGAGCAGGCCGTTGCCATGTACTCCATCCCGCAGCAAGCGGTCACGAACGGGTATTGAAAGATCGAATATTTCCTGGCCCAGCCAATAGCCTCATCGAGGCGGCTGGTGAAATACGATGGTTCGTTCTGCATGTCACTTCCAATCGAGGGCGCCGTTGTCCCATGCGTAAACGTAGCCGACCATCAAGATCCCCAGAAAGACGCCCATCTCGGCCAGGCCCAAGGATCCTAGGGCAGGGTAGACCACGGCCCATGGATAGAGGAAGACAAGCTCGACGTCGAAGAGAATGAACAGGATCGCGGTCAGATAAAATTTGATTGCCAGCCTCCCCATTGGCAGGGAAATGGGATCCTTTCCACACTCGAACGGCGCTAACTTTTCGGACGTGGGCTTCTTTTTCCCCAGTGTGGAGCCCAACACCACCATCGCGGCTGCGATCCCGCCAGCTAGGACAAAACTGACGGCAATCCCGATGTATTCGTTCACAAGTCGGCAGCCTCGCTAGAGTGTCGGGTCCAACGTATAGAGTTGTTACTGTACATCATTTTCGGAATCACGGCGACACCGCCCAAGTCGTGAAGCTGCCGGGGGAGATTCCGCCGATCAAGGTGATCACCGCGGCCACGGCAAGTGCTGCGGACACCGCCACCGGGAAGTGCGACGGCGCGGGATCCTGCGGCTCCCTCATGTACATGAGGACGGCCACCCGCATGTAGATGAACGCGGACACTACACTGCAGGCCACGGCCAGAACCGCCAGCACGATATGGCCCACGCGCACTGCGCTAAGGATCACGACGAACTTGGCCGCGAACCCGGCCGTTGGTGGGATGCCGGTCAGAGACAAGAGGAACAGTAACATGAGCGCAGCTGCCGCGGGCCGCTGCGCGGCTAAGCCTCGATAGCCGTCTAGGTTCTCGCCTCGCTCGCCCAGAGCGATGACCACGCCAAAGGCCCCGAGAGTCATGAACACATAGAAGAAGGCGTAGGTCATCGTTGCCGAGACCCCTTCGGGAGTGCCGGCGATGAGGCCCAGAAGAGCGTAGCCGGCATGCGCAATGGAAGAATAGGCCAGTAACCGCTTCATGTCGGTTTGGGACAGAGCGACAACGCTCCCCACGAGAATGGACAGGGCGGCGAGCCCCAGCAGAACCACGGACAAAACGTGGGCCTCAGAGCCGAAGGCGACGAGGCCGACCCGTCCCAGCGCAGCCAGACCAGCCGCCTTGGAGCCGGCCGCCAGAAAGGCCGCAACCGGGGCACTCGCGCCTTGGTAAGCGTCTGGTGCCCAGGCATGGAGCGGCACCGCCGCGATTTTGAAGGCAATTCCTGCTGTCACCAGCCCTATGGCCACCAACAGGAGCGGATTACCCCCCGGGCCCTGCTCGATGAGAGCCGAGGCAATGGCTGCAAAGTCTGTGGCGCCCGTAACTCCGTAGGTCAGGCTTATCCCGTAGAGAAGCAGGGCCGAGGCGAAGGAAGCAAGAAGGAAGTACTTTATGGCAGCCTCGTTTGACGTCGGCCTTTCCACCGTGATCCCGACCAGGATGTAAGAACAGAGCGTCATGAGCTCCAAGCCCAAATAGAGGGTCAACAGATCGAGCGCCGAGACCGCGAGCATCATTCCCGTCGAGGCCAACAGGAGCAAGACATGGTATTCAGCACGCGGAACCTGATCCCTGTCGATGCTCCTCACGGAGAGAAGCGCGGCCAGCGCCAGGATGGCGGCGATCAGCACCTTGAAGAATTGGGAGTACCCGTCCAGGGTGATCATGCCCCCAAACCCGGTCTGGGCGCCCCAGGACAAGGCCCAGCCCGAGGCCAGGGCCGCGGCCAGGGCCGCGACGACCGTCCCAGCGACGGCGACGACGGACGCACTCTGAATCCGGCGCGCTACGAGCATGAGAACCAAGGCCATGCCGACCAGAATCAACTCCGGGACCAGCAGCGCCAGGTCAGCTATGGTCGCGCCATTCATGGCGTCACTCCGGCTCCCAGGAGTTCAGCCACAGGAGCGTGAAGATAGGAGAGGACGCCCTCAGGGTAGAGGCCCAGACACAAGGCGAGTAAGGCCAGTGGGGCCAAGGTTGCCACCTCACGGGCATTGAGTTCGAGTTTGAGACCCTCGAGCCTCGGGTTGATCCCGCCCATGACCACCCGGTAGTAGAGCCAAACCAAGTAGGTCGTTCCCAAGGCAACGCCCCAGACAGCCATGGCCCCTAGCCAGGCTTCGATCCTGAAGGCCCCACTAATGATGAGGAATTCCCCTACGAATGAATTCAAACCCGGGAATCCCGCGGCCGCCAGACAAAACAGCGCCAGTAGGGTGGAGTAGACCGGTGCGGTTTTACCGACTCCCCCGTAGTCCTTGATCTCTCGTGTGTGGGTGCGCTCGTAGATCATGCCGACGCACAAGAAGAGCGCCGCAGAGAGGATTCCATGGTTGATCATCTGGAGGATCGCTCCCTCGACCCCGCTCTGGTTGAGTGTGAATATGCCCAAAGTGACGAAACCCATGTGGCTAACGCTTGAGAACGCGATGAGGCGCTTGACGTCTTTCTGCATCAAGGTCAAGTACGCCCCGTAGACGATGGCCACCGCGGAGATGACGAGCATGGGCCTGAGGAAAAGCTGCACGGCGTCCGGAAGTACGGGAAGCGAGACCCGCAGGAAGCCGTAGGCGCCCATCTTGAGGAGGATCCCTGCGAGGATCACGCTGCCCGCCGTGGGGGCCTCGGTGTGGGCGTTCGGGAGCCAGGTATGCACCGGGAACATGGGCACCTTGACCGCGAAGGCGGCCAGAAATGCTGCGAAGAGCCAAGCTTGGTGCTCGGGGTGAAGCTTCGCGCTGGCACGCGCAAGCTCATTGAAGTCAAGGGTGCCGCAGATGTGGTGTAGGGCGATGATGCCCACAAGCATCAAGACGCTTCCGGCCAGGGTGAACAGCAGAAACTTGACCGCGGCGTAGACGCGCCCTGAACCTCCCCAGACGCCAATGAGGAGAAAGACAGGGACAAGCATGAGCTCCCAGAAGACAAAAAAGAGAAACAGGTTTGACGCTGCAAAGAGCCCGATCATCGCCGTTTCCGCGACCAGGAGCGCGGCGTAGAACTCCCGCACTCTGGTTCGGACCGCAGTCCACGAGGCGCCGACGCACAGGACGCTCAACAGTGCGGCGAGGAAGATGAATGGGAGGCTGATACCATCCACGCCCATACCGTAGGTGATGTTCCACGATGGAATCCAGCCTCGTGACTCGACGAATTGCAGAGCGCTTGAGCCCTTGTTGAAGTACCAGTAGAGCGGGGCCGAAACGGCCAGAGTCGCCAGGGTCGTGGCCAGCGCGATCGAGCGCGCGAGCCGCTCGCTGCCAAGGAGCAGGATCAAAGCCGCTCCCACTAGCGGCAGGAATGTTGTGGTGGTGAGGACCGGATAATCTGTCATAGGACGAGCATTGCCAGTGCCAAGAGCACCAGAATTCCGATCGCCATTATCAGACCGTAGTGCTGGGCGTGACCGTTCTCCGCTGTCTTTAGCAACTGACTAAAGGTCTGGGTCGAACGTCCCACGCCCACGAGTGCGGAATCGACTACGAGACTGTCCAGTTTGCGTAATAGATCCGCTACGCCTAGTACGGGACGCCGTATCACAAACTCGTAGATTTCTCCAACGAAGCCGTACTCAAGGCGCGCGATAGGACTCTGGAGCAGGGTCACAAAACCAGCCGAACCTCGGCGGTAGAACCAATCCGTGTCGAGGCTGATCGTGGGCTCAGGGTCGAGGTGCTTCAGCAGCAAGAAGAAACCCAGCGCTGTGAAGCCCAATATCCCCAGGGTGCTTGTAACGTGCTGGAGCGTATATGGGACGTAGTCCACGGCGTAGGGAAGGTACTGGTAGAGCAGTTTGGGAAAGACCCCGATCAAAACGCACGCGACGGCTGCGAGGCCCATAGCCGCGAGCATGTTCTTCGGCGGCTCCTGGCCGCGCACGCCTGAGTCTTTACCGAAGAACATATAGTAAGGAAGCTTCAGGCCGGTGTGCAGGAAAGTTCCGGCCGAGGCCAAAGTTAGCAAGAGAAAGACCACCGTCAAGTGTTCCTCGCCCGCGGCGGAGACCACCATGGACTTGCTCACGAAACCGCTAAAGAGCGGCACGGCCGAGATAGCGAAGGCGCCGACCATATAGAGGCCAAGAGTGACCGGCATGGTCTTGTAGAGACCGCCCATATCACTCAGCCTGCGCAGCCCGGTCACCTGCATGACGGCGCCGGCTCCCATGAAGAGGAGCGCCTTGTAGAGGATGTGCGCAAAGGCGTGGGCCGTGGTGCCGTTTATGGCCAGCGCGGTCCCGATCCCGACCCCGCAGACCATGTAGCCAACCTGGCTGATAATGTGGTAAGCCAAGAGTCGGCGTGCGTCGTTTTCGAGCACGGCATAGACCACGCCGTAAACCGCCATCACCGCTCCCAGCCACACGAGGATCTCGGTTCCGGCGAAGCCGCGGGTCAAGGCATACACGGCGGACTTGGTGGTGAAGGCCGTCATGAAGACCGCGCCAGTGACCGTGGCCTCGGGGTAGGCGTCCGGAAGCCAGGCCCCCAGTGGCGGAACAGCCGCGTTCAGGAGAAAGGCTACGAGGATCAGGGCCCCAGCGCCGCCGGAAGAAGTGCCCATATCCCCGAAAGCAAGCGACCCGGTCTGGGACCAATAGAGCACGATCCCTGCCAGCAGGAGGAGTCCCCCGACTACGTGAACCAGAAGGTAACGGAACCCGGCTGCCACGGCGGATGCTTCGCGGCGCCGCCATACCAGCAGCGCGGATGAAACCGCCATGAGTTCCCAGAAGATGTAAAGGGAGAGGAAATCCCCGGCAAACGTCACCCCGAGCGCGCCCCCCGCATAAGCCAGGGCAGTTATGTGCTCAGAATCGTCTTCCACATGAAGCGCGTAGACCGTGCCCAGGAAGGCCATGAGCGAAAAGACATAGGAAAAGACCAGACTCAAGCTGTCCACCCGGCCGAATACCAGGTCTTGCCCGAGGAAGCTCGCCACGCCATAGGTTCCTGGGGTCATGAGCAAGCAATCAACCAGGGCCGCGGCAGGTAGGAGGAGCATCACCACGCGCTTAACCCGGCCTTTGAGGAATACCAAGACCCAGGCGCCTAGGATGAGCAAGAGTCCTGGGTGCACCCACTCAAGAGTCATAGTGGTCCTCGCGGCGCATGAGCCACAACTTTCCGATGATTTTTGATACGACTATGATCGCCAGACAGGAAAACAACCCATAGAGCGAGCCCCAAGCCGGAAAGCTCTCGAACGAGAAATGGCTGTCATCGCCGCTGAAGAAACGCGGCAGAACGGCTTCGGCCAGAGCTACGACGGCCAGGCCAACGTAAAACCATCGCTTGATCCGGGTGAAGCGGACGGGATCTTGCAGCTGCTTCTGCAAAAAGTTCACGGCATTGCCCTTCCCGCCAGTTCCAGTACAGGGCCAGAGTAGAGACCTAGGAGTAGGCTCGCGGCAGCGCTGATCGCCAAGGGCGCGACCATCCAGGGCACCTCGCCGACTTCCTCGTTAGGCGGCGACTCCTCAAAGTAGGCCTTGTACACAATCGGGCCGAGGTAGGCTGCGCTAAGAAGCGAGCCGACCAGGAGCACACCTAACAAGGCAAGGCGGCTGTCGCCGTCCACCGTGCCGAGGGCGAGATACCACTTGGAGACGAACCCGCTGGTGAGGGGAATGCCGACCACACTCAGCGAGGCAAGCGAAAACGCGGCCATGGTCCACGGCATGTGCTTGGCGAGGCCCGACATCTGGCTGATTTCTGTCTTGTGTGTGGAGACGTAAATCGAGCCGGCGCATAGGAAGAGTGTGATCTTCGATACGGCGTGATTGGTGATGTGGGCGATCCCGCCCAGCACCCCGCTGGAGTTCAACAGTGCCGCTCCGAGGATTATGTAGGAGAGCTGGCTCACCGTTGAGAAGGCCAGCCTGGCTTTGAGGTTGTCCTGGCTGAGCGCCAGGAGCGATCCGACCAGGATCGTCACCGACGCGGCCCCCAAGGCCAGTTGGTCCGCGCCGAGTTCGCGCATGGCGTGAGGACCGAAGACGAAGAGAAAAACCCGCAGCGTGGAGAAAACGCCGGTCTTGACCACAGCCACCGCATGCAACAAGGCGCTCACCGGGGTGGGCGCAACCATTGCAGCCGGGAGCCAACTGTGCAGCGGCATAAGCGCGTTCTTGGCGAATCCAAACAGAAATAGGGCGAAGATCATAAAAAGCAGCGTGGGCTGCTCCCTGAGCTGCGCCGCTTGTACGATCCCGCCATCGCGAAACTCCAGGGTTCCGACCACGTTATAGGTCAGAACGATGGCGGCCACCAGGAGCACCTTGGCAGCACCGAGAAGATAGATGACGTATTTGCGGGCCCCCGCTTTGGCGTCAGCCGTCTCGTGGTGACCCACCAGGGGGTAGGTGACCAGGGTCAAGGCTTCATAGAACAGAAACAGGGTGAAGAGGTTGGCGGAGAAGGCCACCCCAATGGTGGCGGAAAGGGCCAGAGCGAAACAAGAAAAGTAACGGGTTTGCGCGTGCTCTCGAAGAGAACGCATGTAGCCGATCGAGTAAAAAGAGGTCAAGATCCAAAGGAGCGATGCCCCCGAAGCAAAGAGGAGGCCGAACGCATCCACCCGAAACGCCAGTTCGATGCCCGGGAGGATCCGGAACAGCACGCACTCTGGCAGGTGGCCAGCCAGGGTCTCCGGGACCATGGAGGCAACAAGAACGAACATCACGACACCGGCCACAACGGACCAGAATTCCCTCAGATTGGCGCGACGTTCGCCCGTACAAGCTATGAGGAGTGCGCCTGAAGCCGGGACCAGCACCGCGAACAGCGGGATGAGCGAAAACGTCACCATTTGAGTTCGGTCAGGTCCCCCACGCCCGCTCCAGGCTTGTTCCGGTTCAAGGCGATCACGAGCCCGAGACCGGCCCCTGCTTCCGCGGCTGCCACGGCGATCACGAAGAGGGCCAGGACCTGACCCCGCGGGTCTTCGAGGTGCCGGCTGAAGCCGACTAGACTGAGGTTGACGGCATTGAGCATGACCTCAACGGAGACGAACATCAGAATGATATTGCGCCGGGCCAGGAAGCCGAATACTCCAATGCCAAAGAGGACAGCACTCAATCCCAGAACCGTCCCCACGGGCACAATCATGACCGTGCCGGCCTCCTCCTGCCGAGGACGACGGCGCCGACGATAGCGGCCAAGAGCACCAGGGAGACGATCTCGAAGGGCAACGCGAAGGGACCGAAGAGCGCCATGCCGACCTCCGAAAGGCTCCCCAGAGGCGGACGTTCCGCTGCCACGTTCTGTGCGGCGGGTGCGACCCCAGCTCCAACGCGGTCAAGCGTGTCGACTTGGGCCAGCCAAGCTAACGCTGCGAAAGAGAGGCCCACGCCGGCGGCGAGCGGCCAATGATGGCCGAACCGCGGCCGAGTCTCCTCGTCTGGCAGGTCGAGCAGCATCACGACAAAGAGGTAGAAGATCAAGATGGCGCCTGCGTACACGATGACCTGCACCGCCGCCAGGAACTCCGCGGCCAGCATTAGGAAGATGCCAGCCACGTGTAGGAAGAGCGCTAGCACCCAGAGCATGCTGTGAACGGGATTCTTCCGCGTCACGGCCAGAAGCGCGCTCGCGATGCTGGCGGCCGCCAAGTAATAAAAGGTTGCGGTAAGCAAGCTCATTCGCTGGGTTAATTGCCGAGGCTGCAATCTTCGAGGCGGCGGGTTGCGGGGTTCTCGGTCGTGATCCAATTGACAACGTCGCCGAGCAACAGCCTCCTCCTTCTCATAGCTTCTGATTGAAGGGGAGTATCCACTTCAATGGGACAAATCGAGATGTTCGCGCCCTTGAGCAAATGGCCCTTCGCTGCGTCCATGAAGCGGCGTCGGCGTGCTCCGGCATTCGATCTGTCGGTCTTCGTCTGATTCGTCCACGAAGCGCGCATACACATCGATATAGCCCAGTCGGTCGTAGTACTGCTGACGGCCGAACTCATCCGACTGCGACTTGCGGATCACCCGATGGGTGCCTCGCCGTATTTCTCACAAAGGATGGTCGCCGCCAGCTCCTGCAACGCAGGCTGCGGGAGCCCGTGGAAAAACGGGATCTGGAAGTGCTGCTCGACGGACACCATCGCGGAATAATAACATTTGCAGGCCAACGATGTGGCGAAGGTTCAAGCCCCCTATCACCCGAGCCCTCTCTAGTTCCGTCAGCGTCTCCTCGATCCCGCGGGAATCCATTAGGTTCCTGGTCTCCGATCGGTTGGCCCCCAGCAATTGCCTGAAGCTGTTGCGCGACATCGTGTTCGGCCTCAACGATTCAATAAACTTCGTTCGTTTCTACGGCACGGTACCATCCCATTTTGCGGGTTCGACCCCGTTCTTGCAACAAGCGAGTCTGGAAATGGTGGTTCTTGAGGATCGGAGATGAATTGTCGACACTGACCAAGGTCCACTGCCGGGTTCAATGAGGCGACAACTGGCTGGCTGCCAAGGGGAGGGGATGCCAGACGCCGCTCTCGTGCCGCTTGCAATGGAGCTAGAGGAGAGCCACGTCCCTATTGAGATTGCAATCCTATCGTTTTCGAGTCCTAGCTTCTTCAACTGAGGCCCACTCGAGGACTCACCGCCGCTTCTTGGGATTGGACTCTGGTGAGAAGGCGGCTTGGGCTTGCATGTCCAAATAGCCGACGCAAATCATGGCCGTCAATAAGGCCACGAGAGTGATGAACAACCCGTCTACCGACGCGATGGCCTTGCCGGTCACCGCGAGCCAGGCGGCCGCCTCGAGGCTGGCGAGGCCGAGTATGAAGCAAAACAAAAGTGCATTGATCCGTTCCAACTTTCGCTCGCTGATTCCCTGGGCTGTGACTTGGCCTCAGACTTCCTGACATCTGACCAGAATGAGGTGTCGCGGTTTTCCGGCTAGACAGCGAGTTGCGGGCGGGGAGCAGCGCTCGTAGGATGGTCGTCGGGCAGGAGTTCGTAGACGAGTCGCAGCGAGGTGCCGGGAAACGCGGTGCGCGTTTGATTGAGTTCGCGGAGCAGCGGGCCTAGGGCGGCGTCCTGGGAGCGGCTCGCCAGATGCAGTAGCTGCACAGTGAGCGTGCCGGCACGGATATCGGGGACCAGGTTGGCGTCGCTGCGGAACAGCGCCTGCAGCAGCGCGCGGGCGTTTTCGGGCTTGCCGAGTTCGGGGGCGACCGCGACGGCCATCGCGGTTTCGGCCCGGTAGGCGATCATGCGCAGGGAGTCGAGCAGGTTGCGCAGCGGCTCGGGCAGGGCCATGAGGCGCTCCTCCGGGGACAGCTCGCCCGCCGGCACGTGCTCGTCGGCGTGCCGGGCCGCATGCTCCAGGCCCTCGATCCAGCGGTCGGTCGCGTCGATCTCGGAGTGCAGCGCGCGGACTTTGTCGGCGTGTCCGGCACTGGGCCGGGCCTTTTCGCGGGCCAGCTTGCGGCGCAGGTTGCCGACCTTGTTGCGGAGCTTGTCGAGGGCCTTGCGGATCAGCCGCCAGGCGGGGTTGACCACCCGCGTGTGCGGCTCGACGGGCAGCAGCCCGCGCTGCGGCAGCGCATCCAGGCCGAACTCCTCCTTGAGGTACTTGAAGACGTTCTCCTGGGCCCAGCGCGAGCGCATGAGCCCGGCGACCTGCGCCGCCGACAGGCTCGGGTGCGTGGTGATGACCGACGGTTGGCGCTGGCCGGCGGCGGGTCGGCCCGCGGCGGGCACGGGCTCGCGCGGCTGGCCGCTCTTGCCCGGCGGCTGCAGGCGCCGGTCGATTGAAGTGGCCCCGTTTTCGTGGACAGCTGAGATAGCGTGATAGGCAGTTGATTGCTTGCAGAGAGGGCAGGGGGTAAGGAGGCCCCGGACAATGAGCAAACATGCCTATGTGAAGGCCTACCCGAAGGAGTTTCGGGACAAGGTGGTGAAGCTGGTGCAGGTCGGTGCTCGCAGCACCCGGGAGGTGGCCGAGGAATTCGGGATCTCCGCGGATTCGGTGCGGCGCTGGATGCAACAGGCCGAGCGCGATCAGGGCAGTCGGCAGGACGGCCTGCGCAGTGCGGAGCGGGAGGAACTGGTGCGCCTGCGGCGGGAGAACCGGCGGCTGAAGATGGAGCGCGAGATCCTGTCAAAAGCAGCCACCTGGTTCGCTCGGGAGACCGATTCGATCCCGTAAGGGTGTTCGGATTCGTCAGAGCGCACCAGGGGCAGTATCCGATCGCCTGCATGTGCCGTGTGCTGGGGGTCTCCACCAGCGGGTACTACGCATGGCGGCAGCGGACGCCGAGCCGGCGGGCGCAAGAGCGCGAGGCGTTGAGCCGGAGGATCGCGGCGATCCACGTGGAATCGCGGCAGACCTACGGGGCGCGGCGGGTGCAGGCGGAGCTGCAGGCGGAGGGCGTGAGTGTGTCGCGGCAGCGGGTGGCGCGGCTGATGCGGGCGCTGGGGCTGGAGGGCGTGACGCGGAGGAAGCGGCGCTGCACGACGCGCAGGGAGCGGGAAGCGGCGGTGGCGCCGGACCGGGTCCAGCGGCGTTTCGAGGCGTCCGAGCCGAACCGGTTGTGGGTGGCTGACATCACGTATGTGCCGACCCTGGAAGGGTTTGTGTACCTGGCAACGGTGCTGGACGTGTTCAGCCGCAAGGTGGTGGGCTGGGCGATGGGCGCGCGGCAGACCGTCGAGCTGGTCCAGGCGGGGCTGGAGATGGCGCTCCAGATGCGGGCGGCGCAGGGCGTGGTGTTCCATTCCGACCGCGGGAGCCAGTACACGGCGCTGGCGTTCAGCCGGCGCTGCGCCGAGGCCGGCATCGAGCGTTCAATGGGGGCGGCCGGGAACTGTTACGACAATGCCATGGCGGAGAGCCTGTTCGCGACGCTGGAATGCGAGTTGCTGCAACGCGTTCCGTTCGCGACCCGCGAGCAGGCGACCACGGAGATCTTCGTGTTTCTGGAAGGCTTCTACAATCGCAAGCGCCGTCATTCGGCGCTGGGCTATCGCTCCCCGGTGGAGTTCGAGCAGGCCTGGCACGCGCAGCAGGCGGGGGTCTGAGCGCGGGCCGACAGGGGCGCGACGGGCCCTGACACTGGTAACGTTACCATGCACCGCGGGGCCTGTTGCCTGGCGCCCGGTCCCGCGGCGGCCCGCGCCCGGCCCGCTCAGTCCCGCCCGAAGCCCAGCGGGGGCTCGACGGCTTGCAGGGCGTCGAGGTCCAGCTCTGTGATCGCCTCCAGCTTCGCCCCCAGCGCGCTCCCGTACAGGCTCTCCGGCAGCTTCTCCAGCCACTCCCCGTAGTGCTCCTGGAGCTGCACCAAGCTCTGCACCGCGTCGCGCCAGCGTTGCGGATTCGAGCGCCGCTCCTGCGGACGGCGATAGCGGACCGGCCGCGCCCCCTCCCGGCGCCGGGCGCGATAGCGCCGCTGTTTCTCTGCGTTCGTCAAGGCCATGCCATTGCCCTCCGGCTGCTCGCGTGGTGGCGGGCTCTCCGCCCCTGGTAACGTTACCATGATCCATGCAACCGCACCGGTCGCAACGGGCGTGCCTGCCAGCCATCCCGCAGGAGCTGTTGTGCCCGGCATGGCCAGTCCGCTCCCGTGCCGACACGGGAGGCGCGAGAGGGCGGCACGATCCGCAGCCAAGTCAAAACAAAAGATGCCGGAAATGTGCTGGGGGGCGCGCCCCCCAGCACCCCCTCCCGGGGCCTCCTCACCCCTTTCCACTGCCTCTCTTGGAGAGGGGGGGAGGGGCGCTCCCCTCCCCCTGCTACCCCCTCCCCCCTTGACATCTCAAGCCCCCTGCACCATCATGGTGCCGCCCCTCTGGAGTTGCTGCAGCTGCCGCACACTCAACTGTCCACCACTCCCTAGCCACCTCAGATCCAGAAGCGCACCTCGCGCGCCTCGCAGCCCGGCAGCAGGGGCGCCTTGCGCTCGGCGACCTGCGCCTCGAGCGTCGCCGCGCCCAAGGGCGAGCGCACGGTGACGCGCTCCGGGCGGAACTCGCTGTCGGGCCAGCGCTCCGTCTGCGCGCCCTTGCGCCAGGTGATGCAGGCGATGCCCTTGGCGGCCAGCCAGCGGAACAGCTGCGGGCTCCAGCCTTCGCGGTCGAACACCAGCGTCAGGTGAGGCTCCGCCGCCGCGCCCGCGGCGGGCGCCAGCAGGCCGAGCGCCTCCAGTTGCGGCACGATGCCGTGGCGGATCTCGGCCACCATTTGCGGATCGACCTGCTTGTGGATGCACAGCAGGGGCGCGCCGCCGAGCGCGTTGAGCCAGTAGCCGGCCGCGGCCGGCAGCTGCAGTTTCTGGCGCGCGACGAAGTGCTTGGGCAGGTTGGCCTTGCCGCTGTAGAGCTTGACATGGCCATCGACGAACAGCGTGGCGGCGGTGGCGGGATCGTCCGCGGCCCACTGCCCGGCCAGGGCCGCGCGCCAGGCGTGCAGCGCCTCGGGGTCGGCGGCCAACTGGTCCAGCTTGCGCCGCAAGGTGCGCGCCTCGGGGCAGCGGTCCAGACCCAGCAGGGCGCCCCATTCGCCGGGCTGCTCGTAGCGCAGGCGCTCGGCGTTGCGCACGCGCGCCAGGAACATGAAGGCCAGCAGCAGCAGCACGGAGCGCAGGCCGTAGAAGCCGGGCGGAATGTGCAGCAGGCTGGCATGGCGCAGCAGGCCGGCCTGCAGCAGCGCCGGGACGGCCGTCAGCACGCCACCGTTGGCAACGGTCGCGGTGGCTTCGAAGCTTGGCAGCCGCTCGGCCAGCAGGCCGAGGCTGGCCGCGACGCGCCCGCCAACGTCCCGCGCCGCCCGGCCCATCGCAGCGGCCGCGTCGCGCCGGTTGCGGCCGGCCTTGTCCACGCTGCCGGGCGGGCTGCCCGCGGCCGGCTCGGCGGGAATTCCCGCGCCGCTCGCGCCGCGCGCCCCGCCGGATTCCAGACCCGCGCCAGCAGCCTCGGGAACGTCCGCCGCCAAGTTTCCGGCCGGCTCGGAGAGGCCCGCTCCCGCGGCCGCTTCGGCGCCCACTGCCCGCCCGCTCTCGCGCTGCGCCGCGATTCCCGGCAGCAAGCCCTCGCGCTTGTACTGGCGCAGCGTCTCGAAGCACAGCTCCAACTCCCGCGCCACGCCACGCAGGCTCGCGCCCCCTTGCAGCAGCTCCGCCGCCCGCGCCAGCACCGCCGGGTCCTCGATCCCGTGCCGCCGCCGCGGCTGGCGCGGACGCCCGAAGCTCGACTCCCCCTCCCGCTGCATCCGCAGCCGCGCGCGCGTCACCGTGCGCGCGCTGATCCCGAGCGCCTGCGCCAATTCCGCCGCTGTCGCCACGCCCCACGTCAGGAAGCGCGCCAGGCAGCGCGCGCGCGCCGGGCGATCGCCTTGCAGGTAGCAGTCGCACACTTGCAGGTACAGGAACCAATACACCTGGCCGCTGTCCTCCAGGAAGCTCAGCTGCGCGTTGACAGCGGTCGCCTCCGGCGGCTGCAGGGACAGGGCCGCGGGCAGTCCGGTGGGTCGCGGCAGGGCCTCGCTCGGGCTTTCCATGGACATATTATAACAGTCAAAGCGGGTCCGGCGCAACCCCAATTGGCACTTCGGAAACGACTAAAACTCTATGAACCGTAGGAACTTAGGCTGACCTACCCTGTCTGGCCATCTCGGCCGATGTAAGGAAGTCTGGGCCTATGTCTGATTGACCGGAAAGAATGAAACGTACTTCCTATTTATTCTCATAAACCACTAAGGGTTCGCGCAGGAATCAATTCATCTATATAGAAGTACTTGTCTGATAATGGCAGGCCCCGGGCGTCAGGCGAGAGGTCTCGGGATTCGTGGTAACTAGCTTATAATCTTCCAGTTAGAGGCCGTCCGAATGGGCTGCTATTGGTAACCGTTATGGCGGGCCGTGAGGGAGGGGGGATCGGTCTAGCGATTGAGGATATCTTTCCAGTCGGGACAGAGAGGTTTGAGGAAGATGTCTTTCACTGGGAGGGCGTATTCGTAGTGGGTGTCGAGCTTGCCGCGGCCCTGGGTTTGGCCGACATGGATCCAGTTGGCGGCGCGATAGCAGGTGCCGCGGAAGCGCGGGATTTCGCAGAAGGTTTCCACCAGCAGCGGGCGGTAGCCGTAGCGCCGCTGGAAGTCGTGCGGCGGGCGGCGCAGGCACAGCCCGAGCGCCTTGGAGGCGAGGTTGCCGCAGCGCACCGAGGGGAACACCAGGAAGCGGCTGTTGCCGACCGCCAAGTCGAGGTGCTTGCGGTGCGCCTGGCCCTGCCAGCCGATCCAGGCGTCGCGGCACTCCACGTTGCGGGCGGCGAAGTTGAACAGCAGGCAGCCCAGCTTGCGCCCCTGCCGGTCGCGCAGGAAGTAGCGCAGATGGGGGCTCACGGGCTGGCGGTATCCCAGCGGATGGTAGCGCACGACCTATTCGTTCCACTCCGCGACCTGGTCCGGCTCGGCCGCCACCTGCAAAGCCAGGGGCGCGAGCTCGGCCAGGCGCTCTTCGAGCGCAGGCTGGGGAGCGGTCCGCTCGGTCGCCTCGACCGGTCGCTGCCGGCCCCGCCCGAGGGCCGGATTCAGGGCGGGCAGGGTCAGGATGCCGAGCTGCTCCAGCTCCTCGAGCACGCGCAGGGCGAGCTGGATGCGGTTGCTGCCCTTCGGCGTCTGCCAGCCCAGATGCACGCAAATCGTGTGTCCCAGCTCGTTACGGCTCAGCTTCGGGAAGCGCCCGACGGTCTCCTGGATGTCGGAGATCTGCTTGCGGGTGAGGCGCTTGTCGAAGAAGGTTGTCGATTGCAGGCTCTCGATGCGCGGGTCCATGGCGGCCTCTGGGCGTCCATTCCTACCCGGGCAGATCCGGGCGCTCCCGTTGGCCCCCTCCTGAAAAAAATTTGAGAGAGTCGTATCCTATTGAAAATCAAAGATTTATAAGTCGACTAACAGGAGACCTGGCGATCATCCTACAGCGAATGCCATTGGAGTGCCTGGTCGCCGAGATAGGACGACACCCAGAGCCCCAGAGCCGCCACCCTGATGGCCTTGGCACGCAGATGCGTGGGAAAGATCTCGGACATAATCAGCCAGGCCAGAGGCGCCAGGCTGGTGACGTAGCCTCCCACCACCAGAAACATGGTGAGCAGGAGAAAGATTCCGGCCAAGTCAAAGAAAACGAAGATGCCCGTCAGTGCGAAGCCGACCGCCATGGCGGACGTTCCCGCCAGCAACAGGGGGCGCCTGCCGAAACGATCGACGGCCACAGTCCGATGCAGGTCCAGGTCAGGTTCCAGACGTTGACGATGATGGACTGCCGGATGGCGTCGGAAATGTTCTCGAAGCCCGCCCGCTGAAAGATGATCGGAGTGTGGAACAGCAGAGGACTGGTCCCGCTCAACTGCTGCAAAACAAGTGTCCGCGCCCCCCCCGCATGCCGTTGGGTCCGACGACGGTGCGTTCGTTCTCGGTCGAGAACCCCGTCCCGGCTTCACCCCAGGCGAATTCTCAGGGCATGGGCATGGGCCGCGGCCAAAGGAGCACTAAGCTGCGCTGTGAGCTTTCCGTCCTTGTAGGCCACCTTCGGCATTTCGCGCTCGCCTAGCAGGGCGACCTCGGCGTTCTCGGCAGATTCTCCTATGTCGAGAACCACTTCTTTGGACTTCGGCTGGCCGAGCAGGATTGCGTAGACTGCTCCGTCCTTGGATGTAAACCGAACCGGCACGCCGTCCTCGGTCGCTCCCGTCGGCCGGCTCCATGGCCTCGTGCCGTAGATGGCCTCGCCGTTCTTTCCGAGCCATGAGCCGAGGGCCCGCAGCCTGCTCGCCTGCAGCTCCGGAATCGCGCCATCCGCCATCGGACCGGCGTTCAGCAGCAGGTTGCCGTTCTTGCTGACGATGTCGGCGAGCAGATGGATCAGCTCGGCTTCGCCGATCGTGTGCTCGTCCGTCTCGACCCGATTGTAGCCGAACGAAAATCCCAAACCCCTGCATGTCTCCCACTTGTAGGTCGTGATTTCGTCCATCTTGGCGTACTCGGGCGTGGTGAAGTCGTGGTGGCGCGGCGGGGCGCCTTCGTTGCCGATTTCGAACCGATTGTTGATCAGCCCGTCCGGATGGGTGTTGTAGAAATCCGCCACGATCTGCGCCAAGTCTGCCTGCTCGGGATAGCCGATGTCGTTCCACAGGATGGTCGGGTCGTACTTCCGGATCAGCTCGCGCCAGTGCGCATCGACGTAGTCTGCGAACTCCTGCGTATGGATGATCGTGCCCCGGACCTTCTCTCTCGTATCGATAGGTTCCGGGTTGAAGCTCCAATCCAGCCCCCCGGAGTAGTAGAATCCCATTCTCATCTGCGCCGCTTCGACGGCGGCGGTTAGTTCGCCGACGATGTCGCGCGAACTCGAGCGGCGGCCGGGCGGCAAGTGCGGATTCTCCACCTCGCTCGGCCACAGCGTGAAGCCGTCGTGGTGCTTTGTCGTGAGCACGACGTAACGCGCGCCGGCCTCCGCGAAGAGGGAGGCCATCGAAGTGGGGTCCCACGATTCGACGGCTTCGTTGAACCGCGGCGCAAAGTCCATGTACTCGAAGTCGGCGCCGTACCTCTTGCGGTGGTGCTCCTGTGTCGGCGAGCCCGCGATCCGCAGGGAGTTCAGGTACCATTCGGCGTAGGGGTTATTGGCGAACCACTTGGTCCACTCCACCTTGCCGAGTTCGCCGAGAGGTGTCGCCCAGGCCGGAACGGAGTACAGGCCCCAATGCACGAAGATGCCAAGCTTGGCGTCGTGATACCAGTCGGGGACGACGTGCGTGCGGATGGAGTCCCAATTCGGTTCAAACTCTGCGGTTCCTGCGGTCGATCCACTCTCACGGCTGCCGCATCCCGGTAAGGCAACAGACGCTGCCGCGGCTGCCGAGAGGAAGGATCGGCGTGTGAGGGTGCTTCGCATCGAGGTCAGCTCCAGTCCAGTGTTTCGCCGGATCCTTGCGCGCAGCGAAGTCCGCGTTTGCGCTGCGGGAGCAGTGAATATAGCACCTCGCGGGATTTCCGCCAACCCGTAGCAGGGGCCGTAGCTAGGCCTCGTAGCCACGACTCCTAAGCCAGCAACGGCTCGACGATCTCGCCATGTACGTCGGTGAGCCGGAAGTGGCGGCCCTGGTACTTGAATGTCAGGCGCTTATGGTCGATGCCCATGCAGTGCAGCGCTGTCGCCTGCAGGTCGTACACGTGCACCGGGTCTTCTTCGATGTTGTAGCTGTAGTCGTCGGTCCGCCCATGCGTGATACCCGCTTTGATGCCCCCGCCCGCCATCCACATCGTGAAGCAGCGGGGATGATGATCGCGCCCGTAGTTGGTCTCGCTCAGCTTGCCTTGGCAGTACACCGTGCGTCCGAACTCGCCCCCCCAGACCACCAGCGTGTCGTCCAGCAGACCGCGCTCTTTGAGATCTTGCACCAACGCCGCCGAGGCCTGGTCGGTGTCGCGGGTCTGCAGCCGAATGTCGCGGGGCAAATCCAAATGCTGGTCCCAGCCTCGATGGAATAGTTGAACGAAGCGCACGCCCCTCTCGGCCAGCCTGCGGGCCAGCAGACAATTCGCGGCGTAGGTGCCGGGCTTACGCGAGTCCGGTCCGTAGCGCGCGAACACGTGCTCCGGTTCTCCCGAAAGGTCCATCAGTTCGGGAACGGAACTTTGCATGCGGTAGGCCAGCTCGTATTGGGTGATGCGGGTTTCGATCTCGGGGTCTCCGAACTCCTGGGAACGCAGCCGGTTGATCTCGGCGACCGCATCCAGCATGCTGCGCCGAGTCGAGGCGTCGATGCCCTGCGGGTTCGACAGGTACAGAACGGGGTCTTGGCCGGAGCGAAACCTCACGCCCTGGTAGCGCGATGGAATGAAGGCCGACCCCCAGAGGCGCGAGAACAGCGGCTGCGACGCGCTGAGGGTGCTTCCCTGGGAGATGAGCACGACAAAGCTGGGGAGGTCGCGGTTCTCGCTCCCGAGTCCGTAGCTCACCCAGGAGCCCATCGACGGCCGACCCGGTTGCTGGAAGCCACTCTGAATGAAAGTGATCGCTGGATCGTGGTTGATGGCGTCTGTCTGCACGGTCTTGACCAGAGCAATGTTGTCAACCACCTTGGCGGTGTGGGGCAACAACTCGCTGAGCGACGTCCCGGACTGCCCGTGCCGCTGGAATTCGAACGCCGATGCGGCGACCGGCAGGCGGTCCTGTCCGGAAGTCATGCCCGTGATCCGCTGCCCCCGGCGGACGGAGTCCGGCAGATCCTGCCCGTGGAACTTCCGCAGCATCGGCTTGTGGTCGAACAGGTCGATCTGGGATGGTGCGCCCGACTGGAACAGGTAGATCACGCGCTTGGCTTTCGGTGCGAAATGCGGCACGTTGCGCAGTCCGACCGCGGGACTGGCTAGACCCTCGGACGCCACCATGCCCTCGGAGTGGAGCAGGAACGACAGGGCGGCCGGGCCGATGCCGCTTGCGGCGCGCCCAAAGAACTGGCGCCGGGTCACGACCAGGTTGCGTTCAAGCTGGGGATGCATCGTGGTTTCATTCCTTGCTGATCGTCTCGTCGAGGTTAAGGATGCTGCTCGCGACGATCGTCCAGCCCGCGAGTTCGGCAGTAGGGATGGTCTCGTGCCCTGCAGACTCCCCGGTCCGGAGCAATGCGGTGGTCTGGTCCGGGGCGTCACGGAACTTCTTCGTCTGCTCCTGCGCCAAGACTTCCAGAAGCTGCGTTTCCGTGGCGCTTGGCGGGCGCGCCAAGACGTGCTCATAACCGAAGCGAATGCGTTCCGCATCGCCCGAACCACCCTCGCGGAGCATACGTGCAGCGAGTGACCGGGCGGCTTCCACGTACGTGGGATCGTTCATGAGCACCAAGGCCTGCAGGGGCGTGTTGGTCCGTGAGCGTCGCACGATGCACTTTTCGCGGTCCGGCGCATCGAAGACACCCAGCGAGGGCGGGGGGACGGTCCGCTTCCAGAAGGTGTACATGCTGCGGCGGAACAGATCTTCGCCCACGCTTTGCCGATAGACTTGCGCCGTGAACATGTTGCCGTACGCCATCTCCTTCCAGAGGCCACCTGGTTGATACGGAAAGACGCTTGGCCCGCCGATCTGCCGACTCAGCAAACCCGCTGCAAGGAGCGCGTTGTCCCGCACGGATTCAGCCTGCAAGCGATAGCGCGGGGCGCGGGCCAGCAGGCGGTTCTCCGGGTCCTTCTCCTGCAACTCCGGACTGAGCTTCGAACGTTGCCGATACGTCGCCGACATCACGATCTTCTTCTGGAGCGCCTTGACGTCCCAACCGCTCTCGATGAACTCGCGCGCCTGCCAGTCGAGCAGTGCGGGGTGCGTGGGCAGTTCACCCTGCAGGCCGAAGTCCTCCGCAGTCCGCACCAAGCCGTTGCCGAAGTAGAGTTGCCAGTACTGGTTGACGGCGACCCGAGCGGTCAGCGGATGATTCGGGCTCATGAGCCACTGCGCTAGGCCGAGGCGGTTGCGCGGGGATCCGGCCGGAAACGCCGGAAGCCAGGCCGGGGTGGCGGGCGCGACCTCTTCCGTGCGGTTGCGGTAGTCCCCGCGGGCCAGCATGAAGGTTGCTCGCGGCTGCGGCAGCTCCTGCATGACCATGACGTTCGGAACGGCATCCTGGAGCGCCGACCGTTCTCGCTGCAAGTCTTGCAGCTGCTGGTAGAGCCGCCGGTCGGTCTCGGGCGCGGCATGGCTCAGGTAATAGTCTTGCAAGAGCGCCGAGCGACTCCTGCACCGCGATACGTTCGTTTCGGGCTTCGGCGCGTAGATGTCGTCCTCGGGCGCCTCGGGCGCGTTTGAGAGCACTTCCCGGCAATCGATATAGGGGGCGCCGAGGGCGAACCGGACCGGTTCGTGCTGGAAGATAGCATCGATGTCCTCCGCCTGCAGCACACGCGAATAGATCCGCAGATCGTCGAGGACGCCGGTGTAGCGGCCGCCGAACCGGCCGGCGCCGATCTCGAACGGCGCCTCGCTGTTGGGACTGCCTCGCAGGGAGTCCTGCAGAACGGTGGATTCTACGGGCCGCCCGTTGAGGTGAAAGCGGATTCCCTCGCCGCGGCCCGAGCCGTCGTAGGAGATTGTGACGTGATAGGCGTTGTCCTGGCCCTGCGCGGTGACGAGCGGTTCCGCGGGCTTCACGACGATCGCGTGCTCGGGCGACGAGGAGAGCCGCACGGTCAATTCGTACTCGCGCCTCAGCTCGTCGGGAATCGGCACGGGGCGGCTCAGCGATAGTGCAAGCCCCCGCAGGCTCTGAGGCCCGTCCATCTTGTGCAGTACGCCTTTCTCGACCTGACCCGAGTGCTGCATCCAGAACGCCACGCTAAACGGCTGCGACAAATCGAACTCTCGCGTAGCGGGAAAGGCTATGTGCGTGTCGACGTCGAAGCTGGCTCCCTGTCCGGCCTTAGAGCTGCGGAACAGCGGTTCACCGCGCATGACGCGTCCGTGGCGGTAGTGACCCGAGGAATCCGAGAAGCCGCCCTCCATTTCGTAGTGCGCTTCCAGGCCCTCACGGCTAGTCCGCGGGATCGTCTCGAGAGCCGACTGTTCCCAGCTATCTATCTCGCCTCGGATCCGTTCGTCGGGCAGGTCCGCTCGAATGGCTCGGATGGCCTCGTCGAGCTTGCCGAGCTTCTCTTGCTGAGACGGTTTCGGCAGCTGCAGCATCGGGACCGCGTTGCCGTTGACACCGTCGAGCCCACGCTCGTCCACGGAGTTGAAGAATGCGTAAAACGCGTAGAATTCGCGCTGCTTGATCGGGTCGTACTTGTGGTCGTGGCAGCGTGCACAGCCTATCGTCATGGCCATCCACACCGTGGAGACCGTCTCGACCCGGTCCACCACGTACTCGGTGTGGTACTCGGCCGGAATGGCGCCGCCCTCGTGGTTGATCATGTGGTTGCGATTGAAACCAGTCGCGATCTTCTGATCTTGCGTCGCTTCGGGAACCAAGTCGCCGGCGAGCTGGTCGATCGTGAATGCATCGAAAGGTTGATTCGCGTTGAAGGACCGGATGACCCAGTCCCGCCATTGCCACATGTCGCGCCGTCCGTCGATATGGAAGCCGTGGGTATCCGCGTAGCGCGCCAAGTCCAGCCATCGCATGGCCATGCGCTCGCCGTAGTGCGGCGACCCCAAGAGGCGGTCGACCTGCTTCTCGTAGGCGTCCGGCGCGTCGTCGTCCAGGAAGGCCGCGACATCGGCGGGATCCGGAGGCAGGCCCGTCAGATCGAAGGTCAGGCGCCGCAGCAGGGTACGCTTGTCCGCCTCGGGCGCCTGCCGCAGTCCCTCGTCCTCCAGCCGCGCCAGCACGAAGGCGTCGATCTCGTTGTGAGCCAAGGCTCCGGCTGGAATCGAGGGGGGCGCGGGCCTCTTGGGCGCTTCATAGGCCCAGTGGGACTGCCATTCCGCGCCCTGATCGATCCAGCGCCGAATCGTCTCGACCTGCTCGGGAGTCGGATGCCGTTCCGCGCCCGCGGGAGGCATGCGTGCGACGGCCTCGGAGTGGCTCATGCGTCGATAGAGCCGACTTGCGGCCGCGTTGCCCGGGACGATCACCTGGTACCCGCCCCGGTCCGCGAAGGCGCCGTCGCGGGTGTCCAGCCGGAGGTTCGCCTGCCGGGCGTTGGCGTCGGGGCCGTGGCACGCGAAACAAGTGTCCGAGAGGATCGGGCGCACCTCCTTCTGGAAGTCCACGGCCGGACCGATGATGGGTTCAGCGGACAGCAGGGAAGCGGCGATCCAGGGGGCTGCAAATAGAGATCTGCGGGACATCTTGACTACTTAACAGTGTACTCACGCCACCCGCCTCCGAAGTGGGCCGGCGATGCCGAGCGAGTTGCGCTCGCGCTAGCGACAGGGATCCTCTGAGTCGACTGTCCGGCGGTGCTCGCGTCCGACCGCGTCTCCTCAGAACGCTTCGTACGGGACGCGCTGGGAACGTTCAGCAAGCGGCTGTCGAACACACCGTAGTCGCGGCCCCCATGCGCGAACCGTCATCCAGGACCCTTCCCGGTATAGTAGGAACCTCCACCTCGATGCACCTCGATGCGCGGCTGCGCGCGGGCGTGGAGAGTTCCGATCTCGCGTGCGGACGGAAGCGCGACGGCTGGGGATCCGGATAGCGGAAACCGTCCCTCGACGGGAGCCGGGACGATGCGTGTAGCCATGTCCGACGCGGACGTGATCGAGAAGCAATTGGATCACGCGCCAACCGCCCCGGCCGGCCCTGTCCCGGAACCCTGGAAACGAACCGTGGGGATCGCTCCAAGCGCCCGGCGGAACGCACCCGCTCCCGGAACCTGGTTCGTCAGGCGTCGGCGCGTCACCGCGCCAGCGCTCGCTTTGCTGGCTAGCGGGGCGCTCGCGACTGTGGCTGCCCAACAGCGGTCTGCCCCTCGCAATGTCGATCCGAGCGTCAACTATGTCGGGTCCCAAGTGTGTGCTGGTTGTCACCGGCAACTCTACGACAGCTACAAGACCACGGCCATGGGCAACTCCATGGCGCCCGTCGACGATGCATTGCTTCCCCTGGTTGCAACGCAATGTCCCTGACATAAGCAAGACAGTAGCCGGATTTCCTGGCAGACCTCCAAGACACGGATGCAGAAGCACTTACAGTGTTTTCCGACCGGCCTCGAAAAAGCCCCTTGACATCCTGGGCGGAATTTGCCATGGTAGGCAAGAACCGGTTTCCTGGGAGCTGCCATGGATCCCCGCATCGAGAATCTCAAGTCCACCACCTTCTTCGGCAGGCGCTTCACGCGGCAGCAGATCGCCCAGGTCCAAGAGACGGTGGCGACGTTCCCGGCACTGGCCCGCAAGGAACTGGCGCAGACGATCTGCGAGCACCTGCGCTGGCGTACCCCGGCAGGCAAGAACCGCGTCGCGGCCGGCCTAGGCCTGCTCGAGGCGCTGCACAAGGAGGGCATCCTGACGCTGCCGCCGAAGCGCGAGGAGAAAATGCACGGGACGCGCCAGCCGCTTGCGCGGACCCCACGCACGGACCCGCAGCCGCGGATCCAGGCCGACCTGCGGGACTTGGCTCCGCTGCGCCTGCAACGGGCGGAGGGCCCGGAGCAGGCCGGGTTGTTCAACGCATACGTCGACCGGCATCACTACCTTGGCTAGCGCCAGCCGCTCGGCCCGCACCTGCGTTATTTCCTGCTCGACCGGCACGCGCGCCCGCTGGGCTGCCTGCTGTTCAGCCAGGCGACCCACTCGCTGGCCTGCCGCGACACGTGGGTCGGCTGGCGCGAGGGCGAGTACAAGCAGCACTTGCAGCTGGTGGTCGGGCAGCCTCGCTTCTTGCTGTTTCCCTGGGTCCAGGTCGAGAACTTGGCCAGTCATGCGCTGTCGCTGGCCGTCCAGCAGCTGCCGCAGGACTGGCACAGCCGCTACGGCTGCCGGCCGGTCCTGCTCGAGACTTTCGTTGATCCGGAGCGTTTCGGCGGAGTCTGCTATCGCGCCGCCAACTGGCTGCACCTGGGCCAGACCCGGGGCCGCCCCGACGCGGGGCGGACCCGCAAGGACGTCTACGTGTACCCCTTGGCGAAGCACTGCCGCGAGATCCTGCTGCACGGGCCGCGCCCCCGCCAGCCCAGGCCGCGACGCCCGCCCGCGCCGGAGGCGGCGGCCCCCGACGAGACCTTCGTCCGCATGTGGCAGGACCTGATCGGCGCGCTCAGCGCCGTCGCCGCCGCCCACGACCAGCTCTGGCAAGTGCGCCGGCGCGTGCTCAACACCCTGCTGGTGATGCTGTTCGTCTTCCGCCTGGTGTTCGCCCCCCGCCGCCCAATGTCCCTGACATAAGCAAGACAGTAGCCGGATTTCCTGGCAGACCTCCAAGACACGGATGCAGAAGCACTTACAGTGTTTTCCGACCGGCCTCGAAAAAGCCCCTTGACATCCTGGGCGGAATTTGCCATGGTAGGCAAGAACCGGTTTCCTGGGAGCTGCCATGGATCCCCGCATCGAGAATCTCAAGTCCACCACCTTCTTCGGCAGGCGCTTCACGCGGCAGCAGATCGCCCAGGTCCAAGAGACGGTGGCGACGTTCCCGGCACTGGCCCGCAAGGAACTGGCGCAGACGATCTGCGAGCACCTGCGCTGGCGTACCCCGGCAGGCAAGAACCGCGTCGCGGCCGGCCTAGGCCTGCTCGAGGCGCTGCACAAGGAGGGCATCCTGACGCTGCCGCCGAAGCGCGAGGAGAAAATGCACGGGACGCGCCAGCCGCTTGCGCGGACCCCACGCACGGACCCGCAGCCGCGGATCCAGGCCGACCTGCGGGACTTGGCTCCGCTGCGCCTGCAACGGGCGGAGGGCCCGGAGCAGGCCGGGTTGTTCAACGCATACGTCGACCGGCATCACTACCTTGGCTAGCGCCAGCCGCTCGGCCCGCACCTGCGTTATTTCCTGCTCGACCGGCACGCGCGCCCGCTGGGCTGCCTGCTGTTCAGCCAGGCGACCCACTCGCTGGCCTGCCGCGACACGTGGGTCGGCTGGCGCGAGGGCGAGTACAAGCAGCACTTGCAGCTGGTGGTCGGGCAGCCTCGCTTCTTGCTGTTTCCCTGGGTCCAGGTCGAGAACTTGGCCAGTCATGCGCTGTCGCTGGCCGTCCAGCAGCTGCCGCAGGACTGGCACAGCCGCTACGGCTGCCGGCCGGTCCTGCTCGAGACTTTCGTTGATCCGGAGCGTTTCGGCGGAGTCTGCTATCGCGCCGCCAACTGGCTGCACCTGGGCCAGACCCGGGGCCGCCCCGACGCGGGGCGGACCCGCAAGGACGTCTACGTGTACCCCTTGGCGAAGCACTGCCGCGAGATCCTGCTGCACGGGCCGCGCCCCCGCCAGCCCAGGCCGCGACGCCCGCCCGCGCCGGAGGCGGCGGCCCCCGACGAGGCCTTCGTCCGCATGTGGCAGGACCTGATCGGCGCGCTCAGCGCCGTCGCCGCCGCCCACGACCAGCTCTGGCAAGTGCGCCGGCGCGTGCTCAACACCCTGCTGGTGATGCTGTTCGTCTTCCGCCTGGTGTTCGCCCCCCGCCGCCAGGGCTACACCGCCACGCTCGCCGAACTGTGGGACCACTGCCGCGTCCTCGACGTGCCCCTGCCGCAGGCGGTGCCGGTCTCCGACTCGGCGATGGTCCGCGCCAGGCGCAAGGTCCAGCCCGGCGTCTTCCTGCAGTTCCACGCCGAGATCCTCCAGCGCGCCGACCAGCCCGGCCCCTTCTGGCACGGCCATCGCGTCTTCGCCGTCGACGGCTCGAAGCTGAACCTGCCCCGCCCGCTGCTCGACGCCGGCTACGCCCTGCCCAGCGAGCAGGCGCACTACCCGCAAGGCCTGCTGAGCTGCCTGTACCGCCTGCACTCGAAGCTGCCCGTCGATTTCGACCTCCTCGCCCACGGCAACGAGCGCGCCGCCGCACTCGCCCATCTCCAGGCTCTGGCACCGCCTGACGTCGTCGTCTACGACCGCGGCTATTACTCCTTCGAACTGCTCTGCGCCCATCGCCAGCGCGGCCTGCAGGCCGTGTTCCGCATCCGTCGCAAGGCCGGCCAGGCCCTCGACCGCTTCATCGCCAGCGACCAAACCGATACCGTGGCCGAGATCTTCCCCGGCCCCGATGCCCTGCGTGAGTTGCGCCGCAAGCATCCCCGCACCCACTGGCGACCGGTCCCGCTGCGCCTGGTCAAGTACACGCACGGCGGCACCGAGTACATCCTCGGCGCCACCCTGCTCGACCGCCAGCGCTACAGCGTCGCCGCCCTGGCCGACCTGTATCACGCCCGCTGGGGGATCGAAGAACTCTACAAGAGCAGCAAGCAATTCCTGGAGGTCGACCAGTTCCACGGCCGCACCGAGCGCCTGGTCAAGCAGGAACTGTTCGCGCACTTCAATCTGATCGCGATGACGCGCAGCTTCACCAACCGCGACGCCGCCCTGTGCCAGGCGGCCGGCCCGGCCGACGGCAAGCCGCCCCCGCAGGCCAACTTCAAGCACAGCCTGGCCGCCCTGTCGCGGCATCTGGAGGCGCTGCTGCTGCGCCACACCGAATTCGTCCGCGCAACCGTCACGCGCATCGCCGAGTGCGTCGGGATCGGCCGGCGCAAGCCCCGCCCGAACCGCTCGTACCCGAGGCGCTCGAAGCAACCGGCCCCCAAATGGTCCCGGCGCAACCCCGTCCCAGCCTAGCCGACTGGGACCCGAAAGGCTGCCAAGGGGCCCAGTCGAAGCCCGCAGCCTTAAGTCAGCAAGAAAATCCTTAAGTCAGTGCCATTGGGTTGCAACGGCGGCGCCCGTCGTGAGCGAAACCCTCAACCGCCAGTTCTTCGTCGAGCAGCGGCACGATGGCATCTACCAGCGGGAAACCGAGGCGAACCCGTCCGACAAGCCTCCCTTCGACAACGCGCACAGGCTCGCGTTCGTCATGGGCTCCGGGGTCAACGGTATTAGCTATCTCGTGCGTCGCGGGAATTACTTGGTCTAGGCGCCGGTTTGGTACTACCGGCGCAACGAGGCCTGGGGGCTGTCGCCGGGGTACGAATTCGCCACGCCCGGCGAAGATTACGGGTTCAATCGCACCATCCCGGCTGCGTGCCTGCAGTGCCACGCGGGACGCCCGCAACCGGTCGTGGACCGGGAGGGTCTTTACGAGGATCCGCCCTTCGCGGAACTGGCGATCGGCTGTGAGAACTGCCACGGACCGGGGCAACTGCACGTGGATTCGAGGCTTGCGGATCTCCGCGCGAACGAGGAGGCGATCGTCAACCCGCTCAAGCTTCCGGTGCGGCTCGCCAAGAACATCTGCATGAACTGCCACCAGGGAGGCGATCGAGTACTTGACACCAGCGGTAGAAGCCGGCTCCCAGCCTGCGTCAACGTACGAAGATTTGGCGCAGCTCCTGGTGGACGCCGGGCGCGGTGAGGAATCCGCCGACGTGCTCCGCCAGGGAGTCGCCGCCTCGCCTTACAGTCCGCGTCTGCGCAGGATGCTTGCCATACGCTACATCGATCTCAAGCGGTATCGCGACGCCCTGGAGACGATCCGGCAGTTCGTCGAGTTGTTCCCCGAGGGCGACTTCATGCGGGGACTGCTGAGCCAGGTGCGGGGACGGCCAACCTCTCAGTGACCGCTGACCCGCTCTCGATCAGGAGACGATGCTCGGGAGGTTCCCGAGGGTCGGCCGGCTCGCGATCTACCCCTGCCGGCGGAGAGGGACGGTTGCGATCAGACCCTTGCCCTGACGAACCGTGATGAGGGTGTGCGCCTGGATGTCGTCGAACGTGTCCTCGCTTCCGTCCGGCCACATGATCGTCACGGTTGCGGAGTCGGCGTCTCCGAGCCCGAAGTGGACCCGAAAGTCGCTCTGCGAGATGTGGTAGCCGCCACTGCGCACTTCACCGATCTGCGCCCGTCCGCCAGCTTCCACCCGGATACGCGAACCGATGGCGGCGCGTCCCGAATCCAAACGCGCATCGACGAGCAGCGCGTTCCCGGTAGATCCGTACTGCTTCAGCAGCGATGGATCTTCATGCATGTTGATGATGACGATTTCGAGCGAACCGTCGTCGTCGAGATCGGCGACGGCAAGGCCTCGCGAGGCGTGCGGCTCCGCCACCCCCGGACCTGCTTCCGCGCTCAGATCGTGGAACCGCCCGCTGCCGTAGTTCCAGTAGACCAGCCGACGCTGCCGGAAGCTTTCGCCGATCGCCGCGCTGTCGACTCCCGGGTACACATGGCCGTTCGCGACGAACAGGTCTTGCCTGCCGTCTTGGTCAATATCGAGGAACGCCGTTCCCCATCCCAGGTACTGGGTGTTGACGGCAAGGCCGGTCGTGACCGTCTCGTCGATGAACATCGCCGAACCCTCATTCATGTACAACGTGTGCGTATCATTCGAGAAATTGGTCTTGAAGATGTCCAAGTCACCGTCCAGGTCGAAATCGCCGGCGGTGGCGCCCATGCCGGCCTGCTCCTGGCCGTCCATGTTGTAGGCCGTGCCCGAAATCACGCCGATCTCTTCGAATGCCCCGTCGCCCAGGTTCCGGAACAGCAGGCTCGCGGTGGAATCGCAGGTGACATAGATGTCGGTCCAGCCATCGTTGTCGAAATCGGCCGTCAACGGCGTGAAGCCGTAGTAGTGCTTTTCGGTCTGCACGCCGGCTCGCTCCGACACGTCCACAAACGAGCCCTCTCCGCTGTTCTCGTAGAGCGACATCGACTCTCCGGGCAAGCCGCGCGGGCCGCACAGCACGGGCATGCCCTTCCAGCGGCATTCCGCGCCTTCGCCCGGCTTGGGCGTCTTCGCCGGGTCGAATTGCAGGTAGTTGGCGACGAACAGATCGAGATCTCCGTCCCGGTCGAAGTCGAGGAAGGCGCAGCCGGTGCCCCAGCGCCGCACGTCTTCCGTCAAGCCGCGCGCTTCGGTTTCGTCTCGAAACGCGCCGTCGCCTTGATTGCGGTAGAGCCGGTTCTGTCCCCAATGCGGGATGAAGACGTCGTCGAACCCGTCGTTGTCTATGTCGCCGACACAGGCTCCCTGGGCCCAGCCCGTATGCTGGATGCCCGCAGCTTCCGTCACGTCCTCGAAGCGGAGCTCCCCGAGGTTGCGGTACAGGTGGTGCCGCGGCTCCGGCCCTTCGTTCTCGAAGCGACCCGCGCTGATCAGCAAGATATCCATCTTGCCGTCTCTGTCGTAGTCCAGGATGGCCACGCCGGTTCCGGTCGACTCCACGATATAGCTCTTGTCGGTCGCAGAGCCCGAGACCGCGACACCCCGCAAGCCAACCTGGGAGGCGATGTCGCGATACTCGATCCGCGGAGCCACGACGCCTTCTGGCAGCGGCCTCTTGGGCTGCGCCGCTTGCCCAGTGGAAGCCGCCCCTTGTCCCAACACGATTCCGGTCGCCGTCAAGACCCCGCAGAGCAAGGCGGCCAGCATCCGCAAGTATCCGAGTCCGTTCCGTGTCACTACCTTTTCAGAATATCGAGTCGAGCGGTCGGATCGTCACCCGCAGCCAGTCGCGGATGGTTTCGGCGGCGACGCGGGTGCGCTGGGTGCCGGGGATGAGGTAGGTTCGCGCGGCTTTGTCCCGCAGCCTGGCCCCGATACCGGGGGGATCCCGCTGGCAGGGACAACAGGTCCGCGAGGACGCCGAAGCGGAACAACGCCACCTCGCGCCGGATGTCGGGTTCTGAGTCTTGCATGCTTGCAACTCTTGAATGGATCGCGGCCGGATGGCCCGCTTCCCCGAAGCTAGGCGGCCGGCGACGGCGGTTCAAGCGCCGTCGAGTGTTGGAACCGCGATGTCTGGATTCCCGTGGCATTCCGCCGGGGGAGGAAACCGACCGGGGTCGGCAAACGCCAAGCCGCGCTCGCCCGTTCCCCGCAATGCGCCTCCTCCAAGATCCCGCCAGCTTCCGCAAGGCATGATAGTCCGCCAGGCGGTCCTGGGTGCGCGGCGTATCGTCCGCAGGCGCCTGCAAGCTGGTCCACGCGGCGGGAACGCTCGCGCGCTTGCTGTCGGGCAGTTGGACCCACAACGCCAGACTTCCGTTGGAGCACCGGTTTCTCCACAGAACCCTCGGCTCCTGCCCGTCGAGCGGGTGTCCGGGGCGCTTGATCAGTACCCGCTGCGGCTCAAACTTGCGGAGTGGATTAGTTTGATATTTGCCCTTGATTGGAATCGGCGATACCTTTGCCCTGTAATACGCAAAAAACCCCAAAAAATGAGAACTACTGTTGCGAAATCTCTGAACTGGAGGTTCTTACTCTGATACTGTTACTATGCGATTCAAGGTACGAGGAGCATCCGGCTGGAGACCAGCTGAATGGCAGGATTATGGATGCGCCTGGCGCTCATTTTTCCAGCTGAGCCCGTGCCAAAGGTAAAGCAGGAGGGGACCATGCCAGTTCAAGGAAACGCCGGGCAAATTGCCGTGCGGAGCTTAAATCTAAGTGCGGCCGTGGTCGCGCTGACATTCGTTTTTCTGTTCTTGCAAGGCGTTAACAGCAACTTGCTTGGACAAGGCGCCACCGGAGCCATTAACGGCACGGTGGTGGATGACACGGGGGCTGTCATTCCCGCCGCAACCGTGACTCTTCATAACACGGAAACCGGGATCCAAAAGAGGGTTTTGACCAATGCAGTCGGCCGGTACGTGTTCCCGGTGCTCCAGCCAGGGCGCTACACTCTCCGCGTCGGCCAGGAGGGGTTCGAGACGACGTCGATCACGGAGTTCAGGCTTGCTGTGAACCAGAGCGTCACCTATGACGTCTCGCTGAGCATAGGCGCGACGGCCGAGGAGATCACCGTCGACGCCACGGCCTTGGTGACCGACACCGAAACGACGGAGTTGGGAACCGCCATCCAGAACGAGCAAGTGGAGAACCTTCCCTTGAACGGTCGGAACTTCACGCAGCTTCTGAAGCTGACCCCTGGCATTTCTCCCATCAGCACGGGCCAGAACGCTGGTGGCGGCAGCGGTTTTGCGGGTAACGCGATCGGCTCGTTTAGTTTCCCCTCCGTTAACGGGCAAGGAAACCGCAGCAATATGTTTCTGATCGATGGCCTTAACAATTACGGCTTCGTCGGCAACTACGCCGTGGCGCCGACCGTGGACGCCATCCAGGAGTTTAAAGTGCAGTCCCACAATGACATCGCGGCCTACGGGGCCGTGATCGGCGGTATCGTCAATGTGGTTACGGCAGGCGGAACGAATAACTACCACGGCACGGCGTGGGAGTTCCTGCGCAACAGCAACCTCGATGCGCGCAACACGTTTCTCCCCGGCGTCAGCGAGTTCAAGCAGAACCAGTTCGGGGCGGTGTTTGGCGGGCCCGTCGTGGCTTCCGACTCTCCCCGGACCTTCTTCTTCCTCTCCTACGAAGGCTTCCGTCGCGTTCGCGCCGCTGAGATCCTGAGCCTGGTGCCCACGCCGGCGCAGTTCTCCGGCGACCTCAGCAGTCTGTCGGCACAGCTGTTCGATCCCTTCTCCAGCCGACTTGACCCGAGCGGCTCGGGCCGATATCTGCGCGATCCCTTCCCCAACAACCAGATTCCCGGCGGCATGATCGACCAGAAGCTCGTCAGTTACGCCCAGGGCTTCTACCCTCAGCCGACCGCTACGGCAATCCCGGGAGTCAACAACATCGACGGAACGCCCAACAAACTGAGCCAGGACACCGGAACCCTACGCATAGACCATCACATCACTGACAACCTCACCTCTTGGGGCCGACTGATCAAGTTCGACCAGCGCGGCACCGGCGCGACCGGTGTCGGGCCCGGGACCCTCAATACGTCGGGTCTCGCGGGTCAGCAGTTTGGCGGGGGGGCGACCTATGTATTTGGCAACGGCAGCAAGGTCGCTAGTGTCCGTTTCGGCCGCACCAAAGTCTTCGCCTCGTCGGGGAGGCAGGAACAGGACCCGAATGCTCAGACTTCCTTACATCGGCCGAGATGGCCAGACAGGGTAGGTCAGCCTAAGTTCCTACGGTTCATAGAGTTTTAGTCGTTTCCGAAGTGCCAATTGGGGTTGCGCCGGACCCGCTTTGACTGTTATAATATGTCCATAGAAAGCCCGAGCGAGGCCCTGCCGCGACCCACCGGACTGCCTGCGGCCCTGTCCCTGCAGCCGCCGGAGGCGACCGCTGTCAACGCGCAGCTGAGCTTCCTGGAGGACAGCGGCCAGGTGTATTGGTTCCTGTACCTGCAAGTGTGCGACTGCTACCTGCAAGGCGATCGCCCGGCGCGCGCGCGCTGCCTGGCGCGCTTCCTGACGTGGGGCGTGGCAACAGCGGCGGAATTGGCGCAGGCGCTCGGGATCAGCGCGCGCACGGTGACGCGCGCGCGGCTGCGGATGCAGCGGGAGGGGGAGTCGAGCTTCGGGCGTCCGCGCCAGCCGCGGCGGCGGCACGGGATCGAGGACCCGGCGGTGCTGGCGCGGGCGGCGGAGCTGCTGCAAGGGGGCGCGAGCTTGCGTGGCGTGGCGCGGGAGTTGGAGCTGTGCTTCGAGACGCTGCGCCAGTACAAGCGCGAGGGCTTGCTACCGGGGATCGCGGCGCAGCGCGAGAGCGGGC
This sequence comes from Bryobacterales bacterium, assembly GCA_965218615.1. Lineage (GTDB taxonomy): Bacteria > Acidobacteriota > Terriglobia > Bryobacterales > UBA6623 > VXMF01. Next base: position 191,029 of record CBDCLH010000001.1, read on the forward strand.
GGGCAGTGGTCGCCGAAGCGGCCGCGGGAGCGGGCCGCTCCGAGACGGCCGGGAACTTGGCGGCAGACGTTCCCGAGGCTGCTGGCGCGGGTCTGGAATCCGGCGGGGCGCGCGGCGCGAGCGGCGCGGGAATTCCCGCCGAGCCGGCCGCGGGCAGCCCGCCCGGCAGCGTGGACAAGGCCGGCCGCAACCGGCGCGACGCGGCCGCTGCGATGGGCCGGGCGGCGCGGGACGTTGGCGGGCGCGTCGCGGCCAGCCTCGGCCTGCTGGCCGAGCGGCTGCCAAGCTTCGAAGCCACCGCGACCGTTGCCAACGGTGGCGTGCTGACGGCCGTCCCGGCGCTGTTGCAGGCCGGCCTGCTGCGCCATGCCAGCCTGCTGCACATTCCGCCCGGCTTCTACGGCCTGCGCTCCGTGCTGCTGCTGCTGGCCTTCATGTTCCTGGCGCGCGTGCGCAACGCCGAGCGCCTGCGCTACGAGCAGCCCGGCGAATGGGGCGCCCTGCTGGGCCTGGACCGCTGCCCCGAGGCGCGCACCTTGCGGCGCAAGCTGGACCAGTTGGCCGCCGACCCCGAGGCGCTGCACGCCTGGCGCGCGGCCCTGGCCGGGCAGTGGGCCGCGGACGATCCCGCCACCGCCGCCACGCTGTTCGTCGATGGCCATGTCAAGCTCTACAGCGGCAAGGCCAACCTGCCCAAGCACTTCGTCGCGCGCCAGAAACTGCAGCTGCCGGCCGCGGCCGGCTACTGGCTCAACGCGCTCGGCGGCGCGCCCCTGCTGTGCATCCACAAGCAGGTCGATCCGCAAATGGTGGCCGAGATCCGCCACGGCATCGTGCCGCAACTGGAGGCGCTCGGCCTGCTGGCGCCCGCCGCGGGCGCGGCGGCGGAGCCTCACCTGACGCTGGTGTTCGACCGCGAAGGCTGGAGCCCGCAGCTGTTCCGCTGGCTGGCCGCCAAGGGCATTGCCTGCATCACCTGGCGCAAGGGCGCGCAGACGGAGCGCTGGCCCGACAGCGAGTTCCGCCCGGAGCGCGTCACCGTGTGCTCGCCCTTGGGCGCGGCGATGCTCGAGGCGCATGTCGCCGAGCGCAAGGCGCCCCTGCTGCCGGGCTGCGAGGCGCGCGAGGTGCGCTTCTGGATCGACCGGCGCCTGCAGCCGCCGGGCAAGAGCGGCCAGCCGCGCGAGCCCGTGCCCGCCGCCGGCCAGCGCCAACCGTCGGTCATCACCACGCACCCGAGCCTGTCGGCGGCGCAGGTCGCCGGGCTCATACGCTCGCGCTGGGCCCAGGAGAACGTCTTCAAGTACCTCAAGGAGGAGTTCGGCCTGGATGCGCTGCCGCAGCGCGGGCTGCTGCCCGTCGAGCCGCACACGCGGGTGGTCAACCCCGCCTGGCGGCTGATCCGCAAGGCCCTCGACAAGCTCCGCAACAAGGTCGGCAACCTGCGCCGCAAGCTGGCCCGCGAAAAGGCCCGGCCCAGTGCCGGGCACGCCGACAAGCTCCGCGCACTGCACTCCGAGATCGACGCGACCGACCGCTGCATCGAGGGCCTGGAGCATGCGGCCCGGCACGCCGACGAGCACGTGCCGGCGGGCGAGCTGTCCCCGGAGGAGCGCCTCATGGCCCTGCCCGAGCCGCTGCGCAACCTGCTCGACTCCCTGCGCATGATCGCCTACCGGGCCGAAACCGCGATGGCCGTCGCGGTCGCCCCCGAACTCGGCAAGCCCGAAAACGCCCGCGCGCTGCTGCAGGCGCTGTTCCGCAGCGACGCCAACCTGGTCCCCGATATCCGTGCCGGCACGCTCACTGTGCAGCTGCTGCATCTGGCGAGCCGCTCCCAGGACGCCGCCCTAGGCCCGCTGCTCCGCGAACTCAATCAAACGCGCACCGCGTTTCCCGGCACCTCGCTGCGACTCGTCTACGAACTCCTGCCCGACGACCATCCTACGAGCGCTGCTCCCCGCCCGCAACTCGCTGTCTAGCCGGAAAACCGCGACACCTCATTCTGGTCAGATGTCAGGAAGTCTGTTACTACGACCTCTCTTTGGCGCACGCGGCGCTAGGGAACCGAGCCGAGCAGCTGCAATCCCTGGAGACAGTGCTCGAGCTCGATCCGAATATGGACAAGGCCCACAATGCACTCGGTATTCTTTACATGAATGCTGGGAAATATGACCTCGCGGAGAACTCGCTGAAAAAGGCGATTGAGCTCAGCTCTCAATACGCCGAGGCGTACAACAATCTAGGTGTCCTCTATGGCCGCTCCGGACGCACGCACGAAGCTGAACAAAATTATCGCCGCGCAATCGAGGAGGATCCTCACTACACCCAAGCCTATGTGAATTTCGGCTTCATGTGGGCAGACCAGGAGCGGTTTAAAGAAGCCGAAACCCAGATCCGGAAGGCCGTCAAGATTCATCCCGAGGATGTCCGTGCTCTGACAGCCCTCGGGATGGTACAAACGAAGCTGGGTCGCCGAGACGATTCCGTGCGAACCTTTCGGAAGGTCGTTGAACTGCAACCTGAGTCCGCCGAAGCACATTTGAATTTGGGTATTGCGCTGGCCGACAGTTTCGATCTTAATGAAGCGTTGGTGGCGTTCAACGAAGCCGCCCGCCTAGCCCCGAACTCGCCCGGGGCCGGATTCAGCAAGGGACGCTTGTTGTTCCAGCTGCAGAGATATGTAGAGGCCAAGAATGAACTGGAGCGAGTATGTCGCCTTACTCCCAATCACTCCCAAGCCTTCTACTATCTAGCCCTCGTAGAGACACAACTTGGGCACTATTCCGCTTCGGCCGAGCGGCTGCACAGGTTCATCGCTCTAGAACCGGCCAATTCCCGAGGATATTACCAACTCGGCCAAATGCGAATGCGGCTCGGGAACCGTAAGGGGGCAATCGCAAATTGGAAGAAGGCGGTGCAGATCGATCCCAGCTATGGAAAAGTGCTCTATAACCTGTTCCGAACATTGCGGAATGACAAACCAGAAGAGGCGCAGCAGTACCAAGAGCGATTCCAAGCGGTGCAGAGGGAGAAACAGATCACCAATCGCGCCGACACGCTAGGGAATTTCGCTCTAGCTTCTCTTCAGGCCGGCGACTGGGCTGAAGCCACCGAGCAGCTCAAAGAGGCGATCGAAATCTGTGGGCGTTGTCGTACCAAATTCCTGCTGCACAAGAACCTGGGTTTGATCTACGCGCGCTCGGGTGACTTGCAGAACGCCGAACCCGAACTCCGGCTGGCCGCCAAACTCGCCCCTGACGATCCAGAGGTCCAGCAATCCCTGAAAACCATCGAGCAGCTCCGGCACGGGGAAGCCGCCAAGCCATAGCTATAGGGAACTGTCGTAACTTTTATGTTAGGGAGTGGGACCGAGGAGTAGCCGGGTGTTTGCGAATGGATGGCAGGGAGGGCCTAGCGGAGGGAGCGGAGCGACCGAAGCTAGGCCCTCCCTGCCATCACTGAACAGCCTTGGTCCGCTCCTGCGGGCAGACAGCCCGCAGGGTGCAGCTTGGAAGTTTCTGCTGGTCGCCGTCGCTGGCGACTGGCTGAGCAAGAATCTCCCCGCCCCATGGCGGGGAGGCCGCTGCCGGGCCTGGCCAGGCCCGGCAGCGGGCGGCGGGTCGGATCGTTTTCGTAACTGGGTGTTTTGGCACCGTTGGGCAGCTGGATCGCCCGCCGCAGCAATTCCCGCAAGACCTGAACGGAAGTTGGGGCTCTGGCCCGCATTTCAAAAGTAGAGGTTCCCGGGAATCCCCTTGGCAACTGGAAAGGATACCAATCAACGCATGACACCTCCCCCGACACCTCCTGCCGAGTCTGTCGCTGGCATCGACGTCGGCAAGCACTGGCTCGACGTCTTCGTCGATCCAGCCGCGTGCGAGCGCCGCTTCGCCAACACGCACGAAGGCCACCAGGCCCTCAGCAACTGGCTCAGCCAACTCGATGCCCGGCGGGTCGCCCTGGAACCGACCGGCCGCTACCACCGCGAACTCCATCAAGGCCTCCACAACGATGGCGTCACTGTCGTCCTCGCCAACCCGCAGCGCATGCGCAATTTCGCCCGCTCTCTCGGCCAGCAGGCCAAGACCGACCGGGTCGACGCCGCCATGCTCGCCCGCTACGCCTGCCTCGACCATCTCCAGAGCGTTGCGCCCAAGCCCGCGAATCAGCAGGCACTGGGCGACCTGCTCGCTCTGCGTCGCAAGCTCGTCGAGCAGGGCGCTGCCTGGCGCAAGCACGCCTCCGCGACCGCCGGCCCGGCCGCCGACCTGCTCCAGCCCCTGCTCGACCGCTTCGCGCCCAAGGTCCGCGAGGTCGACGCCGCGGTCCAGGCCGGCATCGACGCCGATCCCGGCCTGCGTCGGCGCAGCGAGATCATTCGCTCCGTTCCGGGCTGCGGCCCGCTCACCGCTGCCAGCCTGTGCGCCGAACTGCCCGAACTCGGCTCCGCCACACCGGCCGCAGCCGCCGCTCTGGCCGGCCTCGCACCCTACGCGTGCGATTCCGGTGGCCATCACGGCCGGCGGCGCATCCGCGGCGGTCGTCAGCATCCGCGCAAGGTCCTGTACATGGCGGCCACCTCCGCCATCCGTTGCAACCCGGACCTCCGCACCGTCTACGCCCGCCTGCCGGCACGGGGCAAGCCGCACAAGGTAGCGCTGGTCGCGGTCATGCGCAAGCTGCTCGGACTGCTCGCGGCCTTGCTCCGCGACGACCGCCTATGGACACCCGCCAGCCCTGCGGCCGGGGCCTCGGCTTGAGGCACGCTGGCCTCGCAGCGGGCTTGGTGGCTGCTGCGGAGCGCGGGCCGCCGGAGACGGCGGAACGCCACCAGACACTCCGTAACGCATTGAAGGAACTGCACTTGGAATCCGTCCCCGGCGCCCCCTGTGGGTACGGCATCCGACGGCGCGACAGTCGAGCGAGCGTGGTCTGCCTGAAGCGACGTGGAGTACGGTTCCCAGCGCCACTGCCGCACTGCGGAATCCAGACGGATGAATTGCTTGTGGCTCACTTTCCTTTGCCCTGCACGCCGGACCGACCGGCAGGGTTGTTGCCTTGCCGGCCAACCGGCAATCCGTGACTCTCCAGAGACGACGTTGTTCTGGCATGACGGCAGGGGCTCCCCGGTTTGCGCGGACTGCGGAACTGGGCTGCGGAAGCCGCGGCAGGGACCGCGGCCGCGACACTGCGCGGGATGGCAAGCGACGCCACAATGCGCGGCCCGGCTGCCGGATGCTGCCAACGAGGTGCCGGACACACCCGGGGAAGCTCGGCGACGACGTGGCGCGGTCGGAGTGCGCAGTCGCGAGGCTGCGCCGTCGGCTCGCGTCACTGGAGCGTCGGGAGCGGGAAGTGGGCGCGACCTGAACCCGGATTCCGCAGTTTGCCGCTTTGCATGGAGACTCGAGCAAACCGCAATCACGTCACTGCCAGCAATCGATCGCGAATCCGGGAGAGGCAGAGCCTGCCTGAGGGCACACTCTCCGGGCTTCCCGTGAGCGATTGCCAGCCTGTTGCCGTCGTTCCAGCTCGACCCACTGCTGCCGGCAGGTGCAAGCTGCTGCCTCCGCGCTGGCCAGCTCGCAACAGACCTTCTCAGCGGGGGCCCGTCCTGCGCTCCGAGGCGATCCCATTCATCGCAATCTGAAGCAAGATCCGAACGGGGCCACAGCCAGCCCGGCACAGCCGGCTCGATCACGAGCTGGGTGCAGGTAGCGCAGTGAACGGTAACGTTACCGTGGCCAATGCATCGCACGGCCCACGCCGTGGCGAGACCAGGCTCGGGCGTCTGCTGGTTCTCGATCTCGCTCTGTGCGGAGGGGGAACCGCTGCCCGCCACGCTCTGACTACCGGCGCAAGCACCGTCACTGCAAGCGGCAGGGAGCAGCGTGGGTTGGGCCGCTTCCCGCGCGGTCAAGGCCGCGCCCGCTGCCCGTCCCTGCCGCCACGGACGGCTTCGTGCGCGCGGGGCCGCTCCTGGCATGCACGGGATTCCAACCGGAGAGGATCACCTGTTGGGCTCGCCAAGCCGCGCCCGCCTCCTGGCCGCGACCAGATCCCTCTCAGACCGCGCCAGCGCGTCACGAGCCACACCGGGATCCTCCCCGTAGCGAACCGCCATACTCGGCCCGCATGCGATGAGATCGAAATGCAACTTGCCAACTTCGAGTGAAACCTCGCTCGCGCCGCCCACGGGAAGCGGTCGCATCAACTGCACGGCCTTTTGGAAAGATTCCGCTATCAATCCACGAATTACGGCAGAAAACGCTTGACATCAATCACGGAAGGCTGCCCAGGTACTCTTCAGATACAGGAGCCCCAATCGATTGGATGAATAGAGGGGCTCACTTGGAGTGCGGTCCGCTCAGCATGCGTGCATCCGAACCGGGTGGAGTGTGGCGGCTAGGCTTCCACCCTCGCCAGCAGAGCGGCCGGCCCTTGCAACAAGGCCTCAATGCGGTTCAGGCCCTGCTTGCGCGCCGTCGACAGCACACTACGCAGCGTGGCGAAGTCCTGCGCACCCTGCTCGGAGCGGAACCCGCCCGAGATCTTCATCCGCAGCTTCATCATCCGCAAATCCTGTTCGGCTTGGTTGTTCGTGAACGGCACCCTCTCGTCCCTGAGAAATCGCAACACCGACTCCCGCCTGGCCCTCAGCCGCAACGCCAGATTCTGTCCCGGCCGACGCTTCTTGCGGCCCCGCCGTCCCGGCTTGGCCGGCCGCAACGGCTCCAACCCCTCGTGATACGCTAACGCCTCCCGCACCAACTCGTCGTAACGCCGCTCGATCCTCTCCAGTAGCGACCGCGGCAACGCCACCCCCCGCTCCCGCACGCTGTCCACCGCCCGCTTCGCCCGCCTCAGCAACTGCTGCATCCGCCGCGCCCAGTCTTCCCCGTCGATCTTCGCCAACGCCTCGAGTTCCCGTAAGTGGTGAATGTTACACATTGCGTGCAGCACTCCCGGCACCTTGAAATACGAGGCCCAGTGGTCATGCACCAAGATGCCTTGCAACCCCTCCAGCACGCCACCCCGCTGGCGGCTCGTCCGGTAGTCGGTCAGCTGCGCCGTGCTCAGCACGTGCAACCACTGCCCCTGGCCCGCAATCCGGAATCCCGTCTCGTCCAGATGCTTCACCCCGCTGGCGCTTACCAGCTGATCCCGTACCCGCTCGGTCCAACTCCGCCAGATCTGCGCCGCCTTGCGGCTCATCCCCGCCAGCGTCGCCGCGCACAAGGCCACCCCGAACAGGTCCCGGAAGATCTCCGCCAGTCGATCCTCGGGCAGGCAATGGGCGTTCTGCAAGTACACCGCCGTGGCCGCGATCCGCGGCCCGTACTGCACCGGCGCGGTCACGCCCTCCGGGAACGCGGCCCGCGTCAGCTGTCCGCACTGCTGGCAACGACAGCCCCAGGCCTGGTGCTCGGTCACCTCCGGCGGTGTCGGTGCGGGCAGATCATAGACCTGCCGACGCTGGGGCTCGCCCTCCACGTCGGCCGCCGCCAGGGCCGCTCCGCACTCGCGGCAACCGGACGGCAGGTGCACCTGGGTCCGGTCCGGTGTGTCCGTCTGGCTCAGCGTCGCGCCCTGGTGACCGGGCTGCCCACCCGAGCGCTTGCCGGACCGCCGACGCTGGCTGCGCGTCCGTTGCGCTGCCGCTGGCTTGGCCGGCCCATCGCTCGACGGTGGTTTCCCGCTGTTGCTGCTGTCGAGGCCCAACCGCCGTTGCAAGGCCTGCACTTGCTCTCGCAACGACTGCAACTGCCTCGTCAACTCCCCATGCAGGGCCTGCAACTGCGCGTCTTCAGCCCGCAACTGCGCGTCTTCAGCCCGCAATTGCGCGTCTTCAGCCCGCAATTGCGCGTTTGCGGCCTCCAATTGCGCCAGACGCTCGTGCCAGTCCGCCGGACGTGGCTCGCTGTTGTTGGCTCGCTCCACCTTCATCCCGCTGACGCCGGTACTGCTCGTCGCGAGCGCATCGGCTTGCTCACAACGGTCCGGATGCCCAGAACATTACTATTGCTAACTGGTTTCTCAGCGGAAAGTCAAGTGCTGCGGAATTCTGGTCCGGTGAGCGGCTCCCGTGGAACCATCCGGCCTCCCCCCTTTTCAGTACGCATCACCCGAGCATGAGTGCGGGTAGCTGGGCAGTTACGAACTGTCCAACTATTCCACCCAAAGATATTCCTGATTACCCGGAAGTCTCAGCCATAGTTAGGAAGCCGAGAAATGATGGATTCGTGCTTGGAACCGGTTGACTTAGAAGTATCCGTTCGGGCGGGCCGTGGCGGCGGACATGCAGTGTGAACAGATTCTCTTGCTGGGCGTGAAGAAGAGCTGCGGCAAGGACAGCCCGTGTGGCGCGGTCGGAGTGCTCCAGACGGAACGCGAGAGGATCGCACGGGCGTGGGCTCAGGAGGGAGGGCTAGGCGACCACGTCGCCAGGGGATCTGATCCTGCGGCGGGCCTTGGCGGCCGCCGACTTGGCGGTCGCGGGAAGCCAGGACGGGCGGCGGCGATTCCCGGGCATTCGATGCCGCGGGATAGAGGGACGGGGCGGCCGGTCACGAAGTCGATTCGTTGGTGATGTAGGGTAGGAGGCATGGGCGATTGGACGGAATTCGCGATCGCGGCAGCTGCCGTGCTGGTGGCTTTCGCGGCGCTGTTAGCAACGATCGCGTACAGGCGGCGGGGCGAGCACAAGCGGGACTTCCAGATCCTGCTGGAGCGGAGCGACAGGGCGGCGGCGGAATGGGGGGAGCGGAGCGACAGAGAGTCCGGGAAGCGGGAGAGAGCAACCGAGGCCCTCATGGAACGGGTCGATCGGGAGGCCAGGGAGCGTCAGGAGCAGTTCGACAAGGAGGCCGGGAAGCGGGAGAGAGCAACCCAGGCCCTCATGGAACGGATCGATCGGGAGGCCAGGGAGCGTCAGGAGCAGTTCGACAAGGAGGCCGGGAAGCGGGAGAGAGCAACCCAGGCCCTCATGGAACGGATCGATCGGGAGGCCAGGGAGCGTCAGGAGCAGTTCGACAAGGAGGCCGGGGAGCGGGAGAGGGCAACCGAGGCCCTCATGGAACGGATCGATCGGGAGGCCAGGGAGCGTCAGGAGCGGATCGACAAGGAGGCCAGGGAGCGTCAGGAGCAGTTCGACAAGGAGTCCGGGAAGCGGGAGAGGGCGATCCAGGCGGCCTTGGACCGCAGCGACAGGAACTTCGAGACACTCGTGGCCGGGAGCAACGAACTTGCCAAGCGGCTGGCGGGAATTGCCGAGCGGGCTGCGCGCAACGAGGGAACCCTGGAAGCGATGACGGCAGGGGAGCGCCGCACGGCGTCGAAGTCGCCGTCCGCAACGGACGAGCCCCACTCGGTGGCGGCGCAACGAATCCCCGACAAGCCGTCCCCGGAATGACATCCCGTGCGCTCGACAGGCGCCTGCCGCCGTCGTTCCGATGCCGCGCGGGAGGCGCCGCGTGGTGCGACTCCCGCATCGCGCGCGCGCCGCTTCTGACCTTGAAGAGGCCCTGTCCGTTCCTGCCCCGGAGCCGTGATCGCCGAGGCGCCAATCAGCGGTTGACTCGGGTCGATCTCAAGCATCGGACGCACGTCCGGAGACTGGGTTGTCGGTTCCGCGCATGGCTGGCGCGGTAGAGTTCGGCGCCCGCGATCTGCGGCTCGGGCCGCGAGTCTCGGTCGGTCGGCGCACGGCGAGGCGATTGCACCGCGACCCGTGCGGTCACGTTACCTGTCCGGACCACGCCTGCGGCCTGCCAGTAGTGCGTCGGTGGCATACGATCCATGGCTCCGCCGAACGGTTACAGAGCATGAAATTGTGTTGACAGCGTATCTCTATGCAAAGACTCGACTTGAGGGCCAGCGACGGCTTGACAGTAACTCCGCTACTGTTTAGCACCCGCGCAGCAGTTCTCAATTTGGGTTTTTTGAGCGCCGACGGTCGTTTTGGGAGGCTAGATCGAGAGCACGGTTTCTGGGCGCTTAACTTTGGGGCCGCTCCTTTGAACGATAGGATGTGGCTCCGACTCTCAACACCCTCACCCTCGATTCCCTCCTGAGCAGCTTCCGCGCCGCCGCCTCCGCCCTCCCCGATCCGCGGCCCGGCTCCAACAAGCGCTACTCCCTCACCGACGCCGCCTCCTGTGCACTCGCTCCCTTCTTCCTGCAGGATCCCTCCTTCCTCGCCTTCCAGCGCCGCATGCAGGACGAGGAGGCCCGCTCCAACTGCCAGTCCCTGTTCGGCATCGAGCGCATCCCGACCGACAACTGCATCCGCAACCTGCTCGACGGCTGCCCCGCCGATGCCTGCAACCCGCTCTTCCCCGCCTGCCTCGACACCCTCGCCGAGCACGGTGCCCTCGCCCCCTTCCAGCGCCTCGACCAGCGCCTCCTCATCGCCCTCGATGGCATCGAGTTCCACAACTCCTACAAAATCCATTGCGACCGCTGCTGCACCCGCCACGTCGGCCAGGCCAAGACCCCGCAGTACTTCCACTCCCTGGTCTGCCCGGCCGTCGTCGCCGACGGCCACAACCGCGTCATGCCCCTCATGCCCGCATTCATCGGCCCCCGCTCCGACCCCGCCGCCGGCGACCCCGACCTGTCCGGCCAACGCCAGAAACAGGACTGCGAGCGCAACGCCGCCAAGCGCTAGATCTCCAATCATGTCAGCAACTTAGCCGCCTACAACCCGGTCCTCCTCGGCGCCGACATCTACTGCTGCCACCCCCTTTGCCAGCTCGTCCTCGACCACGGCGCAGACTTCCTCTTCGTCTGCCAGCCCGCCTCCCACAAGTGCCTGCAGAACTTCCTGCACGAGTCCCTGTATCACGCCACCGGCTGGCTGCGCGTGCGCAACGCCCGTAACCACATCGCAGGCCACCGCTACCGCTGGCAAACCGGCGTGCCCGTGCGCGACGGCGCCGACGCCGTCACCGGCACCTGGATCGAATTCACCATCCGTCGCAAGGCGCGGGACGGCACGGGCTGGAAGCAGACCTACTCCAACACGTTCTGCACCAGCCTGGAAGTGACCGCCGCCAACGTCGCCGCCATCGCCGGCGCCGGAAGAGCACGCTGGAAGATCGAGAACGAGACCTTCAACTGCCTCGCGCGCCAGGGCTACCATCTCAAGCACAACTTCGGGCACGGCCAGGCCGGCCTGGCCAACCTGCTGGCGGCGATCAACCTGCTCGCCTTCGCCTTCCACTCCGTGCTCGACTACCTGCGCGGCCTGTGGCGCCAGGCCCGGACGCGGCTCGTCACGCGACGCGACTTCTTCCGCGACTTGCAGACCCTGACAAAGTACTTCTATTTCCCGCACTGGACCGCGCTGCTTGAGACACTGCTCAAGAAACGGTCGCCGCCCGCCCTGTCCCGTGGGCCTACCCGCGCATGACGTCCCGACCGCCCACCAGCCCCGCCGCACCCGCCCCTGCGGGCCGCAGTGCGGCCCTGCGGCACCAGACTCCCGGCCCACCCGCCAGAGCACTGCCCCGTCACCACAGCGCGACGCTGGCACAGCCCGCCACACTGCGATTGGCGCTTCGAAAACCGGCGCCCACGCCCATCATGCCCACTGGATCTGCCACTTTGAGAATCGCTTGCGCCAGGGCAAGCCCTGGATAGGAGGATGCTATGAGGTGCGCCAGGCTAACTGGCCAATGTCAGGAGGTGAAAGTCCTCTGCGGTAAAGGATGAGCTGATCCATAGCGCTCCCCGAGCCGTGCGGTCGTTCCCGTGAGGGGACGGGCGAAGCGTCGGCAGGGGCGCATGTGGGCAGGGCTATGGAGCGTCGAAATCTTCATCATTCGGAGTGCCGAGACCGTCTCATTAGTCGAAGGCAACACCTCGCGGTCCGTTCTAGCTAGGGCCGGGAGGGCTCCGCGGCGTCGAAGAACCCAGGCACGCATGTACGACAGAGGTTGGGACCTGGGAGGCCTTCGGGTCGTCCCGGCGGGTCGCCGCCGGGACCGTGAAGGGAAGGACAGGAGTCAAGACTGGAGATGCACGATCCGAAGGAGTCAGACTCGGCCATACTAGCGACGAGTCCCGGGAACAAGGCGGCGCGAGCGGCTGCGGAGCGGGAGGAGCGAAGGGCCGGGACCAACGAGAATCCGGGAGGCCGAAGCACGGTCCGCACGCAGGGACGGGCAGCCGTGTCACAGGGGGCCGAGCGGATACGGCAATGTATACAGAGGAATCCCAAGGAGAAGCTCACTGCGCTTCTGCACCATGTCACGCCGGAGACGTTGCGGGTTGCCTACGTCGCGCTGAAGCGAGATGCGGCACCGGGCGTGGACGGAGTGACGTGGAAGGAGTACGGGGGAGGGCTGGACGAGCAACTGCTCGACCTGCACGACCGCGTGCATGCGGGAACGTACCGGGCGACGCCGTCGCGACGGGTGAACATTCCGAAGCCGGACGGCGGCAGGCGACCGCTGGGGGTGGCCGCACTGGAGGACAAGATCGTCCAGAAGGCCGTTGTGGACAATATCCTGACGCCGATTTACGAGGCGGAATTCCTCGGGTTCAGCTACGGGTTCCGGCCCGGGCGGGGCGCGCACGACGCGCTGGACGCCTTGGCATACGGGATTGAGAAGCGCAAGGTCAACTGGATTCTGGACGCCGACATCGCCAAGTTCTTTGACCGGATCGACAGGGACTGGATGCTCCGGTTGCTGGGCGAGCGGATCGGGGATCAGCGGCTGATCAGGCTGATAGGAAAGTGGCTACGCATGGGCGCCATGGAAGACGGCCAACTGGTCGATACGGGCAAGGGGACGCCGCAGGGGTCGGTGATTTCGCCGGTCCTCGCCAACGTCTACCTGCATTACGTACTCGATTTGTGGGTCGGGCGGAAGTGGCGACCGCAGGAAGCGCGCGGCGAAATGATCTTCGTGCGATACGCCGACGATTACGTGGCGGGCTTTCAGCACAAGGAGGACGCGGAACGGTTCCTGAAGGACCTGAAGGAAAGGCTCGGCCAGTTCGGACTGGAACTGCACCCGGACAAGACCCGCCTGATCGAGTTCGGACGGTACGCGATCGCGAACCGGAAGACGCGTGGGCAGGGACGGCCGGAGACGTTCGACTTTCTCGGCATGACGCATTACTGCCGACAGACGAGGAAAGGACGCTTCGGGCTGGGGCGCAAGCCGGTGGCGAAACGCATGAGCCGGACCCTGAAGGCGATCCGGGCAAAGCTGCGACGGCGCATGCACGCGGATCAAGTGGAGACCGGGCAATGGCTGGGGAGGGTGTTGCGAGGCTGGTATAACTACTTCGCGGTCCCCACCAGCCACCCGTACCTACGGCGATTCGAGCGACGCGTCAGGAAAGAATGGATGGCCATTCTCCGCCGGAGGTCGCAAAAGGACCGGCACCCGTGGAAACGTCTGCACCTACTTTGTGATGAACTGTGGCCGCCTGTGCGAGTGCTGCATCCGTGGCCGGACCGAAGATTCGCCGTCACCCATCGGAGGTAGGAGCCGAGTGCGTTAACGCGCCCGCTCGGATCCGCGCGGGGGGCACCGGGTAACCGGTGTCCCTACCGCAATCTGAAACCTTTCATAGCGAGCCAGCGGGTTCGACTCCCGCCCGGCAAAGGCGCAGCCCGTCAGCCGGGAGCGCGTGTTGCATGGCGTGCGGCAACGTACGTCGTGAAGCGTACACAGCGGGTGGTCAAGCGGCGCTATTGAGCCTCGAAATCATCAATGCCGACGCCTTCGTTGTGCGATTAGCGGGGGCAGCACCGGGCACGCCGTCAACGGCGAGGGGTGTCTGGGTCGACCGGGGTCAGAGAACGTCTGCATAGCCACGGGATGGCTCGTCAGGGAACCTGGGAGGCCCCGCACGGTCCACGCAAGAAGGCCGGAAGACGGACCCCTGGCCGAAACAAAAGGTCCGGGCCCGCCCCTGCCTGTGGGGGACCGGGAGCGAAGCAGCAGGCAAGCGTGGTACCGGCTGGCGAACCAATAAGCCGAAGGGACGCCGTGCGGGGAGTCGTAGTGTCCTCATAGTACTGGTGACGGCGGGGAACCGGGACCACCGGGACCCGTCCGAGGGAAGGGGGGCACCGCAGGGACAGAACCATTGGAGGGAAACGATGGAAGAAACGATGAGTTCTACAAACACGTCCACGAAACGACAATGGATAGCCGAACTGGCGGGGGAGCACCCGGAGTGGGTGTTCACGACGCTGCATCGACACCTGGATCTGGAATGGATGCGGGAAGCGTACCGGCAAACGCGCAAGGATGGCGCGCCGGGCATCGACGGGGCGACAGCAGCCGACTACGAGAAGGACCTGGAGGCCAACTTAGAGGGCCTGCTGGGACGGATCAAGTCGGGCCGCTACAAGGCACCGCCGGTGCGACGGCACTACATTCCGAAAGCGGACGGCACGCAGCGGCCCTTGGGCATTCCCACGTTCGAGGACAAGGTGGCACAGCGAGCGATCGTGATGCTGCTGGAGCCGGTGTACGAAGCCGATTTCCTGCCGTGCTCGCACGGCTTTCGCCCGGGCCGTTCCGCCCACGATGCCTTGCACGCCGTGCGTGCAGGCCTCCACGGCGGGATGCAGTGGGTGATCGACATGGACATCGCGAAATACTTCGACACGATTCCACACGGCCAACTCCGGGCGTTTCTCGACCAGCGGATCAAGGATGGAGTCATCCGGAAGATGCTGAACAAGTGGCTCAAGGCCGGGGTGCTCGACGAGGGCGTCCTGCAACGGCCCCGGAGTGGAACGCCCCAAGGCGGGGTAGTCAGCCCCTTGCTGGCGAACCTGTACCTGCACCACGTGCTGGACGAATGGTTCGAACAGGAGGTGCGGCCACGCCTGCAGGGGCGCTGCCAACTGGTGCGCTATGCCGATGATGCCGTGATGCTCTTCGAGAACGAACAAGATGGCCAGCGCGTGTTGGCGGTCCTGGGCAAGCGGCTTGGTCGATACGGGCTGAAGCTGCACCCAGACAAGACGCGGTACCTCGATTTCCGGCGGCGGTCAACCGGGCAGGAACGGCGCGTGACCTTTGAGTTTCTGGGCTTCACTCACTGCTGGGTGCGGTCTCGGAACGGATATCTGGTTGTGCGACAGAGTACGGCCCGGAAACGGTTCGCCCGCGCGCTGCAAGCTGTGAGCGAGTGGTGTCGACGACACCGGCACGACGCAGTGGGCGCCCAGCGAGACCATCTCGCAAGCGTGAGTCGAGGGCATGCCAACTACTACGGACTCCGGGGCAATAGCGTGCGACTCGCTGGTTACAGCTATCAAGTCGCTCGCATCTGGCGGAAATGGCTCTCGCGCCGCAGCCGCAAAGCGCGGCTGACCTGGGCCGCCATGCGGGAACTGCTCCAGCGGTATCCCCTACCGGTGGCACGCGTGCAGCCCCCTCAGACGGCTCTTCTCTTTGAGCGAATCTGACCTGTGACGAACCGAGTGCGTTAGACGCGCACGCTCGGGTCGGTGAGGGGGGAGGCTCGGTAACGACCTCCCCTACTCGGCTGGCACCCGCGCCCGGACGGCACCTTGTTCGAGCCGGTTCGCGTACACTTGTCGGATAGCAGTGTTCGGCTCGCCGCCTCAACGTCGGATGTCCGCCTTCGTCACGGGGCTCGCCTTGGCGTCTTGTGGGTTCGTTCTCGCCCAACCGAAGTGCGAACCGCCGGCCGGCCTGAAGCCGGCGCTTGCGGTGGACCCGTCCGCGGGCCTGCGGAACGCCCTAGGCGGCGTGTACGCCGAACAGGGCCTCACCGAGTGCGCGATCGAGGCTTTCCGGAACGCGATCGAACTGGACGCGATGTATTGGGAGCCGCGCCTCAACCTCGGGTTGGCGCTGGCCAAGCTCGGGCAGCTGCGGGAGGCGGCCGAGCACCTGGAAGCCGCCGTTCGACTGAATCCAAGCTCCCTCGAGGCGCACCTTGCCTGGGCGTTCGTGCTCCTGGAGGGTGGCGATCCGGCAGCGGCGGAGGATCCGATTCAAGCCGCGTTGCGGCTGCAGCCTCAGTCCGCGCAGGCGCTTTTCGGAATGGCTCGCGTTCGCATGCAGCAGGAACGATTCTCCGCCGCGCTCAGCTATTTGGAACAAGCCCGCGAAACCGATCCGAACAGTCTCGATATCCCAATGATGATGGGCGCAGCCTATGCCAGGGATGGCCGGTACGAGGAAGCGATCGCCGTCCTGGCCGCATTGGTGGAATCCCATCCTGACTCGGCCAGCGCGCACTTCAACTTGGCCACCGCCTACGCCCGGACCGGGAATTTCCCCGCCGCAGCGCGCCATTACGGCAGGGTCCTTGAACTGGATCCCGACAACGACGTCGCGCGCATGTCGGGCGCGAAGGCGCTGGCGCACTATTACAAGCATGAAGAGGTGCTCCAGCTGGTCGAACGGTACGGTGCCCGGCGCCCGCCTGAGGTCGATGAATTCGAGCTGCATCACCTCTGTGGCGTGGCGCTCCGCGGTGTTGGCCGCTATACCGACGCGGAGCAGGACCTCGTGCGCGTCGCCGCGTTGCGACCGAATCACGCCGACACGCGCTACAACCTGGGATTCGTCCTGGTGCGGCAACAGAAGCACGACCTGGCCAGGGTGCACCTTGAGAAGGCCAAGGAGCTCGACCTGGCTTCCGCGGACACTCGGTTCCAGCTGGGCCGCGTCCTTCGAGCGCTGCGCGAGGAAACCGAAGCTGCGTGCGTTCCAGGACCAGAAACAGAAGGAGTTGACCGCCAGCGAAGCTGAGAGCGCGGCCTCCCGCGGGAATGCGGCCCTCGGCGCGGGAGAGGCGGCCCGAGCCCTGGCGGAATACAGGGAAGCCATCTGTCTGAATCCGGCCGACGCCCGCTATTACTACGACATGTCGCTGGCTCATTCGGAGCTTGGCAACAAGGGAGACCAGCACGAGGCCCTCAAGAAGGCCCTCGAACTCGATCCGGGCATGGAGAAGGCCCAAAACGACCTGGGCGTCCTCTACGGCCGGCAGGGTCGCAACGAGGAGGCTGGTGAGCACTTCCGGCGTGCGATCGAAGACGACCGCGAATACGGGCAGGCCTACGTCAACTTCGGGTTGTTGCTGGCTGGACAAGAGCGATTCCAGGAGGCGGAAGTCCAGGTTCTCGAGGCTGTGCGGTTGCATCCGCGGAGCACCAAGGCCTTGACGGCGCTCGGGATGATCCAGGTCCGTCTCGGCCGCGCCGAGGAGTCCGTGGGGACACTGCGGAAGGTCGTGCGGCTCGATCCGGAGTCCTCGGAAGCGCGACTCAATTTGGGCATCGCGCTCGCGGACGCACACAGGACCGACGAGGCGCTCGCGGTGTTCTCGGAAGCCGTGAGTTTGGCCCCCGACGCCTCGGCCACGCGGTTCAACCGTGGCCGCATGCTGTTCCAGCTCGACCGGGCTGCGGAAGCCAAGGCGGACTTGGAGAAGGCTGTAGCGCAGGAGCCCGACCACTCCCAAGCGCTGTACTTCCTCGCACTGACCGAGCAGCGGCTGGAGAATGCCGCCGCGGCGGCGCAGCTCTGGCGCCGATATGTCGTTCTGGAGCCCGGAGACGCCCGCGGCCAGTATGAGCTGGGCCAGATGGAGTTGGCGCTGGGGAACCGGACGGCCGCGATCGCGCATTGGAAGCGTGCCGTCGACCTAGACCCGAACCACCGTGAAGCCCTTTACAACCTGTTCCGCGAGTTGCGGACGGAGAGTCCCGCCGCGGCGCGGCGCTATCAGGAGCGCTTTCAGTCATCTCGATCCCAGCAACGTATCGGCGAGCGGGCCGACACGTTGGGGAACTTCGCCCTGGCTGCGCTGCAGGCGGGCGATGTGGCGAAGGCAATCGAGCAACTCCGGGAGGCCATCGAGATCTGTCGCGGCTGCCGCACCGAGTTCTTGTTGCACAAGAATCTCGGCCTGATTTACGCTCGTTCCGGAGACCTGGACGGGGGAGAGGCGGAATTGAAGCGGGCGGCCGAGATCGGACCGGACGATCCTGAGGTGCGGCGGACGCTGGCCACGATCGCAAGGCTGCGCGCCGGGAATGCCGCCGGGCGCTAAGGCTGTTGCGGATCCACAGCTCGTAGCGATTCGATGAGTTCTTTCCGGACGGCGCTGCCGACTGGGGTCACTTCCGGCGCCGGCTCCAAGCACCGGATCGCTTCGCCACGATGACTCGGCTCAGACCACGTCGAACGTTCGGGTACCATTGGCTGTCCGCTGCGTAACGAAGCCAGTCCACTGTGATCGGGTCGTGGTGGCCCCGGCGTCGTGCGGCCGTGCAAAACGGACTACCGGAGGAGAATCCTCATGCTCGAGACCATCCGAACGAAGCTCTGGCTCACCTGTGCGCTCATGCTCGTCGCCCCCGGGGACTTACCGGCGCAGTCCTCCGCCAATGCCATGAACAACCCCTACCGGATGGTCGAGGACTGGGGTGAACTCCCCCAGGGTGTCCGCTGGGGGGCCTCCATCGGGATCATCCCGGATGGAGAGGGCGGTGCCTGGCTCCATCACCGCTCCGACCCTCCGATCGTCAAGCTCGACCGCACGGGCAAGGCCGTCCAGACCTTCGGCGACGGGATGTTCGTGCAGGCGCACGGGTTTTGCATGGACCATGACGGCAACCTCTGGGCAGGGGACAGCGGGCCGTTCGGCGACGATGCCTCCAAGGCGGGCCGCGGGTATCAGTTCTTCAAGTTCAGTCCGGAGGGCAAACTGTTGCTGACGCTGGGCAAGGCGGGCGTATCGAAAGCGGAGCGTGACACCTTCATCGCACCGACGGCCTGCGCGGTCGCCCCCAACGGCGACATCGTCATTGCCGATGGGCACTTTCCACGCCCGGCGACCAGCCAGCAGGCCGGCGATCGGATCGTCCGGTTCACAAGCGACGGAGACTACATCGATTCCTGGGGCCGCAAGGGGTCTGGTCCGGGGGAATTCGACGGTCCCCACGCGCTGGCCTTCGATTCGCAAGGCCGGCTCTTCGTGGCCGATCGCTCCAACAACCGTATCCAGATCTTCGATGAAGACATGCGTTTTGTGGACGACTGGAGACACTTCGGACGGCCGAGCGGCGTGGCAATCGCCGCGGACGATGTGTTGTACGTGTCCGACTCGGAATCGAGCAAGAGAATCGCCGGAGTTGAGCGCAACCCGGGGTGGAAGAACGGCATCCGGATCGGCAGCGCCAAGGACGGCTCACTCTGGGCCTTCATCGACGGGACGGACCCCGAAGGTCTGGGCGCCGATGCTCTTGGCACTGTATTCGCCGGCCTGACGCGGGCCCCGCGTCTGAGTCCCCCTCTGCTGCAGAAGTGGGTGAAACAATAGGGGCTTCTTTACCTGAGCGCCAACGCGGATCCGAACAATCCCATGCATTGCACGTAAGTGCATTGACACAGCGGGATTGCGATGCTTCGCGCGATTCGATGCACGGCACTCATGCCCTTGACGCAAGGGCGAGGGGACGGTCGGTCTTGTTCGAGTACGAGAGTTTCATGCGTCTTAGCGCTCTGGTTCGCGATCGTTGCCCAGCTTCGGTTTCGGGACGGCAATCGGACGCGGCCGCGAGGCGCGCCTGGCGGACCAGAGTTCGAATATCTTGAATCACTAGTGTCCCAACGAGCCCAGGAATCTGACGTATAACTGGTTATTCATCAAGACGTTACGGTAGATTTCGCTGGCTATCGATTGCAACTCGCCACGGCGCTTGGACGACAGCTTGCCATGCTGTGTGTTCTGGGAGCAGCGCCAGACATGCGGGGCGACTTGTCTGCGCGCAATTGATGGACCACCTGACGTTGCACCTTTTTCGCAAGTGCGTCCAGCGCTACGAGGGTGATCGCAACGTCCATTCCTGCACCTGCCTCGACCCGTTCCTTGGCCTGGCGTTCGCGCCACGCACCTCCCACCCGAGCGTGCGGGATATCGAGGTCTGCTTGCGCGCGCCACGCGCCAAGCTCGATCGCCTGGGCCTCCGCGGCGGCATCGCCCGCAATACGCTGGCCCACGCGAACAAGGTCCGGAACTGGCGTATTGACGCCGATTTCGCACAAGCCCTGCTCGCGATCGCTCGCCCGCTCTACGCCGACGAAGACCTCGGCCTGGAACCCGACAACACGCTCTACGCCCTCGGCGCTTCCACCATCGAGCTGGGCCTCGCGGTCTTTCCCTGGGCCTGGTTCCGATCCAACAAGCGAGCCGTGAAACTTCATATTTGGTTGGATTTACGAGGGAACATCCCGACCTTCATCCATATCTCGGACGTAACCGTTCGGGCGGGCCGTGAATTGAGGAGGGCGAAAGCCGGTGGGAAGGGCGGAAAAAAAACTTGCATAAGACGCTGGACACGAGAAATGGGTTTATGGCAGGCTAGCGGATGTGGAGGCGGAAAGGCAGCTGCAAGCGCAGCCGGCAGGGATGCCGGTGCAGTGCCAGTTGGAGCGGGAGCGGCGGTTGTCGTGGCAGCTGGTGGAGGCGAAGCGCCAGTGGCATTACTGGCGGAGCATGCACCAGCGGGCGAAGGAGCGTATCAAGCAGTGGCAGTTGCGCTGCGGGGAAGCGCAGCAGAAGCTGGCGGAAGCGCAGCAGAGGAGCGAGCAGCTGCACGAGCGGATTCAGGAGTTGGAGCAGGAGACTGCGGGCCTGAAGCAGCGCAACCAGGATCTGTTGCGGTCCCCGTTCGGGAAGCGGAGCGAGAAGCGCCAGAGCGGCAGTGAGGGTGGGGCGGCTGCAGCGGAGACGGCCCGCCCGGGGGCGGATCCGGAGCCGCAACGGCCGCGCGGGGGGCCACGGGGAGCGGTCCCGCATGCGCGGGTAGAGCGGTCCGGTCTAGCGGTGCAGGAGGAGTGGCTCGAGCCGGAGGCGGAGCGCCGCTATTGTGCGGACTGCGGGGAGCCCTACGCCCGCAACGGCGAGGAGAGCAGCGCATCGATCGAGGTCGATGTGCGGGGGTATGTGAGACGGATCCGGCGGCCCCGCTTCCGGGCGGGGTGCGGGTGCGCGCAGCGGCAGGGCCAGCCAGTGCCCGCAGTGATCGCGCCGCGGGAGCCCACGCTGTTCCGCGGCACGAGTTACGGACTGAGCGTGTGGGTGGCGTTTCTGCTGCAAGTGTATTGGCAGCGGCACCCGGTGCGGGCGTTCGAGCGGGAGTGGGGCGAGAGGGGGGTGCGTCTGCCGGCGGGCACGCTGCTGGGGCATGGGCGGGATTTCCTGACCTGGTTCGAGCCGCTGGAGGCGGCGATCGCAGCGCACCAGGAACAGGCGCGACTGGTGCACGGGGACGAGACCTCGTGGGTGGTGCAGGTGCGGGCGGAGGCAGGGCAGAACCCGCGTTGCTGGTTGTGGGCCTGCCTGACCGGGGACGCCGTGCGGTTCCGGGTGGATCCGTCGCGGAGTGCCGAGGCGGCCGCGGAACTGTTCGGCAAGCTGGGGCTGAGAGGGAAGGTGGTGCTGGTGTGTGATCGCTACGCGGCGTATGTCAAGTTGGCGCGGGAGCACCCAGAGCAGTTCGAACTCTCCGTATGCTGGGCCCACGCCAGGAGAGATTTTGTCACGCTGGGGCGCAAGCGGCCGGACCTGCAGGAGTGGGTGGACGGGATCCTGGAGCGGATCGGGAGGCTGTACCGACGCAACGCCGAACGGCTGGCGCAGTGGGATCCACAGAGTGGTCTGGAAGGACAGTGCGAGGCGTTCGGGGCGGCCCAGCAGCGGCTGGCAGCGGAGTGCGCCGCACTGTTCGAGCACGCCGAGCGGGAGGTGGCGATACGGACCCAGGCAGCGCAGCGGGAGTCGGACAAGGCTGGTCCGGACCCGCGGCTGGCACCGCTGCAATCCTTGTTGCGGCACCGCGAGGGCCTGGTGGTGTTTGTGAGGAAGGCGTTCGTGCCCATGGACAACACTGTCGTGGAGCGAGCCCTGCGGCGACCCGTGCTCGGGCGCAAGCTCAGCTACGGCTCGCACAGTGCGGACGGCGCGGCCCTGCAGGGCGTGCTGCTGTCGGTGTGCGCCACGCTGGACAGGGCCGGCATCGACCTGTGGCGCTGGCTGGAGGCGTTCCTGCGCGAGTGGGCGGGGATCGGACGGGGAGGGGTCGTGGTGGATCCGTGGGCCTGGCTGCCGTGGGGCCTGTCCGCGGAGCGGTTCCAGGCCCTGCGAGCGCCCTGGCGGTGTTCGGAGGCCGGGCCGGACCCGTGAGCGGCTCGCTGCGCTATTGCGGCCGGGATTTCCTCCCGGCCGCACTGGACCGGATCCGCGCCCTGATCGCGCACACGGACCCGCCCCTGTCCCGCACGAAACTATCCCAGGCGGTCTGCGAGGTGCTGGACTGGCGCAAGCCCGACGGCGGCCTCAAGGAGATGAGCGCGCGCGTGGCCCTGCTGCGCATGCAGCGCGACGGCCTGCTGACCCTGCCGCCGCCGCTGAGGACCCTGCCGCGCCCGCGCCCGCTCGCGCCGTCCCCGCGCACCGCTCCGCCGCCCCTCGCGCCCCTGCCCGCCTCGCTGGCCCAAGCCCGTCCTCTGCGCCTGTGCCTGCTGCGACCTTCCGATCCCCGCAGCCGCTTCTGGAACGAGTTCGTCGAGCGCTACCACTACCTCGGCTACAAGCCCCTGCCCGGTGCCCAGTTGCGCTACTTCGTGCACGCCGCCGACGGCCTCCTGCTGGCCCTGCTCGGCTTCGGCGCCGCGGCCTGGAAAACGGCCCCTCGGGACCGTTTCGTGGGCTGGGATCCGCCCACCCGCCAGCGCAACCTACCCCTGGTCGTCAATCACGCCCGCTATCTCATCCTGCCCTGGATCCGGCTCCCGTCGCTGGCCTCCCACTTACTCGCCTGCCTCCAGCGACAACTTCCCGACGACTGGCAACAACGCTACGGCATGCGTCCCGTGCTGTTGGAAACGTTCTGCGAAACGCCGCGCTTCCAGGGCACCTGCTATCGCGCCGCCAACTGGATCCATCTGGGCCAGACGCAGGGCCGCGGCAAACTCGATACTCGTCACGAGTACAACCAGCCCGTCAAAAACGTCTTCGTCAAACCCCTCTGCCCGGACTGGAAAGCAATCCTCAATCGTTAGCTCCACGGCCGCCTTTCACGGCCCGCTCGAACGCTTACTCTCGGACGGCAGGCTGCAGCATGTGAACGCCTTGGATCTGCTGCCCCCGGAACCCGCTGCCTTCTACGTCATGGATCGCGGCTACGTGGACTTCCAGCGGCTGTTCGCCCAGCATGCGGCGGGAGCCTTCCTCGTCCTTCGCGCTAAGTCCAATACAAGCTTCCGACGCCGCTAGCCCCGGCCGGTCGACAAGTCCTCCGGCTTGCGCTGCGATCAAACGATCCTCCTCACGGGCGCGACGACAGCGGACCACTACCCGCACCCCTTGCGCCGTGTGAAATAGCGCGACTCCAAGACCGGCACGACCTTCAACTTCCTCACCAGCAACTTCGCCGCCTCCCCGCAGACCGTGGCCGACCTGTACCGCTATCGCTGGCGGGTGGAACTGTTTTTCAAATGGATCAAAGCAACGTCTACATCTCCAGGCGGTGACGGCTGTTCCACTCCTTCAGAATGTCTCGATTCGAATTTCACTCGGGGCCGTAAGCTTTTCGCCAATCCAGACGATCAGATCCCCGCGAGTCCAAGTGGCCCGCCAACGTTTCCCCGTAAGACGCACATCGTTAAGGAACAGATGGGCGGGACGGTTCGCCCAATTGAGAACTCTGAAAGCAGGATGAATCACCTGCGCTTCGGGACTGGCCTCCAAGCGGAGCACACAACGGTCCCGCCCGGGCAATACCCGATACAGGTTTTCGGCTGGATCGAACCCCGCGTTTTCTCCCTCTGTTACCTTCAATTCCGTTGGCTCCACCCATTGCCGGCTCAAGGCGTCTACGTACGTGTCGTCTTCCTTGGTGGTTGCCTGCAGCATGAGCCAACTTGTGCCAGGCTTCGGGCTCCACTCGGGATCGAAACGCACCGAGGAATAGTCCCAGACTTCCTGACATCTGACCAGAATGAGGTGTCGCGGTTTTCCGGTTAGACAGCGAGTTGCGGGCGGGGAGCAGCGCTCGTAGGATGGTCGTCGGGCAGGAGTTCGTAGACGAGTCGCAGCGAGGTGCCGGGAAACGCGGTGCGCGTTTGATTGAGTTCGCGGAGCAGCGGGCCTAGGGCGGCGTCCTGGGAGCGGCTCGCCAGATGCAGCAGCTGCACAGTGAGCGTGCCGGCACGGATATCGGGGACCAGGTTGGCGTCGCTGCGGAACAGCGCCTGCAGCAGCGCGCGGGCGTTTTCGGGCTTGCCGAGTTCGGGGGCGACCGCGACGGCCATCGCGGTTTCGGCCCGGTAGGCGATCATGCGCAGGGAGTCGAGCAGGTTGCGCAGCGGCTCGGGCAGGGCCATGAGGCGCTCCTCCGGGGACAGCTCGCCCGCCGGCACGTGCTCGTCGGCGTGCCGGGCCGCATGCTCCAGGCCCTCGATGCAGCGGTCGGTCGCGTCGATCTCGGAGTGCAGTGCGCGGACCTTGTCGGCGTGCCCGGCACTGGGCCGGGCCTTTTCGCGGGCCAGCTTGCGGCGCAGGTTGCCGACCTTGTTGCGGAGCTTGTCGAGGGCCTTGCGGATCAGCCGCCAGGCGGGGTTGACCACCCGCGTGTGCGGCTCGACGGGCAGCAGCCCGCGCTGCGGCAGCGCATCCAGGCCGAACTCCTCCTTGAGGTACTTGAAGACGTTCTCCTGGGCCCAGCGCGAGCGTATGAGCCCGGCGACCTGCGCCGCCGACAGGCTCGGGTGCGTGGTGATGACCGACGGTTGGCGCTGGCCGGCGGCGGGCACGGGCTCGCGCGGCTGGCCGCTCTTGCCCGGCGGCTGCAGGCGCCGGTCGATCCAGAAGCGCACCTCGCGCGCCTCGCAGCCCGGCAGCAGGGGCGCCTTGCGCTCGGCGACCTGCGCCTCGAGCATTGAAGTGGCCCCGTTTTCGTGGACAGCTGAGATAGCGTGATAGGCAGTTGATTGCTTGCAGAGAGGGCAGGGGGTAAGGAGGTCCCGGACAATGAGCAAACATGCCTATGTGAAGGCCTACCCGAAGGAGTTTCGGGACAAGGTGGTGAAGCTGGTGCAGGTCGGTGATCGCAGCACCCGGGAGGTGGCCGAGGAATTCGGGATCTCCGCGGATTCGGTGCGGCGCTGGATGCAACAGGCCGAGCGCGATCAGGGCAGTCGGCAGGACGGCCTGCGCAGTGCGGAGCGGGAGGAACTGGTGCGCCTGCGGCGGGAGAACCGGCGGCTGAAGATGGAGCGCGAGATCCTGTCAAAAGCAGCCACCTGGTTCGCTCGGGAGACCGATTCGATCCCGTAAGGGTGTTCGGATTCGTCAGAGCGCACCAGGGGCAGTATCCGATTGCCTGCATGTGCCGTGTGCTGGGGGTCTCCACCAGCGGGTACTACGCATGGCGGCAGCGGACGCCGAGCCGGCGGGCGCAAGAGCGCGAGGCGTTGAGCCGGCGGATCGCGGCGATCCACGTGGAATCGCGGCAGACCTACGGGGCGCGGCGGGTGCACGCGGAGCTGAAGGCGGAGGGCGTGAGCGTGTCGCGGCCGCGGGTGGCGCGGCTGATGCGGGCGCTGGGGCTGGAGGGCGTGACGCGGAGGAAGCGGCGCTGCACGACGCGCAGGGAGCGGGAAGCGGCGGTGGCGCCGGACCGGGTCCAGCGGCGTTTCGAGGCGTCCGAGCCGAACCGGCTGTGGGTGGCTGACATCACGTATGTGCCGACCCTGGAAGGGTTTGTGTACCTGGCGACGGTGCTGGACGTGTTCAGCCGCAAGGTGGTGGGCTGGGCGCTGGGCGCGCGGCAGACCGTCGAGCTGGTGCAGGCGGCGCTGGAGATGGCGCTCCAGATGCGGGCGGCGCAGGGCGTGGTGTTCCATTCCGACCGCGGGAGCCAGTACACGGCGCTGGCGTTCAGCCGGCGCTGCGCCGAGGCCGGCATCGAGCGTTCAATGGGGGCGGCCGGGAACTGTTACGACAATGCCATGGCGGAGAGCCTGTTCGCGACGCTGGAATGCGAGTTGCTGCAACGCGTTCCGTTCGCGACCCGCGAGCAGGCGACCACGGAGATCTTCGTGTTTGTGGAAGGCTTCTACAATCGCAAGCGCCGTCATTCGGCGCTGGGCTATCGCTCCCCGGTGGAGTTCGAGCAGGCCTGGCACGCGCAGCAGGCGGGGGTCTGAGCGCGGGCCGATAGGGGCGCGACGGGCCCTGACACTGGTAACGTTACCATGCACCGCGGGGCCTGTTGCCTGGCGCCCGGTCCCGCGGCGGCCCGCGCCCGGCCCGCTCAGTCCCGCCCGAAGCCCAGCGGGGGCTCGACGGCTTGCAGGGCGTCGAGGTCCAGCTCTGTGATCGCCTCCAGCTTCGCCCCCAGCGCGCTCCCGTACAGGCTCTCCGGCAGCTTCTCCAGCCACTCCCCGTAGTGCTCCTGGAGCTGCACCAAGCTCTGCACCGCGTCGCGCCAGCGTTGCGGATTCGAGCGCCGCTCCTGCGGACGGCGATAGCGGACCGGCCGCGCCCCCTCCCGGCGCCGGGCGCGCTAGCGCCGCTGTTTCTCTGCGTTCGTCAAGGCCATGCCATTGCCCTCCGGCTGCTCGCGTGGTGGCGGGCTCTCCGCCCCTGGTAACGTTACCATGATCCATGCAACCGCACCGGTCGCAACGGGCGTGCCTGCCAGCCATCCCGCAGGAGCTGTTGTGTCCGGCATGGCCAGTCCGCTCCCGTGCCGACACGGGAGGCGCGAGAGGGCGGCACGATCCGCAGCCAAGTCAAAACAAAAGATGCCGGAAATGTGCTGGGGGGCGCGCCCCCCAGCACCCCCTCCCGGGGCCTCCTCACCCCTTTCCACTGCCTCTCTTGGAGAGGGGGGGAGGGGCGCTCCCCTCCCCCTGCTACCCCCTCCCCCCTTGACATCTCAAGCCCCCTGCACCATCATGGTGCCGCCCCTCTGGAGTTGCTGCAGCTGCCGCACACTCAACTGTCCACCACTCCCTAGCCACCTCACATCGCCGCGCCCAAGGGCGAGCGCACGGTGACGCGCTCCGGGCGGAACTCGCTGTCGGGCCAGCGCTCCGTCTGCGCGCCCTTGCGCCAGGTGATGCAGGCAATGCCCTTGGCGGCCAGCCAGCGGAACAGCTGCGGGCTCCAGCCTTCGCGGTCGAACACCAGCGTCAGGTGAGGCTCCGCCGCCGCGCCCGCGGCGGGCGCCAGCAGGCCGAGCGCCTCCAGTTGCGGCACGATGCCGTGGCGGATCTCGGCCACCATTTGCGGATCGACCTGCTTGTGGATGCACAGCAGGGGCGCGCCGCCGAGCGCGTTGAGCCAGTAGCCGGCCGCGGCCGGCAGCTGCAGTTTCTGGCGCGCGACGAAGTGCTTGGGCAGGTTGGCCTTGCCGCTGTAGAGCTTGACATGGCCATCGACGAACAGCGTGGCGGCGGTGGCGGGATCGTCCGCGGCCCACTGCCCGGCCAGGGCCGCGCGCCAGGCGTGCAGCGCCTCGGGGTCGGCGGCCAACTGGTCCAGCTTGCGCCGCAAGGTGCGCGCCTCGGGGCAGCGGTCCAGACCCAGCAGGGCGCCCCATTCGCCGGGCTGCTCGTAGCGCAGGCGCTCGGCGTTGCGCACGCGCGCCAGGAACATGAAGGCCAGCAGCAGCAGCACGGAGCGCAGGCCGTAGAAGCCGGGCGGAATGTGCAGCAGGCTGGCATGGCGCAGCAGGCCGGCCTGCAACAGCGCCGGGACGGCCGTCAGCACGCCACCGTTGGCAACGGTCGCGGTGGCTTCGAAGCTTGGCAGCCGCTCGGCCAGCAGGCCGAGGCTGGCCGCGACGCGCCCGCCAACGTCCCGCGCCGCCCGGCCCATCGCAGCGGCCGCGTCGCGCCGGTTGCGGCCGGCCTTGTCCACGCTGCCGGGCGGGCTGCCCGCGGCCGGCTCGGCGGGAATTCCCGCGCCGCTCGCGCCGCGCGCCCCGCCGGATTCCAGACCCGCGCCAGCAGCCTCGGGAACGTCTGCCGCCAAGTTCCCGGCCGTCTCGGAGAGGCCCGCTCCCGCGGCCGCTTCGGCGCCCACTGCCCGCCCGCTCTCGCGCTGCGCCGCGATCCCCGGCAGCAAGCCCTCGCGCTTGTACTGGCGCAGCGTCTCGAAGCACAGCTCCAACTCCCGCGCCACGCCACGCAAGCTCGCGCCCCCTTGCAGCAGCTCCGCCGCCCGCGCCAGCACCGCCGGGTCCTCGATCCCGTGCCGCCGCCGCGGCTGGCGCGGACGCCCGAAGCTCGACTCCCCCTCCCGCTGCATCCGCAGCCGCGCGCGCGTCACCGTGCGCGCGCTGATCCCGAGCGCCTGCGCCAATTCCGCCGCTGTCGCCACGCCCCACGTCAGGAAGCGCGCCAGGCAGCGCGCGCGCGCCGGGCGATCGCCTTGCAGGTAGCAGTCGCACACTTGCAGGTACAGGAACCAATACACCTGGCCGCTGTCCTCCAGGAAGCTCAGCTGCGCGTTGACAGCGGTCGCCTCCGGCGGCTGCAGGGACAGGGCCGCGGGCAGTCCGGTGGGTCGCGGCAGGGCCTCGCTCGGGCTTTCCATGGACATATTATAACAGTCAAAGCGGGTCCGGCGCAACCCCAATTGGCACTTCGGAAACGACTAAAACTCTATGAACCGTAGGAACTTAGGCTGACCTACCCTGTCTGGCCATCTCGGCCGATGTAAGGAAGTCTGCGTATATCTCGAAGCCGCTGAGTTGGATCCCATGAACGCTGCGATTCTCTTTCCGCTGGCGCGCATTCTGGCTATCTTTCGCTTAGACGATGCCTCGGAGTTGGCGCTAGAGCGATATAGGCGGCTCATGCCCAATGAACGCAACGCCTCCATCGACAGAAGTAGCCTGCCGAAGGAGAAGGTCTCCCCAATCGGAACGAGGGTCGATTTCGAAGGAATTCTCCGATCGCTTCCGCCGGTGCGAGACGACGAGTTACCGCCGGCGCCGATGCTCAGCGCCGACGCGAATGCCACAATTCGGGAGGCTTTGGCATCTGGAGAGAGCAGCCAATGGAAGACCACGGTCGAGCATCTCTTGCGAGGACGACTCCAAGACGCCGCCGCTGCTCTTCAGACCATCAGAACCGAGAATTACAAGTGGCTACGAGATTACTTGGACGCCAGCGTCCACGTTTGGCTGGGCGACTTCGACCGGGCGGGGGAAATCGCAACTCGGCCAAGCTTGGCTTCGAGATCCGATCCCATGGTGCAGATCCTGCGCTCTGAGATCTTCCAGCATCTCTCATTGAGCTATTTCAGCCGGCTGCTCGAGACGTATCCGGACTCTTGCCTAGCGCATTTCGTGAAAGCCCAGAACCTAGCTGAGCAGGAAAACGCAGGAGCCGAGGACGAGTTTCGCAAGGCCCTTGCCAGCTGCCCGGAACGAACCCAGATACGGATCGCTCTGGCCGACTTCTACCTCGCCAACTCGAAATACCAAGAAGCGCTCAAGGAATGCCAGGACGAACTGGATGTCGATCCCTACTCGGTATCGGCCAAGATGCGGATCGGTCGCATCTATATCCAGCTTCGCGATCCTCAAAGAGGCATGCCTTTCCTGAGAGAGGCGCTGGAGGTGGACCCGGAAGATGTGAACGGACGCACGTACTTGGCTCGAGGGTACGAGTTGATCGGACAGTGGGAGAAGGCAATTGAGGAATACCGGCGCTCTCTTGACGACGACCCATCGTTGAATCGCATTCATTACGTTCTCGGAAGGCTCTATCGTCGCTTAGGGAATGAGGAGTTCGCGAAACGCGAATACAAGATCTTCCAGGCAAATGAGGCGAAAGAGCGGGAGCAGCATGTGAATCGCATCCAGCAAATCCGTGAGCGCGAAGCTGGCGAGATATCACGATAGGTGGCTGTGATGGGGTTGGTTAAGGACTCTGAGCGCACTAAACGGCTTCTCGTGACAGGTTCTGCGACTGAATTCCTTCTGTCGGAAGGTAGCCGACAGGGACGAGAGAGTGCCTGAACAACAATGCAGCGCTCTTTACTCGCTCTCCTAAGGAAACCTTTTTCCGCAAGCGAACCGTATCGTCCACGGTGCTCCTCCTTGCTGAATCTGACATTGGCATTTACGACATCCCTTCTCGCCGAGTCTGCTCAGTTCACCGACATCGCCGCCCAAGCAGGTCTCAGTGACATCTTCTATTGTGGTCGCGACGACCAGAAAAACTACATTATCGAGGCGCTTGGTGGAGGTGTGGCCCTCTTCGACTACGACCGAGACGGCCACCTTGACGTATTCTTCGTGACTGGCAGCCGAATTGAAGGGTTTCCGCACGGGAATCACCCCAGCAATCATCTCTACAAGAACAACCGCGACGGCAGCTTTACTAGAGTCACAAACGAGGCAGGTCTAACCAGCACCGGCTGGGGGCAAGGCGCCTGTGTAGGGGATGTCGACAACGATGGCTTCGACGATCTCTTCGTCACTTTTCTCGGCCAAAACCGTCTGTACCGCAACAACGGCAAGAGTTCGTTCCTTGACGTCACTGAACAGTCTGGAATCCCGAATCGGAAGCGCTGGTCCACCGGTTGCGCATTTCTCGACTATGACCGCGATGGCTTACTCGATCTTTTCGTTGCAAACTACATTATCTTTGTCAAGGACCGAATCCCTCCTCGCGGCAGTGCTCCTACTTGCCGTTGGAAGAGCCACCCAGTATTCTGCGGCCCACGGGGGCTTCCCGGCGAGACGAATGAGCTGTACCAGAACCTCGGCAATGGCAAGTTCAACGACGTGTCGGAGGAATCCGGTGTCGCAGCAGTCAAGAATCGTTACTCTCTCTCGGTCACCACACTCGACTACAACCATGACGGGTGGCTGGACATTTACGTAGCCGTCGACTCCCAGGCGAGCATTCTCTTTCGTAACGCGGGTGACGGAACCTTTGAAGATGTTGGGGTTCCCGCGGCAGTTGCGCTTAGCGAGCACGGGACTGTGCAGGCTGGCATGGGCTCCGCCGCAGGGGATGTTGACGGCGACGGCACCTTAGACCTGATCAAGACCAACTTCATCGACGAAACATCCAACATCTACCTCAACAACGGCAACGAATCCTTTGAGGATCAGGTTTTTGCGTATGGGATCGGAACCAACACGAACTACATGGGGTGGGGAGTCGGTTTCTTGGACTACGATCGCGATACTTGGCCCGACGTTTTGATCGGCAACGGACACCTTTATCCCGAGATTGAGCCCCTTGTTCCAAATAATCCTTACAAGCAACGGCGTCTTCTATACAAGAACGTCGCAGGAAAACGGTTCGAAAACATAAGTAATCTAGCCGGCCGTGGAGTTACGACACCACATTCAAGTCGCGGTCTTGCGCTCGGAGACTTCGACAATGACGGCGACGTCGATATCTTTGTGAACAATATGAATGAGCCGCCAAGTCTGTTGCGCAATGACACTGACACTCATGGTGGATTCCTATCGATCCGACTATTAGGGACAGCCTCGAATCGCGATGCGATAGGCGCCCGTGTCAGCGTCACCGTAGGCGAGCGAGAATTGGTTCAGGAAGTTCGCTCTGGCTCTAGCTTCATGTCCCATAGTGATTTCCGCTTGCATTTTGGCGTTGGTGAAGCGGAATTAGTTGATAAGATCGATATCGAGTGGCCCTATCCCGACTCGGCCGAAACGATCAGAGACGTTCCTGTGAACCACTTTATTACCGTCGTAGAGGGAACAGGAATTACTGCTAAAGACTCGTTCCGGGCGCGATCGGACTGAGGATGCCAACAACCCGCCGAAGCTTTTTAAAAGTCCTGAGCGCCCTCGGTTGCTTCTCGCGATGGGGCCCTGCGGCTGGGTCCACCCTCTTCGCAGGGTCGGAGAAGAACCTAGCGAAACCGAACTCGCCGTATCCGGTGCAGTTTGTAGATGTCGCTCGCCAAGCTGGCCTCACCGAGACGACCTACTACGGGGGCGTCGACCACGTGAAGTACATCGTCGAAGCGAACGGTTGTGGAGTCGCGTTCTACGACTACGACAACGATGGGTGGCTTGACATCTTTGTTCTAAGTGGCACTCGACTCGATGGCGTTCCGCCCGGAAGCGAGCCCACCAACCGTCTCTACAAGAACAACCGAGACGGAACGTTCAGCGACGTCACGAAGGAGGCAGGCCTCTTCCGCACGGGCTGGGCGAACGGAGTCTGCATCGGGGACTACGACAACGACGGCTATGACGACTTGTTCATTACCTATTGGGGAAAGAATGTTCTCTTCCACAACAACGGAGACGGTACGTTTACGGACGTCACAGAGCAGGCCGGCGTCGGCGGCGATTCCAAGAGGTGGAATGCCGGAGCGACGTTTATCGACTACGACCGAGACGGCAAACTGGACCTCTTTGTCTCGAATTACGTCGATGTTGATCTGACAAAACTCCCGATTCCTGGCGAGGGGAACAGCTGCGAATGGAAGAGCGTCCCTGTGTTCTGCGGTCCGCGAGGCATGAAGGGAACCGAGAACATCCTCTACCACAACAACGGGGATGGAACCTTCACAGATGTCAGTCAGCAGGCCGGCATTCTCGTTCCGGGGGTCTACTACGGGATGACGGCCGTCGTAACCGATTTCGATCGGGACGGCTGGCCGGACATCTACGTTGCTTGTGATTCCACGCCGAGCATCCTCTACCGCAACAACCATAACGGCACTTTTCGCGACATGGCGGTTGAGAGGGGTGTGGCCTACAGCGAAGACGGACGGGAGCAGGCGGGTATGGGGTTGGCGGTCGCTAACTATGACGGAGATGGCGAACTCGACATCGTGAAGACGCTCTTTGCAGACGAAATGCCAGCGCTTTACCAGAACGGCGGTGAGGGGGATTTCGCCGATATGTCGGTGGCCGCGGGCCTACATGTCGTGACAAATCACGTACAGTGGGGCGTCGGACTCGTGGACTTTGATAACGACACTTGGCCCGACCTCCTCTACGTAGTCGGCAACGTCTACCCCGAAGTGGAGAGGTTCAACAGGCAGTACCCGTACGGCGGCTTCAGGTATCTGTTCCGCAATATGCGCGACGGCACCTTTGTGAACATCACTGACCAGGCAGGTCCCGGCCTGACTTCGATCCACTCGAGTCGGGGCTGCGCCTTCGGTGACTTCGATAACGACGGCGACATGGACATTCTGGTCATGAACATGAATGAACCACCGTCGCTGATTCGAAGCGACGTCAAATCCCTGAACCACTGGCTGAAGGTGAAACTGAGAGGAATCTCATCCAATCGGACTGCCATCGGCGCGAGGGTTGAAGTCAAGGTGGGCGATCACTTTCAAGTACAGGAGGTCCAGAGTCAGTCAAGTTACTATTCCGTAAATGACTTTCGCCTTCATTTTGGCCTGGGCCGAAGCAAGAAAGCCGATGTAGTTACGATTCGCTGGCCGAACGGCAAGAAAGAAATACTCAACGAGGTCGATGGTGATCACCTCATCTACGTCGATGAAGGTATGGGTATCGTCAAGACAGAGAAATTCGCCTGATTGCGATATCGAGAAGCCTCGAATAGATGACCCGTTGATCAAACAGTGCATACTTCACGAGAATGTCTGGTTCGCGGACGGCCACAATCGGCGGATCCGCGTCCTGGATCGATTGCCATCCGGGAATTGACGAAGATTCAACTGCATATTCCTCCGAAAGCGCCTTGAAGCTGCGGACGTACCTCAGCTGTTCCGGGTCGGCGCGGGCTTCGGTCCAGGATGGATTCGTTGTCGCTTGACAGGTCAGTGATCCATCGAGGGGAAGCGACACTTCGGTACCCGCCGATGTGGTGGGCGTACGATACTATTCGGCTCGATTTCGTGCGGCATGCTTCAGTTGATAGCTCGGCGAACGCAGTATCCGTCCAGATAGGCTCAGGTTGCACGAAACGTGATCAATCCATCTCGCTCACGTACTATGACGGCGGAGTGATCATTCCGCAAGTCGGACCGATGGCGCGACTAAGCCTCATATCAAGCGTAAGCAAAGGGCAACCTAGATGCTCGGCCAGTGCCACGTACCAAGCGTCGTAACTCGTTGCGTTTTCCCGCAGAGACCATACACGCTCCGCGAAGGGTGCGAACGGGAAGAGTTCAATCTCAAGTTGCAGCAGATCCCTTAAGGCGCTCCTGGACTCAAGCCTCGAGATTGAGCCCGATAGCTCCAATCGACGTAACTGCCCAGGTCGCTGATTTGGGAATTGACCGAGACGTTGGCCGCTCGGCTTGGAAGGCTTGATGGAGAGCGACGGTGACAGACGATTGGCAAGCGGCTGCTCGCTAAAGGCTCCGACCCAGTGGCGGGGTCATCGATACGCGTGTTCGGCGCCAGCGATTCTGGCTAACCGTCGGCAGCGACGGACGCGGGCCAGCCCCGGCAGGCCGCTACATGTTATAGTGGAAATGTTCCAGCAAGGCCGAGCCGGAAGCTAGCGCTTGCACGCTGTCGAATCCGGCATGACGATGCGTTCCGATCGCTTGCGGCTGGGCCTGCGCAAGAGACCCAGCGATGCCCCGGATGCCAGAGACGGCAGGCCGCCAAGGCGGCGGTGCCTCGGAGCTGATCGAGGAGTTGCGGCAGCAACTCGCGGAGAGAGACCAGCAACTCGCGCAGCTGGGGGCGGAAAACGCCTTGTTGCGGGAGCGTCTGGAGGAGCTGGAGCGGCGGCTGGGCCTGAACAGCCGCAACAGCAGCAAGCCGCCTGCGAGCGACGGGCTGGGCAAGCCGCAGGCTGGGAAGCGCACGCGGAGCTTGCGCGGCCGCTCCGGGAAGCAGTCCGGCGGGCAGGCGGGGCACCCGGGCGAGACGCTGTGCCGGACGGAGGCGCCGGACCGGATCGAGGAGCACGTCCCGCTGCGCTGCGCGGGCTGCTCGGTGCCCCTGGCGGCAGGCAGCGCAGTCGGGGAGCCGGTCACGCGGCAGGTCTTCGACCTGCCCGAGCCGCGGCCCTTGGAGGTGACCGAGCACCGCGCTCATGCCGGCCGCTGCGAGCACTGCGGAGCCGTGACGCGGGCTGCGTTCCCGGAGGGGGTGAGCGCGCCGGTGCAATACGGCCCGCGCATCGCCGCCACGGCGGTTTACCTGCAGAACGCGCAGTTCCTGCCCGAGGAGCGTCTCTCGCAAGTGCTGGGCGATCTATTCGGCGCTCCGCTGTGCCGCGCGACGCTGGCGGCGATGAGCCGCAAGGCAGCGGAGCGCTGGCGGGGCTTCGCCGGGCAGGTGCGGGAACGGATCGCGAGCGCGGCGGCGGTGAAGCATCTCGACGAGACCGGTTTCCGCGTCGGCGGGAGCACGCAATGGCTGCACGTGCTGAGCACGCCGCTGCTGACGTTCTACCGCGCCAGTGCCGGGCGGGGCGAGATGTTCGAGGGGCTTGCGGGCTGCCTCGTGCATGACCACTGGCAGTCGTACTTCACGCTGGAGGGCGTGGTGCACGCGATGTGCAACGCGCATCACCTGCGCGAGTTGCAAGCGCTGGTCGAGATCGAGAGGGAGGACTGGGCGGGACGGATGCAGCGCCTGCTGCGGCGGGCCCATCGCGCGATGCGGATCGCGCGGGGCCTGGAGATCGAGCTGCCGCAGTCCCTGCGGGAACGGATCGAGCGGCGCTACGACCGGTTGCTGGAGGAGGCGCTGGCCTTCCACGAGGCGCAGCCGCCGCTGCGCCAGCCCCAGCCCGGCCGGCGGGGGCGCAGCAAGCGCCGCCAGGGACACAACCTGGCCCTGCGGCTGCAGGGGCGCAAGGAGTCGGTGCTGCGTTTCCTGCGCGACCCCAAGGTGCCCTTCACGAACAACCTCGCCGAGCGCGACCTGCGCATGATGAAGCTGCGCATGAAGATCTCGGGCTGCTTCCGGTCCGCGCAGGGAGCGCGCGACTTCGCCACGCTGCGCAGTGTCCTGTCGACGGCCGGCAAGCAGGGCTGGAACCGCATCGAAGCCTTGCTGGCGCCCCCGGACGAACTGCTGGCCAAGCTGCAGATCTGACCGCTCCCGAACACGGCACGGGCGAAGTCCGGAGTCCCCGTCCCCACCGCAAGACCCGGGCGTGCGAGATCCGCCCAGCACCGGGCTTGTCGCCAACCCCGTGCTAACCGTCTGTCCGGGGCGTTCTGCACCATCCTTTCGAGGCCGAGCGGCCAACATCCTGGCAAATGCCGACCAAGCACGGGACCTGGGCAGTTACCAATCGACGCAAGATGTTGCACGATTCCACTAGCGCGAGTTCCGGGCCAACCAAATCGAGTTCGGACACCGCCGATTCCGCCCATCTTCCGACGGGATCCTGTGCGAACATGCTCGCGACAAGCGCCGAGGCATCAATGACGGCCTTCACGTTCGATCCACATCACGGGCGCGCAAGATGCTCTCGACTGAGACGCTACTTCCCCCAGCTTCCTTGCGCGCGCGGATTCGTTGCAGCACGACGCTACGCGAGGGCCGTGATGCGATCCGTTCTAGTTCACCGAGGAGGAATTGCTGCATTGAGCGGCGCTCAAGCGCCGCCCGCGCCGCAAGTTCGTCGCGAACTTCCTCGGGAACCCCTCGTATGGTGATCTGAACGGCCATGACACTATCTTACGTTCGATAGCAGCGTTTTGCATGCGCGTGCGTTGCAATATCTCTATGAACTGCAGCTTGACCGACAAATGGTCACCAGCCTGGGCTGAATCTCACTGCGGATCAGGAAAAGCTCAACCGGTTCTCGCCTGGAAGGCGCGCGATCTTGGACGATTGCCGAAGCCAAGGCCCGTCTCTCCGAGATCTAGCGCCTTGTTGAAGAAAAGGGACCCCAGCGCATCGGCGTAAAGAAGCAATATCACGAGTGTCCCATTCGAAGTCCAATAGAATCAACTACTTACGGAGGCTTATTGCTTGAATTTTCGATTCGCCCGATTTGGGATTTCGTGATTGTTCGCAACTGACTGATTCTAAATGGGTTGTGCTAGCGGGTGCAATCGGTCAGATCGGGCGAAAAGTGGTAACTGCCCAGGTCCCCTGCTTGGTCGGCATTTACCAGGATGTTGGCCGCTCGGCCTCGAAAGCATGATGCAGAACGACCCGGACAGACGGGTGCTGCGCGGATCTCGCACGCCCGGGTCTGGCAGCGGGGACGGGAACTCCGGGCTTCGCCCGTGCCGTGTCCGGAAGCGGTCAGATCTGCAGCTTGGCCAGCAGTTCGTCCGGGGGTGCCAGCAAGGCTTCGATGCGGTTCCAGCCCTGCTTGCCGGCCGTCGACAGGACACTGCGCAGCGTGGCGAAGTCCCGCGCTCCCTGCGCGGACCGGAAGCAGCCCGAGATCTTCATGCGCAGCTTCATCATGCGCAGGTCGCGCTCGGCGAGGTTGTTCGTGAAGGGCACCGCGGAGTCGCTCAGCCAACGCAGCACCGACTCCTTGCGCCCCTGCAGCCGCAAGGCCAGGTTGTGTCCCTGGCGGCGTTTCCTGCGCCCCCGCCGGCCGGGCTTCGACTGGCGCAGCGGCGGCTGCGCCTCGTGGAAGGCCACCGCCTCCTCCAGCAACCGGTCGTAGCGCCGCTCGATCCGTTCCCGCAGGGACCGTGGCAGCGGGATCTTCCGGGCTCGCGCGCTCCGCACCACGCGCTGGGCCCGCCGCAGCAGACGCTGCATCCGTCCCGCCCAGTCCTCCCTCTCGATCTCGACCAGCGCTTGCAACTCGCGCAGGTGATGCGCGTTGCACATGGCGTGCACCACGCCCTCCAGCGTGAAGTACGAGTGCCAGTGGTCATGCACGAGGCAGCCCGAAAGCCCCTCGAACATGGCGCCCCGCCCGGAACTGGCGCGCTAGAACGTCAGCAGCGGCGTGCACAGCACGTGCAGCCATTGCGTGCTCCCGGCGATGCGGAAGCCGGTCTCGTCGAGATGCTTCACCGCCGCCGCGCTCGCGATCCGTTCCCGCACCTGCCCGGCGAAGCCCCGCCAGCGCTCCGCTGCCTTGCGGCTCATCGCCGCCAGCGTCGCGCTGCACAGCGGAGCGCCGAACAGATCGCTCAGCACTTGCGAGAGACGCTCCTCGGGCAGGAACTGCGCGTTCTGCAGGTAGACCGCCGTGGCGGCGATGCGCGGGCCGTATTGCACCGGCGCGCTCACCCCCTCTGGGAACGCGGCCCGCGTCACCGTTCCGCAGTGCTCGCAGCGGCCGGCATGCGCGCGGTGCTCGGTCACCTCCAAGGATCGCGGCTCGGGCAGGTCGAAGACCTGTCGCGTGACCGGCTCGCCTGCCGCGCTGGCTGCCGCCAGCGCTGCCGAGCAGCCCGCGCAGCGCAGCGGGAGGTGCTCCTCGATCCGGTCCGGCGCCTCCGTCCGGCACAGCATCTCGCCCGGGTGCCCCGCCTGCCCGCCGGACTGCTTCCCGGAGCGACCGCGCAGGCTCCGGGTGCGCTTCCCAGCCTGCGGCTTGCCCAGCCCGTCGCTCGCAGGCGGCTTGCTGCTGTTGCCGCTGTTCAGGCCCAGCCGCCGCTCCAGCTCCTCGAGACGCTCCCGCAACAAGGCGTTTTCCGCCCGCAGCTGCGCGAGTTGCTTGTCTCTCTCCCCAAGTTGCTTGTCTCTCTCCGCGAGTTGCTGCCGCAACTCCTCGATCAGGTCCGAGGCACCGCCGCCCTGGCGGCGCGCCGTCTCTGGCATCTGGGGCATCGCTCGCTCTTGAGCAGGCCCAGCCGCGAGCGATGGGAACGCATCCTCATGCCGGATTCGACAGCGTGCAAGCGCTTGCTCCCGGCTCGGCCTTACTGGAACATTCCCACTGTAACATGTAGCAGCCTGCCGGGGCTGGCCCCCGTCCGTCGCTGCCGACGGCCAGCAAGAATCGCTGCGCAGGACACGCCTATCGACGACTCCGCCACTGGGTCGGAACCTCCAGCGAGCCGCTTGCCAATCGTCTGTCAGCGTCGCTCTGCAGCAAGCCTTCCAGGCCGAGCGGCCGACGTCTCGGTCAATTGCCAAATCGGCGACCTGGGTAGTTACGAAAAGTGTAGGATTTTGAGGCGCTTGCAAGGCGTTCCTGCGTGGATCCGATACCGAGCAGGCAGGTTTGCAGCCACGAAGTGCGTTTCGTAGCGTCATCTGCGTTGTCGCCGCATTGCGCGGCGCACTGCGGCCAGCGGTCGAGCCCGCAGGTCTGCGCCGTCGCGGGTCGCGTTCGCGGTGGTCCGTTCAGACGTCGAACAGGCTGAGCTGATCCCCACCGACTTCCGGCTCCGCCGCTGGCCCTGGACTTGCAAGTAATGGATATGGAGGGACTGGCTCGAACGGAGTCAGACTCAGAACCTGCCGGATCGCGTAGAGATCGCCGGGCAGGTCCAGTCGCTTCTTGAGGATCGCAATCAGGACGTAGACGCTGACGGCAATCCAGATCTGGGCCTTGACCGCGTTCTCGGAGGTGCCGAGAAACGTCTGGATGCGGAGATGCTGCTTCAGCCAACGGAAAAACAGCTCGACGTGCCAGCGGTGGCGGTACAGATCGGCGACGGTCCGGGCGGGCAACTCGAAGTTGTTGGTCAGCAAATGGAAGGTGCGTCGCAGGTCCGTGTCGCGGAATCCCACGCGACGCAGGGGATGGGAGTACTTGGAAGCCGTGGCCCTTCCTGTCAGGACGATGGTCTGATTGCAGCGCAAGCCCTGCTGCTTGTCGACCGGGCGCGAGTAGCGTCGCCACCAGCGCGTGTTGGACTTGGCCCGGACCACGAAAAAAGCTGCGGCCGCATGCAGGCGGAACAGGCGCTGGAAATCGACGTAGGCGCGGTCCATGACCTAGATGGACCCGGGTTCCGGCGGCAGCTCGTCCAGCGCGTTGACATCGTGCAGCTTGCCCTCCGAGATGCGGAGCATTGGATGAACGTCGGGATGCTGCCTCGTAAGTCCAACAAGGTATGGAGCTTAACGGCTCCCTTGGTGGATCGGAAGCGGGCCCAGGGAAAAGCCGACAGGCACAGGTCGACGGTCGAGGAGTCCAGCGCGTAGACGGTGTTGTCGAGTTCCAGGCCGAGGTCGTCGTCGAGGTACAGCGGGCGGGCCAGGCGAATCAGCGCGCGTGCGAAGTCGGAGTCGATGCGCCAGTCGCGTTCCTGGTTGGCCCGGGCGAGCGTGTTGCGGGCCACCCCGCCGCGGAGGCCCATGTGGTAGAGCTTGTTGCTGCGGGCACGCCGGTAGATCTCGATATCCCGTGGGCTACGACGGTTGGTGAGCTGCGCGAACGCCATGCAGAGGAATTGATCGAGGCACGAAAAGGAGCGCATCCGGCGGTTGCCGCCGTAGCGCTGGACGCAGCGCTGGAACGAGTGGAGCGGCAGGTGGTCCATCACCTGCGCGAAGACGAGCTTGCCGGAGTACATGCTTTCCCTGTTCCGACCGAAGTCGGCGACAGGGCATCATCGCAAGGCTGCCCGAGCGCTCAAGTCGTTCACATGAGAACTTTATCTCTAAGTAATTGATTCATAGCCTGTTATACACCTGACTTCCGCCGTTAACGGGCCAGTCGTGACTCGGGATATCTGCGTGGATTCTCGCACATGGCGCCAAGGGATGCCCGTTCACGGATACTGCCAGACCGGTAACGGTCACCCGGCATGATCCCGAGCCTCACCGAGCGGAACACGCGGCGTTTCTTGCGGGGTGATCGCATCGCGGCATTCCACGGGCTCGCCAATCAAGCGAAGCGTTGTCCGACCCTGCTGGACAGCTCGGAATCGCTCGACCACCTCGGGCTCACTCCACGACCTGTCCGAACGCTTACCAGCAAACCCCCACCCCTGCCTCTCTATCTGGCTGACCATAAAAGGGTTCTGTATCCTGCCTGGGGTAAGTTCAGGTTCGAGCAGCCGCTCGACCACTCGCGTCCGTTGAGCAAGGACTGGCCTCCGCACATGTGCCGGATGCCACTTGCAGTCTGGGGCCTCGGTTCTCGTGAGCCGTAGCACCACCATCCCGCGCCCGACAGGCCTGCCGCGGTCGCCACCTACAGGAACGCCAACGCCCCCCAGCTCGGGATGTGCATCAGGCGCGCGCTGGGCGGTCTCGATACGACCCAGGCGAATCGAGCAGGCAGTCCGCACGGCACGCCCGGATTGCCTGGCAACCAGACCTGCCCCGCCCTTAGCTGACTCTCGGCGTAGGGCCCGACCGTCGGATCGACGGCGATTCGCGCTGCGCCGTCAGTCCCCGAGGTGCTTCTCGAATAGGTCCCCGATGGCCGCGCAGTGCCGTAGGACATCGTGGGCCTGCTCCGCCTCGACCATGATGCGCACGACAGACTCGGTACCCGAGTAGCGGATGATGACGCGCCCACGCCCGGCGAGCTCGAGTTCTCGCTTCTTGATCGCCTCGTGAATCTCCGGTAACTGCTCCAGAGGCCGCTTCTCCCGAACCCGCACATTGACCAGCTTCTGCGGAAACACCCGCAAGCGTTTCCGCAGCTCGCTGCACCGAACACCCTCCTCCGCCAGGATGCGCAGCATCATGCACAAGGTGAGTAGACCGTCTCCGGTCGTCGAGAAGTCCCCGAAGATGACGTGGCCGGATTGCTCACCCCCCAGGGCGGCTCCCGAGTTCAACATCTCCTGAATGACGTACTTGTCGCCGACCGGAGTTCGCATCAAACGAATCCGCTCCCGCCGGAACGCCGCGTTGAGCCCCAGGTTCGACATCACGGTCGCGACAACCAGGTTCTCGTGCAACCGATTCCGGCGCTTGAGCGCAACCGCCGCCAGCAACAGGATGTTGTCGCCATCCATCCGTGCGCCCCGCTCGTCGACGAACAAGCACCGGTCGGCATCGCCGTCCAGAGCCGCGCCGAAGTCGGCGCCACAGGCGACGACTTCCTCGGCAAGACGCTTCATGTGCAGCGCTCCGCAGTTCAGGTTGATGTTCCGACCGTTGGGCTGGCAGGCGATGTACCGTACGTCCGCTCCCAACGCCTCGAAGGCCAACGGGGCGATGTCTGACGCCGCACCGTTGGCGCAGTCGACAACGAACTTCAGCTTACGGGCATCCGGCGGCGGATCACTGATGCGCAGCAGGTGCTCGGCGTATGCCAGTGCAACGTCCGGGGCTTTGTCCACTGCTTCTTGGGTCGGACAGACGCCGTTCGACAGCAGCGCCAGGATGCGACCCTCCAACTCGACTTCCTTTTCGTCGGGCAGCTTGTAGCCGAAGGGGCCGAAGACCTTGATTCCGTTGTCTTCAAACGGGTTGTGTGAAGCGGAGACCACCACCCCCAGGGAGTGGTCCCCGAGTTGCGTGGCATGCGCAATACCGGGCGTCGGAACGACGCCCGCGAACTCCCGGGCGGCGCCGCCCGCCCGCAATCCGGCTGCCAGCAACTGCACGATTGGGGTACTCGACTCCCGCGTGTCCATACCCAGCAACACCTTGGGGTTGCGAGTTCTACCGATCTGTTCCGCTAGTGCTAGACCGGTGGCGTAGATCGTCTTTTCGTCGAGCGGGAATGCGCCGAAGCGGCCGCGGATGCCGTCCGTGCCAAATAGCGTCGAGGCCAATTTCAATTGTACGACTAGCTGCCCCTCGCGCAGGACGAAGAGGGAGGCGGCCTAACAAGACACTCCTGGCCGTCGGCGGCCCCAGGCGGATACCGATCCGCCCCGGCTTGGGGCAGCTTCAAAACCGCACGCGGCCCGCTGTGTCGGATTGGCATCCGGTCGACGGACGGGAGTGTGTCCCGTCCACGCAGGCCTCCCGCTCCCTGGCCGCAGGCGTCGAGGCGGCGGTCGGTCCAGGAAACGCTGGACCGCCCTGATCAAGGCCGGGTATCTGGAGAGCAGGCGGACACCGTGTCCACCGTCGTGGTCCTGAATTCCGCAGGCAAGGGCGACGGGGCGTCGTCCGTGAGGAATTCGGCATCGCCGACACAATCGAGCGATTCCGCAACAGCTGCCGAGACGTGGACGCGATGCGTGCCCGCAGCCTTGGATGCGCCGTCCGGCCCGAGATCGATTGGCGAAGGACTCGGTTCACGCCGCCACGCGAGCCCGGCCCCCTGCGCAGATCAAACAGCGAATCCGTGCATCTTGCGGTAGACCGGTGAGTCATACCGCTGCGTCGACTTGAATTGCTCGTGACGGCCGTCTCCCGCTTCCGGTTCCGCAAGCTTCAGGATCCGCTCGCGTTCCTCACCCTCCAGAGGCCGGAAGCCGCGGGCGAGCTTCACGTCCGCCATCAACTGGTCCATCTTCAAGTAGCCCCGAACAACTGAGGAGATCGGGAGGCTGAACGCCCAGCGGACGCACATCTCCGCGGTGACCCTGGTCGTACTGGGGATCTCCCCCACGCGGGGCCCACCGCCCAGCGACTTCATTCCGATCACACCGACATCCTTCTCGAGGCACCGCGGTACGACCCACCGTTGGAAGGAACGGTAAAAATGGGGGGATTATATACAATCGTAACC
This sequence comes from Bryobacterales bacterium, assembly GCA_965218615.1. Classification (GTDB taxonomy): domain Bacteria; phylum Acidobacteriota; class Terriglobia; order Bryobacterales; family UBA6623; genus VXMF01. The sequence goes on from CBDCLH010000001.1 coordinate 234,540, forward strand.
ATTAGTACCCCGGGAAGTTCCGGCACAACGAAAAGACTTGACTTAACTCTTAGAAACCACCTGACATCCACACTGCAATTGGTTACTATAGTTACATAAAAATGACCCGCGCGAAGAACAACAAGGGACCGGGCAAATGGTTCCGCAGCGGCCTGACGCTGGCCGATATCATCCGCATGTTCCCGGACGACGCAACGGCGGAAGCGTGGATCGCGGAGGTTCGCTGGCCGGACGGGCCGCGCTGCCCGCACTGCGAGTCGGAGAACGTCCAATCCGGGGCCAAGCATCCCTCGATGCCGTACCGCTGCCGCTCGTGCCGCAAGTTCTTCTCGGTGCGGACCGGAACCGTGATGCAGAACTCGAACGTCGGGGTGCAAATCTGGTTGCTGGCAACCTACCTGCTCATGACCGGACTCAAGGGCCAGTCGAGCATGAAGTTGCACCGCGATCTGGGCATTACCCAGAAGTCGGCATGGCATCTAGCGCACCGCATTCGCGAGAGCTAGAGCAAGAGTCAGGGGTTGTTCGGCGGACCGGTCGAGATCGACGAGACCTACATCGGCGGCAAGGAGCGCAACACGCACGAATCCGACAAGCTCAAGGCCGGTCACGGTGCGGTTGGCAAGACGGCTGTGGTCGGCATCAAGGACCGCGAGACAAATCAGGTCACAGCGACGGCGATGGGAAGCGTCACGCAAGGCAGCGTCGAGACGCTGATCGGCGGCGCGGTCGAGTCCGAAGCGATGGCGTACACGGACGATAGCGCGGTCTACAACAATCTTCCGAAGCGCGAATCGGTGAACCACAGCGCGGGCGAGTACGTGCGTGGCCAAGCCCACACGAACGGCATCGAGTCGTTCTGGGCCATGCTGAAACGCCGCTACTACGGCACTTATCACAAGATGAGAGTCAAGCACTCGCAGCGGTACATCAACGAGTTCGCCGGACGGCACAACGTCCGGGCCGCGAACACCATCGACCAGATGCGGCTCGTGGCTTGGCTGCTGGCCGACAAGCGGCTGCGATACAGGGATCTAGTGGCCTAGCCGCAAGTCATCTGGTGTTTATCCGGCTTGGCGGCGGATGGCGCGAGCGGGGCCGTCCGCTCCATCAGGGCGGCCTGCTTCTGCTCGATTCGGTCAAGGCGGTCGTCCATGCGATCGATCTTGGCCTCTAACTTAGCCTCTACGGCTGCAACGTCGTCACGCAGAACCTTGATGTCATCGCGGATCCAGCCAGCCAAGTATGTACCGGCCCCGCCGAGCAGCAGCACAATGCCGAGGACACCGCTGATTAGCCGCCACAGCGTGATATGGACCACTGGACCGCTGGCACTCTTTGCCTCGTCGCTCACCGCGTCTCCTCGACGGATGAATAATAGCAGAAGGGTTTACGGTCGGTAAACCCTTCTGCACTCCGGATCGGTAGCCGTCCGAAACAGCCGGACCGTCAATCGCAGTCTTCCGGGCGGCAATTCCCCATGCTCGCTATTTCACAGAAATCGGCTTCCGATTGGTTACGATTGTGTATAATCCCCTAAAAATGGTCCATCGGGTTGATCGGCATTTGGGACGATACCCAGGGGAATCCCTTGCTCAGCATATCGAGGTGGATGCTGGGGTGTTTGTGCCCCGTGAAGCCGATGTAGCGCACCTTGCCAGCCCTCTGGGCCTCGAGAGCGAACTTCAGGCCGCCCCGCTCGAAGACCCATTCCGGGTCGTTGTCGTAGTTGATCTCGTGGAATTGCCAGAGGTCGATGTAGTCCGTCTGCATCCGCCGCAGGCTGTCCTCAAGGCATTGCCTCGAGAACTGCTCGTCGCGGCCTGAGTTCTTGGTCATCAGGAACACCCGGTCCCGGCGGCCTTGGAGAGCCTTGCCCACGAACTCCTCCGCGTAGCCGTCGTGATACGCCCAGGCGTTGTCCCAAAAGAAGACGCCGTTTTCCAGAGCGGCATGCGCCAGCTTGAGGGCCTGGGGCTCCCCGTCATCCTGAGCGGCGCGGCCGAGATGCGCTCCGCCGACGCACAGGATCGAGACCTGCTCTCCGCTGCGCCCAAGCCGGCGGGTGGGGATCCCCCGCCCCGCATCGTCCTGCGCCATCTCCTACCTCGATTCTCCACGGAGTGCGGAGAAGAACTCGAGTGGCTCGAGCTGCACGATCTTCCAACGCCGGCCTCGCTTGCGCACCCGCAATGTGAGCGTTGCCCGGCGTCGTTCCAGGGGGCCGGGATCGAGTTTAGGTGTCAACTCGAGCAGCCAATCGACGCGCACCGTCCAAACGCTCGGGTCCCCCTGGAGCGGGCCGCTTGCGACCGAGGACGCGATCCGGCGCTGCGCGGTCATCGCCGACACCTGCTCGCGGAGCACATCGAAGCGAGGCATCGCCCGCCGGTCGAAGGCCGCAAGAAAGAGCGGTGCGTTGCCGGCCTGCAGGGCGCGGCTCGCGTCCCGGATGAGCAAACGGACTCGCGTCGCATCGTCTGGCTGCGCCCCTCCGGGGAACAACAAAAGGGTCATCGCAGCGGCTGGCGGCCAGTGACGGCAGGAACCGAACAGCGCGGAACTCAGACGGAACCATGCTCGCGCGACTCTCATGCACTCCCTTGCCGGGAACCGCCCGATCCGGGAATCCCTTTCGGCCTCCGCTCACGCGTTACGGAACGGACTGCGGCCCATCGCGTAGTCAATCGCCTCCTGCGGCACCTTGAACTCGGTGTGCGAGGCATTGCCCATGAACCCAAGATCCTTGATGCCCGCCGGACTGGTGTAGTAGGCGTCCACGATCAGGCGGCGAGCCCACTCGAAGAACCGGACGCCGCGCCGCGCCGCTGAAGGCGTCTGCACGCCGAAGACCGAAAAGCGCCTGTATTCGCGGGTCTCCCACCTGGTGTCGCTTCCGGTCTCCTCTCGCTCGGCGGCGACGAGGGTGTCCAAAAGGCCCGTTTGCTGCTCCTCCGGAGCCTCCACAAAGCGCGTGCCGTGCCGCACGTGCATCGCGTTGTCGAGCCACAAGACGCCCCCCGTGAACGTGCCGGCAAGTTCCGAATTCTCGCTCGAGAGCAGATCGATGAACTCGGGAGCGCCGCCCTCGCGTCCGCTGGGCCCCGCTTCGTCCGCCGGCGCAATCAGTTCGGAGAGGCGCTCCAGGGTCCGGAACTCGTGCTCATTGAAGTACTTCACCGTGTACTCGCCCCGGAACGTACGTTCCTCGCCGACTTGACGGTGCACCTCGGCCGCATCCGCGGGCCGGATCCCGCCGCCAAGCCCCGCCGCCGCGACCGTTAGGGCGATGCGCCGGATAGCCTCGCGGCGCGAAAGCGCCTCGACCGCGACGAATCCCTGACTCCTAGACATTGCCCTTCCTCATTTCTTCCGTCAGATACTCCGCCGTGCGCCACGACAGCGCGTTGATCGTCAGGGTCGGATTCTTGTCCGGGTTGCTGACGAAGGTCGAGCCATCGGCCACGAAGAGGTTTCGAACCTCGTGCGCCTGGCAGTACTTGTTCAGGACCGAAGTGGCGGGACTCTCGCCCATGCGGACGACGCCGACTTCGTGGATGATCGATCCCGGCACCGCGATTCCCTCGCTCTCGCGTTCGGGATTGCCGATCCCAAGCACTTTTCCTCCGGCGGCGTCAATGAGGTCCCGGAAGGTCCGCTCCATGTGCCGCGCCTGGCGCCATTCGTAGTCGCTGAACGAGAAGTGGAAACGCGGGACCGGGATGCCCCAGCGGTCCACCACGTCGGGGTCGATGTCCATGTAGCTCTGATTGTTCGGGATCATTTCCCCGCGGCCCGCCAGCCCGATGCCACAGCCGTACTGCTCGCGAATCCTCCGCTTCATCTCCCGGCCATATCCAGCGGTTCGCGCCAGCCCCGAGAAGCTCCCGGGTCCCGGCATGTGGAAACCGCCCCCCATCTCGATGTGGTAGCCGCGCGGGAAGTCGAGCTTGCCGTGCCCGTCCCACAGCCACCAGGGAGCATACAGGTGTCCGCCGCCGAATCCGTCGCTGTCGTAGCGCGGCATGTTCTCAAGGGCCGGCAGAGTCCCTCGCAGGCTGAATCCGACCGTATCCATCAGGTAGCGGCCGACGAGCCCGGAGCCGTTCGCGATCCCGTCGGGAAACTGCTTCGAGCGGGAATTCAGTATCAGGCGCGCGGTCTCGCAAGCCGATGCGGCCAGCACGACGGCTCGCCCGCGCACCCGCTTGTGCACGCGTTCCTTCTTGTCCACGTACACGACGCCGCTAGCCAGGTCGCCGTCGTTGACTTCGACCTCGCGGACCATGGCGTCCGTGATCAGCGTCAGGTTGCCCGTTTCCAACGCAGGAAAGATATCCACCTGCGACGCGGAATAGTTCGAGGCCGTCAAGCAGCCGCGTCCGCATTGGCCGCAGTAGTGGCACGCCGGCCGGCCATTGAGAGCCTTGGTGATGACCGCGCGGCGATTGGCGATGAACGGCACGCCAAGCTTGCTTGCAGCCGCCCGGATCAGTCTCTCGTGCACCTTGGGTTCGGGCGGATCGTGAAAGATTCCATCCGGGGCGCTGCGGATGCCCTCCACGGCGCCCGTCACACCGATATACTTCTCGGCGCGATCGTACCAGGGCGCGAGATCCTCGTACGCGATCGGCCAGTCCGAACCGATGCCGTCGCGCGAATAGGGCTTGAAGTCAAGATCCGAAAAGCGGAACGACATGCGGCCGTAATGATTGGTGCGCCCGCCAACGACCCTCGAACGGAACCAATCGAAGCGGCTTCTGGGCGCGACCGTGTACGGTTCCCCCTCAAGCTGCCAACCTCCGCTGGAGGTCGTCAAGAAACCATAGGCTTGGCCCTGGCCGAAATAGAGCTTGCCGCCTGGCTCCGCCAAACGGTGGCCGTAGTCGTACGGCCATTTGTGGGTCTTGTAGTCGCGCTGCGGATCCAGCATCGGCCCCGCCTCCAGCAGAGCCACCTTCACGCCGTTCTCGCTGAGCACTCGCGCCATTGTGCCGCCGCCGGCGCCTGCTCCCACCACCACGACGTCGTAGTCCGTCTCCGCCATAACGACTTATTCCTCGTTGCTCGCACTCCGCGTCTCGGGCGCGCCTCCGGAGGCGCGTCCAGCAGCTTCCAGCAGGCGCCTCCAGGCCCTACTGCAGACCTGCCGGAAGCGGATCCGGCCGCCTGCTCACGACGCCGTCGAACGCTTCCGCCACGGATATATTATGCGTGGTCAGCGTATGGCCGGTGGACCTGTCCAGATTGATTTGCGCGATGGCGTATTCGTTCTGGGTCAGGATCAGGTTGGTCCGGGCGTTCGCTAGATCGCGCTGCGCTTGGACAACTTGGAAGATCGTCGAGGCCCCCAGGTTGTATTTCTTCTGTTCCGCGTCGAGCGTTTGCTCCTGCAATTCCTGGGCCTTGCGAGCCGCCGCGTAGCGCGCGCGAGCCTGCTGGATGCGGATCACCGCCGACTGCACCTCGGATCGGATCGTGTTCTCCGCCTGCACGATCTGGATCTGCTGCTGGCGCTTCTCAAGCAGAGCCGCGGTGTAGTCCGCCCGCGCCTGGCGGTTTTTGAGAGGAATATTGAGTTGCAACCGCACTTGATAGTCGGGAAAGTTGCGCCGGAAAAGCTGATCCGCCGCTGTGCCGAGGCCGCCTAGGAAGAACGGCGAGACCGTGCCGGTCTGACCCGGGCTGGCCAGAAAGTTCTTATTGATGTCGCCCGCCAGCGAGTTGTTGGTCAAGTCGACGATCAAGTTGGCGCTGGGCAACATACCGTTCTTGACGCCGATCAACCCGAGGTCCGTGTTCCGCAGGCGGATGCGATTCTGCTCCATGTCCGCGCGGGCGCTCAGCGCGACCTCCATCAGAACCGCGAGCGGTTCCAGTTGCTGGGATTCCTCGATCAAGATCTCGTCCGTTGGGACGATTTGGGCGTGCAGCAGCGTAGGGCTGGCGATGCCATTGACGCTGATGGCGTCCTTCAACAAAGTCTCCTGCAACTGGACTTCGGTCTCGGCGCCGGTCAGGTCGGACTCGCGCGCCGCCACTTCCGCCTCGGCCCGGATAATCTCGATCGGCGCCAGCGTGCCGATCTCAACCCGCCGCTTGTTGTCCCGGTAGAGCTTCTTGGCCAGCTCGAGGTTTTGCTGCTGACTCTCAACCTGCGCGCGAAGGGACACCAAGCCCCAGTAGATCTGCGCCACCCGCGTCACGACCTCCTCCACCTGCCGCTTGAACTGCAGGTTGGAGATGGCGTGGTTATTCCTTGCAACCTTGATGTTGCGGGTGTTGACGGCGACGCCGAAGCCCTGCAGCAGAGGCTGCGTCATACGCAAGGTGAGGGCGCTGACCAGAGACGGGTTGAAGTTGGTGCGCAGGCTGTTGGTGTCGGTGCTCAAGTTCGACCAGACCAGGGCGGCCGTGGCTCCGGAGGGGAAGCCCCGCCGGATGCCGACCTGCGAGTTGCTGATCTCCCGGACCAGCGTGTTCGTGCCGGTGACGAAGTTGCTGGTCTGGGGATTGGAGAAGTGGCCCCAGTCGACATTGCCGAAGAGAGACGTATCCAGGTCGACAGCCGCTGTGCCGAAAAACGTGCTGGCGTCGCCGACATCCGCCGCGCCGCCTCCGCCTCCTCCACCCCCGCCGGCGCGCTGCGTAATGCCCGTCGCCTGCCCGGCTGGCCGGGCGTCTCCGGTGTCGCCGAGGCCCGTCGAGAGCGTGCTGATCTGGGTCTGGACGCCGCGCAACTGGGCGCCCGACTTGGCCCGCATCAAGTCGTTCGCCGCGTTCTGCGGCCCGTAGCGGGCCCAAGCGATGTCGAGGTTGTTCTCGATCGCAAGCGCCAAGGCGTCGGAAAGTGAAAGGTAGAGTTTGGCGTCGTGGAGGAGCGACTCGAGGCGGCTGGAGTTGCTTAAAGAGATGTCCGGGACCGTGGGCGTCTTGAAGATATTGGTGAGGGGCGGCCAGCTGGACACGCCTTCGCTGTAGTCGATCGGCCTCGACCGGAATGCTTGGGCGCTCAGCAACGGCTGCAGGGCCAGGGATGCGGCCAAGAGCAGCGACAGTGCTACAGTCCTGTTCTTCATGAGGGGCGATGGAGACGACAGCACTGCCCCGAGGTGCAGAAGCCCAAATAACAGTTGACGCATGGGAGGGGCCATTGGTTACGGAATTGGGCGCCAGGGGCGGCGCTTACGGGCGCGCTACGCTGCCTATGTGGCGCCTTCTGAACGCACTTGGAAGCTGACTCTATCGTACGACGGCACGGGGTTCTCCGGATGGCAGTCACAGCCCGGGAGGGCCACGGTCCAGGGCGTTCTCGAACGTGCGTTGACCCGCATCGAAGGCGGTCCGGTCCAAGTCGCTGGCTCGGGCCGCACCGACGCCGGGGTGCACGCGGTCGCGCAGGTCTCCTCCTGCACCATGCGCAACCCGATACCGCCGGAGGGCCTCCTCAAGGCTCTCAACAGGCTCTTGCCGGCCGAGATCCGTGTCACGGCCGTTTGCGAGGCGCCCAGCGGCTTCCACGCTCGGCACGCAGCCACAGCCAAGACCTACGAATACCGTATCCACCGCGGCGCACTCTGTCCGCCGTTCGCGGCGCGCTATATGTACTGGCACCCCTATCCCCTGGACGAGGATGCGATGCGCGTTGCCGCTGATCGATTCACGGGCAAGCGAAACTTCCAATCCTTCGCTTCCGAGAATCGCTCCGAACGAGACTCGACAGTTCGGACGGTCTACTCCTCGGAGCTGCGCCGCGAAGGAGACCTCTTGCTCTATCGCGTTCGCGGATCTGGCTTCCTGTACCGCATGGTGCGCAACATTGTGGGCACGCTGCTCGAGGTCGGGCGCGGCAATCTCGGCCCTGGTGACATCGATCGCATCCTCGAAGCCCGTGACCGCAGCGCGGCGGGGCCCACCGCGCCCGCCCGGGGCCTCTTCCTCGTCAGCGTGGAGTATCCGGCCCCCCTCGGCCCTCCGGAGTCCGGGAGCGAAGACGGGGCGCCCCGGACAATTCCTTCCGCCGGACCGTGAGGCCGCGCTGGGGGCGGAATGGACGTCAGCGCGTCCTGGAGACAATCAGGTCCGCAATCCCGCGCAATGCCCAAGTGTCGTCCGCGAAGCCCTCCAGCGCCCGGAGCGCTTCGAGCCGGCAACGCTCCGCTCGCCGCCGAGATTCGTCGATCCCATACAGCGCAGGAAAAGTGGCTTTTTTCTGTCCGGCGTCTTTGCCCGCAGTCTTGCCCATCTCTTCCGAAGAGGAGACGACATCCAGAATGTCGTCGACAATCTGGAAAGCCAGACCGATCCAGCTGCCGAATCGGCTCAGCGCCTCGTATCGCTCGGCGCCGGCATCGGCGCAGAGGGCTCCGAACCGCACGGACGCGCGGATCAGTGCCGCGGTCTTGGCGCGGTGAATGAACTCCAGCACGTCCGCTGCAGGTTGGCGGCCTTCGGCCTCGAGGTCAGCAACCTGCCCCGCGATCATGCCATCGCGGGTGCCCGCCGCTGCCGCCAGTTCCTTGGTCAGAGCCACGCGGGTCTCGTCCGGGGCATTCAGACAGGCCAGGATCTCGAACGCGATCGTGAGCAGCGCATCGCCGGCCAGGATCGCGACTGCCTCGCCGAATGCCTTGTGGCAGGTCGGCAGGCCACGCCTGAGGTCGTCGTTGTCGAGGGCCGGCAGGTCGTCGTGGATGAGCGAATAGGTGTGGACGCACTCGAGCGCGCAGGCAGCCGATTCGACGCCCCAGGGCTGGCCGCACGCCTCAGCAGCCGCGATCGCAAGAATCGGGCGGATGCGCTTCCCGCCCGCGAAAACGCTGTGGCGCATGGCGGCGTGAATCGTCCCGGGAGGCGTGTCGCTGGGTGGCAGGAGGCGGTCGAGTTCCCGATCGACCCGTTGCCGACGGTCTCGAAGGTACTCGTGCAAGGTCACGAGCAAGGCCGCTCAGTTGCCGTTCTCGTCGAGTTCGAAGGGCTGCGCTTTCACATCACCGTCCTTGCGCAGAAGGATTTCGACCTTCGCTTCGGCGTCCTGCAGTTGCTTGCGACAGTTCTGGCTCAACTGGACGCCCTGCTCAAAGAGCTTGAGCGATTCCTCGAGTGAGAGTTCGCCGTCCTCGAGTTGTTCGACAATCGCCTCGAGCTTGTCCAGCCCTTGCTCGAAGGATGGTTGCCGCGGGTCGTCCGACATGGTTGCTTAGGGCCTCCATTGTACAGTGCCTCTTCCTCTGCACGGCGCCAGATGGGGAGCCCGTGCAACAGTCCCGGACCGCAGGCCTCGTGCGACAATGACCCTGCCCGAGCGGCTCGCGATGGCGTCTTTTCCGTGGTCCCTGCAGGAGATCGAGGCGCGGGTCCACGCAGGCACGCTAGCCCCCGAGCAAGTCCTCCAGGCGTCCGTCGGGGCGATCGAGGCCCGCGAGCCGGAGACCCTGGCCTGGAGCTGCCTCGCGCTCGGCTCCGCGCAGAAAACGGCTTCGCACCTCGCCGCTGAACTCGTGCGCTCGGCTCCGCGCAGCCCGCTGCACGGCGTACCCTACGCCATCAAGGACATCTTCGACACGGCGGGCATCCCCACCGAATGGGGTAGCGTAACGCAACGAGGACGAGTTCCGGAACACGACTGCGCCCTCGTCCGGAAGCTGAACGCACTGGGCGGCATCCTTTTGGGGAAGACACATACCACTGCGTTCGCCTACTACGACACCGCACCGACCCGCAATCCTCGCAATCCCGCGCATACGCCCGGAGGATCCTCAAGCGGCTCGGCCGCCGCCGTCGCAGCCGGCATGACGCCGCTCGCAATAGGCAGCCAGACGCAGGGATCCGTCCTGCGACCAGCCTCCTTCTGTGGTATTTCGGGCTTCAAGCCGAGTTATGGGCTGCTGCCGCTCGGTGGCGTCATGGCGTTCGCCCCGACGCTCGATCATGTCGGACTCTTTGCCACGACGGCCCAAGATTTTCGCCTAGTGTGGCGTGCCCTGGGCTTCGAGACAAAGGCGGCCCCCGCGAAGACCGTCACGGTGCTGGACTGGCCGCCGATGGGCGGTGTGGAGGCGACGATGGCCGACACATTTGGCTCGACCGTCGAGTCGCTCGCGTCCCGCGGGCTGCGGATGGAACATGCGGAGCGGCCGTCGTTTTTCGATGTGCTGCCCTCGGCCCTCCGCACTGTGATGGCGTACGAAGCAGTCCGCGAACACGGCAGCCGCTATCGCATGTATGGATCGCGAATGGGCGCGAAACTTGCAGAATTGTTGGACGAAGGCCAGCAGATCGGACCGCGGAAATACGAGGCGGCGTACCAGGCGCTGCACGAGGCGCGGAAGGCATTCGCCAACTGGGCGCGGATCCACCCCATCACCGCCACGCCGGCCGCCCCCGGACCCGCGCCAGCCGGCCTCGATTCCAGCGGCGACCCTCGCTGCAACGCGCCATTCACGGCGCTTGGCGCTCCAGCGGTCTCCATCCCGATGCCGACACCGCCAGACCAGTTGCCTCTGGGGCTGCAACTGGTGGCCTCGCGGGGCGACGACGCATCCCTCCTTGCAACCGCCGAGACCTGCGAGGCGCTGCTGGATGCGCGGTCCTGAGATTCCCAAGCAATGCACACCACCGCAGGCGGCGTCCAGCGTTGATGCTGCATGCACCCCATCGCGGTCGCGCGATCAGCCACACCCGGCCGCCAGGGCTGTCGGGCGTCAGGGGCCAGGCCGCCCGGGAGATCCAGTGAATCGTACAATCATTCTGTACACATCTGGAGACTGCTGATGATCCACGAAACCACCTGCAGTCGGGCGGGCGCGCGCCTCGCCTCGCTGATGGATCAGGTGACCGACAACCGCGAACCGGTCCTGATCCGACGCCGCGGCAAGGAACCAGTTGCATTGGTCGCGGCCGAGGACCTCGCGGGCTGGATCGAGACGGCCTATCTCCTACGCTCGCCGAAGAACGCTCGCCGCCTCTCGCAAGCCGAACAGCAGATCGCCACCGGAACGGGGGAGCGCTTGGCAGTCGAACAGCTTCGCCAACGATTCGCCCTGGCAGCAGAGTGAGAGGTGGAGAACGGCGCGCGCTCGTCATGGCTCCCAACTTCCGAGCGGACCTGGGTAATTGCTCACCTTGGTGCCGTCCTAGCGTGACCGATCAGATTAGAAATTTGAAACAAAAGAGTATAAATATGTTATAGATGGGGTATGGGCGAGGCGAATTCGGATCTCGGTTCGGCGCTCGACTCCGGGAAGAGCGCCCTTGGCGTTGAGCTGCGAGCGAGGGTTGCGGAGTTGACCGCAACGAGCACGGAGTTGACGGCGAAGGTCGCCAAGCTGACGGCGACCAACGCGGAGCTGAGGGCCCAGGTGGCGGAGTTGGAGGCGCGTCTGGGAGCGCCGCCCAAGACACCGGCGAACTCGTCGCTGCCGCCCTCGCGCGGGGAGAAGGCGAACAAGCCGGTGCGAGGCGGCCAGCGCAAGCGCCAGGGGCGTGCGGGAACGGGACGCAAGCTGCATCCGCATCCAGACAGCGTGGTGGAAGCGCGGGCGGAGAGTTGCCCGCACTGCGGGACGGACTTGGGCGGGGCGGAGCAGGCGCCGCAAGCGGTGTACGAGCGCATCGAGTTGCCGCCGGTGCGGCCGCACGTGACGCGGGTCACGCTGCACGGTTGCGACTGCCCGGGCTGCGGGCGGCGGGTGACGGCGTTGGCGCCGCAGGGTTTGGAGCGGGGCTCGCCGTTCGGGGCGACGATCGAGGCGCTGGCGGTGTACCTGCATTACGCGCAAGCGATCAGCTACGAGCGCTTGCGCGCGTTGTTCCGGGATGTATTCGGTCTGGAGATCAGCGAAGGGGCGCTGGCGAACCTGTTCCGGCGGGTGCAGGGGCGGTTCGGGGAACAGGCGGAGGCGATTCGGGAACGGGTGCGGGGGAGCCGGGTGGTGTGCTCGGACGAGACGTCGGCGCGGGTGCACGGGCGCAAGTGGTGGGAGTGGGTGTTCCTGGGAGCGGGAGCGGTGCTGCACGTGCTACGGCCGAGCCGCTCGAAGGCGGAGCCGGAGAGCGTGCTGGAGGGGGCGCGACCGGAGGTGTGGGTGTCGGACCTGTACGTGTGCCAGCGCGGGCACGCGGCAGTGTGGCAGGTGTGCTTGGCGCACCAGTTGCGGGACGCGCAGTACGCGATCGACGCAGGGGACGCAGTGTTCGGGCCGGCGCTGCAGGCGTTCCTGGTGCGGGCGATGCGGGTGGGCCAGCGGCGCGAGCGGCTGCGGGACAGCACGCTGAAGCGCCACCAACGGGATCTCGGGCGGCGGCTGGACAAGCTGCTGGAGTTGGAGCCGACGCAGGCGGACGGACAGCGGCTGCTGAAGCGCTACGGCAAGATCCGGGACAGCCTGCTGGTGTTCGTGACGGATCGCGAGGTGCCCTTCACCAACAACGCCTCGGAGCGGGCGCTGCGACCGAGCACGATTTTCCGCAAGGTGACCAACGGCTTCCGCTCCGAGTGGGGGGCCGAGGTGTTCGGGGCCGTGCGCTCGGTGATCGGCACCGGACGCCTCAATGATCTGACGACTCTCGAGGCGATTGTCACCACTATCGAGCGACGTACTGTCCTCAAACCTGCCTAGCCAGCCCCCTGGGTGAGCAATTACGGACCTGGAGCATTGGACGCGCACCAATCGCCCACGGGCGGTCCGAACGCTCGCGCTCGTCAAGGCGGGTGTTCGGGATCCGTTCGAAGGGCCGGGCAAGCCCGAGGCGCTCCGCGGCCAAGGCTCCGGCAAGTGGTCGCGCCGTATCGACCAAGAGCACAGACTGGTCTACCAGGTCGAACCCGACCGCATCTGCTTGTTCGCGGCGCGCCGCGACGACTGACATTCCGGTCGGCCTCATGGAGACTCCTTGCTCGTCGCGCGCCGGGTCGCCGTCCGGGCGTGTCCGCACCTCGCCGGCCGCTTCTGCGCGACGGGAGCAAGCAGAGGTGGGCGCGATGCTTGCGCCAAGCCGCCGGAAGGCCGCAAGGACACTCACATGGCCGGCATCGGGCGCCGTGATACGCTCAAGAAACTGGTCTGGATCCGCATGCGCATCCTGATCGCTGGAGGCGGAGAAGGCGCCGCCCTGATCGCAGCTCGCCTCATCCGGGAAGGCAATCACGTCACGATTGTCGAGAAGAACCCGGAACGCTGCCTGGAACTCGAGGAACACCTCGACGCCAAGATCGTCCGCGGCAGCGCGGGCAGCGTCCGTACCCTCCGGCTAGCCGGCCTCGGCGACGCCGAGATGCTTATCGCCGAAACCGACTCCGATGAAATCAACCTGCTCTGCTGCATGATCGCGCAGACGGACTCCGACGTGAAGGTCAAGGTCGCCCGGGTCCGCACGCACGAGTTCCAGCAATGGGAGCGCATCCTGACCCGGATGGGCCTCCGGATCGACCGCATCATCCACCCGGAAACCGACATCATGCAGCGCATCATGCGCGTGCTGCACGTTCCCGGAGTCTCCGACATCCTCGACTTCGCCGACGGCCAGATCAAGCTGTTCGGCATGAACGTGGACAGAGACAGCTGGTTCGCGGGCAAGACCGTGGTGGAACTCGACGCCGCGAACCCCCCAAGAGACAGCCTGATCGCGATGATCTTTCGCGGCCAGCAGGTGATCATCCCGCATGGCGCCCAGCGCCTGGAGCCCGGTGACCACATCTACATTTGCACGACCCGCAAGTGCCTCGACGATGTCTTTAAGTTCATGGGCATCCGGCCGCAGAAGACAGTCCACAGGGTCGTGATCGTCGGCGGCAGGCAAATCGGCATCTGGGTGGCGCAGGAACTCGAGGCAATGGGCGTCTCGGTGAAGCTCATTGAGCGCGATCCGAAGCGCTGTGAGCTGATCTCAACCATCCTCAACAAGACCGTCGTGGTGCACGGGGACGGAACGGACCAGCAAACGCTCGAACAGGAGAACATCGAGGGCGCTGACGCCTTTCTGGCGCTCGCCAGAGATGACGCCGATAACATCATCGCCTCGCTGCTGGCGCGACGCTTGGGGGCGCAGAAGATCGTCGCCCTGATCAACCGCCTGAACTACCTGCCGATCGTGCAGCGGCTGGGCATCAACACCTCGATCAGCCAGCGGCTCACGGCAGTGGACATGATCCTCCAGTACGTTCGCAAGGGACGCGTGCTATCCGTGACGACATTCCGCGAAGAGGAGGCCGAGGCCATCGAACTGATTGCCGTCAAGGGATCGAAGTTCGTCGACAAGAAACTGCGCGACATCCGTTTCCCGCAGGGCGCGATCGTGGGCGCCATCGCTCGACCCAACGGCGAACTCTGCGTGCCGCGCGGCGGCGTGGCGATCCACGAAGGGGACCGCGTGATCTTTTTCACGCTCGAAAGCGCCGTGCCGGAACTGGAATCGGCGTTCCTGGCGGGCCCTGAACGCAGAAGGGACGTGGCGTGATCCACTGGGCCCCCATCGGGAGGGTGCTGGGACTTTTCCTGGCGGCTTTCGGAGGGGCCATGGGTTTCCCGATCGTGTACGCCCTGTGCACAGGCTGGGACGACCTGCCCGCTCTCGCGGTAGCCATGGCCGTCACCAGCGGCGCGGGGATCCTACTGTGGTGGTTGTGCCGCCACAACACGCACGAACTCACGCAGCGGGAGGGCATCCTGCTGACGGTCTCGGCTTGGCTGGCTGCGGCCTTGCTCGGCAGCCTACCGTTCGTGCTCTCCCCCGGCATCGACACGGTGACGAACGCGGTCTTCGAGGCGACCTCCGGCATCACAGCGACAGGCGCGACGATCCTGGACGACGTCGAGGTCCTGTCACGCCCCATGCTGCTTTGGCGCGCCACACTGCATTGGCTCGGGGGCCTGGGCATCGTGATCCTGGTGATCGCGATCCTGCCGCTCGTCGGACATGGCGGCCTCCACCTGTACCGGGCGGAGTTCTCGGGAGCCAAATCGGAGAAGCTCACGCCGCGTATCGCCGAAACCGCAACATCCCTATGGGGCATCTATGTCACGCTGACGATCGTGCTGTTCGTCCTGCTAATGGTGGCCGGAATGGGCCCCTTCGACGCGATTGCGCACGCCTTCTCAACGGTCGCGACGGGCGGATTCTCGCCACGCACGGCCAGCATCGGCGCGTTTCAGAGTCCCCTCATCGAGTACATCACCATCGCGTTCATGCTCTTGGGCGGCACCAGCTTCATCCTGCATTACCGCGTCTGGCTGGAACGCAAGCCGCTCAGCGCGCTAAGGGACTACGAGTTCCGGTGCTACCTCAGCACGATCGGCATCACGGCCGCGGTGGCGGCGGTGCTCCTTTGTGTCCATCTTGGATACGGAGCCGAAAAGGCGGCGCGTACTTCGCTGTTCCAGATCTCCTCCATTACGACCACCACCGGCCTCGTGACCGACGACTTCGACCAGTGGCCGCCGCTCGGGCAACTGATCCTGCTGGCCCTCATGTTCATCGGCGGCTGCACCGGCTCCACGGCGGGCGGGATGAAATTCTCGCGGATCGCCCTTCTCGCCAAAGTGGTCGGCCGAGAGTTCAAGCGCATGGTCGAGCGCCACGGAGTGTTCGCGGTGCGGCTCGGCGGAAGCGTGGTGCCCGAAGCTACAATCCAGAGCCTGCTCAACTTGGTCTATCTCGCCTTCCTGATCAATTTCGCCTCGTGTCTGGTGCTGGCGGCGCTGGGCGTCGACGTCTTCACCACGATCTCCGCCGTGGCCGCCACGATGTTCAACATCGGTCCCGCGCTTGGGGACGTGGGGCCGACGGACCACTACGGACACCTGCCGATGCTCGCCAAGTGGGTACTGAGCTTTGACATGCTCGCCGGCCGGCTCGAGTACTACACCCTGCTGGTGACCCTGACGCCCTGGTTCTGGCGCAAGTAACCTGCTCTGATACTCTGAAATTAGAGGGATTCGGCACGGCAACCCCGGCGTTGCGGTGTCGCCCTACCAGCAGGGTGCCGCCTCGGATACGCTCTCCCCTGCGGCCAACGCCGCACCAGACTTCTGCCGAGAGGAACGCCATGAAACTCGATTTCTCGAAGTGCAACGGGCTTGTTCCCGCCATCGTGCAGGACCACCAAGACGGCCGCGTGCTGATGCTGGGGTTCATGGACGGCGAGGCGTTTGCGAAGACGGTCGAATCCGGCAAGGTCACGTTCCTGAGCCGCACAAGGAACAAGCTGTGGACCAAGGGCGAGAGCTCCGGGCACTACCTGCTCGTGAAGCGGATCGAGGTCGACTGCGACCTCGACACGTTGCTCATCCATGCCGAATCCCTTGGCCCGGGGGTCTGTCACAACGGATTCCGCAGTTGCTTCTACCGCAAGCTTGACGACGGGGTGTGGGCGCCAGACGAAGACCCCGCCTACGACCCTCGAAGCGTCTACGCCTCGTAGACCTGGACTGGCGGCCTAGACATGCTGCGCATCCTTTCCAGCCGGACGGGCGAGGCCCTCGACGCGCTTCTTGCGGAACGCTCGCGGCGCGGCGCGTCGGCGGAGCGGGAAGCCGCACCGATTCTCGAGGCCGTCCGTGCGCGGGGCGACGAAGCACTGCTCGAGTACGCTCGCAGACTGGACGGTCTGGAGGCTGCCGAGCTGCGCGTGCCGGCCGCTCGTTTGCGCCGGGCCCGGAATGAGCTGCCGGAGGACTTCATCGCGGCGGTCCAGTTGGCCACCTCGCGCATACGCAACTACGCGGAGCGGCAGATGCCGGCCGAGTGGATGGTGCCGGCCGGAGACGGCATCGAGCTCGGGCAACTGGTCCGGCCCCTCGACTCGGTGGGCGCCTACATCCCGGGCGGCCGGTATCCTTTGCCCTCCACCGTGATGATGACGGTGGCGCCGGCCCAGGTCGCAGGGGTCCAGCGTATCACGGTCGCCTCACCGAGGCCTTCGCCCGCAACCCTGGGAACCGCCGCCCTGCTTGGCGTGGACGAGGTCTACGCGGTGGGCGGGGCGCACGCCGTCGCGGCGTTCGCGTTCGGAACAGAGACTGTCCCCAGGGTCGACCGGATCGTCGGCCCCGGCAACGCCTACGTGGCGGCCGCCAAGAAGCTTCTAGCCGGTGTGGCAGGCATCGATTTCGTCGCGGGTCCGACGGAAATCCTACTCATCTTTGAGGATGGCGATCCCCGGCTGCTCGCGGCCGACATGCTGGCCCAGGCCGAGCACGATGTGGACGCCGCCGCCGTGTTGCTGACCCCGTCGCAGCGTCTGGCCGAAGCCGTCGCGGGAGAAGTGGACCGGCAGCTTCGCGGGCTGCCGACGCGGCAAGTCGCCGCCGAAGCCATCCGCCGGAACAGCGCCGTCGTCGTGACGGAGAACCTCACGGAGGCCTGCGAGATCGCCAATCGCTTCGCCCCGGAGCACCTCTCAGTCAGCGACGCCGTACCCCTGGCCGCCATCCGGCACGCCGGAAGCGTCTTCGTGGGCGCCTGGAGCCCCGAAGCCGCCGGCGACTACGTGGCTGGGCCGAACCATGTGTTGCCGACAGGAGGCAGCGCCCGCCTTCGCGGCGGCCTGAGTGTGTTCGACTTCGTGAAGATCATCTCCGTGCAGAAGCTTTCGGAGCGGGGCCTACGACAGCTGGCCCCGGCGATTGCGACACTCGCGCGCACCGAAGGCCTCGAAGCCCACGCCCGCTCGATCGAGGCTCGCACGGGACCAGTGGAGGGATCGGCCCATGCCTAGCGCGCCGACTTCCCGAGACGCCATGCACCGCATGGCTCCCTACAATCCGCCCCTCGAGGGGCGGGGGGACAAGCTGCGCCTCGACTTCAACGAGAACGTGACGGGCTGCTCCCCCAAAGTCCTTGAAGCCCTGCGGGCGACAGCGACACGCGGCTTCCTCGCAACGTACCCGGAATACGCCGAAGCCCGCCGCAAGCTGGGCGTCCACCTCGGAGTCGAGCCGGACCAAGTTCTAATCGGCGCCGGTACCGACGAGCTGATCAGCGCCGTCCTGCACACGTACGTCGAGCCGGCCGACGAAGTGGTCATCCCGCGGCCCTCCTTCAGCATGTTCAAGTTCTACGCCCAGCTGGTCGGCGCGGTCCCCCGCCTGGTGCCCTACCGCCCTCCGGACTTGGCCTTTCCCGCGGACGAGATCGCAGAGGCGGTCGGACCGCGCACGGGAGCCATCTGCATCGCTTCGCCGAACAATCCGACCGCGGGCGTGCTCAGCAAGGCGCAGGCGGAGCAGGTTCTGGAGGCCGCGGACGGACGTGCCGTTCTGATCGACGAGGCTTACTTCGACTTCCACGGCGAAACCATGCTCGACCTGTTGCCGCGCTGGCCGAACCTGTTCGTCTCGCGCACGTTCTCCAAAGCGTACGGCATGGCGGGCCTGCGCATCGGCATGCTCGCGTCGCAGGCAGGCAACATCGAGTCCGTCCACAAGGGGCAATCCCCCTACAGCGTCAGTTCGCTGGCGGTCCGCTGCGCGCTGGCGGCAATCCAGGACACCGACTATGTCCGCGAGTACGTCCGCCAAGTTCTCCAGGCGCGGGAACTTCTGTGTGCGGCATTCGACGAACTCGAGATCCGCTATTGGCCAAGCCGCGCGAACTTTGTCCTGTTCGAGTTGGGAGAGAGGGCGGCAGGAACCTGCGCCGGCCTCGCCGAACGCGGAATCCTGGTCCGGGACCAGTCCGCCCACATCCCGGGCACCGTGCGCGTCACGGTCGGACCGCTCACGGAAACGGTGCGCTTCCTGGCCGCGTTGCGGGAGGTCTTGGCGACATGAGCACACGGATGGTGGTCTTCGACATGGACGGTGTCTTGGTGGACCCGAGCGAGACGTTCCGCCGCGCACTGATCGAGACCGTGTGGCATTTTGCGGGCCTCCGCATGAGCCAGGACGACATCGTCCGGATCAAGAACGGTGGAGGGTTCAACGACGACTCCGACATTGCAATCCGGGCGATCCGCGAGGCGGGCTTCGACGCCGCCGTAGCTGAAGTGCGCGCGTTCGGCCGCGAACTCTACTGGGGCGCCAACGCGGATGGCCTGATCCGGAACGAGCGCTGGCTCGTGCGGCCCGGTGTGCTCGAGCGCCTCGCCCGGCGTCACCGGTTCGGGATCTTCACGGGACGCGGCCTGCGCTCCACCCACCACACCCTCCAACGCTTCTGCCCTGCCATCGACTTTGATCCGATCATCACCCACGAGCAGGTCGAAAGAGGCAAGCCAGCTCCTGATGGTCTGCTCAAGATCCTGCATGCGGCGCCAGGGGCCGACATCGTGTTCGTCGGCGATAACATCGACGACGGACGCTCAGCCAACGCCGCCGGTGTCCGCTTTGTCGGGATCGCCTCGCCGCAGACACCCCGCCACGAGGAGACACGCGACCTATTTGAGAAGCTGGGAGCGGAAGCCGTGCTCGACAGCGTCAACGACCTGGAGTCCCGCCTCGGATGACCCCGCAACGAACAGCCCGCGTCAAGCGGAGCACCAAAGAAACGCGCATTGCGGTCGAGTTGAACCTCGACGGCGAGGGACGCTACGACATCGGCACCGGCATCCGCTTCTTCGACCACATGCTCGAGTCGTTCGCCCGCCACGGAGCCTTCGACCTAACTCTGCACGCCGAAGGAGACCTCGACGTGGATCAGCATCACACGGTCGAGGACTGCGGCATTGTCCTGGGCCAGGCGTTCAGCTCGGCTCTCGGCGACAGAGTGGGTATCCTGCGGGCCGGCTACTTTTTGATGCCGATGGACGAGGCGCTCGCCGCAGCCGCTGTGGACCTGGGCGGCCGCCCGGCTCTCGTGTACCGCGCGCCGGCTCGATTCCGGCTCGTCGGGGATCTGCAGGTGGAGCTGCTGCACGACTTCTTCGACGGCTTCGCCGTCCACTGCGCGGCCAACCTGCACGTGCGGGTGTTGTACGGACGTTCGAGCCACCACCGCGTGGAGGCTCTGTTCAAGTGTTGGGCCAAGGCTATGCGCTTCGCGTGCGCCCGGGACCCCCAACTTAAGGACCAGCTGCCGAGCACCAAAGGTCTGCTCGAGAAGGGCGCCTGAGATGACAGCGGTGTTCGACTACGGAGCGGGCAACTTGCGCTCGGTGGCCAATACGCTGGAGAGCGTCTCCGCTCCATTCGAGATCGTCACCGATGCCGCCGGCCTGGGCGCGGCCAAGCGTATAATCCTGCCCGGCGTGGGCCATTACGGCCAGCTGCTGCGGTCCCTAGACAGCCTCCATGTACGCGAGACCCTGCGCGAGCGGATCGCCGCGGGCGTTCCCTTCCTCGGCATCTGCCTAGGGCTGCAGGCGCTGTTTGAGAGCAGCGAGGAAGCCCCCGAACGCGGCCTCTCCGTGTATCCCGGTCGCGTCGTGCGGTTCCCGGCTGACGCCCGCGTCCCCCAGATGGGCTGGAATCGGCTGCAAGTCCAGGGCGCACCGCAGCTGCTGCAGGGTATCGGAGCCAACCCGTACGTCTATTTCGCCAATAGCTTCTACGTGCCTGGCGCCACGGCTGGCGAGCATGCGGTGGCCTTGTGCGGCTATGCCGGGCAAACTTTTTGTGCGGCGCTGGAGCACGGCAGCGTGTTCGGTGTCCAATTCCACCCCGAGAAGTCCGGGCCCCTCGGACAGCGCATCGTGCGCAACTTCCTGGAAGCGGAGCGCCTGAAGCCATGCTGACGAAGCGCATCATCCCCTGCCTGGATGTCACCGCTGGCCGGGTGGTCAAAGGCATCAACTTCGTCGGCTTGCGCGACGCCGGAGATCCTGTCGAACTCAGCGCGCGCTACAACGAGGATGGTGCGGACGAGCTGGTCTTCTTGGACATTACGGCATCCAGTGACCACCGCGACACGATGGCCGACGTGGTCGAGCGCACGGCGCGCAAGGTCTTCATCCCTTTGACGGTCGGAGGCGGCATCCGCTCGGTGCCAGACGCCCGCAAGATTCTGATGGCCGGAGCAGACAAGGTCTCGGTCAACACCGCCGCAGTCGAGCGCCCCGAACTCATCCGCGAGCTCTCCGAGGAGTTCGGAGCCCAGGCGGTGGTTCTGGCGATCGACGCGCGCCGGGAGGCGGTGGGGCGCTGGAACGTCAACACCTACGGCGGTCGCAGGGACACCGGCATCGACGCGGTCTGCTGGGCGCGCAACGGGGAAGCGCTCGGGGCGGGCGAGATCCTGCTCACCTCCATGGATGCCGACGGCACCCAGCACGGATTCGATTGCGAGTTGACGCGCACGATCACCGAGACCACGCGGATCCCCGTCATCGCCAGCGGAGGCGGGGGCCGACCCGCGGACTTCGTGCGCGTGCTCACCGAAGGCAGCGCCGACGCCGCCCTGGCGGCTTCGATCTTCCATTACGGGACCTATACGTCGAATGGGCTCAAGCGCCTTCTTGCGAACGAAGGCATCCCCGTACGGCTGCTCGAGGGACCAGAGTAACCTGAGCCTTGGCGCTCGCGCGCCGGTCACACACCACAATGATCATCCCCTGCATCGATTTGATGGGCGGCAAGGTCGTCCAGTTGGTGCGAGGCCGTGAGAAGGCCCTGGAGTCCGAGTCGGCCGAGGTGATGGTGCAACGGTTCTCGGCGTTTCCAGTCATCCAGGTCATCGATCTCGACCAAGCCATGGGACAGGGCTCCAACCTGCCCATCGTGCGCCGTCTGGCCGGGCTCGCCCGCACCTGGGTCGGCGGTGGGGTGCGCAACGTCGAGCGCGCCAAGCAACTGATCGCGAGTGGGGCCGAGAAGGTCATCGTCGGCACGGCAGCCTTCGCCGAGGACGGACCTGCCGAGTTGTTCCTGGAGCGTCTCAGCGCGTCGGTCGGAGCCCGAAACGTGACGATCGCACTCGATTCGATGGCCGAACACATCGTCGTGAAGGGCTGGCGCGAGTCGACCCGCCTGACCGCGGAAGACGTGCTCTCCCGCTTCGAGCCGTACTGCGGCGGCTTCCTGTGCACCTACGTCGACCAGGAGGGCACGATGCAGGGGACCAACCTCGACTGGTATCGACGCCTGCGGGCGGCGACGGACCGCGAACTCACCGCTGCGGGCGGCATCGCCAGCCTTGAGGAGATTCGCACCCTGCAAGACCTCGATGTGCACGCCGCGCTCGGCATGGCGGTGTACACCGGACGCCTGAATCTCGAAGACCTGGCCGCGCTGCAGCGCCGCTCGACTGCTGCAGACCGGCAAGTATCGTAACCTGTTTTGCTGCGGCCGCGCCTTGATGTTTAACACATGGAACACAGGCGCCGCCCACCACGGCTGCTCCTGAATGCTGGTTGACCCCGAGACGATCGAGAGGGCTCAGTCGGGCGACGACAGGGCCTTCGACGAGATCATCCGAGCCTACCGCAAGCGCATTCTGGGCACGGTATATCGGATGATCAGTCGCGGGGACGACGTGGAGGATGTCGGCCAGGAAGTCTTCGTCCGGCTGTACTTCTCCTTGCAGCAGCTCAGGACACCGCAGGTGTTCGAGCCCTGGCTCTATCGCTTGACGATCAACGCCTGCTACGACTACTTGCGCCGGAAGCGTCGGGAGGTCGATGTGAGGATGGCGGATCTCAGCGAGGAGCAGGTGGTTGCGGTGGACGCGGCGCTGAGCGGCAAGAAGGCTCTGGAGGAAAGCCAGAAGGAGGGCGCGAAAGAACTGCTGGGCGTCCTGTTGGACCGGGTTTCGGAGGACGACCGCATTCTGCTGACGCTGAAGGAGATTCAGGGGCTGAGCCTGAGGGAGTTGAGCAAGGTGTACAAGGTCAATTCGAACGCTCTCAAGGTGCGGCTTTTTCGGGCGCGCAAGCGTGCCTTGCGCGCGTACGACGAAATGACCAAGGACGCCAAGGAACGAGTGAAGCGCAAGGACACAGACAGCCATGCAACCGGATCGTGAGAAATCCTTAGACCGCCTGTTCGCAGCCTATCGGGAGTTGCTGGGCGACTTCGAGCCCACCCCCACCTTCGCCGCCCGTGTCTGGCTAGGGATCGAGGCGCGCAAGCTGGAGAGCACGAGTTGGGTGGCTTACCTGATTGCGTGGTCGCCGCGTCTCGCCGTCGCGTCGGCCGCCGTCGCCGCGCTGCTGATCGCCTCCCAGTGGATGCCGCTGAGCGATGGTGCCCGAGCGACCGTACTCGACTCGACCTACGTCGACATCCTGGCGCTGGATTCGATGGACGAACAGGACGGCGCGCTGTGGACGCTCGCCGAGAACGGAAAATGACCAGCGGGCAGACCCGGAAGAGAGCGGCGCTGTCTCTGGCCGTCGTGTTCGCCGCTGGCGCGATCGTCGGCTTGGCGGCAAAGCATTTTTACGCCAGCAGGCTGGGTCCGCCACCCGGCAGCCTGTCTCCGGCCGAATACCGCGCCCATCTCCTGCAGCAGCTAACCGACGACCTCGATCTCGACCCAGAACAGCAGCTGGAGATCGAGTCGATCCTGGACAAGATCGGAGAGCGCTTCCGGTCCGTGCGGGAAGCCATCGAACCCGAACTGGAAGCCATCCGCGCCGAACGCGCCGATCGGGTCATGTCGGTCCTCGACCAGGCCCAGCAAGCGAAATACGAGCAGATCCTAGAGGAGCGGCGCAAGAGACGCGAAGCGCGTTACCGGAACCCCCACGGGCACCCCCGCGGCCCGTAGGCGAGACGCGGGCTGCTCCCGCATCCGCGCGTCGGCGGGTCACCGCCCTGGGGGCGGGTGGCTCATCGCCCGCGACATGGTGGCGGATGCGTGCGGCGAAGCCCCATACGCGACACGTGACGGCGCTTCCATGCGCTCCCGTCTAACGCTTTCCCACGCGGGCATGCCGCTGCGCGCCGGAACCGCCGAATGGACAGCCCGGATCTTATCGTTCGAACGATCCGGTCGGCTTCCGATCGGCTGGCGATCGATAGCTCTCCCAATACCACGACAAGGGTGGCGGACGACCGATTGGCCGGTTGCCAAGCGATTGCTGCCAACTCCGGGATCGTCTCGACTAGCCGAAATCGATGGACCTTCGCGTGCGTCTCCTGCGTCCCGGGGAAGGCAGCTCACCGAGAAGGCTCGGGGCATCGAGCATGGCTGTCGCGGTGCTTCTGCTCGGCAGCTGCAAAGGCGGCAGATCGTGCATGTCTCCGCGGACAAGATCCAGATCGGGGGCGAGTATTCGCCGCGCCGGGAGAATGGCGCGCGGAACTCGACGCAGCAAATCACGTACATCGTCACGCGACAGGGCGATCCGTGGGGCATCCAGGCGCGATCGACGTACGCGCCCTGACTCGCGTGGCTCCACGCACGACCCCGCCCTGCTGGTGGCTCCCAAACGACACGGAACCACGCACTCGGCGAGATCGCTTCGACATTCCCATTTGGTGAGGGACGCGCCGCCAACAGGAATCCCCGCTCCTATCCGCGTGCGTTTCCATCGACGGGCGGACTTGAATCCAGGCAGGCGCGCACGACTTGCCGCTCATCTTCGTGGGTCAGTTTCTCCAACGCCTCGCGAGGACCCATCCAGTCGATCGCTCGCACTTCGCCCGAGGGTTGAAATAGGCCCTCTTCGACCACGAACATCTCGAAGAACACCACAACTTTCGGCTGGCTCCCGACGTAGTAGTGCAAAAGACCGGCGAAACGATGCGCTTCTGCCGAACAGCCGGTTTCCTCCCGGACTTCGCGCTTCGCGGCCTGCTCCCAGTGTTCGCCTTCGTCGAGCTTGCCTTTCGGCAGGGAGCACTCGTCGAGCTCATAGCGATCCCGGTAGATGACAGCGAGTTGGCGGCGGCCGTGGTCGCGCCAAACAACGCCTCCGGCGGCCCGGATGAACTCAGCTGGATCGTTGCAGCGGGGCACGACGCGGCTCAGTCGCTCTGGCGCAAATCCCTGCCGGTCATGGCAGCGGGCTGTTCCACGCCCAGGCAGCCCAGGATCGTCGGGGCGATGTCCCGTAGCGAGCCGCCGTCGGCAAGCCTCCCGCGGTACTCGCTTACTAAGATGAACGGCACGGGAAACGTCGTGTGGTAGGTGTGCGCCGCGCCAGTCGTTGGGTCGACCATGAGGTCCGCGTTGCCGTGGTCGGCCGTGACGAGCCATTGTCCGCCGCGCTGCCGCAGGGCCGTTTCGATCCGGCCCAGGCAGCCGTCGACTGTTTCGCAGGCCCGAATGGCAGCCGCGACCACCCCAGTATGCCCGACCATGTCCCCGTTGGCGAAGTTGACCACAATGAACTCGAACGATCCGCTCTCGACGCCTCGGACCACGGCGTCGCACACCCCTGCCGCGCTCATTTCGGGCTGCAGATCGTACGTAGCGACTTTCGGCGATGGCACGAGTTCTCGCTCCTCGCCGGCGTAGGCCCGCTCCCGCCCCCCGTTGAAGAAGTAGGTTACGTGCGGATACTTCTCCGTCTCGGCCACTCGCAGGTTCTTCCAGCCCCGCTCGGCGCAGAGTTCGCCGAGGATTTGATCCGGAAACTGCGGCGCCAGGACCACCGGGTATGGATAGTCCCTGTCGTACTCGGACATGGTCACGTAGTGCAGGTCGTGTGGGGCCAGCTCGCGGCTCACATACTCCAGATCCGGATCGTTGAGCGCAAGCGTCAATTGCCGCGCCCGGTCCGCACGAAAGTTGAAGAAAATAACGGCGTCACCGTCCCGGATGGACCCGACCGGGCTGCCGTCGCCGCTTGTCACCACCGTCGGCAAAAGGAATTCGTCCGTCACCCCGGCCGAATAGGAAGCTTCAAGCGCCGCGACAGGACCACGTGTCCGGTTGCCTTCGCCCGCGACAATCGCGAGGAAGGCCTTCTCGATGCGCTGCCAGCGGCGGTCGCGATCCATGGCGTAATAGCGCCCGGATAACGTGGCGAGGCGCCCGCAGCCGAGCTCGTCCAGCCTCCGCTGCAGGCTGCCGACGAATTGCGCCCCGCTGGTCGGCGGTGTGTCGCGCCCGTCGGTGAAGCCATGGATATAGACGTTCTCGACGCCCTCGCGGCGCGCAACTTCCAGCAGGGCATACAGGTGCTCGATCTGCGAGTGGACGCCGCCGTCGCTGAGGAGCCCCAGCAAGTGCAACGCGCTCGTACGCGCATGGGCCATGGCCGCCTTGAGCGCCGGGTTTTCTCGCAGCCGCCCGCTCCGAATCAGCTCGTCGATGCGCGTGATGTCCATCTGAACAATGCGCCCGGCTCCGATGTTCAGATGGCCCACTTCGCTGTTGCCCATCTGGCCCTCAGGCAGTCCGACGAACGGTCCGTCCGTGCGGATCAGAGTATGCGGATGGTCCCTCCAGAGGCGGTCGAAGTTTGGCGTTCGGGCAATCGCCACGGCATTGTTGGTGGGATCCGGGTTGTGGCCCCAGCCGTCCATGATGGTGAGAACGAGTGGTTTGCCGGGCGCCATCCACAGCCTACAACTCGATTATCACCCAGTGGCCACGTCCTGATGGGGCGCGTGCGGAGGCGGCACGAGTCCGCGTACGCACGCCTGTCGGGACAGCGCCGGCATGCGGGTCGAGCACCGCTTTCTCCGGAGAATCCGGCCGGCTGGCTGGGCTGCGACCACGCGATTGACGAGTCTACTTATCGACATGGAGTAGCCGCCAAGCCCCTGCGTATTCCGCTGGCAGCGCCCCCATCCCAGGGACCGATGCCGGGAGGCCTCAGGAGTCGGCAAAGAGCTTTTTGAGCCGCGCGACTTCGGCCGGCAGGCGCGGGGGACGTGCTTGGCAGGGAGGCAGGTGGATGGGCTGCGCTTGAGCCTGCTCAAGCTGGGGCCTGGGTGCGGAGTGTGACGCGGCGGATCGTGCTGCACCTGCCGCGGGACGCGCCGTACAAGTCGGAGTGGGTGCAGAGCGCGGGGAGACTGGGGGCGGCGCCGACGTAGGGGAGGCGGGCCGACCGGGGCGGGCTGGAGCGAGAGGTGCGCCTGGAAGGCGGGCTGGGTCGGTCGGCGTGGCGCGCTTGCGGGTGGAAGTCGGGCGGACTCGGAGGATCGGGACCTGGGAGCGCAGCTTGCGGGCCGGGCGCCGCGCCGGACGTCGGGAATTGTGGTGCGTCCGATCTGGTCGGGCCGGTCGAGACTCGAAAAACAGGCCAGAAAACCGCGCGACCACGATCATGTTGTCGAGGTCACGCCGCGATCAGGTGTTGCCCGGTCTTTCAGTGGAGTCGGGGAGAGGCGCGCCTGTCTTAGCGTGAGGGAGTAGCCGTTTGCCGGTTGCTTTCGCTTCGTACCGGTGCCTCAGTCTCTCGCATAGCCACGTTTCCTCTCCCCGCTCTTCGAACCGGACATGCCGATTTCCGGCATCGAATGTAGCTAGCTACATTCGATGCCTTATGTAGCCACGCTAATTATGTAGCCAAATCAGCCCAAGTAGTTGAAAATACAGTGATTCTAGCTTCGTCTTGACAACATAACCCGATGTGCTAAGAGACAAGATTCTGATACTAGGCGGCCGCAAGATTGGCGGATTCGAGAGGAATTTGCACTGCATCGCCGAATTAATGAGCTTCTAGGAGACTTCGAGGGGCGCGGCGCGGTTCGATTTATGTAGCCAAGTTGAACTGTATCTTCGTGCATACGCATAGGTTACGGGCACTTGACTACATAACTGGCGTGGCTACATAAGGCATCCGGCTCTCATTCGAGATCATGCCTTTCGCCCACGGAAAGCGCGCCGCTCGCAGGCCCGGGCGGGTGCGGCACGGGACTTCCCGCGCTCAGCCGGGACACGCACGTCCTTCCCAGCCCCGTCCGGCGCTCGCGTCGCCGCCCGCCGGAGGGGCCTGGCTAGGCCCCTCCGGCGGCCTCCCACCCTAGGGCGGGAGGGATCTGATTGCCTGCCGCCGCGGTGCAGTTCACCGCCCGCGGCAGGGGAAGAGTCCTATCCAATGCAACACTGGGATTCGCTCTCCGGCACACTGTCTTTAACATAAGAGGTCCCCTGCTTGGTCGGCATTTACCAGGATGTTGGCCGCTCGGCCTCGAAAGCATGATTAAGAACGACCCGGACAGACGGGTGGTGCGTGGTTCGCGAAAAGCCCGGTGCTGCGCGGATCTCGCACGCCCGGGTCTGGCAGCGGGGACGGGAACTCCGGGCTTCGCCCGTGCCGTGTCCGGAAGCGGTCAGATCTGCAGCTTGGCCAGATCGACATGGCCAAGCTACGCGACGAGTTCGCAAAGAAGGTCCGGCACAAGGCAACGGCGCTTCAGGACATCCGCGAGATCGTCGAGCAGAAGCTGGACGAAATGCTGGCGCGCAACCCTTCGCGCATGGACTATCAGCAGAAGTACGAGGATATAGTCGCCGACTACAACCGTGAGAAGGACCGCGTCACCATCGAGAGGACCTTCCGTCGCCTTACGGAACTCATGGACGAGTTGGACGCGGAGCAAAAGCGCGCAATCGAGGAAGGCCTCAATGAGGACGAGCTCGCCCTGTTCGATTTACTGAAGAAGGACGATCTCGCAAAGGCTGAGCGGGAGCGCGTCAAGAAGGCGAGCCGCAACCTCCTGGCGCATATAGAGGCGCGTCTCTCCGAGCTCGACCGTTTCTGGGAGAAGGAGCAGACCAAGGCGGAAGTCGAGGTGTTCATTCTCGACGAGGTATACGCCAGCCTGCCGACGCCGCCGTTCACCGCCGAGGAAAAAAAGGCGGCCGCGGCCCAAGTCTATGCTCATGTCTGGCGACAGGCTGTCAGCGGTGTATCTGCGAGGGCGGCGTGGTGAGCCGGGCACCGATCCGGTTGGTCGATGCAGGATGGGCCGGGAACTGACGCCGGCTATTCTCGCGGACTCCATTGAGGTCCGCATCGTCTTCCCGTTCATGAAGGAAGGTGCACTTGAACGTCTCCTGTCGCATCGCCGGGTGACAGCACTGCAGCGAACTCCTTTCCGGAAGGGAGTTCGCGATGGCCAAAGCGAGAATTGCGGATATGGGCTGTAGCCTATATTCGCAATCCTGAACGAAGGCACCGAGACGCCTTGACGGCGGGTATAGCCGACCTCGCTCGTCACTCCGCTACAAGTTCTCCCGCGTGCCGTAGCCGGGAGGGCAGCGCGGCTTGCGTCGGTTGCCACTTATGCCGAACAGAACGAGGCTAGAAAAGCGGCCAAATCCCACTACCGCAGTCGGCCCTGCCTGAGCATAGCCAGGTCTCTTCGAATGTCCTTGGCTACCTCCTCGACTTCCTCCGCCACCTTCGACTCGATGCCGAGTTCTTCCCGCAGAGCCGTCACCAAGGGAAGAAGGATCCCCTCGGAGGGAGATTCTTGAATCATTTCCAGAACTGGTCTCGGTCCAAGTCGAGCCGCGAAAGTGATGAGAGCCCTGATACTCAGATCAGGAACTGACGGGAACGCTGGGAGCAGCTTGAGCATTGCCGCGAGTTCGGTCCCGCAGGCTGTCCTGTCTCCACCTTCGAAGTACGCTTCCGCACGCAGCAGTAGAGAGGTGACGATGAGATCGGAATCATCGGAGTCAGTTCGCTCGAGCGCCTCGCCGGCTGTGGCTATCGCCGTGGCCGTCCGTCCGAGAGACAACTCTGATGCGGCCCGGCCAATCAGGGCACGCCGCACCATCTCAAGCACCGCCGGCGATCGGCTCTCGCCATACCACTCGACGGCCCTGTCGTACACCGGCAGGGCTTCTTCGGGGCGACTCGCGCGTGCAAGTGAATTCCCTTTGTTTACAAGCGCAGTTACCACCGTTTCAGCGATATCAGGCGAGTCGAGCGATACGAAGCGGTCGACCATAGCATCGTAGGCTTGCTGAGCCCTCTCCGGTTTCCCCGTCAAGTCCAGCATCGTTGCCCCGTTCAACTGCGCCATCGCCGCTAACTCCAGTATCTCGGGTGAATCGTAGGATTCGAGACGGTTTGCAACGTCAGTGAAGATCTTCAGCGCTTCTTTGAATCGCTCGTTGTTTCGCAATAAGCCGCCCTTACGCAGCAAGGCCGTGGCTACGACCGCCACGATTACCGGTGCTTTGCTAGACCCGAATTGATCAGCTAGGGAGCCATAAGCAACTAATGCTTCTTCACCCCGTTGCTGCTGTTCCAACAGGCTTCCTTTGGCTAGGAATGCCTTGGCTGCATTTTCTTGGACGTCAACCGAATCGTTCGAATTGAAGCGTCTGATCACCTCATCGAAGACTGCACGCGCTTTCTGTGCCTGACCCAACACGGTCAACGCCACACCCTTGTTGAAAATGACCTCTGACCGGTGCTGATCGGTGGCTGGGGAATCGCTCGATTCGAATCGATCCAAGAAAGCCTTGCATGCCGCGAGAACTTCCTCCGTACGGTCGAGCCGACCTAGCAGGGCCACCTTCTTCGCTTGTGCCGTTGCGACTGCCCTGCCAATGCCGGGTGAATCGCTTGCACTGTAGCGGTCTAGAATCTGGTTGCAGACAGCAATTGCAGTGTCGAAGTGGTCGAGCCTGCCGAGCGCAATGGATTTCACGACCAGTGCGTTTGCCGAATGCTCGTCAGCCTCGGGCGAGCCGGCCTGCCTGAG
This sequence comes from Bryobacterales bacterium, assembly GCA_965218615.1. Classification (GTDB taxonomy): domain Bacteria; phylum Acidobacteriota; class Terriglobia; order Bryobacterales; family UBA6623; genus VXMF01. The sequence continues at coordinate 265,040 of CBDCLH010000001.1, forward strand.
TTGAAGTTCGACCTCATCACAGACCTCGATTGCCTGATCGTATTGTGCTTCCCCCAGCAGTTGCCTTGCCCGCTCGACAAGATCCCCAACTTCCGAGGGAGGAGCGCCCGGGTCGTGCTCAGGCACGATGGCCTTGCCGTCGAGGCCGGTCGTTGCGGCAAGACGGTCGAGCGCGGACTGGATCATGACTCGCGTCGTTGCATCGGCACTCGTCGCCTCCTCGGAGATTCGTTCCCGGATGCCGACCAGCTCAGAAGGCGAGTAATACGACGCCATGAACCGGACCAGTGCTTCAACCACGCGATCCGTGCCCCTGCTCGTTCGTAGCAAGTAGTAGATGTTGTACATGCGCTCGGCTAGGTAGTACTCCCGACGATGCCGAGTTCCCCCTGATCGCAACACTGCACCCCGGTGGACAAGTCGACCTAGAAGTGCGCTGCATTGGCTAGTCGGGATCCTGGCACGACCGGAAACCTGCTTAGCGCTTGCTGGTTTCCACAGAATTGCGAGTGCCACATAGACGCGCCGTTCCTGCGGCGAAAGCGACTCTAGGTGGCTCCTGAAGTACTCGGTGTGATCATCGACCAGATTGAGCAGGTCTTTCATTAGTTCGCCGAAAGACAGCTGCGCGCCGAACTGGGCAACGATCACGAGCAAGCGGGGGTTGCCACCCGTAAGAATCTGAAGTGACCTGACAACTCGTGTGTCGATATCCCTTCCGGATACGTATTTCCAAAGGGTGGCGCATGCTTCTGGGGTGAGCCGCCTCAACGTATGCACCTGGAAGAGGTCATACAGAGCCCGACTCGAATTGTCGATCTCTTCGAAGCGACCTGTTGCGCTGGCGAGCAGAAAGATTCGCGGTTCGTCTTGAAGTGTCTTGCGCAACTGCCATCCGACTTCGGAGTCGCCGATGTCGGTGAACATCGTGTTCAAGTTCTCGACAATCAGTACCAGCCGTTTGCCCTCGCTGTCGGCGAAGTCCAGGATTGCCGCGAGGCAGCGATCAGCGAGGGTGCGGTCGTCTTGAATGGTTCGCAACTCCTCGAGTGTGAGGCGCAGGTCCGCTGCCCCTTCCTCTCGTGGTGCTTGGTGCGCAAGGTTGTCCAGGCATTGCAGCCAAAACTCGCCGCACGTCGCGATCTCGTAGTTCTCCTCCGCAAAGATGATGGGGAACCACGAGGAACGAAGATCTACATCCCTCTTCACCTCAGCGGCGACCCGCAGCAAGAGCGTCGTTTTTCCGGACCCTCGCGGTCCGATCACAATCTGGTGGGAATTCGAGTTCCCCGTGCTCTCCCTCAGTGCCTCGATGATAAGGCCGAATTCTGCCGTCCGCACGCAGAACGAATCCACGAGTTCCTGGGCCGTAAGGAACCCTGGGTTGTATTTCCTGACTTGCTTTTCCACCGCTCCGGCTCACCTACGCGCGTGTCTGGTCGTGGCTGAACGGGACGAACGGAAGGCCTTCGCGCGCGCGTTGCCAGTCTTCGAGGAGTCCCGACTCAAACTTGTATCCGTTGGGCTGCCTTCCCAGATAGCCGTCGTGCTCCAGCACGTCCAGCACATGCGGAATCCGATCTACACCACCATCGCCCAAAGCACCTAGGGTCCGTCGATAGATCTGGATTGCTTCCTTGTTGAGAAAACCCTTGACTGCGGTGCGGGCAAGCAGTTCGAGAGCCACTCTGTATCCGTCAATCCCAAGAACGAGCTTGAGCCGCTCTTCGTAGTGGTCCATATCGATCCGTCCCCGGGTTCCGAGCATGTCCTCCCGGTAAGCGGTCTCTGCATCTTCCAAGGTGGCGTCACACTTTCCTTGTAGCGTCAGGTGCCGGTGGAGCGCGTCGAAGAATTGCTGGACGTGATGGGGAATGCAGGATCGCAGGCGGCGACACATAGCTTTCCGAATTTCTGGTGGTAGGTCAATCTTGTAAGTCTCCGCCAGTTCGGCGAGGCATTCAGATGCCGTCGATTGATTCCATGGCCTCAGGCCGTAGGCGGAGAATATATTCATCGTGGCGCTCAGGCCAGCCCGCTTGAGGATTGGCGCAATGCCTACGCTGCCGGAGACAATCAGGCAGATTTGGCCTTGGTGAGCTTGGCCATTCCGGCGTATCCACGATAGGAATTCGTCTGCCGAATCGATCCGTTTAGGAGTCATCCGATAGTCTCGGCCATTGAGAATGCGGTTAACCAAGAGTGGTAGTTCGTCGATCGCAAGCACCACGCGCTTGTCATGGTCAGCTAAGGCCTTGAGCAGCACGTCGCCCTTCTGCTTCCAATTGCCGGAGTTGATAGCCGCTCTCAGCCCGATCCGCAACTCGGACACCTGTACATCCTCGACATGCTGAAGAGACTTGGCAGCCTTCTCCCTGAAGCGTTGCCATACAGACCGCATCGATTTCGACTGCAAGCCGATCGCGACAATTGCGTCGGCCGGGTCTCTGGCATCTTCGAGATCGACGAAGAGGCTCGCAGCCTCGTCAGCCTCCCTTAAGCGACGCAACAGTTCTCGAACTAGGCTTGTCTTACCCATCCTTCGCTGTGCGGTGAGCAGAGTATGCGTGCCATCTCGAACGCGGCCCTCCAGTTCAGCGATATCAGCCTTGCGATTGAAGAATCGATCACCATCGACCCAGTTGCCAACGGTTTTTTTCAGCATTCTTGAGTTTCTCCCAACATTTCAGTTGCCAACGAATCAGTTGCCAACTCAAATGTTGGCATGCTTCCGAGCCCGTGTCAAGTGCTGTTGGGGCCACCTTTCTGGCGGCTCCGCCGGAAGGCGGCTGGCTTCGTACTCGGCCAAACTGAGGTCACAGCGCACTCTTCGATTTCCGACGTTGACGGTCCCACAATCGCTCTGTCACGGCACTGACCGCCATCCTGCTATCGTTCGCAAGGCTGTGTCAGCTGGCGGTTTATGGGTCACCGACGGATCACCCCGGTGCAGGAGGACTGGAATACATGGATGGTCCGCCAACAGATTCCGGGGGAATGTGAACACCGATTCCCATTGGATTCAACGGTGGCCAGTCTTGGACGTCGCAGACCAACTCCTGACAGTTCCGGGTCAGTGAGCGGGACGAGTGGTGCGGGGGACTCTTGACGATGCTCCCAAAGTGAGTACTAGGATCCCCTCTCGGAGTCATGCCACGCGTGGTCCCAATGCGGTCCCAGATTAGATTAGATGCGTAAGTAACCCATTACATACAATGACCCGCCAAAAGGTCTGCAAACCTTTATTCGTGGGTTCGATTCCCACCCGCGCCCCATCCCGTAATCCCTTGAACTGGGACTAAGTATCATTTTTTCAGTAACTTAACAACAAGGTTCCGGTCCCGCGTGCCGGATCGCTACGGAACTCTTGGGAGCAAATCGGAGCAGGAAAATGGTCCCATTATGGTCCCAAGAAATCGCCCCGGTTCCGGCTCGTTTCGCGCCACGCGGAGTCCGGCCAGAGCAGGCGGAATTCTGCTGGAGTGCGTTAAGGGGCGGACGGTCTTGGGGGCTGCCCGGCGCAGCGAGGCCGTGTGACGGCGCAACTCCCGCTTGGTAGGGACCGGCAAGGACCGGTGCCGAGTCAAGTGACGGCACACAGCGCCACTCTCATTTCACGGCGCTGCTGTCAGGACGACCCCCAAGTCCAAACCAGCGCACGACTTCTTCTCATCCGGTATACTCTCTCGTTCCCGGTACGCCCATTGCGGCCCGCTCCAGTCTCATCGTCCGCGAGTTGGAGAATACTACGTGTAACATGCAAGTGTGGAGTCTGGACAGTTGAAAGCGACGCCTGCAAATCGGACCGACAGCTCTCCGCAGGAACTCGGGTAGATCGATGGCCCGACGCAGATTCAATCCGAAGCGAAGGGTCTCTGGCGGCAGAAACCAGGAGAAGCTTGAGAGACTGGCTGACCAAGTGAGCTACACCGGCAACCCGGAGCACAAAGAGAGGCCGGGCGATTTCGGACTAACGCCACCCGTCCAACCTCGCCCCGACAAATCGAAGTGCGACTGGGTCGGGATTCTCAACCGATCAACTGCATTGCGACTCTTGAGGGAAGGGGCCCGGCGAGGTCTCGTCAGCTGGCAGGTTCGTGGGACGTTCCCGCAAAACATCTGGGCGGTGACCGATGGCGGTGATCCTGTTGAAGCGCAATTGGAGAATGCAACCGCGGGCACCTATCACGGATATCCGATGCCCGAGACAGATCCGTTCAGAGACGTCATCATCAGCCTTTGGAGCCAGCGTGAGAAGCGAGTTTAGGATCGATTGCCAGTGGGTAGAGCCTGCTGTCGGCGGCTCTGCCGAGCGCCACTTCCTCGCAGAGGTAGGGATTGAAGCCCATGGCGTGCCGGTTACTGCGCTTGCAGACAGCAACACCCACACCGTCCGGTCCGGTATTCGAGTGTCGGCCTACGACCTCGCGGCATGGTTCGTCGCGAATTGGTGGCGGTTGCGGTGGGAGGCGGATGGAAAAGGTTCGTCCTGGAACATGAGCCACCGAATCGGCGCTGCTGGCAACGGCTACCTGTGGCCAGACCTGGAGTTCGTCGGCGGTGACGCAACCGTGCAGATCCGGGCCAAACCCATCAGCCTGGGTTCGATCCCGTCTTTGCGGTTCTTGAGCGAGGTCAATGTGCATGTGCCGGCGGAGGAGTTTGAGCATGCGGTCCGGAACTTCGTCGAAGCAGTAGCCTCGCGGTCGGAATCCTTGGGCGGTCAAGGCGCGGATGATCTACAGGAACTGGCGGCAGCTTGGCACGATCTCGGTCAGGAAATCGAAGATCCAGAGCTGAGCTTTGACCGGGCGATCGAAGCCAGAATGGGTTTCGATCCTGAAGAGGCGGAACCGGCTTTGCTCGGTCGCCTGCGCCAAGCGGCTCACGAGGTCGGACGCAGTCCGGTCGAGGAACTGGCAGCGTCTTCCAAGGGCCGGGCGTTGGAAGACTTCGAAACACTGTAGCGCGACGTCCGCGTGCGGTCGCGCTCAATGTGGATCGACGTAACTCCGGAAATGACGGCGGCAGCGGTGGAATTGAAGAGCCGCGATCTCAAGCCTTGGAGCATGGGCGCGGCGTTGGCCGAGCTAGCGCGCCGCGAGTGGTCGATCAACAGCAGCGCGGTTGACAACCAGGGCTTGGCGGAACTGTGCGGGGTTTCGGCGAATTGGATCCATGCTGATTCGGATGAAGACGTTCCGATCCCTGTCGGCTTCCGCGGCTGCGGAGACGAAGACCCTCTCATGGCCTCGCTAAAGAAGCGCCACCCCACCGGCAGGCGCTTCGCTCTGGCACGGATCATCGGAGATCATCTGCTGGCGGGAGCTGACGAGAGGCTACTTCCAGTCACGGATGCGGCCACTGAGCGGCAGAGATTCCAGCGAGCCTTTGCGCAGGCGTTCCTCTGTCCGTTCGAGGCGCTCCGCGATCACTTGGGATCCAAAGTTCCCGACGACGACTTCATCGAGGACGCGGCGCACCACTTCAAGGTGTCGTCGTGGCTGGTCAGGTCTGCCTTGATCAACCACGGAGTGCTGAGTCCTGCCATACTCGCATCGTAGCTGACCGTTTCTGCTCGGCAACACGCTGCGCAAGCGACCAAGGGTCGGATTGGGGTGATGCCGACCCCAACACCCGCGTTCGTCCTGCTTGGCGGGCTCCCCTCTGAGGTGGTGCCGGTGTTTAAGACAGGGGACGGCTGGTGAATTCCTCCCGAAGGAAGGGCAAGTCTACCCGCCAGACGCGAGGCCCATCCGAAAGTTCTAGCGCTTTGAGGCCGGAAAGCAACTCCAGCGCTTCCTCTCGGTCCAGGAGCCCCTGCACTCTGTGCAAGGGTTCCTGTGCAGTCTGGAAGAAACCAACGAATTAAGTAAACCAGACAACGGGGGTCGGCAAAAGATCAAGAGCTCTGGGGCTCGCTTTGCTCCCCTTCTCTTAGTGCTCAAATAACGCCTTGCCTAGATCGCCGACAAGCCGCGTCAGGAGTTCGAACATATCTTGCCCAAGCGTCCCAGTTCCCAATCCGAAGATCCGTGTCAGACCGGCAGTTTCTGGCAAATCGTCAGCGGGCTCGCTCGAAACGCGATTCGATTCCACACCCCACCAAGCCGTTCGCCCAGATCTGTGCGAGATTGGGAAGATCGGGGGCAGGTCGGATCGCATTGACGATTGATCACCCCGACCGAGGGAAACTACTGGGGTGCATCTTGACCGGGCCGGACATCAAGTACAACGAGGAGAACCGCCGTCTCGAAGAGGTTCTCAAGTCGATCAAGCGTAGCGGCGACTATTTCGCGGAGGGCAGGCTGGACACACCGCCACCGAGCATGACTGTAGACCCCGTCGGCACGATCGCGTTTCCGATCTTGAATTCCCAAGTCCGCTCATTGATCGAGACCGCCAAGCGAGCGCCGTACGGGCGGGGCCCGGTGACGATCGTCGATACGTCGGTACGCGACTGCTGGCAAATCGAGGCCGGGGACGTCCGGTTCGGCGGGTCGCGGTGGAAGGAGACGCTTTCTTCCATTCTCGAACGCGTGGCGGAGGGACTGGGCTTGCCGAACGATCAGGTGAGCGCCCGCCTCTACAAGCTCCTCGTCTACGAGCGCGGAGGATTCTTCTCGGATCACCGGGACACCGAAAAGCTCGATGGAATGGTTGCCACTCTCGTGATCTCTCTTCCAGTGGACGGAGAAGGAGGCGAACTCGTGATCCGGCACAAGAACCGGGAAGCTGTCGTCGACATGTGCGTCCAGGATCCCGGCGAACTGGCTTTCGCCGCGTTCTATGCCGACTGCGTGCATCTGACCAAGCCGGTCCGGTCCGGTCACCGCGTCTCCCTCGTCTACAACGTGGTCGTCAATCCTGGATCTCGCTTCGTCCCAGCCAGGTCCCCCGACGCATCCTCCCAAGCCGAAGAAGCCGGTCGGATTCTCGCCGACTGGGCTACGGGCGAGGGATCTCCGAGAAAGCTCGTATGGCTGCTGGAGCACGAGTACAGCGAAGCCGGACTCTGCTTCGAATCGTTGAAAGGGATCGATGCGTCGGTCGGCCGGACGCTTGCCCGAGCGGCGGAGATAGCCGGTTGCGCGCTGCACTTGGCGATCCTGAGCATCTACGAAGAAGGAGCGCCGGACTACGACAATGTCTACTCCGGCCGGTGGGGGGACGAGCCTGACGATTCGGCGCCGATGGAGGAGGTCTTCGACGGTCTCTATACGCTTCTCGGGTGGGTCGCTAGCGACGGAGAGGTAAAGCCCGACTTCCCCGGGATTCCGCTACGGGACGGAGAGGCGCTGCCCGCAGGCGCTCTGGACGATGTCGAACCAGAAGAACAAACCCTGACGGAGGCTACCGGCAACGAGGGCGTGTCCCTCGAGCGCAGCTACCGCTGGGCGGCGCTTGTGATCTGGCCTAAGTCCAAGGCCGTCCCGGCCATCGCCGACGGGAGCATCAGCGGTGCCGTCAACTACGTGGCCGGGGAGTTGGAAGGCGTCACTGCGTCCCATTCCAAGCGTTCTCTCGCAATCGGCCTAATCACGCAATTGTTCGATGCCTGGCCCGAAGCCAACCCCTACCAGGAACCCGAGCAGTTCATGGAACAGGGAGGCGACAACATCCGAAAGGTGATGGGAATTCTGTCTGAAATCGATGACGAAGAACAGACGGCGCGATTTCTCGACGTTGTCGTCGCGAAGCAATATCACGAAGACCTGAACGATTCGGTCATCTCTGCGGTGGAGAGCGTCGAGCCAGCGAGACTAGTAACGTTCATACTGGAACTCGTGAAGAACAACGCTCCGGCGCATCTCGGGGGCGTGTTGAACCTGCTGCTTCGACTTGACGAGCGCTTGGCCAGCCGAGACCCCGGCTCCTGGCGAAACCTTCTTCGAACTGGGGCGGAGTGCGCGTTCGAAGCCTTGCCGCAGGTGCTGACGGAACCGGCCAAGGACCCCTATGCTCGATGGCGAGCAAAGCCCATAGCACTGGATTCCGGCGCGGTCCGCGACTTGTTCCTAGCAACGCAGCGATTCGATCTGGGCAGGGAGGCGGACGAAGCGGCAGCGTTGATCGCGCGGCGTCCTCGGTCCGTGGATCCATGCCGTGCGCTGCCCGAGGCGTTGAAGGAAGTCCACTGCCGCGTGAAGCCTCTCTCCGATACGCCAGCGATCGTCTCGCTGTGGCGTTACGCCTCCGGCCAGCTGCTCGCTCGAAGCGGCTCGGCTCCTCCGGGCCGCGAAGACCAGAGCATGGAAGCCCCGATCGAATGCGACTGCGAGCACTGCCTGAGGCTCAGGGCATTTTGTCTCGACCCCGACACTTCAGTTCTGCGATACCCTGTGCGCAAGGAGATTCGCACCCACCTGAGGGACGAGATCCGTCATGCGGAGGTCGCTCTCAAGTGCGAGACCGAGAGGCGAGGCCGACCGTACACGCTGGTATGCCAGAAGACGCCGTCCGGCTATGCGAAGCGCGTCAAGAGATACACGGCCGACATCGACTGCATCCGGCTCCTTATAGCAGCCGCGCCTGGAATCGATTTGGCAGGTATCGCCAAGACTCTCGGATTGCTCAAGGCAGCAGTTTCGTGCTCGCGGTAGGCAAGGGCCAACTCCATGCCTCCGGCCTACGCACGATCATGCGACGGGCTTCGGCTGCGACGGCCATTCCGTCACAGGCAAGATTCCTCGCGAGCACCGGGATGAAACGGTGCTCGCTCGTTCCGCGGAGCGGTTCTCCCGCGAACAATCGGCGGCATTTTGACGGATGTCGCGGCGGCTCGCCCTGCACGGCCGTTTCGACGCCGGGCATCGCGTGTCGGTCTCGTGGACCGATGCATCGCTTGGCGTGAGCTGGCCTGGAGCGGTGTCCCTTTGGTCGAGGTCCCGACAGCGGCAGGCCACCGACTGCATGAATCCGTGGAGCCGAGCCCGCCAAGAGATCCAAGTCGGGGGATGCCGGGGCTTCGAAATGTATCGTTCGGAGCCGGAGGGACCCGGTATTTCGCCGCCGAAAGAGTCAAGCCGGGAGTTCCGAGAACGGCGCAGCCAGTTCGCACTGCGGCGCCTTGTGTCGGCAGTCGCAGAATCGTACGCGTATTGGTTGAGTCTGGAAGGCTTCCGGTAATGTGGAATTGGTTCCCGAATCATCGAAACTAGGAAGCGGACAGGACAGCAGAGCGTGAGTGGACCGTACATCGAATACAACACAGAGCATTCCCGTCTCGAGGATGTTCTGAAGTCAATTGACCGCTGCGGCGACTACTTCGTCGCGGGCAGGCTGGAATCGCTTCCGCCGCAAATGAGAGTTTCATCGGCCGGAAAGATCGCGTTCCCGATTCTGGCGGCTCAAGTCGATTCGTTGATCGAAGCCGCAGAGCAGGCTCCTTACGGACGCGGCCCGCAGACACTGCTGGATAGGTCGGTCAGGGACTGCTGGCAGATCGGGGCCGAGGACATCGACCTCGGTGGCGCACGCTGGCAAAAGTCGCTCGCGTCGATCCTGAAACGCGTGGCGACCGGGCTGGGTTTGCCGCCCGACCGAGTAGTCGCGCAGCTATACAAGCTGCTCGTTTACGAAACCGGGGGATTCTTCGCGGAGCATCGCGACACCGAGAAGGTCGACGGCATGGTCGCCACGCTCGTAATCTCCCTGCCTGTCGAAGGAGAGGGCGGAGAAGTCGTGATCCGACACAAGGACCGAAAAGCGACTCTCGACATGTTTGTGGAGGATCTGGGCGAACTGGCGTACGCCGCGTTCTACGCCGACTGCGTCCATCGAACCGAGCCCGTGCGAAATGGGCACCGGATCTCGCTCGTGTACAACGTGGTTGTCAAGCCGGGATCCCAAGACGTTCCAACGAAGACACCCGACCTGTCAGCACAAATCGACAAGGCTTCCCGAATCCTCGCCAACTGGCCCTCGGGAGAAGCGTCTCCGAAGAAGATCGTGTGGCTGTTGGAACACGAGTACAGCGAGTCTGGACTTAGCTTCGATTCGCTCAAGGGCCTTGACGCCCCGATCGGTCGAACTCTAGCCGGAGCGGCAAGGAGAGCCGATTGCGCCCTGTACTTGGGAATCTTGCGAATACAGGAAGAAGGGACGCCCGAGTACGGCTACGTCTCGCACGACGGGTACGCGCGGGAGATCGACTACACCGGGGAACCGTGCCCGATTGACGAACTGTACGACGGGACCTACTCGCTTCTGGGGTGGGTCGCACCTTCCGGAGAGGCGGATCCGAGCTTCGCCGAGATTCCGTTGGGTAATGGCGAAGCGCTGCCCGCAGGTGCCTTGGACGGTGCCGAACCGGACGCACAGACTCTCTTGGAGGCCACGGGAAACGCGGGAGTGTCGCTCAGGCGAAGCTACCGGCGAGCAGCGTTCGCAATCTGGCCCCGGTCCCACGCAGTCCCGGTCATCGCCGACGGTAGGATCGACGGAGCTGTCAACTTCGCGCTCCGGGAGGTGCTTGTTGCCGAAGACCCAGACAAGGCACGTTCGCAAGGCGTCGGCCTCGCAACGCAACTGATCGATGCCTGGCCGAAGGCCGACCCGTACCTACAATCCGAACGCTTCATGCAGGAAACAGGCCAAGGTGTTGTGGGAATGCTGCAGTTGCTGCGTGATATCGACGACAAAGCTCTGACAACGCGATTCCTTCAGGCCGTCATTCCCACGCACTACCACGAGGATTTGAATCAAGCGCTGACGACCGCCTTGGAAAGCGTCGATCCAGGCAGCCTTCGATCGTTCTGTCCGGAGTTCGTACGAATCAACGTCCCGTTGCATCCGGGGGGAGTGTTCAATCTACTCGTTCGGCTGAGCGAGCGGCCGGAGGGAGAGACTAGGCCGGCCCTGCAAGAGTTCGTACGCACATACGCGCTGAGCGCGTTCCAGTACCTTCCAAGCGCCTTGGGCGTGGAGCGGCGCGGGGACGGGCGGTATTGGAGCCGTCCGGAGACACAGGTTCTAGACGACAGCGCGATTCGCGACGTGTTCCTAGCGGGCGCGTCTCTGGACCTAGAAGCCGAAGCCGACAGAGCGGCTGGGCTGCTCAGACGCCGACCTCGGAATGCGGACCCGTACCGGACGCTTCCTATGGCGTTGAAGAAGATATACGATCACACGCAGGCCCTGGGCGATACCCCGGCGGTCATTATGCTCTGGCGGTACGCGGCCGGCCGACTGCTCGAACGGAGCGCCTTCCCTCCTCCCGGGCCCGAAGACAAGACCATCGACGCTCCAAGACGCTGCGATTGCGAACACTGCCGCAAGCTGGCGGCCTTCTGTCTCGACCGGACTGCGACAGTCGAGAAATTCCGATTGCGGCAAGACATACGTCTCCACTTGGACAGCGAGATCAGAAGTGCAAGGCTCGACATCGAGTGCGAGACTGTGCGACGCGGCATGCCCCATACGCTTGTCTGCTCAAAGACGCCGGCCGGTTATGAGAAGCGGGTCGAGAAGTACGCAGGCGACGTGGAGTCCATGCGAATTCTAGTCAACGCAGCACCGGGAGTCCGACAGGCTGACATCCCGCAGACTCTGGAAAAGCTTCGTCTTGCGATTGACCTCTCGCAATGACCGTCGGACCAGTGCATGGTGCTAATGAATCCGTCGGGATCGACTTTGGCGAAGTCAGGCCAGATCGGATCCCGCACGATAATCCGGCGATCAGTTCCAAGTACTCGCAACACGCCTTCGCAGTGGCCGTTCCGTCTCGCATCATGCAGGGAACGCATATGTCAGGGCCGATCGCCGACCAAATGGTCGCGATCATCATCGGCATTTCAGCATGCGGATGGCTGGCGGCGGGCATACGCCCGGCTTCAACTGCGCTGTTCAGGTGGATCGGATCCTGCACGGCTGCGGAGGTCGTCCAGGTCCGCGACTTACAAACGACGGTCGTGTGTCGGTGCGGCCCCGTCGATGCCCACCTGCTCGACTACCGCCCCCGAAGACTCGACCGGTACCGCCTCGCCCTAACGGCGAGCCGAAGGCGGTCACTGGGCTCCCGGCGTAACGGCTCGGGTGGCATCGCACAGCCTACGGATTCCCTTCGGACGAGGCCACGTCAAGCAGCGCGGGTCGAGATGCGGACGGAGCCCGTAGCTATCTGTAGGAGCTGGGGCGAGTTACCCAGGCCGGTTTCCGCGCCCTATTCGCGCTAGAACGCGACTTGTGTCGCCACCGCCAGCCCTGTTCGATCGCAGCAAGCACGATACGGGCGCACGCCTGGGCGTCGGAACCCGCCTCGTGATGGTTGAGGGGAATCCGCAACTTCCTGCATACATCGGGTAGCTTCGTCGGATAGATTCCCCACAAGGAGCGGGCTAGATCGACCGTGCATTGGAACCGCTTGGCGGGACGGGCCAATCCGTAACGGTCGCAGCAGGCGTGGAGCACGCCGCGATCAAAGGAGGCGTTGTGCGCACAGAGGAACTCGACGGTCGACAACGCTGGGGAAATCTCGCTCCACACGCTGTCGAAGGGCGGAGCGTGCTGCACATCCTCCCAGCTCAATCCGTGAATGTAGGTGAATTCGAATTGGCGGGTAGGAGGGCGGATCAAACGGGTTTCCAACGCCTCGATTCGACCGTCCGTCACTATCGCGAAACCGACCGAGCACGCACTGTCCCTGCTTGAGTTGGCGGTCTCGAAATCAATGGCGGCGAAGCTGGTCGCGCCTGCAGCTTGTTCGACGGACACTCCTTTCAGTCTGCCACGGGGGAGGGGCACCTGTGAAGCACTTTCCGTTGTACCCGCCAGTGGCCCGGATCGCTGGAATGGTCTCGCACGTGCCAACGCGCGAGCGCCTGTCGAGACCGACAATCCCCGTTCGAGGCCGCTTCGGCTGGGTGACCTCCCGCTTCTCGAGACCGGATCAGCCGCCACACAGGCCTTGAGGGGCCGCTGGGGCCGTTCCGATCTCGGATCACCTCGCTTCGTGCAGCACGATTGCAAGGGTTCGCGCGGTCTCCGCATCGTCCGGTCGCTGTGAAGGATCGCCTCGAGCTCCTCGATTCCCTCGCCGCAGCACCCGACGCGACAGAGCACGAGCGCGAGGTTGCGACGGGCGACCGCGTTGAGCGGTTCGAATCGGAGCACCGCTCGGTACTTGTCCAGAGCTTCCGCGTAGGTTGGCCGCCTGGTGATGACGGGGCTGTAAACATGTCGCCGGAATCCCTTTGAAGTTCTCAAATTAGATCGTTGGATCCTCTGTTGTCCGCAGGCCAGGACTTGTCCCAGCTGCACGGACTCGCGCAACTGTCACGTAGCAGAGTCATTTATGGTCCCAATATGGTCCTAAGCCACATTGGTTTCGCCTATAACTCATTGATAATCAATAACATAGACTCATCCGCGAAAAGGCCTGCAAGTAAGCGTTCGAGCGGGGCGTGAGATCGTGCTGGAATCGGTGGTTTGAGAGGTTGGGCGAAAAAAGTTGCCTGAAACACTGGACACATCCAATGTAGTTATGCCAGCCTAGCGAATGTGCTGGCAGTGGAGCAGGGCGGGTCGCGGGTGGCAGCGGCGGGAGCGCCTGGCGGGTGGGGCGTCAGCAAGGCCTGCAGGGACTGCGCGGGCTGGCGGGAGCGACTGGCGGAGGCGCAACGGAGCTTGAGCGGGGCGTTGGCGGACGCCAAGGTCTGGCGGTATTTGCACGGGAAGGCGCAGGAGCGGGCCGCCTGGTGGCAGGCACAGTACGAGGGGAAGTGCGCCGAGCCGACGGCGCGGAAGCTGGCGGAAGCGGAGCGGGAGGTCGGCAAGCAGCGGCGGCGGATCGCGGATCTGGAGCGGCAAGTCGAGTTACTGGAGCAGGAGAAGGCGGGTTTGGAGCAGCGCAACCGGGACTTGCTGAACAAGCCGTTCGGGACGCGGAGTGAGACGCGGGGGAGGTGCAACGGGCGGGGCGCGGAGAGCGGGCCAGGCGGCGGAAGCGGGGGCGAGGGAGAGGCGCTGCGGAAGCACGGGGGGCAGCCGGGGAGCGTCGCGCACGGGCGGCTGGAGCGGTCGGGCCTGGCGGTCCGCGAGGAGGTCTGGGAGCCGGAGGCGGCCAGCTGCCGCTGTCCGGAGTGCGGACGGGAGTACGCGCGGAACGGCGAGGAGGTCAGCGAGCGGATCGAGATCGAGGTGAGCGGCTACGAGCGGCGGATCCGTCGGCCGCGCCGGAAGGCAGTCTGCGCTTGCGCGGCGAGGCGGGGGGCGCCGGCGCCGCAAGCGATCGCGCCGCTGGAGCCGACGCTGTTCCGGGGCTCGCCGTACGGGGTGAGCGTGTGGACGGTGTTCCTGCTACAGGTGTACTGGCAGCGGCATCCGGCGCGGGCGTTCGAGCGCGAGTGGAGCGAGTTCGGGGTGCGCTTCCGCGGCACCTGCTATCGGGCCACCAACTGGCTCCACTTCGGCCAAACCCAGGGCCGCGGCAAACTCGACACGCACAACCAATACGCCCTGTCCGTCAAAGACATCTTCGTCAAGCCTCTTTGTCCCGACCGGAAAGCCGGGTAGAAGGGGGCATTGCTGCGCCCCTTCCCCCTCAGACCCGAGCGTGCGCGTCTAACGCACTCGGTTCCTCGCACGGCAGATTCGCGCGCTAGGCTCCGATCGGCTATCCCCGGAGGTTCCGTGTACGGCTTGCTGGAACTCAAGTTTCCTCACCGTTTCCCCTCCGCGGTCCTGTCCATGCGACGCCCCCCTTCCCTCGAGCGGGTCCCAGCGGCCCCGGTTCCCCGCCGTCTGTCAGTACTATGAGGGCGCTACGACTCCCCGCACGGCGTCCCTTCGGCTTATTGATTCGCCAGCCAGTACCACGCTTGCCTGCTGCTTCGCTCCCGATCCCCCGCAGGCAGGGGCGGGCCCGGACCTTTTGTTACCGCCAGGGGTCCGTCTTCCGGCCTTCTTGCGTGGACCGTACGGGGCCTCCCAGGTTCCCTGGCGAGCCATCCCGTGGCTATGCAGACGGTCTCTGACCCCGGTCGACCCAGACACCCCTCGCCGTTGACGGCGTGCCCGGTGCTGCCCCCGCTAATTGCACAACGAAGGCGTCGGCATTGATGATTTCGGGGCTCAATAGCGCCGCTTGACCACCCGCTGTGTACGCTTCACGACAGTGCGTTACCGCACGCCATGCAACACGCGCTCCCGGCTGGTGGGCTGCACCTTTGCCGGACGGGAGTCGAACCCGCTGGCTCGCTATGAAAGGTTTCAGATTGCGGTAGGGACACCGGTTACCCGGTGCCCCCCGCGCGGATCCGAGCGGGCGCGTTAACGCACTCGGCTCCTACCTCCGATGGGTGACGGCGAATCTTCGGTCCGGCCACGGATGCAGCACTCGCACAGGCGGCCACAGTTCATCACAAAGTAGGTGCAGACGTTTCCACGGGTGCCGGTCCTTTTGCGACCTCCGGCGGAGAATGGCCATCCATTCTTTCCTGACGCGTCGCTCGAATCGCCGTAGGTACGGGTGGCTGGTGGGGACCGCGAAGTAGTTATACCAGCCTCGCAACACCCTCCCCAGCCATTGCCCGGTCTCCACTTGATCCGCGTGCATGCGCCGTCGCAGCTTTGCCCGGATCGCCTTCAGGGTCCGGCTCATGCGTTTCGCCACCGGCTTGCGCCCCAGCCCGAAGCGTCCTTTCCTCGTCTGTCGGCAGTAATGCGTCATGCCGAGAAAGTCGAACGTCTCCGGCCGTCCCTGCCCACGCGTCTTCCGGTTCGCGATCGCGTACCGTCCGAACTCGATCAGGCGGGTCTTGTCCGGGTGCAGTTCCAGTCCGAACTGGCCGAGCCTTTCCTTCAGGTCCTTCAGGAACCGTTCCGCGTCCTCCTTGTGCTGAAAGCCCGCCACGTAATCGTCGGCGTATCGCACGAAGATCATTTCGCCGCGCGCTTCCTGCGGTCGCCACTTCCGCCCGACCCACAAATCGAGTACGTAATGCAGGTAGACGTTGGCGAGGACCGGCGAAATCACCGACCCCTGCGGCGTCCCCTTGCCCGTATCGACCAGTTGGCCGTCTTCCATGGCGCCCATGCGTAGCCACTTTCCTATCAGCCTGATCAGCCGCTGATCCCCGATCCGCTCGCCCAGCAACCGGAGCATCCAGTCCCTGTCGATCCGGTCAAAGAACTTGGCGATGTCGGCGTCCAGAATCCAGTTGACCTTGCGCTTCTCAATCCCGTATGCCAAGGCGTCCAGCGCGTCGTGCGCGCCCCGCCCGGGCCGGAACCCGTAGCTGAACCCGAGGAATTCCGCCTCGTAAATCGGCGTCAGGATATTGTCCACAACGGCCTTCTGGACGATCTTGTCCTCCAGTGCGGCCACCCCCAGCGGTCGCCTGCCGCCGTCCGGCTTCGGAATGTTCACCCGTCGCGACGGCGTCGCCCGGTACGTTCCCGCATGCACGCGGTCGTGCAGGTCGAGCAGTTGCTCGTCCAGCCCTCCCCCGTACTCCTTCCACGTCACTCCGTCCACGCCCGGTGCCGCATCTCGCTTCAGCGCGACGTAGGCAACCCGCAACGTCTCCGGCGTGACATGGTGCAGAAGCGCAGTGAGCTTCTCCTTGGGATTCCTCTGTATACATTGCCGTATCCGCTCGGCCCCCTGTGACACGGCTGCCCGTCCCTGCGTGCGGACCGTGCTTCGGCCTCCCGGATTCTCGTTGGTCCCGGCCCTTCGCTCCTCCCGCTCCGCAGCCGCTCGCGCCGCCTTGTTCCCGGGACTCGTCGCTAGTATGGCCGAGTCTGACTCCTTCGGATCGTGCATCTCCAGTCTTGACTCCTGTCCTTCCCTTCACGGTCCCGGCGGCGACCCGCCGGGACGACCCGAAGGCCTCCCAGGTCCCAACCTCTGTCGTACATGCGTGCCTGGGTTCTTCGACGCCGCGGAGCCCTCCCGGCCCTAGCTAGAACGGACCGCGAGGTGTTGCCTTCGACTAATGAGACGGTCTCGGCACTCCGAATGATGAAGATTTCGACGCTCCATAGCCCTGCCCACATGCGCCCCTGCCGACGCTTCGCCCGTCCCCTCACGGGAACGACCGCACGGCTCGGGGAGCGCTATGGATCAGCTCATCCTTTACCGCAGAGGACTTTCACCTCCTGACATTGGCCAGTTAGCCTGGCGCACCTCATCGCATCCTCCTATCCAGGACTTGTCCTGGCGCAAGCCGAGTAGGGGAGGTCGTTACCGAGCCTCCCCCCTCACCGACCCGAGCGTGCGCGTCTAACGCACTCGGTTCGTCACAGGTCAGATTCGCTCAAAGAGAAGAGCCGTCTGAGGGAGCTGCACGCGTGCCACCGGTAGGGGATACCGCTGGAGCAGTTCCCGCATGGCGGCCCAGGTCAGCCGCGATTTGCGGCTGCGGCGCGAGAGCCATTTCCGCCAGATGCGAGCGACTTGATAGCTGTACCCAGCGAGTCGCACGCTATTGCCCCGGAGTCCGTAGTAGTTGGCATGCCCTCGACTCACGCTTGCGAGATGGTCTCGCTGGGCGCCCACTGCGTCGTGCCGGTGTCGTCGACACCACTCGCTCACAGCTTGCAGCGCGCGGGCGAACCGTTTCCGGGCCGTGGTCTGTCGCACAACCGGATATCCCTTCCGAGACCGCACCCAGCAGTGAGTGAAGCCCAGAAAGTCAAAGGTCACGCGCCGTTCCTGCCCGGTTGACCGCCGCCGGAAGTCGAGGTACCGCGTCTTGTCCGGGTGAAGCTTCAGCCCGTATCGGCCAAGCCGCTTGCCCAAGACGGCCAGCACACGCTGGCCATCTTGTTCGTTCTCGAAGAGCATCACGGCATCATCGGCATAGCGCACCAGTTGGCAGCGCCCCTGCAGGCGTGGCCGCACCTCCTGTTCGAACCATTCGTCCAGCACGTGGTGCAGGTACAGGTTCGCCAGCAAGGGGCTGACTACCCCGCCTTGGGGCGTTCCACTCCGGGGCCGTTGCAGGACGCCCTCGTCGAGCACCCCGGCCTTGAGCCACTTGTTCAGCATCTTCCGGATGACTCCATCCTTGATCCGCTGGTCGAGACACGCCCGGAGTTGGCCGTGTGGAATCGTGTCGAAGTATTTCGCGATGTCCATGTCGATCACCCACTGCATCCCGCCGTGGAGGCCTGCACGCACGGCGTGCAAGGCATCGTGGGCGGAACGGCCCGGGCGAAAGCCGTGCGAGCACGGCAGGAAATCGGCTTCGTACACCGGCTCCAGCAGCATCACGATCGCTCGCTGTGCCACCTTGTCCTCGAACGTGGGAATGCCCAGGGGCCGCTGCGTGCCGTCCGCTTTCGGAATGTAGTGCCGTCGCACCGGCGGTGCCTTGTAGCGGCCCGACTTGATCCGTCCCAGCAGGCCCTCTAAGTTGGCCTCCAGGTCCTTCTCGTAGTCGGCTGCTGTCGCCCCGTCGATGCCCGGCGCGCCATCCTTGCGCGTTTGCCGGTACGCTTCCCGCATCCATTCCAGATCCAGGTGTCGATGCAGCGTCGTGAACACCCACTCCGGGTGCTCCCCCGCCAGTTCGGCTATCCATTGTCGTTTCGTGGACGTGTTTGTAGAACTCATCGTTTCTTCCATCGTTTCCCTCCAATGGTTCTGTCCCTGCGGTGCCCCCCTTCCCTCGGACGGGTCCCGGTGGTCCCGGTTCCCCGCCGTCAGCAGTACTATGAGGACACTACGACTCCCCGCACGACGTCCCTTCGGCTTATTGGTTCGCCAGCCGGTACCACGCTTGCCTGCTGCTTCGCTCCCGGTCCCCCACAGGCAGGGGCGGGCCCGGACCTTTTGTTTCGGCCAGTGGTCCGTCTTCCGGCCTTCTTGCGTGGACCGTGCGGGGCCTCCCAGGTTCCCTGGCGAGCCATCCCGTGGCTATGCAGACGTTCTCTGACCCCGGTCGACCCAGACACCCCTCGCCGTTGACGGCGTGCCCGGTGCTGCCCCCGCTAATTGCACAACGAGGGCGTCGGCATTGATGATTTCGAGGCTCAATAGCGCCGCTTGACCACCCGCTGTGTACGCTTCACGACGTGCGTTGCCGCACGCCCTGCAACACTCGCTCCCGGCTGGCGGGCTGCGCCTTTGCCGGGCGGGAGTCGAACCCGCTGGCTCGCTATGAAAGGTTTCAGATTGCGGTAGGGACACCGGTTACCCGGTGCCCCCCGCGCGGATCCGAGCGGGCGCGTTAACGCACTCGGCTCCTACCTCCGATGGGTGACGGCGAATCTTCGGTCCGGCCACGGATGCAGCACTCGCACAGGCGGCCACAGTTCATCACAAAGTAGGTGCAGACGTTTCCACGGGTGCCGGTCCTTTTGCGACCTCCGGCGGAGAATGGCCATCCATTCTTTCCTGACGCGTCGCTCGAATCGCCGTAGGTACGGGTGGCTGGTGGGGACCGCGAAGTAGTTATACCAGCCTCGCAACACCCTCCCCAGCCATTGCCCGGTCTCCACTTGATCCGCGTGCATGCGCCGTCGCAGCTTTGCCCGGATCGCCTTCAGGGTCCGGCTCATGCGTTTCGCCACCGGCTTGCGCCCCAGCCCGAAGCGTCCTTTCCTCGTCTGTCGGCAGTAATGCGTCATGCCGAGAAAGTCGAACGTCTCCGGCCGTCCCTGCCCGCGCGTCTTCCGGTTCGCGATCGCGTACCGTCCGAACTCGATCAGGCGGGTCTTGTCCGGGTGCAGTTCCAGTCCGAACTGGCCGAGCCTTTCCTTCAGGTCCTTCAGGAACCGTTCCGCGTCCTCCTTGTGCTGAAAGCCCGCCACGTAATCGTCGGCGTATCGCACGAAGATCATTTCGCCGCGCGCTTCCTGCGGTCGCCACTTCCGCCCGACCCACAAATCGAGTACGTAATGCAGGTAGACGTTGGCGAGGACCGGCGAAATCACCGACCCCTGCGGCGTCCCCTTGCCCGTATCGACCAGTTGGCCGTCTTCCATGGCGCCCATGCGTAGCCACTTTCCTATCAGCCTGATCAGCCGCTGATCCCCGATCCGCTCGCCCAGCAACCGGAGCATCCAGTCCCTGTCGATCCGGTCAAAGAACTTGGCGATGTCGGCGTCCAGAATCCAGTTGACCTTGCGCTTCTCAATCCCGTATGCCAAGGCGTCCAGCGCGTCGTGCGCGCCCCGCCCGGGCCGGAACCCGTAGCTGAACCCGAGGAATTCCGCCTCGTAAATCGGCGTCAGGATATTGTCCACAACGGCCTTCTGGACGATCTTGTCCTCCAGTGCGGCCACCCCCAGCGGTCGCCTGCCGCCGTCCGGCTTCGGAATGTTCACCCGTCGCGACGGCGTCGCCCGGTACGTTCCCGCATGCACGCGGTCGTGCAGGTCGAGCAGTTGCTCGTCCAGCCCTCCCCCGTACTCCTTCCACGTCACTCCGTCCACGCCCGGTGCCGCATCTCGCTTCAGCGCGACGTAGGCAACCCGCAACGTCTCCGGCGTGACATGGTGCAGAAGCGCAGTGAGCTTCTCCTTGGGATTCCTCTGTATACATTGCCGTATCCGCTCGGCCCCCTGTGACACGGCTGCCCGTCCCTGCGTGCGGACCGTGCTTCGGCCTCCCGGATTCTCGTTGGTCCCGGCCCTTCGCTCCTCCCGCTCCGCAGCCGCTCGCGCCGCCTTGTTCCCGGGACTCGTCGCTAGTATGGCCGAGTCTGACTCCTTCGGATCGTGCATCTCCAGTCTTGACTCCTGTCCTTCCCTTCACGGTCCCGGCGGCGACCCGCCGGGACGACCCGAAGGCCTCCCAGGTCCCAACCTCTGTCGTACATGCGTGCCTGGGTTCTTCGACGCCGCGGAGCCCTCCCGGCCCTAGCTAGAACGGACCGCGAGGTGTTGCCTTCGACTAATGAGACGGTCTCGGCACTCCGAATGATGAAGATTTCGACGCTCCATAGCCCTGCCCACATGCGCCCCTGCCGACGCTTCGCCCGTCCCCTCACGGGAACGACCGCACGGCTCGGGGAGCGCTATGGATCAGCTCATCCTTTACCGCAGAGGACTTTCACCTCCTGACATTGGCCAGTTAGCCTGGCGCACCTCATAGCATCCTCCTATCCAGGGCTTGCCCTGGCGCAAGCAATTCTCAAAATGGGGGGTCTGGCGAGGATAGGGTGGAACTGGCGGGCGTTCGAGTTCGCCGTGGGGAGGCCGTTGCGGGGCAACAGGGGCGCCCGGGAAAGCAGGTCGGGGGGGCTGGGGTGGCTGGCACCTGCCATCGCGGAGTCGCGGGCCTGGCGCGGCGCATCCCCGCCGCTGGCTCCGGGAGGAGCCCGGCGGGGGCCGGCTGGCTGGCAGGTTGGCAAGGCGTCATGACGGTGCGGACGCGGCCGCCCGGGAAGCGGCAGGCGGCGGGCGTTTCCTCAGCAGGGTCTCGCACAGGGCGGTCCAGCTGCGGAAGCAGAACCACTGCGTGAGGAAGCGCAGGGCCTGGAAGAATTCGAGCCGGGTGCCGGTCCGGGCCCGGCATTGCCGCCACAGCTCGGAGGCACAGTCCAGGACCGCGTGCAGCGCGAACGCGAACAGGTTCAGCGTGGCGAGCAGGTTGGCCAGGCCCTGGCTGCCGTGCCCGAAATTGCGCTTGCTGTTGTAGCCGTGGCGGGCCAGGCAGTTGAAGGTCTCGTTCTCGATCTTCCATCGGGCGCGGCCGACCCGTGCGATCTCCGCCACGTTGTTGGCCGTGACCTCCAAGCTGGTGAAGAACGTGTTCGTGTAGGTGCGCTTGCCGTCGCGCTCGATCACGAACTCGACCCAGCTGCCCAGCACGGCGTCGTCGCTGTCGCGGACCGGCACTCCGTGCATCCAGCGGTAGCGCTGCAGCTCGACCTGCTGCTTGTGGTTGCGGACCTTGATCCAGCCGCTGGAGTGGATGAAGTCGTCATGCAGCACTTCGTACAAGCGCTTGTGGGAACTGAGCTTACAGACAAAGATGAAGTCCGCCCCGAGGTCGCGGACCAGTTCGCAGAGGGGCTGGCAGCAGTACAGGTCGTCGCCGAGGAAGACCGGCCGGTAGGGCCGCAGCTCGTCGCTGTGGGCCGGCAGCCAGCGCTTGGCGGCGTTGCGCTCGCAGTCCTGCTTGCGTTGTTGCTCGGTCAGTTCGTAATTATGCACTTCACGCAAACCTGGCAGGGTGCTAGCGTGGTGGGACGCTCGCTGCCCTCGCTGCAATCGTCGGGGCAATTATTGGGGATTATAAGGGGTGGTGCCCAAAAGCATCCCGTCTAGCGGACGTGATTATTTCGTAACTCCAAGATAATCAGCTATTTACGATTGACACGGCGGGCACCGTTTGGTAAGATTATGAATAGAGATGACGATCAAGAAAGCACCGGGCAAGAACACACGCAAGGGCATCAGCATGATTCAGGCCATGAGGATGTTCCCGGACGACGCTGCGGCCGAGCAGTGGTTCATCCGCGTCCGCTGGCCGCACGGACCGCAGTGCCCGCATTGCGGGGCCGGCTCCCACCGCGTCCAGTCGGGCGCGCAGCACAAGACGATGCCGTTGCGCTGCCGCGCTTGCCGCAAGCGGTTCTCGGTTCGCATCGCAACCGTCATGCAGGACTCGAACCTGGGCTATCAGGTGTGGGCCATGGCGATCTATCTGTTGATGACCAGCCTGCAATCCGTCTCGTCAATGAAGCTGCACCGGGACCTGCACATCGCGCAGAACTCGGCGTGGCATCTCAGCCACCGCATCCGTGCCGCATTGTTCCAAGGCGGTCCAGGGTTCGCCGGTCCAGTGGAAGTGGACGCAACCTACATCGGCGGGAAGCGCAAGAACATGCCGAACTCGGTGCGCAAGGACTTGACGGGCCGCGGGCCGGTGGGCAAGACGGCAGTTGTGGGCGCGAAAGACCGCGCAACGAACCAAGTGGCAGCCAAGGCGGTGCACTCCACGGACAAGGCAACCCTGCAGGGATTCGTGAAGGATCACGCCGACCGGCAAGCGACCGTCTACACGGACGACGCGAGTGCCTACGAGACACTGTCGTTCGAGCATGAGTCGGTGAAGCACTCTGTCAGCGAGTACGTTCGCGGACAGGCGCACACCAACGGAGTCGAGTCGTTCTGGTCCATGCTGAAGCGCGGGTACTACGGGACGTTCCACAAGTTCAGCCCGAAGCATCTGGACCGCTACGTGCAGGAGTTCGCCGGTCGTCACAACCTGCGCGAGCAGGACACCATCGACATGCTGGGCGCGGTCGTCCTTGGCATGCATGGCAAGCGGCTCAAGTACGATGATCTGATCAGGGACAACGGGCTCGATTCTGGAGCCCGTGGATGAGCGCCTTGGAACGGGACACGCTCTACTACGGCGACTGCCTTGACTGGATGCAGCGGGGGGACGATCAGTGCGTAGACCGGATCTACCTCGATGGCAAGCCATTGGCACAAGGAACACTGTGCCAGGAGGATTTCCGATGAAGGCTACCAGGAAATCGAAGCCCGTGACCAAACTCCCGCCGCGCCGAGTCGAACTTGTGCGCCCGACCTACCAGCCATCCAAGGCCGAGCTTGAGGAGTCGATCACGCTACCGCAGATGTCGCTGGAGGAGGCCGCCCGCAGACTCATGGAACCGGTCGAGATTCACCACATCGACAGGCCCCGGCGCGAGAGCTAGACGGGATGCTTTTGGGCACCATCCCTTATAATCCCCCAATTATTGCAGGCCTCGCGGAGTATCTCATGACAGACGGGGTTTCGGGATGGGTGCCGCTGCTTGCGGGGGTTTGCGGAGCCTGTATTGTTCTATTCGTCCCGTTCATCAGGGATCCAATCGTCCAGGTCTTCAAGAACGACTAAGCCGCCTTTTTGCCGTCTACCAGCTCCCGGTAGGTGAGCGGAGGCGTATTCAGGATGCGCTTCATGGTCTCGCGGAACATGTAGGGGTTGTCGCGGTTGTTGAAGCGCCACTCCATCTCTTCCAGGTAGCGGTCCAGGTGCTTCTTGCTGCTGTGGTGGAACGCGCCGACAATCGAGCGCTTGAACAGCGACCAGACACCCTCGATGCCGTTGATGTGGATGTCCCCGACCACCCACTCTTCTGCGGAGTGATTGACCGTTTCGTGGCGTGTGTCGTCGTCCTCGATGCCCAGGTAGGACTTCAACTCGTCCGTGTAGATCGCCTCGGCCTCGTCCTTGATGTTGCGCGCGATGAAGTCGTGGAGCGTCCTCTTCTTGATATCGGGGATCCGCCGGAGGCGGACCTGCCCGCCGCGCTGCAGCGCCCCAGCGATCCAGGTCTTGTTCTTGCGGTAGCCGGAGTCCACGTCCTTGCGCTTGCCGCCCACCAGCGTCTCGTCCACCTCGATCACGCCGAACAGCGTGGGCCCCTCGAACGGGTCATTGCCCATTGCCTCGCGGATGCGGTGGCACAGGTACCAGGCCGTGCGGTAGGAGCCGATGCCGAGCGTCCGCATCATCTGCTGGGCCGAGATCGCCTTCTTGGATTCGAGCATCAGGTAGATCGCGATCAGCCACTTGCGCAGCGGCAGGTGCGAATCGTGCATGATGGTTCCGGACGTGACGCTGAACTGGTATCGGCAGGCCAGGCAGTCCCACTGGTTGCGGGGAGCGATCTCGCACAGCACACCGCAACCGCAATGCGGGCATGCCACGTTGCCGTTCGGCCAGCGCAGGGCTTCCAGCAAGTCCCGGCACTTGTCATCGGTCTGGAATCGATCCATCAGGTGAATGAGATTGAGTGAGGTTGTGTCAGTCATGAATAAGAACTCCAAGCGGAAACGACGGCTCCCGCGGAACATCGTGGACAAGCCAGATTCCGAGATCGCCGAGAGGATTTTCGGGAAACGGCTGAAAAGGGAGCTGGACCAGCTCGCCAAGAAGCCGGAAAGTATTGCAATCAAAGGTGTTTTTGACCATCTACAATGATGGTATCACACCCTTAGATTTGTGTCAAGTGCATAATTACGGTCAGTTCGGGCCGCTGGGCGGCGGGGTCCTGCTGGGGTTGGACGAACTCCGGCATCAGCGGGATGACGCGGTTGTGGCCGTCGGCGACAACGGTCGCCGAGAGCATGGTGTGGAAGTACTGCTCGGTCTTGTGCTTGCCGACATGGCGGAGGCAGCACTGCTCGCAACGGATGGAGTTGGAGCAGTGGATCTGGAGGCCGTCGAGGGCGATGGGCAGGCGGCCGCCGAGGCGTTCGAAGGGGGCCAGGGCGCCCTGCGCGCGCAGGGCGTGGAGGCCTTGGGGGAAGAGGTCGGCGAAGAGGTCGGGGGCGAGGCCGTCAAGCAGGTTGCGAATCTGGTTGTCACCGGGGATGGCCTGCACGCCGAAGAGGGTGTGACAGTTGGAGCAGGAGTCCTGATCCTGCAGGCGGCGCTGGAACTCCAGGAAGGAGGGGGATTGGAAGAAGAAGGTGGCGAGGGCGCAGGAAGCGGCGTCGGCGACGGCGTAGCGCTTATTGGCGCCGCGGCGGGGATCGGGCAGGGCGGAGGCGGCTTGGCGGAAGCTGTCGAGGAGGGAATCGAGAACAGGGGTCACACTTTATGGTTGGAAGCGGTGCCCGCAAAGTTAAGCCCCAGAAACTGGTCCCTTACTCAGGTCCCTTCGGTGGCCGAGAATCCCCCAAAACGCCAAATTTAGAATTGCTGGACGAAGTGACATCGAGAACAGAGTCTGTCGGCTCGCGAAGAGGTGTGGGAGCCATTGAGTGGATCCTCGAGCAACTGGACTCCGGTACCGGTATCGTAATAGCCTTTCTGCTGATCGTCGTTTCCCTTGCCCGCTCGCCCAAAGCGCTCCTCGAACAGGTAGTGCGACTGCAGCTGTGAGAACGCCTGCGTCTTGAGCCGCGTCCTGTCGACGAGAATCCGCGCCACTGCCAGCGTGGTGTTGTCGTAGAGAATCCGTCGCGGCACGCCACCCCAGTAGCGAAACGCCTCGACGTGCCCCTCCAAGAAAGCTTCGGTCGTCTCGGCCGGGAATGCTCGCACGTAACTCTCGTCGCTATGCGGCAGATCGATGACGAAGTAGTGCGCCTTACGCAATTCTCCTCCGATCTCGACGTACACCTCGCCGAAGTCCGCCTGGGCGTGCCCCGGCGGATGTCTCAAAGACACGAACATCACGCGCTGCGAGGTCCGCTTCAGCCGCACGTAGTCCTTAACGATGGTGTAGCCGCCTGCGAAGCCATGCTCGTCGCGCGGCCGCTCGTAGATGCGCTAGGCGGTATGCCGCTGCCTCTTCGGCTGCGCCTTATCCGACTCAAGAATCTGATCGATGACACCGCTGTAGGGGTCCAGCTTCGGACGTCAGATCGGTTTCTCGCGGCGATAACCGGGCGGAGCCGCGTAGCTCAGCATTTTGCGAACGGTCTCACGCGCTAGGCCGAATTGTCGCGCTGCCTCCCGCCTGCTGACCCCTTCGACAAAAACCGCCCGCCGGACCCCGCCGTACAACTCCACGGTATACATCCCTCCTGCATCCCACAAAACACCCCCGGACTGTTTTGCGGAACGCTGGCGGCCAGCCTAGTTTTGCTCCGCCACAACACAGCTGAACACCGCCGCGTTGTGGCCTATTTTCTCTCCGCCGCTAACACAAGTGGGTCTGACGACGAAAGCGCAACGGAATCTCTGCCCGGAGTGCCCTTTGTGGTTTTCTCTGAGGAGTAGAGCAGGAGAGATGGGCCTTCACGGAGTCGTCACGGCGTTTTCTGGGGTCGGGCTTTTGTCCGCGCTCGGAGGCATTATCTTTAACGCCGGTGTGATGGTCGGCGATCCCTGGGCCAGCCGCGGTCTGGAGTTCGACGCGATCGCCGCCGTCGTCATCGGCGGGACTAGCTTGTTCGGCGGGGTGGGGGGACGATGTGGGGCCGCCTCTCGGGGCGTTGATCATCACCATGATCAACAACGTGCTCAACCTGCTCAACGTTTCTCCTTATATGCAAGGCCTCGCTAAAGGCATCATCATCCTCGCCGCCATCACGCTCTACAGGAAGAAATCCGCGTAGAGCCCAGCCACGTGAATGGCAGAGAACCGGGCGGGGACGGCAGGTTGTATAGCCGAGTACATATGGCCCGGGGATTCTACCACTCGTCCACCGGAATGGCGACTATAGGAGCAAGGCGGGACTAGTCCACGTGAATCGACTCGGCGGACGAAGGAGGATTCTTGAATCCCTGCGGGCGGCGCTCCTCGTCGGCGCCTGTTCTCCTTCGACCGGTCCCCGCGAGGGGACCCGTGCTTCCGAGAGTGGCTTCCCCCCTCTGGGTCGCTCCCGTTGGTCGCTTGGCTGACGGTCGCGGGCTGTCTTCGTGCGGCTCAGGGGTTGCGCACTCCGGGGGAGGGAGGATCGACTCGCTCCGAGACCTGCTACGAGTTTTTGGCGAAGTACAGCCCTCAAATCCACGCGGCGGCCGATGGAAATCCTGCACGCGATTGCGCTCGCCGACGACTCATGCCAGTGGAAGTCACCGAGACATCTCTGCGTGAGTCGGCAGCCAGTACTCGAAATGCAACTGCTCGCACTCAGGGCTACAGAACTTTTTCTCTTGGCCCTCCACTTCGACTACCCACACCCGATGCGGGATCATTTTGCCACACAGCGAACAGTTCAAAACGTTGGTTTCGTACCAAGGTAAGTTGATGACTTGCCAGTGACCCAAACCAGCCTCCTTTCCTTACCGCTCGTGAGAATGCCGGTTAGCAGCCCGTGGCAGAAGTACCCTTTTTCAGCCGGATCAAGCGCCGATTGGGAGCGGGTAGGGCGGCTTGATCGGGAGGGCCCACGGGCCAATCGGGCACAAGAAGTCGTGGCGAGTCCAGCCGCGCGGCGTCAGCACCCCGCAAAGGGGTTCGCGGAGCCGCTGCAGTGTCTTTTTCGCCGCTGTCACTCCTCCCGGCGTGCCCGCTCCGAGTTGTTGGCGCAGGACTAGCGACAAGTTGAATCCGCCGACGTGAATCAGCAGCCGCTTTAATACATTTTTTCGGCTCCGCAGGTGGGTGCGCCGCATCCCGCCCGCCTCCAACAAGTGCGCAAACACTCGCTCGACCTTCTCCCCTCGCTGCCGCAGCAGGCGCTTCCCTCGGGCACCCCGAATCCGACGCCGGTTCGCGTACACCGCTTCGCGCTGAAGTTGCTTGCCTCGCCAGCAGCGTCGCCCGCGATCCGGTTCACTGATGCAAAAACGAATCTCCAACGCCGCCAAATCCGTCAGCACGTCGCTGGAGTGATAGCCCTTGTCCGCGATCACCTCCTGCAAACCTGCTGCCGCCAGCTTCTCGTTGGCCTCTTCGTCGGCCGCCACCGCCGCCACTGGCTGCGCCGCTTCTGTCACCGTTTCCGCAATCGTTGTCGTGTCGCCCTGGTCGGCTCCGGCCTGCGTCACCGCGATAACCGCCCCCGTCTCCACATCCACGGCCTGCTCGGCCTTGTGGGCCAAGTGTGTGCGCCCGTCTCTCCTCTTCGTGATCTTTGCCTCGGGATCGTGCGGGTGCCGCCACTGCTCGTTCGAGCCTTTCTTGCGACGCTTCTTGTCGAGCTTCGTCAACTGCTCTCTGGTCGGCGTCTTGATCCCGGACCCCGCCGCCAGTCCTCTCAAAAACTCTTCGTAGCGCTCTCCCGTCGCTCGCCGTACGATCGAGCGCAGCGCCGCGTTCGCTTCCAGCGTCGTCGCGTCCACTCCAATTGTGCCGCCCTGCAACCGCCCTTCTTGGGCGAGCAGTGGCAACACCCAGGTGAACACTTCCCGGTGTGTTTCCAGATCGATCAGCCGCCGCGTCCGCGAGATCGTCGAGTGGTCCGGCGTCGTCTCATCGAACTCGATCCGCAAGATGCGCCGCAGCGACAACGAGTCGGCCGTGCGCCAAGCGATGCCGCGCTCGAAGTCGAGTCCTTCGAAGTAGCCGATCAGCAGGCTGCGAAAGTAGAGCCCCGGCGGCAGCGACGGCCGACCCATCTTGGGTGCGTAGTCGTGGGAAGCATCGTCTCCCTGGAACATTCTCTGACCAAGGGTAACATGACCAACATCCTCAAGCAGTCATCAATCTAGCGACCGGACATAGTTGATGCTGGAAGTTTCGAGGCAATCGTGGATTGATGCTCACATTCGGTCTTGATGGTGCCGGATGGGCCTCCCGCATACTGGGGGGCGAGACGAGGGAGACCAGCGCAGCACGACAGACGCACGCATCTGGCGGAACCGGGTTGGGGCTGCACGGCCAGCGTTGCCATTCCGATCATTGCGTTGCGAATGGGTCCCATTCGGCCGTCACGCATTGGTTGGGAAAACGGATCACCGGGGAACAGCGGGCAGACTTCGAGCTGCGCCAAGGTGTTCCCGACACGGCACGCATCAAGCCCTGCCGAGAAGCTTCCCTGCTGCCCACGACAGTGCCTCCATGGAAGAGTTCTGCACTCCCCCCTGACGGCCCCCTGCGGAGAACCGGCGGATGCCGTTCCACCAGACACTCCCCGCCCACCCCGGCGCGGGCTGCTACGGCGGTCCTCGCAGCGCCTGCCGATAGCGCACCATCGTTTGCAGTTGCTGGTACGCCTTCCACAGCACCTCGTTCCCCGGCAGTTCCCGGTGCTTCTTCGGACGCCAGCCCCGCATGCGCGCCAGCAGCACGACCCAACTGCGAATGCCCGGTCCCACCGGCTGGCCCCGCTCCCGCGGCGGCCGCAACCGCTCCGTCTCCGTCACGCCCTCGATCACGGCCATCTCGTCCGCCGTGAGCACCTCCTCCGCCGGCGTGTCCGGCGCGTCCCGGGCGTAGCGGTCCAGGCTGAACACCCGCCAGGCCGTGATCGCGTCGAACACCAGGCACTTGCCCAGCGCCTCCGCATCCCGCAACCGCCGGTCCTCGATCCGCGTCCCCGTCTTGAGCAGCCGGAAATACTCCTCGATCCCCCAGCGCCGCTCGTACCAGCTCACGATGCGCTCCGCCCACTGCGCTGTCCGCCCCCCCTCACTCGACAGCAGCAGCCACTCCAACGCCTCCTCCCCCGCCGGCGGGTCCGGCTCCAGTACCCGCACCAGCCACACCGGCACCGGCGCCACCGCTCCGGCCCGCCCCTTCGGCGGCAGCAACTCCACCCGCCCGATCCGGATCTCCGTCACCGCCGTCCGCTTCTGCCGCGCCCGCTGCCCCCCTTGCGACTCGATCTCCACCTTGCGGCCCGTCACCACCGCCTCTTCGAAGTCCGGCTGCGCCTCGATCGGCCGGATCATCTCCGAGCGGAACGCCGCGTCCCACGCCCGCACCTTGCGCTGCCGCCCCAAGTGCACCCGCACCAGCAACCCGGCTTCCTCCGTCCGCTCCGCCTGCCGCTCGAACAATTCGAACATGTCGCTCTCGCGGTCCCCCACCACCACGACCCGCGCCTGCGGACTCTCCCGCCCCAACTCCTGACCCTGCTCGAACCCCCGCAACCAGCGCCGGCTCTCCTTCTCCTTCTCCTTCTCCGCCTCCGGGTCCGGCTCCTGCTCCGGCCGCGCCCACCGCTCCAGCCCGCTCACCCCCAGCGGACGCCCGCCTTCCGTGAACCCCACCGTCGCGTGCACGAACAGCCCCCGGGAACTGCTCGCGCGGTCCTGCAACGGCCCCAACCCGCTCGTGCAACCCTTCAGGTTCGTGTAGTTCAGCGTCGTCGTGTCCTGTACCAGCAACACTGTCGACTCCACCTGCACCCGCTCCAGCAACGCCTCCCGGTGCGGCTGCAAGATATCCCGATCCTGCACCTTGTCATTGTGCAAAAGGCGCGTCGCCGCCCGCAGGTCCCCCTGGTGCGGGAAGATTGCCGGCAGATCCTCCCCCGGATGCCGCTCCCAGCTCTGCCCCATCCGCTCCAGCCGCTGCCGCAGCCGCCCGTCCGGCAGGTCCGAACGCAGGTACTCCCGCCGTGCCCAGTTCGCCTCCTCGTTCAGCACCAACTCCGGGTACTGCCCCAGCTTCTGCTCCGGCTTCCGGCCCAGCTTCTGCTGCCAGTTCGCATCCAAACCCAGCAGCCAGACCGCCTTCGTCTCCACCGCCTCGCCCGCTCCCGGCGGCCGCCCCTGCGTCGGTCCCACGCACTGCCAGCCGGCCGCCTTGTAACTCGTTCCCGGTCGCGAACTTTGCACGCAGGTCTCCACCAACCAGGGCCGCACTCCGTGCTCCTGCTCCCAGTCCTGGGCCAGTCTCTTGATCGTCTTCCCCAGTACGTGCGAGGCCAGGTTCGGGACCTGCACGCCCGGGACCAGCACAAAGCGGTCGTTGCTGAGGATCCGCTCGATGTGCGCTCCGCGCGTGCGGTCGTCCCACTCCAGGAAGGCATCGCGCGGCCCCAGCCGGAACGCTGCCGCCACGAACGAGAGCACGCCCAG
This sequence comes from Bryobacterales bacterium, assembly GCA_965218615.1. Taxonomy (GTDB): domain Bacteria; phylum Acidobacteriota; class Terriglobia; order Bryobacterales; family UBA6623; genus VXMF01. Next base: position 296,379 of record CBDCLH010000001.1, read on the forward strand.
CGGCCCGCAATCGGCTGCCAGCAGATAGCGCAGCCGACAGCCGGGGGCCCGGCCCGGGCCCAGCGGATGGTGCTGGTCGAGCAGTCCGGCGCACAGCCGCCGCTCCGCCTCGGAGGTGGTCAGACGCACGCGGACCTCGCCGAGTTCCGCCAGCGAGCCGGTGAAGCCGGTCGACGGCACGGGCGGGTCCGGGCTGGACCGCGGGCGGCAGGCGGGCGGACCCGGCTGGGCCGGCGGCAGCGGCAGGTCCAGCTGGCCGGCCAGCTCGGGCAGCACCTTGCGCGCCGAGGCCGTGCAATACTCGCCCTTGGGGTTGCGCCAGTCCTCCAGCTCGCATACCCCGCGACCCAGGGCCGCCCGCGACAGCTGGCCCAGCTGTAATGCCTCTCGCAGCCAAGCGATCGTCTGCGGACGGAAAATGCGCAGCCCTACCCGCACTACCCCCGTTCTACACAGAACACCGCGCCAGTGTTAAGTGTGTCCGGTCGCTAGGTCATCAATGCTCGGCGCCGTCGCTGTGGGCATGACCTTTGTGATCCTGACAGCCGGTATCGATCTGTCGGTGGGCATGGTGCTCAGCTTATGTAGCGTGGTCGCTGCGTTGCTGTACGACAGCGGAGAAGGCTACGCCCTACCAGTGGTACTGCTCGGGCACATTGGCGTTGGGGCTGCCACTGAGGCTTTCAACGCGACGATCATCGTATGGCGCCGGTTCGCCCCGTTCATTGTGACTCTCGCCACGGTGGCCATCGTCACCGGTGCCGCCCTCACCGTTTCAGGTGGTAAGCCCATTGGGGGCATCAAGGGAACGTACGCCTTCACTCCCTACGAGGCGTCATGTATACGCGGTCGGTGGAAACGAGCAGGCGGCCCGGCTCTCGGAGAATCTTCGGTCAATCGGTCAATAGGGTGAAGCTGATCACTTATATGATTAGTGGTGCATAGGCGGCACTCGACGCCATCATTTTCACCGCGCCTGTCACGGGCGGCGATCCGTGGGCAGGACGCGGCTTGGAATAGGACGACACTGGTGCGGTCGTCATCGGTGGAACCAGTCTGTTTCGTGGCGTAGGCTATATGTACAGCACATTGCTGGCACGCTCATCATCCCGTGATCAACAACCTGCTGAATCTGCTGAACGTGTCGCCGTACGCGCACAGGATTGCTGAAGGGTTTGATTATCTTGGTGGTGACCTCCTTGTATAAGAAACCTCACAATTGACCACCCCCTCCCCGCACCAACAGACACGGCAACGGCGAGGATCAAAATGAGCAGCCAATTCACACGACGGGCATTCATTGGTGGCACCGCTGTCTTGGTGTTGGGCGTTGCTGTGGCGGTCAGGCTCTTGCAGCCGTTTCGCGGCAAGAAGAAGACTAAGTGGGTTATCGGTTTCAGCAACGCATCGGAAACGAATACCTGGCGTACCGCCTTGAGAGAGGCAATCCAAGAGACGGTCGACAAGCATCAGGGCGTAAGCTTGTTCATAACGGATGCCAACGACTCCCCCAGCAAGCAGTTGGCAGACTTGGAAGACCTACTGGCAAAGGGTGTGAACGGGCTTATTGTTGGCGCGGCTACCACCGATGTGGCCGGCGCGATCCTGAATCAGTGCGAAAGCGAAGGGATTCCAGTTGTCATCGTCGACCGCAAAATCTCCGGCGACAAGTATACGACGCTTGTTTCCGCCGACAATTATTCCATCGCCTTTCACTCCCTGCGCAAGCTGATCGAGTTGATCAGCGGCAAAGGAAAGATCGCTCTAGTCGAAGGTATCCCAGGCTCCGGTCCGGCGGTGGAGAGAAACGCAGCCTACGATGCCGTGCTCGAAAGGCACCCTGCGATTGAGGCGGTGCGACAGGCGGGAGATTGGTCCCGCGCCAGTGGGCAGAGAGTCATCGAGAACATCCTAATTGCTCATCGGGACCTCGATGGTATTCATTTTGACGGCGGCGAGATGGCCTTGGGCGGCATTCAGGCCTTGCGCGAGGCCGGAGTGACCGACGACATGATGCGGGACGGTCGGCCATTCATCACCTCGCAGGACAACTACAACGGTTGGTTGAAAATGATCGTGGCGGGCATCGGCAAATACACCATGACGCACCCACCGAGGATACACGGTCGTGAATCGGTGAAAGCGTTGATCAAGGCTCTCAGCGGCGAGCCGATCCCCAAACAGTGGCTCATTGAAAGCGTGGAGATCACCCCTGAGAACGTGGCCGACTACGTTGCCATGGACAAACCTGACGACTTCTGGGCGTACTAAGGGATTGCCGCAAAATAACATTTATTAACTTGACAATGCCCTCGCGAGAGTCCCGTGCACGACCAGGAGGAAAGCAGCACCTTATGTGTCCCTCGGCCCCCCGCATCCAATATGTCATGGGAAGGTCACCATATGAGCTTCAGCCCAAACTGAATTCTTCTCGGCTCTTCGGCTGCAGTGATGGCGCCAAAACCTCCTCGATCAACGCTGATGTTCGGCGTTCGGAAATTGGGCCGGTTTAAGAAATTGAAAAATTCCGTACGGAATTGCACATTAAACCGTTCTCCGATATACGTATTCTTGAAAAGGGAAAAATCCCAAAGAGTAATACCGGGGGACCGCAGGGTGTTTCGTCCCATATTCCCATACTGTCCGAACGATGCCAAAACCATGGCGGAAGTGTCGAACCACTCTTCCACGGTGCCTCCGCCCGGGATGTTGGGATCTCTCAACACATCCGGTCGCTGCCAGCGAAACCCGGGCCCTTCATTCGCGCGGTCTTGGCGCACCCTGGGAGAAAACCAGTTTCCTTCGCTTAAGGTCACAAGCGAGTTCACTTGCCAACCAGAAATCATCTTGTTCGCGAAACCGCTGGTACTAGCCCCGACCGCCTTTCCAGTACCGAATGGCAGCTCATAAATGAGACTTCCAACAAAGCGATGTCGAACATCATAGGCGGAGTTTCCCTTATTGAGCTTGAGGTTCCTTGGATCTTGCACCACAGTCGCGCTGGGTTCACGGGATTCGATATCGAGGGCGTGCGAGTACGTGTGGGATAGCAAGAAACCGAGCCCCTCAGAGAATCGCTTCTCAACCTTCAACTGCAAGGAATTGTAGCTGGACGTTCCATTGTGAAATCGAGCCAACAAGAAGGTAAAGTCTTGGTAAAGCTTCCGCGATTGAGGATCTGGTAACGTGCTGGGAGGAGCTGAATTCATGTTCATTCGAACGCCAAGTTTCCTGCCCCCAGATCCGGCGTACGTGGCATCAAATAGGTATCCTTTGATCTGGTGCTGGATTCCAAAGTTCCACTGCATCATAAAAGGTGTCCGGTCCACCGGTACCCCCACAGCTTGCAGAGCCAATTTCGCTGTGGACAGAACATTGGCCGAAGGTGGTATCAGATCGCCACGATCGATCAAAAGTTCAGGGGTGTCGGGATCGCTCGCAATCGAGACCGGGAGCCGAACCGGCGGCTCCTGCACCAGCCTTTCCTTTTCTTCTAAGAATTGCTGGACGATATAGAACAGCCCAAATCCCGTGCGAATCACCGTCTTCTCCCCAAGCGGGCGCCACGCCAGGCCGATCCGAGGAGCGACATTGTTCTTGTCCGCAAAGTCCACTGGAACCTCCGCCCCAGATTGGATCCACGGAGGTTCTGGGATGTCGACGCCAGGGAAGTCGCTGAACGGCCGTCCAATCCTCAGTATCCCGGTTTGCCAGTCAAATCGCTGCTCGTGGTTTCTCTCCTCGTCAACCGGCGGCCTCCATTCGTAGCGCACACCCAAATTTAGGGTCAATCTGGGATGCAGTTTGATATCATCCTGGAAAAAAAACGCGTACCCAGGAAAGCTGAATTTGGCCACGTTCGTTCCGACTGTTGAGTTGAACTCTCGGGGGATTCCAAGCACATAATCTGCCATAGGATGGCCTGTGAACGTCCCTTCGAAAAATAACCTACCGCTTGTGCTTTCAAAGGTAGAGATGTCGGCTGTGATGTGACGAACGTCAAAGCCTGTGCTCATGCTGTGCTTGCCACGGATGATAGACAGAGTATCGCTGAACTGAAACGTTTCCTCGGTCTCCCCGAACCCAAACCCTATGCCTCCCCAACCATTAAACCCTAAGATCCCCGTGCTCGGAAGCCATGTTCGCCCTTCCGGCAAGCCTAAATTCCGGAGCCCGAACTTGTCGCACGCAGGTTGGCATTCCTCGTTAACGGTATCCGCAAAGCCGCGGTTATATCCAAACTTGAAAGAGTTGAGCAACGTGGGTGAGAAGATACGAGTGTACTGAAAGGCTATATTCTTGGCCTCGATAGGGGAAGCGAACCGAGTATTCTTCACATGACTTCTGGGGTTTAGCTGCTTATCGTCGTGCTGAATGTATCGCCCGCTGACCACGTCGGTGTCCGAAAATCGGTGGTCGATCTTGACGGTAAATTGGTCGAAATCACGAACAAACTGGTCGGTCGTATTCAGATTCAGACCCGTTGCTCCCAAGTTGGGCGAAGGGATGAATTTGTTCATTTCATTTGCCCAATTGGAGATCCTATCTCGGGGGATAACATTGTTTGGAAATGGGTTTCCCGAGAAGGGATCGATAACTGGTTCTGCAGAGGCGGTATAGTCCCCATTTTTTTGCGCCTCTGTCGGTACTGCGGCGATAAACGTCTGTTCCTGCCGAATTCGCAATCCTTCATAGTTGCCGAAAAAGAACGTTTTGTCCTTAACAATCGGCCCGCCCGCGGACGCACCAAACTGATTCTGCCGAAACTCGTTCTTACCGGCCTCAAAGAAGTTTCGGGCATCAAGATTATCGTTGCGTATAAACCCGAACACCGTTCCGTGAAACTCATTTGTGCCTGACTTGGTCATCGCACTGACAATGGCGGCACCATAACCGTATTCGGATGAAAACATGTTCTTCTGGACTTTGAACTCCGCTATGGAATCGATGGCGAGAGGCAGAGAAGTAAATCCTCGTGTATTCATTCGCACATCCACACCGTCGACGAGAAAGCTGAGCGCGTCGCCCCGTGCACCCACGTGCATGGTGGTGTCCTTCCTGCCCCCCGCGAAATTGTCAGCTTCCGTCGATCCCCGTCCGAAGCTGTTCACGACGCCGGTTGAGATAGAAGCAAGCTGGAGAAAGTTCCGGCCGTTCAAGGGAAGCTCGGTGATAAGCTTTTCTTCCACTAGCTGAGCCACTTCCGGGCGTTCCGTGTTGAGCATAATCGCCGTACTTTCCACAGTCACAGTGTCCGTCACCTGACCGATCTGCATGGTCAGGTCGATCCGGGCTTTCTGGTCCATTTCCAAGCCAATGTCTATAACAACCTGGGTTTGAAACCCTTGCGCCGACGCGTTTAACGCATAAGTCCCACGTGTGAGCGAGGGCACCGTGTAAGAACCTTCCGCATTTGTCTGAGCCTGGCGTACATCTCCGGTCGCGGTGTTGGACACCTCGATTTTTACGTCGGGTATCACTGCTCCTGACGGATCCGTGACGACGCCCTGGATCGACGATTCGATCACCTGCGCCCGCGAACTTTCGATGAGGGCCGTTGGTAAGCCAATGATCGCGACCCCAACAAGAAAAGACTTCCAGCCGTCTACACCCAAGCACTTGCGAAGCATAACCGCCTCCTGATATCCAGATGATGAGATGCCAATGTATTACCCGGACAAATTGTTGAAGGCATAGTACACCCAGGTTCTTCACATGTCAAGGAAAATCGAGAAAAATCGTAACTGCCCAGCTTCCGTGTTTCCTGTCAAGCGGATTTTCGGGGAAAAGTGGTGACGAGGGGCGATTGAGGCGCGTTTTTTCCACAGAGCCGGCTGTTGGTCTGGGGCTGGTCGGCAGCGGTTGCAGGCGGCGGCCTCCAGTGCGCGGGCGGGCGGGTCGGGCTGCCAGAGGCGGTTCTCGCGCAGGAGGGTGTCGAGCACGCCGGCGAGCCTGCGCATGACGGCGACGAGGGCGACCTTGTGCGGCTTGCCGTCGGCGGCGAGGCGCTCGTAGCAGGCCTTGGAGGCCGGTTCCCAGCGGATCGCGGTCATGGCTGCCATGTAGAGCAGATGGCGAGGCTGGGCGCGGCCGCCGCGGATGGAGCGGCCGCCGCGGTGCTGTCCGGAGTCGCGGTCGAAGGGGGCGAGGCCGAAGAGGGAGGCGGCCTGGCGGCGGCCGAGGGTGCCGAGTTCGGGCCTGTCAGCGCAGAGGCAGGCGGCGTTGACGGGACCGCAGCCGGGGATCGACTGGATGCTGGCGTCGCGGCGGGAGAGCGCGGCGTCGGCAGCGATGCATTGCCGCATGCGGCGGTCACAGTCGGCGCTGTCGGCCTGGAAGGCCTCGAGCGTGGTACCGGGGCAGCCGGCGGCCTCGGGGTCGAGTTCGACGCAGAGCTTGCGGAGGGCGCCGAGCTGCTTGAGGAGCTTGCGGCGGAGGGCGAGCAAGTCGCTGAGGAGCTGGAGGTTGTGCGGCTGGGGCGGGGTGGCCTCCAGGCCGTCGAGGAGGCCGAAACGGGCGCGCATGGCGGCCTCGACGCGGTCGTTCTTGGCGAGCTTTCCGATGGCTTCGGCGAAGCGGCGGGAGCGCAAGGGGTTGCCCAGGACGGTCTCGATGCCAGCGTCGAAGAGGCCTCGGTGGAGGTTGCGGTGGTAGCGCCCTGTGGGCTCGAGAACGGCGCGGGTGACGCCGTGCTTGAGCAGCCAGTTGCGCAGGGCCCGGCGGCCGCACTGGTCGTTGTTGAACTGGCGCTCGAGGCTGCCCTCGAGGATGTGGGCGTCGAGCTTCGACTTGCCGACGTCGATGCCGGCAACGACAATGGAGTTGAGTGAGGTCATTCCTGCGTTCCTATCCTTTTGCGATGCGGGGCTTCACGCCGGGTAGGAGAGGTCGTTACCGAGCCTCTCCCCCCTCAGACCCGAGCGTGCGGGTTGCCGCACTCGGTTCCTCTGATGGCAGGTTCGCTCAGGCAGCGTGGATGCGTCGCATGATCGTGGCCGGCGGCAGGGGATACCGTTGCAGGACTTCCCCCATGCGCTCCCAGTGGACGCGGCTCTTGCGGCTACGCCGCGAAAGCCACTTCTGCCAGATGCGCACGACTTCATACCGGAATTGTCCGAAACGCTTCCCGTTCCCCGTGACGCCATAGTACTTGCAGTGCCCTCGGATCACGCTGGCCAGCCTCTCCCGCTGGTCCTCCAGCGGCGCGTGGCGGTGCCTCTTGCACCACTCGCTGACCGCTTTCAGTCCGCGCGCAAAACGTTTCTTGGCCGTGACCTGCCGGACGACCCAATAGCCCTTTCTCGACCGGCCCCACAGATGGGTGAAGCCCAGAAAGTCAAAGGTCGCTTGCGGTGCTTGGCCATCCGCGCCCTGCGGGCGGCGGAAGTCCACATAGTGGGTCTTGGTCGCGTTGAGCGTCAGCCCATAGCGCCCCAACCGCTTGCCCAGCACGGCCAGCACGCGCTGGCCGTCCTCAGCGTCTGCAAACGTCATCACGAAGTCATCGGCATAGCGCACCAACTGACTGCGCCCCCGCAGCCGTGGCTGCACGGTCTCGACGAACCATTGATCCAGCACATAATGCAGGACTAGATTCGCGATTAGGGGCGAAACCACACCGCCTTGCGGGGTGCCAGTATCCGTCTTGTAAAGGATGCCTGCTTCCAGAACTCCAGCTCCAAGCCACTTGTTGAGCATGCGCCTCACGACGCCATCCTTGATCCTCAGGTCCAGTAGCGCCCGGATCTCGGCATGGGGAATGCTCTCGAAATAACCCGCGAGATCCACGTCAATCACCCATCCCTGTCCCTGCTTGCCGACGCTCTCGTACAGTGTGTCGAGAGCGTCGTGAGCCGACCGCCCGGGCCGGAACCCGTACGAGCACGGCAGGAAATCTGCCTCGTAGATCGGTTCCAGCAGCATCACGATCGCCCGCTGCGCCACCTTGTCCTCGAGGGTCGGGATGCCGAGTGGCCGCACCCTGCCGTCCGCCTTCGGGATGTAGTGCCGACGGACCGGCGGCGCCTGCTAGCTGCCCGACTTGATGCGCTCCAGCAGGTCCGTTAGATTGGCCTCCAAGTCGCGCTCATAGTCGGCGGCCCTCACGCCGTCGATCCCCGACGCTCCGTCCTTCCGCGTGCGGCGGTATGCCTCCCGCATCCAGTCCCTGTCCAGCAGGTGGTGCAGCGAGGTGAACACCCGCTCCGGGTGCGCCTTCGCCTGCTCCGCTATCCATGCTTGTTTCGTGGACGTGTTGGTGTAGCCCTGTGTCTCCTCCATCGTTTCCCTCGCATGGTTCTGCACATCAGATGCCCCGCTTCCCTCGGACGGGTCCCGCTGGAGACGGTTCCCCGCCGTCTGTCGGTACTATCAAGGCACTACGACTCCCTGCCCGGCATCCCTTCGGCTTATTGATTCGCCAGCCGGTACCGCGCGTCACCTGCTGTGGGTTGGTGTCCGCTTGCGCGCTCCCGTCTCCCCGCAGGCCGGGGACGGGCCAGGGGCTTGCTTGTACGGCGTACCCTTGTGACCGTTCTTCCACACGTGGACAGGACAGGGCCTCCCAGGTTCCCTGACGAGCCATCCCGCGGCTATGCGCACGTTCTCGGACCCCGGCCGGTCCCCCAGCGCCTCGCCGTTGACGGCGCTGGCGGTGCTGCCCCCAGTGCGTGGAAGCTGAAGGCACCGACATTGCGGATTTCGAGGCTCAATAGCGCCGCTTCGCCGCCCGTTGTGTACGCTTCAAGCCGTTCGTTACCGAACGGCCTGCAACACTCACTTCCGGCTGGTGGGCTGCACCTTTGCCGGACGGGAGTCGAACCCGCTGGCTCGCCACGAGAGGTTTCAGCTCATAGGCATTCCCCTCTCCAGGACTTGTCCTGGCGCAACCACGCTTCCGTTCAGGTCGCGCAGGAATGGTTGCGACGGGCCGACCAAGCTGGGCAACGGGGCTGTGAGCCCGAGGTCGAAACGGTCCGGCCCGTCGCCCCCGGTGGGGCCTGGCCAGGCCCCACCGGGGGCCTCCCCGCGCTGAGGCGGGGAGGCATCTGCTACCTGCCGCAACGGTGGCTTGCGCCACCTGCGGCCCTAGGGAGAGAGGGTCCGAGGTAGTGGCGGCCATCCCTCTCTCCGGCACCTCTCCAACATAAACTCGCATGATCGGTTCGCCGCTCACCCCGACGGCATGAAACATTCCTATACTTGAAGCGTCGTTCGAGAGAGCGACAGTGCCTGTATCGTCAAGCGTTGAGGAATCCCAGATCCGGAGCCTTGGGCCATAGATCGGGGCTGCCCTTGAGTTCGGTTGGATTCGGCACGCTCGCGACGGGCATCACGGTTCGACCCCGTCTGGGGCTCCTGCGGATCGCGGGGAAGGGTTGGTGTACGCGGATTGCTCGCTCGATCCCGCTGTTTCACAACAAACTCGCATGATCGGTTCGCCGCTCACCCCGACGGCATGAAACATTCCTATACTTGAAGCGTCGTTCGAGAGAGCGACAGTGCCTGTATCGTCAAGCGTTGAGGAATCCCAGATCCGGAGCCTTGGGCCATAGATCGGGGCTGCCCTTGAGTTCGGTTGGATTCGGCACGCTCGCGACGGGCATCACGGTTCGACCCCGTCTGGGGCTCCTGCGGATCGCGGGGAAGGGTTGGTGTACGCGGATTGCTCGCTCGATCCCGCTGTTTCACAACAAAGGTATCCCGACCCTCGGGCAAGAGCACCGATGACTCGGATGCATGAAGGCTGCGGCGGTCGGGATGCAGGGTGGTGGCTAGGATTCCACTCGCGCGAGCAGGGCGTCCGGCCCTTGGAGCCAGGCCTCGATGCGGTTCAGCCCCTGCTTCCGTGCGGTGGACAGCACGCTACGCAGTGTGGCGAAGTCTTGTGCCCCCTGCTCGGACCGGAACCCGCCCGAGATCTTCATGCGCAGCTTCCTCATCCGCAGATCCTGCTCGGCCTGGTTGTTCGTGAAGGGCACTGTGAAATCCGTCAGGAAGCGTAATACCGACTCCCGCCGGTCCCGCAGCCGCAGCGCCAGGTTGTGCCCCGGTCGGCGTTTCTTGCGGCCCCGCCGCCCGGGCTCGGCGGCCCGTAGCGGCGCCAGCCCCTCGTGCTATGCCAGCGCCTCCCCGACCAGTTGGTCGTAGCGCCGACCGCTCCGCTCCAGCAGCGAACGCGGCAGCCGAAGGCCCCGCTCCCGAGCGCTCCACACCGCCCGGTTCGCCCGCCTTAGCAGCTGCTGCATGCGTCGCGCCCGGTCTTCGCCGTCGATTCCCGCCAGTGCCTCTAACTCCCGCAAATGGTGCGCATTCCACATCGAGTGCAGCACTCCCGGAATCTTGCAATACGACGCCCAGTGAGCGTGGACCAGGATGCCCTTCAGTCCCTGCAACAGGCTGCCTCGCTGGGCGTTCGTGCGGTAGAACGTCAGCCACGGCGTGCTCAATACGTGCAGCCACTGCGTCTTGCCGGCGATCCGGAAACCCGTCTCGTCCAAGTGCTTGACCCCGTCTGCGCTCACCAGCAGATCGCGCACCCGTTCCGTGAAGCCCCGCCAGCACTGGGCCGCCTTGCGCGTGATCCCCGCCAGCGTCGCCGTGCAGATCGCCACGCCGAACAGGTCCTGGAGCACCTCCGCCAAGCGGTCCTCGGGCAGGAACTGCGCGTTCTGCAGGTACACCACCGTGGCGGCGACTCGCGCACCGTACGGCACCGGCACCTGCACGCCGACCGGGAACGCGGCCCGCGTCACGCTGCCACAGGCCCCGCAACGGCAGGCGCGCGCCTGGTGCTCGGTCACCTCCAGCGGCGACGGCCGGGGCAGGTCGAACACCTGCCGACGCAGCGGCTCGCCCTCCGCGTCCTGGGCCGCCAGCGGCGCTCCGCAGGCGGCGCAACGCGGCGGCAGGTGGGTCTCGATCCGATCCGGCGTCTCCGTCTGGCACAGGGTCGCGCCCTTGTGCCCGGGCTGCCCGCCCGAGCGCTTGCCGGACCGGCCTCGCTGGCTGCGCGTCCGCTTCCCGGCCGGGGGCTTGCCCGGCCCGTCGCTCGACGGCGGCTTGCCGCTGTTGCGGCTGTCCAGGCCCAGCCGCCGCTGGAGCTCCTGCACTTGCTGCCGCAACGCCGCCAGATCCGCCCGCAACCGGGCGTTCTCGGCTCGTAGCTGGCCGTTCTCGGCTTGCAGCTGCGCGAGACGCTCGTCCCCGCCCGCCTCGCGCTGCTCGCTGTGCGACTGCTCCGGCATCGCCCCGTCCGCGCCCGGACCCACCGCCGCTGGACTCACTGCCCCTCGCGACAGCCCGGATCTTCAGAACATTTCTAGCCTTACATGTATTCGTGGCCCGCTGTCAAGCGTGCCCAGGCCATCCAGGCCATCCCTGCCACCCGCCCCTCCCGTACTCGCCACTATTCCGGCCGTGTCAAGTGAACGTGGGCGGGGGTACCTGGGGAGTTACTGAAGATAAAGCATAGAAATTACAACGGAAAATAGAATACAATCGCGCTATGGCCAAGTTCGTCCCCTGCGATCGGAACCAGCCGTTCCTGCTGCCCCCCAACATGCTCGACTGGCTGCCCGAGGACGATCTGGCGCATTTCGTCATCGAGGCTGTCGAGCGCGTGGACAGGAGCAAGTTCCAAGTCAACCAGCGCGGCACCGGCTCGGCCCAGTACCATCCGCGCATGCTGCTGTCGTTGTTGATCTATTGCTACGCCGTAGAGTCGGGGAGCGACGCGCCTGCTTTAGCGTGAGGGAGTAGCCGTTTACCGCCCGCTTTCGCGTGACGCTTCCGCGTCGTGCCGGTGCCTCAGTCTCTCGCCTTGCCACGTTTCCGCTCCCCACTCACCGAACCCGCCGTGCGGATTTCCCGCAGCGGGCTCTCCAGTGGGATCATGCCGCTCGCACACGGGTGGATCCGGCTCTGACGGGAGTGGCGCGTCGGCTGACGCCGTCCGCGTCGCGGGAGTCGCACGCCCCCGTCCTCTTCCCGCCCGTCGCCGCACCCGGCGGCAGGCCTGTTCACGCCCTGCCGCCAGCGCCCGCGATCCCGGCTTGCGCTCGGTCCCGCATTCGCTTCCCTTCGCTTTCGCATGCGGTGGTTCCAGCTCTTTCGGACACACTAGGCCGGGGTCCTAGGCGCTGCCACTCCCGGCGTCCTGCGCGCTTTCCCTCACCTCTCCTCACCTGGGGTCCCTTCCCTCCGCCGGCGTTACCCGGCCTCCCCGGTACTCCGGACCTCTCCGCCACCCGGCCCGGCCCGGCCTGTCCCTGACGGGATTCCGGTTCGGCGCGTGCACGCCACCGGCAGGGCTTCCCGTGTTGCTGTTCCCTTCCTCTTCCGTGCGTGCCAGCGCCAGTACCCCGGCGGAAGCGGTTCGGTGCCTGCGTCGCTCGCTTCCCGATCCGTCGACGGCCTTCCCCTTACCATTGGAGGGTCGGCTTCCGCCTTAAGCTTTTCGAGGCCTGCTCGGCGTTCACTCGCGTTCTGGCCCGCAGGGTCGCTGAACCGCCCAAGGCGGCCCTTTGACACCAGAGTGCTTCAGTCCATTTCGTTGCCTCCACGAACCGCCCTGGCTGCTACCAACCGGAGCGACAGTTGTTGCGCGGGGTTCGCACCCGCTAGAAGAAAACGCCTTTCCACGGCGCACAATGGGATCTTCTCTAGCCTGCATTCCCAACGGCTAGGCAGTGTCTGACATTTTCGGGAGGCAAACTCTCCCGAGCACCTTGCTTTCTCGTGTGTTTGCCCTCGGCAATGTAATACCATCATTGCACTAATAGACTGATAATAACAGGATTATATTGACAGTTTCTCCCGGGCCTCTTCAGGAGAGCACACCCTTCTCCAGCGCAATTCGCCACTTGATCTCCACCTAACTCCCTTTTTAACTATCGGTTGCCCGGTTTTTGCCGCATTGGCCGCATCTCCACCCCTGTTTGTCGATAATGACAGTGTTTTTTGTGGTATTGTGAAGTCATGATAGTGACTTCCCTCGCCGACCGCTTCCTCCAGCCTGCCAACCCCTCCCAACGCCAGTACGAAGCTCTCCGCGCCCGTTTCGTCGACGGCTGCTCCCTCGCCGAGGCCGCCTCCCGCTTCGGCTACTCGCGCGGCTCCTTCCGCAATCTCTGCGCCGCCTTCCAGCGCAATCCCGACCGCTCCTTCTTCCACCCTGCCCCGCGCTCGCCCAAGCCCTCCCCCGCCGCCGACTCCCGCGCTGAGCGCACCCAGCGCGTCCTCCAGCTCCGCTCCTCCCAGCAGCTCTCCGCCTACCAGATCGCCGCCGCGCTCGACCGCGAAGGCCTCCCCGCCAGCGTCTCCACCATCGCCGCCATCCTCCGCCGCGCCGGCTTGCCGCGCCTCCAGCGCCGTCCCGCTTCCCGCATCCTCGAGTCCGCCCGCCCGCTCCAAGCTCCCCTCTCCTGCCAGGCTGCCCTCGACCTCTCCCCACGCTCCTTCCGCACCCCCTTCGGCGGCCTCTTCCTCTTCCTGCCCCTGCTCGCCAGCCTCCGCTTCGACCAGCTCGCCGCCCGTTCCGGCCTGCCCGGCAGCGACGCCATCCCCGCCGCTTGCGCCTGCCGCTCCCTGCTCGCCCTCAAACTCTGGGGCATCGGCCGCCCCACCCGCGTCATGCCCGACATCCTCGACCACGGCCTCGCCCTCTTCGCCGGCCTCAACGCCTTCCCCAAGCGCTCCTCTCTCACCGAGTACTCCTGCCGCATCGACCCCCACCTGCTGCCTGCCTGGTCCGCCGCCTGGCTCGACGCGCTCGAGCAGGTCGGCCTGCCCCGCGGCGCTTCCTTCGACCTCGACTTCCATACCATCCCCTATCACGGCGACCAAGCCTTGCTCGAAAAGCATTACGTCTCCAAGCGCAGCCGCCGCCAGAACGGCGTGCTCGCCTTCCTCGCCCGCGACACCGACGCCGGTGTCTTCTGCTTCGCCGACGCCACCGTGCGCAAGAGCAACCAGCACGACGCCATCCTGCGCTTCGTCGACGCCTTCGAGCAGCGCACCGGCTCCCTGCCCGGCGAACTCGTCTTCGACAGCCGCCTGACGACCTACGCCTCGCTGGCCCAGCTGCACGCCCAGGGCATCCGCTTCCTGACCCTGCGGCGGCGCTCCGCCAAACTGCTCCAGGCCCTGCGCGAGACCCCCGCCGACCAGTGGAAACGCGTGCGCCTGACCAATGTCGGCCGCCGCTACCGCAACCCGCGCACGCTCGCAAGCACCGTGTCGCTGCGCGACTACCCCGCACCGGTGCGCCAGATCGCGGTGGCCGACCTCGGCCACGAGGACCCCACGCTGCTGCTCACCAACCAACTCGACACAGCCGCCGCCGCGCTCGTCGACCGCTACGCCCGCCGCATGGTCATCGAGAACGCCATCGCCGAGTCGATCGAGTTCTTCCACATGGACGCGCTCTCGGCCGCGGTGCCGCTGCAGATCGACGCCGACCTGCAATTCACCGTCATGGCTTCCACGCTGTACCGGCTGCTGGCCCGGCGCATCGGCCACCAGCACGAACGCACCAAGGCGCAGCAGCTGTTCGACCGCTTCGTGCGCACCGCGGCGACCGTGCGGATCGGCCCCGAGCTGATCGAAGTGCGCCTCGGGCGACGCGCCCACAACCCGCTGCTCATCGCCTCCGGATTCGGCCAGCAAGAGACCGTGATCCCGTGGCTTGCCAACCGCAAACTCCGGATTGTTATCGGGCACGACGAACCCAAACAATCACATCTGAATATGTAGTTGGGAATTCAGGCTAGCCGCCGCACGAGCGGGCGAGTTGGCGCGACATCGGCGTGCGCTACGTGACGGCGGTCGTGCATCCGGACCACGACACGATCGCCAAGTTCCGGCGGGAGAATTGCGAAGCGGTGACGGAGAGTTTCCTGCAGGTGCTGCTGCTGGCGAAGGAGTTGCAGTTGCTGCGTCTGGGCACGGTGAGCGTAGACGGGACGAAGCTGGACGCCGCGGCGAGCAAGCATCGCTTCACGGGCACAAGATCCTGCGCATCACCTTCGCGCTGCTGCGCGACCGGCTGCCGTACCGGGATCCCGAGGTGAACTACGAGAAACTGCTGGCGAAGCGCAACCGCTCGCGCTGGGTGCCCATTCTCAAGCGGACGGGCATGCTGCCGCAGGCGGCTCCGCCGCTCGCGGCATCTCCCGCACCCGCCGGCACGGGCTAGACCGAAGCGCGACGCGGCGCGCCGGGAACGGCTCGGGCAAACGGGGTTCCCGCAGCACCGGCCACGCACCGCTCGAACTTCTCCATCCCATCCGCCGGGCCGCCGCCCCGACACGCCGGCGCGGAACGGGAGAAGTGCGTCGGCTGCTCCGTGGGGCTTTCAGAGGAAGGTGGATCGTCGGGGTGGTCGGCCAGCTCGGCGACGTAGAGGTCGCCGTTCTCATCGAACGCGATTTCAACTGGTTCGAGGACGTAGGATTCCGCTGCAAACAATTCGATGCGGAAGCCGTCCACCACTTGGAACGCGTCGAGAGCCTCGTCACGATCGAGCGGCTTGCTGTCGGGTAGTGTTGGTCCGCACGAGGCAAGCAACAGAGCCGCAGGCACGAGGCGATGCGGAGGAGCGGTAGTACCAACAAAGAATCTCGGGAGTCGGCAGGTGCGCTGAGCGGCTTCCCAGCGTTCTTCGTGCTCATCGCGAAGATTAGGCCAGGATCCCACGGACGACCTCGCCATGGATGTCGGTTAGGCGGAAATCCCGGCCTGCGTAGCGATAGGTGAGCTTCGTATGGTCCAGCCCTAACAGATACAGGATCGTGGCATGCAGGTCGTGGAAATGAACTTTCTTCTCGACGGCATAATAGCCGTAGTCATCTGTGCGGCCGTAAGTGAGGCCAGGCTTGACCCCGCCGCCAGCCAGCCACATGGTGAAGCCGTGCGGGTTGTGGTCGCGGCCATCGGCCCCTTCGACGGTGGGGGTCCGCCCGAACTCACCGCCCCAAATCACGAGCGTCTCATCCAGCAAGCCCCGCTCCTTGAGATCCCGGATCAAGCCAGCGATCGGCTTGTCGACCGAACGACACATTTTGATCATGTTCTTTTTTAGCTTCTTGTGATGGTCCCAACCGTTGCTATTGCACTGCACGAAGCGCACACCCCGCTCGGAAAAGCGGCGCGCCAGCAGACACTGCCGTCCAAAGTTCTCCGTAGCAGGATTATCGAGGCCGTAAAGTCGGCGCGTGGCCTCGCTTTCGCCCGAAAGGTCCTCCGCCTCGGGCGCCTCCGCTTGCATCCGAAACGCCAACTCGAAACTGGCGATGCGGCTTTCCAGCTCGCTGTCCGGTCCGACCTTCTCCAATTGCCGCTCCCCTATCCGGGCTAGCATGTCCAGTTCCAGCCGCTGCAGGCGTGCTCGCGCCATCCCCTCGCCGATAAACGGGATCTTGGCATCTTTTGCCTCAATTTCTCCGTGGCCCAGCGGAGTCCCCTGAAAAGCCGCCGGCAGGAAGGCCGAAGCGTAATTATTCACGCCCCCTTGGGAAAGAGCCTGACAGATGGTGATGTACCCCGGCAGGTTTTGGTTCTCACTGCCTAACCCGTAGGTGATCCAAGAGCCCATGCTGGGGCGAATGAACGTGTCACTGCCAGTGTGCCATTCCAGCACGGCCCCGCCATGGCGTGGGTTCGAACAATGCATCGAGCGGATGATCGTCAACTGGTCGATGACAGTAGCCAAGTGGGGAAATTGGTCGCCCACCCAAGCCCCGCTTTCCCCGTGCTGTTGGAACTGAAAGGGAGAGCCGACCAGGTTGCCCATCTTTTGGGGGAACGACACGACCCGGGGTGCATCAAACGGCAACGGTTTGCCGCTATCGCGCGACAGGATCGGCTTGGGATCGAACGTGTCAATGTGAGACGGCCCGCCGAACATGTACAGCATGATGACCCGCTTGGCGCGGGGCGCAAAATGCGGTACTCTGACGGCCATCGGATTCGTCCCGGCGGCCGAGCACTCGTCAGCCAGCAGGGCCGCCAACGCCAAGCTGCCGAAGCCCACCCCCATCTGCTGCAGCAGCTCCCGGCGCGACATCGGTGTCTCTCGACGAAAGAATCTGACCGAACTTTGCATGGCAACTCCTCCGCCCGGGATCGGGCAAAGCGGACTCGACATTCATTCTACATAAACGAACTCGTTTGACGACAGCAGCACTCGGCATAGCCCCTGCCAGGCTTGTCGGTGCTGTGGGCCGGCTTCCACGCCTTCGCTGCGCTGCGTCCGATCGTATTGCGCCAAAAACTCCAGCCATTCCTGCGTTTCCTGCGTCGACGGCGGACGTAACAAAACCAGCTCGTAGGCGCGAGCGATCGGCTGCTTGTCATCCCAAGCCGGCTCGGCAAGCAACTGCTCCGCCAAGCGGTTTGACGCCTCCACCATCAACCGGCTGTTCATCATGAACAGGGCCTGAGACGCGACTGTCGTGCTGCTCCGTCGCCCATTGATCACCGCCGGCGCAGGAAAATCAAAGGACTGGAACATCTCGTATAAGGCACTGCGGAGCACCGGCAAATAAACGCTCCGCCGCTTGGAATCATACAGGGCCGGGTCGCGTGCTTTACCCTTATCCGAAAGATTCACAAAATTCATATGTGGTAACAAGGTGCCGCCCATCGTCAGGTCGAGCTGTCCACTCACGGCGAGCAACGAATCACGAATCACTTCCCCTTCCATGCGACGGCGGTCGCGCCGCCACAGAAGCCGATTCTCGGGATCAATGCCAAGGGCGCGATGGTTCGAGGTAGTACTCATTTGATACGTACTAGAAAGCATAATGAGCCGGTGCATGGATTTGACGGACCAGCCGCCTTCGACGAACCGAATCGCCAGCCAGTCCAGCAGCGGTTGGTTGTCCGGCCATTCACCCAGGTGGCCGAAATTGTCGGGAGTCCGCACAATCCCCTGCCCAAGGTGCCATTTCCAAACCCGATTCATCATCACCCGGGCGGTAAGGGGATGCTCGGGACGCGTCAACCACTCCGCGAGTTCCATGCGCCCGCTCTGTTTGTCGCTGATTAGGCTCTGCTGGTCGCCGGCAAGAACCCGCGGGAACCCGCGGCGCACCAACTTGCCGGGGGTCAGATGATTACCTCTCAGGAAGATCGGCAAGTCCTCGACCTTGCCTTCCGTCACCGCCATAGCTTTGGGAATCGAGGCATATTCCCTCTTGGCCGCTTCCAAACTTTGCTCGTGCTCTTCTCGCTCCTCAGACGACATCTTCTCCATATTGCCGTTGACAAGAACGTCGTCGTGCGCATCAATCTCACGTTCCAGTTCCGAGAGTCGTTCGTTGAGATTCGGGCCCTCCAATGCCGTGGCATTCCACTTGGAATCGACCCGATACGAGATCATGGTCCCGGTGCTTTTGAAAATACCGGCGAGGGAGTAATAATCAGCTATCCGCACCGGGTCGAACTTGTGATCGTGGCAGCGTGCGCAGCCCATGGTCAGGCCCATGAACGCCCGAGCGCTGGTATCCAACTGCTCGTCCGCGATGTCCATCTGCTGCTTGACGGGATCGTCCTCCGCCAGCATCTTCGGCCCGACCATCAGCAAACCGGTTGCGATCAAGCACTCGGCGCGATTTTCGTCACTCCAGGTGGTGAGTAGATCCCCGGCCAATTGCTCTCGGACAAACTGGTCGTAGGGCTTATCTTTATTGAAAGCGGCAATCACGTAGTCGCGATAGCGCCAAGCATCGGCATAGGTGAGATTGTCGTCCATCCCGTTGCTGTCGGCGTACCGAGCGACATCGAGCCAGTGACGTCCCCAGCGCTCCCCATATCGTGGAGAGGCGAGCAACCGTTCCACGATCCGCGCGAAAGCGCCGGATGAATCGTCTGCCAGAAACGCCGCCACCTGCTCGGGCGTCGGGGGCAAGCCGTGCAGGTCGATCGTCGCCCGGCGAATCAGCGTTCGCTTGTCCGCGGCCGGCGCCGGACATAGCCCCTTGGCCTCTAGTTGCGCCAGCACAAAACGGTCGATCGACGTTCGCGCCCAGCCGGGATTTTCGACCGTTGGGACCACAGGCTCGACCACCGGCTGCAAGGCCCAAAACGACTTCTCCTCCTCGGTAAACTCCGCCTGATCGCTGCGACCGACGGACGGCTGGGCCGCCGGAACCTCGGCGTTCGGCCACGGCGCCCCTGCCCTGACCCACTCGGTCAAGGTCTGAACCTCTGCCTGCGGCAGCTTTGTCTTCGGGGGCATTTGTACGAACGTGTCGTGGTTGATCGCGAGGATGAACAGGCTCTTGCGGGGATCGCCGGGTACCATCGCTGGGCCGGACCGGCCGCCTCGCAACATGCCAGCGAGCGAGTCGAGGCGTAGTGCAGCCTGCCCCTGGCCCGCACCAGGTCCATGGCACGGGTAGCAGCGATTGGCAAGAATCGGTCGGACCTGCTTCTCGAAGAACTCCAGCGTTGCGGGATCAAGCCCGGAGCCGGACCGCTCACTTTGTGCTACGAGAGGTTGAAGGGAAAAGAGGAAGGGGAGCAGACAACTGACAAGGACCCTGGCACAAAACCGGAGCACAACTGCCACCTAACTTTAATTATAGCGCAGAAGTCCAAGCGTAACGTAGTCGAGCAGCCGAGTAGCAGCCGGGTAGGAGAGGTCGTTACCGAGCCTCTCCCCCCAGTCACGGTAGGGCCGCCGGTTACCCGACGCCCCCCGTACAGAATCCGTGCATGCCCGGTAGGGCACACGGCTCTTGCCTTGGGTGGTTGACGGCGAACCGTCTGTCCGGCCACGGGTGTCGGATGGTGACGTTCGGCCCTAATAGCTCGGTCATCCGCTCCATCTTCTTCCACGCAAATCGGTCGCGTTGGGAGCGACGGCGCAGGGCCGCCAGCCACAGCCGCTTCCGTCGGCGCACGAATCCTCGCAGCCACCGGCTGCTCCCGGGCACGGCGTAGTAGTTCAGCCATCCATTCAGGACTTGGCCCAGCCACCTGCCGACTTCCCACCGGTCGTGGTGCCAACGCTTCCGCAGCACCTCCCTGCTTCGCTTCCGAGTGCGGCTCATCCGCTTCGCGATCGGCTTGCGCCCTAGCCGGAACCTCCCGCTCTTCGTGGTCGTCACATAGTGCGTGCATCCCAGGAAGTCAAAGGTCTCCGGCTGGCCCTGCCCGCGTCGCTCCCGGTTCGCAGCTGCGAACCGTCCGAACTCCACCAGCCGGGTCTTCTCCGGGTGCACATCCAATCCGCATTCGGCGCGTCTCTCCTTCCGGTCCTCAAGGACTCGCTCCGCGTCCTCCTGGCTCTGGAATCCGACCACGAAATCGTCCGCATACCGCACGATGACCGCTTCGCCTCCGGGCACGTTCGGGCGCCACCTGCGCTGGAACCCCAGGTCCAGCACGTAGTGCAGGAAGACGTTTGCCAGCACGGGCGAGACATTCGCGCCTTGCGGCGTGCCCAGCCCCGTGTCCGTCCACTTCCCGTCCTGCATCACGCCCGCGTCCAGCCAGCTCTCGATCCGCCCTATCACCCTCCGGTCTCCTATCCGATGCTCGAGGAAGCGGACTAGCCAGCCCCTCTCGAGCGCGTCCAAGTAGTACTCGACACACTACCCATCTCGAAGAGCTTCCGGAGTCGGTTGCGATCACGCGGCCGTCCCATCCGCTGGCCGGCAGGACCT
Organism: Bryobacterales bacterium; assembly: GCA_965218615.1. GTDB lineage: Bacteria > Acidobacteriota > Terriglobia > Bryobacterales > UBA6623 > VXMF01. Next base: position 317,051 of record CBDCLH010000001.1, read on the forward strand.
TGCCAGTCCTGACTCAGGCGGTCCGGAACGAAAAACTCACGCTACTGCTGCTGTTCCCCAACGGGGACCGACGTTTCGTGCCGGTCGCATGGACAGACGCTGTCCCGGCCGCGTGGCTGGATCCCCCACCAGTTCACGCTGCAAGCCTCGCTCCGCTCGTCGACTTGCTGCGGGCGCGCGCCATCGTCGACGCTCTTCTGCAACGGCTCCCAGCCGCTCAGGAGACTCCCGATGCAAGCCTGTCCCCCGCCGCCCCGGCGGCAGCTGACACTGGCGTTCCCGGACACGCCCGCCCCGAGCGAGGTGATCTGGGAGACGCTCGATCCCGCCACCAGGCACGCGGCCCTGCAAGCCCTGGCCCGCATCCTGGCGCGAACCGCGGTCCGACCCGGCCCACAGGAGCCCCGCAATGACTGAAACCGGCATCCTGCCTGCCCACCGCCAGCGCCAGGCCTTCGTCTACATCCGCCAGTCGAGCCCGGCCCAGGTCGAGCGCAACACCGAGTCCACGCGCCGCCAGTACGCCCTGGCAGCCCGTGCCGAAACGCTCGGCTGGCACCCCGACCGCAGCACCATCGTCGACGAGGACCTCGGCCTCTCCGGCGAGTCCGTCGACCAGCGCGACGGCTTCAACAGCCTCGCCGCCGACGTTGCCCTCGGCCGCGCCGGCATCGTGCTCGGGCTCGAGGTCTCGCGCCTCGCCCGCAACAATGCCGACTGGTACCGCCTGCTCGACCTGTGCGCCCTGACCGACACCCTGATCGCCGACTTCGACGGCGTCTACGACCCGGCCCGCTTCAACGACCGCCTGCTGCTCGGCATGCAGGGCACCAGCAGCGAAGCCGAGCTGCACACGCTCAAGGTGCGCCTGCTGGAAGGCATCCGCAACAAGGCTGCCCGCGGCGAGTTCCGCTGCACCCTGCCGGTCGGCTTCGTCTGGGGCGCGCGCGACGGCGAGGTCCGCTTCCATCCCGACGAGGAAGTGGTGCGCGCGATCCGCAACGTCTTCGAGCGCTTCGCCGCGCTCGGTTCCATGCGCCGCGTCTGGCTATGGTTCCGCGACGAGGGCCTGCAGTTCCCCGTCCGCCTGCGCAGCGGCGACGGCATCCGCTGGATCCCGCCCGCCTACAGCTCGATCGTCCAGGTGCTGCGCAATCCCGTCTACGCCGGGGCCTACGCCTTCGGCAAGTCCCGCCAGGAACGCGACCTCGATGAGCAGGGCCGCATGCAAAAGCGCCTGCGCCGCCTGCCGCGCGCGGAATGGCGCGTGCTGCTGCCGGGCCATCACCGCGGCTATCTAGACTGGGAGACGTTCGAGGCCAACCGGGCGCGCATCGCAACCAACCGCCGGCCGCGCCCGCATAGTGTCGGGGGAACTGTGAGAGAGGGATCCGCCTTGCTGCAGGGACTCGCGATCTGCGGGAACTGCGGGCGTCCCCTACGCACCTACTACCTCGGACGCCTCTCCTCGCCGAACTACCACTGTCCCGGCCAGAACATCGTGGAAGGGAGGGCCACCTACTGCCTGCAGATCGGCGGCACGCAAGTCGACCAGGCCGTGGCCGCCAGCGTGCTGGAGGCGGTCCGCGCCGGCGGAACCGAGGCCGCGCTGCGGGCGATCGAGCAGGTGGAGAGCGACCACGACGCCGCGCGGGCCCAGCGGCGCCTGGCGGTCGAGCGGGCCGCCTACGAGGCGACCCGGGCCGCGCGCGCCTACCGTGCAGTGGATCCGGAGAACCGCCGCGTGGCCCGCGGTCTGGAGCGGGAGTGGGAACAGCGGCTGGAGCAACTGGAGCGGGAGCGGGCCGAGCTGGCGCTGCGCGAGCGGGAGTGTCCGCGAGAGCTGAGCGCGGAGCAGCGCGAGGCGCTGCTGGCGCTGGGCGAGGACCTGCCCCGGGCCTGGAACGCCCCCACGACGACCGCGCGGGACCGCAAGGAACTGCTGCGGGCGCTGCTGGAGGAGGTGCTCCTGGATGCACCCCGCAACGAGCCGCGCGCCCGGATCCGGCTCCTGTGGCGAGGCGGGCTCTCGACCGAACTGAGCATCGAGCGCCCGCGCAACCGTCCGCCGATCGTTCGCACGGACGAGGCTACGATCGAGCTGCTGCGCCGGCTCGCAGCCCATTACCCCGACACGGTCATTGCCGGGATTCTCAACCGCCAGGGCCACAGGACGGCGTACGGCTTGCGCTTCACCCAGTCGCGCGTCTCGAGCCTGCGCACGAACTGGAAAATCCCCTGCTGCAAGCCGTCGGAGCAGCCTCCGGACGGGCAGGTCCTCAGCGTCCGGCAAGCCGCCAAGGCACTGGGCGTGGCACCCTCCACGATCCACCGCATGCTGCACGACGGGTTTCTGGCCGGCAATCAAATTACGCCCGGAGCTCCCTGGCGGATCCGCCTCACGGACGAGTTGCGCCAACGCTTCGTGCAGGACGCTCCCGAGGGGTACGTGGCGATGCAAGTCGCGACGGCCCGGCTGGGCGTGTCCCGACAGACCGTGCTGGAGTGGATCAAGCGCGGCAAGCTGGAGGCCGTCACAGTCCTCCGGGGACGCCGTGGCGGATTGCGTATTCGGCTCCCCGCCGATGACCACCCGAGCCTGTTCGAGGAGTCCGCACTGTCGAACGACAAATGCGAGTTCCGGGCCTTCAGGCCGCGCCGGTTTCCCGCGCGCGGCGCTCCAGCCACGCGAGCCGACGGCGCAGCCTCTCGACGTCACGCTCCGACCGCCCCGCCGCGTCCCGCAACGCGCGCAACGCCGCGCCAACGGCCCCCTCCGCGGCCGTCGCAGGGCCGCCCCGCAGTCCGCGCAAACCAGAGGCTGCATGCAGCTAGCCTAGCAACTCCATGCCTCACATGAGTCACTGTTTTCCCGGCCACCCGCCCGCGCCCCGCAGCGCACCTCCCCGGCCCCCTGCTCCAGTCTCAACTCCATCTCTCCTACCAGGGACGAGCGCAAGCCCCTCCTCTCTCTGCTACCATGCACGGGCCGCATTGCTCGGGAGCGGCTCGCTCTGCCGCTCTCCAACCTCCGCGATCCAACCGGCAATTCCAGTCGCCATCCGCAGTTCCAGGCATGCTTAAGCATCTGCACGCCACGAAGAGCCGAGTTGCAATGAGTCAAGCTCGCCGAACCCACACTCAACGGATCGCGTGCATCATGCGACAAAGAACTGAAAAAGAAAGAGTTATGAATCAATCACGGCCTGTGACGGCAATTCAGATTAGTTCGTGAGCAGTATGAAGACAACTCCAAGTACCCTCGCATGTCGGCATCCACGATCCAACTGACCTTGCGCCGCTCTATCCCGTAGGCCAGCGCGTCGAGCGCGTCATGCGCCCCCCGCCCCGGTCGGAACCCGTAGCTGAACCCTTGGAACTCCGCCTCGTAGAGCGGCGTCAGGATGCAGTCCACCATCGCTTTCTGCAGGATCTTGTCCTCCCGTGCCGCGCTGCCGAGCGGTCGCTTGCCCCCGTCCGGCTTGGGTCTCTCTACCCGCCGGACCGGTTGCGCCCGGTACGTTCCCGCAGGCACTCGGTCGTGCAGGTCCAGCAGTCGCTCTTCCAGCCCGTCCTGGTACTCGTCCCACCTCATCCGGTCCACTCCCGCTGCCGCCTCCTGCCTCAACCCGAGATAGGACTCGTGCCGTGTGTCCACGTTGATGTGGTGCAGTACCGCCGTGAGTCGCTCCTCAGAGTCCCTCGTTACAGCTCTCCGTATGCGGTCCGCTGTCTGCCTCACGGTTGCCCGGCCCCGAGTCCGGCCCGTGCGGCCGCTTCCCGCCTTGCCCTTGGCTGCACCCCTTCGCTCCACGGGCTCCGCCGCAGGTTGCCCCGCTTTGTTCGCTCGCTTCGTCACTACTATGGGTGCCTCCGACTTCTTCCTTGCGTGCCTCGTTGGCTTCGGTTTTCTCCTTCCCTTCGCGGCCCCGGTCCACCTCCCAATGTCCCTGACATAGGCAAGACGGTAGCCGGATTTTCTGGCAGACCTCCAAGACGTGGATTCAAAAGCACTTACAGTGTTTTCTGACCGGCCTCAAAAAAGCCCTTGACATCCTGGGCCGGATTTGCGATGGTAGCTAGGAACCGGTTTCCTAGGCGCTGCCATGGACCCCCGCATCGAGAATCTCCAGTCCACCACCTTCTGCGGCAGGCGCTTCACGCGTCGGCAGATCGCCCAGGTCCAGGAGACGGTGGCGACGTTCCCGGCGCTGGCCCGCAAGGAACTGGCGCAGACGATCTGCGAGCACCTGCGCTGGCGGACCCCCGCAGGCAAGAACAGCGTCGCAGCCGCCCTGGGCCTGCTCGAGGCGCTGGAGAAGGAGGGCATCCTAACTTTGCCGGCGAAGCGCGAGGAGAAAATGCACGGGACGCGCAAGCCGCTTGCGCGGACCCCGCGCACGGATCCGCAGCCGCGCATCCAGGCCGACCTGCGGGACTTGGCTCCGCTGCGCCTGCAGCGGGCGGAGGGCCCGGAGCAGGCCGGGCTGTTCAACGCATACGTCGACCGGCATCACTACCTGGGCTACCGCCAGCCGCTCGGCCCGCACCTGCGCTATTTCCTGCTCGACCGGCACGAGCGCCCGCTGGGCTGCCTGCTGTTCAGCCAGGCGACCCGCTCGCTGGCCTGCCGGGACGCGTGGGTCGGCTGGCGCGAGGGCGAGTACAAGCGGCACTTGCAGCTGGTGGTCGGGCAGCCTCGCTTCGTGCTGTTCCCCTGGGTCCAGGTCAAGAACCTGGCCAGTCATGCGCTGTCGCTGGCCGTCCAGCAGCTGCCGCAGGACTGGCACAGCCGCTACGGCTGCCGGCCGGTCCTGCTCGAGACCTTCGTCGATCCGGAGCGTTTCGGCGGAGTCTGCTAGCGCGCCGCCAACTGGCTGCGCCTGGGCCAGACCCGGGGCCGCCCCGACGAGGGGCGGACCCGCAAGGACGTCTACGTGTACCCCTTGGCGAAGCACTGCCGCGAGATCCTGCTGCACGGGCCGCGCCCCCGCAAGCCCAGGCCGCGACGCCCGCCCGCGCCGCAGGCTGCGGCCCCCGACGAGGCCTTCGTCCGCCTGTGGCAGGACCTGATCGGCGCGCTCAGCGCCGTCGCCACCGCCCACGACCAGCTCTGGCAAGTGCGCCGGCGCGTGCTCAACACCCTTTTATGTTGAACACAGTGAGACCGGAGATCGGCAGGATGTTCCGAGAGGGGCGGCGAGTGCTGGACCGCCCGGGTCCGTCCGTGAGGACGCGCGTTCCGGTTTGTGCAAGAGTGGAGTTTCGCCCGGTCGCCATCGACGGCGACCGGCGCATCGGAAATCTCCCCGTCTCGTGGCGGGGAGGCCGCCGCCGGGCCTGGCCAGGCCCGGCGGCGGGCGGCGGGTCGGATCGTCTTAACACCCGGGTGCCTGGCACCGACCAGCAGCTGGATCGCCCGCCGCAGCAATTCCTGAGAGACCTGAACGGAAGAACGGGCACTGGCCCGCATCCCAAAAGGATAGGTTCGCAGGAAGCCCCTGGCCGCTAGAAAGGATATCCAACATCCCATGACAAATCCCGCAGCAACCACGGCCGAGCCAGTCGCCGGCATCGATGTCGGCAAGCTGTGGCTCGACGCCTGCGCCGATCCCGCCGAACTTTCCCGCCGCTTCGAGAACACCCAGGTCGGCCGCCGCGCCCTGCGCAACTGGCTCCGCAAGCTCGGAGTGCGGCGCGTCGCTCTCGAGCCCACCGGGCGCTACCACCGCCAGCTCCACCAGTGCCTCCACGACGATGGCGTCGCCGTCGTCGTCGCCAATCCGCTGCGCGCGCGCAACTTCGCCCGCGCCCTAGGCCAGCAGGCGAAGAACGACCGCGTCGACGCCGCCATGCTCGCCCGCTACGCGCGCCTCGAGCACGTCACGAGCACGCCGCCCAAGCCGCGCAGCTTGCAGGAGCTCAGCGACTGGCTCGCCCTGCGGCGCAAGCTCAGCGAGCAGCGCGACGCCCTGCGCAAGCAGGCCGGGGAGTTGGGCGGCCAAGCCGCCGCGCTCCTCGGCTCCCTGCTGGCCGCCTTTACCGATAAGCTCCAGCAGACCGACAAGGCCCTGCAAGCCTGCCTCGAGGCCGACCCCGCGCTCTGCCGCCGCCGCGCAATCATCCTGTCGGTCCCGGGCTGCGGCCCGCTCAATGCCGCCAGCCTGTGCGCCGACCTGCCCGAACTCGGATCCGCCAGCCCCGCCGAGGCCGCCGCACTGGCCGGCTTGGCACCGTACGACTGCGATTCCGGCGGGCACCGCGGCCGCCGCCGGATCCGCGGCGGCCGCCGCCATCCTCGCAAACTGCTGTACATGGCCGCCACTTCCGCGATCCGCTTCAATCCCGGCCTCAAAGCCTTCTACGAGCGGCTGGCCGCACAGGGCAAGCCGCGCAAGGTCGCACTGGTGGCGGTCATGCGCAAGCTGCTCGCCCTGCTCGGGGCCCTGCTCCGCGACGACCGCCTGTGGTCGCCGGAAGCACCCGTCAGCGGAGCGCCCGCCTGAGCGAAGTTGAGCAGGGGTAAGTGCTATGAGCGTCCACGCAGCCCTCGATCGAACCGCCCCGGAACCCCCGGGCCAGCCGGAGACATCCGCCGCCTACGGCTTCGGCTGCCTGGCCTGCGGCGGCGCCATGCCGGTCGGCCGCCGCGGCCCGATGCCGACCTACTGCCGCCGTTGCGCCAAGCGCTTGCAGAACCTCCGCGCCCGCTCCGGCCACGCCGCCGATCCCCGCTCGCCCGTCCCGCGCCAGTGCCTCGCGGCGCGCGCCGAACTCCTGCGCTCCGCCATCCGCAACGCCCACGCGGAACTGGCCGAGGTCGAGCGGCGGCAGGTCGAACTCGAGCGGCTCTCCCGCGATCTTGACCGAACTGCGGAGGAGACCCGGCGACACGCCCTGCCCTCGAAATCGCAGAGTTCATCGCCCATTCCCGGTATTGTCGGGAAAAACGCTTGACATCCATCACGGAAGCTGCTGGTGGTGCTGTTCGTCTTCCGCCTGGTGTTCGCCCCCCGCCGCCAGGGCTACACCGCCACGCTGGCCGAACTGTGGGACCACTGCCGCGCCCTCGAGGTGCCCCTGCCGCAGGCGCTGCCGGTCTCCGACGCGGCCATGGTCCGCGCCAGGCGCAAGGTCCAGCCCGGCGTCTTCCTGCAGTTCCACGCCGAGATCCTCCTCCGCGCCGACCAGCCCGGCCCTCTCTGGCACGGCCACCGCGTCTTCGCCGTCGACGGCTCGAAGCTGAACCTGCCCCGCCCGCTGCTCGCGGCCGGCTACGCCCTGCCCAGCGAGCAGGCGCACTACCCGCAAGGCCTGCTGAGCTGCCTGTACCGCCTGCACTCGAAGCTGCCCGTCGATTTCGACCTCCTCGCCCACGGCAACGAGCGCGCTGCCGCGCTCGCCCATCTCCAGGCCCTGGCACCGCCTGACGTCGTCGTCTACGACCGCGGCTAGTACTGCTTCGAACTGCTCTGCGCCCATCGCCAGCGCGGCCTGCAGGCCGTGTTCCGCATCCGGCGCAAGGCCGGTCAGGCCCTCGACCGCTTCCTCGCCAGCGACCAAACCGAGACCGTGGCCGAGATTTTCCCCGGCCCCGATGCCCTGCGCGAGTTGCGCCGCAAGCAGCCCCGTACCCACTGGCGACCGGTCCCGTTGCGGCTGGTCAAGTACACGCACGGCGGGACCGAGTACATCCTCGGCACCACCCTGCTCGACCCCCAGCGCTACAGCGTCGCCGCCCTGGCCGACCTCTACCATGCTCGTTGGGGGATCGAAGAACTCTATAAAATCAGCAAGCAGTTCCTGGAGGTCGACCAGTTCCACGGCCGCACCGAGAGCCTGATCAAGCAGGAACTGTTCGCGCACTTCAATCTGATCGCGATGACGCGCTGCTTCACCAACCGCGACGCCGCCCTGTGCCAGGCGGCCGGCCCGGCCGACGGCAAGCCGCCCCCGCAGGCCAACTGCAAGCACAGCCTGGCCGTCCTGTCCCGGCATCTGGAAGCCTTGCTGCTGCGCCACACCGAGTTCGTCCGCGACACCGTCACGCGCATCGCCGAGTGCGTCGGGATCGGCCGGCGCAAGCCCCGCCCGAACCGCTCGTACCCGAGGCGCTCCAAGCAACCGGCTCCCAAATGGTCCCGGCGCAAACCCGCCCCAGCCTAGCCGCCTGGGACCCGAAAGGCTGCCGCAGGCTCCGTCGAAGCCTGAAAGCTTAAGTTAGTAGGCAAAATCCTTTTATGTTGGAGAGGTGCCGGAGAGAGGGATGGCCGCCGCTGCCTCGGACCCTCTCTCCCCAGTGCCGCAGGTGGCGCAAGCCACCGCTGCGGCAGGTAGCAGATCCCTCCCCGCCTCAGCGCAGGGAGGCCCCCGGCGGGGCCTGGCCAGGCCCCGCCGGGGGCGACGGGTCGGACCGTTTAATCCTCGGATATCAGATCCGTACTTTAGCTTGGTCGGCCCGTCGCAACCATTCCTGCGCGACCTGAACGGAAGCGTGGGTACCGCCCCGAATCGCAAAAGGACAGGAACACAGGAATGACTGAACTCAATCCCATCGTAGTCGCCGGCATCGACGTCGGCAAGTCGAAGCTCGACGCCCACATCCTCGACTCCCGCCTCGAGCGCCAGTTCGACAACACCAAGCCCGGCCGCCGCGCCCTGCGCAACTGGCTGCTCAAGCACGGCGTCACCCGCGCCGTCTTCGAGCCCACCGGCCGCTACCACCGCAACCTCCACCAGGGCCTCGCTGAGGCCGGCCTCGAGACCGTCCTGGTCAACCCCTTGCGCTCCCGGCGCTTCGCCCAGGCCATCGGCCAGCTCGCCAAGAACGACCGCGTCGACGCCGCCATGCTCGCCCGCTTCGGCCTCCTTGACGGCCTCGATGCCACCCCGCCCCTGCCGCGCAACCTCCAGCTGCTCAGCGACTGGCTCGCTCTCCGCCGCAAGCTCGTCGAACAGCTCGGCGCCCTCCGCAAGCTCTGCGCCGAACTCGCCCCCGAGGCCGCCGGCTGCCCCGGCGCCACCCTCGACGCCTTGCAGGCCGACAGCGCCTCCTGCGAGTGCCGCATGCTCACCTGCATCGCCGCCGACACCGCACTCTCCCGCCGCGCCGCCAGCATCCGCTCGATCCCCGGCTGCGGCCCCGTCACCGCCGCCTGCCTCTGCGCCGACATGCCCGAGCTCGGCACCCTCGGCCGTCGCCAGGCCGCTTCCCTGTTCGGCCTCGCTCCCTTCGACCGCGACTCCGGCCAGCACCGCGGCGGCCGCTCCATCCGCGGCGGCCGCGCCCAGCCGCGCCACCTGCTCTACATGGCGGCCCTCTCCGCGGTCCGTTGCGAACCCGCGGCCAAGGCCTTCTACGAACGACTCCTCGCCCGCGGCAAGCCGCCCAAGGTCGCCCTCGTCGCCGTCATGCGCAAGCTCGTCGGCCTGCTCGACACCCTGCTCCGCGAGGATCGCCTCTGGCAGCCCGAGCCTCCCACCCGCGCACTGCAGGCCGCCGCATGAGCACACGGACGAGCGGCTCCCAACCGAACCTCGCCATCCGGAAAGAAATGCAAGAAAATCGCCTCTCCGGAACATCTCTGCCCGGATATGTGCTTGACAAGAAACACGGAAGCTAAAGTTAGTGCCATTGGTCCACCTCCGGGGCCCAATGAAGATCTCCCAGGTCCCGGCGGAAGGCGTACCTGCGTGCATGGGTTCCCTGACACCGCGGAGCCCGACCGTCCCTCGCCCTAGCGGAACGTCCGGTGTTGCCTTCGTCCGATCTGAAAAACTCGGCACTCCGAACCATCGCTTTTTCGGTGCTCAATAGCCCCGCCCACCGGCACCGCTACCGACGCTTCGCCGACGCCCTCACGGACGCCGCCGCACGGCTCGCGGAGACATGTGATTGGTTTCACCTTCATGTCAGGAGACTCTCACTCCCTACCTTCCGTCCAGTTAGCCTGGCGCTCCAGACCCGAGCGTGCGCGTCTAACGCACTCGGTTCCTCGCACGGCAGATTCGCGCCCTAGGCTCCGATCGGCTATCCCCGGAGGTTCCGTGTACGGCTTGCTGGAACTCAAGTTTCCTCACCGTTTCCCCTCCGCGGTCCTGCTCATGCGACGCCCCCCTTCCCTCGAGCGGGTCCCAGCGGCCCCGGTTCCCCGCCGTCTGTCAGTACTCTGAGGGCGCTACGACTCCCCGCACGGCGTCCCTTCGGCTTATTGATTCGCCAGCCAGTACCACGCTTGCCTGCTGCTTCGCTCCCGATCCCCCGCAGGCAGGGGCGGGCCCGGACCTTTTGTTACCGCCAGGGGTCCGTCTTCCGGCCTTCTTGCGTGGACCGTGCGGGGCCTCCCAGGTTCCCTGGCGAGCCATCCCGTGGCTATGCAGACGTTCTCTGACCCCGGTCGACCCAGACACCCCTCGCCGTTGACGGCGTGCCCGGTGCTGCCCCCGCTAATCGCACAACGAAGGCGTCGGCATTGATGATTTCGAGGCTCAATAGCGCCGCTTGACCACCCGCTGTGTACGCTTCACGACGTACGTTGCCGCACGCCATGCAACACGCGCTCCCGGCTGACGGGCTGCGCCTTTGCCGGGCGGGAGTCGAACCCGCTGGCTCGCTATGAAAGGTTTCAGATTGCGGTAGGGACACCGGTTACCCGGTGCCCCCCGCGCGGATCCGAGCGGGCGCGTTAACGCACTCGGCTCCTACCTCCGATGGGTGACGGCGAATCTTCGGTCCGGCCACGGATGCAGCACTCGCACAGGCGGCCACAGTTCATCACAAAGTAGGTGCAGACGTTTCCACGGGTGCCGGTCCTTTTGCGACCTCCGGCGGAGAATGGCCATCCATTCTTTCCTGACGCGTCGCTCGAATCGCCGTAGGTACGGGTGGCTGGTGGGGACCGCGAAGTAGTTATACCAGCCTCGCAACACCCTCCCCAGCCATTGCCCGGTCTCCACTTGATCCGCGTGCATGCGCCGTCGCAGCTTTGCCCGGATCGCCTTCAGGGTCCGGCTCATGCGTTTCGCCACCGGCTTGCGCCCCAGCCCGAAGCGTCCTTTCCTCGTCTGTCGGCAGTAATGCGTCATGCCGAGAAAGTCGAACGTCTCCGGCCGTCCCTGCCCACGCGTCTTCCGGTTCGCGATCGCGTACCGTCCGAACTCGATCAGGCGGGTCTTGTCCGGGTGCAGTTCCAGTCCGAACTGGCCGAGCCTTTCCTTCAGGTCCTTCAGGAACCGTTCCGCGTCCTCCTTGTGCTGAAAGCCCGCCACGTAATCGTCGGCGTATCGCACGAAGATCATTTCGCCGCGCGCTTCCTGCGGTCGCCACTTCCGCCCGACCCACAAATCGAGTACGTAATGCAGGTAGACGTTGGCGAGGACCGGCGAAATCACCGACCCCTGCGGCGTCCCCTTGCCCGTATCGACCAGTTGGCCGTCTTCCATGGCGCCCATGCGTAGCCACTTTCCTATCAGCCTGATCAGCCGCTGATCCCCGATCCGCTCGCCCAGGAACCGGAGCATCCAGTCCCTGTCGATCCGGTCAAAGAACTTGGCGATGTCGGCGTCCAGAATCCAGTTGACCTTGCGCTTCTCAATCCCGTATGCCAAGGCGTCCAGCGCGTCGTGCGCGCCCCGCCCGGGCCGGAACCCGTAGCTGAACCCGAGGAATTCCGCCTCGTAAATCGGCGTCAGGATATTGTCCACAACGGCCTTCTGGACGATCTTGTCCTCCAGTGCGGCCACCCCCAGCGGTCGCCTGCCGCCGTCCGGCTTCGGAATGTTCACCCGTCGCGACGGCGTCGCCCGGTACGTTCCCGCATGCACGCGGTCGTGCAGGTCGAGCAGTTGCTCGTCCAGCCCTCCCCCGTACTCCTTCCACGTCACTCCGTCCACGCCCGGTGCCGCATCTCGCTTCAGCGCGACGTAGGCAACCCGCAACGTCTCCGGCGTGACATGGTGCAGAAGCGCAGTGAGCTTCTCCTTGGGATTCCTCTGTATACATTGCCGTATCCGCTCGGCCCCCTGTGACACGGCTGCCCGTCCCTGCGTGCGGACCGTGCTTCGGCCTCCCGGATTCTCGTTGGTCCCGGCCCTTCGCTCCTCCCGCTCCGCAGCCGCTCGCGCCGCCTTGTTCCCGGGACTCGTCGCTAGTATGGCCGAGTCTGACTCCTTCGGATCGTGCATCTCCAGTCTTGACTCCTGTCCTTCCCTTCACGGTCCCGGCGGCGACCCGCCGGGACGACCCGAAGGCCTCCCAGGTCCCAACCTCTGTCGTACATGCGTGCCTGGGTTCTTCGACGCCGCGGAGCCCTCCCGGCCCTAGCTAGAACGGACCGCGAGGTGTTGCCTTCGACTAATGAGACGGTCTCGGCACTCCGAATGATGAAGATTTCGACGCTCCATAGCCCTGCCCACATGCGCCCCTGCCGACGCTTCGCCCGTCCCCTCACGGGAACGACCGCACGGCTCGGGGAGCGCTATGGATCAGCTCATCCTTTACCGCAGAGGACTTTCACCTCCTGACATTGGCCAGTTAGCCTGGCGCACCTCATAGCATCCTCCTATCCAGGGCTTGCCCTGGCGCAAGCGATTCAGATCGTGGACTTCTTCCACGTCTCGGAGAAGATGTGGGAAGTCGCCAGGGTCCTCTTTGCCGCCGACCGGGACAGCGCCCAGGCGTGGGCCGATGCTCGCTGCGAGGAACTCAAGGCCGGGGCTCTGGACGGGGTGCTGGCGACCCTGCGCGCGCATGCAGGCCACTGCGAGGAAGCCGCCAAGGCCGTGCAATACATCGCCACCAACCGCGAGCGCATGCGCTACGCCGAGTTCCGCGCCCAAGGCTTGCAGATCGGCTCCGGTGTGGTCGAGGGGGGCTGCAAGACGGTCGTGGGTCGCCTCAAGCAGTCCGGCATGCACTGGACCAAGGACGGAGCCGAGGGGATCCTCGCCCTGCGCGCCTGCATTTTGGGCGGACGCTACGAGGATTTCTGGGCCTGGTGAACGGAGTCACGGGTCAAGGCGGCTGCGTGACGGCAAACCGCATCCTTGCCAGCGCCACCTCGGTTGCCGACAGCGCTGAGCCGCTCCTCCATCCAAGTCGAACCAACTGCCCCTGATCGAGACGGGGACTCGCTACCCGATGCCGGACCCCATCCGCACCCGCAGTACCACCGCAAATCGCCACGCGCAAAATTGACCCACTTCGAACCTCCAGAAATCCGAGAAATCAAAATGATGTCGTGCACCCCGCATGGCGGCGCGGCTTGACAACGGTCCATCCGTTGGACAAAATAGGCTCCCTGAGGTGCTACCCGTGCTTTTGGGAGTCAGGACGCTGCCACGGAGGCAGGTTTCGAGGCGAGTGGCGTCAGGCCTGCTTAGTCGGATTGCCCAGGCTCAGGAGTGGGGTGCCTCTGATTTTCCATACCGTGACAGCCAAAGGGACCCCCGACAGCCTGAAGTGGGCTAATCCGAATTCTGTTTTGACGACAGTCGCCTACGTCTTTCCCAGGCTGAAAATCGTGATGGCCCACTTTGGACATCCGTGGGGAACAGAATGCATCGTGATGATGCGGAAGCATCCCAACGTCTATGCGGAGATCTCCGGGACGTTCTACCGTCCGTGGGAGCTGTACAATGCAAACATCTCTCCCATGGAGTCGGGTCAGGCACATACAGATCATGTTCGGCACGACTGGCCCATCACCACTCCGAGGGAGACCGTCGAGGGATTGAGCGCGCTGAATCAGTTTGCCTAGGCGGGCCTACCGCGCATTCCAGATGAAGTGATTGACGGGATCATCTATCGTGATTCGCTGTCCGTATTGGAGATTAGCACTTAGGGGGACGGGCGTGCCAATCGCGCGCTCTACGCTCTTGTTGCTGATTCTCACTCCGGTTGCTAACGGCCAGAGCACGCGAGTCGAGCCGTTGTTACAGAGAGTTCAGGAGCTCTATGGGCGCGGGCAGTATGCGGAAGGCGAGAAGGTCGCCCGGGAAGCCTTACGGGTTGCGCAACGAACCAGCGGACCCAACGACCCCGCCCTGGCGGAGCCCCTGAATAATCTGGCAGAGCTCCTCCGGGCCCAAGGGAAGGACGGAGAGGCTCAGCGGCTATACGAACATGCCTCGGGAATCCTGGAAAAGGCGCTAGGCCCCGATCACCCCTCGGTCGCGACTGTCTTAAACAATCTCGCTAATGCCCACCGCGCTTTAGGGCGAGAAGATGAGGCTGAGGTCCTTTACCGGCGGGCTCTGTCGATCGATGAGACATCGCTGGGACCGGACGATCCCGCGGTCGCTCGGGATCTGAATAATCTCGCCTCGCTTTACCAGGCGCAGGGCAAGTACGCGGAAGCCGAGTCGTTCTACAAGAGATCCTCCGCCATCCTGGAAAAGGCCCTAGGCGCTGACCATTCCCACATCGCCACGACGCTCAACAATCTCGCCGGACTCTATATCGCGACCGGCAAGGAACCGGCAGCAGAACTACTCCTTCGACGGGCGCTCGGCATCTGGGAAAAAACATTGGGCACATCGCACCCGCTCGTTGCCACGGCTCTGCAAAACCTGGCTGCCGTCTGCCGCAGTGAAGGAAGGTACAGCGAAGCGGTAGCTCTCTATCAGCGGTCCCTCAATATCGCGCGGAAAGCCCTCGGTCCGACCCATCCCGATGTCATTTCCATCCGATCCGAGCTAGACGGGACGCAAGCCCTCGCGCTGTCCAAGGGGTCTCAAACCGGAAGTTCTCCGGCGGAGTGGACGCAAGCAGCAGCTGAAGCCGCCGTAAAAAATTCGCCGAACGACCCAGAACTGCGTTTCGAACTCGGACTTCGCTACGATCGTCAGGCGCGCTACGCTGAGGCCCGGGAGCAGTTTCTCGCTTGCGTGAAACTGAAGCCTGATTACCGGGCAGCCCACCAGTACCTCGCGCTGATCTATGAGGGCGAGCAGGAATACGAGAAGGCGATCGCCGCCTATACTACTGCCATCGCCCTGGAACAGAGACAGGCGACCAAGTCTGAATGGCCCTATCTGAACTACGGCATCTTGCTCAGCAAGCTGGGCCGCCACGAAGAAGCTTTGTCGATGCTGGAGCAGGCGATTCGAAAGAATCCGACCTCGGCAAAAGCCCACTTCGAAACCGGACGTGTCTTACAACAGGTCGGTCGTTTGGAGTCTGCCGAGGCCGCGCTCCTACGGGCCGGACAACTCGATCCCGAAATCCCGAGAGTTCATTACTTTCTTGGAGTGGTTTACCAGAAGCTAGGGCAGCCAGAGAAAGCTCGTCAGGCGTTCGCTCGATTTCAGGCACGGGAGCGGGCTGCGAACGCTCAAAAGACCAAATGATTTACTGGCTCCGGAGGGCAGGAAACCTGTAAGGCTGCACACCGGCGGCCTCCTTGATCGTCACGACTTGACGAGGGGCGAGGTTCCGCAAACGTTCTTCCCTGCCACTGGGCCAGATGATCAGAATCTCATCCACCGTGTCATGCGTGCCCAAACCGAAGTGCAGTCGAAAGTCCCCGGTGGAAAGATAACTGGTTCCTCCTTTGATCTGGTCGGTCTGCCGCAAATTGCCTGAGCGCACGACAACCCGGCTTCCGATGGCATCGCGGTTTCCAGCGGTCGCGATGAGCTTGAGAGTGATCCAGCTATTCGTGTTCCCTCCATCGTTGCGGAGTAACTCTGCCCGCTGTCCGTTGTTGGTCACCGCTATGTCCAGGTCCCCATCGTTGTCGAAGTCTCCCACCAGGGCGCCCCTTCCCACAGTCTTGACCCGGAACGTTGGCCCGAGGAACGCCGAGATATCTTCAAACCTCCCGTTGCCGAGGTTGCGAAGGATGAGCTTCGGCTCAGCGTATTCCACATCGGGATGAATGTTTTGGATGTTGTCCAAGATGTGGCCGTTGACCACCAACAGGTCAACCCACCCGTCGTTGTCGAAATCCATGAAGCGGGTGCCGAAACCACTATAGAGGTTCCGACCCCGTGTCAGGCCGGCACTAGCAGTGAAGTCTACAAACGTTCGATCGCCCAGGTACTTGTATAGTCGATTCCACTGAAACTCCAGGTGGGTGACATAGATCCCTAGCCATCCGGTGTGAAGAAAGTCGCTCGCATCGGTCCCCATGCCAGCCTCAGCAAATCCATCTTCGCTATAAGCAACGCCGGAAGTGTAGCTTGCGTCCTCAAACGTCCCGTCGCCTCGGTTGAAGTACATGACGTTGCGCACGCCATCGTTTGCGATGAAGACATCTGTCCGCCCATCCCCGTCGAAGTCCGCAAGGACCAAGCCGAGCCCTCTCCCATCGGGGTTTTCCAGGCCTGCCGCCCGGGTCACATCCGAGAACGTACCGTCGGGATTCTGATGATAGAGAGTGGGAGAAACGCCGCGGAAATTCTCAGGGTGACAGTATTGTCGCATACCAGGACGCTTGTCTCCGCAGTAGATGTCGTTTTCATACGACCAGTCCAGGTAATTGAGTACGAGCAAATCTAGCCTTCCGTCCTTGTCGTAATCAAACCACCCGGCGCTACTGGCAAATCGGTTCTTGTGACGCACCCTCGCGCGCGCTGAAACATCCACGAAGGTCCTGTCGCCCTTGTTGCGGTAGAGTGTCGAGCGAGGATAGCCGCTCAAGTAGATATCAGGGAACCCATCGTTATCAAAGTCGGCGACGGCGGCGCCCATGCCGAAGGAGCCGTCGCCACCTACTCCCGCCCGGTTGGTGACGTCGGCGAACGTCCCGTCGCCCTGGTTTCGGTAGAGCGCGTGGTGGGGGGGGCTCAGCGGCCTGTACGCCGGCGTCGGGCCTCCGTTCACAAAGAACAGATCCAGGAAACCGTCCCCGTCGAAGTCGAGCCAGGCTCCTCCTGAACCCATAGTCTCGATCATGTACTTACGCGGTGTTGCCGCGTTGTCGTGCTTGAATTGAATCCCTGCCTGGGCAGTGAGGTCGACGAAGCGAACTGCGGTTGCTGGTTTGCGGGGGGCCGAAAGAATTCTCTGCGGCCAAGGCGTTGCGTCGGAAAGGAGAAGCCACGCGCCTGCAGAAGCGATCACGGAAACGAGAGCTGGCGCACGCCAGAAGGCCCTCTGGCTGGGCAGACCCGCTCCGGATGTCAGAGAAAGCCACCCCATACTGGTTCCGCGGGATTCCAGAAAGATCCTATCACCGTCGGGCTACACTCTTGAGCACCTGCTCAGCAGCGTCCAGGGTTTTGGCGATGTCATCGGCTGTGTGGCTGGCGATCAGGTAGTTTCTCTTGAAGGCAATGGGGAGTGCGAAAACTCCGGCACGGAGAGGACGATGTGCTCAGATAAGAGAAACGGCTAAACCAACACCAGCAGTACTTCTGACCGGCCCTCATAATTCCACCCTCCTGCCGCCAGTGCGGCCTGAGCGAGGATTTCCTTTTGGGCCGTCCTGGCCGTATAGGATAGCCGACCACCGGCTGCGATGCAACGGTTTTCGCACTGCTGCCAGGTTCGGTACGCCTTTCGCTGCCGCTCCGACCTTCGAATGCTGCCCGCTCATGGCGTTCCGGCGACGCCAGAGGGCCCTTTAGCAACACCTCTCCCGCGCCGACCCTCGGCAACCCGCGTACGCTGGCTGTTCCGGGCCGCCGACGTTACCCTCCGGGCACAGGCAACGCCCAGATCCGGCCTAGCATGTCTCCGAACAGCTTGCGGTTGAGATGACCCTCGGCCAAAAGCAACCAGTAATACCGAGCGTGCCTGACGAGCCGACCGCCCGTCTTCATCAGCCGATGCTGCAAGCTCGTCAGCGACCAGCTCTTGATTCTGTTCGGCCGTCCAAGCCGCCGCCAGAGGTTGCCCAGGTTGTAGGCTAGCACGCTGAGTTGCAGCCGTACCTCGTTGGCTCGGAAGCGGTGACACGACAAGCGGGTCCAGTGCGTGGCTTGTTTGCCTTCCTTGATCCACTGCTCGGCCGTGCCGCGCTTGTTGTAGAAGCGCACCACCGAGCGGCAGGGCACGTTCATGCTCGTCACGATGAAGCCGATCCCGAGTGGAAACAATTCACCCGGGTGGTGCTCAACCTTCGCTACGATGCACCGCGGTTTGCTCCAACTCGCGGCCTGATAGCGGAAGCTTTTGTAGCGCACCAGGGGCTTGGCGCTCGGCCGACCCGGTGGCCGAAACAGGATGTCTTCGATCTCCAGCTCCAGGCTCTTATTGGCCGGAATGCGGATCGCGTCATCCACACCGCGCTCTTCCAGTGCCTCGTAGATCTCCGGCTTGGCAAAGGCGGCGTCGGCGCGGAAAGTTACCCGTTTGCCCTCGGCCTGCTGCAATTCGATTTCCGGCAACAACAGCTCGTCCCAGTCCTCGGTGCTGTGTACGTTGCCGGGACGCAGCTTCGCGCCTAGGCAGTCGCCGTGCTGGTTGAACAGCAACAAAGGGTGGTAGCAGACGGACTCGAAGTGCCCGTTGTAGGCAGTGCCTTCCTGTTGGCCGTGGACGGGGCTTTCCGTCGAGTCCATGTCGAGAACGACCCGCTCGGAGTCATCCTGCATCTCGGCTTGCGCGACCAGCTCGCGGTTGACCGCCATCAACCCGATCAGGTTCCCCTCGCTGGCCAGCAGCTCTGCCTCGAAGCTCTGAGGCCGCGAGGTTAGTGCTGCGCTCCGATCCCAGTTCTTCTTGGACCCGATCAAGCGAAAGGTCGGATCGGCGGATACTCGGACTGCGTCGTTGAGGTCCTCGTAGCCTGCGAGTCGGCTGTAGACCGACTGCCGGAGCAGATCGGCCAGCGAGAACTTCTTTTTCGTGCCTTGCCGCGAATCGCTGAGATGCTCGTCGATGAGCTTCGCCAGCCCAAGGCGTTCGTCCAACTCTCGAACCAGAATCAGCCCGCCATCGGAAGTGACACGCGATCCTTGGAAATCGACCTTCAAAAACCCGTTGAAAGTGAGCTGCAACGCCTGGTTTTCTTTTTCGGCTCTTCCGGGTTTTTAGTGGCCAGGGGCCATATCGAGTCCGCCGCAGTGGAAGTAGATGGCGTTAATGAAGTTCTGCTGATTGCGGAAGCCGCGCGCTGTTGCCTTGACCCATTGAATCCTTGAATTCAACCCCTCACTGACGGCGTTCGTAATGCGGTGTTTCAGATACGTACAGTATGTTGTTGAGACGTGCCGTCAACATCCGCGCCACAGCGACCATCGGCGTCAGCCGGCTACGAGAGGTCCAACCGCGCCATTGCTCGCAGAATGCCCGCGCCGCCGATTCGCGTCGATAGTCGAACAGCCGCATCGCCGTCTCCTTCAACGCCCACGACCGGGCCGTCTTCAAGTCGCTCTCCCGCAAGGCCCGAAACTCGCGCCAGGCCTCTTCGGAAAAGTTTGCCGGATGCCGCAGCCAGGCGTACTTGGTGCCGCTCAAACGCTCGTCGCCCGACGCCCATAGGCGCTCTTGTTCTCCGCCCGCCGCACCTGGTCCACCGCCTTCGATAGACTAGCGTTGGATCACAATTGACGCTGGAGCCGCTGGAAAATGACGAGCTTCGAGATTGGAGCTGGACGTTGCAGACTGGGACGGTGGGGGGCGAGTCACAGTGGCCGGTCCCGCGCTTCCGTTAGCGTGGATCGGCCACGGGGCTGCCGGGACAGGCCAGTGGCGGCCCGGGATGCGCGGTGCGTAGGGTCGGTGGGTTCGCGAGCGGGCCTCCCGCAAGGCGGGAGAGCGCAGGAGGAATGGCTTCGCGGCGAGCGAACCGGCTGTGGGTTCCGACGCCGTGATCGCTTTAGGGTGCGCGTGCCGCTTGGGTCAGGCGCACCATGGTTTGCAACTGCACGTAGGCGCGCCAAAGCACCTCGTTGCCCGGCAGCGGACGCCGCTTCGACGGCCGCCAGCCCGCCATGCGCGCCAGCAGCATGACCCAGTTGCGGATGTCCGGCGGGAACGCCCGGTCGCGCTCGCCCGGCGGCAGCAGCCGCTCGGCCCGCACGATCGTGCCAATCACGTGCCGCTCGTCCTCGCTCAGCGCCTCCCCGGCCGGCGTCTCCGGGGCGTCCCGCGCGTAGCGGTCCAGGCTGAACACCCGCCAGGCCGTGGTCGCGTCGAACGCCAGGCACTTCACCAGCGCCTCCGCCTCCTGCAGCCGCCGGTCCTCGATCCGCGTCCCCGTCTTGAGCAGCCGGAAATACTCCTCGATCCCCCAGCGCGCCTCGTACCAGCCCACGATCCGCTCCGCCCACTCCGCCGTCGGCCCCCCGTCGCTCGACACCAGCAGCCACTCCAAAGGCTCCTGCCCCGCCGGCAGCTCCGTCTCCAGCACCCGCACCAGCCAGGCCTCCACCGGCCCGTCCTCCAGCCGCTCCTGCGGCGGCTGCAGTTCCACCTTCCCAATCCGCAGCTCCGTCGTTGCCGTCCGCTTCTGGCGCGCCCGCTTCCCCCCTGCGAGTCGATGCACACCTTCCTCCCGGTCTGCACCGGCTGCTCGAAGTCCGGCTGCGACTCCAGCGACCGGAGCATCGTCGCCTGCAGGTCCTGATCCCGCACTTGCACCTTCCGCTGGCGGCTCGCGTTCGCCCGCACCACCAGCCCCGCCTCCTCCGGATGCTCTGCCTGCCGCTTCAGCAACTCGTAGATGTCGCTCTCCCGGTCGCCTACCACGATCACCCGCGTCCCCGGGCTCGCCCGCCCCAGCTCGCGGCCCTGCTCGAACCCCCGCAGCCAGCGCCGACTCTCCTTCTCCCGCTCCTGCTCCGGCTCGGATTCCGGCCGCGCCCAGCTCTCCAGCCCGCTCACCCCCAACGGTGTTGGGGCCCGGGGGATTCCGGCGGGTGATTCCCAGATTGTTCTGGCGGTAGGAGGGGGTGTTTTCCCGGATTATGTGCGATTTGCTATCGGCGGAAGGAGGCCGGGTTGGAGGCGAATCGGGATTTGCGGTAGGCGGGGCGCAGGCTGTTCTGGGAGGTTGTAGCAGGAGAGTCGTGGGGGTGCGTTGTGGAACATGGGCCGTAGCGGTTCCGCCAACCGGCTGGCGATGGTGGGGCCGCTAGCAGGGAGCGAGGAGGCGCAGCAGGTCGTTCCAATCCTTGGCTTGTTCGGGGCGCAGGCGGCGCAGGCCGGGATGCTGGCGGAGCAGGGCGCGGTCCGCCTGGTCGCCGACGGGATCGGCGTCGTAGCCGCACAGCAAGCGGGAGCTGGGGAAGGAGTCGAGCCAGCGAGGCAGGCGGCGGGCCGCGCCGGCGGTGGAGGCGATGAGGCTATCGGGGGGCAGGCCGGGGGCGGGCAGCAGGGCGGCGGAGAGGGCATCGACGGCACTCTCCACGAGCAGGACGGCGGCGGGCGGGGCGGAGCCGGTCGCCAGCCAGAAGCCGCCGCGATCGCGGCGGGAGCCGGGAGCGAGGCCCTTGAAGGTGGAGCCGTCGGGGAGCAAGGCCGGTCCCGACCAGTTCGGCGCCGACGGGGGTGCCGGAGCGGTCGCGGCAGGTGAAGACGGCGTTGCGGCGGCGGTCGGCGTAGAGCGTGCCGGCGCGCCGGCAGTGCTCGAGCAGGGCCGGATCGAGGCCGCGGGTGCGGGCCAGGAAGTCGCGTACGGGCGGCCAGTGCGCCGCGCCGGGGTGGGGCAGGCGCAGGGCGGGCGGGGCGCCGGCGGGAGCGGTTGCGGCCGGGGCCGCGGGCGGGCTGTCAGCGAGGAACGCGACGGCCTCGCGGAAACTGCAGCCGCGGGCGTGCAGGATCAGGTCGATCGCGCCGCCGCCGCCGTGGCCGCAGGCGTGATCGAAGAACTTGGCGCCGCGGATGCTCAGCAGCGAACCCGGACGCCGCCAGCGTTCGCGGTGGCGCGGGTCGCGCGCGTAGCCGAGCCGCTCGGGGAGCGGCTCGAGGGCGCAGTCGCGCAGGCGGTCGGCACTCTCGCGCAGGCGCTGGAGCCAGACGGGGGCGGGGCGGGTCACGGGCGCATTTCCTCACAGGCGCGCTGAACGTGCTCGGCCGTGACCGTGCGGGCCTTGGCCAGGGCGGCAGCCGCGAGCGCGTAATGGGCCAGGGCGCTGACCTGCCGGGGCAGGCCGTGGGAGGCCTGGAACAGCGCCTGGCAGGCGGGGGGCTCGAACAGCGGCAGCTCGCAGCCGGCTAGTCGCAGGGCGTGCGCCAGGTAGGGCTCGAGTTCCTCGCGCCGCAGGCCGGCGAGGTGGTAGCGCACCACGACGCGCTGGGCGAGCGCCTCGTGATGCGCCATCGCCACCCGCCGCCGCAACTCGCTCTGGCCGACCAGCAGCAGGCCCAGGCGGCGCTCGGAGTCGAGGCCGAAATTGGTGAGCAGGCGGAGTTCGTCGAGCACCTCGTGGCGCAGGTACTGGGCCTCGTCAATGATCAGCAGCGGGAGCTGGCCGGCCTCGCCGAGGCGCAGGATCTCGTGGCGGATCGCCTGGCAGGCCGGGGCGCGTCGGGGCGGCGTTTCCAGCGCGAGCGACCAGCCGATCGACTGCAAGACATCGATTACGGTGCCGGTGGTCAGTGGCACGTAGCAGACGCGGTACAGGCCGGGATGGAGCTCATCCGTCACGCGGCGGCAGGCGCTGGTCTTGCCGCAGCCGGGCTCGCCGGTGAGCCGGCCGATGCCGCGCAGGTCGAGCAGGTGCCGGAGGCGGGACTCGGTCTCGCTGGCGCCGACGGAGGGGAACAGTTCGCGGCTGTCGGCGGGCGGCTCGAAGGGCAGGCGGGTCAGGCCGAAGTACTGGCGGTACAGCAGTCGTTCTCCTCGGGCTGGAGCTCGCGCAGGGCCAGCTGCTCGGCGGGCGGCTGGCCTGCAAGGGCGGGCGGCTGGTTCGCGGGGGTGTCCGGGCCGGTTCCGGCGGTCGGTTCGTCCTCAGCGGGCGGCGGGTGGCGCCGCACGCGGGCGTTGGCGTGCAGGTCGAGCAGGGTCGCCCGCCCGGCCTCGCGGTGCTCGTGCAGGACGAGCAGCGGCCGCTCGGGCGGCGCGGCCGGGTCCTGCAGCAGGACGACCTTCTGCCCGGCCAGTGCGGCGTCGGTCTCGTACAGCCGGCCGTTCACGCTGACCGTGCGGGCGAGGCTGGCACGTTCCTGCGGGCCGAGCAAGGGCAGGAAATCGGCCCGGACCCGGCGGAAAAATCTCTCGATTTTTCCCTTGGAGAGAACTGTCGACTGCACCTTGTGCGGACGATGCGAGGGAAGTTGTGCGCGTGACGCATCCGTTTCACCCGTTGCGGGGCCGCGCGTACCGGTTCGTCTACAGCAAGCACTGCTGGGGGCAGGACCGGGTGTTCTGCGAAGGGGAAGACGGGGAGATCCGGTCGTTTCCGACGTCTTGGACGGACCTTGCGGGCGCGGACGCGTTCGTGACGGTTGCGGCGGGCCGGTCCGCGTTCCGCGTGACGGACCTGCTTGAGCTGGCGGATTTCCTAGGCCGCGCGAAGGTGGGTGCCGGGGGGAGGGCTGTAAAGTGAATTACGCCGCATATGTAAGAATATTTACGCCCGGAAAAGAGGCGGGTACGGGCCAGGCAGGCCAGTCTCTTGCGATGGAGTCGGACGCTATCTGCCATGATAATGGGAAGTTAGGGGAGGTTCACGTGCGAAATCCGCTTGACAAGTCGATCCAGATGAGCTTAAATATATTTACAATCGAATCGGAAGGAGGCGACTCTCATGTCCCAGCAGCCCAGGAACCCGAAGACCGACGCACTGAAACGACACAGCTCTCTCAACCCGCACCCCGAAACGGTGCGCGACGAGCTGTTCCTGTCGCATGCGTTCTTCGATCCCAGCGACATCGTGCAGGTCAAGTACGAGATGCTGCGGCGTGTCCGCCAGGACGGCGCAACCGTCAGCGAGAGCGCCGCGCGGTTCGGCCTGACCCGGCCGACCTGGTACCAGGCCAGGCGCGCCTACGACGCCGGCGGGCTTCCGGCGCTGGTTCCCGCCCGGCCGGGGCCGAAACGGGCTCGCAAGCTCGGCGAGGAAGTGGTCGAGGCGTTGCGGGCGGCGCAGGCCGGGCAGCCGGACCTGCGTGCCGCGGATCTGGTGGCCCTGGTGCGCGAGCGCTTCGGGCTGTCGGTGCACCGGCGCAGCGTCGAGCGCGCGCTGGCGCGCAAAAAAAAATGATCGAGCGGACGCCATCCGCTGCGCCGTCCGTGCAGGAGCCCCGCTGCACGGACGGCTACGAGCGGCTGCGCGGCCAGGCGGTCCGGCCTGGCAATGGCCGGGACCGTTGCGGGCTCGCGGTCCTGGCGCGGCAGGGCGTGGCGGGCTGGCTGGGCAGCCTCGCCGAGCTTCCCGCAGCCCCGCCCATGCCGCAACCTGCCCGTGCGCCGGAGGCGAGGGATGCGGAGATGATGGACATCCTGCTGGCGATGGCGGTGTCCCACATGCAGGAGGAACCCACATGAGCGAAGCCTATCGGAAGGTGAGCGCCGACCACCTGCGCCGGGAAGCCTATCTGTACGTGCGCCAGTCGACCCTGCGCCAAGTGTTCGAGAATTCCGAAAACACGGCCCGCCAGTACGCGTTGCGCGAGCGCGCAGTCGCGCTCGGTTGGCAGACCGAGTGCGTCATCGTGATCGACAAAGACCTCGGCCTGTCGGGCGCCAGCGCCGACCGCGAGGGATTCCAGCACCTGGTCGCGGAGGTCGGCCTGGGGCGGGCCGGCATCGTGCTGGGCCTGGAAGTGTCGCGGCTGGCGCGCAATTCCTCCGACTGGCACCGGCTGCTCGAGCTGTGCGCCCTGACTGACACGCTGATCCTCGACGAGGACGGCGTCTACAACCCGGCCGAGTTCAACGACCGGCTCCTGCTCGGGCTCAAGGGGACGATGTCGGAGGCGGAACTGCACATCCTCAAGGCCCGCTTGCTCGGCGGCTTGCGGCATAAAGTCGACCCTGCGCCAAGTGTTCGAGAATTCCGAAAACACGGCCCGCCAGTACGCGTTGCGCGAGCGCGCAGTCGCGCTCGGTTGGCAGACCGAGTGCGTCATCGTGATCGACAAAGACCTCGGCCTGTCGGGCGCCAGCGCCGACCGCGAGGGATTCCAGCACCTGGTCGCGGAGGTCGGCCTGGGGCGGGCCGGCATCGTGCTGGGCCTGGAAGTGTCGCGGCTGGCGCGCAATTCCTCCGACTGGCACCGGCTGCTCGAGCTGTGCGCCCTGACTGACACGCTGATCCTCGACGAGGACGGCGTCTACAACCCGGCCGAGTTCAACGACCGGCTCCTGCTCGGGCTCAAGGGGACGATGTCGGAGGCGGAACTGCACATCCTCAAGGCCCGCTTGCTCGGCGGCTTGCGGCATAAGGCCCGCCGCGGCGAGCTGAAGACGCCCCTGCCGGTCGGGCTCGCCTACGATCCGCTCGACCGGGTGGTCCTCGACCCGGACGCCCAGGTGCGGGAGAGCTTCCGGATCCTGTTCGACACCTACCAGCGAACCGGCTCCGCCACGGCCACGGTGCGGTATTTCGCCGGCAGCGGGCTGCAGGTTCCGTACCGGCCGCGCAGCGGCCCGGGCAAGGGCGAGCTGCACTGGAAGCCGCTGACGCACGGGCGCGCGTTGCAAATGCTGCACAACCCGCGCTACGCGGGTGCCTTTGCCTACGGTCGCAGCCGGACGCTGCTCCAGCCGGACGGGCGCGCGAAGGTCGTCAGCGTGCGGCGCGAGGACTGGATGGCGCTGCACCCCGGCAAGCATGCCGGCTACATCAGCTGGGAGCGTTTCGAGGCCAACCAGAAACAGCTGTCCGAATCGGCGCAGGCGCACGGTTCGGAACGGCGCAAGAGCCCGCCGCGGGAGCAATGGCATTTTCTCTGACCATGAATCGTCAGAGTGCCGTGCGTCGGCATATTAATCGCTTGGTTTCAACGGGTTGCAGCTCCATGGAAATTTTTTTGCGGAAGTACTTGACTTAGGCTCGCTTTTCTGCCAACTTAGGCCTGGGGAGCGACTTGCATTGGACCCGCTGATCGAGAATCTCAAATCCACCACCTTCTTCGGCAAGCGCCTGACCCGGCGGCAGATCGCCGACATCCAGGAAACCGTCGGACGCTTCCCGAAGCTGAGCCGCACGGAACTGGGACACACCCTCTGCGAGCACCTGCACTGGCAGACGCCGAACGGCAGCAACCGCCTGCAAAGCGCCCAGCGCCTGCTCGAGGAACTGGAGCGGCTCGGCATCCTGAGCCTGCCGCCCAAGCAGGGTCCCGGCCGCGGCCGGCAGAGACCGCTCGAGCTGGGCAGCGGCAGCGATCCCCAGCCCGCCATCGACGAGCCGCTGGCCGGCCTGACGCCCCTGCAGCTGCAGCCGGTGAGCGGCCAGCAGGCGGTTGCGACATGGAACGAGTGGGTCCAGCGCTACCATCCGCTGGGCTACCGCCAGCCGATCGGCGCGCACCTGCGCTACTTCCTGCTCGACCGGCACGAGCGCCTGCTCGGCTGCCTGCTGTTCGACTTCGCGGCGCGCAACGTGGCCTGCCGGGACGCGTGGATCGGCTGGCAGGGCCAGGCGCACCGCAAGTATCTCGACCGGGTGGTGCGCAACTCGAGATTCCTGCTGTTGCCTTGGGTGCGGGTGCAGAATCTGGCGTCGAAGGCGCTCGGCCTGGTGGTGCGGCAACTGCCGCAGGACTGGCAGCGGCAGCACGGGTACCGGCCGGTGCTGGTCGAGACGTTCGTCGACCTGGAGCAATACAAGGCGACCTGCTACCGGGCGGCCAACTGGCAGTACCTGGGCCAGACGCAGGCGCGCGGGGCGATGGGCGGCGTGGCGGCGAAGACGCCCAAGGGCGTCTACGTGCACCCGCTGCATCCGGACTGGCGGACGATCCTGCTGCACGGCCCGCCAGCCGCGGCCCGGCCCCGCCGGCAGCGGCCCCGTCAGCCGCGGCCCGGGCCGCCGGCCGATGAGCGCTTCGTGCAGTTATGGCAGGGGGTCATCGGCACGGTGGTGCGCGTGGCGGGCGAGTACGACCGGGAGTGGCTTCGGCGGCAGCGGGTGCTCAACACGCTGCTGGTGATCCTGTTCGTGTTCCGGCTGGTGTTCGCGCCCGAGCGCCGCGGCTACGGCACGGTCCTGGCCGAGCTGTGGGAGCAGTGCCGCCGGCTGGAGGTAGCCTTGCCGCAGCCGCAGCCGGTCTCGGCCGCAGCGATCTGCAAGGCCCGCGCCAAGCTCCACGAGGACGTGTTCCGGCGCGTTCACCGCGCCATCCTCGCGCGAGCCCCCCGGGACGAGCCCGGCCAGCTGTGGCACGGCCACCGCGCCTTCGCCGTCGACGGCTCGAAGCTGAACCTGCCCCGCCCGCTGGTCGGGGAGGGCTACCGCACGCCCGCGGACACGGCCCACTACCCGCAGGGCCTGCTCAGCTGCCTGTTCCAGTTGCGCGCCCGCCTGCCGCTCGACTTCGACCTGCACGCCCACGGCGACGAGCGCCGCGCGGCCCGGGCCCATCTGCCCGCGCTGGCCCGCGGCGATGTCGTCGTCTACGACCGCGGCTACTACTCCTTCCAGTTGCTGCACGCCCACGTCGAGCGCGGCCTGCAGGCCGTCTTCCGCCTGCAGAAGAACGCCAACTCCCTCTTCCGCGACTTCGTCCTCGGCGACCGCAACGAGGCCATCGTCTCCGTCCCGCCCAGCGCCGACGCCTGGCGCCAGCAGCCGCAGGCCGCGTTCCGGCCCTGCCGCGTGCGCCTCGTCAAGTACACGGTCGGCACGACCGACTACACCCTCGCCACCACGCTGCTGGACCGCCAGCGCTACAGCGTCCGGGACCTCGCCGACCTGTACCACGGCCGCTGGAGCATCGAGGAGCTGTACAAGATCTCGAAGCAGATGCTGACGGTGGAGCAGTTCCATGGCCAGAGCGAGCGCCTGGTCAAGCAGGAACTGTACGCGCATTGCACCCTGATCGCGCTGACGCGGATGTTCGCCAGCCACAGCGAGGAGCAGTTCCGGGCCGCGCCGGACGGGCACTCTCGTCCGGCCCTGCAGGCGAATTTCCAGAACAGCCTGCGCACGGTGGCGCGCCACTTGGAGGGACTGTTCCTGGTGCATGCGACCACGCTGGCCAGCACCGTGCAGCGGATCCTGGAGGGCATTGCCGCCTGTCGCCAGAGACGGCGCCCGGGCCGCTCCTGCCCGCGTCGCTCCCGCAAGCCCGCCAGCAAATGGAGGAACCGCAAGCCAACCGAAGCCGCAAGCCCAGCCTGAGACTCACACCAAACCGGCCCCACGGGCCGGCATTCCCCCCTACTTCCTTAAGTTAATGCGACTAAACGCTAAAGTTAATGCCATTGGCCGCGGGAGGGCCCGGCCTTGCTGCAGGGCCTCGCGGTCTGCGGTGCCTGCGGCGGCCGCATGACGGTCCGCTACCATGCGCGGAAAGGCCGGCAGGTTCCGGACTACGTCTGCCAGAGCGCGGGGATTGCCCGCGCCGAGCCCGTCTGCCAGCGCATTCCCGGAGCCGGGATCGACCGGGCCGTCGGCGAGCTGCTGGTGGAGCGCATGACGCCGATGACGCTCGAGGTCGCGCTGCGGGTGCAGGCGGAACTGGAACAGCGCGCCGGGGAGGCGGACGCCTGGCGCGCCCGGCAAGTGCAGCGGGCGCGCCAGGAAGCCGACCTCGCGAGGCGGCGCTACCGGCAGGTGGACCCGGGCAACCGGCTGGTCGCCGACGTCCTGGAGGCGGAATGGAACGCCTGCCTGCGCGCGCTCGAGGACGCGCAGCGGGAAGGCGATCGCCAGCGCGCCGAGGACCGCCGCCAGCTCGATGACCGCGAGCGCGCGCGGATCCTCGCGCTCGCGACCGACTTCCCGCGCCTGTGGAACGATCCCGCCACGCCGGACCGGGAGCGCAAGCGCATGGCGCGGCTGCTGATCGAGGACGTGACGATGACCCGGGCAGAGGGCATCGCCCTGGGCGTGCGACTGCGCGGCGGCGCCACGCAGCCGCTGGCCCTGCCGCTCGAGCCGCACTCCAGCGACCTCTATCGAACTCCGGACGAGATCGTCGCCGAAGTCAACACCCTGCTCGACCTCCATACCGATGCCGGGGTCGCCGCGATCCTCAACGAGCGCGGCCGCCGCCCGCTCAAGGGCGGGACCTTCAGCGCGCAACGGGTCCAGCGCATCCGCAGGACATACCATCTCAAGACCCTCTGCGAACGGCTGCGCGCACGGGGGTTGCTGGATCTCGAGGAGATGGCGGAACGGCTCGGGGTGACCACCGGGACGGTCAAGCGATGGCGGGCGCGCGGGCGGTTGGCGGCGCACGTCTGCAACGACAGGCGCGAATGCCTGTACGAATGGCCCGACGAGCCGCCGCCGCGGCAGACGGCGGGCCGGCCGCCGCTGAGCAGGGTTGAGCAGGAGTTGGCAGTTTCATGATTCACGGAAGCCTCGATCGAACCGCGCCCGTGCCGGATGTCCCCGGAGAAACCTCCGCCCAGTACGGCTTCGGCTGCCTGGCCTGCAGCGTGGCTGTCCCGCTGGGCCGGCGCGGCCCGATGCCAACCTACTGCCGCCGCTGCGCCAAGCGCTTGCAGAATCTCCGCGCCCGCGCCGCTCCCGCGACGGGCGTCGCGCCCGATCCCCGCTCTCCGGTGCTTGCCCAGCGCCTCGCGGCCCGCGCCGAACTGGCCGATGTCGAGCGCCGGCTGGCCGACCTCGACCGGCGGCGCCGCGAACTCGTTCTGGCCGACGAGCAGGCGCGGCGACACGCCCTGCGCGGGGACCCGCCGAACCCCTCCGCGGCATCCGACCGGTCAGGGAAAGCCGCCGTTGCGACGGATCGCGCGGACGAGGTGCAGTATGAAGTATGATCCTTTCCTTCCGGTTCTGAGCCAGCGATTCTCAGAATGGGGGGTCTGACTCGTGTGGGGTGGAATCTGCGAGCGTTTGTGTGCGCCGTTGGAACCCGTTGCGGGGTGATCGGACGGCTGTTGAGTCGGTATCCGGGGGGGCGAGTCGTCTGGCAGCGGCAATGACGCGGTCATGGACTTGCCGCAACGCACCCCCGCTGAGGGCCTCTGGAAGAGGAGCCTGTCGCGGGCAGAATGGCGGGCAGGTTGCGTCATGAGGGGGCGCACGCGGGCGCCCCGGGATCGGGCGGTGGCGGGCGCTTCCTCAACACGGTCTCGAACAGGGCGGTCCAACTGCGGAAGCAGAACCACTCCGTGAGGAAGCCCAGGGTCGCGAAGAACTTGCGCCGGGTGCCGACGCGCGCCCGGCCTTGCCGCCACAGGTCGGACACGCAGTCCAGGACCGCATGCAGCGCGAAGGCGAACAGGTTCAGCGTGGCGAGCAGAGTGGCCAGGCCCTGGCGGCCGTGCCCGAAGTTGTGCTTGAGGTTGTAGCCCTGCCGCGCCAAGCAGTTGAACTGCTCGTTCTCGATCTTCCATCTGGCCCTGCCGGCCCGCGCGATCGCGGCCACGTTGTCAGCGGTGACCTTGAGGCTGGTGAAGAACGAGTTGTGGTAGGTGCGCTCGCCGTTGCGGCAGATCTCGAAGTCGATCCAGGTGCCCTTCAGGGCGTCGTCGCCGGCGCGCAGCGGCACGTTGTTTCTCCACTGGTAGCGATGGTGCTCGACCTGCTGGCGCTGGTTGCGGGTGCGGACCCAGCCGGTGGACCAGATGCGGCGGTTGGGGAGCTGTTTGTATAACGTCTTATGGCTGCTAGGCTTACAGATGAAGAGGAAGTCCGCGCCGAGGGCGGCGACGAGGGCGCAGAGGGGCTGGCAGCAGTACAGATCGTCGCCGAGCAGGACCGGCCGGTAGGGGAGCAGAGCGGGGATGTGGGCGGGCAGCCAGCGCTTGGCAGCGTTGCGCTCGCAATCCTGTTTGCGCTGGTCTTCGGTCAGGTCGGGCCGGTTCGCGGCGGGGTCGTGCTGGGGCTGGACGAACAGCGGCATGAGCGGGAGGACGCGGTTGTGGCCGTCGGCGACGACGGTGGCCGCGAGCATGGTATGGAAGAACTGCTTGGTTTTGTGCTTGCCGACATGGCGGGTCGAGCACTGCTCGCAATGGATGGAGTCCGAGCCATGGAACTGGATTCCGTCGAGGGCGATGAGGAGGCGGCCGTCGAGGCGCAGGAAGGGCTCGAGGCCCCCTTGGTCGCGGACGGTGTCGAGGCAGAGGGGGAAGAGGTCGGCGAAGAGGGAGGGGTCGAGACCGTCGAGCAGATTCCTAATCTGATTGTCACTCGGGATCTTGCTGACACCGAAGAGGGAGTGACAGTTGGAGCGGGCAGACTCCTCGTGCATGTGGCGCTGGAAGTCGAGGAAGGAGGGGGACTGGAAGAAGAACGTGGAGAGGGCGCAGGCCGCGGCATCGGAGACGGCGTAGCGCTTGTTGGAGCCGGTACGGGGGTCGGGCAGGGCGGAGGCGGCTTGTTGGAAGCGGTCCAGAAGGGACTCGAGCACTCGGGCATTGGAAACGGGGGACACACTTTATGTTTGAAAGCGGCGCCCGCAAAGTCAAGCCCCCAGAAACTGGTCCCTTGCTACCGGCCCCTCAGCGGCTCGCGAGACAGAAAAAGGCCAAATTGAGAACTACTGGTTCTGAGCAGCCGAGTAGGGGAGGTCGTTACCGAGCCTCCCCCCTCACCGACCCGAGCGTGCGCGTCTAACGCACTCGGTTCGTCACAGGTCAGATTCGCTCAAAGAGAAGAGCCGTCTGAGGGGGCTGCACGCGTGCCACCGGTAGGGGATACCGCTGGAGCAGTTCCCGCATGGCGGCCCAGGTCAGCCGCGCTTTGCGGCTGCGGCGCGAGAGCCATTTCCGCCAGATGCGAGCGACTTGATAGCTGTAACCAGCGAGTCGCACGCTATTGCCCCGGAGTCCGTAGTAGTTGGCATGCCCTCGACTCACGCTTGCGAGATGGTCTCGCTGGGCGCCCACTGCGTCGTGCCGGTGTCGTCGACACCACTCGCTCACAGCTTGCAGCGCGCGGGCGAACCGTTTCCGGGCCGTACTCTGTCGCACAACCAGATATCCGTTCCGAGACCGCACCCAGCAGTGAGTGAAGCCCAGAAACTCAAAGGTCACGCGCCGTTCCTGCCCGGTTGACCGCCGCCGGAAATCGAGGTACCGCGTCTTGTCTGGGTGCAGCTTCAGCCCGTATCGACCAAGCCGCTTGCCCAGGACCGCCAACACGCGCTGGCCATCTTGTTCGTTCTCGAAGAGCATCACGGCATCATCGGCATAGCGCACCAGTTGGCAGCGCCCCTGCAGGCGTGGCCGCACCTCCTGTTCGAACCATTCGTCCAGCACGTGGTGCAGGTACAGGTTCGCCAGCAAGGGGCTGACTACCCCGCCTTGGGGCGTTCCACTCCGGGGCCGTTGCAGGACGCCCTCGTCGAGCACCCCGGCCTTGAGCCACTTGTTCAGCATCTTCCGGATGACTCCATCCTTGATCCGCTGGTCGAGAAACGCCCGGAGTTGGCCGTGTGGAATCGTGTCGAAGTATTTCGCGATGTCCATGTCGATCACCCACTGCATCCCGCCGTGGAGGCCTGCACGCACGGCGTGCAAGGCATCGTGGGCGGAACGGCCCGGGCGAAAGCCGTGCGAGCACGGCAGGAAATCGGCTTCGTACACCGGCTCCAGCAGCATCACGATCGCTCGCTGTGCCACCTTGTCCTCGAACGTGGGAATGCCCAAGGGCCGCTGCGTGCCGTCCGCTTTCGGAATGTAGTGCCGTCGCACCGGCGGTGCCTTGTAGCGGCCCGACTTGATCCGTCCCAGCAGGCCCTCTAAGTTGGCCTCCAGGTCCTTCTCGTAGTCGGCTGCTGTCGCCCCGTCGATGCCCGGCGCGCCATCCTTGCGCGTTTGCCGGTACGCTTCCCGCATCCATTCCAGATCCAGGTGTCGATGCAGCGTCGTGAACACCCACTCCGGGTGCTCCCCCGCCAGTTCGGCTATCCATTGTCGTTTCGTGGACGTGTTTGTAGAACTCATCGTTTCTTCCATCGTTTCCCTCCAATGGTTCTGTCCCTGCGGTGCCCCCCTTCCCTCGGACGGGTCCCGGTGGTCCCGGTTCCCCGCCGTCAGCAGTACTATGAGGACACTACGACTCCCCGCACGACGTCCCTTCGGCTTATTGGTTCGCCAGCCGGTACCACGCTTGCCTGCTGCTTCGCTCCCGGTCCCCCACAGGCAGGGGCGGGCCCGGACCTTTTGTTTCGGCCAGGGGTCCGTCTTCCGGCCTTCTTGCGTGGACCGTGCGGGGCCTCCCAGGTTCCCTGGCGAGCCATCCCGTGGCTATGCAGACGTTCTCTGACCCCGGTCGACCCAGACACCCCTCGCCGTTGACGGCGTGCCCGGTGCTGCCCCCGCTAATTGCACAACGAGGGCGTCGGCATTGATGATTTCGAGGCTCAATAGCGCCGCTTGACCACCCGCTGTGTACGCTTCACGACGTGCGTTGCCGCACGCCCTGCAACACTCGCTCCCGGCTGGCGGGCTGCGCCTTTGCCGGGCGGGAGTCGAACCCGCTGGCTCGCTATGAAAGGTTTCAGATTGCGGTAGGGACACCGGTTACCCGGTGCCCCCCGCGCGGATCCGAGCGGGCGCGTTAACGCACTCGGCTCCTACCTCCGATGGGTGACGGCGAATCTTCGGTCCGGCCACGGATGCAGCACTCGCACAGGCGGCCACAGTTCATCACAAAGTAGGTGCAGACGTTTCCACGGGTGCCGGTCCTTTTGCGACCTCCGGCGGAGAATGGCCATCCATTCTTTCCTGACGCGTCGCTCGAATCGCCGTAGGTACGGGTGGCTGGTGGGGACCGCGAAGTAGTTATACCAGCCTCGCAACACCCTCCCCAGCCATTGCCCGGTCTCCACTTGATCCGCGTGCATGCGCCGTCGCAGCTTTGCCCGGATCGCCTTCAGGGTCCGGCTCATGCGTTTCGCCACCGGCTTGCGCCCCAGCCCGAAGCGTCCTTTCCTCGTCTGTCGGCAGTAATGCGTCATGCCGAGAAAGTCGAACGTCTCCGGCCGTCCCTGCCCACGCGTCTTCCGGTTCGCGATCGCGTACCGTCCGAACTCGATCAGGCGGGTCTTGTCCGGGTGCAGTTCCAGTCCGAACTGGCCGAGCCTTTCCTTCAGGTCCTTCAGGAACCGTTCCGCGTCCTCCTTGTGCTGAAAGCCCGCCACGTAATCGTCGGCGTATCGCACGAAGATCATTTCGCCGCGCGCTTCCTGCGGTCGCCACTTCCGCCCGACCCACAAATCGAGTACGTAATGCAGGTAGACGTTGGCGAGGACCGGCGAAATCACCGACCCCTGCGGCGTCCCCTTGCCCGTATCGACCAGTTGGCCGTCTTCCATGGCGCCCATGCGTAGCCACTTTCCTATCAGCCTGATCAGCCGCTGATCCCCGATCCGCTCGCCCAGCAACCGGAGCATCCAGTCCCTGTCGATCCGGTCAAAGAACTTGGCGATGTCGGCGTCCAGAATCCAGTTGACCTTGCGCTTCTCAATCCCGTATGCCAAGGCGTCCAGCGCGTCGTGCGCGCCCCGCCCGGGCCGGAACCCGTAGCTGAACCCGAGGAATTCCGCCTCGTAAATCGGCGTCAGGATATTGTCCACAACGGCCTTCTGGACGATCTTGTCCTCCAGTGCGGCCACCCCCAGCGGTCGCCTGCCGCCGTCCGGCTTCGGAATGTTCACCCGTCGCGACGGCGTCGCCCGGTACGTTCCCGCATGCACGCGGTCGTGCAGGTCGAGCAGTTGCTCGTCCAGCCCTCCCCCGTACTCCTTCCACGTCACTCCGTCCACGCCCGGTGCCGCATCTCGCTTCAGCGCGACGTAGGCAACCCGCAACGTCTCCGGCGTGACATGGTGCAGAAGCGCAGTGAGCTTCTCCTTGGGATTCCTCTGTATACATTGCCGTATCCGCTCGGCCCCCTGTGACACGGCTGCCCGTCCCTGCGTGCGGACCGTGCTTCGGCCTCCCGGATTCTCGTTGGTCCCGGCCCTTCGCTCCTCCCGCTCCGCAGCCGCTCGCGCCGCCTTGTTCCCGGGACTCGTCGCTAGTATGGCCGAGTCTGACTCCTTCGGATCGTGCATCTCCAGTCTTGACTCCTGTCCTTCCCTTCACGGTCCCGGCGGCGACCCGCCGGGACGACCCGAAGGCCTCCCAGGTCCCAACCTCTGTCGTACATGCGTGCCTGGGTTCTTCGACGCCGCGGAGCCCTCCCGGCCCTAGCTAGAACGGACCGCGAGGTGTTGCCTTCGACTAATGAGACGGTCTCGGCACTCCGAATGATGAAGATTTCGACGCTCCATAGCCCTGCCCACATGCGCCCCTGCCGACGCTTCGCCCGTCCCCTCACGGGAACGACCGCACGGCTCGGGGAGCGCTATGGATCAGCTCATCCTTTACCGCAGAGGACTTTCACCTCCTGACATTGGCCAGTTAGCCTGGCGCACCTCATCGCATCCTCCTTGCCAGGGCTTGCCCTGGCGCAAGCAGTTCTCAAAATAGGTGGTCTGACCAAGGTATTGGGGTCATCGCGATCGGTCGCACTCGGCAGGGACTACTTGTGGGAAGCAAGCCAGGCCGCTCGGAACCGCCAGCAGAGACTGGAGGGCCGTCTGCGAGGGGCTTGGGTCGGTGGGCGGGCCGGTCGAGGCGCGGCTCTGGCGTGGGCTCGCGCAGGAGCCCGGCAGCGGCCGGAGGGCAGGCATAGGGCGTCATGACGGGGCAGCAGGCGGGTGCGCCGGAACCGCCGAGGGTCGGCGTGGTGGGTTCAGGATGGTCGTCAGCAGCGCGTTCCAGTCCGGGAACCAGAACATCTCCGACAGGACGCGCAGCTTGTCGAAAAAGCGGCGCCGGGTGCCAGCCTTGTCCCGGCAGCGCCGCCACAAGTCCGCGACGCAGTCCAGGACCGCGTGCAGCGCGAAGGCGAACAGGTTCAGCGTGGCGAGCAGATTGGCCAGGCCCTGGCGGCCGTGCCCGAAGTTGTGCTTGAGGTTGTAGCCCTGCCGCGCCAAGCAGTTGAACTGCTCGTTCTCGATTTTCCATCTGGCGCGGCCCGCCCGCGCGATCGCGGCCACGTTGTCAGCGGTGACCTTGAGGCTGGTGAAGAACGAATTGTGGTAGGTGCGCTCGCCGTTGCGGCAGATCTCGAAGTCGATCCAGGTGCCCTGCAGGGCGTCGTCGCCGGCGCGCAGCGGCACGTTGTTTCTCCACTGGTAGCGATGGGACTCGACCTGCTGGCGCTGGTTGCGGGTGCGGATCCAGCCGGTGGACCAGATGCGGCGGTTGGGGAGCTGTTTGTATAACGTCTTGTGGCTGCTGGGCTTACAGATGAAGAGGAAGTCCGCGCCGAGGTTGGCGACGAGTGCGCAGAGGGGCTGGCAGCAGTACAGATCGTCGCCGAGCAGGACCGGCCGGTAGGGGAGCAGAGCGGGGATGTGGGCGGGCAGCCAGCGCTTGGCAGCGTTGCGCTCGCAATCCTGCTTGCGCTGGTCTTCGGTCAGGTCGGGCCGGTTGGCGGCGGGGTCGTGCTGGGGCTGGACGAACAGCGGCATGAGCGGGAGGACGCGGTTGTGGCCATCGGCGACGACAGTGGCCGAGAGCATGGTGTGGAAGAACTGCTTGGTTTTGTGCTTGCCGACATGGCGGGTGGAGCACTGCTCGCAATGGATGGAGTCCGAGCCATGGAACTGGATCCCGTCGAGGGCAATGAGGAGGCGGCCGTCGAGGCGCAGGAAGGGGTCGAGGCCCCCTTGGTCGCGGACGGTGTCGAGGCAGAGGGGGAAGAGGTCGGCGAACAGGGAGGGGTCGAGACCGTCGAGCAGATTCCTGATCTGATTGTCACTCGGAATCTTGCTGACGCCGAAGAGGGAGTGGCAGTTGGAGCGGGCGGACTCCTCGTGCATGCGGCGCTGGAAGTCGAGGAAGGAGGGGGACTGGAAGAAGAACGTGGAGAGGGCGCAGGCAGCGGCATCGGAGACGGCGTAGCGCTTGTTGGAGCCGGTACGGGGATCGGGCAGGGCGGAGGCGGCTTGTTGGAAGCGGTCCAGAAGGGAATCGAGCACTCGGGCATTGGAAACGGGGGGCACATTTTATGTTTGAAAGCGGTGCCCGCAAAGTCAAGCCCCCAGAAACTGGTCCCTTGCTACCGGCCCCTCAGCGGCTCGCGAGATAGAAAAAGGCCAAACTGAGAATCGCTGGGTTCTGTACGGGCGCGCATCAGGGCTATTCAGTTGTCTGAATTCAGGGTGGCAGACAGTCGTGGCGAGGGGCTGTGCGAGCCTGTCCGCTAGGCACGGCGATCCGCGGTTCCCGTCTTTGCGACCCGCAAGGGCTGGACATTTCGTTCTAGATCTGTCACCGTGGGTCGGATGGAGCCGTTGCCGACGCCACGCCGCGCTCTGGACCTGCGCGCCGTCGCGGTGCGCCCGACCTGCGGTGCGCAGGAGCACCGGCTCTGGGACCGTCTGGTCGGGGCCCATCACTACCTGGGGTTCGGCGGCCTGTTCGGCAAGGGCTTGCGGCATGTGGCGACGCTGGGCCCGGCCTGGGTGGCGCTGGTGGGCTGGCAGGCGGCCGCGCTCAAGCTGACGGCGCGGGACCGCTGGATCGGCTGGACGCTGGAGCAGCAGTTGCGGCGCCTGCATCTGGTGGCGCAGAACGCGCGCTTCGTGCTCCTGCCGGCCTTCCAGGGGGTGCCCAACCTGGCCTCGCGGGTGCTGGGGCTGAGCCTGCGGCGGCTGGCCGGGGACATGCAGCGGGAACACGGCTTTGCGGTCTTGCTCGCGGAGTCGTTCGTGGACCGGGCGCGGTTTGCCGGTACCTGCTACCGGGCGGCGAACTGGCGCTCGCTGGGGTTCACCGGCGGCTACGCACGCCAGCCGGGCGCGGTGCCGGAGTGGCGCCATCACGGCCAGCCCAAGGAGGTGCTGGTGTACGAATTGGAAGCGGATGCGAGGGCGGCCCTGGGCCAGCCCGAGGAGGACCCGGCCTGGCAAGGCCCGGAGCGGACTGCGCCGCCGCCCGCGCCCGCGTTGCGCAGCCTGTTCGACTGCCTGGGCGAGGTGGAGGACTACCGGCACGCCCGGGGCCAGCGCTACCGCCTGCGGACCGTGCTGGTGCTGGCCGTGGCGGCGCGGCTGGCCGGCTACCGCGGCGTGACCGCGTTCGCCCAGTTCGCGGCCCTGCTGGACCCGTCGCAACGCGCGGCGGTGGGCTGTTTCTACAGTCCCAGCCGGCACTGCTACACGACCCCGTCGATCGCGACGTTCCACAACATCCTGGCTGCCCTGCCGCCGGAGACACTGGAGCACGCGGTGGCGGCGTGGACGCGGCAGCAGAGCGGGCCAGTCCCGCTGGATGAGGAGGATACGGCCTCGCAGAAGGAGGCCGGGGAGGCCCCTCGGCCAGGGCTCCTGCCGGGCCTCTCGATGGACGGGAAGGATGTCCGCGGCGCCTCCAAGCAGACAGCGGACGGCCGTCGCATGCTGGTCGCGGCCGTGGAGCACTCCAGCGGCCTGGTGCTGGGACAGGTCGAGGTCTCGAGCAAGACCAACGAGATCCCGGCGGTGCGCGAGCTGGCCGGGGAGCTGGACCTGGCCGGGCGCATCGTCACCCTCGACGCGCTGCACGTCCAGCACAAGACGGCGCGCGGCCTGCTTGAGGACTGCGCGGCCCACTACCTGGTCACGGCCGTCAAGGAGAACCAGCCGACGCTGCTGGACGACCTCCAGCACATGCTGTTCGAGGATTGTCCCGGCCACGAGACCCTCGACAAGGAGCACGGCCGCAGCGACCGCCGCCGCTACTGGGTCAAGGATCTCAGCGACCCGGACTGGAACGGCTATGCCGACCTGTACGGCCGCCAGCAGGCCATCCGCATCGAGCGCGAGCGGCATGTGCTCAAGACCGGCGAGACCAGCACCGAAGTGAGCTACGCGCTGACCTCGCTGACGGCGGAGCAGGCCACGCCCGCGCAGCTGGCGGCGCTGATCCGCAACCACTGGCACATCGAGAACCGCCTGCACTACGTGCGGGACTTCACCTACGACGAGGATCGCTGCCGGGTCTGGGTGCGTGACCTGCCGCGCAATCTCGCCTGCCTGACCAACGCGGCGATTTCGATCATCCGCTGCCAGTCCGGGTTCCGCTGGGTGCCGGAGGCCAACCGCCATTACGCGGCCCGCCCGCAGGAGGCGCTCGACCTGCTGCTGGCCCCGCCCCGGCGCTAGCCCGGGCCGCTCGCCCGCCCGCGAGCAGGGCTCCGCCTGGCCAGGCGGAACAGTACCGCTGTGTCGGCGCTTGCGACCCAGCCGGTCGACGACGCCCGGATCCCTCGTGGGAAACCCTCGGGGCCGCGCCCAGCGACTGCACAGGACGTGGAAGCAGGCATCAACCTCACCGAAACCGCTTCAATCAGGACAAAAAAATGTGCCTGGGGCGCGCATGGATCAAGCTCGTGCCCAGCTGAGCACAGACCACTTGCAGGTGCTTGCTGCGGTAGTTCGCCCCGTTGTCGCAGTACAAGCGCAGCGGGGCGCCGCGCTTGAGGATCGCCTGCCGGAACACCGGCAGGAAGCTCTCGACGCTCTCGGAGTAGGCGCAGGCCGCGTGCGGCACGACCCGGGTGGCGTCATCCAGGAAGGCCAGAAGATAGGCCTTGGCCTGGCGGCGCCCGG
Source organism: Bryobacterales bacterium (assembly GCA_965218615.1). Taxonomy (GTDB): domain Bacteria; phylum Acidobacteriota; class Terriglobia; order Bryobacterales; family UBA6623; genus VXMF01. The sequence continues at coordinate 356,682 of CBDCLH010000001.1, forward strand.
GCCCGGCCGCAGCGATCTTCGGGCCGTGCATGACGTCGCTTTGCCAGAGTTCATTGGCGGCCGGCCAGGAGAAGCGCCGCCGGTCGCGGGGATCCGGCTCCGGCGCGGGCCGATCCATCAGCCCGGCCTGCTTGAGCAGGCGGTTGACGGTTGAGTGCGCCAGCCGCACCGCGTCCGGGACCTGTCCGGAGTCGCGCGCCTGGCGGATGACCGCCTTCACCGTCAGGTGCGGCTCGCGCTCCTTGATCCCGGTCAGCAGCGCCACCACCGCCGCCGGCAAGCTGCGGGACTGGTGGCGGTCGCTCCGCTCCTTGGGATGCAAGGCCTCGAAACCGCCCTGGCGGTAGCGGCGCAGCCACTCGCGCAGCGTGCCGAGCGCGACCCTGCGCCGGCGGCTGGCGGGACTCTCGTGCTCGCGGGCGGCGATCGCCCGCAGCCCCGCCGCCAGCTCGTCCGAGCCGGCCGGCAGGTGCACCAGGGGCCCGATCAGGCGGAACCGGAACAGCGCCACCTCGCGTCGCAGGTCCTTGTCTTCGTCGGGCATCGTGCCGGGGTCTCCGCAAGCGGCCGGAGCGCCGTTGTCCCCGACTCTAGGCGGCCCCGCCGGGCGGGGAGAGTCCCGTGTAGTGTTTTTTTGCCCCCGCCCCGGCTTTTCTCACGCCCGGACCCACCCCGCCCGCGGGGCGCAAACCCACCGGGGCCGGCCGCTCCTGCAGGTGCACTGCCGCCACCTCCCGCAGCCTCCGCAGCACCGTCTCGCTGCCCAGCTGCTGCCCGAATCCCGCCAGCGTCGGCGCCACCCCCGTGAACCGCTCCGGGTACAGCCCCTTGACCACCACCAGCAGCACGGCCACCCACTGCACCCGCCGCCCCAGCCAGCGCTGCGCGCTCGCCAGGCTGCCCTGCCCGGGCCGGCGCGCCTGCTCCACCGCGGCGGCCCGGCTGGCGGCCCCCTCCGCCACCCGCGCCGCCGCCTCCACCGCCTCCAACGAGCCCCTCACGCGCGCCGCCAGGCAGGCGGGCAAAGCGCTCACCGTACGCCCCTTCCGCGGACACCGGAAACGCCGGATCCGCGTCCCCGGTGGCTGCACCCGCGCATAGAACCCGTGCGGCGCCAGCTCGTGCGGGCGCGGCCGGCACCAGGGACAGTCCGGCGCGCTTGCAAGATTCCAGGCCCGCTGGCTAACATACTCTTCGTCGGTCAGGCTTGTGGGAAACCGAACTTGCAGGGCAGCACCGACCACGGCCCGGCGGGTCTGACGCGCGGGCCACCTATTGATAACCCGCGAGGGAGCCGCGGCGCCACGCGGTTCCCTCGCGGGGCCTCCCCCGCTCACGGACTACCGCAAACTCCGGATCAGCCGGAGTGCCCAATTTCCGGATTGTCTTGATTTCCAACCATTCCGGCGTCAACGTAATTCGAGAAAAAACCCCGCCCTACCGCCGGAATAATTAGGCTCCCTACAAACGGCCGCCGCCCTTCCGTGAACGCCACCGCCGCATGCACGAACAGCCCCCACGCACGTCTCCGCCAGCACCGGCCGCACCCCGTGGCACGCCTCCCAGTCCGCTGCCAGCCGCCTCGCCGCCTGCCCCAGCACGTGCGAGGCCAGATGCGCCACGCGCACCCCCTTCAGGATCAGGAACCGGTCGTTCGAGACGATCTCGCGAATGCGCGCCCCGCGCGTGCGGTCGTCCCAGCCCAGGCGCTGGTCGCGCGGCCCCAGCCGCAATGGCGCCGCCACGAAGCTCAGCACCCCCAGCGGCCCCGCCGCCGACTCTAGGAGGTACGTCAGGCGGTAGCCCGGCGCCCGGCCCCGTCCCAGCGGATGCGCCGCCTCCAGCAAGCTCGCGCCCAGTCGTCGCTCCGCCGGCGTCTCCGCTAGCCGCAGCCTGACCGCGCCCAGCTCCTCCAGGCTGCCGGCGAACTCAGTCAGAGCCAGCGGCGCCTCGCCCTCGCGCTGCCGGGGACGGCAGCGCAGCGGACCCTCCCGTGCCGGCGGCAGTTCCAGCTGCAGCTTCGCCGCCAGCTGCGGCAACGCCTTGCGCGCCGAGGCCGCGCACAGCTCCCCACGCGGGTTGCGCCACCCGTCCCGCTCGCACAGCCCGCGACCCAGGGCGGCGCGCGACAGCCCTCCCCGCTGCAACTCCAGGCGCAGCCAGTCCACCGTCTCCGGCTTCAACATGCGCAGGCCCACACGCACTCCTCTCGTTCTACACCGTCGCCCTGCCCTGTGTTAAGTGTGATAGAGCGCTAGTTCGATAGATGCGCCGCAATGTGGTATTTGTCGTAAACGATCTTTTGATCCGATGCGGTGAGATGCTCGCGCGTCGAGGTGACGTAGGGGTCCCACATGTCCATCGCGACAGCCTCGACGCGGACCAGCTGCTCTTCGCTCAACGTCTCCCAAAAGCCGTCCAGGCTGGCCTTGCGCCGTCCTACAGCGACGAACAACACGCGTGAGCGGTTGAGGTCCTTGACGACAGTAATATAGCGACGGCGCTTACGGAAGCTCTTCTCGCCGACGCCCAGGTGCGCGATCGGCTCGGCGCTGCGGCGGGCGAGCCCACGCTCGACGGCGCGCTCCAGGATGCCGTGAATCTCATCCCAGCTGAGTGCGAGCCGTTCGGAGACGCCTTGTTGCCTGGCTTCCCTCAGGCATGAGATCGCGAGAGCTTCGAACAGCGCGGTGAAGCGGCTGGAGAACTCGGCCCAGGGTAGTCGCACGACGCGCGGCCCGTGCTCGGGGCAGTCGCTGCGCGGCGGCCGGGCGTGCAGGATCGTGCGGTACTGGCAAGTGTCGAGATGCCGCCAGCAGCGTTCGGGCTGATGATCGTGGAGCCCGCACTCGGGGCAGCGCCAGCGCACTGGCTCGTCGTGTTCGAGGAACACGTGGACTTCGCCGTCGGCTCGGCACAACTCCACGCGTTCGACCTTCCAGGGACTCTCGATGCCTAGGATCTGACGGTATAGCTCGCAGTCTTGCATCCCGCGAGCCTACCAGCTACGCCCTCTCGCCCACTAAAAACCCGGAAGAACCTCTTTTTCACCCACGGGGTGTTGCCCTCCAGAGTATCCCCCCATCGCGATTGAACCCCTATCAATAAAGACGTTCAAGACCACTGAAAGGTCGGGAGACAACCCTCAAATCGAAAATCCAGGTTGAGTTCCTGTCGCCTGTCTGATAAAATCTCCGCTGAAGATTATATCGGCTGTCAAGTTGACCAAAGCGGGAGGATTGGGTGCTGCGCAGGATGTTGGTTCTTTTGATGCTCCTATTGGCCTCCCTCCAGCGGCCCCTGGAGGCCGCTCCGCTGGACTTCGACGGTGATATCAAGACTTTACTTGTGGCCAATTGCCTGCCGTGCCACGCCGAAAGCAACCGCACTAGCGGCTTCTCCGTAGGCACCCTGGAATCCGTTCTGGCCGGCGGCAACGGGCACGGCAGGGCCGTCCAACCGGGCCACCCCGATCAAAGCGTCCTGATTCGCGTTCTCCGGGGGCAACTCCCGCCCATAATGCCTCTCGGCAGGGCCCTCCCAGAGGCTGACATCGCGCGCATTGAGGAATGGATCCGCAATCTGCCGCCCGAAACCACCGCAAAAGCAGGTGAAACCTGGACCTGGCCTTTCCGGAAGCCGGCAGATCCCAAGGTCCCGGCAGTCCAGAACACCGCCTGGGTGAGCAACCCAATTGATGCTTTTATTTTGGAGAAGCTGGAAGCCAGGAAGCTGACGCCCGCCCCGCCGGCCGCCAAGCGGATCCTGGCACGGCGCCTGCACTTCGACTTGGTCGGTATGCCCCCGTCTCCAGAGGAAATGAACGCGTTCCTCAACGACTCTTCGTCTGGCGCTTACGAGCAGCTGGTGGACCGGCTGCTGGCCGATTCCCGCTACGGCGAGCGCTGGGCACGCTACTGGCTCGACCTGGTTCGCTACGCCGAGACGGAAGGCCTCGAAGGCGATGCGCAACTCGGCAGATCAGGTCCGCTGTCGCGGCTGACCAAGACCGGCGGGAACCCGTGGCGTTATCGGGACTGGGTGATCGACGCCTTCAACTCCGACCTGCCATACGACCGCTTCGTGCTGCTGCAGGTCGGAGGCGCCGACGAGCATAGCAAGACCCGCAGCAGTTATCTGCCCGAGATCCGCAACCATATCCCGCTCGGTTTTCTCCGCATAGCGCCTTGGGATGTGGAGGACTTCCAATCCGAGCAGCAGCGTCAAGCGTACCTGAACGAAGTCACCGCGACCACAGCGTCCGTTTTTCTCGGACTCACACTCGGCTGCGCCCAGTGCCATGACCACAAGTACGATCCCATCCCTGCGAAGGACTTCTATCGTTTTCAAGCCTTCTTCAATGCCATCTATGTCAGCGACGTAGAGGTTCCTTTCGAGGACGAGGCGTTTCGTGAGAAGGCTGAGGCCAAGATCCAGCACTACACCCAGTGTCTGAAAGACGGCGCGGAAAAGAAGGCCCTGGACGCATTCGCGAAGGCCTTGCTGGACAAGCTCATTTCGCTCAAGATCCAGGAAGCCGCCGGGCGCGATCTGGAGTCGGAAGATCTGCGTCTCGAGCTGCGCAGCAATGACTCGAAGATCTTCACACGCGCGGAGTTGGCCCAACACGCTGAGCTGCTCGCCCGGTTACAACGCAAGGGCGATCTGGAGGAGAAGGAGGTTCTCGAAGCTTTCGAGAAGAGTGTGATGCCGAAACTCCGCCAGGCGTACGAGCGCAAGCTGGTCGACCCTCTCGATCGCTTCTGGCAACTCACCGTCGCGGACGTACGCGGGGCCATGCGGAACGAGTACGGTGAATCGAAGTATTTCACCCTCGAGGAGAAGGAAGAGTGGCAGAAACTCTCCGACCAAGTGGAAGTGCTGAAGCGCCGGCTGTCCCGGTGGCAACCCATTGCTCTGACTGTGACCAACGTACTGGGCCCCCCGGTCGGGCCACCGCTGCCACCCACATACGTCCTCCATCGGGGCGACTATCGCCAACCGCGTGAGGCGGTCGAGCCTGGATTCCCCAGCTCGATCACTGGCAACTCCGGGGCAGCCGTGATTGAGACGGACCGTTACCGCCAGTTTCCCACGCGCGGTCGTAGGATCACTTTGGCACGATGGATTGCCAGCCCGGGGAACCCGACCACGGCGCGGGTCATGGTCAACCGTATCTGGCAGCACCACTACGGCCGCGGCATCGTGGGCACCCCCAACGACTTCGGGCGCAACGGCGAGCGCCCGACGCATCCGGAACTGCTGGACTGGCTCTCCCACCGTTTCATTGAGAGCCAATGGAGTATCAAGGCCATGCACCGGCTGATCCTTACGTCGAACACGTGGCGGCAGGCCACCGATAATCCTCAGTCCGTCTCCGCCGGTACTGGGACCGAGCCGGACAACCGCCTGCTCTGGCATTTCACCCGCCGGCGCCACGAGGCCGAGGTCATCCGCGACAGCATGCTATTCCTCAGTGGGCGGCTGAATCTAGAGCGCGGGGGTCCCAACGTGTTTCCGCCGCTGCCTGAAGAATTGGCAGATCTGGCTAAGTCCGTCCCCATCGGCGGTCTGCAATGGGAGCCACCCGAAACGGAAGAAGAGACGCGCCGCCGTTCCATCTACATCTTCCAGCGCCGTTCTCTGCCGCTCCCGATGATGGCGGCCTTCGACGCCGGCCCTTTCAGCGAGAGCTGTCCCCGACGCAGCTCGACCACTACGCCACTGCAAGCCCTGTCCTTCATGAACGGCGCTCTGGTGAATGAGGAAGCAGCGCAATTAGCAGCGCGGATCAGGCGCGAGGCTGGAGAGAACCGCGGGGTTCAGATCCAGCGGCTCTTCGAGGTCGTGTTGAATCGGGCCCCCGAAGCGGAGGAGTCAGCGCGGTTGTTGCAGGGCAATCACCCGCTCGAGGCGCTTTGCCGGATTGTGCTCAGTTCGAACGAAATGCTCTACCTGGAGTAATCCCTAAGGAGGTGACGAATGAGTAAGCTCGAAACCAAGGTATTGCTGTCCCGCAGAGACATGCTATTCAAGTCGTACCTGGGCGTCGGTGGGCTGGCGTTGATGGACCTGCTTGCGCACGACCTCGCCGCTGCTCCGAGCGAAGCTGGGGGGCCGCTGGCACCGAGACCGCCACACTTCCCGGCCAAGGCGAAACGCTGCATCTTCCTGTTCCTGGAGGGCGGTGTCAGCCAGATGGATACCTTCGAGTACAAGCCCGCGCTCGAGCGGCACGCGGGCAAGCAGATGCCCAAAGTGGAAGGCACCGTGGGTGAAGTGGCGACCTTCGCTGCGGCGCCCAACCGCGTCATCCCCCCGGTCGCGCCTTTTCGCCAGCATGGGCAGTCGGGACGGTGGCTGTCCGACCTGCTGCCGCACCTAGCCGGTTCCGTTGACGACATGGCGTTCGTCCATGGCATCAAGGTCGAAAACAACAACCACCCGCCAGCAGTTTTCCACGCACTGACGGGCAGCATCTTTCCGGGCAGCCCTTCGGCGGGCGCCTGGGTGACCTACGGACTCGGAACGGAGAATCAGAACCTGCCCGGTTTCATCGTATTAGGTTCGGGTTCTCCGGCGGTTGGAGGAGCGGGCATCTGGAGCAACGGCTACCTGCCCGCGGCGTACCAGGGCGCCCTGTTCCGCACCACGACCTCCATCCCGGTTGTGGACCTGAAACCGAGGCCCGGCGTCACGCCCGAGCAACAGCGCTCCGAGCTGGACACGCTGCGGTGGCTGAACGAAAAGCATGCTTCGACGCACCTGCTCACCAGCGAACTGGAGGCGCGAATTCAAGCGTACGAAGTCGCATTTCGCATGCAAACCGCAGCCCCGGAGTTGATCGATATCTCTCGCGAAAGCGAGGCGACGCGCAAGCTGTACGGACTGGACGATTCCGTCGCCGCGCCAATGGGGCGCCAGTGCCTGTTGGCGCGCCGGTTTATCGAGCGCGGGGTACGGTTTGTGATGGTCATGCACGGCTCCACCAAACCCTGGGATCATCATCGCGACATCAAGGGCAAGCTACCGCGCCATTGTTGCGAGGTCGATCAACCCATCGCTGGCCTGCTCCTGGATCTGAAGTCGCGCGGAATGCTCCAGGAAACGCTCGTCGTTTGGCTTTCCGAGATGGGGCGAACCCCGTTCGACAACAACCTGACGATCGACAAGCCTGGACGCGACCACAACCAGTATGGCCTGGTTGTCTGGATGGCCGGAGGGGACGTTTGCGCCGGCTCGTCTTTTGGTGAGACCGATGATTTCGGGACCCGTGCCGTGGGTGAACATATTCACATGCGCGATGTTCACGCCACCTTCCTACGTTTGCTGGGGCTCGACCAGAACCAACTGACCTACCTCAACCAGGGGCGCCTGAAGAAGCTGACCGACATCGGAGGACGGGTCATCAGCCAAATCGTCGCCGTATGAAGCAGCGCCCCTTTTTGTGGATCGTGGCGCTGTGGTTGGGAGCCGCAACTGCCTGCCTTGCGGCCCAGAAGCTTCCGCTCGAGGCTTCGGACCTGGTGAAGCTGCGCTCGGTGGGCCAGGTGGCTGTCTCGCCTGATGGCCAGCGTATTGCGTATACCGTCATTCACAATGACGGTGCCCGGCCGTACTCCCGGCTGTGGATTCTCAATCTGAAGGATGGAAATTCCGTCCGGGTCGGCTCCGAGAAAGATTCCGGCTCAGGACCCGAATGGTCGCCCGACGGCCAATGGCTCGCCTACCAGGGCCGAACCGGAGAGAAGTCGGGGCTTATCATCACGCGGCCCGACGGAACCGGGGTCCGCTTGCTGGCTCCCATCCAGTCGACGAACAACCGCCTTCCGGAGACCGGCAGGCAGTTGACGTGGGCCCCCGACGCTAGGCAGATCGCTTTCCTCTCTGCTGTTGCCGGTCCTGAGAGCAACCCGGCTGCCAGTGACCCAGTGGTGATCACCCGTCTGCTGTACAGGCCCGACGCGAGTGACGGCATTAACCGCTTCGCCGACAACCGCTGGTTGCACGTCTTCCTCGCCGACCTTGAGAGCGGACAGGCCCGCCAGTTGACTGAAGGCTCCTACCACGACCACTCGATCGACTGGTCGCCCCGCGGCGATGAAATCCTGTTCGTCTCGAATCGCGATCCAGACCAGGACCGCTTCTTCAACTACGATGTATTCGCCGCGAAGCTCGACGGTGGCGGCATTCGCCGCCTCACGGCGACCGAAGGCTCGGAGTACAGACCGCGCTGGTCGCCCGATGGTCGCACCATCGTGTTGCAGTTTACCCGCCGCGGGATCACATACCTGGACACCTTCATGGAGGACACGCACGTCTGGACGATGGACGCTTCAGGCGGCAACCGGCGGGAGGTGGGTGTGGTCATCGACAACCGCCAGGGCGAACCCAGGTGGGATGCGGACGGCAAGTCGGTATACTTCACGGTCCAGGAGCACGGGAACGTGAAGTTGTACCGCTTGCCTATATCGGGCGGGAAGCCCGAGGTAGTAGTAGGCAGCCGCGGCATCGTGGGGAGTTGGTCTCTCGCCCAAAATGGTGTGCTCGCTTATAGCTTCGCCTCGCCGTCCGATCTGGCACAGCTTTACAGGAAAAATCCGCGGCAAACTGCGAAAGCTCTCACTACCCTCAACGTCGAGTTGCTGGATGGCAAGCTGCTGGGGGAAGTCGAAGCGTTCAGCTTCATCAGCCACGACCACGCTTATCAGATCGAGGCGTTCCTCACCAAGCCCGCTGTTCTCAATTCCGCTTTGAAGCACCCTCTGGTGGTGAACATCCACGGCGGACCGCATAGCCAGCACGGGCCGGCCTTTCAGTTCAAGAACCAGGTGTATGCCGGGCGCGGATGGGCCACTCTGATGGTCAATTATCGCGGCTCAACCAGCTATGGCCAGCGATTCGCGGATGGAATCTTCGGCGACCAACACGGCAATGAGGCCCAGGATGTTCTTAGCGGCGTGAGCGCCGTTCTGCGCCGTTACCTGTGGCTGGACCGCAATCGTGTCGTGCTCGACGGGGCCAGTTACGGCGGGGGCATTGCCACGTGGATGATCACGCAGACCGGTTTCTTTAAAGCGGCGATCGCAAACGCGCCGATCACCAATCCCATCACCTACAACTACCTGACCAACAACAACCAGTATGTTCACATGGCATACGGCCTTCCGCCCCACCAGCGCAACCTGCTGGACCGGCTCTGGGAAGGCTCCGCCATGCGCCACGTCAGCAGTGTGAGGACACCTACGCTGCTCATCCATGGAGAAAACGACTCCGACGTCCCCATCGTGGAAAGCGAGCAGTTCTTCGCCGCGCTGAAGGAGGTCGGGGTCGAGACGGTGATGGTCCGCTACCCCCGGGAAGGCCACGGTATCCGCGAGACCCGCCACCTCATCGACCTCATCGAGCGCAGCATCCGTTGGTTCGAGACCCACTTCCCCGCCACCGCACGATAGCCGGCCGCAGGATCACGCAACGTCCGCCCGCGTGCGCGAATAGTCAATGGCACGGCTGGAGTCGACCAGCAGCCAGGTCAGAAAACCGAGTGTTGCCATGGCGCATCCGAAATACAGACCCCAGGTCCAACCCAACTGGGATGCAACGTACGGTGTGACCACAGGAGCGATCAGGCCGCCGACATTGCCGCCGGCGTTCAGAATACCGCACGCCGCTCCAACTTGCTTCCCCGCCACTTGAATCGCAGCAGCCCAGAATGCGACGTCCGATACCGCAGAGCATCCGAGTGCTAACGACAACAGGGCGACCGTGGTCACTGTCTCACTTGAGTTGACGCCGAGATACAAGAGAATTGCGCTGAGGCCGAGTCCTCCGGAGCCCACCAGGCGTAGGCCTGCCTTCCGTCCGTAACGGGCTGCCATACGGTCACAGACCCAACCGCCAATCGACATCATCGACCCGAACGTCAGAAACAGAATCATGGTACAGGTTGCGCTTTCCCGAGAGTTTAGGCCACGGATTTCACCGAGGTAGTAATACATCCAGTAAAAGAAGATGTACTGAAAATAGCCAACCGCGAAGTAGCCGATTGTGAGCAGAATCAGGTTCCAGTCGTTCAGCAGAGACCGCCACGGGGTCTGCCTTGGAAGATCGACGCCGTGCGCATCCAGGGGTTGAGCGACATCCTGCGCGCCACGAATCGTTGGATGCTCAGCGGGGTGGTCCCGCGCGTACAGGAACCATCCGATTCCCAACGCACTGGTTGCAGCCGCTGCCATGCAGAAAGACATCCGCCAACCAATAGCTGCGATCATCCGGGTAAACAGAACCGGGGCGATTGCGGCACCCAAGCCGGCCCCGGCGTTCACCAGGCCTTGCACCCGGCCTCGTTCGGTCGAAGGTGACCAATTCGCATTCATGCGCCCACAGGTAGGGTAGATCGGAGCAGTGAACGCGCCGAAACCAAAGCGCATGATGATCAGAGATGGGATAATTCCCAGGTATTCCCCGAGTCCCTGTGTTGCACCGAGCGGCGTCAAAGCAGTGAACAAGGCAGAGCCAAGGGCCATGGAGGTGAGCACCAAGCGGGGGCCAAAGCGGTCGGCTAGGCGTCCTCCCGGGACCATCAGGAGAGCGTAGCCGAGGGTGAACGCCGAGAAGACGGTTCCCATGCCGGTCTCCGACAAGTCGAATTCCTTGATGATGGTGGGACCGGCGATCGACATGATGGTTCGGTTGAAATAACTCACAACGCTCAGGCCGAACATCAGGCCCACAATCACCACCCGCCTGCGACCCATCATGATCATGATATGGTATCGTAAGGGGAGGCGCAGAAATAACTTCCGCACCCGACGGGGGTGAGCGAAGGGACTAGCAACGGCCGTCGATACGTTCTTGCACTCCGTAGATGGAAAGTCGGCCGTGTTCCGGAACTCATGAGTCGAGCGAATCCGTACTAGGGCGGCGACGGAAACCAGGCAGGTGCGGGGCCAACTTCGTTCCGAGCGAGTGATCCCGCAGCGCCTGCAAGACAGTGGAGCGTTGGCGGGCGGTCTCAGGATTGCCGGTCACTTTCTGTCGGCGCGGTCCGGTCGGATGCTCCCTGCCGCTAGCATCGGGGCCTTGCGCCTGCGTGCACTTCCGCAGAGGATCAAGGACTCTATCCGACTCCTAACAAAGCGTTTGTCACTCTACTGCTGCCGTTACCCGGGCCGGACTGATCCCCTTCCCAGGCGTTGCAGCAACGCGCCAGTGAGGCGGGGCATGCCGCGCGCATTGAGGTGCCGTGCAACAGCTTCAGGATGGGGCTTGGCGGGATTGGGGCCGCAGGGTGTAGTTCCATGCGGGCAGGTCGGAGTCGCGCTCCAGTTCCCACTCGTGCATGGCCTCGTCGCTGATCTTCACGCCGGTCTGGTACTCGCTCGCCAGCAGGACGGCCGCCACGCGCAACCCGGTCTTCGTGACGGTCGAGCGGATGTAGTGCAGGACCGTCTCGAAGCTGTCCAGCGGACGCCCGGCCCAGTTGAGGCTGATGAAGCTGAACAGCTTGTGTTCCACCGCGTTCCACTTCGAGCAGCCCGCAGGATAGTGGGCGACGATCACGGTCAGTCGGTGCCGGTTGCAGAGACGGTGCTGGAGTGCATGTTTCCCGGCGCGCGGTCGGCAGCCGTTGCTGCCGCCGCTAGCGGCAAGGACAGCGAGAGTGCGGGCCTGGGGATAGCGCTCGCGGCCTGCCTGCGACCACCACAGCGCGAGCGAATCGACCGCGAAGGCGGGCGTGTCGGAGGAGGTGCCGACGACGACAAAGCCTTGGTTGGCGTGCAGGTCGAGAATGCCGTCGGGCACGGCCCGGCCGTCGGCATCGGAACGGAAGTCGTGATCCAGCACGAGTTCGGGCTCTCGATCCCACTTGGCGCCGGGGTTCTTGAAGCGCCCGACGAGCTTTTTCTTCTTGGTGTCAACGCTGACCACGGGGATGCCCTCCGCACGGCAGCGGGCGCGGAGCCGGGCGATGCGCTGGAACTGCTCGTCGCGACGCGGGTGGACCGTGCGGGCGATCTGCTTGCGGTTCACGCGCAACGAGTAGCCAAGGGACTTCAGCAGCCGGGCTGCGGAGCGAGCGGAGATCGAGAACCCGAGGGAGCGCAGCTCGGCGGCGCTCCGAGCGGGGGTGCGGCGGCACCAGCGCAGGCGGTTCATGGGATCTCCCGCCGTGTCGGGAGCGAGCAGGTCGCGGAGTCGTTCGATCAGCGCAGGGGTTTTTCCCCCAACGACTTGCGTCCGCCTCCGGGACGCCGGGCGCGGTCGCGCAGGACGTCCCGGGCCAGCAGTTCCTGGCGTCCGCGGGCCACCGTGCTGCGGTCGAGCCCGAGCGCGGCTCCGGCTTCGCTGTCGCCGCCGTACCCGCAGCGCAAGGACTCCAGGCCGGCGAACAGGCGCCGCTGCTGCTCGTCGAGCAGGCTGAGGAACAGCGCGACGCAGGAGCGCAGACGGTCCGGAGCCTCGGCCAGCGCAGGTGCCGGGAAAGCCTCCCGGACCGCAGCCAGGCGCATCTTGCGGGCCGTCAGCTGCTCGCTCTTGCGCCCCGGCTCGGGGCCGCAGTGCAGGAAGCGGCCGCCGACCTGGCTGCGCGCGAGGCGCCCGTCGCGGACAAGCTTGCGCAAGGCATCCCCGGTGCCGACGCCCAGCAGCTCGTCGAGCTCCTCAACGAAGCAGCCCGCCTCGGCGGAGCGAGCCAGAGCCTCGGCGGTCGCGAGCAGAGTGCCGTGTCGGGAGAATCGCACGCCGTGGAAGTCCCACAGCCCGCGGGGGTCGAAGCGCGCGCACTCGTCGAGGACGTAGTAGCGGCCGCGATGGGAGTAGCTGGCGCGGTAGGCGAGTTGCTTGAGCATGCGGAAGACGGTGCGCCGCGAGACGGCCCCGAGAGCAACCGTGAGTTCGGGCAGGGAGGCGATCGTCTGGCGGCGCAAGAGATCGGCGAGAGTGTCGGCAGAAGCAGGCAGGGCACTATAATGGTATAAAATCTATAATAATGACATACTTGGGAAATGGCCGACGGGCCGAAAACTCAGCGAAATCCTGATTATCATTGACTTTAAGGGCAGATGGAAGAAAGCGGAGTCGAACTACGAACGTTCCCACATGGCATACTTACATTCTAGATGACGGTATTATTTCTGCGCCTCCCCTAAGGTCGAATGACCGAGGTTGGCTGGCTAGCGCTCAGTCACAGTTGACGCTGGAGTCCAGTTTGGAATTCGCGAGCTTGGGATTTCCAGCCGGGCTATCCGCGACTCCTCCGCGACGGCTCTAGGGCTGCCCCCGAAACCGGCGGTCACCCGACAAGCGATCCCCCGGCCGGCGCCGCCCCTGCCTCCTGCTCACCAACGATTTCGACTCCAGCCTCTCCGCCCTCCTGCGCCGCTACGCCCGCCGCTGGCTCGTCGAGAAGTCCATCGCCGAGCAGCTCACCTTCTTCCACCTCAACCGCCTCTCCTCCTCCATGGTGATCAAGGTCGACTTCGACCTGGCCATGACTGTCCTCGCTTACAATCTCCTACGCCTGCTCGCCCTCGACCTCCCACCCGGCTACCGGCACCTCACTGCCCGCACGCTCTACGACAAGCTCCTCTGCACGGCCGCCGACATCTCCCTCACCCCGGACCTGTGCACCGTCTCGCTGAAGAAAAAGCGGGACCTGCCTGCCCTTCTGGAGGCCCTGCAGTCCGTCGGAACCCCGCGCATGCCTTGGCTGGGCAACCGCAAGGTCGTCTTCCAAGGAGCTTCCCGCTCATGAACTGCACTGGGTGTCACTCACGGTTGTCTTTGCTGCCCAAATTAGGTCTTTATATAGGAAATGAACATCGGTGCAGAGGGAATTGCAAGCTGGCACGGAGAGATCTCTCTCTCACGCAACTGGCAAATTGTCCCCAGTGTGCCTCTGGAGCAAGCTTGATGCCAGCCCAAGGCCGGCGAAAGCGTGCGGCAGGAGATATGGAACTCTGATGACAAGTACACTCTAAGGATCCTGAGGGGTGTCTTCCCGCTGGGTTCCGATCTAGAAACGAGGCAGGCTGGAAGGGCCAGATGCGTGAAGGATGAGGACTCGTAACGACCGTCGATTGCATGTGGAGCTGGATCTGCGATGGACCCTGTGTCTGATCCTCCTGCTGGGCTTTGCCACCAGCACGCCGGGTCAAAGAAACGACGATCCCGCTGAGCACTATCGCCGCGCACAGCAGGCGATGGCGGCCCGAGACTACGAGACGGCAGCCGGGGCATGGAAAGCGATCATAGCCGTAGCCCCGGACCTGCCCGAAGCACGGAGCAATCTGGGCTTGGTCTACCACCTCCAGCAGGACTATGAATCCGCTATCGAACAGTTCCAGGAGGCTCTGCGGCAGAACCCAAGACTGCTCGCCGCGAAGGTCTTCCTCGGGATCGACTACTACCTGACCTCTCGTCCGGATCGAGCGATCCAGGAGCTTGAGGGCGCCCGTGCGCTCGATCCGCAAAGTGCGCTGGCGTGCAAATGGCTAGCCATGAGCTATGTCCAGAACGAGAAGTATGCGAACGCGATTGCGGAGCTCGAAGCGTGTCGGCGCCTCGATCCCGAAGATCGTGAACTTGTTTTTCACTTGGGCCGCGTCTATCGGAAGCTCTCGACTCAGGCTTTTCTCGCGGTGCGCCGGGCCGGTTTAGAGTCTGCTTGGCTGTTTCTTCTGCGGGGCCAACTGTTCGCGCAGCAAGGTGACACGCGCAACGCTCTGGACGAGTTGCGGCACGCCGCGCGCCTCGATCCTCGAATGCCCGGCGTTCACCATGCAGTCGCGAGGGTTCTCGAAGAAGATGCGCGCTTGCGGGGGGCGCTTTCTGCATACGCCCAAGAGCTGGACAATTATCCCGCCCATCTCCCTGCCGCTGCCGGTCTGATTCGGACGCTTGGAAAACTCGGCCTGCACGCAGATGCGAAGGCTGTCCAGGAACACGCGCTGCGGTTTCACCAGGGCTCCTCGGCCGCCGGAAGGGTCCTCGCCGCATCGGCTTCGGACCTCGGCAGGGACATGCTGCTTAGCGCGGAGGATGCCGAGCAAATCCGAGAATCCTTGCCGCGTTTCCCGGCCCGTGGCGAGCAGTCCTGGAAGGAGCGCTCCCTGGACGCCTTGCTCGCCGGCCGGCCAGACGAGGTCCTTCAGCTCGCGGAGAGCCGCGAAGCCGACGGAAACGTGGACGAGGCGCGATACTGGCAGGCGCGCGCCTACCTTGCGCGGGGCCAAGCCAGTCAGGCTCTGGAAAGGCTGATGCTTCTGCACGCCCACCAGCCGCAGAATGTGGAGTTTGTCTTTTTCCTCCAAGCGTGCGCGGAGAAACTTGCGCTCGGGTCCCTGGAGTTATTCGCTTCCCTGGAGCCCGAGTCCTACCGAACCCACCAACTTCGGGCGGAGTATCACGCCGCGCGCGACGACGGCAAGCGAGCCATAGCAGAGTACACCAAGGCGCTGGCATTGGCGCCCAGCGCCACGCAACTCCATTTGGCCATCGGATCGCTCTATCTGGGACAGAGGGATTACGAAAAAGCGCTCACCGCTTTTCAGGCCGAACTGAAGAACGACGCGTACTCCGTGGCCGCTCGCGCTCGAATGGGCGAAGTGTACTTTGTGATCGGGGACACCGACGCGGCCGACACGGTTCTCAAGCAAGCGATCGCCATCAACCCCATCTCCGCGACACCGCACAAGACACTGGGACGGGTGTACTTCAAGAAACGCGAATACCAGAAGTCTGTGGAGCACCTGCAGTCGGCGCTGCGCTTAGGCATCCAAGACGACGAGGATCTCTACTACCACCTCGGACGCGCGTACCAGATGCTGGGGAACCGAGAGGAGGCGGCAAGGAATCTCGCGATTGTCAGTCGGCTGAAGGAAATTCGCCGGTCGATCGCGCAAGAACGTCTGGAAACCTCGGTCGGAGAGCCCTCCGTGGAGCCGTCCGGCACGAAACCCCGCTGAATCGAGGACGGTCCGCTACAACGGACTCTTCATCCGAGGGTCTAACTGCTGGGCCTTGTCGAAGGCTTCGTGGGCCTCGTCAAGCCGGCTCTTCTGCTGCAGACCCCACCCAAGATGGAAATACGCGATCGCCAGTTCGGGATCGAGGTCCACGGCCCGCTCGAATTCGCTGATCGCGGCATCGATGTTGCCTTGCTGGGCGTAAGCCACCCCGAGATCGTCGTGGCACTTGGCGGCCCGGTCGTTGAGTTCCAGAGCCTTCCGGAAATCGGCGACGGCTCCATCTAGGTCTCCTTGCCTGGCCCGCACAAGGCCCAGGGTGTAGCGCGCTTGAAAGTAGTCGGGTCGCAGTTCCAGCGCCCGTGTCAGTCCTGCGATCGCTTGTCCCAGCTGTCCCTTCCTGTACCGAGCGACACCCAGGAATTGGAGCGCCTCGGCTGAATCCGGAGCCAGCTCGAGCGCCCTCTCGAAGTCCGCGATGCCTCCCTCCAAATCTCCCGCTCTGACTTTCGCCAGACCGTCTTCCAGATGAGAACCCGAGCGCAACGGGTCTTCGCTTCGGTTTCGGATGGCGTCGGCCTTGCGGAATTCATCCAGGGCCTCCGCACGCTTGTCGATCTGGTTGAGGGCCCTTCCGAGCTGGTGGTGAGCAGCAAGCAAAGAAGAGTCGAGGTGTAGCGCTTTGCGGAGGGCGGCGATCCCCTCCTCAGGCTGGGCGGCCTTCACAAGTGCGCTTCCCAGGAGCAGATACGCTTCCGCGGAGTTCGGCCACATGTCGGCAGTCTCACGATAGACCTCGATTGCCTGGTTGATGGTACCGACAGACTCGAGCACCCCACCAAGCTTTCGGCGGGCATCCCAACGGCGAGGATCTTCCTGGACGACCCTCTGGAACTCCGCAATTTCTTCCTCAGACCAGCCTTTCTCCTCGTACACGAGCGCCAGGTTGTATCGCGCTTCCACGAAAGTCGGGCGCAGCTCAAGAGCAACCTTGTGCTCCTGGACGGCTTCGTCGACACGGCCGAGCCCCGCCAGTGAAACACCCAACTGATTGCGAGCTTCGGCGTAGTCGGGCCGATTTCGCAAGGCGTCCCGGAAGGCGCTTACGGCCGAGTCGTAGTCTTTTTCCTGCACAATGCGTCCTGGGAGTCATTGGTCCCAATGATCCGGCCATGGCTTCCTCAGGCCCGGCGACAGCGTTCGGATAGCCGCAGCAGCCCCCACACGAAACCTTCACGAGCCTGCTCGCGCGATGCCTAGTTGATACAATAAATGGCTTTTCCGGGCTGCGGATCCAAGTCAACCCCAACATGGCGCGCAAGTTTTCCTTCCCGGCCACGGCGCTCTTCGTACTCGTGGCTCCGGCTCTGCTGTCACTGCCTGCGAACGCTGCTGGGTGGGCGTCGTGGCGAGGAGTCCAGGCGGACGGGGTCTCACCGGACGCTGGACTGCCCGAAACTTGGTCCCCCGAGGGCGAGAACTTGCTCTGGAAAGCTCCCTATGGCGGCCGGTCGACTCCAATTGTTCTCGATAAGCGGGTTTGCCTGATCCGACTGGCCGAACCCGAGACGGTTGAGCGCTGGCAGGAACAGATCGTCTGCCTGGATGCCGACACCGGCGCCGTCGTCTGGGAGCACCGCTACAACGTGTTCCAGACAGACATCCCGCATCACCGCGTCGGCTGGGCCAGCTTGGTCGGCGACCCCGCGAGCGGTAACGTCTTCGCCCACGGCGTCGAGGGCATGGTCATCGCCTTCGACCCCTCGGGCGATATTCTCTGGCAACGCTCCACCTCCGAGGAGATTGGCCGTATCTCGGGCTACGGCGGCCGCACCGCGACCCCGGTTCTCGATGGCAACCTGCTGATCGTGAGCTTCCTTTCGGCGGGCTGGGGATCGACCTTTATCCCCCGCCACCGCTTCTATGCGCTGGACAAACGCACGGGCGAGACAGTCTGGCTGTCGACCCCAGGCAAGGCCCCCCGCGATACGACGTACACCGTCCCGGTCGTCCGTGAGATCAAGGGCGAGCGGCTGCTGATCACCGGCAACGGCGACGGCGGCATCTACGGGATGCAGGTGAGCACCGGCCGAAAGGTCTGGGAGTTCCCGCTCTCCAAGCGCGGCATCAACTCTTCCGTAGTTGTGGATGGCAGCATCGTTTACGCCTCCCATAGCGAGGAGAACGTCGACTCGAGCACTTCGATGGGCCGCCTCGTGGCGCTCGATGCGTCTCAGGTGGCCGATGGCAAACCCAAGCAGCTTTGGATGCTCGACGGCTTCTCGGCCGGCTACGCCTCACCCGCCATGCAGGACGGGATCCTGTACCACGTTGACAATTCGGCCAATTTGGTCGCCTTCGACGGCGCAGACGGGCGTCAGCTCTGGAAGCGGAACCTCGGTATCGCCCAGCGCGCCTCTCCCGTGATCGGAGACGGCAAGCTCTACGTCTCGGACGTGGACGGTAAACTGCACATCCTGCGGCTGGCCGGCCGCGACGAGCCGCTCGAAACCGACCTCGACGAGTTCAAGAACCCTGACGGAAGCGCGACCCAGATCAACGGTTCTCCCGCGCTCGCGGGTGGCCGCGTCTACTTCGCCACAAACAACATGCTGTATTGCATCGGCACCTCCCAAGCCAGAGCCAGGGGTGCCGACGCCATGATGGCAGAGGGCCCCTCCATGGCACCCTCCGGAGCGGCGCCGGCGCACGTCCAAGTGGTTCCCGGCGAGATCAACCTCCCGCCCGGTGGCAGGGCAAGCTTCCGCGCGCGACTGTTCGATGCGAAGGGCCGCCTGATCGGTGAGCGGGAGGCCGCTTGGTCGCTCGAAGGCGCCTTGCAGGGTGCGTTGAGCGCCGAAGGCGAATTCACTGCCGGCGACGGGTTCCCGCAAGGAGGTCACGTCGTCGCAACGGTCGGAGACTTGCGAAGCGTGGCCCGGGTGGCCGTCAAGCCCTCGGGAGGCTTTCAAGAAGGCTTCGATCGCTATGCTCCGGACGCCGTGCCGGATGGCTGGTCGGCGGCCCGCGGACGCTTTAAGGTCGTCGAGTCGGACGGCGGAAAGATACTCCAAAAACCATCGGGCAACCCTCGCAGCTGGCGGACCACGGTCTACGTGGGCGATCCCAGGCAGACCGGCTACGAGATCGAAGCCGAGATGATGTCGAAGGAGCAACGTCGGCGCATGGCCGACATGGGCCTCGTTTCCCACCGCTATACGCTCGCGATGATGGGCAACGCGCAGTCGCTGATGATCCGCACTTGGCTTTCGGAACTCGAACGGTTCTCCAAGGAGGTGCCGTTCGACTGGGACCCGGACCGCTGGTACCGCGTGAGGCTGCGGGTCGAAGCGGGGCCGGACGGCGGCGCCACGGTGCGCGGCAAAGTTTGGCCTCGGGAGGAAGACGAGCCCGCCGAGTGGAGCATCGAGGCGGCTGACCCCATCGGACACAGCCACGGCAGCCCCGGCATCTACGGCTATTCGTCCGCCGACATCTACTACGACAACCTAAAGGTCACGCCCTTGGGCGGCTGACCGATCTTACTCGGAGAACACCATGGCAGTACATCCAATTCGGAGCCCCCGGCTCGCAGGTGCCCTTGCGCTCGCCGTGGCGCTGCCTGCCCTCGGCGCCGACTGGCCCATGTGGGGAGGCAACGCGTCCCGCAACATGGTCTCCGCCGAAACCGGCATCCCACGCACTTGGGATGTGCGTAACAAGGACAAGATCAAGTGGGTGGCGGAGATCGGTTCCCAGTCCTACGGGAATCCCGTCATCGCCGATGGCAAAGTTTTCCTGGGAACGAACAATGAATTGCTGCGTGATCCGAACCAGGGCAACGACCGCGGCGTGCTGATGGTGTTCAACGAGGCCGATGGGGAATTCCTTTGGCAGATGACCCATCCCAAGCTGGCCGCCGGCCGCGTGAACGACTGGCCCGAGCAAGGCGTCTGCTCGTCTCCCGCAGTCGTCGATGGCGTCGTCTACTACGTGTCCAACCGGGCCGAGGTTCTTGCTCTTGATGTCGAGGGCTTCCGGGACGGCGAGAACGACGGGCGCATCCAGGACGAAGAGCATGCTGCGGAGACTGACGGAGACGTCATCTGGCGCGTGGACATGTACAACGACCTCGGTGTGTTCCCGCACAACATGGCGGCGACTTCGCCGCTGGTGGTCGACGACATTCTGTTCGTCAACACCTCGAACGGAGTGGACGAGAGTCATATCAATATTCCCTCGCCGCGGAGCCCAAGCTTCTTGGCGCTCGATCGGCACACCGGCGAAATCCTCTGGGAAGATCGCTCGCCAGGCCGTAACATCCTGCACGGCCAATGGTCGTCGCCGGCCTACGGGGAGTCGGGAGGCCAGGCGCAGGTCGTTTTCGCCGGCGGCGATGGCTGGCTGTACAGCTTCGCACCCGAGAGCGGCGACTTGATCTGGAAGTTCGACGCCAATCCCAAGCAATCCGAGTGGAAGCAGGGCCGTGGCGACCGCAACAACATCATCGCCACGCCCGTGTATTACGAGGGAATCGTCTACATCGCAGTCGGCCAAGACCCGGAGCACGGCGAGGGTGTGGGCCACCTCTGGGCAGTCGACGCCAGCGGCAGCGGGGACGTGACCGAAAGCCATGTCGTCTGGCATCATCCGTTCCGTCGCACGATCTCGACGGTGGCGATCCATGACGGCATCGTGTACGCCGCCAACTTCTCGGGCTTCTTCCATGCCTTGGACCTTGCCTCGGGCAAGCTGCTGTGGGAATACGACATGCTCGCGGCCGTTTGGGGATCTCCCTACGTGGTGGACGGCAAGGTCATGATCGGCGATGAGGACGGCGACCTGAGCGTCCTCAAGGCCGGCCGCGACATGGAAGTGCTTTCCGAGATCAACTTCGGGAACGTGATCTACTCCACGCCTGTTGCCGCCAACGGCACGCTGTACATCATGACCCGCTCGCATTTGTACGCGATCGCCGTGTCAGGCTCCTGAAGCGACTGCGATGGCGGATTTGCAAGAGAAGATCGACGCCGCGCGGGAGGCGCTGGACGCCCACGTCCGGGATACGGTCGCGTGGCACTTCGACCCAGCGACCGGCTGCCCCTTCTGGCTAGAGTTTGCGAGTGAGCGGCTCGGCTGGGATCCCCGCAACCGCATCGGAGGATTCCGCGACCTGAGCCTACTGCCTCCCTTTGAGGACGAGTGGCTGCGGGGCGGTCCCGTCCGGCGCTGGGTTCCGAAAGGTCGCGCCGACAAGCCGGTCTACGTGTTCGAGACGGGCGGCACGACCGGCGTCCCGAAGTCACGCATCAATATCGAGGATTTCAGGACCGACTACGCGGAGTTCTCCAAGACCCTGCCGGACGAGTTCTTTCCGCCGGGGGCCGACTGGCTGCACCTAGGTCCGAGCGGGCCGCGGCGGCTACGCCTAGCGGTGGAATACCTCGCCCAGGTTCGCGGAGGCATCTGCTTTTCGGTGGACCTGGATCCGCGCTGGGTCGTGAAGCTCCTGAAACGGGGTCACTACGAGGAGGCGGAGCGCTACAAGCAGCACTGCCTGGACCAAGCGTTGACCATCCTCAAGGCTCACCCCGGCATCCGTTGCCTGTTTGCGACTCCCAAGCTGCTGGAGGGCCTTTGCGAGCGGACGTCGCTCCAGAAGCGCGGCATCAGCGGCGTGTTCTGCGGCGGCACCGAGATGACTCCGGAGTTCCACCGCTTCGCGCGCGAAGAGCTGTTGGAAGGGGCCTATTTCGCGGCGACGTACGGCAATACGCTCATGGGTCTGGCCTGCCACAAGCCCTTCGACCCAGCCGACAACTACGCAATCATCTACTATCCCCCGCAACCGCGCGCGGTCCTCGAGGTCTGCCATTCGGAACGCTTGGACGAGACCGTGGGCTACGGGGAGACCGGCCGAGCCGTGCTCACGACCCTGACACGGGAGTTCTTCATGCCGCGCTTCCCGGAACGCGACATCTGCGAGCGGGAGGCGCCCATCGACCTCTATCCCTGGGATGGCGTGTGCAACGTCCGACCGTACCAAGACGCGAAATCGGGTACGGTGACGGTTGGCGTGTACTGAGCAGGACACAGAACGAGAGAGCAAATCGTGATGCAATTCACTCGCCAGACACTGCTTGCACTAGTCGCCACCGCGGTCTTCGCTACGCCGGGCCCGCTTCTTGGGGACGAGCATGAGACTCAGGCGATCAAGGATCTCGTGGCCCGCTACGCTTCCGCCCGAGAGTCGCGGGACGCCGAGGAAATCCGCAAGCTCTTCACCGAGAATGCCGATCAACTCGTTTCCTCGGGCGTCTGGCGACGGGGGCGTGAGGCCCTGGTCGAGGGCATGTTGGGCAGTTCGCGCCGCAATCCGGGTACACGCACATTGACGGTGGAGACCGTTCGTTTCCCGGGCCCGGGCGTGGCCCTAGCCGATGCCCGCTATGTCATTTCCGGGAGCGGGGGCGGTGTGGAGCGCAGGATGTGGAGCACGTTCTTGTGCTTGCAGACCGGAGAAGGATGGCGGATCGCCGCGATCCGCAACATGCTGCCAGCACCCTAATAGCCAAGTGCACGGGGCGCTCGGTCTTCGGCGCGCCCATTCCGACATTCAGACGCGCTTCCAGAGGGTCGTGGGTTCAAATCGCGCTCACACGAGAGTATGGGCACGGGTGTAGTCTCATCCTGAGTAGAGTCCGGCCCCGGCCGCCAGATTCATTTCAGCAAGAAGGGCGATGCCCGATTATCCTCCTGGGCGGCGGGACCAAGTAGCGTCGGCAACAGGATATCGAGACCGCCCGCGACCGGTGGCGGGAGTACAAGAGGCGTAAGTGAAGGGAGACGTGAGAACGATGTCCCTGGCGCGAAATCTCAAGGAGACGATCCAGGCGCGTCTCGAACATGATCCGGTCTTCCGCGAGGAATTGCTCAAGGAGGGGATCGAGTGCCTGCTTTCCGGCGATGTGGACGCCGGCAAGACGATGCTGCGCGACTACGTCAACACCACTATCGGTTTCAGGAGCTTGGGGGGTGACCGGCAAATCGCCCAAGAGCTTGATGCGCATGTTAAGCCCCAAAGCATGGTGGCGCTTCAAGGGGTGTGATCAAAGCGCCAGTCCAGAGTAGCTTAGTCCTCGAATATGGCATGATTTGCCTGAAGGGCCGACACCTTGCACAGAGGGTCTGGCCCGATGGGCTCGCGGAGCCAATGCCCGGAGGACGAGGAATCCATGTCGGATCCGACCTCTGCCGGGAGCAAGCAGGCCCTGCGGGACGCGATCACCCGCAAGGCCGAAGAGGTGCGCGCACTCGAACGCCAGCGGGATGCCGCCGAGCGCAAGCTTCGGCGCCTTGAGTCGGAGTTCAAGGCGCTCGAGGCGCCGCGCCCATCGTTTCGGTTCGACTCGTCCGGTTCCGAAAGCCCAGTTCCGACGACCGCAGCGGAGAAGATCGCGCTGTTCCGATCCCTGTTCCGAGGCCGGGACGACGTTTTCCCAAGGCTCTGGAAAAACACCAGGACCGGGCGCACCGGCTATGCGCCCACGTGCGGAAACGAGTGGGTGCGGGGCATCTGCGAAAAGCCGCGCATCCGCTGCGGAGAATGCCCGAATCAGGCGTTCCTGGCAGTCTGTGACCGCGTGATACGGGACCACCTGCAAGGAGGCCACGTGATCGGAGTCTACCCCCTGCTCCCGGATGAGACCTGCTGGTTTCTCGCGGCGGATTTCGACAAGCAGGACTGGACGGCGGATATCGCCGCGTTCCGTGACGCATGCAACTCCGCCGGACTACCCGTCGCGGTCGAGAGGTCGCGCTCAGGCGACGGGGCGCATGCCTGGTTCTTCTTTGATGCGCCCGTGCCCGCCGCGACAGCCCGTCGAATGGGGTGCTTCCTCATCACCCAGGCGATGTCGAGACGCCACAGTCTCGACATGTCGTCCTACGACCGGCTGTTTCCGAGCCAAGACACACTGCCCCGTGGCGGCTTCGGCAACCTCATTGCCTTGCCGCTGCAACGCGAGCCCCGCGCAAGGGGCAACACTGTTTTCGTCGACGGTGACTTCCGTCCCTTTCCCGACCAATGGGCTTATCTAGCCCGCATGCCCCGAATTCCGGCCTCTACGGTCGAACAAGTCGCGGCGGAAGCCCAGCGACGCGGGCAGGTGGTTGGGGTGCGCGGGAGTGGCGCGGAGGAAGAACACGCAACGGCGCCCTGGAAGCTCGCGCCTTCTCGCCGGTCGAAGCCCCCGCCACGACCTGTCGGAGAGCCGCTGCCCGCTCAGGTCGAAGCCACGTTGGCGCAGCGGCTTTTTATCAGCAAAGCCGGTCTGTCTTCGCCCGTTATCAATGCGCTCAGGCGCCTCGCCGCGTTTCAGAACCCGGAATTCTACAAGCGGCAGGGCATGCGGCTCTCCACCGCCCTGACGCCACGGGTTATTGCCTGCGCCGAGGACTATCCCCGCCACGTGGCACTCCCGCGTGGGTGCGCGGATGATGCGGCCGCTCTGCTCCGGTCGTTGGGTACGACGCTTGAGATCGGCGATGAACGAGAAGCTGGACAAGCAATCGATCACCATTTCCGAGGCACGCTCACTGAGCTTCAAGAGAACGCAGTTCGTGCGCTACTTTCCCATGACTTCGGGGTTCTCGTCACGCCCCCGGGTACCGGAAAGACGGTGGCCGCCATCAAGATGATTGTCGAGCGGGCTCGAAGCACGTTGGTGCTCGTGCATCGCCAGCCGCTCCTCGACCAGTGGGTTGAGCAATTGGCTTTATTCCTGGATGTCGACCCCAAGGCGATAGGCCGCATCGGAGGCGGCAAACGTCACGCAACTGGGTTGATCGATGTCGCCATGATCCAGAGCCTGGTGCGCAAAGATGAGGTCGCCGATCTGGTAGCCGGTTACGGACACGTTGTGGTGGACGAGTGCCATCATATTCCCGCCGTCTCCTACGAGCGGGTCCTTTCGGAGGTTCGGGCGCGCTATGTAACCGGTCTCACGGCCACACCGAGGCGGCGCGACGGACAGCATCCGATTTCTGAGATGCAGCTCGGGCCAGCGCGCTATGTTGCCGATCCTACGTCGCTATCCACCGCGCGTACCGGAGCGCGCCGCCTGCTCGTGCGAGAGACGGCCTTCGAGCTTCCAGGTGTAGACTCTCACCCGCCGATCCAGCGCGTTTATCGATCGCTTGCGGGCGATGATCGGCGAAACGCCCTAATCCTGGACGATATTATCGGTTCGCTCGAAGCCGGGAGGTCGCCAATCGTGCTCACCGAGCGAACGGACCATCTCGACTTCCTCACCGATCGACTGCGGGGGTTCACGAAACACCTCGTTGTGCTCAGGGGCGGCGCTACCGCAAAGAAGCGCAGGGAGGCCCTTGCCACGCTCGGCGCCATACCCGACGGCGAGGAGCGCCTTGTCCTCGCGACGGGCCGCTATATCGGCGAGGGCTTTGACGACGCGAGACTGGACACATTGTTCCTGACCATGCCGGTCTCATGGCGGGGAACCGTCGTGCAGTACACCGGGAGGCTGCATCGCTCGCACCCAGGGAAGGAGGAAGTGCGAATCTACGACTATGTGGACCGGCGCGTTCCGGTGCTCGCTCGCATGTACGAGCGGCGGCTCGCGGGCTACCGGTCGATCGGCTACGAACTCACAGACGAAACGATCCCCGAACGTTGAGCCGAGGCAAAGGGACCCTTCCACGACCACATCGGTCGAGAGCCGCTCATAGAATTTCGGCGCCCGTGTGATGACGGCGCGCTAGCGACGGCAGCTGAACGGCTCCATGAAGACGCCGAGAAAGGTGTCGACGAGGATCTGGAAGTATTCGCGCACCGTCTTGGAATCGATGCCGCAGTCCGTGGCGAAATTGCTGTAATTGAGAAGCTCCCCGTGGCAGAAAGAGAGCGCGTCGAAGAACCGCGAGAACCCGACGACGTTCCGCGTCAGCCCTTCGTCGAACACTTCCTCTTTCAGGTGTCGGGTAGCCCGGGGGAATCTCACCCCCAGGCCCCCTCAGAACCGTACGTGCACGTCTCCTGCGCATACGGCTCCTCCTAACCGATCAGCCCCCCGCTAGGCGGGCAGGCTGCGCACAAGCATTCGAGGTTCTCCCGATTCCGGTTGCCCGGGCAACTTATGCCGGTCAGGGTGGCTCCTTCGCTCCAGCCCCGTTACAGGACCTTCCCCGCTACTACAAGCCACTCCGTCCCTGTGCGCCGCCTCGGTACTCAGTCGCTTGCGGTTCTGCCGCTTGCGAGTCTCCCTTCTCATCGGCACGACAGGTTGCCACGTTCCCCGCAAGAGCCCGGATCGCGTTCCCGCCGCCTGCATGCCGGACGCCGACCGGGAAGTAAGCAGGTGCCCCCCGGCCTTGTCCCGGAGCAACGACTTAACCCCGGTTTCGACGTCATCCATACGCTTTCGACACTTCATCAGCGGTGCACTTGCGTTCGGCTCCACGATCCATACCTGACAAGGTCTTTGCCCTGCCTTTGCCTAGCTCGCTCACCACGACGCCTCATAAGCGCAGCAGCAGTAGGCGGTTTGCAGCCTCCGCCTGCACGGCGGCTGCGGGGGGCCTTCCCCCATCTCTTGCGCAGCACGGCTGCGCGGAGGGCTTGCGCCCTCCTCGCGCGCCTTCGTGGCGCACAGTTATCCGCGTAGCCCGCATGAGCGGGCCGATGTTGCGCCGTCGTAGTGCTGCGGGACCAGCCCCCGATTCAGCGCGCTTAGCAGGTCGAACGCTGGGATCTCCGGCCCAAGTCAGGGGATGGAGCCCGAAGCGCCAAGCGCGCCCGCCCAGCAGGTTCGCGCCACCGCGCTTCAGCTTCCTGGTGCTGGAGCCGCACAGCACGAAACTTAGACCTTCGTTCTCGATCAGCCGATGGACCTGGTCCAGAATAGCCGGCGCTTTCTGCACTTCGTCGATGATGATGGGGTTGGCTCGGATGGCTTGATCGAACGCACGCATTCAGAGAGTGCCCACGGCGCCCGGGTGAACTCCAGCAACAGCAGGGAATCGAGAAAATCGAAACGGGCGGAATGCGGATGCGGTCTCGGGCTGGGCGCGCACCCGCATGGAACACCCGGGCGTTGCGGGCCGGGCTCGGTCGACGTGGACCCACGAGGGAGCGTCCTCGCGCCATCAGCGTAGTGCCACGGTTGACTCTCGGGCTCGTTATCGATCCAACAGCAATGCTGCCATTTCCCGAACGCCAGTGGCGTTCTCGCCTCTTGCAATCGGGAAGTAATTGCTCACCTTGGTGCCGTCCTAGCGTGACCGATCAGATTAGAAATCTGAAACAAAAGAGTATAAATATGTTATAGATGGGGTATGGGCGAGGCGAATTCGGATCTCGGTTCGGCGCTCGACTCCGGGAAGAGCGCCCTTGTCGTTGAGCTGCGAGCGAGGGTTGCGGAGTTGACCGCAACGATCACGGAGTTGACGGCGAAGGTCGCCAAGCTGACGGCGACCAACGCGGAGCTGAGGGCCCAGGTGGCGGAGTTGGAGGCGCGTCTGGGAGCGCCGCCCAAGACACCGGCGAACTCGTCGCTGCCGCCCTCGCGCGGGGAGAAGGCGAACAAGCCGGTGCGAGGCGGCCGGCGCAAGCGCAAGGGGCGTGCGGGAACGGGACGCAAGCTGCATCCGCATCCGAACAGCGTGGTGGAAGCGCGGGCGGAGAGTTGCCCGCACTGCGGGACGGAGTTGGGCGGGGCGGAGCAGGCGCCGCAAGCGGTGTACGAGCGCATCGAGTTGCCGCCGGTGCGGCCGCACGTGACGCGGGTCACGCTGCACGGTTGCGACTGCCCGGGCTGCGGGCGGCGGGTGACGGCGTTGGCGCCGCAGGGTTTGGAGCGGGGCTCGCCGTTCGGGGCGACGATCGAGGCGCTGGCGGTGTATCTGCATTACGCGCAAGCGATCAGCTACGAGCGCTTGCGCGCGTTGTTCCGGGATGTATTCGGTCTGGAGATCAGCGAAGGGGCGCTGGCGAACCTGTTCCGGCGGGTGCAGGGGCGGTTCGGGGACCAGGCGGAGGCGATTCGGGAGCGGGTGCGGGGGAGCCGGGTGGTGTGCTCGGACGAGACGTCGGCGCGGGTGCACGGGCGCAAGTGGTGGGAGTGGGTGTTCCTGGGAGCGGGAGCGGTGCTGCACGTGCTGCGGCCGAGCCGCTCGAAGGCGGAGCCGGAGAGCGTGCTGGAGGGGGCGCGACCGGAGGTGTGGGTGTCGGACCTGTACGTGTGCCAGCGCGGGCACGCGGCAGTGTGGCAGGTGTGCTTGGCGCACCAGTTGCGGGATGCGCAGTACGCGATCGACGCAGGGGACGCAGTGTTCGGGCCGGCGCTGCAGGCGTTCCTGGTGCGGGTGATGCGGGTGGGCCAGCGGCGCGAGCGGCTGCGGGACAGCACGCTGAAGCGCCACCAACGGGATCTCGGGCGGCGGCTGGACAAGCTGCTGGAGTTGGAGCCGACGCAGGCGGACGGGCAGCGGCTGCTGAAGCGCTACGGCAAGATCCGGGACAGCCTGCTGGTGTTCGTGACGGATCGCGAGGTGCCCTTCACCAACAACGCCTCGGAGCGGGCGCTGCGACCGAGCACGATTTTCCGCAAGGTGACCAACGGCTTCCGCTCCGAGTGGGGGGCCGAGGTGTTCGGGGCCGTGCGCTCGGTGATCGGCACCGGACGCCTCAATGATCTGACGACTCTCGAGGCGATTGTCACCACTATCAAGCGACGTACCGTCCTCAAACCTACCTAGCCAGCCCCCTGGGTGAGCAATTACATCGGGAAGCATTCCTCACGCGAGAAGACAAGGAACGAGCGCGTCGGACTCAGATCTTTCCGGACGTTGTGAAAACCCTTGCTCAGTTGGGGCGCCAGTCCCCTCTTAATGTCGATCGCCCAACGCTCACCCGCGCCTGGCGAATCGAGAAACAAGTCGGCTTCCGCACCCGCCAAGGTGCTGTAGAAGACGGTCACGGTTCCGGCTGGACATGCCGTCGCGAGATTCTCGATCACGAAGCCTTCCCAACTCGAACGGACAACCGGATGGCCCGCGAGCATCTCGTAGTTCTGGATGCCTTGCAGCGCATGGACGAGCCCGCTGTCCCGGAAATAGACCTAAGGGGCCTCCACCAAACGCTTGCCGGTGTTGACGTGCTACGGTGCGAATCGTCGAACCAGCAGGAGGTCGGCCAGCAGATCGATGTAGCTGCCGCGGGTGGAAGCGCTGATTCCCAGATTGCCAGCCAGCTTGGAAGCGTTCAGCAGCCCGCCCTGATCATGCGCCAGCATGGTCCAAAGGCGTCCAAGTGTCTCGGCTGGTATTCGGCGTCCGAACTGCCGCACGTCGCGCACCAAGTACATGTCGATGAGATTTCGGCGATATGCGTAGCTATCCTCGGCGCTAGCGGCCAGGAGACTGCCTGGAAAGCCCGTTAACCGCCGCGTTCGGCCGTTTCCCGCGCCCTCCCGGAGGTCTCACGGCCAGCGAGCTTCCTTGGGATGGATCTCGTCCGAACCGCGCCGCATCACGACGATTCGAAGACTTCGATCCGGGTCTGGATTTCGTCCCGCGGCAGCAGCGAGGAGTGGTGCGCGACAACCTGCCGAACCCTGGGGCGTCCGGCCCCAAACCCAGTGGCCGTCGGCGGGCCATTCAGCACCAACGGCATCATTTCCCGGCTGAAACGCTCGACACAGACCCGGTCCGCGGCGCGCACGCCCATGCGGAGTTGCACTTCCGGGGGGTCGGGATTGGGCGCAGCGACCGGTCCGTGGCAGGCGTCGACGCCGAGGACCTCGGCATGGATCTCCTCGAATTGCAGGCCGAGGTCGTTCAACCTGTTCCGCACGATTCGCTCCGCGGCGCGCGCCTTGGCCAGCGCCTGCGGCCAGCTGTACACCAGCGTTCCGACTGCCTGGTAGCCGGCCGCATACGTGATCGATGTCTTCAGGGTTGGCGGGCGCGGCCCGCCTCGCACACCCTCAGCCGAGACGCGGTCCGGACCATCCTGCCGAAGCCGCAAGCTGGTAAAGTCCGCCCGGCAATCGGGCGTCAGGTAGCTCGTTGGATCTCCCAGCTCGTACAGCAGTTGTTCCTTGACCGTCGCCACCGAGACCCGGCCGCCACTGCCGGGGTGCTTGGTCACCACGAAATCGCCGTTGGCTTCGGCCTCGACGATCGGGAATCCGATGTTCGCCATGTCGGGGACCGACTCCCAATCCAGGGAGCAGTTGCCACCGGTGCACTGCGCCCCGCATTCGACGATGTGGCCCGCGACCGTGCCGGCAGCCAATCGGTCCCAGTCATCCTCCCGCCAACCAAACGCGTGGATCATGGGCGCCAGGGTCAAAGCGGTATCCGTGGAGCGTCCCGCGACGACGATCTGCGCCCCGCTGGCCAAGGCCTCGGCAAGGGGAAATCCTCCGACGTAGACGTGCGCGCTAAGGAGGTGGCTCCGGATCGCCTCGAGGCCCAGGCCGCTCTCCGAGTCGTCGAAGCCAATCCCGCGTGCGGCCATTTCGTCGATACGGTCCCCGATATCGTCCCCCACCACGACTGCAACCTTGGCCCGGCGGACGCCGGATTCCCGGGCCCGGCGCACGATCGCCTTTGCGCAGGCAACCGGGTTGACGCCGCCGGCATTCGTCACAAGCCGGATCTCGTCGGTCAGCAGCCTGGGCAGCAGTTCGACGGCGAGGTCGACTGCATCGGTCGCGTATCCCATGGTCGGAGTGCGCTGCTGTTGTTTCTGCAGGATTGACATCGTGACCTCGGCTAGATAGTCCAGCACGAGGTAGTCGATGGGACCGCCCTCGACGAGCCGGCGCGGCGCCTCCAGCCAATCGCCCCAAAAACCCTGCCCATTCGCGATGCGAATCATCCTGTGGCTTCCGGACGCTATCAGCATAGAGGGAACGCCGTCGCTCACAGTCCGACTGGCCGCTGCCCAAGGAGAGCCTTCACCGTCACGAGCGCAGGCGTCCGTTGCCTTGCGCCACGCGCTCCCGGCCTCGTTTCCGGTCCCGCTTGCGTAGCACACCCTGTAGATAGCCCGTAAGACGCTCGACACGCTCGACTTCGCTGCGTGTCTCGAGCAATGTCTGCTTGATCCCCGGCTCGACCGGTAAGTCCGCGGCGATTCGGAGACTCAGCCATGGATGGTTCGGTTCCCAACTGCCCTTGCGTCCGCCAGAAAAACGAGATACACGCTCGGCGGCGTCGAGCATCACACCGACCTTAGCGGCATCCGCCTGGGCGGGCGTGCGGTCTTCGAAGAACTCGGCCACCGTGTGCAGGCACTCCTCCGAAGTGTCGAACGACTGCACCCGAAAACGCCGCACTCCGATGACCATCACGTTGAAGCGGCCATCGTCGAACCGTCGCGTGACCTCCTGCACTTTGGCCGTGCATCCGGCTTGTTCCAAGCGTTCCTGGCTCTGGCGGACGACGCCGAATTCACTGCCGTACTCGTGCGATCGGGACACCATCGAGCGATATCGGGGTTCGAAGATGTGCAGTGGCAGCAACTCCCCGGGAAGCAGGACCAAGTCCAGGGGAAAGAGAGGCAATCGCGCTCGGTCGGCCATGCTACAGTATGGCTTCCCGAGCTGTTCGACGCAGCCGGCGGTAGCTTGGGGTTCGGCGGCAAAACCGTGCTGATCACGGGGGCGTCCTCCGGGATAGGCCGAGCCTGCGCCGCACGGTTTGCGCAGGACGGAGCGAGCTTGATCCTGACCGCCCGACGCCGCGACGCGTTGGAAGCAGTCGCCGCGGAGATCGGAGGCGCCCGCGTCGTCGAGGCGGACTTGGCCAACGTTCAGTCTCTGCAGCGGTTCTGTACCCGGATCCTTGAGGAGACCGCCAGCCTCGACGTAATTGTGCACAACGCAGGAGTCGGACTCTATGCCCCGTCGTACGCGTCCGATCCGCAGGCCGTGCGCAGCCTGATGGCCTTGAACTTCCACGCACCAGTCGAGATAACCCGCACACTTCTGCCGCGCATGGCCTCCGGCGCGGCGGTGGTCACCGTGAGCTCTTTGGCCGGCAAGATTCCGTTGGCCGGCCTGACCCTCTATTCGGCATCCAAGTTCGCATTGAACGCCTATGCCGACGGTCTGCGTATGGAAGTCGGCGCACTGGGCATCCACGTGTTGAACGTGTGCCCCTGCTACGTCGACACGCCATTCGCGAGCAATCTGCTGCAGGGTACGGCGCCTCCTGAGATGCCAGGAAAGCGGCGCTTTTCTGTCTCGGCCCAGGAGTGCGCGGAAGCGATCCATGCGGGGCTGCGGAGACGCGAGCGCACGATTGTGCTTCCAAGAATCGGGTGGTTGCTGGTCGCGCTGGAGCGCCTTTTTCCAGCGGCTCTGCATGCGCGGATGGCGCAACACCAACGCGGTCCTTCCGCCGGCGGCGGTGCCACGTGAGTGGGGATACCCTGCCGCACGAGGCCGCTGCCGGGTCGCGCCGTACGAGCGCGATTTTCCTGGTCGGCTTCATGGGCTCCGGCAAATCAACCATTGGCCGCGCGCTCGGGGATCGACTCGGCTGGCCCTTCGTCGACCTGGATACGGAGATTGAACGACGGGAGCGCCGGTCCATCCCGGACATCTTCGAGATGTACGGGGAGGACGGGTTCCGGGACCGTGAGCACACGGCGCTCCGGGAGCAGGCCGAGTTGGGTCTCGCGGGCCGTCCGCGCGTCTTGGCGCTCGGCGGAGGCACATTCGCATTCGCCCGCAACCGTGACGCGCTGCGCCGAGCCGGGCTGAGCATCTGGCTCGACGCGGACGCGGAGACGCTCTGGAATCGTGTCCGACACGAGTCGCATCGTCCCCTGGCCCGGGATCACGAAACCTTCTTGCGGCTCTTGGCATCGAGGCGCACGTCCTACGCACGAGCGGAATTCCGCGTCGATGCCGGGAGCCACCCGGACGAGGTATTGCGCCAAATCATCGAGCTAGGATGGATGCAGAGGCTGCTCGCCGATGTCTGAGGCTGTCATCCGCGCCGAGGCTCTCGAGAAGACTTTCCGTAGCGGCGACCAGGCGCTGACGATCTTCTCTGGGCTCTCATTCGAGATCGCCGCCGGGGAGAGCGTCGCGCTGGTGGGCGAGTCGGGCGCCGGCAAATCAACCCTGCTGCATATCCTCGGCGCGCTGGAACAACCAAGTGCGGGACGCGTTGTCTTTCGGAACACGGCTCTCGGCTCTCTCAACGAGACGCAGCTCGCACGCTACCGCAACCGGGACATTGGCTACGTCTGGCAGAACTGTCACTTGCTGCCGGAGTTCACGGCGCTCGAGAACGTCGCGCTGCCGCTGCGGATTCATGGAGTCTCCGAGGCGTCCTGCCGCCAAGCAGCCCGGCACTGGCTCAAGCGCGTCGGCTTGGAGGCAAGGACGGAGCATCAGTCGGGGGAACTCTCCGGCGGCGAGCAGCAGCGCGTGGCGATCGCCCGCGCTCTGGTGGCGGGACCCAAGCTCCTGCTAGCCGACGAGCCAACGGGCAACCTCGACGAGAAGACCGGCGCCGCCGTGATGCGTATGCTGCTCCGTCTGGTGCGGCAAGAGAATCTCGCGATCCTGATCGCCACGCACAATCCGGCGTTCGCCGCGCTGTGCAACCGCGTCTTGCGATTTGAGCAGGGCAAGCTGCGCCAAGCCCGCCCGTAGCGCCTCGCGAACGGGGCGAGCCCTTGATCTGGCGCAGCACCCTTCTACCGCTTCGCGCCCTCCCGAGCAGGGACACGCATCGTCCGGCCTGGACGGGCGCCGCGGCTCGATTCACGCAAGAATCCTTGGCGACGGCCGGAGTGACTTGCGAACGAACGATCTCGATCGGACCGATTGGGCGGTCGTTCCTGGATCGCGCTCCCTCGAGGCGCCCTGCGGCAGTCCTCTTCCAGCGATGGAAGAGCTACTGGCCCAACAACGGGTGAGGCACGACCGGCGGGCGGGGAATGTTCCCGGGTGGCCTCCTGAGTGTGACGTCCTCGAACAGAAGAGAGGGCACGACGAGGGAGACCATGGTAGGCCGCATGAGGCGCGGGAAACCGAAGGGTAGAGTGCTTCGAGCCCGATAGGTGGTGGTGTACGCGGTCCGAGTCTTCGAGGCAGCCACGATGTCTCGGAAGTTGGATTCGCCGATCCCCATCAAGGCGGCTTGGCGGACCAACTCCTCCCGCCCATCCGGGAATACCTTGTACGCAATGACAGCGCCAATCTGGGACCCTTCGCCGGATCCCGGCAACGCGCCCGAAACCTGCTGCTGTCGGGAGATCCTCCCCTGGGAGCCTCCGATGCGTCGCACAATGATTCCGTATTCCAGTTCCCGCTCTTGCATCAGGCTGAGCAGTTCCTTCTGGATCTCGTCTGGTTCGAGTCCCATGTGTGGAACAACGAAGAGATTGGATGGCGCCGGTCCCGCGTTCCTGCGGTTCCCTGTGCTCGTTGGAACGCCGTGCACAGGATTCCGGGTAGCGAGCAGCTGCTTGAGGATCCCCCGTTGGACGAGTGCCGTTTCGCGGGCAGGCACTCCCTCATCGTCCACTGCGTACCCCCCCAGGAGGGGAGTCTGTCCATGCCGGTCAAGCGTCGGATCGTCCACGACGCTGAGAAACCTCGGCAGGACCCGGGCTCCCAGCTTGTCCAGGAATGGATTGGCCGCCCTGCGGATGGATCGCGCGAAACGAGAGTCATCCGCAAGGGGCGCTTTCACGGCAAGCAGTCGAGGCGCGAGAACCTGTCGCACGAGCTCCGCGGCAGCCTGGCCTTCGAACAGCACCGGTCCGGTGTAGCGCTGCAGGAAGTCCCCTTCACGGAGTTCACGCAAACGGTCGGCGAGGCCCCGGACCCGTCCGATCAGTTCGCTCTTCTCCGGGAACTCGTCCCAGGATCGCCCGTATGCGGCGATGGAGTCCTCGAGCGCTGTTCCATCGTCGGCTTGCGTGCCCGCCAGAACCCGAATCGAAAGCGACGGAGCCAGGCGAATGAACGACGACCCTTCGCTGTTCAGGTAGGAGACCCGCTCGCTCTGCATCTCCGCTTGGACTTCGGAGACGAAGACATGCGGCATCCCTTGGAAGACAGCTGAGAGATCTCGAGCCAGCGCTTCGATCCGCCCAGCATCCGGTTCCGCCGCGGTCCGATCGTCCGTGTACTGATACGGCTCTTCGACGCTAAAGTCCGGGACTTCGTCGACGCGGGTCTCGTTCTGGAGAACTGCGCGTTTTTGGGAGAGATGGTCCAGCGCCTGCTTGTATGCACTGTCGGTAGCCAGCCAGATCTTCCTCCTGAGCTCTGCGTAGTCGTCCCCAAGCGGCAGCGAAGTCGGAAAATTGGCGAGCGCCAGAACGGATCCGAATTCGGGCCTGGTGAAGAAATTGGTGTTGTCGAGGCTCTTGTCTCCCACCCTCACCTCAACGGACAAGAGCCGGCTCGAGCCTTCGCGCCGACTGACGACTCCGCCCAGTGCGGCCGCGATCCGAGCGTCCGCTGTCTCCCGTACGCTGTAGGCGACGAAATAGGGTTTCTCCATCTCGCCGAGTCGCAACTCTTCCATGCTGCGCGCCATCTCGTCCCGCATTGCCTTCATGAGGACGTTGTTCTGCGCCTGAAGCGGGAACCAGGCCGGCACGACGAGAAACGATAGGACGCAGATGCCGAAGCGCGTCATGGGACATTTCCCTGGTTCCATGCTCGCAGGGTCTGCGGCGACGAGATCGGGGGCGGAAGCAGCGGGAGTCGTTCCTGCGACTTCTCCTTCTTCTGGACCTCGATCTGCGAAACCAGGACTGCCGGTGAGGCGGCCGCCACCCGCACACCCCCCGACTCGGCGCCACAGATACCGTTGAACACCTCGATTTCATCGCTCGCGGCGGTGACCTTGCTGAATGTGGTCAGGGGCGTGCCGATGAGATCGACACCCCGGACCAGCTCCTCGCGGCCGTCGGCATAGATCCGATAAACCATGATCGGCAGGACATTGAATGCATTCGGCGCCACTCGGCCCGTCATCGTGAATCCACCTTGAATATCTTCGAAGAAGAGGCCGAAGGCCTTGTCTTCTTCATGCAGACGAGCGATCAACAGGTCCTTGAGAGCGTCACGAGAGTGGGATTCGCTGACCTCGACGAACAGGTTGGACTGCCGGGAGACCGGCGCGAAGCCCGGCTGTTTGCGCCCGTGCCCGTTGGAGCGGGGAAATCCCTCGATCGGCGTCCGCGACATGAGGAATTGCTTCAAGACACCCGCGTCGATGACCTCGACCCGACGCGCCCGGACGCCCTGGTTGTCGAATCGGTAGGAGCCGGACAGATCGGTCGCCCCAATGCGCCTCACCGTGGGATCGAAGGCCACGGAAAATGTCTCCGGGAGCACACTCTGACCCAGCATCTTCTTGAACGTCTGGGAGTCCTGCTCGCTCTTCTGGCGATGCCCCTCGACCCTATGGCCCAGTATTTCGTGGAAGAAGACACCGCTGGCGCGGCCGGAGAGGATCGCGGGCCCGGTGTACGGATCCCCGATCGGGGCGTCCCGCAACGCTTCGAGATCGCGAATCATTTCGCGCACCGCTGCGATCACCACACGGTCGTCAGGCAGTTCGCTCGGGCTGAAGGCGAAGAACGACTCGAAGCGTGGCAGCTCCATCCCGTCCTCGGCCTTGGTCAAGGCGGTAATCATCAACCTCGAATAGGATTCCGCGGTTCGGATCTTGGCCCCTTCGCTGT
Organism: Bryobacterales bacterium; assembly: GCA_965218615.1. Classification (GTDB taxonomy): domain Bacteria; phylum Acidobacteriota; class Terriglobia; order Bryobacterales; family UBA6623; genus VXMF01. Next base: position 393,405 of record CBDCLH010000001.1, read on the forward strand.
TCACGTACCAGCCGGTCACGACCGAGACCGACAGCACGGCGTTGGCCGAGTAGATGTGGCTGAAGCCCGAGAACGGTGCCGTGTACCGCGTCAGCTTGTCTTCCCAGAGCGACCGGTCGATCTCGAGAGAGAGGGGCTCGTCCACGGATTGCTCGGGATGTTCCGCCGAGAAGTCCGCGGCTCGATCTTCCTCTTGGACTTTGACCCGGATGTTCGTCTTGACCTTCGTCAACTGCTCAACCGCATCTTTGTATTTCTTGTCGGTCTGGAACCAGAGGATATTGCGAAGAGCATCGAGATCGGATGTCGGGACCTCCACCCCAGACGGCCGACGCAGACCGGGACCGAAACGTCCGCGGATTGGGTGGGTGTTGTCGAGGTTGTAATCTCCGACTCGAAGGTCAATGTCGAGCAGACGGTGTTCACTCTTGGAACGCCCCTCGACCGCTCCGAAGGATGCTCGCAAGAAGGAGCTGCGCTCCTCGGTGATCTCGTAGCTGAGAAAGTAAACCGGTGTCGGCTGGTCGGCAAGGACCTCGAATGAGCGATCGAGTTCCATCTGCATCGCCTCCAATACGGGAAACGCGCCTCGGGCCAGCCCACTCGCCAGGATTGACGCGGCGCTGTGCAGGCACAGATAGAAAACGACTTGCCTGAGTGATCTCATTGGGCGCCCCTTCGTGAGAACGAGTCGAACGAGCCGGGCTCATTCTAACAGTCGATTCCGCCATCTCCCAGATCCAGGCCTGAGACGGATCCGGCGGCAGGACAGAGAACGAATGTCGGCTTCGGCCGGGCCATGGCGCATGGCCGCCGACCCCTGGGCGCCGATTAACCCCTCAGAGCCCCGATCCATTCGCGCAGCTTCGACCATCTGCGCGACAGGGAAGCCGTTCGTACCGCGCGGCCGACGGCCTTGCGTTGTCCCACCAGGACGACGAGCTGCTTGCCCCGCGTGATGCCGGTGTAGATGAGGTTCCTCTGCAGCATGACAAAGTGCTTGGTCATGAGCGGAATGACGACGGCGGGGTATTCGGATCCCTGGCTCTTGTGGATGGTCGTGGCGTATGCCGGAACGAGCGCATCGAGTTCGCCGAATCCGTATTCGATCTTCCTGCCGTCAAAGTCCACCTCGAGTTCGCCGAGGGCAGGGTCGACGGCATCGATATAGCCGATATCCCCGTTGAAGACATCCTTGGCGTAGTCGTTCTCCACCTGCATTACCTTGTCGCCCGGTGCGAAAGTCCAGCCGAACCGCTCCACCTTGGCGAGGCCCGGAGGATTCAGTGCGGACTGGAGGGCCGGGTTCAGGACTCTCGCTCCGATTGCGCCGCGATTCATCGGGCACAGGACCTGGATATCGCGAATCGGGTTCAGGCCAAATCGCTGTGGGATGCGCACGCGGACAAGTTCCAAGACCCGCTGGACGGCAGTCTCCGGTTCTTCCGCGGGAACGAAGTAGAAATCGCTCTCGCCCTCGGGCCTTCCCAGTTCCGGCAGCAGGCCGCGGTTGATGCGGTGGGCGTTGACGATGATGCGGCTCCGCGCGGCTTGGCGGAACACCTCGATCAAGCGGACGACACGAATGGCGCGGCTTTCGATCAGGTCGGAAAGGACTTGGCCCGGTCCGACGGAGGGGAGCTGATCCACGTCGCCGACAGCGAGCAGCGCCGCCTCCTGCGGCAAGGCCTTCATCAGGGCGTACATCAACGGGACATCGACCATCGACGTTTCATCGATCACGAGAAGCTCGCATTCCAACAGGTTTCCGGCATCCCGTCGGAACGCTCCGCGGCCGGGATCGAACTCGAGAAGCCGATGGATGGTTTTGGCTTCCATGCCCGAAGCCTCGCTCAAGCGCTTGGCCGCCCTGCCGGTCGGCGCGCAGAGGTGGATCGTCACGCCTTTGGCGGCCAGGATGCGCAGGATGGCGTTGACGATGGTCGTCTTCCCGACACCCGGTCCTCCGGTGATCACCATGACCTTGGACACCAGCGCCGCTCGGACCGCCTCCGTTTGGCTTGGGGCCAACGTCAGGCTCAGGCGCTGCTCGATCCAGGGCAGGGCCTTGTCCGCATCGATGGCGGGCCAGGGAGGCGCGCCGTCCATCAAGGCGCCGAGGATCTTGGCGATGCCCTCCTCGGCGTGGTACAGGCCCGCCAGAAAGATACACTGCTTCCCACCAACGGAGTCTTCGATGACCGTCTCTTCTGCGAGCTCATGGCGGAGAGCGGTTTCCGCCAACTCGGCGGGAACCTCGAGCAGTTTTTGGGCCAGCGCGAAGAGTTCGTCCCTCGGCAGCCCGCAATGCCCGTCCGCCATCGCTTCGGTCAGGGCGTAGGCAATGCCGGCCCGGATCCGGATCATGGCCGTTTTCTCGATCCCCAGCTTGCTCGCGATCGCATCGGCCCCTTGGAACCCGATGCCGCGAATGTCCCGCGCCAACCGGTAGGGATTCTCCGACATCACCTGGACGGCGTCGGCGCCATAGGTCTTAAAGATGCGCGTGGCGCGCGCGGTTCCGACCCCGTGGCCATGCAGGAACAACATGATCTCGCGCACAACCTTCTGCTCAGCCCATGCGGCGGTGATGTGGCCAGCGCGCACCGGGCCGATACCCGGGACCTCGCGGAGGCGCTCGGGCTCCCGCTCGATCACGTCGAAGACCTTGTCGCCGAAGGCCGTGACCAGTTTTGTCGCGTAGACAGGGCCAATCCCGCGGATCATGCCCGAGCCCAGGTACTTTTCAATGCCGTCGGCCGAATTCGGCTCAGAGGTTCGCAAGAAGCGGGCCTGGAACTGCGGGCCGTGCGAGCGGTCGTTCACCCACTGCCCGGACGCCGTAATCCACTCCCCGGGCGCCACCGAGGGCGAGTGACCGACGACCGTCTGCACCTCGCGGTGGCTGCGGGCCTTCACACGCAGCACGCAGAAGCCGTTCTCAGCATTGTGAAACGTCACCCGTTCGACAAGGCCGGAGAGCACCTCCCGTTCGGGCGTTCTGGCTTCTTGCTTCACGGGTTCGAGCGCGCCCCCGTCGCGTGGGCTGTGGTGGCCTCCAGGCGGTAGGACAAATGACACTACCGCACACTGCGCGGCGGCAGGGCAAGCCGAAGGCCCCGATCGCTTCCCAAGGCCCACGAGCCGAGCTTGAGGTGACGAGTCCCGCGCAGGATGCCCCGCACGGATCCAAGATCAGCAGTTCGCAAGGCCGAATCCGACAGATCGCCGGGGCATCCGGTTTGCTACGATTCCCTTCTCCGGCATGGCTGCACGCATTCTCGACGGCAACAAGATCCGAGACCAGATCTTGGCCGAGTTGGCCGCCGCAGTCGAGCAAGCCGTGCAACGCGGAGTCCGCCCGGGGCTGGCGGCCGTGCTGGTCGGAGATCATCCCGCCTCGACGATCTATGTGCGAAACAAGATCCAGGCCTGCGAGAGGATCGGCGTGTTCTCCGAAACGATCCCCCTGCCCGCCGCCTCTACGACCCAGGACGTGCTCTCCCTGGTCGACCGGCTCAATCGGCGCGACGACATCGACGGTATCCTGATGCAGTTGCCGCTCCCCGTCCAGATCGACACGCAGGCTGTCCTCTGCGCGATCGCTCCGGACAAGGATGTGGACGGCTTCCATCCCGTCAATGCCGGCCGGCTCGCGAGCGGCCAAGCTGGCTTGGCGCCATGCACGCCCCGTGGACTGATCGAGATTCTCAAGCGCAGTAAGATTCCGATCCGGGGTCGACATGCCGTCATCGTGGGTCGAAGCAACATCGTCGGCAAGCCGACTGCATTGCTCTTGCTGGCCGACCACGCGACCGTCACGATCTGCCACTCCCGCACAGCAGACTTGCCCAAGGTCTGCCGCCAAGCTGACATCCTCGTCGCCGCCGTCGGAAGGCCTGCGATGCTGACGGGCGAGTACATCCGCCGAGGAGCCGTGGTCCTGGACGTGGGCATCAACCGCCTGCAAGATGCCGCTGCCGTTAAGAGGCTGTTCGCCTACGATCCTGGACGCCTGGAGCGCTTCAAACGATCCGGATCCACTCTCGTCGGCGATGTCCATCCCCGCGACGTCCGAGAGCTGGCGTCGGCGTACACGCCTGTTCCCGGCGGTGTCGGGCCGGTCACCATCGCGATGCTCCTGTCCAACACGATGCAAGCGTGCCTGCGGCGCCTGCCGGCTCCCGGCGGCGCGGGCGGTTCCCAGTCGGCATGAGCCTCTCCCTCTACGGCTGGAACGCCTTTTTTGAGCGGCAGGCGACGGGCGCAACCGGCTCCGAGCCGGGGCGAGTGCGCCTCGCCAATCCTCGGCAAGCCGAGGTGTACTGGTCGGCCGGGACGGCCTCCATTGGCCTTCCGCGTAACCTGAGCACAGTCGTAGTCGGGGACTGGCTACTCTTCGATCCCTCGGCTCGGGTCGCGACGCACATCCTCGAGCGGCGCAATGTCTTCGCGCGAAAACGGCCGGCGCAGACGGCCGCCAGACAGATCCTGGCGTCCAACCTCGATGTCGTGCTGATCGTGGTGGGTCTGGACCGCGCGCTCAACTTGCGGCAGATCGAGCGCTACTTGATCAGCGTACGAGAGAGCGGAGCCGGTGCGGTTGTCGTGTTGAACAAGGTGGACCTGTGTCCACGGATCGACCACGGACTGGCCGCGGTGCGAGAGGTCACCTGCGGCCATCCCATCGTGGCGACCAGCGCCAGGACGGGCGCCGGCCGGGACTCGCTCGAACGGCGCCTGCCGCAGGGCGCCACCATCGCTCTTGCCGGTCCCTCCGGTGTCGGAAAGTCCTCTCTGATCAACGCCCTGCTCAACGAAGAGCACCTGCGTGTCGGCGCCGTCCGGAGCGCAGACCGCCGAGGGAGGCACACCACCACCCGACGCGAACTGATTCGGCACCCACGCGGATGGCTACTGATGGATCTGCCTGGCATCCGCGAACTTCACCCCTGGAGCCGGCCCGAGACGGTGGACGCCGTCTTCCCGGAGATCGTCCGGCTGGGCGGAAGCTGCCGATTCCGCGACTGCCGTCACGAGAGCGAGCCCGGCTGCCTCGTCCAACAGGCCGCCACGCAGGGGAAGATCCCCCGCGAGCGGCTCGGCAGCTACTTGGAGTTGCGACACGAGCAGGAACGGCTCGCTGAAGCAATCGCAGCCGGACGACCCTGACCACCCCGGGGCGGCTCGCGCGTTTCAGAACCGGCGCACCATCGGAGTGAAGCCGTCCCGGCGGAGCCGGTCCTTCGCAGATTCTGCGGCTTCAAGATCCGGAAATGGACCCACAAAGACGCGGTGCAGCCCGTCACCGGAAGCAAGCTTGATCCCGGCGGGAAAGCCTTCGTTCCGCAACCAATCGACGAGCGCCGTGGCGTTCTTTGGAACGCTCAGAGCCGCCACCTGGTAGTGCAGCCGCGTGGCGGCAGGGGCTTGCGGGCGGGCAGCCTGCGGGGAGTCCGGTTGGCGTGCGGTCCGCTTCGAGGACGCCGCTTTCTCCGGAGCGGGTCTGGACGCCTTGGGATTCGACGAGACGCGAGGCTTCGGCTTGACACGAGTCCTCGGCGTCTCGCCGGAACTCGCAGCTGAAGACGGCTGGGCGGCCGCTGGCGCCCCACTACTGTCCGGATGGGTCTCCAACGGCTCGAGCAGAACGTCTGGAATCGCAACCGGCCCGTCATGCCGATCCGCGCTCTTCTCCAAGAAGGCCAACAGGCTTGGCTCGCCGCGCACAGCGCGCTTGTGGCCAGTTTCGAAGCCCCAGAAAAAAACTCCAGCCAGAACGACCGCCGTCACGAGGGCTAGGCCGAACACCTGTTTGAAGCCAAAGACAACCTCGATCTCGTCCTTTGCTCCGCGGGGCATATCCCAAGTCTACATCAGGCGAAACAATTGTCCTAGCCTTTGTTTGACTCGTCGCCGCTTCCCTGGGCGTGCGCCCAACGGGAGATGCCGTGGAACAGGTCGACCGGCAGCGGAAGCACGACCGTGGTGTTCTTTTCGGTGCCGATTTCCGTCAGCGTCTGCAGGTACCGAAGCGTAATCGAGGCCGGCTGAGCGCTCAACTTCGCCGCGGCGCCTGTCAGCTTCGTGGCGGCCTGCAGTTCGCCGTCCGCATGGATGATCTTGGCCCGCCGTTCGCGCTCGGCCTCGGCCTGGCGAGCGATGGCGCGGATCATCTGCTCTGGCAGGTCCACGTGCTTGACCTCGACGGCCTGGACCTTGATGCCCCAATTGCCGGTCTGTTCGTCCAGCGTCGACTGGAGCCGGGCGTTGAGCTTCTCGCGCCCGCTCAGCAACTCGTCGAGATCGGCCTCGCCGAGCACGGAACGCAAGCGTGTCTGGGCCAATTGCGAGGTCGCGTGCACGTAGTGCTTGACCTCGACGACGGCCCTGGCGGGGTCCATCACGCGGAAGAAAACAACAGCGCTGACCTTGACCGTCACGTTGTCCCGCGTCACAACATCCTGCGATGGGACTTCGAGCGTCTCGACGCGCAGCGGGATGCGCACGATGCGGTCGATCGGGCGAAAGACCAGGATCAGGCCGGGGCCCTTGGGGCGCGGCAGCAGACGCCCAAGCCGGAAGATCACGCCTCGCTCATACTCGGTGAGGATCTTGACGCTGTTGATCAGATACAAGCCGACGATAATCAACACGATCAGGGGGGTGAAGGACATGTGGAACTCCTTTGGTCGTTGCTGGCCGTCCCATTCGTGCCCGGGAGCCTCGGCCGCCGGAGCCCACAACATGTCGTTGCGACTCCGGTAGGCAGCCTGCGAAGCGGTATGTCGGATACGCCTGGAACAGCCGGCGCGCAAGGCCCGGTAGCGCTCAGCGCGCGGGTCACGCCGTTCTGCTCAGCATACTGAGCGAGGACGCGGAAGGCAAGGCGCGTTGGGGCACGCGCAATGCGCGCTCCGGCGAGTTCCGCGATCCCCGGTCCTCGCGCGTGCTTACACGCCGTTCGGCTCTCCGGGAGAGTCGCCGCACGGCTCCACCTCGAGTTCCATGCCGTCGACCGAGACGACTCGAACCTTCTGTCCCTGGATCGCGGAACCGCTCGCGCGGGCCTGCCACAGCTCGCCGTGCACAAAGACCGTACCACCCGGCTCGAGGTCGGTCTTCGCGTAGCCGAGTTCTCCAATCATCGCCTCGCTGCCGCTCGCGACTTTGAAGCGGAACGAGCGGATCGCAAGCTGCAACAGGAACACGCTGATCCCCGCGAAAGGCAGCGTAATCGCCAAGGCGGGGGCCCAGCCGATCTGCAGCTCCGGCACGTCGGTGTCGACCAAGATGACGATTCCCAGGACCATCGCGACGGCGCCTCCCGCGGCGAGGATGCCGTTCACCGGCGTCATGGCCTCGAACACGAAGAAGGCCAAGGCCAGCACGATCAACGCAACGCCGGCCAAGTTGATGGGAAGCAGCGACAGCGCCATCAGGCCCAGGATGGCGAGGATCCCGCCAAGCACGCCCGGGAAGATCAACCCGGGGTTCGTGAACTCCATGTAGAGCCCAACCAGGCCCAGGACCAGGACCAACAGAGCCAAGCTCGGATTGATGAACGGCATGAGGACACGCTGGCGCAGGTTGAGAGCGTAGTCGTAGGTTTGCGCCCCCGACAACGCAAGCTGCTGCTCGGTCCCGTCGAAGCGCAGAATCGTACGCCCGTCCAGTTGGCGCAGCAAGTCGTCGACATCGTTGGCGATCACCTCGATTAGATTCGCCTCGAGCGCATCCTGCTCGGTAAAAGACTTACTCTCGAGAACGGCCTCGACGGCCAAGTCGCTGTTGCGGCCGCGCTTGTCGGTGATAGCCCGTAGCGAGGCCGCCGTGTCGTTTTCGACCTTTTGCTTCATCGCGCCTTCGATTTCGCCGCCCATGGCCAGCACTGGCTGCGCGGCCCCGGCGTTCGTGCCGGGCGCCATCGCGGCGACATCGGCGGACACCAGAATGATGAAGCCCGCGGACGCGGCGTGGCCGCCACTGGGGGTCACGTAGGCTATGACGGGCACGGAGGAGGCGAGAATCTCCTGGACGATCTCGTTGGTCGACTGCAGGAGGCCTCCAGGCGTATTGATGCGCAAGATCACGGCGGCGTCGCCCGCGTCCTCAGCCTGGGCCAGACCTTCGGCGATGATCTCCTGCGTGAGCGGGTGCACGACCGTGTCGAGATCGAGCACCAGGACCCGCTGCGCCGCGGCCGGTTCCGCAAGTCCGGCCAGCAAGGCGAGTCCTGCGAGCCCGACGGCGCATGCCAGCCGCCCGGGTCCTACCGGATTCCTCAAGTCGTGCATTCCAACCTCAGTGTAGTAAAGGCGCTTGGCCGTGCGGCGCCACCTGCAGCAGCAGACTGCGGCGTTCGGGAGCGCCGGCCTCCCCGTCCGCGTCGACGACTGCAGGATAATCAAGAGCAGACATGCGTTGGCTGCTGTTGACCGCCGGAGCCATCGCCCTGACGCTGCTCGTCCGCTGGCTGGCTGCAGCCGTCTGGGTTCGCTTCATCAGCGACCGCTGGAGCGAGTTCGACTCCGACGGCGCGCGGGACTGACTGCCGCGCCGGGCAACTCGGCCGCCGCTGGCGCCGCCTCGCGCAACCGAGACGGGACGCGTGAAGGCCCATCAGCCCTGGAGCCCTAGAATAGAAAGCTCCGATGGGCTCCCCCGTGCTCCAGTTCGGCAAGCCCGAAAAAGCACTGCTCGGACTCGCGGTCGCCAGTCTTGCCCTATCGCTGCTGCAGTCGCTCTCGCCATCGCTGCTCCCACTCCTCCAGTTCGCGCTGGCTCTGCTCTTGATTCTGGGCGGACTGGTCGTCACCCACCGACTGATCGGAATCGCCCAGTGGGCCGCGAGGAAGTTGCTGTGGCGGGTGCGGCACCGCATGGTCGCTGTCTTCTTTTTCGTCGGCGTGCTGCCCATCTCACTCGGCGGACTGCTGGTGATCTGGGGCATTCTCCTGCTCCTGGGTCCCCTCACCGCGTACATGATCACCACGCAATTCACGAGCTACGGCGAGCGCCTCCAGGCCACAGCCGGGCCGCTCCTTTGGCAACTGCAGGAGCTACCCGCCTCGGCGCGGCCGGACGCTCTGGCTAGGTTTCACGCGTCCGCGTCCAAGTCGTTCCCCGGGCTGGCGATCCGAGCGGACTTCGACGGCGCCACGCAGACTTACCCGGAGGGGGCGCTGACGGGGCCCATGCCCTCGCAGCTGTTGACGCACCCAGCGATGGTGCGCATGGAAAACGGCTTGTTCCTGCCCGCCGTGGCCCACGACGGCGCCTCGGGAAGCCGCCTTGTGCTGGCCGTTCCCGTGACCGCCCAACTGGTTCACGAAATGATGCCGGGATTGGGGGTTCTCGCGGTCGAATTCGACAGCGAGGCGGGAGATTCTTCGAAGCCGCCCAGGGGGGGCTTCCAACCGGTTGTCCGGGGCGGCGGGATGCTCGCCGACAACGGCCTGCCGGCGCCGCGAAACCCCTTCGACTGGCAAATCGCCTGGCCCATCGAGACCCTCCTGCTCGACTGGCGCACCGACAAGCTCGACTCGGCCGTGTACCTGTTGCGGACACGCCCATCGGCCCTGTGGGGAACGATATTCGCTCAGGAATCCGAACGGACATTCGGCCTGTTCTCCATTCTGGGCTACTGCCTGATGGCGGCTTTCGGGGCCAACCTACTGATTTCCCTCTTCGTTGCCATCTCGTTGACGCGCACTCTAACCCGCGCCCTGAACGACCTATACGTCGGCACAACGCATGTCAACCGCGGCGATTTCAGCTATCGCATCCCGGTCTCGGGAAACGACCAGGTAAGTGACCTCTCACGCTCCTTCAACGCCATGACAGGCTCGATCAAGCGGCTGATCGAGGACTCGAAACAGCGCCAGCAGCTCGAAGCGGAACTCGAAATCGCTCGCGAAGTCCAGGCCAGACTCTTTCCGGCGAACCCGCCGCAGCTCGCCGGTTTGGAGGTCTTGGGTGTCTGCCGGCCGGCCCGTTCGGTCTCGGGGGATTTCTTCGACTACGTGCAGCTTAACGACGACCTCCTGGCTCTGAGCTTCGGAGACGTCTCGGGCAAGGGCATCTCGGCGGCCCTGGTGATGGCCACGCTGCACTCGATCGTCCGCACGCAACTGTCTCTGCTGCATCCAGAGGGACCCCAAACAATTGAGGAGGCAGCGGCCCTGCTCGTGGAGCGCGCCAACCGGCAGCTCTACGAAGGGACCGCTCCCGAGAAGTACTCGACCCTGTTCTTCGCCGCATTCGATCAACAGAGCGGTATGCTGGCCTATTCGAACGCGGGACACCTGCCGCCGCTGCTGCTGCGGAACGGCGGAATCACGGCGCTCGAGGTCAACGGCCTGATCGTAGGCGCTCTTCCGCATGCGACCTATTCCGCGACGACGATCCCGCTCCAGCGCGGCGACATGCTGGTCGCTTTCACGGACGGGGTCACGGAGCCTGAGAACGAGAAGAGCGAGGAGTACGGTCTGCCGCGATTGCAGCAGGCGCTCCAACGTGCCGCAAACCGGCCCGCCTCCGAAGTCATCGAGTGCGTGATGGACGATGTGCTCGCGTGGACCGGAAAGACGACACTGCAGGACGACATGACGATGTTGGTGATGCGCAGACGATGACGGTCCCTTCCGCCGTGCCGAGACCGGTACGTAGAATCCTTTTCCTGATGTGCCTGTCCTCGGGCGTGCTCTGCGTGGGCACGCTCGGCTTTTTTTGGATCGAAGGCCAAAGCCTGTTTGACAGTTTCTATATGGCCCTGATCACATTGACGACGGTGGGCTACGAGGAAACGATCACGCTCAGCAGGGCCGGGCGCGTCTTCAATTCCATCCTGCTCATCGCTGGCTTCTCCGTCGTGTTCATCGCCATCGGCGTGCTGGGCGACCTGTTGATCCAGTTAGAATTGCTGAACTACTTTGAGCAGAGAAAGACGAAACGCATGATTCAAAGACTCTCCGATCACTACATCGTGTGCGGCCTCGGGCGGGTCGGACGGGGCGTTGTCCGCCAACTCCTGCGGAGCAACGTGAGCGTCATCGCCATCGACAACTCGGAGGCGAATACGGCGTGGGCGCGCGAACAGGGTGTCTCACTGCTTGTCGGGGATGCCACGCTGGATGCCACCCTGGAACAGGCCGGCGCACGACGGGCCAATGGGCTCGTGGCGGCCGTCGGGAGCGACGCCGTGAACGTCTACATGACGCTTTCGGCGCGGGTCCTCAATCCGGACTTGCGCATCGCGGCGCGCGGGACGGACGAGAACGCAAGGACGAAGCTGCTGCAGGCCGGCGCGCAGACTGTGTTCACGCCGTACGCCTTCATCGGCTACCGCTTGGCCCAGGCGCTGCTGCGCCCACAGGTTTCGAGCTTCCTCGACATCTCCTCGGCCTTCGAGGGGACCGAACTGGATCTCGACATCGACCAAGCCCAGGTCACGCAAACCAGTCGCTGGGCGGCGCGTGCGCTCGATGAATCACAACTGAACCAGCGGCCGGACTTGATGGTGCTGGCCGTGACCAAGGCGGACGGAACCGTCCTGTTCAATCCACCCGGCGACACCCGGACGGAAGCTGGGGACGTCTTGATCGTGATGGGCAAGCGGCCGAGCCTCGAACGGTTGCACAAAGAGTTGGAACACTGATGCGGCGCGTTCTCAATGCGGCTGAAATGCGCGAAGCGGATCGCGCGACGATCGAGGACCGCGGGGTGCCGAGCCTCGTGCTGATGGAGGGCGCGGCGCATGCCGTGACCCGTCTGCTGCTGGATCGCTTCCGTCCATTGGACCGGGAACGGGTTCTGATCCTATGCGGAAAAGGCAACAACGGCGGGGACGGCCTCGCCGTGGCCAGGCAGCTCCTCTTACATGTTCCACGGTTGGACCTGTGCACGGTCGTGCTGGCCAAACCGGACGCGCTGTCGCCAGACGCGGCCGCCAATTGGACGATGCTCGCCGCGCAGGACCACCGCGCGAAGATAGTCTCTACGCGCGAAGCCTGGAACGCACTGCTTGCGGAGCGGCTTGACTCCACCGTGATCGTCGATGCGCTACTGGGGACGGGAATCCATGGTCCGGTGCGCGGCTTGGCCGCCGATGTCATCGCCGATGTGAACCGCGGCTTCCGGAACGCCCAGGTGGTTGCCGTGGACATGCCGTCCGGCCTGAACAGCGACTCCAGCGCGGTGCTCGGCGCGTGCATGCGCGCCGACTGCACGGTCACCTTCACCACTCCCAAGCCCGGCCAAGTCCTGCCTCCCGCCTGCGAGTCTGTTGGCGATCTGTCGATCGCCCGGATCGGCACCGCGGATTCCGTCGTGGAGGCGTTGCCGGGGCCGAGACTGCTGCTGAGCGAGGAGGCCGACGCGCGAGCCTTGCTGGAGCCCCGTGACCGCTCCTCGCATAAGGGCGCCTTCGGCCATGTGCTCGCCGTCGGTGGCTCCCGCCAGAAGCCGGGAGCGATCCTGATGACCGGGTCGGCCGCTCTGCGGGCTGGAGCCGGCTTGGCGACCGTCGTCACGGCGGCCAGCGCAGCGGACGCGATCTTGGCCGCCAGGCCCGAGTTGATGCTGGAGCCGACCGAGGAACTCACCGACGGCACGCTGGGCCCGGATACATTCGACGAGACTTGGTTCTCGGGCAAGTCAGTCGTTGCTGTGGGGCCAGGCTTGGGGAATGCGGAGCCCAACCAGGCGCTGGTGCGGCAACTCTACCGCGCATGCCCGCTGCCGCTCGTGCTCGATGCCGACGGGCTCGCGGCCCTGCAACACGGAGTTCCCGCGCGGCGTGCAGCCCCGACCGTGCTGACGCCACATCCAGGGGAGATGGCGCGCTTGATCGGCTCCGACGCCGCTGCGGTGCAGCGTGACCGCCTCCAAACGGCGCGAGAGTACTCCACGACGAACGGGGTCTACGTGGTCCTCAAGGGCAACCGTACCCTGATCGCCGCCCCCGACGGGGATGTCGCGATCAACCCGACCGGGACGCCTGGCATGGCGACGGCCGGATCGGGAGACATCCTCACGGGGATGGTCGCCGGCTTCCTCGCCCAGTTCCCCGCGCAGCCGGTCTTGCGGACAGTCGCCGCTGCGGTCTACCTGCACGGCCTGGCCGGGGAGTTGGCCAGCGCGGAAGTCGGCGAGCAGGGGATGCTCGCGACGGACAACCTGCGACACCTGACCGGCGCGTTGCAGGCCCTGCAAGGATGACGTTTCGGACGTACTCGGGTGAGGAGACGGCTGCCGTGGGCGCCGGCATCGCCGCCAGGCTGGAGCCGCCTTCGGTGGTGATGCTAATCGGGGATCTGGGCGTGGGAAAGACCACCCTGGCCAAGGGCATCGTCTCAGCCCTGGGAGCCGCTCCCGTGGAGGACGTTCTCAGTCCGACGTTCTCGCTCGTTCACGAGTACGAGGGCAACCCGAAGATCTACCATCTCGACCTGTACCGGCTCGACAGCATCCCGGAGCTCGAGACACTCGGGTTGGAGGACCTTTGGGAGCAGCGGGCCGTCGTGATCGTCGAATGGGGTGAAAAGTTCGGGCTGCACTTGCCCGGTCAGCGAACCGAGGTCTTCCTGGACTACGGCAGCGACGACTCGCGGGTGATCCGCATCCACAGGACACCGGGAGGCTGCTGAGAGGCCCTCCTCCAGTCGCTATAATCCGGTCGAACCATGATCGCTCTGCTGCGGGGAAAAGTAGCTGAGAAGCAGGCAGGCAAGGTTGTCCTGGACATCGGCGGGGTGGGCTACGAAGTCGCGATTCCGGTCGAAACCTACAGTCGGATCGGAGACCCGGGCGAGGAAGTTTCGCTGCATGTCCATACCCACATGCGGGAGAACACTCTGGCTCTGTTCGGCTTTCTCAACCGCCGGGACAAGGACTTGTTCGAGAAGTTTCTCGAGGTCGGCGGGGTCGGCCCGCGCCTGGCGCTGACGCTCCTGTCGGGGCTGCCCAGCGCCGAACTGCTCGCCGCGATCCGCACCGAAGACTCCCAGAAGCTGATCCGCATCCCGGGAGTGGGCAAGAGGACAGGCGAGCGGATTATCCTAGAATTAAAAGACAAGCTTGGTGCTTTGGAAGGCGCCGCGGAAGGCGCGGGCGAGGGCGCGGCTGCCGTCGAGGAAGACGTCATTTCTGTCCTGATCAACCTCGGTTGCAGCGCGGATGCGGCGAGAAAGGGAGTACGCAGGGCGCGACAGAACGGTGCGCCGGCGGAGTTCGAGAGCTTGTTTCGGCTGGCGATGGAGTCGGTCAAGCGCTAGTTGTCGCCGTCATGGCCAAGGAGCGCATCGTCACGTCCGAACCTCTGGATGAGGATCGTCAGTCCGACCTCACGCTGCGGCCCCAGAGGCTCGACGAATTTATCGGGCAGACAGCCCTCAAGGAAAACCTGTCGATTGCGATCGAGGCCGCCCGCAGGCGGCACGAGGCGCTCGACCATGTCCTGCTGTATGGCCCGCCCGGCTTGGGCAAGACGACGCTCGCGACGATCATCGCCAACGAGTTGGAGGTGCGGGCCGACTACACCTCCGGGCCCGTGCTGCAGAAGAAACTCGACCTGACCGGCATGCTCACGACCATGCAGAGACAACAGGTTTTTTTCATCGACGAGATCCACCGCCTGCTTCCCGACGTGGAGGAGATGCTGTATTCGTCCCTGGAGGACTTCCGCGTCGACTTGATTGTCGGCACGGGCCCGGGCGCACGGATGCATTCCATTCCAGTGGCGCCGTTCACGGCGATCGGAGCTACGACGCGACAGGGCCTGATCAGCGCACCGCTGCGCGCGCGTTTCGGGATCACCCTGCGCATCAACCCGTACGACGCCGTGGACTTGACCCGCATCGTCTTTCGTTCGGCCAGCCTGCTCGGCATCGAACTTGACGAGGAGTCGGCCGAAGAGATGGCGCGCCGCGCGCGCGGCACGCCGCGGATCGCCAACCGCCTGCTGCGCCGGGTCCGTGATTATTCGGAAGTGCGGGCCGACGGACACATCGACCAGGAGATCGCCTGCACGGCACTCGATATGCTGGAAGTCGACCCGCTGGGTCTCGACGAGATCGACCGCAAGATCATGCATACGATCCTCTCGAAGTACTCCGGGGGGCCAGTCGGCCTGAACACGATATCGGCCTCGGTCGGCGAGGACTCGAGCACGATCGAAGAGGTCTACGAACCGTATCTGATGCAGCTCGGTTTCCTGGACCGGACCCACCGCGGCCGCGTCGGCACTCTGCCGGCGTACGAGTACTTTCGGCTGCGACCGCCTGGGGACTCGCAGACCACACTAAACTTCTAGGGACTGCCGCATTGAGGAAAGCGCCACACTACATCGCGATCGAAGGCCCGCTGCGGGTCGGCAAGACCCGTCTTGCGCAAGCCCTCGCCGACCACATCTACGGGCGAAAGGTCCTCGACACCCAAGACAACCCCTATCTGGAGGCATTCTATCGGGGGCGCCCGGGCGCCGCCTTCCGTGCGCAGATGCATTACCTGTTCGGCCGCTTTCGACAGCTTGCGGAGGCCGACATCGAGAGTTCGCACATGCCAGTCGTCACGGACTACATGTTTGAAAAGGACAAACTCTTCGCGTACCTCAATCTCGACGACGACGAAATCGCCATCTACGACAGCTACTACCAGTTCTTCAAGAAGCAGCTACCGAATCCCGACCTGACGGTGTACCTCAAGGCCACTCCGGAAGTCCTACGCGCACGCCTCGCAAGCGGCCGCGCCAGGCTGGAGGCCCGCATCTCCACCGCTTACCTGGAGGGGGCAGTCCGTGCGTATGACCATTTCTTCAATCGCTACAAGTCGGCGGACGTGCTCGTCGTCGATGCAGCCCAAGCGGATCTCGTGAACCGTCCGGAAGATCTCGAAAACCTGCTTGAGGAGTTGAGCAAACCGGTCACGGGCACGCAGTTCTTCTTGCCGCTGGGTTCGTAAGCGCACCGTGTGCGGAACCCCTCGCCAGACGATCCTTTGTCTGGCATCCGCGGCTCGCTTAGAGCCTGTCGCTAGCGCCTGCTGACGGCCCCGGGACGTATAGTCACTGCTTGCCCATGTTGGTGGACTGGACCACGCTTCTCGCGGCATTCGGCGGGGGGACTCTTCGCGGCCGCGATCGGAACGCTCCCTTCTTTCGTATTCACGGGCCTGCTCGTTCTCGTCGGCGTGGCCGTCGCGGCGGCGGGCGGTGGCACGGACGTGCTCGTCCATGTCGCGTTCGGGGGCGGAGCGGCTGCGACCGCCTACGCCTACAGGCGCGGCATGCTGGCGAGCGGGAGGGCTATCACGACACCCTTGATGGGGCTCGACCGTCCCGACGTCCTCGCCGTCGGCGGCTGCTTCGGGATGCTCGGCTATGGGCTGAATGCGATCTGGCAGCTCATAGGCATCGCTCCCTGGACCGACTCCATCGCTCTGACCGTCGTCGTTTCGGCGATGATCGCGCGCCTCGCATTCGGACGCAGCGGGCTCGCCAGCAAGCGATTCACGCCGGACGAGCGATCGAACTGGGTGCGACACCAGGAACGGGCAGCGCAATGCGCCACGATCGGACTCGGCGTCGGGCTCGTGTCCGCGTTTCTGGCGCTGACCTTCGGCGCGGAACATGGCGGCGATGTCTTCGGCTTCGGCATCGCAGCTTCGTCGCTGTTGTTCGCGCAGTTCGGCATGAAAATCCCGGTCACCCACCACATGGCTCTGTCGGCCGCGGCCGCGGCCCTGGCCACCGGGAACGTGTTCGCCGGAACGGCCTTCGGGATGATCGGGGCCTTCGCCGGGGAAGGCTTCTCTCGCGTCTTTCACCAGCACGGCGACACCCACATCGATCCTCCCGCGGCGGGAATCGCGATCGCCGTCGCACTTGTTCGCCTGCTTTGGTCCAGTACGACCGGATAAAGGCCCGTGCCCCGATCGGTCCCAAGCAAGCGGGTTGGCTTCGGAGCGGGCGCGCGCTTGCGGACAATCCGAATCTCACGTTTGCATTGTATGATGAGGGCGTCCCATGGGTTCTCGCTTCAAGTTCAGCATCATTTGCAGTTCCTTCCTGATCACGATTCTGCTGGTCGTCGGCGCCGTTCTCGGCAAGAGCGAGGAGCAGGAAGGCGCCTACCGCCCACTGGCGGTGTACACAGAGATCCTGGCGAGGATCAAGAGCGACTACGTCGAGGAACCCGACATCCCCAAAGTCACGCAGGGCGCGCTGCAGGGATTGGTCGAATACCTCGATCCGCTCTCGAGTTACCTGGCCGCGGAGCAGTACGCGGAATACCAGAAGAAGTTGCGGAACCCGGACGGCGGCAGCGGACTTTCGACCGGCATGATCGTGCACAAGCAGGGCAATTACACCGCAGTGCTGGCGGTGCTGCCGGAATCGCCCGCCGCCCAAGCGGGGATCCGCACAGACGACCTCATCGACGCGGTCGACAACATCAGCACGCGAGTCATTCCTCCGGCCTATCTCCGCGCGATGCTTAGCGGCGAGCCTGGCAGCAGTGTCACGGTGATGGTCCGGCCTTCGTCCGACTACGAGTCACCGGTCGAGCACACCCTGGTGCGAGCCGAGCCGGCCTTGCCGGACGTGGAGTCGCGGATGCTCGAGAACGGCATCGGATACGTGCATGCCGCTGTCCTGGATGCCGACAAAGTGCGGCAGATTTCCGAGTCGATCGAGGCGCTCGAAGCCGACGGCGCCTCCAAGCTAGTTCTAGACTTGCGCGGCAACGCTTGGGGGACGCCCGAGGATGGCATCGCTCTCGCCGATCTGGTTCTCGGCAATGGAGCGATCGCCAGCCTCAAGGGTCAGAGGTTCTTGGAGGAGAAGTTCGTGGCGGATACCGAGACTCAGGTGACCTCCCTTCCCTTGGTCGTCATCATCGACCGACCCACCGCCGGCGGGGCTGAAATCGCGGCCGCGGCCATCCAGCAGAACAAGCGCGGCGAGGTCGTCGGCGAAAAGAGTTCCGGTCTTGCGGCGGTGCAGGACACGATTCAGCTCGATGATGGTGCGGCGCTGATCCTGTCCGTGGCGAAGTACTTTGGCCCGGACGGCAAGGCGGTCCACGCCGAAGGGGTACAGCCGGACCGGCCCGTCTCGCAGCGCGACCTGCGGCGCTACCGCGAGGTCCGGCGCAGGATCTTTGAGTCCCCGGCAGCGAAGCAAAAAGCCGCCGAGGAGGTGGGCGACCCGTTCCTGGACACAGCGCTCGAGGCCCTGGCCGGAGCCGCCTGACAGGCCCTCTCCCAGATTGGCCTCCCAGCGGGGGGCGAAGTCGGCGGCTTGCAACGTGCACGCGGCGCGAGACGCCTGCGGACCAGCCTATTGCACCATGCCGGGCCGGTTGCCTGGATTGGCCTTCGAATTGTCAATCTGGATCTCCCCGAAGGTCGATTCGTATTGCGCGATATTCTGCGCGAGCACGAGTTGCAGCGCCTTCGCCTGCTGCGGGCTCATGTAGACCCCAAAATAGGAAGCAAACGTCACCTCGCTCGCGCTGTCCAGTTTGAGGCGTCCGAACTGAAGGAAGAAATCCCAGATGCTGACGTTGACCTGGACGCTGTTGGCGTATTCCTCGCGGTAGTTCTCCTGCCGCACCACGTGGACTTGTTCCGGTTGGACGCGTTCCGGAGGGGCCCCGGCAGGCGTTTTCTTTTGCATGTCTTGTATTATGCCCCCCACCGAACGGCCTAGCTGCTTTGCTACGTTGAAGAACCCGGGTGTTCCAAGGACACCAGCAACGCGCGGTTCTTCTCTTAGCCGCCACCGACCTGCTGCTCGCGGCAGCCGCCTTTGAGGCTGCCTATCGGACCCGCGCCGCCCTGCCGCTGCAGGCATTCTTCCTGGAGCCCTCCGTCAAGACGCTCGTCCTGGCCGCCGCGCTCGTCGCCGTCGTTGGCGTTGGGCGCGGGCTGGGCATCTATTCCCGTCTCTATGCGGCGGACCGCCGCCACGCGGCCTTCGACACGTTGCGGCAAATGCTGTTCGCGTCTCTGGCGCTGCTGGCCTGCCTGTACTGGCTGCACTTCGAGGTGCCGGTAAGCCGCGGGTTCCTCGGGCTCTTCATCGTCTACCTGACGTGCCTCCAGCTCTTCCTGCGTACCCTAGCCGGCGGGCTTCGGGGATTCCTGCGCCGCGCATTCGGAGCGGTGACCTCCTGCGTGATCGTCGGGGACGGCGAGCAGGCGCTCAAGATGGCTGCAGACGTGGAGGCAGCCGAAGGGCACGGTCTTCGCCTGCTCGCCATCGTCGACTGCGGGGGCAGCCTCGGGACCGAGGCGCGGTTGACCCGTAGCTATCCCGTGCATCCCCTCGACGCGCTGCCTCGAATGCTGAAGCAGGAGGCGATCGACGAAGTCGTGTTCGTCGTCTCCGGGGAGCAACTGCAGACGCTGGAGGACATCTTCGTGCTGTGCGACGAGCATGGCGTCAAGACCCGCGTGGCCGCGGATTTCTTCCCGCACGTGCATAGCCGGATCGACTTCGACCGTTTCGGGGACAGGCCGCTGCTGACGTTTTCGGTCACGCCGGCCGAGGGGTTGCCGCTGTTTCTCAAACGGGTCTTCGATGCCCTCTTCGCGGCGCTGTCCCTGGCTGTGCTAGCCGTGCCGATGTTGGTCGCAGCCCTGCTGGTGAAATCGACTTCGAAGGGGCCGATCCTCTTCCGACAGCAGCGATGCGGTCTGAACGGCCGCCTGTTCACCTGCTACAAGTTCCGTTCCATGGTCGCCGACGCCGAAGCCCAGCGCCCGCAATTCGAGCACATGAACGAGAGGGACGGCCCCGCATTCAAGATCCGGGACGACCCTCGCCTGACTCCGGTCGGGCGGTTCCTGCGGCGCTTCTCGATCGACGAGTGGCCGCAGTTCTGGAACGTGATGCTGGGCGAGATGTCCTTCGTCGGTCCGCGTCCGGCGATGCCGACGGAAGTCGACCAATACGAGATTTGGCAGCGCCGTCGCCTGCG
Organism: Bryobacterales bacterium; assembly: GCA_965218615.1. Taxonomy (GTDB): domain Bacteria; phylum Acidobacteriota; class Terriglobia; order Bryobacterales; family UBA6623; genus VXMF01. Next base: position 413,387 of record CBDCLH010000001.1, read on the forward strand.
CATGCGTCCCGGCCTGACCTGCCTATGGGCGATCCGTGGGCGTGACACAGTCGATTTCGCCAGCTGGATGAAGATGGACCTGGAGTACATCGACAACTGGTCGCTGCTGCTGGACTTGAAGGTTCTTGCGCTCTCCGTCCCGCTTGTTGTGACTGGAAGGGGCGCCAGCTGACGGCGGTTCCCCGGTCGCGAACTCGCGCCGGAAAAGGCCCGGATTCAGCCGCAACCATCACGCAGTCTGAAGTTTACGGAGAGAGCGCCGTGGTATTCTCGTAGGCTTTCGTCGTCTGATCCCATGCTTCGCGCGACCCTCCGACTGCTCGCCGTCCCGCTTCTCGCCGCCTCCCCGCTCTGGGGCCAATCGTCCACGCAAACCACGCTTCGCAATCCCCCGGCCGGAGCGAGCCACGCGCTTCTTGTGACCCTCGGCATCGGCGACCGTGAGCAGACGAAGTGGGACGGCAGCCTGGAGGTGGCCAATGGCGCGCTTGTCGAATTGATCGGGTACGAAATGGGGCTCGGCGATGTGATCCATCCGCCGCGGCGATGGCGGATGTCGACCCGTCCGGCGTTTGCGTTCAATCGCCGCAGCCACGACGAGGACATCCTGGTCGATCTACCCGCCGACACGTATTTGACACCACGGTTCTACGTCTACTTGCGCGGTTCACTCGCCTCCGAGGTCTCGGTTCAGACGACGCAGGGCAGCTTCAGCGTTCGGCTCGCGGACCTGCCCGAGGTGCGCGGCCTCGAGTTTCTCGACGGCCGCGCCTCCGTCGCACAGGCTCCGATCGCAATCTTGCTCGGCCGCGGCGATCCGGGCCCGGACCACGAGCGCTTGACGGACAACGACTTCCCTTCTCTGACGGTCGCCTCGGACGACACCGTTTGGGTGGCGTACACCGGCTTCTCCGGTGAGTCGGACCGCGTCTACGCGGACCGCATTCTGCCGGGACAAAGGTCGGGCATGGCCAGGCGGCCTCATGCCGTCAGTGCGGCTGGGGGCGATGTGTATCGCACGGCCGTAGCGGAAGACGCGGAAGGCAAGATCTGGGTCGTCTGGTCGCAACAAGTCGACGGCAACTGGGACCTATTCGCCAGAGCGTTGGACGGGGAAGGCTGGGGCGCGATTGAACAACTCACAGACGGCGCACAGCCCGACATCCACCACAAGGCCATTCGCGACGCAGACGGGAGGATCCACTTGGTTTGGCAGGGCGCTCGCGCCAGCCGCTTTGGCATCTTCCACAAGAGCTACGACGTGCGCACTGGATGGAGTGAGGAGACGCGCGTCAGCGCCGCCGGCGCCGGCAACTGCTGGGAACCATCGGTCACGGCCGACCGCAATGGGACTGTGTATGTGGGTTGGGATCAGTACAGCGAGGCGAGTGGCTACGACATCTTCTTGGCACGCAGGACCGGCGGAGCCTGGGATCCACCCCGGGCAATCGCCTCCAGCGGGCGCTTCGAAGCCTACGTAACTCTGGCAGCGGACATCCAGAACAGGATCTGGTTGGCTTGGCACGAGTCCGGCGTGAACTGGGGCAAGGACTGGGGATACCCCTTCGACATCCAGGCCAACGCCACGGGCCTCTACAACTCGCGTACGATCCGCATGGCGGTCTACGACCAGGGCCAACTGCGGGCTCCGGCCAAGAGCCTGGAATCCTCGCTGCCGCCTCCGGGGCCGGGCGGCAACTTCTACGAATACCCGCAGCTGGCCGTCGACGGCGCCAACCGGATCTGGGTCTTCTTTCGCCACCGTCGGCCGATGCAGCACAACGTCTATTGGAGGACGCCGTCGCACCACGCTCTGTGGGAAATCCACGCCAGCTATTACGAGGGCGACACGTGGTCCCCCATGCAGCTCTTGCCGTACTCGACGGGACGGACGGACATGCGCATCGAAGCGGCGCGCGAGTCGTCCGGACGCCTCGTCGCGGCCTATCCCACGGATCGGCGGAGCTTCCGGGACTTCGTCAACATTCTGCCGGACGTGTTCGCGGCGCGACTTCCGGCGCTCGCCGGCGACGGCAAGGAGCCTCGTCTGACGACGTTGCGGCTCCCGCCGCTAGAAGCCGCGCGCCAGCCCCCAAACCGTCCCGCGCGTGTGATGGCCGCCAACGAGCCGGTCCACCCCAACGATGCCGCGGATGTGGCGCGGATCCGGGGCTACGTCTACGATCTCGGCGACAAGCGCTACAAGATCTACCGCGGCGACATGCACCGCCACACGGAGATCTCCTGGGACGGGTACAACGATGGCTCCACGCAAGACACGTATCGCTACGCCATCGACCCTGGAGCGCTCGACTTCCTGGCGATCACCGAGCACAACTTCGGAGTGGCGGACGAGTACGACTGGTTCCGCAGCCAGAAGTACGTCGATATCTTCCGCGTTGGAGCTTCATTCGTTCCGCTGTACGGCTACGAGCGATCGATCCGCTATCCCAATGGCCACCGCAATGTGGTCTTCCCCTACCGGGGCGCTCCGATCCTGGACTACCAGCATTACGAGTGGTCGAGCAGTGCGAGTTACGCCCGGCAAGGGCCCGAGCGGTTCTTCGCCTACCTGCGCAAGTACAAGGGGATCGCGATGGCGCACACCTCCGGCACCAATATGGGCACGGACTGGGCGGATTACGATCCGGAGGTCGAGCCGATCGTCGAGATCTACCAGAGCGACCGGAACAGCTACGAATGCGAGGGGTGCTGGCGTTCGGCCCCCGTGGACGAGCCCAAAAAGCAGTTTGGCGGCTACCGTCCGGACGGCATGGTGTCGGTGGCGTGGGAGAAGGGATACCGCCTCGGGGTCCAAGCGAGTTCGGACCACTTGGGCGTCCACACCGCGTACTCGATGCTGCTGGCCGAGGAGAACTCGCGCCAAGGGCTCGTGGACGCGATCCGCGCGCGGCACACGTATGGTGCGACCGACAACATCATTGTCGATTTTCGGCTTGTCGAAGGCGGCCGGGAGTACCTGATGGGCGAGGAAACGGCAATCGCAGGCAGGCCCACGTTTCGCGTGCATATCGAAGGCACGGACAAACTCGCCGAAGTCGAGATCGTCAAAAACAACGGACGGGTCTACCGCCAGACCCCGGAAGCGCAGGCCGCGGATTTCGAATACCACGACAGCGGGGAGCCGGGCGAAGAAGCGGATTTCTACTACGTCCGCGTGCGGCAGGCCGACCGCGACCGGCAGGTCGCCTGGAGTTCACCGATCTGGGTCAGCGGGCGCTGAGCATTGCGCCGGCGCCGGGCCCGCACCCCCGCTCTCAGGACGGTTCTCCAAAGGCCCGGTCGCACTGCGCGCTCCCTTGAGGGGACCGCGTTACCGGCGCCTACACCTCAAAACCGTGCTGTTTGCGGTGGTGCGGCCCGTCGAACCTTTGGGTCGATTTGAACATTTCGTGCCGGCCGTCGCCCGCTACGTCGGCCACCTTCGCAACCAGCACGGCCTTCTGCTCGTCGCTCATGGGCTTGAAGTTGCGGGCGATCTTGATATCCGCCTGCAGCTCTTCCATGGACACGATTCCGACGACCAATGTCGAAACGGGCAAGCTCAGCGCGTACCGCCGGCACTCCTCGGAAGTCACTTCCGTGTACGAAGGGATACGCCCGCGAGGCGAGCCGCCACCGAGGCTCTTCATTCCCACGACGCCGACGTCGCGCGCGAGACAGAGTGGGATGGCCTGCTTTTGGAAGCTTCGGTAGTGCGCGTCCATGACATTGACCGGCATTTGTGAGGAGGCCCAGTCATACGGTTTGTTGAGCATCTTGATGTGGATACTGGGATCCTTGTGGCCGGTGAAGCCGATGTAGCGCACCTTGCCCGCCTTCTGAGCTTCCAGGGCCGCCTTCAGGCCGCCCTTGTCGAAGACCCAGTCGGGATCCGAATCGTAGACCATCTCGTGGAACTGCCACAGGTCGATGCGGTCGGTCTTCATCCGCCTCAGACTGTCGTCGAGATTGCTCATCGAGCCCTTGTAGTCCCGCTCGCAGTTCTTGGTCATCAGGAAGACCTTGTCGCGCTTGCCCGGTTCGGCGAGCGCGCGGCCCATGAGCTCCTCGGACCCGCCGTCGTGGTAGTCCCAGGCGTTATCGAAGAAGGTCATGCCTTCATCGATCGCGGCGTGCATGATGCGAATTGCTTCGTCCTTGTTCTCGACGGAGCCGATGTGCCAGCCGCCGAGGCAGAGGATCGAGACCTGCTCTCCCGTCCGGCCCAGCCTGCGGGTCGGCAGGCCATCGCCGCTATCTTGCTGCGCGAGAGCCTGCTGGGCCATCGCGACGGCGGCAGCGCTCCCGAACATTCCCTGGAAGAACGAACGGCGTGTTGCATCTTGGGGCATCCTGATACCTCCCTGCCTGAATCGGTGCTGCCTAATACTAGCGAATTCCAGCCCTGTGGTGTGGACGCGCGGACAGCGAAACGGAGTTGCGGAGTGCTCCTAGGCTTGCGAAGGCGGAATCGAGACGGCCAGCGTGCTGACAGTTCGCCGTGTCCCGCACCCATCCTTGCGAACGAGCGAACGCTCCGCCGCCCCCGATCCGAGATCGCGTTCCGCCCGGCGACGGTCCACGAACGGCAGGGTCGAACTAGTTCGGACGCGAAACCTTCCGAGCGGATCGCCCATTCTCGCTCCGAAATTCCGGAGACTGTCCATTCCGATCCGCGAGCCGTGTCCCGGATGGCCCACAGAGGCCAAGCGGAGGCCGCGGACGCCCTCATCCGTCGCCGCCAAACGCTCCATCGGCAGTGGCAGTGACACAGCGGTCGTCGAGGTGGACAGCGGGAACTCTCCTTCACCCGGATGGACGAAAAAGCACGCCGCAGGATTGAGGTCGGCAGCGGCCATGTGGAATCCCTTGCTGGTCTTGGGCGTCGAACTGCGCTTGACCTCGACCAGCCAAAGTTGGCGGTCGGGCAGAATTAGCACCAGGTCGATCTCCGCGCCCGCCCTGGTCCGGTGGAAGTAGGCGTCGGTCCCAGCGGGCGCGGCCGCAATCAGATTCTCGATCGCGAATCCTTCCCAGCTTGGCCCCGCCACCGGGTGAGACAACACATCGTCGAGTGTGCGTGGACCCAGCAGGGAGTGGAGCACACCGCTGGCCCGGACATAGAGCTTGGGGGCCTTGATGAGCCTTTACCCCCATTGGCGGAATGACGCATTAGGCCTCGAACCAGCATCAACTCCACCAGTGGGTCTACATAACCCATCACCGCCGGCGGCGAAACGTCAAGGCTGCGGGCGAGCACCGGAGCGTTCAACAGCCCGCCCTGACAGTGGTCCAGCATCGTCCAGAATCGCCGCAATGTCGCGGCAGGCACCCTGACGCCGAACTGTGGGATTTCGCGTTCCAGCTACGTGCGAACAAAACGGCGTCACGAGGCTGCCTGCAGCCCATCTGCGGGACCCCGCGCCTGTACCAGGGCAAGCCGCCGGTCAAGTCGCGTGCGCCTCGGACGCCGGGTGGGCTCGTGATCGAGGCCTAACTGTCTAGCTTCCGTGTTTCTTGTCAAGCGGATTTTCGGGGAAAAGTGGTGACGAGGGGCGATGGAGGCGCGTTTTTTCCACAGAGCCGGCTGTTGGTCTGGGGCTGGTCGGCAGCGGTTTCACGCGGCGGCCTCCAGTGCGCGGGCGGGCGGGTCGGGCTGCCAGAGGCGGTTCTCGCGCAGGAGGGTGTCGAGCACGCCGGCGAGCCTGCGCATGACGGCGACGAGGGCGACCTTGTGCGGCTTGCCGGCGGCGGCGAGGCGCTCGTAGCAGGCCTTGGAGGCCGGTTCCCAGCGGATCGTGGTCAGGGCTGCCATGTAGAGCAGATGGCGAGGCTGGGCGCGGCCGCCGCGGATGGAGCGGCCGCCGCGGTGCTGTCCGGAGTCGCGGTCGAAGGGGGCGAGACCGAAGAGGGCGGCGGCCGAGGGTACCGAGTTCGGGCATGTCAGCGCAGAGGCAGGCGGCGTTGACGGGACCGCAGCCGGGGATCGACTGGATGCTGGCGTCGCGGCGGGAAAGCGCGGTGTCGGCAGCGATGCATTGGCGCATGCGGCGGTCGCAGTCGGCGCTGGCGGCCTGGAAGGCCTCGAGCGTGGCGCCGGGGCAGCCGGCGACCTCGGGGTCGAGTTCGGCGCAGAGCTTGCGGAGGGCGCCGAGCTGCTTGAGGAGCTTGCGGCGGAGGGCGAGCAAGTCGCTGAGGAGCTGGAGGTTGTGCGGCTGGGGTGGGGTGGCTTCGAGGCCGTCGAGGAGGCCGAAGCGGGCGAGCATGGCGGCATCGACGCGGTCGTTCTTGGCGAGCTTTCCGATGGCTTCGGCGAAGCGGCGGGAGCGCAGGGGGTTGACCAGGACGGTTTCGATGCCAGCGTCGAAGAGGCCTTGGTGGAGGTTGCGGTGGTAGCGCCCTGTGGGCTCGAGAACGGCGCGGGTGACGCCGTGCTTGAGCAGCCAGTTGCGCAGGGCGCGGCGGCCGCACTTGTCGTTGTTGAACTGGCGCTCGAGGCTGCCCTCGAGGATGTGGGCGTCGAGCTTGGACTTGCCGACGTCGATGCCGGCAACGACAATGGAGTGGAGTTGGGTCATTCCTGCGTTCCTATCCTTTTGCGATGCGGGGCTTCACCCACGCTTCCGTTCAGGGTGCGCAGGAATTGCTGCGACGGGCCGACCAAGCTAGGCAACGGGACTGTGAGCCCGAGGTACAAACGGTCCGGCCCGTCGCCCCCGGTGGGGCCTGGCCAGGCCCCACCGGGGGCCTCCCCGCTCTGAGGCGGGGAGGGATCTGCTACCTGCCGCAGCGGTGGCTTACGCCACCTGCGGCACTGGGGAGAGAGGGTCCGGGGTAGTGGCGACCATCCCTTTCTCTCCGGCACCTCTCCACCATAAAAGGGTACCCTCGATCCAAGGAACGCGTTATTCCAGGCCGGCGCCGGTCAGGCGGGCAGTGGCGAGGGCGCCAAGCCCGCGGCCATGGGTACGGCAATCTTCAGGGAACGCATCGGGGCAGAGTAGCGGCTGCATATTCCAATGTGCCCCCAGATCGGGATTCCGCAGGCTGGATCATCCCGATTCTCCCTCGCGTCCCCTGGGTCGGCCGACTTGTAGCATTTCGCGACGGCTCCGCGCCCGGCGGCCTGGGAGCGGATAAAGCGAGCGGGCATCGCGCTCGAACTCCAGCGCCGAGCCGACGGTGAATCTGCAAGCCGCTGAGACCGAACACGCTGTCAGCCGGACTCGAGCCCCGGGGGCTTGATCGCGGCCAGGTCCCGCATGGCCTGCGGGCCGAGATACTGCACGGCCTCGGCCGACGCCTGGTCGTTCTTTGATCGGTGCACGGCCAGGCGGCCGCTTCCGTCGGCTTCCGCGGCGATGTCGCCCCACACCAGGGCGGTCGCGGTCAGGGGCACGGCTTGCTTCGGGGTCTCGGGTGCCGCGGGAACGGGTTCGTAGCCCCGCCGCTCCGACCAGGCCTTGAAAGCGTCCCAGTGGCCAAGGTAGGCGCGCCGGGTGCTGGCGGCGAGAGAGGACGCGAGGACCTGCCGGATGCGGTCCCGGTCGATTGCGGCCAGATCCGGGCCGCTCCGCGTCTTCGCGGAGGGCGTTGCGGGCGTCTCGTCCGCGGGCTCGATTCGGTTATCGCGCCGTATGCTCCCTATAGCCACATCCTGCGGCATGGAGGAACGAAGACGATGCGACTCACACAAACGGGGCCCTGCTCGTCGTGGTCGGTCTCGGCGCCAGCGCTGCCGCGGCGGAGGGTTACACGGATCTGCTGCGAGCGGCGCTGCGGCGCCAGGCGGACAGAGTGGACGCGCTGCTCGCAGGCGGCGACCCGCGCAACGAGCAGAACCACCTGGGGCACACCGCGCTGCACTACGCGGTGCTGCGCTCGCGGCCGGACGCGGACTACTCCCCGCGGATGGTGGAGAGCATCCTGCGCTACGGCGGCGATCAGAACATGATCGACCACGAAGGGCTAACGCCGCCGGCGCTGGCGGTGATGACCGGCAATCAGCTAGGTGAATTGCTGGAGCATGGCGGCGATCCGAACGGCATCGCGCCGACGGGCCTGTCGCTGCTGGCAACGGCGGAGCCGTACGGGCGGGAGTCGATTCCTGCGGCGCTCCGATCGCATGGCGGGCGGTACGGCGTGTCGCATGCCGAGCGACAGCTTATCCCGGAGTTGTCGAACACCTTGAAGTTCGCAAAGGCCTTGGCCGCGGGCTACGAGAGGAGCGGGCGCAACCTAGAGCTGCTGCCAGAACTTGCGCGTGCGCATGCGTTGGAGGTATGGCCTGACATTTGCGCGGACGAACTGAAGCGCGCCGTCGAGCACGCGCAATCCACGCTCGGGTCTTGCGCTTATTGTCCTGCTACGAGCTCGGCAACGCTGGGGAGGGCAGCGAAATGATTGGCCGACTATTTTGAGAACGAATTGGCCGACTTCCGAGGCAAACTCAAAATGAAGTCGTACACCCCAATGCGGTCAGACCATCGACGCTGGAAACGGTCCGCTCGGTACGGGCCGTTAAGCGGCCCCGCTCATCGGCAACATGCGCTTCGAGCGAGAGCACACGATCCTCGAACCAAGCGGGAAGCGGCGTCTCAAGCCAAGTGGTGATTCGATGGCGACGATGGTCATCCAGGGTTCTCTCGACCCCTTTCCGTCTCTCTCCCAATGTCAGCGCGCTGATGAACAATACCTCTTGTGGCGTCGCTTCGAACCATTCGCACACCATCCGCGACGGCTTGAGTCTCACAAGTTCCGATAGAGCGCAGGTGTCAATCAGATCGCTCAGAGAGCAACGGAGCGCGGGATGGACCTGTCTGTGTCGAATTCCAGCTCGATACCCAAAAGGGGAAGCTCTCAGGAACTGGACCAGCGAGGGTTTGCGGCCCTTGAGCCAATCGAACTCTTGCTTCGATAGGACGACTGCACACGGCCGCCCCCTCACGGTGATCACTTGGGAACCACACTCCGAGGTCGCGCGCAACAGTGCGCCCAAGCGCGCTTTTGCTTCCTGAAGTTGCCAGCTATGCACGATGCCTATCCTGATCACTCTGACTAGATGCACACATAGCCGGTGGCCTGGCGACCTCCTGAACGGGAACCGGCAATAGGTGATCCAGAAAAGGATCTTCGGGAAGTCCGGGCCGTCGACGCGAGCCCGGACACTCAGCGGTTGACGATCGCGACCCGAAAATACGGCTTGCTCTTCTCGGCGGGGTACATCATGTAGACCTGATGCGTCCTCTGCGGGTCGTAGTCCCGCCAGAGCCAAGTCATGGCCTGTGGCAGTTCAGCGTCCCCGTACGCCGTGCTGTGCTGGGCATTTCCGAAGCTGAAGCGGAAGTCATACTCCTTCATCTTCAGTGAGTTCGCCAGCTGGATATTCTGCAGAGGCCAGCTGCCGTGGGCATTCTCAAGGTCGTAGGCGCCGTCTTCGAGCCAGATCCGGATATTCTTCCGGTCGCGCTTGCGGATCAGGAATGGCCAGATGTTTCCGCCGTCCAGGATCTCGGCGGGGCCCCTGTCGCCGAATCGTCCAAGCGGGTAGCCTCCGAACGGATTCTCCTGGCCGTAGCGCCACTGGATGCTCGCATAGCTGCCGATTCTCGAAAGCACCCGGCTGAACGCGTGGGGACGGAACCAAGCCGCATTGAGTGAGCAGATTCCGCCCGATGACTGCCCGCCGATCGCTCGGCTGTAGCCGTCCTTCCGCAAGCGGTACATGCGGTCGACCTTCGGGAAAATCTCGTCGACCACCATCTTGTTGTAGTCGTCGTTGAACGTGTCGTAGAGCAAACTGCGCATATGCCCGACGTCGCGGGGTACGTACGCGGTCTGATCGTCGAAATTCCCGATGTAGTCAGGAGCGATCAACACCAGCAGCATTGGCGGGAGCTTTTTCTTGTGGACGAGGTTCTCGAGAACCGTCATGATGCGGGAGCGCTTGTCGCGGGCCAAAAAGCGGTGCCCGTCCTGCCAGACCATGGCCGGGGACGGCGTATCAGGATCAACGCCCGGGGAGGCATAGACCCAATACGAGACCTTCCAGCCCCGGTAGGTTGCGCTCTCGTGGAACATCTCGTCAGAGAGTTTGCCCTGGGGCGCGCCATCCTGCGGATAGGAGTCTTCGCCGTACGCCGCCGTATCGTAGCGCCTGTCCCCCAATACGCTGCCGGCGACTCGGTAATAGTGGGCATGCGACGTTCCGGTTCGTAGGCGCTGGCTGTGCGCCCACAGGTTGCCGGGCAGTTGACGCATGGCCGGCGCCGGTGCATCGTCGATGTAGAGGTGAGGCCGGTGGTCGGACTCGAGCGCCCAGACGAACTCGCTACCGTAGGCCGCCACGGCCGAGCCATTCAGCAGAGCGCTAGCGGAAAAGTGCTGGCGCAGGCCCCCAGCTTGTTCCGCAGACTGAGCCTTGGAGTTGAGCAACTCGAATAGGAGGTGGTTTTCTCGATCGGTCATGACGCCTTGTTCTCCTCGGACCCTGGATCCCAGAAGCATACCAACCTAGGACGGGCCTGGCAGGCCCGCAACGTCACGCGCATGGGAAGCGGTGGAGGGACAGCTCAATCGCGAGTCGATCCGGGATGCAGGTGTCTCCGCTACCGGGGAGCCGCCCTAGCGAGAGCTGCCGGCGCATAGCATCCAAGGACCGCCAGGAACTCGGTCATCTCCTCGAGATGGCGCATGGCGTTGGCGCAGTTGATGTCGTCAGACGACGCCAGGATGTCCACGTAGAAGCGGTACTCGAAGGGCCGCCCCTTGAGAGGCCGCGACTCGATCTTGGTCAAGTTGATGTCGCGTAGCGCAAATGCGCTCATGCACCTGAACAGGGCTCCGGGGACGTTCTTCGTGACGAACACCAAGGATGTCTTGCGCGGCCCCTCAGGCTGTCCTTCGCTCCACGCTTCGGGCCCCAGCAAGAAGAATCGCGTGTAATTCTCGCGGTCGTCCTCGATCGACCTCTCCAGGATCTTCGCACCGTAGTAGTCTGCCGCCGCAGCCGAGGCGATCGCGGCCAAGTTGGCGTCGGAGCCCTCCATGACGGTCTTGACGCTGCCGCCTGTGTCGTAGTGGCTCTCCACGCGGATGCGAGGGTTGCGACGGAAGAAGGCGAGGCACTGCGCCAGTGCGACGGGATGCGAGATTGCCCGCTCGATGCCGTCGAAGGTCGCTTGCGGGCGGCCGATCAGGTTGTGGACAATGCGCACGTGCGTTTCGGCCAGAATCGAAGGCTTGAACTGCAGCAGATGGTCGTAGTTCTCGTGCACCGAACCGTGCAGCGTGTTCTCGATCGGAACGACCGCGTACTCGACTTCCCCGTTCTGAAGCGCTTCGAAAACATCGAAGAACTTCTCGCAGGGCACGTAACGCAGATCCTCGCAAGCCAGGATCTGCCGACAGGCCTCCTCGCTGAACGCTCCGCGCGCGCCTTGAAAAGCGACGATCCTTCGACTCATGCGATCCTCGTGCAGCGCCGCCGGGGCGGGGTCTCGGGCGGACGGCGTTCGCCAAGCCAGCCTTGATTATAGAAACGGGCCGCGGTTCCCGGCCTGCCCTTCGGACGAACCGCCATCGGTCAAACGCCGATCAGGCGCTCAATGCCATGGGCTCTTCGACAAAGCTTTCCTGGGGCATAGCCACAGCCTGACTGTTCGCCATCCGCACGGAAACGAGCTTTGAGACGCCTGCTTCGCTCATCGTCACGCCGTACAGCGTCTCGGCTACCTCCATCGTTGTCTTAGAGTGGGTAATCAGGATGAACTGCGTCTCAGGAGCCATATCCTGAAGCAGCCTCCGAAATCGGACAGTGTTCGCCTCATCGAGCTGGGAATCGACTTCGTCCAAGATGCAGAACGGGCTCGGCTTGTAACGGAACGTCGCCATGAGGAGCGCCATCACCGTCAACGACTTCTCGCCGCCCGAAAGCAGGGCGACGTTCTGCAGGCGCTTGCCCGGGGGCTGCGCCACGATATCGATGCCCGACTCCTCGGTCTTCTCGGGATCCGTGAGGCGCATCTCGCCGAGTCCACCGCCGAACAGCGTGGCGAAGACTTGGCGGAAGTTCCCATTGATGCCCTCAAAAGCTTTGTCGAACTTTTCGCGGCTCGCGGCGTCGATCTCCCGAATGGCTTGCCGGGTGTTCCGGATCGAGTCCAACAGGTCCTGCTGCTGGCTCTCGAGAAAGTGGAGGCGTTGGGCCACCTGTTCGTATTCCTCCCGGGCCAGGACGTTGACAGGTCCCAGGCGCTCAATTTTTTCCTTGACGCTGCGATGCTGCTCCTCGGCTTCCCGCAGTGCTTCGGGCGTCAGGTCTTTGGGCGCCCGGCCCGCGATTGCGGAGATAGGTTCGCCGAGTTCCGCTGTGCAGCTCTCGACGAGGTGCTCCAGGTCGGCCTGCGCCCGCGCCAACTCCACCTCTTTGGTCGAGCACTCGCGCCGCGCCGCCTCGACATGGCTGCGCTGCTCGCGAACCGCCTCGACGAGCGCACGCACTTGCGTGCGCAACTCCCGGAGGTTCTCTGTAGTCGCCGCAATCCTCTGCCGCAGGCCTTTCTGGCGTTCCACCCCGTGTGCAATCCGATCCTCTAGGCCTTCGTTGTCCTGGAGCAAGCGTCGGCTCTCCAGCTGCCATTGTGCGATTTGGCGCTGCGCGTCCGAGCTGCGCTGTCTCTGCTCGGTGAGCAGAGCCTCCACGCGCGCTAGAGAAGCTTCACCGGCGCGGCGGCGTTCCTCGAGCGCGGCGGCTTCTGTCCGGAGGGTAGTGCGCTCTTCCTGGAGGCGCGCGAGCAGCGCCTGGCACTCCCGGCTCTGCGCACTCAACTCGGCTGAGCGAGCCTCGGTTTGCGCGTACACCAGGTCCAGTCTCGCGCGCTCCGAGATCACCTGATTCCGTTGCGTGGCGCAACGCGCCTGCTCGCCTTCCAGCCGTTTCGCCTCCTGACCTGCCGCAAGCAGTGTCGCTTGCAGGTCTCCAATGCGTTGGCCTGTCTGGCGCAAGTCGTGCTCGACCGCCAGAGCCTGCTTCTCGAGGTCCTGCAGGCCGCCCCGGACCGTCTCCAATTCGGCGCTGTCGCGCTGGACGGCGTCTTCGGCACTCTCGATGTCCAGGTCCAACTGCCCGAGCCCGCGCTCGGTTTCTTGCAGCTCTGGAATCAAGTCCCTCAGTTGCTGCTTCAACACAAGAGGTCCGCTTGAAGCCTTGCGTCCGATCTGGACCGTGTTGCCGCGATACCAGGTTCCATCGGGGAGCAGAAAATACCGTTCCGGGTGCACTGCGGCAAGCCGCTGGGCGGTGAAGGCGTCCTCCACCAGATAGCCGTCGCGCAGCTTCGGCAACATCCCCGGCGGCGCTTCCGCTTTGCGGGGAACCAGCCGCACATGATCCATTAGGCGTTCCGCATCCCCATGCTCCGGCTCAGGACCGAACCCTCCGGTCGCCAGGTCGGGACCAGATTGCACTACAAAGGCCGCCCGCCCCTCGAACTCCTCGCGCACGAGCTGCACGCCACGGCCAGCCTCACCCCAGGCACCGACGACGACATATTCGAGTTCTTCGCCGAGAAATTGTTCGACGAGCTTCTCATAACCCTCTTCGACCTCCAGAAAATCCGCGAGGATGCCCAGAGGCCGGAAATCCGCATGCGGGCTCTTCTCGATCGCATCGAAGATATCCTGCACCGCTTCCGTCGTGAAGGCGCGGTGGGCGAGCATCTCCCGCAGTGAGTCGCGACGCGCTGTGAGCCGGGAGAACTCCGCACGCTGATTGTCGGCTTGCCCGCGTACTGCTTCGAACTGGCGCCTGCGCTCCGCGAGTGCGGCCTGCAGGGTTTCGCGCCGAACGGCCTTGTCCGCAAGTTCCCCGCGCAGCGCCGCAGCTTGGCTGCCCTGCTGGCGCCTCTGCTCCGCAGCTTGGTCGAGTTGCTCGGACGCGTCTCCCATCCGCGCCCGCTCGCGCTCCAATTGGTGCTCCTGGGTCGCCAGCGCCTCATCGAGTTTGCCGAGGTGCTCACGTGCATGGGAAATCGCATTCAACGTCTCCAGCAACCGCCTGCGGCAGACTTCCTCCCGGGCCTGCAGGTCGGCCATCGCAGCCTCCTGCACCGTGCACTCGAGCTCCTTGTTGCCAAGCCGCTGCCGCAGTTGATCCGCGCCCTGCGCGATGGCCGCAACGTTCTGCCGCTCGCTGTCCACCCCGTGCTTGAGCTCCTCAAGACGTCCGGAAACCGTCTGAAGATCCTGGGCGGCCTGCCGCCAACGAACCGTGCTGTCCGCGGCCGCGCGCGACTGTTGCTCGACCCGTTCGCGTATCCGTTCCTCGTCGATGCGCAGGTCGGACAACTCTTCCCGCTCGGTTTCGAGTTGCGTTTCCCAGCGCTGTTCCAGATCCCGCTTCTCGGAGAATTCGAACTCCATGCGCTCGGTCTCCGCCGACACTTCCCGCAAGCGCGCCTCGCCCGCCTCGACCTCGGCTTCGAGGCGGATGCGGTCGGAGTCGATGTGCCGGAAGCGACTCGCGAAGAGCAGGCGCTGCGCCGCGCGGAGTTGTTCCCGATACAGTTCATAGCGTTCGGCCCGCGCCGCTTGACGTTTCAGGGAGTCAGCCTGACGCTGGATCTCCCGGAGGATGTCGTGCACCCTCTCGAGGTTCAGGTTCGCGTTGACGAGTTTCAGCTCGGCCAGCTTCCGCCGCGCCTTGAAACGCGTCACGCCGGCCGCCTCTTCGACGAACGCACGGCGGTCCAGAGGCCGGGAACTCAGCAGCTGCCCGATCCGGCCCTGCTCGATGATCGCGTAGTGGTTCGGCCCGAGGCCGGTCCCCAGGAACAGATCCTGGACATCGCGGAGACGCACGACCTTGCCGTTGAGAATGTAATGGCTTTCGCCGCTGCTGAACAGCTTACGCGCGACGGTAATCTCGCCCGGCGTCTTCCCCAAAGGCACCTGCGTGGGACGCGTGCGCCCGTTCCCCTGGAACAGACTCTTTAAGGTTGCGTCCGGGTCGTGCAGGGTGAGCGTCACGGTCGCCATGCCTGCGGGGTTGCGCCTGTTCGTGCCGCTGAAGATCACGTCATGCATGCGCGAACCGCGTAGCGATTTGGCTGACTGCTCTCCGAGCACCCAGTTGATCGCGTCGCAGATGTTGGATTTGCCGCAGCCGTTCGGGCCGACGATCGCGGCGATGCCGCTGCCCGAGAAACGCAACTGTTCCCGATTGCAGAACGACTTGAACCCGTACAGATCGATCTGCTTGAGCCTCAGCACGGCGCAACTCCTTCCGGGAGCGGCCCTAGGGCGGCGTTGGGGCCGAACCGAAGCGGAAGAGCCCGATTGAGCTTCCATCTGTGCTCAGAGAGCACCACTGCAAGCTTAGCCTAGCGGATGTCACGGAACTGTGCAACTAGTGGTAGCGGCACGTGCTGGTGGGAGCACAAAATGAACAACAGTGGTTTCCTATCGACCGCCGCCTAGCCCGGCTGGCCTCACATTTGAGGAGAGATGGGTATGTGATTCACTCCGGGAGCTACTGCATCTTGTGATGCGCTGGGTGGGAGAATCGTCCCCGCCAGGACCGAGGTCTGCTTGTCGCGCTCCCCGCGTCGCCGGAGCACTCGGCGCATTGGCCAAACCTTGCCGCACCGTGGAAAGGGGAACCCTGTCGGCCGCCGCACGTGGAACCGTCACTCGCGGCAGGCTTCCTCCGTGGCGAACTGCGCCTCGTGCTCGAACTGAGTCTGCGGAAATTCCTGCCCACCTTCCATCCCCAAGAGTTGCGGCAAGCTGGGGCAATGACGTACGCATCAACGGGGAGTTCTCAATTGTTCTTGACAGGCGACGCGCAGAACCTCGCCCTCACTGCCCCGCTCAGACGCGCCCGCAACGGGCGCCTCCGCCGGCACGAAGCCCGGCTGGATCCAACGGTAGAGCGTGCTCGCCGTCGTACCCAGCTCCCTCAAAGTGGATCGCCGGCGAAGTACTCCTGGCGTCCCACCGCAAATCGCACACGGAACCCGAATCACTCGAACCGGACAAAGTCTACGAGTTGCGCATAGGCCTCAAATCCATGGCCTACGTGTTCCCGAACGGGCCTCACATCCGAGTGGACATCGCCAGCGCCGACTTCCAGAACGCCTGGCCGGTAAGGAAACAGGTCGGCGCCAAGATCTGCCGCGGCGGCCGTTCCACGTCACACGCTATCGTGCCCATTGCGCCAGCCCAGGATCCAAAGCCGCCGCCGCCCGAGTTCAAGCCGCCGCCACGGCCCGCGCCCACGCTGACGGATCTGAATGACGTAGAGTATGAGATCAGTCGCGACGTAGTCAACGAGACCGTCACCGTTTCCCTGACATCGACAAGCGCCGGGAACGATAATGACCGCAGGCAGAGCCAGCGACAGGTCTCTTCCAGCGACACTGAGTCCAAGGCCAATCCGGCGGACGCCTAGATACGGGCTGGATGCACGTTAACGCTGTGCGATCCGGAGTGCGAGATCAAAGTGGAGTTGAGCGAAACGCTGGTCAGCGACATCACCCCGTTCCGGTTCCCAACCCAAGTCGGGGGACCGTCAGCGGCAAGCCTCACTTCAACAAGAGCTGGCGCGTCTCCATCCCGCGCAACCTCAACGGAACGACTATCGGCTGACGTCACCTAGCACCGCCGCATCCGAGAGGAAAGGACAGCCCAGTTGACAGAACCTTCCAACGAATGAAGGGGAATGACGACATGTTGAGACAGGTGACGATCCGACTTATCGCAACCCTCATTGCCATGATCACCATGACGACACAGGCCGCCGTTTCCGAAGCGAAATACAAGGTAAAGATCATCCCGGACGTGCGTGTCGCAATGCGCGATGGCGTGGAGCTTGCCGTGAAGATCACGCGGCCCGACGCCGAAGGCAGGTTCGCGGGGATCATGGAGTACAACCCCTACCGCCGCATCGCCAAGCCACGCCCGGACCTCAACGATGAGTACCCCCCAACGGTTCCCTACTTGGCTGCGCGGGGATACGTGATCGTCCAGTTCGATGTCCGCGGAACCGGCAACTCGGGAGGTTACAGCGCCGACATCTACTCCGACGAAGAGCGTCAAGACGCCTACGAGATGGTCGCGTGGATCGCTAAGCAACCTTGGTGTACAGGCAAGGTCGGCATGCTCGGCAAGTCCTATAGCGCCGTCGTGCAGTGGCAGGTAGCGGTGCAAAACCCGTCCGCCCTGAAGGCCATCATCGTCCGTTCCGCAAATCACGATGTCTACGAGGATTGGACCAATCCGGGCGGGGCCATTCGACCCTACATGTTCGAAAGCTATGGCCCCTTGATGACGGCCTTTAATCTGGCTCCACCCGACATCGACATCGTTGGCGAAAAGTGGTCGGACCTTTGGCAAGAACGCCTCGAGAAGAACGTACCGTGGAGTATCGGGTACATCAAGAACATCCTCCACGGACCTTATTGGGACCGTCGCTCGCTGCAGCCGGGCTACGATCGCGTCAAGTGTGCTGTATTCGTGGTTGGCGGATGGGCCGACTGGTATGCCACGCCTCTCCTCAAGGCCTTCTCCCACCTCGACGTCCCGAAGAAGGCCTGGGTCGGACCCTGGGGCCATTACTATCCGGAGGAAAAGTTGGCGCTTCCCGGCCCCCGCGTCGACGGCCGCTACGAGTATCTCAAGTGGTTCGATTACTGGCTCAAGGGGATCGACACGGGCGTCATGGACGAGCCAGCGGTGACCCTCTTTGTCCGCAGGTACAAGGACCCCGCGCCGATCTACCTGGAGGAAAACGGATTCTGGCGCCACGAGAACGAATGGCCACTTGCCCGGGCGAACAATACTCCGATGCACTTCCAGCCACACGGGAGGCTCGCACCGGAGGCCCCGGAGGCGGCAGACGGAGCGCGCGATAGCTACGAGTACCATCCCGCTGTTGGGATCGCAGCCGGCCGGCACGGCCGCGGCAACATCACCCCCTGGGCCATGCCGCTCGACCAGCGAATCGATGAAGCATATTCAGTCACCTATACGACGGCGCAGCTGCAAGAAGACACGGAGGTCACAGGTGAGCCGGCCGCGACGCTGTACATCTCCTCCTCTGCTGACACCGCCTACTTCGTGGTCAAGCTCTGTGACGTCGCGCCGAATGGCGCCTCGAAGCTCGTCACCGACGGTGGCCTGCTCGCAACTCATCGAGAATCTCACACAGACCCCAAGCCGCTCGAGCCGGGCCAAGTCCACGAGCTGAAATTTGAACTCAAATCGACGGCCTACGTCTTCAAGAAGGGCCACCGCATTCGCGTCGACGTCGCCAGCTCGGACTTCCAAAACGCCTGGCCGACAGGCAAGCCGGCGGTCAATGCTGTCTACCGCGATGCCGAGCACCCCTCTCATCTCATGCTTCCAATCGTCCCGAAGCAGAATCCGGTCTTGCCCACTCCCGATTTCAAGCCGTCACCTCATCCCGACCCGAAACTTGAGGATGTGCCACGCCCCGAGCACACCGTCACGCAGGACCTGGTGAATCAAACGACGACCACCAGCTTCTCGAGTCCGTCAGGCACCCCGATCAATGGGGTTAACCAGTCGAGTTTTACGGTCTCTCAAAAAGATGCGGCTGAGGCCGTGATTCGATCGAGCTATGAGTTTCCCGTTCCGCTGTCTGGTTCCGACGTTGTCGTCAACGCCCAGTCCACGCTTGTCAGTGACAAAGCCACCTACCGGCACATGGTGGAGGTCGAGATCACCGTGAACGGCATGCGGCACTTCAACAAGAGCTGGTCCGTCACCGTGCCCAGAAAGCTCAATTGAACCCTCGTAGCTGTGGAGCAAGCCTTCCGCGTGATCAGCAGAACGCACCCGCCCCAGCAGGGCACGACCAACCTGAGGATCTTCCACGGCATCACCTCAATTCCAGCCGCGCACGGCTCGGCGCGATAGCTGCTGGCCCTGCCCCGCGGAGACTGGACGGTCGAGAATCGCGACCATCTGCCCGGCGACGTGCCCTTCCGAGAAGACAGCACGGGCGTCCGCACGGGAACGCTCCGGCCATGCGTGAGGCCCTCGGCAACCTTGCATTGGCGAAGGCGCCGCCGCGGGAGTTCGGGACGGTTCCCGAGGCCCTGAGACACTTCGGGGTTCGGCGCGACGAGGGGCTGTAGGCGATCCTGAACCCGTACTGACACCAGTCGCCTCGCCTCAGCCGCTTCCCCTCTCATCGATCGGCCGCCATGCTCCCCGTTCCAAGTACTTAGTGGGCTTAGGCGCCTCGGTTCCAGAGTGTGCGACGCCGTGCGCGGCCCGATCCTCAGTATCGCGACCCGTCCAGAAGTACTTGGCCCATCCACCTGTATGCTACGAGCCTCCTATAACGGAAAGAGAACCATTCATGGAGCATGGGGTGCGAGGAAAGTTGCGGCACCGAAGTGGCTGAGCTACCCTGTCCGTTCGGGGACGGCCAGCACCGAAATCCTAGCTGAAGACCAGCGAAGGACTGTGCGACGGTTTCGACGGAGAGTTCGTGCTCCTTGATACGCATCTCAGAAAACGGACAGGGCCCCAAGAGATTGAACCATGGCTCGTTGTATCTCAACGCGCAGTTCACCAGCCCAGTTCTGTACCGTTCTCTTTGCGCGATCTCTATGAGTGCGACGAAACAGTCTCTCGGGCTGTCGCGGAAGTGGGATAGATTCGATCCGGTTAGGTTTCTTCGTCTCAAATCGTTAGGAGAAAGATTAGGTGAAATTCCCAATATTCCTAGTATTTTGGTGCCTGACGTTCTCGATGCAAGGGAAGGATCTGCTGCTCATGGAGCGGCAGGTGACCAACTACTCGATCGTTTTGCGACAGGAGGCATCGGAGCCTGAACACTTTGCCGCGGACGAGTTACGCCGATATCTAGCGGAGATTGGCGGTGCAACCTTTCCTGCAAGTCATTCGGACGGACCCTCCCTCCACGTCGGTTTTCGTATTCGGTCTGTCAATGAAGCCTTAGAAGATAGGAAGGAAGATTCCTTTGTCATCCTTACTGAAGGACAGGACATCTATCTTACGGGGAATACACCTCTTGGAACACTCTATGCTGTCTATCGGTTTCTCGAAGAATATCTGGGATGTGGATGGCTCCAGCCAGGCGACGATGAGATTCCCAAGCGGGAAACGGTAACAGTACCCGCTCACATCCGCCGGGTTGAGGAGCCGCGCTTTTCGCATCGCAGTGTCAATCTCTACCCGTATTTCCCGGAACGTGCGATACCCCGTATTGACTGGGCAGCGAAGAACCGCCTTAACTGGATTCATGTCTGCACGAACAGTTCGAACCACTGGGAAGCTTTCGACAGCCGTAAGACATTTATCCCGGAGTTGCGCAAACGCGGGCTCCATCTGAACTACGGGGGCCACACCTTCAATACCTGGGTTCCACCCAAGAAATACTTCGACAGTCATCCAGAGTACTTTAGCCTCATTGGAGGCAAACGCGATCCCTCACAGCTCAACATTGCGAATCCAGAAGTCGTGCGCGTAGCGGCAGAAGCGATGAATGCCTTTCTCGACGACAATCCCGAGGTCGGGATGATTGACATGTGGTTGAACGATACGACCCGCTTTGACGAGTCCGAGGAGGTCCAGCGGATGGAGAACGTCGAACGCCTGAGCCTGTATGGGAAAGTCACCGGCCGGGAGTTACGAAGCAGGACCAACTCGAACATCCGCTTTGTGAATGCCATCGCTCGTAAGGTTGCAGCAAAACATCCCAAGGTGTTCGTCCAGACTCTGGCATATTTCCAATTGATTGACGCGCCTATGGTCAAGCCCGAACCCAACGTATTCGTGGGGTTTGCACCGATCAGCCGTATGCCTGACCTATTTGAGGAACCTGCCACAGGCTATTGGTACCCTCTCACCCAACCTGAACACGTCGTGAACTCACTCCACCTTGAAGAGATCCAGGGATGGCTCGATGTCGTTTCGCCAGATCAATTTTTTGTTTACGAGTACTATTCCCACATCACTACCGCGCGTGGCATGGTCGACATGAATACGTCCCCAGAAGATCTAAAACGTCTCATCGACCCCTCCCGCAAAGGCTTTCACGTCTACACGGACGCTATTGCCAAGGACATCCAGCTTTACTCCGAAATCGGGGTAACAGGAGTTGGCAGCGAAGACTGGGACTGGGACGAGTTGAACATGTACCTCTACCCGCGACTGCTTTGGAATCCGGACCGTTCGAGCAACGCCGTCATTGCGGAATACTGCCGCCGCTCGTATGGCGAAGCAGCGCTGCCAATGTTTAGGCATTGGCTGGTCCTGCAGGACTCACGGGAATCATTTCGATCCCAGAAAAATCTAGCTTTGAGCTTCATCGAGCAGGCGAAAAAGAGGGGGCTTTCCGCGGCTGAGCGGCGCCGCATTGACGCCGTGGCGGAAATCTGGGGGCACATCGATTGAAGGCCGCTTGTCCTTAGTCACAGTTCTGGCAGTGTGCGCGGCGAGGAAATACCGCTCGCTCTCCGATCGTCTCTCGATGACCGCGCTGCCAGCGCTCTCGCCTCTTCCAGCACACTGCTCCCCCCGCCAGAGCTTCAACGTTTCTCAACTGGGGCATCGCGGTCGCGGCACGAAGAAGCTCCGTCGGGCGATCTTCACCAGGTTCTCGACCTCGCCCTTGTCGTTGCCTTTCGCCAGTCGCTCAAAACACTCCTCGAACAGGTAGTGCGACTGCAGCCCCGAGAACGCTGGTGTCTTCGCCCACCTCCCGTCGCCCAAAATCCTCGTCACCGCCAGCGTCGTGTCGTCGTGGAGAATTCGTCGCGGCGCCCTACCCCAGTAGCGAAACCTTCAACCTGCCTTTCCCAAGAGAGCTTCAGTCATCTCGGCCGGAAAAGCCCTCAGATAGATCTCCTCGCTGTTCGGCAGATCGATCACGAAGTAGTGCGCCTTCGCGAGTGTCTCGGTTCAATCGGAACGAGACACGACATGTAAGCCTACCCCTTTTGCCGTCCGTGTCGTGGAAGTCTCAACCCGCATCTCCAATTCACTCCGGCATCCTCGATCTTGTAGCGACCTCCAAGCATCCCTGTTCCTATATTCGTAGGGGTTCGAGGGTCTTCAGGACGCCATGGAGGTCAACACCCGATGGGCGAAGAAGAAAACCGGCCGTTTCAGCCAAGCTTCAACGGATTTCTCAAAGTCGATTTCCAGGGATCGCGAGTCACCTCGGATGGCGGGCTGAATCTGATTCGCGAGCTGGACGAACGGCTCGGACTCGGCAAGTTGATCGACCAACATCTCAGCGACTCTTGACAGGGCTCAAACACGAACTTCCCACTGGCCGATCTGCTGCGGCAGTCGGTCTACAGCCGACTCGCAGTGCAGCTGTGCAGTGGTGGACGGCTTCCTCCACTTCGTAAGGCTAGTGAAATCCGCTGACCCAATCTCTACAAACTTGGCACCGGCTGGAAGCAGTGCGCGGTCGTAATCGTTCCGGTGGCGGCGGTGGACAACGATTTCGTGTCGCATTGCGCCCGTATCCGGAAGTCGATTCATCAGGCGCGCGTTAAGATCGGTGATGCTCGCGGCGGACGCCAGAGTCCGCGCCGCCGAGGCTCCACTCGTAACGATCCCCGCCTCTGCTTCCGTAAACCGAGCGATTTCCCGGCTGGCCACATTCTGCAGTTCGCTCATCCGTACACAGGAGCGGCTGGCAGCCGCGATCGCCTGCACGACTTGTTCCGCTAAGGCGCCCGCCAAGTTTCGTGCTGTAACTCCGTGCGCTGATGACCGGCTCGACCCCCAGTGATTCGAGCAACGGCCTCACGATGCTCCCTCGCCCGACCCGTTCCGAAACATGATCGACGATGAATCTACATTCAGCACTCTCGCTGGGTTCGTTACCGTCATCCGGTGGATCGCCTGGTCCGAAACCTGTTCCTTCTTCAAAATAGGTACAAATTCCTTGATGATGTGGCAGTAGCCCTTGCCGCCGAATGCGGTCAGATGCTGCTTCATGCAGATGTCGCCCGAAAGCAGAATCCGGTCAAGATGACCTTCTTTGATGAGCTTCACCACGTTCTTAGCCCGTACCTGATCTGTGGGGTAGCCATCTCCCAAGTACCCAATATTGTCGATTCCCAGGAAGACGCCCTGTTCGGCAATCGCCAGCAAGCCCCGGTCACTGTGCCTGTCTCCCAGGTGGCTGATCACGATCCGATCGGCCGGCACTCCTTCCTCTCGAAGCAGAGCAATCTGCTCCAGGGCAAGCTCACCGAAATGAGTCGTGTGGGTCCAGATGGGAGCCCCGGTTTTTCTTTGGGCGCGGGAACTGGCTCTAAAAACTCGTTCCTGCGCTGGCGTAATGAAATATCGCTCGGTGCCAATCTCGCCGATCACTCCAGCGCGGACTTGGCTCCCATTGGCTCCGACAGTCAGATCCTGAACGATCAAATCAGCCAGTTCGTTCGTGGATTTCTCAATGACGTGTTGAGGATAGACATCTTCGCGGTACCAGCCGGCACCCATCACAATGTTCGCACCAGTCGCCTCGGCGATGCGACGCAAAGCGTCGGGGTTTCGGCCTAGGCCCTCGCTCGTCACGTCAACGATTGACTGTCCTCCGGCCTTCAAATAGCCCTGCAGTTCCTGAGTAGCCAGTTCTTCGTCGTCGAGAATACCGTCGTAGCTCGGATATACGCGCCAAAGATCGCATAAGAGGTGTTCGTGTGCGAGGGTGAAGCCGGCTTCGTTAGCTGCAATAGGTCCTAGAACGGTCATGATCGGCATCAGGTCTTGTCCTCCTGGCGGTTTTCTTCCAGCTGATGCCGCGGGAAGAAGCTCTTAGCAGGCGCGCCAGTGCTTGGTAACGATCAGCATATCGTCTCTCCAGCTTCCCAAGCCTTGTCATCGGGCGAACCGGCGGCCGTGAAGGCGCCAAGGGGCTTGCCGAGCATCCTTGGGGAACGGCAAGAATGACGGCTCGGACCGGCCTGCTCCAAAATGAGCTATTCCACGGCCCGCATGCGAACGCCCAGGAGTGGGGACGCAACGCCGCTGCCTCTGACTTGAGGCCATTGTTCGGGGCCGGCGCCGTCACCGCCGAACCGGGACCCACGCGGCGTCGCCGGTTTGGCGTGGGAAGCGGATGACCATCCCGCGCGAGGAGCCCGCGCAAGGGGATTCCGCGAATGCCCTCAGCAGGACGGACCGGCTCTGCCGACCCGCCGAGTCAACCGGCTATCAACTCATGGATGACTTCGCCGCCGGTTTGGGAGAGCTGCTTAAAGCGGCCGCCGTGGAAATAGGTCAGCTTGCTGTCGTCGAGACCGAGAAGATGCAGCAGGGTGACGTGCAGGTCCTTGATCGGATGAACGACTTCCACGGCCGTGTTCCCGATCTCGTCGGTCGCACCGATGACATGGCCAGCCTTCACGCCACCGCCGGCGAAGAACATCACCTGTGCATGGGCGTTGTGACCGCGTCCAATAGCAATACCACCGCCCCTGTGGCGATTATCGGGGCTGCGACCGAATTCTCCCAGCCACACGACCAGGGTTTCGTCCAGAAGTCCGCGCTGCTTGAGATCCTTGATGAGAGCTGTGAGGGGTTTGTCGAGGCTGCAGATGCGGGCCTTGTGGGAGCGCTCCAGATAGTCGTGCGAATCCCATCCGCCGGAAAAGATCTGGACGAAGCGAACACCCTTTTCCACCAGTCGGCGGGCCAAAAGACAGCGCCGCCCGAACGGACCCGTGTCCTTGCTGTCGAGGCCGTATATTTCCCGGACCGTCTCCAACTCGGCGCTGTCGCGCTGGACGGCGTCTCCGGCACTCTCGATGTCCAGGTCCAACTGCCCGAGCCCGCGCTCGGCTTCTTGCAGCTCTGGAATCAAGTCCCTCAGTTGCTGCTTCAACACAAGAGGTCCGCTTGAAGCCTTGCGTCCGATCTGGACCGTGTTGCCGCGATACCAGGTTCCATCGGGGAGCAGAAAATACCGTTCCGGGTGCACTGCGGCAAGCCGCTGGGCGGTGAAGGCGTCCTCCACCAGATAGCCGTCGCGCAGCTTCGGCAACATCCCCGGCGGCGCTTCCGCTTTGCGGGGAACCAGCCGCACATGATCCATTAGGCGTTCCGCATCCCCATGCTCCGGCTCAGGACCGAACCCTCCGGTCGCCAGGTCGGGACCAGATTGCACTACAAAGGCCGCCCGCCCCTCGAACTCCTCGCGCACGAGCTGCACGCCACGGCCAGCCTCACCCCAGGCACCGACGACGACATATTCGAGTTCTTCGCCGAGAAATTGTTCGACGAGCTTCTCATAACCCTCTTCGACCTCCAGAAAATCCGCGAGGATGCCTAGAGGCCGGAAATCCGCATGCGGGCTCTTCTCGATCGCATCGAAGATATCCTGCACCGCTTCCGTCGTGAAGGCGCGGTGGGCGAGCATCTCCCGCAGTGAGTCGCGACGCGCCGTGAGCCGGGAGAACTCCGCACGCTGATTGTCGGCTTGCCCGCGTACTGCTTCGAACTGGCGCCTGCGCTCCGCGAGTGCGGCCTGCAGGGTTTCACGCCGAGCGGTGTTGTCCGCAAGCTCCCCACGCAGCGCCGCGACTTGGCTGCCCTGTTGGCGCCTCCGCTCCGAAGCCTGGTCGAGTTGCTTGGACGCGTCCCCCATCCGCTCCCGCTCACGCTCCAATTGGTGCTCCTGGGTCGCCAGCGTCTCATCGAGTTTCCCAGGGAGCTCTCGTGCATGAGACATCGCATTCAACGTTTTCAGGAACCGGCTGCGGCAGACTTCCTCCTGGGCCTGCAGATCGGCCATCGCAGCCTCTTGCACTGTACATTCGAGCTCCTTGTCGCCAAGCCGCAGCTGCAGTTGGTCCGCGCCCTGTGCGATGGCCACAACGTCCTGCCGCTCACTGCACGCCCCGTGCTTGAGTTCCTCAAGCCGTTGGGAAACGGTCCGGAGGTCCTGGGAGGCCTGCTGCCAACGAACCGTGCTGTCCGCGGCGGCGCACGACTGCTGCTCGACCCGTTCACGCATCCGTTCCTCATCGATGCGCAACCCGGATAACTCTTCCCGCGCGGCTTCGAGTTGCGCTTCCCGGCCCTGTTCCAGACCCCGCTTCTCGGAGAATTCGGACTCCATGCCCTCGTTCTCCGCCGACACTTCCCGCAAGTGCGCCTCGCCCGCCTGGACCTCCCCTTCGAGGCGGATGCGGTCGGAGTCGATCTGCCGGAAGCGGCTCGCGAAGACCAGGCTCTCCGCCGCACGGAGTTGTTCCTGATACAGCTCGTAGCGTTCGGCACGCGCCGCTTAACGCTTCAGGGAGTCGGCCCGACGCTGGATCTCCCGGAGGATGTCGTGCACCCTCTCGAGGTTCAGGTTCGCGTTGACTAGTTTGAGTTCGGCCAGCTTCCGCCGCGCCTTGAAACGGGTCACGTCGGCCGCCTCTTCGACGACCACCCGGCAGTCCAGAGGCCTGGCACTCAGCAGCTGCCCGATCCGGCCCTGCTCGATGATTGCGTAGTGATTCGGCCCGAGACCGGTCCCCAGGAACAGATCCTGGACATCGCGGAGACGCACGACCTTGCCATTGAGAATGTAATGGCTTTCGCCGCTCCTGAAAAGCTGGTTCTTCAGCAGAATCTGTGGGCAAGATCGTGTTACGAAAAACTTCCAAGTTCATGATACAAAGCAAGTTCTCAGGTCTTGTAAGATCGAAATCCGTACGCTTTTCTCATGGCCAGTTCCGCTTTGTTGTTCATGCCTTCCACCGCACCCGACGAGTAGGTCCGTCCGGTTCGGAACCAGTTCAGCACCAGCGGCCTGTGGCTCCTGAGCATCTTCGCGACCTTCTTCAGCGGCGCCAGTCTCGAGCGCATCGCGCGCCGACACCAGCGGTTGAGAAACTTCCGCGCCCGGGTCGGGGAGCGACAACCCCAGAATTGCTGGACGTCTTCCTTGAGCAAGTACGTCCGCAGATTCAGCTTCACCCGCTCCGCCAGTTTCGGCTCCTGCTTTTCCGTCAGGCGCTCGGGCCCCTTCAGCAGCAGCCACCGCGAACTCTTCAGCACCGGCTCCTTGCCCCGCGCCTTCAACTCCTTCGCTTCCGCCGCCCGCACCTCGTCGATCGCCTTGCTCATCTTCTGCATGATGTGCAAGCGGTCCAGCACGTGCACCGCGCTCTTCGCACGCTCCGCCACCACCCGCAGGTACGCCTTCCACATGTCCGAGCACACCACCCGCAGCCGCTCCGAGCGCTGCGGGCCGAACCAATCGAAGAATCCCTCCAAGGTCGCGATCTTGCGCTCCCGCCCCACCCACAGTAGCCGGCGGCATCCCGCATCCAACTGTAGAGGCGGGGAGCGACGCGCTTGCTTTAGCGTGAAGGAGTAGCAGTTCGCCGACCGCTTTCGCGTGACGCGTTCCCGTCGTGCCGGTGCCTCAGTCTCTCGCGTTGCCACGTTTCCGCTAGCCCGGATTATTCATGAAAGCCACGCAAAGCTTGAAGTCCGCCGATCTGTCCGGGTTTGCGACAGTACTTCGGGCCGCTCCGGGCATCGCCAGACTAGCGTCTGCCGGAACGTTTCTCGGCTGCGCTCGGAAGCCTCTTGCGACTAGGCAGCGTACATCAAGTCGGCAAGCCCGGCTCGGCGGTCACACAGCCTGCTCAACAGGCCGCGCACGCCGATCCCCTCGTCGAGGCGCTGTCCGGCGTGCGCGCCGAGTTCAATCGCAGGCTCCACGGAGCGCCGCCGAGCCACGGCAACTCGCATTCACA
Organism: Bryobacterales bacterium; assembly: GCA_965218615.1. GTDB lineage: Bacteria > Acidobacteriota > Terriglobia > Bryobacterales > UBA6623 > VXMF01. The sequence goes on from CBDCLH010000001.1 coordinate 441,166, forward strand.
CGCCTTGCGAGAGCTTTCTCAGCAGTCCACCGATTGCCTGTTCGAGACGCTCGGCGTTCAGGCTGTCGGGCAGAGGAATGGCCATCACTTTCCGATTCGTCTGCGGATCGCTCCGGACTAAGTTCGAGAACACGCCTTGCGCCGGGCCTTCGGTCTTCTGAGCTGGCTGAGGTGGGCCAGCGAACGCCTCCAGAAAACGCACCCCCGCTTCAACGAGTCCGGCCACGGCCTGCTCCATGCCGGTGTCTGACACGGGTTTGCCTGGCGAGCCATTCGAAGTGGATGAAGGCGCCCGATCGACAGAGGGCTGAACATCCACATGTGGACTTGCCGCAGGGCCTTCCAATACGACTGCAGCATGCTCCTCGTCGGGAGCCTCTTCTGCAAGCGGACCAGTTTCCCGTTCCGGCGGGGCGAAGTCCGGCTTCGGCCGGTCTGCCTCGTCGCTGAAAGTCTCTTGGACCACCCTGAGCATAGTCTGGCGTCCCAGCTTCTCAAAGCTGACCTCGTCGGCTGCGGAATCGAAAAGTCCCGAGAACAGGGCGCGCTTGAGCCGAATCGTCTCCCACACCCGCTCTTCGATGCTGTCTTCGGTGAGCATGTGGATCACTTGCACGGGATGAACCTGTCCCATGCGGTGCACGCGGCCGATGCGCTGTTCCAGCTTTGCCGGATTCCAGGGCGGTTCGAAGTTGATCACTGCCGAAGCAGCCTGCAAATTGAGACCCACGCCACCCGCATCGGTCGAGAGAAAAACCATGCACTTGGGATCTTCCCGGAACTGTTGCATCAGCGCCCCCCGCTTGGGGGACGGCACGCCACCGTGCAGCGAGACGAATCCAATGCCGAGTTTCTTCAGTTCTTCTCCGGCCAGGCGCGTCATGCGCTCGTATTCACTGAAGACGACGACCTTGCGTCCCTCCTCAAGCGCCAACTCCCGGATGACTTCGCGGAATTCTTGCAGCTTGGGCGAGTAGTTCGTCTCCTTGTCGAACAGGAACGTCGAGTTGCACAGCATTCGCATGTTCTGGATGCAACACGTGATCCGGCGCAGATCGACCTCGGAGAGCCAGCCTTGCCGCTGCCACTTGTGCATCAGCTTGCCCAAGATCTCGTTCTGCTCCCAATACGGCTCCGCCTGTTGCTTGGTCAGGGGCACGCGGAAGACCTGGTCGGTGCGCTCCGGCAGCTGTTGTAGGACTTCGTTCCGTTTGCGGCGCAACAGCACCGGTTCCAACTGCTCGTGGATGCGGCCCAGGCCGCGGTAGCCGAGCAATTTGCCGGACTCCGTGGTCTCGACATGTTCCTGCAGGAAGCGAAAGGCCGGACCGAGTAGCCGGCCATCCACGAATTCCACCACGGAGTAAAGCTCCTCCAGCTTGTTCTCCAACGGAGTGCCCGTCAGCACGAACGCGTACCGGCTCTTGAGCCGCTTGACGGAGCGCGCGGTGACGGTCTGCCAATTCCGGATACGCTGCGCTTCGTCGAGAATGATCAGGTCGGCCTCCAGCGCCTGGATTTGCTCCAGGTCCTTCAGCACCAGTTCGTAATTGATCAGATTGAAGAACGCGGGCTGCGCATAGAGCTTATTCCGCCTCGGTTTCTCCCCGTCGATGACTTGCGCGGAAAGATTGCAGAAGCGTTCGATCTCGGTCTTCCACTGGTACTTAACGGAAGCAGGCGCCACGACGAGGACCTTCTCGATCCCTCGACGCCGGCGCAACAATTCGGAGGCCGCGATGGCTTGAACGGTCTTTCCCAGTCCCATGTCATCGGCGAGCACAACGCGTCCACGGCTGGCGGCGAACAGCGCTCCGCGCACCTGGTAGGGAAAGAGGGGAACCTTCACCAGATCGCCATGGGAGTGCGTTCCCGCTTCGATCTCACGCAGTTGCTTGCGTTCCCATGCAAGCCCTTCGTCAAGCTCGTTGACGCGTTCCACGTACTCCAGGACATCGCTATACACAACGGCGGAAGCGTCGGTCGCGCGGACCTCCCCCAGGACGTTCGCGAATTGGCCGTATTGTTCTCGCAGTAACAACCCAGCACTGTCGAAATATCGGTCCGCGATGCGTCTCAACGCCGGCACAGGCTCATCAGGCAGCCTCAAACGGACTTCGAGGCTCTCACCGTACTGGAGAGAAAGAGACGCCCTGGTCCTGGAATACTGCTTGCGTGCGAGCGCCGAGCGATGCCTCGCGCGCAGCCGTTGCAGAAGGCTTTCGATGTGTTTGCACGTCCCCAGCGTGTTGCGGGAGAAGTCGGGGCAAGAGCAATAATTGTCGAACAACCCGGGTCCACGCATCGCCACGCGGTATTCCTTCCCGCTCGTGGATTCGATCTGATAGTCGCCGTACGGGTTTCTCGTTGGCCGGGACACGACTCTTTTGATCGCTTCCTTGGCCCGTTGCTGCCGGGCCTGAATCTGCTCTTCGACAAGCATCGACTCACTCCTCCGGGAATTCGCAACTGGTACCGGAGCCCAGCCGCAAAGACCAGAATACCCGCAATCGCATGGGCTCGTTCGAACGGTCCGCTGCCCACCTCAATGGTCCCGCCTGGACTCGACTCGCCGAGACGCTCGTGTCGCGAGCGCACCGCTCCGAGAGCACCTCCGGGCGGCGAGTCGTCCTCGAAACAATGGCAGGCCAATGAGCCACCGGCCCCGCGCTTCGCGTCGAGATTTGGGATTGGCTCCGACCGACATGCGCCAGCCCTCGCGTCCCCCTATGCCACGCCAGGAGTGCCCGGCAGCGGGGACGCTACGCCGCAAGTGCGCCCAGATTGGGGCCGTCCGTCCGAGGCCAGTGCAATCGCTGACGGCCCTGAACCCAAGCAGCGTCGCCGTTATGGCGTTGGAATCGGATGACAGACTCGCGCCAGGAGCCTGCGCAAGGGAAGTCCGCGAAGGCGCTCGGCAGGACAGACCGGTTTTTCCAACCAGCCGAGTCAACCGGCTATCAACTCTTGGATGACTTCGCCGCCGGTTTGGGAGAGCTGCTTGAAGCGGCCGCCGTGGAAATAGGTCAGCTTGCTGTCGTCGAGACCGAGAAGATGCAGCAGGGTGACGTGCAGGTCCTTGATCGGATGAACGACTTCCACGGCCGTGTTCCCGATCTCGTCGGTCGCACCGATGACATGGCCAGCCTTCACGCCACCACCGGCGAAGAACATCGCCTGTGCATGGGCGTTGTGATCGCGTCCAATAGCAATACCACCGCCCTCTTGCGAGCGTCTCGGGGCGCGGTGCATGGCGACCTCGCCGAAGGATCTGCGCAAGGCCATCAGTCGCTGATGGCGGGTGCTCACCCACAGACCGGTGGGCAACTCCTGCCTGCGGCGCAAAGGCTGTCGCTAGCATCCGCCCAGAGGCGGAAGCGGCGGCGGGATACTCAAGTGGCGCAGCGTTGCGGGCATGCCACGGTTCACCAAAGGCGGAGGACTCCGTACCCATCGAAGACAGGGTCGATCGAGATCAGTACGAGATCGCGCGCCAGAGCCTGCGCAATGAGCATTCGATCGAACGGGTCACGATGGACGCCCGGCAGACGCCCCGCGCGCGCGGCATCAACAACCGTGATCGCGAGCTGGTGAAAGCCCTCATTGGCGATCACGCCCGCCACGTCGAGCGCCACCGATTCCGCTCCTGGAAGCTGGCCGAGACGATGCTTCGTTGAAATCTCCCAAGCCGAAGCCGCACTGACGAATACGCCGTTCGCCCCGTCCGCAACAGCACTCTTGGCTGCCTCTGACAACCGTTCACTTCCCGCGAGCCACCAGAGAAAGGCGTGCGTGTCGAGCAGAAGTTGCACCCGGATCAAGATTCCCAGGCCTCTAACTCGGCCTCGGGGAGCGCATCGAAAAAGCAGTCGTCAATCACGATTCTCCCCTTCATCGAACCGAACTGGCGCTTGCCGCGATGCGTGCCGTAGCGGACGAGCTGCGCAACGGGCTTGCCGTTGCGGGCAATCACCACATCCTCTCCCAACTCCACTTGCGCCAGCAGGCGCGACAGTTGCGTCTTGGCTTCATGTACGTTCACCATCGGCATGCCAAGTCTCCCCCGGTCGCCCTTAGCTAATCTTATAGCTAATCTCAACGGTCGGTCAAGTTCGGCGGGCGATCCCAGCGATCCAACCCGGAATCCTCCCGCACGGAGGGCGCGGTCGTGAGACCGTAGACCTGCGCCCACCCCTACAAGTGTGCCTCCCACTCGCTAGACGCGCACCCATCTTTGGAGTTCCGGCCCGGAATAGGGCTATGACGCAGCCGATTCGTCCCGTGTTGACGGCCTGAATCGGCAATTTCGGCTCGAACTCTTCCTTTTTCCACTTCTTTTGTTCTCTTTTTTCACCGATCCCATCCGTTCCTGGCCGTTATCCTGAATGTGCTGACCACGTGCTGTCAACACATGTTGACAGAGTGGCTCCAGTGCGGTACCATCGTTCCATGTTCGTCCGGCGCGTCGAAACCCGTTCCAAGGGCAAAGCCAGTGGCGTCGCCTACCGCTTGGTCCATTCTCGACGCCAGGGCTCCAAGGTCCGGCAGCTGATCCTGGCCCATTTCCGCGGCGGCCTCGAACAACGCGTCCCCCGCGACCACTGGCAGCAGCTCGCCGCCGCCGTCAAGGACCGCCTCACGGGCCAAGCCCGCCTGCCGTCCGCGCCCGAAGCCGACCCGCAGCGCCTCGCCCTCGCCCAGCGTATCGCCGCCGAGGCCGACGCGATCACCCCCCTCGTGCGACGCCGCCTCCGCGATGCCGATTTCGACCTCGGCTTCCGCATCGCCGACGATCCCCAGCCGCAGCCGCCGCCCGAAACCCCGCTCGCGCTGCTGCCCTCCACCTTGCGCCACACCGACGTGTGCGAGGCCGGGGCCGCCCGCCTGCTCGACCGGCTGGCCCGCGATCTCGGCCTGCGCGAGTGCCTCCACGAGTGCGGCCTGCGCCCCCGCCACGTCCGCTTAGGCCTCGCCCAGATCCTGGCCCGCGCCCTGCACCCGGGCAGCGAGCGCGAGACCCTGCGCTGGCTGCGCGACGATTCCACCCTCGGCGAACTGCTCGGCCTGCAGCTCTCCGATCTCTCTTCCAACTCCTTGTATATCGCCTCCGACGCCCTCTGGCAGCGCCGCGCGCGCATCGAGCGGACCGTGTTCGACCGCGAGTGCGAGTTGTTCGGCCTGCAGCCGCGGATCGTCTTCTACGACCTGTCCAACACCTTCCACACCGGACGGCCGGAGCACGCATACGCCGCGCACGGGCGCTCGAAGCAGAAGCGGAACGACTGCCCGCTGGTCACCTTGGGGCTGCTGCTGGACGGGGAGGGCTTCCCGCGCCGGTCGGAGGTGCTGGCGGGCAATGTCGGGGAGGCGGGCAGGCTGCAGGCAGCGATCGAGCGGCTGGACGTGGCGGCGGGCGAGCGCCCGACGGTGGTGTTCGACGGCGGGATCGCGAGCGAGGGCAACTTGGCGTGGCTGCGGGAGCGTGGTCTGCACTGGATCACGGTCGAGCGGCGGCGCCAGCCGGCCCCGGAGCGCGAGCCCGACACGCTGTGGGAGAGCGCGGGCGGGCGCGAGCTGAAGATCTGGCGGCTGGCTGCGGAGGAAGCGAGCGAGGAGGAGGCAGGCGAGAAGGAAGCGGAAGACGGTGCGGCCACGGCGGGCGGGGAGGCGCGGCTGTGCGTGTGGAGCCCGGCGCGGGACAAGGACGAGCAGTCGCTGCTGGATCGCAAGCGGGAGCGGTTCGAGGCGGAGCTGCGCGCGCTGCACGAGGGGCTGGGCGTGAAAGGCCGCCTGAAGGCCTTCGACAAGGTGGCGCGCAAAGTCGGGCGGATCGAAGAGACGTACAAACTGGTGGCGTGCCAGTACACGGTGACGGTGCAAGCCGGGGAGAAAGGCAAGGCCGCGGCGGTGCAGTGGGAGCCGAACCAGCGTTACTGGGAGCGCGACCGGATCCAAGGCACGAGCCTGCTGCGCACGAGCCGGGTCGCATGGGACGACGGGCGGATCGTGCGGGAGTACTGCCGCTTGGCGGACATCGAGGCGACCTTCCGCTCGTTCAAGGACGAGCTGGGCCTGCGCCCGCTGTACCACCGCCTGGGCGAGCGGGTCGCGGGCCACCTGTTCCTGACGGTGCTGGCGTACCACTTGGTGCATGCCCTGCGCTATCGCCTGCGGGCGAAGGGCGTCACCTGCAGTTGGAAGTCGATCCGTGATCGGATGCGCACGTGGGTGCGGCTGACGACGACGATGCGGACGGCGGAGGGGAAGGTTTGGAGCCAGCGGCAGGACGTGGATCCGAATCCGGAGCAGGCGCGCATCGCAGCCGCTGCGGGGCTGAGCTTCCGGCGCCACCGTCGCACCGTGCCGGTGGATCGAAGAGAGATCCAAGCGGACGGAGAAAGCGAGGCGAGCCGCGGTAACAAAGTGTAGTGCCTTCAAATCCGCTTGGCTCAATTCTTGGTCAATGGAATCAATGACTTACAGCTATGAATCGCAAAAAACTCCAAACTTGGGCGCAGAACACGGCATTCCGTTCGCTCCCTTCGCCACCTCCAAGCTGGATTCGGACGCGATCGGCCTCGTGACCCGTCGGCGTCGCAGCCTCGGGTAACAACGGCGGCGGCGGATCCGTCGTCCGTTCGATCTCCCCTGGACCGCACGCAAGCCGCGAGCGGCTAGAATGCCTATCGAAGGGCTTGATGCGATTCGTTGCAACCCTATGCCTGATCTTTCTGCTCGCGCCTGCGTGCGAGGTCGGGCCCGAGCCGGAGGACTCTGTTCCCGGGCGCGGGGGATACTTGTCCGACATCCGCCAACTGACCTTCGGCGGACAAAATGCCGAAGCGTACTGGTCTCCCGATGGCGCCAAGCTCGTCTTCCAGTCCACGCGCGGAGACTCCTCGTGCGACCAAATCTACGTCATGAATGCCGACGGCTCGGACCACCGCATGGTCTCGACCGGCCAAGGCGTCACGACCTGCGGTTACTTCCTTCCTGACAGCCGAACCATCCTCTTCGCTTCGACGCACCTCGCCAGCGAGGCCTGCCCGCAGAGGCCGGACCGCAGCCAAGGGTACGTCTGGCCGGTCCATGCCGGCTACGACCTGTTCCTGACGGATTTGGACGGTTCGGAACCGAGACGCCTCACCGAGACTGCCGGCTATGACGCCGAAGGGACCATCCATTGGGCAAGCGACAAGATCGTCTACACCTCAATGGCATCCGGGGACTTGGACTTGTGGTCGATGGACCTGGACGGCTCCAACAAGACCCGGCTCTCGGCCGCGTACGGCTACGATGGCGGCGCGTTCTACTCGCCGGACGGAAGCACGATCGTATTGCGCGCGAATCACCCCGCCGAGGGCGCCGACTCGGAGCGCTACGCCGAGCTGTTGGCCCAGAACTTGACCGCGCCGATGAAGATGGAAATCTTCGTCGCCAACGCGGACGGCAGCGGAGTGCGGCAGTTGACGGACTTCGGCTGCGCGAGCTTCGCGCCGCAGTTTACGCCGGACGGCAAGAACATCGTCTTCTCCTCGAACAAGAACAACTGCGACAGCCGCGAATTCGATCTGTTCCTGATCGAGCTGGACGGCTCCAACTTGCGGCAGGTGACCGACTTCGGAGGCTTCACATCCTTTCCCGAGTTCTCGCCGGACGGCGCGCAACTGGTCTTTTCGTCGGACCGGAACGCGCAGTCCCGGTACGAATTCAACATTTTCGTCGCCCGCTGGACCGGCCCCGGCCAGGAACGCTGATCCGGGGCGTTTCTGTCAGGGCTCGATGTCCCTCTCGAGCGCGGCCAACTCGTCCGCAAGTTGACGGGCCTGCCTGCGCAGAGCTGCGATCCGCCGCGCCATAGCGTGCAGGCCGGAGTCGGGACTGTCCGCCGAGGATGCGACCGCGGCGGCGATCTCTGTCGCGCCGGACGCGGGGTCCGAATGCCTGTCCCCCGTTCCGATCTCGGCCAGGGCGAGTTCGAAGTTGTCTTCGTACACCAGCTTGTCCCCCATCGCGAGAACGACCTTGCGCAATTGCGGCATACGCGCCGTCTCGGCCTGGATGTAGATGGACTCGACGTAGAGGAAGTTGTCCCCAACTGGCATGGCGATCATCTCGCCGCGCAGGACGCGGGAACCCTGCTGATTCCAGAGCGTGAGGTCGGGGGCGATCTTCTGGTCCTGGTCGATCTTCGCCTCGATCTGGTTGGGGCCGTAGACCAGCTGCTGCTTCGAGAGCTGGTAGAAGATCAGATCGCCCAGCTTGTCCCCGTCGCAGCGCGCCGCCATCCAGCCATTGAGGTTGTCCTTGTTGCTTGGCGTGAACGGCAACATCAACAGGAACTCGGGCTCTGTTTCGCCAGGCAGCGTCGCGACGATGTAGGTCGGCTGCATGCGCTCGGCGAGGCCAGTGTCGCCTGCGAGGCTCTTGCCCACGTCCCAGATGTCCTCCTTGTTGTAGAACACCGTCGGGTCGCGCATGTGGAACGTGCGATAGATCTCGGCCTGGATGTTGAAAATGAGGTCCGGATAACGCGCGTGGGCGCGGATCGACGCGGGCATCGCCTCCATCGGCTGGAACAATCCCGGGAACAGGTTGGCGTAGGCCCGGATGATGGGATCGCTCTCATCGAATAGGTAGAGTCGGGTCGTGCCGTGGTAGGCGTCGACGGTCGCCTTGACCGCGTTGCGGATGTAGTTCACGCTTCTGTTCAACTGGCCAACCCGAACGGGCTGCGAGTACGGGTGAACGTTGGATGTCGTGTAGCCATCCAGGATCCAGACGAGCCGGCCTTCGTCCGTGATCACCAGATACGGGTCTGGGTCCCACTGGATGAAGCTCGCCAAGTGCGCCAGGCGCTCGCTGACGTTGCGGTAGATCATCATGCGGCTGGACTCGTTCGTCAGACCGGTGAACAGGATGTTGAATTCGCTCTGTTGGATCGCCGCGGCGAGGCGCACCGGGAGGGAGTGGATCGGGAAGCCGCCCTCTCCCGCGTAGTTCGACGTGACGTTCTGGTCTTCCTGGGGATAGTCGAACTCCTCCTGGTCAGTGCTGACAAACACCGGATCGTGCGTCAGCTCGCCGTAGTAGATCTCAGGCTGCTCAATGCGGATGTCAGGGATCTTGATAACCGGCGGAGCATCTTGGATTAGCAGGACCGGCAGGCCTTCCGGGGTCGTGCGATTGACCTCGGAGGTGACGACGCCGTAACCGTGCGTGTAGACCCAGTGGCGGTTGATCCAGTTGCGGGCTTCGGCCGACAGGGCTTCGACATCGATCTCGCGGGGGGAGAGCAGGAGCTGCTTGACTTTGCCGTCGATCTGGTAACGGTCGATATCCATGTCCGCAAACCGGTAGTACAGCCGGAGCGCCTGGATCTGTGTGATGGTGTCGGTGTAGGCCTGTTCGTCCCACAGCCTGATGTTGTCGATCAGCGTGGCGTTGGCCTCCACATCCAAGGATGGCGTCTCGGCGAGCGAAAGGAACTCTTCTTGGCCCGTGTTGATAGCGTAGGCTTGCCGCGTGGCCTGGATGTGGCGCTCGATGTAGTCCCGTTCGAGCTTCAACTCGTTCGGCCGGACGTAGAGCGCTTGGAGAGCCAGCGGCAGAACGGTGTGGAGCACGATGGAGGCGCCCACGATGTAGGCCATGGGCTTGTAGCGCGACGTCGCAATGAGCGGGATCCCCACCAGCAGCGAGACGACCACCACCCAGCGCAGGGGCAGGCGCCAGACTTGGTCCAGATAGTCCATGCCGAACATGAAGGAGTGATCATTCAGCAGCAGGCCGTACTGGCCTAGATAGAACCACGCCGCCGCGCCGGCCAGCCCGATGCAGGCGATGATCTTCACGAAGTTCGTTTTGGTGGCTCCAGGCAGCAGCAGCGGCTGCGGGCCGAGGTCGAACTCCTCGAGTGCTCCGCCACCAGCCCGGAAGCGCTTGAAATGCCCGAAAATCTGCCAACCACGACCCGCGATCCAGAACACGGCCGTCCCCACGAAAGCGAGCGTAATCAGGTATTTGACTAGAAGCTTCAGAAACGGGAGATCGAAGAGGTAAAACGACAGGTTCTTGCTGAAGATCGGGTCGAGCCAATGCTCCGCTCCGGCGGCGATGCCGCGCGAGCCGGCATAGGCCATCACGATCCACGAATCAATCCGCGAGCTGATCAAGACGAAGGCTGCCAGCAGGAGCACAAGGAAGACGACCTTTCGGTACAACGAGTACGGGGCCGTGTCCGCCCCGGCAAAGGAAACGCCGCGGCGGTGCGCCCAAAGCAGGGCCGCCCAGGCCAGGAGCGACGCCAGCAGCATCGGGACGATCTTGTAGAGCAGAATGCTGAACCAGGTCGGGATCTGATTGACTTCAGACCACCAGAGATACTGGATCGCGAAGTCGGCGATGGCACGGGCGCTGCCGAGGATCACAAAGAGCGCAAGCGCGAGCAGCAGGTACCGCAACTGTCGTGAGGGCATAGTTCTCCTAGCATAGCCCGGCGCGGGCTAGTTACGACCGGCGCCGCGTCACGAAGGCATCTGGGCGTATCGCGGATGCACCGGAATCGGCCCCCGCGGCCGCGTGACCTTGCGGCGCCGCCATGGCAGCGCAAGCTGAAGGGCGGGATCAAGTGGGCTCGCTTCGGTGGCATACGCAACGCCTTCACCGCACGTTCGCAGGCAGTCCGAGCGTCTCACCTTCTTCGCGTCAAATTGCACCCGCGAGAAGCGGCCTCACGCCCTTACCCGCGCTGCTGTCCCTATCTGGGGTCAGCGAACGTCCGCGGCCTCCACTTCGAACGGCCCGCCGTCCTTGCTGGGGAGCGAATCCGTCAAGAGCTGCTCGCCGGTCGGCGGCTCCCGGGCGGTCTCCCCGACACAGCCGAGGGTGGAGTTCTGCAGCGCGTGGCGATTCCCGCCGCAGGGCTATTCCACCCAAATCGGAGAACTCCAGGCTACCTGCCCATCGTTCTGGACGCCCCGGATGTAGTAACAGTTCGATCCGGCCTCGAAGTTCCGGTCAGTGAACTCCAGGATGTACTCCTCGCTGTTCGGGTAACGGGTGTAGATGAGTTCCTGATTCTTCACGATGACGAACTGCTTGATGCGGTCCGTCCCGATCACCTTCATCGAAAGGCGCGGCGCGCGCTTCGAGCGGATGATGTCGCCCATGATGTAGTGGTTGCCATCGGCGTCGGTGGCCTGGAAGTCGAGCACGATGTTGTCAGTCGCGCCGTAGGCGTGGCGCGCTTTGAGAGCGGCGAACATCGATTCGCGCGTGAAATCCTCCGCCAAGATCATGGCGTACGACATGTGCGTGGACCAATGGTCCGACGAGGCCTGGACGCCGATCTTGTAGCCCTTCCGCAAGGCGTCCCACCAGTACCCGATCGGATTGAAGCCTGAGCGCTGTTCGCGGAGTTTCTGCGGCGAAGCGGCCAACGGGGCGTCCATGTACTCGTAACTGGCGCGGTAGGCCTGAAAAATCTCCACCAGAGGCTCGACCTCGGGGTCGTTGTTGAACCAGTCCGTGCCCTGGGCCGTGCCGGAACTGTGCGGCATCGAAATGCCGTCGTTCTCGTGCAAGTAGGCGTACAGCCTTTCGGCGCGCTCTTCACCGCGCCGCTCTGCGTCGGGGATCGGTAGAGTCCGGGCGCCGCGCTTGCCGAAGATCACGTTGCGATGCCCGTTGGGGAAGTTGAGCGAGCGCTCGTAGCAGAACATCGGGACGAACGACCCGGGCACGTGGAACAGGTCCGCCAGCTTCTCGTCCTGCCACCAGGTGAATTCCTGGTCGTACCCGAGCTGGTGGTCGGTGGGGACGATGTAATCGAAAGCAGCGGCGTCGAGGGCGTAGCGATAGACCTCGATCAACGAGCCGTCGTACTTGAAGTCTGGCGAGACATCGGTGTGGCGGTGCATGTCGCCGCGGAAAATCTTGAACGCCCTGTCTCCCGCTTCGATGGTGTAGCGGCGGATGGTCGCGACGTTACGCTCTTCGAAGGGGTGGATCGGGATCTCTTCCGCCTGGGCTTCCACATAGTTCGTGAAGTTGCCGCCAGAAAAGTCGGGAGGGCCATCCGCTTCGCCTAGGTCGGCCACATAGATGTCCGCGTTCCGCGGCACTGCGTCCGAGAACGGGCGATTGTCGGTCATCCAGGCCGCGAGCAAACCGCCTCCGGTGGCGAGCAGAGCCGGCCTCTTCTCAATCGAGCCGTGGCTATGGGCGATCGGCACGGGATGCGACCATGCCTTGCCGTCGAAGCGAGTCCGGAACGTTTCCCACATCATTCGGGCTCCGATGCTGTGGGCCCGTTGGCGGGTCCAGTGGCGGAACAGCATCGTCAGCGTGCCGGTGTCGTCGAAAGCCAATTGCGGGTTCTCGAAGTTCGGATACAGGCGGTAGACATAGAACGGCTCCAGGGCTGCTTTCGGTTTCACCCAGGATCCGCCGGAGCGCTTGACGACCTGGATGGACCGCTCCTGGTGGAGCGGGACGGCCAGCGGAGGCGTGATCAAGTAGCCCTGATCCTTGCCCCAGTTCACGCCCGACTCGTCCCAAGCGAGCCAGGGCGTCCCGCCGAGATCCACGGCGACATTGGCGTGGGCCTGAAAGCGGGCGCTGCTCGTTACCTGCTCGACCTGGCCCAAACCTAGATTGGAATAAGAGCGGTAGAAAACGTCGCAGTTGCCGTCGTGGTAGCCATCCCAGACGATGTGCGCCTGCCCGTCGGGTCCACCGGCAACTTGAGGCTCCCAGTCGTTCGCGGGGGACTCACTCACACGGAGGGGCTCGCTCCAGGCGCCGTTGTCCCAGACCCGCATCCAAATCTCCGTTCGCGCCTGCCGGGCCGCGCCCTGGGCGCTTTGCCAAACTACGAAGACCTTCCCATCGCGCGAGGAGGCCGCACGGTGGAACGTGTTTGAGCCGGCGCCACTGATCTTCCGCGGTTCGCGCCACGATGGACCATCCAGCAGCCGTCCCCAAAGGTCCCATCGCGCGCCGTTCCGCTGGCTCCAGAAGAGCCAGACGCGGCCCTTGCCGTCCGACGCCGCCTAGATGCGCCAGATATCCGCAGGGCTGGGTGTGACGTCCTGCGCCGAGTCCCAAGCTCCGTCTCGTCGGATCCGGAACAGCACGCGGTCGCCCTTGTCCCGGTAGGCGACCCACGCGACGCCGGCCAACCCCTCGGAGACCTCGACGACAGCAGGTTCGTCGTCCTCGTATCGCTCGCTGGAGAGCCGCTCCACGGTCGGCGTCAAGGACGCCGTGGCGCGCCCGTCCAAGAATTCCTTGGGTTCGTCCGAGAGCTCGTCCAGCCGGCAGGAGAAGTTGCCCTGCTGGGTGCGGACGCGGAGATTGGTCGAGCCGTCTCCGCTCACGACCGCGAACAACCCGACCGGCGAGTACTGCGTCGGCGGAAGCTCCGCTGGGCTCATTTCGTAGTAGTTCACCCGCGGGAAGCCCCTGATCCGCTCTTCTCTCGTGGACGCCGTCCAGGAGTCTCCTCCTATGATGCGATCCCGAGACAAGAAGTGCCGCTCTTCGAGCCGCACAAGCGCGCCTCCGGACACGCGGATCGGACCGTCCCAGGGCTCTTTTTTAGTCCGCATCCAAGGCGGCGCGTTGTGGGGGAGGGCCAGTGCGTACCTGTCCGATAGGCGCTGCGATCTTCGATTTCCGTCGGTCCAACCAGAAAGGGCTGGACATTTCGTTGTCGATCTGTCACATTGGGCCGTATGGAGTCGTTGCCGGCGGGAGGCCGCGGTTTGGATTTGCGCGCCGTCACCGTGCGCCCGACAGGGGGTGCGCAGGAACACCGTCGCTGGCACAAGCTGGTCGCGACACATCACTACCTGTCGTTTCAGGGCCTGTTCGGCAAGGGCTTGCGCCATGTCGCGACTCTGGGTTCGACCTGGATTGCGCTGCTGGGCTGGCAGGCAGGCGCGTTGAAGCTCACCGCGCGGGATCGCTGGATCGGCTGGTCCCAGGAGCAGAAGCTCCGCCGTCTGCACCTTGTCACCCAGAATTCCCGCTTTATGATCCTGCCAGGATTCCAGGTGCCGAATCTGGCCTCGCGGGTGCTCGGCCTGAGCCTGCGGCGGCTGTCTGACGACATGCTGGCGGTGCACGGATACCCCGTGCTGGTCGCGGAAACGTTCGTGGACCCGGCGCGCTTTGCCGGGACTTGCTACCGGGCCGCGAACTGGCGCTCGCTGGGCATGACCGGCGGCTATGCGCGCCAGCCGGGTGCGGCGCCGGACTGGCGCCATCACGGCCAGCGGAAGGAGATTCTGGTGTTCGAACTGCAAGCCAACGCCGGCGCGGCCCTGCGCCAGCCCGCCGAGGAGCCGGACTGGCAGGGCCCGGCCAGGACCGCGCCCCTGGAGGCGCCCAGGCTGCGCAGCCTGTTCGAGTTCCTGGGCGCGGTGGCGAAGTACCGGCACGCGCGGGGCAAGCGCTACAGCCTGCGCAGCGTGCTCGTGCTGGCGGTCGCCGCGCGGCTGGCCGGCTACCGCGGCGTGACGGCCTGCGCGCAGTTCGCCGGCCTGCTGAGCCAGCAGCAGCGGCAGGCCGCGGGCTGTTTCTACAGCCCCAGCCGGCAGTGCTACACCTCGCCGTCGATCACGACGTTCCACAACATCCTCGCGAGCCTGCCGCCGGAGACGCTGGAAACCGCCGTGGCGAAGGGGGCCCGGCAGCAGAGCGAGAATCCACGGGAAGTCCAGCCGAATCCGGAAGATACGGGCCGCAAGAGCGAGCAGCCGGAGCGCCTCCGGGCCGAGGACATCCCGGCGATCTCCAGGGATGGGAAGGATATCCGCGGCGCCTCCAAGCAGACCGAGGACGGCCGCCGCATGCTGGTCGCGGCCGTGGAGCACGGCCGCGGCTTGGTGCTGGGACAGCTCGAGATTGACAGCAAGACCAACGCGATCCCGGCGGTGCGCGAGCTGGCGGACGAGCTAGACCTCGCCGGGCGCAGCGTCACTCTCGACGTGCTGCACGCCCAGCACGAGACGGCGCGCTGCCTGCTCGACGACTGCGGCGCGGACTACCTGGTCACCGCCATCAAGGCCAACCAGCCGACCCTGCTGGACGACCTGCAGGCCCTGCTCTTCGGCCCTGCCCCCGCCTGCGAAACCCTCGCCAAGGGGCCTGGCCGCATCGACCGCCGCCGCTACTGGAGCAAGGACCTCAGCGACTCCGGCTGGGACGGCTATGCCGGCCTCTACGGACGCCAGCAGGCGATCCGCGTCGAACGCGAACGCTATACCTGCAAGACCGCTGAGACCAGCATCGAAGTGAGCTATGCACGCACCTCGCTGACCCCCGACCAGGCCCGTCCCGAGCAGCTCGCGGCCCTGGTCCGCAACCACTGGCACATCGAGAACCGCCTGCACTATGTCCGCGACTTCACCTACGACGAAGACCGCTGCCGCGTCTATGTCCGCGACTTGCCGCGCAATCTCGCCTGCCTGACCAACACCGCGATCTCGATTGTCCGCTGCCAGTCCGACTTCCAGTACCTGCCGGAGGCCAACCGCCATTTCGCCGCCCGGCCGCAGGAGGCTCTCGACCTGCTCCTGAACCCACCCGCCCGCTAGTCCGCGCCCTCCCGCCTCCGTTGCGCCCAACGCCTTCCCGCGCGCCACGCTACCGGTCTGCCCGCTGTTCTCGACAACACGTCCCCAAGGCTCGGGCCACCTGCCCAGCGCCCTCGCGACACGCCTTCGGGGCCGCGCCCAGCTACCCACAAGACGTGTGAGTCGGAATCCACTTCGATCAGACGACCCAAAGCACGACTAAAAAATGTACCTGCGGACCGTCCCAAGCCTCGACGGCCTCGGCCTTCTCGCCGAGACTGATGGAGACCGTCACAGCCTCGGACTGCGCGGCGAGCGGCATGGCGAACAGCGCGAGGAGGAGCGTGATGCGTTGCATGTCGTGGAGACTATAGCCAAGCGGCCAAAAACACCCCAGGGCTCCGAAATGGGAGCCTTGAGACTGCGGATTCCCTTGGACCGCTTCGCCCTTGCCGTATAATCTGCCGCGTGACGGGCCCTTCCTCAAGCCCGTCGCAGCTGGACCATGCAACTGCCCGACGCCCGAAACGCCAACATCCTGGTTTATGTCAACGGCGCCTTGAAGCCGCGCGCGGAGGCCCAAGTCTCCGTGTTCGACAGCGCCGTGCAGGGAGGCGACGCCGTCTGGGAAGGCCTGCGCGTGTACGCAGGCAAGGTCGCGGACCTGGACCGGCACCTGAACCGGCTCTTCGCATCGGCTCACGCGTTGGCTTTCGACGCTGTTCCCTCGAGAGCAGAGGTGCGCCAAGCCCTGTTCGAAACACTGCGGGTGAACGGGATGACGGACAAAGCACATGTCCGGCTGACGCTCACCCGCGGTGAGAAGGTCACCTCGGGCATGAGCCCCCACTGGAACCAGTCCGGCTGCACCCTGATCGTGCTGGCCGAGTGGAAGGAGCTCGTCTATGGCCCCGAGGGCATCCGCTTGATCACGTCTTCGATCCGGCGCAATAGTCCACAGTGCATCGACTCGAAGATCCACCACAACAATCTGATCAACAACATCCTGGCCAAGATCGAGGCGAATGTTGCGGGCGTCGACGACGCTCTGATGTTGGACTTGCATGGTTTCGTCTCCGAGACGAACGCGACCAACGTCTTTGTGGTCTGCAACGGAACTTTGTTGACCCCGCACGCGGACAGCTGCCTGCCGGGCATCACCCGGGCCACGGTGATGGCGATCGCGCGCGCCGAAGGCCTGGGACCCGTTGAGAAGAACCTCTCGCTGACCGAGGTTTATACCGCCGACGAAATGTTCACCACAGGAACCATGGGTGGCCTGGCTCCGGTCCTGGAGGTCGATGGCCGTCGTATCGGCAGCGGGACCCGGGGCGCGATCACGTCGCGACTCCAACGGCTGCACGCCGAGTGGGTCCGGGCGCACGGGGAACCGTGCGTTTGATCGATCCCTCGCCTGCCGAGTCCCGACCGCGCCATCTCCGTCGCGGGTGGCGCACGAGGGCGGAGTTGCGGCGGGGCCCCTACAAGACGGGTTCGAAGCGCGCCAGCAAGGTTTCCAGTTCCTTGACTTCCGTGGGACGGATCTCGGGCAGGGGGGGCCGGACAGGCCCGGCGGGCTTGCCCAGGATCTCCATCGCCTTCTTCATGACGCTGACCTCATAGCCTTTCCGTCGCGCGCGCATGGCGTAGAGCGGCAGCACATAGTTCCGCATCAAGCGCCCCAGGCTCGGGTTGTCCAGCATCGAGGCGCGCTCGTGCAGTTGCAGCGAAAGCCGGGGGGCGATGGTCGCAATGCTCGAGGTGTAGGTCCGGATGCCGATCGAGTAGTATCCCGGCACCATGTCGTCCCCGATTCCGCCGATCCAGTGCAGCCTGTCACCACAACGCTCCATAATGCGCTGATAGTTGCGCACATCGCCCTGCCCTTCCTTGAGCGCGATCAGATTGGGGATCTCTTCCGATAGGCGAAAGACCTGCGAGGCTGTCAGGTTGACCGTGTCGCGCGAGTACAGGAAGAGGCCCAAGTCGACCGCGTCGCCGATCGCCTTGTAATAGCGCATCAACCCCTCGAAGTCCGCGTTCGGGTAGTACGGCGGGAACATCAGAATGCCGTCCGCACCCGCAGCCTGGGCCTGCCGAGCCAGTTCGACGGACATGCCGCCGCCAAAGCCCACACCGGCGATCACCGCAGTCTTGCCGCCCGCTTCCGCGACCGTCGCCTCGACGAGCTGCCGGTGTTCCTCGGGCGTCAGCGAATACAGTTCCCCGGTCCCACCGGCAGCAACGACCGCGCAGAGCGGAAACTTGACCATCGCCGCAACGTTGGTGCGGTACGCGTCCAGATCCAGGGCGTAGTCGGCCTTGAAGTTGGTGACCGGAAAGGCGATCACCCCCTCAAGCCGACCACGCAGTTCCGACGGCGTCATGGGGACCATTGTCGCACCCGGCGGGTGTCGGCTCGTGAGATTGCATGGCGCCGTTCATCCCTGCAGGCGACCCGGCCACGCCGGACCCGAGAGAGTCATGATGGCGTTACAATCCCAGTCGAGATCTACCTCCGCAGTTTCGGCGTCCCCGCCGTAGCCCGCGTGGCCAACCCCTTGCCATTTGGGAGGAGTTCCAATGCCCCAAGATGAAGAATCCCTGACCGCCTCAAACGCGACCATCGAGGAATTGGAAGGCCAATTGGCCATGCTGACCGAAAGGCTTAACGCGATGCGGAGGGCGGGTTCCGGTCACGAGGTCCCGAACTACACGTTCCAGACTCTCACCGGAGAGGTGCGTCTGGGGGACCTCTTCGCGGGGCAGGACAAGCTCCTGGCTATCCACAACATGGGCCAAGGCTGCCGCTATTGCACGCTGTGGGCCGATGGCATCAACGGCTTCCTGTCCCATCTGGAATCGGTGATGGCGGTAGCGCTCCTCTCCAAGGACGATCCCCAGGCCCAGCGCCGTTTCGCCAACGGCCGCGGCTGGCGCTTTCGACTCGCCTCCCACATGGGCGGCGACTACATCCGCGAGCAGTCCACGCTTCTCGGCCACAACAACATGCCTGGCGCCGTCCTCTACGAGAAGAAGGACGGCAAGATCCGGCGCAAGAACGCAGTCGTCTTCGGGCCCGGCGACATCTTCTGTTCGGCTTGGCACTTCCTCGCGCTAGCCGGCCATGGCGAGCACAACTGGACGCCGCAATACAGCTACTGGCGGAGACCGGAAACGCTCGACGACGGCGGTAGGAACCTACTCGGCCCGTAACAGACGTCGCTCTCTCCGCAGACGGCGCCCTGAGCCAAGCGACTGTGTCGTCCCTGGAGGGATGGCCTCGCGGCGCCGCATACGATCCAGGAATCCGCGGCTCGCTTAGGCAACGTATTTCCGGCGGCCACGTGCAGGCTCGAGAGGCTTAGATCGGCAAAGACGGCGGGTGAGGAATCCGAGATGATCTCCTCCGGGCAAGGCCTGTCGACGTTCCCGGATGGGCTGCTGACTTGCATTGACAATCCGGTGCAGCCTACTTACGATTCAACTGCACATCAGTCACCCAGGAATGGGAGGTCGCCATGGTCGACTTGCGGAAAACATACGATGCGATCGTAGTCGGTTCCGGCGCAGCGGGAGGCGTGGCCGCCAAACAGCTGACGGAAGGCGGCCTGGAAGTGCTGCTTCTCGAGGCTGGGCCGAAACTCGACCCCCTCAGTCTTCTCACGCACGCCTGGCCTTACGAGATGCCGTTCCGCGGATTCGACCGACCCGGAGACCGAGAAAAGATCTATCCGCATCAATGGACCTCGGGCGAGTACACCCGCCCGCTCTATATCGACGAGCGCGAGCACCCGTACACGAGCGGTCCAGGGAAATCTTACATCTGGGTCAGGTCCCGTTGCGTTGGCGGCAAGATCCTTCATTGGAGCCGGAACGCTCGGCGGTTAAGCGATTACGACTTCAAGGCCGCCGACCGAGATGGGTACGGAGAAAACTGGCCAATCACGTACGCCGACCTTTCCCCGTTCTACGACAAACTCGAGAGCTTCATCGGCGTCAGCGCTTCGATCGAGAACATTCCCCATCTCCCCGATGGCAAATACCTGCCGCCCTTCCCGCTGAATTGCGGCGAACGCATCGTCCAAAAGGTGGCTCCAACATTGGGGCTGGGAATGCGGGTCATCCCCAAGAGGGCCGCCATGCGTTCGCGGGCGATCGGCGGACTCGCCGCGTGCCACTACTGCGGCCATTGCGGGCGAGGGTGCGACATCGGGGCCTTCTGGAATTCGATTTCCGACACCTTGCCAGCGGCGCTCAAGACCGGACGTCTGGCGCTGCGGCCAGATTCTGTGGTCCGTGAGATCGCCGTGGACGAAAACGGCACGCCGACGGGGGTAGCATTCGTGGATCGCGTAAGCCGAGAGGACTACGAAGCGCAGGGGCGTGTGATTGTCCTTGGCGCTTCGGCCCTGGAGTCGACTCGGATCCTGTTGAATTCGGTCTCGCGCTCTTGGCCGGATGGGATCGCCAATTCGAGCGGAGTGCTGGGCCACTACTTAATGGACAACATCGGGGGGCCGTCGGTCTCAGGCCTGCTGCCGCAGTTGCGGGACCGCGAAGTGGTCAACGAAGACGGTAAGTCGAGCGGGATCGATATTGTTCCGTATCGGAATATTGACTCGCGTCACCCGAACTTCCTCCGCTCCTACGTACATGAGGGCGGCTCGGGCGCGCGCATGTTTCCGCGCTTCGCCCGCTCCATGGTGGGTTACGGCAATCAGTTCAAGAAGACCGTGCGGAGCTACTACACGACGCCTCTCGCATTCAACACGCGCGGCGAAATGTTGGCCCGCTGGGAGAATTACGTCGAGATCGACAACGATGTGGTGGATGCGTGGGGAATCCCGGTGCTGAAGTTTCACTGCGAAATGAGCGACAACGAACGGGAAATGGCCAAGGACGCCGTTCAGAATCTGAAAGCGCTTTTCGAAGCTCTCGGCGCGGAAAACGTGCGGGCTCGGGACACGCTGATGGCGACGGGGTACTCGATCCACGGGATGGGCACGGCGCGCATGGGAAACGACCCCAAGAAGAGCGTTCTCAATAGGTTCAGCCAAGCGCACGATGTCAAGAACCTGTTTGTTGTGGATGGGGCGGGCTTCGTCACTTCAGGTGGTTACGGTCCGACTCTGACGATCGGAGCCTTGGCGGCACGGGCCTCGGACTACATCGTCCAGCAGATGAAGCGGGGCGACCTCTGAGCCGAACAAAAGGAGACATTCATGTATCGCCGAACCGCATTGCAAATCATGACCGGCGCGCTGGTCGCCGCGCGGCCCCAATTGGGCCAACGGCAATTGGTTGCTCTCGCCCAGGATCCGGACGTTTATCAATTCCAGTTTTTCGACAAGGCGCAGCACGCACTGCTGGAACGGCTTGCGGAAATGATTATTCCCGCCGATGATCACTCTCCCGGTGCTCACGCCGCCAAGGTCGGTCAATTCATCGACGTAATGGTGGCCCATAGCGAAAAGACGCTACGCGATCAATGGGTGGCGGATCTCGAGGCGGTGGACGAAGAGTCGACGAAGCGCTTCCGGAACTCCTTCTTGGCCAGCAGCACCGCGCAGCAGGATGAGATGCTGGCGGCGATGGCCGCGGGAGAATTGAACCCGAGCACCCAGCTGGAACACTTCTTCGTGCAGCTCAAAGAAATGACGATCAACGGCTACTATACGTCCGAGATTGGGATTCATCAAGAGCTTCACTACAAGGGCAATACGCCACAGTCCGAGTTCATCGGCTGCACCCACCCCGAGCATCAAGCTTGACCGCAGGTTTGCGCCCGGCGCAGTCCCGCCAGCGCTCACTTTGGTTCTGTGATCCGTAGGATCTGATCCGCTTTCACGTCATTGATGACCTGAGTCACACCGCTCGGCCAGGAAATGTGGATCTCTTCGACACGACCCAGATTCCCCAGGCCAAAATGAATACCGTGGTGACTTGACGATGCGTAGCCGACGCTCGTGGTCATGTGGTTGTGCTGCTTCCCGATTCGGACACGCGCTCCACTACCGTCCCGGTTGCTCTGGGCGCCCTCCAGTTTGATGAGAAGCCAGTGGTGGTCCCTTGCAGAGACGTTCTTCCAAAGTTCGACCGGCTCACGAAGGGACGTGGAGACAACGTCGATTCGACCGTCGTTGTTGAAATCTGCAAAGGCTGCGCCGCGATGCGCTCGCGGTTGTTGGAAGCCTTCGCCTGCTCCTCGTGAGGCTTCCCGGAACGTACCATCCCCGAGGCTGGCGAAAACCGTGTTCGGCTGCCGGTAGGAGTCGGGCCGGAATACCTCGACGTTGTCTAGAACGTGCGAGTTGGCTGAGAAGAAGTCTTTCCGGCCGTCATTGTTGAAATCAAACCATTGCTCCAGCCACTGCTCTTGACACTGAGAATGCCCATCCGACTCGGATACGTGACGTCGCGGAAGAATCCCACACCCTCGTTCCGGAAGAGAGGGAATGTTTCTCGCGTGAGTGCTGTGACCGTCAGGTTCGGCAGACCGTCGGTATCGTAATCCCGAGAATCGACGCCCATACTCGAGATCGCCTGGCCATCGTCAGCGAGACCAACACCCGCGGCCAGGGCCACTTCTTCGAAGGTTCCATCGCCCCGATTAAGCAACAGAAAGTTCGGGACTGTGTCGTTCGTCACGAATACGTCTGCGAAGCCATCCTCGTTGTAGTCGGCGAAGGCAATGCTCATGCCTTGGCCGCCATGTCCGGAAATGCCTGACCGTTCCGTGACATCTTCGACGGCGCCGTCGCTCCGGTTGCGATAAAGCGTGTTGGGCAGTCCTTGGAAGCGCGGTGGTTCGCACTAGGAGCGCACCTGAGCGGTCGGATCTCCACAAACCTCATCGACAGAAGCGGACCATTTCAAATCCAAAGAAGGAAGCGGACGACGCTCGGGCGGCGTCATCGCCCAGTGCCATTCGAGACGTCAGGTTCTGAGTTCTGTGATGCACTCCCACGCTCGTGCGGAGGGGTGCAATGACGCCGGACGACCAAGAGAAGAACCCGATGAGATACCCACTCTGACTTCGTCCTTTGCATTGGGCCCAAAGCTCGCGCTCTGCCCAGGCAAACGCCTATGCGCAGAGTTCCATTTGCGCGATACGGGGTTTCACCCTCGCTTCCGTTCGGGTCGCGCGGGAATTGCTGCGACGGATCGACCAAGCTTACTTTCGGCTCCGCGAGAGTGGGAACACCACGGTCCGGCCCGTCGCCGGCCGGGGGAGGACCGCCATAAGCGCTAACTTGATGGCATAGTGCTAAACTGAGCGTCGACTTGGTTTGACCTCGTTCTTGGAGGTTCGGCCAGGGATGCGGAGATCTCATTCCACTCTTCGATCATCTGCTCCAGCGAGAGTGCGGGTTCGATGCTGCGCATAACTTGGTTGAGTGCGAACTTGAAGTCACGCCATTGACTGTGCGGTCGCCTCTGCCGCCAGGTCGTATCCCCAGGGGGAAATCGTCAGCGCGTGGCGCATCACCTTTTCCACCAGCAGCGCCACCAGATACCATCCCAGCACCGACGCGGCCGGGAACTCCGCTGGCGGATAGGTGGTGAACACGATCACATAGCGTGCGAACCGCAGGGTGTCCGGCTGCACCTGCTTGCCCTTGCGCTGGGCCACCTTGCGGATCTTGGCGTGCGCGACTTGGATCGCTTCTTCCGTCTTGCGCACCGGGCAAATCCGGCCTGGGACGGGCGGCCCCGTCTTGGCGACTGTGCGGGCCGACCACTGCCCCACCGGTCCGGGCTGCCGCAGGGATTCCACCGCCTCCAGTAAGTCGAACGGCTGGCCATCGGCGGTCTCGAGCGGCAGCGAACCGGTGTTCACGCGCACTGCAACCCGACCCCCCGCCGCAGCGACGTGCTGAATCCCGACCGCCGTCGAGTAGCCCCGATCCGCCAGAACGTAGTCGCCCTCGCGAATCGGGAACTGCGTGAACGACTCCCCCGTGCCGCTGCCTGCCGTCTCCGTCAGCTTGAAGAAATCACAACCAAGCGAAGGCAGGTTGACGCTGTAGTGCAGGCGCCATAGCGATCCGGTCCGGCCCGGTTCCTGCACGGTGGTCGCGTCGAACGCCCGAACTTGGAAGCCAGCCTCGGACGACACTGCGATGCCATGTTCCCGGAACAGCTCGACGCACAGCGCATACAGCCAGTCCCGCGACTTCCTCAGCCGCTTGAGCAAGGCCACGTCCGACAGATCCGCCAACTTCGCTTGCCGCGCCCGCACGACGGTCTCGCGCAGGGAATGACCGCACCCGAGGTGGATTAGCAGCGTGCGCAAGAGCCGCTCCGGCGACTTGTCCTTGCGCAGTCCGCGCAAGGCCCCGGTCTGAGCGGCGGGTTCCTGCCAGTTCTCCGGAAAGAAGGACAGCAGCCGGGTAGAAGGGGGCATTGCTGCGCCCCTTCCCCCTCAGACCCGAGCGTGCGCGTCTAACGCACTCGGTTCCTCGCACGGCAGATTCGCGCACTAGGCTCCGATCGGCTATCCCCGGAGGTTCCGTGTACGGCTTGCTGGAACTCAAGTTTCCTCACCGTTTCCCCTCCACGGTCCTGTCCATGCGACGCCCCCCTTCCCTCGAGCGGGTCCCAGCGGCCCCGGTTTCCCGCCGTCTGTCAGTACTATGAGGGCGCTACGACTCCCCGCACGGCGTCCCTTCGGCTTATTGATTCGCCAGCCAGTACCACGCTTGCCTGCTGCTTCGCTCCCGATCCCCCGCAGGCAGGGGCGGGCCCGGACCTTTTGTTACCGCCAGGGGTCCGTCTTCCGGCCTTCTTGCGTGGACCGTACGGGGCCTCCCAGGTTCCCTGGCGAGCCATCCCGTGGCTATGCAGACGGTCTCTGACCCCGGTCGACCCAGACACCCCTCGCCGTTGACGGCGTGCCCGGTGCGGCCCCCGCTAAGTGCACAACGAAGGCGTCGGCATTGATGATTTCGGGGCTCAATAGCGCCGCTTGACCACCCGCTGTGTACGCTTCACGACAGTGCGTTACCGCACGCCATGCAACACGCGCTCCCGGCTGGTGGGCTGCACCTTTGCCGGACGGGAGTCGAACCCGCTGGCTCGCTATGAAAGGTTTCAGATTGCGGTAGGGACACCGGTTACCCGGTGCCCCCCGCGCGGATCCGAGCGGGCGCGTTAACGCACTCGGCTCCTACCTCCGATGGGTGACGGCGAATCTTCGGTCCGGCCACGGATGCAGCACTCGCACAGGCGGCCACAGTTCATCACAAAGTAGGTGCAGACGTTTCCACGGGTGCCGGTCCTTTTGCGACCTCCGGCGGAGAATGGCCATCCATTCTTTCCTGACGCGTCGCTCGAATCGCCGTAGGTACGGGTGGCTGGTGGGGACCGCGAAGTAGTTATACCAGCCTCGCAACACCCTCCCCAGCCATTGCCCGGTCTCCACTTGATCCGCGTGCATGCGCCGTCGCAGCTTTGCCCGGATCGCCTTCAGGGTCCGGCTCATGCGTTTCGCCACCGGCTTGCGCCCCAGCCCGAAGCGTCCTTTCCTCGTCTGTCGGCAGTAATGCGTCATGCCGAGAAAGTCGAACGTCTCCGGCCGTCCCTGCCCACGCGTCTTCCGGTTCGCGATCGCGTACCGTCCGAACTCGATCAGGCGGGTCTTGTCCGGGTGCAGTTCCAGTCCGAACTGGCCGAGCCTTTCCTTCAGCTCCTGCAGGAACCGTTCCGCGTCCTCCTTGTGCTGAAAGCCCGCCACGTAATCGTCGGCGTATCGCACGAAGATCATTTCGCCGCGCGCTTCCTGCGGTCGCCACTTCCGCCCGACCCACAAATCGAGTACGTAATGCAGGTAGACGTTGGCGAGGACCGGCGAAATCACCGACCCCTGCGGCGTCCCCTTGCCCGTATCGACCAGTTGGCCGTCTTCCATGGCGCCCATGCGTAGCCACTTTCCTATCAGCCTGATCAGCCGCTGATCCCCGATCCGCTCGCCCAGGAACCGGAGCATCCAGTCCCTGTCGATCCGGTCAAAGAACTTGGCGATGTCGGCGTCCAGAATCCAGTTGACCTTGCGCTTCTCAATCCCGTATGCCAAGGCGTCCAGCGCGTCGTGCGCGCCCCGCCCGGGCCGGAACCCGTAGCTGAACCCGAGGAATTCCGCCTCGTAAATCGGCGTCAGGATATTGTCCACAACGGCCTTCTGGACGATCTTGTCCTCCAGTGCGGCCACCCCCAGCGGTCGCCTGCCGCCGTCCGGCTTCGGAATGTTCACCCGTCGCGACGGCGTCGCCCGGTACGTTCCCGCATGCACGCGGTCGTGCAGGTCGAGCAGTTGCTCGTCCAGCCCTCCCCCGTACTCCTTCCACGTCACTCCGTCCACGCCCGGTGCCGCATCTCGCTTCAGCGCGACGTAGGCAACCCGCAACGTCTCCGGCGTGACATGGTGCAGAAGCGCAGTGAGCTTCTCCTTGGGATTCCTCTGTATACATTGCCGTATCCGCTCGGCCCCCTGTGACACGGCTGCCCGTCCCTGCGTGCGGACCGTGCTTCGGCCTCCCGGATTCTCGTTGGTCCCGGCCCTTCGCTCCTCCCGCTCCGCAGCCGCTCGCGCCGCCTTGTTCCCGGGACTCGTCGCTAGTATGGCCGAGTCTGACTCCTTCGGATCGTGCATCTCCAGTCTTGACTCCTGTCCTTCCCTTCACGGTCCCGGCGGCGACCCGCCGGGACGACCCGAAGGCCTCCCAGGTCCCAACCTCTGTCGTACATGCGTGCCTGGGTTCTTCGACGCCGCGGAGCCCTCCCGGCCCTAGCTAGAACGGACCGCGAGGTGTTGCCTTCGACTAATGAGACGGTCTCGGCACTCCGAATGATGAAGATTTCGACGCTCCATAGCCCTGCCCACATGCGCCCCTGCCGACGCTTCGCCCGTCCCCTCACGGGAACGACCGCACGGCTCGGGGAGCGCTATGGATCAGCTCATCCTTTACCGCAGAGGACTTTCACCTCCTGACATTGGCCAGTTAGCCTGGCGCACCTCATCGCATCCTCCTATCCAGGACTTGTCCTGGCGCAAGCAATTCCCAGTCTTCGTTCATCGCCGCCCTCGTCATCGTCTCACTCATGCACACACTATACAAGATAGTGCTTCGAGGAACAAGTTAGCGCTTATGGGGAGGACCGCCCCCCGGCGTCGAAGACCTGCCGACCTCTCTGCTCGGGCAGTGATACGCGCTGTGGCTCGTACTACGATCCGTCACGCAGGGGAAACGACGAGGCACGGGTTTCGTTTGGGGTCGCGTTGCGGACCTCAAAAAAGCACCCAGCCAAGACATCTCATCCTGCGCACCAATACTGCCGTCCCTCGGAAGACTGAAGAAAGACCTGCCTGAAGCGATGGGATACACTGGCCGGTGCTCGCACAGACTACTGTATTGCTACGAAATGTTCCGATGTCAGCCGTTTGTGAATTCCCGTCTGCGTATTTGGCGAAGCGCCCAAAGTCGATGGAATCGTTTGAACGCGCGTCACGGGTTCTTGCTGGAAAGGTCGGCCACGATCTCCGTTACTTCGAGCCCGTTCCCCTGTATATTAAGCGGGGAATCGCCGGCCGAAAATGGGATGTCGACAACAATGAATATATCGACTTTCTGATGGGCAACGGCGCCCTCTTGCTGGGACATGCGCCGCCGCCTGTTGTGGAGGCGATCTGCCAAGCTGTAGGCCAAGGGACGCACTTCGGCAGCGATCATCCACTGCATCTGGAATGGGCCGAACTCGTGCAGCGGCTGGTCCCCTCGGCTGAACGGGTGCGGTTTGTGAACTCCGGTAGCGAGGCCACTCTACTGGCGTTGCGACTGGCTCGGGCCTATACAGGCCGGAACCGGATTCTGCGCTTTCAAGGTCACTTCCACGGCTGGCACGACGACGTTGTGCGCGGATTTCACCCGCCGTTTGAAGCCGAGGGATCGCTCGGCGTCCCGCCGCAAGTTCGCGACAACATGGTCCTCATTCCTGATGGCGATTTGCACTTGGTCGAAGAGGTGCTCTCGAGGGAGGAGGATATCGCCGCGGTGATCTTGGAACCGTCGGGAGCGTCATGGGGACGTGTTCCGCTGGAGGGCGACTTCGTCCGGGGCCTGCGAGACCTCACATCGCACTACGGGGTGGTCTTGATCTGCGACGAGGTCATCACGGGGTTTCGATTCAGCCCAGGGGGTGCGCAGCAGCTCTACAACCTAAAACCGGATCTCTCATGTTTCGCCAAGATACTCGCAGGTGGCATGCCGGGCGGGGCGGTGGCCGGGCGAGCTGAAATCATGCAGCTCTTCGACCTGACGGGTGAGGCTCGGCACGACCGTTACGAGCGGGTGACGCATCTGGGTACTTTCAACGCAGCGCCACTCTCGGCGGCTGCGGGAGTGGCCGTCCTCCGCCAAGTGGCCAACCGGGCACCGATTGATCGCGCCAATGCGATGGCGAGAAGACTGCGCGACCGCTGGGACGCGGTTCTTGAGAGGCACGGCATCGCCGGATACGTCTATGGTCCAAGCTCGACTTTCCACGTCTATTTTGAGACTGATCCGGAGCGCGTCCGTGGGAGTTCGCGCCGCCGCGACCTCTATACCCGGGAGGCAAGGCGGCTCAAAGGGATGCCGCCACGGCTGATTGCTGAGTACCAGCGGCGTTTGCGTCATCACGGTGTGGATGTAATGAGTTTTACTGGCGGCTTCGTCTCGGCCGCTCATACCGAATCCGACATCGACGAGGCGGCTCGGGCGTTTGAGCAAACCGTCATCGCGCTGCGCGATCGGGGACTTGTTGAGGCGCTGTAGGTGATCCTCGGACTTGGAGCCGGACGCTTGGGGCCATTTGTACTCGTTGGGCGCCATTGGGCAATGCGTGATTCAGCCGCCGTATGACGATTCGGTGGCGTACGCGAGAAACACACCGTGTTGGACTTTAGCCGTCTGGTTGAACTAGGCGCATTGGGCGCATATCTTGTCGCCCTGCTTTGGATCGGAATTCGCAGTGCCAAGCGCGTACGATCCTGGGTGGACTATACGCTTGCCGGGCGCGACATTCCATGGGTAATCGTTCTGGCTACCACCGCCGTGACGATGGTGGGCGGTGGCGCCTCTGTGGGAATGGTTTCCCGCGTGTACGAATTCGGGGTCGCGCCGGCACTGATCACCTGTGGCTGGCACTTACAGCTCATCTTTACAGGCCTTTGGATTGCCCCAAAACTCCGCCGGTTGAAGCTCGTGACGGTCGGAGACTACTTCGAGCTCAAGTTTGGCAAGTTTGCGCGCGCAATGGCCGTTGTCAATTGCGTGATCTTTCTGGTCGGTGCATTGACGGCTCAAATGGCCGCTATGGGAACGATCGCCAGCCATGTCTTGGGTATCCCCTACGGCGCCGCTTTGTTGGTTGGGGCGGCGGTGACGGTCTATTACTCGACTGTTGGCGGGATGAGGGCCGTCGTCACTACCGACGTGATGCAATTTGTGATTCTTGTGGGCGGAACTGGACTGGCCGCGGCAATGCTGATGGCAGACAACGGCGGTTTTGCGACCATGGCGGAGCGCGTCTCCAGGGCGCACTTTGACGTTACTGGCCACTGGTCGGCCACGCGTGTGGTGAGCCTATTTGCCGCGTTTTTCTTGGGCGAGTTTCTGGTGCCACCGTACGCCGTCCGATGCTTTATTGCGCAAGATGCGTCTCAGGCTCGTTGGGGTGTAGCTGGTGGCGGGCTATTCCTGCTGCTGTTCCTTCCAATCGCTACCTTTGTGCTCGGCCTTGCTGCGGCGTTTGACCCAGAAGTGAGCTAAGCGGCCCAACACGGGGTTCAACACGTCTACCCTGCGTTACTGCGGAGCACCTTCCACCCGGCCGTTGCAGGAGTGATGCTCGCCGCCTTAGTCTCAGCTGCCATGTCTTCCGCGGACAGCTGTCTTTCCTGCCACGCGACCATGATCATGGAGGATCTCTACCGACGCTATATCAACCCGGATGCGAATGCCCGCGTGTTGCTGCGCGTGGCAAAAGCGTCGACGCTCTTGAGTGGCATTGGGGCCGCTGTCTGCGCGTACTTTTTTTCCGATATTGCTGAGGTTCTCGTTTTTGCCTACGACTTCTGGGCTCCCACGATGGTCCTCCCCTTTCTGATAGGCCTGTTTTGGTACAAGGAGACTCGTGTGTACGCGGTTTCGGCATCCATGGTGGCCGGGATGTTCGCCACGGTCGTTTGGCGATTTGTTATCGGCCCGCTTTGGGACTTGGGCCCAGCATTGGTCGGTTTCATCGTAGCGGCCCTGGTGTTTTTCGTGGCTCTGCCAATCACAAGTCGGCGGCCCCGAAGTGCGCTGTTTCAACCCGTCGATCCTTCGGCGCAAACGGATTCGGAACCACAGTGATCCCCTTTGAACTCCTAGGGTTCCTACACTACGTCGCTCTCTTGGCGGCCGCGGGAGTGCTCTTCTTATTGGTTTGGCATTACTTCCGGTCTCGTGGAGGGGATGGTTGAATGATTCCACCAATTCGGTGAACGGGGTCTCGTTCTGTTGAGCCCTGCGGTTCCGCGGCCGCTTCCGCCCCGCGTAGGAGCCGCTGGTGGAGACCGTCGGCGCCGTGTGCATGCTCGCGATGGGAGAGGCGGGCCGGCACGCCCTTCGCGGTTCTAAGGCCCGGAAGGAAACGAATCGGTCTCCTGAGAAAACCACGCCGCCGTTTTCACCAGGATCTGCCGCTCCACGCAGCGACGGTGGTTCTCCCGGCGTAGCCGCAGCCCCGCCTGGAGGCTACCCTTCTCAGACTCAGTCCGCCCCCGAGCCGTCTCTCGCAAGGCCTCAAACTCGCTCGTGGCCACGGACACGGTGCGGCCGCCGGCCTGGGTGCGTTTGACGGACACACTGAGGTCGGAGGAGAGGGCCTCGAGCCAGTACCAGGAAGTCGCACCCCGTGCCGAGGAGGCGCCCGTCGCCGCAACACCGGGCCCGAGCTTCCGGCGTCATCACCATGTTCCGCAGATAGACCGAAAGGCCATCCTCCACAGAAGCAGCAAGGAGCGAGCCGCTACACCCCTTGGCGCCTTCAAACCCGACGGGAGGAATCGCGGTTCTACGAAAACAATGCTCGCTGAATGGGCTTCTGCGGAACACTCGGAACTTGGGCGGAGCCGTTGATTCAAGGAAGGGCTCGACTCGTCAGAGGACACGTGTTCTGGCGCAGGCCGTGGCATCGGCGTCCGCGTGGCAGAGTATTCGGAGGCTTTCCGGGCCCATATCGTCGGGATGGAACGGCTGTTCCACCTTGGGATGCGAGAAACTCTATCGCCCCTTGAAATGACTTGTTTCCACCGAGTCAGCGATACGGCCAGGAAGGCAGCCCCTCAGCAATGCTTCACATCAGGATCGCATTCACAACCTTTGCGGAGTGCACGTCCGTCAGGCTCTCGTCGCGGCTGCCGAGAGGGAACGTAAGCCGTTTGTGGTCCAGTCCAAGCAGATGCAGGATCGTGGCGTGGTAATCGGCCGTTGTCACGGGATCTTCGACGACGCGGTATGCGAAATCGTCGGTTGCACCGTAGGTGACGCCACCCTTAATGCCGCCGCCCGCCATCCAAAGGCTGAACGCGTACTTGTGGTGGTCGCGTCCGTCTTTGTCCTCGGCCATCGGCGTACGCCCGAATTCACCCGCCCAGATAACCAACGTTTCGTCGAGAAGGCCGCGCTGCTTGAGATCCGTCAGCAGCGCGGCGACTGGCTGGTCGGTTTGTCCAGCAACTTTCTTTGTACCCTTCTCGTTTTCCTTATGCGTGTCCCAGGGCTGCGACTGGTGGAATACTTGGACAAATCGCACCCCGCGCTCGACTAAGCGGCGAGCCAGCAGGCACTGACGAGCGTATACGGCGGTGTCTTCGTTCTCGGTGCCGTAGAGTTCCCGGGTGGGCAGCGCCTCTTTGGATAGGTCAAGCGCGTCGCTGGCTGCGACTTGCATGCGCGCGGCGAGTTCGAAGCTGGCAATTCGGGCTTCTAGCTCGAGCTGGTCGCGGCGGGGCTCCATGTGCGCGCGATTGAGCTGCTGCAGCAGGGCAAGCCGGTCAGCGCTGTCACCAGCCGATCCACGTGTCTCGAGGTTGAGTACGGGCGCGCCTTCCGCTCTCATGGCCATACCCTGATAGAGAGGTGGAAGCCATCCGCTAGAAAAGTTCTTGACGCCGTCGACGGGAAGCCCACTAGGGTTCAAGATCGCAACGTAAGCCGGCAAACTCTGGTTCTCGGTCCCCAACCCATATGCGATCCAGGACCCGAGCGCCGGTCGCCCAGGATCAATTCGACCTGTATTAATGTTGCGGAGCGCCTGCTCATGATTCGAGTGGACGGTCACCATCGAGCGAATCAACGCGATCTCGTCGACGTGCTTGGCCAAGCCCGGAAGCACTTCGGAAAGCACCATGCCCGACTGGCCGTGCGGGGAGAACCGAAAGGGACTGCTTAACCAAGTACCGGTCTTACCTGGGTCAACCGTGTTGACATATCCGTCCCCCGGCTTCTTTCCGCTGTGTTTGGTCAGTTCCGGTTTCGGGTCGAATAGGTCCACTTGGCTGGGCCCGCCATTCTGAAACAGCAAGATCACTTGCTTGGCCTTCGGCGTGAAGTGAGGCCTTTTGAGGAGCACGTCGTAGGCGGCGCGAGGCGTGCCGCCCAGGGCCTCCCCCAGCAGAGAACTGAGAGCGATGCCGCCCAGACCGAAGCTGATCCGTTCCAAGCAGTCCCGCCGCGTCAGCACCTGCCTCATGGGCGTGAAGCGCGTGTGTCGCTTAACTTCGTCAAATCCCATCGCGACACCTCCTGGCGTCAATCCAAATAGACGAACTCATTGGCGCCGAGCAGCGCCTGGCACAGATTGGCATACGTTCGGAGCACCCGATCCTCGTCGGGCAGATTGGCATGGCGCCTAAGCTGCTTGTCCAGGAAGGTCAACAGCATGTCCATCTCGCGCGCACTGGGCGCACGGGCCAATGCCAGCCGAAAGGCGTATTCGACCGTTTCACGGTCCGCGGGACTCGCCGACATCCCCACGGGCGGCTTTTCGGCAAGCACGCGCTGAGCAAAGTGCTCGGCTTGCGACCTGATGAATTCGCTATTCATCAGAGCCAGGGACTGTGAAGCGGTCGTCGAGGTATTGCGACCCGTGCAGTTCACCTCCATGACCGGGGCGTCGAAGACGTTCAAGAAACTCTGCGGGGCTGAGCGCCGGACGATCTGATAGACAGATCGCCTTCCCGCCTCGGTGTCGTTCGCAGGAACCACCTCGCCCGTGGGTCTCGTCTCGGTCTTGACCGGCTCGCCGAACAACGTTCGGTCCAGAACGCCCGCCGCAGAGAGCACCGAATCGCGGACGATCTCGGCCTCCAAGCGGCGAGGTCTCATGCGCCACAGCAGATTGTTTTCCGGGTCGCTCTCGAGCCCTCGGGGATGAGCCATCGAACTTTGTCGGTAGGCCGTCGAAGTCATGACTAGGCGGTGCATCTGCTTGATGCTCCAGCCTTGCTCGACGAACTCGACCGCCAACCAATCCAGCAATGGTTGGTTCGTGGGAGGCTCCCCGGATTTCCCGAAGTTATCGGTCGTTGGGACGATGCCCTCCCCAAAGTGGTGAGCCCAGATCCGATTCACCATCAGGCGCGCAGTCAGAGGATGGTTGGGACGTGTGAGCCACTCGGCGAAGGCCCGCCGCCGACCGGTCGTCATCGCACCGGACTGCGGAGGCGGAACCGAGAAAGGATTCTCGGGGTCATCCAACACGGCCGGAACGTTCGGCTTTACCTCTGCGATGCCTTGACGCTCAAAGTTGCCGCGCGGCAACACAAACGTCGGCGGCGGGCTCGCGTCCAAGTCGTAGAACGCTCGTATGGCGGGCAGTCGGATACGTTTCGCTTCCTCTCGCGTGAGTTCTTTGTCCAATCGATCCGCGATTACGGCGTACTCGGGAAATGCCTCGCGAACTTCTTCAGGCGTGGCCTCGTCCTTTTTCGGATGCTTGGCTCGATACTGTTCTAAACGGGCTTGCTGGAGTTGCTTGAGCGCCTTCACGACCTCCTCGAGAGGTTCGTTCACAGCATTCGATTCTTCCTGTTCCGCTTGGGTCGCCTCGAACACCCGGCGCTCTTTTGTGACCAACGCTGGAGCATCCGGACGGACCGCCGCGGCGAAGAGCGCTTGGACACGGTAGTAATCCTTCTGCGTGATCGGCTCGTACTTGTGGTCGTGGCAGCGGGCGCAGTGCAACGTCAGGCCAAACAACGAAGATCCCACTAGCTGCTCCATATCAAAGAGCATGCGCCACAGGTAGTGCCGATTGAGCCCGTCGACGTGGATCGCCATTGTCCCGTCCGCCACCATGCGCAGAAAGCCGGTTGCTTCCAGCGGCTCGACGATATCCGGCGGCAACCCGTCATAGTTTCGGAAGTCGGAATATTCGTCACCGGCGAGTTGTTCTCGCAAGAATTGGTCGTAGGCCTTGTCGCTGTTGAAGGCGCGGATCACGTAATCGCGGTAGCGCCAAGCGAAGTCACGCAGTTGGTCGGCTGCCTCGCCGCCTTCGGAGTCGGCATAGCCGGCCAAGTCGAGCCAATGCCGTCCCCAACGCTCCCCGTAGTGCGTACTCTCGAGTAATTGATCAATGACTCGCCCGTAAGCATCGGCAGAGCGATCCGCCAAGAATCTGTCAATCTGTTGCGGCGTAGGGGGCAGGCCGATCAGATCGAAATAGATTCGGCGCAGGAGCGTGATCCGATCCGCGTCGGGCGAGAACGACAGACCCTGTTCTTCAAGTGCGGCGAGAAGGAAGGCGTCCACAGGAGTGCGGACTCGCGCTGCAGTTCTGACCTCGGGGATCGAGGGCCTCTGGGGCGGCTGGAACGCCCAATGCTTGCGGTTTTCCGGATCCATGCCCGGCTCGGTCGATACGACAAGGTCGGCATGCGCCGCTGGTGCGCCAGCAGCGATCCATTGTCGAATGTCCTCTAACTCCTGCTCGCTCAATTTCTCGCCGCTCATCGGCATTTCGCCGTTGACGACGCGCTTATAGAGCAAGCTCTGCTCGCCCGAGCCTACGACGATCACCGGACCATTTACGCCACCTCTTAGCAAGCTTGCCCGCGAACGAACATCCAGAGCGGCCTGTGGCGCCGAACCGCTATGACACTCCACACAATGGGTTTCGAAAATGGGGAGGATTTGCTCTTCGAAGGTTCGTGCTGAACCGCTGGCCGAGGGTGCGGTTTGAGCCCGTATCGAGATGGGCATCACCGATGCCAGGGCGATGGCGGCCCACAACATCGGTGGGGGCTCAACGGATCTCCAGAACGGGAATGTCCGAACGCCCATCTCAAGTCCCCGCGGCCTCGGGATCAAATGACCCTCACACGCTCGCCTGGGAGATCAGCATGGGCAGGTCCAGCGAGCAGTTTGCCGATCCCCGCAAAGCCAATCTAAGTCTGTGATTATCGACCAATTTGGAGTAGCTGTCCAGTGAATTTTGGTTGCTTCTTGTTGCCGCGATTGGAAAACGCCGTTCCTGAGCCGAGACATGCTGAAACTGATGGAAGATGTCGTTG
Source organism: Bryobacterales bacterium (assembly GCA_965218615.1). Taxonomy (GTDB): domain Bacteria; phylum Acidobacteriota; class Terriglobia; order Bryobacterales; family UBA6623; genus VXMF01. The sequence continues at coordinate 476,353 of CBDCLH010000001.1, forward strand.
TAGCGGGCAATCGCGAGAGAGATGCTTGCCATGGAGTCCGACAACCAGGTATGTCCCGGAGCCGGCGCGCCGCGAGGTTGTCTTAGCGGGGCGCCCCTCGTGCCCGCCCGACTACGTCGCCACGATCCCCGCGATGTCGATCAGGTGCAGTTGCCGGCCTTCGCCCCCGTGCGGCGAATCGATGACGACCCTCGTCCCGTCGGGACTGAACCTCGGATGGGTGTCGCAGCGCCACTCGCCCCGGTATTCCTCAGGCGAACGAAAGTGGCCCAAAGGCACGCGGCGGCCGCTGCTCACTTCGTACAGATAGGGGTGCTGCAACCTGTTCTCATCGGGATAGGTGTCATTGAGGATCCATTGGTTCCCAGGCAGGTAGGTACAGTGTCCGTTGACTGGCATGGCGTCCGGCGCCACGACTGCGGCCTCCTCTGTCCCGTCGCGGAAGAGGTAGAACTTGCTTGTGTGCGACGGGCGCCACGCCCACGCGAGCACATGCTTCGGATCTCGCCAGATGAAGTGCGATGTGCGTCCATAGGGGTCGAGCACATAAGGGTCCGACCCGTCGCTGCCGATCGTGAACATGCGTGTGCCGAAGCTCTTGCCCGAACCCGGTGCGAAGCTCCAGCGATGCAGAAAGATCAGTCTTGAACCATCGGGCGAAACCAGCAGGTGGTTGAAATAGTGCTTCAGTCCGGACGCGTCGCTGTGCGGGTCGGGAATCGCGGCGGCCTGCGCGATGGAGATGAGCAACTTTCGCTCGCCCGTCGCGAGATTCACCCTCCAGATCCCTTCGTCGTCCGGGGCCAGCGTGCCCGCGTTGGGATCTGCGATGCCCACATAGCCGTGTAATTGCTCACCTAGGGCCAAGCTAACGTGACCAATTGGACCTATCGAGCACGGATCAACTGTAGCCCTAGAACAATAAAAGGAAGATATGTTATCAAGAGGGAGTGGGTGAACCACTTTCGGATCTTGGCTCTCCGACCGGCTCCGGCAGCGACCCGCTCGTCGTTGGCCTGCAAGCGACGAACGCGGAGTTGACGGCCGCGAATGCGGAGCTGGTGACTGCGAATGCGGAGCTGGCGGCGAAAGTGGCGGAACTGGAGACGCGCCTGGGGGCGCCGCCCAAGACACCGGCGAATTCGTCGCTGCCGCCCTCGCGAGGGGAGAAGGGGAACAAGCCGGGGCGGCGGAGGAGGCGCAAGCGCAAGGGGCGTGCAGGCGCGGGACGCAAGCTGGACCCCCACCCGGATGCGAGGCACGCGGCACGGGCCGCGAGCTGCCCGCACTGCCAGGCGGAGCTGGGCGGGCAGGAGCAGAGGCCGCAGGCGGTCTAGGATCGGATCGAATTGTGGCCGGTGCGGCCGCCTGGCACGCGGGTCACGCTGCAGGGTTGCCAGTGTCCGGGTTGCGGTCGGCGGGTCACGGCGGAAGCGCCAGCGGGGCTGGAGCCGGGCGCGCCGTTCGGAGCGACGATCGAGGCGCTGGCGGTGTACTTCCATTACGCGCAAGCGATCAGTTACGAGCGGCTGCGGGCGCTGTTTGCCGACGTGTTCGGGCTGGCGAGCAGCGAGGGAGCGCTGGCGAACCTGTTCCGGCGGGTGCCAGGGCGGTGCGGGGAGCAGGCGGAGGCGATCCGGGAGCGGGTGCGGGGGAGCCGGGTGGTGTGCTCGGACGAGACAGCGGCGCGGGTGCACGGACGCCGGTGGTGGGAGTGGGTGTTTCTGGGAGCGGGAGCGACGCTGCACGTGCTGCGGCCGAGCCGCTCGAAGGCCGAGCCGGAGAGCGTCCTGGAGGGGGCGCGACCGGGGGTCTGGGTGTCGGACCTGTACGTGTGCCAGCGCGGGCACGCGCCGGTCTGGCAGGTGTGCCTGGCGCACCAGTTGCGGGACGCGCAGTACGCGATCGACGCGGGGGACACGGTGTTCGGGCCGGCGCTGAAGGAGTTCCTGCTGGGCGCGATGCGGGTCGGCCAGCGGCGCGAGCGGCTGCAGGACAGCACGTTGCAGCGTCACCAGCGGACGCTCGGGCGGCGGCTGGACAGGTTGCTGGAATTGGAGCCGACGCAGGCGGACGGGCAGCGGCTGCTCAAGCGCTACCGCAAGATCCGGGACAGCCTGCTGGTGTTCGTGACGGACCGCGAGGTGCCGTACACGAACAACGCCTCGGAGCGGGCGGTCCGACCAAGCACGATCTTCCGCAAGGTGACGAACGGCTTCCGCTCCGAGTGGGGCGCCGCGGTGTACGGGGTGGTGCGCTCGGTGATCAGCACGGGACGCCTCAACGATCTGACGACTCTCGAAGCGATCCGCGCCACCATTGAGCAGCGTAGCGTCCTCAAACCCACCTAGCCAGCCCCCCTGGGTGAGCAATTACATAGCCGTAGCCGGGCCGCGTGTCGTTCAAGCGCCGGAAATCGGTGGTCACCGCCCACGAGCCGTCCGGGCCCAGCGCGTAGATTGCCGAGGGGATCGTGCGTGCCTGGCCGGTCTCGACATCGAGGATGCGGCTGACATAGGCCCCCTCTTCGCGGTCGTTCCAGATCACTTCCGACCGCGATCCGGGAAGCCACTGCAACATGCAGCCCTGCTGCCAGCCCCACGCCGTGCTGCCGCCCAAGTCCGTCCAACGGTCGCCGTCCGCTAAGTCGACCATGCCGATGCGGATCTCGTCGTCCGGCCGCGGTGAGCGATGCTCGAATCCGACTTCCATGCCGAGGACAAGTCGGTTGGTTGGATCGAATTCGAGTTTGTCGTAGTAGCCGAACCAGTGGTGCTTGGGCCCGTGGGTGAGGCTCCGCACAGGCGGCAAGCCGCCTCCGACCCGCTGTCCGCAGGCAGCCGTAAACCCGACTGTCCAGGCTCCCAGAAACGCTCGCCTTGTCGTCGGAGCCATGCTGTGGACACTCTATCATCTGAGTCGCTAAGTCGCGCTCTGGGGGAGCCGCCGGGCGGCGCCGCGCGTCTTTGCTACTTTGAGGCTGTGAAGACCCCTCCCGCCGTACTCCTGCCTCTTCTTGTGGGCCTTGCCTGCTCTCCCGGCTCGGAAGAGCGAACTGGCGGCACGTCCATGGATGTGTCGGCGAGACAGGTCTTCCAAGACCAGACCGGGCAGACGGTGGCCTTGCTGGCGGGCCAAACTCTCTATCTCAGTGCAGTCGCGCCTTCCGACGCTTCGGCGGAGATCGGGCAGCAGACCCACTCGGCCATGGACCGCCTCGGAGAGGTTCTCGGGATGGCGAAATTGGGGTATTCGCACGTTGTCAGCTGTCATGTCCATCTGTCGGACATGGAGAACTACGCAGCGATGAACTCCGTCTACGGCAGCTACTTCTCAGAGGGTGGATACCCGGCTCGGACTACGGTGGAGCTTCCGGGCCTGCCGGGCGGTGTGGGAGTTCTGCTGGGTTGCATCGCCTATGCGGATGCCCAGGGAATCGAGGTCGTCCGCCCACCGGAGGACGAGATTCCGGCCCCGATGGGACCGTACTCTCCCGCGGTCCGCGCGGGAGGGACCGTCTATCTTTCGGGCCAGGGCGGCCGGGACCCGTCGACGGGCAAGCTCGCAGCCTCCGCGGCCGAACAGGCCGAGCAGACCCTGCAAACGATCGACATCATTCTGCGGGCCGCCGGCCTCACCTATGACAACGCGGTCCTCGCCATCTCGTACCTGCCGCCCTCGTCCGAAGAAGCCGAGATCGACGGCGCGTTCGAAGCCGTGTTCAGCCCAGGCGGCGCGCCGAGCCGCTCGATGGTCGCACTCTCCGAACTCCCAGGCGGCATTGCCGTCGAGATTACTTTCATCGCCGTCGAGGACAGCTACGCCACCCGGTTGTTCATGCACAATCACCCACCTACGGCCTCTTCGAGTCCGGCGTCCCTCAGTGGAGGCGTCCTGTACGCCTCGTCCACGGCGGGCTCGGGCGAGACGTTCCGGCGTCAATACGAACACGCGATGCGGTCCCAGGCGGAAGCGCTGGGCCTCGCTTCCCTAGATTTGCGCCACGTCGTGCGGGTCACGGCCTATCTCCGCGACCTGGATCGCATGGAGGAGCTGCGCGCTCTCGTCGCCGAGACGTTCCCGGAGAACCCCCCGGCCGCGACGGTCCTCCAGACGCGCAATCCGTCGGGCTCCGATATCCTGCTCGAATTGATCGCCGTGCAGTGACGCCAGGGCGGCTCGCGGGGTCTTAGAAGGCGCACCGCGAACGCGTGCCGTGGCCGATTCGCGTGGCCCAGTGCTTGCTAGCATAGGCAGCTTGATGCATCCGCGGACCCGCAAGGAAAACCTGCTCGAAGAGCCCACCATCCCCTTCCCGGTCGACCTCTCCAACTCGGCGTCTTCCCTGCTTGAGAAGATGTCCGGGACGGCGTTCCAGGGTCGGCAACTCGGCCAGGCATTCGGCGTGTGGAAAGACATGCTGGCAGACCCCGAGTGCACCGTCTTGATGGGCCTTGCCGGCGCCATGGTGCCCGGAGGCATGCGCCGAGTGGTGCGCTTTCTGATCGAGAACCGCCTGATCGACATCCTGACGTCCACTGGCGCGAACTTCTTCCACGATCTGCACGAGACGCGGGGTTTCCACCACTATCAGGGATCGCCCGACATGGACGACGAAACGCTGGGGGAGGTCATGGTGGACCGCATGTACGACGTCCTGGCCGACGAGGTGCGCTTCCGCGAACACGACCTCTGGATCGGCAGCTTCGCTGCGCGGCTCGACCAAACGCGCCCGTACACCACCCGCGAATTCCTCTACCGGCTCGGACTCGAGGTTGGCAAGGACTGCGCCGAAGACGGCATCGTCACGGCGGCGGCCAAGCACGGCGTCCCGCTGTTCTGCCCCGCCATCGGGGACAGTTCCATCGGCATCGGCGTCGCGGAAAGCCGGCACCGCGGGGAGAACCGGCTGATGTTCGACATGATGGCGGACGTGCTGGAGATCACCAATGCAGTGGCGGATTCCAAGGCGACCGGCGTGATCTACTTCGGCGGCGGCACGCCCAAGAACTACACGCAGCAATCGGAGGTCGTGGCGATCCTCATGAATCGGGGCAAGGCCGGCCACCGCTACGGGATTCAGGTGGTCACGGACGCTCCTTACTGGGGTGGGCTGTCCGGCTGCACGCTCGCGGAATCTCAGAGTTGGGGCAAGATCGCGAAAGGGGCCAAGATGGTGGACTGCCACTGTGACTCGACCATTGCTATGCCCCTGCTGGTCTCTGCGCTGGCCGAGCAGAAGGATTTGCTGGAACAACGCCGGCGCCCCTCTTTCGACATGGGGCGGGTTCTGCGGATCCGCCGTGTCTGATCGACGGACACGGTTCTGGCGGGCGGCGACTAGCGCAGGCGGCTGAGGAATTCCACAAGATCCACGAGTTCATCCACGGTCACTTGCTCCTGCAGATCCTCGGGCATGGCGGAGACCGAAGATTTCCTGCGTTCGAAGATCTTGTCCCTCGCGAAGTCGGCCACGACGCCTCCTTCCATACGAAGGGTTACGGCATCGTCCGTCTCGTTGACGATGAAACCCGACACTTCCTCCTGGCCCGCCAGCGTGAAGTGATACAGATCGTATGTCGGAGAGACGCCCGCGCTTGGATCGAGGATGGATTCGTAGATCCCCGCCTTCGGCAGCTTGTCCCCAATCTTGGACAGTTCCGGACCGAAGTTCGTGCCCTGTCCGTTGACGATATGGCAATCGCTGCAGGTGGCGCTCTCGAACACCTCGGCGCCACGCTCGGGATTGCCAACATGCACAAGAAGATCTGTCATTTGCGGCAGCGGCTCGCTGTTCTTGAGGGGCGGTACGGGAAAGAGCTTCGCGGCCTCCTCGCGCAAGTACACTTGCATTGAGCGCGCCATCGCCGCGCCGGCAACTTCTTCGAGGTCAAGAGGAAAGTCGCCGCTCCGGGCAATTTCGATCAACTCCTCTTCGCCCGCGCTGATTCCTGCCATCGAGCGGACCGCCTGCTCCCGAACGAGCGGAGACAGATCCGCATCGAGCAGGGCGCGCCGGAGCAGCGGAACTGCGAGGGCGGTCTGGCTGTTGCCGAGCACTTCGACCGTGGCGACGGCAAGATCCCGATTCGTCTCGAGGAAGTCCGCGATCCCGTCGTCGGCGCCGGCCTCGAGAAGGGTCCGCACAGACGCGATCCCGACCGGGTTGTCCTTGTTCTGCGCCGCCACGGCGACCAAGGAGGGGTAGTGCTCACGGAGTTCGTACCTCTGCACAAGACGCGCGAACTGCGCCGTGCCCGTCCCCTGCTCGAGCAACTCCATGACGGATTGGCGGGTGCGCGCGTCGGATGCCAGATCGACATCCGGAAGCCGCAGCAGAGCCTCGGCCGCAATGAAGAACTCGCGCGGGGCGCCGCTCGAAGAACGGCCGAAGGCAAGCGTGCGCAGATTCCGGGACTTCGCAGCGCTCCCCGGCTGGAAGTCGAACGCGCGCAGGTAACGCGCCGCGCTCTCACCGTTCACATCCGGTCTGCTTAGGATGCGGGTCAGGTACCTTGGCGTGACCGCTGCTCGCGAACGCCACAGGATGTCTCGCCCGGCGGACGAGTCCCACATCGAGCCCGCGATCGCCAGCCACGCCCCGAGATAGCGATCCCATTGACCATCGGCGCCGATGCCGAGCGCCTCGAGAGACCACCGATCGCCAGCCTCGTGCTGGGCGGCCAGCTTCGCCCAAAGCGCGGGCGCACGCGCCGACACCTGGTTCCGGAGCGCGATCGCGCATTCCCTGCGGACATGCGGAGACGGATCGGAGTGGAGCGCCTCCAGGATCGGGATTACGTCCAGGCGCTGCTTCCGAGCGGCCCGTAGCCCAACGATGCGGATGTCCTCTTCGGGGTCGGTGAGCGCTAGCTCGATGTACTCTGGGCCGCGACCTTTGACTTCCGCCAGGAGCCACAAGGCCCGCGCCCGATGGCGCAGTTGCCGCCCCTCGCGAAAGAGCCCGGCCAGCGCCGGCTCCGCCTGCTCTCCCGCCTTGTCTAGCGCCTGCCAGGCCAGGTATCGGACGGCGTAGTTCGGGTTCCGCAAAGCTTCAATTGCACCCTCCACGGAACTGTAATCAAACTCCCGCGGCCTGTACTCGTGGCCCGGGGGCGCGACCCGAAAGATGCGGCCCCGCGTCGCGTCCTGCTGCCGGTTCCAGCCGATGACCGGGTCGTACCAATCGCTCACGAACAGCGACCCGTCCGGCGCAACCGACACATCCACGGGCCGCACCCACTTGTCGCGCGCGCCCTTCAAGATGTCCACCATCTCCGCCGTATAGCCGGCCCCGTCCTTCTTCGTGCGGATTCCCCGCAAGACCCCCGGACCCGCGTCGGTCGCGAGAATCTGGTCCCAAAACTCACGGGGCAGCAGCCGTCCCTCGTAGGCTGTGATGCCGGTTGGCGAGCCCGCCCCGGTGATCAGCAGGTTCGGCACGACGCCGGGATCGTTCCGGTGCCAGTGGCTATGCGGAACCTCTTCGTGTTGGCCCGTGCGCACAGCCTGATTCCCCGCCCCCGTGAACTCGTCGCGGTAACCGTAATTGCCGAACTCGAGCATGTAGTTCAGGCGGCAGGCGTAGCTACCGTCGTTGTCGTTGTCCGACTGCCAAACTCCGCCCAACGAGTCCACTGTCGCTTCGTAGTTGTTGCGGAAGTTGTGGCCCAGGACCTCCATCGCGCTGCCGTCCAGATTGCAGCGAAAGACCATGCCGCCCTGATACGGGCTGACCTTGGTCTCGAATCCGGTTGTGAAAGCAGGCCTGTCGGCGTCCGGGTTGTCGCGGAGGAGCCGTATGTAGTTCTGGTCCAGGACAGGATGCCCGGCCGCGTCCACAACCAAGCGGCCGTCTTTGTTGTGCACGTACCGCCCGGCGTTGCCCATATTCCAATACAGCCTCCCATCTGGGCCAAACACCAGGGAATGGGTGGAGTGGTCGTTCTGCGGAGCGCCGGAGTTGACGAATAGAGACTCCTTCCGGTCGGGACGATCGTCGCCGTCTTCGTCGGTGAACACCAGGACATTCGGGGCGCAGGTGACGATCACCTTGTTCCCGAGCACTGCGATTCCAAGCGCCGCGTCCACGTCCCGGCCCTGGTAGTAGACCGTAGAGGAATCCGCGACGCCGTCGCCGTCCGTGTCCTCGAGAATCAGGATGCGGTCGCCTTGCGCGCGGTCGTCCTTCCTCGCCCGGTCTCGGTAGTTCACCACGTCGCACGCCCAGATGCGGCCCCTATGGTCGATGTCAATGTTGGTTGGATTGGACAGAATCGGCTCCGACGCAAACAGGGTGGCCTCAAGTCCGGGAAACAGATCCAGGTTCTCGACAGCACGATCGGCGCGGCGCAAGCCTTCCGGGCCGCGCGTGCAACCGTACGTGGCCGCGGCAAGCAGCGCGAGCAGAAGAAAACATCGGGGTGCGACTGTGGCGCCCGTACGGACTCCCACGGTGGTCATGCTCATCCGGTTCGCCTCCAGAGCCAATGCAAGTGAACAGCTCTCCGGCGGAGTATCCTCGGCTCGCCGCCGACGCCGCCATGTACAGCCGATGGTACTTCACCCGTACGTTCGAAACGACACATCAGCACCCAGCACACGCACCCTGCAGCCGGATCGCGGTCCGGCCGGCCGGCGGCCTGCGCAGCCTCCGATGGCCCCGCCGATGGCATGGCCATCCAGGGGGGGCGGACACCGGCATCGGCGTAGGGCGGATGTCACACAAGCGCCGCAAACGTTTGCTACAGTTGCGCCATGTCCGCAGACCGCCTACCGCGACGCCAGTTCCTCGCCGTGGCGGGCGGGGCCGTCGGCGTAGCGCCGTTTTACGCGCTCACGCGTCGGGCGGCCGGGCCGGACGAAAGCCAGCCGGGCACTCGCGGCGGTCCATCACGAGGGGTCGGTTACGGGCCCCTGCAACCGGTGAACGACGAGACGACAGGCCTCCCGCTGCTCCACCTCCCACTAGGCTTCCGGTATCTTTCGTTCGGATGGACTGGCGACCCGTTGGCGGATGGAGTGGTAACACCCGGCGCGCATGACGGGATGGCGGCCTTCGCGGGGTCCGGCAGCCGGGTCCGGCTCGTGCGCAACCACGAACGCCGCACGGGCGCCGCCTTCGCAGAGCGCCCCGTCTACGACGCGAAGGGCGGAGGCGGTACGACAACCATCGAGTTCGACTCCGAAGCCGGCGTGGTCGTCGACGCCTGGGCCAGCCTCGCTGGCACGGCCGTCAACTGCGCCGGCGGTCCGACTCCGTGGGGATCGTGGTTGAGCTGCGAAGAGACCGTGCTGGGGCCCGGAGGAGGAAACGCGTACGACGAGCCGCACGGCTACATCTTTGAAGTTCCGGCTGATGGCGTCGCCACTGCGGAACCCTACCGCGCGATGGGCCGGTTTGTTCATGAGGCGGTCTCGATCGATCCGGCAACCGGCATTGTCTACGAGACGGAAGATCAGGGGGCAGCGGGGTTCTATCGATTCGTGCCCGCCGAGGCCGGCAAGCTCGCGGCCGGCGGTCAACTCGAAATGCTGGCCGTCTCCGATACGCCGCGGGCAGACATGCGCACAGGCCAGACCGCCGGACTCTCGCGGCAGGTGGCATGGGTCCCAATCGACGATGCCGACCCGGCTGAGATCGCCGCCGACAGCGTCTACGCACAGGGCGTCTCCGATGGCGGGGCGACGTTCGCGCGGCTCGAGGGAACTTGGTACGGCGCAGGCCGGATCTACATCGTGTCGACCAACGGAGGCGATGCCGGAGCGGGTCAGGTCTGGGAGTACGACCCGGCCGGAGAGCGGTTGCGCCTCGTGTTTGAGTCGCCTGGGAGTCACCTCCTCGACATGCCTGACAACATCTGCGTCAGCCCGCGGGGTGGTCTCGTGCTTTGCGAGGATGGCGACAACGACAACTTCGTTCGGGGCCTGACGCTGGACGGTGACATCTTCCCGTTCGCCAAGAACAACGTGGTCCTCTCTGCGGAGAAGAACGGCCTCGCTGGAGACTTCCGGGACCGGGAGTTCGCCGGCGCCACCTACAGTCCCGACGGTCGCTGGCTGTTCTGCAACATCCAAACGCCCGGGATCACCCTCGCCGTGACAGGCCCATGGGACCAGGGGCCGCTTTGAGCCTGCCCCATGCGGCCCGCTCGTACAGCACGACTGGCGATCCAATCCGATGCGGGCATCCGGCCAAGCTCTCCACAGCCTCTGGGACTGACTCGAGGAGGCGGGCTAGCGTAGCCACGCATCGATATTCTCGGCCACAAAGCGGTCGTCAGAAAGGTGCGGATAGGCCGTCTGAACGCGGTCGATCTCGTCGCTCTGGCCGGGTGACAAGCAGTCCCGCTCGTCGAGGCACCAGATGCCCTCCAGCAGGCCCTGTCGGCGCAGCACTTCGTGGATGCCCGGGATGCAGCCGACAAAGTGATTTCGCGCGTCAAACAGAGCGGCATTCGCGTCGGTGACTTCGGCGTTCAGACGCAGCAGAGAATCCGGGATAGCATGGTCCGCCGAATCTATCGTACGTTGACAATGCCGCCAGTAGGCGCAGGCTTGGCGCGTCCAGACGGCCCAGTGGCCCAGCAGACCCCCTACGAATCCGGTTTCCGTCTCGTCCGCAGACCGATAGCGCGTCAGGAGGTCCAAGATGATGTTGTCGTCGTTCCCGGTATACAGCGCGATCCTGCCCGCTCGACCTGACGAGGCCACGGCGCGCAGCACGTCCAGCGTCTGGTAGCGGTCGAATGGAGCCACTTTGATGGCGGCCACATTCTCGATTTCGCAGAACGCGCGCCAGAAGCCGTAGGACAGCGGGATGCCACCCACGGTGGGCTGCAGGTAAAAGCCCATCAGCGGGATGACCTCCGCTACAGCGCGGGAGTGGGACAGCAAGTCCGCTCGGCTGCTCGCGCGCATTCCCCCATAGCTCAGCAGTCCCAGGTGATAGCCGAGGTTGGCGGCGATCCGAGCTTCGCGGACAGCCTGAGCGGTCGATCCGACGATCCCGGCAATGCGAATGAGCGGCGGCGCGCCCGCCTCCCGGCGATGTTCATCCATCGCCTCGGCGGCCAGCGCGAGTACGGGCTCGTAAAGGCCCACCGAGGGATCCCGGATCGCGAACTGCGTTGTATGCACGCCTACGGCGACGCCGCCCGCTCCAGCCGCGAGATAATAGCGCGTCAGCGCCCTCTGGCGCCGCTCGTCCAACCGGTGGCTGGCGTTCAAAGCCAGGGGATGGGCGGGGATGACGGCTCCCCGTAGAAGGTGACGCCGCACATCGTCGTCCACCTTTGGGAGTGTGGGCATGGGGGCTCCGAACCCTACCGTTCCCTCGGTTCCAGCCCCAAGCTGGAACTGACTCCAGCTATCAGCCGACCGTCAAACGCGCGGCGATCGCAGTGACGACCGCGTCGGCACGCTGCTCGATCTCCGGGGGCAGCTGATCCTGAATGGGGTGAGGCACGTAGACCACCTCCAGGTCCGTGCGCCCCAGGGCGGATGCCTGCGCACGCGCCGCGGTGCGGAACACGTCCGTGGCGACGGCCACGGCGAGAATACCTGCGTTCTCGATGCGGACCGAATCGTGCAAACTGCACGTCGTACACGACCCTCAATCGGCCAAGGCCTCGATCACAGCGTGGGGCTGCGCCTTCCGGATGTCCGCCAAGACAGCTTCAGGAGCGGGCTTGGCGAACGTCGGCTTGCGGAACCGCAGAATCTCGGAGACCCCGTAGCGTTCCCGAAGCAGGGTCTCTAGACGATCCAGAAAGATCGCGCCGCCCCCCTTGCTGATATCGAGCAGCGCAACGCGCTCGCGGTCCAGCGACCCGAGCCGCGGCGCAGCCGAGGCGCTTGGCGGAAGCCGTTCATCCAGGGGATTGACAAGTGTTGTGCCCATCCGTCACCTCGTTTGCAGCACCAGGGGTTGCAACCCGCTTAGCGTACCAAGGCTTCTCCGTAGCGGATCAGTCCAAAGCTTGGCAGACCATTTGGCTTCCTTGCGGCCCGGTCGCCCACGAACCCAGCACAGCCGAGAACTTGCCGGCCGGCCCCCCGGCAACCATCACGCGGATGGACTCGGGCCGACGGAACTTCCGATAGCAGGGGACACCCCGAATGACGCAAGGCTCGTACGCCTGAGCTTCGTGCGTGCCCTCCCCGCCGTCGCCATCATACTCGCTCACCGGAATCCCGGTGTTCTCGTACAGATAGTCGATGACGTCGCTCTTGCGGAAGCCGCTGCGCTGGGCCGTCGCGGCATGCTCCGGACCAACCACTACAAGCGCCTCCGAGCGTCCGCAGACGCGGCGGCTCCACAGGTTCGCCAGGACCGGACAAATAGCGCGGAGAACCCCCTCCGCCGTGCGCGCTTTGTGCTCGCTGACAGGGCGCGGCGGCTCCGCGCAGTAGAACGTCACCGCGTCCCGGCCTGGCGCGAACCCGAAGTCCGTGGACAGAGGATCCCAAGGGCTGGCCTCCTCGTTCTCAGCGATCACGAAGCTAAAGCGCCCCGGATTGCCCATGGTCGACATATCGATGCGGCCCGGCGCCGCGCCTCCCAGGTTGCGCAGGATCAGCTGCAGAGCCCGCCCCAGCGTCGAGTTCGCGCGCGCCACGTTGGAGAATACATTGCTGCCGTATGCGAATCCCAACTCGTGCCGAACCAGGCCGTTGACGACGGCGAGAGGAGCCGCGAAATGCGTGGTGCCCTGCACACCGTGGATGTTGAGCCGCTCATCGCACAGCGCTCGCACCATCGGCACGAGAACCCGCATGTATTCCGGGCGGCACCCCGCCATGACGGCGTTTGCCGCGACCTTTTCCACGCTCGCAGCCGCATAGTTAGGCGGGATGTGCGCAACGATCTCCTCCGGCGGCAGGTCGACCGCCCCCAACATGCGCTCGACCCGGACCGCCGTCGGAGGTACGACGGGCAGTGGGTCGCCGAAACCTTGCTCGTAGCAGAACTCCTCCAGATCCCTCTCGGAGGGCAGTTCGACCCTCGAGGCCCGCACTCCCTGACGTGAATACAGTTGGAGGGGCGATGCCGCTTCCCCGGGCGCTTGCGGCTCAAGGTGCCGCGACACGCAGCCGGGCTGGAAATCGGGATTGCCATCGCCGGCGGGCGCCGGATCTGCGATGCGAATGTCCACCAGCCCGCCGAGTGCGGAGGCGAGCCGATTCAAATCGGCCTTGTCGAATCCTTGCGAACTCTCCGCGATTGTCCCTTGCCGATCCAGCACGAAAAGTGCGGGGACGGCCTGCATGCCATAGAGGCCGCTGGCGCGCAAGCCCTCGTCGAAGCGGATTGGGATTTCCAGGTCCAGGGAGCGTATGAGATCGGTCGTCGGCACGGCAGCGTCCTGAGACACTGCGACGACCTGCGCCCGTTCCGAGACTTGGCGGTACAGGGCGTCTAGGTAACGTAGCGCGAGATGACACGCCGGGCAGTCTGTCTTGAAGAAGGCTAGCAGCGCAGGCGGACGCAACCCTCCGTCCGCGAGCGTCGGCGCGCTGTCGCCGCTACCAAGCATGACCAATACAACCGTGGACGAGAGGCGGGCGGGTCGACTAGCCGAGCCACTCAATCGTGCCCGAAATACCTCCTGCTCCGGCGCATCCCATCCTACAAGAAGCGAAAACCAATGAGATTCCACAGGACCGCATCGTCAATCCTATTCTTGCGGATGAACCGTTGAATCCGCTTGGATTCGAGGATTCTCACGTGCTCGTGCTATTCGCATCCTCGATCGGGCGATGCGACACCCTGGAGCTGATATGGAGACAGGTTTGACTCCGGCGTGCGTTCCGAATTGGACGGTTCTATACTCCGAATCGGACGGTGCCTTATGCCGAATCAGACGATAGGCCTTGGAAAGTTCGTGGCGCGGCACGCCGAGCAGCGGGTTCGCACGGCGCTGACAGATACCCGCATTGTGGCTGTCGTCGGGCCGCGCCAGTCCGGCAAGACGACGCTCGCTCGTCGTATCGCCAACCATGACGGTCGCCCTTTCATCACGCTCGATGACGCTCAGTTCAGGCGGTGTGCCAAATACGATCCCGCTGGATTCATGCGTGGTCAGAAGGCTGCGGTAATTGATGAAATCCAGCGTGCGCCAAGTCTCATTCTCGCGCTCAAGCAAGCGGTCGATGAAGATCCGCGTCCCCGGGCGCTACCTGATCACCGGCTTGGTCGATCTTTTTGGGGGGCTCGATCTCTCCCGATTCGCTTGTGGGCCGCGTCGAAACCATTGAACTCCCGCCTTTTCCCCAAGCGGAAATCACCGGCGCCGGCTTGCCGGGTTTCTTGGATCGCGCTTTCGCCGGCGATTTTCCGAGCCTTGCGCTGACGGGACCAACAGCTGACTTGATCGAACGAGTTATCTCCGGCGGCTTTCCCGAAGCCCTTTCCCGTACCGTTCCGGCGCGGCGGCGGAACTGGCTGCGCGACTATGCCCGCGCGCGCGCCGAACGCGATGTCTCCGAGATCGTCGCGATCGAGAAGCTCGATGAGATGAGTCGTTTGATCGACCACGCGGCTGTTTCCGCAGGCCAATTGCTCAACATGTCCAGCCTCGGATCTCGGCTCGGCGTAGACAGCAAGACAGTGGATCGCTGGCTTACCTGGCTTGAGCACATGTTCCTGGTCCGGCGTATCCGCGCCTGGCATCGCAACGAGTTGAATAGGCTCGTCAAGACGCCGAAGCTGCAATTCGTGGATTCCGGTTTGCTCGCGGCGCTCCGGCGGGTGTCCGCGACGGACATCGCGAAGGACCCGCAGAAACTCGGGCCGCTTCTCAAATGTTTCGTCCATGCGGAACTCGCCAAGGCCGCCGCCCTGTCCGACGAGGGGACGACAATCGGGCATTATCGTGACAAGGATCAGGTCGAAGTCGATCTGGTCCTGGAGCGTTCAGCGGGCCAAATCGTCGGTATCGGAGTCGAAGCCGGCGCGACGGTGCGTCCCAAGGACTTCAGAGGACTGGCGCGGCTGAAGGAGGCCACGGGCGATCGGTTCGCTTACGGCATCGTCCTTCATGACGGCGATCGCGTTCAGCAAACTTCTTCCAGACTCTTCGCGATGCCCGTCAAGATGCTCTGGAAGGCTTGAGGCATGGCGGAACCGGCCCGGGCTTCGTTGTGAACGGTCCTTTTTCGGACCGTCGGCCGCCGCCCTTCGCGTTCTCATGCGATCGCGAGGAACTCCCGTTCGGCGATGCGGATCCCGGCTTCAAGGGCATTCGCGTACTGCACGAAGCCGTCGTAGTCATAAGATCGCGTAAAGACCGCCATCGAGGGCTCTTCTTTCTGCGAAACACCCGGGCCTGGCAGCGAGTCCAGGTCCATCAAGACCGACCCCAGGAAGTGCGGGCGCCCCCAAGGGTTACGTCCCCGAG
Source organism: Bryobacterales bacterium (assembly GCA_965218615.1). Taxonomy (GTDB): domain Bacteria; phylum Acidobacteriota; class Terriglobia; order Bryobacterales; family UBA6623; genus VXMF01. Next base: position 491,754 of record CBDCLH010000001.1, read on the forward strand.
CCCGTGACAGGACGTCGGGGTGAGCGCAGTGCCGATCAAGGGTTTGGACGGGTTCGGGAAGGCAGTGCAGACAGTGCTAAACTGGTGTTCTCAGCGAGGTGCAGATACCCCCGGCCGCGATGAAGTTCGGCGTCGTCATCTTCCCCGGCTCGAACTGCGACCACGATGCAATCTATGCGTTGTCGCATAACCTCGGCCAGAACGTGACCGAGATCTGGCACGAGTCCGCGGATTTGGGCGATGTCGACGCGGTCTTCCTGCCAGGTGGGTTTTCCTACGGCGACTACCTGCGTTGCGGCGCGATTGCCGGGTTTTCGCCAGTGATCCGGTCCGTGCGCAGGTTCGCCAACTCCGGAGGTCTGGTGCTCGGCGTGTGCAACGGGTTCCAGATCCTTGTTGAAGCCGGCCTGTTGGAAGGCGCGCTGATTCGGAATCAGGGACTGCGGTTCCGCTGCCGTACCGTCGACCTGGTCCCCGCCACCCAAGACTCGGCCTTCACCAGCGCCTGCCCGCACGACAGGCCGCTGAGGATCCCCATCGCGCACGGCGAGGGCTGCTTCTATGCAGACGAGACGACGCTCGACCGGCTCGAGTCCGAAGACCGCATCGCGTTCCGCTACGCAGGAGACAACCCCAACGGGTCGCGCCGGGCGATTGCCGGCGTGCTCAGCGAAGGCCGCAACGTCCTGGGCATGATGCCGCACCCGGAGCGCGCCTGTGACAGCGCCGTCGGCTCGACCGACGGACGCGCCGTCTTTTACTCGATGATCGCAGCCACGGAGGCTGTGCACGCGGGCCATGTCGGCTGAAGTCAACGAGCGCATCGCCGCCGAGCATGGACTGACAGGAGAGGAATACCAGCGCGTACGGGAGCGGCTCGGGCGGATCCCGACGATCACGGAACTCGGCATTGTCGGCGTGATGTGGAGCGAGCACTGCTCTTACAAGAGTTCCCGGCTGCACCTGAAGAAGCTGCCGACAGGCGGCGAACGCATCCTGATCGGGCCCGGAGAAAACGCCGGAATCGTCGACATCGGCGGCGGCTGGGCGGCTGCCTTCAAGATCGAATCCCACAATCACCCCAGCTACATCGAGCCGTTTCAAGGGGCGGCGACCGGTGTCGGAGGCATCCTCAGGGACATCTTCACCATGGGCGCGCGTCCCGTCGCGGTCTTGGACGCCCTGCGTTTCGGCCCTCCGGACGATCCCGAGTGCGGAGCCGCCAATCGGCGCATCGTGCGCGGGGTGGTCGAAGGCATCGCGCACTACGGCAACTGCATCGGCGTCCCAACGATCGGCGGCGAGTGCGTCTTCGATGCCTGCTTCAGCGCCAATCCGCTTGTCAACGTCTTCGCGCTCGGCGTGTTCCGACAGGATTCGATCTTCCTCGGTTCCGCCAAGGGAGTCGGCAATCCGGTGATCTATGTCGGCGCCAAGACCGGCCGCGACGGCATCCAGGGGGCTTCGATGGCCTCGGCCGAGTTCGACGAGGACTCGGAGGCCAAGCGCCCGAATGTACAGGTCGGGGATCCCTTCCTGGAGAAGCTGCTGCTCGAAGCCTGCCTGGAAGCGATGGAGACCGACGCCATCCTCGGCATCCAGGACATGGGGGCCGCCGGGCTAACGTGCTCGACGGCCGAGATGGGCAGCCGCGGCGGTGTCGGCATCGAGATCGAATTGAATCGGGTGCCGCAGCGCGAGGACGGCATGACGCCCTACGAGATCATGCTCTCCGAATCCCAGGAGCGCATGCTGATGGTCGCCGAACGCGGACGCGAGTCGGAGGTTCTCGACGTCTTCCGGAAGTGGGGCCTCGATGCCGTCGAGATCGGAACCGTTACTGCGGACGGCCACTTGCGCGTCCGACACCACGGAACGGTCGTGGCCGAACTGGGGACCGATTTCCTCAGCGAGGACGCTCCGCTGTACGATAGGCCGCACACGATGCCGCTCCGCTCCGCCCCGCTCGAGGGTCCAGAACTGGCCGAAGCGTCTGGAGAGGAGTTGCTCGCCGCGCTGGAAACCCTGCTGGCTTCCCCGGAATTGGGCTCCAAACGCTGGATCTGGGAGCAGTACGACTACCAGGTGCGAACCAACACGACCGCCGGACCGGGCGCGGATGCCGCCGTGATACGCATCAAGGAAGCGGGCATCTCGCTGGCGATGTCCCTCGACGGCAATTCGCGCTACTGCGCGCTGGACCCGCGCCAGGGAACGCGGCTGATCGTGGCCGAGTGCTGCCGCAACCTAGCCACCGTGGGGGCGACGCCCATCGCCGCGACCAACAACCTGAACTTCGGCAACCCCGAGAAGCCGGAAATCATGGCGCAACTGGTGGAGTCGATCGAAGGCATGGGCGAGGCCTGCCGGCACTTCGGCACTCCAATTACCGGGGGCAATGTGAGCCTCTACAACGAGACGCTGGGCCAAGGCATCGATCCGGCGCCGGTGATGGGAATCGTCGGGATTCTCGAGCACACCGCAGCCCCCGTAGGCCCGTGCTTCGAGGCTCCGGGCCACGTGATCATTCTGCTCGGCGGTCTGCTGCCGAGCAGCGACGACCGGCTGGATCTCCGGTTCGGCTCGACGCAGTATGCCAAGACCGTGCTCGGGCAGAGCTGGGGCCTCCCCCCCGCGCTGGATCCCGAGTACGAATCCGCCGTGCACGCAGCCACGCGCAATATCGTCCACAGCGGACTTGCCCGCTCCGTGCACGACGTCGGCTGCGGGGGACTGACGGTCGCCCTGGCCGAGTGCTGCTTCGGGCCCAGCCCAGTCGGCGCCAGGATTGCGCTAGCCACGGAACTGGCCGCCCGCGAAGCGCTCTTTCACGAAGCGCCCTCGCGCGTGTTGATTTCCGTCGCACCCGCCGACGCCGCAGCCGCACTTGCGATGGCCTCGGGCTTGGGCGTCGAGGCCCTGCCGATCGGCGAAACCGTCGACGGGGAAGTGATCGTCCACTTCAACGGAACCACGTGCTTTCGCGCCCCCCTCTCCCGCCTGCACGCGCTCTGGGACACGGCATTTGAGAGTCTGCTGGAGACGCAATGACCAGAAATTCTACGTTCTCTGTGAGCCGCCTGGCCGCTGTTGACGACGGGGACCGCTTCCACGAGGAGTGCGGCATCTGCGCGATCTTCGGCCACCCCGAGGCTGCGAATCTCGCGTACCTCGGACTCTACGCGTTGCAGCACCGTGGCCAGGAAAGCGCGGGTATCTGTGCCAGCGATGGCGCGACCATTCATACGCGCAAGGGGATGGGTCTCGTCAACGAGATTTTCGGTGAGGCCGAACTGCAGCAGCTCAAGGGCCACATGGCGATCGGCCATACCCGCTATTCGACGGCCGGGGATACCAGCCCCCTCAATGTGCAGCCGTTCTACGTCGAGTGCAACAAGGGAGCGCTGGCCGTCGCGCACAACGGCAACTTGACCAACGGGCATCTGCTTCGGCAGGAGATCGAGATGTCGGGCTCGATCTTCCAGGCCACGAGCGACACCGAAGTCATCCCGCACTTGATGGCCCGTTCCCGAGAGCCCAGCTTGTGGCACGCGCTGCGCGAATCGCTGCTGCGCCTGGAAGGCGCCTATTCTCTGGCCCTGCTGGGCCGAGACCGCATCATCGTGGCCCGCGACCAGCGCGGCTTCCGGCCCCTGGCCTACGGATGCATGCAGCACGAAGGCCGCGATGTCCATGTGTTCGCCTCGGAGACCTGTGCGTTCGACCTGATTGGGGCCCAGTACGTGGACCAGGTCGAGCCCGGCGAGATGATCGTCGTGAGCGCCGAAGGCCTCGTGCGTCAGCAGTTCGCCCCGCCCCTCTCCCGGTCGCAATGCGTGTTCGAGCACGTGTACTTCGCACGGCCCGATTCGACCGTGTTCGGGCGCCCCGTGCACGAGTCCCGCGAGGCGCTGGGGCGTTGCTTGGCCCGCGAGAGCCCTGTGGAGGCGGACTGCATCGTTCCGGTTCCAGACTCTGGAAACGCGGCCGCTCTCGGCTTCTCCAGCGAGTCGGGCATCCCGTTCCGGCTTGGCCTGATCCGCAACCACTATGTCGGCCGGACCTTCATCGAGCCGAAGCAGTCGATCCGAAACTTCGGAGTCAAACTCAAGCTCAACCCCGTGCGGCACATCGTCGCGGGCAAGCGCGTGGTGCTCGTCGATGACTCGCTCGTGCGGGGCACCACCAGCCGCAAGATCGTGGGCATCATGCGCGATGCGGGCGCCCGCGAGGTCCACTTGCGGATTTCCTGCCCACCCACAATCGCCTCCTGCTACTACGGTGTCGACACGCCGGACCGCAGCGAACTGATCGCCAACCGGATGTCCGTCGAGGAGATCCGGCAGCACACCGGGGCGGATTCCCTGGCCTACCTCTCGATGAAAGGCCTGAAGCAAGCGGTGGCGGACGGAAAAGGTGAATACTGCTACTCCTGCTACACGGGCAAGTACCCCACCGAACTCGTGCAAATCGACCGGCTCGTCGAGGACTACCGTATGAAGAACACCGCGGAACAGCGATTCGCCTGGCGCTCGCGCCAAGCCGAATAGGGATCCCGCAAGCCAGGTCCATTGGAACCCAGGTAGGCGGTCCAGCTGCGCCAGGGTTTGCCCCGCCAGCGAAACCGTGTAAGCTCAAGGGCGTCGGTTTCGGCGCCCCTGGCGGCGCACCGTACGGACCGAGAGGAGGCTCGCACTCATGCCACGCGCAATACTCGCATGCATTTTCTTCTTTTTGGGGGGACTCGCCTGTATCGTCACGACCCAAGACGAGGCTAGAGAGGCCCTCGCCTACCAAGTCGTGCACGGCTGGCCCGCGCTGCCGGAGGGCTATGCGCTCGGCCAAGCGACGGGAGTCGCCGTGGATCCGCAGAACCGCGTCTGGGTGTCCCATCGGGCCGCGCGCACCATCCTGTGCCTCGACAGCGACTCGGGCGAGATTTTGTCGTCCTTCGGAGATGAAAAGTTCTCAGATCCTCACGGACTCTCGGTCGACTCGGACAACAACATCTGGGTGGCCGATGCCAAAGACCATGTCGTCTACAAGTTGAGCCCGGAGGGCGAGACCCTGCTCACCGTGGGGATCCATGGCGAAGCCGGGGAGGACGAACAGCGGTTCAACATGCCGACCGATCTCGAGATCGGCCCGGACGGCTCCATCTATGTCACCGACGGGTACGGCAACAGCCGAGTGGTCAAACTGGACGGCGAAGGGAACTTCCAGCATGCGTGGGGCGTCAAGGGGACCGGCTCCGGGGAATTCGATACGCCGCACGGGATCGCGGTCGACGGCGAGGGACGCGTCTACATCGCCGACCGCGGGAATTCGCGCGTGCAGGTCTTCGATGCCGACGGCGAGTTTCTCGACCAGTGGAAGAGCGAAACGCTCGGGCGTCCGTGGGGCGTCGACATCACGGCGGACGGGAATGTCGTCGTGGCCGACGGCGGGGATCTCACCAATACGGCGTACGACCGCAACGGCGCGCTGCTAGTGCAGCCGAGCGGCGAGATCCTCGAGCGCTGGGGGTCCTACGGCAGCCAGGACGGTCAGTTCTATTGGGCGCACGACATCGCTGCCGGCGCCGATGGCGCCGTCTACGTCGTCGATGTCAACGTCGGCATGCGCGTGCAGAAATTCGTGCGCCGCTGAACGGCTCCTCGAACCGGGTCGCCGGTGTATACTGTTGCCATCCCGGGCCGAACACGAGCGCGGGGACCGGGAGGCATCGTGAAAATCAGGAGCGTTTTCGTCGCAGGGTTCTTCATGCTGGCGTCCGCCTTGGGAACTTCCGCCCAGGCAGACAGCCACAAATACTTCAATACCGTCAAGCAGAAGCTTGCGGAGGGCAAGCAGGTCGTCGGCGGAACGATCACCACCTCCGATCCCACCGTGTACTGTTCCATGGCGCACGCTGGATTCGACTTCCTCTGGATCGAGATGCAGCACAGCCCGCTCAGCTACGCGCAGGTCGCGCGCATGATCTGGGCCTGCCGGGAAGCCCCGGCGATCCCGTTCGTCCGTGTGCCCACCGCCACCGAAGGCGATATCCAGAAAGCTACCGACATGGGTGCGCTCGGCATTGTGGTTCCGATGGTCGATAGCGTGCAGGAGGCCGAGGACGGCGTCACCTACGCGAAGTTCCCACCGCGCGGCAAGCGCAGCCAGGGTGGAGGCCAGTACGGTCGACTGTGGGGCCCTCGCTACCGCGAGCTCGCCAACGACAACATCATGGTCGTGGTCATGATCGAGTCGCCGGCGGGGGTGGACATCGTCGACAAAGTCGCCGCCATTGACGGGGTCGACGTCGTATTCGCCGCCAGCGGCGACATCGGCAGTTTCACGGGTTGGGAGCGCGACGACCCGCGCTACATGGCGCTGATTGAGAAGATCAAGGTCGAGACATTGAAGGCCGGCAAGGTGCTCGCCGGACCGCTGGCATGGCGCGATCGGGAAGGGTTCATGTTCTTCCAAGGGCCCTCGGAAGGCAGCCTGATCCGAGACGGGGCCAAGGCGGCCCTCCAGCAGGCCCCAGCAGCCATGAAGGATGTCGCGACGGGCGACGAGGCCAACTAGCCGCCGAGCGGACAGCATCCCGGCGGATGCTCGGGTTAGCCTTTGAAGACCAGCAGGAACAGGTACAGTAGCGGAAGGTAAAGCACCGAGGCGCGCAACAGTTCGCGCGCCTGAACACCCGTACCCCGTTGCGCCAGCCGGACCCCGAAAACCAGGTACGCGATGCCCAGCAGGCATGCCGGGAAGGCGTACCAGGCAGAGGCCATCCCCAGCCAAGCCGGAGCGATGGAGAGCGGGATCAGCGCTGCAGAACTGACGATGATCTGTCGGCTGGTCGACTCGCCTGAAGGCTCGATTACGGGCAGCATCCGGACGCCCGCGCGGCGGTAGTCCTCACGGTACATCCACGCAATCGCATAGAAGTGGGGGAATTGCCACAGGAAGAGGATCCCGAACAGCACCCAAGCCTCCAGGCCAAGTTCGTTGCGCCGGGCCGCCCAGCCCAACAGCGGTGGGACGGCGCCTGGGAAGGCGCCCAACAGGGTCGACCACCAAGTGCGGGTCTTAAGGGGTGTGTAGACGAAGTTGTACGCGACGACCGTGCACAATCCCAGGACAAAGCTCAGTGCGTTGACCTTGGCCAGCAGGTAGACCAGTCCTGCCAGGATCAAACCGGCCGCGAACAGAAGGGCCGCCTGCGGCTGGACCCGGCCCGCCGGCAACGGACGCTCCCAGGTGCGCCGCATCCGGGCATCCACGCCGCGCTCCCACCACTGGTTCAGGGCGCCAGTGCCCGCCGCCAGCAGCGCGGTGGCGAACAGCGTATGCAGCAAGGATCCTACGGACACAGGACCCTCAACCGCCAAGTACCAGCCCATTGCCGTCGACATCAGGATCAGCCAGACGATCGACGGCCTGGTCAACTCGTAGTAGTCCGTCAGGACGGCCGACAGACCGGCATGCTGGGACACGCGCGCCGTCGTTTGCGGATTGCTGGCCATGCTGACCGCGTATCCGGGAAGCTTCCCGGATCGTTACCCGATGAATGCGAAGTCGACCTGCTTGCTTTCGCTGGCGCCGACCGTGATCTCGGTCTCCTGCTCGCCGAACTGCTCGTGTACGGCCTGCAGCGTATAGGTGCCGGGAGGGAGATTGCCGATTTCAAATGAGCCGTCCGCACCGGTCACCGCGAAATACGGATGCTCGATCACATGGATGTAGGCCTGCATCCAGGGATGGATATTGCACTTGACCGCGATCTTCATCTCCGCGCGAGGAAAGCTGTAGTTAATCGCGGGCGCGCCGGACGTCTGGGACTTGTTCCACTCCCGGTTCTCCCGTGGTAGGGGATGGACGTTGTGCGTGGTCTCGTCGGAGTTGGTGATGTTGAGCGCCTGGCCCCTCTGGACGGCCACGACGTGCGGCCTGTAGATGCAGCCGACTTGGTTCAGGTTCACGAGATCGCTGCGCACGGGGAACTGCTTCCCCTCCAATCCCTTGGAAATCCGTACCAGCACGTGCCGGAGCTTGCCGTCGGTCACCACGGCGCGGTCCGAAGGCACGCGTCCCTGGTGCAGCTTCATGCAGTCCGGCTCCGCGCTCATGTTGACTGGTGGAAAGCGCGGCAAATCCCCGGAGAACGACACAACTCCGCTGAGAGTGGCGGCTGTACCGGGGTCGACTTGCACCATGACTGCGCTGGCCGCGGATCCGCCGTCCTCCTCGCCGCTGGCGCCGCCGGACCTGGCGTCGTACTCGTCGAAATAGTTGTCCCCTCCGCAGGCGTAGGCGAGAGCCAACGCTGGGACGAGCAACAAGGCCCAGAAATTACGATTGAACACGCAGGAAATACCTCCGAAAAAGCGTTTCTAGTCTCATTGTAGAGCCTGCAAACGGCGCAGTTCGGCGTTGTCCATCTGGAACATGTAGCGGGTCAGCAAGTCGGCATGGTCTCCCGCGTAGCGTCGGGCCTGCGCGGGCAGCTCCCCGTTGAAGACCCAGCGTTCGCCGTCCCTCTGGAACAGCTCCGAGGGCATCGCCGTACCGGGTGCGATCGAAGCCGGCTCCAGCAGCCAGCGGTACGTCCAGTTGGGCTTGAGACGTTCGGCGGCGATCAGAAAGTTCGGCGCCGTCGCGTCCACGTCCTGGGACGGAATGCCCGTCATGTGGCACTTCAGGCAGGGCGCGGCCTGGCTTGTGAAGAGCTGCCGACCGATCAGGCGCTCGGTCTGGCTCATCGGGTCCATCGGCTCCGGCATGTCCGGCACGGGTTGCGAATCCCGCGCCATGAAGAATTTGGTCAGCTTGGAGATCTGGCGGTCCGAGAAGTAAAACGTCGGCATGCGCGCGTGCAAGTATTGGCGCACGCCGTTGCGGTTGATGTCGGCGTCGTTCAACGCCGGATTGCGCAGAAAGCCGGTCAACCAGTCCGGTTGCACGCGTGCGCCCTCCGTGTAGAGTTGCGGCGGCAGTTGTTCAGCCCAGTCAGGATCGTCCACGTAGCGCGGGATCGACATGAAGGAGGAAACATTCCCTGGCCGGATCTGATGGCAGCCGGTGCAGTTGTGCCGCACGATCAGCCACCAGCCCGCCTGCACGTCCCCGCGCTCATCTTCAGGCTCGTAGCGGTATTGCTCGGGAAATGTGGATTCCACGGAACCGAGAAGAAACGTGGTCAGGGCGTCGATCTCGTCGGCGCTTAGGTTGAAGTTGGGCATCCGCAGCCTCTCGAGGTGCTCCCGCTCCTTACCCTCGTCGAAGAAAGCCGGGTTCTCCAGCTTGTGTTCGAAGAAGCCCTTGTGGCTGTGCCAACCTTCGAGCTGCGCCTCGTGCGTCTTGAGCGCGAAGTCGAGACGGTCCAAGGGCTTGCTGCCCTCGAACGTCAGATCCGTGCCGATGCGGTCTTCTTCCTCCAGTCCACCGATTTCATGGCAGCCCGCGCAGCCGTAGTGCCGGATGAGGGTCTCGCCCTCGGCGGCAAGTTCCGGATCGTCCATGAATGGGGCATCCTCGTAGGCCGTATCCGTACGCTGCTCGCTCAGATACGTCGCGATGTCACGCGACTCCCGCACGGTCAGCCGCAGGCTCGGCATCACGGGCCGGGGGCGCATCTCACTGGGCACATTTGGGTCGGGCGTGACTTCCGACGGATCATGGATCCAACGGACCATGTAGTCGTAGTTCATCTTGTCGCCGACACGGCTCAAGTTGGCGGCGAAGGCCCCGCCCATGCGGCTGTCGCCTTCCCCGATCGAGTGGCATCCCAGGCACCCGCGGGTCTCGAACAGCTCCTGGCCACGCTCGGAGTTGCCGCGCGGGTGCTGGACCAGTTGCCCATCCAAGGCGTTCTGCCAAATGTAAGCAGAAATCTTCTGGACCTCGTCGTCCTGCAAGCGGAAGACGGGCATCTTGGACCCGGGTCGGAACTCGTGCGGATTCTTGACCCAGACCGGAATCCACTCCTTGCGGTCCTTGAGCTGGATCTCCTTCAGACTCGGGCCGAATTTCTTGACCTCCCTGGCGAGGTTTTCGGCCTCGACAGTTAGGTTGTGGATCTCCGCGTCGAAGCGGGTGTTCGTCAACCGCAGTTCCTCGGCGCGCGCGTAGTAGCGCTGCGCCATGCCGCTGTCCTCAGAGGAGTCGCCCAGCTGCAGGCTCACGCGCATTTCCTTGGCGTTCGCCTCGCGGCTCGCGGTCAAGTTCCGCATGTCCTGGCGGATTTGCGTGAGTTCTTCGGACTCGATATCAAAGCCCTCGACGCGGTGGCAGCCCCAGCAGCCTCTGTTCATGTACAGCTCGCGTCCGCGATTGAGCGTGTCGCCGCCAACTGTGACGATCTCCTTGGCGTGGCACTGGTGGCAACCCGCCTCGAAGTTCTCGGGGTAGAACAGCGGCCAAAGCCAGAACTTGTGCCGGCCGTGCCCCTTGGTCACGTTGCGCGTCGCGCGCCCGTTGCCGTTGTGGCAGGACGAGCACCCGAACGCCTCCGGATCGTGGATCGCCAGCAAATCCGGCCGCGGGTGGCTCTGGAACACCGGGTAGATGAGGTCCGTACGGCCAATCTCGACCGGCTCCCGGATCCCCAGGTGGCAGGACTCACAGCGGTCCACCAAATCGATATCCATCAAGTGAATCTGCTTGATGTCGATCTTGAAGTCCCGCATCTGCGAGATCATGCCGTCGAGCTGCGTCGAGCCAAGTCCCACCAGACGGTCGGCCATCAATGCATCGCGCTCCTGGCGCAGCACGTTCGCCTGTTCCAGGGCCTCCAGGCGCTCGTTCTGCAACGCCGCTCGTTCGGCCTGCAGCCCGCGGAACTCCGCTTCCAGCTGCTCGTACTGCATTTCGACTTCTTCGGTTTCCCCGGATCCGTCGCCGAGCGGCAGCTCCAACTCGACGCTCCGGGAGCGAATCTCCTCGATGTCCTCCCGCAGGTCGGTCTTGTCGCCTTCGTCTTCAGAGACCTCGACTTGATACCGCAGCGCGTCGATCTCGCTGCGCAGGATCTGAAATGCGTTGCGGGTCGCGGTCAGGCGCGGGATGACACCTCGGCTGACCCGCCGGTCGATCTCGGCGACCCGGGCCAGGACGCCTTGCTCCTCCGCCTCAAGCTGGCCGCTCAGCTCGCGGTACTCGGCCGAGTTGCGGACCTCGTCCTCTTTGGCCGCCTGCTGCGGTCGCAGCTTCATCAGGAATCCCGTGTAGTAGCCGCGAAAGCGCGCCTGGTACTCCTTATACGGGCGCATCACTTCCACCTCGTCGTAGACGGCCCACACGAGGGAGCCCGTCAGTAACAGCGTGGAGACGAGCAGGTGGACGCTGTACGACTTCGTTGTAATCGGATCCGGATCCGGCTGAACGCGATTCTCTTCTGACATGAATGATCCTATTTCCTGGAACCCATCCCGGCTACGATCCGGCTATATGTTGAACCAGGGTGTGACCCAGATGTACTTGATGCGGAACAGGAGGCGCGCGGCGATCTTGACCGGCAGCGCGAGCATGATGATCAGCAATGCCTGCAGAATCACGTACTGCATCAGCGACATGCGGTTGAGAATCTTGCGCGAGAACTCCGTCAACGAGATGAGGCGGTGGAAGGCGTAGCCCGCTAGGGCCGCGAAGCCGCCCACGATCAAGCCGCCGAAGATTCCGATCCACGGCTGCGAGGCGATGCCGATGATCTCGTGCAGATCACGGTTGATCTCGAAGATCAACCGGTTGTGGTCCCAGGTCATGCCCGGCCAGAACCACATCCACCCGGGCCCACGAATCAGCGTGCCGATGACGATCATCGAGGTCCACAAGATGATGAACCCAAAGATAAAGGTCCAGATCGCGAAGCGGCGCTGCTTGTATGTGTAGTAGCCGTTGCCGAGCGGGTTTTCGTCGATGTAGGGGATCACGATCAGCCCGATGATGATCAGCGTCGGCATCAAGACGCCGGCGATCCAGGGATCGAAGTAGACCAGCATCTCCTGCAGCCCGAGAAAGTACCAGGGCGCCTTGGACGGATTCATGGTCAGCGACGGGTTGGCGGGTTCCTCGAGTGGCGCGTCGAGCGTGATCGACCAAACCATCAGGATGACCGTCACGATCACCGCCGCCAGGAACTCCATGCGCAGCAGGTACGGCCAGACGCTGACTTCCCGCGACCAGCCCTTCTGGAACGGCGCCGTTTTGCGGTGATGGGTCTTGGCCATGTCGTTGCCGCTCTCGAGCTTCTCGAGAAGGCGGTCGTTGGCGAACGCCTGCCGCAGGCCGTACCACGTGAAGAACGGAATGATGAAGACCATCCCGACGATCGGAATGTTGTCTGGAAGAGAAACGATGGTCCAGAGTTGGTGCCAGTCCATGATGCTGCTTCCTACCGTTCCAGGCGCCTACTTGCGCACCGGCTTGATCTCGCTCTCCAACATCATCCGGGCCGGCCCCGAAATGCCGCCGTCCTTGCGGACGCGCCAGAAGTGCACGATCATGAACGTCGCCGCAAAACCGGGAATCGCGATGCAGTGCCAAATATAGGCGCGCAGCAGCGCGTTCGCGTCCACGATGGAACCGCCCAGCAGGGCGAAACGCACATCGTTAAAAGCGGTCATGCCCAACTGCAATCCGAACGGGCCCTCGTGCCCCAGCAGCGGCGTGGCGCGCGCCATATTCGTCCCCACTGTGACCGCCCAGAACCCGAGCTGGTCATCTGGCAGGAGGTAGCCCGTGAAGGAGAGCAGCAAGGTGAGGACGAGCAGAATGACGCCCACCGACCAGTTGAACTGGCGCGGCTTCTTGTAGGAGCCCGTCAAGAAGACACGAAACATGTGCAGCTGCACAGTCAGCACCATCGCGTGACCCGCCCAGCGGTGCATATTGCGCAGCAGCTTGCCGAACGGCACGTCGTGCTCGAGGTACAGGATGTCGCGAAATGCCTGGACCTTGGTCGGGTGGTAGTAGAACATCAGCAGCACCCCGGTCCAGGTCAGCACCCAGAACAGGTAGAAGCTGATGCCGCCCATGCCCCAGGTGAAGTTGTAGCGCACCGCGTCCCGGTTCACCTTGGCGGGATGCAAGTGCAGGAAGACGTTGCTCAGGACGCCGAGCGTGCGGCTGCGGGCGGTCTGATCGTGCTTGACCCGGAAGATCGACTTGTAGACTTCGGTCTTGGTCGGTTGCTGAATCGCCTTGAGATCCATCGCGGCCTTTTTCTTGATCTCGGCCGGATCGATCTTGACGCCCAGGAGCTTGCGCGCTCCGTTGCCGCTGCCGTTGGCCCCGGACTGGGCGGATTTGGTCTTGACGTCGGCGCCGTTGGTTTCAGCCATGCTCGTGCGTACCTCTCGCCGCTATACCTGGATGTAGCTGCCCGGGTCGTCGAACTGGGTGGGCTTGCCCTTCTCCTCGCGAAACAGGATGCTCACGTCGACGACGATGCGGCCCTGGGCATCGAGATTCACATAGGCGCGGTCCAGCGGCCGCGGCGCCGGGCCTTCGTAGTTGCGGCCCTCGGGATCGTACCCGCTGCCGTGGCAGGGGCACTTGAACTTGGCTTCGCTCAGCTTCCAGTCCGGCGTGCAGCCCAAGTGCGTGCAGCTGGCGAAGACGACGAAGAGCCTGTCCGTGGTGCGCACAACCCAGATGCGCTTGCTCTTTTGGAAACGCGTGTCGACGCCGATCGGAAAGTCCGTGGGCAAGCCGACGCGGAATTGCGAGCGCGGCTCGAAGATCGTGCGCGGAAAGAAGAAGCGCAAGAACATCAGGAAGTTCGCCGTGAGGAATCCGCCCGTCAGCAGACCCACCAGGCGCCGTCGCGACCGGATGCGGGCGTCCTGGTCCGTACTCTCTGATCGAATGCTCGACTTGATGCGGGCGATGAGTGAGGGCGGGGCCGTCGCCCCGGTTTTCTCTTCCGACATCCGTACTTCCCACGTGGCGGACGTCCCGGGACTCCGGAACGTCGCGCTTGTTCCTATTGTAGAAGAGCCCGAAGGAGTGCTTCAATCCGCGCCTCGCACTGTGCCAAGAGCATTGTGGTCCCGTTTAGCCGGGGCCGTGGCCTCCGAGCTGGCGGCGTGCGTTCGCCAGGTCTTCGGGCGTGTCGACGCTCACGCCGACGTGGTCCCGTGTGGACACGACTCGGATGCGGTGTCCGTGCTCCAGGGCGCGCAGCTGTTCGAGTCCTTCGATCGCTTCGAGATCCGTCGGCTCCATGTCGCTGAAGGCGAGCAAGAAGTCGCGACGGTAGGCATAGATGCCGATATGTTCCCAGGCGGCATGGGCGCGCCGACGCCCGGGATAGGGGATCGGGCTGCGGGAGAAATAGAGCGCGTGGCCCGAGCCGTCCACCACCACTTTGACCACGTTGGGATCCTCCAGCACGGCGGGATCGTCGATGCGCTTGCATAGGGTCGCCATCGACGAGGCCCCCGGTGTGAGGAGCGGCCGGACCACCTCTTCGAGGATCTTGGCATTCACGAACGGTTCGTCGCCTTGGATGTTGACGACGATCCCGGCTGTCGACGAAGCCGCCACCTCGGCCACGCGGTCCGTGCCCGAAAGGTGCTTGGGCGAGGTCATGACGGCCTGTCCGCCGAATGCCTCGACGGATTGCCGAATCCGGTCGTCATCCGTCGCAACCACGATCTGCTCCAGAAGCTCGCAGCTGCAGGCGCGCTCGTAGACGTGCTGGATGAGCGGTTTGCCACCCAGAAGGGCCAGCGGCTTGCCTTCGAAGCGACGGGAAGCGTAGCGCGCGGGAATGACGCCGAGGACGGACTCAGGCAACGGTTCCCATTTGTATCAGAGTTCGGGGATCGGGTCTCCCGGCGCGATGTCCTCGCCCTCCCAGTTGGCTTGGCCGTCCTGCCAAAGCAAGACTCGGTGGCGGCTGCCCGGGGCCGGAGGCAAGCTCGGCTCGGGCAAGAACCGGCGATGTTCCTCGATCACTTCCGCATAGGCCGCATCCGCGGCGAGGTTGTCGTGCTCCTGCGGGTCCGCCACCATGTCGTAGAGTTCCTCGCTGCCGTCGGCGTAGCGGATGTAGCGCCATTTCTCGGAACGGACGCCATGGTTGTCGGCGTTGTGGGTCGTAATCGCGGGCCATTCCCTGGAAGCCTCGGCATCGTGCAGCTGCGGCGACAGGCTATGGCCCTCCAGACCGGGCTGTTCCAGGAGGCCGGCCAAGTCGATCAAGGTCGGATAGATGTCTAGCAGTTCAGCTGGACTCGAGACGCGGGCTCCGTGGGCGATCCCGGGACCCGCGAACATGAGAGGGACGCGCGTCGACCGATCCCAGAGCGTGTTCTTGCCAGTGATCAGCTTTTCACCGAGATGCCAGCCGTGGTCCGACCAGAGCACGATCACGGTATCTTCGCCGTGCCCGCTGGCCTCGAGAGCATCCAACAGGCGTCCGACCAGACTGTCGATGAAGCTGATCGAGGCCAAGTAGGACGCGACCAAGTTGCGCCACTGGTCGGCCTCCTCCAGAAACTTCAGCCGAGGCTCGGGCAGCTTCCAGTGCAGGTACCAGGAAAAGCGCGGCGTATCCTCACGGTCGTCGCGCCGCACCGGAGGCAGAACCAGTGAGTCCTGTGGGTACATGTCGTACCACTTCTGCGTCACGTAGCAGGGCACGTGGGGCAGAAACAAGCCGACGGAGAGGAAGAAAGGTTTCTCTTGCGGCCCCTGCAGCGGCCCCTCGAGCTGTTCGACCGCCCAGCGGGTGACCTCCCAGTCGCCCTTGTCCTCGTCCCTGTGCGGGAAAGTGCCCCAGTCCATGAGGGAATGGTTCTGCGGGGTCTGCACCATCTTCTGCTCGGGCCTGGCTCCGACACTGGTGCGCGGCCCCAGGACCTGGAATTCGCGGTCCGTCTCGCTTCTGGCGTAGGAGCCGTGATAGATCTTGCCCGTCATATACGTCGCATACCCGTGGCGCTCGAAGTACTGGGGCAACGTCTCGATGTCCCGGAGTTCTTCGACTTCGCGAAACCAGGGCGTCAAGCCGTAGATGCCAGTGCTCGACGGCCTGCGGCCCGTCATCAAGCTGGTGCGCGAGGGGTTGCACAGAGGCGCCTGCGTGTGCGCGTTCAGGAACGTCGTCCCGCGTGCAGCGAGCCGGTCGAAGTTCGGCGTCTGCGCCTGTGGATGCCCGTTCAGGGGACCGACCCAGTCGTTCAGATCGTCAATGGCGAGGAACAGGACGTTGGGCTCAGCCTTGGGACCGCCTTCGGCGCAAGCCCCGAGCAGTATCGTCGCGGCAGCGGCGACGCAGGATGCTCGGATACAGAAAGTCATGCTGAAATCGAGCAATACCCTACCACAGGAGGGAGTCCGCCCGGCCGGGAGACTGCGCGAGGTCGGTACGATGAGAGGTTTCCCGATGCCAGACGCCCCACAGGAGTTCGCGAAACTGCTGGAACTCATGCGGACACTGCGCGCCCCGGGAGGCTGCCCCTGGGATCGCGAGCAGACGTTGGACAGCCTCCGGAAATACGTCGTCGAAGAGGCCTACGAAGTCATCGATGCCATCGACCGCCGGGACTGGGACGGAGTGGCCGAGGAACTCGGTGACCTGCAACTGCAGATCGTCTTCCAAGCGGAGATCGCTCGCGCCGAGGGCCTATTCGACATCGTGTGTGTCCTCGACCATATCAATGACAAGCTGATCCGTCGGCATCCGCACGTCTTCGATCAAGAATCGCTCGAGACCGCAGACGCGGTGACGAGGCGCTGGGAGGAACTCAAGGCGAAGGAGAAGCCGCCGGGGGCCGGCTCCGGGCGGTTGGAGGCGGTCCATCGCAGCCAGCCCGCAATGCTCGAGGCGCAACAGATCGGCAAGAAGGCCGCGGAGGTTGGGTTCGACTGGCAGGCGTTCGAGGATCTGGGCGCGAAACTCGAAGAAGAGTTCCGCGAGGTCGGCGCGGCGCGCGAATCGGGATGCGGCGAGCGGCTGGAGGACGAAGTGGGAGATCTTCTGTTCATGGCCGTCAACGTCGCTCGGTTCGTGGGGGTCGATTCGGAAACGGCGCTCAAGCGGGCGAATTTGAAGTTCCGGAAGCGCTTCGGGCAGGTCGAGCGAGCATTGGAGAAGGACAAGCGCACGTTCGGAGAGTGCATGCCGGAAGAGCTGGACGTACTATGGCGACGCGCGAAGCGGACCTGAAGCGGCTGCAGCTCCGTCCGCTCCAGTCACTCGACGAGTTCCATGCGACCTTGCGCCTGCAGCGGCGCATCTGGGGATTCAACGAGTCCGACCGCGTGGCGCCACGGCTCTTCGGCGTCTTCAAGCATATCGGGGGCTCCTGCTTGGGAGCCTACCTCGACGACGCGATGGTCGGGTACACATTGGCTTTCGCGGCCTTCAAGCCGGATCACAAGGCGTACTGGCACAGTCACATGGCTGGGGTCGATCCGTCCGCGCAAGATCTGGGGATCGGGTATCTCCTCAAGCTCCGCCAACGGGAGGAGGCGCTTGCCCGCGGACTCGATCTGATCGAGTGGACCTTCGATCCCTTGCAGTCGCGCAACGCCTACTTCAATATCGAGAAGCTCGGGACAGCCGTCGAAGCCTACCTCCCGAATCTGTACGGCGTCACCTCCAGCGAACTGCACGGGGCGCTGCCGACGGACCGCTTGGTCGCCGCCTGGCATCTCCGCCGGCCGTCCGTCACGCGCCGCCTCGCGGGGACGCAGCCTGCCCCGGTGCGAGGGCAAGCAGCGATCGCAATCCCCTCACGGATCTCCGAAGTCCCGCGAGAGGAGGCAGCTGAGATGCAAGCTCGCGTCCGAGAGCAATTCCGAGCGGCGTTCGACGCGAATCTGCGGGTGACCGGCTTCGAGCGCACGTCCGGCGGCAGCATCTACCACCTGGATGCATGACTGCGGAAGTGGAGTGGCTCCGGCAGATCTGCCCTGGCGTCCCGGACTCCGCGGTCATGAGACGAAACCTGGAACTGGAAAACCCAATCTCGCCAGTGGTCGGAGACTCGCCGCGCCCCCCGTTCCACAGACAGCCGTCGCCGTCGTGCGGGCAGCCTATCCTTCGATGTATCGCATGATGCCGTCCAGATCGCAGATGACTTGGGAACCGCTTTCGATCCACTCACGGTGCTGAGTGATCAGGAACCGTCGGTCCGTCTGGGCCAGATCTGCATTGGCGTTGAGACGCGCCATGTCTTCCGACCGAGGTCTTGCCGTAAGTTTGGCCTCCATGGCCCAGAGATCCGAGTCCACGCGGATCAACAAGTCAATCTCGAGCTGATCGCTCGTGCGAAGGTAGTACGCGTCCAAGGGGCGGTCCGAACAGCACAGGGCCGCCGCCACCTGCTCGATCACGTACCCTTCCCAGCTGGCCCCAACCCATGGCTGGTGCAACAGCGCTTCGCTGGCGCGCACATCCAGCAGCGCATGGAGCAGGCCGCTATCGCGCCGGTACACCTTCGGCCGTTTGACCAGCCGCTTGCGAATGTTGGCATGGAAAGCAGGCAGCCTGCGGATCAGAAACGCGCCTTCCAAGTAGTCCATGTAGTGATTGATCGTGTGATACGAAAGCCCCAGGCTCTTTCCGATCTGGCTGGCATTCCACTCTTGGCCATGCGATACCGCCAGCATCTGCAGCAGGCGTTGCGTGGTCCTCGCGCGAGCGGGCAGTCCCCAGTTGGGAAGATCCCGCTGACTCAGCAGATTCAGGTGGTCCGATTGCCACTGCGGGAAACCCGCTGGGTTCAGGATGCCCCCATCGGGATAGCCACCAACCAGCCAGTGCCGCTTGCGTTGTGCGCCATCGATGAGTTCGGACCTTAGCAGGGGCGTAAGTTCAAGGACGGACAGCCTACAGGAGAAACCGCGAGGGATTCGGAAACCTTCGTCATGAGAGACGGGGACACGGATCCCAACAGGAGAAACCGGCCGCACCGCTTGCGATCAAGGTCGATCGAGCCGCGCAAGCGGGGGAACAGCGAGGGCCACTCTTGGGCCTTGTCCAGAATCACGAGTTCGCTCCCGTCGGCAAGCTCCTCCCATGCGAGGTCCACCCGGAGGCGGTCGGGTTCGTGCTCCATATCGAAATAGCGGCCGCCCAATGAGAGGGCCAACGTGGTCTTGACACTTTGGCGCGGCCCCACCACGGCAACGGCGGGATAAGCCTCCAAGCGGGAACGCAACGCGACGCCAGCCTTGCGAGCGATCATTCTTGCGTATTAGAAATCTATTTCTGTTTTAGAACCCCCAACACCCCTAGCCCACGCTTCCGGCGTCGGGCACAACCGCTGGCATTCGGGGGATTGGACGCTCGGCGGCGGCAATTCGATCTGGTTGTTGAACGGCGCAGCGGAGTACGATGAACCTCATGGCGGCCTTCCCCATAGCAGTGATCACCGACGAGTTTTCTCAGGACTTCGAGCAGGTCTGCCTCACCGCCGTCGGCCTCGGCATCCCCGCGCTCGAAATCCGTACGGCCTGGGGCAAGAACGTCCTGGCCATGACCGACGACGAGATCCGGCGGCTGAAGCAGACGGCCGGCCGGCATGGGCGAGGGATTGTTTGCGTCGCGTCCCCGGTCTACAAGTGCGTGCTTCCGGACGGAGGCGCGGTCGACGAGAGGTTCCAGCACGACGCGTTCCAGGCCGCCTACTCGTTCGATGAGCAGCCCCGTGTCCTCGGCCGGGCACTCGAGATCGCCGCGCGCCTGGAGGCTCGCTTCGTGCGTGTATTCAGTTTCTGGCGCACCGTCGAACCACACAGGAACTTCGACCGCATCGTGGAGGTGCTGCAGCAAGGCAGCTCGGTCGCGCGCAAGACCGGCATTCAATTGGGCCTCGAGAACGAACATGCCTGCCACTTCGGAACCGGTGCGGAAACCGGCCGCGCGATCCGCGAACTCGATCCGGAAGCGGTCGGAGTCGTCTGGGACCCGGGCAATGCGTGCGTTGCGGGAGAACGCGCCTTTCCCGACGGCTACAGCCACCTGCCAGCGGACCGCATTTGCCACGTCCACGCGAAGGACTGCGTGATCGCCCCGGACAGCGGCCAGCCCATGTGGGGCGATATCGGCAGCGGACAGGTCGGTTGGCGGGACCAATTGGCCGCGCTCGTGGCCGACGGGTATGCCGGCTCGGTCAGCCTGGAAACGCACTGGGGCGGACCCGGGGGAGACAAGTACGCCGGCAGCACGATCTGCGCGAAAAGCCTCCAGCGGCTGGTCCACGAGGCGTAGCGCGGCTCGGGTTACTCGTCGTCGTCCTTGCCCGTGCGCTCTCGCCTGGCCGCCTCGACAATCTTCTCGGCAATCTGACCGGGCACGAAATCGTAGAACCCGTGCGCCATCGAGAATGAGCCGCGGCCCTGCGTCATGGACGTCAAGTCGTTCGCGTAGGTAAGCATTTCCGCCATCGGGACGTCGGCGTGGATCAATTGCGTCGCGCCCTTGGAATCCATCCCCTGGATCCGGCCTCGGCGGCTGTTGAGATCTCCCATCAGGTCGCCTGCGAATTCCGTGGGGGCCGCGATCTCGACCTTCATGATCGGCTCCAACAGCGTCGGCCTAGCCTCGGCCATCGCCAGCTTGAAAGCCTTGCTGCCGGCCAGTTTGAACGCCAGTTCGGACGAATCGACGTCATGATACGAGCCGTCGTAGAGAGTCACCTTGAAATCGACGACTGGGTACCCGGCCAGATAGCCCTTTCCTGCGGCCTCCACGACGCCTTTCTCGACAGCGGGAATATACGTCTTGGGGATCGACCCGCCGAAGATCTCGTCGACGAACTCGAACTGCTCTCCCCGCTCAAGCGGCGCGACGCGGATTTTGCAGTCGCCGAACTGTCCGTGCCCTCCGGTCTGCTTCTTGTGGCGTCCGTGGACATCCGCACTGGCACGGATGGTCTCCCGGTATGGAATCTTGGGAGACCGCAACTCCACGTTCACGTTGTAGCGTTTCCGCAGCTTGCTGCAGACGATGTCGAGGTGCTGCTGGCCGTTGCCGGCGAGCAGGAACTCCTGCGTCCGCGAATCGCGGTAGAAGTTCAGGGAGGGATCCTCCTCAAGAACCTTCGCGATGGTGCTGCTGAGGCGATCTTCGTCCTGTCGACTCTTGGGCTGGATCGCATAGGAGATCGAAGGCGGGGGCAGAGCGGCCTTGGGGAACAGAATCTCGTACTCCCTGATTCCCAGGCTGTCGCCGGTCAACGTGTCCTTGAGCTTGGCCACCACGCCGATGTCGCCCGCGTGGAGCGCCAGCACCTGGTTGAGGGTCTTGCCTTGCGCCACGCTGATGCGTGCGAACTTCTCGCTGCTGGACTTGGTGTGGTTGTAGACCTGGTCGTCATTCTTGAGCACGCCGGAGGCAACCCGGAAGTAGGTCACGCGGCCCGAGAACGCATCGGACGCAGTCTTCCACACGAACAAGGCGAGCGGGCCGTCATCGGCGATCACCTGCGTCCCGGACTCGGTGGGGAACTCGCCCCGCTCCACGGCGGACGGTAGACCTTCAACGAGGAAGTCGAGCAAGCGGTCGATGCCCATGTTGTGCAGCGCGGATCCGCACAGCAATGGAATGATTTCGCCGGCCCCGATGGCGTTCCTGAGCCCGGTGAGGAGCTTGGCGCCCTCTAGCACGCCCTCCTCGAAGTACTCGTCCATCAACGCTTCGTCCGTTTCGGCCACCGACTCCATGAGGCTTGTGCGGGCCTCTTCCACTTGGTCGGCCATCTCGTCCGGGACGGCGATTTCCCGGCCCTTGCCGACGCCGTCCATGTCGTACTCGTAGGCTTTTCCAGAGAGCAGATCGACGACACCCCGGAAGGCCTTCTCCCGGCCGATCGGCAGCTGGAGCGCAACCGCCGTCACGCCGAAGACCTCTTTGGCTTGGTCCCGGACCGCGTCAAGGGAAGCGCGCTCGCGATGCATCTTATTGACAAAAAGGACCTTGGGGAGACCGTAGCCGTCGGCGAACTGCCAGCACTTCTCGGTCTGGACTTCGATGCCGTTGACGGCATCCACCACGACCAGGGCGGTATCGGCGGCGATCAACGCGGCCTGGGCGTCATTGATGAAGATGTTGTAGCCGGGAGTGTCGATCAAGTTGACCTTGGCGTCGCGCCATTCCGCGATGGCGAGGGCAGTCGCGATCGAAATCTTGCGGCTGATTTCCTCGTCGTCGTAGTCGGTGACCGTATTGCCCTCGTTAACACTTGTCAGGCGGTTGGTCGCGCCGGCCGTGTAGAGCATCGCCGCCACCAAAGTCGTCTTGCCGCAATCGCCGTGGCCGACGATGCCGACGTTTCTCACGTCCTTACCCGCGTATACCTTCATCGCTTCTCATTTCACCCTGCATCCGTTGGATCGACCAGTCGGAACCCCTGCAGCGGATTCCCGCAGGCGGGCTCATGGGCCCCACCTCGGCAGCACCAGCCGTGAACCGGCGCTGGCAGTCCAGTATAGGACGGTTCAGCGGCTAGGGTCCGCGCTGTTCGAGCCAAGTCGAGTAGGCATGCCGGCGCTGGCCCGTGTACCTGTACGTGTCGAAGACCCAAGCCCGTCCCAGGGCCCGCGGATCATCGTCTTGCCTCAGCCGCATGTCCAGTTCCACGCGCAAGCTTTTCTTGGTCTCGGCGTGGCTCGGGTCGGCGGCTAGGTTGCGCACACAGTCCGGGTCGCGGTCCACGCGATACAACTCCTCGGCGGGCCGCTTCCCGAACGACAATCGGTCGTACTCGTCAAACGATCGCAGGATCGAGCTCTTAGTGGGGCTGGGGTCGCAGTTGCGATAGCCGGTTTCGGGGTTGCCGGCAGGCCATCGGTCCGGCTCGAAATTTCGCAAGTACAGGTACTCGGGTGTGCGGATCGCGCGGACGGGATAGCCCCAATCGTTGGGGCGCCCCAGATCGTGACGCTCTTTGCCGATCAGCATCCGGTTCCGATTCCGATCAACCCAGCCACTCCGATCCGATTCCAGGATGTCCACAAAGCTGCGACCCGTCATCGAGTCCGGCGCTTCGACGCCTGCAAGCTGCAGCATGGTGGGCGCAAAGTCACGCACGTTGATAAAGTCCTCGACCGTCCGTCCTTGCCGCTTGCCGCCCCAACGGACCGCCAGAGGTAGGTGGAAACCGTGCTCGTAGATCTGCCCCTTGACGCGCGGAAACGGCATACTGTGGTCGGAAGTCGCAAGAATCAGGGTGTTGCCGAGTTCTCCCGCCTCCTCGAGCGTGCGCACGATGCGGCCCAGATGCACGTCGAACCACTCGGATTCGACCGCGTAGTCCGCCAGATCCCGCCGGATCGTCTCGTTGTCGGGATAGAACTTGGGGACTTCGACATCCTGGTGGCGCTTGCCTCTCAGGCTTCCGGCCCCGTCCTGGAAGGCACGGTCGGGCTCGTGCGTCCCAAACCCGGAAACAGAAAGGCTGTCCCGGTTCCCGGCCCTCAAGGAAGTCCTCGAAGTTGCGCGCGTAGTCCTTGTTGGACATGTGGCGCAACTTCGGTTCGAGCTTGTGCTTGACGTACTCGGGGCCAGCCGGATTCCTCGAGAAACCGCCTGCCTTGTGGTCGCCGCGACCCCAGCCCTTGCCCGTGTAGCCGACGTGGTAGCCGGCCTTCTCGAGCAGGTCCGGAAAGACGGGCCACTTGGCGGGAAACACCCCAAAGTGATTGACGGCCTCCTCGAGCTGCCAGGTATTGCGTCCGGTCAGGATGCTGGCCCGGCACGGCGAGCACTTGGGGTTGGAGGTGAAGCAGTTGGCGAAGAGAACGCCCTCGTTGGCGATGCGATCGAAGGCCGGCGTGCGGACCCAGTTGCAGCCATACGCGCCGGCATGGGGCCAGCCCCAGTCGTCGGCGATCGCGAACAGGATGTTAGGACGCTGCCCCTGGCCTACGACGGGCCACGCGCCCGCGCCCGCCAGCGCCGTGGACATCATCATTCGCCTGCGAGTCATGCCCCTGCAGAATAGCCGCCCGGCAGGCAGCTTGAAGGCGCGGATGGCCTCGTCTGGCGATCGGCCGCGGCGGAAGAAGCGAGCGCATTGTTGGCTATCCGTTCGCATCGCGTTGCGCAAGCCTTGGCGGCCGTGAAGCACCGCTCTCTCCAAAATGCCTGCGGACGCGAGGCCTGCGCCGTGTCACCCGAGATCCAGGAATTCGAGAAGCCCGTGGTAGACTGACCGATTCCATCCCACCCGGCGCCCACCACGTCGGAACCGACTCGGTCGCGGCGCAAACCAAGAGGAACCAGTGAGCGAGGAGCCCCGGGCCCAGAACGGTGGTCCCCAATCTCCGGCTGTCGATGTCTCGGCCGACGAGAATGCCACGTTAACTGAGCAGGAAAGGGAGAGAATCCGCAGGGAGGAGTTGCGCTCCTTCCAGGAGCGGCGCTACCACGAGGAGGTCCGCCGGGAACTTCGCGGAGCGGCGCTCTGGGACCGGATGCTCCGGGTCCTGAAGCTCGAATCCGGTGTGTTCGCCGAAATCGCGTCGGACGCGCAGGCCACGCGGCAGGCTGTCATCGTGATTGCCCTCGCTTACGGACTGTGCTTTCTCAAGACAGGCCCTCTCTTGCTCCTCTCCGTTCCTGTGGCCGTCGTGGCCATCGCCATCAGCACAGGCATTGTCTGCTTCGTTGCCCGGCTCTTCGCGGCGGAACCGCCGCGATACGCGCCGCTGTTTCGAGCGCTCGGCTTCGCTTCCATTCCGGCCGCCATGGGCCTCATTCCGTTGCTTGGGGACTTTGTCGCCGTCGTCTACATGATTGTTCTGGACGTCGTCGCGATTCGGGAAGCCTGCCGGATTTCGGCGGGGCAAGCGGTGCTCGTGTTCGTGCTCTCGGTCGTGCTGCCCTGGATCATCCTCGTGTTCGTCCTGATCACGCTAGGCGTCTCCGCGCTCGGTTTATTTGGTTTGGGACTGTTTGGTTAGCAGGCAGCAAGGCACACAAGCAGCGCCCGCGCGACTTGGGACCGTCGATTACGGCGCGCCGGCCCACCAGCTATGAGTTCTGAACGCCCCAAGCTTCCTGGCCGCCACGAGTTAGCCGGGTCAGCCCGGCCCGCGTTGAATCGAGGCGGACGCATCTATGCGGTCTTTCCGGCGGCGCGCCGGCCCACGGCGAGGCGCAACGGTGGAGCACTCTCTTGGAGCTATGCAACGCGCATCAGAGTGCGCGCAAGACGGGCTTCCGTTAGTCGGGCCGCTCGATACGGCCGAACAGGTTGCCGCCGTGCTTGCCGCCCCACCACATCCCGGCATAGGAATCCCGGTAGAAGACGACCCGCGCCGTGTATGTCCCCATCCCCGGAAGTCCAAGATCGGTCACGCTCACCATGGGCGTGTCGCCAGCCCAGACGAGCTTGACGGGCACGGGCAGAGTCACGTCGCGATCGCCGAATTGCATCCGAGCATGAAACGTCCAGATGTCTCCAGCGCGCTTGACCGCCTTTTCAATTTCGTAGCGCTCGCGACGCAATGGCAAGGCTTCGCCGCTGCCCGGAGCGCCCCCCGGCTGGTCTCCCTGCGCCGAGATCGTGAAGTACCCGTCAAGGACCGCTCCCCGCATCGATTCTTCGAAGGCTTGCTCCCGGGTTTGCTGATCCGCTGGAACGTCTGCATCCGGCGAGCACGCCAGGAAGAGAAATATCGCCGGAATTGCGAACCGCATGGACAATACTGTAACGGAACAGGACCCGGGTGCGAGGGAGGGAAGGCGAATCCCTGGACTGCCAGGCGCGGCGGGTCCAAGCGATCCCGGATCCAAGAGGAGCAGATTCTATCCCAATATGGGACTGTACTGGAGGCCTGACAACGAGGATTATCGCATCGGCGACTTGGCGGGCCTTTCTCGATACCAGCCCCACATACTCCGACGCGCACGAGCCAGTGATGGCCTGGTATCGCCAAGTGAAGCCCGCAGATTGGGCGAGCCCCGCTGACCTTAGTCGCGACATCGGGAGCGCCAGCATCCTGAAGGACGGCCGCGCTGTGTTCAACATCGCCGGCAACAAGTACCGCATCGTGACGTGGATCCACTATCCCTACCGAGTCGTCTACATCCGCTTCATCGGTACCCACCGGATGTACGACACGATCGATGCACCAACGATTTGAGGTTCGGATCATGGAGATTGCACCGATCAAGACCCACGAAGACTACCGCCAAACGCTGATGAAGATCGAGGGTCTGATGACGGCGAAGCGTGGCACGCCAGAGGGAAACCGCCTGGATGTCTTGGTCACGCTGGTCGAGGCTTGGGAGACCCGGCAGTACCCGCTCGATCCACCCGACCCGGTCGCAGCGATCCGCTATCACATGGAGCAGAACGGGCTGGCGGCGAGAGATCTGACCCCCTACATCGGCAGTCGCAACCGGGTCTATGAGGTATTGAACCGCAAGCGCTCCCTGAGCTTGAAGATGATCTGGCGGCTGCATAAGGGCTTGGGCATCCCAGCGGAATCATTGATCAAGACCGACGAGGCGGTAGTCCAAAGGGCCTAACCGCTTCGAGCAGTCTTTCTACGCGCTTAATGGGCGCGACTACATCTAGCTGGTATAGCTCTCGGCAGGCGCCATCCACCCGATCGGCGGGCGATTCAGCGGTTACCGCGCCGTGGGCCGGCACACCGCATCGCCGGCCCACGAGGACGACGACGAGTGCGACACCTGCACCGATCGGATTCCCGGTGCGAACGACAACCCCAGTCGACCCAATGTCATGGCGGCAGCAACAACTACGGCGGCATCCGGGGCGCCGGTTGCCCGCGCAACCAGCAGTTCGGCTTGAAGTACACCTTCTCGGAGGGCTGCGGGCAGCTTCTCCGAGGAGCGTATTCGGACTGTAAATCGTGCAGTGCCCCGGATTTCGCGCGTCAAGCGATCAGGTCAGCGAGAATAATCTGAATGGCTCTCGGAGGGTGAAGCGCCAGGCCGGAGCCAGTGGCGCCCGAACATGCGGAAGGATGATCCTGGACCCCATCGGGGTGCATTGACAACCCGGCAGCGCTACTGGTTGTTCCAACTCCCCGGTCTCGCCATCGTTATCGCTCTGCTCGCCACGGGAGTACATTGGTTCTCCCTACCGCTTTGGGCGTGCGTAGTCGCCGTTGGACTTTGGGTCGCGAAAGACGGCCTGCTGTACCCATTCGTAAAGACAGCTTATGAAGGCAGCAAGCCGAGCGGCCCCGAAGCCATGGTCGGCTCTTTGGGCACGGCTCGGGAGAAACTAGCGCCCCACGGCATCGTGAAGATCGGCGCGGAACTCTGGCGGGCGGAGAGTTCAGCGCCTGTCGAGGCAGGCCAGGCCGTGCGAGTCACCGGAACGGAAGGCATGACGATGCTTGTCGAATCCGTCCCCACGGACGCTGCGGGACTTCCCTTGAAGTCCCGAGAATAGGCTGGGACCGATATCGCTGCCCGCACGGCCTGACGGACTGAAATCGGATCCAATTCGCGCTGCAAGATCCTCCTGGCCGCGGGCGCGGATGGCGCAAGGCGGCGAGCCCATAGTCGGCAGCGCGTTCCCCATGCCTGAGTTCCCGATGCACCACGGCAAACAGGTAGGCGTGCAGGGCAACTTGCTCGCGGTTCCCGACTCGGCGATGAATCGAGATGAGGTCGCCGTGCCCGCACATAGGCGGGATCGATGGCGAGAACTTGTTCGTAGGCGACGCGCCCCTTCGAGATCTCCAATCTCTTGCAGCGCGTGGCCGTCGTTGAAGTCGTTCTGCGCACTGGCGGCCTTGATGGGATCCATTGCGTCGAGCCGGGGATCCGGATGGCGCGGGCGGGGTTTGGGGTCAGACTGCTGATGCAGACCGAGCTGCGTACCGGCCTCTTCGTGCCGGCCCTGCAGCCGATAGACGTTCACCAAGCCATAGCGGGCTTCGCGGCGGTCGGGCTCGACGGTGTGGCCGCACTGCACAGTTCGATACAGGGTCACAAGCAGCCGGAGCCCGCTACAGCCAGCTCGACGAACCCTGCCAAGCGCGACCGCCGCCGCGCGCAACCAAGGTGGTCAGTCGCTTATCGCACCATCAATTTCGCCCATCGCGTACATCATCGACAGTCTCGCCTGGGTCAAGGCGTACTGGGACTTGACCAGGCCCCCCAAGCCGACGACTCCAACAGGCGCGCACGCTCCAGTTCATCGAGCGCGATGCTGTCTTCTTCGAACTGCGCGAGCAGGACATCTACGCTCTCTCGGGCGTAGTTGCAGACTTCCTGACATCTGACCAGAATGAGGTGTCGCGGTTTTCCGGCTAGACAGCGAGTTGCGGGCGGGGAGCAGCGCTCGTAGGATGGTCGTCGGGCAGGAGTTCGTAGACGAGTCGCAGCGAGGTGCCGGGAAACGCGGTGCGCGTTTGATTGAGTTCGCGGAGCAGCGGGCCTAGGGCGGCGTCCTGGGAGCGGCTCGCCAGATGCAGCAGCTGCACAGTGAGCGTGCCGGCACGGATATCGGGGACCAGGTTGGCGTCGCTGCGGAACAGCGCCTGCAGCAGCGCGCGGGCGTTTTCGGGCTTGCCGAGTTCGGGGGCGACCGCGACGGCCATCGCGGTTTCGGCCCGGTAGGCGATCATGCGCAGGGAGTCGAGCAGGTTGCGCAGCGGCTCGGGCAGGGCCATGAGGCGCTCCTCCGGCGACAGCTCGCCCGCCGGCACGTGCTCGTCGGCGTGCCGGGCCGCATGCTCCAGGCCCTCGATGCAGCGGTCGGTCGCGTCGATCTCGGAGTGCAGTGCGCGGAGCTTGTCGGCGTGCCCGGCACTGGGCCGGGCCTTTTCGCGGGCCAGCTTGCGGCGCAGGTTGCCGACCTTGTTGCGGAGCTTGTCGAGGGCCTTGCGGATCAGCCGCCAGGCGGGGTTGACCACCCGCGTGTGCGGCTCGACGGGCAGCAGCCCGCGCTGCGGCAGCGCATCCAGGCCGAACTCCTCCTTGAGGTACTTGAAGACGTTCTCCTGGGCCCAGCGCGAGCGCATGAGCCCGGCGACCTGCGCCGCCGACAGGCTCGGGTGCGTGGTGATGACCGACGGTTGGCGCTGGCCGGCGGCGGGCCGGCCCGCGGCGGGCACGGGCTCGCGCGGCTGGCCGCTCTTGCCCGGCGGCTGCAGGCGCCGGTCGATCCAGAAGCGCACCTCGCGCGCCTCGCAGCCCGGCAGCAGGGGCGCCTTGCGCTCGGCGACATGCGCCTCGAGCATCGCCGCGCCCAAGGGCGAGCGCACGGTGACGCGCTCCGGGCGGAACTCGCTGTCGGGCCAGCGCTCCGTCTGCGCGCCCTTGCGCCAGGTGATGCAGGCAATGCCCTTGGCGGCCAGCCAGCGGAACAGCTGCGGGCTCCAGCCTTCGCGGTCGAACACCAGCGTCAGGTGAGGCTCCGCCGCCGCGCCCGCGGCGGGCGCCAGCAGGCCGAGCGCCTCCAGTTGCGGCACGATGCCGTGGCGGATCTCGGCCACCATTTGCGGATCGACCTGCTTGTGGATGCACAGCAGGGGCGCGCCGCCGAGCGCGTTGAGCCAGTAGCCGGCCGCGGCCGGCAGCTGCAGTTTCTGGCGCGCGACGAAGTGCTTGGGCAGGTTGGCCTTGCCGCTGTAGAGCTTGACATGGCCATCGACGAACAGCGTGGCGGCGGTGGCGGGATCGTCCGCGGCCCACTGCCCGGCCAGGGCCGCGCGCCAGGCGTGCAGCGCCTCGGGGTCGGCGGCCAACTGGTCCAGCTTGCGCCGCAAGGTGCGCGCCTCGGGGCAGCGGTCCAGACCCAGCAGGGCGCCCCATTCGCCGGGCTGCTCGTAGCGCAGGCGCTCGGCGTTGCGCACGCGCGCCAGGAACATGAAGGCCAGCAGCAGCAGCACGGAGCGCAGGCCGTAGAAGCCGGGCGGCATGTGCAGCAGGCTGGCATGGCGCAGCAGGCCGGCCTGCAACAGCGCCGGGACGGCCGTCAGCACGCCACCGTTGGCAACGGTCGCGGTGGCTTCGAAGCTTGGCAGCCGCTCGGCCAGCAGGCCGAGGCTGGCCGCGACGCGCCCGCCAACGTCCCGCGCCGCCCGGCCCATCGCAGCGGCCGCGTCGCGCCGGTTGCGGCCGGCCTTGTCCACGCTGCCGGGCGGGCTGCCCGCGGCCGGCTCGGCGGGAATTCCCGCGCCGCTCGCGCCGCGCGCCCCGCCGGATTCCAGACCCGCGCCAGCAGCCTCGGGAACGTCTGCCGCCAAGTTCCCGGCTGGCTCGGAGAGGCCCGCTCCCGCGGCCGCTTCGGCGACCACTGCCCGCCCGCTCTCGCGCTGCGCCGCGATCCCCGGCAGCAAGCCCTCGCGCTTGTACTGGCGCAGCGTCTCGAAGCACAGCTCCAACTCCCGCGCCACGCCACGCAAGCTCGCGCCCCCTTGCAGCAGCTCCGCCGCCCGCGCCAGCACCGCCGGGTCCTCGATCCCGTGCCGCCGCCGCGGCTGGCGCGGACGCCCGAAGCTCGACTCCCCCTCCCGCTGCATCCGCAGCCGCGCGCGCGTCACCGTGCGCGCGCTGATCCCGAGCGCCTGCGCCAATTCCGCCGCTGTCGCCACGCCCCACGTCAGGAAGCGCGCCAGGCAGCGCGCGCGCGCCGGGCGATCGCCTTGCAGGTAGCAGTCGCACACTTGCAGGTACAGGAACCAATACACCTGGCCGCTGTCCTCCAGGAAGCTCAGCTGCGCGTTGACAGCGGTCGCCTCCGGCGGCTGCAGGGACAGGGCCGCGGGCAGTCCGGTGGGTCGCGGCAGGGCCTCGCTCGGGCTTTCCATGGACATATTATAACAGTCAAAGCGGGTCCGGCGCAACCCCAATTGGCACTTCGGAAACGACTAAAACTCTATGAACCGTAGGAACTTAGGCTGACCTACCCTGTCTGGCCATCTCGGCCGATGTAAGGAAGTCTGAGTTGAGTTCCTGCTTCGCCAACTCGTTGCGGTGTTCGGCTTCCCGCAGCGATGCGTAGGCCCGTCGTCCCTCCAGCTCGAGGGCTGTCCCCTTGGCGCTCTGGCGCAGTTGGAGTTCCCGCTCTTCCAGCCGCGCCCGGGCCACACGCTCAGCCACTCCCCGTCCGGTGAACAGGGGAATCTGCAATGCGACGCCTGCCTGCCAATTGTGTCGTTGGAAGCGACGGAAGTAGTCGTCATAGTTGTTGAAGCGCGCCAGCATCGCATACTGGCCGACGATGTCGAGCTTGGGATAACGCCCCGAACGAGCCTCCCGCGCCCGCTGGCGCGGCGCGAGGATCTGAGCCTGGAGCGCAGCTAGCTCGGGATGCTCCTCGAGAGCTCTCCGCTCCGCTTCGGAAACGCTTGCCGGAAGCTCCCAGCTTTCGGGCCCGTGGGCCGGAAGCGGTTGCAACCGCAGGTCCGTCCCTAACCCCAGTACACGCCGAAGGTCCGCTTCGAACAGCTCGTAGTCCGATTCCGAAGCGTGCAGCCGCTCCTTGGCCCGCGCGAGGTCGAGCTGGGCGCGCGTCAGCTCCAGAGGAAGCTCCAGGCCCTCTTCGACGCGTGCCGATGTAAGCTGCTCGATCCGTTCGAAATGCCCCAATTCGCGCCTCAACCGCTCGCTGTTTCGCCAAGCCAGCTCGAAGTCGAGATACAGAATGCCGGAACAGCTTCGTGGCCAACTGCGGAGTGACCAAGCAGACGCGAGCCCGCGCCCGGACGTCTCCGCGCTCCAGGAATCGGCCTACGTGGATCTCGAGGTTGCGGACGGACCGGTATGCCTCACTGGAACCCAGGACGCGAACCTGCAGAGGAAGACCGTCAACCACAATTGAGTCCCACGTGCTCATGACTGCGGCGACGGACGCGGCCAGAGGACCGAGACGCGTGCGCACGGCATCCACATCGGAGAGATCGATGTAATCCGCCTCTGCAGGCGACACATTGCCGCCAGCCTCGTAGTAGGCGTATACCAAGTTCGACCCGACGCCTTCGATTTGGCTGAGGACGAACTCGCTTCCGGTCGCAACCACGCTCGCAACGAGCACGACGGCGGCAACGGCCGCCGCCATGCTCGCGCCTGTAAGAAACGACCGCAGCCTGTGGACCCGGAGCGCATCGAAGGCGTATACCACGATCTCGCGGTAAGCCAGAGACGGTTTCCGCTTCATAAGGTCCGCAGAAGCTTGCGCACCTCGGAGGCGGGGTCGGAGTCTGGGTTCCGGTCTGGACTCGCTAGGTAGCGCTCCAGCAGTTGACGGGCTCGGGCGTACAAGGACTGGCGCCGTACCTGGATCCATGCCTTGCCGGCGGCGAGCCAGACCTCGGGATTACCAGGGTCCCGCGCGAAGGCCTCCTCGAATAGCGCGTCGCTCTCTGTGTGCAAACCGCAGCGCGCAAGAAATGCGGCATGGCTGAGTAGGTGTCCTGTGTCCTCAGAATCGAGCGTCTGAGCCAACGCGTACTTCTCGCCAGCGCTATCAAGGTCGCCGAGGCTCTCGTCATAGGCCGCCCAGGCTCGCGCCCCGCGAGCTGCATCGAAGCGCTCGATCTTGCTGGCAAGGTCCCTCGCTTGCGTCTTGTCGCCGCCAACGAGGCCGGGCGCTTCGAGATGAAACCGGTGTAGAGATTCGAGCGCCTCGACGTTGGTTCGGTCCAGCTCGATCGCCTGCTCGAACAGCTGCCGCACTCGCTTCGCCAGGGAGAACGCGCCGAGACGACGCAGTCCACTCATGCGCTCGGCGCGTCGGCCTAGAGCACGGCCCAACCAGAGCGTGTAGGTCGAGTTGGTGGGATCGAGGCTCAGCGCCCGTTCGAAGGACTTTCGGGCCTGCGTGTACTGTTCGGAAGCATACAGATTCAGCCCTTCCTCCCAGTCCTGCATACCTGGGGGCCTGGCGCTTGCGAGGACCGTCGCGAGGCCGATCAGGATTGCGAGCTGCGCCCCGTTACTCATCGACGTTCCCGGCTTCCATCCGGATCCAGATTCTCTGGCGCTCCGCAAGGGTCTTGTCATCCGACACCAGAACGACCTCCGACGACGCCAAGCCCCGCTTGATTTCGACATAGACTGGACCCTGAACCCCCAGCTCCACCTGCCGCCGGACCGCCGAGCCACCTTCCGCAGTCCAAACGTGCGCTTGGTCGCCGCTTCGCAGGACCGCAGCCCGCGGGATGCTGAAGACCCGCTGAGCTCGCTCCGTGACGATCTGCACTCCTACCGCAAGGTTCGGCAACAGGAGCCGATCTGGATTCTCGAGCGTGCAGAGGACTTCTCCAACGCGGCGCGGGCCCAGGTCGATGATCTCGGTAGCGAGCCGGTCGATCGTGCAGCCCCACACGCGCCCAGTGTAGGGATCGGACGTGATACGCGCCAAACTGCCCCGCGCAATCCGGCCGAGGTCAGGTTCGTCGACGAAGATACGCGCGTGGACCTGCCCGATGTCGCCGATCCGAGCAACGAGTCCTCCAGCCTACAGGTAGTCGCCCTCCGCGACTGCCAGCGAATAGAGCGTGCCGGCGCGCGGCGCGCGAACGGTCCTTTGGCCGAGGTCCTGTTCCGCCTTCCGTAGGGCAGCCTCAGCCTCCATCTTCGCCGCTTTGAACGCGTTGCGCTTGGCTGCCGGACCCGGCGCCGCGAGCTGGACGTCCAGCGCCCCGATCTCGACCTCCAGATCGTTGAGGCTCCTCTGCTGCAGTTCCAGTTCGCTGCGCGGCACGGCATCACGGGAAACGAGGCGCCCGAGGCGCTCGACTTCTCGCGCCGTGCTCTTGTGTGCTGCCGCCAGTTTGTCCCTTTCAGCTCGCAGCACGGCTCGACGCGAGGGCTCCAGACCCTCGTCCAACAGAGCGAGACGCGCCCGAGCGGCCTCGAACCGTGCATGCGCTTGAGACCTCGAGGACTCCTGGCCTGTATCCGCCAATCGCAGCAACTCCTGTCCGCGCGTGACAGCGTCTCCGCGCGCGACCAGCAGGCGTTTCACACGCCCCGGCGTCGAGACATGCACGGCTGCTGAACTCGAGGCCTCGATCCGACCATTGGTGGTCAGCGTTGTCTCGATGTCACGCAGAACAGGCGTGGAGCCAGCCACTTCCACTGACGGATCCGCACAGCCCTGGGCCAGGAGGAAGCACCACGTAGTCAAGGCGACCGAGATTCTCGACATGCGATCCCGCTAAGGCGCCGCAGCGGGCCGATGGGAGAAATCCCACGCGCGAAGGTTCGATTCCCCGGGGGTATATTCGATCACCGCATACTCACCAGCGGCAAGCGGGTCCGTGGGCCAGATCTTGTAGACCAGAGGGGCCAATTGCTGCCGGAAGACTTCGACCGCTTCCTGGGCCTCGAACTCTTCTTCCGCTCTCGGCACCGTGTAGATGTACTGCACAACCCTCCTGTTCCGGCCTTTCTCCGTCTTCGCGCGCGAGATTCCGAACCTGGAGAACCGATCCAGACGCAGGTAAAAGACGGGCTTCTCGTCCGTCGTGACCATCTTCGCGGAGAGCCCTTCGACCGCGATCGTCTGCTTGCCGGGCATCACGGGCACCGGCGCAATGACGTTTAGAACCGTGCGCTTCTTGCTTGTGCCGACCATAAAGGTCGCCTGCTCCAGCGGCTGGCGCTCGTCCCCGCGCACGTAGTAGACCCCATCGTCCAACGGCACCCGATGCAGTTCCGTCCGCGCTCGTCGTTCGGCGATGCGCTCCCGGCGTTCCTCCTCCTCCCGTGCTCGAGCCGCTTCTTTCTGGCGTTGATTATGCTGCCGGGTGCGATCCAAATCGACGATATCCCGGGGCACTTCCTCCCACTGCCCGCGCTCTGCGCTGAAATAGCGGACGAGCTGGTCCATGACCTCGTATTCGCGTACGTTCAGGCGCGTGCCGTCCGTCAGGAACAGGGCCAGCTGTTGAGCCTGCAGGAGAACCGTCAATGTGATCACGGCGAGTCCGGCGCCAAGGATTCGATTCCGCATGACGGCTTCGCAGGAAGTTCCCTCAATATACTCCGAGGACCGCGGTACGGAGAGGGCGAACCGCTTGGGCAATTTGATTGCGCAGGATCCGTGCATGCACAGGACAGGCAGGACTCGAATCGGACCTGATCCCGCCTGAGCTGGGCGGAGCAAGCGAGATGCGGAATCTCGGGCCGCGACCCTAGCGAGGGAGTCCTTGGAACGTCCATACGAAAGACGCACTCGAGAACCGCCTCGTGCGCCTTGTCTGCGATGACAAGATCCCCTTCGAAACGGCGTAGCAAGAGCTTGCAACCGATTGAGGCCGGGCGTGCAAGCGGACCTGTCGTACAACCGAGACGCTGATCGAAACTGAAGTAGGGCTATGCGGCTCCGTGGTGGAGCGAGTCACCCGGCGCCCTTCCCAGTGGCGGTCCCCGACACTACACCCTTGAGGGTCTCGGCCGCGCGTTTATTCCGTGGACCCCTATCTTGCCCCCAGCAACGGAGATGCCTCAAGGAGATGGCGATTCAGTTGGTCGGCCTCCGTACACTTGCAACGCATTTTTTGGCAAAAAATATGTTGCTATCTGATTGATCCAGGGCGCCAAGTATGCGCGGCAGGCATTTGGAAATACAAGCGTGACCCCTCCACCAAAGGCGCTTGCATTCGAAGGCTCGGGAGACGCGACAGCAAGCGCCCCAAGGTCATCTCCGAGGGACGGTACCATACGAAGTCCTGTCAGTCGTGCAAGGCCTCCCAAAAATATCTGTAGAATCAGTGTCTTGTGACCTATTCCATTTTCTTAGTTACCGCCCGCGCAAGGATGAAACCAAGGTCGGACTGGCTGCGATAACGAGAGCCTGCACCGTAAGGAAGCGTTCTGTCGGGTACCCACCTGACCGTCCGGAATAGCGTAGCGTCTTGCGTGGATTGATTCAAACTTGACATGCGGTCGTCTTTTTGCAACAATACTGATGGCATCGGATCCGTTGCAAAATACAGGCGAGTTGCGGTGCCGACGCGGAAGAGGTCGATTTCATGTTGAGGCACGCTGGGTCGAACTGGGTTGACGGCGACCGCTTCTTTGACCGGGAATCCGAGTTGCGAGCGCTTGAGCAGCGAGTCCGCAATGGAGTGCACACGCTGCTGACAGCCCAGCGTCGGATGGGAAAGACAAGCTTGGTCCGGGAGCTCTTCCGCCGGTTCAAGGCGAGCGGAGACTACCTGCCAGTCTTCGTTGACCTTGAAGCAGCGCTCTCTCCAGAGGATGCGATCGCTGAGATCGGAGTCCGGTGTCGGTCGGTCCAAGGCGTTTGGCGCACCGTTCGAACTGCCTTCGGGAGACTAGCCGACAAAGTGGATGAGCTTGGCGTCTCGGACCTGAGGATCAAGTTCCGATCTGAGGTCGATGCCGCGAATTGGCCACACCGCGGCGACGAGCTGTTTGCGATTCTGGCCAGCAGCCAAGAGCGCACGGTGCTCGCGATTGACGAGTTGGCGATGCTCGTCACGAAGATGCTCAAAGGCAACGACTTCGAGGTTACGCCGGAACGACTGGGCGCCACCAATCATTTCTTGAGTTGGCTTCGCAAGAACGGACAAGCCCATGCAGACAAGATTCCCATGATCGTGTCTGGCAGCGTGGGCCTCCAACCGATTGTGTAAGAAGCCGGTCTCAGCGCCAACCTGAACATCTTCTCTCCCCTGGAATTGAAGCCGTGGACCGAGGAAGTCGCAAGGGAGTGCCTCAACGAATTGGCCATCACAGACGAAATCTCTCTTTCAATCGATGTGCGACATGAGATGTGCCGCCGTCTGCGCTGCTGCGTACCCCACCACGTAGAGCAGTTCTACTTCTACCTTTTCGAGGAGCTGAGACGCCGGGAGCAGACAGAGGCTGACTTGGGCGATGTCGAACGGGTCTACCGTGACGAAATGCTAGGCATTTCGGGGCAGGTCGACCTGAATCATTACGAAACCAGACTGAATGCGGTATTGGGTCCCAAGCGGTATTGGGTCGCCCGTGAACTCCTTACGGAGGCCGCCGTCAATGACGGAATCCTCCGCGACGAATCCGTCAGGCGGTTTATCGATTCGCTCAGAAGTTTGCCCAGCGCTTCACTGGAAAACGTGCGAAACGTGCTCCGTGTGTTGGAGCACGATGGGTAGCTAGCCAGCGAGCCCGGCGGGTATCGATTCGTGTCAGGCCTGGTGGAGGACTGGTGGCGCAAGAGTCATGGAGGGTTCTTTATTCCATTCGCTGATCGAGTCGGATCGAGGAGATAGTCGTTGTAACCGCCGTGGCAACCAAGAAGTACAACCCAGGTTTCCTCTCTGACGACGAGTTGGTAAGTAGCTTCCGGGTACGTTCGCGAGAGTTCCGTTCCATGGTCGAGACCGTGCGAGCGAGCACCGGAAACTCGAACACGCACATGCTGGTGATTGGTCCCCGAGGCAGCGGGAAGACGACCCTGTTGCTGCGGTTCGCCATCGAGGTACGCCGGGACCACGATCTATCAAGCCGCTTCTTCCCGATCGTCTTTGCTGAGGAAAGCTACACCATTTCGACCTGCGGCGAGTTTTGGCTGGAAGCCCTGAACCGGCTGGCGTACCAAGCGCCACGCCGAACGGGAGATCCCGACTACCAGCTAACGTACGAGGAATTACGTAAGACGCCTGACGATCAAACGCTCGCCGGGCGATGTCTCGGCCGCATGTTGGAATTCGCCGACCGCGAGCGAAAGCGGTTGGTGCTGATTGTCGAGAATCTGAACGCCATCTTCGCAGACATTGCCAGCGGCGATGTGGGGTGGCAGTTGCGCCACACGCTTCAAACAGAACCCCGAATCCTGCTTGTCTCTAGCGCGACGAGTCGATTCGATGCGATCGACAACCCGAGCGAAGCCCTCTATGGCTTCCTTCAAGTGCGGAAACTGCGGCCTCTTGACGAGAATGAGTGCGCCGATTTGTGGGAGGGCGTTGCCGGAGTCCACCCCGCCCGGGCGACGATTCGGTCGCTCCAGATCCTAACGGGGGGCAGTCCTCGGCTGCTCGCGATCATTGCTCGGTTCGGCTCCAGCCTTTCGTTCGACGAACTGATGAGCAATTTGCTTGACTTGGTCGACGACCACACCGAGTACTTTCGAAGCCATCTCGAATCCCTGCCCCACCAAGAGCGCCGCGTGTTCCTGGCCCTCGCCGGCCTGTGGCGGCTCTCCACTACGCGTGAGATAGCGGACCAGGCCCGGCTTTCGACAAACCAGTGCAGTGCGCAATTGAAGCGGCTAGAAGAACTCGGAGCCGTTTCCGTCGCCGGCGGAAGTCCGAGACGGAAGCAGTACTACCTCACGGAGCGCATGTTCAACATCTACTATCTGCTCCGGCTGCGCGGGAGTGCTGGTGATCTAGTCAGAGCGTTGGTCCGATTCATGCAAGCGTACTACTCGTTACCCGAACAGATTGAGGTCGCTGGCCAGATCGCCCAAGCGATGGCGAGCCCCGACGCAAAGACAAGAGAACTCGCCCGTGACACCTTGGCGCGGCTGGTCGAGGGAATGCCTAAACACCTGAGAGGGCTCTTCCTACGTGCCGAAGATTTCGTCGGGCCGTACGAACTGCAGAAGCCTGGGAAAGGACGGCAAGACGTTCCTTCAGTTCGGCTAATGGCGGAAAGGGCAATGCATCCTTATATGCTCGGCGAATTCGACAAAGCGATTGAGGCATTTGAAGAGTTCACACTGCGATTCGGAACGAGCAGCTCGCCCGAGGTATTGGAACGGGTAGCAGACGTTCTAGTCACAAAAGGCGTCGCATTCGCAAAACTCCATCGGCTTGACGACGCTCTAGAGGCGTTCGAAGATGTGGACCTTCGGTTCCGTCGGCATGAGTCCACGAGAATCCTCAAGCACGTTGCATCAGCTCTTTTCAATAAGGGGATGGCGCTCGACATCCTCAATAGGACTGACGAAGCACTAGAGTCATACAACGCACTAGTGCAACGGTTCGGGTCCGGGGCCGAGCCCGACATCAGGGAGAACGTAGCCAATGCGCTGTTCCATAGTGGGATTCTGTTGGGGAGAGAGGGACAGCAAGAAGAGGCAGTGGAGGCCTACGACAACCTGTTTCACAGATTCGGCTCCGACGAGAACCCCGCCGTTGTTGAGCGGGTTGCGAAAGGGCTAGTCAACAAGGGAGGCACGCTCGGTCGACTCGGTCGCATGGACGAAGCCCTGCTAGCCTACGACGCGTTCGAATCCCAGCCCTGGAAGCGCACGACGACCCAAATGAAGGAATGCGCAGCCCAGGCGCTCTTTGGAAGGGCTTGGACTCTTGAGCAACTCAATCGGCCCAGGCAAGCCCTGGCAACCTACGACGAGGCCTTGACGCAATTCGAATCCCGAACTGCAAACGGGACTGCCGAGAATGTTGCGCGAGCGCTCCTGGGTAAGGGTGAAATGCTAGGAGATCTTGGCGCCCCAGACGATGCTCTTCGCGTTTTCGACCAACTTGAGAGTCGATTCGGGAACACTGAGACTCTGGATGTCGCCAGATCCGTTGCGTCTGGACTGGTGAGCAAGGGTACGGTCCTGTCCAGACTCCGACGGATGGACGAGGCAGTGGAGGCCTTCGACGCTGCGGTGACTCGTTGTGTAGCCATCGATTCACATAGCCTCCTCCCCGTGATTGAAACTGCGCTCCTCGACAAGGCTTTGGTCGAAGCGGCGTCCGGTGACCAAAGAAGTGCCGTCAAGACGGTGACTCAAGTACTTGATCAAGATCCAGAGCCAACACCTAGAAACCGCCTACGGGGCCTGTTTATCCGGGCATTTTGGTATCTCGAGGGCGGTGACAAGTCATTAGGTGAACGTGATATCGCTTCGGCCCTCGAGTTGCTCCCGGATTGCGAGTCCTATCTAGCTAACAGCCTCGACTGGCTGACGCGGTTCACGATTCCTCTGGGCGAAGAGCGCACATTGGGACTCATCAAGGCGTCATATTCTGCAGACCTCTTGCTGCCCCTAGCGACGGCGCTAGAACAGGGACTTGGGCGCGAGCCGAGAGTAGCCCTCGAAGTCAGGGAAGTCGCCCTTGACATCCGACGCAGGCTGCGGGCCCTTCGCGACAATCAAGCCACCGCGCCTCGCAGTGATCCAGCTCAGTGAATCTAAGAGGGAACCAAGCGCTGCACCCGCTCATTCGCTTGCTGAGCTTGAGCCCCTCGTGCGAAGTCGAGTCGGCGCCCGCTCTGATCCATCGGATCACGGCTTCCACTACGTAAGGCTCGCCGCCTCGCGTGGCTTGTATGCCGCGCTTAAGTACGGATTCGAGGTCCGCTGAGGTGGCCGCTCTCTCGCTCTGGGCCTCCTGGCTCGCTGCCAGCTGAACGAAGTCAATGTCTGGATCGTCGAGGTGCATTCCCGCGTACCGCCCGGTCGCCGCCATCCATCGGAATACCTTGCTGCAGACGCTGGAGAGTCGCAGGGGATTCGCGGCCGGGCCCGGCTGCTGCTCGCCAGCCAACCTCGAGTGTTTGAGGGGCGCAGTCGGGAGTCGTTCCGATAAAGCGATGGCGGCAAGCATCTTCACCCCAGTGTGGAACGCGAACGGCTTCAGGGCGCTCCGTTTGCGAGCCGGTACAAAACCTCAAGCTGGATCTTCCGCTTCCTTGAGGGATTCGACACTCGGTAGCGGCGTCCTTCGGCGCGGGACTCGAGACCCTTGCTGGCATTCCGGCTCGGCGTTGTCGGCAGGGCACTCCGGGCCGCGCTCCCCGCAGGGGGCCAGCCCCATAGGCGCTACCTTATGTGCAAGTCCTGCTCAAAGTGGCTGGCTACCTTACTCAGGCGCTTGCGATGCGAGGTGGTTCGGTCTGGGATTGTGAGATCTCGTGCCACTCGCCGAGTACGCGGGCCAACGGCATAGCGGGTTCGACGGCTCGCGTGACCTAGTTCAGCGCGAATCTGAAGTCACGCCACGCGCGGTGTGGCTAGCACCGCTTCCAAGTCGTATCCCCCGGGGAAATAGCGAGCGCGTAGTGGATCAGCTTTTCCACCAGGAGCTCCGACAGAAGCTTCCCGTAGAGCCAGGCCTTGGCACTCTCGTCGTCGTATTTCGGCAGGTGTCCCAATTGCACCAGAGACTTGAATCGTCTGAACACCAGCTCGACCTGCCAGCGCAGGCGATACCACTCGAGAACCGCCGGGGCCGGGAAGTCCGGCGCGGGGAACGTGATGAACACGATCACGTACCGCGCGAACTCCAGCGTGCTCGGCGGGACCTGTCGACCCTTGCGCAGGGCCTCCTTCCGGATTCCGTCCAGCGCGATCCGGATCGCCTCTTCGGTCTTGCGGATCGCGCA
Source organism: Bryobacterales bacterium (assembly GCA_965218615.1). Lineage (GTDB taxonomy): Bacteria > Acidobacteriota > Terriglobia > Bryobacterales > UBA6623 > VXMF01. The sequence goes on from CBDCLH010000001.1 coordinate 532,993, forward strand.
GACCCGGCACGGCACCGGCACCCCCAACTTCCAACCACCCTAGTTGGTTCCGGACTCCCTCAATTAGTTGGGAACACCAGCAATGCAAGAGAGTATTCCGAGCGGCTCCTCACTTATTCCGAGGTCCGCGCGCTAGATGAAGAGGCAGCGGAAATAGGGATCCGTGCGCTGGCCGAGAGGCTTAGCGTAAGGCACCAAGCTGCAGCGGTCTCAACGATGATCGAACGCTCGCAGTCGTATGCGTACTTCCGCCAAGACTTGGGCAAGAGCTGCTGGGATTACGCCCGCTCATCACCAATCACCGTAACGGATGTCCAGATCGCTACGGGCGAAGCGATTGCGGAGCTTGACGCAGGCTTCCTCCGGGTGCGGTCCGACCGGCTCTCGCCATCGGAGAGACGGTACTTGAGTGGCATGGCCGAGCTCGGTGGCGGTCCGCACAGCTCGGGCAAGATTGCACACGTCCTCGGGAGGCCCGTCCGTTCGGTAGCAGCCTCACGAGCCAAATTGATCGAGAAGGGTATGATCTGTAGCCCGGCGTACGGCAATGCCGAGTTCACCGTTCCTTTTTTTGACGAGTACCTTTGGAGAGTAGTGCCGGGGACGGCGACACGGACCATGTGATCGTGCGATTCGACGGTCTGCAGGACACTGACGAACGCGGACCACAACAATACGCATCCGAAGTTGGGCTGACCCGATCCCGCGGCGGGAGTGAATTGTCCAATACGCTTCGCTGTGCCTGCATAGCCCAGATACGTGGACAGCAAGAGCAGTTTCGTTTCGTTTGGACCTACACCCCTTTCCGGCAAGCAAGCGGCCAGCCTGCTCCAGTGGATATGCGAAGGACTGCCAAAATGTATGCGATCTGGGCGGGATTCAACGCATCGACGGGCGTGGTCAAGGCGAATACCTGCTGTGATTGCACCGCTGATGCTGGTCGAGACTCGGTACAAGAACCGCAGGAGTCACCTCCATTCATCGGGCCTTTCCAGGAATTCCGCCGAAGACGGCGTACCGGGCAGCTGCATTTCCCATTAGAAGCTCAGGAACCGCCGCGAGCAAACCGCCCACGCTACCGCCCTTCCCGGTGTTGTTCGCCATTGATGTCTTCTTCACCCGCCAGTGCGAGCACACGACGCCGGATCGCGTCTGACATCCACATGCCAGTGCTTTCCAGCTGATCTACGTGGGTGGCTACGTGTTCGACCAAGCCTTGCGATTTCGCTTCGATGAGAACCTTCAGCGTTCCCCACGCGTTGAGCCCGGCTGTCTGTGCTATACGCCTCGCCTGCCTGTCATCCAACAGAACGGTGCATTCAGAATGCTCCAACACTAAGGCCAACACGGCTAGTTCTCCTGCCCCCAAATCCAGACTCAGCCATTCGGATGGAATGACAGCAAACGGTCAACGAGCTTGAGCCACTCGTAGCGGTGCGGATCGGGAGCGTCATACCCCCTTTCTCGTCCTTCCAACAGCTCCTGCGACACAGCCTGGGGAATCCAGACTTCACCGCGCAGAATGGGCAGCCAACGCAGAGCGCCAATGCGGTAAAGATACAGCAACGGTGACGTGTTGCTGATGAACTCAGACATGCTCGTGTTCCAGGTCGCCCAACTCCGTCTCAAGCGGAAAGACCCTGTAGCGATCAAGCGTCAACAGGAATTCCACGCGAGGCATCCCGGCAAGCTCCGCCGCTCGTCCAGACGAAAGACGGCCAAGCTCGTGGAGCTTGACCGCGGCCAGCATGCGGAGTTCACGGGCAAAAGCGCGCTCGTCGGTCTTCTCGGCTAGAAGTACGCTTTCCGGAACGTTGATTGCGATTTTGCGCGTTGTCACTTCCTAATCCTTCCCTCGCGCAAACCGAGATCTCTTCAACCCGGCTCTGTCCGCCGCGGTCGACCCGCCGGACAGTTAACGCGGTCGTGCATACGGCGCTTGGGCACGGACGGTCATACAAGCATCGCCTGTCTGGTTTGTCTTCCTAGCGACCTCCACCGTCGCGCGGACCGCCGCCGATGACCGAGTCAGTACGCATAATATGATGGCAGCGTATCAAGCTCGGCGAACGGAGCTGGCGAGACCACCCCGTACCCCGCGCGCTCCACCGTCATAGCCGCCGAACGTTGGGCAGCGGTGACATGCGCGCGATGGCTAGGTACGCACGGGAAGTAGTGGTCGGTGCAGCGCCGACCCCGGACTCGCGATAGCAGTCAAAGCCTCCCAGAACAGTCTGGTTGTTGTGATTGTCCACGAATGTGTGACTCAACATTTGTGGACGAGTTTCGCTTCCTTGCTCACGGCCCCGGCGCCGCCAACATGCTGTCCATGTCGTGAACAAGCGCCAACTGCCCGCCAAGGCGACGTCCTTCACCACCAACAAGCCACGCCAATGGGGCCACGTTCCGCACAATCGCGATCTAGCTGAGGCCAGCGTCGACCGCTGTCTCGAACGCGGGAGCATCGTCACCCTCGAATGGCCTTCCATGTGCACCCGCAGCCTCGAGCGTGTCCCTGTTACCCGCCGCGAGGAGCCAGCCCCATAACCGACCCCCCATTTGACCCAACGAACGTGCCAAAATTCCCGGAAGTAGTCTGCGAGAGTATTCGCGACCCACAACATTAGATGCGCTGGCGCCGCAAACGGTGCCTACGCTAGCCGTCTCGGGACCTTTACCGGAACGCTCTCTTAGGAGGTACCGGTTGCTGGGCCGAACGAGTCTGGGGCCGACACAGAGGCCGTTCCCGCGGGCGGACCCATATAATGAGGTCAGGATCCGAGTCGGGCCATAGAGATTCGGGGCCCGATTCGACCTATTGTCGGAGAGTTGACATGCCCGTCTCCCTCGCTGATGGCCATCGCAAAGCCCTGGCCAGAGCGCCATTATGGCCACGCGGCCGCGTGCATCGACTGAACCGCGTCGTCATCTGCACCGTTGTGGCCGGCAGCCTGGGCGGCCTCCTGATCACTCCTGCCGACGCTTGGGCCTACGCCGTAGACGTGCTGCTGCGAACCTATCTCACATTCGTCGGAACCGTGATGGCCCATGAGGGCACGCATAGGCTCCTCGGCAAGACCCGGCAGGCCAATCTGTGGTGGGGACGGCTGGCCCTCGTCCCAAGCATGGTTCCGTACTCGAACTTCCGGAAAACCCATCTCCTACACCACCGCTTTACCAACGATCCCGATCGGGACCCAGATCTCTACATGAAGCCGCGGAGAGAATGGGAACTGCCGCTTCGAGCTCTGGGCATGCCCCACCATTGGTTCTTTTGGCTCCGCAAACGCGGCGACGTCAACCGTGCGCATCTGATCGAGACAGCGCTCAACTACCTCGGTCTCCTGTGCATCTATCTCCCCATCCTGATCGTGGTTGGTCCTTCGCGGCTCATCTGGGGGATGCTCCCGGTATTGATCCTGGTGTCCTTGCTGCTGTGGTACCCATTCGCCTACAAGACCCACGAAGGATTCTCCATGGGAAGCGTGCAGACGCGGTCGCATGACTACTACGGGGCCTTCATGTACTGGTTCTCCTTCGGCCTCTCGATGCACCGTGCTCACCACCTTCACCCACAGTACGCTTGGATCGATCTAAGACAGTTCGTCCAGAAGGATCCGTCGGAGCGCTTCTCGTTCTTGCCCAGGCGCAGCATCCAGCGCGAACCCGAGTCCGAAACCGTGTGATGCACGCGGCCCCGCTCACCACGTTGGACTGGGTGTGCGTGATCATGGACGGGCCGGTGCGCCCGTTGGATTTTGCTCTGGTCCTGCACTTCAAGGACTCCATGGACGCCGAGGCTCTCAAGCTTGCCGCCCGTAGCGCCCGCAATCTGCACCCGTCGACGGCTTGCCGTTTGGAGGGGAGGCATTGGTCGCTCCTTAACAAGGACGCTGGGGGCCCGCACCACCGCCAGGCGTCAACCGGACAGGTCACTGCGGCGATCGAGGAGTTCCTAGCCGTCCCGTTTCAATTGTCCCGAGAACCGCCGCTACGCCAACTGCTGATCTCCAATCGGGAAGACCGGGCCGTGTGCTTGGTGACCCGGGTGCATCACAGCGCCGCCGATCTGGTCAGCGCACTCGCATGGGTGCGTCACCAGCTGCGGGTCGCCTCCGGGCGTGAGCGATTCATGGGGGAGCCAGCTCCATACGAGACGCCGACGCTGGCCAAGGCTCCCTATCGGGCCCGCAGGAATCCCTACTGGGGCCGCTGCGATCCAATCTGGACGAGGGGTGCCAAGCCCTCGGGGTCGCGACGATGGCGCACTCTGTCGATTTCCGCGGGAGAGTTTGCGGGGCTCTCACGCACGAGCGCCGGATTCAGCTACAACGACCTGCTGCTGGTCGCCACCCTCGAAACGCTGCACTGGTGGAATGGCCTGCATCAAGCGGCTCGAGGCAAGATCGGCCTGTGGCTACCGATCAATGTGCGCCGAGAAAGGTTTGTCGGCTTCGGCAACGGAACAAGCCGCATTCGGGTGCACCGGCGCTTTTCCGACGATGCTGGCCTTACGGACAAGTGCCGGGCCGTGCGCAGCCAAGTGAATTGGTCGCGACAGCATGGTGAATGGACCGTGCCCCAACAGAGCTTGCTTGCGCGCTTGCCGATGCGAGTCGCCGTGCCTATTGCGCGGCGCTACTTGCGCCGTCCATGGGCCGACATGGGAACTGCGGCGTTCACCCACGTCCAAGAGTGGCCTGGACAATCCGACCCGGAGTTTGCACGACTTCAGCAACTCGAAGTCATCGGAGCGCTGGACAGACACCACGCGCTGATGCTGGCGGCGGTAACAAAGAGCGATCGAACCTGGCTGACCATGACTTACGACCCTGCTCTCTTGTCCAAGGGTAATGTCGACTCGATGGCGCAGTTCTTCCTGCATTTCCTGTCTTCCGCGGCTGAACAGATCTGATGCGGGCGACGATCAACGACCTCCTGCGCGGCTTGATCAGCGTGTTCGTACGAGGTGGCGGCGCACTTGGGGAAATCGCTCATCGCCTACGATTTCGGAGGTTTCGGGGCACGCAGCGTCGGCTTCGCACGCGCTATGGCATTCACGCGGCCACGCCGATGACCCAAGAGGTTCCACCGTTTGACTGGGCCTTGTCAAGAACAGTTTCCCGCGGCGCGCAGGTCGCGCAGACGTCCGGAACCAGCGGCCACCCGAAACGGATCCTCTATTCCCGGAGCCGCATTCGCGCCGTGAGACGGCTCTTCATCGCAACCTTCTCGCGCTGCTTCTGGACCCTTGGGATCCGCCGCACGAGCCTCTACGTTTTCGGCTCGCTCACCCGCGACGAATCCCTGAGTTCGCTGCTACTAACGGAACAGCGCCAGCCTTCGTACCTCACAACCTTGCAGGCTCCATATCGGGTGCAGCGCCACGCTGTATTCAACCGCCTCCAGGATGTCTATGGCGCGGCCGCCGTCCGGCTGTGGATCTTGGCGGTGTCCAATCCGGGCGTTCTGTACAGCACCAATCCCTCGACCCTGTCCACGTTCTTTGACGAGCTGGAGGCCGATTGGACTCGGAGCAGTCGGCTGGTCCGCCATTGCGTCCGGGATCCCCGGAAAGTGGACTCGGAAGCCATGGCGGCGGTTCGCCGACTGGCTTCGAGGGGCTGGACCCAGCGACTGCAGCGGATCGCAGCGAGCGCGCGAAGCCTATCGATCTCGGAGTGGGCGCCCGCAGTCCGGACCTACATTTGCTGGACCGGCGGGTATGTGGCGCCGTTTCTTGAGCGCCTGGAAGAACACCTTCCGCCTCCGCGATTTCACCGCATCCCGATGTACTCCATGTCGACGGAAGCGGTTGAGACGATCCCGGACTTTCGATTCGGCGACGTCGTGTTCCTACCCCTCGCTCCGGGGACCTTCTACGAATTCCTGGCTGCGGGCGCACCCGAGGGGCCGGGGCAACTCCTGGCCGCCGAACAACTGCGGGAGGGGGCGGTCTACGAGATGGTAGTCAGCCACCGGTTCGGGCTGCGGCGCTATCGGACGGGAGATCTCTTCTGCGTAGAGAGAGTCCTTGCAGGCCTGCCGGACTTGCGGTTTCTCAAGCGCCGCGGGCTGGTGTATTCCTTCACCGGGGAGAAGCTGACCGGCGAGCAGCTCGCAGAGGCGTATGAGACGATCCACTCGGAGTATGGCCCGTCGATGGCCGGCTACATCCTGACCTGTTTCCCATCCCAGAACCCGAGCCAAGCTTTACCGCACTATCGACTGGTGACCATTCGATGTGACGAGACCGCTCAGATCGTCCCGCCCAACCTAGCCCAAAGGTTGGATGTACTGCTCCGCGAGATGAATCTGGAATACAGGAGCAAACGGGGGGGCTGCAGGCTCGGCGACATACAGCTCGAGCAAGTGGGCATGAGCGAGTTTCGCAACAGGATGTCCGAAGCAGGTCTTGGCGAATGGGACGCGCAGTTCAAGTTTCTTCCGCTCTATCCGAGACTCTGGGAGTCGTTGCAGCAGGACTGACTCGCCCATTGGGATACTCGCGTGGCGGCTTGAGCACCGAGACACCCGCGCCCGGACCAAGTTGACGATGCGGCGTCTTGCGAAATACCCCCATAGGAAGCATCAAGGAGTGTTGCGCTGAGAAGGGAAAACTAGCCGACCAGCCTGGCTGACGTGGGACAGGCATCCTATTCCACGTCCAAGAGGAATCGGCGCCGGGACGACTCGCGCCCCGCGAGACGTCACAAAGGGATTCCAAGTGGAGCCCGAATCCGATACGCTCGTGGTCCGATCCATGCTCTATGGCCCGGACCTGCCCGTCCTGCCGCCCCCAAACCGGCGCGGGGGGGGAGTGGGTTGGGGAGTAGGGCGCAGCGGTATTCGCCTGGGTCGAAATCTCTTCTTCCGGCGGCTGCGAAAGGGGCACTCCCGCGAAGGTGTGGGAGGCCGCTGGGGGCTTGGCCAGCCGTTCGGGCTGTGGCTCAATCGGACGGGGAATCTGTTGAGGACGCGGAGGCCCCCGTGCGCAGACTAGGCTGACAACACAGCGTGTTGCTGGATTCCCCAGAGGATGCCCGGAGCGACGCCCTTCCTGGCCGCAGCGCAGCAGGGCCCACTTCGAACAGCAGATGTCAGGGGGCGAGCAGGTGTCACGGCCGTGCCGGTCGGCGGCACGGTCCACCGGGCCCCTCTGCAAAGACCCGGAGAAGCTGTCGGAAGGAACCAAAGTCCTGCCCTAGAACCAGCACCCTACAGCTCGCTGCCCGGGCGGCGGCACCGTCAGTTTCCGGACGGTCGCCGATGTGGAGCAACCGCTGTGAGGGGATTTCCAGATCTCGGAGGACCGCCTGGAACAGCCGCGGACTGGGTTTGAGGGCGCCGATCCGTTCTCCTACGTATACGGCATCGAACTGCTCCCTAAGGCCCAGACTCGCGAGTTTGTACTCCGCCTCCAAGTCAGACACGATCACCTGACAAGGGACACGCATCCGCAAAAAGCGGAGGAGTTCCCCAACAGCATCCCGTGCTCCGATCCGCGCGATTGCGGGCGCAAGCCAGCGTCGTTCCAGAGCGAGCCGACCCGCAATCTCTTGCTCGGACGACTTCACGACCCCGCCGGCGGCGCGGGCTTCCTCCATGCTTCCGCGGAACCGACGCAGCTGACCGAGTTCACGCACGCTACGCGCCGCGTGTCCCCGGAGCGACGAACCGCAGGCATCCACCAAGACACGGCCCCATAGCGTGCGCGTGGAATACAGGGTGCCATCCACGTCCCAACTGACGGCGCTGATCGCCTCAAGGTCCAGACCGCCGGACACGGCCGGTGCATTCACGGGTGCTACTGTACCGCCATGCGGCAGACCCTGCCCGTCTCGCGGGACTTTGACCTGGACAAGATCACCGACCCAAAGCGCACCGGAGCTGTGGACTGGACACAATTCAACACGAATTTCGAACACCTATTGACGACTCGCTGGCGGGACGTTAACCAGGGAGTTCGCTGCTCCCGACCACGCCGGCTGCTACGGCTGTTGCTTGCCTTCCTTCAGCAGAAGCGCAACGCCGTCCTGGACTTCGAAGGCAAGCTCAGGGTGCTCTCGAAGCTGAGAATCCCACCGAATCCCAACATCGTGTGCTTCGGCGCAGAGGCGGGCTGGGAGGCCGCGATCCTACAGGCTCTGTTCGGAAGGGAGGGCAAGGTCGTGCTGATCGACCAGGATCCGATGGCGTACCAGCGCTTCCTTCACGCTCCACGAAGCGTCCGCGTTCGAGCGCCACGAGGCTGGAACGAGCCGTGGGTGCTCGTGGAACGCGACCCCGCCGCCATGCGGTACTTCAGGCAGGACTTCTTCGAATTCCAAACGAATACGAAGTTTGACGTCGGCATCGACTGGGGCTTGATCGAGCACTACGACGACGCCGGCAAGCTAGAGTTGGTCGCGCTGTTCAGGGATTTCCTAAGACCATCCGGTCTCCAGATTTGCAGTTGCCCGCGCAATCGCCTCGGGGTTCGTCTCTTCTATCGCGCCTTTGCCGAAGAGCTCAACGTGGGATACCGCGAACTGATGACACTCGGCGAACTTGTCGCCCTGTTGCAGCGCGCAGGTTGCCGCATCGAAGACCAATACACACTCGCGGCCCATAACGTCGTCACCTACCGCCGGGGACCCGGCAATCCGCTTGCATGATCAGCTGGCGGCACGCCTCCCGTCCCCAGTGGCGTCCGGACCTGGCGCTTCGCCCCGGTTCCACAGGCTCCCACACGGACGGCGTTGACGATTCGAATCGCAGCATGCGTACGCTCTCAACGGGCCTATCGGACCCAAACTAAGCGCCACGCCCCGATATGGTACGGTCAGGCGCATCGACAGGGGGTTCACGATGCGATTGTTTGAACTGCGGCCTCAGGTAGCACTCGCGGGATGGGCGCTCGCTGCAGTTCTGCTGACTGCCGGTTGTACGGCGCCGGTGAGCGAGCGTCCCAACATTGTCCTCGTCATCACCGACGACCAGGGATACGGTGACATCGCGGCGCACGGAAACTCGATGATCCGGACGCCGAATCTCGACGCACTGCATGGTGAGAGCGTCCGCTTGACCAATTTCCATGTGGATCCAACCTGCTCTCCGACACGCTCCGCGCTGGTCACCGGCCGCTACTCCTCCCGCACCGGGGTCTGGCACACCATCATGGGGCGCTCGATCGTCCACCGCGATGAAACAACGATCGCCGAGGTTCTGGCGGATGCTGGCTACGCAACGGCCTTTTTCGGGAAGTGGCACCTGGGCGACAGCTCCCCCTATCGGCCAATCGACCGCGGGTTCCAGGAAGCGGTCTACCACGGCGGCGGGGGAGTCGGCCAGACTCCTGACTACTGGGGAAACGACTATTTCGACGATACGTATTGGCACAACGGCGCTCCTAAGCCGTATGAGGGCTACTGCACGGACGTATTTTTCGACAACGCTCTGCGCTTCATCGAAGAGCAGGCGCACAGCGACTCCGGACCCTTCTTTATCTATCTGTCGACCAACGCCCCGCACGGTCCGTTCCTAGTTGAGGAGTCGTACTCCAAGCCCTATGCCGACCAGGGAGTTCCCTCCCCAATGGACAAGTTCTACGGCATGATCGAGAACATCGACGACAACATGGGGCGCCTCGACGCCAAGCTCGAGGAACTCGGCATCGCGGACCGGACGCTGCTCATTTTCATAACGGACAACGGGACCGCGGCCGGTGTGACGACTACCCATCCGACGCAGCGCATCGGATCGGCGAACACCGCATTGCTGGCGCGAGCCGCCCAAGAGGAGGCCGATGGGACTTGGCAGGGATTCAATGCCGGCATGCGCGGCCGAAAGGGATCGGAATACGACGGCGGGCACCGTGTCCCCTTCTTCCTGCGCTGGCCCGGCGGAAGCCTGGGCCAACCGCGCGACATTGGCAGTCTGACCGCCCACGTCGATGTCTTGCCGACCCTGGCGGAGATCGCTGGTGTAGGAAACCGGCCGGAACTCGACTGGGACGGCAGCAACTTGCTGCCCCTCCTGCGCGGGGAGGCTGGGCAGGACCGCACCCTGTTCGTCCATTCCCAGCGCATCCGATTTCCGGAACGGTGGCGCAAGAGCGCCGTGATGACCGAGCAATTGCGCTTGGTCAACGGCGAGGAGCTCTACGACATCGTGGCCGATCCCGGACAAACCAAGAACATTGCTTCGGAGCGGCCGGAGCATGTCGCGGCGCTGCGCGAAGCGTACGACTCATGGTGGAACCACATCGACGACCGTTTTGAGCAGCACGTCCATCTCGATATCGGTTCGGACGCCGAGAACCCGGCGCGGATCACCGCCCATGACTGGCTTCCACCCGACGATTCGGTGCGCGTTCCCTGGAATCAGCGGGCCATTACGCAAGCCCCCAACGTGAACGGAACCTGGAACATCCAGGTCACCCAGGCGGGCACATACGAGTTCGAGTTGTACCAACGGGACAAGCCTGCCAACCACCCCATCGAAGCCGAGCAAGCCACTCTCCAGATTGGCGACATGGAGCAGAGCGCGCCGGTCCCGGCCAGCGCGCACAGCGTCCGCTTTGAGATGGACCTTCCGGCCGGTAAGACGACGATGCACAGCCGGTTCCGCACGGCGGACGGCTCCGAGCGTGGGGCCTTTTTCATTTACGCCAAGCGGCTCTAGTCCGGAGACGGGGGCCGCAACACGAAGCGGCCTCGTATCGCGGCGGCGAGGATCGTCCGGAGGGGGTCGCTCGGTCCTCGGCGCCCCCATCTTGAGGCAGAGCCTCGACGTCGTCGCTACGTGCGGTTTCTGCCGCATCTCTCCCTCCAGACCCGACCAAGCACGCTCAGGAGTCTGAAGCCGGTGTCGGTCGACTACGATGACTGCGGATCGATGCATCGGAGCGGGGGCGGCGCGGACGATCCTGGCCGAGATCGGGCTGGACTTGGCGGCCTTCCCGACCGAAAAGCACTTCGTCAGTTGGCTGCGCTTGGCTCCGCGGGTCGCAGTCTCGGGAGGCAAGGCGCTGCGCAAGAAGCGCTCCAACGGCAAGGGCGCCACCCGCGTTGCGTGCGTGCTGCGCATGGCCGCGGTCTCCCTGCAGCGCTCGCGCACCGCCTTGGGGGCCGCCTTCCGCCGCAAGGCGCGCCACAAAGGCGCCTCCGTGGCGATCTTCGCCATCGCCCGCAAACTGGCCACGCTGGTCTACCGCATGCTGCGCCACGGACAGGACTACGTCGACATCGGCGACGTCGAGTACGAATTCCAGTACCGCCAACGGACTCTCGCCAACGTCGCCGCCACGGCCGCCTCCCTGGGCTACAGCGTCGTCCTGCAAGACGCCGCACAGCCTGCCAGCGCCTAAGCGACAACACGGACTGGGCCACACTCGAGGCGCGCCCGGGACTTGTTTCACATCAGAGGAAGCGATGAAGGCGCAAAACCTTTCCAAGTCGCGGATGGCGAAGCGCATGGAGACCAGCCGCTCGCAACTCGACCCTCTGCTCGATCCGGAAAACGAAGGCGTGACGCCTTAATACGCTGAAGCGCGCAGCCGCTGCCGTCGGGCTGCGCCTTGAGATTGAACTCCGCCAATTCTAGTTGGACAGGCGATGCTTGCCCCCTCTCGACCGGTGCTTGCGAACGACACGCAGGAATCCGGATAGCGCGCTCGTTGACAGCGGGGCGGCGGAGCCCCTGCGCGCCCGGTTGCGGCAAGTCCCACTCGCCTCGGGTCATTGCGACGAATTCGGGCGCTGCAGTTTGACCGGACGGTTGAAGGCTGCCGCCTCATCCACGGACGACAGCGGAAATCCAAGATCTTGGGCCTCGTAAATGTCTCCATACAATTTATGGGGTGTCACTAGCCGAAATTTGCTACACTGACGCTGTGGCGTCGCTGGAACTTGTTCTGATCGGCTTGCTGGCCATCATGCTCGCGCTGCAGTTGTCCGCAGTCCTGCGGTCGAAGCCGGAGAAGGGTCAAGACCTACATACCTCGCTTGTGCAGATCGATGCACGCTTGGACGAGCAGGGCCGGCGCCAGCACGAGCAGGCACAGGCCCTGCGCACGGAAATCGAACAGCGGCTGTCCGACGGCTTCGATCGAACGAGCCAGACCTATACGGACATGGTCAAGCGCCTGGCGCTCATAGACCAGGCGCAGCAGAAGATCACCGAACTCTCGTCGAATGTTGTGTCCCTGCAGGAAGTCCTTGCCGACCGAACCTCCCGCGGAACGTTCGGCGAGGTCCAACTCGAGGCGCTGGTCCGCAACATTCTGCCACCGGGCAGCTACGCCATGCAGCATACGCTGTCCAACGGAAGGCGCGCCGACTGCATGCTGTTTCTGCCCCACCCGACGGGCAACGTCGCCATCGACTCCAAGTTCCCGCTGAGCAACTACAGGCGGAAAGTCGACGCGTCGCTAGCGCAGGTGGAACGCCAGCAGGCGGGCCGCGAGTTCGCCAGGGACGTGCGGACCCACATCGAGGACGTCGCCAGCAGGTACATCCTTCCGGACGAAACCTGCGACGCGGCTATCCTGTTCCTCCCCGCCGAGGCCGTTTTCGCCGAGATCCATGCGGCGTATCCGGAGTTGGTCGAGACGGCCCAGCAAAAACGCGTCTGGCTAACCTCGCCTACCACTCTAATGGCTGTGCTGACCACCGCAAGGTCGGTACTCAAGGACGCCGCGACGCGCGAGGAAGTTCATGCGATCCAGAACCACCTGCGTGCTCTGGGCCAAGACTTTGACCGCTTCGAAACAAGGATGGACAAGCTCTCGAACCACATCCGCCAAGCCGGCCACGATGTGCAGCAAGTGCAGACCTCGGCGCGCAAGATCGCAAGCCGGTTCAAGCGGATCGACCGCGTCGATCTCGGATCCCCGAATGGCGGCGCGCCGCCCGAGAGCGCCTCGCAGCTAACAGCCGCAGGAGCGCTGGAGAGCCCCGGACGGCAGTCCTAGGCTGCGGCCGCTCAATCCCCCACGTAACGCGCATACAGGCTGCGGGCCAGCGCCACCTCCTGCGTCCCCTTGACGATGGCCCGTCCGTCGGGGAAGACCGTCAGTTCGTGCGGCGGACAGGCGAAACGCACCGCATGTTCCCCGGATCGAACGCGGCCCAGCGGAGCGAGCTTGCGAGCCAATTCGGCTAGGTCGACCGGCCGGTCCCCTCCAGGCACCTGCACCGCATCGCGGCCGCAGATGCGTGCAGACGAGGCAGCCTTGGCTTCCAGGTGCTGGAACTTCCGCTGCCCGCAGCAGGGGCACTTTGGATCGGGCAGGTCCGCGCGCATTGACGAGCGTTCGCCGGTCCACACATCGCACGAGACCAGCCGCCGGTCGAGGGATTCCATGCGGCCCGCGAGGATCTTGAATGCCTCGATCACCTGCAGCGAGGCAATCAACGAAGTCACGGCGTTCAAGACCCCCGCCGTGTCGCAGGTCGGCTGCCGGGCGCGGGGCGCGGCGGGAAAAATGCACCGCAAGCAAGCCGTGCTGCCAGGCACGACCGCCATGACAGAGCCTCTCGTTCCGACAGCAGCACCGTAAACCCAGGGGATGGACCACTTCACCGCGACATCGTTGATCAGGTAGCGGGCCTCATAATTGTCGGTTCCGTCCAGGATGACTCCGGCCGGGCGCAGGAACGACTCAGCGTTCGCCGCAGTCAGGTCCTTCACCCGGGCAACTACGCTGACGAAGGAATTCGCCCGCCGCAGGCTACGCGCTGCCGCCACCGCCTTCGGTGTGCCCTGCTCGGCATCCTGCTCCTCGAAGAGGCATTGCCGCGGCAAGTTGCTGGTCTCGACATAGTCCCGGTCGATCAGAACCGTTTCGCCGACGCCAGCGCGCACCAGCAGAGCCGCTTGAACCGTGCCCAACGCGCCGCACCCAACCACCACCGCCCGGGACTCGGCCAGCTTCCGTTGACCCGCCTCGCCGATTTGCGGCAGCAGGCGCTGACGGGAATAGCGCTCGCTGGCATCCAAGGGCCCCGGCATGGCGCCGCCTTCCATACGCTCTGATCCTAGCAACGGCGGACCGCGCGCCAGCGCCGCCCGGCTGGTCCGGCAACACAAGCCCTATAATTTCTGTAGCGTTGCATCGCCTCTGGCCGACTGTCTTTGCGCTCCACGTTCTAGCCGTCGCACCTTGCTACGGCTCGGAGTACCTCGGGGTTCCTGTCGCGGAGGTTCTGTTCGAGCCCCCTCTGCAGCGGGACGTCGGCGTCCCGCCCGAGCGCGCACTCAAGATCGGGGTCGGCGAGCCGCTGCGCGCCCCTGCGCTCCGCGAGTCGATCCAAGCGCTGTTCCGGACGGGCCGCTTCTCCGACATCCAAGTGGATGCTGCCCGCAAGAGCGAGGGTGTGCAGCTGACGTTCCGGACGGAGCCGGCTTGGTTCATTGGAGACGTTCGGATTGAGGGCGTGTCGCGCCCACCCTCGGAGGGGCAACTGGTCAACGCCACGAAGCTGCGTTTGGGAGAGCTGTTTACCCAGGAGAAGCTGGGGCTCGCCATCCGCTCGCTACGGGTGCTGCTTACCGAGCACGGCTTGCCGCAGTCGTCCGTCGCGCCCGTATTGACGCACGATCCGAAAACCCAGCAAGTCCACGTTACGCTCCAAGTCTCGAGCACAGCGCGGGCCCACATCGGGGCCCTGCTGGTCGCGGGCCGCAACCAGCCCCTCGGCGCCGAACAGATCCGCATGATCGCGCGGTGGCCGCGGGGCGCCGAATACAGGCGCGACCGCATCCTGCGCGGCATCGACCTTCTGCGGAAGCACTTTCAGCGACAGGACTATTGGCAAGCGGAGATCCGCGTGCAATCAGCCGAACACCGCGCCGCCGAGAACGAAATGACGCTTGTCGCGCAGATCGAGCCGGGCCCCAGGATGCGAGTCCGCCTGCAAGGCGCCGAGATCCGACCACGCCAGCTGCGGCGCTACCTTCCAATCTTTGCACGAGGGGCCGTCGATGAAGACCTGCTCGAAGCGGGCAGCAGCAACCTGCGGAACTACCTCCAGTCCCGGGGCTACTTCGGAGCGCGTGTGGAATACGAGGTGGATGACACGACTTCGAGCGATATCTTGATCGTCTACCACGTGGAGCGGGGTCCCCAGCAAAGCCTGCAAGCCGTCGAAGTCCACGGCCACCGTTTCTTCGACGCCGATACGATCCGCGAACGTATGCAGGTCCAAGAAGCCGGCATTCAGCTCCAGCACGGCCGCTATAGCCAATCCTTGCTCGAGGAAGATCTCCGTGCGATTCGTGTCCTATACGCCTCAAATGGGTTCCGCAATGTGGAGGTCGCCGGCAGTCTGCTCCACGACTACAAGGGCCGGCGGGGCCACTTGGCGCTCCGCATCGATATCCAGGAGGGAGCTCCCACGCTCGTCTCCAGGCTCGTGACGACGGGATTCAGCGAGTTTCCCGCCAACCAAGCGACCTTCGAGTTCGCATCCGCACGGGGCCAGCCCTTCAGCGAGTCCAACGTTGCATCGGACCGACAGCGCATCCTGAGTGAGTACTACGACGCCGGACACCAGTCCGTGCGGTTCGACTGGCGCGCCGAACCAGGCCCCTCGCCGCATCGAGTGGTGCTGTACTACGACGTCGAGCACGACGATCCGGTGCAGACGGGCGTCCCGATTCTCTCTGGGTCGCGGCGGACGCGGGACGAGGTTCTGCAACGCCGGATCGAGCTAATTCCAGGCGCCCCTCTGTCGCAGGCCGGGATGTTCGCGACACAACGCAATCTCTACGACCTAGGCGTCTTCTCCAAAGTCGACGTGGCGCTGCAGAACCCGGCAGGAATCGAAGATGCCAAGAACGTCCTGGTGCAAGTCGAAGAAGCCCGGCGCTGGGCCCTGGGCGTCGGCGGCGGAGCCGAATTCGCGCGCATCGGCCGTAACACGGCCGAACTTACCAACCCCGCCGGAGATGCGACGTTCAGCCCTCGGATCACTCTCGAGATGACCCGTCTGAATGTCCGAGGCAAGGCTCATACGATGGGTTTTCGCACGCGCCTGTCTCTTCTGCAGCAGCGCGGCCTGTTCACGTACGAAGCACCTCGATGGTTCGATTCCGACCGCTGGAGCATGACGTTGAGCGGTTTGTACGACACCTTCCGGAATGTCAATACGTTTACGGGACGCAGGCTCGAGGGCGCCCTCCAGCTCACCCAACGGTTGGACCGCACCACAACGGTGCTGTACCGCTACGCGTACCGTCGTACGTCTATCGACGAGAACACACTGAATGTCGAACCGCTTCTCGTTCCCCTGATCTCGCAGCCCGTGCGGGTGGGCCTGGTTTCGTCCACGTACATCTCCGACCGCAGAGACGATCCGACGGACACGAGCAAGGGGATCTACAACACCGTGAATTTTGCCCTGGCATCCAAGATCTGGGGCGGGCAGCCCAATTTTCTGCGCGTGCTCGCGCAAAACAGCTCGTATCACCGCGTGCGGTCCCGGATCGTCTTTGCGCGCACAGTGCAACTGGGCATCAGCCTCCCATGGGCTGGCCAGGGAATCGAGGGGATCGGACACCTTGGATTCGCGGTGCGGCCCGACCCCAGAATCCCTCTCTCGGAACGCTACTTCGGTGGCGGCGCGAACTCCCACCGCGCGTTCCCATACAACCAGGCCGGACCTCGGGATCCGGCGACTGGATTCCCGCTCGGTGGAGGCTCGCAGTTCTTGAACAGCGTCGAACTGCGCTTCCCGTTACTGAGCACGGACATTTCGGGGGTTCTCTTCCACGACGCCGGCAATGTCTATTCCCGCCCAGGCCGTATTAGCTTTCGGGCGAGTCAGCACGTGCGGATTCGGGAGAGCGGCGCCAGGGAGTTCGATTTCGATTACATGGTGCACGCGATGGGACTGGGCATTCGGTACAGGACTCCGATCGGACCCGTACGCTTCGACCTCGCCTACAGCCCCAACGCGCCCCGCTTCGTCGGCTTCGACGGGACCCGGGAGCAACTGTTGACCGGGACCGGAACGTTCCGAGAACAGCGGATCTCGGCGTTGCAGTTCCATTTCTCCCTGGGACAGACGTTCTGACCATGGAACGCATTCGACAAGGCAGGCTATGGCGCGCGGCGGCCGCGGCGACCCTGGTCGTGGCAACGGCTGGGCTCCGCGCGGAGATTCTCGACCGCATCGCCGCCGTGGTGGGGAACAACGCCATCACGGTTTCGGAAATCGACACCGAGCTACGCTTGGAGGCGCTGCTGAATCGCATTCCGCTCACAGCGCAGCTGGAGCGGCGCCGGGAAGTCTTGACGCGGCTGATCGATCGGAGGCTGATCCTTCAAGACTTGGCTCTCGCTCCATTCCTACGGGTCCAACCCAGTGAAGTCGAGCTGCAGCTGCAGCAACTCCGGACACAGACCTATCTGGGCGGGCGAGATCTGACCGCCGCCTTGCGCCACTACGGCTTGACGGAACGGGACTGCCAGAGCTTCCTCGAGGCGCAGCTGGGCTTCGAGCGATATGTCTCGTTCCGATTCCAAACCGGCCTGAGAGCGGAGCCCGAGGCGATGGAAGCCTATTACCGGGAAGAGTATGTCCGCCAGCAGCGGGCGAGAGACGCGGAGCCTGAACCGTTCGAGGCCGTCGAGGACCGAATCGCCCAGATCCTCCTCGAGCAGCAGACCAACGAACTGCTCGAACAGCGCATGAAGGAGCTCCGGGCCCTGCACCGCATCGAGATCCTGACGACCTCCCGCGAGGAGCCCGCGCCATGAACTCGGGGCGGCTGGTCCGGCATCGGAGTGTGCGGCTTACCGGAATGGCAGCCGCCTGTTTGACCCTCGTCTGGGGTGGCTTCGAGGCTGTGACGCACAGCAAGTGGTTCGGCGAGAAGATCCGGTCCAGGCTGGTGCACGAACTCGAGCAGGTCACGGGAGGGGACGTTTCGATCGCTGAATTACGCTTCGGAGCAACGCGGCTCAGCTTCGCAGTCCTGGGGTTGGAGGTCCGCCGCCGGGAGGGCGGCGAGATGCCCGCTCTACTCACCGTGCCGGAGGCTTCAGTGCGCCTCAGCTGGTGGTCCTTGCTCACCGGCGCGAACTCCTTGGAATCGCTGCGCATCCGGCAACCGCTCGTGCAGGTCGTGGTGCAGGAAGACGGCATGTCGAATATCCCGGCGCCAGATGTCCAACTGCGACCGGCCACCTTGCGCGTTCGGCAATTCGAACTGACGGAAGGCACGATCCTCTGGAACGACCAGCCGTATGACGCCCAGTTCAGCGGGTCTGGACTGCAGATCCTCACAACGTTCGACGAGAACCTTGGCGAGACTTCGGTCGAAGCTACGCTCTCGGGTCCAGACTGGGGACTCGGTGGCTGGCTCGGCCCGCCCGCATCCACCACAACTGTGAGCGCAGTGTTGATCCAGTCAGGGATCGAAGTCAGGAGCGCCGAAATCCGGGGGGACGGGTACACCATCGAAGCGAACGGAACGCTGAGCACCCTCCAGGCGCCCCGCTTCGAGGGTGAGTACACCGTCACAGCCCAACTGGCGGCCTTGTCAGCGTGGTTGAGTCCCAGCTTCGGATCCAGCGCACACGGTGCGGACATCGCCGGGACACTACAGGTTCAAGGCAGTTTGGAGTGGGATTCCGCATCCCGCGAGGTGCGCTATACAGGAAGACTGCGGGGCGAAGGGACTGCTTCGTCTGGGCTTCTTGCGAACGCGTCATTCGACGCCACCTACCGTGGCGACCAGGATCGCCTCGATGTTCCGACGATTACGGGACGGCTCCTGGGTGGAGAGATGGCCGCGCGAGCCTCCGTACGGAACTTGGGAGCCGTTCCGGAGTTGTCGGCAACCGGCATAGCGACCGGAGTGGAGCTTGCGGCCATCACCGCCGCGACGGACGCTCCTCCGCTGCCTTGGAGCGGCGTGCTGGAGGCCGGCTTCGAAGTGCGCGGCGCAATGCCCGATGCTTTGGCGGTCGTCGGAGATGTCACGGTTCGGCCCACGGGTGGGCCGTCCAAGCTGCCGGTCGAGGGCATCGCCTCTCTGCGATACCAGGGCACGACCGGCAGCATGACCGTCTCCAGGCTCCAGCTCTCCACACCCAACGCGCAGATCGCCCTGAACGGCACTCTCGATGGCAACCGTCACGCCTCCTTCGAGTTGCGAACCGAGGTGGAATCCAAGCCGGCCATCGAGCGGATTCTCGCGGCGCTCCAGCCAAAGGTCGCTCTACCTCCCTCAGCACCGGACGGCCGCTTCCTATTTGACGGGCAGGTGCTAGGGCGATTAGGAAGCGGTTCGGATGCGGTCCTCGACGGAGAATTCGCACTGGAGGACTTTCAGTTCGGTGGACAGCGCTGGAAGCAGCTCTCGCTGCAGGGATCTCTGTCCGCAACCCGGCTGGAGATCCGCAGCGCGCGGTTGACGGACCGGGCGGGTCTCCTGGAGCTCCGAGGCACCCTACCCTTGCAGGATGCCGGAGCCTTGCATCTGAACGTGCTCGGAGAGGCCTTCGACGCCGCCAAGCTGGCGCAAGCGATCGGCATAGGCGTGCCCGTTGGTGGGTCCGTGGCTCTGGATCTCAAGTTGGCCGGTACAGTGCGGCAACCCGAAGCCCAGGGCCATGTGCGGTGGGACGACCCCAGCTTCTTCGGGGAGCGATTCGACCGTCTGCAAGCCGCGGCGCTGTACGGACCAACCGGCTTTGAATTGCAGAATGTCACGCTGTCGCGGGGAGACTCGCGGTTGCGGGGACGTGCGGTCCTCGCAACACCCGACCAAGATCTCCGTTTCGAGTTCGAAAGCAACCCCTGGCCGCTGGACGAGTTCGATTGGATGCAGCTACTCGCGCCCAGCCTGCGGGGTTCCGCGAGATTCGAATTGCGCGGCGCCGGGCGCCTTCAAGCGGGAGCGGGAATGCTGCGTGCGTTCACGTGGGATGGAGCTTGGGAAGTGGCGGATCTGAGCACGGACTCGCTCGAGCTCGGCCGCTGGACGGGCGCCTTCCACACCAACCGAGAGCGCCAGCGGATTGAGATCGATTGGCAAGGCGCCATGCTTGCGGGAACGGCGCAAGGCCGCGCCGCGTTGCAGCAACGCGGCGCGGCAGCCTACACGGGCCGTGTCGAGTTTCGCGACCTCAGCAACGCGCGTTTGGCGGCCCTGCTGGATCTGCCCCTGGCCGGTATCGACGGATCGATCACGGGGCAGGCGAATTTCGGCGGCGTGCTGGGCGAGCCTGGATCTTTCGAGATGCGGGGTACGATCGACCGCCTTGAAGCGGGATTCCCGGTCGCGGGCGAGGAGGCCTACCGGATAGCGAACGTCTTCCCGCTGCGGTGGGGAGTTGCGGACGGCGCGCTGAGGCTCGACTCGATGAATCTGAGCGGCAACGACTCGGACTTCGAAGTCGACGGGACGGTTGGCCTGCGAGGCGACCGGGCCGTGGACATTGCGCTGGACGGAACCTGCAACCTGTTCATGCTGCGCGGGCTCATACCCGGTCTGAACACCAGCGGCTTGGCGAATCTGGGCATACGGGTCCGAGGGACGCTCGATGGCCCTGTCCTGGACGGATCGATCGAAATCCTCGATGCAGCCCTCCGCAGTCCTGGAATCCCGCTGGGCCTCAACGAGATCAACGGCGCCATCGCCTTCGAAGGTAATCAGGGCCGGATCGAGAACCTCACGGCATCGTCCGGCGGAGGGTCGCTTCGCGTGGCCGGCGCACTGGCATACAAGGACTCCAGGCTCGAGTACCGCATGCGGGTGAGCGCGGACGGGATTCGGGTCGACCACCCGGAAAGCATCAGCAGCGTGATCGACGGCAGATTCACTTTGGCGGGAGCGGGAGCCCACAGCATCCTGAACGGAGACGTGCTGATTTCGCGGATGTCCACCGCCAACAATCTGACCTTTGCCGAACTGTTCTCGAGGCTGCGGCAACCCGAGGGGGACCAGAGTGTCGACCCCATGTTTCAAGGCATGCAGCTGAACGTGCACATCGGCGCGGTCACGCAGTTGCCGGTCGAGACCTCGCTCGTCCGCAACGTGCAGGCCGACTTCGACCTCAACCTAGTCGGGACTGTGGCCAACCCGTCGATGCTCGGTACGATCGGCATCACACAAGGCGAGATCCGGATGCTGGGCACCCACTACCGCATCAACCGCGGCGATATTCGCTTCGTGAACCCATTCCAGACAGAGCCCGTGCTGAATATCGAACTCGAGACCCGCATCCGCGATGTCGACATCGCGCTAGTGCTGTCTGGACCGGCGCGCACCTTGGACCTCAGTTACCGCTCGGATCCTCCCCTGCCGTTCCACGACTTGGTGAACCTGGTCGCGGTGGGAAAAGAACCCGCCTCCGACCCCAGCATTGCCTCCCAACGGCGCATCGAACAGCAGTCTCTGGTCCAGACCGGAGCAGACAACATCCTCAGCCAGGCCATTGCCCGTCCGGTGTCACAGCGGCTGCAACGCTTCTTCGGCGTCAGCCGACTTAAGGTGGATCCGCAGATCGGAGGGCTGGAAGCGAACCCGAGCGCGCGCATTTCCACCGAGCAGCAGCTCACGAACGACGTCACGCTGATCTACAGCTACGACCTCTCGTCCGCGCAGCAGCAGGCGATTCGCATCGAATGGAATCCAGACCGCAGATGGTCCTTCATCGTGACGCGCGACCAGAACGGACTCGTGGGTTCGGACGTTCTGTACAAGGTCCGCTTACCGTAGCCGCCCGCGCGGAACGGCCTGACGCCTGGGGCGCGAATCTCGTGGGAGTCGACCGGTCTTACGCCAGGCGCAGGGCGGGCTGCGCTGCAAGGTCGAAGCCGTCAAAATCCCGCCGCAAGAAACGCGGATAGGCGGCAGCAGCGATCATGGCGGCGTTGTCGGTGGCCAACGCCAGCGTCGGGCAATAGAACGGCAGAGGGAGGGAAGCAAAGCTTTCTCGCAGAGCCGAATTCGCCGCGACGCCGCCCGCCACAATCACCGAATCGACCAACTCCTGCTCCGCCGCCCGCTCGGCGCGCCAACGCAGCTCCTCGACGGCCCTGCGTTGGAAGGAGGCAATCAAGTCCAGACAAGCCTTGCTGGCCGACCGGCGCAACGAATCGATCCCGGGGCGGCAGGCGGCATACAACGCTCGCCGGCGATCGATTTCCTCTTGCAGGGCTGAGTCGCGGACGTGCCGCAGGACCGCAGTCTTCAAGCCGCTAAAGCTCATGTCGAGCGGATTGCCCTTCATGCGCGTGGGGGGCAGGCGAACGGCGTCCGGGTCGCCGAAGCGAGCCAGCTTGTCAAGCACCGGCCCCCCAGGGTAGCTGAAGCCCAGCAGCTTGGCGACCTTGTCGTACGCCTCCCCTGCGGCATCATCCCGCGTCCGACCCAGCAGGCGGTAGGAATAGAAATCCCGCGCCGGACAGTCCACGACGAACATGTGGCTGTGCCCACCGCTGACGACCAGCGCCAGGGCTGGAAACTCGACTTGCCTGCCGACACCGCGCTGTTCCAGGACAACGGAATGGATGTGGCCCTCGATGTGGTTCACGCCCAATAGGGGAACCTGCAACGAAGCGGCCAGCCCCTTGGCATAGGTCACTCCCACCAACAACGCCCCGATCAACCCCGGACCGCACGTAACAGCGACTGCGTCCACATCCCCGTAGGTGATGCCGGCCCGACGCAGAGACTCGCGCACAACGGGGACGATGGCGCGCAAGTGTTCTCGCGAGGCAAGTTCCGGGACGACGCCACCGTAGACAGCGTGGATGTCGAACTGGGAGGAGACCACGTTCGAGAGCAAGTGTTTGCCGTCGACGACAACGGCTGCGGCCGTCTCGTCGCAAGAAGTCTCGATGCCAAGCAGGTGCATAGGAATAGAAGCCCCCGTGAGCGTGGTTCGCTCACGGGGGCGCTTGGGCGCTTGACGCGCCTACATGTTGGGTACCGGTAGTACCGCCGGACACGGCGAGTAGCCGATCCACGGTAATTGCGTCCCCGTACTGGCACTGACGGGGAATCGGAACGTCCGAACAGGAGCGTTAACGCTCAGCCACCTCACCTACCAGATCGGTACTACCAGGGCTACAGTTATTCATGTCTCTGGATCACCTCCTTCCGCCAGTCTCGTATTGTCATCCTATCGTCTCGCAGGAACCATCGTCAATCCTTCCCACCGGTTCAGCGATTCGCATTCTGAGGTTTCACTTCGGAAGAGAGATTGGCGGCGAGACTGCCGAAGATTCGCGAGGACGCGGAGAACGGGCTGAGGCCACGCGTGCGCGACTTGGTGGCGGAGCTGCGGGCCCTAGCCAAGGAGCCGGATCGGCGGACCCTGGCCGTCGACGAGGGGCTGGCGGCGGAGGTGCAGGGCAACGACGCCTGCCAGTAGCTGCGCGAAATCGCCGGGATCGGGCCGGGCGCAAACGCATTGCCGCTTGCTCGACTTTCCGGGATGCCTTCAACATGGGACCGTTCGATCCGGATCCCAGTGCAATTCGCTTTCAGGCATCTCGCCATCCGACGTTCGCCACGGACCGAACCGAGGCGCCGCATCCCGCATTCCCGGTTGTGTCGCCGGGTGCACAGCACCGCTCGCTACACCCGGCGCCCATGGCCGAGTTCGATCTAGAAGCGAACGCTGTAGCGAGCGTAGTAGTAGCCCCCGTTAAATCCGAACGGAGCCGCGCGCCTGGAGAACAAGAAGATGCCGGGTGACTCGATGATCACGCGGCCGCTCGAATCTTCCAACCTGCCGTTTCGGGTCTGGCCCACCAGGTTCTGGTCTGGCACCGTGTTGAGCAGGTTGTGCGCACCGATCGTCAATTCCGTGTGCCCGAACATCTTGATGCCGACATGCACGTCTGTGATCACCTTGCCACAGAACTGCTGGCGCGAGCCCCCGAGGGAAGTTGCCGAGAAGCCGGACGCTCCGCAGGGCTTCTCGCCGAGGCTTCCGCCTTCCTGCACCCAGTAGCTGCCGAAGTAACGCACAGCACCTCCGACGCGCAGGGGTCCAATGCGGTATTCCAGCGTCCCCTGTACGCGGGTGTTGGGTTGCCACTCGGTGAGGATAGAACGATCCTGGCTTCCGAAGATGGTGTCTTCCAGGCCGACCAATAAAGTCGGAGCATTGACGTTGCCCTCAAGCTCCGTGTTCACCAGCATTCCGGAGACTCCGAAATCGAGCACCGAGCCGTTGCGCCAAGCGTGCAGGCTGTTGAATGAGAACTCCATACCCGAAGTTACGGTCTTCGCGGCGTTCGTGAAGAATTGCGCCGCAGTCGCGTTGACGGCGTCGAGGCCGCTGATTGCTTCAGGAATGTCGGCCAATGTGCTCCTAGTGAACGATCCGCTGATCACGATACGGTCGCTCACGTCCACGCGGAAGGCGTCCACCGTGAGTGACATCGTCGGACTGATACGCGCCACAATCCCGCCGCTGAAGTTGACCGAACCCTCTTCCTTGAGGTCGGGGATGCCCAAGGCCTTGGCCACCGGACTGTCGTTCGGGTAGGTCCCGCGCTCCTGGGCCACTGTCTCGCCGGCCGCGTTCGTTACGAACTGGGTGCTCACGTTGGTGAAGTAGAGCTGCTGCAGGGAGGGCGCGCGGAAGCCCGTATTGACGCTGCCCCGGACGGCGAAGGCTGGGGTGAAGTCGTAGCGCATCGAGAGCTTTCCGGTGATAGCTGCCCCGAAGTCGCTGTACCTCTCAAAGCGGCCGGCCATGCCGAGTCGGAACTTGTCGTTGAACAAGAACTCGAGGTCGCTGTACACGCCCAAGTTCGTACGGCTCTGGTCGACATCCCTCTGGAAGCCCGGGAAAACCTGGATCCCGGCCGGTGCGGAAACACAAGCGGACTTATCGGCGACGCTCGGGTCGTCCTTGCAATTCAGGTAGGACAGGGGCTCGCCGGCGCGGATTCCGTATCGGTCCTGGCGGAACTCGGCGCCGAAGGCGAGATGTGTCGTTCGCCCGTCTGCCTCGAATTCGCGAGAGGCATCGAAATTGAAGGTGGTCTGGTCGAAGCGCGGGCCTCCCGAGTCCGCTTTGCGCGGGCTAGCCGTGCCGTAGGTCGCATTATTCGAGTTCGTAATCAAGAAGTCGAACGTGTTGCGGCCGTGGTTCACGCTGAGGTCATAGTTCCAGCCGGAGTTCGTTGCGAAGTCGATGCCTGCCGCGAAGGAGACATCCAGGATGTCCGTGTTGATCTCCGGCAGGAAGCCGTCCGGGTAGAATTCGGTGACGGTGTTGCTGACATTGGCGCGTCTGTAGAATCCGGTGCTTTGGTTGTCTCGTTGCGTCCAGCCGCCGAATGAGTAGAAGGTGGCGTTCTTACCGATGGGCATCCCGGCGTTGTAGTAGGTGCTGTACTGTTCGCTGTCCGCGTCACCGATGCGGAAGTTCTTCCGGTCGAAGCTGTATTCGCGCGGGTCGAAACACTGGCCAGGCATACCCGCGCCTGGATTCCCTCCGCCTGTGCCGATCGCATACGGCGCGTCCAGCGCGCATTCGACGTACGGATATTGTCGGCGGGCGCTCCAACCGGCACGGTTGGTGCGGTCGCGAAGGCGGGTCTCGAAGGTGAGGTTGACGAATCCTCCGTTGTCGGAGGCCCACCCACCATGCATGCTATGCGAGAAGGCATCGCCGTCCCCCGCGTAGGTCTGCCCCCATGCCGTGTCCATCGTGAAGCCCGGAGTGCTTTTGAGCACCAAGTTGATCACACCGGCGATGGCGTCGGATCCGTACTGAGCCGCTGCGCCGTCGCGGAGCACTTCGATTCGCTCGATCGCGGCGATCGGGATCGCGTTCAAGTCCGTGCCTGCCGTGCCGCGCCCGACCGAGGTGTTGACGTGCAGCAGCGCGCTGTTATGACGCCGCTTGCCGTTGACCAGAACCAGCGTCTGGTCCGGGCCCATACCGCGTAGCGTGGCTGGCCGCAAGGCGTCCGTACCGTCGCTAATGGTCGAACTCGAGAAGTTGAACGATGGAGCCTGCATCTGGAGCGCGCGTCCCGTCTCGATCTGACCGCTGCTGCGCAGGCGCTCGCCCAGAACGAGTTCAACAGGAACAGTGGATTCGAGTGGTTGCACGCCCTGGGAGCGCGTCCCGACGTTTGCTTGCACGTCCAGAACCTCGCTCACGACTTGCAACTGCAGCTTGATCGTGATCGCTCCTTCCGACTGGTCCACATCTTGGATCGCAGGGGCGAAGTCCGGCGCCGTGACAACCACAGAGTGCGGTCCGGCGCCGAGGCCCGAAAACGTAGCTGTGCCGCTGTCGTCAGTCGGCACCTCCTGATCCCCGATGACGACCGTGGCGTTCGTCACAGCGCGGTCGAAGGGATCGACGACTTGGACCTGCAGGCCCTGCTGGCCCGCCGCCGGAGGAGCGAGGAGGACCGCCAAGAGAAGCGGCACCAGTGCGGCGCCACCGGCAGGAGGTGGCTTGCACGGAAGCTGAGGAGTCCCGAAGAACGATGGATGTTGCATGAATACTCTGTCCTATCAATTAGTCTGCCGCAATCCGCTACCCAGAAGGGAATAAGGAATGGGGATTACATACGAAACTCCCGAAACAGGGGTTGACAGCTCACTTGCGCAACCTCCGGTTTCGGGGCCTGTCGATCCAACGGACATTGACCGGGGACAGTACCGCGTCCGCGATCTCCTCCATGGAGGCTTCGATCGTGAATACCTCTTCCTTCTCGGCCTTGGTCGGCTGGTAGTCGGTCCGTACCAGCTCCACGATTCTCGGTTTGGGTTTCTTGTGCACTGCTCTCCCTCCCGGTTCAGACTACCAGCCCGCGCTCCTTCAGCACGGCTCCTTCTCGGCAATCAGGCCGATCCAAGCGATAGCGGCGGCAGCCAACGTCCAGGTATCCTTGCAGGCTGCCCCTGCGGCCTGGGAACCGCTCGGCGCGCTGTACGTCTGGCTGGAGTTGCAGGGCGGATCGCGGTAGATCAGGTCCGCCGACTCGCTGTGCAGCCCGCGCATGATGGCGCGGTTGTCCCCGTCCAGAGCGTCTGCCTTTCCCCGTTCGCTAGCGCCATCTCGTGGCGGCCAGTACAGGCACGTCCCGGTACCGCTGCAACGGCCTCTCCCGGGGACTGGCCGCAGCTCACGCCACCAAGTCCTTGTAACGCAGCCGGGTGTTGGCCGCGGATGCGACAATCTCGCCCATCTGCTGGAGCGTGTCCAGCTCGCGGACGTTGTGGCGCCCGCTGAACTCGTCCACATAGCGCTGCAGGTGCTGCGGGCTCATGTGGTGGTACGTTCCAATATAGCCGCGCTTGAGCATCGACCAGAAGGACTCGACTCCGTTGGTATGAGCCTTGCCCCGCACGTACTCGCCCACCGAGTGCTTGACCGTTTCGTGGTCGAACGGCAGCGTCTCGTAGGCGCCGGCCTCATCCGTATAGACCGTAGCCTGCAAGTCGGCCCAGTCCTGCACGAACCCTTGCAGCGTTTCCTTGTCAGTTAACCCAACGACCTTGGCCGCGACGTGCTTGGTCGCCCTGTCCTTCGCACCGACCACGGCCGTCTTGCCCACGGCGCCCCTGCCGGTTCCTTCCAGCTCCTGCCGCCTGGCGTTGCTCATGTTCTTCCGCTTGCCGCCGATATAGGTCTCGTCTACCTCGACCGGAGCGGAGAACTGGAACCCGCCGGACTGCAGCGCTTTCCGCACGCGATGCGCCAGATGCCATGCTGTCTTCTGCGTCACGCCCAGGTCACGATGCAGCTTCATGGAAGAGACTCCCTTGAGATTGGTCGAGAGCAGGTAGAAGGCAAACAGCCAATCCCGGTAGCCGATCTTGCTCGAGTGCATGAACGTACCGGTCTTAGCGCTGAAGTTCGCATCGCAGACCTGCTCGCGGCAGCGGAACGGCATGGACTTGCGCTTTGCGCTCGTGTTTACGTTCAGCGAACCGCAACGCGGGCAGCAGACCCCTCCGGGCCAGCGCCGCGGCACGATCCAGGCCTCTGCCGTAGCGTCATCCGGAAACATCTCGAAGAATTCCGAAACCGAAAGCCCCTTTCGATAGTGCTTTCCCGGCCCCTTCTTAGCAACTTCCATATCAATCTCTTACATAACTATTCTACAGGAAATTCCCGAATCTGTCAACCCCTGTTTCGGGAGTTTCGTATGTAATCCCCTAAGGAATATGACCGTGAGGCGATCTCATATCTGGACCATCGATCCAAATGCTGGTCGGTCTGAGGCGCGGCCTCGCGCGCGCCATAGGTGAATCGCCTCGTTACGAACCGCCTGCTCCTACGGTCGATCCCGCGTAGCACTGAAGCGCCACTGCCTCTGCGTGGAGATCCATTAACGCATACCCGACCTCTGCATCCGGGAGGTTTATGTGGGTCATGCCGCGGTACCAGCGCGGCTCGCCACGAATCGAATCGGTCGGAACCGTGGCAATACGGCCGAACGCCTCGTCGGCGAAATTCGTCCCCTCCTGGGCCATGCAGGCGTCTCGGACAGCACGGAAACCGGCCCAGAGCCGTTGTTCAGCTTCCTCTTCGGAGTGCACCGCGAATGCATTCCAGACCATGCAGGCCGGGGCGCCCATGTGCCCGCTGATTGTGTAGTCGGCCCGAGTCCGGACTCCAATGAGTTCGACGAAGGGTTCCTTTCCGGGGCTGACATGAGACACGAAAATGCGCGGTCCGTCCGGGCTCGCATCCGATTCGACTGTCTTCACCAAGTCGGCGTACTGGGAAAGAGTGCTCCAGATCCTGCCCCCGCCTCCTGCAATAGGAGCTTGCATCATCTTGGGACCAAGCAGCAGATTCCCTCCGAGGCCGAAGACATAGGCCGAACCCACGCGATACACCCGCCTCGAATCCAAGATATGGAGGTTCTTGACCGCGAGGTCGCCACGGGAAAGCAGCCGGAGGACATCCGCATCCTCGTGATTTCCCCAGACTGCGTAGACGGGTACGCGAAACGACTCGCGCCCATCCAGGAAGGACTGAAAATCGCCCATGAGGCGGTGCTTCCTGGCCGCCCGCACCAGATCCGGTTGTCGGAGCGCCAAGATTCGATCCTTCTCGACACGCGATAGATGGGAATGCGCGACTCGAAGCCGGACTTCACGCCTCGAGATCCGTTCGAGGCTGCCGTCGTCGTAGAAGCCGAAGTCTCCTCCGTGGATGACGGCGTCGGCGCGGACTCGGGCGGCAAGCTCGTTGATGATCCCGAGCCGACCGTGCGTGTCGCTGATCAAAAGAAGCCGCACGTACCGTCGCCCTCAACCTTGAGTATCTCCCTCCTCTCGGGAGGCGGCTTGGCCCGCCCGTCCCAGGGGCTGCTTGCCGCATCCGCAAGCAGATCGAGACAGCTCGAGCACCGCCTACCGGAATTGCGGCCCGCGCTACGGAGGTCGGTGCGCCGGATCCTATCGGCGAGGCGGAGATTGACCTCGATCCGGCGCGGGCGCATTCTTTGTACTGCCTCCCGGGAGTTGGACATCCGCGGGCTCTGGCAGGGACTGCCTCGGAAAGGAACGTCTGCCGTTCGAAGGAGACCCAGACCGTGAAGCTTGCCAAAGAGATCATGGTCACCCAATTGGTGACGCTGGATCCGGAGACGCCAGTCCTCGAAGGCATCCAGCGGCTGGTCCACGCGAATATCAAGGGCGCCCCGGTGATCGATAGTGACCGGAACTACCGAGGCGTTTTCACCGAGCGTTGCTGCCTCAACGTGCTGACGACGCTCTGCGAGAACCGCAGTTGGGGAGCTTCAGCAACACCGGCGCCATCCCCAGCGGCGACTTCATGACCAAGCAGTTGTCGATGCTGCGGCCGGAAATGGATGTCTATGACGCGGTCAACTTCCTGCTTGCACACCGAATGGCGGGGCCCCGGTTGTCGACGAGCACGGACGCTATTTGGGGATGTTCTCGGAGAAGAACAGCATGAGCGTGCTGATCGGCGCGATCTACGACGGCCTGCCGTCTGCGCAAGTCAGCGCCTACATGGATCCGGACCCAGGGCGCATCATCCACGAAGACCTGGGCATCCATGACGTTGCGGAACTGTTCCTGAACACCCCGTTTCGGCGGCTTGTTGTCGAGCGCGACGACCGAGCGGTCGGACAGATCACCCGCCGCAATGTGCTGCTGACAGCGCCGGCGTTGGTCCAGACCCTCGCGAAGGGCGACAAGGCATCGGGACCATCCTGGACCGCTTCGGTGTTCATGGATACGAGCGCCAAGACCATTGAGGAATCGCTGGAGATCTTCAGCATCGCCAACATCTTCCGGGAAACCGCGCAACGGAGGCTTCCGGTCCTGCGAGGCGAGCTGCTGGTCGGTCAAATCACACGCAAGAACCTGCTCAGCACCGCAAATGAGGTGTTGAATCGTCTTCCAGCGAAGCGCGTCGAGCCGCTCTATCTGGCTTCCGTTCCGGGCGCGAAGCCTCCCGGAATGTAGCGCCGTCCAAATCAGGAACCAGCGCGCCCAAACAGGCTGTTCCGCCGAAGCAGGCGACATTCCGTGTCGCTAGAATGAGATCTTCCTGTCGCGGCGCTGGCAATTCGACACTATGTACAACACGATCATTATCGGCTCCGGCTGCGCCGGCAACACGGCCGCCATCTACGCAGCCCGCGCCAACTTGAATCCTTTGGTCGTCGAGGGCCTTGAAGCAGGCGGACAACTGTCTCTCACGACCGATGTCGAGAACTTCCCAGGATTCCCCGAAGGCATCATGGGGCCCGATCTCGTGGACCGGATGAAGCAACAGGCGCAGCGTTTCGGCGCAATCTACAAAGTGGGCGAGGTCACGCGAGCCGATCTGTCGAAGCGTCCCTTCCGGCTCTGGATTGGCGATGGGCAGGTCGAAACCAAGACCCTGATCGTCGCCTCCGGCGCCTCGGCGCGCTGGCTGGGACTCGAATCGGAGCAAGCGCTCATCGGGCACGGCGTCAGTTCCTGCGCCACCTGCGACGGCTTCTTCTTCCGCGGCCAGCCGGTCACGGTCATAGGCGGGGGCGACAGCGCCATGGAGGAGGCGCTCTTCCTGACCAAGTTCGCGACGGAGGTCTCCATCGTGCACCGCCGCGACGCTTTCCGGGCCTCCAAGATCATGCTGGACCGCGCCAGGACCAACGACAAGATCCATTGGATCACCAACGCGACGGTGGCGGCGGTCGAGGATCCCGAGGCCAAGTCGGTCACGAGCCTGAAGCTCAGGAGCACGCTCGACGGCAAGGAATGGGATCACCGGACGAACGCCCTTTTCCTCGCGATCGGCCACATCCCGAACACGGCGATCTTCCGGGGACAGCTCGACCTCGACGCACAGGACTACATCGTCTCCCATGGCGGAGCGCGCACCAACATTCCCGGTGTCTTCCACGCCGGCGACGTGCAGGACAGGGTCTACCGCCAAGCGATTACGGCAGCGGGCGCCGGCTGCATGGCGGCGATCGAAGCGGAACGCCTCCTCGAGGCGGACGGCTAGTTCGTCCCGGAGGAAGCGGCGCGGTCAAGCGCGTCCCGTTCCCCGGGGAACAAGTCCAGTTGGTTCTCGGACGGCGCCTTCTTGGGGAGGCGCCGGCGAGCGAGAGGTCTGCCGATCACGCCCATCACCACGAAATCGTCCAAGGCACGGCTTGGCACAAAGACCCTCTGCGTGTGCCCCTTCGAATCCGGCGGCGTCAGCGTCACGCCGTGTTGGCCGATGTTGCGCAGATCGTTGGGGATAACGCCCTCCAACTCCTCCCCGTCGACGAAGCGCATGCGCACCCACAACCCGCCAAGCTTGGGCCGCGACGAGAAGACCTTCCGCTGGTTCTGCTCGGGATCTTCCCCGAATTCCCGCACGAAGTACACCGCGCGCACCTGATCGTACGGAATCAGGAGCGCTTCGGCCGAGCGCGCCAGGATCTCAATGCCGTCCGAACGCAGGAATCCCTGCGGATAGACGTAGCCTTCCAGCAGGGCCTGCCCGAAGCGGCGCACGCAGACCTTCTTGGTGGTCGAGTTGGACAAAAGGCCCCCGAAATGTTTTTCCGTTCAGCCCATGCTAGTACGAGGATTCCCGATTGTCAAGCAAAAATACCAGCAACTCGTTTATTATGATGATCTTGTGAAGCAGGAAGATACCTCGCTTCGGGAGTTCCTCGCCTACGCCAGCATCGAAAAGGGACTCTCGGCGAACAGCTTGGCCGCATACCGCCGGGACTTGAGTCGCTTGGCGCGCTTTCTCGACGGACGCAAGCTGGGCTTGGCGAGTGCGAGCGGCTCCGACCTGCGAGCCTTTTTGAACACGCTGTACGAAGACGGCTTGAGCGCACGATCGGTAGCCCGATACTTGAGCAGCATCCGAAGTCTGTACCGGTACCTGCTCGATCAAGACCATGTCCAGGACGATCCGACGGCCCTTCTTTCCTCCCCCGGACAGTGGAAGACGCTGCCCAAGTATCTGACGCTCGAGGAGGTCGACCAACTCCTCGGCGCCCCCGATCCGGAGAAGCCCCTGGGCAGCCGCGACCTTGCCATGCTGCAGCTGCTCTACGCCACGGGCCTGCGCGTCTCGGAACTCGTCTCCGTGCGGCTGGCTGAACTCAACGCCGAGATGGGAGTTGTGCGCACCGTAGGAAAGGGCCAGAAGACGCGCCTGATTCCTGTCGGACGCACGGCGCTCCAAGCGATTGAGGACTACACGAGCCACTTTCGACAGACAATCCTGAAGCAGACCGCCTCGGAGTTCTTGTTCGTGACTGCCCGAGGAACATCGATGTCGCGCCAAGCCTTTTGGAAACTGCTGCGCAAGTACGGCCTCGCCGCTGGAATCACCAAGCACCTCACTCCGCATGTGCTGCGGCATAGCTTCGCTACGCACTTGCTCGAGCGTGGCGCCGATCTTCGGAGCCTGCAGCTGATGCTGGGCCACGCGGACATCTCGACGACGCAGATCTATACGCATGTTCTCCGCACCCGCATGCGGACGATCTACGACACCTATCACCCTCGGAGCTAGTCGCCTGCACTCGCCCGTCGCTGTACGAGAGACGGGCCAAGGCCGAAGAATAGCTTGGACAGTCGGCGCCGATCGCGCGTGAGCCGGGGGCGCCCCACGGTGTACAAAGAGGGCGCAGTTAGCTCAGGCGAGGCGGTCCGAACTCGAACCCGGCTGTCGTCCCGGAAGTCCTGCTTGCATCTGGTGGCCGGCATTGCCCTCGTCATTGCGGCAGCCTACTCGCGCGTAGGCCGGGCTGTCAGCCACCAATCTCGCAGCGTCTTGGCACCCGACCTGTGCCGCACCTCTGTCCCCACGGCCACCCTCGCGATCGGAAGCCAGGAACAACCCGGTGACGACTCCGGTATCGGCCAGGTCTGTGCTCTGGGCCCGGGCTCCACCCGATCATCGTCACCGCAACGGGCCTCGCAGCCGCATGGCGCCGCCACGCTGGCCTCACGCGGCTGTCTGATACGCTGCGGGAATGAAGCCCGAAGCCCGGTTGTCGGAAGACGCCCGCGTCATGCGTTCGTCGCTCATCCGACAACTGACCGGATTGGTCAACCAACCCGACGTCATCTCGTTCGCCGCCGGTTCGCCCAATGCGCAGACCTTTCCGCACGAACAGTTTCGGGAGATCCAAAACGATCTGGTGCAACGCGAAGGCGGCCAAGTCTTCCAATACTCCGTCACCCGGGGCAACGCCCGTCTGATCAACACTGTCCGCGAGCGCGAGCGCCAACTCAAGGGGATCTCCGTTTCGCCCGAGGAAACCCTGCTGGTGAGCGGCTCGCAGCAGGGACTCGACTTCGTCGCCCGCGTCCTCCTGGACCCGGGCGATGCGGTCTTCGTGGAAACACCCAGCTATATCGGAGCGACAGCCGCGTTCGAGAACTTTCGAGCCACACTGTTCGCAGTCGCGTGCGATGGCGAGGGCATGGACCTCGACCACCTCGCGGCCAGAATCGCCGAGGCTCGGACGCAGGGGCATCCCTGCAAGTTCATTTACACGATCCCCAACTTCCAGAACCCCTCCGGGACGGTCTGGTCCCAGGCCCGACGGCAGGAACTGCACGAACTCGCGCACCGTGAAGACCTTCTGATCTTCGAGGACGATGCCTACGGGGAACTCTACTTCGACGGAGTCGACCCGGACTCCCTGCGCTCCATCAAGTCACGGGACGAGAGCGAACAGGTGTTGTACATGTCCACGTTCTCGAAGATCCTCGCGCCGGGCCTGCGAGTCGCCTGGATCCACGGTCCCCGCGAGATCGTGCGCAGGATCGAGTACTGCAAGGAGACGGGCGACCTGTGCACCTCGACGCTGAGCCAGCGCATCATCCTCGAGTTCCTGGAGCGTGGCTGGATGCCGGATCAGGCGGCGCGGGTGCGCCGGTTTTACACGGCCAAGTCCCAGACGATGCAGCAGGCGCTCGAAACACACTGCGGAGACTTCGCACACTGGCGCCAAGCGCGTGGAGGCCTGTTCCAGTGGCTGGAACTGCCGTCGGGCGTCGATGCCCTCAGTCTGCTGCACGCCAGCCTCGAGCAGGACCAGGTGGCATTCATTCCGGGGGCGCCGTTCTTTGCCGAAGGCGGCGGCTCCAACACCCTTCGACTTTCCTTTTCGAACGTGAAAGACGAAAATATAGAGATCGGCCTTTCTCGCCTGAGTCGCCGCATCCGGCAAGCGCTCACCTTAGATCGCGGCACGCGGAAGCCTTGACGCGAACCCCGCGTCAGGCCGGTCACAGAACCCGAGCCATGTCCGCGTATCCGAACGATCTCGCCGACCAAATAGCTCGGCAAATCGAAGGGGAAGTCCGTTTCGACCGCTATTCCAAGGTGCTCTACTCCACCGACGCTTCGGTTTGGCAAGTGGATCCGATCGGAGCGGTGATTCCGAAGCACCACGGGGACGTCCGGGCGTTGCTGGAGCTATGCGCCCAACATCAAGTTCCCGTGCTGCCGCGTGGCGGCGCGACCAGCCTTTCCGGCCAGACGGTCGGTCACGCGGTGCATATCGATTTCGCCAAGTACATGAACGGAATTCTCGAGACCAATCTCGAAGAACGGTGGGTCCGCATCCAGCCCGGCGTCGTCCAGGAGCAATTGGCCCGGCACCTCCGGCCTCTCGGATACCAGTTTGGCCCGAACACCTCCTCCGCCAGCCGCGGCACGATCGGCGGCATGATCGGGAACAACTCGGCCGGCTCGCACTCGATCATCTACGGCAAGACGATCGACCATGTGCTCGAGTTGCGCTGTGTCTTCGCCGACGGTTCCGGCGCATGGCTGCGTCCGATCGGAAACGGCGACCTAGAGGTGCTCGCGAGGGGAGACGGGTTCGTGCCCGGGCTGTACCGTGAACTGCCGCGGATCGGGGCGGCTTATCGGAGCGAGGTCTTGGAGAAGTTCCCCAAGATCCTACGCCGCGTGAGCGGATACAACCTCGACGAGTTGGTCGTCAACGGCGACGTCTATGGCGCAGGACTTTCGAGCGAACCGGGCCCCCTCAACCTCAGCCGGATCGTCGTCGGCTGCGAAGGAACACTCGCCGTGGTCACGGAGGCCAAGCTGCGCATCGTTCCCTCGCCCTGCGCCAAAGGCATTCTTGTGGTGCACTTTCGGTCGGTCTTCGATGCGGTTGAGTCCGCAGAGCAGATTGTCCGCACGGGCCCGTCGGCGGCGGAGTTGATCGACGAGTTCATCCTCAACAATGCGCGGTCCAATCCCGTGTTCGCCGACAAGCTCGACTGGGTCGAACCCGACGCGCCGGCGGTGCTCGTCGTGGAGTACTACGGCGAGAACGAAGCGGAAGTCGCCTCGAAGCTCGAACGCCTACGCGCGCTGCTTGCCGCCCAACGGATTGGCTACGGCTACTTGGAGGTCCGCGACCCGGCCCGACAGGCGAAGATCTGGGGCGTCCGGAAGGAGGCGCTAGGCATCCTGATGTCGGTGAAAGGCGATCACAAGCCGATCGCCTTCGTCGAGGACCCCGCCGTGCCCATCGAGAAGATGGGACGTTTCCTGAAGGACTTCCACGACATCCTCGAGAAGCACGACACGCACGGCGGCTACTACGGCCATGCCTCCGTGGGATGTGTACACGTGCGCCCGATGATCAACCTGAAGGATCCGTCCGAAATCCGCAAGATGGCCACCATCGCTGACGAGGTCTTCGGGATCGTGATGGACCATGGCGGCTCGATGTCCGGCGAGCACGGCGACGGAATCGCGCGCAGCCGATACAACCGCTGGCTGTTCGGCGAGAAGATCTACCAGGGCTTTCTGGAACTGAAAAACATCCTGGACCCGCACAACATCCTCAATCCCGGCAAGGTTGTGAACGCCCCGGACATGACGCAGAATCTGCGCTGGGGCGCCGAGTACCGGACTCTCCCTATTGAAACCAAGCTGGACTTCTCCGGCGAAGGCGGCTTCGCGCGCGCCATTGAAATGTGCAACGGCGCCGGGGTCTGCCGCAAACGCATGTCGGGAACGATGTGCCCGTCCTACCACGCCACGTTGGACGAGGAACACTCAACGCGGGGGCGGGCCAACGCCCTGCGCGCGGCGCTTTCCGGAACGCTTCCCGCGGACGAGTTCACCTCGCACCGGATGCATGACGTGCTGGATCTATGTCTTGCATGCAAGGCGTGCAAAGCGGAGTGTCCGTCCAACGTCGACATGGCCAAGATCAAGTACGAGTGGCTGTCGCACTACTACGAACGGCACGGAGTCCCGCTCCAGGCCAAAGCCTTCGGCCGCATCGAGACGTTCTATCGCCTCGGCAGCAAAGCGGCCGGCCTTGCCAACTGGGCCGGTTCGCTCGGACCGGTCAAGTGGCTGAACGAAAAGCTGCTGCATGTCGACCGCCGCAGGTCCCTGCCCCCATTTGCGGCCGAGACGTTTCGGCGCTGGTTCGGCGCCCGCAGGCCCGGCCCGCGCGCCGGCGAACACGGGACCGTGGTTCTGCTGGACGACTGCTTTCTGAACTACAACTATCCGGAGGTCGGCCGGGCCGCGGTGGATGTGCTCGAAGCCGCCGGACTCCGGGTTCAGCTGGCGGAAAAACGCTGCTGTGGGCGCCCGATGCTGTCCAAGGGACTGCTGGCCGAGGCTCGCGCGGCAGCCGAGCACAACATTCGTGAATTCGAACAGTATGCGGCCGCGGGAATCCCGATCGTCGGGTGCGAGCCGAGCTGTCTGCTCACTCTGCGGGACGAATACGAGGATCTTGCGCCGGGCGAGTCCGCTCGTTTGGTCGCGCAGCATGCCTGGATGCTCGACGAGTTCCTGGTCCAAAGGGCCCGGAAGGGCGAGCTGGGCTTGGCTTGGATCCCAACCGAGCGCAGGGTGCTGTTTCATGGGCACTGTCATCAGAAGGCTCAAATCGGCACTGCGGCCAGCCTGGAAGCGCTACGCCTGGTTCCAGGACAGATGGTTCAGGAGGTGAACTCGGGCTGCTGCGGTATGGCAGGCTCTTTTGGCTTCGAGACAGGACATTACGAGATCTCCCGCAAGATCGGGGCTGAGCGGCTGTTTCCAGCCGTCGAAGCGGCTGAACCGGACACCGCGATCGCCGTCAGCGGCGTATCCTGCCGGCAACAAATCGACCACTTCACCAGCCGCCGCGCCCGCCACTGGGTGGAGATCCTGCAAGACAGCCTGGGGGAAGCCGCATGAGGCGGCTTCCGGGGAAGCTCGCAACGACCCGACCCGTCACCTGGAAGATTGGGCTGCTCGCGCTAGTGGTCAGCTTCTTCTGGAGCGGCAACATCATCTCGATCAAGTTTGGGTTGGCGACCATCCCGCCGTTCTGGAGCGCCTTTTGGCGAATGGTGGTGGGAGCCATCGCCGTGGCCCTCTGGACCCTCGCGCTGGGCAAGCCTGTGTTGTTCGAGCGGACCCGGTTCCGCGAAATTCTGCTTCTGAGTGCCCTGTTCACCGTGCAGATCGCTGTGTTCAACCTCTCTGTGTTTCACACCTCACCCGGCTACGCCGTGATCCTGCTCAACACGAACCCCGTGATGATCAACGTGATCAGCCATTTCTTCGTCAGGGACGACCGCCTGACCGGGATGAGGTTTCTCGGTCTGGCGATCGCATTTGGAGGGATCTCCTATGTCATGCTCGGGCAGCCGGACGCTACCCTGGCCCCGAATCCCCTGCTCGGCAACTCTCTGATGCTCGTCTCCGCGCTGCTGCTGGCGCTGCGCATCGTCTATACCCAGCGCCTGGTGCAGGGCATGGGTCCCCTGCGCCCCGTGATCTGGCAGATGGTCTTCTCGCTGCCGGGGTTCCTCATGCTGGCGTTAGCCTTCGAGAAACCTCTGCTCCAGCCGTTGAGCTACGAACCCGTCCTGGCGATCCTCTACCAGGCCTTGGTGGTCGCGGGCTTCTGTTTCGTGACGTGGACGACGATGCTGCAGCATCACAGCGCCGGCAACCTGGCCGTCTACAGCTTCAGCGTCCCCATCTTCGGGATCTTTCTGTCCGCAGCTCTGTTCGATGAGGAGATCACAAGGCGCCTGCTGGCAGGAGCGGTGGCCGTCGCCGCAGGCATTTGGATCGTGACGCGCTCCAAGCGCCGGGAAGCCAACGCATGACATCGCCGCCTTCGCAGAAGCATGGTCTCCACGCAGCGGTTGGCGCAGCACAT
The DNA here is from genome assembly GCA_965218615.1 of Bryobacterales bacterium. Classification (GTDB taxonomy): domain Bacteria; phylum Acidobacteriota; class Terriglobia; order Bryobacterales; family UBA6623; genus VXMF01. Next base: position 571,626 of record CBDCLH010000001.1, read on the forward strand.
CGATGCGATCAAGACGGTCTTCTGGCATGTCGGCTTCTGGCTTCCGGTTTTCCTGGTCAGCGCCGCTCACACCGAACCCATGATGGTCGGACCGTTGACGCTGAGGCCGCTGCTGTCTTGGCTGTACTGTTCCTTCGGTGCGGTGGGGATCGTATTCTTCCTCTGGGCGTGCCTGCTGCAGACTAGGCCGCCCGGCCTGCTTTCGGTCGTCGCGTCTTCCAAGCCAATCTGCGGGCTATTGTTCAGTGCGGTGCTCTATGGGGCAAGGCCCCTGGCCGAACTGATGGTTGGCGTTTTGGCGGTGGAGTTCAGAATCCTGCTGGTGACGCTGGAGAAGCGGCAACTGCGCAACGAGACCAGGTTACGCTCGGATGTCGAATTGCGCCGAGCAGCCTGACCATCCTGCAAGGGAACACGAACGGCTTAACCGCACGGATTGGAAGTTCCCCGAAGTCGAGTCGATTCCGGGTCGGGAGCTCTCGACTGTGCGGAGTTCGGCATTTCGCCACTGTGGTTTCTACGGGTGAACAGCCGTCGCGATCACCCGCGCGGTCAAGTCGTAATCTTCGGGAAATCGTGCTGCAGCTCAGGCGCTGATCGGAGATGGCTCGCAGGTCGCGCAAAGTGTTGAGTCTCCCTGTTTGGATCATGCTTGCAAACGTCAAAGCCAGATTGCCCGCAGCTTGGGAGCCCGCGAATGGACGATCAGGTTGCGTGGCCCGAGGCCGATCAGCATAAGCTGCCCCACCGGTAACTGAACCTGGATATTCCGACGCAGAGCGGCACCCCTTCCACAGGTTCGGCCCGACGTTCAGCTGGACTGCGTCCTTGTTCGGGGCGGAAACCGCTGTCCCTAAGCCCCTCTAAGTCACTTGGTGAAGACTTGACGGAGCAGCGCGGCGAGGCCCACAAGCCCCCCAGACCAGCGGTCCCGAGAATGCTGATGAGGGTCCAGATCATCCCCTTTTGAGCGTCGATCTTATCGATCTTGGCGCCGAACTCCGCAAAGCGGAAGTCGATCGCGGCGATGACGTTTTGACCAGCCAACTGCTGTATCCTCTCGATTGCAGTAGACGCCGGGCCCGGCTCAGCGCCAGCGGATTGCATGGCCTCATGGATCGGCTGGAGTTTGTCGAGGCATGCGGCATTCTTCTCGGCCCATATTCCCTATACCGCGTGGGCGGGCCGCTTCTCGTCCCCTTGCATGATCCGCCTTACAGAGACGTCCAAAGAGGCAGTGACTGTCTCCAAGCGCATACGGCCTGAGCCGACTCTTATTTCCCCGCTATACTCCCTAAATTGGAAAAGGGCAAAGGTGAGCCCTCGGATCTCCCGGTGAAGTCAACAACCCAAGCCAAGCTGTTCTGCCTCACCGCATTCGTGTGCATCAGCGGCCCCGCTTCCGCCGAGACTTGGCGCGGCGTTGTTGTAGCGCCCGAGCGCCGATGCTCTCCGTACGACGCCAGCGACTATCGCTATTCGCAATCGGTGGAGGCCAGGATCGTGGCCGGTATCGGCAAGCTCTACGGCCCCTACACCGGACGCTGCTTCGCGAGTACGAGAGAGAGCGATATCGAGCACATCGTCGCGCGTTCCGAGGCGCACGACAGCGGACTGTGCGCCGCAGACGCAACGACGCGGAGACGCTTCGCCTCCGACGTTCTGAACCTCACGCTGGCCAGCCCGGAGGTGAACCGCCATGCCAAACGCGCCCATGACGCCGCGGATTGGATGCCGGCTGAGAACCGCTGCTGGTTCGCGGACCGGATCGTTCAAGTGCGCCGCAAGTACGGTCTCACCATCGACCGCCAAGAGGCCGACGCTCTGGAACGCGTGCTCTCGAGGTGCCAGTCCACCGACATGATCGTCCACGCCTGCGCCGACAGCCCGTCGGCCGGCGGTTCACCCGCTTCGCGGGACCCCACGCCCGCTGGGGCCGTCGATGCACTGAGTCGCTGGGACGACAATGGCAACGGCAGGATTACCTGCGCCGAAGCACGGCGCCACGGCATCGCGCCCGTGCCGCGCGGCCATCCGGCCTATCCGTTCATGCGTGACGCGGACGGTGACGGCGTGGTCTGCGAGTAGAAGTCGACTTATTGAACTCGCAGACCGACCCGATCAGCCACTGGGATTAATTGGGCTCAGGCAGCGCCTCAAGCGATCCGGGAGCCCCGTCCAAACATCTCGAGCGGCCTTGGGAATCACTCTGATCGCGGTTGAGGCGCCCCGCTACGACGCGAACCCGGTGCTATAATCGCACCCTTCACCCGGAGAGGAGCGCGTCTCAGGGATGCTCGATATCGACCAGATCCGGGAAATCCTTCCGCATCGCTACCCCATGTTGCTCGTGGACCGGATCCTCGAGATCTCGGACGCTCGGGTCGTTGGCATCAAGAACGTCACTGTTAACGAGCCATTCTTCCAGGGCCACTTTCCGGACTATCCCATCATGCCCGGAGTGCTGATCGTGGAGGCAATGGCCCAGTGCGGCGGCGTCCTGGCGCTCCGGGGGCTGCGGGACCGCAGCGACAAGGTCGTGCTGTTCGCATCGATCGACGAATGCCGTTTCCGGGTTCCGGTCACACCCGGCGACCAGTTGCGCCTGGAACTCGACATTCTGCGCAAGAGAGCAGGCGTCATCAAGATGCGGGGACAAGCCTTCGTCGGCCAGCAGCTCGCCGCCCAGGCAGTGCTGATGTGCAGCATCGCGGACAGGCCTGCACCGGTCGCGGATGCGTGATGGCGATTCACCCCAGCGCCATCGTCGATCCCACGGCCACCATTCACGAAAGCGCTGAAATCGGTCCGTACTGCGTCGTCGGAGCGGATGTCGCGATCGGCCCGGGCACCCGGTTGCTCGGCCATGTCTTCGCGGAGGGCCCCATGGTGGTCGGTGACGACAATGTCTTTCATCCCTACTCGACTGTCGGCGTCGCGCCGCAGGATCTCAAGTATCGTGGCGAGCGCGCTTACACCCGGATCGGCAACCGCAACCAAGTCCGCGAGTTCTGCACGATCCACCGAGGCACCGAGGGAGGCGGCAGCCTGACTTCCATCGCGGATGACAACCTGCTGCAGGCCTATGCGCACGTCGCGCACGATTGCCACGTGGGCTCCCACTGCATCCTGTCGCACTCGGCGACGTTGGGCGGCCACGTGACCGTGGAAGACCATGCCGTCGTCGGGGCGCACAGCGGCGTCCACCAGTTCTGCACGGTCGGGGCGCACAGCTACATCGGCGGCTACAGCGTCATCACGCAGGACGTTCTGCCATTCTCACTGGTCGTCAGTGAGCGGGAAGCGAAGACGTTCGGCGTCAACAAAATCGGACTCGAACGCCGCGGCTTCGCGAAGGAGGAGATCCAAGCCCTGCACAAGGCCTTCCGGATCCTGACCAAGTCTGGGCTGAACACCGAGCAGGCGCTCGCGAAGATCACGGAGGAAGTACGCGACTTCCCTGAACTGGCCCGGCTGCGAAAGTTCATCGGGAACTCGGAGCGAGGCTTCATCAAGTGAGGTACGGATTGATCGCAGGCGGGGGATCTTTCCCTCTCCAGAGCCTGCGGGCGGCGCGCGCAGCCGGTCACGAGATCGTGGTGGTGGCAGTCAAGGAAGAGGCGTCTCCGGAGATCGAGCCGTTGGCCGATAGCTGCCACTGGATCTCTTTGGGGCAGCTCTCCAGGCTGATTGAGATTTTTCGAGCGGAGGGCGTTCAGCAAGCAGTCATGGCCGGCCGAATTCAGCACAAGCAGATCTATTCCGCGATCCGGCCCGACTGGCGGCTCTTGAAGGTGCTCAAGAACCTGCGCCGCAAGAACACCGATTCGCTGCTCGGCGCCGTCGCTCAGGTGCTGGAGGACGAGGGTGTCGTCCTCCTGGATTCGACCCGCTTCCTGGCCGCCAGCCTGGCTCGGGAAGGGCCGAATGCGCGGCGGAAGCCGACAGCCGCGGAGCGGCAGGATATCGAGTACGGCCGGGAAGTCGCAGCGGCCCTGGCCAGCCACGACATCGGGCAGAGCGTCGTGATCTGCGAGCAAGCGTGCGTCGCGGTTGAGGCCATGGAAGGCACCGACGAGGTTCTGCGGCGCGCCGGGGAGTTGGCGAACGGTCGAAGACTGACGCTGGTCAAGGCCGCCAAGCCGGGTCAGGACATGCGCTTCGATGTGCCCGTGATCGGGCCCCACACTATCCGAAAGATGCACAGGGTCAACGCAACCGCCGTCGCAGTGGAAGCTCGCAAGACCCTGCTGCTGGACAAAGACGATCTGTTGCGCGAGGCCGACCGCGCTGGCATCGCAGTGGTGGGGACCGCATAGACGGAAGCTCCGTTTTCCGGGTCGTTGGCTCAAGCCAGCGCCCCAGCAGGAATAGCTCAAGGGCGGATCGCGGAACGGAACACAAGCACCATGTCCGTTGGAGCGAGTGTGTATACGGGCGGTGTGTCCGCGTCTGCGGTTTCCTGCAAAGATATCACCGTGACGGCGTACCGAACGTCCAAGAACGACACGGTGGTTCCCAGCCAGGACATGGACGAATCCAAGACTCCAACAGATCGCGCATGGAGCGGAGTTCGGGCGTCGCACGCGGCCATCTCTGCTGCGCGCCCGGCAGCTTCGAACGCAGTGCGGTTGGAATCGCGGGACAGGGCTATGCACTGCACTCCAGTGACTCCGTGTTCACGGCAGGGTCGCTGGTCCGAGCATCTTCGGGCGTGGGGTCGGGGCGGTTGCGACTGCCTGCTGGAGCAGCCTGTAGAAGAGCATGCCGCGCGAACGCTAACTCCTCCGGTTGAACCGGAAGGTGAATTCCTCCAGGTATTGGCGTCCGACAGCGCCATGGTGGGTGCCCAGCAGCCAGCGCTTCAGCAGGGAAGCGACGCGATGCACCCGTGGGAAGTCCTCTTCGGTCTTGTCCGGATCCCCTCCCGTCACGGAAGTTTCGTGCCGATAGCCGCAGGCGTGCAGCTTGGAATAGCTGGACCAGCCGTCCGTACTTACCACGCTTCCGGGCTCGACCCCCTCGAGAATGAACGCTTCCAGGCTGGCCGCCGAAGCGTCGGGCACGCGTCGCCGGCGAATGCGCCCGCTCCCTGGTCCGTCTTCCTCCGCCGCTATCGCAACCAAGGCTTTCTTACCGAGATTGCGCTCCTTGCTCCTCGCCGCCCACGTAGGCTTCGTCCACCTCGACGGATCCGCTCAGCCGGTCGCGTCCTGGACGCACCATGGCACGTCGCAGCTTGTGCAGCCATGTCCGGGCCGTCCCGTAGTGGCTCAGGCCGAGCATCCTCTGCAGCCCGAGCGTGCTCGCGCCGTTCTTCTGCACGGTCACCCACCACATCGCTCGGAACCACATTGTCAGAGGCTTGCCCGTGTTCTGGTGGTCGCCGTTAAGGATCGATCCTCGATCTTGATGGCTGCTCCTAGCGATACAGCTTTGAGTCAGCAATTCTCAAGACCTGAGATATAGGTGGGCTGTTGGCATCTCGCCGGGCGTTCGGGAGCGTCGCAGAGAGATTGCGAGAGCGCCAGCGGGGCATCGGCAGTAGCAAGTGGCGCATCCGGGAGCGGCTCCGAGCGCCTCTCCAGCCGTTCCGAGGCCCACGCGGCAGAGCCCTGCTGCGGGCTCCCCGACGGGCCCGGTGCTCGCCGCTGGCTGCTGCAGCAATCTCATGAGGGTGCGGGCGAGGGGCCGGCCCGCGACTCGCCTGCGCCCAGCATCGTGGTGCGCAAGCTCGTCCAGTTCGGGAACCAGAACCGCTTCGTCAAGGAGCGCAGGTCCTCGAAGCAGGTGCGACGCGGGCCGGCCTCGTCGCGGCATTGCCGCCACACGCCCTGCAGGCCGTCCAGCAGCGTGTGCAGCGCGAAGGCGAACAGGTTCAGCGTGGCGAGCAGGTTGGCCAAGCCGTGGCGGCCGTGCCCGAAGTTGCGCTTGCTGTTGTAGCCGTGGCGCGCCAGGCAATTGAACGTCTCATTCTCGATCTTCCACCTGGCGCGTCCGAGCCGTGCGCTCGCCGCCACGTTGTCGGCGGTGACCTCCAGGCGGGTGCAGAAGGTGTTGGAGTAGGTGCGCTCGCCGTGGCGCTGGATCGGGAACTCGATCCAGGTCCCGAGCACCGCATCGTCGCTGTCGCGGAGCGGCAGGCCGTGCATCCAGCGAGAGCGGTGCAACTCGACTTGGCGTTTGTGGTTGGGGGTGCGGATCCAGCCGGTGGAGTGGGGGAAGTCGTCGTGGATGAGTTCGTATCAGCGCTTGTGCGAGTGGGGCTTCCAGATGAAGAGGAAGTCGGCTTCGAGGTGGCGGACGAGTTGGCAGAGGGGCTGGCAGCAGTACAGGTCGTCGCCGAGGAAGACGGGCCGGAAGGGGCGCAGTTCGTCGCTGTGGGCGGGCAACCAGCGCTTGGCGGCGTGGCGTTCGCAGTCCTGCTTGCGTTCTTTGTCGGAGCGGCCGTCGTGGGGGTTGTGCTGGGGCTGGACGCAGTGGGGCAGCAGGGGCAGGGCGCGGTTGTGGCCGTCGGCGACGACGGTCGCGGCGAGCATGCTGTGGAAGTACTGCTCGGTTTTGTGTGGGCCGACATGGCGGGTCGAACACTGGTCGCAGTGGATGGCATTCGAACACTGCAATGGAATGCCGTCAAGAGCGATGGCCACGCGACCGTCGAGGCGCAGGAAGGGATCCAGGGCAGCGTGGGTCGTGGGCGGTTTGCAGGCAGTCGGCAAACAGGGGGGCGAAGTGGTCGGGGTCGTGGCCATCCAGGAGGTTTCGGAGGTGGTTGTCACAGGGAATTTTCCCGACACCGAACAGGGATTGGCAATGGGAGCGAGCGTCCTTTTTCTGCCTACGGCGCTGGAAGTCGAGGAAGGAGGGGGACTGGAAGAAGAAGGTGGCGAGAGCACAGGAGGCGGCGTCGGCGAGGCTGTAGCGCTGGTTGGCGCCGGTCCGGGGAGCAGGCAAGGCGGAGGCGATCTGGCGGAATCTGTCGAGGAGAGACTCAAGGACGGGAACGGAGGCCACATTTTATGTTTGAAAGCGCTGTCCGAAAAGTTAAGTCCCCAGAAATTGGTCCCTCATTCCGGCATCTGCAGCGGCAAAACCCCCAAAGCAGGCTAAATTTAGAATCGCTGGCTTTGAGTCTGATTCGCTGAACATCGGCGTTGCTAGGATAAGGAGAAGTTCTGCTTCCCGTGCGCGGTACGAAATGAGCGTTCGACTCGGACTTGCCTTCTTCGTTAGCTTCTGTGGTTCCTTGCTAGGCGCGACCTTCGAAGATAAGATTCAGCCCATCTTAAACGCAAACTGCGTTCCCTGCCACGATCAATACAACCGCACGAGCGGTTTTTCGATTCAAGACGCGGCGAGCATTCGGACTGGTGGCGCCAAACACGGTGCGGCCGTTGTGGCCGGTCAGCCTAACGAGAGCGTGCTTGTTAAGATGCTGCGGGGCCGAATCGAGCCCTCAATGCCGTTCGGAAAAGCGCCGCTCGAGGCCGGCGACATCGCCGCCGTCGAGCGGTGGATCGAAAGACTCGAACCCGACGCGCTTACTTCCGGAGGAGCCATGCACTGGGCTTTTGTAAAGCCCGAGAAACATGTGCCGGCCGTGGTTCGGAACCAGGAGTGGGGTCGCAACGGCATCGACAATTTCATCTTGAGCAAGTTGGAGGAAGAGGGCCTGGAACCGGCAATAGAAGCCGACCGCCGTGTGCTCATCCGGCGGCTGTACTTTGATTTGCTCGGCGTGCCGCCTCCGTGGAAGCAGGTCAAGGCTTTCGTCGCTGACACGTCTCCCAACGCTTATCAGCAGTTGGTCGATCGGCTTCTCGACGACCCACGCTATGGCGAGCGCTGGGCTCGCCTGTGGTTGGATTTGGCGCGCTTCGCCGACTCCAACGGTTACGAGGGAGATCCAGAGTACTACCACACTTGGCGTTACCGCGACTACGTGATCGATGCGTTCAACGACGACAAGCCCTACGACCAGTTCATTAAGGAGCAGATTGCCGGCAACGAATTCGCGGTCGTGCGGGGAGCGGGGTGCTGCCACCGCCGGACCCGGAAAAAGTCGTCGCCATGACCTTTCTCAGGCTGGCGCCGTTCACCGAACCGCGCGGCGAACGCAGCCGCCACGAGTTGCTGACCGAGATGACCTCCACAGTGGGGTCGGTGTTTCTCGGCCTCACGGTGGGCTGCGCGCAATGCCACGACCACAAATACGATCCGATTCCCACCGACGATTTTTATCGCATGAAGGCGTTTTTCGCCACCGTGCAAATCGCGCCGGCGCGCCCCGGCGACGTCCAGCAAATCGGCGGACCGCAGCCGGCTGCGTTTTACCGCCCGGGCGAAAAGGACTGGGCGGATGATGCGCGCGCCAAATACCACGAGGAACTCGACAAGCTGCAGACGCAATTCAGCGAATTCAATCAACCCTTGATCGAACGCCTGACCGCGATCCGGAAAGAGACGACAGGTAACTTGGATCGCAGCCCGAATCCGGAACAAGACAGAAGGACTGATGCTGAACCGACGGCCGATGATCTCTCGAAAGCGTTCCAGGAACAACGGGAGAACCCCAACAAGAAGCAGCACTTTTCTGCGCAGGAAGAGACGCAGTTCCGTGGTTTCAAGAAACGCATTCTGCGCCTGAAGAACGCCATCCTGCGAGTCGAGGCGTCGGCGATGTCAGTGAGCACGGCGGACGGGCCGCCCTATGGGCCCAGCGTCCCGGAGACCTACGTGTTGACGCGCGGCCAATGGGACAACCCCGGAAGGGGCGTAAAGCCGGGATTCTTGCGGGCGATCGAAGGGCACGCGAATCCCGCCGATCTGGTGAAAGTGGATCGCTATCAGCGGCACCCCGGGCACGGACGGCGTATGACGCTGGCGAATTGGATCGCCAGCCCGGAGAACCCTCTCACCGCGCGCGTGATGGTCAATCGTTTGTGGCAACACCGGTTCGGCCGCGGCATTGTGGAGTCGTCAAGCGACTTCGGCAAGAACGGGGCTCTGCCGACCCACCCCGCGTTGCTCGACTGGCTGGCTTTGCGTTTTGTCGATGCGAAGTGGAGCATCAAGGCCATGCAGCGGCTGATGGTGACTTCCAGCACCTATCGCCAGTCCTCTCGGGAGGCGGATCCGAAAGCCGCGCAGGCCGATCCCGACAACCGGTTGCTGTCGCGGTTTCCCCGGCAGCGTCTTGAAGGCGAGGCGATTCGAGACAGCGTGTTAGTGGTGAGCGGCCGGCTGAATTCCAACCGTGGAGGTCCGCCGATCTTCCCGCCGCTGCCAGAGGGTCTGGAAGATGAACTGCTGAACTTCGATGACTTCAACGCCTGGGAAACATCGCATGGAAGTAGCGGCCGAAGACGAAGCATCTATGTTTTCCAGCGGCGATCGTTAAGTTTGCCGCTGTTGCAAACATTCGACGCTCCGGTGTTAACCGCTTCCTGCGAGCGGCGCAGGAATTCGATAACGCCCTTGCAAGCCTTGTCGATGTACGACGGAAACTTTGTCAGCACCGAGGCGCGGCACTGCGCCGACCGGGTTCGAAGGGAAAGCAGTCCGGATGTCGGCGAACAGATTCAGCGGGCTTTCCAGATCGCGCTGGGGCGAAATCCGGATCCTACGGAGCTAGAGCGGGTGCGAGACTTCTATGGTTCCACTGATTCGCAACAGCAAGCGTCGGCCGGGCTTTGCCGTGTGCTGCTCAACAGCAACGAGTTCGTTTATGTGGACTGAGGGAACCGAGAGGGAGCCAAGAAACCGCGGTCCGCTCGGCGACCGCTTGTACCGCCGCACACGGTGAGGGGAATCAATCATGGCCATCTCTAAACTCCCCGGCGCCTACCGTTCCATTGATTCTCGCCGGGGTTTTCTTTGCCGTTCCTGGAACGGGATTGGGGCGCTGGCGTTGGCTGGCATGCTCGCCGACGACGAGGCGGCCGGAGCCGCGACATCGCCGATCAATCCCCTCGAACCGCGCCCGCAACATCTGCCCCGCAAGGCCAAGCACTGCATCTTCCTGTTCATGGCTGGCGGCGTCAGCCATATCGACACATTTGAAGACAAGCCCTTGCTCCACAAGTATGCTGGCAGAGCGATCCCTCGGCCCGAGGGGCTCTCGGGGAAGTAGCGAGCGCCCTCGACGCCGCGCACAGCGCGATGCCGAGTCCGTGGGAGTTTCAACGGCACGGCGAGTCGGGCCGCGCGCTGTCCACGCTGTTCCCCCACCTTGGCACGTGCGTCGACGATATGGCATCGTCAACGGCATTCGGCTGGATAACAACAATCACGGACCGGCAACGTTGCACGTCAACACAGGCTCGCAATTCCCAGGCAGTCCGTCGGTCGGCTCCTGGGTCGGGTACGGTCTGGAACGCCCAACCAGAACCTGCCGGGTTACGTTGTGATACAGGACCCCCGGCGGCGGCCCGGTCAACGGCTCGTCGGTGTGGGGCAATGGCTACCTCCCCGCTTCTTACCAAGGAACTTTGTTCCGCTCAGGCGGCCCGCGATTCTGGATCTGCAACTTCCCCCAGACCTGACGCGCCAACAGCAACGCAGAGAGTTCGATCTTCTGAAGTGGCTCAACCAACAGCACATTGACGAGCGGCCGGGCGGATCGGAACTCGAAGCGCGCATCGGCGCTTATGAGCTGGCGTTTCGGATGCAAGCCGAAGCACCGGAAATCGTCGATCTCTCCAGGGAATCGGAGCAAACTAAGCGGCTCTATGGGCTCGACAATCCCCACACCGAGAGCTTCGGCCGGCAGTGTTTGCTGGCTCGGCGTTTGGTCGAAAAGGGAGTGCGTTATTGCCTGCTGGTCCACGGCAAGGAGATCACGAAGCATAGTTGGGACGATCACAGCGATACCAAAGGCCGGATGCCACAACATGCCCTGGAGGTCGATCAGCCGGTGGCCGCTCTGTTGAAAGAATTTGAAAGGTCGCGGTCTGCTCGACCACACGCTCGTCGTCTGGGCTTCGGAGATGGGCCGGACGCCCTACATCCAACAACTTGACACGCCGGATCCAAGCCGGGCCGCGACCATAATCAGAACGCGCTGGTAATGTGGATGGCCGGCGGCAACGTGAAGGGCGGGGCGACGGTGGGCGCGACCGACGATTTTGGTCTGGCCGGGATCAATCCCGTTCCGCTGCACGACGTCCATGGAACGATCCTTGATCTGCTGGGCTTGGACGACAAACGGCTGACCTACCTGCACCAGGGACGCTTCCGTAGACTTACCGACATCGCGGCCATGTATTATCGGAGATTATCGCCTGACCCAGGTCGTACTGGGATACGCACGGCGGCGATGAACGGGGCTAGGACACGATTGCATCGTGTCGATGAAACTCCGCGCCGGTGCATTTTGGGCGGCCGCCGAATTCACGGGCACGCATCCTGACGGGCGCGGCTCTGTTCCCTATCCTGTGGCGTCTGCCCCTAGAGCGGAGCGTCGCTCAGGAACACGCGCCGTCACTACCCCCGGCCGCCACTACAGAAACTGATTCGAAGGCGAAATTGCCCCGCTCCTACAGCAAAAATGTTTGGCCTGTCACGGGGCGGCGCTCGAAAGCAGCGGCCTGCGGCTCGACAGCCGCGAAGCCATGCTCAAGGCGGGTATTCCGGAGCTGTCGTCAAGCCCGGCAACAGCGCCGGCAGCCGCCTGATCCACTTGGTTGCGGGTCTCGACAAAGAACGCATCATGCCGATGTCGGGGGCGCGCCTTACAGCGGAACATATTGACTGCTGCGGGCGTGGATTGATCGAGGAGCCGCCTGGTCCGAAGGGCC
>CBDCLH010000002.1:0-947259 GCA_965218615.1 Bryobacterales bacterium
CTGGGCTATCGCTCCCCGGTGGAGTTCGAGCAGGCCTGGCACGCGCAGCAGGCGGGGGTCTGAGCGCGGGCCGATAGGGGCGCGACGGGCCCTGACACTGGTCACGTTACCATGCACCGTGGGGCCTGTTGCCTGGCGCCCGGTCCCGCGGCGGCCAGCGCCCGGCCCGCTCAGTCCCGCCCGAAGCCCAGCGGGGCTCGACGGCTTGCAGGGCGTCGAGGTCCAGCTCTGTGATCGCCTCCAGCTTCGCCCCCAGCGCGCTCCCGTACAGGCTCTCCGGCAGCTTCTCCAGCCACTCCCCGTAGTGCTCCTGGAGCTGCACCAAGCTCTGCACCGCGTCGCGCCAGCGTTGCGGATTCGAGCGCCGCTCCTGCGGACGGCGATAGCGGACTGGCCGCGCCCCCTCCCGGCGCCGGGCGCGATAGCGCCGCTGTTTCTCTGCGTTCGTCAAGGCCATGCCATTGCCCTCCGGCTGCTCGCGTGGTGGCGGGCTCTCCGCCCCTGGTAACGTTACCATGATCCACGCAACCGCACCGGTCGCAACGGGCGTGCCTGCCAGCCATCCCGCAGGAGCTGTTGTGCCCGGCATGGCCAGTCCGCTCCCGTGCCGACACGGGAGGCGCGAGAGGGCAGCACGATCCGCAGCCAAGTCAAAACAAAAGATGCCGGAAATGTGCTGGGGGGCGCGCCCCCCAGCACCCCCTCCCGGGGCCTCCTCACCCCTTTCCACTGCCTCTCTTGGAGAGGGGGGGAGGGGCGCTCCCCTCCCCCTGCTACCCCCTCCCCCCTTGACATCTCAAGCCCCCTGCACCATCATGGTGCCGCCCCTCTGGAGTTGCTGCAGCTGCCGCACACTCAACTGTCCACCACTCCCTAGCCACCTCACAGGTCCGACACCCACACCTCCGGTCGCGCCCCCTCCAGCACGCTCTCCGGCTCCGCCTTCGAGCGGCTCGGCCGCAGCACGTGCAGCACCGCTCCCGCTCCCAGGAACACCCACTCCCACCACTTGCGCCCGTGCACCCGCGCCGACGTCTCGTCCGAGCACACCACCCCGGCTCCCCCGCACCCGCTCCCGGATCGCCTCCGCCTGGTCCCCGAACCGCCCCTGCACCCGCCGGAACAGGTTCGCCAGCGCCCCTTCGCTGATCTCCAGACCGAATACATCCCGGAACAACGCCCGCAAGCGCTCGTAGCTGATCGCTTGCGCGTAATGCAGATACACCGCCAGCGCCTCGATCGTCGCTCCGAACGGCGAGCCCCGCTCCAACCCCGTAATTGCTCACCCAGGGGGCTGGCTAGGTAGGTTTGAGGACGGTACGTCGCTCGATAGTGGTGACAATCGCCTCGAGAGTCGTCAGATCATTGAGGCGTCCGGTGCCGATCACCGAGCGCACGGCCCCGAACACCTCGGCCCCCCACTCGGAGCGGAAGCCGTTGGTCACCTTGCGGAAAATCGTGCTCGGTCGCAGCGCCCGCTCCGAGGCGTTGTTCGTGAAGGGCACCTCGCGATCCGTCACGAACACCAGCAGGCTGTCCCGGATCTTGCCGTAGCGCTTCAGCAGCCGCTGCCCGTCCGCCTGCGTCGGCTCCAACTCCAGCAGCTTGTCCAGCCGCCGCCCGAGATCCCGTTGGTGGCGCTTCAGCGTACTGTCCCGCAGCCGCGCGCGCCGCTGGCCCACCCGCATCGCCCGCACCAGGAACGCCTGCAGCGCCGGCCCGAACACTGCGTCCCCTGCGTCGATCGCGTACTGCGCATCCCGCAACTGGTGCGCCAAGCACACCTGCCACACTGCCGCGTGCCCGCGCTGGCACACGTACAGGTCCGACACCCACACCTCCGGTCGCGCCCCCTCCAGCACGCTCTCCGGCTCCGCCTTCGAGCGGCTCGGCCGCAGCACGTGCAGCACCGCTCCCGCTCCCAGGAACACCCACTCCCACCACTTGCGCCCGTTCACCCGCGCCGACGTCTCGTCCGAGCACACCACCCGACTCTGCCGCACCCGCTCCCGGATCGCCTCCGCCTGGTCCCCGAACCGCCCCTGCACCCGCCGGAACAGGTTCGCCAGCGCCCCTTCGCTGATCGCCAGACCGAATACATCCCGGAACAACGCCCGCAGCCGCTCGTAGCTGATCGCTTGCGCGTAATGCAGATACACCGCCAGCGCCTCGATCGTCGCCCCGAACGGCGAGCCCCGTTCCAAACCCTGCGGCGCCAACGCCGTCACCCGCCGCCCGCAGCCCGGGCAGTCGCAACCGTGCAGCGTGACCCGCGTCACGTGCGGCCGCACCGGCGGCAACTCGATGCGCTCGTACACCGCTTGCGGCGCCTGCTCCGCCCCGCCCAAGTCCGTCCCGCAGTGCGGGCAACTCTCCGCCCGCGCTTCCACCACGCTGTCTGGATGCGGATGCAGCTTGCGTCCCGTTCCCGCACGCCCCTGGCGCTTGCGCTTGCCGCCTCGCACCGGCTTGTTCGCCTTCTCCCCGCGCGAGGGCGGCAGCGACGAGTTCGCCGGTGTCTTGGGCGGCGCTCCCAGACGCGCCTCCAACTCCGCCACCTGGGCCCTCAGCTCCGCGTTGGTCGCCGTCAGCTTGGCGACCTTCGCCGCTAACTCCGTGATCGTTGCGGTCAACTCCGCAACCCTCGCTCGCAGGTCAACGACAAGGGCGCTCTTCCCGGAGTCGAGCGCCGAACCGAGATCCGAATTCGCCTCGCCCATACCCCATCTATAACATATTTATACTCTTTTGTTTCAGATTTCTAATCTGATCGGTCACGCTAGGACGGCACCAAGGTGAGCAATTACCCAACCCCTGCGGCGCCAACGCCGTCACCCGCCGCCCGCAGCCCGGGCAGTCGCAACCGTGCAGCGTGACCCGCGTCACGTGCGGCCGCACCGGCGGCAACTCGATGCGCTCGTACACCGCTTGCGGCGCCTGCTCCGCCCCGCCCAAGTCCGTCCCGCAGTGCGGGCAACTCTCCGCCCGCGCTTCCACCACGCTGTTCGGATGCGGATGCAGCTTGCGTCCCGTTCCCGCACGCCCCTGGCGCTTGCGCTTGCCGCCTCGCACCGGCTTGTTCGCCTTCTCCCCGCGCGAGGGCGGCAGCGACGAGTTCGCCGGTGTCTTGGGCGGCGCTCCCAGACGCGCCTCCAACTCCGCCACCTGGGCCCTCAGCTCCGCGTTGGTCGCCGTCAGCTTGGCGACCTTCGCCGCCAACTCCGTGCTCGTTGCGGTCAACTCCGCAACCCTCGCTCGCAGCTCAACGACAAGGGCGCTCTTCCCGGAGTCGAGCGCCGAACCGAGATCCGAATTCGCCTCGCCCATACCCCATCTATAACATGTTTCTACTCTTTTGTTTCAGATTTCTAATCTGATCGGTCACGCTAGGACGGCACCAAGGTGAGCAATTACCTTGACCCAGCGCCGGCCCTTGCCGATCCCTACCGAGCCGGACATGCGCCGCCACGCGTCCTCGCTGCGCCGGAAGGGCCCCAAGGCTGGCCGCCCCTTGGCACGCATCGACGGCACGCCGCCCGCTGTGGCCGGATGCGGCCGTGGCGAAACGAGCCGAAGCAGGGCGATTTCTTGGGACCATAATGGGACCATTTTTTCGCTCCAAACTGCTCCAAACTGCTCCAAACTGCTCCGATTTGCTCTCGAGCGCTCCGTAGCGATCCGGCGCCCTGGATCCGACCCTGATTTCTAAGTTATTGAAAATAAATACACTTAATTCCGAATCAACGGGTTACAGGATGGAGGCGCGGGTGGGAATCGAACCCACGAATAAAGGTTTTGCAGATCATCGTTCGAATCACTGTAAGTCTTTGCTCCAAAAGGAGTTAGTGCCATGTGTATTCCACGTAGGACCCAGTTCGGGACCCACGGCAAGGGCTAGAGCGTCATTTCGCACCCCGAAGAGTCGCGCCGTTCGCTAGGAGCTGCCACATTGGATTGCCTGCGATAGGCCAGTCTCGTGAGTCGTTCTTTCTCTCGGCCTCAAGACAAGATCCCAGAGACCTTCAAGCCGGGTTGAGCCTGGGTCCCCGCCAACATCCCACTCATAAACTCCTTGGCACCGGGATCTGGTCCGCCGTGTTCAGACCCCTCGAACGGCCAAGGCGCAACCCACGACAGTTCCAGACTGGGGCAACCAAGAACGACCGGCGGCGATGCTTCAGAAGGTGTCGCCGTCGTGGCGTCGGCACGGACCTTCGCTTTCGAGTACTCTAAGGCGGACCCTTGGGGGGCGGCGTCGACCAGCAGAACCTGCCCACGTTCAGCTTGGACCGTGCCGAGATGAATCGCGAGGTGGGCGGCGACAATTACTTTGGCGAGGGTTGTCTTGCCTGACCCGCCATTCTGATCCAAGAACGATACAATCGCCACGAATTCCAAGGTCCGGGATGCTGGCCAGCACCATCGGAGTAAATGAGTATCCGCGTTTATTCCGATTTGCTCAAGGTCGCTCGCGAGCTCGTGCGGAATACCCCGGCAAGGGTGGTGCCGCTCTACGGCAAGGATCCGCTCGAACGGAAACGAGGTGGAATGGGTGACTAACTAATGACGATGGCTGACACACTGCACGTTGCGGCCTGCGCGCTCGCTGAATCGCCCAAGGCGGCCCTTCTACCCAGAGTGCTTCAGTCCGTTTCGTTTCCTCCTCGAACCGCTCCGGTTGCTACCGGCTGGAGCGACAGTTGCCGGACGGGATTCGAGCCCGCTAGGAACCAGCGCCTTTCCACGGCGCTCCCGAATCCCGCTAGTTATCTGGTTTGGGCGCGGATGCACCCGTATTGTGCGGGATCGCCAGCCTAACTGAAATCTCCCACTATCGCAGAGGTCCCCAATCTGCCAGCTAGACTGACACGGCAGCGCGCCGATCATCGGCGAGCACGCGCTGCCATCCTTAGCGCGGACGGCCACGGGGCCAATTCGCCTGCTGTCGCCGTGCCGTGTTACCAATCGCGCCAACACTCATTCACCTAGACGTTGCTCCCGCGGTGTTGAGATACGATTGGTGATCTTGGCTCGCCAGACCCAGCAAGTCGACTGTCTCTGATTCACCCCCTGATCGAGATGGGCCAGGATGTCGTTCCTCCTGCAAGCACGTGAATTTTCGCGACCTCATATCCCATCCGCAAGTGCTCAGGGCAGCTTGGCTCCGCGTTGATGATTGGTACCGCAGCGGCAACCTCGCGCCACAACCCGAACTTTCCACCTGGAAGCTCCATCCGGAAGCCAAACTCAGGGACCTTAGGCAAGCGCTCCGCACTGGTAATTGGAAACTCGGCGAATGGCTTCGAGTTCCCTATCCCAAGAAAGGTATGTCGTTGCGGCACTACTGGATGCCGACGGTCAGAGACCAAGTGGCGTTCATGGCACACATGGTTCTCCTCGGGCCGCTCCTCGACGATCAGATCTCTAACTTCGCATTCGGTAATCGCTGGTATCGCCCAATTGCTTGGGATCGAAGGAAAGACCCTGCCAGATGGCATCTCCGCCCTTATCCATTCCTCGACAAGCGGACCTACCTGCCGTATTCCCGGTCACATGGGCTCTACAGAAGGGTGGCGAGTTGGACTGTGTCGCGCATGGTTGGCACTGAAATCCAACGAGTGGATTTTTCCGGACGCGTGCAGGCCCCCGAAGATTACCCCGGGCGTACTCTTCCAGAATTCACAAGAGAGAGCTGGTGGCCCCCACCCAAGTCGGGGGCTCGACCGCGGGCACACTGGGCCGCTCTCGACTTGCAACTTGCGTATCCATCAGTCTGCCTCAACCAGCTCGGTGAAGCCTTCGAGAGCATGCTCACTCCAGAATGCGACTTCTTCCCGGACATCGTTCGAGGGTATCCCGACGTGGTCGTCGAAGCACTAAGGAATTCTGAAGTACGACTAGCGATCGCAGGCAACCTCATAGACGCACTTCGCAACATACGAGAGTGCGAGACGCCCCTTATCCCACGTGACTCATGGCGGCCTCACCACGCCACGCAGGAGTTGCCCCCAGACAACCAAGGGCTTCCGACAGGTCTCGCTATCTCTGGGCTGTTGCTAAACGCCCTGCTCCACTCCGCCGATCTCCAAATCTTCAAGTACTTGGAGTCACAGCGAGGGGAATGTCGCGGCGCCTTCCTGAGATTTGCTGACGACATGACGGTCTTATCTTTGTCCGCCAGTGGTCTCTTTGCGCTGATTGACGAGGTGTGGCGTGCCATCGCGGGCAATCGCAAGGCGGTTCTCGCAGTTCAGCAATCCGAGTCAAACCTGCGTCTGAATGTAGGCAAGTTCGGGCCTGCCGGAGTGCAAGAGGTTCTCCTCAAGTACTTGTCCGACTACGGTTGGAAGAAGAAATGCAAAACGTGTAAGGCGACATTTCCTCGCGACTGTCGGAAGGCTCCCAAGACCTTGAACGCATGGTGGGCAGCCCGCCGAGCGGCCGACAAAGGCAAGCCTTCATTGCTCGACAAACTCAACCGTGCGACTGTCGGCCCGAACGAGATGGGTCCGTTCGTCACAACCCTTGTCGAACGACTGAGCGAGATCGGACGCGACACGTTGGTGGAGCGCTTCGGGCGAGGTGCGCGCAATCGTCTCGTCCAACTTCACGAACTCGCCCGCTTTGAGATCGACGATAATCAGGTACGTCCAGACACAAGGCGTGCTTTCGCCGCCAATCGCCTTGTTGCCGCATGGCTCTCAGTCGACACCCAAGCCGCTCGCAAGGAGATAAGCGAGATACGGGATTCGATCGAGTTCGTGCTGCAGGAAACCCCTTGGAAGTTTGCCTTGTGGCGGGCCGTCGTGCGCGCTGCAGGGCAGCGACCTATTCTGGATAGCGACAAAGAAGACGAGAAACGGGCCCACAGGGAGGACGAGAAGCGGGCCCGGAAGTGGATTTCGCGTTTGCTTAGACGGATTGCCTGCCATCCCGGAACTCGTGGTGAGGGGCAACATCAGCCGGGTGTATGGGCGAAGACATGGCCGACCGCCGATCCTGCGAAACATCACGACAGGGATCCCAGTTGGTGTTCCTTGTATCTGTCGTACCATCGCGCCGCTTTCTGGCAGGCATTGGCAAACGAAATCCTAAACCTGCGGCGTCACGATGACCAAATTGCAAGCTCACGAGTAGGACGAGCTGGTCCATCTCCGCGCTTGTGGGCTGTTCGAGCGATTCCTGAAGGCAGTCACGGAAAGGTAGCGGATTTTCTGGCAGACCTAGATAGGTGGGTGAAGATCCTATACCCGAATACACATGCACGACGTGAACTCTCCGCTCGGCGATGGGAACTGGATCAGCTCGTTGTCGCGGTCCTAGCAACTGCCAGGCGAGCGACACTTGCCGAGGCATGGCGTCAGTGCAAGCAGCCCGAAGACCTCCTTATGGTCCCTGAGTCGGCAATTTGCCTAGCTCTACCAAAGACTACCGACATCCTGCGACGCTGCAATCGCTTGCAAGCGATTGACGGGAAGACCCGCAGCTTGAATACTCCCGCCCTAGCTCATGTCTACCTGGGAAGCCCGGATAGCAATTTGAGTGCCCTGCTGTTCCCTGATGACGGGCGACCGAGGATTAAGACACCTCGTGACAACGCTCGGGTCGTAATGATGGGAATCGCATTGGGATGCTCAGATCGCATTCCAACGAGCCGCCTCTCAAGAATTGTGGCGAAGCCAGCCACCGTTGTGAAGCAAGTCTTAGACGACCCTCTCACGTTGAATGAATACGGCCGAGCTCGCAGCGTCTTGATGTCAAGAGCGGACGGGCTCAGACGGTGGAATTCGAACGACCCAACACTCCATCGCCTTCTCTGGGGACTGGATCGTGGGCAAGTCCCTCTAGGGGGTTGGAGACCAAGGCCATGGGAAATTCCTGCTGTGGGGCTGACGGCCACCTTGGCCACCCGATTATTCGACACTGCCCGAAACGGGCAGGCAGTTCAAGGGTGGGTTCCGGAGAAGGGGCCGCTAACTTGGGCTCTGCACGATGGATACGAGCTTCTAACTGCGGGTCGGCAACTCCAGTTCGCCGAAGAGATTGCCAGACCCAATACGAAATCATCGGAACCCAATGCGATTGGATCGGAAACGTGGGAAACTCCGCCGCACCCCGCCTATTTCCTCCCATTCGTAGCCGGTGTCAAAGCGAACCAGGTCAATTCGAGAGGCTTCGCGTTGTATTGCGATGTGCTGCTGCTCCTGACTGCCGTGGATGGTGGAGAGGCGATTCTGCATGGGCTCGCTAGGGACGGAGCCGGAAACGTGCCCTTTGAAGACCGCTGGAGTTGGCGATCTCGAATCCACCTACCACTGGAGGTATGGCAGTGTGTTGAGAAAGTGATTGGCTGGCCGGAGTCACCTACTGAATCGTTGTCCAATCTTGCTCGTGAGATACGAGCTGCTCTAAGCCCTTTGGTGCGTGGCTCCCTTCGCCTCGACCATCACTACTTGGAGCGGGTCGACATACGGCTGGAACCGCTGAACGACTTGGAAGTGGTGCGAGCGGTAAACTCGCAAGGGTCCGCCGATGCGAAGCTGCCAGACAACCTCAGGCTGAACCGAAAGTTACTGACAGAAAACATGCTTGTGCGAATCGGTCAGGTTGCTCAATGGCCAGCCATGAGCTCGGTCGTGTCGCAATTTCCTGCGATGGACGCAGCGGCCTCAAGGCAAGTCATGGAACAGGTTGCAAGTGCCTTTCAATCGGAGAGCATGGCAACAAGTGGCAAGAAACCGGAACTCGTCGTGCTGCCCGAGGTCTGCGTCCCAGAGTCAGAGGCAGGGACAATCCGTAAGCTCGTCGAAGTAGAGGGACGCGCCTCACTTGCGGGACTCTACTGGCGTGAACTCAGACCAGTCTACCCGGCAGATCCTCGATCACGACCTGCACGGTGTTGGCTGGTCAACGAAGCCGAACTGGTGATTCCAATCGGGGGCGACTCCCCAGGCCCAACCGGCAGTCGCTGGTTCAGGGTACGTAAGCCAGTACCCGCACATGTTGAGACAGGTCTGGCGCGGGCTCTGTCGGCGGGGACGCCGGGCACACAGTGGAGCATTCTAAAGGGTCAGCGATGGCACCGGTTTCTACACCCTCAGTGGGGTGACTTCACAGTCGCAGTTTGCGCGGACCTGCTCGACGCTGCCCCATGGCGTTCCCTACGCGGGGAGCTATTACATCTATTCATGGTGGCCTTCAACAAAGATGTGGACCTGTATGAGGCATTGACGTGGGTCCGAGCATACGAGACTTACGTCAATCTAGTTGCGGTCAACCACGGTCGATATGGCGGCTCCTTCCTTTGGACACCACGCCGAAGTCATGGACGCGAACTTGCTCAGCTGCGTGGCAAAGAACTCTTCGTGTTGGCCGATGTGGAAATCCCGGTCAAAGAACTCGCCGAGGCTCAGGTGAAGGGAGTGGTGGATGCCGTCTGCGTTGCAGAGTCTGAATGGATGGGGCACCAGACTAGACCCACGGACTTCAAGGCGCCCCCTCCGGGCTACCAACGCACGTCTTGACTCGTGGCGCAAACAACCGCGAGTGAACTTCGGCAGCGATTGCGAGTGAGACCAAAGCGAGCAGTGCGCGGCTGCCAAGGCAGGAGAGCCGCCGAGGCGGGAACACGCGGAAGATCAGCCTGCATGGAGATCGAGATCAACCCAGAGCCTTGCATCGCTGCTTCACGAAGGGGCGGTGGGACTAATGGCGTAGTGATCCAAGGCGTCCAAGGAATCGTCGTGCTCAATCGATGTAGCGACGTTCAGAGTATTCAACTTCCGTAACTACTCACTAGGGGAACTGGGATGCTCTGACCTTGGATGGATTGCAATGCAGCCCCAAAGGACGACGGGCCGTTGAGGCGACCGGCGTCGGTCACCGATCGCACTGCCGCGAAGGAGTCCGCTCCCCACTGTGAGCGCCACCCAGTCGTCACCTTGCAGAAGATCACGCTGGGCCACACGGCGCATTCGGATTCGTTGTTCTTGAACGGCACCTCGCGGTCGGTAACGAACACCAGCAGAGCGTCATGGCCAGCGGGCAGCACAACGGAACCTGATACCGCGCCTCGGATTAGCACCGTCTGGGACAGACCTAAACGCAGGGTGCCTCGGGCACGGCACCAGCGAAAACGCCCAAGGTGGCC
The DNA here is from genome assembly GCA_965218615.1 of Bryobacterales bacterium. GTDB lineage: Bacteria > Acidobacteriota > Terriglobia > Bryobacterales > UBA6623 > VXMF01. Next base: position 10,151 of record CBDCLH010000002.1, read on the forward strand.
GTCGTCTATCCACTGCAGCGGGAGTGGCAGACGGTCCACCTCGGATCAAAACGCCCTCCGCGTCCCCACTAGACGCCCGCCGCCGCTGGCATCCTGAACGTTGGCTCAGCCGACCTCTTGCTCCCCCCGCTTCTAAGTTATGCTTGTGCCCTGAACCGACTTGCGGAGCCCAAAATCGAAGATATACGATTTCATGTACTGCGTCGGTCCATTTGATCGCAATTGCGTGCCCAAGAGCCTCGGAGTGGTCAACTGACTGCTATGCGATTCTGGCGGATCCGCGCTACGAGTTCATAGTCTTCACCGATGGCGTTTTCCCGCCCACGAACGGATCTGGAATCTATCACCTAGCGACCCAAATGATCGAGTCCAATTCAATGAACGGTGCCTCAGACGAGGAACTAAGCAAGTTGTTTGACCTATTTGCCGAGATGGCCGCACGCCTGCAATCAGTCAGTGCTCCCCGGTCAATTGCCGAAATCGAACTTACGACTAGGGACCGTGACAGAATCCAGAATGCATTTTCCAATCTAATGACCGACCCCGGCAAGTGGCTCGCTGACCGTCGACCACGGTGGGTCCTTGGCGACTTGGAGGTCTCTCCGAGCGAGGTATTTGCCTGCATGCTATTGATCCTGGGGGCTGAGACCTGCCGGGATGAATCAATCGAAGGCGCCGTCTGGCCCTGCGTTCGCGCATGTCTTCCGGACAAGTACGAAGCCAATGTCTTTCCGGGCAGTCAACCGTCAACAGATCTCAAGGACGGTCTCGTCCAAATAACCGAGAAGCTGCGACTCAGGCACGCGATCGGATGGGAAGGCTCTTTGGAGTACTTCGAGACCGTCAAATTGCAATTCGGATTCACATATCGAGGTGCCCGCCGTCGCCTGGCTGAATGGATTGTTGGGATTGGTGAGCCAGTTGCCGTGCAAGCGCTCAGGGGGGCGACCTCAGACCACAGTGGGGTCGCGTCGAGTCAGTTCAGGCGACTTTGGCTCGCCTTGAAGAACTATCGAGCTAATCGGCTGTCGGAGGGTGACGTTCGAAAAGTCCTTGAACTGTCCCCTTGGATTCGGAATGGCTGGATCGACGAACTCATAAAGCAGGCCGGGGCGAGGCGGGAACAATTGGGTGTAGGGGAAGAGACACCCGGACTTCAACAGGCCGAAGCTGGTGACAGGGCTCAGTTTCCAGGAGACCTTCGGTTGATTTGGAATTCTCATCGTCCCGAATTGTATTTGGAACTGGATGAGGACGAAATCCAATCCGTCGTCTCGGAGTGGAATGCCTCCATGCTGGAGATCGCCATAGATGCTTCTCAGCCGTGTAGATGGAGACATGAACAGAACGGGTGGCGAGGTTCGCGTCGACTACCGATCACAGCTTGGAGCGCTACCACCTTGACTATCGGGTCAGGAGATGGCCGTCATAGTGCCGACTTTGATCTGGCAGACAGCGGGTTGAGTGAAGACGTGATCGTCTTTGACGAGAATCAAGGTGACCTGCTAGGCCCGCGGGCTCGGATGCAGACGACACGCTCATACATATTGCTTTGCGACGAATCCTTGGAACTTGGTGGTGTCGAGGGGACCAATCATGTGCAAATGAATGGTCGGCGCGTCTACCGTGTGACGTCCGGCTGGCAGGAATCTCTGAGACTGGAGATCAATGGATTGGTCTATTGGCAGGCTCCGGTAAGCGAGGAGCATCCGCTTGAGCAGCCCGAACTAGTTGTATCGAACGAATCCAGTAACGTCGGGCGTCTAGGTAGCAGCGAGCGCCTTTTGCTCAGTGGCGTGCCGCGTCATGCCTTGGATGTTTCGCTGCTCGTCGGTACTGCCCACCGAGAGGTGAGGCTCGAGCAGTTCAAGACGCACTGGCGAACGATTGATCCTGTATCGCTTGATGTGAAGTTGCTAACCGGCGAGACCCGGCTTCGAGTCCGGCTTCGAACTGAGGAGAATCATCGCTGTTGGCGACCCAAGACCGATTGGAATGTGCAGGGGTTAGCGGTGATGGCTTTCGACGAACAAAGGTCGGGACCTCCGAGATGGGAAGCCTGGGAGGAATCCAAGAAGGCTCTCAATTGCGCCCGTGGTCGGATCCTGGCTCGGGTGTTCTTCGCCCGCGACAGTAGCTCGTTCGAGATTTTCGAAGGCTCACGCTTCGTGAACAAGGGAATGCGTCCGTTCCAACTATCGGGGCTCATTGCTCGAGGAGCACCACTCTTGACGAAGGACGGCATAGAACTCGCGCCGTCGGTCGAAGACCAAGGCTGTGTTCTACGGTTTTTCGGACAGTTTATGGGCCGGAATCTTTGCCGCGTTGTGCTCCGTGACCGAATCAAGCCTTCCGAGAACCACGAAATCATGCTCTGGACCAAGAGTGGCCAAGTTCAGAAGATAAAGCCGAAGGGCCATAGGATGAGAGATCGGCGATGGGATCTACCGCCTTATGCCGAACCCATAGCGTGGGGCATCGGCTACGACGGGAGATGCATCGGGAGTACTTGGCGAATCGACGAGCTAGCAGCATTGGTGTCACGTCAGCCGAGCGTTGGCACATTCGCGTTGCTGCGCTGGTTCAGACTTCCGGTGCTGAGTTCGGCCCTACGGATGCCAGTCTGTAAGGCGATAGAATCCAACCTTGACAGCTTTCTGAAGGCGTGGCTTAGCAATGAAGGGCTGGATCGTCATGGTCTTGTGCATGAAGATGTGCCAGAAGAACTTTTTCCGGTGCTTCGTGATTTGTTGTGGCACGTAAAGATCCGTAGTCCTAGCCATGCAAACGGTGCCTTACAGCTATTCGGGAGGAGGGCGGAGGCACAACGTGAGCAACGTCGCCTAGGGGATGCCAACACGTTGGCAGTCCGTAACATGGCGGAGATTTGCCCACCGTTTGCGTGGAGGGTCCTCCGCTTGATACGGAGAAAGAGGGTGGTTCGAGGTGCCATCCGGGGTCTGCTCGGTCTCGATGACACCACAGCTCTAGATCAGGGCGTTCGCACGGCCCTAACGCCAATGTATCCAGCACTTGGGAAGCTGCTCGGCTGCGAAATGAGGGATGTTGAGCCCTTGCGACGGATGTTCATCGCGACACTCGAGCGTGATGGATCCATCGACTGGGAAACCGAGCAGCGGTTTCGGCGGCTGGCGGAATCGGCAATTGGGTCGAGGTACCTTGCGGCGGCCGTACTAGTAGCCTCTTCTGGCGAAGTCGTAATGTCGGCTAGTCATCGTGTGGGGAGAGCCTAGTTAGCAATGCCCAATTCTGAGGGGAATCAAACCGATGCGCTAAGGCTTGCAGACCGAGTGCGTACGAGGCTAGTAGAACTGGCAATCTCCGAAAACTTCATTCGAGACGATGGCGTTTCAAATGCTTGCCGGAGCGTCTGGGCTGGGCCTGACCACGAAGGCGGGTTGGTTAGCGAACTATGGGTAGAGGGAGCATTCCCTAGCGTTCTCTCGGGTGATTCGCTGGAGTCGTTGGCAAGCGAGGGTGTCTTGGACCGGGGATTCGTGCGACACCTGGATCGGCCGGACCGGTTCCCTGCGGACCTCGACCTCTACACGCATCAGGCTGAAGCCGTACGATTGTCTGGCCTGACCACGACGGAGCGGCCGTCCTTGGTGGTTTCGGCGGGCACTGGTAGCGGCAAGACAGAGGCGTTCTTGCTACCAATCCTCAACGACCTCTGGAAGCATCCGCGCCAACACACGGGGATGCGCTGTTTAATGCTCTATCCAATGAACGCGTTGATTTTCGACCAAGTCGAACGTGTGGACAAGTGGCTCACGGATAACCCGTGTGAACTCACGGTGTTTCACTTCACGGGCGACACGCCTAGGAACGACGCGGAGAGGGCGAAGCGAGGCGACGACCCACCAACGACATGGCGGATTCGAGACCGTGCCACAGCGCGGGCTCATCCACCGGATGTTGTCATCACAAACTACTCAATGCTGGAGTACATGCTGAGTCGGCCGGTTGACTCCGAATTCTTCGGTCCCGGTCTTCGCTCGATCGTGCTAGACGAAGCTCATCTCTACTCCGGAGCCCTAGCCGCCGAAATCACCTTCCTGCTTAGGAGGGTTCGCGCTAGGTGCGGCGTTCAGCCAGAACACCTGCTTCAGATCGCTACCTCGGCCACGTTGGGAGGGAGTAAGCACGACCTCCAGCAGTTCGGGGCAACCATTTTTTCGGTAAAGGAGCACAACACACACGTAATTCTAGGGAGCAAGGAGACTGGAACGCTCGCTCAAGTCAGGCAGAGTCGGCCTACACAAAGTCCGAGTGGATCAGATGTGGTGTCTGCCATTTCGACTGGTGCACCTCGAGACCAGAACGTACTGAGAAAGTCAGTGAGTCCACTGATTTCGAGCAGTACGCTTGAGAACTCCAGGGCATGTTTGCATGACGAGCCCGCTCGATTCCTCTGGGAGACTCTGCGCCACGCTCCACTGATCCAGCGAGTTGGACGAACGCTTGCGCATGCGGAAGGTGCGGTTCCACTCGAACTTCTTGCACAGGAACTCTTTGGCCCCAATGATACAGATGCGAGGCGTGCAGTGATTGGCCTGTTGTCGCTTGCAGCGTCGGCCAGATTCAATCCTGACAAGCCTCCACTGATCCCCCATCGCATTCACCTCATGGCGAGAGCACCGAATGGGCTGTGTGTTTGCCTAAACGGCAGTTGCACTGGCAATGCGAACCATCGCGCCTTTGGACTTGGATCCTTGCAGCCTCTAGCTGACCGCTGTCGGTATTGCCAGGCGCTGACCTTAATGGTCTTCCGGTGTAAGACTTGCGGATTGGGAGCTCTGGCGGGTTCAGAGGATCCATACACATTAGTCGTTTCGAACGACGCCATAGAGGGACGGGCGAGTCGTCGGCTGTTTGTTACAGGGAGAGGCCTTAGCGACGAATCGACCACTCGCCTTTCGCGAATCCGAATCGATCCAATTGACGGTAGTAGCGTAGATCATGGCGGAGATGGAGTAGAACTGTTCCGTGCTCCGTGTCCAGAGCACGGAACGGACTGCCTTGATCCGAGATGCACGAGTCAGGTGTGTCCACGCTGTGAGGTTCACTGGCAAGGCGCAACGGACATGCTAGGGCGCTCTAACAGCCGACCGGATCTCGAGTGTGCTCCGCTGGCAGGCCCTCAACGGCTGTCTCTCTCGGTGTTGGCAGAGACAGTCCTAGAGGGTATGCCTGCGTACCAAGATGATATTTGCTCCAAGGATTGGAAACCTGGATTGGGCCGCCGTCTGCTTTGCTTCAGCGATTCCCGACGAGAAGCAGCACGGCTTGGACCACAACTCACCCGCGCCCACGAACGGTGGGTAGTTCGAGCAGCGATCGTGGAAGCTGTGCAGAAACTTGATGGCACCGAGACTGTGGCTGACATTGACGATGAGATCACGCACATCAAGAACCGCTTGGAAAGTCTCGGAGCGAATCAACCCGCGCGAAGGAGTCGATTCATTTCAATGCTTGAGGCAAAGGAGTCTGAAAAGCAGAATGCATTGAGCGGCACACCAGTCCCTGCCTTTGCTGGATACGTTGGCAATCTCGGCCGGATCGCACAGATCATGGACTCCGACTCATCCGAGAAGCACGTCGCTGGTCATTGGAATCAAATTACTTGGAACGACAACAAGAGAGAAGTGCGACTCAGGGCGGAAGCCTTGGTGGCTACAGAACTAAACCGACCTCTCCCCACCCAAGTGTCGTTGGAATCAATTGGCTTGGTAGAGGTCAGCTACCCGGGCCTTGACAAAATCCTGCCACCTGCAGCGGTTCTCGGCAATCTGCCCAACAACGAGACCCGCAAGCAAATTCAAGAGGCTTGGCCCAGTTACCTAGCTAGCTTGCTAGATACCTTGCGATTCGATGGCGCTGCTGGGTGGTCAGAGCCCGACACCGACGAACTGCACAAATGGAACGGCGATTCTCCCTTGTTCGACCGTTGGGCAGCGCGAAGCGGCGGTGGTTGGGGTGCTATCGCTTTCGTTGGGGCCCGAAGGACTCAACGCCGGAGGTGGTTCACAGAAAAGGTCCTTGAGAATGCAGGGTGCCGGGTGGAGAGCATTGAGGGGCTCTCTCGAGAACTCCTTGAAGGTGCGTTCGACGAGTTGTACCGAACTGCGGTGGAAGGACGCATCGAATGGCTCGCATGGGAGTCCAACTACCAGCTGGATATGCAGCGTTCGCAACGCGCAATCAAGATCCTCTTTGACAGGCTCACGACCAGAAAGCCCAACAAGCTCTTCATTTGCCGGCAAAGTCTAACGGTCTGGCCGCGATCAGTGCTTGGGTGGGCTCCATTGCATGGTTGTGGTGGGAGTCTGGAACTAGCTAGCACTGACGAATCTCACGCCGATTTACGATGGCAGCGTGCAAGGCAAGAGTTGGAAGACGACGTATTTCGCATGGGTCTGTGGGGTGAGGAACATTCGGCTCAGCTAGCGGCGAGAGAGAATCGTCGATTGCAGAATCTGTTTCGTGACGGCGTTCGAAATATTCTCTCATGCACGACAACCATGGAACTGGGAATCGATATTGGTGGTCTAAACGGCGTGCTGCTTGGCAATGTACCGCCGGGACGGGCCAACCACCAGCAGCGAGCTGGCCGGGCCGGACGAAGGGCTGACGGGTCGGCGCTTGTCGCGACTTTCGCCAGAGAGCGAGCGTTCGACCAAGCGGTATTTCGTAACCTTGGCGATTTCTTGGCTCGTCCTCTTCGCAAGCCAGTCGTCCTGTTGGAAAGAGAGGCGTTCGTCCGCCGTCATCTTAACGCCGTATTCATTAGTGAGTTCTTGATGAGCGCCCCAGAACTCCAAGCGACACACGGTGCTAGCGCGGCTTACTCGTCTATGGGGCCATTCGTTGGTTTCCAGCCGCCGGCGCGGTGGGAGGCAGGGAGCCCCAAGCCCAGTTCTGTTCGCCACAGAGCTGGTTCTGCAACTGAGCTATTCATCGAGTGGTGTGGCTGCCTGCATGAGCTTCCGCCAATTTTGGAGCCAACCATCACGGGACTCGTGGCGGGAACTTCTATGGAGTCAGTTGCCAGCGGAGGGGACGAGTGGAGATCGTTTGTCAAGCAAGCCCAAGGCGAGTTTAAGGATGCTGTTGGCGAGTGGCAATCGGAGACCGAGGCACTTTGGGAAGCTTGGGACGAAGTGGAATACGATGCCGTTGCAACCAGCCATGTTCACAGGACCATAAGCCAAGCGAACTCGATCCGGTATCAGATCAAGATGCTATGCGATACCACTGTGATCGAGTGGCTTGCGGATCACAGGTTCCTCCCGCGATACGGATTTCCGATCAATCTGCAATCGCTAGAGGTGCGGAGGCCAGCCGAGAATCGGGACGGATCGCGACGCGACGAACGATACAGGCTTGAGCGCTCTTCACTCCTGGCGCTTTCCGAGTATGTGCCGGGATCGGAGGTTCTGGTCGGGGGGAAGATCGCGATCTCTCGCGGAATCCAAAAATACTGGACCGACACATCGCATGACCACGCAATCGGCAGGCAGAAATTTGCGTTGCGGTGCCCAAACGACCACATCTATCTTCGCAACATGCCTACTGATCCTTGTCCGGAATGCGACGAACGGCCAGTTTACAAAGAACTCCTTCTATTTCCAAAGTATGGCTTTCTGACAGCTGCTTGGGAACCCGTAGTACGCCGCGGCACACTCGAACGTATTGGTGAAATGGAGGTATATCCTACACGAATGATTGTGACGGGAGAATCTAACAAGATACATGGATTCGGTGGACTCGCGCGTCTGGAAGCCTCGCACTATGAAGAGTCCGAGATACTCGTCCGCAACTCGGGTTCCGCCAGACATGGGTTTGCCATTTGCACCCGTTGTGGATTTGCCATGAGCGAAAAATGTTTCGGGCAAGGGCGAGAGGATCTTCCAAGACGTTTCGAATCGCATCCCAGAGTTTTTGATACGGTGAACAAGCACACGTGCTGGAAAAAAGGCGAGCCCGCTCCAGTCTGGAGGAATCGAGTGCTGGCTGCTCGGGAGCGGACTGATGCGATATTATTCGCAGTCAACAACGGTGCCCCAGCTACGGAAGAGGCTGTCCATTCTTTGGGCAGGGCGTTGGTAATTGCAGGTGCTTCGCTGTTGGAGGTCGATGGTCGCGAGTTGGAAGCCTACGCGAAACCAGCTAGCCATGGTTCTTTTGATCTAGTGATCTATGATTCGACCGCTAGCGGCGCCGGGCATTGTCTTGAGCTTTTTGGCCAAGGTGAGTCGTGGGTCACCGAAGCCAAGTCGATACTAAGTGACGACCGGCATCAAAATCCATGCAATCGAGCGTGCCTAGAGTGCATACTCGACTTCGCGGGACAGTTTGGCGCAGACAAGCTTGACCGCCAAGCGGCCATTGCCCTAATCGAGTCGCTGGGCTGACTCACGTCACTTGAGAGCGAACCTACCTACGGTAGTCTTTGCAACCTGTCTACAGATGGTAGTCGTCCTGACTCGTCCTGATGGCAGTTAGCGATCTCGCCGCCTTGCTGAGTTTGTTGGCCTGCACGGCGGCGCTGACGATCAGCTGTATGGGGGCAACTAGGTCACGCCGCGCATGGAGGCCGAGCTTGTGTTGGGTACGGATGCTGGCCGTAACCATTACCGCTTCGCTTTGGTTCACGCCCACCCGGACCGCTTCATTCTTGTCGACGAAGCGTTCCGATTCAGCGGAAGTGACTTCTCAACGAACGCCCCTTGGCAGCTAGTATTGGGTCCGACAATCATGCACGTCCGGTACAAGATCGCACTCGTCGCGTATCTAGATATTCTCGGCTTCAAAGACCTCATCGCTAGGAGGACGGCCAAGGAAATCTCGCAGATCATCCGCGCTGTCAAGCAAGCCGTTGAACCTAGCAAGCACAAGATGCAACTCAAGGCGACCACCTATAACGTCCCCGAGGATCAGTACATGAATTTTTCCGACCTAAGCCTGATCGTGACACCGGTCGAAGGCGTTGGATACCCTCCGCCCGGCTCGCAGTTGTTTTACTTGCTCCTTCACATAGTCCATGCGCAGGCGCGTCTGGTTATCGATGAGGGTATTCTGATCCGAGGCGCTGTCACAATCGGGGAGGTCGTCAAGAGCTCGGGACAGATTTTTGGTCCGGCCGTTGTGCGAGCTTACAAGCTGGAGCAGGATTTCGCGAGATACCCGCGCATCATCATAGACGACAGGATATTTGAGGCGCTGAAGGGATTGCCGGGTGCATGGTTGCACGACGAGCGCACGAACAGGCGCGACCTACAGCTCCTCACGCGAAGAGACACCGACCGAAGACTTTTTGTCGACTATCTGCGGGCGGTCCAGAGTGAACTTGACGATCCCGCCTATTATCCCGACTGTCTCGCCCGACACGATGAGGTTATCCGGAAGGGGCTTCAGCGCTACAGTCGGAACTGTCGCATCCGGCCAAAATATGATTGGCTGAAGCGCTACCACGAGACAACAATCGACCGCATGAATCGAGGCAGGTCCACTCCTGTATGAAGCATTCGCTATGAAGAGGCTTTTTGCCAGTCCTTCGACAGCTTTCATGCTTTCGGCGTGAGCGAGCATCTAATCATGAAGGTCTAGTGGGATTCCGAGGGAAGTGCAAGGTACAGACTGGGGCCTTGGGAGACGATTGCAGGTACGGATGCTTGCCTTGGATCGAACTGTGCGGCGGATAGTCATTTTGCCTCTGCCACATCAAGGATGGCGACGATTTCTTGGGCATTGGCGTCCCGCGCCATTTGGAACGCAGTCTTGCCGAGATTGCTCTGGATCTCCGAGCGCGCGCCTGCGTCCAGTAGGGCTTTCACAACTCCGGCGTGTCGCAGGGCCGTGGCAGAGTGCAATGCAGTGCCTCCGAACTCGCTATCCCCGACTATCTTTGCCATGCGGGCATTCGGATCTGCTCCGTCCTTTAGCAGCGTCTGAACGATTTCGAGATTCCCTCGTTCGACGGCAAGATGCAGGGCGGTTCCCCTCAGCGTGGAGGTTCGGTCAGTGAAGGTCAAGACGGCGTTTGCAACGGCTCCGGCGCGAACGAGTGATTGCACGATTCCGAGATCACCTTTCTGGATGGCAAGATGAAGCACGCTTCCTCTTAGGACGGAATCGTGATCTTCAGCATCCACTCGCGCGCAGGGATCGGGTCCCTCCTCTCTGTCAAGCAGTACTTGCACTGTTTGGAGGTCACTATCCGACACCGCCTTGATCAGTCGGCGATCAAGAGCGTCAGCCTCCGAGATCCATTCTCGAAGGAGTCGCTTATCGCGTTGCCGATCAGCCTCCGACTCTCCATCTGGTCTACGTTCAGGCATAGAGGATTCGTCCGGAATCGTAGCATTCCTCGCACCCCGGGGCGTCAGTGCAAGAGAATCGGATTCTGATGGCCGATACCGTGACTGAGTCGGGTTGGCAATTCCAGTCTACGGACGATGCTGGCTTACAGAATCCTCCCTACCCAAACTGCTCGACCTAGGATCGCTGCGTCGGCGGGCCAAGCGACTTCCGGATATGTCGGATTGTCGCTCCCGAGGTGCCAGTTCCGCCCAGATCGTCGTAGTCGCCTGATGAGCAGCCGGTCTCCGGAACGCACGGCACAGATCCAGCCCTGCGTACGACGCGTCCGAGAATGGTCCAGCAGGACCAAGTCACCCATCTCCAAGGTCGGCTCCATCGCCTTGTCCAGTATTTCGATCAAACTGCACTTGCCAGGGTCGATGTGGTGGTGCACCAACCAGTCGTGGAGGAAGGTGAGATGTCCCAACGCTGGTTCGGGACTCCCTCCGAATCGTCGATCATGCGGGTCACTCTCTTGCGACGCGGCCACTATTTGGAATCCGGATGCGGTCGCGGCAGTCAACTTCTGGACAGGGTCGGGAATATCCGTCAGCCCGGCCAGATAGTCAAGAGAAACATTGAGTACAACGGCAGCTTTGACCAATCCGCTGAACTGAAAATCGGCACGCCCGCTCTCGACTCGCGAGACCATTGTCTGGTCGTAGCCGCCACCTAGTTCCGTAGCTAGCCTAGCTTGCGTCCAGCCCTGCCGCTTCCGGCATTCGGCTAAGCGCTTTCCCAGCATTGAATTGAGTATAGCATCAAGAAAGTGGGTGGATCCGCTTGACATACGATCATAGTACATATACTATGAGATCAGACATGAACAATATGCATATCAACGAGAACCATTCCGAAAGAGCACCTGCTTTCAACAAGGCGACCGTTTCCTGCAGAGGGCGACGAGGTTCTCACACCGGTGTGTCCGGGATCGCCGGCACACTGCCCGTGCGTGTTGTGACGCGAATTCTCTTGCAGGAGGCAATTACATCGTGACAATCATGTCAATCCTGCGGACCGAATCCGAGGCTGCGAGCTTGCTCGGGGTTTCGGTGTGTTCTCTGAAGCGCTTGAGGTTGGCTGGACAGGGGCCGCCTTGCGTGAGGATCGGTCGCTCTCCCCGCTACCACCCTAGACTACTGGAGGAATGGACCATTGAAAAGAGCAAGCAATCAGATGCGAGGCGTCCCGGGCATCGACGAGAAGAACGGGATGTGGCGGTACAGGATTCGGATCGGAGGAGGCCGCCGAATTGTGGTCGCGACTGGACTCGAAGCTACAAGAGAAAACCTCGTAGCCGCCAAGAGGCTCTTGGACGAGCATAGGGCTCGTCTACTGCTCGGCGAAGAGTCGGAGCAACGCCAGAACGTCTCGTTCGAGAAGGCGAGCGAGAGATTCCTGGAGCACAAGGTAGCGAAACACCGAGACAAACCGGCGACTGCGAACAGAGCAAGAGGCTCGCTCTCAAGTTGGAAGGCGTTTATGGGCCAGCGCATGATCGGGACCTGGACACAAGGAGACGTACTGGATTACATGACTTGGAGACGGACGACCGGTAGGCTCGAGGTCACAATCAGAAAGGACATACATGCAGGGCGGCAGCTTGCGCGATTCGCTCTGGCTCATGGGTGGCTGGAGAGCGATCCGTTCGTCGGCGTGGAAGTCCCGAGCGACCGAAATTCGCTCAACGAACTGGTGCTGACCCGCGAAGAGGTGGACGCCTATCTCAAGCACGCCGATCGGCACCACTCGCTCGGAGATCTCGCCCGCCTCATGGTCAACCAGGGCATCAGGCCGGATTGCGAGGGGCTGAGGATTCGAGTCGATGATGTCGATATTGACCAGAGCCTTCTGCACATCCGGAATTCAAAGACCAGATCGGGCAGACGTACCCTCCTGCTCACCGAGGAATCGAAGGGGATCTTGGCTAGGAGGATCGCCGACGCTCCGGGCCGCTGGGTCTTTCCGGGATGGGTCCACGTCGCGGGTCCCGTCTATCACAAGACCGCCGACAGGCAGTTGACCTATTCCGCTATCACCGGAGCCCATGAGCGCGTGGTGAAGAAGGCTGTGGGATTTCCACAGTTTGGCCTGTACTCGCTTCGTCATACATTCGCGACTTGGTTCTACAACTCGACCAAGGACCTAGTTGCGCTGAAAGAGGTGCTCGGGCATTCGGATCTGAGAACGGTCTTAAGGTACGTTAACGATTCCCAGCCGCGCATGGACAATGCGATGAAGAAGTACGAGGACAGACGTGCCTGCTAGTAGGAAGACTGCCATAGGCCACCGCGAAGGAACGCCTATGGACTCATCACAATCCGTCAAGCCTGAATTGCTGCTCTCAATCACCCGGGTCGCTCGCCTTGCGGACTTGCCGAGTGAGTCCGTGCGACGCGCGATTAGGAGCAAACAGTTGCGGGCGGAAGCCGTAGTGATCCGCGGTCGGCTCGGGGTGGCCGTACCGCTCTCGGCTGTTGTCGAGCATTGGAACCTGTCCACCGATCTGAATCACGAGATCGAACTCGAGGCACGGCGGGGTGACATCAATTCTCCTGTACCGATCGTTACGCGACTGGTCACAACCTCGAGCGAGCCGAGCAAGACCATCGCACCTCTGGTTTCGAAGGTCCTTGCGGCAAAGTGACGATTGGAACGCCTGATTTTGCAAAGCGAGGCGGCCAGATCGCGGCTCGGACAACGACCTCGGAGGTATCCACGATGGCGTTTCGCCTGGCGGACCGCGACCGGAGCACAGCCCCGCCACCTCAGGCCATTTGTTGGACAACGCCTCAAACGAGGAGTGGCTGGAGACAATTACTCTGGTCGGCACGAAATCCGCACGGGCATCGATTCGCCGGCGTCGGAGGTGCGGTGTTCACGAGTGAGGCCTACGATGATGAGCGTTGGTGATAGTCCGTTCCGGGGCTTCACTCACGGACGCTGTTCGGAGCGGGATGCACGATAGGCTGGACGCGATGGCGTAGCAGTCGACAGCGTTCAACCCGGCGCGGGTCTGATTGAGCAATGGGAATGGAGCAGATCACGCAATGATGATATTGGTTTGTCGTGTGGCTTGGATGCCGGGCTACCAATCGGGCGATGAGACGGCCGCAGGTGGTGGGAGCTATGTCGACGAAGGAAATGAGCCGCATGAGGCGCTGAATTTCCTTCCGGTCGGCGATACCTACTATGGGTTCGTTGAGAACCGCGGAGAGCAAATCAAACTCGAGAAGCTCGGTGGAAAGCCAGTGGATAAGACTATAGGCGGCGTGTCAATCGTCTTTGGCGCGGTGGACCCAAAATACCGTGAATTTCTGGTTACCGGCTGGTACTCCGGCGCTACAGTGCATCGCTATCCCGTCAAAAGACCCGAGGACCCCCTACAACGGCGTGCATACTTCAAAGCGACCGATGCGACATTGATTGGCGAAACCGAACGGTGCTTTGGGATCCCAAGAGCCCAGGACAAGCCCCCAAGCGGGTTCGGCGGAATCGGGCAGCGTCACATCTGGTATGGGTTGAACGACAAACCGGCTACGAAATTCCGCGAGTCCCTGATCGAATACATGGTGGCGCGGACATTGAGGCAGACGCCGGAGGAAGCCGTTGTCGAGTCCCGCAAGCGACGGATCTCGGAGCGATTGGAAAGGAAGGGGACGCACAGACATTTCATTAGAACAATGGGCTACCAGTGCGAAGCGTGCGAACGGTCGATCGAAGAAGGTGAACAGGATGTCTGGGGCTCGACCTTCGAACTTCACCACCTTACGCCGTTCAGCGAGCTTGCGGAGGACGAATCGCGGGTGGTTCGCATTGAGGACTTCGCAGTCCTTTGCGCTTCGTGCCATCGGGCGATTCACCGAACCGACTGCGTGTCCGATGTCGAACGCTTCGCCAAGACCTACGTTCGTTCGTGATACTCATCCCCGGCAGCACCATCGCAGCTGTCTCAATCGAAGCAGGGCCGCGCGGGCATCGGCCTCCGCGGCAGCAACTCCAGTTCAACGCCATCGAGGGGCTTGAACAATTCGTGGATCGCCGTGCCCCGGCCGGTCGCGGGATTGCGGATGGTGTTACTCGCGATGATCATGCAGCAGATTCGGACAGATCGGCGACCGTCGCGATCACAGCGTCCGCTAGGCCGACCCGTGGGATCGGTCCGTAGGCTTGGTGGTACAGCCTGCCGACCCTCGCGATGTCCGCATTGACTGGGACGACGGGGAACAGGGCAAGGAAGTTCTCTAGGTCTTGGCGTTCCGCGTCTTCGGCGGCACCTCGGACACCGGCGTATAGCTCCGCAACAGACTTGGCGGACACCGTGATGCGATCCGCATGTTCAAGCACGAAACGGACCGCGATTAAATGCCGTTGCAGGTAGTCAATCAGGATATCGGTATTGACTTGAAACAGCGCCGCATCTTCAGCGCCTATTCCAAGTGCCCCGCAGAGCGTCTGCCGACGGGAGGCCCGTTCGATCCTTCCAGATTCCGGCGGCGTTGCGTAGCACCGCCGGACGTCGGCCGCGTGTGTGTTGTTCGATAAATCGATCAATGGCTTCGCGGATCAGTTCGCTTCGCCGCCTGCCTTCACCGCGGGCGAGAACGACAAGTTGGCCTCGCTGCCGACTGGTTAGGTATATCTACGTCCGAATCACCTCAGCGACCCTCAATGTATACGGTTAGCGTCATACACCCACTCGACAGGTTCACCGCCGCGGCCCAAGTCATCTTTTCCTCACACTAGATAGGATCGAAGCGCTTGCAGACGATGCAGTGAGAACGAGTCGGCTAACCCCAATGGCGTGGCGCTACGCCATCCTTCTGTCATCTGCATGTTCGATGCAAGCAAGGAGCCCGTTACCCGAATTCACCTTCCAAGGTGTCGCCCTACACCCCTCGGATCTGACCTACGCCCTGACCCAGCAGTTGATCCATCCTTCCATCGAGGATCCGTTGGAGAGCAGTCAAGTCACACTCGCTGCGTTGCTTGGAGGTTGGGGCTGTTCATAGGTCAGTCCGAACACGGTATTTGCCAGCCACCGCTTGAAGTCTTCGTTGTCCGTGTACAACTTGAAGAGCTGCATGTCGTCCTTGAACACACCTGTCATAGCGCGCCCCAATGCATGGTCATGCTCGATCCGAGCATTCTGCCTGTCAGAGTGCTCGCGTGCGTTGCGGTACGCGGCATCGGCCGCGACCTTGGCGGGAATATCCTGCGTAATGAGGCGGCTGACACGGTCCGCGTCCAGCCAGGAAATGTTTCCGAACAAGTCGTTGAATTCCTGGAGGATGATCGAGAGGGGATTGAGTTCGGGTCCCTGCTTTAGGCCTCCGCCATCAGGTGGTACCGGATCGATCTCAGCGTCCTCGTCGGCCATCTGAACACGCACCGCTGCCTGCTTTTCGACGCGGTAGCTGTCCATGTCGATAAGTTCGAGGATGCCTTTGGCCAGATCTTCCTCGTCCGGTGCGGGTAGCTTGGGCACGAGGAAGTGTAGGAAGGTCGAGAGCTTTTCCCACTCTGCGTTCGTGTAGGGCAGGATCGCAGCGAGGAAGTCGTATGAGCGCGTGAACGCCTTGGCCTTGCTCTTGAATTCCACCTGCCCGTCCTCACCAAGCTGGTCCTTGTAAACGGCGACGCAAGTGTCGAGGATCGGGTCGAGGTGTTTTCGATCGGCCCCGTCCAGGTAGAGTTCGACGAATTGGTCGATCTGCGGTTCGGAGTACACCTGATGGCCGTCGAGCGTAGCCTTCAGGTCGTGCAGCTTGTTGGGGTCGGTTTCTTCGCTGAGGACTGTCGTCTGGTAGTAGTCCTGGAAGGCCTCTTGGATCTTGTCGGCATCGTTCATGAAATCGAGAACGAACACGTCGTGTTTCTTGCCGTACGCCCTGTTCAGGCGTGACAGCGTCTGCACCGCCTTGATGCCGTTTAGGACCTTGTCCACGTACATGGTGTGCAATAGCGGCTCGTCATAACCGGTCTGAAACTTCTCGGCACAGACGAGGAAGCGATATGGGTCCTCTTGGATCTTTTCAGGTATCTGCCCGGAAGGGAATCCATTCAGGGAGGCCTCACTTACATGTTCCCCACCAAACTCGTGCTCGCCTGAGAAGGCACCGATTGCCTGATATGGGCTCTTGCGTTCCTGGAGATACTCTCGGATCGTGCGATAGTACTGGACGGCTCGTTCGATGCTGCCGGTCACTACCATTGCGCGTGCCTTCCCGCCGATCTTGTTCAGTGCCAGCACCTGTTCGTGAAAGTGGTCGACCACAATCTCGGCCTTCAAGCGAATTGCGTGGTCGTGGCCCTCGACATAGCGGCGCAGCTTTCTGCGGGCTTTTTTCGTGTCGAACTTGGGATCACCCTCGATCGTCTTGACGAGCTTGTAGTAGCTGTTGACCGGCGTGTAGTACCGCAGCACGTCCAAGATGAAGCCCTCTTGGATCGCTTGCTTCATGGTGTAGCTGTGGAACGGGCGACACTTGGTCTGCCCGCCTGCTGTATACGCCTCGCCGAACAACTCCAAGGTCTTGCTCTTGGGTGTGGCGGTGAACGCGAAGTAGCTCGCGTTGGTGAGCAGCTTCCGCGAGGCCATGATGCGGATGATCTTGTCCTCGGTGGTCTCTTCTGCCTCCCTGGCTCCCGCTTTCGAAAGGGCCGAGCTTACCGCCGCTGATGTCCTGCCGCCTTGGCTTGAATGTGCCTCATCGATGATGATGGCGAAGCGACGGCTCCGTTGCTCGTCCCCGATCTCGTCGAGGATATACGGGAACTTCTGCACGGTCGAGATGATGATTTTCTTGCCGCTCTCGATGAACTTGCGAAGGTTGCTCGAGCCTGTGGCATGGCCGACGGTGGCTCCGACTTGCGCGAACTGCTTGATCGTGTCGCGAATCTGCTTGTCAAGGATACGGCGGTCGGTTACCACGATGATCGAGTCAAACACGATTGCGTCGCCGTTGCTGAGACCGATCAGCTGATGAGCAAGCCAGGCGATGGAGTTGGACTTTCCGCTGCCAGCCGAATGCTGGATGAGATACCGCTTGCCGGCTCCATCCTGCTTGGCATCAGCCAGAAGTCTGCGCACTACGTCCAACTGGTGGTAGCGGGGCCAGATCTGCGTCTTGCTCTTCTGACCGGTCTTGCTGCTCTTGGTTTCTACGACCTGGGCATAGTTTTCGAGGATCTCAGTGAGCCCGTAGCGGGTAAGGATTCGTGTCCACAGATAGTCAGTCTTGAGGCCTTCCGGATTCGGCGGGTTCCCCGCACCTGCCTTCCAGCCCTGATTGAACGGGAGGAACCACGAATCCTTGCCCTTGAGGTGCGTGCAGAACTGCACCTCCTGGTCGTCTACGGCGAAGTGCGCTACGCAGCGGCCGAATTGGAACAACTTCTCTCGGGGATCGCGATCACGTTTGTACTGCTCCACCGCATCTGCGGATGTCTGCTTGGTGAGGCTGTTCTTCAGCTCGAACGTGGCGATAGGTAGACCATTGATGAACAGGCACAGGTCCAGTGCGCGCTGGGTTTGGTCGAGGCTGTAGCGTAGCTGGCGGGTGACCGAGAATCGGTGCTGGGAGTAGCGTTCAACGGCAAGGGCGTTGCCGGGAGATGGCGTTCCGTAGAAGAGCTCAATGTGGTACGGCCCGTCTTTGATTCCCTTGCGGAGCACGTCGATGATGCCGCGCTTGGCTATTTCGCTCTGTAGGCGTGCCAGAAACTTGCGGCGCCGAGGGCTGTCGGTTCCGAGTTGGAGGCCCTCGTAGGCATGCGGTTGGGTGTCGGCGCAAAAGGCAAGGAGTTGCGTTAGGTCCACGGTGTACTGGCGGTCATAGTCATTCGGGTTGCCACAGATCCAACCCGTCCCACTTGAAGGGACGGGGCCGTTGGCACACGAATCTTGTTGAGACGACGCGGTGTCGCAGGGTCTGCCGGTCAGTGCTTGGCAAATCCGACGTTCAAGGCCATGCTCGCTGGTGTCAGTACTCATTTCGCGTCCTGTTCAAACGGCATATCATCAAATAGCCGTCCAATAAACCGAATCCGTGCAACTCATTGAAAATAAGCCTGTTGTCGTTCCAGATGGCTCATTCGTAGCAAACGGACCAGCTTCTCATCAAATAGACCTTGGCAACTCCAGCCATTGTCCCCGATGGCGCAAATGGAGTCCGTCAGCCCCGTCGTCGGTGCACTTGCGAGTTGTCTCGTGCCTCGACCAAGTCTTCCATCAGTTGCGAAGTCCATTAGCGAGATGTGAAGACGAACCTCACGACACCTCGAAGTTGGACCAGGAGCTTTCGGTGTCCGGGATGGTCGTTGTCTCAGTGGACCCCACGAATAGTCCGGGCCGAGTCAACTTGGAGAGCGCCCGCATTACCTCTGGCGAACATTGTACATATGGCACTAGGCACTGGAATTCGGATACGAGCTCGTTTGGCGAACCGCAGGTCCAGCGATCCCATAAGGCAGGAAGTGTCTTCGGCCTCAGGAACTGCTGTGTCTATAGGGCATCGTTCGAGCGGGACACCATTGCGAGATCGCCTGGTCGAGACTGTAGTAGGCGGGCGAGGAGATCCGATTCGGTACGAGTTGATGGGAGAGTATCCAAGTGGCGTCGCTGGGGTCTCCACATTCACGGGCTGGAAACCTTGCTCAACGATCAGTTCGGAAGTTGGGACGAGTATCTCGGGGCGATCGAGACACAGGATGAGGTGCGCGTCATGGGAATCACAGGGTACCCGGTGACGCCAGTGCAGCCGACTGCTTCACAATAGGTCGGACTTGAGCTGGCCGGCCCACGCAATGGCCAGCAACTTCCGGTGGACTTGTGGCCATTATCCGACCTCACCGTGGGAGTCGTGCCCGAAGGGTGCCCAATTCACCTCTCGGGTTTCTCGATATACAGTTCCGCGGAGAATACGACGTCCGCACCGTCACTACCTCCCGGCGTCGTTCCCTCGTCCAGCTGCCGACTGACCGCCACGCGCACGCCGTTCATCAATCCCGCCGCACGGCGAAGGTGCAGTTCTATCCCCGAGAGCTCCTTGAGCATTGCCATCCGTCCATCCTCCGTGGTCAGTTGTTCCTTGCGGCTCAGGAAGTAGTCGTGTATCAGGAAGTTGCGAAGTCGTCTCCCTTCATCGAGGAATTGCGGCACCCACTCGTCGATCGTCTGGACGAACGTCTTCTGCCAATGGCCCAAGAGTCGGCCGATCGTCCACTTCTCCATCATCTCGACGTTGTACTCGATACCCGACAGTTCATTGAGAACCACAATCAACCTTGTGATCGACTCCTCGAAGAGCTGGCCGTGTTGAGCAGCTGATCCATAGCATGCAAAGACTGCATTTAGTTGACCTTCTTCCGACTCCAACATACCCAGCGATATGTCCGAGTAGCCGAGTGTCTCGTAGGCGCGCTGGGCCTTGGCCCGATTCGGTTTGAGTCTTCTCGAACGCCTATCCTGTCGCTTGGCCAACGTGCCCCCTTGATTGCCGTCACCTACCCGAGCGGACGCCTGTCAAGCGGGACATCGCCATCGTCAGTCCTGACCCAGAACACCGCTTCGTTCTCCTCGCCCTCCACGTACCAAAGCCGCTCGCAGCCGCACTCGTGGTGGATTCCATCGGGCACCAGCGTCCTTTCTCCGCACTCCCAACACCAGAACGCGAAGCTCCGGCACTCGTCGCACTTTCCGGTGAAGACGATCGCCCAACCCCCAAGGGGAAGCGGGAACTGTCCGTCCCAGAAAACCACACCCTTCCTCTTCCGAGGCAGGAAGCGGCAGTGCGGGCATGGTTCCATCGCCGAGTGATCAGCCTCGTCCGCTTCCGCCACCGTCATCAGCCTGAGTTTTATCACCTCGTCCGCCCGGTTCTTAGCAGCCTCCGTCCAGCCATTCGTGCATACAACAACCCCTCTCGCGGCCCTGACGTCCAACATTAGCCCGACAAAGGCGTCAACGTCTTGAACTGTGAGTTTCCGCCCGTGCCACTTTGCGTCAAAGGTAACTGCCCAGGTCCCGTGCTTGGTCGGCATTTGCCAGGATGTTGGCCGCTCGGCCTCGAAAGGATGGTGCAGAACGCCCCGGACAGACGGTTAGCACGGGGTTGGCGACAAGCCCGGTGCTGGGCGGATCTCGCACGCCCGGGTCTTGCGGTGGGGACGGGGACTCCGGACTTCGCCCGTGCCGTGTTCGGGAGCGGTCAGATCTGCAGCTTGGCCAGCAGTTCGTCCGGGGGCGCCAGCAAGGCTTCGATGCGGTTCCAGCCCTGCTTGCCGGCCGTCGACAGGACACTGCGCAGCGTGGCGAAGTCCCGCGCTCCCTGCGCGGACCGGAAGCAGCCCGAGATCTTCATGCGCAGCTTCATCATGCGCAGGTCGCGCTCGGCGAGGTTGTTCGTGAAGGGCACCTTGGGGTCGCGCAGGAAACGCAGCACTGACTCCTTGCGCCCCTGCAGCCGCAGGGCCAGGTTGTGCCCCTTGCGCCGCTTGCTGCGCCCCCGCCGGCCGGGCTTGGGCAGGCGTAGCGGCGGCTGCGCCTCGTGGAAGGCCACCGCCTCCTCCAGCAACCGGTCGTAGCGCCGCTCGATCCGTTCCCGCAGGGACTGCGGCAGCTCGATCTCCAGGCCCCGCGCGATCCGCATCGCGCGATGGGCCCGCCGCAGCAGGCGCTGCATCCGTCTCGCCCAGTCCTCCTTGTCGAGCTCGACCAGCGCTTGCAACTCGCGCAGGTGATGCGCGTTGCACATCGCGTGCACCACGCCCTCCAGCGTGAAGTACGACTGCCAGTGGTCATGCACGAGGCAGCCCGCAAGCCCCTCGAACATCTCGCCCCGCCCGGCACTGGCGCGGTAGAACGTCAGCAGCGGCGTGCTCAGCACGTGCAGCCATTGCGTGCTCCCGCCGACGCGGAAGCCGGTCTCGTCGAGATGCTTCACCGCCGCCGCGCTCGCGATCCGTTCCCGCACCTGCCCGGCGAAGCCCCGCCAGCGCTCCGCTGCCTTGCGGCTCATCGCCGCCAGCGTCGCGCGGCACAGCGGAGCGCCGAACAGATCGCTCAGCACTTGCGAGAGACGCTCCTCGGGCAGGAAATGCGCGTTCTGCAGGTAGACCGCCGTGGCGGCGATGCGCGGGCCGTATTGCACCGGCGCGCTCACCCCCTCCGGGAACGCGGCCCGCGTCACCGTTCCGCAGTGCTCGCAGCGGCTGGCATGCGCGCGGTGCTCGGTCACCTCCAAGGATCGCGGCTCGGGCAGGTCGAAGACCTGTCGCGTGACCGGCTCGCCTGCCGCGCTGGCTGCCGCCAGCGCTGCCGAGCAGCCCGCGCAGCGCAGCGGGACGTGCTCCTCGATCCGGTCCGGCGCCTCCGTCCGGCACAGCGTCTCGCCCTGGTGCCCCGCCTGCCCGCCGGACTGCTTCCCGGAGCGGCCGCGCAAGCTCCGGGTGCGCTTCCCAGCCTGCGGCTTGCCCAGCCCGTCGCTCGCAGGCGGCTTGCTGCTGTTGCCGCTGTTCAGGCTCAGCCGCCGCTCCAGCTCCTCCAGACGCTCCCGCAACAAGGCGTTTTCCGCCCCCAGCCGCGCGAGTTGCTGGTCTCTCTCCCCAAGTTGCTGGTCTCTCTCCGCGAGTTGCTGCCGCAACTCCTCGATCAGCTCCGAGGCACCGCCGCCTTGGCGGCGTGCCCTCTCTGGCATCCGGGGCATCGCTTGGTCTCTTGCGTAGGCCCAGCCGCAAGCGATCGGAACGCATCGTCATGCCGGATTCGACAGCGTACAAGCGCTAGCTTCCGGCTCGGCCTTGCTGGAACATTTCCACTATAACATGTAGCGGCCTGCCGGGGCTAGCCCGCGTCCGTCGCTGCCGACGGTTAGCCAGAATCGCTGTCGCCGAACACGCGTATCGATGACCCCGCCACTGGGTCGGAGCCTTTAGCGAGCAGCCGCTTGCCAATCGTCTGTCACCGTCGCTCTGCATCAAGCCTTCCAAGCCGAGCGGCCAACGTCTCGATCAATTCCCAAATCAGCGACCTGGGCAGTTACCGTCAAAGATGATGCGCCGTTCCGTGCCTCGCTCCCACCTCGCATCCACCAGGACATCGATCTGGCGGGGCGCTGCGCTGATCGCCCCGACCAACGATGCGTTCGGGGTCACCGATGCGTCCATATCCGCCGTTTCCACCTCGAAACACGCCACAACTCGCTCGTAGACGCGCCATGCCGGTTCACCCTTTGACCAACCTGCTCGGTTCGCTCCCCCCGCCAACACCTCAAGCTGCCTTCCTTACGCCGAGTGTACTCCCGTACTCTCCCCGGGACACCAGTAGAGAAAGATGGACGGGAGCACGTTGAATCTGTTCCTTCTGAGGTCGTTTCAGAGTTCTTTGCGCAGGTCTTTTCTTCGCGGTGCACCAAGAACGGAATCGAGGATGGTCTATCCCGGTACAGTCGCGCCGCATGGGCAGAGTGTGGTCGTTCGTCCGCCGAAGCGAGGGGTTGAGTGGAGTGAATCGGCGGCGTCACGAGAGTCTCACTTCGACATCATCAAAATACTCATCAATCGAACCCGATCATTGCAAGTACCCTGCCGGCCAGAGCCGCGGAGTTCGAGAGCGCCAAAATGTACTCCCGATTTCATCCGGTTTGCTGCTGTTGGCTTTGAGCCCAACTCACTCCGTTTCCCGGGTGAGATTGCGGAGCTCGCGCTCGAGGCTGACCAGGTATTCGAGGAGGCCGATCCATCGTCATGTCTCAGTCTCCCAAGCGGCGGCACCAAGACTGCCGGAAGGGCCTGGATCGACCTTACTGGGAGTGTCAAGTTCGGTGGATGGTTTGGTCTGCTCGATCCCGTCCGGTAGTTCAGTGGCAGCCTCGCGCACATCCAGTTTTCCTGTCACTACATCTGCTATCAGGCGCGTCCGGTACTCCTGAAGTGTCGCGATCTCCTCTCTAATCAGGCGGAATGCGCGTTCAGAATTGGCCGATTCACGTTGAACGAATACGACAACATCGGACTGCTCCTCCGGTGGAGGGCAGACCATCCTTATGCGAAGGAACGCATCCGGGTAAAGCCTCAAACGAGAGGGACGGATGCCGGTCGAAAGACGTTTGTACTCAGCCTGATACGATGCCGAGCGCAACAAGAGCTCCCCATAATCTCCGGAGAGCAACGAGTTGCAGTTATGCCGGTAAACAGCGTACGAAGGACTGACTATTCCGAGTTGCCGCGCCACGCCAAGTGCCGCCATCCAAGCCCACATCGTGTTGATTACAACATCCCCCGACCTGCAAATCTTGTAGCCAACGTTGGACTCCGCTTTGAACATGGTCACGTTCTTTTCACTCCGCGGTGTTACCCCAGTCAGGTGAGAAACGGAAAGCAACTCTTCCGAACCCGTAGTGGACCGTTCGTCAACCTCTCGGAAATGCCACTTTGCGGGACGAACGTCCCAGTGCGACGGCACCTCCCGCAGTCCCTCCACTCCAGACGGCTTGTACGCAGGGTACGGTCGCCCGGTGCGAACATCGATCTGGCCCGTGACGGCCTCGTTGACGAGGGCCTGCCGCCGATCCTCCAGCAGCTTGACCAGTTTCTCCTTGGCATGGATGCACCGCCGGATGCACCGGTCGGCGTGATCGAGGTAGCGGGCGATGGTTGCTTGCTCGGTGAATGGAGGTATCGATACCGGCAGAGCACCGAACTTCTCCGCCGTAAAGTGAGCGATCGTAGCCTTGTCGCTGAGCGCGTCAAACCAGCCCGAGGCCGCTATCGCGCTCATCAAGTAAAGGAGATAGTCATTCTGGCTAGCGTCGGCCGCCGATCTCCAACTCAGGGGCCGAACACGGTGAAGAGCATTCTGGATTATGCACGGATCAGGGAGGTCAGTCCCGTGCCTGATCATCCCGCATCTTCCACCTTCACCTCCCTCGCAGACGAGGAGGTCGCCCGCTGCGACCCCGTACCGCTCTATGTCGTCAGGCGATGCCCACATCGTATCGATGCCGGTCGTCTGGACTTCGAACCACTGAACATGCTTCGCCTTGAGGTATGGGACTCGACAATCATCGCTTGCATGGCCCGAGGTCTGAAGCATCTTTCCCAGGCGAATAGCGTAATGCCGCTTGACTGTGGCAACTCGCCAATACGCAGGTATGTCTCCAAGCCACTCCACCCCGGACGGCTTGTACGCCGGGTACGGCTGAAGGCCGCTCACGGTCGTGGCTGGTCTCGCCATCGTCAATCCTTACGGGTTCCAGTACAGACGGTACACTCTCCCTCGGTCCATGGCTGCACAACCGTCACACACCACCGCCTCCCGCACGCCTGGCCAAACCCCCTGAATGTCCGTTCGGTTTGGGACGTCTTGCGGTTCATTCTAGTTCCTTCCAAGTGCGACATCGAAATCCAACCACCATGCGCTAATCCCCCGTAGGCTCCCGGGCCAAGGCTCTACTGCCTTTTGGCGACGCCTTCCGATCAAAAAGCGCCGCCAAAAACGGATCTTGGGGTCGCCGCGCTTCCAGCCACCGACGAAGCTCCTCGTCGGACATGTCCCTGATCTCAGCGCTGATCCGGTCCCGGGTCTCGCGCGTCCACTTCACGCAATCGAACGACTTGATGCCGGTTTCACTCTGCATTCTCAAACTCCATAGGGCTGCGGATGTCCACCCCGGGGTATCCTGTTCGCCGGTTCACCTCGTTGTACTGTCGGATTCGCGTCAGATTCACCATATGTCTGAAGTTCCAACTTGCCAGCACGTCTACGCCCGCCACCGTCGCGGCGGCGATGTGCTGGGCGTCGGCGCGCATTGCCGGGCTGAGGACACCGCTCTCAATGTAACGATCCGCAAGTTCCCTGACCTCCTCCGAAATGGCGACTACCTCCAGATTCTCTGTGTCGATCGCCCGGAGCACTTCACGCACGGCTGGGGGGGCATCTTCCAGTTCCTCTAGTGTAATGGCCGACACGACCAGCGTGACCTCACCCTGCGCGCACCTCTCGATCAACCGCCGGGAGGGCTCCCGGAATTCCACGTCCTCGCAGCCGCCGATCACCGACGTGTCGGCGTAGACTCGCAGCTTTCTCTCGGCGCCGAATGGTTCGTCTCCCAGCAATCCGCCCAGCAATCCCTCCGCCTCTCTCTCGACGGCTACGATTTCAGAGCGGATCTCCTCCAGAGGGCGCAGTCGCTTCGGCTTGTAGAAGCAGCGGGTGAAGCTGATCTCGTAGCCAACCTTCACGCTGCCCGGCGCGTACCACGCGTCGGGAGCGTAGGGCACCACCTCACGCTGCAGAAACCCCTCGATCCCGCCTTCCTCCAGCAGCGGAACCTGCTCCGTGTCGCGCAGCTTCGGGTCCGGCTCGTACTCGACAACGCAGCGCTTGCCCGCGAGCGTGGCGTCGTAAAGACCCTGTAGCGGATCAGCTTCCACCCTCCCCAGCTTGTGCCTCTTTGCCACAACCGGTTGGGCTTCGTCGCTACGGTCTGCCAGCGAGTCGCGCAACAGCTTCTTGCGCTTCGCTGTCAGCTTGACCCCGCGCTGCCTGGCATCTTTCGCTAGCGAGCCCATGAGCACGTTAAGGTCGCGATGCGGACCCGGCCCGAGCTTCGCTGCCAGCCCGTTGACGAGGTCAGCCATAGGAAGCTCCTTGGCCTCCTCGCAAATCGCTCGGAATTGGTTCCGCCGTTCTGTGGATAGGTCCACCGCAAGGCGAAGAGGCCGTTCGACAGTCAGCTTCCAGTAGCCGAAGGCTTCGTTCGGGAAGGTCTTCGACTGCTCCCCCTCCTCAAATACGAGGTACGTGTCGCAGATGCGCGTGATGTCTTCTTCGGACAACTCGCAGTTCTTCTTGCCGAGATTCTTTCGCAACGGCTTGAACCACTGGGTGGCGTCGATCAGCTGCACTTTGCCCCTCCGTTGCGCCGCCTTGCGGTTGCTCAGCACCCACACGTAGGTGGCGATCCCCGTGTTGTAGAACATGTTGAGCGGCAGCGCTACGATTGCTTCGAGCCAGTCGTTCTCAATGACCCATCGGCGGATGTTGCTCTCGCCCTGCCCGGCGTCGCCGGTGAACAGGGACGAGCCGTTGTGTACCTCTGCAATGCGGCTCCCCAGCGCCGTGCCGTGCTTCATCTTGGAGACCATGTTTGCTAGGAACAGCATCTGGCCGTCACTTGAACGGGTGACGAGCGAGTATTCCGGGTCGTCGCCGTGCTCGATCAAGAATCGCGGGTCGTGAATCTCAAACTTTCCGCCCAACCGCTCCAAGTCGTTCTTCCAACTCTTGCCGTAGGGTGGATTCGAGAGCATGAAGTCGAACTCGCGATCCGGAAAAGCATCGTTAGAAAGCGTCGAGTACTCCGGTCCCCCAACGATATTGTCTGCCGCTCCACCTTCTCCCTTGATGAGCAGATCTGCCTTGGCTATGGCGTAGGTTTCTGCATTGATCTCCTGTCCGTAGAGATGCGGTGCAACCTGCTTTCCCCGTTGTGTTGCGATCTCGGCCAAGGTTTCCTCGGCCACTGTCAGCATTCCACCGGTACCGCAGGCACCGTCGTACATTAGGTAAGTTCCAGATTGGATCTGATCGGCGACAGGCAAGAACACGAGCCTCGCCATCAGCCTTACAGCATCGCGAGGGGTCCAGTGTTCTCCGGCCTCTTCGTTGTTCTCTTCGTTGAAGCGACGTACAAGTTCTTCAAAGACCGTTCCCATCCCGTGATTGTCAAGACCCGGATGCTTTATCGATCCGTCGCCGTAAAGGATCGCATGGGGACTCAGATTCACGTCCGACGAAAGGAACCGCTCGATGAGTGTGCCTAGGGCGTCGGCCTTTGACAGGCGAGGAATCTGGTTCCGAAATTCGAACTTCTCCAAGATGTCTTGGACGTTCGGGGAGAAGCCGTCGAGATACGCTTCGAAATCAGCCCTAAGCTGCTGCTGGCTGGCCCGTGCCTTGAGGTCCCGCAGAGTGAACTTCGAGGTGTTGTAGAATGCCTGTCCAGCAGCTTGTCGCAGAGCCGCATCCTGATGGTGGATCTGAGCAACGTCGAGTTGTGCCTTCAGTTCTAGAACGGCTGACTTGCCCGGTTCCAAGATCGAATCGAGCCGTCGAAGCACAGTCATGGGTAGGATCACGTCGCGGTACTTGCCGCGGACATATAGATCCCGGAGCACGTCGTCCGCGATTCCCCAGATGAAACTTGCGATCCAAGAAAGTTGAGATTGGTCCACGAGCGTTCCTGCACAGTTCCGCGGCCAAGTTAGACTTGGGCACTACCGATGTCAATCCTGACTTGGACGGCTACAGGTGGGCGGGCCGCCCCGAACGGTTACCCACAATCGGCCGGCTCAATACGCGGAACCTAGATTCCAATTCTTGCAGAAGTCTACGGGTAGACACGAGACGAAGGAAAAGCCCTCGCCGGGACCCACCTTGGGACCCACCGTACGCTCCGAACTGCCCCGGACTGATCCAATTTGCTCCGAACTGATCCGCTCATCTGCCAAGGCGGGGCACCGGAAGTGACTGAAAAACAAGTAATTATAGACAATTCAACCGCTTACGGATGGAGGCGCGGGTGGGAATCGAACCCACGAATAAAGGTTTTGCAGACCTCTGCCTTACCTCTTGGCTGCAGCCCCGCCCTCCACAGGCTCGCAAGGCCTGGAGGCGCTCGGGGCTGGAGTCTGTGTCTCGACCGGGCGGCTGCGGCACGCTCGCCGAGGGCGCGGCCTGCCGTGGAATCGTGGGACCGTTTATGGGCCTTCAAGACCTCGATTTCACGTAAAGTATTGTTTATCAGTACGTTAGAAAGAACCCATGGCGGGCCCGGAGGGATTCGAACCCCCGGCCTGCCGCTTAGGAGGCGGCCGCTCTATCCAGCTGAGCTACGGGCCCCGCTGCTGCGATTGTCGCACGGACCAGGCGCCAGGGCCTCTTTCGTTGGCTCCCGGGCGCCCGGCATCGCCGACGGACTGCGGGACCGAATGGACAATCCGCGGCTACGCCAGGATCTCACTGACGACACGCCCGTGGACATCCGTCAGACGAAAGTCGCGGCCCGCGTATCGGTACGTCAGTCTCGTGTGGTCCAAGCCGAGCTGGCGCAGCATCTTCGCGCGCAGATCGTGACAGGTGGACCCGGTTCTCGACGGCTACGCCGCGTTCGTCAGAGCGGCCGTGACGCATCCCGCCCCCGGCCATCCACATGGTGTAGCCGCGGTTGTTGTGACTTCTTCCGTCGCTCTTGTCATTTTGCTCATATGTCGAGCGGCCGAATTCGCCGCCCCGGACGATCGTAATTGCTCACCTAGGGGCCACACAAACTGGTCAATCGGGCTTGTTCGGCACTTGCGGACGGAAAGGCTGAAACAAGTGATTCTGGAAATGTTACAAAGGGGATGTGGGTGAACCACTTCCAGATCTTGATTCCCTGACCGACTCCGCCAAGGTCGCCCTCATCGTTGCACTGCGAGCGGCGAACGCGGAGTTGACAGCGAAGGTCGCGGAGTTGACGGCGAAGGTCGCGGAACTGGAGGCGCGCCTGGGTGCGCCCCCCAAGACTCCGGAGAATTCGTCGCTGCCGCCCTCGCGGGGCGAGAAGGCGAACCAGCCGGTCCGGCGCGGCCAGCGCAAGCGCAAGCGGCGTGCGGGAGTGGGGCGCAAGCTGCATCCGAACCCGGACAGCGTGGTCGAGGCCCGCGCGGAGAGTTGCTCGCACTGCGGGGCGGAGCTGGCCGGGGCGGAGCAGGCGCCGCAAGCGGTGTACGAGCGCATCGAGTTGCCGCCGGTGCGGCCGCACGTGACGCGGGTCACGCTGAGGGGTTGCGACTGCCCGGGTTGCGGGCGGCGGGTGACGGCGGAGGCACCGCAGGGTTTGGAGCGGGGCTCGCCGTTCGGGGCGACGGTCGAGGCGCTGGCGGTGTACCTGCATTACGCGCAAGCGATCGGCTACGAGCGCTTGCGCGCGTTGTTCCGGGAGCTGTTCGGGCTGGAGATCAGCGAGGGGGCGCTGGCGAACCTGTTCCGACGGGTGCAAGGGCGGTTCGGGGAGCAGGCGGAGTCGATCCGGGAGCGGGTGCGGCAGAGCCGGGTGGTGTGCTCAGACGAGACGTCGGCGCGGGTGAACGGGCGCAAGTGGTGGGAGTGGGTGTTCCTGGGAGCGGGAGCGGTGCTGCACGTGCTGCGGCCGAGCCGCTCGAAGGCGGAGCCGGAGAGCGTGCTGGAGGGGGCGCGACCGGAGGTGTGGGTGTCGGACCTGTACGTGTGCCAGCGCGGGCACGCGGCGGTGTGGCAGGTTTGCCTGGCGCACCAGCTGCGCGACGCGCAGTACGCGATCGACGCGGGGGACACGGTGTTCGGTCCGGCGCTGAAGGCGTTCCTGGTGCGGGCGATGCGGGTGGGCCAGCGGCGCGAGCGGCTGCGGGACAGCACGCTGAAGCGCCACCAACGGGATCTCGGGCGGCGGCTGGACAAGCTGCTGGAGTTGGAGCCGACGCAGGCGGACGGGCAGCGGCTGCGGAAGCGCTATGGCAAGATCCGGGACAGCCTGCTGGTGTTCGTGACGGATCGCGAGGTGCCGTACACGAACAACGCCTCGGAGCGGGCGGTGCGGCCGAGCACGATTTTCCGCAAGGTGACCAACGGCTTCCGCTCCGAGTGGGGGGCCGAGGTGTTCGGGGCAGTGCGCTCGGTGATCAGCACCGGACGCCTCAATGATCTGACGACTCTCGAGTCGATTGTGACCACCATCGAGCGACGTAGCGTCCTCAAACCTGCCTAGCCAGCCCCCTGGGTGAGCAATTACGGACGATCAGGGTTTCCTCGAGCATGCCGCGATGCTTGAGATCCGCGAGCAACGCCGCGATCGGTTTGTCGACTGCCAGGGCATTGGCCGCCAAGCGCTTGCGTAGATTATTGTGCCGATCCCAACCGCGAAGGCCCCGCTCGATGAACCGGACCCTTTGCTCGGCCATTCTGCGGGCCGGCAGACACTGTGTGCCGAATGTCCGGGTCTCATCCGCATTCAAGCCGTATATTTCGCGTATGCCCTCAGGCTCCCTGGACAACTCCAGCGTCGTCGGCATGGCGCGCTGCATCCGGAATGCGAGTTCGTAGGACTGGATGACTCCCTCGATCTGGCTTACGGCTTCAGTCCGCTCGAGCATGTCGCGGTTCAACTCCTGCACGTAGTCCAGCTGCCTGCGCTGCGCGTTGACTCCCATGCGGGAATTGCAGATGTCTTCGAGCGGTTCTTGACCCTCGGTGACGTTAGTTCGCGTGCCTTGATAGGTGGCCGGCAGGAGGGCCGACCCATACAAGGACGCGCCTCCGACGGGTGGCGGATTCATCGTCACGAATCCAGGCAGGTCAAGCTGTGGGCTCGAAGTGTCCATATTAGGGTGGCTTCCGTTGCGGTTGAATGGCGCGGGCGTTACGGTTCCATGACGTTCGCGCCGTTCCGGACAAACAACGGGGTCTAGCCGCCCTTGAGTCCATTTGCAGGGCGTCGATCAGGCCTTGGTAAAATGCCGGCGTAATGAGCAGCACAGTCAACCGCAGGGGCTTCCTTCGGGCTGCCGCCGCCACGACCTTCGCCACTGCTTCGGCCCCGAGTGCTCGTGCTCATATCGTTTCCTTCGAGGGGCCCGATTCCCTCTACCACGGCGATGCCTGGGAGTCCCTCAATCCCGGCTTCTGGCAGATCCGCGCCAAAGCTCTGCGCCGCCGCTTCCACAACTACGGCGACCGCGCCCGGCGAACAGGATTCCCCTACCACTACGAGACGCACGGCAATCGCCTGGGCAGCTACAGCATTCCCGTCGAGTACGACCCCTCGCTGCCGCCGGGTCTGCTGTGGCACCGCCGGTGGCGCCTCGGCGGCAACTACACGCTGGGTGTCCAGGGCCGCGTACACGCCGAATCGCACGGCCCGCGGGAAGGCGATGGCGAGAAGTGGCGCATGTATCAGCCGGGCTATGGCTTACTGGGCTTGGCGTTCGGATCGGCTACCTTGTACGAGTCCTACGGAATGGGCGGCCGCGACGGCAAAGCAGCCTGGATAGCCGGCTGGACCGATGACGGCTACTTTGGCGTCCGCGAGCACGGCTCGAACACAGTGATCGCGACCGAACGCGTCGCGCGTCCCGCCACAGGAGATCGTTTCCGCATCGGCATGGAGGTCTCCGGGCGCGATCCCGAACGCGCCAGCCTGACGGCTTTGCTCGAGGTCGAGGGCCGTGGGCGGCTCTCTCAAATTCGCCTGGACAATGTTGAGCGCATTCGGCACACCTCCGGCTTTGTCGGCGTCGCTTGTTGCGGCCTGCTCGATTTCGAGATCAACAGCTTCGAGGTCGAACCCGGGGATAACCACGCGCTCGCCCTCGAACTCAACGAATGCCATGTTTGCTATGCCCTCGGCGACACGCTGCGGGAAGCCGACGGCCGCTGGCGCGTGCGCTTCGTGAGCCTCTTCCGCAGCGACGGAGACACCGCCGAACTGCGCGTCGCGGAGACGCACGATCCTCCAGGCGGATGGGGCGGCGTGCCGGTCGCCGGAACCGCCTCAATCGTCAGCAATGACTTCCGCCGCAGCACAGCAGTCATCGACGCCGTCCTGCCTCGTAACCCGGCCGAAACCGTTCTCTACTACAAGCTATGGAAGGACGGCCGGGATGTGACCGGCGATCCAAGACTGGGTACCGACGCCGTCGGAATCGGGACCGGCCAAGTCGGCGAAGTTCCCGCCAGCGGCGCGTATGTCGGACGCCTGCCGCAGCTCCAGGCTCCCTACAAGCTCTGCGGGCTTTCGTGCCACGCCATTCACGGGGGCGGCCCCAAGCTGCCCGAGGCCGGAGTGGGCGGTGGATTCTTCGTGCATGACCAGCCCACGCCCGAAGCCTACAAGCACCTGGAGGAGTACGGCTTCCAGGTCATGATGTGGGAGGACGACGTCTGGTACATGGAGCTGCTCC
This sequence comes from Bryobacterales bacterium, assembly GCA_965218615.1. GTDB lineage: Bacteria > Acidobacteriota > Terriglobia > Bryobacterales > UBA6623 > VXMF01. The sequence continues at coordinate 42,518 of CBDCLH010000002.1, forward strand.
TGTATCCACCGTCACCGGACGACGCGTACAAGATCGTCACGACAACGCTTTGCGGCCCGACGACGCGCTGGCAGATGATGCGCCACTGGAACACGATCAACCCAGGGGACCACGACTACGGTATGGACGACGTCAAGGGGCCGGAACAGATTGCGATCCGGATGCACGAGGACCTGGGCCAGGACCGGGACTACATGCGGCGCAATTTTCAGATCGTGCACCACTTGGTCACGGGAGACGAGGCGCCCTCGGGAACGGCGAACCCCAAGAAATGGCGGCGCTGGAAGATGCCCAACCGAGACTTCAGCCTGCTGATTCTCGACTCGCGCCTCTGGCGGTCGAGCCAGGACACGAACATCTGGGACGACCAAGGCTGGGGCCGGAAGGAGAACCTCTACGCTCGCGGCGACGTCACGCGGAGCCTGTTGGGCGAAGAGCAGTTCGCCTGGCTGCGCGAAACCGTCCATACGGACTCGTCTGCCTTGATTTGCCTTACCGGGATCAACGGGATGCATACGATCTGGACCGGAGACGGCGGGCGACCGGACGCCAAGACGGTGCTCGGAGAACGCGACCGCATCGCAGCGGACTATGCCGGCTGGGTATCCGCGGGCGCGGACCGCGTTTTGGATGTGCTCGGATCCCGTGGCGGTATCGTCAGTGTCTACGGAGACGTCCATGTCGGGATGATCCTGCGCAACTCCCAGCAACGGGTTTATGAATGTTCCTTCGGACCAATCGGACGTAGCGGAGGTCGCGGGGTGAAGCAGGGATTCGGCCCGCGTATGTGGGATTTCGATGGTCGAGGGGTTGAAGTCAAGGCTCTCTATCACCAGAGCTATGACACGCCGGACCTGCGCAAGCTCGACGGCCCGTTTTACTGGAATTTTCTGGAGATGGAATTCGATCCGAGAGGCTCGAGCCCGTGTTTCGCGCTGCGGCTGCGCAACCTGGTCGATTCCCCCTCGGAACAAGCTCGTGGCGGCGGCTCGGTCCAGGAAAGGGCCTCCGACACGGGTCGCGAGCCTTCGTGCTCGCTGCCTGCGCTCGAGCTTCTGCCGAATGCGGACGTGTTGCTCACGAGGCTGGACGGTAGGCCACTACGCGGCGCTCGAACTCTGCCGGACGGAACGCTGCCGCTGCGGGGCCTGGTTGGGGTCGCACCCGGTGAGACGATTCTCGCGACCGCTCGGTCCGGCAAGCGTGCCACGGCAAAGTCGGCGGTGACCGGGACCTGGTCCGGATAGCTCCGTCAACCGCGTCCAGCATTCGCGGCGGAGCGTCGCGTCCAGGTTCGACTATACCGGCGGCTGAGGAGGACTGGCGGCCGACAGCCCACTGGGTTCTCTGGGGGGTCTCTTGGGGACCTTGCGGGGGCCAATCATCATACTCATCGTGCGGCCTTCGATGCGGGGCTGCGTCTCCGGATTGCCGAATTCCCCGACATCGGTGACAAGCGTGTGGAGTATCCGCTCCCCGATGTCCGCATGCGTGATCTCCCGGCCCCGGAAAAAGATGGTGGCCTTGACCTTGTTGCCGTCCTTCAAGAAGCGGATTGCATGGTTCTTCTTGAAGTCGTAGTCGTGCTGGTCCGTGTTCGGCCGAAACTTGACTTCCTTGACCTCGATGCGATGCTGCTTTTTCTTGGCCTCGTTGCGCTTTTTCTTTTCTAGGTACGAATACTCGCCGTAGTCGATGACCTTCGCGACCGGAGGCTGAGCGTTCGGCGAAACCAGGACCAGGTCGAGTCCCATTTCCTTGGCCCGCCGGACCCCGTCATAGGTCGCCATCACCCTGGTCTGTCCGTCGGGAAAGACCACGCGAACCTCTCGGGCTCGAATCGTCTCGTTGACGTTCTGGCGTCGGACCCTGCGTATCGGGCGTTGACGTCTCCGAAAAATGGCTAGTCTCCTCTGTTGCAGTCTTTCCCAGCCGCGCCATGCAACGAAAAAGGGATCGGTGCGCCTTGCGGCGCCCAATCCCCGGCGATTGGCAGATTGCTCAGAAAAGCCCCGGAAGCAGCCCGCCCGGCAGACGGACAGACGGCTCTCTCAGTCAGCGTTGTTATAGTAGCACGAAACCCACGTGTCAACTGCAACTCAGCTCCAGGGCCTTGGCTCCGGCACCACTCCCCACACGCGCCGCGCACCCGCCGTCCGCGCTGCGATGCGCTCGCCTGCTCCTCGGCTTGCCCCCCTTGGGCAAGGAAACGCCCGGGATCCGCTGTGCGAGCACCCCTCAGCGCGCCAGTTCCTGCCTTGGCTCGACGATTCCGGAATTCGGGCGCTGCGTCAATTCAGAAATATCGGGTTCGCGCCCTGGGTGGGCCTGCAAGGGTAGGGTCGCCGTGACGGACGAGATCGGTCCGCGCGAACATATTGGACCCATCTGTGGAACCGCGAGCATTGACCTAACTTTCGCCATGGAGTGGACTGGCCTAGACTAGTGGAGTTGACAAGCCCGAACGGCTCGCCTAGCATAGAGAATCTCGGCAGGAAGTCAGCACGGAAGCCCATGATTAAATACGACCTTGTCAACTGCGTGATCAATCGTACCGGTCTGAGTCGAACCCAGGCGCAGATAGCCGTCGAGACCATCCTCGACATGATGAAGGAATCGATGATGCGGGGCGAGCGAATCGAACTCCGCGGTTTCGGCGTCTTTGACATCCGTCCCCGCAAGACTGGCGTCGGCCGCAATCCTCGCACCGGTGAGGAGGTACGCATCCCGCCCGGCAAGACCGTGCGCTTCAAGCCGGGCAAGGACATGCAGGCAATCTAGACCGCCTGCAAAACCCTCCTCCGCCGACGAGCCCTCAAGCGAACGCCTGCAGGGTTGGTGTGATAACCAACTCCGGGATCGTCGCTCGGGGATGCAGGGTCGCGACGAGCAGCGCCGCTTGCGCGACGTCTTCGGGCTGCAGCATAAGCGCCCGCTTTTCGGCGGACGGCACGACCGGTCTTCGCTCCAGGATCGGCGTGTTCACCTCACCCGGACAGATCACGCAGGACCGGATGCCGTGCGCGCCCTCCTCCAGGTGGGCGGCTAGGCTCAGTGCCCGCACACCATGCTTGCTGGCGCTGTAGCTGGCTCCGCTGACGACTGAGGCGCGCACGCCGGCTGTCGAGGAAATCGTGATCAGCACGCCGTCTCCGCGCTTGCGCATGCCGGGCAGCACCGCCTGCATCAGGTAAAACGGCCCGTTGAGATTCACCTGGATCACGGTGTCGAAGTCCTCGCGGCTCAGTTTGGCGAGAGCGCGGTTGGGCACGTTGGTGCCGGCGTTGTTCACCAGGATGTCGATCTGCGGAAGTCGCTCGGCCGCCCAAGCGGCGCAAGCATCGACGGCGATCGAATCGCTGACATCCAGCGCATACGGATGCAGCCGTCGGCCTGCCTCTCCGGCATTCGTTTGGGCCCGCTCCAGCTTCTGGAGCGTGCGGCCGATCGTGACGACTTCCGCACCCTCCTGCGCATAGCATGTCGCTACTGCTTCACCGATGCCGCTGCCGGCGCCCGTTACGATGGCGCCCTTTCCCTTGAGTCTCATGTCGCTGCTTCCGATCGCCTCGCTGCACAACCCATCCCCGTATCTTAGCTTCGCTGCATGGAACGCCTACCATCTGCGCGAATCACCGCCACGAACCAAGGCCCCAACTTCGTGAGCTAGGCGACTATAATGGCGGTGAACTCGCATGCAACAGACCATCATCGTCGTCGAGGACGATCGAGATCTTTGCACGCTCCTGGATTACAACCTCGGGAACAGCGGCTACAACGTTGTGACGCTCCACCGTCTGGATGGCGCGCTCCAAGCCATCCAGAATCACCGTCCCGATCTGATCCTCCTCGATGTCATGCTGCCCGACGGCGATGGCTTCGATTTTTGCCGCAGATTGCGTACGAACCCCGCGATCGACGACGTCCCCATCCTGTTCTTGACCGCACGCACCCAGGAGATCGACCGCATTTTGGGCCTCGAAATCGGCGGGGACGACTACATTACCAAACCGTTCAGCCCACGCGAACTGCTGGCGCGGATCAAGGCTCACTTGCGACGCGGAGTCAACCAAGAACCCAGGAAGTCGCTCGTCGCTAGCGGCCTGGAAATCGACTACCAAGCACGCCGGGCGCTTCTGCACGGAAAACCTCTGGACCTGACCGCCACGGAGTTTGCTCTGCTCAGTTTCATGGCCCGCAATCCCGGCAGGGCCTATACGCGCCAACAGCTGATTGCAAGGATCTGGAACGGCCGGGCTATCGTCTTGCCGCGCAACATCGACGTCCATATTCGGCGCCTCCGTGAACGCATCGAGGAAGAACCCGAGAGGCCACGCTGGATCCAAACCGTTCGCGGCTTCGGATATCGCTTCGAGATTCCGGAATGACGGCGCGGATCCTAATCAAGCTGGGACTATTGACGATCCTGCCCCTGGCGGTGACCGCCGTCGCGGTGCTGTTCCTGACCACGAGTATCACGATAGCGAATCTCGAGAGTGGGCTGGAAAGGAGCTTGACCGAAAAGGCGCACCTCGCCGAAACCACCTTGCAAGGCCGAGTTCCCGCGAGCTACCAAGCCACCGCGCTCGAGATTGCGCGCCGCGCCCGGGCTCGTGTGACGGTGATCGACGCCGAAGGCACCGTGCTGGCAGACTCCGATGCCGATCCCGCTCACATGGAAAACCACGCCGGCAGGCCCGAATTCATCGACTCCTTGCAGGGCCAGACCTCCATGAGCAGGCGATTCAGTAGCACCGTCGGCACGGACTTCCTGTACGTGGCCGTCCCCATGCTGGGGGGCGGTGCGGTGCGGCTAGCGCTGCCCTTGGAGGAAGTGAACGCCCTGGCCGCGTCCAGCAGAAGCAGCATTACCGGAGTGATCCTGCTCATCGTCGCTCCGCTCATTTTGGCGACCGCTTGGTTCGCGCGTCGTATATCACGGCAACTCTCGAGCATCGTCTCGCTCTCGAATGAGATTTCCGAGGGCAATTTCGAGATCGATGCTTCCCTCCCGAAGCGCGGCGACTTGCGAGAACTCAACGACCTGACGGAGAGCCTCCAGACCACCGCCGGCAAGCTGCGTTCGAGCTTCAACCAATTGCTGGAGGAACGCTCGCGCTTCGCCGCCACGGTCAATGGCATCGGCGAGGGCATCCTGGTGGCCGACCGCAGGCGGCGCGTCGTGCTGTACAACCCCGCCATCCAGCACATGTTTCCCGACGAACCGCTGGCGAACACTGCGTTGCTCGATGATTGGAGCAGCAAGAAAGTCCCGGCCATTTTCAACCATGCCCTCGAACACGGGGAATCCTGCTCCGTCGAGTTCTCCGTGCAGGAACCGGCGCACCGCTCGTGGCGCGTGTCCTGCGCTCCGATCATGAGCCGCAAGGGGAAAGTCCAAGCCGTCGCCGCCGTCTTTCACGACGTCACCGAACTCGAGCGCGTCGACCGCATGCGGCGGGACTTCGTTATCAATGTCTCGCACGAACTGCGCACACCGCTCGCCTCCATCAAGGGCTACGCCGAAACGCTGCTCGACGGCGCCATCCACGATACGCAGAACAACCAGCGCTTCGTGCGGATCCTGTGGCAGAACGCCCAACGCCTTTCCCAGTTGACCTCGGATCTGATGGCGCTTTCCCAAATCGAGGTCAAGGCCCGCGATTTCGACTTCCAGTGGCAACCTGTCGGGGAGCTAATCACCCTTGCCGCCGAAGGCATAGGGCCGCTGCTGGAGCAGAAATCCCTCCGACTCACTGTCCAACCCATTCGTGAGGATCTCAAAATCCAGTGTGACGGAACCGCGGTGCAACAGATCCTTGGGAATCTGCTGGACAATTCGGCGAAGTACACGCCCAAGGGGGGCAGCATTGCGATTGGCGTCCGGGAGCGCGAGACGATGCTGAACTTTTATGTCCATGATACCGGCATCGGCATCGCGAAAGAACACATTCCTAGATTATTTGAGCGCTTCTACCGGGTCGACAAGGCGCGCTCGAGGGAACTCGGCGGCACGGGTTTGGGCTTGGCGATTGTCAAGCACTTGGTGCAGGCGCACAACGGAACGGTCTGGGTGGAAAGCGTCCTCGGGAAAGGCTCGACGTTTTGGTTCGCTCTACCCTACAAGCACGTGCCAGACCACCCGTTGCAGGCGATCCCTGACGTCGAGGCCTCCCTCCAGTTGCAGTAGCCTCCAAGTCCGGTGGGCGCCGGAAGTGGGCTCTCTGGTCGCAAGCTATGATACGGGCATCCCCGTCCGATCCCCCAGGAGACGATCCCCCATGGCTTCCTTGCCAATCCGACTCATGTTGCTGGCCTTCACCTTGGCGGCGATGTTGCCGGGCGCCAGCCCGGCTGGCCGTTTCGTGCCGATCTTTGACAGCACGTCGCTCAAAGGCTGGGAAGGCAATCCCAAGCTCTGGCGGGTCGAGGATGGCATCATCATCGGCCAGACGCACGCCGACGATCCGATCCCTGCGAATTCCTTCCTGATCTGGCGTCAGGGCTTGCTGGACGACTTCGAATTGAAGCTCGAATACAAGATCGACGGGGGCAATTCAGGTATTCAATACCGTAGCTTCGAAAAGCCACAAGAGTGGGGTCCGAACATCCTGGGCGGCCTGCAGGCCGATTTCGAGGCCGGCGAACAACACACCGGCGGCCTGTACGGGGAGCGGTCCCGGGGCATCTTGGCTCGGCGCGGTCAGAAAGTCGCAATCGGGGTCGACGGCAGGCCCACCGTTGTGGGAAGTGTCGGAGATCCAGTGGACCTGCAGGCCTGGATCCACATGGACGGCTGGAACAGTTTCCATATCCTCGCGCGCGGCAACCATTACATCCACAAGATCAACGGTCATGTCATGGTCGACGTCCTCGACAAGGACCCAGCGGCGCCGCGGTCCGGGTTGCTCGGCCTGCAAGTCCATCGCGGGCCGCCGATGACGGTGAAGTTCCGCAACATCCAGCTCAAACGCCTGCAGATGGATGGACGCAAAAAGGTTGTCTTCATTGGTGGCGTCAAAAGCCACGGCTACGGGTCGCACGAGCACACGGCGGGGATCAAGCTGTTGACGGATGCTTTGGAGCGCCACTTCCCCGCGATCCATCCGGTCGCGTACTTCGACGGCCACCCAGCTGACTCGAGCGCGCTGGACAACGCCGATGCCGTGGTCCTGTATAGCAATGGCGGCTTGCGCCATCCGTGGCTTGGGGCAATCCGGCAGATCGACGACCTCGCCGACCGCACAGCGGGCATCGGGGCGATCCACTTCGCCGTGGAAGTCCCCAAAGGCGAGCCGGGCGCCAAATTCCTCGACTGGATTGGAGGCTATTTCGAGCAATGGTGGTCGGTGAATCCGCACTGGACTCCGGAAAACGTCCAACTCGCTTCGAACCATCCGATCACCAATGGCGTGCAACCCTTCTCCATCAACGACGAATGGTACTTCCATATCCGGTTCCGGACGGGCCTGCAGGGCGTGAGGCCGATCCTGCGCGCCGTACCGCCAGCTTCCACCATGAGCCGACCGGACGGGCCCGCGTCCGGGAACCCCTATGCCCGCGCCGCGGTCGAGCGGGGAGAGACGCAAACCCTCATGTGGGCCAGCGAGCGGCCCCGAGGCGGCAGAGGCTTCGGGTTCACTGGGGGCCACGTACATTGGAATTGGGCCCATCCCGACTACCGCAAGCTGGTGCTGAACGCCATCGCCTGGATCGCCGGAGCGGAGGTCCCCCCAGGCGGCGTCGACTCTGGTCCGTACTCTCTCGAGGACATGCTGGCCAATCAAGACTATTTGCCGTGGGGCCGCTACGAGAAGGCCCACGTGGAACGGTTGCTGCACGATTGGAAGCGGTAGCCGCCGCCGAATGCGCCGAAGTTACTCGACCGCCTCCCGGCGGCCCGCCGCTGTCGAGACGCGCCGCCTCAGACCGAACGAGCGCGGTCGGCCAAGCTGAACTTTTGGTGCCAAGTGGAGTCCGCGCCACCACCGACGCGGGCGACGACAGCCTCGATCAGGTAGGGCCGTCCTTCGCGCAAGGCAGTCCGGCCGCGCGCCAAGGCGGCGTCGAGCTGGCTTCCGTGGTCGACACGCTCCCCCAGAACTCCCTGGGATTCGGCCAGCCGGACGAAGTCGATGTCGGGATCGCCGAGGTACATCCCGGTATAGCGATTCCGCTCGACCATCTTGCCGCGGTAGCGGTGATAGGCGTGGCGCACGGTCTGGTAGTTTCGGTTGTTCGAGACGACAGTCAAGACCGGAATCTCGTAGCGCGCCTGCGTCCAGAAGCCGGAGGAACTGTACATGAGCGCACCGTCCCCGATCGAGCAGACAACCTCGCGATCCGGAACGGCCAGCTTGACTCCCGTAGAGGCTCCGACGCCCCAGCCTAGCCCGAAGCCGGTGTTGGTGATCCAGGTCGCCTCGTTCACGCGGTGTCCCGTCTGCACATGGCCATGGCTCCCAGTCAGGTTCTCGCCAACTACGACTGATGTCGGATCGATACCGCGCGCCAGCGCGGCGCCCAGCTCCTCGGGGTGGATCGGCGTACGGCCGGCGTTTGCGCGAACCCCTTCCGCAGCCTTGCGCAAGCGCTCCTCCGAGCGTTCCCGCAAGCGCTCCCTGCGCGGCTTGGCGATCTTGGCCCTGCGCTCCGCCGTCGTGAGCGACTCAACGGCGGCGAGCAAGTCGCGGATCCCTTCCCGCACGTCGCCGATCAGCGGTTCGTCGATCGGGTAGTTGCGTCCCATATCGTCGGAATTCATGCCTAGGCGGACGAACTTGGCGCGCACCGGAGCTTCCGGCCCAGACGGCACGACCCGGCCCCCAAAATCTTCGGCCCCGAGCATCAACAGCAGATCTATGTCGTTCGCGGAAGCGACCGAATTCATACGAAATCGCCCCGCGTTATGGGGGTGGTGCGAGGGGAAGTTCATGTATCCCTGGCCATTGTTGGTCACGGGAAGACCGAGCGCTTCGGAGAGCCGCAGCAGGTCGTCTTGGGCGCCCGACTTCCAGACCTCGTCCCCGACAACCAAGACGGGATGGTTCGCCTCGACCAGCAGGCGCGCCGTCCGCTCAATGCCATCGTTCGAGGGGCGCGGCCGAGCCTGCGTCAAGAACCTCGACCCCGGATAGACATCCGCCTCGACCCCCTTCGCTTCCAAAGCGTGATGCGCGATGGCGAGGTAAACCGGTCCACCCGGAGCCGCGGTCTGCCCATGCCCCACAAGTAGGGCTTGACTTTTGGGCCTGCTCTGTGTCATCCCTGGGGCATGCACGAGCAGAGTCAGATTGCCTCGACCCTCTCCAGCGCCGACGGCATGACGCGGCTGAAGGACCTGCTGGCTGAACCCGGCGGCGCCAGCCGCACCGAGCTGGGCCGGCGCGTCTGCCAGCGGTTTGGATTCCTGGACGCGCTCGGCCGCCCCCAGCTGGCCGGCTGCATGAAGGCGCTGCGCGCGCTCCAGGCGCGCGGCCGCCTCCAGCTGCCCGCCCCCCGGCACGGCGGCCGGCTCTGCCGGCCCCGCCGGCTCGGCCGCCCCGTGCCCCTGCCGACCGCTGTGCCCGCGCGCGTCGACCAGGTGCAGGGACTGGCGCTGGTCGAGGTCACCGGCGACCACCAGCGGCGCACTTGGAACGAGTTGATGCAACACGAGCATCCGCGCCGCGCCGCGCGTCACGTGGGCGCCCAGCTGCGCTACCTGCTGGTCTCCGACCACGGCGTCCTGGGCGCGCTCGGCTTCGCCGCCTCGGCCCTCGCCCTCGCCGCCCGCGACGCCTTCATCGGCTGGGACGCCGACCTGCGCTCCCGCCAGCTGCACCGCGTGATCGCTCTGAGCCGCTTCCTGATCCGTCCCTCCGTGCGCTGCCAGAACCTGGCCTCCAAGGCCCTCGGGCTGTGCCTGCGCCGCCTGCCGCACGACTTCCAGCGCCGCTACGGCTATCTCCCTCTGCTCGCCGAGACGTTTGTCGAGAAAGACCGCCACAAGGGCACCTCGCTGGCGGCCGCCAACTGGGTCTGCGTGGGCCAGACCGCCGGGCGGGGCCGCTGCGCGCCCCGCGGCCTCAGCGTGCCCGTGAAGTCGGTCTACCTGTACCCGCTGGCCCGCGACTGGCGCGAGCAGCTGGGCGTGCCGGCGCCGCAGCCGCCGCAGGCGCTGGGCCTCGGCGAGGGCCTGGCCCGGGACGCCTGGGCGCGGCACGAGTTCGGCGGCGCGCCGCTGGGCGATGTACGCTTGAGCAAGCGCCTGGTGCAGAGCGCCCAGATGCAGTCGGAGCAGCCCATGGCGTCGTTCCCGGAAGCGGTCCAGAGGGATCGGGCGGCGGTCAAGGGCTACTACCGGATGATCGACCAGCCGGCCGACTCGGAGCTGACGCCGGAGAACATCCTGGCACCGCACCGGGAGCGCACGCTGCGGCGCATGCAGGGCCAGCGGACGGTGCTGTGCCTGCAGGACGGCACGGACCTGAACTTCGCCAGCCACGGGGGCTGCGCGGGGCTGGGCAGGATCAGCAAGAACAAGGGCTCGAACGGCACGCTGGGGCTGCACATGCACTCCCTGCTGGCGGTCAGCGAGGAGGGCCTGCCGCTGGGGGTGCCGCACATCCAGTACGAGGCGCCGGACGGGCAGGCGGAGCAGGGCAAGCCGCTGGAGGAGCGCAAGACGTTCCGCTGGATCCGGGGGCTGCGCGCGTGCGCGGCGCTGGGGCAGGAGCTGGACGGCGTCCGGCTGGTGTCGGTGCTGGACCGGGAGGCGGACGTGTTCGCGCTGTTCGCCGAGCAGCGCCGCCTGGGGGCGGTCGACCTAGTGGTGCGGGCCAAGCATAACCGCTCCCAGGGCAAGGACGTGCCGAAGCTGTTCGACGCCGTGCGGGCGGAGGCCGCGCAGGCCCACCTGGAGATCCATGTGGAGCGCCTGTCGGCGCGTACGGCCGCGCGCGGGCAGAAGCAGCGCGACGCGCGCGCGGAGCGGGTCGCGCAGGTGGGGCTGCGCTGGAAGGCGGTGGAGCTGCCGTCGACGGAGACGGGCGAGGCAGCGGCGAGGCTGCACCTGGTACACGTGCGGGAGGAGAGCGAGCCGGAGGGGGCGGAGCGGCTGGAATGGTTCCTGCTGACGACGGTGGAGGTGGAGTCGCGGCAGGACGCCGAGCGGGTGCTGGAGTGGTACCGGCTGAGGTGGCGCATCGAGGACTGGCACCGGGTGCTGAAGTCGGGCTGCAAGGTGCAGGAGCTGGCGCATCGCAGGGGCGAGCGGATCGAGCGGGCGGTGACGATCAACGCGGTGATCGCCTGGCGACTGACGCTGATGACGCTGCTGGGGCGGGAGACGCCGGAACTGCCGGCCGAGGTGCTGTTCTCCGCCATGGAGATCGCCGTCCTGGAGGATTTCGCGCAGGATCGCAAGCTGGTGTCGCCCGACACTCTCGGGCGGGCGGTGCTCACGGCGGCGTTCATGGGCGGGTACCTCGACTTCAAGCGCAAGACGTACTCAGCACCAGGCCACCAAGTCCTCTGGAAGGGTTACATGCGGTTGACCGCCGGTGCGCAAGTCTTCGAGCGAGCAATGCGCCTGAACCAAGCCAGCAAAGTCTACCGCCACATGAGTGACGAAACCAGTTGTGGGTAAACGGCAGGCCGCGGTGGCCGTCTTGAACGCCCGGCGCAGCATCAACGCTAGGGCGCGCGGCTCGCGGGCTCCCCAGGAAATCTTTGTGAATTGACGGTTGATCTCCTTTTGGTCGTACCCCGGACGAGGAGCCAGCACGGCGTCGTCGCTCCACATTTCGTTGTCGTTCAGGCCAGCCGTCACGATCAGCGCGGAACCGTCCTTGGCGGCGTTGTACATCTGGCCTGCGGCCTGCGCCGTGCCGGCGATGACGTGCAGGTTGAGGAAAGCCGGCTTGCCGCTGGCCCGGTGATAGCCGTCGGCCATCGAGACCACGAGACCCTCGTGCAGGCCGAGGATCAGCTGCATCCCCGGCCGATCCAGGAAAGAGTCGAAAAAGCCTACTTCGAATGAGCCTGGGTTGGTGAAGAGAAACTCGACACCGGCCGCCTGCATCTGCTCGACGACAGCGTCGCCTCCTGTGCCCGAGACACGGCTGCCGCCGTCGCCCTCCCAATGGCATTCGCATACATAAATCGGCAAATGTCCGATTGGTAGACCGATAAGCTATTGGTTTTCAGCAGGATACGCCTCTTTCGATTTTTTCTTCCGCAGGGCTTGACTTTCGCGCCCCGGTTTGCCATCGTAGGTACGGAGCACTGGGAAGCCTTCCATGGACCCGCGGATCGAGAACCTCCAGTCGACGACCTTGTGCGGCAAGCGGCTGACACGGCGGCAGATCGCCGCCATTCAGGAGACCGTGGGGCTGTTCCCGAAACTGAGCCGCACCGAGCTGGGCCACACCCTCTGCGAGCACCTGCGCTGGCAGACCCCGCAGGGCAGCAATCGCATCCAGCTGGCGACGCGCGTGCTCGAAGAGCTGGAACGGCTCGGCATCCTGACGCTGCCGGCCCCCAGCCCGCAACCCGGGCGAGGCCGCCAGCGGCCGCTCACGCCGGGCGCGCGGACCGCTCCTCAGCCGCCCGTCGGCGAGAAACTCGCGGAGCTGACGCCGCTGGGCCTGCAGGCGGTGAGCGAGCCGGAGGCGGTCGCGGAATGGAACGAATGGGTCGAGCGCTACCATCCGCTCGGGTACCGCCAGCCGATCGGCGCGCATGTGCGCTACTTCCTGCTCGACCGGCAGGGGCGCAAGCTCGGCTGCCTGCTGTTCCAATTCGCCGCCCGCAACGTGGTCTGCCGCGACGAGTGGATCGGCTGGCAAGGCCCGGCGCACCGCAAGCACCTGCACCTCGTGGTCGGCAATTCCCGTTTCCTGCTGTTCCCCTGGGTGGAGGTGAAAAACCTGGCCAGTCACGCGCTCGGGCTGGCGCTGCGGCAGCTGCCGCAGGACTGGCAGCGGCGGCACGGCTACCGGCCGGCGCTGGTCGAGACGTTCGTCGACTTGGAGCAGTACCGGGCCACCTGCTACCGCGCCGCCAACTGGCAGTTCCTCGGCCAGACGCAGGGGCGCAAGGCGCAAGGCGCGGCGCCGGCCAAGACGCCCAAGGGCGTGTACGCCTACCCGCTGCACCCCGACTGGCGGGCGATCCTGCTGCACGGGCCGCGCGCGGCGGCCAAGCCCCGCCCGGCGGCAGCCAGGCCCGCTCCGGCAGAGCCGCAGCCGGAGGCGCAGGAGCGCTTCGTGCAGCTGTGGCAGGGGCTCATCGGCACGCTCGTGCGCGTGGCGGGCGAGCACGACCGGGAATGGCTCCGGCGGCGGCGCGTCATCGACACCCTGCTGGTGGTGCTGTTCGTCTTCCGGCTGGTGTTCGCGCCCGACCGCCAGGGCTATGCCCTGACCCTGGCCGAGCTGTGGGAGCAGTGCCGCCGGCTGGGGGTCGCGCTGCCGCAGCCGGAGCCGGTGTCGGCTTCCTCGATCTGCGCGGCCCGCGCCAAGGTCGGCGCGCACGTGTTCCGGCGCATCCACCAGGCGATTCTCGACGCAGCCCCGCCGGAGGCGGCCCGCCAGCGCTGGCACGGCCAGCGGGTCTTCGCCGTCGACGGCTCGAAACTGAACCTGCCCCGCCCGCTGGCCGGCGAGGGCTACCGCACGCCGGCGCCCAACGCCCACTATCCGCAGGGCCTGCTCAGCTGCCTCTACCAACTGCGCGCGCGCATCCCGGTCGACTTCGGCCTGCACGCCCATGGCAACGAGCGCCGAGCGGCGCTGGCCCACCTCGCGGCGCTGGCCCCCGGCGATGTCGTCGTCTATGACCGCGGCTACTACTCCTTCCAGCTGCTGCACGCCCATGCCGAACGCGACCTGCAGGCCGTGTTCCGCCTCCAGAGCAACGCCTCCGCGCTGTTCCGCGACTTCCTCGCCAGCGACCGCACTGACGACACGGTCACCGTCCAGCCCAGCGCCGACGCGCTGCGCCAGTACCCGCAGGCCGCCTTGCGGCCCTGCCGGGTGCGCCTCGTCAAGTACACCGTCGGCGCGACCGACTACACCCTCGCCACCACGCTGCTGGACCGCCAGCGCTACAGCGTCCGGGACCTCGCCGATTTGTATCACAGCCGGTGGGGCCTTGAGGAACTCTACAAGATTTCCAAACACATGCTGACCGTGGAGCAGTTCCACGGCCAGACCGAGCGCACGGTCCAGCAGGAGCTGTTCGCCCACTTCACCTTGGTGGCCATGACCCGGCTGTTCACCAACCACAGCGAGGAGGGTTTCCCGTCCGACCCGGGCAAGCCGGCGTTGCAGGCCAACTTCAAGGGCAGCCTGCGCACCGTGGCGCGGCACATGGAAGGGCTCTTCCTGAAGCACGCGGCGATGCTGCGCAGGACCATCGACCGGATCCTCGCCAGCATTGACGGATGCCGCCAGCGACGGCGCCCAAACCGCTCCTACCCGCGCTGCTCCCGCAAACCCGTCGGCAAATGGAGGCCCCCCAAGCCAGCCGCAGCCTGAAACGCGAAAAACCGGCCCGATGTGCCGGAATTCCCCTTGCGACCTTAAACGAATGCCGCAAAACCGTTAAACGAATGCCATTGGTCGCCCTCCGGGCCCACCACTGCGTCCGCGGCTTCCAGGGGGCGAATCAAGCACTCGGCGGCGGCCGCGGTGAACCCGAGCGCGACAAGACGCTCGAAGACACTTCTCCGTGAGAGCTGTCCGCTCAGGTAGTTCTCGACCAGATGACGCATGGCGAATCTCCTGCCAAGAGTCTAGATGATTGGAGGCCGTGGCGGTCACACCGCGTTGCCCTGCGGGAAGTGCGGCTTCGGCCATGCAGTCACACGTTCTCTATGCTAAAAAACCATGGAGCGTCTCGAGTCTCTCACGGCCACATTCGCCGAACTCGCTTGGGGGCCTTGGCTGCTCGTCCTGCTCCTCGGAGGCGGCTGGTACTTCTTCCTCTATTCCAGGTTGGCTTCCGTTCCACTACCTTTGGCACGCCGTTCAAATCCTCCTCGGCCGCTTCGACAATCCGGACGACACGGGACAAATCACGCATTTTCAAGCGCTCAGCAGCGCCCTCGCCGGCACGATCGGCATGGGCAACATCAGCGGCGTTGCGATCGCAATTCAGACTGGCGGCCCCGGCGCGGTCTTCTGGATGTGGATCTGTGCACTGACCGGCGTCGCGACGAAGTTCTTTACCTGTACCTTGTCGATCCAGTTCCGCGGCCCGGACAGCCGCGGCACGATCCAGGGCGGCCCGATGTACACGATCTTGTACGGCCTCGGGAGGCGCTGGAAGCCGCTGGGGTCGTTCTTTGCCTTCTGCGCTCTTGCGGGTACGACGCCGATGTTCCAGGTGAACCAATTGACGCAGATCCTGCGCGATACCATCGCCGTCCCGCGGGGCTGGCTCACGGGGCCATCCGACGCATGGCTGTTCAATCTGGCGGTCGGAGTCGCAATCGCGAGTCTGACAGGCGCCGTCGTACTGGGAGGCATCCGGCGGATCGGATACGTCGCTTCGCGGGTGGTCCCGGCAATGGTCGTCGTCTACCTTGGTGCGGCCCTGTGCATCCTGGCCATGCATGTTCGGGAGATTCCCGACATGTTTCGCCTGATCCTGGAGGACGCCTTCACAGGGCACGCGGTCGCGGGAGGAGCCGTCGGCGCGGTCATCGTGACCGGTATCCGGCGGTCCGCATTCTCGAACGAAGCGGGCATCGGCACGGAGGCCCTGGCGCACGGAGCCGCCAAGACCAACGAAGCGGTTCGAGAAGGGCTCGTCGCGATGCTCGGTCCTCTCATCGACACTCTGATCGTGTGCAGCGCGACGGCGTTGATCATCCTCTCCACGGGCTCGTGGCTAGCCACCGAAAGCAGCGGCGTGACCGTGACCGCCCTGGCTTTCGAGCAGGCTCTCCCCGGCATCGGCACCCAACTCCTCGTCCTCTGCGTATTCTTCTTCTCCACCAGCACGATCCTTTCGAACGGCTACTACGGAGAGAAGTCCCTGGGATTCCTCATCGGGGCCGGACGCCAGCATCTCTACAGGTACTTCTTCGTGACCGCGATCGTCGCCAGCGCCGTATCGTCGTTGACGGCTGTCGTCAACTTCATCGACGGCATGTTCGCCCTGATGGCCATCCCCACAATGACCTCTGCCCTGCTGCTCTCGCCGCACGTCATGCAGGCGGCACGCCGCTACTTCCGATCCCTAGAGTCCTGATGCATCCCTGGAAAGCCCCGGCGGCAGCCCCAGGCCCCCATCTGCCCACGTGGGTCCACTCGCTGCGGGCCGCCGTCGGCCGCGCTCGGGCTACCGTCCTCCTGGAGACCAACGGGATCCCCCGCCCGCCGTTGCGCCTCGGAACGCGAGCCGCATGCGCCGCGCTGTTTGCCGGCTTGTCCCAGCCGGGGCACGCGGCCGAGTTGCGAGCCGAGACCGTCCAGGCGTTTGAGCAGTACGCAGACCGCGCAGACGCCGAATTCGAGAGTCGCCTGCAAGGAGAGCTTCCCTTCCTTTGGAGCATGGAGTCGGCAACCCGCGCCGCAATCCTCGAACGCGGAGACATCGCGGTGGAACCCGCTTGGGAAGCCGACAGCCAGGCGATCCCCGGCGGTCTCGTTCACGACTGGACTGCGGCGGTCTTGATCCCCGTCACCGACCTCGAGCGTGTGGTCGGCATCGTGACCGCGTACGACACGCATGCGACGACGTATGCGCCTTTGGTGCTGCGGTCGCGCATCCTCGAACGAGACGGCGCGCGACTCCGCGTCTCCATGCGCATGCTGAGACAGAACGTCTTCACAGTGGTGTTCGACACAGAACACTTGGCGGAGTACCGCCGCCTCGATGCGCGGCGTTGGTGGGGCCGCTCTCGCAGCGCTCGCATCCGCGAGGTCGACAAGCCTGGAACCGAACGGGAATCCCTCAGGCCGGTCGGAAACGACAGCGGCTTCTTGTGGCGGCTGCATACCTATTGGCGCTTCGCGCAAACCGAAACGGGCATCATCGCCGAATACCGCACGATTACGCTCACGCGCAGTATCCCGAAAACACTCCGCCGGCTACTGCGGCCGGTCCTCAGCGCCCTACCGCGCCAATCGCTTCGTGATGTCATGCGGATTACGCGGGAAGCCGCTCTCGCGGACGCGCCATGATCGTCGCAGGCAAGGCTGCCCAGTTCGCCTGCATACAATGGGCCTCATGCTGCGCCGCACGGCCGTGCTGTTGGTTGGAGCTGCGATCCTGCTGACAGCACGCCAGCCCAACATCTTGCTGATTGTCTCGGATGACCAGGGGTATCTCGATCTCGGGTCGATGGGCAGTCCCGATATCCTGACGCCGCAGCTCGACCAGCTGGCCGCCGAGGGCATTCGGCTGACCCGCTATTACGCGGCCTTTCCAGTCTGTACGCCGTCCCGCGGCGCGTTGCTCACAGGCCGCTTCCCTCAGCGCAACGGCACATACGACAATTTCCGGAACGATCGGGTCAACGACGACTATCTCTATCCGGCGTACGAATACGAGATCAGTCCGGAGCGCATCCTCGGGATGGACGAGCGCGAGGTGTTGCTCTCCGAAGTCCTGGTTCGCGCCGGCTACGAGACCGGCGTTTTCGGAAAGTGGGATCTTGGCTCCCTGCGCCGCTTTCTCCCACTGCAGCGGGGATTCGGCGACTTCTACGGATTCGTGAACACCGGCATCGACTACTGGACGCACGAACGCTACGGCATCCCGTCGATACACCGCGGCAATGCTCCGACACGGGAGGACAAGGGGGTGTATGCGACCTACGTGTTTGAGCGCGAGACTTTACGGTTCCTCGAGCAGAACCGAGACAAGCCGTTCTTCGTCTACCTCTCCTACAATGCGCCCCACGGCGCTTCGAACCTGGATCGCAGGATCCGTGGATTCGCGCAGGCGCCTGGCGAATTTCTCGCCAAGTACCCCGCTCCCGACCGCATCGAGGGCGAAAGACGGCACAAGTACATGGCGGCGGTGACCTGCATGGACGCCTCGATCGGACGCGTCCTCGATCGTATCGACGACTACGGGCTTCGTGACGACACGATCGTGATCTTCGTCTCCGACAACGGCGCAGGCGGGGGCGGAGACTCCGGCCCGCTGCGTGGGCGCAAGGGACAGATGTTCGAGGGCGGTGTCCGCGTCCCCATGCTCATGCGCTGGCCCGGACGCATTGAAGCGGGATCCGTTTCGGACGAGTTCCTGACGGCCCTGGAGGTCTTCCCGACGCTGGCCAATGCGGCCGGGGCTCGCCTGCCGGACGGCATCACCCTCGACGGCTTCGACATGCTCGCCGTGCTGCAGGGCCGAGAGAGTTCGCCCCGAGAGAGCATGTTCTGGGAACGCCAGAGCGAGCGCGGGGCCCGTGTGGGCAAGTGGAAGCTGGTGCATTCCAGGCGGGGCGGAGGACTGTTCGATTTGTCCGAGGATCTCGGCGAGCGCGCCGATCTGAGTCAAAAGCTTCCCGGCGTCAGGAAACGCGTTGAGCGGCGCTACCGCGAGTGGGTCGAGGCCATGGAGGATGCCGAACCGCGAGGCCCGTTTCGAGACTATTGAGCACCTCGGCGCGGAACCCAGCAGCCCCTTGCGGGGGAACTACACTACAAGGACGGAGGCGATGGTCACGCACGAGCACCCCCAGCCCCGGGAGATCAACCGCCACGGCTCCCACGACATCCAGATCCTCTGGAACTCCGGTGAACAGGCGGTCTATCCGGCGCGCTTTTTGCGGGGCCAGTGCCCCTGTGCGGGATGCGTGGACGAACTCACCGGTCAGCGCACCGTGACCGAGAGCCTCCTGCCGATCCTGGTCTACCCCACCAAGATTGAGCCCGTCGGCCGTTACGCCATTCAAATCTTCTGGAGCGACGGGCACTCAAGCGGCATCTACACCTGGGAGAGGTTGTACGCGATGTTGCGGGAGTTGCCTCAACCACCGGCTGAGCAACGGCCCCTCGACTAGCGTCTCGGCGTCTACGTCCAGCGACCTTTCTTGCCTTCCTCGGCGATATAGTCGGCCGCCCGGGCGGTGATGGCCATCATCGTCAGAGTCGGGTTCTGGCAACCGATGGAGACCCAGGCCGCCCCGTCGGTCACGAAGACATTCTCGACGTCGTTGGTCTGCGTCCAGGTGTTCAGCACCGACTTCTTCGGATTGGCCCCCATGCGGGCCGTGCCAACCTCGTGGATGCAAAACCCTCCGACCGAGTATTTACCGGTCATCCGCACGTTCGTGTGGCCCGTCGCATCGAGCATCTCCGCCGCCTGCACGCGCGCATCGTTCCAGAGCGCTTTGTCGTTGTCCGACCAATCGAAATCGATGTCCAAAGTCGGCAGGCCCCACGCATCGGGACGGTCTCGATTCAGAACGACGCGGTTCTCGTAGCGCGGCAGGCACTCGCACCAAGCGCCGAAGCTTGTCGTCCAGCGGCTCTCCTCATGCACCGCCCGCTTGAAGGATTCTCCAAATCCGGCCGCCTGGAGGTTGAAGGACGGACCACTATGGCCTTGATAGCCGTAGCCGCGGATCACGCCGTTGGTGTGGGGACGGTCGATGTTGCGGAAACGCGGCAGGTACATGCCGTTGGGCCGCTTCGGGATGCCGACCCAGGGCTTGGCTTTCAACTCAGGCATCACGCCCCAGGCGCCGCCCCGATAGATATGGTCCATCAAGTAGTGTCCCAGCACTCCGCTAGAATTGAAATCCAGGCCGTAGTCGGCGGAATGCATTAGCAGCCGCGTCGACTCGAGCGTCGAGGCGCAGAGGACCACGACCTTGCCGCGAACCTCACGCGGGGCCCTGGTGGTGCGGTCCAGATACGCGATGCCGGCGGCCTTGCCGGTCCTCGGATCGCGGGTCACGTGGCTCGCCACCGCGTCCACGACCAAGTCGCAATTCCCTGTGTCCAGGGCGGCCTTGAGCGTCGTCGTGGGGCTGTTGTAGTAGGAGTGTGTGATGCATCCCTGCTCGCACGGCCCACAATAGTGACAGGCTTGGCGACCGTTGTGCGGCTTCGTCAGGATGGCCGTGCGGCCCATGGTCGCGACCCGCCCCATCTTCCGTCTCAGGCGATTGCGAAACATCAGCTCCCCACACTGGAAGGGCAGAGGCGGCAGAAAGACGCTGTCCGGAAGCTGTTCCAGTCCTTCCGCGATGCCGCTAATCCCGATGAAGCGCTCGACTTTCTCGTAGTACGGCACGAGGTCGGCGTACGCGATGCCCCAGTTCTCGCCGTAACCGTCCCGGTCGGCGCAACGAAAGTCGAGATCGCCCATGCGGTACGACTGCCGTCCCCAGGACAGCGAGCGGCCTCCGAGCACACGCATGCGGATCCAGTGGAATGGCCTGTTCTTCGGTGTCTGGTAGGGATTGCGGATGTCGTCCACGAACCACCTGTAGTTCGATTCGCGGCACGCGTACAACAATCCTTGGATCGGTCGATTGCGCATCAGGTCGGGGGACTTCGGAATGCCGCCGACGTAGCCGGATGAATTGCCTCGGTACTTCAAGTCGTACGGCATGACGTGCTCGGTGAAGTCGGCATCGGTGATCTTGGGACCGGCTTCCAGCACGCAAGTCTTGAGGCCTGCTGAAGCAAGCTGCCAAGCAGCCACTCCACCTGTGGCGCCCGAACCGACTACAACCGCGTCATAGACGTCTCTGCCGCGGGAGATCGTTTGTAACATCGTGCTCAGTCTATCAACCGCCACCGGTCGCCGTTCAGTAGCGTCTCTACGCTTTTCATGTCGGGGACTGTGATCGGAAGAGAACGGTTCGATCGGGTTCTTTCCCTACTGCTGGCGGGAGCCCGGGCAGCGAGATGGACGAGCTGTTTCCTTGTCAAAAGGCGCGCAAGCCGACAGGCGAGCCTCATCGAGTACGCCGGTGTCGAGAACGAGCCATCCTCGCCCGGTCGTGTCTGTGAAGGCTGGCCGTCCTTCCGCTGAATCGGCTGCCGGGCAGGCAGCGGAGTTCGACGCTAAAACTCCCAGCGCAACGCCAGTTGCACCTGCCGCGATGTGGTGCTAGTCGCCGTAATGCGGCCCGCGCTACCGATCCGTCCGCCGCCGCTGGTGAACAGCGCACGCCCGGAAGGCACCTGAAAATTCGGATGGTTCGTCAGGTTGAACGCTTCGCCGCGTAGCGTCACGCTCTGGCGCTCACTCGAGAACAAGGTCTTGTGGAGTGCGAGATCGACGGTGAACACGCCGGGCCCACGTAGAGTCCCACGGCCCAGATTGCCCAGATAGCCCGCCGTCGGCAGGATGAAGGCTCCGGCATCGAAGTAGCGCGCGGGATCGCCCAGCACGATGTCCGCGGCGGATCGCCCGGACACCAGGTCGGGACGTTGGCCGCTATCGCCAAAGCCGGGCCGCAAGCGGGCTCTGTCGAAGCCCACGCGGGGGGCGAAGGGAGTGCCGGCCATCGCTTGCGCCATGCCGTGCACCTCCCAATCTCCCAGGAGGGCCGTCAGCGCAGAGCCACCTCCTTGCCAGGGCGTCCACGAAAAGCTGGCAGCGAAGACATGCGCCTGGTCGAAGTCGGACAAGCCGCGGTTCGCTCGGTAGTTCCACACCGTCGGCACTTGGTCGCTGGCGACGAAATCATTGAATGTGTGATTCGACGCCTCGTCGATCGACCGGCTCCACGTGTACTTGCTGCGCACGGCAAGGCGGCTCCCGACCCGGCTCCGTAGGCTCAACGTCAGACCCTGATAGAAGGAGTTGAACTGCGAACGGCGCAGACCGATACGGGAAAAGGCGGGGTTGACGTAAGGGCTACCGGCTGGGAAGAAGTAACGCCCGTCGCTTTGAAGCTCCGGGACTGGGCTGTTGGCGCTGATGAGTTGCCCAAACAGGTGAACGCCGCGCGCGCCGCTGTATCCGGCGCGCAATACGGTCCCGCGGTGCAACTGGCGCTCCAGGTTGACTTGCCAGCGCGCCACGTAGGGCTGATTCAGATGGTAATCGAGACCGTCCATCGACTTCGACGGGTTCCGTCCGGCGGCGGCCTGCAGAATGTCCGGGAAGCGCGGTCTGCCGAACACCAGAATGCGATTGAAGAGCGGAGGCGTGCGCACGCCTGCGATCGTCAGTTCACGGCTGCCGAGCAGATCGAAGAAAACACCACCGCCGACGCGAAGCACCGTGCGCGAGTCGCCGACCGGGTCCCAGGCCAGCGAGGCACGCGGCGCGAAGTTGTCGGCGGAGGGGTTGTCCCACAGAGGACCACCCACCGTCGTTTCGGAGTCGTTGACAAAATCACGCAGCACCGCGATCTTGCCGTTGACTTCGGTCGGCGTGGAGACGGCCTCGTAGCGCATGCCCACGCTCAGACTCAGTCGCTCCTGAACGCGGAATTCGTGCTGCAGGAAACCGAAAAATTGGTTGTAGCGCCACCCGCGCACCGTATCGGAACCGGGCTGCATGACTTCGGCGATGCGCGGCCGGGCCTGCAGGAGCAAGGCCACCGAGTCGAACGTGTAGGAGCCGACGGCGCTCAAATCAGAGCGCTGGTTGAACCGGACACGGTCGTAGCCTGCCCCAAACCGCCACGTGCCGCGGCCGGACGCGTGCACCACGGAGGCGCCCATCTGATAGCTCTCCAGGATGAAACGGCGGGGCCTCGCACGCGCCTGAAATCCACCCGTGTCTGCCAGGCCGTTGACCGTGATCGTGCCCATCGGCTGTCCACGGACAAACGCGAGTTCGCTGGGCACCGCGGTCGTGCTGTTCTCGAAGTTGTCGACCCGGCTGAAGGCCGCGCGCCATGTCGAAAGGGTGTCTTGCGAGTGCACGTGCTTGAGTTGGGTATGCAGAAAGTGGTCGTTGGAGTCGAGGCCGAACACCCACAGGTCCAACGGGTCGGGCGTGCGGCTGGCGGCATCGTCGAACGTGTAGCGAGCCGCAAACTGGGTCGCCGAATCGAACAGAAGGTCGATCTTGCCGGCGGCGTAGGTCTCGTCGGTACGGTCCTTCAGCTGGCGGACCGAGGTGGCCGTCCCATCGCCGAAGTCGCGCCCATTCGGCAGGGGGTACAAGTCGAGGTAGGGACGGACCTCCTGGGCAACGGCGATTTCAGCGTTCGGAAGGCGCCCGAGCCGCGCCTCCGCCGTCGGTACGGCCGGCCGCGCCGTGCGGGCGCGCCGCTCGTGCAAGCCCTCGTAATTGAACAGGAAAAACGCAGTGCCTCGCACCGCGGGCCCGCCGAGTAGCACACCGAAGTGATTACGCCGCAGCGGCGGCGCGCCCGCGGCAGGCGAATCAAAGTAGTTCCGCGCGTCCAGCGCATTGTTGCGGAAGTATTCGTACGCGCTGCCATGGAAGTGCGTCTCGCCGGACCGTGAGACTGCTGTGAACACGCCGCCGACCGAGCGGCCGTATTCGGCGCTGTACGGGTTGGTCACCAGGTGCACTTCGCGCACCATCTCCAGGCCGAGAACGTTGCCGGCCGCGCTGGCCGGCGAAGCGGAGGCCGCATCGTTGACATAGACGCCGTCCAATTGGAAGCTGTTCTGATTGGGGCGCGATCCGAGAACGGAGATCTGGCGGCCGATACCCTGCGCCAGTCCGGTCCGGGCGGAGGCCGGCAATGTGGCGCCGGGTTCAAGAGCCGAGAGCTCGAAGAGATCGCGGCCGTTCAGGGGCAAGTCGCGCAGGTTGTTCTCCGGAACCAACCCACCCCAATCTCCCGCATTCATCGAGACCAGCGGCAAGCGCGCCACCACCTCGATGGCCTCCTGGCCCGTCCCCAGGGCCAGTTGTACGTCGTAGCGCGCGGCCCGGCCGCTCGTCAATTCGATGCCCGAGGCATGGAAAGGCCGAAAGCCTCCGTGCGCGATGGAGACCGCGTAGCTGCCAGGCTGTAGAGCCACCGCCAGATAGCGGCCTCCGGTGTCCGTCACGACGGTGCGCACCGCGCCGGTGCCAACTCGCGTCAAGCGTACTGCGACGCCCGCAACCACCCGTCTTTGAGGATCCGAGACGGTCCCTTCCAAGGTCGCGTCCGATTGCGCGCTCAGCGGCAGAGCGGCCAACGCGACGAGCCCGCATGCACAGAAAACCGCACACCACAAGGCCTGACGCACGTCGCCTCCGCGCGTCCTGCCGCCCTTGGTGGAGCCTGTCCGGATTCGTGGAAGAGCTTGCCGCATGCTCCGGGCTTACTCGACGCGCCGCATGGTCCACTCCCGCTTGTGACCGTTCGCCGAGTGGCTATCCCGGAGAACCAACGTGTCGGCGGCGAACTCCAGGTCTCCAATGAACGTGCGGCCCTCGTAGTAGGCCGACAGCGCCGCCACGTTGCTCCGGACGATCTTCTCTCCGTCCCGCTCGTAGCGGTAAAGACCGGCGCCGATCGGCTGCTGGCTCAGGAATTCCTCGGAGCTCCTGCCGCTCAACGACTTGGACAGTTTCGGACGATCCTCTCCAGCCAGGATGACCATCTGGTGGGTCTGGCCAAACAAGTGGAATTCGCGCCGGCGGGGCCGGTATTCGCCCTGGGTCAGGTTGCGTACTGAAGTCCCGTCCCAAAGGCCCTCAATCTTGGGCTCGGCCGCTACTGCCGACTCGTTTCGGCGAGGCAGGATCCAATAGCACAGGACAAGGCCGCCGAGGATCCCCGTGATCAGGGTCAGGGCGAAGTACGGTCTTTCCATCTTGCGCCTTCTGTTCCTATTACAACGCAATCCCGCGGTCCCTGGCCGCCGACTATAATCAGAGAGTCCTCGCCGCCCTCTCGGATGGCCCCCCGTGCATCCAGAACCCCTGTGATGCAGCAGTACCATGCTGCCAAACAGGAATATCCAGACTGCCTCCTGTTCTTCCGCCTGGGTGACTTCTTCGAATTGTTTTTCGAAGACGCTGTCACGGCTTCGCGAGACCTCGAGATCACGCTGACCAAGCGACGGGACGGCAAGGGCGAGCCGATCCCGATGTGCGGTGTGCCCGCACACGCGGCCGAGAGCTATTTGGCCAAGCTGCTCGAGAAGGGCCACCGCATCGCGATCTGCGACCAGGTCGAAGACGCCAAGAAGACCCGCGCTCTCGTCAAGCGCGAGATCGTTCGTGTCCTGTCCCCTGGCACCACGAGCGACTTGAACCTGCTGAATTCGCGAGAAAACAACTACTTGGCCGCTGTCGTCGAGACGGATGGCGCCGCCGGCCTGGCTTACGTGGATGTTTCAACGGGCGAATTTCGGGCCACGGAGGTCACCGCATCGGAAGTCGACGACATGCTGGTGTCCGTGGGCGCCAAGGAAGTACTCTGTGTCTCCTCCTCACCTCTCTTCTCCGATTCGAGGCAAGACGAGTCCGTGAGCCCCGCCCCCCGCTATACGCGCACCGAGATCGATGCCTGGATCTTCGATGTCGACTACGCGGAGCGCCTGCTGCTTGACACGCTCGGCCTGCACTCGCTGGAAGGGCTTGGGATTGCAGACCGTCCGCGCGCCGTTGCGGCGGCTGGGGCGCTGGTCCACTACCTCAAGGACACGCAGCGTTCCGCCCTCCAGCATTTGGAACGACCGGCGTACATCGAACAGAAGGACTGGATGGTGCTCGACCCGGTCACCGCACGTCATCTGGAACTCTCGGATCCCCTATTTCAGGAAGTCCGCACCACGCTGCTCTACACGCTGGACCGTACAGCAACCCCGATGGGCGCCAGACTGCAGCGCAAGTGGCTCCTGCGGCCCTGTCTGCGGCTCGAGGAGATCGAGGAGCGCCTGGAGGCCGTGAGCAGCCTGTGCGGGGATACTATCGTCCGCGCCGAACTCGAACGCGAGCTCCGGCAACTCCACGACATCGAACGGCTACTCGCGAGGATCACGCTCGGTTCGGCGGGTCCCAGAGACGCCTACTATCTCGGTGTATCGCTCCAGCGCCTGCCTGTCTTGCGAGAGCTCACGGCGGCTTTGGCGAGCCGGCGGACGACGGCGCTCCGGAAGCGGTTAGACACCCTAGAGGACATCTGCGGGAGGATCACCTCGACCATCGCAACCGAGCCCCCAGTGCATGTCGCCGACGGAGGAGCCGTGGCTGACGGCTATGACCCGGAACTGGACCAGCTGCGCGACATTCGCCGAAACAGCCGCGACTTCATTGCGCAACTGGAGCAGCGAGAGCGCGACGCAACCGGCATCGACTCCCTGAAGGTCCGCTTCAACAACGTCTTCGGCTTCTATATCGAAGTCTCGAAGGCCAACCTGACCAAGGTTCCGCAGCGCTACGACCGCAAGCAGACGCTCCTGAACGCGGAACGCTTCACGACAATCGAGCTCAAGGAACTCGAGGCCAAGGTCCTCGATGCCGAGGAGAGGATCAGGGTGCAAGAGGCTGAGATCTTCGAGCGATTGTGCGCGGAAATCGCAGCCGAGGCGCAGCGCATCCGCTCGACCGCGACGGCCATCGCTGAACTCGACGTTCTGCGTGGCCTATCCCAGGCCGCGATCGAGTACGACTACGTCCAGCCCCGGTTTTCCTCGTCCGGAGAGATCCACATCGAGGGCGGTCGCCACCCCGTCGTGGAACGTATGTTGGAGCAGGAGCACGGAGAGCGGTTCATCGAGAACGACGTGTACCTCGACGGCCACCGGAACCTACTGGCAATCATCACCGGACCCAATATGGGCGGAAAGTCGACCTATCTGCGGCAGACAGCCCTGATTTCGATCATGGCCCAAATGGGCTCTTTCGTGCCGGCGCGCAAGGCGGTCCTGCCTCTGGTGGACCGGATCTTCACGCGCATCGGCGCAAGCGACAACGTTGCGCTCGGCCGGTCGACCTTCATGGTGGAGATGACCGAGACCGCCCAGATCCTGAACACTGCCACGGAGCGAAGCCTGATTCTGCTGGACGAGATCGGTCGTGGCACCTCGACCTACGACGGCTTGGCGATCGCCTGGGCTGTGGCCGAGTACATCCACTCCGAGGTCCGTGCGAAGACTCTGTTCGCCACGCATTACCACGAGCTGACGGCCCTGCCTTCCGCGCACGAGGGGATTTTCAACTTGCATGTTTCCGCTCGACAGTCCGGAGACAAGCTGGTCTTCCTGCGGCGCATCGAGCCGGGCAACGCCGACCGCAGCTACGGTATCGAGGTTGCCAGGCTCGCCGGGTTGCCGCGACCGGTGGTCCGTCGCGCGAACGAAGTTCTCACGGAGCACGAGAACAACGAAACCATACCAAGAGGCGTGCAGCCAATACCTCCCGACACCAGGCAAACGAATATCTTCGAGCCGCTTTCCGAGGGGATTCTCGAAGAGCTCGGCAGTCTCGATATCGACACTCTGCGACCCATCGAAGCCCTTGCGCTTCTGCATGAGTGGAAGCAGCAGTTGGACCGCTAGGGCAATGCATCTTGGCCTGAGGAACGTGCTGCCATTCTGCTACGCTGAGAGAGCGAAAATACTGGAGGATTTCGATGGCTGGACCCCACACTCTCACTTTCACCGACTCGGATTTCGATTCCGAGGTCCTGAGTTCCGATCAGCCCGTGTTGGTCGATTTTTGGGCCACTTGGTGTGGCCCGTGCCGCCAAATGGCTCCCGTCATCGACTCGCTTGCGGAGAAATACGCCGGTAAAGTCAAGATCGGCAAGCTCGACGTGGATCACAACCCCGCCGCGGCCCAGCGATTCAACGTGCGCGGGATCCCGACCATGCTCCTGTTCAAGGGAGGCAGGCCGGTCGAACAGATCGTCGGTGCGGTTCCGGAGGCTCGGCTTTCCAGCGCCCTCGACTCACACGTTGCCTGATTCGCCCAGCAACTCCATGGCCCGCCCTGCCGTTCTGCGGGGAGACGGCGGCAGGGACTGGGCGGACGATCCGGCCGATTTGGCTGCTCGTAACAAAGCTCTTACCGTGACGCAAAGCGCGCCCACCTCTCGTCGCGAATTTTTGGGCCGCGGAGGCATTGCTCTCTCGGCGCTCGCCGGGCTCGGACGCGCGGACGCCAAGAGCCGCGACGATCGGCCTCCGGATCAGAATGTCCTGCTGATCCTCGTCGACGATCTCCGCACGGAACTCGGCTGCTATGGGAGTAGCCGTGTGCTGACTCCGCAGATCGACCGGTTGGCCGCCACGGGCCTGACGTTCCTCAAGAGCTATTGCCAGCAAGCCGCTAGCAGCCCATCCCGCACATCCCTGCTGACCGGCCTGCGTCCTGACACGACACGGGTCTACGACCAGCAGACGCATTTCCGACGCGCCCGTCCTAACGCCGTCACACTGCCGCAGCACTTCAAGCGCCACGGCTACGCGACGACGGCCTTCGGCAAAATCTTCCAGAGACCCGTATTGGATGACCGGCTTTCTTGGAGCATTGCTCCGTGGACTGCGGGCGGACCCGATTGGGGCAGCCGCGAGAACGAAGCCCAGGCGGACTCGAACTGGAACCGCCTACGCAACGGCGCCTGGCTGGCCGCCGATCCGTTTTCCCTGGATCCAGTTGGCAGCGGGGTCCAGTCATCCGAAAAGACGGACCGGTTGCGCAGCTGGCAGGCTCGTGACGCGGACGACCTCGCCTTGCCGGATGGGCGGACCGCACGGGCAGCAGCCGCTGCCGTGGCCGAGCTCAAGAACCGGCGGTTTCTGCTCGCGGTTGGTTTTGTTCGGCCCCAGCTGCCCCTCGCGGCTCCGAAACGATATTTCGATCTCTACCCAGCCGGCTCCTGGGCGGGTCCCGAGTCTCCCGAGCCCCCGCTCAATGCACCTTCGTTCGCGCTACACGGTTCCGAGGAGGTCCGTGGGTACGCGGACATCCCAGCCGAGGGTCCGATCCCGGAAACTAAGGCCAAGGAGCTGATCCGGGCGTACCGTGCCTGCGTCAGCTTCATCGATGCGCAGGTCGGCATCCTACTCGATGCTCTAGACGAATACGGGCTCACGGAATCCACGGTGGTGGCCTTCGTGGGCGTCAACGGCTCCCATCTAGGCGAACTTGGCCTTTGGAACAAGAACTCGAACTATGAAGCCGCTACGCACGCTCCGCTGGTCGTACGTGCGCCAGGCCGAATGAACGCGGGACGGCAGACCGAGGCGTTGGTTGAATCCGTAGACATCTTCCCGTCGCTCTGTTCCCTATGCCGTCTTCCGCGCCCGGACAGCTTGGAGGGATCCAGTTGGCTCGGACTTTTCGACGACCCCAAAAGACTTTGGAAGCGCGCGGTCTACAGCCAGCACCCGCGCGCAATCCCGGGTGTCGGGGCCGGCATGGGCTATTCGATGCGGACCAGCCGCTACCGCTACACCGAATGGTCCGGCCTCAACAGCCCCTATAGCACGGCCGAACTCTATGACTACAAGGATTCGCCCTACGAACTGCGGAACATCGCGAATCGACCCGAGCACGTCTCTCTGGTGAACGGGCTGGCGCACATGCTCCGGGAAGGCTGGCAGAACTCCTTGCCGCCGACCGAGCTGCCGTTTGCCACGCGGGCCTGAAGTCGCTGGGCCTCCAGGGCGGCAACCCCTGCGCGGGCATCCCGGGAGACTCCCGTGCTCGGCTCAGCTGCTCCGGGACATCGCGAGGTCGCTAAAGTCCCGCGGCGTGTCGACGTCGCGCAAGACTCCCGCGTCGTCCAGGTCGAGGAACAGCGTCTCGCCATAACGCCGCCGCACGGCGTCCTGCGGACTCGCCTCGGGGGGCAGCCTCAGCAGATCCTGGACGACCCGTCTCGAAATCGCAATCGGGTGGCCGCGCTCCTCATGGAAGCGAGGAATCACGAGCGGCGCCTCGGTCTGGCGCGCCGCGTCCAGCAGACGATCCAGTGAGCGGCCCCTCACCACGGGATGGTCCACCAGCATCCACAGAATCCAGTCCGCTTCCTCGCCGATCTGAACCAAACCGGTCTGGAGCGAGGACAGCATCCCGCGGTCGTAGTCCGCATTGACGACGATGTCGACGCGAGACGAAGTCGTCAAGGCCGGTGCGATTTGCTCCGCATTGTGCCCGAGAACGACGACCAGCTTGTCGACCCTAGGCAGCGCCAGAAAAATTAAGTGATTCAAGAAGCTACGGCCGCGGTACTCGAGCAGGGCCTTGTCTCGACCCATACGCGACGAACGACCGGCCGCGAGGATAAGCCCGGCGATCTTCACCGCGCCTTCGCCAGCGTGGCGTTCGTCGCAACCTCAGCAGGCGCCTTCCTGTCAACGGCTTCCAGCGCCCTCGGGATGCCCTCTGCGAAGATCGACTTCGAGACAGGACTCCATTTCTGGGTCGAGTCGCGTCGACGCCGGATCATCTCCGCAACGACCGCTACGGCGATTTCTTCGGGCGTCACGGCGCCGATGTCCAAGCCCATTGGCGCGTGAATCCTAGCCAACTTGTCGAGTGCGACGCCCTCCTTGCGGAGGTGCTTGGAAACTTCGAGGGTCTTCCGCTTCGAGCCGATCATGCCCACGTAGCGCAGCGGCTGGTCGACCGCCCAACGCAGCACGCGCATATCATCCCTGTGGCCACGCGTGACGATAATCACGTAGGTCGCGTCGTTTGCCGGGAGCTTCGCGAAGACATCCTCGTATTCCTCGGCGAAGACTTCGGCGGCCTCCGGAAAGCGCTCGCGATTGGCGTAACTTTCGCGGTTGTCGATGACCACAGTGCGGAAGCCCGCCAGGGTTGCGACCTTCGAGAGGCTCTTCGAAATGTGGCCGGCGCCGAATATCAAGGCGCAGGGTACCGGTAGCACGGGTTCCACGTAGACGTTCAACTGCCCTCCGCAGATGAGGCCGTTGTCGTAGGCGGCCTCCTGGCCCAGATTGAACTGCAGCATACGGGGCTTCTCGGCCTCGATCACGTCCCGCGCCGCCTGCCAGACTTCGGCCTCGGTGCAGCCTCCTCCGATGGTCCCCACCATCGTACCGTCTTGCCGAATCAGCATTTTGGCGCTCTGAAAGCTCGGGATCGAGCCGGCGACCTGCACGATCGTCGCCACCGCGCACTTCTCACCCGCACGTCTCAACTCGACTAGCTCCTCGTACACATCCATCGGACGCGCCATGCCACTCATGATATCGCCGATTCACGGCAAACGTTAGAGATCCCCGGATTTGCGCGCGATCCGCACGCCTGCTCCCGCTCCAGGAACCACCTCTCGCACGCCCTGAGAGGCTGTCTCCAGAACGCGCGGAGGCACGTGCAACCTTGGTGTACAGTGGACGTATCTCCTTCTAGCCTCCCTGCAATCCATGCGATTAGAAAAAGCCTACGAGCCATCGAGCATCGAGCCAAAGTGGGCCGACTGGTGGGTGAGCGAAGGCCTTTTCCGAGCCGACGTCTCTTCGGAAAAGCCCGTGTTTTCGCTCGTCATTCCACCTCCGAACGTCACCGGCGCGCTGCACATGGGTCACATGTTCGAGACCTCTCAGGTCGACATCACCATGCGCTGGCAGCGCATGAACGGACGCAACGTGCTCTGGCTTCCCGGCACAGACCACGCCGGCATCGCCACGCAGATGTTGGTGGAACGGCATCTCGGCAACGACGGCATCGACCGTCGCGCCATCGGGCGTGAGAGATTCCTGGAGCACGTTTGGGCCTGGAAGGAGACCTATGGCGGCAGGATCGTCGGCCAACTTAGGCGGGTCGGAGCCAGCTGCGACTGGACCCGTGAGCGGTTCACAATGGACCCGGGCCTGTCACGTGCCGTGACCGAGTGTTTTGTCCGGCTCTATGAGCAGGGTCTCATCTACCGCGGCGAGTATATGGTGAATTGGGATCCGGGCACGCTTACCGCCATCTCGGATCTCGAGGTTGAATACGAGACGCAGAACGGATCGCTCTGGTACCTCCGCTACCCGGTCAACGGCTCCGTCGGAAACCATGTCGTGGTTGCGACGACCCGTCCCGAGACCATGCTGGGAGACACTGCCGTCGCCGTGCATCCCGAGGATCCGCGCTTTCGACATCTGCACGGACGCTCCGTCACGCTCCCCTTGGTCGGCAGGAATCTGCCTGTCATCTGCGACGACTTCGTGGACCCCGAGTTTGGTACCGGCATCGTGAAAGTTACACCGGCCCACGATCCGAATGATTTCGAAGCCGGCCGGCGTCACGGGCTCGAGTGCATCACCGTGTTGGACGAGGAGGCATGCATCAACGGTCAGGGCGGCAGGTTCGCCGGGCTCGGGCGTTACGAAGCGCGCAGGCAGATCGTCCGAGAACTGCAAGCGCTGGGGTTGGTCGAGAAGATCGAGGATTACACCAACAACATCGGCCGCAGCCAGCGCTCCGGTCTGGCCGTGGAACCAAGAGTGTCCACGCAGTGGTTCGTGCGCACCAAGACGCTCGCGGATGCAGCGATCAAGGCGGTCGAGCAGGGCCGCACCGAGATCATTCCCGAGCAGTGGCAGCGGAACTACTTCGAATGGATGCGCAACATCCGCGACTGGTGTATTTCCCGGCAGCTGTGGTGGGGCCATCGGATTCCAGCCTGGCACCTCGAGGATGGCTCGTTCGTCGTCGCGCGCAGCCGGGAGGAAGCCGAAGAGCAGGCGGCCCGGCGCGGGCTAGCCGTCCGCCACAGGGACACGGATGTCCTGGACACGTGGTTCAGTTCCGGATTGTGGCCCTTCTCGACCATGGGCTGGCCCGACCAGACACAAGATTTCAGGAAGTTCTATCCCACCTCTCTGCTGAACACGGGCTTCGACATCCTCTTCTTCTGGGTCGCGCGCATGATGATGCTCGGCATCGCGATGACGGGAGAGGTACCGTTTCGGAAGGTCTACATCCACGGGCTCGTGCGCGACGCCGACAAACAGAAGATGTCGAAGACAAAGGGCAACGTGATCGACCCGATCGAGATGACGGAACGGTACGGAACCGACGCCGTGCGCTTCGCGCTGGTAGCCTCGGCCGGACAGGGATCCGATGTCGTGCTCAACGAGGAGCGAATCGCGGGATACCGCACGTTCGCCAACAAGATTTGGAACGCGCTGCGGTTCGTCGGAATGAGCCTGGGCAAGGCCGGCGCCGATGTCTGGACCCCCGAGGATCTGTCCCGCTTCCGCCCGCTCCCGGACGAGTCGTCGGGCGAGGTGCCGCTCGCGGACCGCTGGATCTTTTCGCGCTTGAGCTCGGTTGCCGCAGAGGCGAGCGAGAACATCGCCAAGTTCCGCTACCACGAGGTTGCTGGAACGCTCTACCATTTCTTCTGGCACGAGTTTTGCGACTGGTACATCGAGCTGAAAAAGCTCTCCTTCGTGGAGGGTACGGGCCTGACGAATGGCTGGAGGAACATGCTCGCGGCGACCGAGCGATCGCTGCGCCTGCTCCATCCGATTACGCCCTTTATCACCGAAGATCTCTGGCAGAGGCTGACCGCGAAGACCCCTGGACGGCCCAGGTCCATCGCCCTGGCAGCGTATCCCGAGCCGATCGCGGGGGACGCGGACGACTCGGCGGAGCGTCAGGTGACGATTTTGCGGAGCTTGGTGACGACGGCCCGCAACCTACGCGCCGAAATGGGTATTCCGCCCAAGGACCGAATACGCGGGACGGTTCACAGCAATGACGATATGGTGCGTGGCGTCGTCGAGTCCCAGAGCGACGCATTTGAGCGGCTTGCTGGCGTCCAATTGACGCTCGGAGCGAGTGAAGCGGCTCAGGGCAATGCCATCGGACACACGGCCGACTTCGACTTGGCGCTGGCCTTGCCAGAGGCCCGGCGAACGGCGCTGCGCGAGAAGCTGCAGAAGCAGCTTGCGCAACTCGAACGCGCAGCGAACAGCGCCAGCCACCGGCTCGAGAACCGAACCTTTCTAGCGAAGGCGCCCGAGCATGTCGTCAGCTCGCTGCGGCAGAAGCTCCAAGAGTACGATTCCCAAATCGAGAGGATCCGCTCGACTCTATCGAGCCTGTAGACGGGAGCCGATATCAGCTGAGTGCGCCGGTCCAAGACGCAAAGCAAGTGTCTTGTATGAGAGCTAGCAACTCGATCGTCAGGCCGCCGCTACCGCCGTGATCCCGTCCCCCGCGCATCCACGGAGCACGAATCACGGAGAAATTCGTGGCTCCGACAGCACCACCGACACGAACTGTCTTGGCGAAGGGACGCTTCTCCACGACCTGTGTACCGACCGCATGGGACTTGACGCCGGCCGCCTCGTCAAAGCGGCCATCCACAGCTTGATGGATCCCAAGACCGAGCGTGGCGCCCGTCAGCGTCAATAGCGCAGTCACCCAACCCCGGCGCCGCGGACCGTGTGCAGGAGCGAACCGTCTCGTTGGTGAATCCAGGGCGGCCTGTGACCGGTGAAACGGGCCGTCTTGCGCACCGCTCATTCGGACGGATGGGCTTGACCGCTGAGATCGATTCCTGGCCGGTGGCGTCATGGTAGCGTTACGCCGGTCGCGCTATGCTGACCGAAATGACGCTGCCGTAGTCCGGTTCAGTTATGGTACGGCCGGAGGATTTTGCAAGGACTTTGCAACTCTGGACTCGCAGAGAACGCAAGGTGGCGTCCCAGAGACAGAGCCCGTATCCGGTGGCCGCTTCACAAGGGCGGATTCCGCGGGAATTCCCGCAACTCAAGCGTAATGGGCCGCGTGAATCGCTCACGCATCGAGCGCAGGAGCGTTGTGACCTGCGCAAATTGACCCACCTGTTCGGGCCCGCCCGTCAACCACCGAAGACAGGCTGGACCCAAGCCCGCCATCCATACGAATCCGTGATGGTCGCCCGGACGTATCCGTCCTCGGGTTTGAGCCGATACTCCCCTTCGAGACCCGAAATTTCCGCCAACACCCGACCGCCTCGACCGATGAAGCGGATCCGATGCCTCTCGTCGGACTTCTGCGCGACTCGGATGCGCAATCGACCGTCGCCACGCTCTAGAGTCTCAAGCTTGATGCCGGTGGAGGCGTAGAAGTCGCCGCGGTCCAGGGCCTCTAGGATTGCTGCCTGGGAGAGTCTCCGGGCCCGCACCTCTACCCACCCGCGACCGGGATTGGACCGGTCCGGGGCGAACTGCTTGAACTCATGCGCGTCGTCGACGGCGATCCCGTAGATCTCGCGGCCGGCAGTAAGAGCGTCGTCCCACATCTCTTCCAGCCCCCATCCGTCGTTGGTATCTAAGATGCCGTTGAAAACCTCAAAAAGCTTGAGCCCGCGAACCTGCCGGAAGACCTCCGGCTCGATCGCCCACCGGAAGAACGGATGATTGAGCGAGGGGACAGCACCCGCGTCTCGAATGCGATCGATGTTGTCCTGCAGGGTCTCGGCGATGCTGTCGCCAAACGCTGGTTGGATCGTCTCCCTGAGGCGAAACGCGTTGACGTGCACGGGCGCTTCAAAATACTTCGCCGTGACCTCCTCGCCGGTGAGCAGCAAGAACCGATCCGCCGCCGCCATGATGGCGTTCAGTCCCTGGGGGTCCGTGAAGTAATTGTGGTCGGTCAGCGCCAAGAAGTGGTAGCGCCGCTCCTTGTACCAACGAGCGACCACATCCGGCGCGCTGTCGCCGTCGCTGTTGATCGTGTGGGTATGAAGATTCCCCTTGTACCAGTTGAGCTGCGGCTCTTCGCTGGGCAGTCGAACAACCCCGACCAGCCATAGCACAGCTACCGAACCTACCAGCGCTAGCCGAAAGTGTCCAACTCGCATCGTGCGTCTAACGTACCATACGTCCGGCACCGCGTATGGTCCAGGCCGTCGGCTTTCCGTGGGACAACGCCGACACACTAGCCAGTTCGCCGTTCTCGCGGCGCCCGAGGTTCGTTCGCATGGGCACGGCCTGGTCTGAACCTGCCTACGCGGCGTGTAGGCGCGTACACTATGGGGCAACCGTGGGAATCAAGCTCGCTCCATCCGTCATCTTGCTGCTCGTTGCGATCGCCGGGTGCGATGTTCCATCCGGCAACGTCTTGGCGCCCATTCCCGATGGTCTCGTCGTGCTGACGTTCGACGACGGCAACCAATCGGATATCTCCTTCGTTGCGCCCAAGCTCCGGGAGTACGGCTTTGGAGCGTCCTTCTACATCACCGAGGGCCTCGGCTACGAAGCTGACGTGAACCACGAACGGTACGTCTCCTGGGAAGACGTTCGTCGGCTACACGAGCTGGGTTTCGAGGTAGGCAACCATACGGGCTCGCACCCTAACATGACGAAGCTCTCTCGGGATGAGATTCGTTCCAATCTCGAGCACATCGAGCAGCGTTGCGAGCAGCACGGCATCCCAAGACCGGCGACCTTCGTCTATCCCGGGTGGCGCCACAGCTTACCCGTCGTCGAGGTTCTCGCGGAAAAGCAATACCTCTTCGCACGCCGCGGCGTGAGCCCCGAGCACCCCGACGGAGGACAGGGTGCGCGCGGACGTCCCTACGACCCGACCGACGATCACCCACTACTGATTCCGACCACCGGATATGCGGGACCGGACTGGGACTTCGCGGATCTTGTGTGGGCTATTAGGCAAGCGCGGGACGGCAAAATTGCCGTGCTGACTTTTCACGGGGTTCCCGCCGTGGAGCACCCTTGGGTTCACACCGCGCCTGAGGACTTCATTCGCTACATGGACTACTTGAAAGACCAGGGTTGTACAGTGATCGCCATGCGCGATTTGGTCCAGTACATCGATCCCGCCGAGGGACCCAGCGATCCCTACGGTCCGATTCGCCGAAGACTCGAGAATGCCGACGAAAGCTTGGCGGACCGCCAATCATTCGGCTCCAGGCAAATCGGACGCTGGGCGTGGCGTCGGTTGAACCTGTCTTTGAAAGCGAAGGCCCGGGTTCATAGACCGGATCTGGAGCGGTCACCACGTGGAATTCTGCTGCTTCGGTCGTCGGTGCAGTCCACGACCACAAGTCGGACCGAAGCCGTCTGGTGAGCAAGCAACTCGGCACGTACGGCGCCTGGTCCCGAGAACTACCGACGCGGCCTCATTCTGTGAGTCGCCAGGGACGATCGCTCTGGGGAGCGACCGTCTGCGCGACGCAGCGGTGCGAAATCGCTGGTATCAATCGTCTTCCAAGGAGCGGAGGTCACACCGCGAGGCTCGTTCGATGGACTTGGATGGCACCAAGTTGACCTACCTTCACAAGGCTAGCCGGAACTTCACCTCCGAAATTCGAATAATCGTAGCCATATCAGACAGATAGACCGAATCAACCTGCCAATTGACCGGCAACAAATTTGCCCGGATCGACCCCGAGCAAGTCGAATGCCTGCGCCTGCAGCGGCGTCGGCTTGGCGACCATCGGGAACGGGTGCTGCGGGGCGTCCGGCAGCGTCACCTCGTTCAGCGTGAGCGTGCCCAGATCCGCCAGCAGCGTCTGGAAGCTGTGCACGGGCAGCCCCTCGGGCGTCTGCTTGCTGGCGGCCTTGGCCTTGGTGCTCGCCGAGACCTGCGCTTGCTCCACCGGCGACTGCCGCAGCGCCCGCGCTCCCGCCCGATCCTCCTCCTCGAACAGCAGCGGCGCCAGACGCCGCCGCAGGCGCCACTCCACGTAATACGCCAGCATGCACAGCAGAACGTGCCCGCGCACATGGTCCTCGCTATAAACGTAGATCGGGCGCAGCGCCAACTGCGCTGTCTTGAGCGAGCGGAACGCCCGCTCGACTTGCGCCAAGCTCTTGTAGGCCTCGACCGCCTCGGGGGCTCCCAGGGCGGAGGCCTGCAGGCTCGTCCGGATGATGTAAATGCCGTCCAGTTGCGCCTCCGCGTCGATCGTCTCCTGCTTCCGCGACCAACGGATCTCGTCGTCGGTCACCTCGATGGCGAAGTGCTTGTCCACCATCTTGCGGCTGACGTCGCGCCCTACCCGCCGGTTGATCGCCTCCTGGCCGCGCAGCCGAGGGTGCGGGGAGCGCACCGCGCGGGCGATCGTCTCCAGGATGTGCTCCGTAGCGCTCAGCAGGTCCTCGCGCTTGCGGGCGCGCTCCTGCCGCAAACGGGGGTTGAGGCAGACCAGCAGGCGCTCGCCGGGAAAGTCCGGGCTGAGGATCTCGGCGATCCCGTCAGGCTCCAGTTCACCCGGCCGCAGCGGAGCCCGCCCGTCGCCCTCCGCGTCCGGCTGCGGCTTCCGCAGCAGCTTGCGGATGGCGTCCGTTTGCAAGGCCGAGATCCAGGCCAGGCCGGCTGGCTCGAGGTCGTCCCGCAGGCGCGCCGTGGTCAGCATGCCGCGGGCGCCCACCAGCGCGATGGACTCGATGCCAAAGCGCTGCTGGACCTTCTTCACTTGCGCCCCGACCGTGCTCGGATCCGCCGTGTTGCCGGCGCACACATCCACGGCCACGGGACAGCCGTCCGCGGCGCAGAGCAGGCCGAAGACAATCTGCTGCTGGCCCTGCTTGCCGTCCCGGTTGTGGCCGAACGCGGCCAGTGGAGAACAGCGCCCTTCCAGATAGCTGGACGAGACATCGTAGAGCAGGAGGGTGGCGCCCTCGAGATGCCGCCGGGCGAGGCTCTTCTCGATCCACGCTTGCCGCCCCAGCAGCCAGTCGAGCATGCCGAGCATTTCGTTGCCGCGGACGGGACCGAGGCCGAGGAGGGGACCGAGGCTGCTGGTGGCGGACTGCGGGGACAGGCCGCGGGCGGTGGCGAGCTGGGAGCCGGGTTGGAGCACGCGGGCGACTATGGCGGCGAGGGCGAGGTCGCGCCTGCGGCTGCGGGTGCGCTGCAGGAGGCGCTCGAGGCCGAGTTGACGGCAGATGCCGAGAACGGCGGCGACATGGCCATGGGGCAGGGAGCGGCGGATGCAGAAGGCCTCCTCGCCGGGGCGATAGACCTGGCCGCCGCGGAGCATGGCGCGGATGCCGTCGACGATCTGGGGGGGCAGTTGGGAGAGGTTGGCGAGGGTGGTGCGGCGGATGCGCTTGCCCTCGCGTTGGGCTTGGCGGAAGAGGATGGCGGGGGGGCTGTTGCGGTTGGGGATGACGTCGACGTGGTAGGACATGGGGCGGGCCTCTTACATGGAAACAATATAGAACACGATTGTACTTCATATCAAGCATGAAAAAAGATTCTCATGCGCCTAGTACATGGCAGTAAATATCCAGTTTGCGGTCTGGTCTGTGGAGCGGTAAACCGCGCTATTCCAATGATTGGGTGGAAGGCGCTAGGGCTTAAGGGGCGGTGAAGTTCCGCTTAACGCTCGACGAGGAGACGCGCGAGCTGCTGCTGGGCCTGTCGAAGTCGACGACCCTGCCGCACCGCGTGGTGCTGCGGGCGAAGATGATCCTAGCCAGCGCGGAGGGCCTCACGAACACCGACACGGGCCGGCGGGTCGGCGCCTCGCCGCAAGCGGTGGGCAAGTGGCGGCGACGCTTCCTGGAGAACGGTCTGAGCGGATTGGACGACGAACTGCGCCCGGGGCGCCCGCGCAGCTACGACGACGACAAGGTCGCGGGTCTGCTCAACCGCGCCCTGCAGGAAAAGCCGCAGGGTTCCACGCACTGGAGCGCGCGCACGCTGGGCAAGGCCGAGTGGGGTTTCCCGCAGCACGGTGCAGCGCTGGCTCCAGCTGTTCGGAGTCAAGCCGCATCTGACGAAGACATGCAAGCTGTCCAACGACCCTTTCTTGATCGAGAAAGTGCGCGCTATCGTTGGACTATACTTGAATCCGCAATCACTCGATCGTGCTGGGCGTGGACGAGAAGTCGCAGGTGCAGGCCCTGGACCGCACGCAACGGTCCCTGCCGCTGGGCCTGGGCTATGTCGAAGGGTTCACGCACGACTACCTTCGCGACGGCACGACCACGCTCTTCGCCGCGCTGGACGTCGCCACCGGCAAGGTGCTGGCGCGCTGCGCGACACGCCACCGGCACCAGGAATTCCTGACGTTCCGGCGCCTGCTCGACAAGGATGCCGCCCGAACTCGATGTCCACCTGGTCGCCGACAACTACGCGACGCACAAGCATGCCAAGGTCAAGGCTTGGCTGGCGGCGCGCCCGCGCTACCACTTGCACTTCACGCCGACCTACTCGTCCTGGCTCAACCAAGTCGAGCGCGGGTTCGGGCTGATCAGTCAGCAGCAGACCATCCGACACGGCACGTTCACCAGCGTGACCGATCTCATCCGTCGCATCCACGAGTTCACCAAGGCCCACAACGACGACGCGAAGCCCTTCGTCTGGGTCGCTACGGCTCAGTCCATCATCGACAAGATTGAACGTTTATCCACACGTATTTTCGGGTAAACACGAGGTCATGGCCGTTGCGCGCTCGTCCTTCGATTTCTGCGACTGTTCGCGCATGGTACTCGCGCCATCCGCAAACCGCAACGACGAGACAGCCTGTGTCGCAGAGGAAGCGGCTCATCAGCGATTCCTAGCGTCCGCCCGAATTTCGGCAATTGTGCGATCTACCGCAGACTGCCTCAACGCTGGCCGGTCATCCTTGGGCATCGTCACGGTGAACTGCCCCCTTCGCTCGAGGACTACAGAAATCCTGCATGTCCGCCTCCGGCCGCTCCGGGTAGAAGGAGGAAAGCTGTCGGCCGGCCGATATACGGCAAAGCCCTATCATAATGTCAGTCGAATTCCCGGTCTCTCGCGTCGGCGAGGGCGCCGTGCCTCTGCATGCCGCCAAGCCTCCGGCTCCTATGCGTTCAGCCTGCCTTCTCCTCTCGTTCCTCCTCCTCCCCGCTGGCTCGGCAGAGTGGCATCAGTGGCGCGGCCCGAACCGCGACGGGAAGTCCCCTGAATCCGGATTGCTCGGCGAATGGCCGGATGCCGGCCCCACGAGAGTCTGGGTAATCGACTCACTCGGCGCCGGATATTCTTCTCTGGCCGTTGCCGGCGGCATGCTCTTCACTCAGGGCGCCAAAGACGGCAAGCAGCTCTTGATCGCCCTGGACGCCGAATCAGGCGAGACCGTGTGGGAAACAGCGCACGGCAATCCATACTCCAATCGACGCGGCGACGGGCCGCGAGGCACCCCCACAGTCGACGGCGACCGGGTCTACGCGCTCGGCGGCGACGGGAACCTCATCTGCGCAGACTCGTCAACCGGAGCCAAGATCTGGGAAATGCACCTGCTCGACACGTATGGCGGCAAGAACATCCGATGGGGAATCAGCGAGTCGCCCCTGATCGACGGAGACCGAGTCGTCGTCAACGCCGGAGGTCCAGGCGCCTCGATCGTCGCGCTGCAGAAGCAGACGGGTGCCGAGCTGTGGAAAACGCAAAGCGACGAGGCCGGCTATTCCTCCGCGGTGGCCGCCGACATCGACGGCGTGAGGCAGTATGTCTTCCTTACAGGGGAAGGGGCGGTCGGCGTCCTGGCCGAGAACGGCGAGTTGCTCTGGCGCTACAGCCCGGTCAGTAACTCGACAGCCAACATCGCCACACCAGTCGTTCGCGACAACTTCGTCTTCGTTTCCTCCGACTACGGCACCGGCTGCGCATTGCTCCGCCTTGAGAAGGACGGCGGTTCCATCGCCGCGTCCGAGGTGTACTTTAACCGGGACATGAGGAACCACTACAGCAGCTCGGTTCTGATTGATGGCCACCTGTACGGCTTCTCGAGCCGGATCCTGACCGCGATGAACTTCGAGACGGGCAACGTTGCCTGGCGCGACCGATCTGTCGGCAAGGGCCAGGTCATTTACGCCGACGGCAGGCTCTACATCCTCGGAGAGGAGGGCGTGGTCGGTCTCGTCGACCCCAATCCCAGCGAATACCGAGAGATCTCACGCTTCGAGCTTGGCCGCGGCGACTACCCGACCTGGACGCTTCCGGTCATCGCGGACGGCAGGCTCTACCTGCGCGACCAGAACCGGCTCTACGCCTACAATGTCAAGGCCCGGTAGCGGCCCGTCTCGAGAACCGGCGACCGGCAATCGATCGTCGCGGCGCCGCTAGCCGAAAGGGAAATGGGGCCAAGCCGAACCGGTACTCATCTCCGACACCTCGAGACTGCGAGCAGCTGGTGCCCAAGGGGCTAGGGCGGAGAGAAGAGGCCGCGGCACTTTAGTGGGCAAGTCGGCCGGCGCGGGATCTGACTGGTTCGATCAACCTAAATTCCGCAGTTGGATAGCGTTCGCAGCCGCTTCGACTCGGTTGAACCGCCGTTTGACTGGTCAGGGCAGTTCCGGGTCAGGCCGGCAGAAGCCCCGGCGGCGGCCTTGGCACCCGTCCCTGGAAGTCTTTCTGCAAGGCGCGACCCAGAATGCGGCGCCAACGCTCCACGGCGGTCCACTGCGGCGCATGTTGCATTGCTCGCAGGAAGCGGGTCCTCGCGGCGAAGGCTGCCCGCAAGGCGCTAGGGCGCGATCGTCAGCAGCTACGTCGTCTGCCGGCTGTGCCTCGTCACACGCGCCACGCCATCCATCAGCAGCGGGCGGCTCGTCCTGGCTTCGCGCCGCGACTCCGGGTCGATCAGCCGCACGAATAGCGACCACCAGTTGAAGAACAGCGCGTTCAGGCGCACCCTGATGCGCGTGCGTTTCCGGTCTCTCGTCCCAAAGCCGCCCCAGCCCCACTGCTTCTTCAGCTCGTTGAACGCATTCTCCGCGTCCGCGCGATCCCGGTACAGCTGGGCCACCGTCAGCGGCTCGAAGGCCAGCGAGGTGACCAGCACCGTGTATTCATACCGCTCCTGCTCGCCCAGCACGATCTGCCTGAAACCCAGCTCCAGCTGCTTCCGCTTCAGCGCCTTGCGAGGCACAGGCCGCCCGTCCTCCAGACGACGGCGCAGGACCACCACCTTGCGGCTGCGCGTCCAGCCCGACAGCTACAAGTCGGCCGCCGCCTCCTCCTCCTAGCCCTGCGCAGCCTCCGTCCAGCCGTCCTGCGAGGCCAGCTTCTGCACCGGATCCCTGACCCGCGGCTTCCTCGTCAGCTTGCACAGGTAGTCCTGCCCGCGCTGCTCCAGATCGGCCATCACCCGCTCCGTCCCCTTGCCGCGGTCCCCGCGCACCAGCGCCGGCCGTTCGTGCGGACGCATGCCCTCGTGGCGTCACCGCCTCGTCGGGAGCCCACCGGACCTCGATCTTGCCAGCAAAACTGTCTACCGAAAGCGGCTCCTCAATGCGCGCCGGAACTGCCGTAGCGGGTTCATCCAAAGGGTGAGAGCCCGACACCGTCCAATCATTTGCCATAGTCCCTTGTATACCGGACATTCTGGCTCGCGGCACCCGATCCAACTGCGGAATCTAGGTTGAAGCGTTGCGACCATTTTTTCGTGCACGGGACGCTCACGCCGAGCTGACGGGCAGCCCCCCTCTGGAGACAGCCGCTGGCGCGCATCAGCACGATGCGCGCTCGCAGGCAGTCACGCTGGGAGGTGGTCTGAGCGCGAACTCCCTGCTCCAGCTCCCGCCTCTCTGTGGCCGTCAATTCCAGAACTGAGACTAGCCTTACGATGGTCGACTCCCTTGCCAGAGAGTCTAGTGGAAGCCTTCCCTATGTCCAATGTTCTTGGCGGGAGGAACACTAGCGGAATAGGAGGAGGTCAGCCGAGTAGGAGGGGGCGTTACCGCGCCCCTCCCCTCACAGACCCGAGCGTGCGCGTCTAACGCACTCGGTTCCTCGCATGGCAGATTCGCGCTTCCGCTCCGTTCTCGGCTATCCATGGCTGTTCCGTGTACGGGGCATTCGGAACTCTAGTTTCCGGCCCGTTTCCCATCCATGGCCCTGCGCATGCGACGCCCGCCTTCCCTCGGACGGGTCCCGGCGGCCCCGGTTCCCCGCCGTCCTCCGTACTATGCAGGCGCTACGACTCCCTGCACCGCTTTCCCTTCGGCTTATTGATTCGCCAGCCGGTACCACGCCTTGCCTGCTTGTTCGCTCCCGATCCCCCGCAGGCAGGGGCGGGCCCGGACCCTTTATTTCCGCCAGTGGTCCGTGTTCCGGCGTCTGTGCGTGGACAGTGCAGGGCCTCCCAGGTTCCCTGGCGAGCCATCCCGTGGCTATGCGAACGTTCTCTGACCCCGGTCGACCCGCCAGCGCCTCGCCCCTGGCGGCGCTGCCGGTGCTGCCCCCGCGAACTGCAAGACGAAGGCGTCGACAAGAATGATTGCGGGGCTCAATCGCGTCGCTTCACCACCCGCTGTGTACGCTTCACGACGTGCGTTGCCACACGCC
This sequence comes from Bryobacterales bacterium, assembly GCA_965218615.1. Classification (GTDB taxonomy): domain Bacteria; phylum Acidobacteriota; class Terriglobia; order Bryobacterales; family UBA6623; genus VXMF01. The sequence continues at coordinate 86,594 of CBDCLH010000002.1, forward strand.
ATGCAACACGCGCTCCCGGCTGGCGGGCTGCGCCTTTACCGGGCGGGTGTCGAACCCGCAGGCTCGCGGTGAAAGGTTTCAGCTAATTTCGAGGTCTGCTCGGCGTTCACTCGCGTTCTAGCCCGCATGGTCGCTGAGCCGCCCAAGGCGGCCCTTTGACACCAGAGTGCTTCAGCCCATTTCGTTACCTCCATGAACCGCCCTGGCTGCTACCAGCCGGAGCATCAGTTGCTGGGCGGGATTCGCACCCGCTGACTGGAAACGCCTTTCCACGGCGCACGCAGTTCTCATTTTGGGTTTTTCTGGGCTATGCGCTTGACTCCAGTAACCACAATATGTTGTAGTTGCAGTCGTGAGGGAGGATTACCCGAAGACTCAGGCAGAATTCGACCTGTGGTTTGCCAGCGAGCAGGCGTGTCGCGAGTATGTGGTCCGGATTCGCTGGCCCGACGGCTTCATCTGCCCGCGATGCAAGGGAGGGTCGGCCTGGATCGCCAGGCGGAATCGCATGGTCTGCGCCGGTTGCGCCTACCAGGCGTCGCTGACCGCCGGGACAATCTTCCAAGGCACGCGCAAGCCGCTGAGCATGTGGCTCCGAGCGATGTGGTGGGTGACCGAGCAGAAAAACGGCGCGAGTGCCCTCGGGTTGCAGCAGGTCCTCGGTCTGGGCCATTACGGGACGGCGTGGACCTGGCTGCACAAGCTGCGGCGGGCGATGGTGCGCCCGGGACGCGATCGTCTGGGCGGGACCGTCGAGGTGGACGAGACCTATGTGGGCGGCAAGGAGAAGGGAGCGCGGGGGCGCAAGCTCGGCAACAAGGCCTTGGTCGCGGTCGCCGCGGAAGAGGCCGGGGCCGGGACCGGGCGCATTCGCCTGAAGCGGGTACCCGATGCTTCGGCGGCCAGCTTGGAAGCGTTCATTCTCGAGGCGGTTGAGCCCGGCAGCGCGGTGCGCACGGACGGTTGGCCGAGCTATTCGAAGCTGGCGGCCCGCGGGTACCGCCACGAGACCCGGGTCACGGGAGGAGACCCGGCCCGGACGGACCGGGAGTTCCCACGGGTGCATCGCGTCGCGTCCCTGTTGAAGCGCTGGCTGCTAGGAACTCACCAAGGTGCCGTCGGGCATCCCTACCTGGACTACTACCTGGACGAGTTCACCTTCCGATTCAACCGGAGGGCATCCCGCTCGCGCGGCAAGCTGTTCTACCGGCTCGTGCAGCAGGCAGTCGCAACGGAACCGGCCCCTCGCCACGCGATGGTTGCTAGCGCTCTCGCCAGCGACCCTCAGCGGACTCCGGAATCACTGGACTCAAGCGCATACTCAGCAACCACAACATATTGTGGTTACTGGAGTCAAGCGCATAGCCCAGTACTGACAATACTACAGTTAGCTGTTTAGACTTCCTGCATGGCACGCGATTTCCTGCTCCTCGCTATTCCAGTCCTCCTCTTGTCCTGGACGGTGCCCGTGTCCGCGGGCGGTGGGGTCAGCTGCTCCGATCGCCGGATCTCCGCGAGCGCCGTCCGCACAACAAGCGACATACCGGCGTTCGTGCAGTGCGCAGCGGATTACTTGATGGAGCATGGCACCATGGAGGCGCGTCGAGCGTTCAACGAAGACGAGCGTTGGAAGCATGGTCCCACCTATGTCTTCGTCGACGGAATCGCGAAGTCTGGAGAGGACTCGATCACGCACGTATTCCCGCCGGACCCCTCTCGGGAAGGCTCCTTTTGGGGAACATCGATCGACGGTTTCGGGAACGACCTCTATTTTGAGGTGTATCGCATGATGTCAATCGTCGATTCCGGATGGATCTACTATTCCTTCCCGAACCCAGCGACTGGCAAGGAGGTGCCAAAGAGTTCGTACGTGATCGAGATTGACTGGAACGGTGATCGCGCCGTGATCGGCGCTGGAATCTACGCCCTCGACCTGCCCGGCACGTGCAACGCCGACGAAGTGAACGCCGCCACTCTGGCGGCTGCTCCGAGCCACGAGAAGTTGCGGGAGTTCGTGCGCTGCGCCGCGATGCTCGTGGAATCGCAAGGCTATTTCGCCAAAGGCGAGCTGGAGGGTGACGCCCGGTGGAGGCACGGCTCGAGCTATGTGTTCGTCATGGACATGCTGGGCAACCAAGTCCTGACCGGCAACAGAGTGCGGGTCAATGGGAATGCGCTGCACGAATGGGGAGGCAAGAGCATGCCCACGGATCAGTTCGGCGGCCGGGACATGGTCGGTGTCGGCGACACCTTCGGTGAGGCCTTTATCTACTACCGGGGTCTCAATCTGATGACTGGGGGGCGCCAGCCAAAGGTCGGATTGCTCAAGCGCGTCGTGGCGCAAGGCGTCCCCCTGCTTGTGGGTGCCGGCTACCATCTCTCTCCCGAACCAGCTGTCCCCGAGATGAGCTGCGCGGACAACTACGTGACGGCCAGTGCGATCCGCACACGGGAGGACATCCAGGCGTTCGTGCGCTGTGCGGCGGAGTACGCGATGGAGCATGGCGCCGAGGAAGCGCGTCGAGCGTTCAACGAAGACGCGCGCTGGAAGTACGGCCCCACCTATGTCTTCGTCGACGGAATCGAGCCGTCCGGGGAGGACGCGTTCACGCACGTGTTCCCGCCCGATCCTAATCGAGAAGGCATGGTTTGGGGAACGTCCATCGACAGTTTTGGGACCGACTACTACTTCGAGTTGCACCGCATGCTGTCAATGGTCGATGCCGGTTGGATCTACTACGCCTTCAGCAACCCGGCGACCGGTATGAGCCAGCCGAAGAGTTCGTACGTAATCGAGATCGAATGGAACGGTGACCGCGTGGCGATCGGCGCTGGGTTGTATGCTTTCGACCTGCCCGGCACCTGCGAAGCCGGCGACGTGAACGCCACCGGCTTGGAGGCCGATCCGAGCGACGAGAAGTTGCAGCAATTCGTGCGTTGCGCCGCGATGAATGTGGAATCGATGGGGTATTTCGCGGGGACGGTTCTTTCGCGCGATCCGCGCTGGCTTAGCGGCTCGATCTACGTCTTCGGAATCGACGTCGGGACTGGTGCCACAGTGTTCAGCGGCAGCCCTGCCAGCTTTGCTGTTTCGGGGAGGATCCCGGAACTGTTGTTCGACGGGCGGGATGTAGTGGATGTGGGAGCGACTTTCGGCGAGTCTTTCTGGTACTACAACTTCACGAGTCGCAGCACTGGAGCAGTCGGGCCAACGGTCGCGTTTGTCAAGCGCGTTCTGGCGCAGGGAGTGCCGTTGCTGGTGGGTTCGGGATACCACCCAGCCCCGGATGACGGTTCGAACTGAAGGGTTCCTAAACCGCCCGGGTTGACGGCGTCTGTGAATCCGGCCGAGGCAAGTCCTTCAGTTTCCTCCGTTGTGTCATGCGGTGTCAGAGCTACCTGCGTGGGTGTTTTGACTTGCGAAGAAGAGCTAGTGGCGGATTCCTCGCTAGTGCGGCGATGCGGCAACTAGGTGTAGGTCAGATTCTTGCGATTGACCTTAGGTAACCGCTGATTAGCGCTCCCAGAAGTCCTCGCAGCGACCGCTGAACTTGCAGCAACGCAGGGCGAGGATGGCGTGGGCCCCGTCGACCGTCCAGTGCATCCCGGCCCTCTTTGAGCGCGAGCTGATCGCCGTCTGACAGCCAGCCTCGACGACGGAGTGCAAGTCACAGTGCAAAACCTCCTAAGTCGTAGGACCAACTTGCTCGTCGTCGGCAGGCGTTGGCCGCGGAGCCTTCCACTTGCCCTTGTCGTTGAGAATTCTTGCGACGGCAGATGCGTCCGGCGGAACGAATAGAAACTGCGTCCGCTGCTGGCCGACCGCTACGATTTCGCGGGTCAGCAGACCCGCCGCCGCCCAGCGCCGCACGGCGCCCTTCGACACGTTGAGTGTAGCAGCGATTTCGCGGGCGGTCCGCAGGCCGCGAGCACGCAACTGCGCCGTCCGGGATTGTCCCAGGAGGCGCCGAACGCTCTGGGCCGTGAAGGGCTGGTCCTGCCAAGCGGTGTGCGCGCGGCGATTGAGTTCAGCGGCGACCTCCGGATGCGTGTGGTCGGCGGCGAGGCGTTCGACGAGGTCGACGAGGTCGGGTTGGACTGCGCGGAGAGCTGCGGCGCCGGGGCGCAGCGCGACGGTGACGGTGCGGACGGCTCCGCCGTGGAAGCGCAGCTGCGCCTGGCCCAGGTTCGCTGTGCGCAGCAACGTGACGTCGGCGAGGATCGTAGCGAGGAGGCGCTGGCGGTCGACGGGTTGGGTGTGCGGCGCGTCCCAGACTTGGGAGAAGTCCTGGGCGAGAGTCTCGAGGCGCTGGCGGGCCTCGTCGGCGAGCAGGGAACGATCCGCCTCCAGGAGGCGCTGGTGCTCCTGGCGGGCCGCCTCCAGCGTTCGCAAGGAGGTGTTCCAATCGGCCTCCAGGCGGGCGGCGACCGTGCGGTTGAGCGGATTCACGGCGTAGTAGCGCTGGGCGGCCAGATCGGCCTCGAAGTCCAGCTGCCGCAGGCGTTCCTCGCGTGTGGCGGCGGCCTGCGCGGCGTGCGTGCGGACTTCTTCCTGCACGGCGAGCGCGACCGCAATGTGGTCGTCGCGGACCGCGGCGACGATCGCGCGCGCGACGGCCCGGTCGACGGCGGTCGCGCTCAGCGACTGGCAGGTCCGGGGGCCGCCCGGCGGCAGTCCCTGGGGCCGGCAGAAGTAGTAGGGATAAGTCTTCTCGCTTGAGTCGTCCCGCGCCGGTTGGCGGGCGTAATGCACGCGCATGCGCGAGCCGCAGCGGCCGCACAGTAGCAAAGAGGCCAGCAGGGCACAGCCTTGGCGCGGCGGAGGCAGGCGCTGGGACCACGCGCCCTCGTTGCGCTTGAGGATCGCTTGATTGGCGGCGAATCGGTTCCAGTCGATATAGCCGGGGTGGGCGTTCGGGAGCAACACCCGCCAGCAGCTCTCCAGCGGGGGCTCCGGCGGGGCGGGCCGCCCCGCCGGAGCGTCTTCAGCCCGCCGCCGGCCCCAGGCGTAGGCGCCGGCGTAGCGCGGGTTCTTGAGGTAGCTGAGGACACGGTCGAGTGTGGGAGGCAGCCAGATCCGCAGGCCCCGGCGCGGGCCGTGGCGGAGCTCGCCGGGCAGTTGCACGCCCTCCTCCTCCAGCCAGCGCCGCGTGGCCGTGGCCGATTCCAGGCGCTCGAACGTGTCGAACACGCAGCGGACGGCCGTCCCGACCGCACTGTCGGGATCGAGCGCGACCGTCTCGTCCGGTTGATACACCAAGCCGATGGGCAACGGTGTCTTCAACGCGCCGCGCTCGGCCTTGTTGCGCAGGCCTCCCTGCAAGCGGGCCTGGATGCTGAACCGTTCGATTTCGCTGAACTGGCCCTTCAGGCCCAGCAGGATGCGGTCGTTGAATTCGTGCGGATCGTACACTCCAGTCTCGTCGAGGATCAACGTGCGGGCTTGGGAGGCCAGTTCGAGCAGGCGCTGCCAGTCGGCGTTGTTGCGGGCCAGGCGGGACACCTCCAGACCCATCACGAGGCCGACCTCGCGCACCGCCACGGACGCGACCAATGGCCGGAAGCCGTCCCGGTTGGCGGACGAGGCCCCGGATTTGCCGAGGTCTTCGTCAATGACGCGGACTTGGTCGGCTGGCCAGCCCAAGGCCACGGCGCGCTCGCGCAAGGCGTACTGGCGCTGGGTGCTTTCGGTGTTGTGCCGCACCTGGTGCAGCGTCGACTGGCGGACGTACAGCACCGCGGGGCGGTCCAGGTGCCGCTGCGTCACCTTAGCAGCGCTGATCTGGGATGGATGCATGGGGCAGGTCTCCTTCCGGAAGCATTCGCAGATGGCGCCGGAGGGCGCGGGCGACCCCGGCGGCGAACAGAGCGCCGGGATGCGCAGCGGGAGGCGCGCCAGGCGGCGCAGGCTGGCACGGGGCGTGGCGCAAGGCTGGCAGCAGACCCTGGCTGCGCACCAGGCCAATCCCGGGGCAGTAGCCGCCTTGGGCGTGCCGCGCACGCCAGTCCTCGTAGCGCGCGCGCGCCGCGGCGCTCAAGGCCGGCCTCCGGGCAGGCGTTTTTTTTCGCGGCGCGCCAGGGCCTGATCCAGGCTGACGCGATGGATCGAGAGCCCGAAGCGGGCCTCGATCTCGCGCACCAGGATGGTGGCTCCCGCGGGCCCGTGCCCGGCCCGCCACTCGTCGACGAAACGCAGGATCTCGGCAGTGATCTTGTGCGGGCCGCGCGGGCCGCGTTGGCGCGGCACCAGGCCGACGAGGCCGTCGGCTTCGAAGAGGCGTTCGAGGCGGTGCAGCGTGTGCCGCGACAAGCCGAAGTCGCGGGCGGCCTGGGCGCGCCCGCGCGCGTCCTGGCGGACGTCCCGGATCAACTCGTAGCGCACTTGCAGCAGGTCGGCGGGATCGTAGAAGGGACTGTGCTGGAAGCGCGGGGCGAGGACGCGTTCGGGATGGGCGTTGAGGGTGCCTGCCTCGCGCAGGCGTTGGCGCTTGGATGGGGCTGAGGCCATGGGGGTTCCTCCGCCTCGATTGTAGCAATAAATATACTTCATATCGCAATGGAAGACCTTCGTGGACCGAGGGCGTGGTGCCCCAAATCCTCCTGAAAAGGCTTCATCCCAGCTCTTTCTCCCACCGTCTACCCCCGTCATGCAAGATATTTTCTGCGCCATATGTAAGAAATTTCCTGCGACACCTCAGGCCGTCCGCTTCCGCAGCCGCTCCACCAACTCGGCCAATTCCAGGAGCTTGGAAGGCCGCAACAGGGCACGCCCGCCGGCGGCGCTCAGATAGGCGTCCGGCGGCGCCAGATCAGTCCACGCCCGCGGCAGGTAACGGTAACCGCCCTCGCGGTCGCCGCAACGCACCAGATCTCCCTGGTACGAGACGACCGCAAGCCGCTTCCCCCGTAACGGGTGGCACGGGTGCGTGACGACGAGGTGCAAGTTGGGCTTAGAGAACGCCTGTTGTGTCTTTGCTGGGGGAGTCCACCGCGGAGGCCACGCTCAAGACCTGCGCGCGGAACTCGGCGTACTCCATCCGGCTGCGGTTCCACTCCACTTACTCCGCACACGGGCGCGCCTCCTCAAACTCCGCAGCGCGTTCCCGCAGGGCTTGCAGCACGGTTTCCAGGCAACCTCCCTTCAGCTCCTCGCAGCGCGCCTCGGCCCATTGGCCCACTGCCCCGCCTGCGCACTGCCCTCTCCGTGCAGCGCCTTGGAGACCGTCCAGAGATGTTCCAGCGAGTGCCAGAGGTCGACGATCTGGATCGCGCCGGGAAGCATCTCTGCGGTCAAGTTCCCGATGGCCGCCGTGCAGCTTACCGAACCCTTGTCGCGCTCGGACCGGCCTGGCTTGCCGATCATCTCGGCCGTCCAGACAGTGACGAGCTTGACCCCGCGCGTCTTGGCCGTCCCGTCGGGTTGCTGGCCCGCCCGGCCCGCCAGCTCGCTGTTGCGCACCGGCACGCCTGTGCCGTCCCGACCCAGGTAGATCGTCGGGGCCACCGGTGGCTTCGGCTCCACCACCGCCCTCTTGGCGGCGGCGATCGCGCCTCCCAGCGCCTCGGCCGTCCGCTCCACCCGCTTGGTTGCCACTCGCACGCCCGCAAACTCCTCCAGCAGGGCGCTGGCCTCGGCGAAGCTGACTGGCCCGGCGGCCGAGCCGGTCATGCGTGTGACGGCCGGCGACAGGCTGGCGCCGGCCGTCCCCAGCGCCTTGTCGCGCGGGAAGAAGCTCTGCTTGCAGGCGGCGCAGTCGTAGTAGGCGCGTTCCAAGGTCAGCCCGCCGAGCTTGGTCTGGAAGGTGTTGGGACGCCGCCCGGCGTAGCGCTCCGACTGCCCGCAGGGACAGGCCAGACGGGGTCCGGCATGGTCCGAGCGGTCGTCGTTGAAGCGTCGTGCGACCGCTTGCGCGGTCAACGACAGGACGCGTCCCCGCAAGCGGGTCTCGAAGGCTGCTAATTCCAGCTTGGCGGCCGAGCCCAGGCCTACGAGGCGTTCGAGTTCGGCTTTGAGGGTGGGGGCGAACTGCTCCGCGCAGAGTTTTGCCCGCCTAGCGCGCGTCCTGGGCGTCGCAGGGTTGTTGGTTGACGTCGACGAGTTCGCCGGTCAGCCGGCGGAAGCACGGGTGCTCGGCGATCTGGGCCTGCAGCGCGGCAGCGGAGGCGGCCGGGACGGAGCGGGAGGTGCGTTTGCCGTCGATCTCGCGGAGCAGCAGCCGGTAGGGGCCGTGCCCGCGGGCCCGTTAGGCGGCGCGGCGGCATCTGCCTGATCTCAAGACTATGTCGTACGCCCGCGACGCAGCGCGGGCTTGAGGGCGCAGCCCACAATTCCGATGATCGAGGTGACTCGCGACGGAGATCCGCCTCGCTGGGGCACCCGTGAACCGCAGAAGTTTCCTCAGTAAATCGGCCGAAACCACTGGTGCACGAGCCGCCACCGACTTGTTCTGCCACTTCCTCAGCGGCGGTCATGACTCACTGAGTCCGAACTTGCTGGGCGCGGTCAACGACCACGTCCACGAAGCGGCCGATCCTAGCGTCCTCATCTATTCGTTCATGAAGGGTACCTGGATGAGTTGGCTCTTCCGCAAGACCTGTGGGCGAGGTCGTCCGGCGCAAATCTCCTGAGTTACTGATATAAAAATGAGTTCTCAAGCTTCTTGGATCAATTCCTGTACGTTTTTCGCAAGGTCGATTCCGCTTCATTACGCGTAAGCACCGACTGGCAGCCCGTGCGCGGGCGCACCTCGACCTCGAGCAGCTCTTCCCTGCCGTGCCCTGTCGGCAGGCGGACCTTCCCGTCCGCACAGCGGAGCATATTTCACAGCCGGTTCACGATCTCGCCAGGTTCCATCCGCCCCCTCCGAGGAGCTCGGCGACCTTCGGAACATCCGCCAGAAGCCGGACAGGCCGCCACTGCCCCGCAAGCGAGCCGAACCTTCGCTACTGCAAGAAAGAAACCAGCTTCTAACCCACAGATCCTGCGGAAGAGGCGCTGAGTTACGACATGTTGGGCCCTGTGGCGCCCGTCCGCAACGACTCCAGCTTCGGCGAGTTCCCGCGTGACCCCAACGACTGGGCCGTAATCTCCGCACATGTCTACCGGACGCAGGGACTGAATCCCGAGGATTTTCGCCGCCACGGCGAGATCTCCCACAGTCCGCTCGCCGAGGATGGCCGAGAACTCTTCGACGAATTGGCCGTCCTCCCGAGTGCTTGGGCCGGAAGCGGTCACACGCAGGACCACTTCAAGGCGCACTACGGGCACTACACCGTGGACATGAAGGCCCGGCGCGAACCGGATGAGAGGACAGTCTTGCAGGCGTTCTGCGAGGGGACCGGGATCTATCATGCGCTGGAGCCGAGCTGGGCCCATGCCATCTGTCCGCAGACCCCCAAAATTCACCCGCAACCTGATTCGGCAGACACTCGCAATGCGGAACGACCCGCGCAACCACGCCGTGCAACGGTTCCTGGAACAATCCCGCCGGAACGTTCTCGCCGATCGGAACAGTCCGGAGTTGAAGAGCTTGGCCTCTGCCCTGGACGTCTACAAGCGGCTCATCGAAGGCTCGCCGGAGCGCATCGAGACGAAGACGTTGTTCCTGGACGCCGCACTCCGCGAGGAGTTTGATGTGACCCCGGCCGACGAAGAGGTCCACTTCGAACTCATCAACCAGACCTTTCCGCGCAGCAAGTACACGCCGAACATCAATGTGCAGGCCATGATGATGTTCGAAATGCTGACCCAGGTCTGAGTTGCGCGGGCTGGCTCGAGAACCGCTTGGTCCGCGGCTTCGACCATCATTGGTCACGCAAGAAGATCCTCGCTGGTTACCCCTTCGGCCAACGGGAAATGATGCGGAGGGAGCTTAGGACTCCACTCAAGACATTCGTTCGCAAGCTCAAGGAAGCCGACTACGGGCAGAACGGCAACTCGTTCTATGACTACATGACGATCGTTCTCAGCAGCGAGTTCGGACGCACGGTTGGCGGCAATATCGCAAGCATCCTGGACAAGACCGACTTGAGTGACGAGACAAAGCGGGATCAGATTCTGTCGCAGGACATCAGCGCGCACAATCCGGTCAACTCCTGCGCCTTTCTCGGGCCTCGGGTCCGTGGCGGGAGGCAATTCGGATGGGTCGGCCAGAAGACCATGCAGCCGATCCCGATCCACCCCAAGACCGGTGATGTCGACCCTCGCTACGACCGAGATGGCAACCTGCTTCTGGGCTTCGATGAACCCTTACCGGACTTCATTATTCCGAACCACGGGCACATCTATTCGACAGCGCTCAAGCTCGCCGGCGTAGATCCGCAGGGGGCGGGCGGGAACGCATCGCCGCATCTCCCGTTTATCCTGGCGGAAAGGGTCTAAGCGCGTTCCGCGACCCCGAACTCGCCAGCCGCGGCCTGCCCTTTACCCACAAGTCGCGGATTTGGGCATGCTTTGGTACAAGTTACTGGTTGGGCCTAAGCGGAGGAGACGCTCGTAGGATTGGGCGATGGTCGCGAGGCGCGTGTAGCCTTCCCAGATCACCTCGTTCCCGGGTGCGAGGTCATGCTTGCGATTGAGATGGCCGCCCAGCATCGCCGTGGTGAGTACGGCCCGCCCGAGATTGTCGGGCGGCGCCAGCTGGCGATCCGTCGCGAAATCCCCCAGGGCCGCGATCTCGGTGTCGGAAAACAGCGTGTCCGGCGCCAGCTCGGGCGTGTCACGGCCCAGCAGCGTCATCACCGTCAGGCGCCAGGCGATCACCGCCTTGATCGTCACCGCCCGCTCGATCCGCTCCCCCCGCCGGTGCCCCAGGTACTCCACCTTGCAGCCGGACTTGAGCACGCGGTGCCAGTCCTCGATCCGCCAGCGCAGCCGATACCATTCCAGCACCCGCTCCGCCTGCCGCTCGCTGCTCGCCTCCAGGCTGGTCAGCAGGAACCATTCCAGCGGCTCGGCCCCGGCCGGGGCCGACTCCTCCCAGACATGCACCAGGCTCAGTTCGACCGGCTCCCGCCCCAAGCCCAATGGCACTGACTTAAGGATTTTCTTGCTGACTTAAGGCTGCGGGCTTCGACTGGGCCCCTTGGCAGCCTTTCGGGTCCCAGTCGGCTAGGCTGGGACGGGGTTGCGCCGGGACCATTTGGGGGCCGGTTGCTTCGAGCGCCTCGGGTACGAGCGGTTCGGGCGGGGCTTGCGCCGGCCGATCCCGACGCACTCGGCGATGCGCGTGACGGTTGCGCGGACGAATTCGGTGTGGCGCAGCAGCAGCGCCTCCAGATGCCGCGACAGGGCGGCCAGGCTGTGCTTGAAGTTGGCCTGCGGGGGCGGCTTGCCGTCGGCCGGGCCGGCCGCCTGGCACAGGGCGGCGTCGCGGTTGGTGAAGCTGCGCGTCATCGCGATCAGATTGAAGTGCGCGAACAGTTCCTGCTTGACCAGGCGCTCGGTGCGGCCGTGGAACTGGTCGACCTCCAGGAATTGCTTGCTGCTCTTGTAGAGTTCTTCGATCCCCCAGCGGGCGTGATACAGGTCGGCCAGGGCGGCGACGCTGTAGCGCTGGCGGTCGAGCAGGGTGGCGCCGAGGATGTACTCGGTGCCGCCGTGCGTGTACTTGACCAGGCGCAGCGGGACCGGTCGCCAGTGGGTGCGGGGATGCTTGCGGCGCAACTCACGCAGGGCATCGGGGCCGGGGAAGATCTCGGCCACGGTATCGGTTTGGTCGCTGGCGATGAAGCGGTCGAGGGCCTGGCCGGCCTTGCGACGGATGCGGAACACGGCCTGCAGGCCGCGCTGGCGATGGGCGCAGAGCAGTTCGAAGGAGTAATAGCCGCGGTCGTAGACGACGACGTCAGGCGGTGCCAGAGCCTGGAGATGGGCGAGTGCGGCGGCGCGCTCGTTGCCGTGGGCGAGGAGGTCGAAATCGACGGGCAGCTTCGAGTGCAGGCGGTACAGGCAGCTCAGCAGGCCTTGCGGGTAGTGCGCCTGCTCGCTGGGCAGGGCGTAGCCGGCGTCGAGCAGCGGGCGGGGCAGGTTCAGCTTCGAGCCGTCGACGGCGAAGACGCGATGGCCGTGCCAGAGGGGGCCGGGCTGGTCGGCGCGCTGGAGGATCTCGGCGTGGAACTGCAGGAAGACGCCGGGCTGGACCTTGCGCCTGGCGCGGACCATCGCCGAGTCGGAGACCGGCACCGCCTGCGGCAGGGGCACGTCGAGGACGCGGCAGTGGTCCCACAGTTCGGCGAGCGTGGCGGTGTAGCCCTGGCGGCGGGGGGCGAACACCAGGCGGAAGACGAACAGCATCACCAGCAGGGTGTTGAGCACGCGCCGGCGCACTTGCCAGAGCTGGTCGTGGGCGGCGGCGACGGCGCTGAGCGCGCCGATCAGGTCCTGCCACATGCGGACGAAGGTCTCGTCGGGGGCCGCCGCCTCCGGCGCGGGCGGGCGTCGCGGCCTGGGCTGGCGGGGGCGCGGCCCGTGCAGCAGGATCTCGCGGCAGTGCTTCGCCAAGGGGTACACGTAGACGTCCTTGCGGGTCCGCCCCGCGTCGGGGCGGCCCCGGGTCTGGCCCAGGTGCAGCCAGTTGGCGGCGCGATAGCAGACTCCGCCGAAACGCTCCGGATCAACGAAAGTCTCGAGCAGGACCGGCCGGCAGCCGTAGCGGCTGTGCCAGTCCTGCGGCAGCTGCTGGACGGCCAGCGACAGCGCATGACTGGCCAAGTTCTCGACCTGGACCCAGGGAAACAGCAAGAAGCGAGGCTGCCCGACCACCAGCTGCAAGTGCTGCTTGTACTCGCCCTCGCGCCAGCCGACCCACGTGTCGCGGCAGGCCAGCGAGTGGGTCGCCTGGCTGAACAGCAGGCAGCCCAGCGGGCGCGCGTGCCGGTCGAGCAGGAAATAACGCAGGTGCGGGCCGAGCGGCTGGCGATAGCCAAGGTAGTGATGCCGGTCGACGTATTCGTTGAACAACCCGGCCTGCTCCGGGCCCTCCGCCCGTTGCAGGCGCAGCGGAGCCAAGTCCCGCAGGTCGGCCTGGATCCGCGGCTGCGGGTCCGTGCGTGGGGTCCGCGCAAGCGGCTGGCGCGTCCCGTGCATTTTCTCCTCGCGCTTCGGCGGCAGCGTCAGGATGCCCTCCTTGTGCAGCGCCTCGAGCAGGCCTAGGCCGGCCGCGACGCGGTTCTTGCCTGCCGGGGTACGCCAGCGCAGGTGCTCGCAGATCGTCTGCGCCAGTTCCTTGCGGGCCAGTGCCGGGAACGTCGCCACCGTCTCTTGGACCTGGGCGATCTGCTGCCGCGTGAAGCGCCTGCCGAAGAAGGTGGTGGACTTGAGATTCTCGATGCGGGGATCCATGGCAGCTCCCAGGAAACCGGTTCTTGCCTACCATGGCAAATTCCGCCCAGGATGTCAAGGGGCTTTTTCGAGGCCGGTCGGAAAACACTGTAAGTGCTTCTGCATCCGTGTCTTGGAGGTCTGCCAGGAAATCCGGCTACTGTCTTGCTTATGTCAGGGACATTGGCCCCCCGCCGGCTCCCTTGCCTGGCGCGGGCAGGCGTACCCTGCGCCAGCGCAGCGCCACCTCCGCTTGGCGCGCCTCGCGCAACTCGCTCGCCGCTTGCCGCCGGGTGCCCCGCCGTGCCGAGCTGCGCAGCACATGGATCGTCCGGCGCGCCTGCGCCGGTGCCGCCCGCACGGCGTCGAACAGTTTCGGCACCCCCTTGCCGAGGCTGCGGTTGTGCTTGGCCCGCACCAGCAGGTCGACCGTGCTCAGACGGCGCTGCTCGTCGAACAGCTCGAACACGTCCGCCTCGCGGTCCAGCACCGAAACCGGCCGCGCGCCGCCGAGCCGGGCGGCCAGCGCGGCGCAGTCCCGCAGCCCGCGTACCCAGCGCTGCGTCTTGCGCTCCTCCAGCGGCTTGCCCTTCTCCGCCTTGCCGTCCGGCGCCTCGTACTGGATCAGCGGCACGCCCAGCGGAACACCGTCCCCGTTGACGACCAGCGTCGAGTGCATGTGCAGCCCGAGCGTGCCCTTCGAGTTGGAGTTCTTGCCGATCAGGCCCAGGCCTTCGCAGCCGGGATGCTCGGCGAAGTTGAGATCGGTGCCGTCCTGGATGCACAGCAGCGCCTCTGCGCCGCGCATGCGCTGGATCGTGCGGGCGCGGTGCGGGGCGAGGATGTTCTCGGGAGTCACCGCCGAGTCGGCGGGCTGGTCGATCAGACGGTAGTAGGCTTTCATCAGGGCTTGGTCGGACTGCGCGGCGGAGGGGAACGAGGCCCTGGGCGCAACGGCCAGCACGGCGGCGCTACGCGCCAAGCGCCTGCTCAAGCGTACATCGCCCAGGGGGGCGCCGTCGAACTCGAGCGCGGCCCAGCCCGGCCGCTCGAGTCCGGCGACGGGGTCGGGCAGCGGCTGGGGGTCGGGGAGGCCCAGCTGGCGGCGCCAGTCGGGGCGCAAGGGATAGAGGAAGATCGACTTGACGGGCACGGCGGTGCCGGGCGGGGCGCAGCGGCCGCGGCCGGCGGTGTGTCCGACCGGGATCCAGTTGGAGGCCTTGAGGCAGGTGCCGTCATGGCGGCTGCGGTCGACGAAAGTTTCGAGGAGCAGCGGGGCATAGCCGTAGCGCAGGAGGAAATCGGCGGGGAGGCGGCGCAAGCACAGGCCGAGGGCCTTGGAGGCGAGGTTGCGGCAGCGCACGGAGGGACGGACGAGGAAGCGGCTCAGGGCGAGGACGCGATGGAGCTGCTGGAGGCGCAGGGCGGGGTCCCAGCCGATCCAGCGGTCCCGGTCGGCGAGCGCGAGGGCGGAGGCGGCGAAGCCGATGGCGCCGAGGATGCCGTGGCGGGACAGGAGCAGGTAGCGCAGCTGCGGGCCGGCATGGCAGGCAGCGCCCTGGGGATGCTCGCGCTCGATGAGTTCGTTCCAGGTGCGGCGCTGCTCGTCGGTGCGGACCAGGTCGAGGCACAGCCCCTCGATCTGGTGGACAACCGGGGGAACGAGCAGGGGGGCAGGGACGGGCCGTCCGAGGAGTCGAGGCAGGCCGCGACCGCCGTTGCGGACGGGAGGTGGGAGCGCGATGCAGCTGCGGGAGTGGAGGGTGCGCAGGGCCTTGAGGCAGCTAGCGAGCTGCGGCTGGCCGAGAGCATCGGCGAAGCGGAATTCGGCGCACACGCGGTCGGCGAGGGCAGTGCGATGGGAGAAGCTCTCGGCGGCGAGCAGCGCCGCGACGCGCGCCAGGCCCTCGGGACTGGAAATCGTCTCGAGAATGCGATGCTGCTGTTGCATGTCTCATTGAGAACAGATCCTGTCCAGTTTGTCAAGTCACTTTATGGGTAAAGGGCAGCCCGCGGCGCCGCGGCCTCCTACGGTGTGATCGAGCGTCAGTCGGCTTCGTGCGTCCTCATCGTGTGGGGTTCTCATCCCAGATCATACCCAGTTGGCTGCCCCGATTGCCCCGCCTGCGATACGGTCCTTCTCTTCGAGCGTGACAACGTCGAGATCAAGCCCCTGTCGGGTATTCGGAATATGTGGAACTGACGGATCCACGGTGCGTCAGCAGCACCGCGACCAGCACGCTCGGCGAAGCGATGGGGACTCGGGAAATCGACATCTGCAACGGTAGTCCACACGCTAAAGGGTTTCCAACTTCAGTAGTTGAAAGCGAGCGTCGACACAAGTGCTCGGACCACCCCGCAAGTCAAGTCCTCTCCCCGTTCGATTGGACACGGAGCGCAATCGAAGCGTCTCGCGGCCGGCGTTCGATCGCCTTCGAACCGCACAGCCCGCACTTTCCATTGGGCTGCCCTGCCCCGCCAGCACCCGCTCGTGTCCGCACCAGGGCCCCGGAGGCAGGGCGCGACCTCATCGCCGAGACAGCGGCTATTAGTGGGCGAGGATCGGCAGGGTCGCGGCGGTCGTGTCCCAGAGGATGCTCAGGGTTCCGTTCGAGCCCTCGCCAGCCTCGATCCCGATCGTCAATTGTTCGGTGGCTTCCGACTCCGACACGCTCATCTGAGCACGGCCCAGATCCTCGCCTTCCGCGTAGTTGAAGGCGCCCCACTGATCCGCGACCTTATTGACGATCAAGGTCCAGTTCTCCTGACCCGGAATCGTAAACAGTGCATACTTGCCGGTCGGGACATGCAGCGGCCCCAGCATCAGATCCCGGTCGGTCTCCAACGTGGTCGCCTCGTCGGCTCCCGTGCGCCAGACCTCGTCCCACGGCACCAAGCCGCCATAGATTTCGCGGCCCTTCTTGTACGGGCGTCCATAGGTCACGGTGATGTTGGCCTCCCCGACCGTGCCCGTGACACTCTCGTGCGGGCTCAGCCGCTCCGGCTCCTCTTGTGTCTCTTCCTCTGCGGATTCAGCTTCTGAAAAGGCCTGGTTGCTGCAGGCCAATGCGACAAAAACCGCCGCGATCACGAATGAGTAGGCAATGATTTTCATGTATGGGTCTCCGAAGAACTGGAAATCGTAGTCGGTACGCGATCCACCACGTACGTTCTGATCGTACCTCATCGAAGGAGAAGAGCGGGTCCCTGCCACACACAGGCCTCTCCGGCCGGAGCCTAGGTTTTCAACGCCTTCATCGAGGACTCAAACAGAAAGGCCGAGCGGCTGATGCCACGCCTTGTAACATAGTCGTCGATCTGGTGGAGCGCAGCCTCGGGAACGGTGATGTTGACTCGAACCGACCTGCCCGCAGAGTGCGGAACAGGGGCGTGGAAAGCCGCGTGGCGGATTCGGTGAGCGGAAACGTGGCAACGCGAGAGACTGAGGCGCCGGCACGACCCTAACGCGTCACGCGAAAGCGGTCGGCGAACCGCTACTCCCTCACGCTAAAGCAAGCGCGTCGCTCCCCGACTCTACGAGATGAAAAGGGCGACGCGAAGAGAATTTCAGTCGAGAATGCGTTCGCACCGTGGCGGCAGGACCTAAAGTGACGCGAACGCGGGGGCACCAGAAGCTATTGAAACCCCACCACTTGCACACGGACCCAGAACCAGGCCTAGTAGGGCAAAAGGCGTCACAACCTCAACAGAGACAAGCTCGAAACCAAGCGACGCGACCCCGGGACAAAAGCGAAGCTAAGGCGAGGCAAACCCGATGCGAGACCGGACCACGGCCGTAGCGGGATCGGTTGATCAGTGAACTCCCGGAATCGCTCGCCGTCCGGAATCGGATCCCGGATCTGCCTGCCGCTGAGCCAATCGAACGGAGCATTGGGGAACGCGAATCGGATGCATGGGAGTTTACGGACGCCTAAGGAGGAGCGCAGAAATAACTTATCAGTTAGGGAAGGGAGAGATGGTGTAGTTCCACTTGGGGATGTGCTCGTTGGGGGTGATGTTGAGCGTTCCCATTTGCTCGTCGCTGATCGGGATGCCGGTTGAGTATTCCTTCGTGTTGAGCCGGGAGGTCACCACCAAGCCGGTGCGGGTGGTAGTGGAGGCGATGTAGTTGAGGATCAGTGCGAAGGACTCGAGCGGGCAGCCGGACCAGTTGCGGCTGATCTCGCTGAAGAGGCGATGCTCTATCGGATTCCATTTCGAGCATCCTGCAGGATAGTGGGCAACAGTGACGGGGAGCTGGTGGACATTGCAGAAGTGGTGCTGGAGGGCGTACTTCCAGGCGCGGACGCGGTAGGAGTTGCTGCCGCCGCAATCGGCGAGGATGACGAGTTGGGAGGCGTCGGGGTAGCGGGAGCTGCCTGCGCTGCGCCACCAGGCATCCAGGTTGTCGACGGCGAAGAAGGCGGTGTCGGAGGAGACGCCGACCGAGACGAAGCCGCGGTTGGCGAGCGTGTCGTAGATGCCGTGGGGGACGGCGAGGCCGGAGGCATGGGAACGGAAGTCGTGGTCGTTGACCGGGACGGGTGCCGGTTCCCAGGAGACGCCGGCGTTGCGGAAGCGTCCGACCAACTCTTTTTTCTTGGAGTCGATGCTGACAATCGGGGTGTTGCGGTGGCCGCAGTCGCTGCGCAAGCGGTCGATGAACTCGAACTGGTCGTTGCGTTCGGCGGAGGAGGTGGACGGGATGCACTTGTGGTTCACGCGCAGGGAGTAGCCCAAGGCGCGCAGGAGCCGGGCGACGGTGCGTGGGCAGACCGCCAGCTCGAGGACGTCGGTGAGGTAGGCGGCGAGGTTGCGGGTGGTGCGACGGGTCCAGCGCAGGTCGGAGCAGGGGTTGCCGGCGGTGTCGTGGCGGAGCAGAATGACGAGTTGGGCGGTCAATGCAGGGTTTTTTTTTCGAGCGCCTTGCGCCCGCCCCCGGGCTTGCGGATCCGATCCGTCTCGTAGTCCCCGGACAGCAACTGCTTGCGCCCCTTGGCCACGGTGGCCGGGGCCATGCCGTGCTGTGCAGCGACCCGGCCGTCGCCACCCCGCCCGTGGCGCAGCGATTCCAGCCCGGCATACAGCCGGCGCTGGCGCTCGTCCAGCAGGCTCAGCAGCATTCCGGTGGCCTGCCGGATCTGCTCGTCGCCGCTGTCGAGCGTCGGTTGTCCGGACCCTCCCGCCAGCATCACCCGCCGGGTCCGCAACTGCATCTCGCGCCGCTGCGGCGTCGGGGAGCAGTACAGGAAACGGCCGTCGAGTTTCTCGCGTGCCAAGCCGCGGGCGCGGACCAGCTTGCCCAGCGCATTCCGGACCTCGACCTGGACGATCCGCCCCAACTCGTCGGCGAACCGTCCCGCGGGCGCTTGCTCGACCAAGACAGCAGCAGTGGCGAGCAGGGTCCCAGCACGCGAGAAACGGATCCCTTGGTAGGACCACAAACCTTGCTCGTCGTAGGCGGCCAGTTCGTCCAGGGTGTAAAAGCGGCCGCAGTGGGAATAGCTGGACCGGCAGCCCGCCGCCACCAGCTTGCGGCAGACGGTGCGTCGGCTGGCAGTGCCGAACGCCTCCAGGATCTCGTCCAGCTCCGTGACGGTTTTCTCGCGCAGCAGGGAGATGACCGTTTGCGTAGTAAACGTCTCCTTTCTCATGCACACCCCCTAAATGACATAATGAGTATCTATAGATATCCATTATGCCACTTAGGTGCTCGACGGGAGCCGCAATTGCACCAATTACACCATATCGCACCCCCGCTACCTCCGAATCGGAGCTACTGCGGTCCGGCGATGGGCGACAAGGGCTACGCTTGCCCCCCGCAGGAAGGGCATTTCATGGCAAATTAGCTGTCCCTCTCACTAGGTTATTAATTCGCTGTCCCTAAGAGCAGGAAGGGGGCGTTATCCCATGCCTCAAGCGGAGAGCCTTTAGGGTGTAAGTTTGTTCCTGTTCTAGGAATGGGAACAGTCTCGGGCAGGGGGCATTCGAGTTCAGCGATTTCTTCGTGACTCTCGCCGCCCTTGCCAATGAACGTCTTCCAGCCGGCGACCACTTCGACGGTCGCAGTTACTGTCCCCAGCTGCTGGGAGGCGCGGGAAGCCCGCGAGACTGGATCTTCGCGCACTACGACAAGGATCCTTCACTAGCCGACGTGCCATTCTCCAGGGTCCGTTTCGCCCGCACCAAGCGCTTCAAGTTGTACAGCGACGGCCGGTTCTACGACGTGCCGCATGACTGGGAAGAAAGGCGTCCCATCCCGCAGGAGAGCACGCCACAAGAGGCGTCGACGATCCGCGCCAAACTCTTGGGAGTGCTCCACTCGATGCCGGCCTGGAACCCACAGGAAGTTGGGACGGCCACACCTCGCTCGGCGGTCCGCTGAGGGCTACGCCGCATCCAGCGCCCGGTCCAGCGCCTCGACAAAAAAGTAGTCGCCCCACATCACGGACTCTCCTACTCCGAGTCCCTTGTTGAGGTGATAGATGCCTTCCTTGAGGATGCCCTCCCAGCCGGCAGTCTCGGAAGCTAGGTAGGGCGGCTGGGCCAGTGTCAAGAGGACATGCCGACCCGCTTGGTCGTACAGTATTCCCTTGGCTCGATCGGGGGTCAGCTTCGCGAGCCGCAGCAGCCCCGCGGCCGTGATCGCGGCGGCCGACGACTCCTCGCGCGGCCCTTCTGCAGCCGGAGTGTTGAAGTCCATCGGCGGGACACCGTGCGGAGGGGTGTGCTCCAGAAAATAGTCCGAGCACAACTCAGCCGTCCGCAGAAAGCGCGCATCGCGGACCAGCTTGTAGGCCGAGGTGAACCCATAGATCGCCCAAGCCAACCCGCGCGACCAGCACGAATCCGAGCGCCAGCCCTGCTGCGTCGATTGCCTTAAGAACTCGCCGCTCTCCAGGTCATAGATGCCCTCGTGCGAGGAGCTGCCGTCACCCCGAATCAGCACGCGCCGACTCGTCAAGCTGTGCTTCATGGCCACGTCCATCAAGCTCGCGTCACCGGTCTGCAAGGCGGCGTAGAAGATGATGCCAACGTTGGCCATGATGTCAATGAACAGCGATTCCGGCCCCATGAAGGACGACATGTACTCGCCTTTCTGCTTGAACCGGAGCGCGAGCGTGCGGCCTGCCTGGATGACGATGTCGTTGAGTTCGGAGCGACCCGTCAAGGCATGCCAGCGGTGGTAGGTCGATAGGAAGATGAAGCCCAGGTCGTGGACGTTGCGATCCATCTTGCGCGGCTCGAGCGACGTGGTGTAGCGCTCAGCGATCTCCATCCAGTCCTGGTTGTCGGAGCGCTTGGCAAAGATCCACATCATACCGGGCAGGAATCCGTCGCACCAGTGTGTCCAGGCTTCCTTGCCATGGCGCCAGCGGCCCCGCTCGGTATACATCGGGTAGAACCCGGGATCCCGTTGCACCGTCTCCAGCACCTGTCGTTGCGCGAAGTCGAACGCTGCCCGATAGATCGCCCGAGAACCATCCAGAGGGGTTAGTTCCAGCATGGAGCACATAGTGTATCACCGAGGTGCGCAGGCGCAGCTGGCAACAGACCGAGGCTGCCTTCTCGAAGTAGCAAGGATCCCTCATTGGTCGAAATAGCGAAGGTTGCTCCTCGGCGTGGGGCCCCCAACCCTCTCTCCCTACCCTTGAAGAGAGCGCTCGGGCAGTCGCGCGGCAACTGGCGCGCGCGTGAGAGGAGCCACAGGATGGTCGGGGCTACGGCTTCAGACGGTAGCCACCCGCGACTGACTCCCGCCGCAGGGCCGGCTCCGGTTGCGTGGTCGGCGAGTCCGCCTGGAAGGGAATCAGGGCCCCAAGGGTAGCGGGCACGGTCCTCCGTTCCACGTCAGGCAATCAGGGACTTCTAGTCATTCCGACCGGCTTGTGAAGGAATTCGACACGCACGTGCGCGGCTTCTCGCTGTCCATCGGAAGCTTTGTAAGCGCGGCTTCCTGGGACGTCCAAATCAGTACTAAGTTAGAACAGGAACCGCAACGCCAACTGGATTCGCCGGGACGGACGAGCTCCTGTCACGGCGCCGAAGCGTTGACTCACTTGCGCACCAGTCGCGGGATTGAAGCGCCCCTGGGTGTTGAGGTGGCTAAATTGGGTGTGATTAAAAGCGTTATAGAACTCACATCGGAACTGTAACTTCATCCCTTCGGAGACCGGAATATCTTTGAAAAGGGCGATGTCGAAATTATTGATGCCCGGGCCTCGAATCACCGTTCGCGCCGCGTTACCGAACGTCCCCGTTTCGGGAAGCTGGAACACGTCAGTATTGAAGAAGCGATCGAAGCTACGCTGAGCTTTCGGCAAAATCGGGTCCCCGGTCATCACCACGCGGGCGCCTTGACTCGGGGTCCCTGTGATGTCCACGGCCTGGGTAGTGGCGAGCGTGATCCCGAGTGGTTGACCGCTGACAAGACTGGCGATGCCGGAGAGCTTCCAGTGATTGACGATCCTGTCTAAGACCCGATTCGTGAACGGCGCTTTCGGGATGTCCCAAAGCCAATTGACCCTGACGATGTGTGTCCGATCGAAGGAGGACAGTCCATAGTTCCAGATACGGACTGGCACCAAGGAACTGACGGTATTTGTTTCGCCGCTGTTATAGTCCATGGACTTGGACCAGGTCCACGCGACACCGAATTGCAGACCCCGAGCAAAGCGACGGTTCGCGGTGACCTGCAGGGAGTGATAGTTTGACGAGGAACCCCACTCCCGGAAATTGATGTTGTTATAGCCGAGGAAGGGGACGAGAAACTGCCCCTGCAGAGGCCTGTTCGTGGTCGGATCGGCGTTAGCGGGGTCGAAGTTGGCGCCGGTAGGGATGACGTTGAGGTTCCTTTGCCACATGAGGTGACGTCCCAGGTTACCCACGTAGGCTATGTCGAACACCGTGCCGAACCCAATGTTCTGCTGCACCGAGAAACTGTAATTGTAGACGGTCGGAATTTTGCCGGACGTGTCAATTCCCAGAACGTTTTGCGGGGCCAGAATGCCGGATCCAGACAGGAAGGAATCCAGAGTGCCAAAGTTGACGACCGGATTCTGCACGAGTGGGGGCTGGAAAGGATGGTTGTTGAGCTGGGTGCCGAGAGTCTGGCGGTTGTAAAAAACTCCAACCCCTCCACGAATCGCGGTGTTGCCGGTTCCGAACACGTCCAAGGCGAACCCGACGCGAGGCCCGAATTGGATGCCGCGACTCTCGACAAGGCCCCGCGGAAAGCTGGGCTCGTTGGCCGCGGCTACCATGCCGTTCGACGGATCGCCCGTGCCGGGGGCAATGGCGCCGATCAGATTCCTCGGAAACACCTCGCCGGTAACGGGGTGGATGCCGACCCTCGTTCCGCCAACTGTGGCGGGTTGGATCAACTGAACTTGCCGCGCCAGATCGAAGCGGCTCGGCACGAACCCCGCCACTAGGTCATCGCGTTCGATGATTGGCTTGACGAGCTGAAAGCGAACTCCAAGGTCGAGTGTCAGCCGCCGTGTGGCCTTCCACTGATCCTGCACAAACCATTCGACGTTGCCCAAGCGATAGTGTGCAAACGGGCGTGCAGTGGTTTCACGATAGGAGCGAAAGACCCCCGTCAACGCATTCGAGTAGGCATAGCTAGTGTCCAAGGGGTTGTTGACGTCACGTCCGAAGTCGAAAGCTCCATTGAAAACTGCTGCCCCACTGGAAGCGTTGCGCCAGA
The DNA here is from genome assembly GCA_965218615.1 of Bryobacterales bacterium. Classification (GTDB taxonomy): domain Bacteria; phylum Acidobacteriota; class Terriglobia; order Bryobacterales; family UBA6623; genus VXMF01. Next base: position 109,624 of record CBDCLH010000002.1, read on the forward strand.
AGTGGTCCAAGTAGAAGCCCGCCTTAATCGTATGGGAGTTCAGAATCTTCGTCAGGTTGTTATTGATATTCAATGTATCTTGTGTCGTTACCAGCGGGAAACGACCCTCGATGTCGAGCGGAGCAAAATTCGGAACTCCGCCGAAGGAGGCGTCCGGAATCAAATTCAAAGGGTTCGCGCTGGAATTGAACTGGCCGACATCGAAGCCGACTGAGTCCCGCTGGACCCCCGGCAGGCTGTCCTCGTAGTTCTTGTGCTCGGCCGGACGGCGAATCAACCCTACCCTCAACTCATTCACCAACGAGGGCGAAATGACCCGACGGTAACTCGTAATGATCGATTTGCCGATGTTGTGGAATTCGTTGTAAAGCAGTCCCCACTGGAGCGAGCCGCCTCCAGGCACCCTAGAGCCCTTCGTGATGTCGGCGTGCTCAGTAAAATTCGCAGAAAAACTGTTGTTCTGGTTGATCTGGTAATCGATTTTGAGCGTTGAGGTCCTCTTCGGAGTATTAGCTTCATCTTGGAAGACAAAATTGTACTGGCCCCCTGAAATGTTTCGGTCGAAAAAGTTGGGGCTTGGGAAAACGTTGAGCAGCGCTTGCCCGTTCCGGTCGATACGAGAGGCGGGAACGATGTTGTCCGGGAAGGGTCGACTATCGTCCAACGGATCTCTTACTTGAATGAGTTCGCCATTGACGCCGATGGACTGCGAGAAATCCGCTGTCCGCTCCAGTTCTGTCGGAAGCGTGTGCCTCTTTACGGGATTCGGTGTTTTCAGCGGCCAAAACTCCTGCGACCAAAAGAAAAACAGCTTTTCGCGCTCGGTGTTGAATTTTCCCGGGACATATACGGGGCCGCCAATGTTGTAGTTGTGAGTGTTAAAACGGTAGCGCGCTTTGGGCAGGCCCAGCCGGTTGTTAAAGAAGTCGTTGGCGTTGAATTGCTCGTGGCGTTTGTAATACGATAGGCCGCCGTGAAATTCTTTGGTACCGGACTTTGTGATCAAGTGCACGTTGGCGCCCGACATGCGCCCGTGCTCGGCCTGGAAATTGGTCAGCAGCACCTTTACTTCGGCGACTGCGTCTTGGCTCACCATCATGAGCATGTTGTTATTGTTGCCGATCGCGTTCGATGCCATTCCATCCAGAGAAACGCTAGTCGTTGCCCGGCGATTCCCATTGATGTTGAGAGCCCAGCCGCGATTGATCTGCTCGGAGTCGGAGTCGAAAACGACGCCCGGCAAGAGCTGGAGAAGTGACATCACGTTGCGGCCCCGGATGGCAATCTGATCCACCTGACTGCTGGTGATAACGCCCGATCGCTCCGCGCTCGCTGTCTGGACGGTGGCACCTTGCGCCTCTACCGTCACCGACTCGCTGACTTCACCCAATTCAAGCACCAGCTTGCCAACGAATAACCTCTCCGCCGCGGGCAGGTTGATGGATTGTTTCTCGAAGCGTTTGAATCCCGCTGTCTCCACCCGCAGCGAATACTCGCCAGGCTGCAGGCTGCCAAAGACAAAGTCGCCCCGCTCGTCGGTTTCGCCTTGGCGTTCCGCTCCTGTGGCGAGCTGGGTCAGAGTTAGGCTGCTTTCCGGAATGGCCGTATCGCTAGGGTCCACCACTGTGCCGACGATGGATCCCGTGATTCCTTGCGCGAGAAGAGATTTCGCTGCTAACGAAAGGACGACCAGTGAGTATCGATGCATGGCGTAGCCTCCGGATGAGCTGAAAGACAAGGGAATTACCTCGAAGGGTAACAATCGCACGCCGATGGCTTCCGCTTTTGGTGTTGTTCGTGATCGCTAGGACGTCAAGGCTGTAGTCAGTGTATGCTGCAGGGAATTATATGGTTCGCTCCCGGGGTGTCTACCGCTTCCGGCTCGCTGAACTGTGGTCTGCGCCAATATATTCGACCTCGGAGTGGAACCGCGATGGTTCCCGGCCACGATGGGGTCCGCACGTCTCGGTCCTCATAATTCAACCTGATTACCCACCAGTACCAGCCAAAGTTAGGAAGCGGTGAGGCAGCGGAGGGGTACGCGCCGCGACATAGGCGAGCCGGGGGGACGAGAGCGGCCAGCTGGTAGCGCCGGTTGAAGCGGTAGGCGAACTCGGCGAGGTAGCGCCCCACGTATTGCGGATCGCAGGCGTGATAGGTTCCGTCGATCGCCCGCTTGACGTTGCCCAACAGCGTGGTAATTGCTCACCTTGGTGCCGTCCTAGCGTGACCGATCAGATTAGAAATCTGAAACAAAAGAGTATAAATATGTTATAGATGGGGTATGGGCGAGGCGAATTCGGATCTCGGTTCGGCGCTCGACTCCGGGAAGAGCGCCCTTGGCGTTGAGCTGCGAGCGAGGGTTGCGGAGTTGACCGCAACGATCACGGAGTTGACGGCGAAGGTCGCCAAGCTGACGGCGACCAACGCGGAGCTGAGGGCCCAGGTGGCGGAGTTGGAGGCGCGTCTGGGAGCGCCGCCCAAGACACCGGCGAACTCGTCGCTGCCGCCCTCGCGCGGGGAGAAGGCGAACAAGCCGGTGCGAGGCGGCAAGCGCAAGCGCCAGGGACGTGCGGGAACGGGACGCAAGCTGCATCCGCATCCGAACAGCGTGGTGGAAGCGCGGGCGGAGAGTTGCCCGCACTGCGGGACGGAGTTGGGCGGGGCGGAGCAGGCGCCGCAAGCGGTGTACGAGCGCATCGAGTTGCCGCCGGTGCGGCCGCACGTGACGCGGGTCACGCTGCACGGTTGCGACTGCCCGGGCTGCGGGCGGCGGGTGACGGCGTTGGCGCCGCAGGGTTTGGAGCGGGGCTCGCCGTTCGGGGCGACGATCGAGGCGCTGGCGGTGTACCTGCATTACGCGCAAGCGATCAGCTACGAGCGCTTGCGGGCGTTGTTCCGGGATGTATTCGGTCTGGAGATCAGCGAAGGGGCGCTGGCGAACCTGTTCCGGCGGGTGCAGGGGCGGTTCGGGGACCAGGCGGAGGCGATCCGGGAGCGGGTGCGGCAGAGTCGGGTGGTGTGCTCGGACGAGACGTCGGCGCGGGTGAACGGGCGCAAGTGGTGGGAGTGGGTGTTCCTGGGAGCGGGAGCGGTGCTGCACGTGCTACGGCCGAGCCGCTCGAAGGCGGAGCCGGAGAGCGTGCTGGAGGGGGCGCGACCGGGGGTGTGGGTGTCGGACCTGTACGTGTGCCAGCGCGGGCACGCGGCGGTGTGGCAGGTGTGCTTGGCGCACCAGTTGCGGGACGCGCAGTACGCGATCGACGCAGGGGACGCAGTGTTCGGGCCGGCGCTGCAGGCGTTCCTGGTGCGGGCGATGCGGGTGGGCCAGCGGCGCGCGCGGCTGCGGGACAGCACGCTGAAGCGCCACCAACGGGATCTCGGGCGGCGGCTGGACAAGCTGCTGGAGTTGGAGCCGACGCAGGCGGACGGACAGCGGCTGCTGAAGCGCTACGGCAAGATCCGGGACAGCCTGCTGGTGTTCGTGACGGATCGCGAGGTGCCCTTCACCAACAACGCCTCGGAGCGGGCGCTGCGACCGAGCACGATTTTCCGCAAGGTGACCAACGGCTTCCGCTCCGAGTGGGGGGCCGAGGTGTTCGGGGCCGTGCGCTCGGTGATCGGCACCGGACGCCTCAATGATCTGACGACTCTCGAGGCGATTGTCACCACTATCAAGCGACGTACCGTCCTCAAACCTGCCTAGCCAGCCCCCTGGGTGAGCAATTACACAGCGTGTTCACCCAGGTCAGCCCGGGCGTTTCGCAGCTGCCCTTGCCGCCGCCGGTGACGCGGGGCTGGTGCTCGCAGCCGGCGCCCTCCACCCCCATATGCGCTAACTTATTGATCGCCGCCAAAGAAATTCGCCATCTGTGATCGGCGCTTCCGAGGATTCTCCGCTAGTTCCGCCGAAATCGCCCGCCAGTCGGCGAGTGTCTGCGACAGCGGAATCGGCGGCTCGATCGCTCGTTGCACCTGGTTCCAAACGAATTGGAAGGCACGCCAGGCGCTGCGTGGGCGATCCGGGTCCCACTTCGTACCCCCAGGGGGAAATGGCGCTCGCGTGGTGGATCAGTTTCTCGACCAGCAGCGCAGCCAGCAGCTTGCCGTACAGGCACGCCTTCGCGCTGTCGTCGTCGTACTTCGGCAGGCAGCCCAGCTGGGCCAGCGACTTGAACCGCTTGAACGTCAGTTGCACCTGCCAGCGCGTGCGATACCACCCCAGCACGTCGGCGGCCGACCACTCGCTTTCCGGCACGGTGGTGAACAGAATGACGTACTTGGCCAGTTCCAGCGTGGCGGGCTGGACCGTGCGCCCCTTCCGGGAGGCCTCCTTGTGGATCTTCGCCTGGGCCAGGCGGACGGCCTCCTCGCTCTTGCGCAGGCCGCACACCCGGCCCGCCACCGGCGCACCCTCGCTCGCCAGCGCACGGGCCGCGACAGACCCGATGATCCCGGGACTGTGCAGGGGCCGCATGCAATCCACCAGGTCCAGTGCCGTGCCGTCTTCCTTTTCCAGCACGAGCGACCCGCTGTTCACCCGCACCGTCACTTGGCCTCCTGCCGCGGCCACGTACTGCATTCCCCGACCCGTCGAATACCCGCGATCCGCCAGAATGCAGTCCCCCGCCGCGATCGGGAACTGCCTCAGCGACTCGCCCGTGCCCACTCCTTCCGTCCGCGTCAGCTTGAAGAAGTCGCAGGTCAGCGACGGCAGCCGCACGCTGTAATGAATCCGCCACAGCGAACCCGTCCGCCCCGGCTCGCTCACCGTCGTCGCATCGAAGGCCCGCACCTCGCCGCTCCCCGCCGCCGTTGCGGCGGCCAGCCCTTGCTCCCGGAATAGTTCCACGCACAGCGCCTGCAGCCAGTCCCGTGACTTCCGCAGCCGTTTCAGCAAGGCCACGTCCGACAGGTCCGCCAGATCCGCCCGGCGCGCGCGCACCACCGTCTCGCGCAGCGAGTGGCCACAGCCCAGATGCAGCAGCAGCGTGCGCAGCAGCTTCCCGGGCGACTTGTGCTTACGCAGTTTCCTCAAAGCTCCGGTCTGCCGCGCCAGATCCTCCCAGTTCGGCGGCAGGAAGGAGACCAGCAGCCCCCAGTCCTCGTTCAGTGGTTCACTTGTCTCCGGGTTCACTTCTTTCGCCGAGTGCCTATACCACCCTCCGCCAATCATACCCGGCAGAATTTGTGATGTCAACCTATAAGTTAGCGCTTATGCCCTCCACCCCCCGCAAGCAGCTCAGCCCGTCCGAGCGCACCACCGTCCCCGGCTGCAGGTGCTGGCGCGCCCAGGCCTCCAGTTCCTGCAGCCGAAAGCCGCGCACCGGGCTCAGGCGCAGCCGTTCGGGTCGCCCCTCCCCGCTGACCTGCGCGGCCGCCACGAACGGCGTCTTGCCCGCCGCGCCCCGTCCGCGCTGGCCGCCGTTCGCCTCCCCGCCCAGATAGGCGTCGTCCCTCCACCGTGCCCTGCAACCGCTGGCTGTCGTCCCCCTCCCGCATGGCCTGCATCAGCTTCTGCTTGACCCTCCAAGCCGTGTTGTAGCTCACCCCCAGCTGACGCTTCAGATCCATCGCCGAGATGCCGTTCTTGGACTGCGTGAGCAGGTACAGGGCGAGGTGCCCGGTGCTTAGAGGCAGCTTGGTGTTGTCGAACAAGGCGCCCGCGGTGAGCGATGCCTGGTGCTGGCAGCGGATGCACTGCCAGACCTTGCGCGTGCGCAGGCGGCAAGACTTCTGGTAGCCGCAGGCGGGGCACTGGAAGCCTTCCGGCCAGCGTGCCTGGAACAGCGCGTGCTCGCCTTGCGGGTCCGTTCCGTAGGACTCCAGGAACTCCGGAAGGCTCTGTCCTTTCGGAAACTGAACTTTGTTCTTATGCATATATAACTCCGTTATTATCATATGTTTATAAAATCTCACACGGCGCTCCAAGTCACCGGGATCCAAGTGCGAATCCATCATTTCTCAGCTTCCTAACTATGGCTGAGACTTACGGGTAATCAGGAAAAAAGCAATGATCCTCTGCCCGGCTCCCGGAACCATCCGCCGTGCTCTTCCGTCGATGGCACGGATCACGCACAGCGGCAGCGCCAGGAACACTGCGCGATAGCCGGATGAACGTATCAACCCAGTTCCGGGTGCGCGCGTGCGTGCCGACGTGTCGGCAGTTTCGGCGGACTGTTAGCGCTTGCCGAGCGGGATCTCGAAGTAGAACAGGTCCCGGCCGGTCGAGAGGTCGACGATCCCCGAAATGTAGGCCGACGCTCCCGCCAGCGTTTCGTCGGTTCCCGTCCAGAAATAGAGGAAGCCGCTCGCGGTGCTCTTGGGCGTCACGATGGGCGCCCGAAACTCGTTCTGGGTGATTTCTGCCCGGTCCAGCGGTCCTTTCTTCACGCGCGTCCGGTTGAGGCCCGGCACGCCAGGGATCGACCTGCGGGTGGGCTGGTGCCCCTTAGGGTTGAGCGTTACCAAATCCTCGCCCCGGACCGGATCAAGGCCCTCACGATCGGAAGTGATCAAACGGACCTGCAGCTTCTCCAGCGTGAAAATGTTCCTTCCGGTGTTCGACATCACGACGAGCAACGGCACGACTCCTAACTGATACGGACGCACCTTGCCGAACGCGCTTCTCTGGTCTTTCTCCGAAACAAAAGGCTTGACCGCCACGATCAAGTCCCCCTGCTTCTGTTTCGCCGGATACTTGTCCGCCGTCTTCGCACGGAACCCGGTCTCGCCGAGAATCGATCCCGCCGCAAGAAGGGTCAAGGCCCCAGCCGTAATCCATGAACGCCACATTTGTGTTGACATAGTATTCTGTATTCCTCGGTCCGTAACTGCTTGATCCAAGTACTGTACAACCTTCTACTCGCAGTCCTCGCTCCATTGGCGCTCCCCTACTGGGTCTTGCGCGGCCGCGCCAAGGGCCATCCTTGGAGCAGCCTGCCCGAAGCGCTCGGCCTACCCCGCTTCCAACATGATGCGACCGCTCGCAATTCGATTTGGTTTCATGCAGTCTCCGTCGGGGAGGTCTTGGCGTCTCTTCCGTTTCTTCGCCAGCTACGCCGCGAACTACCCAGCGTCCCCCTCTATGTCAGCACAGGAACGCCGTCCGGGCGCCAACTGGCGGAGGAAAAACTCCGAGGCATCGCCGATGCGGTTTTTCGCGCGCCCGTGGAGCTTCCCTGCTGCATCGCCAAGGTCTTCTCGCGGCTGCGGCCGCGCGTGCTGATCGTAACGGAAACGGAACTTTGGCCCAACTATTTCTTCCAGGCCAAGCGCTTCGGTGCGGCCGTCCTGCTCGTCAACGGCAGGATTTCCGACCGCTCCGCTCCGCAGTACAAGGCCTTCCGCTTTCTTTTCGGACCTGTTCTAAAGTGCGCCGACCTCGTTCTCGCGCAATCGCCCGTGGACCGAGAACGCTTTCTCGCAGCAGGATCCCTTCAGGCCGCCACTCGCCTCGGCGGAAATCTCAAGTACGACTTCGACTCTCCTGCTTCGGAAGGAGAGCTGTCTGCCGACCTGCGGCAATTCCTAGAATGCACGGCTCCAGACCTGCTGATCGTGGCCGGCAGCACTCGGGAGGGCGAGGAGCGGATGCTGACGCCTGCACTGCGCGCTGTTGCGACGCAACAGCATCGCGTGCTTTTTGTCGACGCACCGAGGCACCCGACACGCTTCGACGAGGCGGAACGCGCGCTGGCGGGGTCCGGGCTTCCGGTCGTGCGCCGTTCCCGTCTCGACGCTTCCCTGCCCTGCAGGCTCCCGGCCATTCTCGTGCTCGACAGCCTGGGAGAACTGGCGACCCTCTATCCTCGCGCCGATTTCGCGTTCGTCGGTGGATCTCTGAACGGCTGGGGAGGGCACAACGTCCTGGAGCCCGTTCTGCATGGCCGGCCTGTGGTCGTAGGACCCACGATGCAGAACTTCAGGCAGATCACTGCGGACCTCCTGCGCGTCGGCGGACTCATCCAGGTCGGCAACGCTGCCGAGCTACCTAGCGTATTCGCGGACCTGGCGGCTGACACCGCAAGGCGGGAGGCCGTCGGCCAAGCCGGGCAGAGCTGGGCCCGCGCGCAACAGGGCGCCTCCGCGCGCGCCTCCGCGGAAGCCATCCGACTTTACCGGAGCGCGTTGCCCCGCCGGCCGCCCTCGATTCGTGCGTTGTTGGCGCTTCGCCTGCCATCGGCCATCTGGGGTGCAATTGCACGCTTGCGCCGCTCCCTCTACGGAAGCGGGCTGCTTAGCAGCAATCGGCTCTCCACGCCCGTGGTGTCCGTGGGGAACCTAACGGTGGGCGGCACGGGCAAGACACCGGTCGTGGCGTGGCTTGTCGAGCGCCTCGCCTCGGCCGGACACGCCGCAGCGGTGCTCACGCGCGGGTACGGGCGCAGCGCCGCCGGCCTGACCCATATGCTGCGGGCTGGCGAGGAGGCCGATCCACGCATCGTGGGAGACGAACCGGCGATACTCGCTCGCCGCTTCGCGGCCAGCGCGCCCCGCACTCTCGTGGCGGTGGGTGCAGACCGTTGCGCCAATGGCCGCCTGGTCGAGAAGGGTGGGGGAATCGATTTCCTGGTCCTGGACGACGGCTTTCAGCACATGCAACTCGAACGCTCTCTGAACGTTGTTCTTTTGGATGGCAGCCAACCGTTCGGTAACGGGTACCTGCTGCCACTTGGCCGGCTGCGTGAGCCCCCGTCGAGCCTTAAGGGCGCGGACATCGTGCTTGTGACGCGAGTGGACCCGGAACTGGATTACTCACGGCTGCACGCGGCTGTCCGTGAGTGGAATCCACACGCCCCAATCTTGCATGCGGAGACAGCGGTGCGCGGCCTGGTCGATCTTCGGAGCGACACTGCAGACACACTCGACGCGCTGGCCGGGAAGCGAGTGGCTGCGTTTTGCGGTATCGGGAACCCCCTCGCCTTCTGGATGCAGACCCGGAAACTCGGCTGCGAAATCGTTCTTCGGCGCGCCTACCGGGACCATCATCGCTACACGCCGCGCGACCTAGCCCACCTGCGCCGGGCGGCAGGCGCTGCTGAGGCAGAGGCCTTCTTGACGACAGTGAAGGACTCGATGAACCTAGGCGCGGCGCTTGAGTTGGAGCTACCCGCATACGCATTGCAAATCGACCTTGAGATCGACCGTCCCGAGGAACTCCTTGCGCGCGTGCTGTCGCTGAAGGCCAATGGCCCGGCTCCGCTCATCGCGTAATTGGCAGCATGCTTGCCTCCATGCCCGACCATAGGCTGCCGGTTGTTTGGTCCGCGAATCGGAACCTATACTGTGGCTGTTGGGTTGGCGGTCTGGAATATCCGCAGGATTCCTGCTGGGTTCCGTGTCTGTTCTAGCCGCGCAAGCGTATCTGCCCGGCCCCAAACGGTTTTTGCCTCTGGTGAAATTGTCTGTAGTTTGATGCGGATCCGGGCTCACTTGCCGCGTTCGCTCGGTCTTCTTGAGAGTTTGCTCGGATGAGACACGACCTAGTGCCGACCCATTGAAGGTAGACGACACAGTCAAGAACTGCTGTCGAAGCTACGCGCAAGGTCGGCTACAGCGGCTGAGCAATCAGGCGGGGCCGGAAGCACGGATTTCACCGTGTCCCGGTGATCAGACCCTCCGCTTCGTTCACAAGTGCCTCAACTGGCCCGAACCGGCGCCATGAAGCTATTCGAAATCGACGGACTCAGTTCTGTGGTAGAAAAACGCCATGAACCAAGACCGATTCTCGCGACGAGACTGGTTGGAATCCACGAGTCTCCTGGGTCTTGCCACGGTAGGAGCACCCGCCGCTGGCGGCAGGATCGGCGAGGGTACCGAGAATCAGAAGGCAATCCAGCTCAGACCCGGCCTCAAGCAACTGTTCATTGACGACCGATTCCTTGCGGAACGGCGCGGAATCGAGTTGACCGTTAATCCGCCGTTGAGAGCCGGCCAAATCCTCTCTCCGGGGACTCCCTGGGAAAAGCGTGGGCTCGGATACGCCACCGTCCTCCAAGAAGGCGACATCTGCAAGATGTGGTACGGCAGTTACGTCGGGCTTTACGACAAGCAGACCCGCTCCACGCCGTTTAATCTTTGCTACGCGACCAGCGAGGACGGAATCCGCTGGAAACGAGAAAACGTCGACCTGTTCGACTGGCACGGCCACAAAGAGAACAACGTTGTGATGCCGGGGACGACCGCCTCGGTCATGCTCGATCCCCTGGCTGCTCCCGAGCAACGTTATAAATCGCTCGGGCTCATCTGGAGTAATGACCTTTGGAGCGAATCAGGATCGGGCTTGGCGGGGCCGGCAAGCGGTCTGCAGCTACTCACCAGTCCGGATGGAATTCGTTGGAAGCGACTCACCAAGACAGTCTCACCATTCTTCCACGATTCGCTGAATCACCTGCTCTATGACGAGCGCGTCGCGAAGTATGTCGCATACCTTCGCCTCTCCAGTCAGAACACGCCCCGCGATAACCCCATGTGGTTCGACGACCAGGAGATGTTCGTAGATAAGGCCAGCAAGCTCTACGAGGCCGATCCAAGCGGCAGAGTTGCATACTTCGATCCCGGGCGAGCCGTCGGCCGCATCGAACTTGACCATCCGATGCGGGCGCCTTGGCCGTACCGCGAAATCAAGACCAAATCCGAAAAGCCTCTGATCTACCGCCAACATGAAGCGTATGACGTGGTGATGGCTTGCGATGAGAACGACCCGCCGCACACCGACCTGCAGATGGCTCCCGTGATCAAGGATTCTCGCCAAAACAATTTGACCATTTTATGGTGTGCTTTGCTACGATGGCCGGGATGCGCGGCCAAGCGGAGAGCATCAAGGTCAAGTTTGATGCGCTGCAGCCGCTGCTGGACGAGCGCACGCGTCGCATCTGGGCTGCCGTGGAAGCCAAGGCGCTCGGGCAGGGCGGGATCAGCCGCGTCGCCGAGGCGACCGGTATGTCGCGCAACACGGTGCGCTCAGGCCTGCGGGAATTGGAGGCGGGGGCAGTCGCGGTCGCGCCAGGTGAGGGGGAGCGGCTGCGGCGTCCGGGAGGCGGTCGCAAGCGGCTGACGGAGCGGGACCCGCAACTGGCCGAGGCGCTGGAGCGCAAGCTCGATCCGGTGACGCGCGGGAACCCGATGGGGCCGCTGCGCTGGACCTGCTGCAGCGCAGCCCGGCTGGCGGAGGAGTTGTGGGCGGAAGGGCACGCCGTGAGCGAGCGAACGGTCAATCGCTTGCTGCACGTGCTGGGTTACAGCCTGCAGGCGAATCGCAAGACGCTGGAAGGGCGGCAGCATCCGGACCGGGACGCGCAATTCCTGTACATCAACCGGAGGGTGCAGGAGTTCCAGAGCCGGGGCGAGCCGGTTGTGTCGGTCGACACGAAGAAGAAGGAGTTGGTGGGGCCGTACCGGAACGGGGGGCGGGAGTGGCGGCCGCAGGGGCAGCCGGAGGAGGTGCAGGTGCATGATTTCCCCGACGAGGAGCTGGGCAAGGCAGTCCCGTACGGGATCTACGACATGGCGGCGAACGTCGGGTGGGTCAGCGTCGGGGTGGACCACGACACCTCGGAATTCGCGGTGGAAACGCTGCGGCGCTGGTGGCGGGAAATGGGGCAGCAGCCGGCCTATCCGGGGGCCGGGCGGCTGCTGGTGACGTGCGACGGGGGTGGCTCCAACAGCAGTCGCAGCCGCCTGTGGAAGCTGGAGTTGCAAGGCCTGGCCGACGAGCTGGGGCTGCGGGTTGCGGTCTGCCACTTCCCGCCGGGCACGAGCAAGTGGAACAAGATCGAGCACCGGATGTTCTGTCACATCACGCAGAACTGGCGGGGACGGCCGCTGGTGAGTCGCGAGGTGGTGGTGAACCTGATCGGAGCGGTCACCACCAAGGGCGGCTTGACCATCCGATCCGAATTGGACGAGAACCGGTATGCGACGGGGCGTAAGGTCACCGACGAGCAGTTCGAACGTCTTTCGCTCCAGCGAGATTCCTTTCATGGGGAATGGAACTACACACTCTCGCCGAGATCACATAATGGTTAGATTATTTTGGCGAGACTCCAAGTATCCATACGCCCAAGATGCTTACTTCGCGTTGTGGACAAGCTACCGCCACTGGGGCTATTCGCCCAACGCGAAGAACCTAGACTTTCCTGGTGGGACCAAGAAGAACGACGGCATCCAGGATGTGCAACTGGCAGTCAGCCGTGACGGGATTCACTGGATGCGACCGGACCGCCGCCCCTACATCTCCTTGGGACTTGTAGGCAGCGCCGAGTCGTCGCTGCAATGGCCCGTACTCGGCCTCCTGCGGAGAGGGGATGAACTGTACCAGTATTACGGCGGAGCGGCTCGCACGCATGGGGAGGCTATGTATCTGCCCCAAGGCGGTCTGTTTCGTCTCGTCCAGCGACTGGATGGTTTTGTCTCGGCCGACGCCGGTCCGCAGGGTGGAACGCTTACGACGCCGCCCATGGTGTTCTCGGGGAAGCGCCTCGAATTCAACCTGAACGCCTCGGCCCTCGGATACTTGACAGTCGAGATTCAGGACGCGAAAGGTAAGGCCCTACCCGGCTACTCACTCGCCGAGGCGCTCCCCATCGACCGCAACCGCCTTGCAGCGGTTGCGCGCTGGAGTTCCGGGAAAAACGTAGGCCAGCTTACAGGAACTCCTATTCGTCTTCATATCGCCATGCGGTCGTGTAAACTCTACTCGTTTCAATTCGCGGGTTGATAGAAACCAAGCTGTGCCCGCAGCTCGCTTTGTTGCCGCTTCGATTCGTGCCACGTCAGCGGCCGATCCGATCCAAATTGGATCGCGTCCCGAACGGTGTAGGGACCGCCTGTTGATCGAGCGGCTCGACAACGCTCGGCTGGCCGTCCATCGGCCGTAAACGCATGCAGTAGCTCTCACACTCGACCGCCCTCAGGAAGCGGAAGGCCCGAGTTCGGTCACCGTGTTTCAGGACGGCGATCGCTATCGCATGCACTACCGCGCTCCGCCCGACGTCGAAGGCCCGCATGAGGTAAGACAAGTGAGCTGCTACGCCGAGAGCCAAGACGGCGTTCCCTGGAAGAAGACGGGGGAGGAAACGCTACTTGTTGCTGGGTTTTCCCATGCGCTACGTAGGCCTCGGCTGGACCGCCTCCGCGGATGCGCCGCCGTGTCTGCCGTCAGCACCCTTGGGAAAGACCGAGGAGTTCTCGTTAGGAGGAAAGACCCGGCTGAGCAGGCGGTTCGTAAGACCTGGCGCAAGCATTCGGCGGAAGGGAACGTCCGCATTGTCCTTGAGGGGCATGGCGGCGAGGAAAGCATGGCCGGGCTTTGCCGGCGCGTGGGGATTGCGGAGAGCCTGTATTCCTGGTGGTCGAAGGAGTTCTTGGAAGCGGGCAAGAAGCGTCTAGTCGGGGACACGGCTCGCCCGGCGACCAGAATCGAGCTGAAAGCCCGGGCGCCGAGGCCCGTGACGTCAACGAGACGCTGGCTGAGCGGATGCTGGAGAACCGGCTGCAAAATGGACGATGAGTTCATCAGCGATGAACGGGACGAGCGTAACGTTTCGGTGTCGCCGAGGGACATGTCCTCACCTGGCCGATCGTACCGTCCCAGCCCCGATTGTCGAAAAGTTGTAGTCCGGCTGACGGAACAAGTCAGGATGCCCCCTATCGATAAGTCATAACCCGACCGCTCCCAAGAAATCCCGCCGACTGCCGACTCTCGGACCTGGTGCGTCGGCGACACGGCCGTGCTCCGGGTGGCTCTCCGTACCAGTTCGGTCGGCCTGCTCGGAGGCCAATACGCTGCTTCAGCTCTACGCCCATCGCTAAAATGCAGGCGGCCCGGATCGGCCTTGAACCCGTCCCTCGGACTGCGGGGACGTTACTCCGCGATTCCACCCTCGGTCATCTTGCCCGGATCCAGCAACCGGTCTAGGTCTTCCGCGTCCATGCCCGTCTCCTCCGCGGCGACATCCTTCACACGCCGGCCCTCCCGGTAGGCGCGCTTGGCGACTGTAGCGCCCTTTTCATAACCGATCACCGGATTCAGGGCGGTAACCAGGATCGGATTTCGTTCCGCCAGGTCCCGCGCCCTCTCTTCGTTTGGCTCGAGCCCGTCGACCGCCCGGTCCGCCAGCACGCCGGCCGCGTTGCCGATCAGCCGGGCGCTTTCGAGCAGGTTGTGCGCAACCACCGGAAGCATGACGTTGAGTTGAAAGTTCCCCGACTGGCCCGCCACGGTGATCGTTGCGTCGTTGCCGATCACCTGCGCGCACACCATGGCCACAGCCTCGGGGATCACTGGATTGACCTTGCCTGGCATGATGCTGGAACCCGGCTGCAACGCAGGCAGGGCAATGTCCGCCAAGCCCGCGATCGGACCACTGTTCATCCAGCGCAAGTCGTTGGCGATCTTCATCATCGAGACGGCGACCGTCTTGAACTGGCCGCTCAATTCGACCGCGGAGTCCTGGCTTGAGAGGCTGACGAAGTAGTTCCGGCTCGAAAGAAACGGCAGCCCGGTCTCAGCCGAAAGGCGTTTGGCGACCCGAGGTCCGAACTCGGGATGTGCGTTGACCCCCGTACCCACCGCCGTGCCGCCCAGCGCGAGCGGCGAGATCCGCGTCAGAGTGGCGCGAATCCGTTGCTGTCCCTGGGCGATCTGGCTAGCCCATCCCCCTAGTTCCTGACCCATCCGGATCGGCAGGGCGTCCATCAGATGGGTGCGGCCCATCTTGACGACGTGGTCGACGGAATCCGCCTTGTTCGTTAATGTCTGTCGAAGCCGCTCCAAGCCCGGCAACGTGGTCCCGGCGGTCTCCATATAAGCGCTGACGTGGATCGCGGTCGGAATCACGTCATTGCTCGACTGCCCCATGTTGACGTGGTCGTTGGGATGCACAGGCGTACTTAGCGCACTGCTAGCCAGCGATGCGATGACCTCGTTCGCGTTCATATTCGTTGAGGTCCCCGAGCCCGTCTGGAAGATGTCGATGGGGAAGTGCTCGTCGTGCTTCCCGTCCGCGACTTCCCGGGCGGCAGCTTGGATCGCTCCCGACAGTCCAGACTCCATGTGACCCAGCTCGTGGTTGACGGCGGCCGCCACCGCTTTGATTAGGCCGAGGGCCCGGACAAACGTGCGCGGCACGCGGATGCCGCTGATCGGAAAGTTGTCGACCGCGCGCTGGGTCTGGGCCTTGTAAAGGGCTTCGAGGGGCACGCGGACTTCGCCCATGGAGTCGAGTTCGATACGGTATGGCCTGTCGTCCGGCATGCCCTACCAGAGTAAAACAGGCGGACCGCTGTCCTGCCGCCGTCTCAGGTGGGCGCCGCAGGAATGTTGACCAGCGCGGCGCCGTTCCGGATCGAGGTCCGCGCTGCCTCGCAGACCCCCACGTTGTAGCGGCTGTTCGACGGCGTGGCAAGAAGCCCGCGCTGGCTGATTTGCGCGATCACGTCCCGCCGCTGCTCGAGCGATGCCGCCTCCCGTTCCACTCGCAGCGCTTCCTCGACAATGCAGCGGACCGAGCGCACTCCATAACCGGTGGGAGTCAGTCCCGGGCCGCCCAGGTCCTGATACAGGAAGTAGTCAGGACTTGGCTCGGCATACTGCGTACCTCCAGGTGTATCGACTGGTTCGCCGAAGCTGTAAGCGAGGCCGCGGTACTGGTCGGAGTGTTCCAGCATCGCGCCCCGCCCGTTACCGCTGCAGTAGAGCGTCATGCCCTGGGTGTTCGGGCCCGGCGCCGCATCGGGGAAGCTTAGAGAGTTCTGGACGTTTAGGCAGGCACCGTTCTCCCAAAGCACGCGGGCGTCTGTCCAGAGATAGCCCCGCTTGCCGTTCGGGAGTTCATCGAGGACACCGTGAACAGAGACCGCGCGAGGCATCAGGCCGGTGATGAAGTGCACCAGGTCCACGTAGTGGCAGCCGATGTACACGAATGAGTCTGTGGCGTCGGCCATGAACCAGTTCTGGAAGTTCGAGTCGCGGTAGTGCCACTTCTCCATGAGGCGCGCGGAACCGAGCCGGAACTCGCCGAATCGCCCTTGACGGTAGCGGTCACGGGCCATCACGCTTCGAGGGTCGAACCGCTTGTGGTACTCGATTCCCACGAGCAGTCCGCGCCTGTGGGCTTCCTGCTCGATCTCCAGGGAATGAGTGACCTCCAACACCAGCGGTTTCACGCAGCAGACATGCTGCTCCGCACGCAGAGCGTCGAGGACAATTCCGCGGTGCAGTTGATCGGGAACGGCCGCCACCGCGACGCTGCGCGGAGGAAGATCCGCGAGCGCCTTCTTGTAAAAGTCCGGGTGCGCCTTGCCCGGAGCCGCTGACGGCTCGATCAGCACCCGCAAGTCCACATCCGGAAAGGCCCGTCGCAAGGTCGGAGCCTCGGCGAGAGCCTGCACGGAGCGGTTGCGCTGCGAGCAGACCCTTACCTCGCCAATCAATCCCTCGCGGCGCATCTGGAGGAGCGCCGGAACGATCTGGTCGTGCGCGATCATGCCCGCGCCGATCACAAGGACGGGCGTCTTCGATGTCGGGACGGGCACGCCGCTACTTGCCCCTTCCGCGCGTCGAGGGCGGCCGGCGCAACACGATCTTCGCGATCTGCTCCAGCATGGCTCGGAAGTACGCGGGATGGCGTCGCCCTGGAGGCCATGCATCGTCGACCAGGGAACTCTCCGGCGGGCGGTAAGCGAACGGAAAGCGGTTGGCGGTCTGGGCCGGCACAAAGCTCCATCCGGAGGCTCCCTGGAGATACGCCTCCGCAATCGCCCGCTCCCGCTGGAGTTCGTCCTGGGTGGCTTGGCGGCCATTGCTGTCGCTCACCATCAGGACTGGCCGCCCGTACTGCTTGAACTGGCGGGCTCGGGCCAGCTTGGCGGCTGCACTGCGCCCGTCCCCCTGCAGCAGTACGACATCGCAAAGCTGCGCGAGCGAAATGGGATACATCATCCCGGAGCCGCTGGACGCGCCGATCGGGAGACTGAAGTCGGCATGCTGGAACTGCTCGCGCACGGCGCGAATCAGATTCTCGACATAGCGGGGGATGAAGCGCCGGTGGTCCCAGTGGCCCTCGGGCTCGTCCCACGCGTCCGCGACATCGACGATCACGTTGCGGGCGTTCCGTTCGATCAAGTGGCGGGTGATGTTTTGGACGGCTTCCAGGATCGCTTGCGGCGAATACAGCACCTCATCCTGGTCCTGCTGGAACAAGACCAGACACACGATCAGGCCGCGGCGGTCCGCTGCTTGAATCAAGCGGTCCAGCCTGGCTAGCCAGTCAACCTTCAGAGAACCGTCGGATCGGTACGCGCTGACCAACGCGCCCGACTTCTCGCCCAGGTCCGCGCTTGGGCCCCGCGCGACTCCGTTCACCTCCCTGGCGTAACCCGGGTTGCCGCCCTGCAGGCTAACCACGATGCCGCCCACTCCATGCCGCTTGTAGAAGTCGAGCTGTTCGATAAGCCGGTCCGTGTTCACGCCCGGGTCGAACCTGCGTTCCCGCAGCCACTCGTCGGCGAAGAGAGCTTGTGTGACGCGCAGCATCGCAAGGCTGCCACGGACCTTGCGGCGATAGAGTCCGCCGTCGTAGGTGTGCTTCCAGGAAGCGCCGAACCCGCTTCGAACGTAGAACCGATCCTGCTGGTAGCGGGGCCCCAACATGGAGCCTGTCGCGATCTCGATCCCAGCCGCCGGTGCGGCGAGCATCGTAAGCAAGCCCGCCAGCGCTGGGCAGCCAAGGAGCAACGAGAGCCGCATGCGGATTCGCGAGTGGACCGTCGGAATCCGTGATATTAGCACGGGGAAGAGCAGCTGGCCGCCTCTCCCGGAGCCGGCGCATCGCGAATCGCCACGGTCCGCCGCAGGCGGCGATGGGACCGTCTGGAGGCATCCTGCAACATGCGTCTGTCGATACCGGGTCTGCTACACTTCCCTTTCAATCCCTCCCCTAGGAAGGAGATTCCGATCCGCCATGGCGAGACCCGTCACGCTGTTTACCGGCCAGTGGGCCGACCTGCCGCTCGAAGTGCTTGCAGAGAAGGCTGCTTCGTGGGGCTACGACGGCCTCGAGCTCGCCTGCTGGGGCGACCATATGGATGTCTTCCGGGCCGCCGAGGACGGGGACTACTGCCGTCAGCAACGGAGCATTCTCGAGAAGCACAACCTGCAGTTGTTCTCGATCTCGAACCACCTAGCGGGCCAACTGGTCTGCGATCCGAACAACGATTCGCGTTCCGATGCATTCGCGCCCGCCGAGGCGGCGGGAGATTCCGAGAAGAAGCGCGCCTGGGCCGTGGAAGCGATGAAGAATTCGGCTCGCGCCGCCCACAACCTGGGTCTCGAAGTCGTCAACGGCTTTACCGGATCCTCGATCTGGCACATGCTGTACAGCTTCCCCCCAGTGCCGGATGCGACCATCGACGAGGGCTTCGCCTACTTCGCCGAGATGTTTCATCCCATCCTGGACGTCTACGACGAGTGCGGCGTGCGCTTTGGCCTGGAGGTGCATCCCACGGAGATCGCTTTTGACATCTACACAGCCCAGCGTGCCCTGGATGCCATCGGCCACCGCAAGGCTTTCGGTTTCAATTTCGACCCCAGCCACTTGCACTGGCAGCAAGTCGACCCGCTGTTCTTCCTGTGGGAGTTCAAGGACCGCATCTACCACGTGCACATGAAGGACGCCGCTCTCCAGTTGGATGGCAAGTCCGGCATCCTGGCGTCGCATCTCAACTTCGGTCATCCAGACCGTGGCTGGGACTTCCGCTCCCTCGGACACGGCGGCGTCGACTTCGAGGAGATCATCCGCGCGCTGAACCACATCGGCTATCACGGCCCGCTCTCGATCGAGTGGGAGGACAGCGGCATGGACCGCGAGGCCGGGGCGGCGGAAGCCTGCGAGTTCACGAAGAACGTCGACTTCGAACCGTCAAGCCGCGCCTTTGACGCCGCCTTCGAAGAATAACGCGGCCTCTCTATGACCGCGTTGCTCGTCGTTGCGGCCGTCTTGCTGGTCATCGTCCTGCACGATGTGGCGCAGAAGAAGCGCGCGGTTGTGCGGAACCCCCCTTCATCGGACGCCTCCGCTATATGCTGGAGTCCGTCGGCCCCGAGCTGCGCCAGTACATCGTGACCGGCAACGACGAGGAGCGGTCTTTCAGCCGCGACGAACGGCAGTGGGTCTACAGCACGTCGAAGAACGAGAACTCGTACTTTGGATTCGGTACGGACAGCCATTTCGAGCTGGCGTCGAACTATATCGTCATCAAGCCGGCCAGCTTCCCGAGCGAACCTCCCGCCGGAGGCGATCCACCCGACTATCCCGTGCCATGCTCGAAGCGGTTGGGAGGCTACCGCAAGCGTCAAGGGAGGTTCGTTCCCGCGTCGTTAGTGAACATCAGCGGCATGAGCTTCGGCTCGCTCAGCCGCAACGCGGTGGTGACGCTGAACGAGGGCGCCCGGCTCTCGAATTGCCTACAGAACACGGGCGAGGGAGGCATCTCCGAGTACCACCTCCGTGGCGGCGATTTCGTCTGGCGGATCGGCGATACTACTTTGGTTCTCGCGTTCCGAGGGGGCGCTTCGATCTGGAGCTCTTCAAGGAGCAGGTCGCCCAGCATCCCGTGCGGGCAGTGGAGATCAAGCTCAGCCAGGGCGCCGAGCCCGGCCTCGCAGATGTCCTGCCCGCCGCCAAGATCACGCCCGAGATTGCACGGAGTCGAGGCATTCCGCGCGGCCGGGATTACATCAGCGCCAATGGCCACACGGCGTTCCGGGACGCGGACAGCATGCTGGACTTCGTCGAGCCGCTGGCCTCGGAAACCGGCTTGCCGGTCGGCATCAAGTCGGCGGTGGGCGAGATGAGATTCTGGAGAGAGCTCGCGCGCTTGACCAGGGACACTAGCCAGGGTGTTGACTTCATCGTGATCGACGGTGGCGAAGGCGGCACAAGAGCCGCCCCATTGACCTTGGCCAACCACGTGTCGCTGCCATTTCGGCTCGGGTTCCCCCGTGCGCACCGCGTCTGCGCCGATGCGGACCTGCACAAAGACATCCTCTTCGTCGGCTCCGGGCGTCTCGGCTTGCCCGACAGCGCGCTGCATGCCATCGGAATGGGTTGCGACCTGATCAACGTCGGCCGCGAGGCGATGCCGTCGATCGGGTGCATCCAGGCGCAACGGCGCCATACGAACTGGTGCCCGATCGGCGTCGCGGCCTCAAAGCCGTGGCGGATGCGCGGCCTCGACCCAGCTGGCAAGGCGCACCGCGCGGCCAACTACATCGTCGCCCGGCGCCAAGAATCGACGCTCCTCAGCCGCGCCTGCGGCGTCCAGCATCCCAGCATAGTGGGTCCCGACCACATCGAATTACTGACCGGCGGCCTGGAATCTCGCTCGCTTCGGAACGTGCTGGGCTACGAACCCGACTGGGGTTCCCACGCTCCCGGAGAGCCGGGTCTAGCGAAACATGCCTGAACACGAACACGTCGACAGCTCCGACTCCAGGCCCGCGCGGAGGGAGGCGATCGAGGCGGCCTTGCTCGGGCTCGCCGCCTTGATCGCGACGATCGGCCTGTCCACATGGCTCAACTCAATGCCGGCGTCATCCTTGCTCGGGATTCCTCGCTGGGCGGCATTCGGCGTCTTTGCACCCTGGCTGCTGTTCTTCCTGCTCCACGTCCGCTACTGCTTGAGGCATCAAGCACGCCGAGGCAAGTCGTAAGCATCCATGTACCAAGCAGCGCCTTCAGTACAAGGAGCGTTTGCGCTCTATATCGCGATCACATTCCTGCTTGCGTATCTCGCGCGGCGTCAAGCCGTTGAGGGCGGATTCCTGAATGAGTTTCTTGTAGGAGGACGCACGATCGGCCCGTGGGTCTTGGGCCTGACCTGGATCGCCACGTCCGCGAGCGGCGGAACATTCATGGGAGCGCCCTCCCTGGCTCACGCCAACGGCTGGTCGGCGATGCTGTGGATTTCCGGCTACATCGTGGTCGCGACGGTGGGCTTCGGGCTGCTCGGTCGGCGCGTTTCTGAAGTGGGACGTCGCACCGGGGCACTGACATTTCCAGACCTGTTGCGGGACCGCTTTGAAAGCCGGGCGATTGGCCTACTGTCCGGAGCCGCCATGCTCATTCTGCACACGACCTTCATCGTGGCCCAGTACATCGCGGGCGCGAGGATCCTCGAGGCCGTACTCGGCCTGCCCTACGCGTGGGGTGTGCTGGGCTTCGTAGTCGTGGTCTGCGTGTACACGGCCTACGGCGGATTCCGTGCGGTCGCCTGGACGGACAGCTTTCAGGCCATTGTCATGCTGTTTGGCGTGCTCGTGACAGCTGGATTCGCCCTCCATCGGGCGGGCGGCTTCCAGGGCGTGCACGACAGTCTCCTCGCGCAGTCGCCTGACCTGCTGACCGCAACTGGGCCGAGCGAGTTCTTGCCGCTTCCGGCCGCCATCTCGTTCTTCTTCGTCTGGCCCATAGCCTCGGCCGGCGGGCCATCGTTGATCACGCGTTTCCTCGCTTGCCGCGACACGGCCTCCCTCCGGCGTGCGGCTCTGCTGATCGGCTGTTACATCTTGTTGTTGTACCCGGCCGTGATATTGGTCGGGATCGTGGGTCGCACTCTGGTTCCCGAACTCGCCGCGGCGGACCACGCCATGCCGGCCACCATCCTGGCTGCCGTGCCTCCGGTCCTGGCGGGGTTCGTCTTGGCGGCGCCGATGGCCGCGATCATGTCGACGATCAGTTCGTTCCTGCTCGTTGGCGCCGGCGCCGTCGCGCGCGACTTGTACGAGCGCAACGCCCAAAAGCCGGTCGGCGAGCGGACCGCGCGGATCCTCACGCACGTGTCGATCTTCGCCGTCGGAGCTGTGGCGGGGACCTTCGCCATGTGGCCGCCCGACTATCTCCAGTACATCGTCATCTTTTCCGGTACGGGGCTGGCTGCGACGTTCCTTTTTCCGACGCTGCTGGCGGTGTACTGGACGGACATGAACCGCTCCGGATGCCTCTGGGGCATCGTTGCCGGCTTCGGATCGTTCCTCCTGCAGTACGCCGTGTACGGAACACGGAGTCTTGGGGGATTCGATCCGTTCGTCTGGTCGCTGGCTGTGAGTTTCGTGGGTTGCGTCGCGGGTTCCTTGCGAGGAGAGCGGGAGCCGCGCGCGCTCTTGCTGCGCTATTTCGCGGCCGAAGAGCTGTAGCCTGCCCTGCTAGGTTGCCGGCATGCGGACGCCCTGCAACCACGGAGTCTCGACTCGCTCCGTAAATTGCCGCGCCCAGACGAAGCTTCGAGCCAATCGTGGCCGATGTCTTGAAGAAACGAAGTATCCGCCTGCTACGCGTCCAAGGTTCGCGCGTCGCGACAGATCATCTACGAGACAGCAGGATCGACCGGTGGCGTTGGTCCGATTGCCGCCCCCAACGTGTCGTTTCCGGCCTTCGCACGCTACAACTCGAGCCTCCAAGGCGCACGGTACTCGCGCCTCAGGTACGTCTGAGCCTCCTTGTTGCTGGTCGTCTCGGCCACAGGGTCCCAGTCCACTCTTTGCCGGATGCGCAGCGAGACATTCCCCAATAGAGCCATGGCCGTGGACTTGTGGCCCACCTCGATGTCGCAAATCGGCTTCGATCGATTGCGAATCGCATCGATGAAGTCCCTCCAGTGGTCGTCGGTGCTAGGATTGCTGGCCTCACCGCGTGCCGCTGGCATGCGCTGCTCGACTCGCGGCTCCGGCTCTCGGTATCGCCGCTGCTCGGGCATCACTTCCCAGTACCTGCGATTCACGTACAAGGTCCCCTCCGTGCCGTGGAACAGGATGCCGTAGCCTGGCAGCCCGGCTGGATATGCGTTGGCGACCCGGTTTTCGTACGTGCAAATGAAGGTTGGGAACTCGTAGCTGGCCAGGAGCGTATCGGGGGTTTCGCGGTTGTCGGTCAAAGCGTACTTGCCCCCAATTGTGGAGACCGCCCGCGGGCCCGGCTCCGCCATCGCCCACAGCACGATGTCCAGCAAATGGATGCCCCAATCGGTCATCATGCCGCCCGCGTAGTCCCAAAACCAGCGGAAGTGGGCGTACGAGTAGGGATTGACGCCGAAGCGGTTCTTGTTGAACGTGCGCTCAGGCGCCGGCCCCAACCACATGTCCCAGTCGAGATCCGCTGGCGGCTCCACGTCCGGAGGTTGACCGATTCCCCCCGGATAGTCGTTCGAGTAATTCCAGGTGCGCACGAAACTGATCGTGCCGAGTCGGCCGCTCTGCACGATGTCCCTGGCCTCCTGAAAGTGCTTTCCGGATCGCTGCTGCGTCCCGACCTGCACGACGCGGTCGTACTTGCGGGCCGCCTGCACCATCATCTGGCCTTCGTGCACCGTGACCGAGATCGGTTTTTCGACGTACACATCCTTGCCGGCCTTGCAGGCTTCGACGCTCATGTAGGCGTGCCAATGGTCGGGCGTCGCAATCAGGACGGCGTCGATATCTTTGGCCGCCAGCAACTCGCGAAAGTCGGGGTAAATCTGCGCCTGCGGCACCATCTTAAGAATCAACTCTAGGTTCGGCTTGTAAACCTCACTGACAGCTACTACTTCAATGTCGTCAGCGAACTTCAAGACCGACCGCAGGTTGTTGCGCCCGCGGCGACCGCACCCGATCACGCCGAGGCGAATCTTGCCGTGCGAATCGTCCTGCGCCGTGGCCCCTAGGGAGGTAGCGGCAACGGATGCCGCCATAAAGGATCTTCGTTCCATGAATCGATTCCTCGAGTGTTTGGGTTCCTGCGGAGCAGGTGCTCGTTGTCCAACGCCCGGCTTGGGATGGAGAGCAAGCGCAGAAGAGACCTCACTCCTACGTGATCTTACAGGAATTCCGATGCCGTCCCTGGGGCGTCCCGGAGTCGATCACCTGAACCTCCTTGGCCGCGCTCCGACGCTACGCGTCCAGCCGGTTCAGCCACTGTCGGGATCGTCGACTGGGATTTCGCGTTCATTGTCGAGCTCCTCGATCAGCCGTACGATGAGCGCCTTCTGTCCGTACTCGAATTCGCTTGCAGCGGGGTCCGGATCGTGCACAGCCACCCAAGCCCGCAGGAGTTCGGTCACCGGTTCTGCGATGGCCGCCTCCGCTCCTGGTTCGAAACGCAGCGGGATCTCGGCGTTGCGGATCGCATCGAGCAGCAGCTCCGAGAACTTCATCGGGCCGAACTCACGCCTGGGCAGGCGGCGTCTCGCCGCTGGCCAGCGCGCGCAGGGACGGGCCGTAGGGAGGGCGCGCCACGCCGTTCTCGGTCACGATGGCGGACACGTATTGGCTTGGCGTCACGTCGAATGCCGGGTTGTAGGCCTGCGTGTCGCTCGGCGCGATCGGATGCCCGCAGATCTGCGTGACTTCGTCCGGGGCGCGCTCCTCGATCGGGATCTCCTCGCCCGAGGCTAGGTTCCCGTCGAGCGTCGAAGTCGGCGCGGCCACATAGAACGGGATCTCGTTCTCTTTTGCCAGCACCGCGAGGGCGTACGTGCCGATCTTGTTGGCGACATCGCCGTTCGCGGCGATCCGGTCAGCGCCGACTACGACAGCCTGCACCCGCCCCCGCTGCATCATATGTCCCGCCATGCTGTCTGTCAGCAGCGTCACCGGAATCGCGTCCTGCTGCAATTCCCAGACAGTCAACCTAGAGCCTTGCAGGAAGGGCCGGGTCTCATTCGCGAGGACCGACAGCGGATTGCCGGCTTCCACGGCGGCGCGGATCATTCCCAGGGCCGTGCCGTAGCCGCCCGTCGCCAGAGCTCCCGCGTTGCAATGGGTCATCACGGTGCCGCCGCTCGGCAGCAGCGGCGCCCCGTGGCGCCCCAGTGCCCGATTGCTCGCAATATCCTCGCGCAGCACCCGCTGAGCCTCCTCCACAAGGCACTGGCGAATCAAGGCTGGATCGGCGCCGTGCTCGCGCTGACGGTGGTAAAGGCTACGCATGCGGTCAATCGCCCAAAACAGGTTGACCGCCGTCGGCCGGGTCTCGGCAAGGATGTCGCAGATCTCGTCGAGCTGCGAGTCAAGGTCTTCGTCACCAGCCTGCAGGACGCCGATCGCTACGCCCATCGCGGCCGCGCAACCGATGGCCGGCGCCCCGCGGACCACCATGCTGCGGATGGCGTCCGCGACTTCCAAATGGTCACGGCAGGTGAGGTAGCTCTCCTCGGCCGGCAACTTGGTCTGGTCGATCATGACCACACCCGTGTCGGTCCATTCGATCGTGTTGACCATGCGAAGGATCGAGCCCCGGGCCCCAAGCGCGCGCTCAAGCCGGTACAGAACCCAAGTCTATCCTAGCCCGCTTGGCCAGTAGGCAACCGCCAAGAATAAGACAGCGTTGTACATTCCATGCACAAGCGTGCTCGCCTTGCTGGAGCCGCTCCGCATGCGAACCCCCCCGAGAGCGCAGCCGACCGCCAGCAGCAAAGTCAGCTGCTGCCATTGCCAACCGTATTGCCCTCCGTGCAGGATCGAGAAAAGACCGCTCGTCCCGAGCAACGCCACCCACCGACCGTGCGCCTGCTCAAGCGCCGAGAACAAGAAGCCCCGGAAGACAACCTCTTCGAGCATCGGGGCCAAGAGGATGCCGAAGGCTCCCAAAATCCAGAGAGACCGGCGGTTCGCGAACATCTCCTGCATGGGCGTTGTCTGGCCGGGATCGCTGAGTACGAGGCTCCCAAGGCCCGAACCCAAGGCCAGCAGCGCTCCCATTCGCACGTACCTCACCGCTGGTCGCGGCAACGGATTCCAGCCCAGTCCGACCCGCAACGGCACGCCGTACTGCCGGGTCACGACGAAGAAGATATAGGCGAGACCCGGCATCCACGTGGCGATCTGCATGGGGACCGCAACAAGCGGCTCGCGCAGGAGCAGCGCGGCGGCATCCTCGCCGCCGATCCCGCCCAGCCTTTGCGCAAGCCCGAGAGCCGCAGTGAGCGCTAACGCCTGCGCCAGGACCATGACGGCGGCCAGCAACAGGATCTCGCGGTACGCCCAGTGGGCGACTCGAGCCCGCTCCTCGGGCGCAGCCGCTGCTTCATCCGTGCGGAACTGGAGACCGGGAGGCTGACTATCGCCGTTCACTGGACCCCGACTCCGCGCAGCGCCAGTCCCGTGTGGCTCGCCTCGACGCTGGCCACCTGCTCGGGAGTTCCCGCGCACACCACTTCCCCGCCCGAGTCGCCGCCCTCCGGGCCGAGATCGACGACCCAATCCGCCGAGCGCACCACGTCGAGCTGGTGTTCAACCACGATGACCGTGTTGCCATGCTCCACTAGGCGGCGCAGCACGATCAACAGCTTGCGAATGTCGTCAAAGTGCAGCCCCGTTGTTGGTTCGTCCAGGATGTACACGGTCTTGCCCGTTTGGCGCTTGCTGAGTTCGCGAGCCAGCTTCATACGCTGCGCCTCGCCGCCCGAAATCGTCGTCGACGACTGGCCTAGTTGGATGTAGCCGAGACCGACATCCACGAGCGTCTCGAGCTTCCTGCGTACGACAGGCAAGGCCTCCATCACTTCCAGAACGTGCTCCACGGTCGCTTCCAGCAAGTCGGCGATCGAGTAGCCCTTGTAGAGAACCTGCAGCGTCTCCTGGTTGTAGCGCCTCCCGCGGCAGGTCTCGCAGGTTACGAACACGTCCGGCAGGAAACTCATCTCAATCCGCTTGAGACCGTCTCCCCGGCAGGCTTCGCAACGGCCTCCGGCTACGTTGAAGCTGAAGCGTCCCGGTTTGTAACCGCGCGCCCGGGATTCCGGAAGCAAGGAATAAAACTCCCGTATCGCCGTGAATACGCCCGTGTAGGTCGCCGGGTTGGACCGTGGCGTGCGCCCGATCGCACTCTGATCGACGCGCACGACCTTGTCGACGTAGTGGAGACCCTCGACACCGCCATGCTCGCCGGCCGGTACGTCGCTGTTGGGAGCCTTGCTCGCCAGGACCGGATACAGAATGCCATTGACCAGGGTGGACTTACCGCTTCCGGACACCCCGCTCACGACACAGAGATTGCCCAGCGGGAATGTGACGTCGATGTTCTTGAGGTTGTGTTGGCGCGCGCCGCGCACGACGAGGTGCTGGCGTCGGGAGGGGCGGCCATTCGCAGGCGCGTAGACCGACTTGCGGCCGGCCAGATAGTCCCCGGTCAGCGAACCGCTCGCATTGGCAAGCTCGCGAGGAGCCCCCGCCGCGACCAGTCGCCCACCCAGCCGCCCCGCGCCCGGGCCCAAGTCGACCACGTAGTCGGCGCGCTCGATGGTGGCTTGGTCGTGTTCCACCACCACGATCGTATTGCCGAGATCGCGCAGTCCCTCTAACGTGTCCAGCAACCGCCCGTGGTCACGGGAGTGCAGGCCGACCGACGGCTCATCCAGGACGTACAGCACTCCCCGTAAACGAGTCCCGATCTGGGTCGCGAGACGGACTCGCTGCGCCTCGCCTCCGGACAAGGTCGCTGCGGCACGATCCAGCGATAAGTAGCCCAGACCCACGTCCTTGAGGAACTCCACCCGCTGGCGGATCTCCGCAAGCACCCGTTCCGCCACGAGCTGCTTGCGTCCCTCCAAGGTCAATTCCTGCAGCACGGTGTGCAGGCGAGCCAGGGGCATCCGCGCCAGGTCCGAGATCGAGAAACCCGAGACTCGTACAGCCAAGGACTCGGGTTTGAGCCTGCGTCCAGCGCAGTGACGGCAGACCATCTGGGACATGTACCGGATGTATCCCGCACCGGGATGGAAGCCCGGCCTCACCCCCAGGCGGCGCCGCATCGTGGGAATCAGGCCGCCGAACTCCGAATCTCGCAATGGGTGCGCCTCCGGCAGGTTGCCTCGGCGACCGTACAACAGCCACTCGCGCTCCTCATCGGCGAGCGCGTTCCAGGGTTGGTCGAGATCAACGCCCTCCTCTTGCGCCCATTGACGCGCCGTGTGCAGCGGGCTGTACGGCGACCGGGCCGACGGCCAGCCGCACTTGAGCAAAGGCTTGTCCGGGAACTGGACCAGTTTCTCTGGATCGAGGTCCCAGTGCATCCCCAGACCCCCGCATGCCGGGCAGGCTCCGTAGCTGCTGTTGAACGAAAACGACCTCGGTTCGAACTCCGGAAGACTCGAGCCGCACTCGACGCATGCCAGCCGATCCGAGTAGAGCCTCTCGGCGCCCCCCTCCTCCACGATGAGCACGAGCCCACCTGCCAACTTGGACGCCGTGCGGATGGATGCATTCAGTCGCTTCTCGGCGCCTTCTCGGACGGTGACGCGATCCACGACCACCTCGATCGTATGGGTGAAATTCCGGTTGAGCCGGATCTGGAGGGGATACGTATCGAGACGCTCCATCTCTCCGTCGATGCGCGCGGACACGAAGCCCTGACGGGCGAAATCCTCGAGTTCCTTGCGATAGTGGCCCTTGCGTCCCCGCACGCAGGGCGCCAACACGGTGATCAGCGCTCCCGCGTTCTCCGTAAGAATGCGCGCGGCGACCTGATCGGACGGCTGCCTCTCGATCGGAACATTGCAGCGAACGCAATACGGCGTTCCCACCGAAGAGAACAGCAGGCGGAGATAGTCGTAGACCTCGGTCACCGTGCCGACCGTCGAGCGAGGACTGCGGCTCGTGGTCTTCTGCTCGATCGAGAGAGCCGGACTGAGACCGTCGATGGAATCGATATCGGGCCGCTCCAGTTGGTCGAGGAACTGGCGGGCATAGGGGGAAAGCGTCTCCACATAGCGCCGTTGCCCCTCGGCGTAGATCGTGTCGAAAGCAAGTGATGACTTGCCCGAGCCGCTGAGGCCGGTCATGACCGTCAAGCTGTTGCGCGGAATCTCGATGTCGATGTTCTGGAGATTGTGTTGCCGCGCCCCTCGAACTTGGATCCGGTCCAGCATGAAGAAATCGCAGGCTAACGGTTGCCCAGCCGGAAGTTGAGGTGCTGGAATGCTCCGGCGTCAACCTCGATGGACCGCTCCGCTTCGAGGTCGTCCTTGATGATGCGGATGAGGTGCCGGCCCGGGCTTACGTACAGGTCGCTGTTCGTTCGCCTACCCGTGTCACGGCCGTCCACCAGGATCCTGCCCCCACTCGGAACGCTGCTAATGACCAGGGTCGCCTGTTGCGGCTGCAGGATCAAATCGACCGTGAGCCCCTCCGCCGCAATGCGGATCGAGCGGCGCAGCAGAGCGTAACCGCTCCGTGTTGCGACCACGGTGTGGTCGCCTGGAGGGAGCTGCATCAGCTTGCAAGGCGTCAAGCACCGCCAGTTCCGGTTGCCATCCACGGTCACCAGGACGCCAGCGATCGGGCTGGTGAAAAGCACCGGGGCCGCGCCAGGCAGCCGAGCCAGTCTGGAAGGCGCCGGCTCGTTGGCGACGGGAAGTGGAACCGCCTCGGCAGAAGGGCCGTCGAGTGCGAGCGCCGGCTGGCCGCCGGCGGCTCCGATCTGCGGCTCCGCTCGGACCGGCTCCTCGAGCGACGCCTGCTTGGTGGGCGGCGGGTCCACCCTCGCCTCGTCGGCCGCTTCGGCCGGAACAGCGGTCGGCGCTGCGGATGGAGGATCCTCCAACGGCCCAAAAGCCGTTTCGGTCTCTTCAGGCGGGCTGGTTGTTGGCAGCTCGACGCCAAGGATCGTCTTGGCAAGCTCCCGCGGGTTGTTCAGCAGCTGCGAGGAGCGCATCAGCAAGAACGAGAACATGCCGATTGCCCCTAGGAGCAGGACGAAGATGAGCAGGGGCCAGCGGGACTTCCTCTTCTGGAGCGCTCCAGACAAAATCGGCTCCACATCGTCCCGGGCCTCTTCCTCGTGCGACCGGCTCCTACGGGTCGATGGGGGCAGTCGCGCCGCGAGGGTGGCAGAGCGCGGTTCGTCCGGCGGGCCAGCCTCCGAGACAGGCAATTCGTACATCGTCTGGTCCCAACTGGACGCAGAGTCCAAGCCGCGATCGGGAAGCGCGTGTTGATCGTGCTCGTCGGACACGCGCGAGGCGGTAGCAAACGCCCCAGCGAAGGCGCTGCACGAGTCGAAGCGGTCCGCCGGCGACTTGGACAGCGCCCGGAGGACAACCCGCTCCAGCTCGGGGGAAATGCCGGCGTCGAACCGTCTTGGCGGAACAGGGTCCTCGCTGACGAGCCTGTAGAGGGTCGCCGTGAGGTTGCCCGCTTCGAACGGTTTCTTGCCGGTCAACAACTCATAGACGATGACCGCCAGAGAGAACTGGTCGGAACGGCCGTCCACGGCATCGCCGCGGACCTGCTCCGGAGACATGTAGTTCGGGGTTCCGATCACCGTGCCCGTGCGAGTGAGCTGGGAGGAGGCGAGCCGCGCGACACCGAAGTCCATGATCTTGGCGCCGCGGACTGTGACCATGATGTTCTCAGGCTTGATGTCACGGTGGACAATGCCACGTTCGTGCGCGTAGTCCAGAGCCGATCCGACGTTGCTGAGGAGGTCGGCGATGAACTCCAGCTTGCGCCCCGCCTCCAGGGCCTCTGTATGGGCGTCAGCGAGCTTGCGCCCTTCGACGAGCTCCATCGAGATGTACGCCATGCCATCCTGCTCGTCGACATCGAAGATCGTGACGATCCCTGGATGCGAGAGGCGGCCCGCCGAGCGCGCTTCTTGGAATAAACGCCGGCGCAGGTCGTCGATTTCGGCCGTATCGGCGTGGTCGACGAGCCTAATAGTCTTGATCGCCAACTCGCGGCCGATGCGCGGGTCTCGAGCGCGGTAGACGACGCCCATTGCCCCCCGGCCCAATTCGGAGACAATCTCGTACCGTCCGATCCGTTCCATGCAGCGTATGCGTCCCTTGCACTCTATCACGGGTTCCGCGCCATCGACGGAGCCTTCGCGCGGCTGGGGGCGCGCTATATTGTGGTTTCATGGCTTGGCTGAAACCCCTGTCCATCCTGGTGCTGGCCGCCGCCGCCTCTGCCGCCGACTGGCCCCAGTTCCGGGGCCCGCAGGGTACTGGCATCGCCGAAGGAAACGCCCTCCCGACCCGTTTCGGAGAAGACGTGAATCTGCTGTGG
This sequence comes from Bryobacterales bacterium, assembly GCA_965218615.1. Lineage (GTDB taxonomy): Bacteria > Acidobacteriota > Terriglobia > Bryobacterales > UBA6623 > VXMF01. Next base: position 140,666 of record CBDCLH010000002.1, read on the forward strand.
AAGACAGACCTGCCCCCGGGACACTCCTCGCCGGTGCTCGCCGGCGACCGGATCTTTATCACCGCCTACGAAGGCGAGAAGCTGCTGGTTCTGGCCGTGGAGCGCAGCTCCGGCGAAGTGTTGTGGATCCGCGAGGCGCCCCGTCCGCGCCGCGAGTCGTATCAGCCAACGCACGGCCCGGCCTCGCCCAGCCCGGTGACGGACGGGGAAAACGTCTATGTGTTCTTCGGTGACTTCGGCGCTCTCTCGTACGACGCGCAGGGGAACGAGCGCTGGCGGCACCCGCTCGGGCCCTTCCGCAACGGCAATGGACACGGATCGTCCCCAATTCTGGCCGACGGCAAGCTTCTGATCGTCTGCGATCAGGCGATCGGCTCGTACCTGATCGCTCTCGATGCTACGACCGGCGAGGCGATCTGGAAAGCGGAGCGGCCCGAGATCACGCGCGGTTACGGCACGGCCGGCATCTTCCGGCCTCCCGACGGCCAACCACAAGTGATCGTGCCCGGCGCCTACCGCGTGGCGGCATACGATCTGGAGACCGGCGACGAGCTTTGGTGGGTGACCGGCTTCGCATGGCAACTCAAATGCGTTCCGCTTTTCGACGGCGACACCATCTTTATCAACGGTTGGGAGATCGGCGGCGACCCTGGTCAGCAAAGGGAGACCCCGTCCTTCAAGGAGGTCCTCGCGGAACAAGACAGGAATGGCGACGGATTCCTATCGCGTGAAGAAGCGCGCGATGAGCGCCTCAAGCGGGACCACTCTTGGAACGAGCACGACCTCGACGGTGACAACCGGCTCGACGAGCGTGATTGGTACTTCTACGCGGCGCGACGGGCTCCCCTGAACAACCTGGTCGCCATCCGTCCAGGCGAGTTCCGGGGAGACATCACGAAGAGAGCCGTCCTCTGGCGCTACACCAAGTCCTTGCCGAACACGCCTTCGCCCCTGCTCTATCGCGGCACGATCTACCTTGTCAAGGATGGCGGGATCTTCAGCAGCATCGATCCCACCCGAGGCAGCGCGTATCGCGTCGACCGCCTGCGTGATGCGATCGACAAGTACTGGGCTTCACCCGTCGCGGGAGACGGCAAGATCTACACGATCAGCGAAGGCTGCATGATCAGCGCGATCGAAACGGGAGCCGACTGGAGCGTCCTGGCGACCAGCAGTCTCGACGGAACCTGTTTCGCCACGCCCGCCATCGCCGACGGACACCTCTACGTCCGAACGGTGCAAGCGATGTACAGCTTCGGCTTGCGATGAGCCATCCCGTCGTGCGGCGGCTTCGTGTTCGGCGCGGGCCCCTCGGCACCCTCGCGCTCGCCACCTTGGGAGTCGGCGGACTCGCTTCCCCAGGGGCGGCCCATGTTCTGAGCGTGAGCCAGGGGAATCTCCAGCTGCGAGGTACCGACGTTCGCTACGAGCTGCGGATGCCGCTGGCCGAGGCGCCCACCGGAGACGACCAACGGCGAAGTCTCCTAAACGCCTTTGAATTGCGAGCGGATGGCGAGACGGGCGCACGCGTCGAGGAGGCGTGCCGGGAGGAAGCGGGCCAGGCGCTCTACATTTGCAACGCCACGTACCGCTTCCCGCAGCCACCCGAGAGAATCGCCGTTCGCTGTGACTACCCGTCCGTGACCGTGCCGCACCACGTGCACATCGTGAGCTCCGGCGAGGGCGATACGGCCCGCCGAACGGTCTTTGACATCGTTTCCCGCGAGGCGGAGATCCGCTTCACGGCGCCCACACGCTGGGAAGTGTTGGCCTCGCAGGTCTTCGCGGGAACCCGGCGGGCGATCACGAGTCCTGAACTGCTGCTTTTTTTGGCAATTCTCGCGCTAGCCGGGAGGACGCGGCGGGAGCTTGGGGGATGCGTGGGCGCGTTCCTGTCGGCGCAAACAGCCGTGGCGTTGCTCGGCCGAGTCTCCGGCTGGACACCGCCGGGGCGTTTTATCGAAGCCGCGGCGGCGCTGACCGTCGCCTACGTGGCATCGGAGGTGCTCTTCTTGCCGGAGGCACGAAAACGCTGGCTGGTATGCGCCGGAATGGGCTGTTTTCACGGCCTGTTCTTGGCCGCTTTCCTGGCGTCGACCCGCATGCAGGCGGCCTATTTCCTTCCAGGCGCGCTCGGCTGCGAAGTGCTCCTGTTGGCGATCCTTGGGGCCTTGCGGCTGCGGTTTGTGCGTCGGCGAGGCGAACAGCTTGTCGCCCTCTTGCTTCTCGTGACTGGACTGGGCTGGTTCGGGCTGCGGCTGGTCAACTGAGCCGGAACATGGAGGCGCGATCCTATTCGGCGCGCTTGGCCTCGAAAGTCATCCCGTATTGATCCCAGCTGCCCCTGCCGATGAGAACGCCGTCCTCGAAGCGGCCTTCCACCTTGAGCGTGGCGGTGTAGCCCGCCTCGGCAGAATAGAGCTTGCCTTTCACCTGCATGCGGTTGTCCTGGAACGCGCCATGAAAGATCTGGCCATCGCTCGCCACAGTCAGCACTGAACCCTTCTGGGAAACGTTCCAAATGGAGTGGCGGATACCACCTTCCGTGTCCTACACGAACTGCCACTTGCCGGTCAGGTCTGCAGCTTCGAGTGTGAACGCGCCCGCCAGAAGGGCGGCAGGCAGGAGGTAGCGGCGGCGACTCATTGGAGTCTCATCCTACAACGCTGGCGCCGGTCTCGGGCCCAGAGGCGGTGCAGGACAGTGCGGCCGTACCAGCCGGCGACATCGGTCCTAGGGCCGGGCCGGCAGAGGCTGTGGATGGCGGCGAGCAGCAGGACGTAGGGGACGGGGAGCCCTGGCGGGGAGAGGGCCAGACGGAAAACAAGCGTCGAATACAACGGAGCGAGTGGCGGCTTGCCGCAGGGCAGCGGGGAGGCCGAGATCGATGACGGTGGCCTCGAGAGGAACAGGGGCGGACTTGTCGCGGACTAGCTTGGCGGTGTGTTCGGCGTTGCCGAGGTAGGTCCGATGGACGATGCTGGGCCGGCCGTCGACGAGCTGGGAGTTGACGACGTAACCGTAGGACTTGTCGCCCTTCTACTCGGCGACTTTCGCGCGTCGGCTCGTTGTGCCAAGCCCGAAAGCTACTAAACGCTCATGAGCACGACTCTCGCGCTCACCCCGAGGGCATGAAACGGTCCTCGAGCTGAGGGCAGGGGCCACTCCGGGACAGGCCGCTGGCCCGACGGAAGCTGTGCTGGAATGCCGGGTGGCGGAAGCGGGGCATGGTCGCCGTGGTTACTGGCGGACTGTTCCCCGTTAACTAAACTGACCCGGCGATCCGGTGTCGAGCCCCGAATTGTGCCGGCTCCGCTTGCGGAGTCTGGACGAGCGGCAAAACGAGCCCCGCCCGCGCGGCGGGTGTCCCACTTCGGGATCGCCTACCCGCTTCCGCCAGAACGGAGTGTACAGCATGGAGCGGGATTGCTTCTCGAGCGACTCGATGCATGTCGCGGTGCCCCGCGCGGCCGGCATCGACGTCCACAAAATGCAGGTCACGGCCACCGTGCGCCTGTGCGAGCCCGGCCGCAGCGACGCGGCCAGCGCCACGCGGGTCTTGGGCAGCGACCCGCCGGCGCTGCGGGCGCTGACCGACTGGCTAGGCGGCCACGGCGTCCGGGCCGCCGCGCTGGAGCTTCCGTGTTTGTTGTCAAGCACATATCCGGGCAGAGATGTTTCGGAGAGGCGATTTTCTTGCCTTTCTCTGCGGCTGGCGAGATTCGGTCGGGGGCAGCCCGTCGGTGCGTTCATGCGGCGGCCTGCAGTGCGCGGGCGGGAGGTTCGTGCTGCCAGAGGCGATCCTCGCGGAGCAGAGTGTCGAGCAGGCCGGCGAGCTTGCGCATGACGGCGACGAGGGCGACCTTGGGCGGGTTGCCGCGGGCGAGGAGTCGTTGGTAGAAGGCCTTGGCAGCGGGTTCGCAACGGACCGCGGACAGGGCGGCCATGTAGAGCAGGTGGCGCGGCTGGGCGCGGCCGCCGCGGATGGAGCGACCGCCGCGGTGCTGGCCGGAGTCGCGGTCGAAGGGGGCGAGGCCGAGCAGGGAGGCGGCCTGGCGGCGGCCGAGGGTGCCGAGCTCGGGCATGTCGGCGCAGAGGCAGGCAGCGTTGACAGGGCCGAAGCCGGGGATGGACTGGATGATCGCGGCGCGGCGGGAGAGCGCGGCGTCGGCGGCGATGCACACGCGCATGCGGCGGTGGCAGTCGGCGCTGTCGGCCTGGCAGGCCTCGAGGGTGGCAGCGGGGCAAGCGGCGGCCTCGGGAGCGAGTTCGGCGCAGAGCTTGCGGAGGGCGCCGAGCTGCTCGACGAGCTTGCGGCGGAGGGCGAGCAAGTCGCTGAGCAAGCAGAGGTTCGCTGGCTGGGGCGGGCTGGTTTCGAGGCTGTCGAGGAGGCCGAAGCGGGCGAGCATGGAGGCATCGACGCGGTCGTTTTTGGCGAGTCGGCCGATGGCCTCGGCGAAGCGCCGGGAACGCAGGGGGTTGACGAGCACGGTTTCGATGCCGGCGTCGAAGAGGCACTGGTGCAAGTTGCGGTGGTAGCGGCCGGTGGGCTCGAGCACGGCGCGGGTGACGCCGTGCTTGAGCAGCCAGTTGCGCAGGGCGCGGCGGCCGCACTTGTCGTTGTTGAACTGGCGCTCGAGGCTGCCCGCGAGGATGTGGGCGTCGAGCTTGGACTTGCCGACGTCGATGCCGGCGACGACAATGGAGTTGGCTGTAGTCATTCCTGCGTTCCTATCCTTTTGCGATTCGGGGCTTCACCCACGCTTCCGTCCAGGGCGCGCAGGAACTGCTGCGACGGGCCGACCAAGCTCCAGCACGGGTCTGGAAACCCAAGGGGGGCACGGTCCGACCCGTCGCCCCCGGCGGGGCCTGGCCAGGCCCCGCCGGGGGCCTCCCTGCACTGGGCAGGGAGGGATCTGCTAGCTGCCGCGGCGGTGGCTTGCGCCACCTGCGGCACTGGGGAGAGGGGGTCCGAGGCAGTGGTGGCCATCCTTCTCTCCGGCACCTCTCCAATATAAAAGGGGACCGGCATCTACTGGATCGCGCCCTTGCGGGCCGTGGAGGAGGCCGGCATCCGCGCCGCACTGTTTCAGGCCCAGCATGGGAAGCAGATCAAGGGGCGCAAGACGGATTACAACGACAGCATCTGGCTGGCGCGCGTATGCCAGTTCGGCCTGGCCCGGCCGAGCTACGTGCCGCCCCAGGAGTTCATCGAACTCCGCCAGCAGTGCCGCTACCGGCGCAAGCTGGTCGGCGACCGGGCCCGCACGCGCAACCGCCTGCAGAAGACCCTGGACCCCAGCGGCCTGCGGGTGGGCGGCGTGCTGACCGACCTGTTCGGGCTCAACGGCCGGCGCATTCTCGACGGACTCGTGAAGGGCCGCGACGCGCCGGCCATCCTGGCGCGCCTGAGCGGGCACGTGCGGCACAAGCTGGAGCCGCTCGCCCGCCTGCTGGAAGCCCAGCTGCCAGCCTCCTCCCCGTGGCGGCTGGCCGGCCTGCTGGAGGACTTCGACCGCGCCACGCGCCGTCTCGAGGACCTCGACGGGCGGGTCGAGGCCGCGCTGGCGCCCTGGCAGCGGCAGCCTGGGCCGGGGTCTGCCCCGGCAACAACGAGAGCGCCGGCAAGCGCCGCTCCGGACGGGCCCGCCCGGGCAATCCGCACCTGCGCGCGATCCTGACCGAGTGCGCCCAAGGGGCGGCGCGCACCAAGGACTGCCAGTTCCACGGCTACCACGGCGCCATGACCGCCCGCATGGGCTACAAGCGCGCCGTGCTGACCACGGCCCACAAGCTGCTGCGCACGGTCTACGCCATCCTGCGCGACGACCATCCCTACCGCGACCCGCGCGTCAACTACGAGGCGCTGCTGGTGAAGCGCAACGCGCCGCGCTGGCTGCGGATGCTCGCCGAGCACGGCTTCCTGGAGGAGATGGCCGCCTGCCAGCGAGCCCGCGCGCTCGCATCCATGCGCGCAACCCAGCCGCACGTCCGTCGGGCCCGTGGCCATAGAGCGGGGCTGCCTCGGGACGACACCGACCACGGCGTCGTTGCCGCCAACCGCTGCCACTCCCTCCCAACCGGTGCCCAGCTACACTATCCGTGCGCCTGGCCCCATCCGGGTGTTTCACGGCAACTACCGCTAGACGATTAGGACTCGGAGCCCTACCAGGCTACTTGCTAGACGATTGGCACATGCCGAGTTCCGGTTCTGGACGCTTGCAGCGACGAATGATAAGGGGGAAATGACGATGCCATTCGTTCCAACCGCAGCCGCGAGAATCACCGTCGCGGAAGCACTGATGGCTCTGGCCAGTCTAGGCCTGCTGGCGGCGTGCGCCCGTCCAGCCGTGCCAGATGCCAAGGATGCCTGGCGGCAGTGGCGCGGGCCCAACAACAACGGCGTCGCAGAGAGCGACGCCCCGCTCAACTTCTCGGATACCGAGAATGTTAAGTGGCGAATCGCGATCCCGGGCAAGGGCAACTCGACGCCCGTGATCTCGGGACGAACGATGTACCTGACAACGGCCGTGGTGTCCGAAAAGGACGACGGCGTAGGCGATTTTCCCCTGTACGACTTCCTGGTGCTGGCGATCGACAAGGACATCGGGAAGGAATTGTGGCGCAAGACCGCCACTTCGGCCAAGCCTCACGAAGGCTATCACCGCCAATACGGCAGCTTCGCCTCGAATTCACCCGTCACCGACGGGGAAATCCTGATCGCCAACTTCGGCTCACGTGGCGTGTACGCCTACGACATGGACGGATCGTTGCTCTGGAAGAAGGATCTCGGCCGCATGTACATGATCCTGGCCTTCGGCGAGGGCATCGCTCCGGTGTTGCATGGCGACTCCTTGATCATCCAGAACGACCACGAGGGCGAGTCCTACATCGTGGTGCTCGACAAGACCACCGGAGAGGAGCGATGGCGCGCGGAGAGGGACGAGCGGAGTAGTTGGCCGCAACCGATCGTGGTCAGCTACGACGGCCGCGAGCAACTGATCACCAGTTCAACGCGTGTGCGCAGCTACGACCTCGAGACTGGAGAATTGATCTGGGCAGCCGGCGGGTTGGGCGCCAACGCGATCCCGGCCGTGATCAATGTGAAGAACGAGATGGTGATCGCGATGACTGGATTTCGCGACCCGAACCTGCTGGCGATTCGGCTCGGCGGCAAGGGCGACATCACGGACAACCCGGACTACGTGAAGTGGACGAACCAGAAGGGCAACGCCTACACGGCTTCGCCTGTGCTGCACGAAGGCATCCTATACTTCGTAACCGACCGAGGCCTCGTGAACGCGTTCGACGCCGTAACCGGCGAAAAGCACTACCACCAGCAGCGACTGCCCGAGGCTTACACCTTCAAGGCATCCCCGGTGGCGGCGAACGGGAAACTTTACCTAGCCAGCGAGGAGGGCGACGTAATTGTGCTCAGGATGGGCAAGGCCTACGAAGTGCTAGCCGTCAACAAGATGGGCGACGAGATGTTCGTTTCGTCTCCAGTGGTCGTCGACGGAATGCTATACCTGCGCAGCCAGGACGAACTCTTCTGCATCGGCGGCGACTAGCGGAAGTTTACGTGCGCCGTGGAAAGGCGCTGTTTCCTAGCGCGTGCGAAACCCGCCCGGCAATTGTTGCTCCAGCCGGTAGTAGTCGGAGCGACTCGTGGAGGTAACAAGATGGGTTGAAGCACTCCGCTGTCAAAGGGCCGCCTTGGGCGGTTCAGCGAGTGTGCGGGCCGTAATGTAATGAACGCCGCGCAGGCCTCGAAACAAGCACCGCGGAGGCCGACCCGCCGTAAACACGGGGAAGGCTGCCAGCGACCGGGAAGCGAGCAACACGGGCACCGGTCGTCTCCGCCGGGGTAATGGCGACGGCATGTGCGCAAGAGGGAAGCAGCAGCAACACGGGAAGCCCTGTCGGTGGCGTGCACGCGCCAACCGGGAACCCGCGAGGGCCAGCTTGGGCCGGCAGGGTGGCGGAGAGGCCCGTAGGAGTGAGGAAGCCGGGCAATGCCGGTGGAGCGAAGGGGCCTTGGGACGAGAGAGACGCGGACAAGGAGGAAAGGACCATGGAGACTGGCGTTGACCTACAAGCTCCTGATTCTGTTCGGAGACTCCGGACGGCGTTGCATGAGAAAGCGAAGGGAGACCCGGACTTCCGGTTCTACACGCTGAGCGACAAGGTGTGGCGAGAGGACGTGCTGAAAGCCGCGTGGCGAGCGGTCCGCCGGAACGGCGGCGCAGAGGGCACGGACGGCGAGACGTTCGAGCACATCAAGGAACGAGGCGTGGACCGGTGGCTGGGGGAACTGGCGAAGGAGCTGAGGGGGAACACCTACCGGCCGCGAGCGGTACGGCAGGTGCGGATCCCGAAGAAGCAGCCGGGGAAATTCCGACCCCTGGGCATACCATGCATCCGGGACAGGGTGGCACAGACGGCAGCGATGCTGGTGCTAGCGCCGATCTTCGAGGCCGACCTGCAACCGGAGCAGTATGCCTACCGGGAAGGCCGGAGCGCGCTGGACGCAATACGACACGTGCACCGGCTGGTGAACACCGGCCACAGGGAAGTGGTGGACGGCGATCTGTCGAACTACTTCTGACACAGAATACTAGACCTGACCAGTCACTACGTCTCGAAACCTCACAAAGCTTCGAGATCGATTGCATGCCGGGTCGAAGTGGGCGGCGATGCGTCGTGCCGCTTCCACCTTCCGCAGACCCGTCCTGAAGTATCCATGCCGTCGTAGAACCCTCTCGAACGCCTCCCTGGTGCCACCCCTGATCGCATCGGGGTTCCGATACGGGGCTTGATTCGGCGTGTTGAGGGACACGCGTGGATAGGCCATGCGCACGGCAGTCCAATCTCCGAAGTACCACGCTTCCAGTGCCTCGATCACAATCCGGTTCACCACTTGCCAGATACCGTCGTTAGGGCTCGCGCAAAAATAACGTTGGCTCAGAGGATATAACTACGACACTGTCAGGGTCGTGGGATTCAGGATCGGTGCCTTGAATTCGACGTAATCTTCGTATATTGTTAGCTTTACGGCCTGCCGTCAGGCCTCTGTAATGTCATGGTTGGATTCCCTTGTGAATGAACTATGACATAATGGCGGCAGCATGCGTCCCGTCACGTTCTCCGCCGACTCGCTCGCCGAGCTCCTCCTCCGCCGCACCGTCGCCTCCATGGCCGAGTTGGTCGCCGCGCTCGGCTTCCCCTCCGAGCGCACCGTCTTCCGCAAGCTCCGCCAGCTGTCCTACCTCTCCAGCTATTCCCACCGCGGTCGCTACTACGCGCTCCGCGAATGCGCCCGCTTCGACGATGCCGGGCTGTGGTCCCACGACGGCATCCGCTTCTCCACCCATGGCACCCTGCTCGCCACCGCCGAGGCCCTAGCCGACTCCGCCGTCGCCGGCTTCCGCCCCGAGGAACTCGACGCACGGCTCGGCGTGAGCTGCCTGGCCGCGCTGCGCAAGCTGGTCCGCGACGGTCGCCTCGCGTCCGTCCGCGTGGCCGACCGCGCCCTGTACTGCTCCGCCGACTCGAACCGCCGCCGCCGTCAGCAGACCGCGCGCGCCGCGCTCGAGGCCCCGCTCTCCGCTCCGCCTGCCGCTCCGGCGGTCGCGGCCGAGCGCGCCGGCTTCGCCGCCGCGACCGCGCTGTTCGCTGGCCTGCTCGACGAGCAGCAGCGGCGCCTCTTCGCCGGGCTCGCTTCGCTGCTGTGCGGTCGCGACGGCGACAAGCGCGCCGCCGCCTGGCTCGGGCTGCATCCCCGGACCGTCCGCAGGGGACGCCGCGAGCTCGTCTCCGGGGACGTGCGGACCGACCGCGTGCGCAAGCCGGGCGGCGGTCGCAAGTCATTGGGGGAAAAAAGCCTGCGCTGATCCCTCGGCTCAAGGAACTGCTCGCCTGCGAGACCGCTGGCACCCCCATGGGCGGCCTCCGCTGGTCGCGCCGCTCGACCGCCGCGCTGGCCGCCGAACTCAGCCGCTCCGGCCTCGCCGTCAGCGCCCGTACCGTCGCCGCACGCCTCTCGGCTCTCGGCTATTCGCTGCGCCTCAACCGCAAGTGCATCGCCCACGCCTCCCACCCGGACCGCGACCCGCAGTTCCAGCGCATCGCCGCCCTCCGCCTCCAGTGCGCCGCCGAGGGCGTCCCCCTCATCAGCGTCGACACCAAGAAAAAGAAACTCGTCGGCCTGTTCAAGAACAACGGCGTGGCTTGGAGCCAACACTCCCCGCCCGTCCTCGACCACGACTTCCCCTCCCTCGCCGAGGGTATCGCGATCCCCTACGGCATCTACGATCTGCTCGCCAACCGCGGCACCGTCTTCGTCGGCGACTCGACCGACACCCCCGACTTCGCTGTCGACTGCATCGAAACTTGGTTGCGCACCGAGGGCCATGCCCGCTACCCCGCCGCCAAGCGCCTCGTCATCCTCGCCGACAGCGGCGGTAGCAACGGCTGCCGCCCCCGCGCCTGGAAGTACGCCCTCCAGCACGTCCTCTGCAACCGCCACCTCATCCGCGTCACGGTCGCCCACTACCCCACCGGGTGCTCGCAATGGAACCCGATCGAACAGCGCCTGTTCAGCGAGATCAGCAAAAATTGGTCCAGCCGCCCGCTCGACAGCTACGAGACCGTCTTGAACTACATTCGCACGACCGCGACCCAGACCGGACTGCGCGTTGGTGCCGAGCGCATCCGCGAGCAATACGCGACGGGCGTCAAGATCAGCAAGCAGCAGATGCGCCAACTCAACCTGGTTCCCAGCACGACCTCGCCTTAGTGGACAGCGATTCTCAAAGTGGCAGATCTATTGGGCGTGATTGGCGTGGACGCCGGTTCTCGAAGCGCCAATCGCAGTGTGGCGGGCCGTGCCAGCGCCGCGCTGTGGTGACGGGGCAGTGCTCTGGCGGGCGGGCCGGGAGTCTGGCACCGCAGGGCCGCACTGCGGCCCGCAGGGGCGGGTGCGGCGGGGCTGGTGGGCGGTCGGGACGTCAGGCGCGGGTAGGCCCGCGGGACAGGGCGGGTGGCGGCCGTTTCTTGAGCAGCGTCTCAAGCAGGGCGGTCCAGTGTGGGAAATGGAAGTACTTTGTCAGGGTCTGCAAGTCGCGGAAGAAGTCGCGTCGCGTGACGAGCCGCGCCCGGGCCTGGCGCCACAGGCCGCGCAGGCAGTCGAGCACGGAGTGGAAGGCGCAGGCGAGCAGGTTGAGCACCACCAGCAGGTTGGCCAGGCCGTCGGAGCCGTGACCGAAGTTGTGTTTGCTGTGGTAGCCGTGGCGGGACAGGCAGTTGAAACTCTCGTTCTCGATCTTCCAGCGGGCTCTGCCGGCGCGGGCGATCTCGGCCACGTTGGCGGGCGTCACTGCCAAGCTGGTGCAGAACGTGTTGGGGTCGGTCTGCTGCCAGTCCGTGCCGTCGCGCGGCTTGCGCCGGATGGTGAATTCGACCCCGGTGCCGGTGCCGGCGTCGGCCCCGTCGCGCACGGGCACGCCGCTCTGCCAGCGGTAGCGGTGGGATGCAATCGGGTGCTGGGCGTGGCGCACGGTGAGCCAGCCGGTGGAGTGCTACAGGGACTCGTGCAGGAAGTCCTGGAGGCACGTGTGGGAGGTGGGCTGGCAAACGAAGAGCCAGTCGGCGTGGTGCTTTTGAAGGAGTAGGCAGAGGGGGTGGCAGCAGTAGAGGTCGGCGCCGAGGAAGACCGGGCGGTAAGGGGCTAAGTCGTTGGCATGCTTGGAGATCCATCGCTTGGTGGCGTTGCGTTCGCAGTCCTGCTTCTGGGCGTCGGGGGGGAGGTCGGCGGTGGCGGAGGCATCGGTTGGGGGGCCGCCGAACTCGGGCCTGAGGGGGATGCCGCGGTTGTGGCCGTCGGCGACGACGGCGGCGGCGACCAGGGAGTGGAAGTACTGGGGGGTCTGGGCCTGGCCGACGTGGCGGGTGCAGCAGTGGTCGCAATGGATTTTGTAGGACTTGTGGAACTCGATGCCATCCAGCGCGATGAGGAGGCGGCCATCCAGGCGCAGGAAGGGGGCGCGGGCACCGTGCTCGGCGAGCGTGTCGAGGCCGGCGGGGAAGAGCGCGTCGAAGGCATCGGAGGGGCCGCCGTCGAGCAGGTCGCGGATGCAGGTGTCGGTCGGGATGCGCTCGATGCCGAACAGGGACTGGCAGTTGGAGCGGGCCTCCTGGTCCTGCAGGCGGCGCTGGAAGGCGAGGAAGGAGGGGGCCTGCAGGAAGCAGGGAGCGAGTGCACAGGAGGCGGCGTCGGCGACAGAGAATTGCTGGTTGCAGCCGCGCCGGGGAGCGGGGCGTGCGGAGGCGGCTTGGCGGAAGCTGGCCAGCAGGGAATCGAGGGTCTGGGAATTGAGAGTCTGGACCACATCCCATCGTCAAAAGCAGCGGCCGCAAAGTCAAGTGCCCAGAAACTATGCTTGCGATCCGGGCTCCCAAAACGTAATTGCTCACCCAGGGGGCTGGCTAGGTAGGTTTGAGGACGGTACGTCGCTCGATAGTGGTGACAATCGCCTCGAGAGTCGTCAGATCATTGAGGCGTCCGGTGCCGATCACCGAGCGCACGGCCCCGAACACCTCGGCCCCCCACTCGGAGCGGAAGCCGTTGGTCACCTTGCGGAAAATCGTGCTCGGTCGCAGCGCCCGCTCCGAGGCGTTGTTGGTGAAGGGCACCTCGCGATCCGTCACGAACACCAGCAGGCTGTCCCGGATCTTGCCGTAGCGCTTCAGCAGCCGCTGCCCGTCCGCCTGCGTCGGCTCCAACTCCAGCAGCTTGTCCAGCCGCCGCCCGAGATCCCGTTGGTGGCGCTTCAGCGTGCTGTCCCGCAGCCGCTCGCGCCGCTGGCCCACCCGCATCACCCGCACCAGGAACGCCTGCAGCGCCGGCCCGAACACTGCGTCCCCTGCGTCGATCGCGTACTGCGCATCCCGCAACTGGTGCGCCAAGCACACCTGCCACACTGCCGCGTGCCCGCGCTGGCACACGTACAGGTCCGACACCCACACCTCCGGTCGCGCCCCCTCCAGCACGCTCTCCGGCTCCGCCTTCGAGCGGCTCGGCCGCAGCACGTGCAGCACCGCTCCCGCTCCCAGGAACACCCACTCCCACCACTTGCGCCCGTGCACCCGCGCCGACGTCTCGTCCGAGCACACCACCCGGCTCCCCCGCACCCGTTCCCGAATCGCCTCCGCCTGGTCCCCGAACCGCCCCTGCACCCGCCGGAACAGGTTCGCCAGCGCCCCTTCGCTGCTCTCCAGACCGAATACATCCCGGAACAACGCGCGCAAGCGCTCGTAGCTGATCGCTTGCGCGTAATGCAGATACACCGCCAGCGCCTCGATCGTCGCCCCGAACGGCGAGCCCCGCTCCAACCCCTGCGGCGCCAACGCCGTCACCCGCCGCCCGCAGCCCGGGCAGTCGCAACCGTGCAGCGTGACCCGCGTCACGTGCGGCCGCACCGGCGGCAACTCGATGCGCTCGTACACCGCTTGCGGCGCCTGCTCCGCCCCGCCCAAGTCCGTCCCGCAGTGCGGGCAACTCTCCGCCCGCGCTTCCACCACGCTGTCTGGATGCGGATGCAGCTTGCGTCCCGTTCCCGCACGCCCCTGGCGCTTGCGCTTGCCGCCTCGCACCGGCTTGTTCGCCTTCTCCCCGCGCGAGGGCGGCAGCGACGAGTTCGCCGGTGTCTTGGGCGGCGCTCCCAGACGCGCCTCCAACTCCGCCACCTGGGCCCTCAGCTCCGCGTTGGTCGCCGTCAGCTTGGCGACCTTCGCCGCCAACTCCGTGATCGTTGCGGTCAACTCCGCAACCCTCGCTCGCAGCTCAACGACAAGGGCGCTCTTCCCGGAGTCGAGCGCCGAACCGAGATCCGAATTCGCCTCGCCCATACCCCATCTATAACATATTTATACTCTTTTGTTTCAAATTTCTAATCTGATCGGTCACGCTAGGACGGCACCAAGGTGAGCAATTACCCCAAAACAACCGCCGGCGCTCAAAAAACCCAAATTGAGAACTGCTGGGCCGGGGTAAGAAACCGAATCGCCGCGAATGGGAGCCAGTGCGCGGCCGCGCGCCCATGCGAGGGCGGCATCTCGCAGAACCTCTTGACCTGCAATCTGCGCACCTTGCTGTAATGGACGGGGACCAACCTCTTAATCAGGCCGCATGAAGCACCTCATGTCCATCTATAGGCGAGCAATCCCCGGTTCAGGCTTACCCATCCAAGAAAACACCCGTGTCTCGCCGCGGCGGACGTTCCGGACGAGATGCGGTCGGAACGCCGCAGGGCGATGACCGCCCTCATGCCGGACGAAAGGATAGAGAACGCCGTTGCCGCCGGCCCGCAGAATCGCTCGGGCAAGCCTCTGCCCGACGGGATGGACGATGTCGGGATCAGCGCCTAGAATGTCGTCGCCGACATGGTCAGCACCGCAAGACTTCAAGCATTTCGGTTGAGAGCCGGTTCGCGCTTGTTGACGGGAAGGCGCAAGGCACTTTCTGGCCGGTTTCTTCCAGAGGCTAGACCGGGATTATTCTTTCCCGACCTCTGGAACCGCAACCTCACGACAGATCTTGCGCGCCAAACGGTCGGGTATTGCAGCATGGCTTGGAACCGTCTCGGCTCTGCCCGTATTGGGATTGCACCACAACGAATGAGAACTTCCTTCGCGTTTGAGATGACAACCGCGCATCCGAAGGTGTCGGAGCAGACCGCTCCGCTTGATGGGACGGTGACTGTTTCTGGGATGGCCTCGGGGGGCACTCCGCGTAACCCCTCCTCACGGCGGTCCTCTAGAATAAGCGCTATTGCCTCAGCCAGATTCTCGCGGGCCTCGTCTTTGTTCTTGCGTTGACCGTTGGCTCCAGGGATTTCAAGGCATTCGGCGATATGCCATTCCCCATCCTGCTCGATGATCGCCGTGAACTCGTCTTCCATCGTAGGACTCTCCCAGAATGTTCCGTTTTCGCTACCGGTCAACACTTCACTCGTCTTGGTAGGCTGCCGCAGAGCCGCTGCTGGTCGCAGCGCCGGTGCGCAGAACCTCCACAGGACAAGAAGCGTCAGGCTTGCCCGGATGCCCTCAAGCCGCTTACCGGAGCACCTCCTTGTAGCTCGCACGCAAGGACCCCTTGTTGACGAAGCGGCTGTCTTCCGGTCAACCCTCGTGGGTCTCCGCCACAGGTGATTCGCGGTAGCCCGCGCAGTTCGTACTGAACCAAGTCGCGCGAACCATCGAACCCGCTTTGCCGTTGGCCCGGATGATCAGCGAGTGGAACGAGATTTCCAGATCGTTGGCCGAACCGCCTCGCCGACGCCTGCCGCAATTATCCGATTACTTCGAATATGTACCCCCAACAAGTTCGCTCTTATGGGCCAGACCTCCCTGCTCGAGCCCAGTCCCGCTCTGCTGACCGTGGCGAAGAGTATCGCCGAACGCTTGCGGCAACGCGGACTCGATGCCGTCGGCGACGCCGACCGGGGCTTGCACTGCCGTCCAGCTTCGTCCCCTTGACGCTCACCGTACCCAGCTGCAGCAGCTTCGACTCCGACGCTAGCCCCGACGCTAGCCCCAGCACCTGCGGAAGACACACCTGCACCGCCTCGAAGTGCTTCCGCAGCAACTGCCCGATCATGTCGTGGTCCGGACACTGCTTCGCCAGCACGTACCGCACCTCCGGATCCCGTAAGGTCGCTAATTCGATTCCGCGGCTCGCAACCAGGAAAAGCAGGATCTGGAGAGGAGCGTCCCATGCAAGTTGAGAGCGTGGAACGAGCCCAGCGTGCGTTTCTGCTGGATCCGCGACAACGACGGGTTGATTGCCATGAACTGAAACGGAGGCTCAATGCACTCTGTCGGTAGAGCTGGCGAGAAGACACGCCTGCGCGAATCGCCTGTCAGGAACTCGAAGCTTGGTGCTTCCGAGCGCCCGACGTACTCCCCGCAGCACTCGGACGAATTGACTTGCGTAACATTGCCAGGAATGCCCGGTTTCGCGATCCTGGCGCCATTGCGCAACGGGCGAGTGCCCGCCGAGAAGAGTCAAGCTGGTGGGGCGTTCATCGGAACCGCGAGTATCGATCCCCGTAGGCCGTGGCGCGAGGCACCGCCGCCGCATGCCAATGTGGCGAGCGGCCAGCATCGACAGGCGCAGTTCTGGCAGGTGCATCTCGGCGCCAGTACGGATAAGCACCGTGACCCGAATGCGTTTCTTCAGCGCGCATTTCCTACTGCGAGCAATCTATGCGATCGACAGAGGAACACAGCCACCGACCTGTGCGGTCGGCAAGATCAGGCCAGCTACCACCGCTAGCTAGCACCGATTCGATTATCCGATTTGACCGGTAGCTTTGAACTCTCCTATACTTCAAGTTGATTCGGTTCGGGGAGCGGGTCTGCCCTGGGCCTTTCTACCTGTAGGATCCTCGGCATGTACGCGATCATTGAGAGCGGCGGCAAGCAATATACCGTCACCCCCGGCGACGAAATCCGTGTCGAGAAGCTACCCGGGAATGTGGGTGACCCCGTCCAATTCGACAGGGTCGTCGCGGTCTCTGGCGACGACGGTGCGCTACGCACTGGGGTCGACTGCCAGGTAAGCGTCGCGGGCAAGATCGCCGACCAGGACCGCGGCGCCAAGATCGATGTGCTGAAGTTCAAGCGGCGCAAGATGTACCGTCGCCGCATGGGACACAGACAGGCCTATACGAAGGTCCGGATTGAATCGATTCAAGACTAGTCCGCTACGGGCCGGTAGGAGCAGACATGGCGCACAAAAAGGGACAAGGAACTTCGAGAAACGGACGAGATTCCCAGTCCAAGCGGCTCGGAGTCAAGAGGTTCGCCGGCCAAATTGTCAGCAGCGGCAGCATCCTCGTGCGCCAGCGGGGAACCCGCTTCCATCCCGGCAAGAATGTCGGACGCGGCAAAGACGATACGCTGTTCGCGACGATCGACGGGATTGTTAAGTTCCGCGACCGGGGCCGCAAGGGCCGCATGATCGAGGTCCACCCCGCAGAGGCCGTCTGAGCCTCGATCTGGGTATCATCTGCCTCGTCGGGCGAGGACCCGAATGGCTGCAACGCTCAGAGGCTGCAAAACTCTGCGCGCTCCGAGCAGGCCGAGCCACAGTAGGGGGGGCGCATACTCCAGCCCGACCAAGCTGCGGTCGTATTCCCACACCCCGGAAGCTTCGTACCCGATGACGACGTGGTAGGCCAACGCCACCAGGGACGTCCACAACAAGAGCGGCGCCGCGGGCTGCACCGCCAGCAACGGCAGCATCCAGGTCAGGTACCAAGGAAAGCAGTTGGGCGACAGCAGCAGTAACGCACAGACAGTGGCCAGCCACGCCGGCACTGGCGCCAGACGCGACACACGCAAACCGGCGACCGCTAGAACCAGCAGGCACTTGATGGCCGCTGAGGCTGGGCCGAACTCTCCGCCGGCCAAGTGCAGAACGACGGCGAACACGCTGTCGTTGTTGCGCCAACGGCCAAAGAGGCCATCCAACACGATTCCGACATGGAACAAGCTGTCCCAGTACGGCATCGAGACGACCAGCACCAACGGAATGCAGCCTAGGGCGCCTCTCCAGTGCATCCGCCAGCGACCGTCGGCTCGTGAGACAAGCAGGAATGGATACAGCACGACAGGCCAGAACTTGCACAGAAATGCGGTCGTCAGAGCCGCGAGCGCCCAGTTCGGCTTGGCGCGCAGCGAGCAGGCCAACGCCGCGACCACCAAAGCCACGGCGACCGCATCGTTGTGACCTTCAGCCCAGAATTCGATGACCGCCAGCGGCGACCAGAGGTAGACCAGCGCCCAACTCCTCGGGCGCCCCGCGGCGGCCAGGAGAGCCATGAGGGCCCAGCCGACCGCCAAGTCTGCGAAGGCGAACGGCAACTTGAACAGCCAGACCTGGGTCCAGGGGTCCTCCACCAGGCTGGCGGTCAGAAGGTAATGCCCGAGGTAGAGCTGCTCCAACAACGGCCCGTACGCAGAGGGGTTGTCCTTGGCCGTGACCCTGGACCAAGTTTCGTCGCGCAGCCCATCCCAGGCTGCCTGGTCCGGCGTATCCCGATAGGGGTCGCCTCCCACGGACTGAAGCATGCCCTGCCATCGGTAGCGGACCAAGTCGTCCGAGAGGCTCGGGGCGAGGGGCAACACCGTCAGCCGGAACAGGATGGCCGCTGCCCAGATCCACCGAACCCCCAGACGCCGCTCCGGTCGCCGCGCGCCGGAGGCGACCAGCCAGCAAGCGACAAGATACGGCACCGAAATCAGCAGATAATGGGTAATGTAGTCGGGGATGTGGCTGGCTAGGCGCTCGAGACGGAGTAGCGAAAGGAATCCGGTTTCAAGCGCCAAGGCGCATGCGAACAGGCCAAGAGCGAGCCGCCTCGTGTTCGGAGCGCCCTGTCCCGGAGCATCCCGGCCTTGAGCCCGCAGATCCAAGAGTTCCTCAAAGCGTATCGCAGATGGACCCGACAGACTTCTTGCTGCTGGCCGCGTACTTTGGCTCGATGGCGGTGCTCAGTGTGTACGGATTGCACCGTTACTCCCTGGTCTACCTGTACTTGCGTCACAAGAACCGGGTCCAGGCCCCCCCGGGGAACCGCTTCGCGTCCCTGCCCCGCGTGACCGTGCAGCTGCCCATCTACAACGAACGCTTCGTCGTCGAGGATCTCCTGGAGGCGGTCTGCGCCCTCGACTATCCGCGCGAGCTTCTCCAGATTCAGGTCCTTGACGATTCCGACGACGAGACCCAGGCGGTCCTGCAGCGGGTGATCGCCAGGCTCCGGACGGAGGGCCAACCTCTGGAGTACATGCACCGAGCCGAGCGAACCGGCTACAAGGCGGGCGCGCTGGAAGCCGGCCTGCGGCGCGCCGATGGTGAGTTGATCGCGCTGTTTGACGCAGACTTCACGCCACAGCCCGATTTCTTGATGCGCATCGTGGACTACTTCGCTGACCCTGCGGTCGGCATGGTGCAGGCGCGCTGGACCTACCGCAACCGGAATCGTACCCTGTTGACTCGCTTGCAGGCCATGCTGTTGGACGGGCACTTTGTCTTCGAGCATGGCGCGCGCGCGCGTTCCGGCCGGTTCTTCAATTTCAACGGGACGGCGGGCGTTCTGCGCAAGGCAACCATCGAAGACGCCGGCGGCTGGCAGCACGATACGTTGACGGAAGACACCGATCTGAGCTATCGAGCGCAGCTTCGAGGCTGGAGGTTTCTCTATGCGCCACACATCGAAGTACCCTCGGAACTCCCCGCCGACATGGCCTCGTTCCAGGTCCAGCAGTACCGCTGGGCCAAGGGCCTGATTCAGACCGGCCTGAAGCTGCTGCCCCGCATTCTGCGCTCGGACCTTCCGGCCCGTGTGAAGACGGAGGCCTTCTTCCACTTGACAGCCAACCTCTCCTACCCCCTGATGCTGCTGCTGTCGGCCTTGATTCTGCCATCGATGCTGGTTCGCTACGCCCATTTGGACGGACGACTGCTGTGGTTGGACTTGCCGGCACTCCTGGCGACGTTCTGCTCGCTGTCGAGTTTCTACACGCTGGCGCAAAGGGAGCTGGGCCGAGGCGGTGTGCACCGCCACGTGCATCTCATGCCACTGCTCGTCGCAACTGGAATTGGTCTGACGATGAGCAACACGCGCGCAGTTCTCGGCGCCTTGTTCGGATCCGGCTCGGCGTTCGAGCGCACCGCCAAGTACAGCGGCAACCCATGCACCGCGCGCCAGGCGCGGCGGTTGTACGGGCTCCGGGGGGGCTGGCGCGCCGGCGCCAACCTTGGAGCCGCGGGCTACTTCGCCGCCTGCTTGGGCGTGGCGGTGCACATCGGCCACTGGTTCGGAGTGCCAGTTGTCGGACTCTTCCTTTTGGGTTCCTGGTATGCGGCCGGGGCGATGCTCGCCCAGGCTTGGCAGCGGAATCGTCCCGTTCTGAAAGTCGCCAATGAAGCCGCGCGTTGACGTTGCACGAAACATCTCCGGCACTTGTGTTTTTTGCGACGATTCGTGCACAATGAGATGCAAGCTGGATGCCACGCTTCCGTATCCTTTACCTAGCCTCGGACAGGGTGGATGGGTTTCTCCTGAAGGCTCCATCCAAGGCGCCGTATCGCATTCGCCGCTCCCATTACCAGGAAGGACCCGAGATCGAGTCGCCGGGTCCATACGAACTCTGGCGCAGCCTCCTGGAGCAGCATCAGACCGGGGCGGCTGGGGCCGGAAGACCACTTGGGACCGGCGACGCGCTCTGCACCGACGACGACACGTTGCTGCTCTGCAACTACTGGGGATTCGATCCGGCCGAATGGTGGGACGCCAAATCGGTGACCCAGATCGCCAAGGAACGGCCCGAGACGCGCGAGCTAGCCGACTCCGCAGCCTTGCAGTCCGCTGCATGACTTGCGTGGACGGCGCGCTGTAGCCTCGGCGTCCGCAAAGAGAACTGGGCCAGCGGGTTCGTGGTCTTCGTGCGCCGCACGACTGGAGGCGCAGCGAGAGCCGTCTTCGAGCGCCGACTCCTGGCGCAGGGGCTCCCGACGCCGCTCGGGCCCTGGGCGGGCGCTCGGGCTTTCCGCCGCCTCCTCGCGCTCCAGGCGCCGGCCGGACCGTAGCGAAGTGGCACGATGGAGAGAGTTTATGGGGCCTACGGAAGCATACAAGGAACGGCTCGGTTTCTGGAGGAAGCAACTTACGCATCACCGGTGCACGCACCGTCGACTGGGCTTGGCGCGCCTCGCCGGCGTGGTGGTAGCCCTCTGCCTGCTTTGGTGGATCGAGATGCGTGCGCCGGACCTCACGTGGCCTGCGGTGGGTGTGCTGACCGCAGGTTTCCTGGCAACGTCGCACATCCTCGCGAGGCTCGAGGACTCAGCCCGATTCGCTTCACACGCAGTCTCGTTCTACGCAGAGCCCGTTCTGGGAAGGAACCGGAAAGTGGGTCCCGGCCAGAGGGGAAAGGACCTCGAGCTGGACGAGGACCACCCATTCGCACTCGACTTAGACATCGCGGCATCCGATGGACTCTTCGAGCGACTCAACCTCGGGAGCACGCGGGAGGGCATGCAAGAACTCCTGAGGATGTTGACGACCACTGCCAGCGCTGAATTGATCGCGCAGAGACAGGCTGCGGTGGACGAGCTCAAACCCCAGCTTGACTTCCGGGAAACGTTCTACGTCACCGGTTCCCAGAGATTGCCCTACGTGCGCACGGAACACATGCTCTCGTGGGCCAGCGCGGAACCCTCTGTCGTTCCGACGTGGCTGAGGCCGCTATGCCTTGCGCTCGCCTGTGCGGTGATCGCCTGTGCGGCCCTCTGCGCAATCTACCCGACACCGGTGGCGTTCGGCAGCCTGGCCGCATGCCTGATGGCTGAGTTGGGCGTGTGGCGCGTAGCGGGCATCCGCCTGCGCCTGCCTACCGTGGAAGCGGACGACCTGCACCGTGACTTTTCCGAATTGCGCGATTTGCTCAAGATTCTAGAAGAACAGAACGTCGAGTGCACCCTGCTGCGGACCTTGCGTGGGGATTTCGCGGGCGATGCCGGGAAGGCCTCCGGCCTCCTGGGTGAGCTTTGCCGACTCGTCCAATTCCACGAAGCGACAGGGAACCAGTTCGTCGCGATCTTCGGGCCGCTGGTCCTATTTGGGACTCAGGCCTCGCTCGCGCTGGAGCATTGGCGCGGGGCCCACGGGGCCCGGCTGAAGCCGTGGATCTCGGCAGTGGCGAAGTTCGAGGCTCTGTCGTCGCTGGGCTGCTTCGCCTACGAGCACCCGAACACGGTGTTTCCGGAATTGGAGTCCAGCGGCCTCGCCTTCCGGGCGAAGGCCCTGGCGCATCCTCTGCTGCCGCATGAGGCTGTCGCCAACGACGTAGACCTGGACGGCGAGACCAACGTCCTCGTCGTCAGCGGTGCGAACATGGCGGGCAAGAGTACCCTGTTGCGGACAATCGGAACGACCGTCGCCCTCGCATACGCGGGGGCGCCGGTGCGGGCGAGGTCGATTTCGATGGCCCCGGTGTCCGTGATCGCCTCAATTCGCGTCACGGACTCCCTCGAGCGCGGGGAATCACGGTTCTCGGCTGAGCTGAAGCGGGTCCGGTTGATGCTTGCCTCGATTCGCCGGAGAGAGCCGACGCTTGTCTTGATCGACGAGTTGTTTGGCGGGACCAACTCCTTTGACCGGTTTGCGGGAGCCGTGGCCCTGGCGGAATTCCTGGTGCGGCACGACAACGCGCTGGCTGTCCTCTCGACGCACGATCGGAAGGTGACCGAGTGGGCAGAGCGGCGCGGCAACGGCATCGCCAACGTCCATTTTCAAGACGTGTTCGTCGACGGAACGATGACCTACGACTACAGACTGGCCCCCGGCCCCGCCAGTCGGGGAAACGCGATGCAGCTGATGAAGGCGGCGGGCATCCCGGTCACCGAGGAGACCGCTGCCGCGGGGTTGGAGGCGGCTGGCTGAGGATACTCCGGCGTGTCCGCGGGTCTGCGCGCCGCCTGCGGTTGGATCAGGGGCTCCAATCCCAGGACTCGCTCGCGGGGGCAGGGCGCAAGATCTCGGGGTAGTCGTTGCGGGGATTGTTGACATCGCTGCCGACCCGCCGGCACTCAAACGGTCCCGTGTGCGGTGTCTGCGCCAGCGCCAACAATTGCGAGAGTGGTGTGCCGCGGTCCAGCCATTCTTGGTATCGTTCCGGTGGCAGGATCGCCGGCTGGCGGTCATGGATCTCCGCCAGGGAACGCGCTGCCGGGCACGTCAAGATCGTGAACGATGCGATCTGGCCGCCCCCCCGGTCCCAGACCTCCCAAAGGCCCGCAAACGAAAAAGGCCGCCCGCCGAATGAGATCCACCATGGCTGCCTGGCCGTTGCCGTGCGCTGCCACTCGAACCACCCGGTGGTCGGGATCAGGCAACGCCGATGTCGAAAGGCTCCCCGAAACGAGGGCTTAGAGCCGATCGTCTCCGCCCGTCCGTTGATGAGTCTGGCGCCGATCTTGGGATCGCGAGCCCAGGCGGGAATCAGCCCCCACCGGTGGACTGCGAGCATGCGCCGCCCGTCCGAGTCCGTTCGACACAGGACAAAATTCTGCGTGGGAGCGCCGTTCCAACGGCTATGAAACTCCGGCTGGGTCTCCGTAACGTCCAGGCCATACAGGTCAACGAGATCGTCGTCGTTGAGATCCTGGGTGAAGCGTCCGCACATTGGTCGTCGCGGCCGAGCCGCCCAACTCGGACCTCATCTTACCGAAGGGAACGAGATGAAGATTCCGGCACTGACCAGGCCTACGATTCCTCTTCCCAAAGTGCTGCCTCGGAGACGCTTCGTCGAGCTCAACGTCGCCGCGAGAACCCTCCCAGCGGGCTGCGGCCTGGCCAAAGACACCCTTCTCCGGAAACGATTCCACGGCTGTTGCGTCTCTACTACTAGGAATCCCGGCGGCGACCAGCTTCCATGGGATGCTTGAGTTAACGGAAGCGGGAGCCGACGCGTCTAATCGAGGGCGAGCGGCGTTCGGGGCCGGTGGTTCGCAAGAAGGCGTGTTGATGGGCATGCGGAGCAAGGTGTACCTGTTCCTGCTTGCTCTCCTTGTGCTGGGTGCCGCCGGTTACTTCGGCCGGGACGCGTTCTCGGCGCATTCCCCTGGCGGCACGCAGAGGGCCAACGACGGCTCCGTCGAGACAGACTCGCAAGCCGTGCCGGTCGCTGTGCAGGTCGCGGTGCGCGGAGCGATCTCGCATTCCTTGACTTCGACGGCCAATTTGCGCGCGTTGCGCGAAATCGAGATCACCACGCGCGCCGCAGGCGTCATCACGGCGGTCAACGTCGAGGAAGGCGATTTCGTCCGGAAGGGTCAAGTGCTCTGCTCGCTGGATGACCGCGAGCTGCGGATCGACATGACGCTGGCCCAGCAGAGGCTGGCGCAGACCAAGATTCAGTTGGAGGCGGCGCGGATTCGGCAGGAACAGACCCAAACCCAGATCCGGAACAAGCGCGTTGAGCTTGAGCGGAACGAGTTGGCGCTGGCCGAGGGCCTCTTGGCTGAATCGGAAGTTGCCCTGGAGCGCCATCAGCTCGACGACCTGTTCCATGAGCGAAGGGTGACCGATTCCACTGTGCGGGAAAGCCAGCACAAGATCGAAGAGTTGGAGTCCGAGATCCTCAAAGTCCAGTTGCAGATTTCGCAAGCCGCCATCACCGCCCCTTTCGGCGGCCGCATTACCGATCGGACGGTCGAACTCGGCCAGTCGGTCCGGGTCGCCGATAAGCTCTTTGAACTCGGCGCGTTCTCGGAACTCTATGCGGACGTGCACTTGGCTGAGCGGGATTCGCGTTCGGTCGAACGAGGCCAGCGGGCCCGCATCCTGCTGGGAGCCGGCGAGGATGAGGAAGCGTTCGGCGAAGTCGTCCGAGTCAGTCCCGTCGTCGATGAAGAGACCGGCACCGTCAAGGTTACGGCGAAACTCCGTCCACCCAATCCGGCGTTCCGCCCAGGAGCGTTCGTGCGCGTGGAAATCGAAACGGACACGCGGGCCGACGCCGTCCTGATCCCCAAGCAAGCCGTATTCGAGGAAGACAGCGAATCCTTCGTGGTCGTGATCGACCCGCTGGCGCGGGCCCTCCGCAAGGCGGTTGACCTGGGCTACCAGAACGACTCGGCGGTCGAGGTCAGGTCCGGCATCGAAGAGGGCGAGACCGTCGTCATCGCTGGACAGGGCAAGCTCAAGGACGGCGACGCGACGCGAGTGGTCTCGAACTGAGCCAGCGTGGGGCCTTTCGGACAGTGGATCCCGCGGTAGCAAGCCCGTGCAGATTACGCGCATAGCGATCCGACGGCCGGTCACGATCTCGATGGCCGTGATCGCGGTCGTGCTCTTCGGGTTCGTCTCGCTCGACCGCATGGCGCTCAACCTGCTGCCGGAAATCTCCTACCCCTCCCTGACGATTCAGACCGACTACGAAGACGCCGCGCCCGAAGAAATCGAGTCCTTGGTCACTCGGCCCGTGGAGGAGGCGGTGGGCGTGGTTCAGGGCCTGAACCGCATCGCCTCGGTTTCGCGGCCCGGCCAGTCCGAGGTGGTCCTGGAGTTCAGTTGGGACACCGAGATGGACATGGCCGGCATCGATGTCCGCGAGAAGCTCGACCTGATCGAATTCCCACGAGATGCGAAGCGTCCCGTCATTCTGCGTTTCGACCCCTCCAATGATCCGATCCTGCGCGTGCAGATGCATGGCGGCCTCACTCTGGCGAGGCTTCGCGACATTGCCGAGAGGGACTTCAAGAAGCGCCTCGAATCGGTCCAAGGAATTGCCGCCGTCAAAGTGGCCGGCGGCCGGGAAGAGCAGATTCGCATCGAGATCGACGAAAAGCGCGTCGCCGAACTCGGAATCCCGATTACGAGGGTGACGGACATCCTGCGCCAGGAGAACCTCAACCAGGCCAGCGGCAGCCTCTACGACCTCGACATGAATTACATGGTCCGCATGGTCAACGAATTCCGCTCGGTGGACGAGATTCGGGAGATCGTGATCGCCGACCGGGCCGGCCGCAAGATCGTGTTGCGAGATGTCGCCCGCGTCTGGCGCGGGTCGAAGGAGCGCGACATCATCGCCCGCTACAACGGCCAAGAGAGCGTCGAGATGGCGGTCTACAAGGAGGGCGACGCGAACACCGTGTCCGCCTCGCGCGCCGTGACCGACTTGTTGGAGAGGATGCGCGAGGAAGCAACGTTTCCCCGAGCCGTGGAAACTTCGGTTGTGTTCGACCAGGCGAGGTTTATTTCGGAAAGCGTGAACAAGGTGCTGCAGGCAGCCATTCTCGGAGGTCTGCTCGCGACCCTGGTGCTCTTCGTATTCCTGCGGGACGGGCGCAGCACGATCATCATCGCGCTCTCCATTCCCATTTCGATCATGGCAACCTTCGCCGCCATGTACCAGTCCGAGATCACGCTGAACATCATGTCCCTCGGAGGAGTCGCTCTCGGAGTGGGGATGTTGGTCGACAACTCGATCGTCGTTCTGGAATCCGTGCATCGGCACCGCAATCCGGGCACGGCCCTGACCCAAGCGGTCTACGACGGAACAAGCGAAGTGGCGATGCCCGTGATCGCCTCGACCCTGACGACCGTAGCGGTTTTTCTGCCGCTGGTCTTTGTCGAGGGAATCGCGGGGCAGTTGTTCCACGACCAGGCTTGGACGATCACCTTCTCACTCCTGGCTTCGCTGGCCGTGGCGTTGACAGTCATTCCCATGCTGCTGGCGACCGAACTCGAGGCGGGGCACGCACTCGCCGCCCACACTGCGAACATCCCCCGGCGTTCGTCGGGATTCCCGTTGTTGGGGTGGATCCTCCGGGGCGTACGATTTGTGGCGTTCGATGCCACCCGCATCGTCGCGGCCGACCTGAGGAACTTGCTGAGAGCGGCCTCGGCCGTCTTGATGCGTGCGGCGCATCCGTTGTTGGAGATGTTCGATCGGGGTTACCAGAGAGTCTCGGCACGCTATTCGGCCACGCTTGAGGCTGCACTGAACCACAAGCCGACCGTGTTCGGCACGGTCTTCGGCGTGGTCGCGCTGGCCGCGCTCATCAGCCAGTTCCTCGGGGCCGAGCTGATTCCGCCGCTGGCGCAGGGCGAGTTTTCGTTCGAGGTCGAATTGCCCCAAGGCCGCCCGATCGAATCGACAGACCGCATCATGCGTCGAATCGAGGACAAGGTCCGGACCATTCCGGGGGTCTCCACTGTGTTCTCTAGCGTTGGCGGCAGCCAGGAGAATCAGTTCTCCAGCAGCGACCTCGAAGAGAACTTGGCGACCCTGCACGTCGTTATGGAGAAACGCAACGACAGGGTCGCCGAGGAGGATGCGATTCAACGGATCCGCGACGAGATCGACAACTTTCCCGAGACAACGCACACGTTCGGAACGCCGACTCTGTTCAGCTTCAAGACTCCCGTCGAGGTCGAGATCTTTACCTACGAACTGGACGACCAGCGCGCGGCGGCCGCCCTGGTCGCATCGCGGCTGGCTCGCATCGAGGGGCTGCACGATATCGAAACGACAACCCGCCTCGGGAGCCCCGAGATCCAGGTCCGGTTCGACCGTCTCCGCTTGAGCCGCCTGGGACTCCAGGAGGGACAAATCACGAACGTCCTGCGGAACAAGATCCGGGGAGACGTGGCGTCGCGCTATCGCGAGGGCGACCGGCAGATTGACATTCTGGTGCGTGTTGACGAACCAAACCGCGACGCGATCGCGGATATCGAGAGCATGGTCATCAATAGCACGGCCCGCAACACCGCCTCGGGCCGGTCTCAGCCGGCGGCCCCGGGCGAATCCCGCGCGAGCAACGAGGCGGAGCCTGCGCGGCAGGAGCAAGCGACCGTCGAACCCGACAACCTTCGGCGCCAGCAGTCTCGGCCGTTCGTTCCCATCCGACTGGGCCAAGTCGCCAGCGTCGAAGTCAGCCGCGGCCCTGGCGAAGTCCGTCGCATCCGCTCGCAGCGCGCAGCCGTAGTCCGGGCCAATCTCAGCGGGCGTGATCTCCGCAGCGCTTCCGCGGAGATCCGCGCCTCTCTCACTCAGATCGGCAGCGAGCTTCCGGTTAATACGACGGCCGCCCTAGGTGGCCAAAACCAGGAGCTGGAAGTCTCGTACCGCAGTCTGGGCTTCGCCTTGAGTCTGGCCGTGTTCTTGGTCTACCTAGTCATGGCGTCGCAATTCGAGTCCCTGCTGCACCCGCTCATCATCCTGCTCACAGTTCCTTTGGGACTGGTCGGCGTGGTGTTTGCGCTGGCTATTACCGGGACTGCCCTCAGCGTCATTGTGTTGCTCGGCGTGATCGTCCTGGCCGGCATCGTCGTCAACAACGCGATTGTCCTGGTGGACTATACGAACCGACTACGGAGCCAGGGACTGACGAAGCGCGATGCGCTACTGCGGGCCGGCGAGATCCGGCTACGGCCGATTCTGATGACCTCGTTGACCACACTGCTGGGCTTGGCGCCGATGGCCTTCGGTTGGGGTGAAGGCGACGAAGTGCGCGCCCCCATTGCAGTGGCGGTGATCGGGGGGCTGCTCTCGTCGACACCGCTGACGCTGATCCTCATCCCGGTGGTGTACGAACTCGTCGACCGCAAGGGATTCGCGCTGGGCGACAAGGTTCCGACCGCCAAGCCAGCAGCCGGGGGCGTCGAAGGCGGGTTAGGCCCACTGGCTCCGAACTAGCATGAGGGACGTGTCCATGGATGCATCGAGGCAGTCCAGCAACTCCGGGGAACGGCTCGCAATGCTGTCGATCCGGAACCCGGTCACGGTCTGCATGCTGTTTCTCTCCATCGTGGTCATGGGAGCGATCGCAGTGGTCCGCATACCTCTCATGCTGGTACCCCAGCTCGATGCGCCAGTCATGTTCGTGTCCGCGGAGTACTACAACGCAACCCCCGATCAGGTGCTCGAGTCGATTACCAAACCTCTGGAGGAGGCGATCGCCACCGTCCCCGGCGTTCGCCGCATGAACTCACGCTCCTGGCCCGGCGGGATGTCGATCCAGCTCTGGTGCGGCATGGGCGCTGACACGTCGATGCTCCGCTCCGACATCCGGGAAAAGATTGACCAGATCTGGGCCGATCTGCCCGAGGACCTGCGGAAGGTCGAGATCCGCAACTTCACGACCGATGAGATTCCGATCCTGGAAGGGACCCTGACCGCCAACCGCGACCTCCGCACCAACTACGACTTTCTCGACGCGAGGGTCAAGAAACCGTTGGAGCGCATTTCGGGCGTCGGCAACGTAGAGCTGTGGGGCACCGACCGCAAGCAGGTCGACCTCTTCCTGCGGCTGGGCGACATCAAGCGTTACGGAGTCGATGTCGGCAGACTCTTCCGCGCGCTGGACGGCTCGAACCTCAATTTATCGCTGGGCCGTGTTTCCGAAGGGGGATACCGGTATTCGGCGGTCGCGAAGGGAGCTCTGCGATCCATCGACGAGATCAGCCAGTTCCCGATCGGCCAGCGGGGCCTGGTGCTGAGCGATGTAGCAGACGTCGTGCTCGACCAGCGCCCGCGGAACTCGGGAAGGCACCAAAACGGGGCCTACGCAGTCGGGCTGGCGATCCAGAAGACCTCTGAGGCGAACACCGTCGAGACAGTCGACCAGGTATTGGCGCTCTTCAGCCAGTGGGAGGAGGATCCCACGATGGACGGGCTGGCCGTACGTTGGTGGCACAACTCCAGTGAGGAGATACGCCAGGGCCTCGGCGAGCTGTTGAAGGCGGGTTCGATCGGCGCGATTCTGGCGGTGGTAGTGCTTTTCGCGTTCCTAAGGCGTTTGGACGCGAGCCTTGGAGTCGGGATCGCCATTCCGTTCTCGGTGCTCGCCGCAATCGGATTCCTGTACTTGAACGGCGACACGCTCAACATCCTGACGATGATGGGGCTGATGCTGGCCGCGGGCATGCTCGTCGACAACGCGGTCGTGGTCCTGGAGGCGATCTTCCAGAAGATTGAGCGCGGCGAACCTCCCGGGCCAGCAGCCCGGCTCGGTGCAGGCGAGGTGACGATCGCTGTCATCGCCGCGACTTCGACCACCATGATCATTTTCGTGCCGCTGATGTTCGACTCGGAATCGCAGATCGCGATCATGCTCAGCCATGTGGGCGTTTCGATCATCTTTGCACTGCTCTGCTCGCTGTTCGTTTCCTTGACTCTGATCCCCCTGGCTGCGGCCAAGTTTCTGAAGCTCGAGGCAGGCTCCCCCACGCGTCTCGACCAGCGACTCTGGAACGCGATGACCGGCCCGGCGCGGTATTTTCTGGCGCGTCGACGCCGGGGCGCGGGACACGAAGGCGCGGGTGCGCCCTTCCTGTCGCGCTATCTGGCGCTGGTTCGCTGGCACCTGGACCGGCCCTACCTCGTAGGTTTGGTCCTCGCCCCGCTCGTCCTGGGGCTCGCGTCTTGGGCGCTTGTCGAGGTCGTGCCCGACAATTCGCCGGACGCGAACGCCGTCTCGTCCCTGCGCATCGGCTACGAGTTCTCCGAGAACTACCACTACGCCAAGATCGAGCAGGATTTCGTCAATCCGGTGGAGCGCTTCCTGCATGGCAACCGAGAGACGTTCAAGCTCAAGTCGACATCGAGCAGCTACCAGAACAACTCCGCCTGGACCCGCGCCTACCTGGACCAGGAGAAGATCGAGCTGGACGAACTGCCAGAGATTCGACGGGCGATCCGCGACGGCTTGCCGGTGATTCCAGGAGCTCAGATCCAGCTCGACCGGGAGGGGGGCGACGACCGCAACCGGATCGGCGCGAATCTCTACGGCGATGACCCCGCCGTGCTCCAGGCCCTGGCGCAGCAAGCGCGACAACAGCTGCTCCAGATCGACGGCGTCACGGAGGTCTACACGGACCTGACCGGCGCGAGGGAGGAGGTGCGTGTTCGGCTTCGGCGCGATCTGGCCCGGAAGTACGACATCTCGCCGCGCACGGTCTCGCAGGTGCTGGGCATCATGGTGCGCTCCCGGCGCATGCGCGGATTCCGGACTCCCGAAGGCGAAGTCGAGGTGTGGCTCGGCATTGCGCCCAGCGATATGCAGAGCATCGAGGATCTCAAGTCGGTCGTGGTCGGCAGCGGTCCCGGTGGCGAGCAGATCCAGCTCGGCCATGTCGCCGAGTTCCGGCTCGACCGGGTGCCTGGGCAAATCGCTCGGGAGAATCGGCGGGCCTTCACCGAGATCCAGGTCGTGTATCGGGGCCAGAGACAAGAGGACGGGCGCGAGGCGGTCTCCGAAGTGCTCGAGGGCCTGCCGTATCCACCGGGCTACGATTGGAGCTTCGGTTTCTGGACCCATCAGTTCGACGAGGACGCCGCCGAATTCGCCTTCAGCATGTTCCTAGCGCTGGTGATGGTCTACTTCGTGATGGCGGCCCTGTTCGAATCGGTGCTGCACCCCTTCGCCATCATGCTGTCGCTGCCGTTCTCGGTCGTCGGAATCGTGCTTTTCCTGCTCATCACCGACACCCCGTTCAACGTGATGGCGCAGGTCGGCATCATCCTTCTGATCGGAATTGTCGTGAACAACGGCATCGTGCTGATCAACCACATCAACAACTTGCGGCGTGAAGGGATCGCCCGGCGGCCCGCCATCCTCCGAGGCTGCGAAGAGCGGCTACGGCCGATCTGCATGACCGCCGCCACGACGATCGTCGGCCTGATCCCGTTGGCCTGGGGCAACGGCGGCCTGATGGGCCTGAGCTACTTTCCCCTGGCCCGCACCGTGATGGGCGGCTTGATGGCCTCGACGGTGCTGACGCTGATCGTGCTGCCAACCTACTACGTCGTGCTCGACGACCTGGGGCGTTGGGTCCGACGGCTCTGGTTGGTGAGCGATCCAAGCACGGCGGCGCAGCCGACGGCGGGCGATTAACGAGGGTTCAGCCTTTGATTTACGGCCCTCTTGGGTTGCCGCGCATCTGGGATTGGAGCGTCGCGCTCCGTACACGGGGTCCGATTGGCCAAGTCCGAGCAGCCGCTTCGCAGGTCCTGAAGCGCGTGCGGATCCGGGCATGGCGCTTCGGCTCGGGCCGCTCTTGGCCCCCAGGCGCGGAGCTGACGTGGGCGATCTCGGAGTTGTTTCCCGACACGTGGCACTCTGACGGATCGTGGTCAGCAGGCCGGCTCCGGCCTCGCGACTGTCTTCGGGGAACGCTTACCCAGCCTCAACTTCGTCAACTTCCCTCCTCTGCTCCAGCACCGCTCGAGCCTCAGCTCTCTGCTGGGTCGTCCCCAGCACGGCGAGCATGTCGCCCGGTTGCACCGTCCAATCGGGTCCGGGGTTCGTGGTCAAGGACTCGTCCCGCAAGACCGCTACCACCACCGCGCCGGTGCTCCGGCGAATGTCGACTTCGCCAATCGTCAAGCCGGCCACTTCCGCCGGCTCGGGAATCGTGGCCCATTCGAGTTCAATTGCCTCGCCCACAGTACGAAGATGCGTGAGCAGCTCCTGGTGTCGGCGAGACAGGGTACCCTGGCGCAAGGGCTGATAGAGATCCCTGCGGACAGCTTCACTAAAACGCTCAACCTCGTGTGCAGAAATCGAATAGTGCAGAAGCACCTGACGGACAAGCTCCAGCCCAGCCTCAAACTGCGGCTGGACAGCCTCGTAAACTCCCATCTTGGCCAACTCGCCGACGTGCTCCTGGGTCAGGGCCCGCGCAACCACATGCAGGGACGGGTTCAGGCGCCGGGCCTCCTCGACCGTGAGCCGAATTCCCACCGCGTCAGGCAAGGCCACAAGCAGCAACCTTGCCGCGCCCACGCTCGCGGCCTCCAGCACTTTCTGTCGCGACGCATCGCCCCAGATGACCGGGAGGCCCTGTAGACGCGCAGTCTCAACTCGCTCGTGATTCAGTTCAACAATCACAAACGGCACACCGAGCTGCCGCATGCATTCCACAGCAGCCCGCCCCGAGCGCCCCAGACCCGCAACAACGACATGCTTGTCGAGGTCGTCTGTGCTGACATGCTCGACGCTCAAGGGGTGTTCCGCGGCCCGATTGCGCTTCCAGGCGCCATACAAGCGCTCGCCAAGCGGAGCCAGACCGGGTGAGAGGACCAGCGTCGCCAAGGTCACCGCTAACGCCAATGCGTGCTCCTCCTCGGTGAGGCTGCCCCCGTTTTGCCCGGCGCGGGCCAGCACAAACGAAAACTCCCCGACTTGCGACAATCCCAGCCCTACCGCCCACGGGACTATCTCCACGTAGCCGAAGGCTCGAACCAGCAACCCGATCAGAACGGATTTGAACAAGAGGACAAGGCCCACTAACGTGGCCACCTGCTGGAAATGAGTCCAAAGAAACGTAACATCGAGGAGCATCCCGGCCGAAGCAAAGAAGATCAGCCCGAAGACGTCTCGGAGGGGCACGATGTCACTGAGCGCCTGATGACTGAATTCGGACTCGCTCAGCACCATTCCGGCGACGAATGCGCCCAATGCGAATGACAGCCCGAAGAGATAGGTTCCATACCCGACCCCGACACCGAGAACCACAATTGTCACCAGGAAAAGCTCGCGCGAATGCCAACCGGCAACTCGGCGAAGAAGAACCGGGATGAGTCGTGTCCCGACAAGGACCATCCCCCCAAGAAACAGCGCCCCTTGGAGGACCGCCTGCACGAGTTCGGGCAATGCGCCTTGGAGGTCCCCGAGCTTGGGCAACAGAATCAGCATCGGCGCCACGGCCAAGTCTTGCACCACCAGGATCCCGATCATGACGCGGCTGCCGAGCCTGCGCGTGGCTCCTTGCTCGTTCAGAGTCTTGATCACGACCATGGTGCTCGACAGCGAGAACATCGCTCCCAGCCAAAGTGAAGGCTCGTGGCTCCAGCCAATCACGGTGCGTGCGAGGCCGTACCCGAAAATCGCCGTCAACAGGATTTGAATCGGTCCTCCGACCAGCGCCAGGCGGCGCGCTGGCTGCAAGTCGCGAAAGGAAAACTCCAGGCCGAGGGCAAAGAGCAGCAGAGCCACACCGATCTCGGCCAACAACTCGATATCGTGAATCTCGACGACCGTGGGACCGGCGGTATGAGGTCCGACGATCACACCGGCCAGGATGTAGCCGACCAGGAGCGGTTGTCCGAGCCGGTGCGCGAGAAGCCCGCCCAAGAGTCCGGCAATCAGAATCAGGACGATGTCAGCGGCGATGCCCACTGGTGTCCATTCTCACACTCGTCAACCGTTCCATACGGAAGCTGCTGCGTGCATCCACAGACGCGGCGCGGCAGACCCGGGGCGCGCGCACCTTGAGCCGCTGAGCAGGTGCGCACTGCCCTTTACCCACAAGTCGCGGATTTGGGCATGCTTTGGTACAAGTTACTGGTCGGGCCTAAGCGGAGGAGACGCTCGTAGGATTGGGCGATGGTCGCGAGGCGCGTGTAGCCTTCCCAGATCACCTCGTTCCCGGGTGCGAGGTCATGCTTGCGATTGAGATGGCCGCCCAGCATCGCCGTGGTGAGTACGGCCCGCCCGAGATTGTCGGGCGGCGCCAGCTGGCGATCCGTCGCGAAATCCCCCAGGGCCGCGATCTCGGTGTCGGAAAACAGCGTGTCCGGCGCCAGCTCGGGCGTGTCACGGCCCAGCAGCGTCATCACCGTCAGGCGCCAGGCGATCACCGCCTTGATCGTCACCGCCCGCTCGATCCGCTCCCCCCGCCGGTGCCCCAGGTACTCCACCTTGCAGCCGGACTTGAGCACGCGGTGCCAGTCCTCGATCCGCCAGCGCAGCCGATACCATTCCAGCACCCGCTCCGCCTGCCGCTCGCTGCTCGCCTCCAGGCTGGTCAGCAGGAACCATTCCAGCGGCTCGGCCCCGGCCGGGGCCGGCTCCTCCCAGACATGCACCAGGCTCAGTTCGACCGGCTCCCGCCCCAAGCCGGCTCCCTTGCCTGGCGCGGGCAGGCGTACCCTGCGCCAGCGCAGCGCCACCTCCGCTTGGCGCGCCTCGCGCAACTCGCTCGCCGCTTGCCGCCGGGTGCCCCGCCGTGCCGAGCTGCGCAGCACATGGATCGTCCGGCGCGCCTGCGCCGGTGCCGCCCGCACGGCGTCGAACAGTTTCGGCACCCCCTTGCCGAGGCTGCGGTTGTGCTTGGCCCGCACCAGCAGGTCGACCGTGCCCAGACGGCGCTGCTCGTCGAACAGCTCGAACACGTCCGCCTCGCGGTCCAGCACCGAAACCGGCCGCGCGCCGCCGAGCCGGGCGGCCAGCGCGGCGCAGTCCCGCAGCCCGCGTACCCAGCGCTGCGTCTTGCGCTCCTCCAGCGGCTTGCCCTTCTCCGCCTTGCCGTCCGGCGCCTCGTACTGGATCAGCGGCACGCCCAGCGGAACACCGTCCCCGTTGACGACCAGCGTCGAGTGCATGTGCAGCCCGAGCGTGCCCTTCGAGTTGGAGTTCTTGCCGATCAGGCCCAGGCCTTCGCAGCCGGGATGCTCGGCGAAGTTGAGATCGGTGCCGTCCTGGATGCACAGCAGCGCCTCTGCGCCGCGCATGCGCTGGATCGTGCGGGCGCGGTGCGGGGCGAGGATGTTCTCGGGAGTCACCGCCGAGTCGGCGGGCTGGTCGATCAGACGGTAGTAGGCTTTCATCAGGGCTTGGTCGGACTGCGCGGCGGAGGGGAACGAGGCCCTGGGCGCAACGGCCAGCACGGCGGCGCTACGCGCCAAGCGCCTGCTCAAGCGTACATCGCCCAGGGGGGCGCCGTCGAACTCGAGCGCGGCCCAGCCCGGCCGCTCGAGTCCGGCGACGGGGTCGGGCAGCGGCTGGGGGTCGGGGAGGCCCAGCTGGCGGCGCCAGTCGGGGCGCAAGGGATAGAGGAAGATCGACTTGACGGGCACGGCGGTGCCGGGCGGGGCGCAGCGGCCGCGGCCGGCGGTGTGTCCGACCGGGATCCAGTTGGAGGCCTTGAGGCAGGTGCCGTCATGGCGGCTGCGGTCGACGAAAGTTTCGAGGAGCAGCGGGGCATAGCCGTAGCGCAGGAGGAAATCGGCGGGGAGGCGGCGCAAGCACAGGCCGAGGGCCTTGGAGGCGAGGTTGCGGCAGCGCACGGAGGGACGGACGAGGAAGCGGCTCAGGGCGAGGACGCGATGGAGCTGCTGGAGGCGCAGGGCGGGGTCCCAGCCGATCCAGCGGTCCCGGTCGGCGAGCGCGAGGGCGGAGGCGGCGAAGCCGATGGCGCCGAGGATGCCGTGGCGGGACAGGAGCAGGTAGCGCAGCTGCGGGCCGGCATGGCAGGCAGCGCCCTGGGGATGCTCGCGCTCGATGAGTTCGTTCCAGATGCGGCGCTGCTCGTCGGTGCGGACCAGGTCGAGGCACAGCCCCTCGATCTGGTGGACAACCGGGGGAACGAGCAGGGGGGCAGGGACGGGCCGTCCGAGGAGTCGAGACAGGCCGCGACCGCCGTTGCGGACGGGAGGTGGGAGCGCGATGCAGCTGCGGGAGTGGAGGGTGCGCAGGGCCTTGAGGCAGCTAGCGAGCTGCGGCTGGCCGAGAGCATCGGCGAAGCGGAATTCGGCGCACACGCGGTCGGCGAGGGCAGTGCGATGGGAGAAGCTCTCGGCGGCGAGCAGCGCCGCGACGCGCGCCAGGCCCTCGGGACTGGAAATCGTCTCGAGAATGCGATGCTGCTGTTGCATGTCTCATTGAGAACAGATCCTGTCCAGTTTGTTAAGTCACTTTATGGGTAAAGGGCAGGGTGCGCATGCTCTCGGAAACGGCTCTTGCGCTCCGCAATCGGATTTCCTGCCAGACGGCGCCCGGCGCCTGTCGCTCCTCGCACGTCAAGAATCGCGTGTCCCCTGTTCAATGGGCTTGAGTGGACACTGCCACATTGAACCGTGCCCGACTCTTCCGCCTTACTTGGACAGGATTCTTGTAAGGAGAAGCGCATGCTGGTCAAAATTATTTCAAAGCGCCAAGTCACCTTCCCCGCGGGTGCTGGATGCGCTCGGGGTGCGTCCCGGCGACCAGCTTGAGTCGGCAGAAGGCCCCGACGGCTTCGTTCTACGGCCCAGTCGAATCGACCCTACCCGCCTTGCGCCGTTGCGGGCCAAGCTTCCACATGGACGGGGCCCGTTCGACCTCGAATCGTTCCGCGAGCAACCATATGGCCCGATGCTTCGGGATTGATACGTCCGTGCTCGTTCGGTTGCTGACTGGCGAACCCTCTGCGGACTTCGCATATTGCGTCACCAAGCTGAGCATATCGCTTGAAGATAGAGAAGCCGTAACCGTTCGGCGGAGCCGCGCCAGGGACGCGAGCGTCGGACCGAGCATGCGGCGCGATTCCCGGTAGGGTCACTTAGGATCAAGTAGGACTCCAAGCGGCCCTATTCGTCGATCCGTCCGCACGCCATGCGCTTCTTCAACACGACAGGACCGATCGACGCGGAGGATCACTACCACGTCCCACCACTGTCCCGCTTGGACTTGGATGATGTCCTTCTTCTGATTCAGCAGAAAAAGTACTTCGTCCTGCACGCCCCGCGGCAGACCGGCAAGACCACTGTGCTGGGGGCGCTGCTGGACGAGCTGAACGCCAGCGGCCGGTACCGGTGCGTCTACGTGAACGTCGAGGTCGCGCAAGCCGCCCGCGAGGACGTGGGCGCGGCGATGCAGGCCATCCTCGATGTCCTCGCCGAGGAGTCCGCGTACGCGATCGACGACCGTACCGTGGAAGAGATCTGGCCGGGCATCCTCGACCGGGCCGGCCCCCACTCCGCGCTGGAGCGCGTGCTATCGCAATGGGCCGCGGCCGATCCGTAGCCGCTGGTGCTGTTCGTCGACGAGATCGACGCCCTCGTGGGCGACACCCTGATCTCGGTGCTCAGGCAGCTCCGTAGCGGGTACCGCGACCGACCGCGGCGCTTCCCGCAGAGCATCGTTCTGTGCGGCGTCCGCGACGTGCGCGACTACCGCATCCGCTCCGCAGCAGGGGAGATCGTGCTCGGCGGAAGCGCCTTCAATATTAAGGCCAAGTCCGTGCGCCTGGGCGACTTCTCGGAGGGCGAGGTGCGCGACCTGCTCGGCCAGCACGCCGAGGAGACCGGCCAAGCCATTACCCCTGGAGCTATGGCCGAGGTCTGGGACCTGACCCGCGGCCAGCCTTGGCTGGTGAACGCGCTGGCCTACGAGGCCTGCTTCGAGGACAAGTCCGGGCGCGACCGCAGTCGACCGATCAGGCTCGATGCCGTCCGGGAAGCCCGCGAGCGGCTCGTCCGGCGACGCGATACCCACCTCGACCAGCTCGTCGACAAGCTGCAGGAGCCCAGCGTGCGTCGCGTCATCGAGCCGCTGCTGAGCGGCGGCATGCCTAGGCTCCGCGACGACGACCTCGCCTACGTTCGCGACCTCGGCCTCGTGGCCCGGACTGCCCCGGTCGCTATTGCCAATCCCATCTACCGCGAGGTCATTCCGAGAGAACTCACCAATGACGTCCAAGAGACGCTCGCGAACGACCCCGCATGGTACGT
The DNA here is from genome assembly GCA_965218615.1 of Bryobacterales bacterium. Taxonomy (GTDB): domain Bacteria; phylum Acidobacteriota; class Terriglobia; order Bryobacterales; family UBA6623; genus VXMF01. The sequence goes on from CBDCLH010000002.1 coordinate 178,736, forward strand.
GGGCGACGATGGCCGCCTGCTCGTCGAGGACCTGCTGGCGGCCTTCCAGGAGTACTTCCGGGAAAACTCGGGGCACTGGGTGGATCGCTTCGGGTACAAGGAGGCGGGACCGCAACTGCTGCTGCCGGCGTTCCTGCAGAGGATCGTGAACAGCGGGGGCCGGATCGAGCGGGAGTACGGCTTGGGGAGGATGCGCACGGACCTGCTTCTCGTCTGGCCAGCGACCGGGCAGGGCGCGGGGCCGCGCGGGCGGCAGAAGGTCGTCATCGAGTGCAAGCTGCTGCATGGCAGCTTGGCGGCGACCCTGGGCGAGGGCCTGCGTCAGACACGCGCGTACATCGACCGCGCCGGAACCGACGAGGGCCACCTGGTAATCTTCGACCGCACGGAGGGAGCGACTTGGGACGACAGGATCTTCCGCCGCAAGGAGCGCGAGGGCGGCCAGCTAATCACCGTATGGGGGATGTGAGGACGCGGCGCCGGTGGGGGCGATCGCTACCCCAGGTTTGTCGGCCCGTAGCCGATTTCAGGCATTATTGAACGGATTTGGCGCGTATCTCGTTGATTCTTGGTGGCGGATGGCCCGAGATGCAAAATGTAGTGCCATAATATTTGATTACGGCTTGACTTATCCGGCCCGCAGTGCTCGACTGCGAGCATGTTCGTTTGCCGCACCCGCACGCGCTCCGGCAACGACGGCCAGGCCTACTTCACCTATCGCCTCGTCCGCTCCCAGCGCGTCGGCCCCCAGGTCCGCCAGCGCATCTTGCTCAATCTCGGCAGCCACTTCGCCATCGACCGCGCGGACTGGCTCCTGCTGTGCTCCCGCATTCGCCAGCTGCTCGACGCCCAGCTCTCGCTGGAGCCGCTGCCGTGCCCCCCGCCGGTCGAGGCCGAGGCCCAGCGCATCGCCGCCCAGCTGGTTCAGGCCGCTCCAGCCCCTCCCGAGCGGGCCGCCACCGGCGCCTCCGAGCCCGACCTGCAGCGCATCGACGGCAACTCGCTGGACCTGGTCCGCCCGCGCTGTGTCGGCGTCGAGCAGGTCGCCTTGTGGGCCGTCGAGCAGCTCGGGCTGCTGCCGCTGCTGGAGCGCGCCGGCCTGTCCGGCCCGCAACGCTGCGCGGTGCTCGGCTCGATCGTCAGCCGCATGGCCGCGCCGGCCTCCGAGCTGGCGTCCTGGCATTGGCTGCGCGCGCGCAGCGGCCTCGGGGAACTGCTCGGTTTCGATTTCGAGAGCCTGGGCCTGAGCGCCCTCTAGCGCGCCTCGGACCGCCTGCTGCGGCACCGCGAGACGGTCGAGCGCGCGCTGTTCGAACGCGCCATGGGCCTGTTCGATCTCGAGCCCACGATCACTCTGTGCGACTTGACGAACACGTACTTCGAGGGGGCCGCCAAGGGCCAGCCGCTGGCCCGGCGGGGCCGTTCCAAGGAAAAGCGCAGCGACTGCCCGCTGCGCACGCTGGGCCGGGTGCTGGACGGGGCCGGGTTCGTGCGCCGTTCCGAAGTGCTGGCCGGCAACGTGGCCGAGAGCGGCACCCTGGCGGGGATGCTGGAGGCGCTGCAGGCGCCGCCGGAGGCGGTGGTGGTGCTGGACAAGGGCATCGCGACGGAGGAGAACCTGCGGTGGCTGCGGGAGCGGGGCTCCCGCTACCTGGTGGCGAGCCGCAAGCGCGCGTTCGAGGCCGACAAGGCGATCGCGATCGGCACGGCGTCGGGGTCGTCGGTGCGCGTGTACAAGCAAGCCGGGGAGAACGGAGAGGCGCGGCTGTACTGCGAGTCGGAGGAGCGGGCGCGCAAGGAGCGGGCGCGCAAGGAGCGGGCCGGGGAGCGCCTGGAAAAGGGCCTGCGGGAATTGCACGAGGGCTTGTCACGCCCGCGCACGGGGAAGCGCCTGGAGGCGGTCTGGCGGCGCATCGGGCGGCTGCAGGCAGCGCACAAGGCCGCCGCGCCGCACTACAGCATCCGCGTGGAGGCCGACGCGAAGGGCGGCAAGGCCGCGGCGGTACGCTGGGAGCGCCAGCCGGCCGCTGGCTCCCAGGCGACGCATCCGGGCGCGTACTGCCTGCGCACGAACATCACGGATTGGGACGCGGAGCGGATGGGGCGCACGTACGTGCTGCTGACCGACTTGGAGGCGGTGTTCCGCTCGCTGCAGAGCGAGCTGGGCCTGCGGCCGATCTACCAGCACAAGGCGCACCGCTCGGAAGGCCACCTGTTCGTGACGGTGCTGGCATACCCACTGGTGCAGATGATTCGCCAGCGCCTGCGGGACAGCGGGGAGCGGGCCAGTTGGACGCGCCTGCGCAAGCGGCTGGAAGGCCAGCAGCGGCTGACCGCGGTATTCCGCCGCGCGGACGGGCAAATGCTGCACGTGCGCAAGGCGACCCGCGCCGAGGCCGGCCAGCAGGCGATCTATGACGCGCTCGGCATCGACGCGTCTCCGGGCGGCGTCCGCAAGCTGGTCGTCTCGCCATCGCCATCCACGAAAGTGCAGCGAATGTAGTACCAGACGCCAGATTTCATTCTCGCAAAGTGTTTGTTTTAAGGTACTTGCAGAATAGGGTGACAAAGATGGGCTACAGCTTGACCGGGCCGAAGCGATGCGCCGAGGGGTGGAGTTCTCCCGGCGCGGAGCGAACCGGCGGGCGCGCGAAGGGACGATTTCGCAGCGAGCTCGCCTTCGCCGAGCGCGGCGCGGCGGACGGCTGGCAACGCCTCGCCGACCTGCGACCCGTCCCGCCCGGGAGGCTCCGGGCAATCCGCAGCTTCCGGAACAAGCCGCCACCGCACTGCCAGCTAAATCCGTGTCGTTCGCGCCCGGACCCCGGCAAGCTCGATGTCCCAATAGAATTCGCTCTCTTGCCTAAGTGCCTCGTCAGGTCGCGGCAGCCCGACCTCGCTCCGTGCTCACCCGATTCGCCACGACTCGACCGAATAGCAGTTACCTTCACCCACAGTTTCTGCTGAAGATCCTGAAATGCTAACCGAATCCAGTACTGGGTCTCTGCAGCCCGCACGCCGGTGCGGTGCCGCTGGAGCTTGTCCAGAAAGGCTAGAGCCCGAACCGAGGCAGAAGGGAACTCTGAGGAATGCGCTAAGCGAGCATGCCTGATGAAGGCAAAGAACAAGACTTTCTCGCGTCGTGGAATACGGGCTTCGAATCCTCGAATCGATCTCAGATCAAGGTTGCCAGAAATCTGGCCTGTACGATACAGATATCCACATGAAAACGACGCTGAGTCTTGATGATCGGCGCATTTGAGCTGCCAAGAAGCGCGCGGCCGAGAGGAGAGAAACGCTCACACGGCTGATCGAGAATGCCCTGGGCGACCATCTCAGACCCACGCCCGACCCGGCGCGCCCCTTCCGTTTGCAGTTGCTAGTCAAGCGCGGCCAACTCGTGCCGGGTTTCAATTCGGATGACCGAGACATGCTCTACGAAAAAATGGAGGGCCGCGATTGATAGCCGTTGACACCAATGTCCTCGTCTACGCTCACCGCGCGGAGCTGCCCAAGCACCGGGCCGCCCATGAGCGCGTCGTCGGGCTCGGCGAGTCCCGGACGCGCTGGGCAATCCCCGTGCTTTGCATCGGCGAATTCATCCGGGTCATCACCCATCCCAAATTGTTCAACCCGCCGAACACGGCTAGCGAAGCGTGCGATGCGCTGGAACGGCTGCTTGCTTCGCCAAGTGTGCGCCCTGGAATTGGCCTACGCGGGCAACAAGGGAACCCATATTCCCTTCGCCCGCCTTGGGGGGTGGCAAATGGACCAGTTGCATCCCAGCCATATCAACCCGGAAGCTGGAATCCTGGATCTGGTGGACAATCCGCTGCACGGCGTGGTCCCGGCCGGCGTGCTGTCGCAGCCCCGGGAGCAACGCGACCAGTTGCTGACGCCGTATCCGCAGTATCCGGGCGTACTCCACTCCGCTCCGGGCTGGGGCAATAGCAACTACCACTCCTTCCAGGCCAAATTCACGAAACGGTTCGCAGGGGGGAATGCGGTCGTTGCCTACACTTTTTCCAAGCTGATCACCGATGGCGGCGACGATGCCTTCTCCTTTGCGTTTTTCAGCAACTACTACTGCAGGGCCTGCGGGAGGGGGCTGTCAGCGTACGACCAGCGCCAACGCCTCATCGCAAGCTACACGTACGAACTCCCCTTCGGGAGCGGGAAGCGATACGGGAGTGATTGGAGCGGCCCGCTGAACGCAGTGCTCGGCCAATCGCAAATCAACGGGATCGCCACCCTGAACAGCGGGTTGCCGCTCCGGATGGGCGTGGCCGGCAACACCAGCCACTCGTTCGGCGGCCGGCAGTTCCCAGACTCGACCGGCGTCGATGCCAAGCGGAATCACGAAAACTTCGACCCGACCACAGACAAGTGGTTCGACACGGATCAGTTCACGATTCCCGCACCCTACACCTTCGGCAACGTCAGCCGCATCCACCCGACACTCCGGGCCGACTTCGTCGAGTCGTTCGACTTCTCCATCTTCAAGAACTTCAAGATCGGGGAGAGAGTGACGACGCAGTTCCGCGCCGAGTGGTTCAATGCCATGAACCACCCAATCTTCAACAATCCCGGCACCACAGTCGGTACGGGCGGATTGGGCATAGTCCCCTCGCAAGCCAATCTGCCGCGACAGACGCAGCTGGCGCTCAAGGTGATTTTCTGAAGCGGGCATGAGCCGCACTGCGACCAGCGGCCCGTCTTCCCGCTACTGTGTCCTCAATCTGCAGGTTCGACTTCCCAACCGAAGCCCGGACCGTCGGAGGGCCGCGTGTAGATGCCCTCCGGACCGCGCGTCAGGTTGTTGTCTTCCTCGTACCTCTGATAAACGACGTCCGGGCCGCCGGGAGCCGGCATGAACATTTCGGCCCAAGGCGCGTTGGGCGTCGCGTAAATGAAATGAACGGCGTCGCGCTGGCCGCCACCATGAGGAATCACGGGAATGTCGTGCGCCGCAGCCATGTGAGCGATCTTGACGAGCTCGCTCATCCCACCGCACCAGTGGATATCGGGCTGCCATATTTCCGCCCCGTTGACGCGCAGCAACTGCCGGAAGCCATAGCGGGTGTAGACATGCTCGCCCGTGACGATCCGCGTAGAGGTGATCTGACGCCGGAGCCGACCAAACCCCTCGTAGTCGTCCGGAGGCAATGCCTCCTCAATCCAATACACACCGTATGGTTCGAAGGCTTCCGCCAGCTCGAGCGTGTAGCGCTCCGTCAACGCCATCCAGCAGTCCATCATGATGTCGCCATCGGCCCCGACGGCCGCCCGTGCGCGCTTGACCAACTCGACATTCTTACGGATGCCCTCCCTGCCGTCCGCCGGACCGTACGGTAAGGCGAGCTTGAGGCGCTTGTATCCGAACTCGACGTGCTGCTCGAGGTCGTTGCCTGTGCAGTAGCACGGGATGCGCGGATGGATCCGGCCGCCCAGAAGACGCCAAACCGGCGCGTCCCATACCTTGCCAGCGATGTCCCAAAGCGCTATGTCGACGCCGGAAATGGCGTTGACCACGACACCCTTGCGCCCGTATGACATCGTTGCGCGCCACATGATGTCCCAAAGGCGTTCGATGTCGAGGGGATTCTCGCCCATCACGAGTCGCTTCAGGTGGTCTTCGACAATGACGCCGCCCGAGGGGCCTCCCGGGCCGTAGCCCTTGACGCCCTTGTTGGTGTCAACTTCGACCCAGAAGCTTCCCGCGCGCGGCCCGTCGGCGCGGAAGAGGCTCCGCATCGGCTTGTACTTCGGGTAGATCGAAACGGGATTGGCCACCTCGACCCCGCCCGTCGACCACGATCCCGGAGTCGGCTCGTACTGCGGTATCGGGCGCTTGGGGCGCATCGTCACCAGTCGGACGCCAGTGATTCGAAGGTCGTCTTCGACCTTCGGCGGCGCGGAGAGCGCGGATGGTGCTGCGGCTGCGGGAGCCAGAGCCAAAAAGCCTCTTCGGTTCATGGTGAACAACCTCGTTTCCTGCGGCGGCCGGCGGCGTAGCCGATCCGCTGGCCGACGCATCCCGCTTCCAAACTACCACGCCGCCGCAAGGACGGACAGCTCCGGAGGACTTCCGGAGGGAGTGTTCCTCGGCGCCGCCCGGAGGGAATGCCGAGTGCCGTGTTGAACTCCCGGCATCCAAGTGCTAGCGTTGAGCCACGGAGATGGACATGACTCGTCGCTCGCTTGCCGCACTTCTCACATTTGTTCTGTTGGCCACATGCGGCGCTCCTGTTGAGCCGCAGTACAGAGCGTTGATCGTCAATGGACAGAACAATCACAAGATCTGGCCGCAGACAACCCAGTTCCTCAAGACCTACCTCGAGGAGACCGGGCTCTTTTCCGTGGAGGTCGCGACAACTCCGCCAGCTGGTGAGTCCATGGAAGCGTTCCAGCCGCCGTTCTCCAACTACGACCTTGTCGTTTCCAACTATAACGGCGAGCCTTGGTCCAGCCAGGCGATGTCGGATTTCGAGGAGTTCGTCGGCAATGGCGGAGCCTTCGTCTCCGTGCACGCCGCGAACAACGCCTTCCCCGAGTGGCAGGCCTACAACGAGATCATCGGAATCGGGGGCTGGGGAGACCGCAACGAGCAGAACGGCCCGTACATTCGTTTGCGAGACGGGAACTTCGTACACGACAACAGCCCCGGGATCGGTGGAAGCCATGGCATCCAGCATGAGTTTCCCATCACGATTCGCGACACCGAGCACCCGATCACCCAGGGACTCCCGGAGACGTGGATGCACGCGAAAGATGAGCTCTACGACAGGCTCCGAGGGCCCGCCAAGAATCTGCATGTGCTAGCTACGGCATTCTCCACGACAGAGACGGAAGGAAGCGGAGAACACGAGCCGCTCTTGATGACGATCCAGTACGGCAAGGGGCGCATTTTCCATACGGCCTTGGGCCATGCTCTGATCTCGCAGAGATGTATCGGCTTTGTCACCACGTTTCAGAGAGCTGCCGAATGGGCCGTCACGGGAGAGGTGACGCAGCCCGTTCCCGAGGACTTCCCGTCGGCGGACGAAGTTAGGGTGAGACCGGAAACGAATTGACGGCTTGATCGACAGCTGCCGCGCATGAGGCGGCAGTCCAAACATCGCGCAGCCGAGCGGCGCTTGGGCCCGCTCGATACGTCGATTCGACGCCAGGGCGCGACGCCTTGCGATTTGCACTCGGCTCGCCTACCTAGCAGTCTCAGGGCCCATGCCGAGTGCTTCGCGCAAGTCTCTCTCGAACGCCGGATCGAGGTCGGGCACCGTCATGTCGACCCTATCGGCGAGCCGCTCGACGACCGCCCGGATCGCTGCGACTCGCGAATGCCTCTTGTCGTTCGAAGGAATGACAATCCACGGACGCTCGACGGTCGAAGTCTTGCGGAACATCTCCTCGATCGCGACTTCGTAGTCGGGCCAGCGCGCTCGATTGCGAAGGTCCTCCCTCGAGAGCTTCCAGCGCTTCAAGGGGTCGCGGAGACGGGAGCGGAAGCGAACGAGCTGTTCCTCGGGAGTAATCTGGAGGAAAATCTTGACGAGGCGGATGCCGTCGTCCGCGAGCATCCGCTCGAACTCATTGATCTCCGCGTAGGCGCGCTGCCATTCCGAGGCCGTCGCAAAGCCCTCCACGCGCTCCACCAGAACACGGCCGTACCACGATCGATCGAAAATGACCAACTGGCCGGGGCGCGGCAGCCGCTTCCAGAACCGATAGAGATAATGTTGGCCTTGCTCCTCCACAGTTGGCGCGGCGATCGGCCAAACCTTGAGGCCGCGCGGATCGAGCGGCCAGCTGATCCGCCGGATCGCGCCGCCCTTGCCAGCGGCGTCACTGCCCTCAAACAGAATGACGGCTCGACGGTCTTGGGCCTGATACGCCAAGGAGACTTCCTTGAGCCGAAGCTGAAGCTCGACAAGCTCACGCTCGTACTGGTCCCGTCCGACACGCTTCGTCATGTCGAGTCGAGCCAAGCTGGGCGGCTGCTTCTGCAGCCGGATCGGCGCTCGGTGGCCGACTATGTGTGGCTCCTGTTTCACAACAGACCCCCTTTGTCGCTCAAGCGACTGGTCAAGGTGATGGCTACTCTTCGCTGGCCGGCTGAGTGAGCAACAGCTTGCCTGTCCTGAGGTGACGGCGTTCCCGTTACATGCCGGGCCCGCCTCAGAGGCCCGATCCTCTGCACCATTCAACTGGACTGCGATCGGATCCTGCAACCCGGCTCCGCAATGGCCTGCTCCTAAGAACTGCCGACCCACGCGGATCTGAGGCTTCCGGAGCGCCAAGCGCTGCCGTACTCCCATCGTCAGAGACCACACTCCAGGGCGCATGGACTCCCGGAAGCTGGCGCCATGGGGCCTTGCGACGGTGGCGGACACACACACCTGGATTGGTCCGTTGCGGGCTTCAGTCCTCCGCTTATCTGGGTTGCCATCGAAACCCGATTGCTTGTGGTTCGGCAGGGAAGCTCTAGAGTGGAAAGATCCCTTTCGTAGATGGTGCTTTGCATCCCACTGCGGCACCCACAAGCATCCAGTCTCACACAGGCATCCAGTCTCATTTGCTATACCCGGATGCCGCTGTTAGGCAATGGGCCAGGATCAACCGTCTTCGAATTCTCTGCAGCTTCGCAGGTAAAGCAATGTCAACTCGATCTTGGGCACGAGGTGTCCTTGGTGCGTTTCTAGGCTGAACCGCGGCTTTTGGCAACTGAACACGGGCAGTGTGCTGGGAACGGTATTCGATTCCAGCGGAGCCGTTGTGTCGTCGGCCAGTGTGGTCGTTGAGAATCAAGGGACGGGAGCAACAGTCGAACTCACGACCGACGCGGAGCGCAACTTCTTGGCGCCGGTGTTACCGGTTGGACTCTATCGGGTCACGGTTTCGGCGGAAGGTTTCAAGAACCACCTGCGCGAGGACATTCGTCTACGGGTTTCGGATCGTGTCCGCCTGCTGTTTTCGATTGAGCCCGGGGCCGTGACCGAGACCGTCACCGTAAGCGGGCAAGCGCCCCTCGTCGAGACTGCGTCGTCGACGCTCGGGATCGTCGTGGAAACGCAGCAGATCGACGCGCTTCCGCTGAACGGGCGTAACGTAAGCGACCTGCTGCACCTCGTGCCGGGAACCGTGCTGCGCGCTGGCGCCACGCAGCAAGGGATCAACGGCGCCAGTCTGTTTCGGCAACAGGGCGGCCTGCGCTTCCTGCTCGACGGTGGGGACGCCAGCCGGGTCGATTTCGACATTCTCGACAATACTTATAGATCGAGCAGAGGTCGGATCTCCCGCACCAGCACGGAGGCCATCCAAGAGTTTCGGGTGTACACCAATTCGTTTTCCGCGGAATTCGGGCAGGCGTTAGGTGGCGTGGTCAACTTGATCACCAAATCCGGCTCCAATCAGCTGCACGGCACGCTGTTCGAGTACTTTCGGAACAAAAAACTCGACACACGGAACTACTTCAACAAAGGGGACAAGCCGCCATTCCGACTGAATCAATTCGGCGCCTCCGTCGGCGGACCGATTGCGCCGGATGCGGTCTTTTTCTTCGCCAACTACGAAGGGATGCAGCAGCGCCTCGGAGAAGTGCAGAATGTCCTCGTTCCAACGGAGGCCTTCCGCAACACCGTGGATCCAGCCGTCCAGCCCGCGGTGGACATGCTGCCCTTGCCGAACGGGCCGGTTTCCGCCTCCGATTCGCGGCTGGGATCGCACAGTCGCGCCGTCTCGGACAGCTTGGTAGAGAACACGGCCGCCGTCAAGATCGACTTCCAGGGGTCGGACAAAGACAGCGTGAACTTCCGGTACAACATCAATCAGAACGAAACCGGGGACTTTTTCGGCGTGGCGCGCGGGCAAAAGAAAGTGATTCCCGGTCGGTTGCAATTGGCCAAACTCACCTACAATCGCGTGATTTCACCGACCGTCTACAACGAGGCCGGTTTTGCGTTGAACCGCATGCGCATCGATCCACGCGGCGCTGCGACGGAAGAGATTCTCAATTTTCCGCTTGTGATCCTGGGCAGCGGTCAGCTGGCGTGGGACCGGGCTTATTCGACCCGCTGGTCGCCAACAACTCCTTTACGTGGCTCGATACGCTGTCGTGGATCCAAGGAAAGCACCAGCTGAAGATCGGCGCGCAGATCATTCGCAACCAGGACAACAAGGCGCTGAACTTCCAGGCGATCGTCAACCACATTTCGCTGGACGATTTCGCGCGCCACGCTCCATGGGCGATTGGCACGCTAGGCCAACCGCGCGCCGGCATGCGCAACACCTATTTCAACTTCTGGGCTATGCGCTTGACTCCAGTAACCACAATATGTTGTGGTTGCTGAGTATGCGCTTGAGTCCAGTGATTCCGGAGTCCGCTGAGGGTCGCTGGCGAGAGCGCTAGCAACCATCGCGTGGCGAGGGGCCGGTTCCGTTGCGACTGCCTGCTGCACGAGCCGGTAGAACAGCTTGCCGCGCGAGCGGGATGCCCTCCGGTTGAATCGGAAGGTGAACTCGTCCAGGTAGTAGTCCAGGTAGGGATGCCCGACGGCACCTTGGTGAGTTCCTAGCAGCCAGCGCTTCAACAGGGACGCGACGCGATGCACCCGTGGGAACTCCCGGTCCGTCCGGGCCGGGTCTCCTCCCGTGACCCGGGTCTCGTGGCGGTACCCGCGGGCCGCCAGCTTCGAATAGCTCGGCCAACCGTCCGTGCGCACCGCGCTGCCGGGCTCAACCGCCTCGAGAATGAACGCTTCCAAGCTGGCCGCCGAAGCATCGGGTACCCGCTTCAGGCGAATGCGCCCGGTCCCGGCCCCGGCCTCTTCCGCGGCGACCGCGACCAAGGCCTTGTTGCCGAGCTTGCGCCCCCGCGCTCCCTTCTCCTTGCCGCCCACATAGGTCTCGTCCACCTCGACGGTCCCGCCCAGACGATCGCGTCCCGGGCGCACCATCGCCCGCCGCAGCTTGTGCAGCCAGGTCCACGCCGTCCCGTAATGGCCCAGACCGAGGACCTGCTGCAACCCGAGGGCACTCGCGCCGTTTTTCTGCTCGGTCACCCACCACATCGCTCGGAGCCACATGCTCAGCGGCTTGCGCGTGCCTTGGAAGATTGTCCCGGCGGTCAGCGACGCCTGGTAGGCGCAACCGGCGCAGACCATGCGATTCCGCCTGGCGATCCAGGCCGACCCTCCCTTGCATCGCGGGCAGATGAAGCCGTCGGGCCAGCGAATCCGGACCACATACTCGCGACACGCCTGCTCGCTGGCAAACCACAGGTCGAATTCTGCCTGAGTCTTCGGGTAATCCTCCCTCACGACTGCAACTACAACATATTGTGGTTACTGGAGTCAAGCGCATAGCCCAGTTCAACTTTTTACTCCAAGACGACTACCAGCTCAACCAGAAGGTGACGTTGAACATGGGGCTGCGCTATCAATACGACACGTCTCCAACCGAATCGCACGGTCGGATCCAGAACTTCAATCTGGCTACGGGGCAACTGGATCCCGTGGGCACCAAGCTGTTGCATGCACCCGCGACCAACTTCGGTCCCCGTATCGGGATCGCATATTCGCCATTCGCCTCCAATCGCACGGTGGTCCGGGCGGGCTACGGCGTTTTCCACGCGAGCTTGAACGCAGCGACGGCGCAAAACATTCCCAACAACATCTCTCAGCAGAGCGCTTCCATCACCGTCTTCGATGATCCGAATCTACGAGGCTTTCCGTTGCCGGACTTCAACTTTAGGGCGCTGACGAACATCACGGCGCTTCCGAAAGACCCGAAGGCGGCCTATATGCAGCATTGGAATCTCAACATCCAGCAGGGCCTCGGCGATCAAGCGATGCTGCAGGTCGCGTACCTCGGGAATCGGGGCCTCCACCTGAGCGGCGGCCAGAACTTGAACCGGTTCATATGGGGATTACATACGAAACTCCCGAAACAGGGGTTGACAGATTCGGGAATTTCCTGTAGAATAGTTATGTAAGAGGTTGATATGGAAGTTGCTAAGAAGGGGCCGGGAAAGCACTATCGAAAGGGGCTTTCGGTTTCGGAATTCTTCGCGATGTTTCCGGATGACGCTACGGCAGAGGCCTGGATCGTGCCGCGGCGCTGGCCCGGAGGGGTCTGCTGCCCGCGTTGCGGTTCGCTGAACGTAAACACGAGCGCAAAGCGCAAGTCCATGCCGTTCCGCTGCCGCGAGCAGGTCTGCGATGCGAACTTCAGCGCTAAGACCGGTACGTTCATGCACTCGAGCAAGATCGGCTACCGGGATTGGCTGTTTGCCTTCTACCTGCTCTCGACCAATCTCAAGGGAGTCTCTTCCATGAAGCTGCATCGTGACCTGGGCGTGACGCAGAAGACAGCATGGCATCTGGCGCATCGCGTGCGGAAAGCGCTGCAGTCCGGCGGGTTCCAGTTCTCCGCTCCGGTCGAGGTAGACGAGACCTATATCGGCGGCAAGCGGAAGAACATGAGCAACGCCAGGCGGCAGGAGCTGGAAGGAACCGGCAGGGGCGCCGTGGGCAAGACGGCCGTGGTCGGTGCGAAGGACAGGGCGACCAAGCACGTCGCGGCCAAGGTCGTTGGGTTAACTGACAAGGAAACGCTGCAAGGGTTCGTGCAGGACTGGGCCGACTTGCAGGCTACGGTCTATACGGATGAGGCCGGCGCCTACGAGACGCTGCCGTTCGACCACGAAACGGTCAAGCACTCGGTGGGCGAGTACGTGCGGGGCAAGGCTCATACCAACGGAGTCGAGTCTTTCTGGTCGATGCTCAAGCGCGGCTATATTGGAACGTACCACCACATGAGCCCGCAGCACCTGCAGCGCTATGTGGACGAGTTCAGCGGGCGCCACAACGTCCGCGAGCTGGACACGCTCCAGCAGATGGGCGAGATTGTCGCATCCGCGGCCAACACCCGGCTGCGTTACAAGGACTTGGTGGCGTGAGCTGCGGCCAGTCCCCGGGAGAGGCCGTTGCAGCGGTACCGGGACGTGCCTGTACTGGCCGCCACGAGATGGCGCTAGCGAACTGGGAAAGGCAGACGCTCTGGACGGGGACAACCGCGCCATCATGCGCGGGCTGCACAGCGAGTCGGCGGACCTGATCTACCGCGATCCGCCCTGCAACTCCAGCCAGACGTACAGCGCGCCGAGCGGTTCCCAGGCCGCAGGGGCAGCCTGCAAGGATACCTGGACGTTGGCTGCCGCCGCTATCGCTTGGATCGGCCTGATTGCCGAGAAGGAGCCGTGCTGAAGGAGCGCGGGCTGGTAGTCTGAACCGGGAGGGAGAGAAGTGCACAAGAAACCCAAACCGAGAATCGTGGAGCTGGTACGGACCGACTACCAGCCGACCAAGGCCGAGAAGGAAGAGGTATTCACGATCGAAGCCTCCATGGAGGAGATCGCGGACGCGGTACTGTCCCCGGTCAATGTCCGTTGGATCGACAGGCCCCGAAACCGGAGGTTGCGCAAGTGAGCTGTCAACCCCTGTTTCGGGAGTTTCGTATGTAATCCCCGTTCATATCGGGGTACACCCATACGCCGGTTTCGGCAACATCAACGCGACGCGCGACGATCTTACCTCGACGTACAACGCCTTGCAGGTCAGTCTCCGGAGGCGGTTCCATAAGGCGCTCACTGCGAAAGTCAACTATACGTGGGCGCACACACTGGACGATGGCGGCATCCTCTTCTCTACCGCCGCCCAGGACGACGCCAACCCGCGGGAGGAATATGGGAACAGCGACATGGACGTGCGCCACACGCTGCAGTTCGATTACACCTATGAGCTTCCAAACGCGCCTGGATTGCCGGTTTGGCTCGGCGGCGGCTGGCAGATCAACGGGATCACGGTCCTGCGTGGCGGCTTGCCCGTGAATCCGTCCTGCGGCTGCGATTCGGCGGGAATCGGCAATTTCGGCACGCGTCCGGACCTAGTCCCGGGAGAGCCGCTCACCCCGGCCAACAAGGACATCCCCAACAACCAATTCAACATCGCCGCCTTTACAGTGCCCGAAACCGGCAGATTCGGCAATGCGGGCCGGAATATCCTGCGCGGGCCGGCGGCCCTGAATTGGGACTTCTCGCTGTTCAAGAACTTTCGCGTCCGGGAAGGCCAGACCCTGCAATTCCGGGCCGAGATGTTTAACATGTTCAACACGCCGCAGTTCCGGAATCCGGGCGCCAACCTAGCCGGCCCCGCCTCGTTCGGCCGGAGTTTCTCGACGCACTCTACGCCCTACACCGGCTTCGGATCGAATCGGCAGATCCAGTTCGCCTTGCGGTATTCGTTCTGAGGCCGTGACCGCGCGCAAGGCTCGCAACAAGTTCCACATGCCCAGGACGTGGAGCGGAGTGGGCCCGGAGTTGGGAGCTTCTCGCAGCCGGCGAGGGCTCTGGGCGCCAGTTCTCGTTGCCGTTCTGTGTTCCGCATCGCCTCCGGTCGGTTGGGGCCAGGCATCCTCGCCGTACGAACTGCCCGCCGAGCAGCGGACGGGCTCGATTCGCCAGATCTTCGTCATTTCCCACAGCCACCTGGACATCGGCTTCACCAGGCCTCCAGACGAGATCGCCCGGGACTACAAGGACACCATCGACACCGCGATTCGGCTTGCCCGGGAGCACCCTGACTTCCGCTGGACCATCGAATCGGCCTGGATGCTCGAGGAGTGGTTGCGGCGCACCGAGGACGACGAACTTGTCGGCGAGTTGACCAACCTGCTACGGGAGGGACGCCTCGCCCTCGGTGTCGCCTTCGGCAACATGCACAGCGGACTGATGGCCGCCGAGGAATCCAACCGCTTGATCTACTTGGGTCACAAGCTTCGACGCCAGCTTGGCATCGAGGCGCCGGTCGCTTTTCAGCACGACGTGCCGGGATTCACTAGGGCTTTTCCGCGTGTGCTGGCGGGTAGCGGCGTCAAGTACCTTGTGACCGGCCTGAACCTCTTTATCGGGGGTGGGAACAACCTGGGGCCGAGCAAGAATCCTTTCTACTGGGTCGGTCCGGACGGCAGCCGCGTTCTTACCTGGTTTACGTACGATTCCTACATGGAGGGATTTCGCTGGAACCTCGGACGAGGGTTTCCGGCGGAGGAACTCGAGCGAACTGCCCCTAGGCGCCTAGCGGTAGTTTACTGTGGATCGGCTAGACGCGCCTGTAACATGCTGATCGGGAAACAGTTATCGATCAGGGTGGTGTATTACCCGGAGGTGCCCGCGAGCACTTGATCCAGCTCCAAAACCTGCGCCAAACTCTGCTGGACCAGCGTCTGCTTCGACAGCACCGTCTCGACCCGCGGCTTGCCCTTGCCGCCCGCTCCCGCATACAGCAACTCGAACTGCTGCATCTGACGCAACTCGTGCAGCAAGTCCTCCATCGACAGGCCCGGCCAGACTGTCTCGGCCTGCTTGTGCAGATATTGCAACAGCGAGATCCCGAGCATGCAGTAGAAGGCATGCACTTGAATCTTGCTGTCGGTCCAGTGCTGCAGAGGTCCCCAGCCCAGCCACTCCCCACCCTGCAGCCCGCGGAACACGCGCTCCACGTGCTGCTGCCCGCCATACGCCTCCACCACTTGCGCGGCGCTCCAGTCCAGACGGTTCGTGAACAGGGTCGTGCGTCCGAAACGCTCGCCGATCAGCCGTTGCAGCGCGCCATTGTAGGCGTTCGGTTTATTCCAGCCTCTGAGCCCCAGATTATTCCGGCGGAAGGGAGGCAGGTTTTTTCACATTGGTACGCTCCTGCCGGAAGGGAACTGGGCGCACGGCTACCTGAAATAGCCTGTATCTAAGGGCTTAACAGGATCTTTAGGCAGCAGCCGTTCTCGGATTATCTTGATTTCCAGTCTCTTTGGCGTCAAGCTAATTCGAGAAAAAATGGCCGTTTTTGGCCGGAATAAACAGAGAACCAACAGCCATTGTCGAGTTCGTACTCCAACCGCCAGCGGCCCTCCTCGCCGCTCAACTCGTAGCTCAGCAACTGACTCACGAAGTTCGGCGCCAGCCAGCGCTCGAGGCGCTGGCGCAGACCCTGTTCGGTGCAACGCGCCCGCGGTTTGGCCAGCTCCCGCGCCAGCCGCCGCAGCGCCTGCGTCGCCTTCGCCAGCGACAGACTCGTGCTGTGCAACTGCTCGGCGGCGAACCCCGTCGAGTGCTGCACCACGCACAGAGACTCGCCGCCGTGCACGCGACAGCGCTGCGCCGCCGTGCGCACCCCGGGATGCGTGCCGCCGACGGGCTTCAACTCCTCCTCGTCTGTTGCGCGCAAGCCCGCCGGCGCCTGGTTCCAGGGCAGCGCCGCCACCCAGCCCAGTCCGCGCTGCTGCAACTCCAGCGTGTTGTCCAGCGCCGCCGAGCCCTTGTCCAGCACCAACGTCACCTCCTCGCGCGCGATCCCCGCCCGCTCCAACATGCGTTCCAGCCGCCCCAGCGCCGCCGGCAGCTCCTCGCTGTCCGGCACGGCGCCCGGATAGACGTGGTGGCACAGGCTCAAGCCGTGCTGCGCGTCCAGCGCATAGGCCAGCCCGACCTGGCGCAAGTCGTGGCGCTTCTGCTTGTTGCGGCCGCGTTGCGCGAGCGTGTTGCGGGTGTTGGTGGTGGCGATCCAGGTGTGGAAGTTGGTCGTGTCGTAGGCCAGCACGCGGGAGCCGACCAGGTGGCGGCCGCGGAAGGCCTGCAGCAACTGGGATTGGGCCTGCTCCAGGGCGTCGTCGGGGGCGGCGCCGCCGGCAGCGCCGACGGCGAGGCGCTCGCAGCAGTCCCAGAAGGCTTGCGAGCGGAAGCGCTCGGGGGCGAAGCCCCACAGGCGCGGCAGGATGCTGGCGCGGTACCAGTCGGCGACTTCGGTCTTGGGGCCGGGGGCGCAGAGGCGGTGGAAGGCGGCCAGCAGAAGGTAGTGGGCAGTGGAGGGGCCCTGACGGGGAGCGGGCCAGAGGTGGAGCAGGGCCTCGAAGGCGCCGGAGCGTTGGGCGGCCTGCCAGAGGGCGGCGGGCAGGCCGAATTCGCGCGAGGTGGCCTCGAGGGGCACGGGGGCGGTGCGATCGCGGACGAGGGCGGCGATGCGCTCGGCCCTGCCGAGGTAGGTTTGCTGGACGATGCGGGGCTTGCCGTCGACGCGTTTGGAGACGGCGACGTAGTAGTAGGTGTTCTTGCCCTGGCGTTTGGCAATGATGCTGGCCAAAGGAGCCTCCTAAGGTAATACCAGGATACCAGAAGCCAGGATCTATTGCCAACTAAATAAGAATATAAAACGAATCAAAGAGCCCAAAAAACTAGGTAATACCAAAACCAGGCTCCCAAGAACGCATAAATCCTTGCCTATCAAAGGCTTAGCTTGTCAGCTCAGCGAGTCAGGGCCAAATGGCAGTAAACTACCGCTAGCCTGGCTGGAGCAGAACGGTTACCGGTACGACACCTACCTGCTGATGCGGTCCCCGGGGGACAATGCCGACCCCATCGATGCTATCCCCGTCTTGGAAGAGATTCGGGCGTGGAACCGGAAGCATCCCGAACTCCCGATGAAGATGTCGACCGCGGACGAGTTCTTTCGCTACTTGGCGAGCAAGTACGGGGAGGACTTTCCCACCGCTTCGGGCGATGCGACCGGCCATTGGGCGACCGTCAAGTTGCGTGTGCCGGAAACGACCGGGAAGATGCGCCAGGCCTCGAGCGCTTTGCCGGCGGCTGAAGCGGCAGCAACGATCGCCTCGATTGTCCACAGCTCCCCGTTCCCGCGTTTTGATTTTGCTGAAGCCTGGCAGACCTTGCTCACGTTTCAAGAGCACAGCACGGGAGGAGGGCTTTGGCCTCACTACTTCAGCCGCTGGGATGCAGACTGGAACGAGGCAGCGCAGTACGCCTTCTCCCTGACCGGCTTCTCCAACACGGAGCAGCAGTTCCGCAAGGCGCTGACCCGCCTTGCCGCCCCGGCCGTACGTAGAAACGCCGAGAGAGTCCTGATGGTTTACAACGGCCTCTCGTGGCGTCGAAATGGCTTGGCCGTGGTCGAGGGCTTGCCCGCTGAGCTGCATGAGGGGCCACTGGTCGCGGTCGATCTCGCCAGCGGAGAACGGTTCCCCTGCGAAGATATTCCCAACACCGAGCGGCATGTCGTACTTCTTTCCGCGCGATGTGCCGTCGGTCGGTTATCGGCTGTATTCGATCGAGCCGGCCGACGGGCGCCTTCCGGCCCCTAGGGGCGAATTCCGGTTGCAGAGCACGTGGAATGACTCGGGCACGCTCACTTCGATTCTCGACCCGCGATCCGGCAGGGAGATGCTCCGCGCGGACCCAGGGCGCACATTTGGCGGCCTGTATGTCGCTCTGGAGCGCAAGGAATTCTACGAGGCGCAAATCGGGCAAGCGGAAGCGCGGGTGACCGAAGGGCCGATTTCTCGACGAGTGGAGTTTGCGCGTGCGGGATCGGCGCTCCCTCTCACGGTTCTCACCACCTATCGCGACACGGCCTACGCGGACTTGGCGTTCGATGTGGATCTGAGGGTGCTCCGGTAAGAGACGGCCAACCACCAAGCCTATGCCATTGCGCTGCCTTTGGCGGCCGGCCGGGAAATGTTTGTCGATGGCGCCGGGCTCGTCTCGCAGGTCCCGCAGGATCTGTTGCCCGGAAGCGACTCCCCCCAGTACACGCCGCAGCATTTCACCCATCTTCGGCGCGCGCCCGAGTGGGGCGTAACGCTGGCTAACCGAGATGCATTCTGCATCCGTCCCGACATGCTGTTCCTCGTAACCTGGGAAGACCTGATTGTGAGGACTCGGGAAGAGGGCGTCATGAGACTCTTCCGCGGCGAGCCGTGTGGATCGCCCGTCCAACGGTTTCGGTTCCGCATGGCGATTCAGCCAGAGGACCCAGGGGAGTGGAAGCGCATGGGAGCCGAGGCGAAGCTGCCCTTGCGGACGCGCTTTGTGCAGGCCGACGAGATCCCGCCGGTGCGAGAATTCTTCCACTTGAATCATCCCGACGTTCGGCTCCTGGCCTTCAAGCCCGCTAAGTTTCACCGAAGCTGGTAGATGCTAAGGCTGCAGGAAATCGCTGGCGGCGCAGCGGAAGGAGTTCAGCTGAGGACCCCGCTTTCTATCCTCGAAGCCAAGCTCGCTAATACGGTCGAGGAGTTCACCGGTTCCGACTTCGATCTCTCAAACTTTTCGATGGAGCCCTGGCAGACGCGGACAGCGCTGGTACGGATTCGGAAACCAGAGCCATAGGAAGGGGATCGCGCAAAAATAACTTCCTAGGTCTGAAGCGGGCCGAGTGAGTAGTTCCAATTGGGGTGACTGGGCGCTGTGGGATCGAGGGCTTGCATCTCCTCTTTGCTGATCTTCACTCTCCTCTCGTATCTGCTCGTTGACGAGTTGGGCGCTCGTGCCGGCCCGGACTTTGTTCCGGTGATACGCTCGTAGTGTGGATGCTCAGTGGGTCGGCGTCACGGTGGCAGCGCTAGCCGTTATCGTTTCGCTTGCAGCGTTCATTCGCTCCGGACTCGGAGGGGTCCGCGAGGAGATCCGGTCGCTCTCCCAGCAGCACCGCGAGGACTTCCGGTCACTCTCCCAGCAGCACCGCGAGGATTACGCCAAGCTGGAGGGAGCCATCGCCCGCCAAGCTCAGGAGCACAGGGAGGACTTCCAGTCGCTCTCCCAGCAGCACCGCGAGGACCACGGCACGGTCGCAGGGAAGCTGTTCGATATTGCCGAGAGGACAGCGCGCATCGAAGGGATGCTCGTGAGTCAGGGGGCGGCAGAGTTCCATCAAACGGCGGCACAAGCCGTTCCCGCCGAGCCGCTCGAGGAGCGGTGAGATGCCGTTTCGAAGCAGACGGATTCCGTCGTGCTGGGCACGGCAGGCGTCGGCACGCTGAATAGAGTCCCGGGTACGGCGGGCTCCGGGGGCGGTGCCCCTGCGGGGAATCAGCGGCCAGGAACGGGTGCCTCTCCGCGTGGAATCGCTCTCGACACTCATCGTAAGGGGCGCGAGCCGAGTGCTGGTTCGTTCCTTCGAGAGACCGGGCAGATGCATACGACTGAGGCGAAGACGGATCGCTTCCCGGTCTCGGTGCTCGGACCGATGCAGGGCAACGCACGCTGACGGTTGCCGTGCACGCAACCGCCGCGGGACCAACCTAACGTGATCAATCGGACATTCATGCCTTCCCCTTGCGCATACGCATAGCGTTTCCTTGTGTTGGCGCTCGGATTATTCCGGCCGGATACCCCGGTTTTTTCTCGAATTGCGCTGACGCCGGAATGATTGGAAATCAGGATAATTCGAGAACCGTCTTAGCACGGCGATGCGCCTAAGTCCCGTGCCTACAGTGCTCTCAGACCAGCGTCTCCTACGTTTCCTTCCGGCGGGAGCGTAAGAAAGTGGGAATACCTCCCTCCGTGCCGCCGAAATAATTTGAGATTCTCACGTCAACAGACACCGAGCGACAACACCTTGGACCGTTTGTGACTGAATGATCACACGCTGCTATGGATTCGAAGATCGGAGATTCGGAAACCGAGGCTCCCGGGCCCCCGACAGAATGATGCTATTGATGCGCGAACCCTAAGAGAGCCTCCAGAATGTTGTCCTGATGCAGTAGGATTCCTGGCGTCAAGCCGGCCATTCCCAGGCCCGCTAACCGCTCCCCAAAGGTAATTGCTCACCTTGGTGCCGTCCTAGCGTGACCGATCAGATTAGAAATCTGAAACAAAAGAGTATAAACATGTTATAGATGGGGTATGGGCGAGGCGAATTCGGATCTCGGTTCGGCGCTCGACTCCGGGAAGAGCGCCCTTGGCGTTGAGCTGCGAGCGAGGGTTGCGGAGTTGACGGCGAAGGTCGCCAAGCTGACGGCGACCAACGCGGAGCTGAGGGCCCAGGTGGCGGAGTTGGAGGCGCGTCTGGGAGCGCCGCCCAAGACACCGGCGAACTCGTCGCTGCCGCCCTCGCGCGGGGAGAAGGCGAACAAGCCGGTGCGAGGCGGCAAGCGCCAGCGCCAGGGGCGTGCGGGAACGGGACGCAAGCTGCATCCGCATCCGAACAGCGTGGTGGAAGCGCGGGCGGAGAGTTGCCCGCACTGCGGGACGGAGTTGGGCGGGGCGGAGCAGGCGCCGCAAGCGGTGTACGAGCGCATCGAGTTGCCGCCGGTGCGGCCGCACGTGACGCGGGTCACGCTGCACGGTTGCGACTGCCCGGGCTGCGGGCGGCGGGTGACGGCGTTGGCGCCGCAGGGGTTGGAGCGGGGCTCGCCGTTCGGGGCGACGATCGAGGCGCTGGCGGTGTACCTGCATTACGCGCAAGCGATCAGCTACGAGCGCTTGCGGGCGTTGTTCCGGGATGTATTCGGTCTGGAGATCAGCGAAGGGGCGCTGGCGAACCTGTTCCGGCGGGTGCAGGGGCGGTTCGGGGACCAGGCGGAGGCGATCCGGGAGCGGGTGCGGCAGAGTCGGGTGGTGTGCTCGGACGAGACGTCGGCGCGGGTGAACGGGCGCAAGTGGTGGGAGTGGGTGTTCCTGGGAGCGGGAGCGGTGCTGCACGTGCTACGGCCGAGCCGCTCGAAGGCGGAGCCGGAGAGCGTGCTGGAGGGGGCGCGACCGGGGGTGTGGGTGTCGGACCTGTACGTGTGCCAGCGCGGGCACGCGGCAGTGTGGCAGGTGTGCTTGGCGCACCAGTTGCGGGACGCGCAGTACGCGATCGACGCAGGGGACGCAGTGTTCGGGCCGGCGCTGCAGGCGTTCCTGGTGCGGGCGATGCGGGTGGGCCAGCGGCGCGCGCGGCTGCGGGACAGCACGCTGAAGCGCCACCAACGGGATCTCGGGCGGCGGCTGGACAAGCTGCTGGAGTTGGAGCCGACGCAGGCGGACGGACAGCGGCTGCTGAAGCGCTACGGCAAGATCCGGGACAGCCTGCTGGTGTTCGTGACGGATCGCGAGGTGCCCTTCACCAACAACGCCTCGGAGCGGGCGCTGCGACCGAGCACGATTTTCCGCAAGGTGACCAACGGCTTCCGCTCCGAGTGGGGGGCCGAGGTGTTCGGGGCCGTGCGCTCGGTGATCGGCACCGGACGCCTCAATGATCTGACGACTCTCGAGGCGATTGTCACCACTATCAAGCGACGTACCGTCCTCAAACCTGCCTAGCCAGCCCCCTGGGTGAGCAATTACCCCCAAAGAGCCGCGCCACGCCGAAATCCGATCGGAATGGGTCGGATATGATCGCTGCCATGGTTCTCGCCGCCGCCAGACCGGCTGCACACTGGAGTTCTCCCGGGATTTCGTTTCGACGCCGCTCCTCGCCTCCTGGGCAGCGCCGCCGCAGACTCGCGCCATGGATTGGCTCGGCCGTTCTCCTTCCCACGCACGTATTCGCCCAGGCTGAATTCTTTCCACCCAGCCCTGGAATCACCATGCGGGACTTCCCGAATATCGTGCTGATCACGGGCGATCATCTCCGTTGGGACCACGTGGCGGCCAATGGGAACGGGTCGATGGTCACACCCAACATGGACCGGCTGGTCCGCGAAGGCGACACGTTTCTGTCCTGTCTCACGGCCGCTGTCGCAGGCTCGCCAAACCGCGCGTCGCTGATGACCGGAAGAAGACGATTTCTGCGCGAGACCCCTTGCCGGCACGCATTCGTCCCTACTGACCACGAGAGCGCCGGTCGATGCTCCGGGCAGTCGGTGAGCCCTCCGGCCATAGCACGCCGCGTCGCCGGACGCGCCGCCGCCTGACCTGTGCAACCATGGGGGGGTCCCGGTTGCCGACCATGGTTCGATGATTCGGCGGTGGAGGCTGCGTTACGGTCGCCGGAACCAAACTGACCCGGATGAACTGCCGCCGCTGGTTAGAGGGATTCGCGTTCCTAGGGCTCATTGCCTCGGCCTGGGCTCAAACGCCGACCGAGGCTGTCCCCTCGGTTCGAGCGGGTCGCATCGAGACTCCGCCGGAACTCGACGGCTTGGTCCGTGAGGCGTTTTGGAACACCATCGAGCCAGCAACCGACTTTATTCAGCAAAACCCGGACGAGGGCGCCCCTTCCACCGAACGCACGGAAGTTCGGGTCGGCTTCGATGACTCGAACCTCTATTTCGGGATCATTTGCTTTGACCGCGAGCCGGAAAATATCGTCGTCACGCAGAACCGCCGCGACGGAAGTCTCAACGATACCGATTCAGTCCAACTGCTGATCGACGCCTATAACGACGGTCAGAACGCTTTTGTTTTCGGCACCAGCCCCACGGGGATCGAATTCGACGCTCAGGTCACGAAGGCGGGGCAGACACGTGGCTCCGGGGGTGGACCGGCGCGAGCCGGAGGCGCAGGCGGTGGCGGGGCTCAGCGTGGCGGGGCGGCCGCATTCAACCTCAACTGGGACGCGGTTTGGAGGGTGCGCTCGCAGGTCACGGCCCGCGGCTGGGAGAGCGAGATCGTCATCCCGTTTCGGACGCTGCGCTACAAGCCGGGACGCGACCAGACTTGGGGGCTCAACATTTCGCGAAACGTCCGTCGCCGCAATGAACTCTCGTTTTGGTCTCCGGTCTCGAGAGCGTTCCGGTTTTCGCAGATCGAGCTTGCCGGCTCGCTGCACGGCCTGGAGACCCGAGCCCACCGCAATCTCAAACTCCTTCCGTATGTAATCGGGGGCCTTTCCCGAGACTTTCGACGCAGCGAGAACCGGACAGATCGGAAACTGAACGGTGGGATCGATCTCAAGTACAGCCTCACGCCAGGGCTGACCCTCGACGGCACCGTCAATACGGACTTTGCCCAGGTCGAGGTCGACGATGTGCAGATCAATCTCACGCGCTTCGACTTGTTCTTCCCCGAGAAGAGGCCGTTCTTCCTCGAAAACTCAGGGTTCTTCGAATTCGGGTCGCCTCAAGAAGTCGAGATCTTTTTCTCTCGCAGGATCGGGCTTGACGACAACCGACAGGAAGTTCCGATCAATGCCGGGGCTCGGATGAGCGGCAAGGTCGGCAAATATCAGGTGGGCTTGCTCAACATGCAGACGCGCAACGTGGAGGGCCGTGCGCCTGCGAACAATTATGCCGTCGTGCGTGTCAGCCGGGAGCTGCCGAACCGCAGTTCGATCGGGGTCATCGGCGTCAACCGCCAAACCATGGCCGGATCGGAGGGCGCGGGCGGATTCAACCGGACGTTCGGGGCCGACGCCAATATCGGAATCGGAAAGTACGGGAACTGGTTCAACTACGCGGCGGGCACTCAGACTCCCGGACTGGACGGTGATGCGCACGCCTTCTCCAGCCGGTTCGATTACGATGACGCGACCCACCGCATCAGCGTGGGCTACCTGGAGGTCGGAGAGAACTTCAATCCCGAAGTCGGATTCGTGCGACGAGTGAAGTTTCGTAAGCCAAACGCATCCTATCGATATACTCACTATTTCAAGAAAGGCGCCTGGAGGTCCATTTACCCGCACGCGTCCTTTCAGAACTGGTACGCCCTGGGCAGCAATGAAAAGCAGTCGGCGTTCGAGCACTACCACGTGGATTCGCGCTTGCAGAACGGAGGCCGACTGGGTCTCGCGTACAACCGAAACTTCGAACGGCTGAGGGATCCTTTCGCGGTGTTTCCAGGGGTCCGGATTCCTGTGGGGAGCTACCAGTTCGGCGAGGCGATTGCGAATTTTCGGAGCGATCCCAGCGCCACGCTGTTCGGCGGAGGAACCTTCGCGGTCGGCGATTTCTACTCCGGCGACATCACGGCTCTCAACCTGACCGGCGGCGTCCGCAAGGGACAGAATCTGACATGGACACTCAGCTGGTCCCGAAAGTTCATCGACCTTCCAGTCGGGGAATTCGAGACGGATCTCGCCAGCTTACGCTTCAACTGGTCGATCACGCCGAAGAGCTATTTTCAGACGTTAAGCCAGTACAGCAACCGGACCAACCAGTTCTCCCACAACATTCGGCTCGGGTTGCTTTCGACGTCCAGCACAGGCCTGTTCGTGGTGTACAACACGGGCATGCTCATGCGCGACTATCTCGATCCTCACGGCGTCGACCGGCGGCTGGAAACGCAGGCCTTCTTTGTCAAGTTCAACTACCTCCTAGACTATTGACACCGCACGGCATCCACGCCAGATTGCTCAGCACACCGACATCATGCGTCCCGAGGGCCTTTTCCGGCGCTCTGCCGAACGCACTCCGGCAAGCGGCCGGGCCGAGCTGGGTCCCGATGGCCTCCCTTCCGCCATGCTCGGAATCGGCGCCGCTTGAGAATTATCGCGCCTTGGATTCGCATCCCCCGCCTTGCATGCGACCCAGCCGCCCTCCTCGCACGCCGCCCGCACGATGAAATTTTCAACCTCTGCAACCTCCGTTTGGTCGTGCCCCAAACCTTTTGCGAGTTCCGACGCTTGCGGCAGCGCCGCCAACTGGCTGCGTGGCGGCCCGCTATGCAGCCACTTCGATGTCGGCAAGCAACTCGCCCTCGCACAAGCTAACGCTCTCGGCCAGCGAGCTCCACTGCGAGTTCCCTCAGACCGATGGCTTCGACGTCGTGCGTCTTCGGGTATCGCTCTTCTCCGGGGTAGACGACGTATGAACGCGTAGGCGCCAAGTCCTCCCTTGCATTGTGGAACCCCTTGGTCAGAGTCGGAGCCATCCCGCGCTTGATCTCGACCGCCCAGCGTTCCCCGTCAGGCAGATCGAGCACTAGATCGGCTTCGGCTCCAGCCGCCGTTCTGTAGAAGCTAGCCAGCGACCGGTCCGGGGCGGCTGACACGAGGTTTTCGATGACGAACCCCTCCCAGCTCTGGCCTACTACCGGATGGCCCGACAGGGCCTCGAAGTCGCTGATCGAAAGCAACTCATGAACCAGTCCGCTATCTCGGACGTACACCTTAGGGGACTTGACCAGCCGCTTTCCAATGTTGGCTTGGAGCGGAGGGAGACGGCGAATGAGAAGGAGCCCTAAGAGAATATCGATGTACCGCGTTACGGTTTGGGCGCTGATGCCGAGGCCGCTCCCGAGCCGAGATGCATTGAGGATGCCTCCTTGACTGTGAGCTAGCATCGTCCAGAGTCGTTCCAGCACTGCCGATGGCAGACGCGGGCCGAAGGCAGCAACGTCCCGCTCCAAGTAGGTTCGAACGAAGTGCCGTCTTATCTTGGAGCTCGTCGCGTCACTGCTGGCGAGTAGACTATCCGGATATCCCCCTCGAACCCAAAGATCCACCAGGGCATCCGATCCAGGCTGTGATTCGAGAATGTGCAACGGGCCCATTTCGACATAGGCGATACGACCGGCAAGAGTCTCACCTGACTGGCGCAGGAGATCGGCCGAAGCCGAACCGAGGACCAGGAATCGGCCGACTCCACGTCCCCGGCGTCGCCCGCGGTCTATGATGCCCCTTAAGTCCCGGAACAGTGCCGGCGATCTGTGAATCTCGTCCAGGATGACCAAGCGGTCTTCGTATCGCTCGAGGAAGAGCCTCGGATCTTCCAGCTTTTGGCGGTCAGCGCGGTCCTCAAGGTCGAGGTAGATCCCGTTAGTCTCGTCTCCTATCTCACATGCCAGGGTAGTCTTGCCCACTTGCCGCGGTCCGATGATCGCGACTGCCGATTGGAAGGAAAGGGCGTCTTGGACCACGCGCTTGGCGCGCCGAGCAATCATTCGTGTATTTTATCTATTATATAGTGAATATACAAGGATAAATGACGTCGTCTGCCAAGCAAGTGCATAGGATCTTCGGAGAACCAGTCCAGACAGATGAGCGTAGACTGGGCGCTCCGCGACACGCTGACGAGGCCTTCCCCGTGAATCCCCTCCGATCGCCAGGAGTACATGCGGCTCATGATGGGCCTCATGGCCGTCGCCTTCCAATCGAATGCGCCGTGCGCCGTGACCAGTAGCGCAGCCGAAGAATTGGCTAGATAGACCGGGATTCCCGATTCCAGCTCGGTCGACGCTTGACGCATGGCCGCCCCGCCTGTCCGTTGTTCGTCCGGATTTGAGGGTTCGGCCGAAAACGGTTTGATGAACGAAGGACCTGGGCGGTTTCCGAGCCGCGGAGCGGCGGTTCGGCCATTTCGCGTAGCTACTCGGCAGGGTGCGCGAATCCAGAATCGAAAACATCACCGATTCACTTGTAACCGGGACCGCAATCCGAAAGTCCGACAATATATGCGACGCATCCGTAAACTATTCGTGATTCTCTCCTTTTTCGGCGCGACTTACCACCAATTGGCCAACCGAATCCTCGTGACCGGGCCCGGCATTGGCGGACGGACTACGGCGGCCCCAACCTCGACCGACGAGCCTGCCGACAGCGCCGCTCCCGCATTCGACGGCCGGATATCCGATTCCACCTCGTTCGCTGCCGAGGTCGAGAGAATCGGGCAAGTGAGCAACTTGTACTGGTGGCGAGAATACAAGGAAGCGAGTGCGCGCTCCGCCGAGTCGATCCATCGCGAGACGCAACAGGCCTTGCGCATCGCCCGGTACCGAAACGAGACGGCGCAACGCGCCGCGGATGACGTCGCCAGGGAGAAGCTTGAAGCGCATGCTGGGGCCCTGGAGGCCATCGCGAGCGAGCCTCGGCCGGCCACCCCGGCAACATCGCGCTCCGCCGGTCGGAATCCCGGAAAGGCCGCGCGAGCGCCCGACGATCAGAGTGCGGTCTACGGTCGGGCGCCGCATCCCCGCCGAGTGGCTAGGTGAACCGCATTCGATCGACAGGCTGGCGAATCGAATTGCTTTCGGTTCACCTGTTCACTGGCAGGAAGTCCGATGGTACACAAGCATCGCCTCGAATCCAAGGTGCTAGAACTCGGTTCCTATTGCCCTACACGATGCCGTGATCATGGCCGAACTGGCAGCCTTGTTCTTGCGCAAACCCTTGAACGCCGACAGATTCGGGCGAAGTGATGCTATGGAAGCCTCGTAGCCGCTGTCGCTGCAATCAGAACAACCACGAAACTGTCGCCGTGTACTCAAGATTGTCCAACCGGCTTGGCAGCGCCACCCTCCCGTGCAGATTGTTGACGACGTTAGAGAATTCGTTTCCGGCCAAGTGATTGCGGACATCGAACCGGACCCCCCATGGCCCCAGGCGGAACTTAACTCCAGCGCCGTAGTTGTACTCGCCGCCGACTTGTACTGTTACGTGAGTTGCGTCCGCCACATGCGGAATCACGAGAGCGGACCATCCGAAACCGACGGTCGCGAAAGGCCGGATCATGGCAGATTCCGACCTCATATGCACGACCAAATTGTTGGCGATCGCGTGCGTCCGTGTGGAAACGGAATCAACCGTTTGCGGCCCTGCTGCTGTCATCCGGGCTTCGCTATCGTCTGCGGATGTCCGGAAGCGTACGGGCTGGAAAGAGTAGGAGAACTCGTACCCCAGGTATCGCATAAAATTCCACGAGAAACGCCCCCCGACGAAGGCTCCTGTGGAAACCGCGGCCTTTGCGCCACCGCTTGCGACATCCCGGAAGTAGTCTAAGCCGGCGGCCGAATGCCCAACGATGAGTCCAAGCTCCTTGGATCCAGCGCAAGCGGCAGGCACCAATACGGCGCCAAGAACCCACACAACTAGAAACGAGCGCACCAAAGCCTCTCAGCTAGCATAGCTGCCTCGGCGGCCCAACGGGGCTTCGAGACGCGCAGGTCTGTCCGCCGAGCAGTTCGTGGGGACTCCGCTCGGCTCCGCGCATCAATCGAGCATCCAAGGGTGGCGCGTTTCCGATCACCATGAGGGTTTCGATCGGAATGGGTGATTACTTTGCCCGCAAGACGCAACTGCTGCCGGATAGAACTACAGCGGTCAGACGGAATTCACACCCCGATGGCCGTGAGAACGCCGACAGAGAGCGTGCCGCCTACGGATTTGTCAAATGCCAGCTCTCTGTGGGGGATGCCAAGCTTGTCGTCCAAGTCCTGGTTGCTCAGCCAAGCTCTCTTTATGAACTCGACAGCACTCTTGAGTCCCTTCACGGAGTTCATAGTGGCTTCGTCTCGTCCTTGTAATAGCTCCTCCACCTGCTCTCGGACCGTCATATGGCTTTCGTGGATGCTCCGGTAGCGATCATGCGCCTGTTTGTGCTTTTTCTTGGCGGCGTCTTTCCTTTTCTCGGCACGCAGCAGGGTGGCTCCTGCGCCTGACAGCAAGCTTGCCGCTCCTATTGGCGCCAATGGTACTGGCATCTCTCTACCGAAGCGTACGATGCCGAGAGTTCCGTTGGAGAGAATAGTGCGCCGTGGGAAGGCGCTGTTGACCAGCGCGTGTAAGACGCGCGCGGCAACCGTCGCTCCAGCTTCTTGCAGTTGGAGCGGTTCACGGAGGTAACGCCGAGGATTCGAGCCACTCGATGTCAGAGGGCCATCGTGGGGAGCTTCAGCGAGCGCGCAGGCAGCTGTGCATGGGAACGCCGAGCAGGACTCGAAACGACGAATGCGGAAGCCGATTCGCCCACTTTCCGGGGAAGGATTCCAGCGGTCGGGAGGCGAGCGACGCGAGCACTGATCGGTTCTGCCGGCATCAGGGCCGCAACATGCGCGCAACAGGAAGACAGGAGCAAGATGGGAATCTCCGTCGGAGGCGCGCACTCGCGAACTGGGAATCCGCGAGGACCAGCCTGGACCACCGGGGGGCGGAGTGGCCCGTGGTACCGAGGAAGCCGTCGAATCTCGGCGGAGGGAAGGGCCTCAGTTCGAGGGGAGCACATGGAAGGAGAAATGGACATGGGGACTGGCGAGGACCACATGCTCCGCATAGAGTTCAGGAACTCCGGACGGCGCTGCAGGCAGAATGTGCGACGGCACATTTCACCTGCAAGGCGTTAGGTTCACAAGAAGTCTGGACGACCACATCCGCCTTGCCTCGATCGAGGAGCCTTGCAGCAGCGAGCATGCAGTGAACAACCACCGTCTGCAGACGGTGGTTTCAGCCGTCGCCAATTGGAAATTGACCGTCGTCGTGCAGCGGCTCCCCTTCCTGCTCCTCCATGTATTGGGCCACCATCTCGTCCGTCAGAGTGCCCGCGCGGACCGCCAAGCACCCCCGCACCCAGAAACGCCTTCCCAGAACTGCTTCCTCAGCTACGAGAACTCCTGAAGGAGTACCCGCAAGCTGATCCCCTGCAACCACTGCACGATCGTACCGATGTCTTGATGCGGCCGGTAGCTGACAAATACGTGGACGTGGTTGCGTGCCACTTTGGCCCGCAATGATGTCCAATTCGTGCTCCATGGCGATCTGTCCGATCAGGTCGCGCACACGAATCGCTACGGGCCCAACCAGCACCTGCTTGCGATACTTCGGGATCCACACCAAGTGCAGCTGCACATCGAACTTCGTGTGCGCGCCTATTCGGTACTTCCGTACACGACCACGACCTTGTCGTCGCCTCAAGGCGAGGGGTTTCCACCATCTCCGGAAAAGACACTAACCCGGACTCTTCCGTCAATAGCCCGGCGTTCCTTGTGGGAACAGTGAGCGACGCTCGGGCGGACATCGATGGCAAGGTTGTGGAGAAGCTCCTCAACCTACAAGTTCCTCGACCACACGGCCGAAGACGTCGGATAGTCGAAAGTCGCGTCCCCCAAAACGATAGGTCAGAGTCTCATGGTTGACGCCCAGCAAGCGGAGGACGGTTGCCCAGAGGTCGTAGACGCTCATCGGGTTCTCGGCAACGTGGTAGCCGTACTCGTCTGTTGCTCCGTAGACAAACCCTCGTTTGGCCCCTCCGCCCGCCAACCATATGCTGAATCCGAAGGGGTTGTGGTCCCGGCCGTCCTTGCCCTGAGCAAAGGGCGTGCGACCGAACTCGCCGGCCCAGATCACCAATGTATCGTCGAGCATCCCACGCGATTTGAGATCCTTCAACAAGCCCGCGATCGGCTGGTCGACCTGGAGCGCCATTTCGGCATGCCCCTCCCGCAGTCCATCGTGCTGATCCCAGGGATTCCCGATCTGACCAGGCACGCTGGGGCGCTGGAGGCAGGTCAACTCAACGAATCGTACACCCCGCTCGACAAGCCGGCGCGCCAGCAAGCACTCCTTGCCGTAGGCAGCTGTCTCAGCGTAGGGCGAGGCCATCCCGTATAGCTTCTTGGTCGCCTCGGTCTCCCCGCTCAGGTCCAATAATTCCGGTACCGCGGTCTGCATGCGGTACGCAGTCTCGTAGTTCCGGATCGCGGTCTCGACGGCCGGTTCGTGCGAGGTATTCGCGTAATACCGTTGGTCGAGCGCCCGGATCAAGTCAAGCTTTTTCTTCTGGAGAGAGTCTGGATCAGCCGGCTGGATGTTGTTCAGGGCTTCCTGCTCCTCCGGGAACAGGAAAGATGCTTGGTGCGTAGCTGGCAAAAAGCCGTTTCCGTAGATCCCGATCCCTCCCAGCGGGACCCCGCCGCTGGCCAACACGACGAACCCGGGCAGATCCTCGCTCGTCGACCCGAGTCCGTACACCGTCCACGAGCCTGCGCTCGGATGCCCGAGAAACGGATGCCCGGTGTGGATGAAATAGTTCGCCTGGGCGTGCTCGTTCGCTTTGCTCGTCATGCTGCGGACCACACAGAGGTCGTCCGCACAGGTCGCCATGTGGGGGAAGATCTCGCTGAACGGCATGCCGCTCTGTCCGTGCCGGGAGAACTTCCAGGGACTCGGCATGATGCCGCTGACATCGTTGAACATCGTCGGCTTGACCGACATAGGCATGGGGTCGCCGGCCTCCTGCTGCAAGCGCGGCTTCGGGTCCACGGAATCGACTTGCGAGACACCGCCGGACATGAAGCAGAAGATGACGCTCTTGGCTTTCGGAACGAAGCGCGGATTCGGATCGGCCTCGGAGGGCTTGGACGGGGCCGCGGGCAAGAACGAAGAAAGCGCCAAAGAGCCGAAACCCATCGAGCAACGATCCAGCATCTGACGGCGGGAGAAGCGAATCGGAGGCGCGAACACGGTGGACATCCAGCTCACCTGACGTAAAGGAACTCTTTGAGATTGAACAGCGTTTGGGCGAAGTCCTTCCAGAGATCCTGGCTTCCCATCGCCTCCCAGTCGGACACTTGGTACTCGTTGGCGATCGCCGTCAGCGCCGTCATCAGCAAATCGACTTCCGCCGGTTCGGCATTCCGGCCCAGTGCACGGCGGAACATGCGCAGCGCCCGGTCTTGCGGTGATATGGATCCGTCCGCCAGGGTGCGATTGGCCCATTTCGTGGCCTGATCCACGACATACGGATCGTTGAGCATGGCGAGGGACTGGGCCGGGATATTCGTGACATCTCTGCGGCCCCGAGTCGTGGAGGGCTTGGGTGCGTCGAACACCTCGAGCAATGGGTTCTGAGCATTCCGACGAACCGATTGATACACGCTGCGACGCCGTTCACCGTCCAGGGGACCGCGCTCGCCGCCACCCTCGGTCTTGCCCACGTAGTACACGTTGATGCTAGGACCGTACAGCGTCTTGTCGAGTTCACCCGAAACCTCCAGGATCGCGTCGCGAATCGACTCGGCCGGCAAGCGGCGGAAGTTCTGGTGCTGCAAGAGCCGGTTCTCCGCGTCGGACGAGCGCGCCTCGTGCGACGCATCGCTGCTCATCCGATAGGTCCGGGATAGAACGAGCAAGCGGATCATCGACTTGATCGACCAGCCGCTTGCGACGAAGCGTTGCGCCAAGAAATCGAGCAGAGCGGGATGAGACGGTCGGCTGCCCGTCACGCCGAAGTTGTCGACGGTCGAGACAAGGCCGCGCCCGAACAAGTGGTGCCAGAGGCGGTTGACCAGCACGCGCGCCGTGAGTGGGTTGTCCTCGTTGGCCAGCTCTCGAGCCAGCTGGAGGCGTCCGCTGTCGTCCACAGAGAAGGGCCTGCCTCCAAGGAACTCCAGGAATCGCCGCTCGACGGGATCGCCGGCGTCGGTGTGATCGCCGCGAACGAACAGCGGTTGGTCGAAGCTCGTCCCGGGCAGCACGCCGGGTGCCCGTCGCGGAATCGGCGCACCATGCTCCGCCTTGCGGTAGTGCCCGACGACATCGCCCAACTCGGGCAACTCGCTCAGAGTTGTGGGAAGCAGGCGAGTTCGAATCACCGCATCCAGAAAGGCAGTCTGTCGGTCGTCCAGTGTATCCTCGGCCCAGGCCTGCAAAGCCTGCTGCGTGAGGACGCCAAACTGCGTCTCCAGATCCTCCAAACCTGCCGGCGGCTCCCCGTCCAGCAGGTGCAGGAGCGCGAGAGGCTCTTCCTTGGGGGGCTCGTCGCCGTCATGGACGACGACCTCAAGCACACCGAAATTGGAGCGCCCGTCCAGTCTCGCGGCTGGCGAGTCCCGGGGTGAGGGGCGGTGCTCGCGGCTCCGGTCGTCCAGCGTCTCAAATTCGATGTAGGCGTTCTGCCCCTTGCGGTACACGGTGTCGAGCCGGATCCACTTCGGCTGGTCGCTGCTTAGATTCGCAGCTGGATGAATGCCCCCGTCGCCGATCGGATAGTTCTCCACGACCAAACGCGCGGACGCATAGTTGCCGCCGACGACGCGCAGGCTGATCGAGTCGCTTGGCGCCGTGAACCGCGGCGAACCCAGGATCCCGCCGTATTTCTGACTGTCCAGACCTGTATACACGCCCGCCGGATAGAGGCCCGCGACGACCTGGTCGCCTTCGGGAAGAATGCGAATCTCGCCGTTCTTGAGAGGTCGTTCCGGAATGCCGGGACCGTGCGGGAACCACTGCTCGTAGTCGTTCGTCTTGCGCATGTCCCAGACGGTACGAAACTCGCTCCGGTTGAATTCGCCCCATTCCCGGGCCTTCTCAAGCCACTCTTGGCGGAACGCGTCCCACCTGCGGTGAAACGCATCCCCATCGAGACCGCGGAGTGCCAGCCACAGCTGCAACGGGTGGTTCTCGGGTAGCGCGTCGCCTTGCAGACGATCGATCAGGCCAGCGAGGCGCGCGCTTTCGTCCCCTTCGCTGTCGTCGTCGGGGCCGGAGTCCTCGCCTGCGGTTAACGCGAGATCCGCTTGCCGGAGGAAGGCTGCCATCGTGTCCACCTGCTTCTCCCAGGTCTCGATGAGTGCGGCCCGGACCTGTCCGCGGAGATCCTCCAGTTGGTCGCGGCCCCTGGAAAGTGTTTCGGCCGAATCGACGGTGACAAGTCCGTGACGACTGCTGGCGAAGACTCCGTACAGCGCATAGAAGTCTTCTTGGGTGATTGGGTCGAACTTGTGATCGTGACAACGAGCGCAGGAAACCGACAGGCCCTGGAACGCCTTCGAAAGCACGTCGATCTGGTTGTCGACAACCTTGACCTGATCGTCGAGAGCATCCACGGGCACGTATCCGTACTCGACCATGCGCAGGTTGCCAGTGCCCAGTATCGATTCGTTGAGCTTCTCCTTCTCGTTGATCCGAGGGTCTTCAAGGAGGTCCCCTGCCAAGTATTCCAACAACATTCGGTCGTAGGGAACGTCCGCGTTGAAGGCGCGGATGAGGTAGTCACGATAACGCCATGCCATCGGCAGACGAAAGTCGCCCTGGCTGCCGTGGGACTCGCAGTAGCGCACCCAGTCCATCCAGAACCGCGCCCAGTGCTCGCCGAAGCGCTCGGAGTCCAAGAGCCGGTCCACCACGTTTTCGTATGCTTCGGAAGATCCGGGATGCGCAAACGCCTCGACCTCCTCCGGCCTGGGGGGCAGCCCCGTGAGGTCGAAACTGAGGCGTCGCATCAGCGTTCGCCGGTCAGCTTGTGGAGCGGGCCTCAGGCCGGCCTCTTCCAGCTTGGCGAAGATGAAGGCGTCGACCTCGTTGAGAACCCAAGCCTCGTCGCGCACCGACGGGGGAGCATCAGGTCGCACCGGTCGGAACGCCCAATGGGCACGGGCTCGCTGTGCGGCCCGGGCTTCGTCCACCGATCCTGGCTGGGACGCCGGCCACGGCGCCCCGACTTCGATCCATTTCGCGAAGTCAGCGATCTTGTCATCCGGCAGCTTACCCCCCAGGGGCATCTGGACCTCTTGGTGTCGCAGTGCTTGGATCAGGACGCTCGCATCGGGATCGCCCGGGACGATCGCAGGCCCACGACCCCCGCCAATGAGGACTGCCTCTCTCGAATCGAGACGCAGGCCGCCCTGTTGCATCGCCGCACCATGGCAGCTCCAGCACTGCTCCGCCAACACCGGTCGTATCCGGCTCTCGAAGAACTCCGCCGCTCGATCCGTGGTTGTCTGCGCCACGGCCGGACCGGCAAGGAGTAAGGCCAACAGAGCTGCTCGCACCATCATCAGGGAAACGTCTGGCATACCATCGGCGGCTCGCGCGTGAGGCTGGGAGCTATTTTCTCACGCCGTACGCCCGGGGGTATAGGATGTGTGCGCGTCCGATTTCCGAGCCAAGGCCGATGGCGCGCATCTGTAATAGGCTACCTTTCGGCGCCTAGTCCGAGTCGTCGCGGATTCCTGCAGACCGCCGCCTATGCCGATGCGAGCGCCGCGGGAGCCCAAGCGCCGCGGCTACCGAATCTGCTGTTCATCTTGGCCGACCAGTGTTAATCGAGCGCTTTCGGGTTCGGTTCGGACGCTGTCGGGCGTACGCCCCACTTCGACCGCCTTGCAAGAGAGGGCGTCAATTGGCGCCGAGCCTATGCGACCTACCCCGTCTGCACGCCGAATCGCGCCTGTATTCTGACCGGGCGCTATTCCCACCAGACAGGCATGATCCGGAACGACCTCCAGCTGCCCCCGGGCGAGGTCTGCTGGCCTGAACTGTTCCAAGAGGCAGGCCGCGCCACGCACTATGTGGGCAAATGGCGCCTGGACGGCCCTGACAAACTCGGCTTCGTTCCTTTCGGCTGGCGACGCCGAGGATTCGCGACATTCGAAGGCTTCAACCGCGGCCACGTCTATCACGAACTTGGGGGGGGTGATGACAGCGGCAGGCCGTTGTCCGAAGCCGTCCCGGCACTTCCAGATCCCTATTACGAGCCGGCTCGGCAAGCGGAACTTGTGATGGACTTCATGCGCCGCCACCGCCAAGAGCCCTTCGTCTGCTACTTGTCCTGGGGGCCGCCCCATACGCCATTTCGGCCGCCTAAAGCCTTTGAGCGCTATGGGCCCGGCGATATCGTTCCACGCGCCAACGTCCCGTCGGAGCACCGCAAGAGGTCCATGCGGGAACTGGCCGGCTATTACGGTCTTTGTGAATCCCTCAATCATCAGATGGGACGGCTGACGACCTTCCTGGAGGAAACGGTCTCACGCAACAACACTCTCGTCGTCTTCACCGCCGACCACGGCAAGCTGGCGGGTTCGCACGGCATGCACCGCAAGGGACAGCCCCAGGACGAGGCCTTGCATGTTCCGCTGCTGATGCGTCTCCCCAGCCGCATTCCGGCAGGCATCGAACCGCAGACGCTGATCAACTCGATCGACCTGGTGCCGACACTGATGTCTCTGTGCGCTCTGCCTCAGCCGGAAACGCGCTTGGGACGCGACCTGTCCGACGTCGTGTTGTCGGACCGCGATTCGCCCACGGTCGGAGCCATCTGCTGCGAGGGCAAGGTCTCAGCTGCCCCCGATGCGCAGCCGACCTCAAACAGTCCATCGCAGGGGCCTTGGCGGGCCATCGTAACCGCCCGCTACAAGCCGAGCGTACGGGCCGATTTCGCGCATGTCGAGAACCTGTTTGACCTTCAGGAAGACCCTCTGGAGTTGCGCAATCTGGCCGGCGAATCGGACGCAAAGAGTGTTCGGGACGCACTGCTTGCCGAGCTGAAGGACTGGGCGAGTCGCAGTGAGGATCCTGTTCGCGAAAAGCCTCCCAGCGCGCGGGCTCAGTATGCGGCCGCTGGGCGATAGGCCTGCTGTCCCGTCTCACCTGCGTGTGCTCGCCAGCAAGTCCGACTCACGGGTCTCGGGCGGCCTGACATGTTGGAAGTTGGATCTCGATCCCCGCAATGAGCACGCAAACATTTCGTAGGCCAGCGACCGGCCAGCCGCGTGCATCGACCGGATGCTCGCTATGAGAAGATTCCGCGCGGCCGGCTCTTAGCCCCCCCGCGGTCCCGCGCACCGTTACGTTTCCACGGTTGCCGTGACTTCCGCAACCGAGGGGCAAGAGACGCGGATGCAGTCCCCAGGGTTGACGGTGAAAAGAGGTAGTGGCGAGCCGGCGAGCAGGATGTCGCCCCGACGCAAGCTGATACCAAAGGCGGCAAGGAGTTCCGCGAGCTTAGGCAGCATTCTGAATGGATTCCAATGGGCCACGCCCTTGTCTTCGTCGCCGATCCAAAGTCGGATCTCCAACGCCTGATCGCCTCTTACCTCTGCTTTCGCCTGGGGCATGACGATCCCGGCGTGCAGGGCGTTGTTCGCGATCAGCTCGACCGCGGAACTCGTGGGGCTACGGAAAACATAGTTGTGGAGTTCGATAACGGGAAAGACTTGCTGGACGTACCGGTGGGGACCGTCCCGCAATGCCTCCAGATTCTCGATATCCTCCGCAAGCGTAACCGCAATCTCTCCTTCGATCCCGAGATGGCTGAATGCGCGCTGCGGAAGCACCGTACGGTTCGGCCGGATCTCGGTTGCGAATACGTGGCCGAAGACAGGGCGGTCGATGCCGAGTTGGCGCTGAATCGTCCGACTCACGCATCCGATCTTGTAGCCTGCGATCGCTTCG
Organism: Bryobacterales bacterium; assembly: GCA_965218615.1. Lineage (GTDB taxonomy): Bacteria > Acidobacteriota > Terriglobia > Bryobacterales > UBA6623 > VXMF01. Next base: position 216,382 of record CBDCLH010000002.1, read on the forward strand.
CCGCGTTCTTGGCGAAGTCGGGCGACTTCGATTTGGAGCCGATAGGCCTCTTCGACACTGAGAGAACTCTCGCCTTCAGAAAACACGCTTCCCGGCGAGCGAGCGTCGTAGTCGGCAAGTTGGCGGCGGGCGAGGCGCTGCAACACTGTCTCTCGTGAAACACTCTCTGGTCTCATGGGGCCTCACCTCATGTCAAGCGAATCGCGTGCCGTGAACTGCCTGAAACGCGGTTGTCCTCGCGGCGCGGGCACGGTTGCTCGGAACCTGTTACGCGGCAATCCGGCCGAACCGCCAATAGGCCGCTGGCACAACGATCATGTTTAGCACGGTCGAACTCAACAGGCCGCACATAACGACCAGAGCGAGTGGAGCATGGATTTCACTGCCGGTTTGGCCTAAACCGAGGCTGACCGGAAGGAGGGCAATGCCTGTAGACAGAGCCGTCATCAGGATCGGCGCCAGGCGCTCCGACGCACCGCGGGTCACCGCCTCGCGAAAATCCGTAACCCCCTCTCCCGTCATCAGATGCTTGATGTGGGAGATGAGCATGATGCCGTTGCGGGCGGCGACGCCAAACAACGTGATAAAGCCGATCAGGGAAGCCACCGTCACGATGCCCCCCGCGAGATAAACGCCGATGACGCCCCCGATCAGAGCCAAAGGAAGGTTGCACATGATGATGAGCGCATCGATCCCGGAACGGAAGACTGTTGCCAGCAAAACGAGGATCCCAACGATCACAAGCGCGCCGAGTACTAGGATGCGCCGAGTCGTCTCCGCCTCACTCTCAAACTGGCCCCCGTACTCAATCCGGTAACCCTGCGGCAATTTCACTTCGTCGGCGATCTGGCTCTGTATGTCGGTTACGACACCACGCAAGTCACCTCCCACGACATTGCATGAGACAACGATCTTGCGCTGGACGTTCTCCCTGGTTACAACGTTCGGGCTCCGGTCTTCGCGGATGTCCGCGATCGCCGACAGCGGAACGCGGGCCCCCGACGGCGTGTCAATCATCGTCTGCCGGATCGTCTCCAGTTCCTCGGGCCTACCGCTTTCGTACCGCACGACGAGCGGAAATGCGACTTGTCCTTCGAGAACGGCTCCGACCTCCAGGCCTAGGAAAACCGTTCTCAGGGCCTCCGCGGCCGTTCCCGCCTGCATTCCGTAACGCGCGAGGGCGTTCCGGCGGAAGCGAACGGTCACGGTGGGGATGTCCGTCTGCCGTTCGGATGCCAGGTCGACTACTCCGGGAATATTCCGCATCGCTTGCTCAACTTGCGCAGCCAACGCCCGAAGAGTTCGCAGGTCATCACCGAAGATCTTGACGGCCACGTTGGAGCGGGTTCCGGAAAGCATATGGTCGATCCGATGGGAGATCGGCTGACCGATGTTGATGTTCGTTCCTGGAATCAAGGTTGTCCGTTCCCGGATCTCCGCGAGCACCTCTTCCTTGGAGCGCTCCTTGATTTCCAAACGCACGTCGATCTCTGCAGACTCCACTCCTTGCAAGTGCTCGTCGAGTTCGGTCCGACCGGTGCGGCGAGCGGTCGACGCTACCTCCGGCACCTTGAGAAGAACCCTCTCCAAGGCAGAGCCCAAACGGTCTGACTCGTCCAGACTTGTGCCCGGAATCGTGACGGCGCTGATCGTCAGACTGCCCTCGTTGAACTCCGGAAGAAACGAGTGCCCCATCCACCCAAAGCTCGCAACCGCCGCCACGAGCACGACGAACGAAGACGCCATGAGGAGGAAAGTATGGTCCAGGCTCCAGCGAAGGATAGGTCGGTACAGCCTCTTGAGAACGCGGATCAGGGTGGGATCACCCCTGTCTAACACTGCATTCGGGCGTGCCAGCAGATACGAGCAAAGAACCGGCGTGACTGTCAATGCGACGACGAGAGAGGCAAAGAGAGCAGTGATGTAGGCAAAGCCCAAGGGTCGCAGAAGCAGGCCCTGCACGCCTCCTAGGGCGAACAGCGGCACAAAGACCAGCATGACGATCAGGGTCGCGAAGACGACCGATCGTCGTATCTCGCTGCTTGCTTGGAAGACGACCTGGAAGGCGGAGCGCTGTTCGCCACACGGGAGCCAGGCATTTTGACGCAAGCGCCGGACGACGTTTTCGACATCAATCACGGCGTCGTCTACAAGTTCGCCGACCGCAATCGCGAGGCCTCCCAACGTCATGCCATTGATGGTGAGCCCGAGGAACCTGAGCCCGAGGAAAGCAGCCAGCAGCGAGAATGGAATCGCGAAAAGCGTGATCGCGCTCGCCCGCGTGTTCGCAAGAAAGAGCATCACCACGGCCACGACGAGGAGACCGCCGTAGCTGAGGGCCTCTTCAAGGTTGGCGACCGCGGCCTCGATGAAATCGGCCTGGCGAAAGACATTGGTGTGCATCCGGATGCCCGGCGGCAGGCTCGCCTCGAGATTGGCGATCGTTGCATCAATCGTGCTCGTGAGTTCGAGCGTGTTCACCCCAGGCTGTTTTCTAATGCCGATGACGACAGCGGACTCCCCATTCAGCGACCCCTCCCCACGCTTGAGGGCCTCGCCCACTTGAACCGCGCCGAGGTCCTTGACGTGAATTGGGATCGTATTCGTTTCTCGGACCACGGTTTCACGGATCTCGTCCAGATGGACGAACCGGCCCATGCCTTGGATCAGGTATTCTTGCCCTCCATGCGTTCGGAAGCCTGCCGAGGTATTGGTGCTTGCCGCGGTCAGCGCGTTTTGAATCTCCGTCAGCGAAACCTGATAGGCCTTGAGCTTGTCCGAGGACAGCAACACTTGGTACTGCTTCTGCCCACCTCCGATCGGTGTGACTTGCGCAATACCAGGGATCGCTAGGAGTCGCCGGCGGATCACGGTATCCGCAATCGTTCGCAGTTCCACGGCGCTGTGGCGGTCCGATGTCAAGGCGACGAAAAGGATTTCGCCCATGATGGATGAGATCGGCCCCAACACCGGTGGACCGGTGCCTGGAGGTAAGGAGCCCGACGCCACGGTCAGTCGTTCGGTCACCGTTTGTCGAGCGCGGTAGATGTCTTCGCCCCAGTCGAACTCAACCCAAATGATGGTCACGCCCACAGCCGTCGCCGAACGAACCCGGCGAACCGCGGGAGCGCCATTGAGCGCGGTCTCGATCGGGAATGTAACGAGGTGCTCCATGTCCGTCGGCGCCATGCCGGAGTTTTCGACAATCACGGTCACCGTCGGCGCCGTAAGGTCCGGCAGCACATCCACGGGGAGTTGCGTTATCGCGTAACCACCCCAGGCGAGAAAAGCAGCGGTGAGCACCAGCACCAGGGCCCGGTTCGCAAGCGACCACCGGATGAGCGAATTCAACATGGCCTAGTGGACGTGCCCGTGCGCGGGCGCCTGAGATGCCATCGAGGCGAGACGCAGCAGATACGCGCCTTGCGTGACCACCCGTTCCCCCTCACGGAGGCCGTCGGTGACCTGAACCGCCCCGCCGCGGCGGTTGCCGAGCGTGACCGGGCGCCCTTCAAACGACTCCCCGCCGATTTGTGCATAGACCAGTGTTCGACCGCTGTCATCGACCAGCGCTGAGCGCGGAACAGTCGGCGCCTCAACCGTTTCGGACGTGAAGAGCCGCAGGAAAACGGATTGGCCTATCGCCAGGCGATGTCTTCGGTTGTCCACCAAATAGGTAGCTTTGAGGGTCCGCGTCGCGGGATCCACCACACGCGCGATCGACACCAGATTCCGGACCGGCAACGTGGTCTCCGATTCGGGTAGCTGGATTTCCGCCCCCTTCAATCTGCGCAGCACCGCGGCCTGCGACTCCGGAAGTGCAGCGGCGACGTGTACCGAATCGATCGCGGCGATCTCCAAGAGGACATCGCCTTCCTCGACGTGTGCTCCGTCCGTCGCGAACAAGGAGGTGACCACCCCCGCGAGATGCGACCGTATCGAAAATGAGAACTGGGACTCACTGTGAGGGTCGTCACGCCTTGTTGCTTCGTAGTAGGCCATGCGGTCCTCAGCCGCTTTGTGTCGAGCCAAGGCGACCGCCTCCTGATCCCTGGCCTCATTCAGCCGACGAGCCGGGATCGCCCCTGCAGTGAACAGCCTAGCGACGCGTTGTCGCTCCCGCTTGGCGGACTCCACTGCCACTTCGGCTTCGTCAAGAGGAAGCTGAAGCGAGCTGCGGTCCGGAGGCCCGGCCCAAAGGGGCACGATGGCGCCGAGTTGCTCTCCCTCGCTCACGAGCGCCCCGAGAGCGGGTAGCCGAACTGAAGCAAGGAGGCGGCCGGAGACCGGCGCGGTTAACACCATATGGCCTCCGCTGCGTGGCTCGATCGTCCCCGGGACGAGCAAGCTTTCCTGCATGGACCTGAGACTGACAAGTTGAGTCGCAAAGTCCAGGGTCCATTGCTGTTCCTTGAGGAAAGAGACGCTTGTCCCGGCTAACTCCTCGTCCGAGGCACTGGGAAGGTTGCTCGGGCTCTCCTGGCCGCCGCGCACAGGCGCCGGTCCCAGGTCGTGGGAGTCTTGGAACGAGGACGATTGGACTCGAACCGCCATGGCCGGCGTTCCAGACCGCGTGGGGGTGACACTGACACCAAAGATCCCAGGCTGCGATGGACCGTCGACCGAGAATCTCTCCACAAGGCCGCCACCATAGTCCAGGTGCACGGCAACACGGCCTTCTCGCAGAGGTTCGAACGAATTCAAGTCGGTCAGATGGATCGCGAATCGAGACCCTACCCCCTCGCGAAGCGGCGGGTACTCCATGAACAACTCGGTTGAATCCGTCCATCGCGTGACCACGATCTGCTCGAGGTCCTCGGTTGCGGCCGTGGTCTCAGGCTGCGGAAACGGACCGCCGCAACCCGTCAGCAGCAACACACCGGCCAGAAGACGGACATTCATGGCAACAGCTCCTTCGCGACGCTCCGGTCGAACTCGACCTCCGCCAGCTTGGCGGCGGCCAGCAACTCCAATTGCCGCAGCGTGGTTTGTTGAGCGACTCGGTAGGTGTTGAGCAACTCCAGAATGCCCTGCTCACCCTCCTGATACGCGATGGCGGCAATCTCGAGGAGTTCTTGGGCACGCCGTCCCGCCTGGACCCGGTAGTCGTGAGCGATTCGACGGCGGAGGCGAAGGGAATCGTGGGCTGCGCGCACATCGGCCAGAATCTGGCTTTCGAGGATGCGTCGCCGAGCGCGCGTGCGGTCCGCCTCGGCTTCGGCCAGTCCTTTTTCGACCTGCCCTTTCTTAAAGAGCGGGAGGTCGACCGACACGGAAAGCACGGGGCCGTTCACAAAGCGCTCGCCGATCTCCGCCCTCTTCAACCCACCGGAGACAATTGGATTCGGGATGCGGAGACGGTCCGCAGCCTCGGCTTCCAGGCGCCATTGCTCCAATCGCTCCGCCTCGACTTGGTAGTCGCTGCGGGCCGAGAGACCATCCGCGAGGGCGTCTGCAAGAGCCGGTAACTCATAGCCGGGTTCGAGGGAACCGTTCGCAACCACAGCCCCCGGATTCACGCCGTCGCCAAGAAAACCGGCTAGCTGAGCCCGCGCTTCTGCAATCATCGTATCGGTCTCGGCGGATTCGGCCTCTAGCTCCACGATTTCCCGCTCCGCACGTAGAGTGTCGAACTTCGATCCCTCGCCCGCTTTCTCACGCTCTCGCAAGATGCGAACGAGATCTTCCAATTCGCCGGTGCTCGCTTGAATGGCTTCCTTCCGAGTCTGGGCGTAGGCAAGTTCGTAGAACGCGCTGCGCAATCGGGCTTCGATCTGGCGCAGCGCGTGCTCCGCTCGCGTTTCCTCCACCCTGACCGCCGAGTCTCCAGCCCGTCGCAGCAAGCTACGTCGTCCGTTGACGGCGAGCATCTGTTCGAAGAGGAAGAAATCCGTCCGGCCGGCTCCTTCAAACGTCGCACTCAGGGATGGATTTGGATAGAAGCTGTGGCGTCGGGCCTCCGCGCGGACGACCGCCACTCCCGCCCGCAATTCTTGGTGGTAGGGACTCTCCCGAAAGAGCTGCAGGGCCTGCTTCTCGGTGAGCTGCTGCGCGGCAGCGCAAGTCGCCAACAAGCAAACCATAGGCGTGAGCCGTAACGAGAACCCTGCCCTGACAGTCATGATGAAACCTCACAGACCTGGCCTAGAGCCAAATGCAGAGTAGCAGTCTTCGGGGCAACTCCAGGGTGAGGCGTCGGCGGGGCTCCCGAGGAAGCGAACCAGTAAGGGGAGCTTTCGGCCTTTACTGCGAAGCCGCAGTGGATGACTTCGCGTGTGTGCGTGAGCGTGTACGCCCTCGAACGAGGGGTGCTCTCACAGCCTGCTGAGCCAAAATGAATGTCGCCCAATTGACCCCAAGCTCCGGTCGGAGATCGAACGACTTTCCCGAAAAGCCCAATGGGCAATGGGAACGTCTGGTCCTCAAGTTCCAGCACCAGATTCGGTTGAGCGTCGACAACTCAACTGGGGCCCAACTGGAGCAGGTGACTGCGGTCCAGTGTTCTGTATCTAAAGTCTTTGATCAGTGGACTGTGTATTTGGCGCCGTCAGCTCAGCAAGGGGAACGGGCCATGCCGAACCACCACACGCGAGAAGTTCCCGGGGTCGTCTAGGATCGGAGAAATCATTGAGGACGATGGCGCCTGCTATGGTCGGATTCCTGGCCTGGACGGGGTCTGGACGAACGCCGCTAGGCCAGAGGATTGCCGTGTGGAACTCGAGCAGGTCTTAGAAGAATGGCTGCTGCTGAGGCTCTCGCAACGGCTGTCCATTCCCGAGATCGACGGGATTGATTTGATGGTGCGCCGGGAAGCGGCTTGATGCCGCCAGTCGGCCCAGCCAAACGACGCGATCTCATTGCGGGGCTGCGGATGCTGGAATCCCACGGCCCGTTTTCTGGTGAGCTTCACCAGTTCATGCGGAGAGGCGAAATCAGCCGCCGGCTATTGGTTCGTGTTCTGCGTGAAGCAGGGATCTCGCGCGAGCAATGGGAGTCGATCTGATCTCGACCCATCGTTGAGACAAGCCAAAGCTTCGCAGGAACCGCGATTGCCTCGATTCGTCAAGGAGCGAGGATTGCGCCGCTCCGAAGCTCCGATCGGAACTTGAGAAGGTGCACGCCACAAGGCTGTCGAGAAGCTGCATCAGCAGCTGCATGCGGGTTGGCGCGCAGCCTCGCCGCGGTGCGAGTACCGACCTCGATTCGTCCAGCCGACGTGCCCTTGCATGCCATGGCCTCTCGATCCAGGCGTTCAAGTTGGGGCGATGATGCCGCCTGCGACGCCCGGCGCCGGCTCAATGCAACCAATGCTCGGGCGAACGCGGCGGATGGGGCGTCCGGGGTCTGCTTGCGCGCAGTCCGAACGGATACGGTGATGCGGCAGACAGGTGCGAGGGGCACGGCTAGTCGTCCAGCAAGGCGTTGCCGTCGTCGTGCCGTTCGCAACGATAGTCGGGCAAGCGTGGCGTACCTTGCCGTCGCGCTTCCGGGGATGGATCGGCCTGACGCCACGCCCTGACGGCTCAGCAGTCGAGGGCCCTCCGTCCGTCGCATACGACCATGCCGCCCAAGCGCACTTCATCCTCTGTCCAGGCTAGCTCGATGCGGCACGGCAACCCGATCTCGGCACCCTGTGAGATGGCCACACTCCCCTTCTCTTCCCCTTCGAGCGCCAGTACCGACGCCAGGGCAACCGCGGCGCTGCCGGTAGCCGGATCCTCGTCTATGCCATAGCCGGGCGCAAAAAACCTGGCCCGCACCCGATTGCCGTCTCGTGCGAACAGGTAGACCGGATCGACGCCGGCCAGCCCGCCGACGTTGGGGGCCGCCCCGCTCACCGATTCCGGCGACTTCAGCTCGAGCAAGATATACCGCTGCGGGATCCTGGCGATCCAGGACCGTTCCGGCGCCGACAGCCGGGCGTTCGCCGCCAACTCAGCCCCGTCGATTCCTTCCACGTCCGCACATGGATCCACCGAGATAGCCGCCGTATTCCGGTCGGCCCAGCAGCGGATCTCGCCCGCGCCGCAACGCACCCGGTCCACCGGATTCGGAACCGTCGAGCCCAATACCCAGGCGCACCCGACGAGAGGATGGCCCGCAAACTCCAACTCGACTATCGGCGTGAAGATCCGGACCGAGGGCGTCGGGCTGCTGCTGGAGTCGATGAAGATCGTCTCGGAATAGCCGAGGTCCGCAGCAATCTTCTGCATGGTCGCCGACTCCAGCCCGGTGACGTCTCGAACCACTCCGAGGGGATTGCCTCCCTCATGGCCGTCGGCGAATACCCGCAGGATGGAACAGTACCGTGTTGCCCCTCGCCCCGCCAGCCGCGACGGTTCCATGGTTCCACTCATACGGAAACACCCTGATCAGCCGTGATGCTGCGTGCGAGCGGCGGCGCCCAGCCCGGAAGATCTCGGCTGTCTTGGAATAGGTTCCGCTTCACCGCTTCCGGGAGATGGCGTTTCATGGTCGAAACGACCTGAATGTCCGCGGCGGCGTATGGGACAAGCTGGCGCAGCACCTGAACAACCGTGGCAGCCGATTATCCCGCCCACCACATCACGCTTGGGCCCGCGTGTCGGAACCCGACTGTTGGTCCGTCGATCTTTACGGTTCTCGTGGCGCCATCCGTCACGTAGCTGGCGTCCGCGGGTACCGCATTGGTGAGACTCAGTCGATTCGCGGCTACCAGGCAATCGGGCATGATTCGGACACCGTCTCGCCTGGCAAGCGGCGCCTCTTCTGGAAGATCGGGACAATGGCCTATATGTCCAAGGCCGAATTCGGCACGTTCGACGATCTCGTCCAGCTCGCGAAGGAGCCGTTGCGGCCCATCATGACGCGTCTGCGCGCAATCATCTTCGAGATCCATCCGGACTCCTGCGAAGTGGTGCGCCTCGGCGACCGGGCCGCCACGTACGGTCTGGGACCCAGGAAGATGATCGATGGCTACACGTACATCTTGCCCTACAACGCATGGGTCAATCTCGGCGTTTATAGAGGGGCGGAGTTGGCGGATCCCGAGGGCTTGCTGGAGGGCACTGGCGCAAAGATGCGTCACGTGAAGATGCGCTCGATCAAGGATGCAGAGAGACCCGCTGTTCGAGGGCTGATCGAGGAGGCCCTTGCTGAGCGCAGGACCACGCTCGGCCGCTTGCCCAGGGTCCTATCCTACGTCGGCAAGACAGCCCTCGACTGAGCCTAGCGAATGGGTAGCGTCCATTTGAAGATTCCGGATCTGTCCGAAGCGTTGAGGCTGATTCGATGGAACGGCTGTGGCAGCGCTTGCAGCGTGGGAACGCCAACACGTGTCGATGTAGGAACGTTTCTTTCCCCTCATGACGGTGTCTCCGGGTTGGAAACGGGTTTTCCAGTAAGCGACGACGCCAGTGGTGGCAATCGCCCGGGTGGTGCATCACTGAGTAATCCTGAAGTTGACGGTCTTGAGTCAGCACGCGGAGGCAGCTCAGAGATAGGTACTGCGGGACGGGCCGACATGAGCGGTTGCCAAGGACTACAAAGCTGCTTCGGTGCGAGGGAGCGAGCCACTTCGGGATAGCTACAATGGACAGCGCCCAAAGGGCAGCTTCGGTAACCCTCCGCCACACCAACTCCTGGAGGCTCAGGGCGGAAGTTCCAATCATTGTCAGCAGTAATTCTATTTGTCGTTTGCCACTTTCTGCGTCATCCCGATACCTCGATCGGCGGCGGCTCCGTGGAAATGACGATATTCGACGATCAGAAAGAGCAGCTTTGGGATGCCAAGCTGCGGGCCGTACTGACATAACTCATGGCTGATCCCGTTCTACGCCAGTTGGTATTGCATTTGGCGCAAGAACGGGGATTGAACATTGCCGAGATCGGCTTGACGGCTTGGATTCCCTTTGTCGCCGCGGGCCTCGGCGACTTGACTGGCGGGGCGTGACTTCGTGGCTGATCGCCCGCGGCTGGTCGATCAACCGCGCCCGCAAAGCCGTTCTGCGCCTCGCGGGCGCCGCTGCTTCCGCAGGGATCGCAGCGGCGTATGCTCCGAACTTTTGGACTGCCCTGGCGACGATCAGCATCGGAGCGCGGGGCGTCAAAATCGTCTCCGTCAATCTGCTCAATCTACCGGCGGACTTCTTCCCGGCTTCCTACGTCGGAACCGCGTTCGGGTTCTCCGGAACCGGCGGCAGCGCGGGTATCGTGCTGACCAACCAGCTCATCGAGTTGGTTCTCGACCGTACTGGCAGCTACACTGCCGTGCTCATTGGTGTCAGCTTGATGACGCCGCTCGCGGTGGTGGTGGCGCTCATGCTGGCCGGGCGCATCGAACGGGTCAAGACAATCTGAAAGGGTGCGGCCAACGCCGGCCGCGGCACCGCTCGTCTGCCGGCACGGGAGCGGTCCCTTACCCCCACTTCGTCACTTGGTGCTCTTCCGGAGTCGCAAGTGCTTGAAGGAGAGAGCGACACAGTCCTGCGGGGGCCGCATGTGTATTACAGGATTGGCCGTCACGCACTCAGGAGTGAACCGTCCCGGTGGGCGCTCGAGATTGCGGGCGGCATCGTTGACGCCGTCCAGTCCGCGTTGCCGCAAGCGTTCGTCGAGGCTCTCGGTCACTTCGAGCGGACCGGGATCGAGCCCGAGCAGGGGAGTCTGCCCGGAGTGGAGAGTGTCGACGAGTCGAATCAGTTCGGGCCCTGCGGCAGGGGGACCGGGAAGGCGGAGCCGGGGTTGAGCAGGGTGAGTAGGCGAACCGAGCCGCCGACGCGTTCGCTGCGCACGGGGCGGGAGCGGGTAAAGACGAGCCGGATGAACATAGTTTGCAGACTCAGGGGGGTGGGCGGCGCGGTCAAGGGAACGAAGGGCACACAGAGCAGTTCCTGCCACTACAACCGCCTGAGAAAATCACGAAGTTCATCAAAGGAAACAGGTCAATGATTCAGCAGAGCGGAATCGAGGCAAGATGTCTTGGCTCCAGGGGCTGGAAGGGCTACCGTGACCAAGTCATCCCAGTGAGTCTGGGTGGGTTCTCGCCGATCACGTAGGCCACAGAAGTCCGGTCCGGTGATCAGGCCGCGTGGTCAAGGAATCCTTGCGAGGAGGTCAGTTGCGCCCACACGCCGCTTTCGGGGGCAATGGTCCAAATGCTCCAGCAAAACGAAAACGCCTGCCGTTTCCCATCCGGCGACCAGGAAGGATCATTCGCACTCCAGGCCGATGAATCTCCCTCGGCAGCCGAGGTCAGCGGGCCAATTTCAGACTGGATGCGAACCAAACGAGCAACAACATCCCGCGCCAGCGCCATCGGCATATGAAGTCGACCGAGATCGCGAGCGCCTCGACGGCGAACTCCGGCTGCGCACGCAAGTAGTGTGCATCGTCCCCAACGCCGCGAGTCGTTTGTGGCTAATCCGGGCGCTCGCCGGGGAGACCTACGGAGGCTGGCGGGAAGACGGCTGCTATCGAAACATAGAGTACTCGCGCGAGCGGAACAGGGGGGTGCTCCAGCAAGCGGCTTGAGGGCATCCCTGCAGAGTTGGTGCTCCCGATCCTCCTGTGGGGCGGAGCGCTGGCCAACCGGGAATTCTGCGAAAGATATTCTCGCAACAATCCGAGCGGCGTTTTCAGCCGCCTCCGGAGGTGGGAGGCTGCTGAGTTGGACGGCTTCCGGGAACGAAGGGAGGAAGGAAGCGCATCTCCGGCTGGTCTGCGGGCTAGCTCAAATCGAAAGCGCCGCTCCAATCAGCGGCCTAGCGAGAGGAGGTTGGCGAAGATTCGATACGCTCCAGGCACGCTGTAGGGTAGCTGTCGATGAACGGCGTAGGCGAAATACGTGTAGTAGCCCTTGCCATACTGGGCGGTCAGCCACCCTCCCCGTTGTGGTTCTTGCCCCTGATCCTGAGTCTCGATCAGGGGAACATATGCGTCGTCCCAACTGGAAAAAAACTTGGAGCCGCGCTGTTCCACCCACGAGTCGAAATCGGCCGCCTCGATCTTATTGGGTCGTTGGAAGAGCGGGTGGTCGGGGGCCAGGATTCTCACCGGCGAATCTTCCTCCGAAACCTCTTGGGCTCTACGTGGGAGATCGGCCGGGAAGGCGGCCCACTTTCCGGGGACGAACTCCTGCGTTTGATAGAGAACGATTAGATTCCCGCCCTCGCGAGCGTACTCGAGCAGCCGCTGGTTGTAGTTGATCAGGTCCTGGCGCACAGCATAGGCTCGCGTGCCGACCACAATCGCTCCGTAGGCGTCCAAGCCTCCTGTGGCCAAGTCATCGGTGCTCAGAAGAGTGACTTCCGCGCCCATCTGTTCGATTCCGCTGGGAACTTCGTCTCCCACGCCCATGACATAGCCCACCTTCAAGCGGGGTGCGATCTTGACGTCGACACCTCTGATCCGGGTCACCGAATCTTGGTACCAGTAGCGAATGTCGTAGTCTCGATGGCGGATGACCTGATAACCCTGACGATAGTCGCGTCCTCCCGCTCGGGCGACGACATGCAGGTCGTATGTCCCCGCGCGGAGTTGGGGCACCGTGACCGAGAAACTGAAGTTCCGGCGCGCATTGGCTTGGGAAAACTGGAAGGTCTGTCGGCTGGGCTGAGCGAGCCAACCGTCGGGCAACTCCAGCACGAGCTCGCCTTGGCTTCCTACGCTCTGGTTGTTGAGCAACTCCACATCGAGCGACACCTTGTTCCGAGTCGACCCAAGCGGTACGATCAGGTTGGCCGGGGACACATTCACCACAAGGGCTGGCGCGATCTTCAGCTCGCGATACTCATATCCATACGGGAGATTCGCCTCCCGGCGATACACCACCGCACTCGCTCGGACCGACTGCCCCCCAATCGAGTAGTTGACTGCGGCCGAGAGCGCCGGTCTGCGGCCAGCCAGATGTAAGTATTCCGGCTCGCGAATCCGGTAGCGGCTCTCCTGGATCGATTCGCGCCCAAAATAGCGCTGTGAAAGGGTAGCGTCGTGAGGCGTCGTCACTGCGAACCTAGTCGCGAGGCCCTCCCCTGTACGCAGCGACTTTCCCGACTGCCAATCTCCCTCGATTCCCCATTCCTCGGTGCCTTCCAGTGATATTCGTTCGGTTTGAATCGGAAGACTACTGGGGTTGACCAGCGACACCTCGACTTGGAATTGTTGGCCAGGCACAATCACCCCCATGGTGGCTGGCCGTGAGAAGGGGGAACTCGGAGCTCCGGAACCGAACGGCGCCGACACGGCTCGGAACTGGAGTCCCAGAGCCGTATTGATGGCATCCTGAAACTGTCGCTCTTTGATCGTCAGCAGGAAGAGCGCCTCGTTGTGGCCCTCGGACCGCTGGATTGCCTCGCGGGTCAGGCTCAAACCCTGCACCAGGAAGGGCACAACCGCCACGGGGTTGTGGACGCTGTAGGCCGCGACGGAGTCCTTAACTCGGCTCTCGATTTCCAAGAGCAATGCGGAAACCCCCTCCGGTGGCGTGCTGCCCAGCAGTCGGTAGATTCCCGCAAGTGACGTATCGATGCCGTCGAAAAATCCGGCTTCCCTCTCCGGAGCCTCGACACGGCTTGTTACCCTCTCAAAGAACTGGTGATAAGCTCCCTGCCTTTCGCGGCGACGACCGCTGTTCTGGGAGCGTTGAAAGCTCAGGCCCAGGGCTGAAAACTCCTGGTAGCTCTCTCCCAGCCAAGGGCTGAACGTCCCAACGTTGATATCGACGTTCCAGCGGTGCTCAGGGGGCCCGCTGCTTCCACGAAAGAAGGATCGAGACCGCAGATTGCTCCGATAGAGCTTGAGAGGCTGCCAGGGCCGAAGCCCCTCCTCACGGATCTGCTCCGGGAATCGATCAGGGTCGCCGGCCAACGCAAATGCTTCCTGGGTCACGGCTCCTGCGGTTTCGTGATTTCCATGACCGTCTCTCGGACTGCCATAGAAGCGGGAGACGAGAACCAAAGGACGATTGATCCGAATGACCCTCACGACATCCCGCAGAACGTTCTCCCTCCCCCATTGCCGGAGAGCTTCGTCCAGATTCTTGGAGTAGCCGTAGTCGATCAAAGTGGTGAAGTACTGGTCGTCCAGACCGTAGTAGCGATCGGACACGAGCAGTTCCTCGGTTCGAATCAAACCCAGCCCGTCGAACAGCTCAGCCCCAATGGCGTTGGCTCCCCCCTCTCCGCGGTTGAGCGTTAACAGTGAGGTGCGCACGCCCTGCCCACGACTGAGGTAGGTCAACGTTCCCCCCTGTTCATCGTCCGGATGCGCCGTGGTGTAAAGGACGCTCGCCGTCGTCTGTAACCGCAACAGGCGCTGCCATAGGCCTGGGGCGCCCCAATCGACCGAGAGCGAGCGGGGTCCGGTTCTGGATTCCGCCAGTGTCAAGACTCGGTCCAGATTGGGTCCAGATTCAGCGATTGCAGATTGCGTCGAACCGGCTAGAACGCACACGGTCAGCAGGACTGGAAAGACCAAGTCCACACCCAAAAATCGAAGTCGCATGGTGCCCTCCTTGAGGCCTCAAGATCGAGTCAACTCTCGACCTGAAACTACAGTGTAGAGTCGAAATCGGCTGCGGTCCAATCACGCGAGTCCGGAAGCACCTCTCAACGACCAGCCGCAAGCCGCGCTGGCATCCCGGACTTTACGTTGGGGAGGTGGCGGACTCGTGTATACCCAACGCGGATCGTACAGTCCAGAAGTCGAGTGAAGCAGGCTTCTCGCTCACAAGCGAATCCGGCGCAGCATTCTGCCTTCGATATCCTGCCCCGTTCGGCCTACGTCAAATGATCCAGCCAAGGAGAGTGGCCTCGCCGGTACGCGTCCACCAGCTTCTCCGCCAACTCGCGGCGTTCGACTAGTGGATTGGCGGTCAAGGCATCGATCGCCAGCGACCGCGATCCCTGCAGCGCGGCGGCCACCGTGATTCGCTCGAATTCTTTGACTTGAAGAAGCAGCTCCCGAATCTGCTCGGGGAGGCGCCCGGCGGCCATTGGTCGAGCGCCGTTGGAGTCGATCGCGCAAGGCACTTCCACTGCGGTTTGGCAGTCGAGGTCTTGAATGGCCCCCTGATTGGCCACATCCACCGGCATCACCTTCAGCTGGTTGTTGCCGATCGCGCCCATGACATCCAGGGCGATTCGCTCGTAGCCAGCTACGCTCTGGTACAGGTTTTCTCTTGCCGCGTCAACGTGGCCCTTCTTGATTGGCTCCCCCGTTTCAATCGCCATGTAGGAGGCATTGCGACTCGCGAGATAGAGGTCGTAGGCCTCCAGAACCTTGGTCTCATCGCAGCCGGACTCGGCCACCGACTGCATCAGGCGATTCTCCAGCTTCTGGATCAGTCCGCCACGGGTACTCCCGGAGGCTATTGTCTTGTGGAAGGCCTCACGGGTCGAATAGTAGAAAAAGAGGTATTCCGTGGGCAGGAGACCCAGTTTTCTCAGAAACGGCTTCGAGAAGAAGGGGATGGGATACGCGCTTTCCAGCGCCTCGTCCGACGCCAACAGGTCCCGCAGAACGTCACGTCCGTCCACCAGGATGGCTCGGATCCAACCCAGATGATTCAGGCCAAGGTAGTCGAAGGATGCCGCTTGCAGCGAAATCCCAAGAGCCTCGGCGACGTGCAGGAATTGCTCCCTGGGGGTATCGCAGACGCCAATGCAACGGTCACCGACTCCCTCCTGGATAAGCGCCTCGGCCATGATTCCGACTGGATTCGTAAAGTTAATCAGCCAGGCCCGCGGGGCTAGCTCAGCCACTCTGCGGGCGTATTCCACAAGGACGGGGATGGTCCGCAAGGCCAGGGCAAACCCGCCTGGTCCGACCGTTTCCTGGCCCGGCACGCCATGCTCGAGCGCGATCCTCTCGTCTCGAACCCGACCCGGAATCCCGCCCACTCGAATGCTCGAAACTACGAACGAAGCCCCGTCCAGCGCCGCTTCCAGGGTGGGAGGTTGTGATACCCGCAGGGTTCCGCCGGCCCTTCGCGCCATGGCTTCCGAGATGCGAGCGATGGTTGCGCGGCGGTCTGGGTCGGTGTCGAACAAGGACAACTCGTTGACGGCCAGGGTCGTGTCTTGGCGAAACAGGCCGTTTGTCACCAATGGAACCCGAACACCGGCCCCGCCTATCACAGTCAGCTTCATGCGAGCCCTGCCTCTCGGTTTCGTTCCGTAGCAAGCCGATCAAGGTGTTGCACGAATTCCTCTTGGGTCGGCAAAGCGTCTGTCCCTCCCGGCGACCGGGTTGACAGTCCTCCACAGATGTTGCCCGACAGGAGCGCCTCTTCCACGGTCTTCCCTGCCATCCAGGCGTGCAGGAATCCTCCGTCAAAAGCGTCCCCGGCCCCGGTGCTTTCGACCGCCTCGACGTCAATTCCCTCAACCCGCACCGCTGAAGCTCCGTTGTGCGAGACGATTGCGCCGGCTGCCCCCAGCTTGATCACCACAGTATTGTGCGGCGCGGCAAAGAATCCCAGGGCCTGTTGAGCCGACGGAACTCCAGCATACTTGAGAGCTTCCATCTCGTTCAGAAAGAGCACATCCAGCTGTCGACACAGATTCTGGAAGCCTTGGGAACGACCGGCTACAGCGTCCCAACCCAAGTCCCAAGACACCGTGACGCCGCCGCTCCGAAGCTGCTTGACGGCATTCACGAACGGATCCCACCGCGTGGGAGTCAGGGCGAAGTGGGCGTGGCCGGCGAGGCATATTTTCTCCAGAGTCTCCATCTCGAGCAAGTACTCCTCTACGAAGTGGTTGGCGCCAGGGTGCGTCAGAAAGCATCGATCCTCCCGCGTGGAGACCGCAACCGTGAGTCCGGACATGATGTCCGGTCTGACCTGGGACCACGAGAAAGAAGCCCCAGCCTTCTCGAGTCGTCTCTGGGCTTCGACCTCCAGCATGGACTCGCCCCAAACTGTCACCAACTCGGCAGAACGTCCCAGTAGGGCTGCCGTGGTCGCGGTGATCGCGGCGCCGCCTCCCAGCGCGATGGCGAAGTCATCGGTCTTGATTTCCTGGCCCAGGGTCGGAAGCCTCTTCAGGTCGAAAAAGATCAGATCCGTAAAAAACTCGCCTGCGCAGACCAGCAGTTCGGGGTTAGCGGAGCCCGTCATCCTGCTTAAGCTCCACAATGAACCGGGTGGTCACTGCAACTCTCCCTCCGATCGTCTGGTCCTCCTCGGCCTTCAATAGCCGGTACCGCTGGAGGATCTGTCGGGCCTCCTGCGACTGGCCTGACCTCTGGAGCGCAAGTCCCAGCCGGTAGTGGGCCGACACATGATTCGGATCGAGCTGGATCACTTGCTGAAGCGCCTTGACTGCAGCAGCCCAGTTCTGGAGTTCGAATTGGATCTCACTCAGCAACAGTTGCGCTTCCAGAAAGCGCGAGTTCTCTCGAGTCAGCTGCGTCAACGCTTCGACCCGGGCCGCCACCTGGCTTGAATCTCCCACCCGGGAAGCCTGGCGGAACGTTGCCAAGGCCTCAAAATAACGAGCCCACGGATTCGCCGCGTCCCGGTTGAGTAGTTCCCGGAAGGAGCCCACGGCGTCATCGAAAGCCTCTTCCGACTGATCGAACGTTTGCGAGAGGAAGTGATAGCCCATCAGTTCCTTAGGCCTCAACTTCACGGCGTTCACGAAGGCGCGTGTTGCCTCCTCGTACCGCGTCAGACCGAGTGCGGCAGTGCCCGCGCCAACCCAGAGATGCCAGGAGTCGGGTTTGCTCTCGAGACCGGCCGAAAAGACTTGGGCCGCGGCCTCCCAGTTCCAGTGAATCAGGAACTCATGACCCAGGGCAAAGTAGTTGGCCGGGGTGGGGTCGAGCACCACCGCCTGCCGAAAATGAGCCACCGCCTCGAGGGGCTTTCCCTGCGCTTCCAGAAGATCCCCCAAGAGCAAGTGGAGTTCCGCGGTTTCTTCCAGAGCGAGAGCGGTCTTTGCCGTCCGGGTGGCTTCGGGCAACTTCACCAGCCTCTTTTGGGCAAGCGCCAAGTTGAGATAGGTCCGATAGGACCTAGGCAGCTGTGCTGTCACCAATCGGAGCAGTTCTTCGGCGGGTTCCAGCAGGCCCTGACTCAAGAGAAGCAATGCCACCTGAAACTGCAGCTGCGGCTGACGATGCAACAGTGGCTGAATCGCCTGCAAGACTTCGTGCGTTCGGTCGACACGCCCCAACGCACGCTCCGTGAGCGCTCTCAAGAACCGCAACTCCACCCGAGACGTCGCCGGGACCGCCAGTTTCTTTAGAACCGCGTCTGCCGCCTCGTAATTCCCCAGCAAGAACCGGCAGTAGGCGAGCTGGTAGGCATTCTCATAGACGTCCGACTGCATCGCAAACGCCTTTTCCAGCCAGGGGAGAGCCTGTTCGGGATGGCCCTGTTGCAAGAGTATTGTTCCCAGATTGAAGCTTGCCGTCGCATGATTCGGTTCCAATTCCAAAGCCTTGCGGAACTGCCCCGCAGCCTCCGAAGCTTCCCCGAGACGCATCAAACTGGCGCCGAAGTTTGTCCGGAGGACAACCGAATCCGGCTGTAATTCCACAGCCCGCCGGAAGTGCTGGTTGGCCCCGTCCGGCCTCCGATTGAGATCGAGAACAATCGCTAGCAAATGTTGAATCTCGGCGACCCCTGGATGACGTCTCCCGAGTGGTTCGATGACTTCAAGCGCGTCCACGTAGCTGCCGGCCCGGAAGTGCTCCAGGGCGCGGTTGAATTCGGACGCGGCTTCAGCCGGGACCTGAGCCTTTGCTGTCCCGGCCAGCAGCTGGAAGACACTCAGCAAAACGAATCCGATCGAGCAAGCCTGTACGGCGCGACGGGCACGGAACTTCCAGCTGAGTCTGTTTCGTGCCTTGTTTTGGCCGCCCTTACGCGGAGGAGCCATCAGAAGATCAGTGTACGGTATCTCGCAATCCGGATTCTGATAGACCGGAGTTCGAACCGACCGGAGCCCGACCCGTCGCCGAAGTCCTCTCCGGGCGCAGCCTGAGCACCGTTCGCGGTACGCGGTTCCGTCCTCGGCCTTGCCGGCGGCTATGACCAGCGGCTTCGCGGCAACGATCAAGTGAGTCGACGAGCGCGAGCACATCAACTCAGCTCCTTTCAAACACTTCCGGATCGCGTAGCGCCGCAACGAATACCACGCGCTGCACGGCTCAGCGCAGGCTCTTTGTCCCGACTACTTGGGCGTCTGGGCTCCGAACGCACTCCGTCGCATCAGTCTGCAGTGGACCGTGGAGGCATTCGCCGGGGACTTCCAGTTTCTCTGGGAGGGACAAGCAGTCGCCGCATGAAGTGGGCTGATCTGTCAACGTCGTCCTCATTCCAAGAGCCCGATTTGCTAGCCCAGGTTTGTCGGCCCGTAGCCGATTTCAGGCATTATTGAACGGATTTGGCGCGTATCTCGTTGATTCTTGGTGGCGGATGGCCCGAGATGCAAAATGTAGTGCCATAATATTTGATTACGGCTTGACTTATCCGGCCCGCAGTGCTCGACTGCGAGCATGTTCGTTTGCCGCACCCGCACGCGCTCCGGCAACGACGGCCAGGCCTACTTCACCTATCGCCTCGTCCGCTCCCAGCGCGTCGGCCCCCAGGTCCGCCAGCGCATCTTGCTCAATCTCGGCAGCCACTTCGCCATCGACCGCGCGGACTGGCTCCTGCTGTGCTCCCGCATTCGCCAGCTGCTCGACGCCCAGCTCTCGCTGGAGCCGCTGCCGTGCCCCCCGCCGGTCGAGGCCGAGGCCCAGCGCATCGCCGCCCAGCTGGTTCAGGCCGCTCCAGCCCCTCCCGAGCGGGCCGCCACCGGCGCCTCCGAGCCCGACCTGCAGCGCATCGACGGCAACTCGCTGGACCTGGTCCGCCCGCGCTGTGTCGGCGTCGAGCAGGTCGCCTTGTGGGCCGTCGAGCAGCTCGGGCTGCTGCCGCTGCTGGAGCGCGCCGGCCTGTCCGGCCCGCAACGCTGCGCGGTGCTCGGCTCGATCGTCAGCCGCATGGCCGCGCCGGCCTCCGAGCTGGCGTCCTGGCATTGGCTGCGCGCGCGCAGCGGCCTCGGGGAACTGCTCGGTTTCGATTTCGAGAGCCTGGGCCTGAGCGCCCTCTAGCGCGCCTCGGACCGCCTGCTGCGGCACCGCGAGACGGTCGAGCGCGCGCTGTTCGAACGCGCCATGGGCCTGTTCGATCTCGAGCCCACGATCACTCTGTGCGACTTGACGAACACGTACTTCGAGGGGGCCGCCAAGGGCCAGCCGCTGGCCCGGCGGGGCCGTTCCAAGGAAAAGCGCAGCGACTGCCCGCTGCGCACGCTGGGCCGGGTGCTGGACGGGGCCGGGTTCGTGCGCCGTTCCGAAGTGCTGGCCGGCAACGTGGCCGAGAGCGGCACCCTGGCGGGGATGCTGGAGGCGCTGCAGGCGCCGCCGGAGGCGGTGGTGGTGCTGGACAAGGGCATCGCGACGGAGGAGAACCTGCGGTGGCTGCGGGAGCGGGGCTCCCGCTACCTGGTGGCGAGCCGCAAGCGCGCGTTCGAGGCCGACAAGGCGATCGCGATCGGCACGGCGTCGGGGTCGTCGGTGCGCGTGTACAAGCAAGCCGGGGAGAACGGAGAGGCGCGGCTGTACTGCGAGTCGGAGGAGCGGGCGCGCAAGGAGCGGGCGCGCAAGGAGCGGGCCGGGGAGCGCCTGGAAAAGGGCCTGCGGGAATTGCACGAGGGCTTGTCACGCCCGCGCACGGGGAAGCGCCTGGAGGCGGTCTGGCGGCGCATCGGGCGGCTGCAGGCAGCGCACAAGGCCGCCGCGCCGCACTACAGCATCCGCGTGGAGGCCGACGCGAAGGGCGGCAAGGCCGCGGCGGTACGCTGGGAGCGCCAGCCGGCCGCTGGCTCCCAGGCGACGCATCCGGGCGCGTACTGCCTGCGCACGAACATCACGGATTGGGACGCGGAGCGGATGGGGCGCACGTACGTGCTGCTGACCGACTTGGAGGCGGTGTTCCGCTCGCTGCAGAGCGAGCTGGGCCTGCGGCCGATCTACCAGCACAAGGCGCACCGCTCGGAAGGCCACCTGTTCGTGACGGTGCTGGCATACCCACTGGTGCAGATGATTCGCCAGCGCCTGCGGGACAGCGGGGAGCGGGCCAGTTGGACTCGCCTGCGCAAGCGGCTGGAAGGCCAGCAGCGGCTGACCGCGGTATTCCGCCGCGCGGACGGGCAAATGCTGCACGTGCGCAAGGCGACCCGCGCCGAGGCCGGCCAGCAGGCGATCTATGACGCGCTCGGCATCGACGCGTCTCCGGGCGGCGTCCGCAAGCTGGTCGTCTCGCCATCGCCATCCACGAAAGTGCAGCGAATGTAGTACCAGACGCCAGATTTCATTCTCGCAAAGTGGTTGTTTTAAGGTACTTGTAGAATAGGGTGACAAAGATGGGCTAGGCCGTGCGGGACAGGGATCATTCTCCAAGGAAACTCAGCAGTCTCGGCGCCGAGCAGGGCCTCTGCTTGCGGCGTGCTGGATGCGAACGAGTCGCTCCGTGCTGTCACTATATTAAACACGGTCGTGCCCAGGATCTTGCATCCGAGTCGTACCCGGAGGCTGTCCTGCTATTGGCCGAGAATCGGACTCTCCGTCGGGTGCAACGGTGGGTGCCCGAGGCCGGCGCTGACCCCGTCAACGGCGGGCGGAGCGGATGAAACGAGCACAGGCGGACATGCTTGGATGGACCGTTCCGGGACTGCTCGGGATAGACGGCGCTGAAGCGACCACGCGCCAATGCCTACTCGGGACTGCCCTTGGCCGCCGAGTTGGCCTGCGTCTCGACGCCCAGATCCAGCCTGCCCGGAGTCCCTGCAAGCAGGGAAAGGGCGGTTCCAGTGGACGGCGGGGATGGTTGGGACGACCGTTCGAGACGTTCCGTACGACGAGCCGAACGCTGGTCGAGAGCGAACCTGCGAGGGCCGGATTGCCGGTTCGACAAGGGCCGCCCGAGGTAGGAGCTCGAAGCAGGTGATCGCCATGCGTCGCTGCCCGGGGCTCTTTCTACTTGCCCTCGTCGGGTTGTTGCCGCATTTCGCGCCTTCGCTGCTGGGCCGGGCCTGGTCGCAGCCGCGCTGGTTCGAATCAGCGGAAGCTGCCGGCTTGAGCAGATTCCATTTGACCAGCGGCGATCCCCATAAGCGCTATATCGTCGAAGCGATTTCTGCCGGGGTCTGTGTCATCGACTTCGATTCGGACAGCCGTCCAGATCTCTTCTTTGTGAACGGCGGACGCTTGGAGGACTTCCAGAAGAGCAAACCCTCGCGCTTGCAGCACGCTCTGTTCCGCAATCGGGGCGGTCGGCTCTTCGAGGAGGCCGCACAAGAGGCGGGTGCCGGTGGAAACGGCTCTTGGGGCATGGGTTGCTCGGTAACCGACTATAACGCTGACGGCTTTCCCGATCTCTACATCACTTCGTACGGCCCCAACCAACTCCTGATCAATCAAGGCGATGGAACCTTCGAGGACGTCACCGAGCAAGCTGGCGTAAACGATTCGCGCTGGTCGACTGGTTCGGCCTGGTCTGATGTCGACCTCGACGGCGATCTGGATCTGTTCGTCGCCAACTACATCGAGCTAGACCCAAGCAATCTGCCGCAACCGGGAAGTCCAGCCTACGGATCGATGGGAAGGCCGGGTCTGGGCTGTAAGTATCTGGGGCTCCCCGTCATGTGCGGCCCGCAAGGGCTGAAAGGGGCCGGCGACTCGTTCTTCCTCAATCGGGGGGACGGCACCTTCGAAGAGAAGTCCCGCGCGAGCGGGCTGGAGGACCCGCAAGCTTACTTCGGGCTCGGGGCTCTCTTCGCGGATCTGGACGACGACGGTTTGCCTGATCTCTTCGTAGCCAACGATTCGACGCCGAACCTTCTCTACAGGAACATGGGCAACGCGGTGTTCGAAGAAATCGGACTCCTGTCGGGTGTGGCCTTCAATGCCCACGGAGTCGAGCAGGCGGGGATGGGAGTCGCGACCGGGGATTTTCTCAATCAGGGCCGTCTCTCACTGTACGTGACGCACTTTTCGGAGGACTACAACACGCTTTACCGCAATGAGGGTCACCTCAACTTCTCAGATGTCACGACTCGGGCGGGCTTGGACCGGCCCACGCTCCCCTTCGTTGGCTGGGGAACGCTGTTCTTGGATGTCGATAACGATGGCTGGCTGGACATTTTTGTGGCCAACGGACACGTTTTTCCCAATGTCGATCAACTCGAACAGGCATCCGTAGCGCCTTACGGCCAACAGAGCCTTCTCTTTCGGAGTCTGGGAAACGGTCGATTTCAGGAACAGCCCGCTCTCCTGCTGCTCGAACACGAGCAATCCAGCCGGGGAGCCGCCACCGCCGACTTCGACGGCGATGGGAGGTTGGACCTGGTCCTCAACAACATCGATTCCGAGCCCACACTCTTCTGGAATCCGAGCACCAACGAGAATCAATACCTGAGAGTCCGCTTAGTCGGGACGGGTGGGAATCGTCTCGCTTTGGGGGCTCGCGTCAAGGTCCGGGCCGGTGACCTGCGACAGCTGCGCGAAGTTCAGAGCAGCGGGAGCTATCTTTCTCAGAGCGAACTGGTGCTCCATTTCGGAATGGGCGCTCATAGACGAGCCGACGCGGTGGAAGTTCGTTGGCCCGGAGGTCAGACTTCGATTCTCAGCGATGTGGAGGCAGGCCGGGAGGTTACGATTCGCCAGCCGGCTGCCGGCCGAACGGCCATTCCCCAACCTGGCGGGCCCTGAGCATGTAGAGGCCGACTCCCAGCGCCAGCACCAGCAGCCCCAGCCCCACGATGGCGGCTCCCGTCGAGACAAGCACGAGGAGCCAAAGGACCATGGCCACGAGACTGGGGATCGGGTACCCCCACATTCGGAAGGGCCGGTGGATATCGGGCCGATAGGTCCGAATCAACGTCACGGCAACAATCTGCCCCAGCACCTGGATAATGATCTGGATCACGATGAGTGCCTGAATGATGTTGCTCAGGTCGAAGAAACAGAAGACGGTCGAGGCCAACCCCAGAGTCAGGAGCGATACGTGGGGGAAGCGCTTGGTCGGATGCAGCCTCGCGAATACCGAGAAGAACTTCCCGTCCTTGGCGGCGGCGTAGGGGATTCTCGAATAGCCGAGCAGCAGGGCGAAGACGGATGCGGCCGATGCGCCCAGCACCAGATAGGTCAGGACCTGTGCTGCCCAAGACCCGTACACGATTTCCATGAAGTCGGAGACAACGTGTTGGGAGGCCACGGCGTCGCGCCAGGGGACCACACCGAGAATTGTGGTGTTCAGGAAGACGTAAAGGAGCGCCACGAGGGCGATCGAGGCGATGACGGCGACAGGAATGTTCCGGCTTGGGTTCCTGACCTCTCCTCCCAGGAAACAGATGTTGTTGTAACCACCGTAACCGTAGATGCCGATCAACGCAGCGCCTCCCAGCCCCGAAACGAAGTCCCAGGACCAGGAGAAAGCTCCCGCGGGAATGTCGAAGAGAAGCTCGCTTCGGATGTTTGAGAGTCCCGAGACAATCACCCAGAGGATGGTTCCAACCGCAGCCAGCATGAGAATGAAGGAGAGCTGGCCGATCGTGTGAATCCCGCGGTAGAGCGCGAAGGTGATGACCAGGCAAAGACCCACCGCGATGAACTGGGTGGTCAACGGAGAGAGTTCGGGCCCCAGATAGCGCGTGTACTGGGCAAATCCGACGGCCCCGGTCGCCACCGAAAGCGGGGCGGTGAAGAAGATCATCCAGACGAAGAGGAAAGACATCATCTGGCCCATCTTCTTGGGGCCGTAGGCCTCCCTGAGGTAAACGTAGGAGCCTCCCGCTCCCGGCATCGCGGCTCCCAGCTCGGCCCAGACCAAGCCGTCGCAGATGGCTAGCGCGGCCCCCAATAGCCAACCCAGCATGGCATGGGGCCCTCCCATGGCAGCGATCAGGATCGGAATCGTGATAAAGGGGCCGATGCCAAGCATCTCGACCACGTTGGCCGAGACGGCTTCCTTCAGCCCCAGGCCCCGGATCAGGCCCTCTGCGGAATCTTCGTGGGAGGATTGTTCTGTCGGCATTCTTGGTCGACCTGCAGGTTCGCACATCCCGCGAGCGGGATGGGAGCGGCCAGCGAGCCTGCAGGACCGCCAACCGGCGGGCCTGAACACAGGCCCGCCCGGCTGGGAAGTCGGCTAGAAAATGAACTTCAACCCGAATTGAATCACACGGCCTTCCCTCAAGGGATCGAGAACCGC
Source organism: Bryobacterales bacterium (assembly GCA_965218615.1). GTDB lineage: Bacteria > Acidobacteriota > Terriglobia > Bryobacterales > UBA6623 > VXMF01. The sequence continues at coordinate 241,628 of CBDCLH010000002.1, forward strand.
GGTGGTTTCACCGAACCGGCCCCTATCCACTCTGTTGTTCGGATTGTTAAATTGAGGCGTATTGAACGCGTTGAAGAACTCCCAGCGGATCTGCAGCTTGGCCTCTTCGCTGAAACCCAGGCCGAAGTTCTTGAATAGGGAAAGGTCGAAGTTGTGATGCGGCCAACCGCTCAAGCTGTCGACTCCGCAGTTACCAAAGGTCCCATTCTTGGCAATTGCGAAGGCCAACGGATTGAAAAACTGCGCGACGGTCCTCGGACCCGCCGGATCGCCGGTACAGTCCGCCCGAGCGTTCTGGCTCCGAGTTCGGCTCCGGTCGGGGCCACGGATGCCGATGGGAGAGCCGGAGGTGGAACTCCAGATGCCGTTGAACTGCCAGCCGCCCAGGACGTGGCGCGCAGGCCCATCGCTCGCAAACGGGACTTGCCAAATCCAATTGAACACGAACCGATGCGCCTGGTCGAAGACCAGCCGTCCGTAGTCGGCTGCCAGATCATAGGCATTTTGCGGCCGGACATTGCTAAAAGACGCTCCACCCGAGAGATTGTCCTGCGTATCTCCCAGCGCTTTGCTCCAGGTGTAGTTCACGTTGAAAGCCAGGCCTCCGACCATTGCGCGTCGCAGGCTCACCTGCAGGGCGTTGTAGTTGGCATTGCCATTACTGGCCAAATGGTCGCTCAAACGCGCCCAGTCCGGAAAAGGGTGCGACACCGCTCCACCAGGGTGTAGGTAACCCTGGTTCAGCGGCTGCAGCTTGCGGATCCGATTGGAGTCTCCGCCCACGTACGAGACATCCATCAAATAACTCTTTTCGAGTTGGAATTGGAACCCGAAGCTGTACTGTTGGGACCACGGCGCCGTTTCGAATAAGCTGCGACTTCGGAGATCGATTCTCTGCGGATTGAACTCGTTGCTCTCCCCGGGGAACGGCTCGCTCAGCAGCAACTTTGGCGGCTCGTGGAATTGCGACTCCAATCCTCGGAATTCGATCAGCTGAGGAGGGTTCAACGAAAGCGCGGCCGAACTCCCCATCCTGTCGATCGCCTGATAGAAAATCGCGTAACCACCTCTGATCACTGTATGGTCCCCGATTCGATAGGCCGCCCCGAACCTAGGCGCCAAATTGTTGCGGTCGGGATGGACTAGAGCCTTGCTGAAGATGCCGCCTCCCTGCACTCGCTGCACGCATTCGAACGTGCACGGGACTGTGCCAAGGTCTCCGGGATTCGCGGTAATCAACGCTCCGCGGCCTGCGTTCGCATCGGGATCGAAATTGGACATCAGATTGTCGCGTTCCAGAATCGGTGTGAAGTACTCGTATCGGACTCCGTAGTTGAGCGTGAGGTTGGACGAGGCCTTGTAGGAATCCTGCAGATAGAACATGACACCGTCGGTGTAGGTATGGGGCACCAATGCCGAGGTGGCCTCGACCCTGCCGACGTTGCCAAGCAGAAGGTTGGCGAATCCGTCCCCGACATAGTTCCTGGGAATGATGTAGCGGCCGTTGGGAGCCTTTACGTCCAAGTATTCGTTCATGGCCCGCTTGTATTCGAATCCGAGCTTGAACCCGTGCTTTCCCCGGACCAAGCTGAGGTTGTCCAGCAGCTGAAAGACCTGCGAAACCTGGAACTGGGGCCTCCACTCCGAGGTCCCTAGCAACGTGTAGCCTGACACGCGGATTGGAGGGATGCCGAAAGCGAACGTACCGGGCAGGGACTTCAGTCCGTAGTCCGGCCCGGCGTCACCTTCGGGTGCGATGGGATCGGACGTCGAATAGATACGATTGAATCCGAATCGAAGGCTGTTGAACACGGACGGACTGAAGATCCGATTCCAGGTCAGCGCCAACAGTTGCCCGCGGACATAGCTATTGGCCGTGAAGCCTCCCGTCGCCAGCGGGTTCGGAAACGGACCCTGCTCGACAACGGTGTCGGTTTGCAGAAAGCTGTAGGAAGCATACAGAACGTCCTTGTCCGTCAAACTGTGGTCGACCCTGAAGTCGAAGGAGTTCTGCTCCAGCGGAACGTCGAGAGCGGACTGGTAGCCGAACGTTCCGGAGTTGGGATCTGGATATAGCGCACCAAGCGCCATGCCGGCTGGGTCGCCGCAAGGCCTTCCGTCTGTTCGCCTCGCCGAGAGGTTGAGGATGTCGTTGACTTCGTCCACGCAAGGCACGATCTCTGGATAGAAGGGCGTGCCATCGGCAGCCCGGTCAATCACTAGGTCCCGATCCCCAGTGAAGATGCCTTGCTTCATCTGAGCCGTTGGAACCGTGCCGTTTGCGCCACCGGCCTTGCTCGAGTCCGTGCGCTGGTAGTCGCCAAAGAAGAAGGTCTTATTGCGCGCGACCGGCCCGCCCAAGGTCAGTCCGTACTGGCCGCGGTTCTCGACCCCTCGTTCGACTTCAGCTGCGTTGTTAAAGAAGTTGTTGGCATTCAACTTGTCGTTGCGGAGAAAGTACCAACCGGAACCGTGGAAATCGTTCGCGCCCGACTTGATCTCGGCGTTGATGACCGCGCCTTGGCTCCACCCGAACTCGGCGTCGTAGGTCCGAGTCTGAATCTTGAAGGACTGGAGAGCGTCAGGGGGGGGCTGGACCGCCTGCGGACTCCGTTCCTGTCCATTGGTCGTAAACGTATTGTTATCGACTCCATTGAGGGCAAAGTAGTTCTGGAGCGAGAAGTTGCCATCGACGTTGATTCTGGCCTCGCGCGGATTGGACCGCGCACCGGGTGCCGGGACCGCGCCGGGACTCAAGAGAATCAGGTCCGAGTAGCGCCGTCCATCGAGCGGGAGGTCTGCAATCGCTTGGGACTCGATGACCGTGCCGAGCTGGCCACTCTCCGCCTCCACAGCCACAACGGCGGCGACGACCTCGACTTGTTCGGTGACGTCACCGACTTCCAGGGTGAAATCGATCTCGAGAAGCTGCTGGATGGCGAGCCGAATCTCGTCTCTGACCGCTGTCTTGAATCCTTCCGTCTCGGTTCGAATCCGGTAGACACCCGGCCTCAGGCCCGTGGCCTGGTACACGCCGGCTTCGTTGGTGCTCAGATCGAGGGAGGCACCCAATCTGGTGAGTGTGACCGTGACGTTGGCGCCGGGAACCACCGCGCCCTGGGCATCCCGAACTGTACCGAAAATCGTCCCGCTGTTGATTTGCGCAAGCAACGGGAATGCTGGCAGTAGAACCAGAAGTGAAATGAGGAGAGTTCTCCAACGCATGTTTGTGTTCCTTCCTTCAGACGCTTTATTCATACTCCGTCTTCCGCCAAAAGTCAACCAGCATCGATCCGTAACCGCAACCTCTATTCGGAAATCCGTCGTAACTTCCGTGTTTCTTCAGACTTCCTGACATCTGACCAGAATGAGGTGTCGCGGTTTTCCGGCTAGACAGCGAGCTCCGGGCGGGGAGCAGCGTTCGTAGGATGGTCGTCGGGCAGGAGTTCGTAGACGAGTCGCAGCGAGGTGCCGGGAAACGCGGTGCGCGTTTGATTGAGTTCCCGGAGCAGCGGGCCCAGGGCGGCGTCCTGGGAGCGGCTCGCCAGATGCAGCAGCTGCACAGTGAGCGTGCCGGCACGGATATCGGGGACCAGGTTGGCGTCGCTGCGGAACAGCGCCTGCAGCAGCGCGCGGGCGTTTTCGGGCTTGCCGAGTTCGGGGGCGACCGCGACGGCCATCGCGGTTTCGGCCCGGTAGGCGATCATGCGCAGGGAGTCGAGCAGGTTGCGCAGCGGCTCGGGCAGGGCCATGAGGCGCTCCTCCGGGGACAGCTCGCCCGCCGGCACGTGCTCGTCGGCGTGCCGGGCCGCATGCTCCAGGCCCTCGATGCAGCGGTCGGTCGCGTCGATCTCGGAGTGCAGTGCGCGGACCTTGTCGGCGTGCCCGGCACTGGGCCGGGCCTTTTCGCGGGCCAGCTTGCGGCGCAGGTTGCCGACCTTGTTGCGGAGCTTGTCGAGGGCCTTGCGGATCAGCCGCCAGGCGGGGTTGACCACCCGCGTGTGCGGCTCGACGGGCAGCAGCCCGCGCTGCGGCAGCGCATCCAGGCCGAACTCCTCCTTGAGGTACTTGAAGACGTTCTCCTGGGCCCAGCGCGAGCGCATGAGCCCGGCGACCTGCGCCGCCGACAGGCTCGGGTGCGTGGTGATGACCGACGGTTGGCGCTGGCCGGCGGCGGGCCGGCCCGCGGCGGGCACGGGCTCGCGCGGCTGGCCGCTCTTGCCCGGCGGCTGCAGGCGCCGGTCGATCCAGAAGCGCACCTCGCGCGCCTCGCAGCCCGGCAGCAGGGGCGCCTTGCGCTCGGCGACATGCGCCTCGAGCATCGCCGCGCCCAAGGGCGAGCGCACGGTGACGCGCTCCGGGCGGAACTCGCTGTCGGGCCAGCGCTCCGTCTGCGCGCCCTTGCGCCAGGTAATGCAGGCAATGCCCTTGGCGGCCAGCCAGCGGAACAGCTGCGGGCTCCAGCCTTCGCGGTCGAACACCAGCGTCAGGTGAGGCTCCGCCGCCGCGCCCGCGGCGGGCGCCAGCAGGCCGAGCGCCTCCAGTTGCGGCACGATGCCGTGGCGGATCTCGGCCACCATTTTCGGATCGACCTGCTTGTGGATGCACAGCAGGGGCGCGCCGCCGAGCGCGTTGAGCCAGTAGCCGGCCGCGGCCGGCAGCTGCAGTTTCTGGCGCGCGACGAAGTGCTTGGGCAGGTTGGCCTTGCCGCTGTAGAGCTTGACATGGCCATCGACGAACAGCGTGGCCGCGGTGGCGGGATCGTCCGCGGCCCACTGCCCGGCCAGGGCCGCGCGCCAGGCGTGCAGCGCCTCGGGGTCGGCGGCCAACTGGTCCAGCTTGCGCCGCAAGGTGCGCGCCTCGGGGCAGCGGTCCAGACCCAGCAGGGCGCCCCATTCGCCGGGCTGCTCGTAGCGCAGGCGCTCGGCGTTGCGCACGCGCGCCAGGAACATGAAGGCCAGCAGCAGCAGCACGGAGCGCAGGCCGTAGAAGCCGGGCGGCATGTGCAGCAGGCTGGCATGGCGCAGCAGGCCGGCCTGCAACAGCGCCGGGACGGCCGTCAGCACGCCACCGTTGGCAACGGTCGCGGTGGCTTCGAAGCTTGGCAGCCGCTCGGCCAGCAGGCCGAGGCTGGCCGCGACGCGCCCGCCAACGTCCCGCGCCGCCCGGCCCATCGCAGCGGCCGCGTCGCGCCGGTTGCGGCCGGCCTTGTCCACGCTGCCGGGCGGGCTGCCCGCGGCCGGCTCGGCGGGAATTCCCGCGCCGCTCGCGCCGCGCGCCCCGCCGGATTCCAGACCCGCGCCAGCAGCCTCGGGAACGTCTGCCGCCAAGTTCCCGGCTGGCTCGGAGAGGCCCGCTCCCGCGGCCGCTTCGGCGACCACTGCCCGCCCGCTCTCGCGCTGCGCCGCGATCCCCGGCAGCAAGCCCTCGCGCTTGTACTGGCGCAGCGTCTCGAAGCACAGCTCCAACTCCCGCGCCACGCCACGCAAGCTCGCGCCCCCTTGCAGCAGCTCCGCCGCCCGCGCCAGCACCGCCGGGTCCTCGATCCCGTGCCGCCGCCGCGGCTGGCGCGGACGCCCGAAGCTCGACTCCCCCTCCCGCTGCATCCGCAGCCGCGCGCGCGTCACCGTGCGCGCGCTGATCCCGAGCGCCTGCGCCAATTCCGCCGCTGTCGCCACGCCCCACGTCAGGAAGCGCGCCAGGCAGCGCGCGCGCGCCGGGCGATCGCCTTGCAGGTAGCAGTCGCACACTTGCAGGTACAGGAACCAATACACCTGGCCGCTGTCCTCCAGGAAGCTCAGCTGCGCGTTGACAGCGGTCGCCTCCGGCGGCTGCAGGGACAGGGCCGCGGGCAGTCCGGTGGGTCGCGGCAGGGCCTCGCTCGGGCTTTCCATGGACATATTATAACAGTCACAGCGGGTCCGGCGCAACCCCAATTGGCACTTCGGAAACGACTAAAACTCTATGAACCGTAGGAACTTAGGCTGACCTACCCTGTCTGGCCATCTCGGCCGATGTAAGGAAGTCTGAGAAGGTACTGAACAAATTCAGCCCGATTCGCTGTACCGGTACCAGTATGGCTCAGAGTCTGATTCTTCAGACCCTCAAGGCACAGCCCGCGCGCGACCAGCTGATCCGGCTGGTCAATGCAACGGACTTCGCAACCCGTACTGCGCTCAGCCGCCGGGTCTGTGAGCAGTTCGACTTCCGCGACGCCCGCGACCGCCTGCAGATCGCTGGCTGCCAGAAGGTCCTGCGCGGACTGCAAGCCGACGGCGTGCTCGCCTTGCCCGCTCCGCTGGCTGCGGCACCGGACCGCACTCCGATCCAACTCGATGCGCCGGTGCCACCGCCCTCGGCGGTGCCCGACCGCTTGGCCGAACTGGGACCGGTCGAGCTGTGCCTGGTGAGGCGGCGGGCCGAGCGTGCGATCTGGAACACCCTCATCGCTCGGGAGCATCCCCAGGGCGTGACCACCTTTGCCGGCTGCCAACTCCGCTATCTCGTGCAGTCTTCAGCCTGCGGGTACCTCGCAGCGGTGGGGTTCTCCGCCGCCGCTCTGCAACTCGCAGCCCGCGAGCGCTGGGTGGCGTGGACACCCGCCCAGCGGGCCTCTCATCTGGAGCGTGTGGTCGGGCTGAGCCGGTTCCTGATCCGTCCGGGTGTGACCTGCCGCTATTTGGCGAGCCATGTTCTGGGGCGCGTGTTGCGGCGTCTGCCGGCCGACTTCGAGGCCCGCTATGGGTATCGACCGTGGCTGGTGGAGACGTTCGTGGCGGCTGGCCAGAGCGGGGCCAGCTTGCGGGCGGCGAATTTCCTGCGCCTCGGCGAGACGACAGGCCGGGGTCGACAGGAGCGGGGCCAGCGCGACGCGGGGTCGATCAAGACGGTGTATGTGTACGAACTGGAGCGGTCGTGGCGGCGGCGACTGGGCGTGGAGAGGGTGGAGCACGCGCCGGTGCTGGAACCCCAATGGCATTAACTTTGCCGCGAGCACGCATTAACTTTAGAAAACAGGGGGGAATCCGAGCAGGCCGGGGCGTTTGAGGGGAGTTTCAGGCGGAGCTTGCCGTTGCGGTTGCCTTGCGGTTCCTCCATTTGCTGGCGGGCTTGCGCGAGACGCGCGGGAAAGAGCGGCCCGGGCGGCGTCGCTGCCAGCCGGCGGCGATGCCTTCCACGACCCGCTGCACGGATTCCGACAGCACGCTCGCATGCTGCAGGAACAGAGCCTCCAACTGGCGCGCCACCGTGCGCAGGCTGTTCTGGAAATGCGCCTGCCGCGCGGGGCGGCCGTGCCCGTCCGGCGCGGCTCGCAGGCCCTGCTCGCAGTGGTTGGCGAACAGGCGAGTCAGCGCGATCAGGGTGAAGTTTGCGTACAGTTCCTGCTTGACCAGGCGCTCGCTGCGGCCGTGGAACAACTCCACGCTCAAGCCTTGCTTGGAGGTCTTGTACAGTTCTTCAATTCCCCACCGGCTGTGATACAAGTCGGCGAGTGCGCGGACGCTATAGCGCTGGCGGTCCAGCAGCGTGGTGGCGAGGGTGTAGGCAGTCGCGCCGACGCTGTACTGGACCAGGCGCACCCGGCAGGGCCGCCAGACGGCCTGCGGGTGCTGGCGCAGCGCGTCGGCACTGGGCTGGACGGTGAGCGTGTCGTCGGTGCGGTCGCTTTGGATGCAGTCGCGGAAGAGGGAGTTGGCGTTGCCCTGCAAGCGGAAGACGGCGTGCAGGCCGCGCTCGAGGTGGGTGTGCAGCAGCAGGAAGGAGTAGTAGCCGCGGTCGTAGACGACGACATCGCCGGGGCGGAGCGCGGACAGGTGGGCCCAGGCGGCACGGCGCTCGTCACCGTGGGCCTGCAGGTCGAAGTCGACCGGCAGGCGGGCGCGCAGTTGGTACAGGCAGCTGAGCAGGCCCTGCGGGTAATGGGCCGTCGGCGAGGGCGTGCGGTAGCCGTCGTGCACGAGCGGGCGGGGCAGGTTCAGCTTCGAGCCGTCGACGGCGAAGGCGCGGTGGCCGTGCCACAGCGCGGCCGGACTGTCCCGGGGCACCTGGGCGAGCACCGCGCGATGGAACCGCCGGAACACTTCCTCGTCGACCTTCAGCCGGCGGCACTGCTCCCACAGGTCGGCCAGGACCGTGCCGTAGGCCCTCCGCTCGGGCGCGAACACCAGCCGGAACACGAACAGGATCACCAGCAGCGTGTTCAGCGCCCTCTGCCGCCGGAGCCACTGCCGGTCATGCTCGCCTGCCACGCGCACCAGCGTGCCCACGATCCCCTGCCACAACGACACGAAACCGTCGTCCGCGACGGCCTGCGGCAGGGCCCGCGGACGCGGCTTGGCCGCCTTGGCCGCCGCGCGCGGGCCCTGCCGCAGGATCGCCTGCCAGTCGCGATGCAGCGGCTGCACGTAGACCTGCTTGGGCGTCTTTGCCTCCACCCCGCCCCGCCCCCCGCGCGCCTGCGTCTGCCCCAGGCACTGCCAGTTCGCCGCCCGGTAGCAGGTCGCCTTGTGGCGCTCTGGGTCGACGAACGTCTCCACCAGCACCGGCCGGTACCCGTGCTCCCGCTGCCAGTCCTGCGGCAGCTGCCGCACTGCCAGGCCCAGCGTCTTCGACGCCAGATTCTCGACGCGCACCCAGGGGAACAGCAGGAAACGGGCGTTCCGCACCACGAGCTGTAGCTGCTGGCGGTGCGCCTCGCCTGCCCAGCCGATCCACGCGTCCCGGCAGGCCAGCTTGCGGGTCGCGAAATCGAACAGCAGGCAGCCCAGCTTGCGCTCGTGCCGGTCGAGCAGGAAGTAGCGCAGGTGCGTGCCGAGCGGACGGCGGTAGCCCAGCGGGTGGTAGCGCTGGACCGTTGCGGTAGGACGCCGGTTACCCGACGCCCCCCGCGCAGATCCGGGCGTGCCCGCTAAGGCACCCGGCTCCTCGCTCCGGTCGTGACGGCACCCCTTTGGAACTGCCGTGTCGCGCAGACGCCTGTGACGCGGGAAATCCGGCTCTGTGTCCGGCCCGTGCTTTGCCTGCTGCGAACTCCCGTTGCGCCCGGCCCTTCGCTCCGCCGACTCCGCCACAGCGCACCCGCTGCTTTGTTCGCCGGTTTCTTCGCTACTATGGCCGAGTCCGACTCCTTCCAGCCGTGCGTCCTCCGCTCGGCTCCTGCCTTGACTTTGACGGCCCCGACCCTGCGGCCGGGGCGGCTGGAAGGCCTCCCAGGTCCCGGTGTTGGACGTACGTGCGTGCCTTGAGGTCTCGGACACCGCGGAGCCCTGCCGCCCCTCGCCAATGCGGGACGACCAGTGTTGCCTTCGACTCGAATGACGGCCTCGGCACTCCGAACGATGTGGATTTCGGTGCTCAATGCTCTGCCCACACGCGCCGCTGTCAACGCTTCATCGACCGCCTCACGGCGGCCAACGCATGACTCGCGGGCCAGTACGAAATGGCTCATTCCTTTACTGCAAGGGACTTTCACCCTCTGTCCATTCACCAGTTAGCCTGGCTGTTCCACTCGTTCCACTCCGCGACCGCCTGCTGCCCGCTCACCGGCTGCAGCCGCACAGGCAGTAGCTCGGCCAGTGGCCCGTCAATCGCGGGTTGCGGCGCCGTCCGGCTTCCCAGCTCCAGCGGCTTCTGCCGACCCCGCCCCGGGGCCGGCTTGGCCTTGGCCGGCAGAGTCAGAATGCCGAGCCGCTCGAGTTCCTCCAGCAGGCGCAAGGCGCTCTGAATGCGGTTGCGGCCCCTGGGCGTCTGCCAGCGCAGCTTCCGTGTTTCTTGTCAAGCACATATCCGGGCAGAGATGTTCCGGAGAGGCGATTTTCTTGCATTTCTTTCCGGATGGCGAGGTTCGGTTGGGAGCCGCTCGTCGGTGTGCTCATGCGGGTGCCTGCAGTTCGTGGGTGGGAGGCTCGGGCTGCCAGAGGCGATCCTCGCGGAGCAGGGTGTCGAGCAGGCCGACGAGCTTGCGCATGACGGCGACGAGGGCGACCTTGGGCGGCTTGCCGCGGGCGAGGAGTCGTTCGTAGAAGGCCTTGGCCGCGGGTTCGCAACGGACCGCGGAGAGGGCCGCCATGTAGAGCAGGTGGCGCGGCTGGGCGCGGCCGCCGCGGATGGAGCGGCCGCCGCGGTGCTGGCCGGAGTCGCGGTCGAAGGGAGCGAGGCCGAACAGGGAAGCGGCCTGGCGACGGCCGAGGGTGCCGAGCTCGGGCATGTCGGCGCAGAGGCAGGCGGCGGTGACGGGGCCGCAGCCGGGGATCGAGCGGATGCTGGCGGCGCGGCGGGAGAGTGCGGTGTCGGCGGCGATGCAGGTGAGCATGCGGCACTCGCAGGAGGCGCTGTCGGCCTGCAAGGCGTCGAGGGTGGCGCCGGGGCAGCCGGCGGCCTCGGGGGCGAGTTCGGCGCAGAGCTTGCGGAGGGCGCCGAGCTGTTCGACGAGCTTGCGGCGGAGAGCGAGCAAGTCGCTGAGCAGCTGGAGGTTGCGCGGCAGGGGCGGGGTTGCCTCGAGGCTGTCGAGGAGGCCGAAGCGGGCGAGCATGGCGGCGTCGACGCGGTCGTTCTTGGCGAGCTGGCCGATGGCCTGGGCGAAGCGCCGGGAGCGCAAGGGATTGACGAGGACGGTCTCGATGCCGGCGTCGAAGAGGCCCTGGTGGAGGTTGCGGTGGTAGCGGCCGGTGGGCTCGAGGACGGCCCGGGTGACGCCGTGCTTGAGCAGCCAGTTGCGCAGGGCGCGGCGGCCGGGCTTGGTGTTGTCGAACTGGCGCTCGAGGCTGGAGTCGAAGATGTGGGCGTCGAGCTTCGACTTGCCGACGTCGATGCCGGCGACTACGATGGGATTGAGTTCAGTCATTCCTGTGTTCCTGTCCTTTTGCGATTCGGGGCGTAACCCACGCTTCCGTTCAGGTCGCGCAGGAATGGTTGCGACGGGCCGACCAAGCTGCGCTGCGGATCTGTCATCCGAGGTGCGGACGGTCCGGCCCGTCGCCGCCCGGGGGCCTGGCCAGGCCCCCGGGCGGCCTCCCCCCACTGGCGGGGGGAGGGATCTGCTACCTGCCGCAGCGGTGGCTTACGCCACCTGCGGCACTGGGGAGAGAGGGTCCGGGGTAGTGGCGACCATCCCTTTCTCTCCGGCACCTCTCCACCATAAAAGGTGCTCGCAGATGGTCTGCCCCAATTCGGTGCGGCTCAGGTCGGGGAACGTCCCGACGGTTGCCTGAATATCGGCCAGCTGGCGCCGGGTGAAGCGCTTGCCGAAGAAGGTCGTGGAGCGGAGCTTCTCAATCAGCGGGTCCAATGAGACATCCCTCGACACCTAACTTGGCAGATCGAACCGCAGAAGTCAAGCCCTGCCAGCAAGAAAATTTCGCGCAGCCGCAAACCCTTGAAACTACAGGAGAATTATCTCCTCATGAGCGCTGTCACTAATTCGTCGGTCTCGTCGCGTACGGTTAATGCCATTGGCTGGAACCCGGGGAGGGACTGGACAGCAGGAACTGGGCGGAGAACGAGTTGGGAGGATCCGAGATGGGCGATCGACGATTGACAGCGAGGCTGGTGAAGAGCGCCTCGTTGCTGGCGGAATATCCGGGTCAGCCGGTGTGCGGGAATGCGCACTGCGACAGCGCAGCGGTGACCGGGTATTACCGGTTCATCGAGCATCCGTCGGAAGAGGCGGTGACAGTGGAGAGCATCCTGAGCGGGCACCGGAAGCGCACGGTGCAGCGGATGCGGGGCCAGCGGACGGTGCTGCTGGCGATGGACGGGAGTGATCTGAATTTCGCGACGCGACCGGGCTGTGCGGGTCTGGAGGTGATCGGGAGCAACCAGACATCCTCGCAGACGCTGGGACTGCATCTGCACTTGACGTTGGCGGTGAACCCTCAGGGGTTGCCGCTGGGGGTGTTGCGCTGCGGGTTCGACGGGCGGGAGAAGCAGAAAAAGACACAGCGTTGGGTGGACGGGCTGCAGGACATGCCAGGGGCCTGCGAGGGGCTGACGCGGCGGACGCGGGTCATCGCGGTGTGTGACCGGGAGGCGGACTTTTTCGAACTGTTTGACCGACAGAGGCAGGCAGAGCGGATCGAACTGCTGGTGCGGGCGCAGCATGATCGTGTGCTGGATGGGCAGCAGAAACTGTTGGCGAAGCTCTCCCAAGGGCCGCCGGTCGGCCATGTGGAGGTGGAGTTGGAGCGGCTGAGCGAGCGCCGCAAGTCGAGCAAGAAGAAGGCGCGGCCGAAGCGCAGCAAACGGACCGCCTTGTGCGAGCTGCGGTTCCGGCGGCTCAGCATTCCAGCGACGCGGGGTGCGGCCGAGCCCGTCACCCTGTGGGGGGTGCGGATTGTCGAGGTCAACCCACCAGCCGAGGAAGAGGCGGTGTCGTGGACACTGCTAACCAGCCTGGAGGTCACGGATGTGGCCTCGGCGGTGGAAGTGATCGATTTCTATCTCCAGAGGTGGCGCATCGAGGACTTCTTCCGGGTGCTCAAGTCGGGCTGCCGGGTGGAGTATCTCGCCTTCCACACGGCGCACTGGCTACAGCGGGCGATTGCCATCAACGCAGTAATCGCTTGGCGGATCATGCTGATGACGCTGTTGGGGCGGGATGTGCCGAACTGCGAGGCGACGTTGATGTTCACCGACGACGAACTGGCGTTTCTGCGGGACTACGCTCGGGAATACGGTCAGACGGAGCCGCGGGATCTGAGCACGGCCGTACGCTTGGTGGCCCTGCTGGGAGGGTACCGGGCACGCAAGCACGACCCGGATCCCGGCAATCAGATCATGTGGCGAGGCTATCAGCGCTTGTCGGCAGCCACATTGGGGCACAGAATCGCACTCGAAGCCGGCAGCAAGATTGCCTTAGTTACGGAGGCGAAGTGACTACTGGGCAGGCCTAGCCAGTCGGTCAGCGCCCGCAGCGCCGGCGGGTCGGTGCCCAAGACCCGCGTGGCGATGGCCGCGTCGCTGCGGCCGGGCTCGCACAGGCGCACGGTGGCCGTGACCTGCATTTTGTGGACGTCGATGCCGGCCGCGCGGGGCACCGCGACATGCATCGAGTCGCTCGAGAAGCAATCCCGCTCCATGCTGTACACTCCGTTCTGGCGGAAGCGGGTAGGCGATCCCGAAGTGGGACACCCGCCGCGCGGGCGGGGCTCGTTTTGCCGCTCGTCCAGACTCCGCAAGCGGAGCCGGCACAATTCGGGGCTCGACACGGGATCGCCGGGTCAGTTTAGTTAACGGGGAACAGTCCGCCAGTAACCACGGCGACCATGCCCCGCTTCCGCCACCCGGCATTCCAGCACAGCTTCCGTCGGGCCAGCGGCCTGTCCCGGAGTGGCCCCTGCCCTCAGCTCGAGGACCGTTTCATGCCCTCGGGGTGAGCGCGAGAGTCGTGCTCATGAGCGTTTAGTTTCACGTCAGCAGACTTGGAATGCTATTTTCGAAGCGCATGACCAAGAACCGTTGTTGCGCCCCTGGTTAGGCGGACACCATCAGAGCCTTTTCTGTTGGGGTGGCGGGTTGGAGCGGAAGGCCCAGGGGCCTCAGCTTGTTTGGATCTGGTCCTCTGCCGCTGGCAGTGGGTGTCACCTCGGTGATAGAGGAGAAAGTGCCTGCCCGCGATGGTGGGGCGAGGGGGCAGCAGGTCGGACCGTCATGAGCCTGGCATCTTCAGGCGGTCCGTCCAGGGCCGGCGCGTCGGGAGCCGCAGGCGAGTCGAGTCCTTGCAACGCCCCGGCTCTTCGAAGCCGAAAGTCGATGGCGACGTCAGTCGCTCGGCCAGACGACCCCCTGTTGCTTTTCCGCGACCGGCGCCAATCCCTTGTACTCGAAGCGCTGCACGCGCTGTCCGTCATATGTCTCCGTCGTGTAGAGGTTGCCCATGGAATCGGACGCGATGCTGTGCACGGCATAGAATTGCCCTGGTTGCCGGCCGCCGTCCCCGAAGCTCGTCAGCAGTTCGAGCGACTCGCGGTCCAGAATGTGAATCCTTTGGTTCGATCCATCCGCGACATACAGATACTTCTGCTCTGGATCTCTTGACAGGGCAACGTCGAACGTCGATCCGTCACCGAGCGTGTTCGGTTCGATCCAGGTTTCGTGCACATACGTCCCGTCAGTCTTGAACACCTGGATGCGGTCGGTTGTGCGGTCGCAGACGTAGACCATGCCGTCGTCGGAAAGCGCGATCCCATGCACCGGAGTGCGGAACTGCTGGGGCACCGGCTCACCGGGCTTGTAGGCGGGTAGTTGGGTGTCGTCTGGCTCGTTGCCATAGGCCCCCCAGTGACGCTTGTACTCGCCAGTGTCCGCGTCCAGGACGATCACGCGGCGGTTGCCGTAACCGTCGGCCACGTAGAGTTCGTTCGTCTTCGGATCGACGAGCGTCTTGGCGGGCAACTTAAAGTTCTCCAGGTCATGGCTGCCCTCGCCCATGAACGGTTTGCCGAGCTGCATGAGGAACTGACCACTCTTCGAGAACTTCAGCACCATGCTGTCGTGGACTCGACCCTGTCCCATGGCGCTCTCGTCGTGTGGGAGCGCCGCTTCCGCGCGGGATGCGCCGCGCCCGTTCCCACCTATCCAGACGTTGCCCTTGTGGTCCACGTCTATGCCGTGGTTGGAAGCCGGCCAGTCGTAGCCCTCCCCGGATCCGCCCCAGTGTTCGACTAACTCGCCCGCCTGATTGAAAACCAGGACCGGTGGCGCGGCGTAACAGCAGGAGGACGCCGGCGGGTCCCACGTCGCATAGAGCTCTTTCGGATCAAGCGCACTGCCACGGTGCACGATCCAGACGTTATCCTCGTCATCCACGTCCACGCCAATCACGGTTCCCACGAGCCAGTGATTCGGCAGCGGCTTGGGCCAAAGCGGATCGACCTCGAATCGCGGGGCCATGACGGCGCCGGTCTCCGCCGACGGTTCCCCGGTCGGTGCGGAACACGCAACAAGCACAGCCATCCCGGCCGCGAGTGCGGCCATTGCTCGGTATTCAGACTTCATGGAATCCCCTCGTTTTCGTAGCCTCGGCTATCATACTCGCTTCAGCTGCGGAGAACAAGATCTTCGTGTCCCGCTCCCATTCGGTCCTGCTCGCGCTTGCCCTCGTGTCGGCGGTGTCGGGATGGGCGCACGAGATCCCAACCGAGGTCGTCGCCCGCATGCTGGCCAGGGCCGAGGGCGAGACTCTCCAGCTACTGGTACGCGTGCCGCTAAGTTCGATGCGGGACATCGAGTTCCCGGAATTCGGGCCCGGCTATCTCGACGTCGAGGGGCTCGCTCCCCAGCTCAGGGATCTCGCCGCCCAGTGGATCGCTCCGTTTGTCGAGATCCACGAAGACGGAGTCCAGCTGCCCATGCCGCGGACGGCGGCGACCCAGATTTCGATCCCATCCGACAGGTCCTTCGCCTCCGTCGAGCGGGCGCTCGCTCACGTTGTCGGGCCGAGACCCTCCAATACCGAGAATCTGATTTGGGATCAGGTTCTGTTCGACGTGCTGCTGGAATACCCGATCCGATCCGAGAACTCGGGCTTTTCGATTCGCCCAAGACTCGGTCACTTGGCGGACCGAGTCGTCACGGCTCTACGGTTCCAATTGCCCACCGGCGCGATCCGGGCTTACCAATTCCAAGGGGACCCCGGGCGCGTGCCGCTCGATCCGAGTTGGTTCCAGGCCGCGTGGCGATTTGTCCAACTCGGTTTCCTGCACATCCTAGACGGATCCGATCATTTGCTGTTCCTTTTCTGCCTGGTCATTCCTCTTCGGCGCATGCGGCCGCTGATCCTGATCGTGACCGCTTTTACGGTCGCGCACTCGATCACGTTGATCACAGCTGCCCTCGGTCTGGCCCCGGACGCGCGGTGGTTTCCGCCGCTGATCGAGACGCTCATTGCGGTCTCCATCCTTTACATGGCCCTCGAGAACATCGTGGGCGCCGCGCGGCGGCGCTGGCTCTTCGCGTTCGGATTCGGATTGGTCCACGGCTTCGGATTCTCGTTCGCGTTGCGGGAGACGCTGCAGTTCGCAGGGTCGCATCTGCTGACATCCCTGCTCGCATTCAACTTGGGAGTCGAGCTGGGGCAACTATTCGTGCTCTTGCCGCTCGTCCCCTTGCTGGCTGGGCTGTTTCGATTCGTGGTGGACGAGCGAATCGGAACGATCATCCTCTCGGCCGTAGCAGCCCACGCGGCATGGCACTGGACGCTCGAACGCGCGGAGGTGTTGGGCCGTTTCGACGCCAACTGGGGCGTGTCGCCAGCCGGACTCTGGTCGGTGTTGGGGCTGCTGGTCCTCGGAGGCGCCGTCGCATTGGGATTGCATCGGCGTCGGCGGACGCACGAGGATTCTCGAGACGTCAAGCGGAACTCGCTCGACCAAGGCTGAGTGCCACGGGTCGACCAGATTCGAGTTACGAACACGCGGGTCACGAACGCCAGACGGGAGCGGGGGGCAGTTGGCGACGTGGCGTCCCAACGGCCAGACTGCGCGGTGCGGCTGGCAGGGGTCGCTACGTGTGGATACACATGTGGGACATCCAGCGTGAACCCCCTCAGGTTCGCGGCACCCAGCTGCCTCACCTGACAAGAACAATTGGCCCGCCGTGCCGTCCGGCAGGGAGGGCCCGCAAGAGGTCTGTCGACGGCTCGACGCCCGGCAGCGCCGCCAACTCGCCAAGCTTGTTCTTGACCACACTGGCCAATGGTGCGTTGGGCGCGATGCGGAGGAAGGCCCGATAGTGTTCGGCCGCCTTCTCGAGCTCAGACCAGCTCTCGTGGGCTAAGCCCATGATGACGTGAGTCCGAGGCCATTGCTTCGCTTCGTCGCGAGCGAACATGACCTGCACCATCTTCTCCGCATGATCGGATTTACCTTGGTTGATCGCCGCCACAGCCACCCTGTAGCGGGGATCCGGGAGACAAGGTCAGATAGCGCTCGCCCAGCGACTCCAGCGTTGGCCAGTCCTTCCGCTGGAGGGCCGCCCACATCAGAGGTTCATACGGCCGCAGATACTTCGGATCGGCTCCCATCGACCGCAGGTAGGCCTCACGGGCACCTGCGTCGTCTTCGAGGCCCGCCCGCGCCTCGCCAGGGCCCACCACGCGGCCACGAACTGCGGGTACGCCTCCGCGGCTTTCCCAAGGTGCTCGATCGCTTGCTTGTATTTCGGATCCTTCCGACTCAGGGCCGCGAGTCCCTTGTGGAAGGCTAGGGCCGCAGCCCTGGGCACCGCTCGGGGCGTCGGGCGGAATGCCCTTCCTGTGAACCCGTTGAGAGGGTGGAGGACGAATACTCCCACGTCAAGCCCGCCCATTCCATGGAAACCTCGCAAGCGCAACCGGTCCGAGCGGTAGCCGGGGAACTCCACATGTAGAACGCAGTTCGACAGGCCCCTACCCCCAGTCGTTGGCTCCAAGCGCCGCACGGGGCTTGCCCCCGCACCGGAGCCAAGAACAGGCAGAATCGACGCTAATGACGGTGCGATTGATGCCGGGAGTGAAGCTGAAACGCCCTTTCGAGTCGGTGTAATCCTGCGGCTGCGGGCCGACTTGCGCGCCGCAGTCCATCGTAACCACGACACGTTCCGGAGGTGGTTTTCCGTTTTCCGTGACTTCGCGACCGTACACGTAGACCTGCCCGTTTCGTGACCCTGTAGCCAAACTCCCAACGCGACTATAGGCGCCGGTACGGTCGACTTGGTTGGTCCGGCTCTTGCGAGGCTGGGTGCTGGTCTGCCCGCTCGTACGTCTGGAGTTGTCGGTCCGGCTGCCGCTTTCGGGCGCGCCGACTCGTGGGGCCCTACTCCCCTGCGCTTGCGCCCAGAGCGAGCCAAAGCTCAGTAGCAGACACGCCCACTAGAACGTCAGTCTGAGGATTGTCTGCGAAGCTCGACCCTGCATGGACGGGATCGCCTCGTCCACAGCTTGTCCGCCGCCTAACACAGATTTCCGCCGCCCACTCCGAGAGCACAGGGCGGGCTGTCTCGGCTTGTCCGCCAACCCGAGAACACCCGTGGGACGACGACGCGGATGGTCAATGCGGCGCCGAAGGCGCCCCGAGAGCAGCCTCGACTCCGTGAGGCCAGGCGCTTCGCGAGCGAGGTTCGCATCGAAGTCCAGTTGCATGGCCTCAACGCGCCGTCTACGATCGAAATGACATGAACTACTTGTTGGCGCAGTTGGACGACATCGAGCCCGTACGATGTCCGTGCGGGTTGGCGCGCCGGGCCTTCGCGGTGCCTGGAAACGACGTCGCGTCGATGCATATGACGGATATCCTGGCCGACTCCAAAGTGCACTACCACAAGCGCATGACGGAGGTCTACCTGGTGCTGGAAGGCGAGGGACACATCGAACTTGACGGAGAGCGTGTGCCCGTAAAGCCGATGAGCGCGGTGCTCATCAAACCTGGCTGCCGCCACAGGGCGGTGGGAAAGATGAGGATCCTCAACGTGCCAATCCCAACGTTCGACCCCGAAGACGAGTGGTTCGACGAATTGTGATGCAAGCCGGAGGCCATGAAATCGTCGGGCGTCTCAGGCCCGTGACGAGGGGTCGCCTGGACGGTCTTGCTAACGGCGGTGACGATCGTCGCCGCCTGGCTTGAGGGCTGCGAAGTGACGGCCCTCCATCGCGAAGCGACTTCCCGCTGAGTTCTAGCGGCGGCGACAATTGTCTAATGCGAGGGAGCTGGTGGCCTACCTGATTGCCCGTCGCGTCCCGGAATCAGACTCTGCTGCGGCTCAATAACCTGCGGGGCTCCCCACTCGTGGAGCTTTCTCTGGACTTCCCCTGCGTTCATGGAATTTGGCGAGGAGTTCAGATAGGCCCCATATTGCTCCGCGGCTTTCGGAAAGTTCGTCCGCTTCTCGTGCACCAAGCCCAAGATGAAGTAACTCAATGGCCACTGTTTCGATTCTTTACGCGCCACGAGCGTCTGCGCCATCTTCTCGGCGTCATCGAGCTTGCCTTGCTCGAGAGCCGCCGAGGCTACGAACAGGCGAACCACAGGGGAATCAGGAAGGAAGACGAGGTATTCTCCGCCCAAAGATTCCACTACCGGCCAATCCCTCCGAGCGACAGCCATAACAATCAACGGCTCGTACGGCCGTAGGTATTTGGGGTCGGCTTCCAGCGCGCGCCTAAACGCCTCGCGCGCGCCGACCTCGTCTTCGATGCCCCGGCGCGCCTCGCCAAGGGCTGACCAAGCGGCCGCGAACTTTGGATAGACTTCCACGGCTTTTTCGAAGTGCGAAATGCTCTTCTTGTACTTCGGGGCTTTGCGCCGCAGTCCCCCAAGACCCTTCTGGTAGCTCTTCCTCGCGGCCTTGGGTGCCGCCAGTGACGTCACACTGACTGTATGTCCGAGAGCGCCTCCGAGGCGATGGAGGACGATCAATCCGACATCGATTCCACCCATGCCTCGCACGGGTTGCAACTGCAATTCGTCCGAGCGGTATCCGGGTAACTCGGCCTGCAAGCACGAGCTTGAAATGCTTGCCGAAGCACTAGTCGATCCTCTGATTGCAGGATTCAATCTGCCGAATCCCCCGTCGCCTACCCAATGGCACTGAAATAGGCTAGCCGGAATCTAGATTTCTCAGCAAACCTCCAATGCATTGCTTCGAATGCACTTGCAGATTTTTTTGAAGGATCGCAAAAACCCCCTTGACATGCGAGCCCGGATTTGCGATGGTAACCAGGAACAGGTTCCTTGGTGGCTGTCGTGGATCCCCGCATCGAGAAGCTCAAGTCCACTTCCTTCTTCGGCAGACGATTCACGCGCCGGCAGATCGCCGCTATCCAGCAGACGGTGGCCACGTTCCCGGCCCTGAGCCGCAAGGAACTGGCGGAGACGATCTGCGAGCACCTCAACTGGCGCACGGCTGCTGGCGGCAACCGGGTCGCGGCCGCCCTGGGCCTGCTGGAACAGCTCGAGCAGGCCGGCATCCTGACGCTGCCGCCCAAGCACACGCAGAACATGCGCCCGGGACCGCGCCCGCCGGTGGCCGCGACCCCGCGCACCGCTCCCCAGCCGCTGATCGCGACCAGCCTGCGGGACCTGCAGCCGCTGCGCCTGCAGCGGGTCGAGCAGCAGGAGGACACCCAACTCTGGAACGAATGCATCGAGCGGCACCACTATCTCGGCTACCGCCAGCCGCTGGGCCCGCACCTGCGCTACTTCCTGCTCGACCGGCACGGGCGCCGGCTGGGCTGTGTGCTGTTCAGCCAGGCGACCCACTCGCTGGCTTGCCGCGATGAGTGGGTCGGCTGGCCTGCCGGGGAGTACAAGAAGCACCTCGACCTCGTGGTCGGCCAGCCTCGCTTCTTGCTGTTTCCTTGGGTGCAGGTCCCGAACCTGGCGAGTCACGCGCTGGGGCTGGCAGCCCGGCAGCTGCCGGCGGACTGGCAGCGGCGCTATGGCACGCGGCCGGTCCTGCTCGAAACCTTCTGCGAAACCCCGCGCTTCCAAGGCACCTGCTACCGCGCCGCCAACTGGATCCATCTCGGCCAGACCCAGGGCCGTGCCGACGCCGGGCGCAGCCCCAAGGATGTGTATGTCTACCCGCTGACGAAGCCGTGCCGCTCGATCCTGCTGCACGGGCCGCGCCCGCAGGCCCGGCGACGGCCGCCGGCGGCGGCGCAGCCGCAGGCCCCCGACGCGGACTTCGTCGCCCTCTGGCAGGGCCTGCTCGGCTCGCTCAGCGCCATCGCCGCCGCTCACGACCAACTCTGGCAAGTGCGCAGCCGCGTCCTCAACACGCTGCTGGTGATGCTGTTCGTGTTCCGCCTCGTGTGCGCTCCGCGCCGCCAAGGCTACACCACTACGCTGTCTCAGCTGTGGGCCCAGTGCCGCGCCCTCGACGTGCCCCTGCCGCAACCGCAGCCGGTCTCCGACGCGGCCATGTGCAAGGCCCGGCCGCGGATTGACGCCCAGGTCTTCCGGCAGTTCCACGCCGCGATCCTGCGCCGCGCCGACCAGCCCGGACCGCTCTGGCTGGGCCACCGCGTCTTCGCCGTCGACGGCTCCAAGCTCAACCTGCCGCGCCCGCTGGCCGCAGCCGGCTACGACCCGCCCGGCCCGCACGCCCACTACCCGCAGGGCCTGCTCAGCTGCCTGCTGCGCCTGCAGTCCCGGCTCCCGGTCGACTTCGACCTCTTCGCCCACCGCAACGAGCGCGCCGCCGCACGCGCCCATCTGCGAGCCCTGGCCGCCCCCGACCTGGTCGTCTACGACCGCGGCTACTACTCGTTCGAACTGCTCTGGACTCACCGGCGGCGCGGACTGCAGGCCGTCTTCCGCCTCCCCCGCAACGTCTGCCCCGCCATCGATGCCTTCATCGACGGCGACGGCACCGACACGCTCGTCACCATCCTGCCCGGTCCCGCTACCCTGCGGACCCTGTCCCGCAAGTATCCCGGCACGCACTGGCAGCCCCTCCCGCTGCGCCTCGTCAAGTACACGCACGCCACGACCCAGTACGTGCTGGGCACCACCTTGCTCGACAGCCGCCGCTATCGCGTCGCCGACCTGTCCGACCTGTACCATGCCCGCTGGGGGATCGAGGAAATGTACAAGATCAGCAAACAGTTCCTGGAAGTCCAGCAGTTCCACGGCCAGAGCGAGCGCCTGGTGCAGCAAGAGTTGTTCGCCCATTTCAACTTGATTGCGATGACGCGGCTGTTCACCAACCGGGATGCGGACCTGTGCCAAGCAGCCCGGCAGCCGGACGGCAAGTCGGCGCCGCAGGCGAACTTCAAGCACAGTCTGGCCGCGCTGGCGCAGCATCTCGAGGGTCTGCTGCTGCGCCACTCCGCGTATGTCGGCGAGACACTCGAACGCATCTGCGCGTGGGTCGGGACGGGTCGGCGCAAGCCGCGTCCCAACCGCTCGTACCAGCGGCGCTCGCTGCAGCCGGCCCCGAAATGGTCCCGGCGCAAGGCGGCGACAACCTAGCTGCTTCGATGCCAACCCCGATGCCCATGACCTGAGTACCCGGAACCTGCAAAATGGACTGCCCTCAGGCCCCTCGCCCTTAAGTTAATGCCGAAAACCTTAAGTTAGTGCCATTGGTCGCCTACCCGACCGACGCTGGCGTCGGTAAACACCAGCCCGGAATCGCCACCGAGTCCGGAACTGAAGTTCCCCTTGGAGTCGGTGTAGGCAAAGGGGCGGCTTCCGCCGCCACATCCCATCTTCACGAGAACGGGTTCCGGCGGTGGTTCCCCGCTATCCATGACTACGCGGCCATACAGGTAGGTCATACTCGGCAACTCTCTGTATGCCCCGGGGTGGTCCCAGCTGTTGACACCTCGGTGATCGTCGCTCCGCGTGGGGGCTCGAGAGCGACTCTGAGGCCCTGTCTGCACACCGGGGGTTCCGGTGCGGTTCGTGCTGCTTGGAGGACTGAGGTCTGGGGAGCCAGCTTGGCTGTCTTGGGTTGGCACCCCGGCGCCGACAGGTCCAGTCCCCTGTACCTGCGCCCCGAGCGAAGCCACGCCCAGTAGCAAACACACCGCCCACAACGTAAACCGAAGCGTCGTGGTCGGCACTTGAATTCTCACGTCCGGAACCGCCTAGTCGAAGCCAAGCACAGGGCCTTGCGTTTTGCGCCGATTACAGCCTCTGACAACACGTTGCCAAACTGACCAGCATCTGTCAACCTTCCGAGCTTCTATCGGCCGCTTGACTCCGGGCACAATTCACGCCCGCGGCATGGACGGTCCACTTGAGACGGGAAGCTCTACTCAAATAGGTACGCGCCTGGGCTACCGGCCTGCGGGGTCGAGAGGTCGGCGTGGCTGCGGCTTTTTTCCTCGGGAATTCCTTCAATCTGATCTGCCGGGGCCAGCAGGACTCAGAATCTTCTCCGCCCCATCTCAGGCCGAAATGAATGTCCAACTAGGCTGTGGACCTTCGCGTCGGCACACCTACACTGCGACGCTAAGCCAACATAGTGCGGAGAATAAGTCCCGTCGGGAGCGAGGCACCGCTTCAGGTTGTCCCTATGAGTGTTGGCTATGAGACCTCTCGCTCCGGATTCGAAGGCGCGCAAGAGGTATCCACGAAGGTCAACCGTAAATCGACCGAGGACATCGTTGCGCGAGGACGACCGGAAGCCCATCCAGAACTATCGCGATGGCATGCGAAAGGCCGACCGCTTTGAGCTGTGCAACCTGAAGCAGGACATCGGAGAACGGCACGACAGGACGGAGGAACAATCGGGCATCGTAGCCGAGTTACAACGGCATTTTGAGAAGTTCCTGCAAGAGACGGACGCTGTGGTCCCACAGCCGAACCCAGGCTACAGGGAGGTATTGGATCCGTTGCCAGATGGGCAGCCCGCACATCCGGATCGACTGCAACACGGTCAAGCCGGTGTGTCGCCCAGCTCATGGCCGCAGGAGTCCGGCCGCCTTGAAGGCGGTGGACATGCGCTCGTAGCAGAGTTGCGCCGCGGCAACCGGTTCATAGTCCAGCTGCCTATGGATCTGCGAGCTGACCTCGACGGTCGCGAAGCCTCCATAGTTGTGCTTCTGCAACTGACGGAACAATTCCACGTAGTCGGTCCCCCCTTCTCCGGGCAAGAGATACCGGTGCTCGCCAAGTACGCCTTCAGCGTCCTTCAGGTGAATATACGGACTGACCGGCAGCAAGTCCTCCAACGACCGAACCAAGTCCAGACCCTGGAGCCAAAGATGGCTGTAGTCATATGTGCAGCGGAAATAGGGGCTTCCGACTTGCTCGACCAGCCAAAGGCTGCGTTCCACGCTGTTGACGGCGTTGCCCGCATGCGGCTTGAAACAGATGAGGGTGTTTCTGTCAGCGGCGAGGCGCACCCAGTCGCCGATTTCGTCGACCATCCCATGCTTGACGGTCTCCCACTCGTGGGGCTTGCGTCCG
The DNA here is from genome assembly GCA_965218615.1 of Bryobacterales bacterium. Taxonomy (GTDB): domain Bacteria; phylum Acidobacteriota; class Terriglobia; order Bryobacterales; family UBA6623; genus VXMF01. Next base: position 265,522 of record CBDCLH010000002.1, read on the forward strand.
AGCACGGTTTCGAGGATGGGCGGCCGGCCGGGCGAGAGTTCGGCGCCCAGATCGATCGCTTCGCGGATGCGGTCGAGGTTGTCGTCGTGAGACTGCGCAGGATCCATCGCGCGAAGGGTCTCGAGGACTGCGGGCACCTGCAACCCGAGGTCGCTGAGCCGCTGCCGAAGCCGGCTGCGTGCACTCTTCGAAAGCAGCCTCGGCTCGGTCGGCCAGCCGGACATGAGGGCGATCTCCACCCCGTCGTAACCCGTACGTGCGACCAACTCGAGCGCGTCGTCCAAAGACAACATCCAGAGGCCGTAGGTGCCAAAGCTGAGACCGACAGATTTCGCGGCAGCGGCACCCACCGCTCCCGCTGTCAAGCTCAAGAGGAATGCTCTGCGGGACGTCCTTGGCCCGGCAGTTAACACTTCGGAAACGCTGACGTCGCTGTCGTCAATCTCCGCCGTCCGCACGCGCTGATCCGGCCTCCGCGTATGATCGTCCATCCCAGGCTCATTGTGTTTGGTCAATTCCGCTCCCATCATACGTTCGACGCGTCTGCGATCCCAGCGGCGATCTGCTGTCGCAGCTCCAGGCCAGACCTACGGGCGCCTGCCCATCCCGATCGGCGAGCCGCCCGAGAGCCCCAGCGGCCTGTGGTGGAGCTGGGCTCGCCGGAAGGGGCGTAACGCGAGTTCCGTCCATCCCCACCTCCGCGGCCCCGTGGCTCCAATGGCATCAGTTATGCGAGATTGGGCGGACATTCCATCGGGCGGCTGCTCAACCTCTTGATTTTCATGGGGATACGGCTCCCTCGAACTTTTTCCCCGCAAGGGGTTAACTTTTTCGCTCCGCTCTGCCAGGGTAGGAATGGATGTCTAAAGGCCACTCCATGGACCCACGGATCGAGAGCCTGCAATCGACGACTTTCTTCGGCAAGCGCCTCACCCGCAAGCAGATTGCCGAGATCCAGGAGACCGTCGGACGGTTCCCGAAGCTGAGCCGCACCGAGCTGGGGCACACCCTCTGCGAGCACCTTTTATATTGGAGAGGTGCCGGAGAGAAAGGGATGGTCGCCACTACCCCGGACCCTCTCTCCCCAGTGCGGCAGGTGGCGTAAGCCACCGCTACGGCAGGTAGCAGATTCCTCCCCCCGCCAGCGGGGGGAGGCCGCCCGGGGGCCTGGCCAGGCCCCCGGGCGGCGACGGGCCGGACCGTCCGCACCTCGGATGACAGATCCGCAGCGCAGCTTGGTCGGCCCGTCGCAACCATTCCTGCGCGACCTGAACGGAAGCGTGGGTTACGCCCCGAATCGCAAAAGGACAGGAACACAGGAATGACTGAACTCAATCCCATCGTAGTCGCCGGCATCGACGTCGGCAAGTCGAAGCTCGACGCCCACATCCTCGAGGGCAGCCTCGAGCGCCAGTTCGACAACACCAAGCCCGGCCGCCGCGCCCTGCGCAACTGGCTGCTCAAGCACGGCGTCACCCGCGCCGTCCTCGAGCCCACCGGCCGCTACCACCGCAACCTCCACCAGGGCCTCTTCGACGCCGGCCTCGAGACCGTCCTCGTCAATCCCTTGCGCTCCCGGCGCTTCGCCCAGGCCATCGGCCAGCTCGCCAAGAACGACCGCGTCGACGCCGCCATGCTCGCCCGCTTCGGCCTCCTCGACAGCCTCGAGGCGACCCCGCCCCTGCCGCGCAACCTCCAGCTGCTCAGCGACTTGCTCGCTCTCCGCCGCAAGCTCGTCGAACAGCTCGGCGCCCTCCGCAAGCTCTGCGCCGAACTCGCCCCCGAGGCCGCCGGCTGCCCCGGCGCCACCCTCGACGCCTTGCAGGCCGACATCGCCGACTGCGAGCGCCGCATGCTCACCTGCATCGCCGCCGACAGCGCACTCTCCCGCCGCGCCGCCAGCATCCGCTCGATCCCCGGTTGCGGCCCCGTCACCGCCGCCTGCCTCTGCGCCGACATGCCCGAGCTCGGCACCCTCGGCCGTCGCCAGGCCGCTTCCCTGTTCGGCCTCGCTCCCTTCGACCGCGACTCCGGCCAGCACCGCGGCGGCCGCTCCATCCGCGGCGGCCGCGCCCAGCCGCGCCACCTGCTCTACATGGCGGCCCTCTCCGCGGTCCGTTGCGAACCCGCGGCCAAGGCCTTCTACGAACGACTCCTCGCCCGCGGCAAGCCGCCCAAGGTCGCCCTCCTCGCCGTCATGCGCAAGCTCGTCGGCCTGCTCGACACCCTGCTCCGCGAGGATCGCCTCTGGCAGCCCGAGCCTCCCACCCACGCACTGCAGGCCGCCGCATGAGCACACCGACGAGCGGCTCCCAACCGAACCTCGCCATCCGGAAAGAAATGCAAGAAAATCGCCTCCCCGGAACATCTCTGCCCGGATATGTGCTTGACAAGAAACACGGAAGCTGCGCTGGCAGACACCGCGGGGCAACAACCGCATGCAGCTGGCGACGCGCCTGCTCGAGGAACTCGAGCGGCTCGGCGTCCTGGTCCTGCCGGCGCGCCGCGCGCAACCCGGGCGGGGCCCGCAGAAGCCGGTCGAGCCGGGCGAGCGGACAGCTCCCCAGCCTGCCATGGAGGAGGAACTGGCCGGCCTGACGCCGCTGGCACTGGACCTGGCGAGCGCTCCAGAGGAGGTCGCGGAGTGGAACGAATGGGTGCAGCGCTACCACCCGCTAGGCTACCGCCAGCCGATCGGGACGCATCTGCGCTACTTCCTGCGGGATCGGCAGGGGCGCTTGCTCGGCTGCCTGCTGTTCGACTTCGCGGCGCGCAACATGGCCTGCCGGGACGCGTGGATCGGCTGGCAGGGCCAGGCGCACCATTGGTCCGGCACTCGCGGTCGCTCCCTCGTCAGCATCTCCGCCGCCCTCGCCCAGGATCCCGACTCCGGCCTGCTGCTGCAAGCCGACGCCAGCAGCATCCGCACTGCAACCAGTGACGGCGCCGCCCTCGAGTTCCTCGACTCTCCCGCCGCCACGGCCCCCCCATCCGCTACCTCGTCTTCGACAGCCGCTTCACCACCTACGCCAGCCTCGCCCGCCTCGACAAGGACGGCATCCTGTTCGTCACCGTCCGCCGTCGCGGCAAGCGCCTCGTCGCCAACGCGCGCGCGCTCGACAAGTCCTCCCTGCGCAGCGTTCGCGTCCCCACCGCCTCCGGCACGCGCCTGGTCTCCGCCCACGACGCAACCGTCGCGCTACGCGATTTCGGCGGCGAATTGCGCCAGATCACCATCCTGCGCGGCGCACTGCGCCACCCCTGCCTGCTGCTCACCAACGATTTCGACTCCAGCCTCTCCGCCCTCCTGCGCCGCTACGCCCGCCGCTGGCTCGTCGAGCAGTCCATTGCCGAGCAGCTCGCCTTCTTCCACCTCAACCGCCTCTCCTCCTCCCTGGTCATCAAAGTCGATTTCGACCTTGCCATGACTGTTGGCGCTCGGATTATTCCGGCCGGATACCCCGGTTTTTTCTCGAATTGCGCTGACGCCGGAATGATTGGAAATCAGGATAATTCGAGAACCGTCTTAGCACGGCGATGCGCCTAAGTCCCGTGCCTACAGTGCTCTCAGACCAGCGTCTCCTACGTTTCCTTCCGGCGGGAGCGTAAGAAAGTGGGAATACCTCCCTCCGTGCCGCCGAAATAATTTGAGATTCTCACGTCAACAGACACCGAGCGACAACAGCCATGACCGTCCTCGCTTACAATCTCCTGCGCCTGCTCGCCCTCGACCTGCCACCCGGCTACCGCCAGCTCACCGCCCGCACGCTCTACGAAAGGCTCCTCTGCACGGCCGCCGACATCTCCCTCACCCCGGACCTGTGCACCGTCTCGCTGAAGAAGAAGCGGGACCTGCCTGCCCTGCTGGAGGCCCTGCAGTCCGTCGGAACCGCTCGCATCCCTTGGCTGGGCAACCGCCAGCTCGTCTTCCAAGGAGCTTCCCGCTCATGAACTCCACTGGGTCCCGCTCGCGGTTGGCTTTACCGCCAAAATTAGGTCCCTATACAGGATATGAAAATCGGTGTTCTTTGTATCTGTTCGCGGACACCGGAGAACGACGGCCAGTACATGCTACGGCGCTCGGCAAAGTCATGCTGGCCTACCGAACTGCCGAAGAGCTGGAGCGCATTTCCTTCAATGAGTTCGAGCGCTACACCGACAAGACCATCACATCGCCCGAAGCTATGCGCCGCGAGCTGGAGACGATTCGCAACCAAGGGTACGCTCTTGACGATGAAGAGGGGGTGGATGGGTTGCGTTGTCTTGCCGCTCCCGTTCGCGATCACAAGGGACAAGTAGTCGCCGCCATCAGCATGAGCGCTCCCACCCCTGTGTTGGCGCGGGAAAATCGTCCGCACTATGCGGGTCTTGTCCAGGAAGCTGCGCTCCGAGCCTCCGTGCATGCGGGATATCGCCCAGTCACGACCAACGTCTCCTCTCTGCTCAAGCTCCCGCCAGACGCAAGAAGAATCAGCAAGGCGACAGGCGGGTCGCCATCATGAAGAGCCCGGGAGCAAACTCTGAGTCGTCTTATTCGACACTCGTAGCTCCGGTTCTCGGACGGACGGCGCGCAAGGACAAGCACTTGGCCCAATATGTTCTGTCACTCAACGACCACATACTGAAAGTCGAACTTGCGGCTGAAGCCGGCTAAAGGCTGCGCGGGCGCGGTCACCTTGAACCCCTCCACCTTCGTGTCCCACGTCTGACTCTCGATGTACTCCCGAACCGTCTTCCCGTCCACCGCGCCCACCGTCGCGCAGAAGTACCCTCGTGCCCACAGGTGCTGCACCGAATATTTCTTCTTCAAATGCGGGAATTCCTCTTGCCGCCGCCTCGACGACCTCCCCTTCCCGTACTGCACCAGCTTCGACGGCGCCCAGCGAGTCGCGGATGCACCGGGCCGACTCCGCCCGCATGTCGGCGTCTCCGACCCCGATCAAGCCCTCGTTGCAGAACATCCTGACGATGACGGGGTCGTAGTGTGTTGAAAGCGGCCCTGCCGGAAGAAGCTACGCTGCCACGCGTCCGGGACGCCCGCGTCCATCGGGCCACGCGTGTGGATCAGCTCGTAGCGCGCGATCCGATGCCTGTCAGCGCCGCTCGGGCGCGCGAAAGTGGGGGCCGCCCGTGGCAGCAGTAATCCCGCCGACTCGAAGCAAGTCGCGTCGGCTCCGAACGGTCGTCCGCCCCACCTGCGAGCACTACTTCCTGGCCGTGACCGTGATCTCGATGCGCGCCTTGCCCACGAGGCTGGCGACCGCGACTGTTGTCCTGGCTGGCCGGTTCTCCTGGAAGTACTGCGTGTAGACGGAATTCATCTCCTGGAACAAGGAGATGTCGGTTAGGTAGACTTTCGCATCGACGGCGTCCGAGAAATCGTAGCCGGCTGCTTGGAGGATGATCCCGATGCGGCGGAACGTCTGGTGCACTTCCTGCTCGAACGACTCGGGGTATTCGCCCGTCTCGAGATCCGATCCCGTCTGGCCGGCGCAATACAACGTGTCGCCGGACTGCACACCTGGGCTGAACGGCATGCCGGGTCGGAACTCCGGGGGATAGATGATCCTCTTCTCCGCTCCCCCGGCGGCGGCGGCAAAGAAGATCAGCACTGGAATCGAGAGTAGCTGTCTCATGGGCTCGAACCTCCTGGATTCCTCAAGATCGTAGCTCACGGACTCCTCGGCCTGTGGGCTCCGAATCCTTCGATGACGCCGTCGTGAGAAACCCTTTCCTTCTTTTGCGCCGCCACTGGTTGCAGGGAGCGAGGTTCGGCTCGCTGGCAGCCGACGGTGACGTGGAGCTCCCAGTGTTCAGGAACAAGCCGGGTGACGAAAGCGCCACCGCAGCATCCAGCCGGGAGATACGGGTGACCTAACCGAGCCAGTCCCGGACCACCGTGCCGTGGATGTCGGTCAGACGAAAGTCCCGCCCGCTGTGTCGGTAGGTGAGCTTGGTGTGGTCCAGGCCCAGCTGGTGGAGCGCGGTAGCGTGCAGATCGTGCGGCGTGACGGGTTTCTCGACCGCCTTGTAGCCGAACTCGTCGGTCGCGCCGTAGGCTTGGCCACCGCGGATCCCGCCGCCAGCCACAAGGATCGAATAGCCGGGCGGGTTGTGGTCGCGGCCGCGGCCCACCCTCTCCGTGCCCGAATTCTGGATCATCGGCGTGCGGCCGAACTCGCTGCCGACGATCACCAGCGTTTCGTCCAGCATGCCGCGGTCTTTCAGGTCCTCGACCAAAGCCGCAATTGGACCATCGGAGCGTTCCGCGTGGGCCTTCTGGGTCATGATGTCGTCGTGACTGTCCCACGGCTGGCCGTCTCCGTAGTACACCTGCACGACCCGTACGCCCGCTTCGGCCAAGCGCAACGCCATTAGGCAGCCGCGTCCGAAGTCGCCGTCCCCGTATCGCGAGCGAACATGTTCGGGTTCTTGGGATAGGTCGAAGATCCCGGGCGCTTCCGTTTGCATGCGGAACGCGGTCTCCATCGATTCGATGTTGGCTTCGAGCCGCGGGTCGTATCCCACCCGGTGGAGAAACGCGGAGTCAAGGCGGTCGAGCAGATTGAGTTGCCGACGCTGTTGATCCCGCGTGTACGAGGCGTTTGCGATGTTCCGAATAACAGTCTCCGGCGTCTCGGCATCGTTGCGGATCAGCGCGCCTTGGTACGCCGTGGGCAGGAACGACGAGGACCAGTTCCTGGCCGCGCCGACCGGAGTGCCGGGGCACAGCACGAAGTATCCGGGCAGGTTCTGATTCTCGGTGCCCAGCCCGTAGACAACCCAAGAGCCGAGCGACGGACGCGAGCCCCCGCGCGGAGCGTGGCCAGTGTTCATCATCAGCATGGACGGCAGATGGTTGATACTCTCCGACCACATTGAGCGGATGACCAGAAAGTCATCGATGCGCGAACCGACCCGCGGGAAAATCTCGCTGACCTCGACGCCGCTTTCGCCGTAGGGCCGGAACTGGAACGGCGACTTCATCAGCCCGCCCGAGGCGCGATCCGTCTTGATCTTCGGTCCCGGCATCGGCTGTCCGTCAAACTTCTCGAGGGCCGGCTTCGGATCGAACGTATCAACGTGCGAAAGTCCGCCGTTGAGGAAGAGGAAGATCACGCGCTTGGCGTGCGCCGCGAAGTGCGGCGCGCGGCCGGACGACGCCAGGAGCGAATCGGCTAGGCCGACGACGCCGAATCCGGCCCCCAGCATCTGCAGCGTGTGGCGACGGGTCAAGGGCATGGGATCACCTCACCGTTAGGAATTCGCTTGAGGCCAGAAGGGCCTGACAGTACCGTTCCCAAGTATCCGTTTCAACGAAGGCGAGCGCAGCCAAGAGCTCGGATTCTTCCGGCGGTCGGCTGAAGAGCAGTTCGTACGCGAAGCGGACGCGCGCCTCGGGGCTCGCGCGCGCCTCGACAGCGAGCCGTTCGGCCAATGCCTTCGACTGGGCGAGGACGAAGGGATTGTTGAGGAAATATAGCCGCTGCAACGGCCCGACTGTCACGTCGCGCGCTTCGGCGTGGCTCTTCGAGTCGGGAAAATCAAAGAGCTCCATCACCGGATTCGGGTTCGTGCGATCGACGGTTGCGTAGAGCGTTCGACGCAGGTTCTCGGGTTCCAGCGCGTGGGCGGGCCCTCCCGAGGTGCGGTCGAGTTGGCCGGACACGGCGAGCATGGCGTCCCGCACGGTCTCGGCGTCGAGACGCTCGACAGGGTTGAACCGCCAAAGCAGCCTGTTGTCCGCGTCGGCGTCCTGGTTGGCCGCCAGCATCCTGGAACTACGCCGATAGGCGTCCGAAAGAAGGATCGTCCGGTCGAGCGCCTTGATCGACCAGCCGGACTCGACGAACTCCGCGGCCAGCCAATCGAGCAGTTCCGGGTGCGTGGGGCGCTCACCGAGTTGGCCAAAATTGCTGGGCGTCCCAACGAGGCCGCGGCCGAGGCGCCACTGCCACAAGCGATTGACGAACACGCGCGCGGTCAATGGGTTGCAGGGCGACGCGATGGCCTGGGCCAACTCGAACCGACCGCTGCCTTGCGCGAACGGTGCGGGCTGGCCCGCGCTCAAAACCACGAGAAATCTCCGAGGCACTGCGGGGCCCAGGTTTTTCTTGTCCCCGCGAATGGCGATGCGAGCGTCCTTCGCGGTCTCGGCGTCGCGATAGGCGTGCAAGAACGGGTACTGGGCGGGAACTTGCCCCTGGCGACGCTCGAGTTCGGCCCGCTGCCGTTCGAGGTGCTCGCGCCACACGCCACTGAGAAAGCGTTCGATCTGCTTGGGGCCATAGTGGTAGACGCCCCCCACGAACGGCAGGCCCCGCTTCTCCGACGGCGGGGCGGCCATGTCGCGCCACAGGTAGTACCGGACCGGCTCCAGGAATTCGAGGTTCGTGTTGAGCAACGTGCTCTCCGTTCGAGTTCCCTCCGCGCCGCCGAGCTTGACGTAGTTGCGGTCTTCGATCGCGCGCTTGTCTTGGTGGATCGAGACGAGCACATGCTCGAACTCCCCGGCGGCCCGCCGGGCCTCCTCCAGCGAGCAGGCCTCGTTCATCAGGGCGCGCCATTCGTCGAGGTACGGGTGCTCGTGCCGACCGGCCCGGAGGTAGGCGAGCCATCGCTCGAGTGTCTCGAGGTCCAGGTTGGCTTCAGCCGCAACCATCTCAGGTTCGGCCTGTTCGGAAAGAACGCGATAGCTGGCCACAAGGAAGTCAGCGGACCGCTTCATCAGAACGTCGATCAGCTGGTTGCGTTCCCTCTCGAGGAATAGATCGATCGCCAACTCTTGCTCCGCAGCGCTCTTCTTTGCGGATTCGTAGACCTCGACCTGCTCGGCGGGAGCAAGCGGGTGGCTGTAGGCCTCCGAGCTGTCGAAGACGCCTTGCAACGCGTAGAAGTCGCTCTGGAGAATGGGGTCAAACTTGTGGTCGTGACACTGCGCACACGCGAGGGTCAGGCCCAGCAGCGCTTGCCCCGTCACGTCAACGCGGTCGTCGTCCTGGTCGCGCAATGCGTGAAACCCCAGAGCCGCCAAGCGCATCTCGCGCTCCGGCTCCGAAAGAAGATCAGCCGCAATCTGCGCCACGACGAATTGGTCGAATGGCAGGTCGCGATTGAATGCATCGACGACCCAGTCGCGATACCGCCAGGCGTTGGGTAGCGGCGTGTCCTCATACGCAGAGGACTGCCCGTCGGCGTAGCGCGCAAGGTCGAGCCAGCGGCGCGCCAAGCGCTCGCCGTAGTGCTGGGATTCCAGCAGCCGGTCCACAAGCCTCGGGTAGGCGCCGGTCGAGTCGTCCGCCAGAAATGCAGCCGTCTCTTCCGGCGTCGGCGGCAAGCCCAGAAGATCGAGCGTGACGCGCCGGATCAGTGTGCGCTTGTCCGCCAACGGAGCCGGCTCGAGGCCAGCCGCCTTCAGCTTCTCCAGCAGGAAGGCGTCGATCGGACTGGCGGTCTCTCCGTCCGGAACCGCGGGTCGGCGAACCGGCTGGAACGACCAGAACTGGCGCGCCCCGGCCGCAATCGTCGAGGCGTCCGCAACAGCGGGCATCGCCTCCGACCACGGGGCGCCCGCGGCGATCCATTCCTCCAGAACAGCCACTTCGGTCGCAGTCAACGCCTCGGCCGGAGGCATTTTGAGATCCTCGCGCGTGCGCCTGATGGCCTTCAGCAGGAGACTGTCGCCCGGGTCTCCGGGCACGACCGCCGCACCGCGCGAGCCGCCGCGCAAGATCGTTTCGCGCGAGTCAAGCCGCAGCCCGCCCATTTGCGAATCCGTGTGGCAGGCGTAGCATTTCGCCGCCAGCAGCGGGCGCACCTTGGTCTCGAAGAAATGGGGCTCGGCGGCCGACAGAAAGCAAGCGGAGGCGAGTAGGGCTGCAGCTGGACGCGTCATTCCGGACGCCAACATCAAGACAAGTCCAGAATACACTAGCGCAGCGGTGCGCATGCGAGCTTTTCCGGCGCTGTGGTCAGGCAAGGAATCCGGAACCAAATCGCTGAACACCGGCCTAGGAAGCCGATCGCGCGAAGCGAAGACGCTCCTCGGGTCCTACCCCAGTTCGCTTTCCCGTACGTGTAAGAACTTGCGCCCAAGATGCCGCGAGCGTGGGCGATCTCCCCACCGCGAAGCCTCTCGCAGTCGTCCGAGAGCGTCCATGTCCGGGGTGGTCGAGAACAGCCGCGAACGGATCGTGGACCACATCCACGCCATCGGCGGCCGGCGATTAGAGCGAGAGCAGGTAGGGGAGCACCAGCTCCGGCAGCGCATCGAAGAGAGCGGTCACGTCGCACTGGATAGCGATGGCCGCGGCGATATCGCCTCACGACTCCGCCACGGACCCCAAGGGGACGGACACCGCGGACACCGGATTCGGAGCGCGAACCGCGTCCGACCATATGCCTCCGACTCGTAGCGAGCGCATGCCTCGCTCATGATCCAGTCTAGGTAGGCTTGGCAGGTTCACGGAGATAGAGCTTGAACGATAGAGCTTGAACCAGCGCTCAGCGCTCTTGGATCGGGACTCCTGATGGTTGCATCGGAAGCCGTCACAGACGGGTAAACTGATCCACAGTGGGTCTTGGAATCGCTCTGGGCAAGACCAGCGGCAAGTGAAGCCGGTGATAGGCGTCCCATTGGTGCAGTCCCGTTTCGCGGCAGGGGCGCTAGCGGTGTCCATGGCTCTCGTTCCCGCTGGATTCTCGCAATCGATGGACGGCCGGCTCGAGGTCCGGGTGCTGGACTCGAGCCGGCGAGGGATCCCAGCGAGCCTCGAACTCGCTTCGAGAAGTCCGGAATTCGTCGCGACGGCGGACGCGGACTCGGGGGGCACAGCGGTCATTCATCGCATACCGCCGGGCACCTACCGGCTCGCGGTGCGCCATCCCGGTTTCGAATTGTCCGAACACCAAGTCGAACTCCGATCTGCAGTGCCCCAAGCGATCGAAGTGGTCTTGAATCTCGCGCCCCTCCGGGAGGAGATCACGGTGAGAGCCTCGGTGCCCCTGTTCGAGCCGCTTCGGCCGTCCGTGGCCGTGCGCGCCGGTCGTCAAACCCTTGACCGGACGCCCGGAACGACGCTGGGGCGAAGCACCGTCGATGTCGTCACGACGATGCCGGGCTGGTTGCTTGAGGCCAACGCCGTCCTGCATCCTCGCGGATCCGAATACGACACCCAATACGTGATCGACGGCATGCCCCTTTACGACAACAGGTCGATCGCTTTCGCGCCTGCTTTCGAGAACACTGAGTTCGAAGCGGTCAGTGTACTGACAGCGGGTATTCCGGCCGAATACGGTCGGAGGCTGGGCGGCGTCATCGCGCTCGATACGCGGCGAGCCGCCTTGAAAGACCATCGCTTTGCAGCGGACCTCCAGGGCGGAAGCTACTGGACAGCGAGCGGAGCACTCTCTCGCCAGTACGGCCGGATCGGAGCATTCTCGCACCAGTACGCTCGGAACCGAACGGAAGTCTCCCTCGGAGTCCACGGTGGTTCGACGAACCGATACTTGGATCCGCCTTCTCTTGAGAACTTCACGAACGATGGGAATTCCAGGGGCGCCAACATGCGCTTTGCGCGAGATCTGAGTTCCCGCGACCGGTTGACCCTCTACGCTCGCACGAACCGAACCGGCTTCCTCGTACCGAACGACCTGGTCCAGCAGGAAGCCGGCCAGCGGCAGGACCGAAAGTCGACCGAGTCGGCGGGGCAGGTCCACTACCAAGGGGCGTTCTCGGCCCGGACGCTGGTATCGATCCGGGGCATGGTCCGCGACCTGACAGCCGAATTGTGGAGCAACAAGCTATCGACACCAGTCTACGTCTTGCAGGACCGGGGCTTCCGAGAAGGAGCCCTCACGGGCGATCTCACATTTGACGGGGAGCGCCACACGCTCAAGGTCGGCGGGGACGTGCGGCTGAACGGGATTCGAGAGCGCTTCTTGGTGGCCGAGCCCGACGAGCTTCCCGAATTCGACATCGATTTCCGGGACCGGAGGAGGAGCACCGACGCGAGCCTGTTCGTCCAGGACCGTTTTCGGGCCGGGAATCTCGCGGCAAGCCTCGGCGTTCGGTTCGACCACTACAGTCTCCTGATTTCGGACCGAGCCGTCAGTCCCCGCTTGGCGGCGAGCTACTACGTCCCTGGAGCGGCATTGCAGTTCTACGCCTCCTACGACCGCATCTTCCAGCCCCCGCCGATCGAGAACTTGCTCTTGAGCAGCGCTGCGACGGGTCTGGCTCTCGTGGGCGTCGAGGAATCCCTGCCCCTTCCGGCGAGCCGTGCGCACTTCTTCGAAGTCGGCCTGCGCAAGCCGTTCGGGGATGCGATGAGGCTCGATGTGAAGCACTACTGGCGAAGGTTCCGCAACGCCATCGACGATGATGTCTTTCTGAACACCGGCATCTCGTTTCCTATCACCTTCGATACGGCTGAGATCGAGGGCACGGAAGTGCGGCTCGAAACGCCGCGGTGGCGCGGAATCTCCGCAGTGGCGAGCTATTCGAACATGCTAGGCCGTACATTCTCGCCCGTCACCGGGGGCCTGTTCGTCGAGGGGGGTGAGGCGGAAGAGCTTCGCGACGTCGCCAAGGAGTTCCCGATCAGCCAAGACCAGCGGAACACCGTCGCGACGATGATCCGATTACAACTCCATCGTCGGATTTGGACATCAGCAGGTCTCCGGTACGGGAGCGGCCTGCCCGTCGAACTGGAAGACGATGACGACAACGGGGAGGAGGATGACGGAAGCGAGGACGACGCGCAATCGCAGCCGATTTCGCAAGCGATACTCGACCAGGTCAACTTCGAGCGCGGGCGGGTGCGCCCGAATCTGAGCCTCGACTTTTCGATCGGCTCGCAGATATGGACGAAGGGCGCTCGGACGGCCACGTTGCAATTCGACGTGCGCAATGCGACCGACCGGCTCAACGTAATCAATTTCAGCGGCCTGTTTTCGGGTATCGCTCTGGCGCCCGGGCGCCAGTTCACCATACAACTGCGTCTTCGGTTCTAATTCCGTCCGGGGCCGCCCCTTCGGCCACTGGAACTTCGAAAAGGCGATATGTCGGCTTGGCCTGCGGAGGCTTGAGAAGGGAGCCAGGGCAGGTCGGAATCGAAGCGGATGGGTGTGCGAGAGGTGTCCCGGGAGCTGGAGCGAGGCGTTCCTCCGCGCGGGTGGCCTTGCGGCCGCCACGGGACGCGAACTCAACCGGCGGCGAGGTTGAGGGCCTCGCGCGGTTGGGTGTTGAGGGCCCCGCTCTTCTTGGCGATGTTCCGCACGTCGACTCAGTGCGGTCCTATCCCGAACAGACCCTCGCGGACCCTCTTGTGGTCAAAGCGCGCCGGGTTGACCGCCGTTGCACCCGGTGTGTCGACTGGGATCAGCCGCGACGCGATCGGCTCTTAGCCTGCGCGAGGGGCGATCGCGCCCTTGGCCACGATGATCTTCTGCCGCGCTATGTAGACTCCATTCGAAATGAGTTGGTGGGCGCTAGTGGGACGCTGGCGGATCCGGCGGCTCCAGCACCCCCCTCATACGTAAGAAACGGTCGCACGCACCTCTCGCGCAACGGAATCGCGCTGTTCGCGACCGTGCCTCGTCTCGCAGATTCCGAGCGAAACGTCCAGCCCTGTGCTCCGCTCGCTCGCTCAACGCCGTCGGCCGATCAGAATCCAATCGCCCCAGGACCGCACCGCCGAAAGCCGCCGAGTTAGTAAAGCAAGTCGGGTTGCCCAGGGGTGCCGGCTCCAGAGAGGAACACGTGGAGCAGCGAGGTCATGGTAGAGGCACTCCCGAGCGCTCCGCCACAGTGCGCGCAAGATCGCGGAAATCGCGATAGCAGGCGCTGACAGCATTGGCATGGCCGCCGATGGCCCCGTCCGCTGGCTTGAGGGCGAACATTGGCTTGCGGGCCTCTTGCGCGAGCGGCATCAGACTTCGGAAGTGTTTTAGGGTGGCAAGGCAATTAGAGTCGGCGCCGGTCGTCAAGCCCGTTGGGTACTCCGAGTTCCTCACGGCCTGAGCGTAGACAGCCGGAATTCGCTCGATCCAGCGCGCGTAGGCCTTCACCGGCCGGTCAAGACGAACGGCGTGCTGCATGAGGACGTATCCGATTGGGTCCATCGTTCCTCTGGGCGTCACTAAATCGCTCACCGGATTGCGTGGCCGTCGTTCAGACCACTCCCTCCGCCAGCGGCGCAAGGTCGGGCCAAGGTTGCGTAGGCCCTGCAAGGAATACAGATCTGGAGCCAGTAGGACTACAACATGGTCGGCCGTCGTAAGCGCGGCGCGGTTGAACGCACCGAGGTTCGGGCCAACGTCCACGAGAACGAGCGTTGCCTCGGCTTCGGCCGCAGCCATGTCCAAGATTCGCCATAGCGCCGAGAGCACCCGGAACGCGCGCGGCTTGCGGTCGAGACAGTCCGACCACTGGCTGGAGAGTTCGTCCTCCGCCGTGGAAAGCGAGAGATCGCCAACGACAAGGCGAAGCCCTGGGGTCGGTTCTTCACGATGGGGAGTTGTGATGTCTCCGGTTCCCTCCAGAAGCGGCTGAAGCGCACCATGAACGGTCCGCCTCGGGTTCGTCTCCGACCATAATTCCTCGAGTTTCTCGTCGTCGAGGAACATGCTGGTCAGATTCGCTTGGGGGGTCAAAATCCGCCGCTACGACGTTGAGGCCAAGATTGGCGTACATCCAGGAAAGGTGATAGACCAGCGATGTCTTTCCCACTCCGCCCTTGTTGTTGAAGAACGCGATGGTTTTCATTCGGCGGGTCTCACGATAACTGCAACCTGCGTGGGCTGGAAGTCGAACTCGAGATCAGGGTTGCCATTCTTGGCGAGCTCTTGGCGAGCGAGAGGCACACCGAGACCGAAGCGCTGAGCGAAACCGAGGTGGTGCATGATCTCCGCCACTAACGGATTGCGGTAGTCGGTGTCGCCATGGCCGAAATTCTCCGGGTTGACTTTGCCGTATAGCGCACCCGGACTCGTTATCTGGATGCGGTCGGCGTACCAGTAAATCCGTACCGGGGCATTCGTATTCTCGTAGCTGCGATGCATTACGGCGTTGCGCGCAAGCTGCTGGAGGGCCGCCACAGGATAATCCGGCTGCCGTATCTCCTGCGAGTCCCCGGTGATGCCGGTGCGCACCATGACATTCAGCTTGAGCAGCTCATCGAGTCCGCGCAGCACGTCATCTATCCGTCCCGTCAATTGCTTCTGGTCACGGATGGGATCAGTGATCTCCGCTCCGTCGATGCGCAGGAACTGAACGTAGGCGCCGGGAAGCCATCCCTGGGGGTCTCGCCCGATGCCCAGCAGGGCGCCCCACGTGGGCCGTTCGTTGCTTACCAGGCGCAAAGAACGGAGTTGCTGATTCAGGGGCCGCCGATTCTGCTCGATGATGTCTTGTGCAACTGCGCGAGGGAGGTATTGGGTCTTCGCGTAGCCGAGATCGAGATCCTCGAGACTCGAATCAAGGGCGGGTAGGTGGTCAAACGGCCGGTGGCCCGCCCGGCGGTGCTCGGCCAGCCGTTGTTCCTCCTCAGGCGCAGCCTGCCGGACCGTGGGTCCTACCTTCACGAAGGCTCGACCCTGGTATCGCACAGGCGGATTGAGCGAGGGCTCGACCAACATGACCGCCACCGTGCAACCCAAGAGTTTGCGCTTCTCGATTGCGAGCGAGGGAAGCGGTTGCAGGTTGCCATCATCTCGCATATCCGCCAGTTTGCGGAGCAGCTCGTCGGAGATCGGCAGTTTTGCGCAGCTTCCATTGTCTTCAACGCCAAGAAAGATCACGCCCGGCTTCCCGCGGCCCGGGAGGTCGTCGGCGAACGCACATAGATTGCGACGAATTCCGCTCCTGTCGCTGCCGGATCTCTTGCGTTCCACCAGCTCGAATTCGAGGTCGGCCATCAAGGATTCGAGCTCGGAATCGGAATAATGCTCCGTCATCGCGACTCGTAGGCGTACACCAACGGCTCCACGATGTCGTAGTTCACGCTCCCACGCGCCGAGAATAGACGGCGGCTTCGGGGACTGACCACAGAAATCGGATGGGGAGTCCGGAATGTGTGGATTCGGCCTGTGTACCGCTGGAAAGGGAGCGCGGGCGGGTCTGGAGCGGAGCGGATGGGCGTGCGCAGGGCGTTCCGACACGCGTGCGGCGCTGAAGACCGGAACAGACGCAGAACTCCTTGAGTGCGGCCCGCGCTGCGGCCGCCGGGAGGCGCGGGTTCAGCAGACGCCGACGTTGCGTGTCTCGCGGACATTTGCGTTCCAAGCCGGGACCTTCTTGGTGTTGCTCGCAGCGTCCAGAATGCGCATGAAAGAGAACCCCAAGTTTGCGAGCGCAGCCAGCGTCCGCGCAAAGCGCCGCAGACTCAACTCCGGTTTCCGCAGACAGATGCGGTCGGCACCCGGCCTTTCGCAACAGAAACCGCGTTGTTCGCAGCCAACAACAGCCGAGTGCGCCGCTGCCGACCTCCCCAGCCGGTCCAACGGTCGCGCGAACCGCAGCGCGGCGTCGCCACCTGCCATCCCACCTGCGCCAGCCAACGCTTCCCCCCAAGCCGCCACCTTTGAGCTGCGAGTCGCGAATCTTGCGAGAACCCAGGTCGTGGTGTTCGCGCATCTGGGCGTTCCAGCGCCGCTCCTCGTCCAGCAAAGACCGTGGTGCGCGCACCTCGCACAGCGGAATCGCGCCGTTAGCCGCTGTACGCGTCTCGCAGGACCGCAGCCGAACGTTCAGCTCTGCACTCAACTCACGCAACGCTGTTTGCCGATCGGAATCCGATCGTTCCGACACCCGGCTTGGCGCCCGACTTGGTGCCGTCTGCGAAACCCTTGGTCCAGAGTAACTACTCAGCTTCCGTGTTTGTTGTCAAGCACATATCCGGGCAGAGATGTTCCGGAGAGGCGATTTTCTTGCATTTCTTTCCGGATGGCGAGGTTCGGTTGGGAGCAGCTCGTCGGTGTGCTCATGCGGCGGCCTGCAGTGCGCGGGTGGGAGGCTCGGGCTGCCAGAGGCGATCCTCGCGGAGCAGGGTGTCGAGCAGGCCGACGAGCTTGCGCATGACGGCGACGAGGGCGACCTTGTGCGGCTTGCCGCGGGCGAGGAGTCGTTCGTAGAAGGCCTTGGCCGCGGGTTCGCAACGGACCGCGGAGAGGGCCGCCATGTAGAGCAGGTGGCGAGGCTGGGCGCGGCCGCCGCGGATGGAGCGGCCGCCGCGGTGCTGGCCGGAGTCGCGGTCGAAGGGAGCGAGGCCGAACAGGGAAGCGGCCTGGCGGCGGCCGAGGGTGCCGAGCTCGGGCATGTCGGCGCAGAGGCAGGCGGCGGTGACGGGGCCGCAACCGGGGATCGACTGGATGACGGCGTCGCGGCGGGAGAGCGCGGTGTCGGCAGCGATGCATTGGCGCATGCGGCGGTCGCAGTCGGCGATGTCGGCCTGGAAGGCCTCGAGCGTGGCGCCAGGGCAGCCGGCGGCCTCGGGGTCGAGTTCGGCGCAGAGCTTGCGGAGAGCGCCGAACTGCTTGAGGAGCTTGCGGCGGAGGGCGAGCACGTCGCTGAGGAGCTGGAGGTTGTGCGGCTGGGGCGGGGTGGCTTCGAGGCCGTCGAGGAGGCCGAAACGGGCGAGCATGGCGGCATCGACGCGGTCGTTCTTGGCGAGCTTTCCGATGGCTTCGGCGAAGCGGCGGGAGCGCAGGGGGTTGATCACGACGGTTTCGATGCCAGCGTCGAAGAGGCCTTGGTGGAGGTTGCGGTGGTAGCGCCCTGTGGGCTCGAGAACGGCGCGCGTGACGCCGTGCTTGAGCAGCCAGTTGCGCAGGGCGCGGCGGCCGCACTGGTCGTTGTGGAACGGGCGCTCGAGGCTGCCCTCGAGGATGTGGGCGTCGAGCTTGGACTTGCCGACGTCGATGCCGGCAACGACAATGGAGTTGGGTTGGGTCATTCCTGCGTTCCTATCCTTTTGCGATTCGGGGCTTCACCCACGCTTCCGTTCAGGGTGCGCAGGAATTACTGCGACGGGCCGACCAAGCTGAGCAACGGGGCTGTGAGCCCGAGGTACAAACGGTCCGGCCCGTCGCCCCCGGTGGGGCCTGGCCAGGCCCCACCGGGGGCCTCCCCGCGCTGAGGCGGGGAGGGATCTGCTATCTGCCGCAACGGTGGCTTGCGCCACCTGCGGCCCTAGGAGCCTGTGGTTTTTCTCGGATTTCGCGAGGCCCGCGTCAACCATTGCGTCCGGCCCAGATCTCGCTTGCCTTGGCGAAGCCGAAACCGTGTGCCGCGCGGACCGACCGAATCCGGCCCCAACCGCCCAGAAACCCCTCTACAAGCCCCGCAATGGCCGTTTCCAGCGCCGAAATCGCCGCGAAAACCGAGCGAGCAACGCGCAGGCCCTGTCCTTGCAAGCTGCGAGGCGTACCGATCCCCGTCAGCGACCGCATCCAAATGCCCAGATTGTATCCGCAGGCGTGGATTAACAAACGCTTCCGGATGTTCTCGTGCCCCCGCAAGTACACCCGCCGCAGCCCGCCGCTCCCGTACATGTGGGCCATCGACCGCTCCGCCTTCTCTGTCCGCTGCTTCCCTACCTCCCGGCCTCGCTCCCCGCTCACCCGCTCCCGGTTCGCCTCCACCGTCTTCTTGACTTCTTCCTTGCCCGCCCAGTTGCGCTTCCGCTTCGGCTCCGGCACGTACGACTCCTGCCCGTCCGCTTCCAGCGCCTGCAGCGTCGCAGCACTGTGGTAGCCCTTGTCCGCCGCCACCACCGCGGGCTTCTCGCCCTGCGCCGCCTCCGCCGCCGCCAGCGTCTGGCCCAGCGTCTGCGTGTCCCCCAGTTCCGCTCCCTGCACCGTCACCCCCAGCAGGGCCCCACTCTCCAGGTCCACGACGTGCTCCGCTTTGTGCGCCATGTCGGTGCCGCCGTCCTTCCTCTTCGCCACCTTCGCGTCCGGGTCCGTCTTCGATTCCCAGTCCTTGTTCGACAGCGACTTGCCCGGCCTCCCCCGGTCGTATTCGATCAACTCCCCCACCGTCGCGATCTGCTCGCCCGCCTCCTCCGCCAGCCGTAATACGAACTCCCGGTAGCTCTCCCCCGTGTCCTTGCGCCGCAGCGTCTCCAGCGCCGCGTTCGCTTCCCGCGTGGTCGAGTCCACCGCCACCGCCTGGCCCTGCGCCAAGCCCGCCTCGCGCAACCGCCCCAGCACCCACCCGAACACCTGCTCGTGCGTCTCCACCGGAATCCGCCGTCGCGTGCGCGAGAGCGTGGAATGGTCCGGCGTGGCCTCCTGCAGCGCGTAGCCCAGGAAGCGCCGCAGACTCAGGCTGTCGCAGGCCTGCAACGCGATGCGGCGCTCCGAATCGAGGCCCAGCAAGAAGCCGAGCAGCAACAGCCGGAAGTACACCCCCGGGGCCAGCGACGGGCGTCCGAGCCTATCGTCGTAGAAGCTCCGGCACAGGCCCTCGACGTAGTCGTCGAAGCCGGCCTGGGCGAGCACTTCGTTCAGCTTTTCGAAGAACGGCAGCGTGGGCGCTACGGGCAGATCCTCCGCCGTCAGGAACAGCGCCGTCTGCTCAACCTTGCGGGTACCCATCGCCATCAGCCGATTCTATCGTATTTTCATCGTGATTTGCTCGCTGACCTTTTGCCAGCCGACTTTTACCACAGGCTCCTAGGGAGAGAGGGTCCGAGGTAGTGGCGACCATCCCTCTCTCCGGCACCTCTCTAACATAAAAGGTACTCCGCAGGCACAAGCTCTGATCAGTGGGATGGCTGGGATTCCACTTTCGCCAGCAGGGCCGCCGGCCCTTGCAGCAAGACCTCGATGCGGTTCAGGCCCTGCTTCCGCGCGGTCGATAGTACGCTGCGTAGCGTGGCGAAGTCTCGTGCCCCCTGCTCGGACCGGAACCCACCCGAGATCTTCATCCGCAGTTTCATCATCCGCAGATCCTGCTCGGCCTGATTGTTCGTGAAGGGCACCCTCTCATCCCTCAGAAAGCGCAGCACCGACTCCCGCCGGTCCCTCAGCCGCAACGCCAGAGTATGCCCCGGTCGGCGCTTCTTGCGACCCCGTCGCCCGGTCGGCAAGGCTGGCAGGGCCTGGTGCTGGGCCCGCGCCTCCCGCACCCACTGGTCGTCGCGCCGCTCGATCCTCTCCAGCAGGGATCGCGGCAGCGCCATACCCCGCTCCCGAACGATCCACAGCGCCCGCTTCGCCCGCCTCAGCAGCTGTTGCATCCGCCGCGCCCAGGCTTCCCCGTCGATCTCCGCCAAGGCCTGTAACTCACGCAGATGATGGGCGTTGCAGAGCCCGTGCAGCACGGCCTGGAGCTTGCAGTACGACGCCCAATGAGCGTGCACCAGAATCCCCCGCAGCCTGCCGTTTACACACAAGTCACCCTGGACGCATCTTCTGATAGAGCTTGCTACCCTCGCTGAGCCGTCGGGTCCGTTCCACCACCTGCGAGATCGTGGCCAGCCTCGTGTAGCCCTCCCACATCACCTTGTGCCCCGGCACCGCGTACTGCTTGCGCTTGTAATTCAGATACCCGCCCAGCATCGCCAGCGTCAGCACGGCCCGCCCCAAATTGTCCGGCGGCGGCTGCCGCCGATCCTGCGCGAAATCCTCCAGCGCCGCCAGTTCGATCTCCGTGAACAGCGTGTCCGCCGGCAGCTCCGGCGTGTCCCGTCCCAGCAGCGTCAGCAGTGTCAGCCGCCAGGCGATCACCGCGTTGATCGTCACCGCCCGCTCGATCCGCTCCCCCTGCCGGTGCCCCAGGTACTCCACCTTGCAGCCCGCCTTCAGCACCCGGTGCCAGTCCTCGATCCGCCAGCGCAGCTTGTACCACTCCAGCACCCGCTCCGCCTCCGGCTGCGTCTGCACCGCCAGCGTCGTCAGCAGGAACCATTCCAGTCGCTCCGCCCCCTCCGGCTGCGTCTCCTCCCGCACGTGCACCAGGCGCAGCTGCAGCGCCGCCTCCTGCCTGTCCGGGTCCGCCAGTTCCACTTCGCGCCAGCGCAGCTCCACCTGCGCCACCCGCTCCTCCCGCGCCTCGCGGCCCGTCTGCCCCCGGCTCGCCCGCCGCCCCGACAGCCGCGCCACGTGGATCTGCATCCGTCCCTGCGCCGCCTCCCCCCGGACCCAGTCGAACAGCTTCGGCACGTCCTTGCCCAGCGAGCGGTTGTGCTTCGCCCGCACCAGCAGGTCCACCTTCCGCAGCCGCCGCTGCTCCGCGAACAGGGCGAACACGTCCGCCTCCCGGTCCAGCACCGACACCGGCCGCACCCCCGCCAGCTGCCCGCCCATCTCCGCGCATTCCCGCAGCCCCCGGATCCAGCGCATCGTCTTGCGCTGCTCCAGCGGCTTGCCTCTCTCCGCCTTCCCGTCCGGCGCCTCGAACTGGATCTGCGGCACCCCCAGCGGCACCCCTTTCCCGTTCACCACCAGCGTCGCATGCATGTGCAGCCCC
Organism: Bryobacterales bacterium; assembly: GCA_965218615.1. Lineage (GTDB taxonomy): Bacteria > Acidobacteriota > Terriglobia > Bryobacterales > UBA6623 > VXMF01. The sequence continues at coordinate 286,997 of CBDCLH010000002.1, forward strand.
AGCGTCCCCGCCGAGCCCTTGTTCTTGCCGATCAAGCCCAGCCCCACGCAGCCCGGATGCTCCGCGAAATTCAAGTCCGTGCCGTCCTGGATGCACAGTACCGCGGCCTGCCCCTGCATCCGCTGCAACGTGCGCTCCCGGTGCGGCGCCAGGATGTTCTCCGGCGTCACCTCCGAATCCGCCGGGTGATCAATCAGACGGTAGTAGCCGCGCACCGCCGCCTGGTCGTTCTGCGCCGCTCCCGGGAACGACTTGGTGGGCGCTTGCGCTTGCTGGTCCACGATCTTCACGAGCCGCTGGCTCAAGCGTACATCGCCCAGCGGCGCGCCGCCGAACTCGTGCTCGGCCCACACGTCCGCCGCCAGCTTGTCGGCCGCGCCCAGCGCCTGCGGCGCTTCCGGCGCGGGCACGCCCAGCTGCGCCCGCCAGTCGCGCGCCAGCGGGTAGAGCCAGACCGCCTTCACCGGCACCGCGGTCCCGCTGGCCGCGAAGCGGCCGCGCCCGGCGCTCTCGCCGACCCGCAGCCAGTTGGCGGCGGCCAGCGAAGTGCCCTTGTACAGGCCTTTCTCAACAAAGGTTTCCACCAGCAGGGGGCGGTAGCCGTAGCGCTGCTGGCAGTCGTCCGGCAGGCGGCGCAAGGCGAGCGAGAGGGCCTTGGAGGCGAGGTTCCGGCAGGCGGCGCCGCAATGGCACTAACTTAAGGTTTTCGGCATTAACTTAAGGGCGAGGGGCCTGAGGGCAGTCCATTTTGCAGGTTCCGGGCACTCAGGTCATGGGCATCGGGGTTGGCATCGAAGCAGCTAGGTTGTCGCCGCCTTGCGCCGGGACCATTTCGGGGCCGGCTGCAGCGAGCGCCGCTGGTACGAGCGGTTGGGACGCGGCTTGCGCCGACCCGTCCCGACCCACGCGCAGATGCGTTCCAGGGTCTCGCCGACATACGCGGAGTGGCGCAGCAGCAGACCCTCGAGATGCTGGGACAGGGCGGCCAGGCTGTGCTTGAAGTTCGCCTGCGGCGCCGCCTTGCCGTCCGGCTGCCGGGCTGCTTGGCACAGGTCCGCATCCCGGTTGGTGAACAGCCGCATCATCGCAATCAAGTTGAAATGGGCGAACAACTCTTGCTTCACCAGGCGCTCGCTCTGGCCGTGAAACTGCTGGACCTCCAGGAACGATTTACTGATTTTGTACATCTCTTCAATGCCCCACCGCGCATGGTACAGGTCGGACAGGTCGGCGACGCTGTAGCGGCGGCTGTCGAGCAAGGTGGTGCCCAGCACGTACTTGGTCGTGGCGTGCGTGTACTTGACGAGGCGCAGCGGGAGGGGCTGCCAGTGCGTGCCGGGATACTTGCGGGACAGGGTCCGCAGGGTAGCGGGACCGGGCAGGATGGTGACGAGCGTGTCGGTGCCGTCGCCGTCGATGAAGGCATCGATGGCGGGGCAGATGTTGCGGGGGAGGCGGAAGACGGCCTGCAGTCGGCGCCGCCGGTGGCTCCAGAGCAGTTCGAACGAGTAGTAGCCGCGGTCGTAGACGAGGAGGTCGGGGGCGGCCAGTGCCCGCAGATGGGCGCGTGCGGCGGCGCGCTCGTTGCGGTGGGCGAAGAGGTCGAAGTCGACCGGGAGCCGGGACTGCAGGCGCAGCAGGCAGCTGAGCAGGCCCTGCGGGTAGTGGGCGTGCGGGCCGGGCGGGTCGTAGCCGGCTGCGGCCAGCGGGCGCGGCAGGTTGAGCTTGGAGCCGTCGACGGCGAAGACGCGGTGGCCCAGCCAGAGCGGCCCGGGCGGGTCGGCGCGGCGCAGGATCTCGGCGTGGAACTGCCGGAAGACCTGGGCGTCAATCCGCGGCCGGGCCTTGCACATGGCCGCGTCGGAGACCGGCTGCGGTTGCGGCAGGGGCACGTCCAGGGCGCGGCACTGGGCCCACAGCTGGGACAGCGTCGTGGTGTAGCCCTGGCGGCGCGGCGCGAACACGAGGCGGAACACGAACAGCATCACCAGCAGCTTCCGTGATGGATGTCAAGCGTTTTTCCCGACAATACCGGGAATGGGCGATGAACTCTGCGATTTCGAGGGCAGGGCGTGTCGCCGGGTCTCCTCCGCAGTTCGGTCAAGATCGCGGGAGAGCCGCTCGAGTTCGACCTGCCGCCGCTCGACCTCGGCCAGTTCCGCGTGGGCGTTGCGGATGGCGGAGCGCAGGAGTTCGGCGCGCGCCGCGAGGCACTGGCGCGGGACGGGCGAGCGGGGATCGGCGGCGTGGCCGGAGCGGGCGCGGAGGTTCTGCAAGCGCTTGGCGCAACGGCGGCAGTAGGTCGGCATCGGGCCGCGGCGGCCGACCGGCATGGCGCCGCCGCAGGCCAGGCAGCCGAAGCCGTAGGCGGCGGATGTCTCCGGCTGGCCCGGGGGTTCCGGGGCGGTTCGATCGAGGGCTGCGTGGACGCTCATAGCACTTACCCCTGCTCAACTTCGCTCAGGCGGGCGCTCCGCTGACGGGTGCTTCCGGCGACCACAGGCGGTCGTCGCGGAGCAGGGCCCCGAGCAGGGCGAGCAGCTTGCGCATGACCGCCACCAGTGCGACCTTGCGCGGCTTGCCCTGTGCGGCCAGCCGCTCGTAGAAGGCTTTGAGGCCGGGATTGAAGCGGATCGCGGAAGTGGCGGCCATGTACAGCAGCTTGCGAGGATGGCGGCGGCCGCCGCGGATCCGGCGGCGGCCGCGGTGCCCGCCGGAATCGCAGTCGTACGGTGCCAAGCCGGCCAGTGCGGCGGCCTCGGCGGGGCTGGCGGATCCGAGTTCGGGCAGGTCGGCGCACAGGCTGGCGGCATTGAGCGGGCCGCAGCCCGGGACCGACAGGATGATTGCGCGGCGGCGGCAGAGCGCGGGGTCGGCCTCGAGGCAGGCTTGCAGGGCCTTGTCGGTCTGCTGGAGCTTATCGGTAAAGGCGGCCAGCAGGGAGCCGAGGAGCGCGGCGGCTTGGCCGCCCAACTCCCCGGCCTGCTTGCGCAGGGCGTCGCGCTGCTCGCTGAGCTTGCGCCGCAGGGCGAGCCAGTCGCTGAGCTCCTGCAAGCTGCGCGGCTTGGGCGGCGTGCTCGTGACGTGCTCGAGGCGCGCGTAGCGGGCGAGCATGGCGGCGTCGACGCGGTCGTTCTTCGCCTGCTGGCCTAGGGCGCGGGCGAAGTTGCGCGCGCGCAGCGGATTGGCGACGACGACGGCGACGCCATCGTCGTGGAGGCACTGGTGGAGCTGGCGGTGGTAGCGCCCGGTGGGCTCGAGAGCGACGCGCCGCACTCCGAGCTTGCGGAGCCAGTTGCGCAGGGCGCGGCGGCCGACCTGGGTGTTCTCGAAGCGGCGGGAAAGTTCGGCGGGATCGGCGCAGGCGTCGAGCCACAGCTTGCCGACATCGATGCCGGCGACTGGCTCGGCCGTGGTTGCTGCGGGATTTGTCATGGGATGTTGGATATCCTTTCTAGCGGCCAGGGGCTTCCTGCGAACCTATCCTTTTGGGATGCGGGCCAGTGCCCGTTCTTCCGTTCAGGTCTCTCAGGAATTGCTGCGGCGGGCGATCCAGCTGCTGGTCGGTGCCAGGCACCCGGGTGTTAAGACGATCCGACCCGCCGCCCGCCGCCGGGCCTGGCCAGGCCCGGCGGCGGCCTCCCCGCCACGAGACGGGGAGATTTCCGATGCGCCGGTCGCCGTCGATGGCGACCGGGCGAAACTCCACTCTTGCACAAACCGGAACGCGCGTCCTCACGGACGGACCCGGGCGGTCCAGCACTCGCCGCCCCTCTCGGAACATCCTGCCGATCTCCGGTCTCACTGTGTTCAACATAAAAGCGTGTTGAGGACGCGGCTGCGCACTTGCCAGAGTTGGTCGTGAGCGGCGGCGATGGCGCTGAGCGCGCCGAGCAGGCCCTGCCAGAGGGCGACGAAGTCCGCGTCGGGGGCCTGCGGCTGCGCCGCCGGCGGCGGCCGTCGCCGGGCCTGCGGGCGCGGCCCGTGCAGCAGGATCGAGCGGAACGGCTTCGTCAGCGGGTAGACATACACATCCTTGGGGCTGCGCCCGGCGTCGGCACGGCCCTGGGTCCGGCCGAGATGGATCCAGTTGGCGGCGCGGTAGCAGGTGCCCTGGAAGCGCGGGGTTTCGCAGAAGGTTTCGAGCAGGACCGGCCGCGTGCCATAGCGCCGCTGCCAGTCCGCCGGCAGCTGCCGGGCTGCCAGCCCCAGCGCGTGACTCGCCAGGTTCGGAACCTGCACCCAAGGAAACAGCAAGAAGCGAGGCTGGCCGACCACGAGGTCGAGGTGCTTCTTGTACTGCCCGGCAGGCCAGCCGACCCACTCATCGCGGCAAGCCAGCGAGTGGGTCGCCTGGCTGAACAGCACACAGCCCAGCCGGCGCCCGTGCCGGTCGAGCAGGAAGTAGCGCAGGTGCGGGCCCAGCGGCTGGCGGTAGCCGAGATAGTGGTGCCGCTCGATGAATTCGTTCCAGAGTTGGGTGTCCTCCTGCTGCTCGACCCGCTGCAGGCGCAGCGGCTGCAGGTCCCGCAGGCTGGTCGCGATCAGCGGCTGGGGATCGGTGCGCGGGGTCGCGGCCACCGGCGGGCGCGGTCCCGGGCGCATGTTCTGCGTGTGCTTGGGCGGCAGCGTCAGGATGCCGCCCTGCTCGAGCTGTTCCAGCAGGCCCAGGGCGGCCGCGACCCGGTTGCCGCCAGCGGCGGTGCGCCAGTTGAGGTGCTCGCAGATCGTCTCCGCCAGTTCCTTGCGGCTCAGGGCCGGGAACCTGGCCACCGTCTGCTGGATATCGGCGATCTGCCGGCGCGTGAAGCGTCTGCCGAAGAAGGAAGTGGACTTGAGCTTCTCGATGCGGGGATCCATGACAGCCACCAAGGAACCTGTTCTTGGCTACCATCGCAAATCCAGGCTCGCATGTCAAGTGGTTTTTGCGGCCGTTCGAAAAAAATCTGCAAGTGCATTCGAATCAACGCATTGGAGGTTTGCTGAGAAATCTAGATTCCGGCTAGCCTATTTCAGTGCCATTGGGCGGCGCCGGGGCGGATCAGGAAGCGGCTCAGCCCGAGCACGCGGTGCAGCTGGCGGCCGCGCTGGTCGGCGTCCCAGCCGATGAAGGCGTCGCGGGCGGCCAGCGCAAGGGCCGCGGCGGCGAAGCCGAAGGCCCCCAGCACGCCCTGCTCGGAGACCAGCAGGTAGCGCAGTTGGGCACCGGCGTGCTGGACGGCGCCGCGCGGGTGCTCGCTGCGCATCAGCTCGTTCCAGATCCCGCGCTGGGCCGAGTCGCTGACCTCGATCAGTGCCAGCCCGCACAGCTGGTCCACGCGGGCGGGCACGCCGACCGGCGGCGGCACGGGGCGGCCGAGACCGCGCGGGCGGCAGCGCCGGTGGTTATGCCGGGGCGCGGGCAGTCGGATCTGGCCGGCGGCGTCGAGCGTGCGCAAGGCTCGCAGGCAACTGGCCAGCTGGGGCTGCCCGCGGGCGTCCAGGAAGCCGAACCGCTGGCAGACCCGGCGGCCGCCACCAGCGCCTTGACGCGCGCCAGGGATGCGGGATTCGAAAGCGTGGAGGGAATCCGGTGTTGCTCGTACATGTCCTAGGGATGGCACACTGGAAATCCACTTGTCAAGTCCTATTTGTGTGTAAACGGCAGCCCGCAGCCCCTCCAGCAGGCTGCCCCGCTTCGCGCTCGTGCGGTAGAACGTCAGCCACGGCGTGCGCAACACGTGCAGCCACTGGGTCCTGCCTCCGATCCGGAAGCCCGTCTCGTCCAGATGCTTCACCCCGGCGGCACTCCCCAGCAGAGCGCGCACCCGCTCCGTGAAACTCCTCCAACCCGGGGCCGCCTTGCGGGTCATCCCCGCCAGCGTCGCTGCGCAGACCGGCACCCGGAACAGGTCCTGCAACACCTCCGCCAGCCGCTCCTCGGGCAGGCACTGCGCGTTCTGCAAGGACACCGCCGTGGCGGCGACGCGCGGCCCCTACTGCACCGCTGCGTTGACGCCCTCCGGGAACGCGGCCCGCGGCACGCGGCCACAGACCGCGCACCGGCAGGCGTGCGCCTGCTGTTCGCTCACCTCCAGCGGCGGCGGCGGTGCCAAATCGTACACCTGCCGACGCTGGGGCTCGCCCTCGATGGCGTCCGCCGACACCTCCGCCCCGCAATCCGCACAACTCGACGGCAGCTGGGCCTGGATCCGATCCGGCGTGTCCGTCTGGCTCAGTGTCGCGCCCTTGTGCCCGCGCTGCCCGCCCGCGGACTTCCCGCACCGGCCCCGCTGGCTGCGCGTCCGTTGCGCTGCCGGCGGCTTGGCCGGCCCATCGCTCGACGGTGGCTTCCCGCTGTTGCTGCTGTCGAGGCCCAACCGCCGTTGCAAGCCCTGCACTTGCTCTCGCAACGACTGCAACTGCTTCGTCAACTCCTCCTGCAGGGCCCGCAACCGGGCCTTCTCGGCCCGCAACTGAGCGCTCTCGGCCTCCAATTGCGCCTGCCGCGGCTCGCTGTTGGTTCGCTCCGCCTGCATCCCGCTAACGCCTGTCCTGCTCGTCACGAGCGCATCGGCTTGCTCGCAACCGTCCGCACACCTAGAACATTACTATTGCTACATGGTTTCCCAGCAGAAAGTCAAGTGCTGCGCATTCCGGCCATCCCGGTTGCGCGGTTCGCGTGGAACCATCCGGCCTGCATTCCCCCCTATGCGGTACGCATCACCTGTGTACGGGTGGCGGTACCTTTGTTGTGAAACAGCGGGATCGAGCGAGCAGTCCGCATACACCAAACCTATCCCGCGATCCGCAGGGGCCCCAGACGGGGTCGAACCGTGATGCCCGTCGCGAGCGTGCCGAATCCAACCGAACTCAAGGGCAGCCCCGATCTATGGCCCAAGGCTCCGGATCTGGGATTCCTCAACGCTTGACGATACAGGCACTGTCGCTCTCTCGAACGACGCTTCAAGTATAGGAGTGTTTCATGCCGTCGGGGTGAGCGGCGAACCGATCATGCGAGTTTATGTTGAACACAGTGAGACCGGAGATCGGCAGGATGTTCCGAGAGGGGCGGCGAGTGCTGGACCGCCCGGGTCCGTCCGTGAGGACGTGCGTTCCGGTTTGTGCAAGAGTGGAGTTTCGCCCGGTCGCCATCGACGGCGACCGGCGCATCGGAAATCTCCCCGTCTCGTGGCGGGGAGGCCGCCGCCGGGCCTGGCCAGGCCCGGCGGCGGGCGGCGGGTCGGATCGTCTTAACACCCGGGTGCCTGGCACCGACCAGCAGCTGGATCGCCCGCCGCAGCAATTCCTGAGAGACCTGAACGGAAGAACGGGCACTGGCCCGCATCCCAAAAGGATAGGTTCGCAGGAAGCCCCTGGCCGCTAGAAAGGATATCCAACATCCCATGACAAATCCCGCAGCAACCACGGCCGAGCCAGTCGCCGGCATCGATGTCGGCAAGCTGTGGCTCGACGCCTGCGCCGATCCCGCCGAACTTTCCCGCCGCTTCGAGAACACCCAGGTCGGCCGCCGCGCCCTGCGCAACTGGCTCCGCAAGCTCGGAGTGCGGCGCGTCGCTCTCGAGCCCACCGGGCGCTACCACCGCCAGCTCCACCAGTGCCTCCACGACGATGGCGTCGCCGTCGTCGTCGCCAATCCGCTGCGCGCGCGCAACTTCGCCCGCGCCCTAGGCCAGCAGGCGAAGAACGACCGCGTCGACGCCGCCATGCTCGCCCGCTACGCGCGCCTCGAGCACGTCACGAGCACGCCGCCCAAGCCGCGCAGCTTGCAGGAGCTCAGCGACTGGCTCGCCCTGCGGCGCAAGCTCAGCGAGCAGCGCGACGCCCTGCGCAAGCAGGCCGGGGAGTTGGGCGGCCAAGCCGCCGCGCTCCTCGGCTCCCTGCTGGCCGCCTTTACCGATACCTGATTACCCAGCAGTACCAGCCAAAGTTAAGAGGCGGTGAGGCAGCGGAGGGGTACGCGCCGCGACGTAGGCGAGCCGGGGGACGAGAGCGGCCAACTGGTAGCGCCGGTTGAAGCGGTAGGCGAACTCGGCCAGGTAGCGCCCCACGTATTGCGGATCGCAGGCGTGATAGGTTCCGTCGATCGCCCGCTTGACGTTGCCCAGCAGCGTGTTCACCCAGGTTAGCCCGGGCGTTTCGCAGCTGCCCTTGCCACCGCCGGTGACGCGGGGCTGGTGCTCGCAGCCGGCGCCCTCCACCCCCCGAAAGCACGACAACCCGTCCGAGCGCACCACCGTCCCCGGCTGCAGGTGCTGGCGCGCCCAGGCCTCCAGTTCCTGCAGCCGAAAGCCGCGCACCGGGCTCAGGCGCAGCCGTTGCGGCCGCCCCTCCTCGCTGACCTGCGCCGCCGCCACGAACGGCGTCTTGCCCGCCGCGCCCCGTCCGCGCTGGCCGCCGCTCGCCTCCCCGCCCAGGTAGGCGTCGTCCAGCTCCACCGTGCCCTGCAACCGCTGGCTGTCATCCCGCTCCCGCAGGGCCTGCATCAGCTTGTGCTTGACCATCCAAGCCGTGTTGTAGCTCACTCCGAGTTGACGCTTTAGATCCATCGCCGAGATGCCGTTCTTGGACTGCGTGAGCAGGTACATGGCGAGGTACCAAGTGCTTAGAGGCAGCTTGGTGTTGTCGAACAAGGTGCCCGCGGTGAGCGACGCTTGGTGCTTGCAGCGGATGCACTGCCAGACCTGGCGCGTGCGCAGGCGGCAAGACTTTTGGTAGCCGCAGGCGGGGCACTGGAAGCCTTCCGGCCAGCGCGCCTGGAACAGCGCGTGCTCGCATTGTTCATCCGTTCCGTACGCTTCCAGGAACTCCGGCAGGCTCTGTCCCTTCTGGAACTGAACTTTGTTCTTAGGCATACATAACTCCTTTCTTATCAGTCATTTATTATATCTCATACGGCGTTCTAAGTCAACCGGTTCCAAGCACGAATCCATCATTTCTCGGCTTCCTAACTATGGCTGAGACTTCCGGGTAATCAGGTACCGATAAGCTCCAGCAGACCGACAAGGCCCTGCAAGCCTGCCTCGAGGCCGACCCCGCGCTCTGCCGCCGCCGCGCAATCATCCTGTCGGTCCCGGGCTGCGGCCCGCTCAATGCCGCCAGCCTGTGCGCCGACCTGCCCGAACTCGGATCCGCCAGCCCCGCCGAGGCCGCCGCACTGGCCGGCTTGGCACCGTACGACTGCGATTCCGGCGGGCACCGCGGCCGCCGCCGGATCCGCGGCGGCCGCCGCCATCCTCGCAAGCTGCTGTACATGGCCGCCACTTCCGCGATCCGCTTCAATCCCGGCCTCAAAGCCTTCTACGAGCGGCTGACCGCACAGGGCAAGCCGCGCAAGGTCGCACTGGTGGCGGTCATGCGCAAGCTGCTCGCCCTGCTCGGGGCCCTGCTCCGCGACGACCGCCTGTGGTCGCCGGAAGCACCCGTCAGCGGAGCGCCCGCCTGAGCGAAGTTGAGCAGGGGTAAGTGCCATGAGCGTCCACGCAGCCCTCGATCGAACCGCCCCCGAACCCCCGGGCCAGCCGGAGACATCCGCCGCCTACGGCTTCGGCTGCCTGGCCTGCGGCGGCGCCATGCCGGTCGGCCGCCGCGGCCCGATGCCGACCTACTGCCGCCGTTGCGCCAAGCGCTTGCAGAACCTCCGCGCCCGCTCCGGCCACGCCGCCGATCCCCGCTCGCCCGTCCCGCGCCAGTGCCTCGCGGCGCGCGCCGAACTCCTGCGCTCCGCCATCCGCAACGCCCACGCGGAACTGGCCGAGGTCGAGCGGCGGCAGGTCGAACTCGAGCGGCTCTCCCGCGATCTTGACCGAACTGCGGAGGAGACCCGGCGACACGCCCTGCCCTCGAAATCGCAGAGTTCATCGCCCATTCCCGGTATTGTCGGGAAAAACGCTTGACATCCATCACGGAAGCTGAGCAGTTACGGTCCAGAGGTACAATCACCACGGAGTGGGAGATGCCTTATCCGCCGAGCCTCAACCGGCGCGAGTGTCTCAAGCTGCTCTCGGCAGCGACTCTGTCCTTTTCGCGAGATCTCAATGCCGAGACCGGGAAGTCTCTGCGCGGCGCGTTCATGATTCTGGCAACGCCGTACACTGCGTCCAACTCGATCGACTACGACGACCTCCGGGACGAAGTCGAGTTCCTCGACCTCTGCGGGGTGCATGGCATGGTCTGGCCTCAAAACGCCAGCGAGCTGAGCTACCTGTCAAAAGACGAACGGATGCGTGGCATGGAAGTGATCGCGGAAGCCGCCAAGGGCCGCAAACCGGCCCTGGTCCTAGGAGAGGCGGCAGACACCCCCTCGATGCTCGAATATGCCCGCCTTGCCGAGAGACTGGGACCGGATGCGGTGATCGCGATACCACCCACCCAGGCCAAATCGCTGGACGACTACCGCAAGTACTACGCCGAACTCTGCAGTCTGGCGCAAAGGCCGGTGTTCATCCAGACGGCGGGAGGAGCTCCCCACGTCGAGCCGACAGTGGAGTTCATCGTTGAGATGGGCCGCAAGTTCGAGAACTTCGGTTATTTGAAAGAGGAGTACCAGAGCGTCCCGACGGCCGTCGAGCGCATGCGGGAGATGGCCGAGCATCGCCCCGGGGCGATCAAGATTATTCTGGGCGCCTTCCGCGCCCGCGGACGGACCTACGAGATGCGCTTGAGAATGGACGGTACACTCACCAGAGGGCCAATGTACGGAGATGTGTACGCGCATCTTTGGGAGCTGCACTTGGCCGGGAGGCAGGACGAAGTTCGCGCCGTATACAGCAAGCTGCTGCTGATGACCAACCTCGAGCAGGCCATCCCGGGCCTGCGGCCGTACATGATGAAGCGTCGGGGCGTCTTCAAGACGACTGTCTCGAGACGAGGCGATTACACGTACTCGTCGGAGGCTGTAGCGGAGATCGAGCACAACTTCGCTGCCCTCAAACCGTATCTGCGGGTCTAAAGGAGGAGATATGCGCATTTTTCGCTTGAGCATCCTCTTGCTTGGCGCAGCCGCTGTCGGGCTTTGCCAGCAAGGATACAAGGAGGTGGACTGGCCGATTCCGGCCAAGACCGTGGTCGACACGCCCTCACCGTGGTACTGGGGAGAGGTTGTGGCCGTCGCGACGACGGCACGGAGCAACATCCTCGTTCTTCATCGCGGAGCCCACCCGATTATGGAATTCGATGCGGCCGGCGTGTTCCTGCGTTCATGGGGTGACGGGATGATGAGCGAGGGCAAGGTCACGAGAGTTGCTCCGCAAGATCGGGCGCCCGGCGAATCCGGCTACTCGGTCGTCTATGGGCCGGCGGGATGCTATGGCTGCGGTGCGCATTCGATCCGTATCGACCGGGAGGGCAGCATTTGGGTGGTCGACGCCGGCGCTCACGTGGTTTCCAAGATCGATTCGCAAGGCCGCGTGCTCCTGCAACTCGGCGAGACGGGTGTCTCCGGCACGGACCGGGGACACTTCAATCTGCCGACGGATGTGGCCTTCGCGCCCAATGGCGACCTCTACGTCAGCGACGGCTATGCGAGCGCGCGGGTGGTCAAGTTTTCGAGTGACGGGAAGTACCTGCTCGAATGGGGCAAGAGAGGAACGGGTCCCGCCGAGTTCGGGTTGCCCCACAACCTCGTGGTCGACGGGCAGGGCCGCGTTTACGTCACCGATCGGGACAACGAGAGGATTCAAGTCTTTGACTCCAACGGCAAGTTCCTGGACCAATGGAAGGATGTTGGGAGCGTTTCGACCCTGTTCATGACCAGAGACCAGAAAATTTGGGCAGGCGGTGTTCTGCGGAATCTCGATGGAGCCGTCGTCGCGAGGCTCCCTGGCAATGTTGGTGGTCACGGCACCACGGTCACGAACTCTGGAGCCGTGTTCGTGGCGCAGTTGACCGGAAACGTGCAAAAGTTCGTACGGGAGTGAAGGCTCTTGGCACCGGGGCTGGTTGCCGCCCTGGAAGCCGACGCTCCCATCCAGAACCAAGCACCGGTCGCGTGCGCGCCGCGCCGAACCGATCTCAGGGCAACGGGCGGAAGCGCGGCTCGCTGACAAAGAGGTCCATGCCGATGTCGAGAGTGGAGCCGGCGCTCGGCGCCATACGAACCTTGAAGCGCTTGCGCGCCATCGGCAACGGGGCGCCGTTTACACGGAGTTCGGTGAACTCGTGCTCGCAGTAGGCCCCGGCCTGCAGAATCACCGAGCGCGTTCGGACGGGATCGAGATTCACCAGTCGGACGCGGACGCCATGCGGCTTGATCTTCTCGACCAGAGCGCCGACCTACTCCGGGAGCGGACCGGGTCGTAGTAGAACCACCGTACATGCAGAATGTTGCCGGAACTCCCGGGGTGGTTGCCGCCGAGCATCAATTGAACCAGCGCCGTCGTGACGGCCGGATTGAACCGCTGAGTGGAATCCTAAGCTCGTTCGTAGTCGATCGACGGGTCGACGCGAAGGCCGGCGACTCGGGACCGGACAGACTCAATCGCGTCGTGGAGCGCTTCGAGCGGATAGCCCCGCTTCTCACCGGGGAGAAAGCGCATCCACGGATCGTCGTCCAAACCCTCGAGGCTGCGCCGGTCGAACGTGAACAGACACACGTCGCGCTGCATGTCCGGATGTTGATGAGGCGTGTAGCCGTAGAGGCCGTCGTCGCCGTGCTTGCGCGGCAGGAACACCTGCCCGTTTTCCGTTTTCTTGGCCGCGCACAGGTTGGCGATCTGGCGGTGTAGAGCTTCCATGAAACCGACGTGCAGACCAACTGGAAGCGACCTTCCGCAGTCTGAAGGCAGAGATCGGGTTGCGTCCGATCTGGCACAGCAAGGGCAGCCGCATCCGGGCGCACCTGTTGCTGGCCGTGCTGGCGTATCACGGCGTGCATCTGTTGCGGCGGCGGCTGGCGGCGCACGGCTACGACGACAGTTGGGCCACGATCCGCCGCAAGCTGGCGGGCGGGGTGCGTCTCACGACCACACTGCGGACAGCGAGCGGGGAGCACATCGTGTGCCGTCAGGACGCCCATCCGGAGGCCAAGGCAGCCGCCTTGGCGCAGGCGGCCGGCGTCGAGCCGGGCCTACACCACGTCCGCACCAGGACGGCTCGATCCTAAGTCAGAGCACGGCCAATCCTGTAGTGACATACACAGCCCGGGCCAAACTGTATCAGATTGCTAAAAAAGCACTTGTGGCTCCATACGATCGCAAAATGGCGAACTCGGGTTAGGGACGGCCACGACCGGCAAGCCGCCTGAAGCCCGGTTCCCGGCCAAGGCGCGCAGGGGGCGGAGGGACGCGTTGGAGCAACGCCGAGCACGCTCCCGCGCGCGGGCGCAGAATTGGCCGGACAGCCGAATGCGAAAGGCCCGCTCCTCGCCGGGCGCTGCCGAAGACAAACAGACGCAGATTGTGCTCGGAGCACCGAGCGAACCCTACACGTTTTCGAGTGTGTTCCGCTGATCGAGATCCGATGGGATCAAGCTCCCGTGTACTCGGGCCGGTTCGAGGCCTGCTGCAGATCGCGTTTCCAGTCTTCGAGGTGGGCGCCAGCGAGCCTCTTCGCGCTATCACGGATCGCGGTCATCTCCTCCTGACTGTACTGCCGGAACTCCTGCGCGATGCGCGCGTCGTCTTCGATTTGGCCGATCGTCGTGCAGCCCACGGCCAAGCAGTGGATCGGCAGGCTCAGGACGTATTGAATGCACTGCCTGACGCTCAGGGATTGCAGCAGTTTCGCGTTGGCGAGGCTCTTCATCCCTTGGATCCCGAGGCCCTGCTTTTGTGCCTCGGGCAAAACCAAGTTCTCGAAGCTTAGGTACGAGGGATCGGCCGGGTGCAGCGGCATCAGGATGGTGTCGAAGTCGTCGTAGCGCTCAAGCATCGCCATATGCACATGGGGGTCATGATGGCCCGTGAAGCCCATGAAGCGGCACTTGCCAGCCTTCCTCGCGGCTTCGAAAGCTTCGATGGCGCCACCGGGAGCGAAGATCTGGTCGACTTCCTCCATCCTGCTGACGGCGTGGATCTGCCACAGGTCGACATAGTCGGTCTTGAGGCGCTTGAGCGAGAGGTGGAGTTCTTTCTCGGCCTCCTTACGACCGCGCATCGCGCTCTTGGTGGTGATGAAGATCTCCTTACGGAAAGCAGGCAGCACCGCGCCGAACACTTCCTCCGAGCGACCCTCCCAATAGCTGTGCGCGTTATCGAAGTAGTTGATGCCCAGATCGTAGGCGCGCAACGTGATCGCCTTGGCCTCCTCGAAGGTGCACAAGGGAAAGCGACCGCCTGCCTGTCCGACCACAGTCAGTCTCTCCCCGGTCTTGCCGAAGACCCTGGTGGGAATCTCGCCCCTGTGGGTGCCTGCGACGCCGGAGGTGGCCGCGAGGCCTGAAGCACTCGCGAGCGCACTGCCGAAGAAGCTTCTGCGGTTCATGGTTTTGATCCTCCCGAGCTGATCATACCACCTACCCCGAACCGAGGACGGACTCGCCCACAGAAACAATAGAACCGTATCCTTGGTGACCGCGCCCTGATTCGTGGTGTGGTTTAGGAGCACCGCTTCGCGCCGCGGTCGGGCGAGTTGACCATCGCGGACCTCGGTAGTAGACCGATCGAGGAGACGCTCCGCAAGCGCACAGGACGCCGCCCGCGGCCGCGACCGGTGCGGGGCCACGCCGGATGGCCCGTGTACAGGGACAAGCAGGGGCTAAGCCACAAGGCCACAGCGGTTACTCCAGCTATACTTCTCCTATGACCCGCAGGAACTTCGTGGCCGGCTCCACTCTGACGGCACTCAGCGCCGCGCGCGTTGTGGGCGCCAACGACCGAATGGGCGTCGGGATTCTCGGATGCGGCAGCAGGAACCTTCTCGGCGAGGTGCTGGAGTTCCGCGACCAGGTCGGCGCCGAGGTGCGTGCGGTTTGCGACATTTGGGGGCGGCAGCGCGAAGCGGCTGCATTGAAGGTTCAGGAAACGGTGGGCACAACGCCCGAGCAGATCCACGCCTACGAGGACTTGCTCGCGCGCGACGACATCGATGTCGTGATCATCGGCACACCCGACCATCAGCACTGCATGCAGTTGATCGACGCGGTACGAGCCGGCAAGGACGTCTACGTCGAAAAGCCACTTGCGACGGATCTTAGGGAGTTGAACAAGGCCTATGACGTGGTGCGGTCGTCCGATCGCGTCGTGCAGATGGGGACGCAAGTCCGCAGCTTCCCGACCTCGGTCGCTGCACGAGCCTTCGTGCGTGCCAGCGGACTGGGGAAGATCTTCAAGATCGAGCAGTCCCGCAATTCCTACAAGCCCTATTGGTACAGCTACGCCGAGCGACGATTGGACGAGCGCGACACTGACTGGAAACGTTTCTTGCAGCAGCGCCGATCACGGCGTTGGGACGCACAGCAATATGCTGGATGGTTCGGTTACCGCGACTTCTCCGACGGCCCGCACAGCAACCTCGGTGTGCACTTCTTTGACCTGGTCCACTACATCACGGGTGCCGGCCCGCCCAAGCGAGCGATCACAATGGCCGGCTCCTACCGCTGGAATCGTGACGGATTCGATGTTCCGGACTCGGTCGAAACGACACTGGAATACCCCGACAAGGGTTTCCTGGTGCGCTACTGTTCCGCATTCGGGGTTCAGGGGAACAACTATTTGAAGTTCTTCGGCGCACGCGGCGAGATGGATGCGACCCGTTGGGGCGACCCGTTCGTCCTCAGTGGGGAAACGGTCAAGGACGAGGACCGCATCCGCAACGGGGAGACGATTCCCGCCACCGACAGCATTCCGCACATGCTTAATTTCCTCGAATGCGTGCGCACAAGGGAAACGCCGAACGCGCCGATCGAGGCCGGTTACAACCACTCGATCGCCGCCATCTTGGCCGACGAGAGCTTTGTGCGGGGCCGCAGGGTGGAGTTCGACGCCGGGACGAGGAAGATTCGCAACAGCTAACCCGTTCCGACTCGGGCCTCCGGCCTGAGAGGCGGTGCAAGTAGACGACCACCCGCCAACCGTGTTGCACGGTCATGAGTGAATCCCCTACGTTGGTGTAGGTCCCGGCGGCCACAGCCAGCTGTGGCCTTCCGTTCCGGAGAATCCGACCCATGTATCGTCCTCGCCATGCTCATGGAACCCTGGGACCCTCGATACACCTCGACCGGGCCCAGCTTCTTCATCCCTCTGAAGGCGCGGTCGAGCGACCACAGCGGCAGCCCGCGTGTGGATGTCTTCGAGAGCGTCTTCGGTCGCCTGCAGCAACGCTACCCGGCGCTGGCCCCGCCTCTGCTGCAACTGCCAGATTGCTGCAGAGCAGCGGCCTCTGGTCTGGATACGCCAAGCAAGGTCTCGATCCGCCCCGGCTGACCGGACTCGGTCGAGTCACGCCACTGCGGACTCCCACGCAGCCACCTTCCCCGTCCGAAAGGCAAGGTTACCGAGATGCGCCCCCGAATCCGCGGCGACTCCAGCCTCGACGGGTGCGCTCGGCTCCTTCCGGCTGCGAATGCAATCGATCCAGTTCTGCAGGTGCACAAGTCTTCCGTCCACGTCGAAGTCGTATCCGCGAGGCTTGGAGCCCAGGATTTCCGTTTTGGACTCGATCTGGCGGGCGCGTTCCGGGTGAATCTCGTAGCGGCCCCGGTCCAGATACAGCGTGGCGTCCGTTCCCATGAATTCCAACATGGCGGCGTTGCGGGCGTTAATGAACGTACCTTCGAAATAGATCTGGACCTGTTGGGCCGGATAGTGCAGCAGAGTTTGAATCGTATCTGGTGTTTCCCATTGGTCGAAGAGAAACGTGTCTCCGATGCTCGAGGCTGTCTCGGGATGATCAAGTCCCAGAAACCAATTGGCGACATCGATGTAGTGCACCATCAAGTCCGTCAGGATGCCGCCCCCAAAATCCCAAAACCACGTCCAGTGGCGGAAACGATAGGGATCGAAGGGCTGTTTCCTCGTCGGCCCCACGAACTTATCCCATGCCAAGGTGCTCCGATCGGCTGCGGGAGTTGGGCGAGGCTTCCTGAGCACGGAATTGCGGTTCCAGGTCAGGTGAACCTTGTGGATCTTCCCGAGCTTGCCGGACTTGGCGAGGTCGTACCCTTCGAGGAACTGCGGCATGCTGCGCTGCTGCATGCCGACCTGGACGACCCGGTTGCTTTCCTTCGGTGCGCGGATGACGGCTTGCCCTTCCTGGAGTTGGTGTGTGAGCGGTTTCTCAACGTAGATGTCCTTGCCCGCTTGGCAAGCATCGATCGTCATCGGGACGTGCCAGTGATTCGGCGACGTGACCAGGACCGCATCGATATCTTTTCGATCCAGAACTTCCCGATACTCCGTGGTGGCAAACGCCATGGGCTCGGCAGTCTCCTTAGCCATGGCGAAATGCGGCTCAAACACGTCACAAACCGCCGCCAACCGCACTCCGGGGATCTGCCGGAGCGTCTTCATGAGCGTGCGGCAACGTCCCCCGTGCCAAGACATCCAATGTTGATGGTGTCGTTGGCCGGGTAGCCGTGCGCAGTGGCGGCATAGCTCACCGGGCCAACTCCCACGGTGGTTAGGAACTCACGGCGTTTCGTATCAGCCATAGCTAGCCTCCTTGTCTGATGGGAAAGCTCTTTCTCGAACATGGTCTACGTGGCCCTTTGGTCGAATCCAACGGGTCCTGTCGTGACCATTTCGGACCCGGATGAAAGGTTCCTATGATCGAGGACCTACTGACTTGCGTATCGCCGAGCATCCCCCAGCTTCAATCGGACCTACACGAGAGCGGGGATCGACCGAGTGCCGGAGGCTCCTGAACAAGCGGATGTGTGGTCCCTCACGATTAGGCGAGGGCCTGCGGATCTGTTGTCCCACGGCCTGTTGCCCGCGGACGGACGCGAGCTTTACAAACACCTGCTGTCGCGCTCCGGCACGGGCTCCGACAACCTCGACCCAGCATGCGATCGAGCATTGCCTTCGCACCGGCGCGACTAGCGTTTCCGAGTTGCACGTCCGACCTGAGTAGTTCATCACCGAAACAGGATGCCGTGCCTGAAGTCAATGTTCCTCGCCCCTGCAACAGTCCTGGCGTTCGCGATCGGCTCGCTGGCGTAGCCGGTTCTACACAACACGGAGCCGCTGAACGCCCAGGGCGACCTCGCAGCCGAGATGGTGGAGAGTATCCATCGTTATCTCGATGAGGCGACAGACAAGGCCGCGGCAAGCCAAGAGCGATTCTGGGATCGCGCCTACAGCTCGTACAGCGCCTACGACCGCTCGGTGGCGCCGAATCGCGAACGCCTCCGAGTCGTCCTCGGGTTGGTCGACGACCGCCTCCCGATCGAAGCCCTTGAGTTTGTCGCCACAACCGACAAGCCCTCAAGAGTTGCCTCAGGCAGCGGATACAGCGTCGAGGAGGTGCGCTGGGAATCGCTTCCCGGCGTGTATGGGGTAGGGTTGCTGCTCGAGCCCGACTCGGCCCCTATCGCGCGGATCGTCGCCGTCCCGGACGCATCCTGGTCATCCGAGATGCTGGCGGGACTCGCGAACGGCCTGCCGCCCGAAGCTCAGTTCGCGCGCCGACTAGCGGAAAACGGTTGCCAAGTGGTGATCCCCACGCTAATCGATCGGACGGCGCGCTGGACCGGCCTGGAGGGCTTCCGCCGCAGCAATCTGCCACATCGCGAGTTCCTCTTTCGCATGAGTTACGAACTTGGTCGGCACCTGATTGGATACGAGATCCAGAAGATCCTGTCGGTTGTCGATTTCTTCGCGGCCCGCAACTCCGAGCGGCAGTCGCCCGTCGGCATCATAGGCTACGGCGAAGGCGGCCTGCTAGCCCTGTACACCGGGGCCGGAGACCAGCGAATCGAGGTCACGGCCGTCAGTGGATACTTCCAGCAACGGGAAGACCTGTGGCGCGAGACGATCGATCGCAACGTCTGGGGTCTCTTTGGGGGAGTTCGGTGACGCGGAGATCGCCGGTCTGATTGCGCCGCGGACGCTGGTCATCGAAGCCACGCCAGGTCCGGAAGTGGCCGGGCCTCCCCGCGGCCTCCCTGCGCTGAGGCGGGGAGGGATCTGTTACCTGCCGCAGCGGTGGCTTGCGCCACCTGCGGCTAGGGAAGAGAAGTTCCCAGGTCCTGTCTGGGTTCTCGCTCTCCGGCACCTCTCTAACATAAAAGGTGACTGGGCTGCCTCGGGGCGCCTCGTGGCTCCGCCCATCTTGTCGGTACGGTCCGAATACGAACGGGCCAGGGAGATCTTCACCCGCCTTGGAGGCGAGGAGAGCATCCGGCTGGTCGAGGAACGGGACACCCCTGGGGCGGACGAAACTCTGCGACTCCTGGTACCGGGCTCCGAACTGCTGCCCGCTGGAGAGGCGCCGAAGCAGGTGGGGTGGCTGCGGGACGCGAGCCGGCGCATGCGCCGGCAATTCGATCGAATTGTGGACTATAACCGCAATCTCGTCCGGGATTCGCCGCGGCGACGGGCTGAATTCTGGTCCAAGGCGGACGCTTCGTCGCCTGAGCCCTGGGCGGCATCCACCGGCTTCTACCGGGATTACGTGTGGGACGAAGTGATCGACCGGATGCCTGAGCCGGACCAACCCATGCGCCCGCGAACCCGGCGTCTCTACAAGTTCGAGGACTTTCAGAGGTACGAGGTCGTCCTCGACGTTTGGGGGGACGTTTTCGCCTTCGGTGTCCTGTTAGTTCCGACGGACCTCAAGAGCGGTGAGCGCCGGCCCGTCGTCGTGGCGCACCACGGACTCGAGGGACGGCCTACGGATCTGGTCGATCCGGATTTGGACCATTACGCCTACCACCGCTTCGGCGCGCTACCGGCACAGGAGGGTTTCGTCGTCTACGCACCGCAGAATCCCTACATCGGCCTGGATCGCTTCCGACAGATTCAGCGCAAGGCGCACCCCTTGAAGCTGTCGCTGTTCTCGTTCATCCTCGGCCAGCACCAGCAGACGCTCGCGTGGTTGAAGACGCTGCCGTTCGTCGACCCGGATCGGATCGGCTTCTACGGCCTTTCCTACGGCGGCAAGATGGCGGTCCGTGTTCCCCCTTTGCTCGACGATTACGCGCTTTCCATCTGTTCTGCCAACTTCAACGAATGGGTCTGGAAGCAGATGAGCGTGACGGATCGCTACAGCTATCTCTTCACCCAGGAGTACGACATGCTCGAGTTCAACTTTGCCAACGTCGTCAACTATTCCGAGTTGGCCACGCTGATGGCGCCGCGGCCGTTTATGGTGGAGCGCGGCCACGCGGATGGCGTCGCACCCGATGAGTGGGTCGCGTACGGGTTTGCCAAGGTCCGGCGCCTTTACGGCCAGCTTGGGCTCGCTGGCCTGGCCGAGATCGAGTTCTTCAACGGACCGCACGAGATCCACGGCCAAGGAACGTTTCGGTTTCTGAGAGAGCACTTGGGCTGGGAGTAGCCCGCCTTCTCACTTGCTCTCGGACAAGCCGCGCCCCAAGGCTTCGCGGAACTCGCGAACCCGGTTCCGCCCGTAGCGGGGCCATTGCCAAGCGGGCCAGAAGGGCGTCTCCGCGCGGACCTCGCTGTAGAGGCGCTGCAGACGCGCAACCATCGAACGTAGGCGGCCGGTCTCGACTCCGGCCAAGTCCTGTGTCTCGCCGATATCGGCGGCAAGGTTATAGAGTTCGAAGGACACAAGCTCCGCGTCCTTGATGGCGCGCATGTCCGCGTCGACCAGGTCGGCGCCCAATGGCATTCCATTTGCCATTTCGGGGTGAATATTCTTAGCGAGTCTTCCAGGTCATTGATTCCATGGACGTTACGGTCCCGAGGAAATTGTTGCGCGCAAGGGCTTGACTTTTCCCTCCCGATCTGCCACCGTGGTGGTGGATGAGCCTGGCCCCCGCCATCGACCCCCGCGTCCAGCGCCTCAAGTCCACCACGTTCCTCGGCAAGCGCCTCACCAAGCGCCAGATTGCCGACATCCAGGAGACCGTCTCCAGCTTCCCCAAGCTGAGCCGCACCGAACTCGGCCACACCATCTGCGAGCATCTCGGCTGGCAGACGCCCAACGGCAGCAATCGCATCCAGCTCGCCAGGGGCGTGCTGGCGGAGCTCGAGCGCCTCGGGATCCTGACGCTGCCGCCGAAGCAACACCCCGGGCGGGGCCCGCAGAAGCCGGTCCCGAGCTCGGCCCGCTCCGACCCGCAGGCGCCCATCGAGGGGCCGCTGGCCGCGTTGCGGCCGCTACGGCTGGAGCCGGTCCGCGAGCCGTCCGCGGTGGCGGAGTGGAACGAGTGGGTCCAGCGCTACCACTACCTCGGCTACCGCCAGCCGCTGAGCACGCACCTGCGCTACTTCCTGCGCGACCGCCAGGGGCGTCTGCTGGGCTGCCTGCTGTTCGACTTCGCGGCCCGCGATCTGGCCTGCCGGGACCAGCGCATCGGCTGGCAGGGCCGGGCGCACCGCAAGCACCTGCATCGGGTGCTGCGGAACTCCCGCTATCTGCTGCTGCCTTGGGTGCGGGTCAAGAATCTGGCCTCGCATGCCTTGGGGCTGGCGTTGCGGCAATTGCCCGCGGACTGGCGGCAGCGGCACGGCCATTGGCCGGTCCTGTGCGAGACCTATGTGGATCCGCAACGCCACCGCGGGACCTGCTACCAGGCGTCGAACTGGGAGCGGGTGGGCCAGACCCGGGGCCGCAAGGCGAAGGGCGACCAGCCGGCCAAGTCGCCCAAGGACGTGTACCTGTACCCGTTGCGGGAGAACTGGCAGCAGGTGCTGTGCGACGGCCCGGCGGCGGGGTCCCGGCCGTCGCCGACACCGTCGCGGCAGGCGCGGCCCCAGCCCCAGGAGGACGAGCGCTTCACCGCGCTGTGGCAGGAGATCCTGGAGGCGGTGGTGCAGCTGGCCCACGAGCACGATGCGCTCTGGATGCGACGGCGGCGGGTGCTCAACACCCTGCTGGTGGTGCTGTTCGTCTTCCGCCTGGTGTTCGCGCCGAAGCGCCAGGGCTACGGCCTGACCCTGCGCGGGCTGTGGGCGCAGTGCCGCGCCCTGGACATCCCCCTGCCCCAGCCGGAACCGGTCTCGCCATCCGCGATGCACACCGCCCGCTCGAAGGTCCGCGACGAGCTGTTCCTCCAGATCCACCGCGCGATCCTGCGGCACGCCCCCCGCGACGATCCCCGCACGCTGTGGCGCGGCCACCGCACCTTCGCCGTCGACGGCTCCCAGCTCACGCTGCCCCGGCCCCTGCTCGAGAACGGCTACCGCCTCCCCGCCGAGGGCTCGCACTACCCCCAAGGCCTGCTCAGCTGCCTGTTCCGCCTGCGCTCCCGCCTGCCCGTCGACTTCGACCTCGCCGCCCACGGCGACGAGCGCCGCCTCGCCCTCACCCACCTGCACGCCCTCGCCCCCGCCGCTGTCGTCGTCTACGACCGCGGCTACTACTCCTTCCGCCTGCTGCACGCCCACCGCGCCCGCGGCCTGCACGCCGTCTTCCGCCTCCAGGCCGACGCCAACACCGTCTTCGAGCAGTTCCGCCGCTCCGGCCGCCAAGACGGCCTGCTCACCGTGCTGCCCTCCGACACCGCCCGCCGGCAGCAGCCCGAGACCGGCTTCCAGCCCTGTCGCGTGCGCCTCGTCCGCTACACCGCCGGGGACACCGAGTACCTGCTCGCCACCACTCTGCTCGACTCCCGCCGCTATCCCCGGCAGGCCCTCGCCGCCCTCTACCATGCCCGCTGGGGCGTCGAGGAGCTGTACAAGGTCTCCCAAACCATGCTCCAGGTGGAGCAGTTCCACGGCCAGAGCGAGCGCCTGGTGCGCCAGGAACTCAGCGCCCATTTCAGCCTGCTCGCGATGACCCGCCTGTTCACCAACCAGTCCGAGGCCGGCTTCCCCACCGCGGCCGGCAAGGAGCCGCTGCAGGCGAACTTCCGCAACGGGCTGTGCACGGTCGGGCGCCACCTGGAAGGCCTGTTCCTGACCTACGCGACCACGCTCAGCGAGACCGTCTCGACCATCCTCGCCAGCATCGCCGGCTCTCGTCAGCGCCAGCGTTCGAACCGTTCCTACGCGCGGGTCTCGCACAAGCCCGCCAGCAAATGGAGGTCCCGCAAGACCGTTCCAGCCCCGACCTCAGCCTGACGTCTCGAAAATCCGCTGCGGCAGCGCCGGATCACCCCATTTCCCCTTAAGTGAACGCCAAAATCCGCTAAGTGAATGCCATTGGGTCGGCGCCGGGACCAAGACTGGGACCGGAGAGCTTGGCGAGGATCTTCCAGTCGCCGATGCGCATGGCTACCTTGGGCTCGGAGGATGCCCGGTTGAACGTAATTGCTCACCTTGGTGCCGTCCTAGCGTGACCGATCAGATTAGAAATCTGAAACAAAAGAGTATAAATATGTTATAGATGGGGTATGGGCGAGGCGAATTCGGATCTCGGTTCGGCGCTCGACTCCGGGAAGAGCGCCCTTGTCGTTGAGCTGCGAGCGAGGGTTGCGGAGTTGACCGCAACGATCACGGAGTTGACGGCGAAGGTCGCCAAGCTGACGGCGACCAACGCGGAGCTGAGGGCCCAGGTGGCGGAGTTGGAGGCGCGTCTGGGAGCGCCGCCCAAGACACCGGCGAACTCGTCGCTGCCGCCCTCGCGCGGGGAGAAGGCGAACAAGCCGGTGCGAGGCGGCCGGCGCAAGCGCCAGGGGCGTGCGGGAACGGGACGCAAGCTGCATCCGCATCCGAACAGCGTGGTGGAAGCGCGGGCGGAGAGTTGCCCGCACTGCGGGACGGACTTGGGCGGGGCGGAGCAGGCGCCGCAAGCGGTGTACGAGCGCATCGAGTTGCCGCCGGTGCGGCCGCACGTGACGCGGGTCACGCTGCACGGTTGCGACTGCCCGGGCTGCGGGCGGCGGGTGACGGCGTTGGCGCCGCAGGGTTTGGAGCGGGGCTCGCCGTTCGGGGCGACGATCGAGGCGCTGGCGGTGTATCTGCATTACGCGCAAGCGATCAGCTACGAGCGCTTGCGGGCGTTGTTCCGGGATGTATTCGGTCTGGAGATCAGCGAAGGGGCGCTGGCGAACCTGTTCCGGCGGGTGCAGGGGCGGTTCGGGGACCAGGCGGAGGCGATCCGGGAGCGGGTGCGGCAGAGTCGGGTGGTGTGCTCGGACGAGACGTCGGCGCGGGTGAACGGGCGCAAGTGGTGGGAGTGGGTGTTCCTGGGAGCGGGAGCGGTGCTGCACGTGCTACGGCCGAGCCGCTCGAAGGCGGAGCCGGAGAGCGTGCTGGAGGGGGCGCGACCGGGGGTGTGGGTGTCGGACCTGTACGTGTGCCAGCGCGGGCACGCGGCGGTGTGGCAGGTGTGCTTGGCGCACCAGTTGCGGGACGCGCAGTACGCGATCGACGCAGGGGACGCAGTGTTCGGGCCGGCGCTGCAGGCGTTCCTGGTGCGGGCGATGCGGGTGGGCCAGCGGCGCGAGCGGCTGCGGGACAGCACGCTGAAGCGCCACCAACGGGATCTCGGGCGGCGGCTGGACAAGCTGCTGGAGTTGGAGCCGACGCAGGCGGACGGACAGCGGCTGCTGAAGCGCTACGGCAAGATCCGGGACAGCCTGCTGGTGTTCGTGACGGATCGCGAGGTGCCCTTCACCAACAACGCCTCGGAGCGGGCGCTGCGACCGAGCACGATTTTCCGCAAGGTGACCAACGGCTTCCGCTCCGAGTGGGGGGCCGAGGTGTTCGGGGCCGTGCGCTCGGTGATCGGCACCGGACGCCTCAATGATCTGACGACTCTCGAGGCGATTGTCACCACTATCAAGCGACGTACCGTCCTCAAACCTGCCTAGCCAGCCCCCTGGGTGAGCAATTACGGTTGAACTGCCAATAGAGGGGGGTGGTCCGTTGGACCGGCTTGCCTTCGAGGATCGGCAGCAAACTCGCTCCGTCGATTGCCCGTCCGCTCGGAAGCGGCGCGCCCGCAATCTCGCAAAGCGTGGGCAGCAGGTCGACCCCGCTCACGGGAACATCACTCTTCTGGCCCGGCTGCGTCCGGTCCGGCCAGGGCAGCATACCCGGAACACGAATGCCTCCCTCGTAAAGCTGTCCCTTCTTCGCGCGCAGTGGGCCGGCTGAACCGTGCGGGTGGTCAGGGGTGATCGCCGGTCCGTTGTCACTGGTGAAGACGACCAATGTGTCCGCGCGCAGGCCCAGTTCGTCGAGAGCGCTCATCAATCCGCCGAAAGCAGCATCCAGCTGCGTGACATTGCCGTGGTGAGCGGCGAGGCTCGAGACGTCCGGGTCGAATGGGCTCCGAGGACCACGGTTCGGGCAGAGGTCCGTGTACTTACGCGCCGAGTGAATCGGCTCGTGGGGCTCGTGGAAGCAGACATACAGGAAGAAAGGCTTTTCCTTGTCACGGACCGCTGTCAGCCAGTGGATAGCTTCTGCAACGACCAGATCTGCCGAGAAGCCCTCGAGGCGCCCCGCGGGCTTGCCGTTCCGCACGAAGTTATCCGGGTTGCGGTGCGTCGGCAAGGCGTTGTTCTGGGCGGAGAACCAATAGTCGAACCCATGTTCGGAGGGCTGCGGCTGGTCCGGCAAGTTGAATCTGCCATTGAGGTGCCACTTGCCCACGTGGGCGGTTGAGTAGCCCCTGCGCCGGAGGATGGTCGCGATGCTAACTTCGTTCTCGAGGAGGTGCATCGGTGAGTACATCGGGATCCAGGTATGGATGCCGGCGCGATACGGGATCCGGCCCGTCATCAGCGCAGCACGCGCGGGCGAGCAGTTCGGCGCGCCAGCGTAGCAACTCGTCAACTGCAGGCCCTCGGCCGCAAAGCGGTCCAAGTTCGGCGTTCGCATGGTCGGATGGCCGCAGCACCCTAAATCGCCGTAGCCTAGGTCATCGGCCAGCACGACAACGAAGTTCGGCGGGTCGGCGGATTGGACCGAAACGGCCGCGTACAGCCAAAAGCAAGCGGTCCATAGCCAGCGTCAATTTGCCATGGTGAGACTCTACCAAGGCTGGAACGACAGAATCCGGCGCGCTAGCCTGCATTCCCAACACAGGGGAATGGTATGAGACATCCTCTGCTGGCTGGATCGGAAAACGGCCCAAAACTGCCGGTTTCGCGCTGTTGAAGGCAAGCGAAGCCCCTCGATCAACCTCTGAGATCGAGGAATGAGGAATTAGTTTCACTGTTCTAATTGAATCCTTCCGCCAGAGTTCCCCATGTGGACCACCCAGGCACCCTCATTCCATAATCGATTGTGATATATAGCTTAATCGCCCGGCTCCTGGTCCCGCTCAGACCCCTGCTCCCCGCCCTGCGATCCCGGCTTGCCTCCACTTCTCTCATTTTGATATGGTGATTGTCAGTCCATATTTCCCGGAGTTTTCATGCAGGACCTTGCCCACCACTTCCTCCAGCCCCGCACTCCCAACCACCGCCAGTACGAAGCCTTGCGCGCCCATTGCGTCGAAGGCCTCCCCCTCGCCGAGGCCGCTCTCAAGTTCGGCGACTCTCGCGGCTCCTTCCGTAACCTCTGCCGCGACTTCCGCATCCGCCCCGAACGCGTCTTCTTCCTCCCCTCCCCGCCTGGCCGCAAACCCGAGTCGCCTCCCCCCGCTTCCGCCAAGCGCAACCGGCGCATCCTCGAGCTGCGCCGCCAGCGCCACCTCTCCGTGCTCGAAATCGTCGAGCAACTTGCCCGCGAGAACCTCTCCGTCAGCAAGAGCCTCGTCGCCAAGACCCTCCAAAACGCCGGCATCCCCAAGCTCCCGCGCCGCTCCCCCCAGCAGATCAGCGCCGCCCGCCCGCTCTCCGCCCCCGCCGCCGACCGCCGCGAACTCGACCTCCAACCGCGCTCCTTCCGCACCGCCTTCGGCGGCCTCTTCCTCTTCGCCCCCCTCCTCGCTCGCCTGCCCTTCGACGACATCCTGCGCCAAACCGCCATGCCCGGCAGCGCCTGGATCCCCGCCGACTGCGCCTTCCGCTCCCTGCTCGCCCTCAAACTCTACGGCAGCGCCCGCCACTCCCACGTCAGCGCCGAGACCTGCGATCCCGGCCTCGCCCTCTTCTGCGGCTTGAACGCGGTCCCCAAGCGCTCCACCCTCACCGCATACTCCTGCCGCATCGACCCCCGCTCCCACGCCCAACTCGCCCGCCTCTGGCTCGACGCCGTCCACGACCTGGGACTGCCCCGTGGCGACTCCTTCGACCTCGACTTCCACACCATTCCCTATCACGGCGACGACGCCTTGGTCCAGAAACACTACCTCTCCAAGCGCAGCCGCCGCCAGCAGGGCATCCTCGCCTTCCTCGCCCGCGACGCCGACTCGCGCGTCTTCTGCTACTCCAACGCCACCGTCCGCAAGCAGGACCAGAACGACGAGATCCTGCGCTTCGCCGCCGCTTGGAAGGATCAATCCGGCCACTACCCGCGCGAACTCGTCTTCGACAGCACCCTCACCACGCACGCCAACCTCGCCCAACTCGACCAACTCGGCATCGGCTTCCTCACTCTTCGCCGCCGCACCAAGAAGATCCTGGCCGCCGTCCGCGCCGCGCCCGACGCGGACTGGCAGCGCCTGCGGCTGGCCAACATCGGCCGCCGCTACCGCCACCCGCGCGCGCTCGATCAGACCGTCGACCTGCCCGGCTTCCCCGGCGCCGTCCGCCAGGTCGCCGTCCTCGACCTCGGCCACGACAAGCCCATTCTGCTGCTCTCCAACCGCCCCGCCGAACCGCTCGCCGCCCTGCTCGACCGCTACGCCCGCCGCATGCTCGTCGAGAACGCGATCGCCGACGCCATCGACTTCTTCCACATGGACGCGCTCTCCTCCCAAGTTCCGCTGAAAGTTGACGCCGACCTCCAACTCACGCTGATGGCCAGCACCCTCTACCGCCTGCTGGCCCGCAACCTCGGCGGCGACTACGCCACGGCCCGCGCCCGCACGCTGTTCCGCAAGTTCGCGCAGGCCAGCGCGCGCGTCGAGATCGGGCTCGACGGCATCCAGGTGCGCCTCGGCCGCCGCGCCCACAATCCACTCCTCGTCGCCGCCGGAGTCGCCGACGAGGCCGTTCCGATCCCCTGGCTGGAGAACCGCCCCCTGCGGCTCGCCTTCAAGTGAGATCGAAGGGCATCCGGATTCCCCGGAAAACGGCTGGCTCGGGCGACGCACATGATTTCTATGTGTTGGGAATGCAGGCTAGACCTGGACCGCTCGAATGCCGTGCTGCACTCGATGATCGTAAAGTCGCCGTGGGACTCTCTGCTCAGCGACTCGATTGGCGGCCTTCTGGTTGCCGTCTACGACGTCATCGAACAACGGCTGAGTTCCCCCACTGCTTCGCGATCGAAACACCGTTCCAGGGCGTGGATCTCAACGGCTATCGAGAACTCAAGGGCACAGTGCCGCTGCGGGTTGCTGAGCATTTTCCCGACGAGCCAATGCCGTTCATTCGCGAGGGCCTGCTCTCGCAAAGGCTGCCACTGGGGCGAACAGTTGTGCGAGAGGCCCTGATGGCCAAGGTCATGGGAATACCGCTGTGGGTGAATCACAGTACGTGGCCCGGAGTCAATCACGTGTTCCAGGCGCATCAAGCCGCTGCCCTGCCAGGAGTCGACTTCAGGGTGATTCTGCTGGACGCTCTCGAGGACCATGTGATGGCGGAGGCTATGCCGATGCAAGACGGCTCCTAGACGGTCCCCGAAGGCTCCGGCTTATGCGTCACACTCGACGATGAAGCGTCGGAGAAATGCCGCGCGTAGAGGCTTCGCTGCGGGGTCGGAATCTCAAAGCGCGGCGGCGGACCGCAGCCGCCGGGGCATGTGTCTCTGAAATCTCCGGTCTGTAACTTGCGCTGTAGCCAAACTGTCGACTCGCGCTCAAATCGAGCGAGAATCCCCTGCCCCTTGTGGCCACGTTCGCAGACGGCGCGAAAGCGGACCACCGTTTGCCTCCCAAGGTGACGTGCGATCAGTTGTTTGCTAAGGCAATGTTCGACGTATTGGGTAAGACAACCAAGAGATAGCTGACCGGAACTCGGACGAACGCTTCGCCATTTTCATGCACGATGAACCGATCAGCGTCGCAGCGGCGAGGGCTTGCGGGATCCGCCTTGTCGAAGAGGACATCGTTTTCGAAGGCCAGCGCTGCGTACGAGCGAAGGGCGCGTCGCGGAAAGCGAATCCAACTGTTGTCCCAAACGCCTGCCGCATTTTCGTCGACGTAGGCCTCGAGACGCTCGACTCCCCAACGCGGAGTCTCTCCGACGGCCGCACGCCGCACCACGTTCGCGAAGTAGTTCGACGATCGGATTTCGCGAGGCAGGTCAACTCGAGCCGCTGAATCCAGCACGGCGGCCTGCGACTCCGTCTCGGATCCGGCGGTCGCGTCCCCCTAGCGCAAAAGGCAGCGTGTCCGGACGCTTCGAATCGACGCCGGTCCGGGCACAATGTGTCGCTAGCCCGGGCAGCTGAGCGGGCTTGACGATTGCTTCTGCAGGGGTTGTGGCGTGGGGAGACCCTGAGGACTCTTCGCGCAACAACCTCATGTTCGAATGTTACGCGGCAAGGGTTTCAAGTGCGCTGCAGGGAGCTACGGTTTTTTAAGACGCCAAGCCCTTAGCAGCGGCTGCGCGTGGGCGGAAGAGCGAAGTCCGAAGGTACGCTTCGAGTCGGAAAGGCCCGCCCAAGCCGACGTGTCTCCAAGGCTGCGAGGAACCGCAGCAGCTCGAAGACAGCGAGCGCGTCCAGTGAGCGATTGCTGAACATTTGTGTCGAGTCTTGACAGCAGGCCGCTCGGGCGCTTGAACCGGCCCCATCTAGGGTGTAGACTTTGTGAGCGGCTTTCCGGCTCTCGAGGGTGGGAAGCCGCCCCGGTGCTCCGCGGAACTGTTGCTAGCTCCGCGAGCCCTCGGCTGGGCAGACGGTGATGGAGGCTACCCGCAGAAGCTTCGTGCGGACCGGCACGGCATTGGCCGCGACCGCATTCGGGTTCGACTTGCGGCCGGCCCAGGCCGCAGCCAGGACGCTGAAGATCTCCCGCACGACTCAGACCCACAGCATCTGTCCGTATTGCGCGGTGGGTTGCAGCGTGGTCATCCACACGCTTGGAGACCGGGCGGACAACGTCAAGCCCACTGTGGTGCATATCGAGGGTGACACGTCCAGCCCCATCAACAAGGGCACGCTGTGCTCCAAGGGAATCTCGCTGAAAGAATTCGTGGTCAACGAGCTGCGCCTAACCGAACCGCTGTACCGAGCCGCCGGAGCCAACGATTGGCAGCCCATTCCATGGGACCAGGCGATCGAGATGATGGCGCGCCGAATCAAGGACTCGCGTGATTCCGGCTTCGAAATGGAAGATTCCAAAGGGCGTACCGTCAACCGCCTCGGCAACGTCGCCCTGATTGGCGGTTGCACGGACACCAACGAAATCAACTATCTGCTTGGCAAGCTCCGATTCGGCCTGGGTTTGTTGACCTACGAGAACCAGGCCCGTCTTTGACATGGTCCGACGGTGGCCAGTTTGGCCGCCACGTTCGGCAGGGGCGCCATGACCAATGGCTGGACCGATGTCGCCAACACGGACGTCGTGCTGGTGATGGGAGGGAATCCCGCCGAAAACCACCCTGTCGGGTTTCGATTCGTCATGCAGGCGAAGCGGAAGCGCAAAGCGCGGCTAGTGTGCGTGGACCCCCGCTTCAACCGCACCGCCGCAGTTTCGGACCTGTATGTCCCCATCCGCGCAGGCACGGACATCGCTTTCCTAGGCGGTTTGATTCACTACGCGTTGGAGCACGGGCAATACCACGCCGACTACGTACTTGAGAACACCAATGCGTCCTTTCTCGTCAGAGAAGGCTTTTCCTTCGAAGACGGCTATTTTTCCGGCTGGGATCCAGCAAGCCGGAAATACGATAAGTCCTCTTGGAGCTATGAGTTGGATGCGAGCGGGTACGCCCGCATCGACCGGTCGCTGGAACATCCGCGCTGCGTGTTCCAACTCCTTATACAGCATTACACGCGCTATACGTCCGAGCAGGTTGCACGGATTTGCGGCTGCACCGCGGAGGCGTTCGAAAAGGCCGCTGAGATCATCTGCTCGACGGGCCGCGCCGGCCGGTCGGGAACCGTCCTGTACGCCCTGGGCTGGACGCAGCACTCGCACTCGGTCCAGCTCATCCACACCGCCGCAATGGTGCAGTTGCTGCTCGGCAATATTGGCATTCCCGGCGGCGGGGTGAACGCGCAGCGGGGCCACTCGAACATTCAGGGCGCTACGGACATGGGCGCCTGGGACAAGCTGCCGGGCTACCTGAGCGTGCCCAGGGCGGATTGGACCTCACTCCAGGGGTATGTACGGGCGACTTCGCCACGGCCGCTACGCCCGAATTCGATGAACTACTGGTCGAACACGTCGAAGTTCATGGTGAGCCTGCTGAAGGCCTACTACGGCTCGAATGCGACCCGCGCGAATGACTATGGGTATGGCTACCTGCCGAAGATCGCCGAGGGTGAAACCCATAGCTGGGGGGTGCTCTTCGACCGTATGTATGCCGGTGGGATCGAGGGCCTCATCTCGTTCGGTATGAACCCGGTCGCGGGTGGGCCGCATTCCACCAAGATGATCGAGGCGCTCGGCAAGCTGAAGTGGCTGATCGTCGCTGAGAACTTCGAGACCGAGACGGCCTCGTTTTGGAAGGCTCAGGATGCAGCTGGCCAAGACTACCCGAATGCCAGGCGGGCGGAGGAAATCGAGACGGAAGTATTCTTGCTGCCGGCCTCGTGCTTTGCGGAGAAGGACGGCACGTTTGTCAACTCATCGCGCTGGTTGCAGTGGAAAGACAAAGCCCTGCCCGCACCCGGGAACGCACTGGATGACCAGGAGATCATTGCCCGGCTGTTCTTGAGGCTTCGCGAGCTGTACCGCGAAGAAGGCGGCGCAGGCGCCGAGTCGCTGCTGGCGGTTGACTGGAGTTACGGCAACCGGGTTTCCCCGTCGCTGACCGAGGTGGCGAAGGAGATCAACGGGACGGATCTCAAGACGGGGCGACAGCTCTCGGGCTTCGGCGCGCTTAAGAATGACGGCTCAACGCGCTGCGGCAACTGGCTCTATTCCGGCTCGTTCCCCGAAGCCGGCAACATGATGGCAAGGCAAGACGAAGCGGATCCGACCGGGCTGGGCCTCCACGCGCAATACGCGTGGAGCTGGCCAGCCAACAGGCGGGTGCTCTACAACCGAGCCTCAGCCGACGCAGCGGGCACCCCTTGGGACGAATCGCGTGCGCCGATCCGCTGGCGGGACGGCCGTTGGGAGGGAGACGTCCCGGACTATCGGGCCGACGCTCCGCCGGAAACGTACGGCCCCTTCATCATGCTGGCCGAGGGCGTCGCGAAGTTGTTCGCCCCGGATTTCGTCGAAGGGCCGTTTCCGGAGCATTATGAACCAGCCGAATCCCCCATCAAGAATCCACTGCACCCCCACGTGAGCAGCAATCCGGCCGCGCGGGTTTTCACCAGCGACCTGGACCGGCTGGGGGATGTAAGTCAGTACCCCTACGTGGCGATCACCTATCGTCTGACCGAACACTTCCACTACTGGACGAAGCACATAAGTTCAAGCTCGCAATTGCAGCCGAGCTTCTTCGTGGAGATTGCCTTGGAATTGGCTCAGGAGAAAGGCATCGCCAACGGCGATCGCGTCCGGGTCACCTCGGCTCGTGGCAGCGTCGAGGGGCCTGCACTCGTGACTCGGCGCATGCGTGGCCTTCAGGTTGACGGCCGTCGCGTGCATCACGTCGGCCTGCCGATTCACTGGGGGTTCCTAGGCCGCGTGAAGGGCCCTCTGGTGAACAACCTCACGCCTTCGGTCATGGATCCCAACTCGGGTACGCCGGAGTACAAGGGGTTTCTCGTGAATCTCACCAAGGTCGAGAGTGCCGCATGAGCAGCCATTCCACGAGTTGGCGAGGGGAATGCCGTGCATAGCGTAGGCAAGCTGATCGACACGAGCACCTGCATTGGCTGCAAGGCTTGCGAGGCGGCGTGCCAAGAATGGAACGACAACGGCTTCTCGGTCGGCACGTTCCAAGGAAGCTACCAGACGCTCGAGAACCTCGAGCACGACTTCTGGAACCTGATCAAGTTCAACGAGGTTGATCGCAGCGACGGCGAACTCGCGTGGAACATGGCGAAGTACCAATGCATGCACTGCATCGACGCAGGCTGCATGACGGCATGTCCGGCTCCAGGGGCGATCTTCCGTCTGGAGAACGGGATCGTCGACTTCGACCACGACAGGTGCATCGGCTGCGGGTACTGCATTACCGGTTGCCCGTTCGACATTCCGAAGCTGAGCCCGGTTACGCAAAAGGTATACAAGTGCACCCTTTGCTCGGACCGTACGTCAGCCGGACTCGAGCCCGCCTGTATCAAGGCCTGTCCAACGAGCTGCCTGACCTTTGGCACCCGCGAGGACTTGATCCAGATCGCCAACGCCCGTACTGTGGAACTCCAGCAGGAGGGACACTCCAGCGCGGGAGTCTACAATCCCACCGGAGTCGGCGGCACCCATGTGCTCTACGTCCTCAAGGACGCCACCGATCCCGCAAGTTACGGCCTTCCCGCTGATCCTCGCGTGCCGTGGACAGTCACGTTATGGAAGGGCCCGCTCAAGTGGATCGGCAATGTGATCTTTGCCGGCGGCTTGCTCGGAACGGTTCTGCACTACCTGCGCTTCGGTCCGAACACGTACGACGAAACAGCCTCGGTGGAGGAGCCGTCCGGCCAGGCCGGCCCGCAGGAAGGCGATACTTCGCATGGCGGCGACTGACGCGCGCGTCCAGCGATTCTCGTTCGAAGAGCGCGCCATCCACTGGCTCACCGCGATCAGTTTTGCGTACGCTGCCCTGACCGGTCTCTCGCTCTGGTCGTACAGCCTATATTGGTTGGCTAGCCTCTTCGGCGGTGGCGAGGCCGTGCGCTGGGGCCACCCCTGGGGCGGGACCCTGTTCGCCGTCTCGTTGGGATTCATGTACCGGGGCTGGGCGCGGCAAATGCGCCTCGACGCCGAGGACAGGGTCTGGCTGCGCAACGCTCGGAAGTACGCCGTGCACGACGAGGCAGACCTGCCCGAACCAGGGCGTTTCAACGCCGGGCAAAAAATGCTGTTCTGGATGCAAGCTGGTGCGACCGTTCTGCTGTTTGTCAGCGGGCTGGTGCTGTGGTTCCCAGCGAGCATGCCACGCGCGCTTCTCGAAGCAGCGATCCTGATTCACCCCGCGGTTGCGACGGTTTCCATCGGTGCGATCATCCTGCACATCTACATGGGAACGGCTGCCATACCTGGGGCCTTTCGAGGCATGATCCGGGGTTGGGTTCGTCCGGGTTGGGCCGCCTCGCATCATCCGAAGTGGTACCGCGAGCATTCCAAGCACTAGCAAGACAGCGGGCCGCGAGGGCGCGGGACCTTGCCGATCGCTACCCGGTCTCTCGTGAGGGCCTGCTCTTCTTTGCCAGGGTCGCTGTATTGCAGGGTTGCCTCTCCCCAACCCTGAAGAGTCTCAAGGCCAACAGCGCACTGAGCGAGGACGTGCTCGCACCTCTCCTCGCCGCCCGTCCGAAGCTCTGTGAGCTTGTGCAAGCGGTCGGTCCGACCCCGCTGCGCAAGGCTTCCCGAACACTCGACAACGCCGCGTGCCATCAATCGCTCCTGGATTGCTTGAGCGGTCTTGAAATTACCTCGCCCCACAGCTTCTTCGCCCGCATCCTACTCCAACCAGCACTCTACGAAGAGGCCGCTGCAGTTCACGGAGCCAACCAGCCTGTCCAGCGTGCCGACGGCCCGGAACGCTGTCCCCGTTGCGATCACCAGCCCCAAGCAGGCAGTTTGCGCCCGCAGGGCAACGGCACGGCCCTGCACTGGACCTGTTCGCTGTGCCTGCACATCTGGCCCGCCCCCAGGTCACGCTGCCCATCCTGCGGTCGGAGCGGCGCCGATGCGATCTCACGCTACAGCGCACCGGAACTAGACAGCTTTCAGCTGCAGGCGTGTGAATCCTGCAAGGTGTACATCCACGCGGTCGATTTGGCGAAAGAGCACCAAGCGATCGCGGACGTGGATGAACTCGCGGCGCTGCCGCTCGACGTCTGGGCTCGGAGGGCAGGCTACCGCAAGCTGCGCCCGAACCTGATCGGAATCTGATCCACTGCGGGGTAAGTCCCACGGGCCAGGCCGGCGACTCCGAGATGCAGGCTGTTGT
Organism: Bryobacterales bacterium; assembly: GCA_965218615.1. Classification (GTDB taxonomy): domain Bacteria; phylum Acidobacteriota; class Terriglobia; order Bryobacterales; family UBA6623; genus VXMF01. The sequence continues at coordinate 322,245 of CBDCLH010000002.1, forward strand.
TCGTCTGGCGTAGCGCGGCGGCGAGCCACTCCGCGAGGGCTTTGCTGTGGAACACCGGCGCCGCACAGCGGCCATGCGTCCACAACCCAGGGCTATTCAGTTGTCTGAATTCAGGGTGGCAGACAGTCGTGGCGAGGGGCTGTGCGAGCCTGTCCGCTAGGCACGGCGATCCGCGGTTCCCGTCTTTCCGACCCGCAAGGGCTGGACATTTCGTTCTGGATCTGTCACCGTGGGTCGGATGGAGCCGTTGCCGACGCCACGCCGCGCTCTGGACCTGCGCGCCGTCGCGGTGCGCCCGACCTGCGGTGCGCAGGAGCACCGGCTCTGGGACCGTCTGGTGGGGGCCCATCACTACCTGGGGTTCGGCGGCCTGTTCGGCAAGGGCTTGCGGCATGTGGCGACGCTGGGCCCGGCCTGGGTGGCGCTGGTGGGCTGGCAGGCGGCCGCGCTCAAGCTGACGGCGCGGGACCGCTGGATCGGCTGGACGCTGGAGCAGCAGTTGCGGCGCCTGCATCTGGTGGCGCAGAACGCGCGCTTCGTGCTCCTGCCGGCCTTCCAGGGGGTGCCCAACCTGGCCTCGCGGGTGCTGGGGCTGAGCCTGCGGCGGCTGGCCGGGGACATGCAGCGGGAACACGGCTTTGCGGTCTTGCTCGCGGAGTCGTTCGTGGACCGGGCGCGGTTTGCCGGTACCTGCTACCGGGCGGCGAACTGGCGCTCGCTGGGGTTCACCGGCGGCTACGCACGCCAGCCGGGCGCGGTGCCGGAGTGGCGCCATCACGGCCAGCCCAAGGAGGTGCTGGTGTACGAATTGGAAGCGGATGCGAGGGCGGCCCTGGGCCAGCCCGAGGAGGACCCGGCCTGGCAAGGCCCGGAGCGGACTGCGTCGCCGCCCGCGCCCGCGTTGCGCAGCCTGTTCGACTGCCTGGGCGAGGTGGAGGACTACCGGCACGCCCGGGGCCAGCGCTACCGCCTGCGGACCGTGCTGGTGCTGGCCGTGGCGGCGCGGCTGGCCGGCTACCGCGGCGTGACCGCGTGCGCCCAGTTCGCGGCCCTGCTGGACCCGTCGCAACGCGCGGCGGTGGGCTGTTTCTACAGTCCCAGCCGGCACTGCTACACGACCCCGTCGATCGCGACGTTCCACAACATCCTGGCTGCCCTGCCGCCGGAGACACTGGAGCACGCGGTGGCGGCGTGGACGCGGCAGAAGAGCGGGCAAGTCCCGCTAGATGAGGAGGATACGGCCTCGCAGAAGGAGGCCGGGGAGGCCCCTCGGCCAGGGCTCCTGCCGGGCCTCTCGATGGACGGGAAGGATGTCCGCGGCGCCTCCAAGCAGACAGCGGACGGCCGTCGCATGCTGGTCGCGGCCGTGGAGCACTCCAGCGGCCTGGTGCTGGGACAGGTCGAGGTCTCGAGCAAGACCAACGCGATCCCGGCGGTGCGCGAGCTGGCCGGGGAGCTGGACCTGGCCGGGCGCATCGTCACCCTCGACGCGCTGCACGTCCAGCACAAGACGGCGCGCGGCCTGCTGGAGGACGGCGCGGCCCACTACCTGGTCACGGCCGTCAAGGAGAACCAGCCGACGCTGCTGGACGACCTCCAGCACATGCTGTTCGAGGATTGTCCCGGCCACGAGACCCTCGACAAGGAGCACGGCCGCAGCGACCGCCGCCGCTACTGGGTCAAGGATCTCAGCGACCCGGACTGGAACGGCTATGCCGACCTGCACGGCCGTCGGCAGGCCATCCGCATCGAGCGCGAGCGGCATGTGCTCAAGACCGGCGAGACCAGCACCGAAGTGAGCTACGCGCTGACCTCGCTGACGGCGGAGCAGGCCACGCCCGCGCAGCTGGCGGCGCTGATCCGCAACCACTGGCACATCGAGAACCGCCTGCACTACGTGCGGGACTTCACCTACGACGAGGACCGCTGCCGGGTCTGGGTGCGTGACCTGCCGCGCAATCTCGCCTGCCTGACCAACGCGGCGATTTCGATCATCCGCTGCCAGTCCGGGTTCCGCTGGGTGCCGCAGGCCAACCGCCATTACGCGGCCCGCCCGCAGGAGGCGCTCGACCTGCTGCTGGCCCCGCCCCGGCGCTAGCCCGGGCCGCTCGCCCGCCCGCAAGCAGGGCTCCGCCTGGCCAGGCGGAACAGTACCGCTGTGTCGGCGCTTGCGACCCAGCCGGTCGACGACGCCCGGATCCCTCGTGGGAAACCCTCGGGGCCGCGCCCAGCGACTGCACAGGACGTGGAAGCAGGCATCAACCTCACCGAAACCGCTTCAATCAGGACAAAAAAATGTGCCTGGTCCACAACCCCTTCCCCGCGAACCGCAGGCGCCCCGCAGGGTCAAGTCCCGATGCCCTGCGCGAGCACGGGGCCTCGAACCGAACTGAGGGGCAGCCCCGCTCTATGGCCCGAAGGCTCGGGATTCGGGATTCCTCAACGCTTCGACGAGTCGGACAGTTTCGCTCTCTCGAACGACGCCTCTAGGACAGGGAGGTTTCATGTTACGGGGTGAGCGGCGGCCCGCTCATGAGAGTTTTTTACCCGCCTCCGCCGCCTGGGCGCCGCCGGCTTGCAGCCGCGCGTCGCAAAACCCCTCGCTGACCTCGATCAGTTCCCCGGCCAGCCGGCGCAAGCGCTGACACTCCACGATCTGAGCGCGCGTCTGCTCCACGGCGGCGAGGGGAATCACGCGCGTCCGTGTCTTGCCCCCGACTTTGTGAGTCAGCAACCAATGCGGGCCGTGCCCGCGGGAGTTCCCGGCGGCGCCGTGGCAATTCGGCTTGCCTCACTTGCGCTAGGTGCAAACCAACGAGCCGGGCCGCAGGTCGCCAACCGAGGCCAGCTGTCGCCGCAGATCCTCGCTTTGCGCTTCGAGAACCCGGACGTCACCGGGTGTGGGCATGGGGGCCTCCTTTCCTGAAAGCCTGTCAAACTTCCAGATTTCCAATCGCCAACCCCCTCTCGTTTCAGCACTCTTCCTAACCCGATCTCAAGACATCAGAACGAAGTCGTACACCCGCAGACGACTACTCACTTCCCGGCTCAGACGCGGTAAGGTTATGTGCAAGGAGGGAGCCATGTCCACACGTCGTACATTTCTCAAGACCGCCTCGGGCGCGCTAGCTCCCGCATTCTTGAGCGGGACCAACGTGAGTGAGCGCTTCCAGGTCGCGATGATGGGGTTTCGAGGCCGTGGCCGGCAATTGCTCTACGGCTTCGCGGAGCTGCCGGAAGTTCGCGTCAAGACCATCTGCGACGTCGATCAGCGCTTGTTCGAGGATGCCGTGTCGGCCGTCGATGAACGTCAGGATCACCGTCCGGCGGTGGAGACCGACTTTCGGCGGTTGCTGGACGACCCCGACATCGACGTGATCGTGATGGGCACTCCGACACACTGGCATGCGATCCCGACGATCCTGGCCTGCCAGGCCGGCAAGCATGTCTACGTCGAAAAGCCAGCCGGCCACAATATCGCTGAGGGCCGCGCGATGCTGGCAGCCGCTCGCAAGTACGACCGGGTAGTACAAGTCGGAATTCAATCCCGCAGCGGCCGCAATTATGCGGAAGCGTGTGAGTACATTCGCACCGGAGCGCTCGGCAAGGTCGTCTTCGCTAAGGGTTGGGAGAGCGCCAGGCAAAAGGGGATCGGCTATCCGCCCGACGAGCCGGCGCCTTCGGGAGTCGACTACGACATGTGGTTGGGGCCCGCACCTAGGCGCCCGTTCAACCGGAACCGATTTCATGGCAGCTGGCGCTGGTTCTTTGACTACGGGACCGGCGACTTGGGGAACGATGGGGTCCACCGACTCGACTACGCTTACAGAGGATTGGCGGCGGGCTTCGAGGCCATGGGCAAGACTCTGCCGCAATGGCCAAACGCCGTCTCTGCGTCTGGAGGAAAATTCTTCTTCGACGATGCCCAGCAATGGCCGGACACGCTTGTGGTGACCTGGGACTATCCGGGCGCGACTCTGATGTACGAAATGCGCAACTGGCAGCCGAACGCCATGGAAGGAGAGGCCGAAGGCGCTGCCGTGTACGGAGAGCATGGTTATGTCGTGATCGGCAACGGCACTTGGCGCGCCTACGATGAAGGGCACAGGGTATACGCAGCCGGGGCGAGCCCGAATTCCGACGACGACGTGCGCCACAAGCGGGACATGCTGAAGGCCATCCGCGACGGGTACCGGCCCTCGTGTGACATTAAGATCGGTCACGTCGCCTCGGGCCTGATCCATCTGGGCAACCTCGCCTGGCGGACCGATCGCAAGTTGAAGTTCGACGCCGAGACCGAGAGCTTTGGAGCCGACGCCGAGGCCAACCGGCTCTTGGGGCGGGACTATCGGGAGCCCTGGAGCTTGCCGAAAGTCTGATTTCTCTTCCACGCAGCCTTACTCTGCGGGGCGTGGCGTTTCCGTGCGAGGTCCAGTCGGGCTCGCAGATGATCTGGTTGCCTCCGTTCTGTTTGGCCCAGCTTTCGGCGACCTTCTCGGCACTCGGTCCGCCGCCGTGCGGCAGAATCATGTCGGCGTATTTGGTGCGGGCGCGGTCGAGTGTGCGTCGGATATCCCGGCACTCTCTCATTGTGGGCGATGACATCCTGTCGGAGAGCGGGGTTGCTAGCGGACACAACCTCGCATAAAGGAATTGCTGCGCCTGTCCCGGGTGTGTAGCGACGATTCGGTGCGTCGTGCGAGCGCCAGGATGGACGAGGCGGAAGCCGAGGCGTGGCTGCGACGCCATCTGGATCACGTCGTGCAACCGCTGCTGCAGCTTCCGTGGATCCTGGACATCTTCACGACCGTGAAGCCCGTGTACGGCCGCCACGAGGGTGCGGAGACCGGCTACAACCCTCTGCAGAGGGGGCGTCCGTTGCAAGTCATGCATGTCTATGAGAGGGGCGGCACGCGCCTGGTGCTGGAGGCGGAGGTCGAGGCGGGCAACCGCAACCATGCGCTGTACGGCCTGCCGGGACTGGGGCGGCTGCTGGAGGGCCTGCGTCCGCAGGAACGGCCGACGCTGGTGCAAGGGGACCGCGGCTACGGGACCGAGCGGGTGATGGCCGATCTGGAGCAGCGCGGGCAGGACTACCTGTTCCAGCTGACGCTGAAGCCGCGGGTCCAGGACCTGGTGCAGAAGCTGGCCTCGCAGGAGAGCTGGACGGAGACCGGGCAGAGCTGGGAGGCGGCGGCGGCCGACTTGCAGCTGTCGGGCTGGACGCGCAGGCGCAAGGTGGTGGTCCTGCGCCGTCGTCTGGGGGAGAGGCGGCCTGTGCCTCGCAAGGCGCTGAAGCGGAAGCAGCTGGGTTTCGCGGAGATCGTCCTGGGCGGGCAGGAGCGATATGAATACTCGGTGCTGGTCACCTCGCTGGCCTTCGAGCCGCTGACGCTGGCCCAGCTGTACCGCGATCACGCGGACGCGGAGAATGCGTTCGACGAGCTGAAGAGGCAGTGTGGCTGGGGCGGCTTTGGGACGAGAGACCGGAAGCGCACGCGCATCATGGTGCGTATGAATGCCCTGTTCCACAACTGGTGGTCGCTGTTCGTGCGGCTGATCGAGCTGGGGTCGCGGCGCGAAGCCAGGACGAGCCGCCCGCTGCTGATGGACGGGGTGGGGCGTGTGACGAGGCACAGCCGGCAGACGACCTTGCTGCTGACGATCGCGCCTAGCGCCTCTGCGGGATTGCGGGCAGCCTTCGCCGCGATGAGCCGCTTCCTGCGAGAAATCCAAAACGCGCCGCAGTGGACCGCCGTGGAGCGTTGGCGCCGCATTCCGGGTCGCGCCTTGCAGAAAGACTTCCAGGGGCGGGCGCCAAGGCCGCCGCCGGGGCTTCTGCCGGCCTAACCCAGGCCGGCCCCGACCAGTCAAAACGGCAGTTCAACGCAGCCGAATCGGCTTCGAACGCTACCCAACTGCGAAACTTAGGAGTCTCGCCGAAATAAATTGGCTGATTCTGCGTTGTGAAGCCGGACTCCACGGTGATCTAGAAAGAGTCGCAGTGCATGCCGAATCGGAATCATGACCTAGCGTCGGTATGGGCATGCGTCTGCGGTGCTCCTAGGGTGCGTCAGGACGTGCGGCGCTCGCTACGCGCACGGCCCGGGCTGGAAGCCGTAGCGGTTCACTCGCGGTATGCCACAATCATAAAGGCGGCAATTTGTTTCGGGGCTTGCTGTGGGGACAACGTGAGCGGCGGGGCGGAAGGCAGCAAGAGGAAATTCGACGCGTTGCGGCCGTTGCTGGACGAGCGGACGCGTCGCGTGTGGGCGGCCACCGAAGCGCGGGCGGCGGGGCGGGGCGGGATTAGCCGCGTGGCCGAGGCGACCGGGATGTCCCCCGGCACGGTGCGCGCGGGCCTGCGGGAACTGGAGGCTGGCGGGGCCACGCCGGGGCCGGGCGGCAACGGTCGGCTGCGCAAGCCGGGCGGCGGGCGCAAGCGGCTGACAGAGCGGGATCCGGGGCTGGCGGAGGCTTTGGAACGGCAGCTCGACGCGGTCACGCGGGGGGATCCGATGGCGCCGCTGCGCTGGACGTGCAGCAGCGCGGCGCGCCTGGCCGGGCAGTTGCGCAGCGAGGGGCGCCAAGTCAGCGAGCGCACGGTGAACCGCTTGCTGCACGAGCTGGGCTACAGCTTGCAAGCGAACCGCAAGACGCTCGAAGGGCGGCAGCATCCCGACCGGGACGCGCAGTTCCGGCACCTGAGCCGACGCGTGCAGGCGTTCCAGAGCCAGGGACAGCCGGTGGTTTCGGTGGACACTAAGAAGAAGGAATTGGTCGGCCGGTACCGCAACGGCGGTCGGGAATGGCAGGTCCAGGGCGAACCGGACGAGGTGAACGTGCAGGACTTCCCGGACGCGGACCTCGGCAAGGCGATTCCATACGGCGTGTACGACATCACGGCGAATGCCGGATGGGTGAGCGTGGGAGTCGATCATGACACGCCTTCGTTCGCGGTGGAGACGCTCCGGGGCTGGTGGCGGGAGATGGGCAACGCGGCCTACCCGCGGGCCCGGCGCCTGCTGATGACGGCCGATGGCGGAGGTTCCAACAGCAGTCGCAGTCGGCTGTGGAAGTTCGAGTTACAGCGGCTTGCCGACGAGTGCGGGCTGAGCGTTGCAGTCTGCCACTTTCCGCCGGGGACCAGCAAATGGAACAAGATCGAGCACCGCATGTTCTGCCACATCACGCAGAACTGGCGGGGCAGGCCGCTTGTCAGCCGCGAGGTCGTGGTCAACCTGATCGGAGCGACCACGACGAAGGCAGGTCTGGCGATTCGGTCCGCACTGGACGAGAACGCCTATCCGCTCGGACGAAAGATCACGGACGAGGAACTCGCGAGCCTTTCGATCCAGCGGGACAGCTTCCACGGTGAGTGGAACTACACCTTGTCACCGCGAGCCCAAAACAGTTAATTTATTTTGGCGAGATCCCTTAGGTTCATGCCTTCGTGGCGCACTCCCATTCAGCTCATTCTCGGATTGGAATGGAGGTTGGCAACACGCTTCGCGTCAGTGCGGTAAGCTCTTACGCATGTCCACGACCCAGACGACCCGTCGCGACTTGCTCCGCGCACTGGCCCTGGCCTCCGGCTACGCCATGGCCCTAAGGCCGGCGGCTGCAACGCCCGTAGCGAGAGTCGGCGAGATCCGCGTCATCAGCAAGCGGCCGCACCTGTATCACGGCTGGCCGACGTTGACGCGGCGCCGCAATGGAGAGCTGCTGGTTGTGTGTTCCGGAGGCAGAGAGGCGCACGCCTGTCCGTTCGGATGGGTCGAGATGATGCGCTCGAAGGAGGACGGCCGATCATGGGGCTGGCCGCAAGTCCTCATGGATTCCGCGACCGATGACCGCGACGCGGGAATCTGCGAGACCCACCAGGGATCGCTGCTCGTGACAACATTCACCTCCCTTGCCTATGTCAGGTATCTCAACGAGGCCAAGCCGGGGTCGAGCGGCCGTCTGCACTGGACCACAGAACGAATCGCGGCCTGGAATGCAGCGCATAACCGGATGTCCGCCGCCGAACGCGAAGGGATGCTCGGCAGTTGGATGCTGCGATCCAGCGACGGGGGCGTGACGTGGTCCGCCCCCTACCGTGTGCCTGTCAACAGCCCGCATGGGCCGATACCACTGTCCGATGGACGGATCCTCTACGCCGGCAAACGCCTCTGGCACCAGGAAAAACGCATTGGCGTCGCCGATTCGCACGATGATGGACGGACCTGGCGCTGGCTTGCCGAGATCCCTACACGAGACGGCGACGACTTCACCGAGTACCACGAATTGCACGCTGTCGAGGCGGCTGATGGTCGACTACTCGTCCACATCCGCAACGAGAACAGGACCAACGCGAATGAGACGCTGCAAACCGAATCCGATGACGGAGGGCAAACGTGGTCCATTCCCCACCCCATTGGAGTCTGGGGCGTGCCTTCGCATCTGCTGCGGCTGCGCGACGACCGCCTGGTGATGACCTACGGCTACCGTCGCGCTCCGTTCGGCAATCTAGCCCGCGTCAGCGACGACGGCGGCATGACGTGGTCCGCGCCGATGACGATTTCGGATGACGGTGAGGCGTGGGACCTCGGCTACCCTTCGACGGTCGAACTCGATGACGCCTCGCTGGTGACGATTTGGTATGAGCGGATGGCGGGTTCGCCTCGCGCTGTTTTGCGCCAAGCCAATTGGCGCTTGGTTGGATAGGCGCGACGCGTCCCGACAGGGTCGCGCGTCCGTTCACGGCAGCTTCGGCGCTTCCGTGTGGTAATCCGTCCGTTCGCCGCGAGGGCGGTTCTTGAATTCCCGTACGAGACGCACGAACGCCTCCACCACGGCTTCGAAGATGGGTTGACCCTTTTGGGCCGAAGCCAGGGTCGGGTCGCCGTAGACCCCGCTTTTGCTGAAGCGCGTCCATTCATCCATCACGTGAACAGGCGAGGCATCCATCAGGTCCGTCCAGATAAATTCGGAATCGGGCAGTCCGATGTCTCGGACGGCCTTGTCAATCTGCACTTTGTCGGGAGCCAGATGCAGGTAGACGGACGTTTCCAGCTCGCCGCCGTGCGCCATGCCGCCGCGTCCCGACTCGCGCAGATTGCGGATTTCTTCGCGAGCTAGGCTGGGCCAGATGAAGCAACCGCAAAGCGCATCGGTCTCCAGGATCGTCCGACGTGCGACCAGATCGAGGATGGGCATGTTGGACCCGTGACCGTCGGCGATCAGGATACGCTTGAAGCCATGGTGCGCGACGCTCTTCGTGACGTCGAGCACGAAGTGCAGCAGGTGTTCCTGCCGGACATCAATGGTGCCGGTGAAGTCCATGTGATGGGTCTCGAAGCCATACGGGATCAACGGGAGTAGCAGGATGTCGCCGTCCGCGCGCTTGGCCGCCTCGAGGGAGATATTCCAGATCAGGAAGTTATCCGTGTCGAGCGGCAAGTGATAGCCGTGGTCCTCGACCGAGCCGATCGGGAGCACAACGACCGGTTGCTGCTTGACCCGCTGCCCCAGTTCGGGCCAAGTGTGGTGTTGGTACAGGTAGGAAGTTTTTGGCATTGAGTTAACCTCTCACGCGCCTCTCGGGGTGGATGAAGAACCACAGTAGCGCGCCAACAAGATACACGATCGCAGCCGCAGAGAACATCGACTCGAACGAGCCGAACCTCGCGGTCAGCCAAGCAGCCGTGATGGGAGACAGCATCGCAGAGAAGCTCGAGGCCGTATTCATGAATCCGGTCGACGTTCCCCCGTAGCGATGGCCGACGTCGACACATACCGCCCAGGCCACGGGCAGCATCAGATCCTGCGCGCCTTGCGCGAACGCCATCCAAAGGACGCCGGTGAGAGCGTCGCCCGCCGTTGCGGCCAACGCAAATCCGAGCGCAGCGAGGCCGAATCCTCCGATACCCACAAGCCGGCGTCCCCACCGCAAGCCCACCCGTCGCACCAGCCAGTCTGAGAAGGCGCCGCCCGTCACGCACGCAACCGCGCCAGCGAGGAGGGGAATGGCTGAGTAGAAGCCCGAACGCTCGAGGGTGAGGCCATGCTCGTCGATCAGGTAGGTCGGCAACCATGTCACGAAGAAGAAAAAGCCGAACGAAGAGCAGAAATACATGGCGAACAGCGTCCACAGGTTGCGGTCCGCCAACATGGTCGTCCAAGGGATGGCCGCCGGTTCCGTCGGGGCGGGCTCTCCGGAGCGAATGCAGTCCAGTTCCGCCTCGTTCACGGAACGGTGTTCCGCGGGGTCGTCGCGATACCAGCGCCCGAACACCCAGCACCACACGAAGCCCAGTCCGCCAAACGCCGCGAAGGTGAGCCGCCAATCGATCCATGCGATCATGAGTGCCGCCGCTGGAGGAGCCACCGCTCCGCCAAGGCGGGCTCCCGTCCACATCCACCCCGTGGACTGGCCGCGTTCGTCAGCCGGGAACCAGCGCGCCAAAGCGCGCGTGAGCGTAGGAAACACTCCGGCCTGGGCCGCACCGAAAACGAAACGGATGGCGAGGAGCCCTACATATCCCCGGACCATGCCCGTCAGCACGGTGAACAGCGACCACGCGACAACGATGCGGGTCATCAGCTGGCGCTGCCCAAAGCGGTCGCCAAGCCAGCCCATCGGGATTTCGAAGATGCCGTAGGCAGCGGCGAAGGCGCTGAAGACGTAGCCCATCTGAATGTTCGTCAGGCCGAGGTCCTCGGTCATCGAAGGCGCCGTTATGGAGATGCAGACGCGGTCGAGGTAGGTGATGAAGGCGACTACAACCGCTAGGATGAGAGTGATCCGGCGAGCGTTGGTCGCAGTCGTCAAGGAGTCTGTCAGAGTCTAGCACCTGGCCGGTGGCGGCGGACGCACTCACGCTCGCACCGACACCCGCTCGCACGCAGTCACTCCTAGCGCTTTTCCGATGCCGTTTCTCGGCGGAACGCCATGCGGGCAAGAGGCGCTCGTTCGCTTCCCTCCCCCAAGGCGTCCCGGCGCTTAGGACGCGGCCATTGAGCGCAGCAGTCGATGGCTTTGGAAGATCACATACAACATCGAACACCGACGCCACGAAGGAAGCGCTGATGCCGCCGCTGAATATCGAAGCCGTTCGCGCCGCCTATTACGAACCCGGACCGGGATCGCCGCCGACGCACATTTCCACGCGGGAAGAACGCCTCGCCGAATACGAGCGATTGGCCGTGCGGTGGTGCCTCGAGCGCGGAGGCGATCCGGTCGCCGAACGACTCGGCGAGCACGAACAGCTCGTCGGCGGTCCCTCCAAGCCGCTACGCCCGCGGGCAAGGAACTTCCTAGACAGCGTCCCGATCGAGCCGATGCCGACGGAATGGTTTTCCTACCCGGCAGCGCACATCCGGTATGGCGGGGACAAAGTGCTACGCAACTTCTTGCTTTTGGCTCTCGGCAGCCATTTCGCCGGAAACGCCCTCAAGCCTTCCGTCGAAACCATGGCTCGCTGGCTACGCGATCCCGATCCGCCGCCATTAGGTAGGCATCTCATGCGCACGCTGTTCGAGAGCTTACGGCCCTACGAACGCTGGCGCCTGCCATTCAGCGGCGGCACGATTCTCGAACTCTCCCGCGCCACGCATCTTTCGGGCACCCGCTACGCAAGACACATCGACTGGCTCAATCGGTTCGCTATCAATCCGGGCGTTTGGGAAAAGACCACCAGATCCCCCAGCGGAAGCGACGATTAGGCGCCAGCCAGTTCGAATCGCAATTTCCGTTTTCGAGGACTTGCATTCCCGGACTCAGCAGAGGCTTTGCCCGAGAAGCAGGAAGCTGAGGGATCAGTCCCGACTACTACGTGGACCATTGAGCCGGTGCAAGTCACGACCGCTGCCGGGAACCGTATGCAAACCAACACAGCCCTGGGGCTCTCGAGTCTTGCGTGTAAGTCCCTTTCAGGAGGGCTGATCTTGCTGTGTTGGAAAGGACGGGCTAGCACGGAAGTGTCGAGGTAACGTAAGCTTTGCTATGAAGCCGAAGCACGAGATTTCCAGTGGTGGGACCTTCGCGCGCGAAATGAATATGACCGCAAGGAATCATTGGCTGGCGCCGCACACCGCCTGCGCTCTCACTTTGGTTTTCGCTGCCGGGATTGCGTGGATAGTAAACCTGCCGCCGGCCCAGGCGTCGGACGGCACCCGCTTGGCCCTCGAACCGTCCTTCGCGCAGTATGTGAAACCGTTCTTGCAACAGAACTGCGTGCAATGCCACAAGGTGGACACGGCGATGTCGGGGGTCCGACTCGACCAGCTCGACGCCGCACTTGAGGATCGGCATCTTCGGCTCTGGCAAACCGTACGAAAAAGGATTGGCGACGCGACCATGCCTCCGAAAGGCGCGCCACAACCGGCCAGCGCCGAGCGAGAGCGGATGGTCGAGTGGATCACCCAAGCGCTGGAAGTTGCTCGCTCGCGTCCGGCGCCGAAGAACGGCATCGTGAGGCGCCTTACGGTTTCGCAGTATCGCAACACCCTGCGCAAGTTGTTGCTGCTGGACGAAGATCTGACGGACGCGCTTCCCCCGGACGCCGTTTCCAGGGATGGATTCGTGAACAACGCGGAGACGCTGCAACTGTCGCCCTTGCTGATGGAGGCCTACTTTGAGATCGCCGAAAAGGCGCTCGATCGATCCATCGTCGATCCGCAGTCGAAGCCCTCGATCCAGAACTTCCGCGTGGATCTAGGAGCGTCGATCAATCCCGAGCCGCTCCGCGGCAAGCTCATTCTCGGAGCGCTTAGTCAATTGCTGAACAATCAAGACTTGGTAGTGACGCAACTCACGCCGCGCAAACCGTTCGCCTTCAAACCATACTTCATGCGGACTAAGTATCGTTTTGTGGAGGGTTATGAAGGGAACGCCACAGTCCGCGGATGGAGAGACTTCGACAGCATTTATCACGCGGTGTTTGCCAGCATGCGCGGCAGCCCAGGCTACCCCAAAGGGAGCCCCTACGGCATGGTCCCACAGGGCCTGTTGCTGCGGCCAGCCATTCCCAGCGATGAGATTTTTGGGGTCGACAGCACCTATGGGCCCAAGGCAAACTTCAAGATCTCGCTGCGCGAACTGCCCGACTACGGACGCTTTCGGGTTACAGTCACGGCGGCGAAGTACAGCGACGGTCTGCTGCTCGATCCGGGCGCTCCCTCTCCGTCCCCGGATGGATCTAAGGCCGTCATTCGGTTTGATCCGAAGACGTTGCAATCCGTGACGATCAAGGAAGCCGGCATCTACCAAGTCGACGTTTACGAAGCAGCGCGCAGAGAGGCGCCGGTCGCCGCGAACTCGTCGCGGCTGGGCGACGGGCTGGCCGGCTCATGGCCGTTTGATGGCACTGCAGCCGGCACACCCGGCCGCGCGGAGCTGGCTGGCCGCCTGGAGGGCGACGCACTGTTCGTCGATTCCCCCTTCGGCAAGGCTGTGTCGCTCGACGGTTATGGCGATTCGGTGGTGATCCCTCGCCACGATGCGATGAATGTCGGTCAGGGTGACTTCACCGTCGCAGCCTGGATTCGCCCGCGGCAGCTCCGAAGAGCGGGCATCGTTGCCCTGGGAGGATATGAGTGGACACACGGCTGGATCCTGGACATGCCCAGCGACAAGGGCGCCCTGCGGATTGAAACAACCGGACCGGACACTCTATCCAACGGGACCGTGTCTTCTCCGCCGGGAGTCATTCTAGACGATGCCTGGCAGCATGTTGCGGCCGTTGTGAGGCGCCGCAACAACGAAACGCGCCTTTACGTGAACGGCTACCCAGTCGCCAAGGGAAAGATTGGTGCGGCGAACCTGGATAATCCGCGCCTGAATCTCCATCTCGGGCGCGTTCCAAACGCCCAAGAATTCCGAGGCGAACTCGATGAATTGCGCATCTATCGCCGGGCCCTCGACGAGGCAGAGCTTCAGGCTCTGGTCGAACCTGGACGCCGGTTTGCGCAGCCACCTCCCGAAAAGCCGCAAGAGGTGACACTGACTCTGGGCGCCCTGCAATCCTCAGGCACCCTGCAACAGCCCGCATTCCTGGCAGTCAGGCTTGAGGCTGGACCGCTGCAAGTCGGAGCCCAAAACACCGGCGTGAGGGATTTGGAGCGGATCGTGCTTACGCCAGTGTCCGCCGAGGACGAACTCTCGCGACGTTTTCGTGCGTTTGAGAAGCGGTCGCCGCGACTCGGTGTGCATCTGGGGCTGCGCCGCGATTGCGGCAGCACGTTGGCTCGGGTCGGAACCCCGCAAGCCGTGGCCAGCGACAAGCTCGCGCGCTTTGTGTTCGAAGGAGCGATCCGCAACTTCCCCAGCCCGGATGTCGAAAAAGACAATGTCAATTATCTCGCGGGGATTCGGGAAATCGGTGTCCGCAGCGAGTACACGGACGGCCGCGACATGCCACGGCTGCTGATCCGATCCGTGGAATTCGAGGGACCGTTCTACGAGACTTGGCCACCGGCTTCGCATCGAAGCATCTTCATCGATTTCGACCGCAAGGACGACTTGCCGGCCTACGCGCGCGAGATCATACGCGTCTTCGCAACCCGCGCCTATCGCCGTCCCGTCACCGCCTCGGAAGCGTCCGCACTGATGGCTGTGTTCCAGCGATCGTTCGTTGCCGGAAGCAACTTCCAGGAGAGTGTGAAGGACGCGCTGCAAGTCGTGTTGACGTCGCCGCAGTTCTTGTTCTTGGTCGAGAACAGCAGCACACCCGAACCCGAGCCGATCGACGACCACGAGCTTGCCTCCAAGCTATCCTACTTCTTGTGGAACGCTCCTCCGGATCACATCACGTTGAAATTGGCGGGCGGCGGCTCGCTTCGCGAACACATGGATGCCGAAGTGGCGCGGATGATCGAAGATCCTCAGTTCTCCCACTTCGTCGGTGAATTCGCGTCCCAGTGGTTGAATCTGGACAAGTTCGATGTGCTCGAACCGGACCGCGAGCGATTTCCCAAACTCACACGCGACACACGCACCCAGCTGCGGCAGGAGCCGGTCCAGTTTCTCGAATACCTGATCGGGAACAACCTGCCGGTGCGGAATCTGATCGAGTCGGATTTCGTGGTCGCGAACGAAGTGGTCGCCGGCTACTACGACTTGACCGGCAAGACAGAGAGCGGCTTCCAGTTTGTTCGAATCCCGCACGGTCGACGCGAGCTCGGCGGCTTGCTGACGCAGGCGGCGATCCTGGCGGGGCTGTCGGACGGCCGGGAATCGAATCCGGTCAAGCGCGGCGCGTGGCTCGCTCGCCGGATCATCGCCGAGCCCCCCGACGATCCCCCGCCCAATGTGCCGGAATTAACGGAGGACACAAAGGATCTGTCCCTTCGCGAACGGCTTGAGCAGCATCGCAATCAACCCGGTTGCGTCCAATGCCACGAAAAAATTGACCCGTGGGGAGTGGCCTTGGAGGAGTTCGACGCAGGCGGGCGGCTGAAGAGTCAGCCCGTGGACGCTCGATCCAAGCTGCCCGACGACACGGAAGTGTCAGGTGTCAATGATCTGAAGCGGTATCTCGGTCAGGACCGCATCGATCAGGTAGCCTTCAGTGTTCTCAAACATCTCGCCACATATGCGAACGGCCGCAGCCTCACGTACGGTGAACTCAACGACCTGAAACGAGACGGGCTAGAGTTGAAGGCGAGCGGCTACCGCATGCAGGGCATGATCCGGCACATTGTCAAGAGCAGGCTTTTCCTCGAGAAGTAGTAGAATGCATAGGGTCACTACATGGAGACACCGATGAAGACTTCCTTAAGAATCGACCGTCGCGCTTTCCTTCGAGGCGTCGGAGGAGTGACGCTGGCCCTGCCGGTTCTTGACGCCATGGGCGCCGAAGTGACCGAGCAGGCTCCTCGCCGCTTCTGCGCACTCTACACCGCGAACGGGATGTCGCTCCCGAAATCCGAGAACGGCCTCGACGACTGGAGTTGGTTTCCCACCGCCGAGTGCGCCGGCGAATTCGTCTTTGGCAAATCGACTGAGCCTCTGAGTCCCTTCCGGAAGCAGCTCAGCTTTATGGGCGGACTGTACCATCCGAGCGGTCTAAAGGCTGACCCGCATATCTGCTCCGACATGTGGCTCACCGGCGCCCCTCTGCACAATCCGAAGCCAGGGACCTACAACTCCGCCGCACTCGATCAAGTGGTGGCGCTGCACACCAAGCAATTCTGCCGGCAACCTTCGCTGGTGCTGTCGATCGATGCCGGGACGGGCTTTCTCTCTCGGACGGGCACGATCTCCTACAGCCTGGCAGGTAGGCCGATTCCGGCGGAGAACAACCCCCGTCGCGTGTTCAACCGTTTGTTTCGCGGTGACGGCGAGTCGCTGCAGTCGGAACGTGACAAACTGCAACGGCGGATCAAGTTAGTGGACGCCGTAGTGGAGAGTGCGCGTTCCCTAGATCAGCAACTCGGCAAGTCCGACCGGGAACGGATGGATCAGTACCTGACCTCTCTGGATGAAGTGGAATCGCGGTTGATTGTATCCGAGCGTTGGATCGACGTCCCGCTGAAGAAGCAGGACTACTCGCATCTGAATCTCGACGCGACGTCCGAAGGAGAGCCTGCTGAGTACTACCGCAGCATGTTCGACCTGATCGCGTTGGCATTCGATGCGGACATCACCCGCTCGGTCGCCTTCATGCTCAACCGTGAAGACGGCATGGGCATCAGCGATACGTTCCCGCTCAAGCTCGGACTGTCAAAAACACATCACAATCTCTCGCACGCGACTGACAAGGACGGACAGTTGCAGTTTGCGAAATACGACCTGTTCTTGAGCCAGCAGTTGGCGCACTTCTTCGAGAGGCTAACGAGCTATCAGGACCGAGACGGCAGCGTGCTCGACAATACGGTAGTGCTCTTTGGAAGCGGAGCGAGTACGACGCACTACCCCCGCAACTTGCCGACTCTGGTCGCGGGTGGAGCCAACTTGGGTCTCAAGCATGGGACCTACTGGCGAAATGGCGAGACACGGATGTCGAACATGTACCTGAGCATTTTGCGGTCTCTAGGCATCGGGCAGGAATCGTTTGCCGACAGCACAAGTACGCTAAGCGGCTCAGTCTTCAGTCGCGTCTAGCCCGCAAATCCCACCAACGATGCGGGAAACGGGTCGTTTCCTGTGGCGTAACTGGTTCAGGCACAATGGATTAGCGCCACAAGGCGGAAACCGCCCATGTCGGCACGGTGTGAGCGCGAAGACGAGCGACAAGAGTTCGATTTCGGCGGGTATTTCAAGCGGCAAGTGACGGCCCGATTCGACGCTGCCGATGCGATCATCACCCTGCGCCGTTGCGAGTTCAGCGGTCGCTGGAAGACTTCTGTGCGCCGATCACCGAATTCCTGACACGATCTCGGAACGAAGTCGCACAGCTACGGCGACGCATCCGTTGTCGGTCTGTGCACCGATGCAGGGAACCCCGCAGACCTCGCCTTGAGACGGTTTGGCGCCCTGGAGGACACGGGGGATCCCCTCGGTTTGGGATACCCCAATGCCGCCCGGTTGCGATCCCTCTAGTTCGAACCCGCGACGGGGCCGAGGTAGTATCCCGAACCTACGAGCAGAGGCACTCCTTGCGCCAATACGCGCTTGACGAACGCCACCTTGCGGGCTAGTTCGCCGGTGGCAGGATCCGTTGAATTGTGGTACCAGAAGGTCTCCCCGAAATCCGCGCCCACGGCCATCAAATCCCGCCCACCGAACAACAGTTCCGGGATCCTTCCCGAAACCGCCGCGATGCTGGCACCGCCGCTGAACTCGACCTTGCCTGTCAATGCGTTTACCCCGAATACGTAGATCAAGCCGCTGCGCCAGCGAGAATCGGCCGCGAGAACCGGCCCCGCGAAAAACCCCATCGACTCCACCGTCAGCGCCGCGCAGCGCACGAACTCCTGCAACTTCTCGTCACTCGGATCGGCCTCCAAAGCGGCGGCGTTCACCTCCTCGCTGTTGCATGTGCCGGGCAGGTCTCGCAGGTAGATCCCGGCTCCGACCGCCGCGCGGTGGCCGTCCCAGTCAATCACTTTCACGTACGTACTCTTAGGCTCGTACACGCCGCTCACGAAGTTCGTGAAGGCGTAGTGAATCCAGCCGGAATCAACAATCGACAGGGTGCGGTGCAATTCGTGAAAGTAGTCGGTTCCGAAATCGTCGACCAGCGGTCCCGAAGGTCCTTCCCGAGAGGAATCGGGCGGAAATACAGCGATATGCGAAAGCGGATCTTCTCCAGGCTTCGCGAGCAAGTCGACGAAGACATAGTAGGGGCCGTGCCGCCAGCGATCGTCTTCGTGGAACGCCCGACGCGCTTCGTCGGCGCCATGCTGCTGCACGTACTCCGCCGCGCATAGCACGTACGCCCGGATATCTTCCCGCGTGCGAATCGCGCGAGCTGTCACGTAACTCTCCGAGCAGATGGTGTTCGCGGCGGCTAGGCCGGGAGACAGCAGCGCAACCGAAGCTTGCGCGAGGAACACAAGGGACAACACACGAGCCATAGCAACAAACACGCTAAGGCTTGTCGGCCAGAAGTCAAGCCGCAACAGTTGCAATCTCGCGGGTCTACGCCATTCAGCTGGGCTACAAAGACCTCCACGACCACGACCAGTTGAGCAATGGTCCGCTGCTGGCCGGTAAGCGCGGCCGCAGACAGGCCTGGAGTGGGCTAGCTTCGTATTAATGGGGCGAACCGACGCTTCTGCTACGCGCGATCTCGATGCGAGCCTGAAGTTGGTCATTGGCCGACTCGGGTAGACATCAGATCTCCGTCTGAGCGTCTACCCGAAGAGCAACCCAGAGCGACGAGGCGAGGCGGCGGCCTTCGTGGAGTCTCGGCTGCAGGACACTCGAGGAACGGGCGCTCCGAACCGAATGTATGGAGGCACCTCGTCGGCTCATCGCCTGTAGGCTGTCGAAAAACTGGAGCGGGAGACGGGGATCGAACCCGTGACATTCAGCTTGGGAAGCTGACGTTCTACCGCTGAACTACTCCCGCTGGTGGTCCTTAGTCTATCACCTCACGACGCACACAGAGGGAGGAGTGGACTCGCTCGCGCGTGGTATGCTTCTCGCCGAGCTTGCGCGGTTCGCACGTCTCGTTGGGATCGCAAGAAACGGCGCCGCTCTAGCCGATACGGATCCTCTCGATCTCCTTCTCGACCACGCGAAAGCCAAGACCCGCGCCATCCGGAACCACCAGTTCGCCATCCCGAATCTCCGCCGCCGGATCGATCAACTCCTGCGTCCAGCGATGGTCGGGCCGCGACCCGGGATACTCCTGCACCAGCAGATTCGGAATTACAGCACAGATCTGCGTGGCCGCCCGCACTGCCACCGGCCCGACCCACCCGTGGGGCGCCATGCCCACTCCGTAACTGTCAGCCAACACAGCCATCCGATACGTCTCCAAGATTCCCCCGTCGTTGCCTACCTCCGGCTGCAGCACCTTCAGTACCCCTGTGTCCAGCCATTTCTTGGCTTCTGCAACCGTTCGGTGCATCTCGCCCACCGCCAAGGGAACTGACGTCTCCGCCGCGACCTGCGGGAGCAGCTCCGGGCGACCACGCTCGGTAGGCTCCTCGAAAAACAAGGGATCGAAGGGTTCGATCAGCTTGGCGGCCGTGACCGCGGCCTCCACGCTGGTGTAGCGGCCGTGCGCGTCGATGGCGATCCGCATCTGCGACCCAACCGCTTCGTGAATAGCCCTCACCTGCTCAACCTCCCGCTCAATTGTCGACGCCGGCGGCGCACCACGGCTCACGAAGGGATCCCACTTGAACGTCTTGAATCCCATCTCCTGGGCCTGCGCGGCACTTGCAACACGGGAGGCCGTATCGCGGCCGGTAAAAGTGCTGTGATTGGCGTATACCGGGATTCGATCACGCACCTTACCGCCGAGCAAGGCATGCACGGGCAGCCCTGCGACCTGCCCCAGGATGTCCCACATCGCAATTTCGATCGTTGCGAGCGCGGCGAGCCACTCGAGGTCGGATCCGAGGGGCCAGAAACGCTGCCGAAAGGCCTCGATCGCGACTGCATCGCCACCGTGGATCTGCTCGCCAATGCCGCGGATGATATCGGGGATCTTGAGCACGCCCGGTTCCAACATCGTTGCGGTAGGACGCCGGTTACCCGACGCCCCCCGCGCAGATCCGGGCGTGCCCGCTAAGGCACCCGGCTCCTCGCTCCGGTCGTGACGGCACCCCTTTGGAACTGCCGTGTCGCGCAGACGCCTGTGACGCGGGAAATCCGGCTCTGTGTCCGGCCCGTGCTTTGCCTGCTGCGAACTCCCGTTGCGCCCGGCCCTTCGCTCCGCCGACTCCGCCACAGCGCACCCGCTGCTTTGTTCGCCGGTTTCTTCGCTACTATGGCCGAGTCCGACTCCTTCCAGCCGTGCGTCCTCCGCTCGGCTCCTGCCTTGACTTTGACGGCCCCGACCCTGCGGCCGGGGCGGCTGGAAGGCCTCCCAGGTCCCGGTGTTGGACGTACGTGCGTGCCTTGAGGTCTCGGACACCGCGGAGCCCTGCCGCCCCTCGCCAATGCGGGACGACCAGTGTTGCCTTCGACTCGCATGACGGCCTCGGCACTCCGGACGATGTGGATTTCGGTGCTCAATGCTCTGCCCACACGCGCCGCTGTCAACGCTTCATCGACCGCCTCACGGCGGCCAACGCATGACTCGCGGGCCAGTACGAAATGGCTCATTCCTTTACTGCAAGGGACTTTCACCCTCTGTCCATTCACCAGTTAGCCTGGCTGTTCCACGCGTAGCACTCCCCGTAGCCCGTTAGACCCTGGTCCGAGCGCACGCGCGTCCAGACCCACGGGCGTGAGTCCGGATCGCTGCGTCCGTGCAAGATCAACGGCTCGACTGCTGTGATCTTGATGGGAGGCCCGCGGCGCGCCGAAGCATGGATGGACTCCCCAGCGAGACCGGCTGCACCCATTCCGGCGGATGCGATCAGACATTCCCGTCGAGTCATTCTCGTGCTCTCCCTCCGGTCCCGGCGCGACCGCCAGCTGGCTGTGACCGGTGCGCCTGATCGTACCAGCTGGGCGTGCTAACTCTCCCCCCTGTGGGTCGGCTTGTTCCTCTGTGGTTCTTGCCTTGGGGACGTAGGAGAATGCGCAGACTGACCGCGAGGAAGCATGGGCGTTGAACTAATCAGCATCTTGACCGCGGTCGTGGTGGTGGGAGTGAGCTTGGCCGGGGTGATCCTGACCAGCAGCCGCGGCCTGCGGTAGGACATGGCGCGGCTGGATGAGAGGATCAGCGGGCTGGAGACCCAGATTGGTGGTCTCCGCGAACGCATGGCTCACATGGAAGGGTTGCTGGAAGGATTGCGCGAGGCCATCACCGGCCGGATCGCAGCTCGCTAAAGGACGAAAAAGGGTGCCGCCCAGATTGCTGCAAGAATATCCTTTAAGGACGATGAGTCCGTGACTGCGGCAGTGAAGCTTTGGGATCGAGTTTCGGCGAGTCAATAAAGTGATCCATGGCGGTCCTGGAGACGCTCACGATCTTGGCGATAGAGTCCTTGGAGACCTGCTTCTGTAGGAGTATGCGGACCTCTTCCTCCTTGCCGTCGAGCTTGGACTTGCCAGCGCACCCTTGAGGCGGCAAAGCACTCTGCCCTTGGCCCTTGCCGCGGACTACCCTTCCTTAGTACGTTCCGAGATAAGGTCCCGCTCGACCTCGGCGAAGAGTCCAAACAGGGCGATCATCACCTTGGTCTGAAGGTCCTGTTTACCGCACGAGGACGCAATCGCGCGACCGTGACCTAAGACCTGGATTGGGATCACAGCCATCTGCGCCTGCGCAAGATTCGGCTCCTCGAACAGGGAAGCGCCGGAGTGCGTGCGCAGCGGACATCCTCCTCTCGACTCGGATGGCCCTGTTGGACAATTCGGCGGCCGCGACATCTCTCATGGAGCGTCGAACAGGCGCTCGAGAGGCGAGGCGGTGGTTCGCGGCCGTTCGAGGCAGCGCTCACCTCCCCGGAACAGACCGGGTATCGACCCCACCAACCGCCGTGAAAGCGGCTGGAAAGGGTAGACTGTGCCAGAGCGTTCACCGAGCGGCATGCAGCTCCGTGGGACTCCGAACATACGCGTCGCGCCCCAAACGCGCACACTGGCAACACAAGTGGGCCGCATCGATGGGGGCGCTACTCCTGTGCTGCGCCCTCGCGCCGCCTGCCTGTTCGGCGCAGCGCGATCGTCCCAACATCCTTCTGGTCTACACAGACGACCAAGGCTACGGAGACGTCAGCGCGCTCAATCCTCGCGCCAGATTCCAGACACCGAATCTCGACCGGCTCGTGCGTGAAGGCATGGCGTTCACCGACGCGCACTCGCCGGATACCGTCTGCACGCCATCCCGTTACGGGCTCCTGACCGGTCGCTATAGTTGGCGAACCCGGCTCAAGAAGGGCGTCATGGGCGCGGAGGGCGAATGCCTCATCGCAGACGGTAGAACGACTCTGGCCTCCCTCTTGCGCGAGGGCGGTTACCGGACCGCGATGGTCGGCAAGTGGCATCTCGGCATGAGATTCCATGGAACGAAGGGCGATCGGGACTGGTCCCGGCCGGTTCTCGACGGACCTGTCGACAGGGGTTTCGACTACTTTTTCGGCATACCGGCGTCGATGAACTACGGTGTTCTCACCTACATCGAGAACCGCCGGGTCCTCGATCCGCCGACGCAGTGGACAACCAAGAAGCCGAATGAGATCGCTTTCGCGGACTACCGCATCACGCCCCCCTACTCCGCCTCTCGGGATGGCCTCGATTTGGAAGTGGCGCCGAGTTTCAACGATCAGGAGGTCCTGACGGTCCTCACGGACCGCGCGGTGAGTTGGATTGATGAGTTCGTCTCCGTGTCCAGCGGCCAGGATCGTTTTTTCCTCTACGTCGCCTATACGTCGCCCCACAAACCAGTCGTTCCCCTCCAGGAGTTTCGGGGCCGGTCGCAAGCGGGGGCATACGGCGCCTTCATGATCGAGACGGACGCTCACGTCGGGGAGCTGCTCGAGGCCCTAGACCGCCACGGCGTCACGGGCGACACTCTGGTGATCGTCACGAGCGACAACGGTCCCGAGACGACCTATTCCGAGCGCCTGCGGCGCTTTGGCCACGCAAGCTCCGGAGGACTGCGAGGCGGCAAGCGGGATCTTTACGAGGGCGGCCACCAAGTCCCGTTCATCGTGCGATGGCCGGCGCGCATCAAGCCAGAAAGCAGGTCGGCGGAATTGGTCAGCCAAACGGATCTCGTGGCGACATTCGCGGAATTACTGGGCCAAGACCTGGGTCGGGGAGAAGGCGAAGACAGCGTCAGCTTTCTTTCTGTGCTGCAGGGGAAGGAACGGCCGCCGCGCCCGCCTCTCGTGCATCATTCCGCCTCGGGCTACTTCGCCATTCGGGACGGGCGTTGGAAGCTGAACATGATTCGTGGCTCGGGTGGTAGTCTGCAGCCACGCCTGGTCGAGCCGAAACCGGGCGAGCCGCGCTTCGAACTCTATGACTTGGCGGCCGACATCGCCGAACAAGTGAACGTTGCGCGGGAAAACCCCGACGTCGTCAAACGGCTTCGCTCCGCGATCACAGCCATCGTGCAGCAGGGCCACAGCGTGGGCAGGCGCGCCTCCGGCAACGATGGCGCGGCATGGTGGCCTCAGCTAACCTGGCTCGCGCCCGAGTCCGCACCCTAACGGCTTGGCCCGGACTCGCGCCGCCTGATGCGCCGGCGTCGGCCAGGCTCAGCGACCCCTCTCGCTCAAATAGGCCACAATCGCGGCTATTTCAGCCGCCGTGTAGACCTCGTCGAGATCGTCGGGCATGGAAGAACGCTGGCGCGTTCGCTGGCGCCTTATGTCGCGCTTGGCCACGACCCGAAGCGGAGGCGGCACTGAGGCGGCATCGAAAATACGGACTCTCGACTCCGAGTCTCCCGCCAGCACTCCGTCAATGCGGTCCCCTGAACGAAGCTGTAATTGAACTTGCTCGAAACCGAAGGCGATCTCCGCCTGCGGGCTCAGGATGTCGCGCGTTAACTGACGCTTCGTCTTGGCGCCCGCCGCAAGCGCGAGATTGGGTCCGATCGCCGTTCCCAGCCCGTCCACCTGATGGCAGACGCCGCAGCGCCGCTGGCGCGTCAGATCGAAGAAGAGTTCCTTCCCTCGAACGGCCTCTTCAGACAGCGGCGCGGGTTCGTCGGGACGCTCCAAAGCCTCCAGCTCGACGATCGCCGCGGCGCCCACCGGAGGATCGCTCGACAGGCTCAGCACGTAGGCGGTCACCGCCCATATGGCCGCGTCCGGAATGACATTCTTCCATCCCGGCATACTCGTGCCGGGCAGTCCGTCGGCGGTCGTGCGGTACAGCTCACGCGGGTCCCAAACTCGGTTACGCAATTCCGGCCCGCGGGCCGGTCGGCCCTCGGAACCGTGGCAATAGCCGACTGCGCAACTCTTGGCAAACAGCGCCGAACCCTCGGCGATCAACTCGGGGGACGACAGGTCGAGCGACTCAGCCGCAAGCAGCGGAGCCGTCAGGAACAGTGCAACGAAAAGGCGCATCATTCTCCCTCTGCCGGCAGTGCGAAGACGAAGATGCTCGATCCGGAGGGGAAGTTCGCGGTCTCCGGCCAGAGCTGCGTCATCACTCCAGCGACGGCCGAGCCCCACCCGCTCGGCGTGGCGATGTACTGCCGCCCCTTGATGGCATAGGTGACGGCCGAGCCGCGGTGTCCCGAGCCCGTGCGGAAGCTCCAAAGCTCACGACCGTTCTCCGCGTCCAGCGCAAAAAACCGGCCCGTCGCGTCGCCGCTGAAGAGAAGACCGCCAGCCGTGGCGAGTTGCGAAGCCAAGAGCGGGTATTTGTGCTCGTACTTCCACTTGCGGTCTCCGCTGACCGGATCGTACGCCGACAGATGCGAGTGCGCCTTGCCTTCCTTCGGATGCGCCATTTCGAACTCGCCCCCGAAGAATGGCATACCCTCCTGTGGCTCCTCTTCCTTCACCGTGACGGTTTGGCACCACTCGAGGCCCGTCGAGTAAAACCAGCCCGTGTCGGGCGAATAGGCGCCATGGTTCCAGCTCCGCCCGCCACCGATCGCCGGACAAATGAAGGTTGGTTTGCCGACGGGCGGCTCGTTGCGCCCGATCAGTTCGCCGCCCGGGCCGATGCCCTCGATCCAGTTGAAGTTCTCGACCAACGGCCAGGCGCTCAGGAACTCGCCGCTTGCTCGGTCGAGCAGCCAGACGTGGCCCGACTTCGAAGGGTTGAGGATCGCCTTGCGACGCTCACCCTTCACGTCGAGGTCCAGCAGCACGATCTCGTAGGCCGTGTCGTAGTCCCAGACGTCATGCGGGATCTGCTGGTAGTGCCATTTGAGCTTGCCGCTGTCGGGGTCGAGAGCAACGATCGAGTCGGTATAGAGATTGGCGCCTTCGCGCGAGGCGCCGTAGAAGTCCGCAGCCGGATTGCCGACGGCCCAGTACAGTAGATCGAGTTCGGGGTCATAGGCGCCGGTCACCCATGTCGAGCCGCCGCCATACTTCCACGAATCGCCCTCCCATGTTTCATGGCCCGCTTCTCCCGGCCCGGGGATGGTCCAAAAGCGCCAGCGATGGCGTCCGGTCTTCGCATCGAAAGCGTTCAAATAGCCGCGATGCGCCGAATCGCCGCCGGTGACGCCGGTGATGACCATGTCCTTGACAACCAGGGGCGCCGATGTGATGCTGCAGCCGCACTGCTTGGCATTCTCTACTTCAACGCGCCAAACTTCTTCTCCGGTCTTCCGGTCGATCGCGACAACGTGATTATTCAGCGTCCCCATAAAGACCAGCCCGTAGGCCACAGCCACGCCGCGGTTCCAGGTGCCGTAAAGCGACGGGATGAAGTCGGGCTCCGGATAGGCATAGCGCCACAGCACCTCGCCGCTGGCGGCGTCCAGGGCGAAGACATGGTTCCAGGCTGTCGAGACGTACATCACACCGTCAATGACCAACGGGGCCGACTGCATGCCGCCGTCGGAGATTCCGCTTTCAAAGGCCCACACCGGTCGCAGACTCTTGATGTTCGAGCGATCTATCTCGTCCAAGGGGCTGTACCGCCAGCTCTTATACGCACCGTAGTACGTCAGCCAGTTTTCGGGTTCCTGATCCGCGCGAGCGAGTCGTTTGGAGTCGACTTCGGCGCCCGGAAGTAGCGCGGCCGCAAGAAGCAGCACAAGGGGAAATCGCCACATGATCCTATGAAGTCTCATTCGAAACGTCCTCGCCGCAGTATTTCTTGGTGAAAACAAGTCCGCAGACGCAGCGTCGCTACCGACATGCACCCTCCCTCGTTGCAGCCTCATTCCGCTTCCCCGTTCGGCACGAATGCCACAGCTCGCGTCGGACTGCCTGACTGATCGACGATCTTCGTCGGCAGAGCGACATAGTAGGCGCCGCGCGCTGGGAGTTCGCCCAAGTTGATCAGTAGCTCTTCCCAGCTCATGCCGTGTTGCAATCCGGCCAGATGAGTGGGCTGCCCGTTCTCCACGGGGCCCATCGAAGCGCCGTCCGTACCAAGATGCCAGACGCCCTTGCTCCATAGATACTCGACAGCGTCGGGGGTCGGCGCGGGCCATCCGGGCGCCGTCTTGAGCACGAGAGGCTGGATGGTGAAGCGCGCCCCGTCCGGCATCGGTTTGTAGTATGCGTCCGAATAGCCGCTGTGGAACAAGACAACGTCACCGGCCTGGATCTCTCCATGCTCAGACTCCCAAGCCTGGATGCGCGCCACGGTGATCGGCGCGGAGAGACCTGGCTCCGCAGCGTCGCGAATGTCCGTCACGTCGATGACGGTAGCCGGTCCCATCATGCGGCCTAACGGATACTTGTCGCCCGTCAGGGCGCCCTGCGGACCCGCGTGCTGCAAACCGCTGTCCGGCGGCGGAATGAAGTGAGCTGGGAAATCGGTCTGCGTCCCGGTGTGCTCGTCGAGGACGAAGCGCTGAGAGTAGTACGGACCCGCGCTCGGCGCCGAAGGCGTGCCATATTCGTTCTCCGGCACCTCAAACCAGTTGTTCGTCCATCTCGCGAAAGGCGGATTGGACCCCCAATGGGCGGGCAAGTTCTCGGACAAAAGAACCGTCAAGTCGACAATTCGAGCCTGCCCTGCAATCGCACTGAGGTCAGGGCCGGCGGCCTCGGCGATCGGCAGTGTGGAAGTCGGACTCGATCGATCTGTCGAAGAACCACACCCGAGCAAGGTCGAGACTAGCAAGCAGGTTAGGGCGGAACGCAGCATTGAGGAATCCTCCATTTGAGACCGTGTCTTTCCAGAAGTCACACTGACGATGCGGCTAGCGCTCTGTCGCACTGGCGCTCGGGCGTCACAAGCTCTCGGCGCGACGCAGGCAACACAAGCGGCACTCTAGAAACGATACTTCAAAGCGAACGAAACGATCTGCTTGGCCCCAGTCCCATTGTCCTACGGCCGCCAAGCATGCCGCTTGCCCTGGCCGTCTCGTGCCGCCAGCCTCTACCAAGGCTTCCTCAAACCTGCCCGAAGCCCTGGAGTTTGGGTCGGAATCAACCGCCTACGCGAGACGGCACACCCAACGGCTGACAGCGTCGCAGTACCATATGACGCCGTCCCGCATCGTCATTCCGTGCGGCTCCGGATCCTCCCGGCTCAATTGAATCTTCGCCAGCAGTTCCCCGCTGCGAGGATCCATCTTGTAGATGGCGCGCTCGTTGCTTTCCACGCACCACAGATAGCCCTGGCGCCACGCGATCCCGTGTGGCCGCGCACCGGGAGCTGGAATGCTATGCAACTCCTCCCCGGTACTGGGCTCAATCCGATAGATCCTTACCGGGGGCGGAACGGCGATCCAGTACTTTCGTTGCGGTAGGACGCCGGTTACCCGACGCCCCCCGCGCAGATCCGGGCGTGCCCGCTAAGGCACCCGGCTCCTCGCTCCGGTCGTGACGGCACCCCTTTGGAACTGCCGTGTCGCGCAGACGCCTGTGACGCGGGAAATCCGGCTCTGTGTCCGGCCCGTGCTTTGCCTGCTGCGAACTCCCGTTGCGCCCGGCCCTTCGCTCCGCCGACTCCGCCACAGCGCACCCGCTGCTTTGTTCGCCGGTTTCTTCGCTACTATGGCCGAGTCCGACTCCTTCCAGCCGTGCGTCCTCCGCTCGGCTCCTGCCTTGACTTTGACGGCCCCGACCCTGCGGCCGGGGCGGCTGGAAGGCCTCCCAGGTCCCGGTGTTGGACGTACGTGCGTGCCTTGAGGTCTCGGACACCGCGGAGCCCTGCCGCCCCTCGCCAATGCGGGACGACCAGTGTTGCCTTCGACTCGAATGACGGCCTCGGCACTCCGAACGATGTGGATTTCGGTGCTCAATGCTCTGCCCACACGCGCCGCTGTCAACGCTTCATCGACCGCCTCACGGCGGCCAACGCATGACTCGCGGGCCAGTACGAAATGGCTCATTCCTTTACTGCAAGGGACTTTCACCCTCTGTCCATTCACCAGTTAGCCTGGCTGTTCCATCCACCCACTCCAGGCCGTGAGCTCCAGTCTTACGTCCACGAGGCTTGCCCCAGCGCGGTTCGCCGACTCCCGGAGTGTCGAAAGTGGCTAAGGTCTTGCCGGTGTGCGGATCCACCTTCAGCGTTGTCAGCCCGTACGTCGAGGCGATCCACAGGGCGCCGTCGCCGAATGTGATGCCGCTCCCATGGATCGACTCCGTCTGAATCTCCTTCAGCACCGAGCCGTCCTGGTAGCTGACCTTGTGGGCCTTGTTGGGATCCTCCTGGTCGAGGATCCAGAGGCCGTCAGCAACGGCCTGCAAACCGTTGGGCATCTCGCCGGGGGCCAAGAAGGCCTTTTCCAGGCGCTTGGGGATGACGGGGAGATTGGCCTTGCGTTCGGCGTCGTTGATGGCGCCGGATGACCGCGCGCCGGCCGCCGCGACGGCCAGCGCCGATAAGAATGCACGTCGAGACACGTTGGATTCAGTTTGCATGCGAACCTCCCTGGCGCGTACTGATTGTAGCTGTGAGGGTCCCGCTGGACGACGGAAACCAGCACATCCCACTGAAATCGGATCTCAATCCGCGTGGCAACGGCGAGCCTCGCTGCGGGGGGCCTTCTCGAAAAGCCTCACAGGCGGCCGTTGCCTGCGCTTTCGGCACGAGGCGCGTGGTGCGTAGCCCGAAGCTCTGTCACGGCTTCCGGTTGGTCTCCCGCCAGACCTGGGGAGTAGGGAGGGTCTCCCGCGACTTCGAAGAGTTGGCGGCCCTCGACTAGGCGCCAACGGCCTCTCCCCACAGCGGACCTTGCCCAGCAACCATCCGGGCACACGCTCGGTCTACACCTCCATGAATCTGCGAGCACAGGACGCGTTGCGGGGCGCGCGGTGTCCACCGTCATACGCAGAGGACAATCGGCCGCGCCTGCGTGCATTGAAACCGGATGCTGGCACCCCCCAGCCCGTCCTTGAACACCTGCCCCGAGCACTGCTATTATGGGCCCAATAGATCAGATTAGATTCTCTACGAACTCTTTTTTGATCAATATTATCCATGAAATTTCCAAGGTTCTTCTCGAAGTCTGTTCCCATGTCCTTGAACGCCGCGTAACTGCCCTGCTCGCACGCCTGCCCGTAGATCTCGCGATGTTGCTTGGATACGAGGAAGGGCCTGTGCAGCGCGTTGGTTGCGATGAACAGCAAGACGGGGCGTTCGTGATCGGCGTCGATAGATTTCGCGGCCCACCCGGAACCACACACTGGGCGGCCCCCCTCGAACTTCGCTCCCCGAATGTGCACCAAGTGGGAGCGATCAAGATTATCGTTGCCGAAGTAGTCCGAAACCTCGGGGACTCCTCCGCCGTAACGCCACCTGGCATGCTGGAAGCTCTAGTCGATCGGGCGAGACGGGCAGTTGTCGCCAGAAGGCCACGAGCAGCCTCCGCACGAGAGCATCTATTGGACGGAGGAAACCACCCGCCTTCGATAGAGAAAAGTTCCGTTTGGACCGAGGTTCACCGCCGAGGCATCGAGCTTCCGAGCAACCGGCCGGTGAAGGCCTCGGTCGACGCTCTAGGCCGCCCGGGTGTTCGGCGTCCGGGTCACCGAAAAGCCGTAGTACGCAATCACGGCAAAACAGGCCAGCGGAACGAAATACGACATCCCAATGTTACCCGTCAAGTCCGAGATATGCCCTTGTACGGCAGTCAGCACCGCTCCTCCTAGGATCGCCATAATCAGGCCCGATCCCCCAACCTTGGTGTCGTCGCCGAGGCCACGCACGGCGAGGCCGTAGATGGTCGGGAACATGAGCGACATGCATCCAGAGATGGCGACCAGGGCAATCACTCCGGTCGAACCTCCGACTAGCGCGACGGGCAGGCAGCAGCCGATTGCTACGACCGACAGGGTCGAGAGGATCGTACGCGGGGCGAAGAAGTGCATCAGGCCCGTGCAGGCGAACCGGGAAGCGGCGAACAGCACAAGCGCGGCAATGTAATACGACGACGACTGCTCTTCGTTCAGGTCCAGCTCCCCCATCACGTAACGGATCGTGAAGGACCAGACGCCGGTCTGCGCGCCGACATAGAAAAACTGAGCCACGACGCCCCACACGTACTGCCGATTGCGCATCAGCCGACCTGCGACCGCACCGAGTTCCAACGACGCGCCAAACCCGCCCTCCGAGGCTGCCGGCATCTTCGAGAGTGCGATGAGGAGCCAGAGGACGAGCAGCATGATCGAGGCTGTCACGTAGGGGCCCATAACGGCGGCCAACTCGCCTGCCTGGACCTCAGTCAACTGCTCCACAGGCATGGCAGCGCGCTCCTCCGCGGAGAGTTGCTGGAGTTCGGAAAGGATGAAGAACTTGCTAATGACCACCCCCAGGATCGAGCCGATTGGATTGAACGACTGCGCGAGGTTCAGGCGCTGCGTGCGGGTATCCTCGGGACCGAGTTGAACGATGTAGGGATTGGCAGCCGTCTCGAGAATCGACAGTCCGCCTGCCAGGATGTAGAGCGAGGCTAAGAAGTGCCAGTAGATCATGGTCTGGCTCGAGGGGTAGAAGAGCAGACCACCACCGATGAAGAGGGCGAGTCCGAGCAGGACGCCAGACTTGTAGGAGAACTTCTTGATGAAGATCGCCGCGGGCAGGGCGAAGCAGAAATACGACCCGTAGTAGGCTACCTGAATCAAAGACGTCTGGAAGTCCGACATGCTCTGAATGCGCTTGAACGCGGCGAGCAGGGTGTCGGTCATGTTGTTCGCAAGTCCCCACCAAGCGAAACAGCTCGTGAGGAGAATGAACGGCCACACGATGCCGTGCGGGACCACCCGGGACTTGCCGGAAACTTCTGAGGGGACAGCGGGGTGTTAGGTCACAGAGTCACTCCCTATTCCAAGGCAAAGAACTGATCCTGGCTGCACCGTGTCTCGGACCTCGATGCGCAACACGGAGAATCCAGCCACGACCACGTCGCAAGGCTCGCACGGAGACGTCGATCCGGTAACAAGGATGCGCGATCGTACACGCATCGTCAATGGGAAGTCAAAGGACATCGGTCACTCCCACACAGCCCAGAGCGCAACGATGGAGACGGTCCCGCCATGGCACATCGCATTCGGCCATCTCGCCTTGCCGCCTAGGAGCCTGTGGTTTTTCTCGGATTTCGCGAGGCCCGCGTCAACCATTGCGTCCGGCCCAGATCTCGCTTGCCTAGGCGAAGCCCAAACCGTTTGCCGCGCGGGCCGACCGAATCCGGCCCCAACCGCCCAGAAACCCCTCTACAAGCCCCGCAATGGCCGTTTCCAGCGCCGAAATCGCCACGAAAACGGAGCGAGCAACGCTCAGGCCCTGTCCTTGCAAGCTGCGAGGCGTACCGATCCCCGTCAGCGACCGCATCCAAATGCCCAGATTGTATCCGCAGGCGTGGATTAACAAACGCTTCCGGATGTTTTCGTGCCCCCGCAAGTACACCCGCCGCAGCCCGCCGCTCCCGTACATGTGGGCCATCGACCGCTCCGCCTTCTCTGTCCGCTGCTTCCCTACCTCCCGGCCTCGCTCCCCGCTCACCCGCTCCCGGTTCGCCTCCACCGTCTTCTTGACTTCTTCCTTGCCCGCCCAGTTGCGCTTCCGCTTCGGCTCCGGCACGTACGACTCCTGCCCGTCCGCTGCCAGCGCCTGCAGCGTCGCATCACTGTGGTAGCCCTTGTCCGCCGCCACCACCGCAGGCTTCTCGCCCTGCGCCGCCTCCGCCGCCGCCAGCGTCTGGCCCAGCGTCTGCGTGTCCCCCAGCTCCGCTCCCTGCACCGTCACCCCCAGCAGGGCCCCACTCTCCAGATCCACGACGTGCTCCGCTTTGTGCGCCATGTCGGTGCCGCCGTCCTTCATCTTCGCCACCTTCGCGTCTGGGTCCGTCTTCGATTCCCAGTCCTTGTTCGACAGCGACTTGCCCGGCCTCCCGCGGTCGTACTCGATCCTCTCCCCCACCGTCGCGATCTGCTCGCCCGCCTCCTCCGCCAGCCGTAATACGAACTCCCGGTAGCTCTCCCCCGTGTCCTTGCGCCGCAGCGTCTCCAGCGCCGCGTTCGCTTCCAGCGTGGTCGAGTCCACCGCCACCGCCTGGCCCTGCGCCAAGCCCGCCTCGCGCAACCGCCCCAGCACCCACCCGAACACCTGCTCGTGCGTCTCCACCGGAATCCGCCGTCGCGTGCGCGAGAGCGTGGAATGGTCCGGCGTGGCCTCCTGCAGCGCGTAGCCCAGGAAGCGCCGCAGACTCAGGCTGTCGCAGGCCTGCAACGCGATGCGGCGCTCCGAATCGAGGCCCAGCAGGAAGCCGAGCAGCAACAGCCGGAAGTACACCCCCGGGGCCAGCGACGGGCGTCCGAGCCTATCGTCGTAGAAGCTCCGGCACAGGCCCTCGACGTAGTCGTCGAAGCCAGCCTGGGCGAGCCCTTCGTTCAGCTTTTCGAAGAACGGCAGCGTGGGCGCTACGGGCAGATCCTCCGCCGTCAGGAACAGCGCCGTCTGCTCAACCTTGCGGGTACCCATCGCCATCAGCCGATTCTATCGTATTTTCATCGTGATTTGCTCGCTGACCTTTTGCCAGCCGACTTTTACCACAGGCTCCTAGGGGTCGTGGATGCCGCCATGCTCGGCTCGTCCTCGAGTCCAAGTGGAGGCCTTCCGGATTCTCCTGGACGCCCGGCACGCCAGGAACGGGTCCGTCAAGTCCAAGCCGAAACGTTCTCTGAACTGCGCTAGCCCATCAGCGCAAGGGACCTTTTCGTGGTGTGTGTTGTCGCGGCGCTCGCCTGCTTGGCGTCCATGTCGTTCAACCGCTGGTTGAACGGCTCGGCGCGAATCGGTCTGTCATATCCAATCTTCAGAAGCGCACCCAGAAACGCTTTCGCGTCGATCATGCCGGTTGTCATGGGCAATTCGCGCTGGTTGTCGTACTGCTCCTCGCGCTAGATCCCTGACGGAGCGTCGTTGGAGTCAGAGGAGACGACGCCGCTACTGGAGAGTTGCAGGATGTCGTCAACAGTTTCGCGCACCGTCCACCAATGCCAACTGTCGATGACGACTTCATATTACAAATTACTTATATTCAATAATTTATATTAATTCCCTCATCTAATAAACAAAGCCATGACACGGGTCCGTCCAGAGATTCTGGGTGCCGAGATACTCCAGACCCAAACGGAGGCCAAAGTCTTCCAGCACAGAACCGACTTCTTACAGGCGATGGGCGTGGAGTTTGAAGTTCTCCCTATGGTTGAGAAAGCCGCTGGACGTGGAAATCGCCTTCCCGAGCCGCGCGACGCCGGCCTGCCGGAGTTGTTTCACCACAGCGGGAAGTTCGGCCAATCCGCCTCTGAACCCCTTGTCGTCGACCCGCACGCTCGCGGTCAGCCATGCCGCGTCACACCGTCCTTGAGCAGCTGTGAGCCGAATGGTTCGACTGATTAGATCCGTGTTTAGGGGCAGCGCAAAAACAATTTATAGAATGTTTCAATTCGCAATTGAGTAATAACTAGAATGAGGATGCTGGCGCTGATTGCCTCGAGCGACGAGTGGCTGTAAGCTGCTGATTCACAAATAGATAAGGATCTTTGTTATGATGTCGTAATGACAATCCTAGTTGTCATTGCGCCCTATGAGACCCATTCACTTCCATGCCCAGTCCCTGATCGCTCTGTTGCGCCGACAGCGTGTCGCATCCATGCCAGAGATGCTCGCTGCCCTCGGTTTCCCCAGTCGACGCACCGTCGTCCGCAAACTGTGCGAGGTGCCTCACATCACCAGCTACTCCCATCGCGGGGGTTTCTACGCCCTCCACGAAACGGCACGCTTCGACCAGCACGGCCTGTGGTCCTTTCGCGGCATCCACTTTTCCGCGCACGGCACTCTGCTCGCCACCGCCGAGCACTTCGCTTGCCAAGCCGGTTCCGGATTCTTGGTTGCGGAACTCGATGCCCTGCTCGGCGTCGCCACGACCGATGCCTTGCGCAAGCTCACCGGCAACCATCGCCTGACCCGCGTCAAGCTCGGCGACCGCTTCCTCTACCTCTCTCCCGAGGCACCCCGCGCACAGCGGCAGACGCTGGCCAGACAAGCCTCCGCTCCCCCTCCGGGGACCGTCGCTGCTGCATCCCCGACCCCACCGGCCGCGCTTCCCGGCCAAGCGGACACCCCGCCCCAGCTGCCGACGGCTCGGCCTGCCACGCCCACCGCACCAGCGACCGACCCGCAACTGGCTGACGCCCGCCAACTCTATCTCAGCACCTTGGACGAGCAACAGCGACGGCTCTTCGCGGGACTGGCCGCGTTGGAGCATGGCCGCGGCGGGGATTCCCGCGTTGCCGTGCAGCTCGGAATCCACCCCGCCACGGTCGCCCGCGGGCGGCGCGAACTGCTCGCCGGGGATGTGCTCCTCAACCGCACCCGCCGCCTTGGCGGCGGACGCAAGCCACTGCTAAAAAAAAGCCCGCACTGACCGTCCAGCTCGCGCTTCTACTCCGCCACGACACCGCCGGCGACCCCTGCTCGGACCTGCGCTGGACCCGCCGCACCACCCGCAACCTCGCGGACTCTCTGACCGCCGCACTCGACCTGCCGGTCTCCCCGCGCACCGTCGCCCGACTGCTGCGTGCCATGGGCTTCTCCCTGCGCGTGAACCACAAGTGCCTCCCCTCCACCTCCCCTGCCGAACGCAACGCCCAGTTCGAGTTCATCGACCGCTTGCGCCAAGACTGCGCCGACCGCAACACCCCGATTAGCAGCATCGATACCAAGAAGAAAGAGTTAGGCGGCCGCTTTCGCAATGCAGGCGTCTCCTGGCAGCCCACGCCCGTCTTGGTCAACGATCACGACTTCCGCTCCCTCGCCAGCGGTCTGGCCGTCCCCCACGGCATCTACGACACTCTCGCGAACCGCGGCTTCGTCCGTGTCGGCGTCTCCAGCGACACCTCCTTCTTCGCCGTCGACAACCTCACTGCCTGGTGGTCCGCCGAAGGCCGCTCCCGCTATCCCGACGCCTCCCAGCTCGTCATCCTCGCCGATTGCGGCGGCAGCAACAGCTACCGCAACCGCGCCTGGAAGTACGCCCTCCAGCACCATTTCTGCAATCTCCACCAACTCGAAGTGACCCGCGCCCACTATCCCGCAGGATGCTCGAAATGGAATCCCATCGAGCATCGCCTGTTCAGCGAAATCAGCCGCAACTGGTCCGGCTGCCCGCTCGAGTCCTTCGCACTCATCCTCAACTACATCGCATCCACAGCCACCCGCACCGGTCTGGTCGTCACCTCCCAGCTCAACCGCAAGCAATACCAAACCGGAATCCACATCACCGACGAGCAGATCAACTCGATCAACATCACTCCCAACGAGCACATCCCCAAGTGGAACTACACCATCTCCCCCTCCCCAAACTAAGAAGTTATTTCTGCGCTCCCCCTTAGCAGTCAACGCGATGGAGTGGCCT
Source organism: Bryobacterales bacterium (assembly GCA_965218615.1). Lineage (GTDB taxonomy): Bacteria > Acidobacteriota > Terriglobia > Bryobacterales > UBA6623 > VXMF01. The sequence continues at coordinate 358,268 of CBDCLH010000002.1, forward strand.
TGGTCCGCCCGGATTCCGATGCTTCCGAGAATCGAGGCGATCGTGAGTTCTCTCTCGGCCGCCCGCGCACTATCGGCCGCAGCTGCCGCAGCGAGACTGTTTGTGATCTATCATGGCAAGGCGCATGGGCTGCGCGGTCCGCGGCACCTTCCCGACCTACTGGATCGCAAGATCGAATGGCTGGAGTGCTGGGCCGGTAGCCAGAAGGCAACGCCCCGGTCGGACCCTCTCGAGAGGGAAATGGAGAACAGCGGATGGATCGCAGACATTTTCTAGGCGGGCTCACAGTCGGGGGGCTGACTGCGGCGCCGCTTACAGCTCAGCGCAAGCCGGTTCGTATCGGAATCGTCGGCGGACGCTTCGGCTCCACATTTCAGTGGCATTTGCAACCGGACTGTCAGGTCGAAGCGGTCTGTGACATTCGGCCCGACCGCCGGCGGACGCTGTCGGAGGTCTATCGCTGCTCCAACGCCTACGACGATTTCCGGCAGATGCTCAAGCATCCCGGCCTCGACGCGGTGGGCGTGTTCACGCCTGCCCCTTTGCACGCCTGGATGGCGACCGAAGCGATGGACGCCGGAAAACACGTGATCAGCGCTGTTCCCGCGGCTCTGTCGCTCACGGATTTGGAACTGCTGATCGAAACCGTGAAGCGCACCGGCAGGCGGTACATGATGGCCGAGACGAGCTATTACCGGCCGGAGATCATCACCTGCCGTGAGATGGCGGAGCGCGGTGAATTCGGCGCGATCGTCTACTCGGAAGCCGAATACCATCACGAGGGGTTGCTCCCACTGATGTACGACGAGCGGGGCCTGCCTACTTGGCGTCACGGGTTTCCGCCCATGCTCTATCCCACACACTCGACCGGCGGCATGGTCGTTCCCGTGACCGGCGAGCGCTTGTTCGAAGTCCAGGCCATCGGTTGGGGTGACAACCACGAGATCTGCAGGACAAATCGCTACAACAATCCGTTTTGGAATACGGTCGGGATGTTCAAGACGTCTGGCGGAAAAGCTTCGCGGATTGCGGTCTGTTGGCATATCGCCGCAGGAGGGACCGAGCGCGCGCACTTCTACGGCGACCGCGCGTCCTACATCATGCGGCGTCCCGAGGGTTCAGGGGACACCATCGTACGCATCGAAGAGAATGGCGAGACCGTGATCGACGCGAACGGGTATCCCGAGGGCCAAGTCATATCGAGGCCAGCCCCCCAACGTGACTATCACGAGCGTTTGCCGGAGTCGATGCGCGTGCGAACCGGCCATGGCGGCTCGCACACGTTCTTGACGCAGGAGTTTATTCGAGCGATTGTGGAGGATCGGCACCCTTCGGTGAACGCTTGGGAAGCCGCCGCGTATACGGCGCCGGGAATCGTGGCGCACGACTCGGCGCTCCAGGGCGGTGTTTTGCTGAAGATCCCGGATTTCGGGCGCGCGCCCGCTTAGGCGGTTCGCACGCTAAGGTTCGTCGGCTGTCCGCCGTCCGTGGCTCTTAGGATAGCCGGCAGGAGTTTTCAGCGGTATTTCCGCGCGCGGAGGGCATCGTGGACGAATCCATGACCGACAAATTTTTCGAGTCCCGCCAATTGCTGGAGCGGGCGCGCCAAACTCTGCCGGGAGGCGTCAGTAGTCCGTTCCGCGCCAAGTTGCCGGAGCCCTTGTATTTCGCGGACGGTAGCGGAGCCCGCTTGTGGGATGTCGACGGCAACGAGTACATCGACTACGCGCTGGCCTGGGGTCCGTTGATTCTCGGGCATAAGCATCCCCGAATCGTTGATGCGCTGACGGCGGCAGCCGCCAGGCCTCACAACTACGGCGCCCAGCACGAATTGGAGCCGCAGGTCGGCGAGAAAATTCGACGGCTCGTGCCTTGCGCGGAGAGAGTTGCTTTGACGTCGAGTGGAAGCGAAGCACTGCAGTTGGCATTCCGCTTGGCGCGGGCGCATACGCGCCGGCCGCTCATTTTGAAGTTCGAGGGCCACTACCACGGATGGATGGATTCGGCGTTGCTCAGCTACAAACCAACCGCCGCGCAGGTCGGGCCCCGGGAGGCCCCCCATGTACTGACGGGATCGGGTGGCCAGGTCGCCAACTCGGTCGACAACGTTGTAGTCGCCTGCTGGAACGACCTCGCCTCCTTGGAGTCGCTATTGCGGCGGCGTTGGCGGGAGATCGCTGCTGTAGTGATGGAGCCGGTCCTGTGCAATAGCGGGTGCCTGATGCCCAGGGACGGCTATCTGGAGGCTGTGCGCGAGGCCTGTAGCCGTTCCGGCGCATTGCTTGTCTTCGATGAGGTGATTACAGGCTTTCGAATGGCCCCGGGCGGCGCACAGCAGGCTTTCGCGGTGGCGCCGGACATCGCCACGCTGGGCAAAGCTCTCGGCGGAGGCGCACCGATTAGCGCGGTCGCCGGGCGCGAGGAGATCCTGGACCGAATCGCGCGTGGCGGCGTGTCGTTTGGGGGCACGTTCAACGGAAACCCGTTGTCACTGGCCGCTACGGACGCTTGCCTGGCAACGATCGCCGAGCACACTGGCGACGCGCTCAAACGCGCCAACCGGGCAGGCGAACGGCTGATCGACGGGGTCCGCCGGTCGGCTGCTCAACGTGGCTTGGATGTGTTGGTCACAGGGTTCGGGGCGGCGTTCGCGATCCACTTCACGCGCGACACCGAGCTGTGGGATTACCGCGATACGTTCGGCGATGACCGGGAGCGCCTCAATGAATTCCTGCGGCGCGCACTCCACGAGGGGCTCTACCTGCTGCCGGACGGACGGTTCTACGTTTCGGCAGCGCACACGGCTGAAGACGTCGATGAGTCGATTGCCGCCATCGATCGTGTGTTCGAACAAATGAGCGAGGTCTGAGAAAGCCGATCAAGAAGCGTACTCCGCCGACTGTTCGGACGCCGTTGCCACCCGCGGTGGCGTTGTCGGCGCGTAAACGTATTCGGTTGGGCCGAGCAAGGTCGCGACAATGGAGTGGGGCTACAGAATGAACGAGGGATAAAAGGAAATTGCTCCCCTTGGCGCCACCCTAGAGTGACTGATCAGATTAGAGCCTTGAAACTAAAGAGTCTGAAGATGTTATACGGAAGACATGGGCGAGCCGACTCGAAATCTCGGCTCTCCTTCCGACTCCGCGAAGGATGCGCTCATCTTTGACCTTCGAGCGAAAGTCGCGGACTTGACGGCGAAGGTGGCGGAACTGGAGGCGCGCCTGGGCGCGTCGCCCAAAACGCCGGCGAATTCGTCGCTGCCGTCCTCGCGGCGAGAAGGCGAACAAGCCGGGTCGGCGAGGGAAGCGCAAGCGCAAAGGGCGGGCGCGGGACTCAAGCTGCATCGGAATCCGGATGCGGCGGTCGAGGTGTGCGCAGAGAGCCGCCCACACTGCCGGAAGGATCTGGACGGGGCGGAGCAGACGCCACAAGCGGTCTACGAGCGGATCGAATTGCGGTCGGTGCGGCCGCATGTGACGCGGGTCGCGCTGCGACGGCAGTCCCCCGCTGCCCAGCCCCGATGGCGGCCCGGGGCTTGGTGCCGCAACTGCGGAAAGGAACGCAGTATGAACGCTGATTCAGTTGGTCGTGGCTGAGTTCGATATCGTTGTTCCGCACGCCCCGACATCAATCTCAGTCGGCTAGAAGAAATCACTCAACGAGGGCTTCGCAGCATTCATGGGCTGCGATTCGATCCTGTAACTGTCCTCTTGGCAGTTGAAGGCAATGCGGATTCCAGAGCCCCGCTCGCGCGTGAATCACCGGTTCACCGCAAACCCATCGGGTCCGGTCAATTTCCGGCCTCGACGCGGCTGCCGAATGGTTTCGCTCTGCTTCGGAAACCTAAGAGTCCGGAAACTCGAATCGCAGCCTAACGGCTCGGGTCCTCGATGCGAGTGATGTCGGCCAGCGTTGCCGGGTGAGCCGACATCGGCCACGCCAGGAACGACACTTGAACGCGTGAATGCGGGGGCTCTTGACAGGAATCGATGTTGAGCAGGCCCTGGCAGGTGCCTACCCCTTGTTCGAATCCAAGTCCGTGTCGCGCTGCCTCGCCGAGTTCTCGCACCGCCACAACCGCCGCTACGGTCTCGCGACTCTGGTTCCTCAGCTTCTGCGTGTCGCCGCACGCACGCCTCCCCTGCCCGGCCGGCTCCCAGCCTTGACTGAAACATATCGGCACTTGGGAAGCGCTATATGGCCACGGCGTTTTCCTGGACGTAGCGCTCTTCGTAAGACTGCGACGGCCCGATGTAGTGGAAGAACTCAGCGTACTCGAGCCCATGGCGCTGTCCGCGTTCCCGGTCACGCCGCAGGGCGATGTGCTTGGCGTACTGAAGATTCGCCGTCTCTTCGTCGCCGCCGAGGACGGGGAGGCGTTTCCCCTGCTCCGCCAGTTCTCGCCTGAGTCTCGATCCGTTCTCGCCCGCCGGTCCCTGGGTGACGTTGGCGACGTTGACCCACGCCTTCTTGTCCATGTAGTCGCTGATGTCGACGACGCGATTCATCAACTGCGGACCACGCGAGAAATAGTAGCGGTCCTGGACCGCGTGCGGCTGGAGGCCGGCCTTGAAGTGCTCAGGGTAGTCCCATCGCGAACCCGCCATCCAAGCCGCGGCTTCGACGGCCTTGGCGGTGACGTAGTGGTCGGGGTTGCGCTCGTAGAGACCAGACGGGTCGTAGACCAGGACCGTATCGATCCTGTACAGCCGGAATAGGAAGATCAACCGGGACCGCATCTCCAGCATCTGGGCACCATCCATCAGATGGTTGCGGTAATTGAGAAAGACGACGCCCTTGAGACCGATTCGCTTGGCCACTTCGCGCGTGTCGATCTCGTTGTTGCGAATGACTTCGCCGAAGGTTTCTCCGCAGCCCGCCATCTCGTCGTTCGACATGTTGATAAGGATGCCTTCGTAGCCCTCGTCGATCAGTTTGAGCACCGCGCCGCCGGCGTAGATCGGTACGTCGTCGGTGTGCGGCTGGATGGCGGCAAGCACTTTACCCTTGTGCGGTTGGCCTGAGCGCCTGCGCTCAATGAAGATCCGATCGAGTGTCCAATCGGTCGAAACGCCGCCACCCGGTTCGGAAAACTGCTCGGTAGCCTGCTGCGCGGGGGCGGCGGAACTGAGCGCTCCGCCCGCCAGCGCTGCTCCAACGAAGTTCCTGCGGTCCATGTGCTCCTCCAACTAGCCGAGCGTGATTTCGCGCCGAACCCCGCGCATGTCCATCTCGAACTCGATCTCGAGAACGGGCGGTCGCGCGAAGTGCCAACGGATTCCGTGCTGGGAGGCTGCTTGGAGCGCGGGTACGATCGTCGAGGCCATCAACGGGTGGATATCGTGGACTGTGTAGACGTTCGACTGGGTGACGTCGGTCCAATCCACTCCCATACCGGCGAGTCTCTTGGCCATGATGCCCGGTAGGACTTGCTCCGCCTTGGCCTTCAGGCCTGCGCCGCTGACGTCGCCGCGGCTGACAATGTTGTCCGAGGCCAGCGCATTCGAGTTCAACTCGCCCGCGCCGGCGACGACGAAGGTCTTGCCCTCGTAGTCCGTCGGAACGGTATACGAGAAGCCGTAGACGCGCGGTTCCCGGACGGGATTCACTTCGGGCGCGACGTTCGTTCGTGCGACCGGGTTCAGTCCATCGATATGAGTGCCCCATTCTTTGAGTCGATCGATGTAGGGTTGATTGAACTCGTTGAAGGCTTCAATCGACAACGCCTGCGGAATTCGCAGTTCCATACCGCAAAGTGCCGAGATCGGGCGCCCTTCCCCACTCAAATGGCTCTCGACAATGTCGAAGGCGGCCCACAACGCAGGCAGCGGGTTGAAGATCACATGAACGACCTCGAACCCCTGCGCCGCCACGGCGCCCGAGGAGTACGGGCCGCTCCCCTTGAGGAATTGGAATCCGCCCTTTGGGCTGTCGATGAGCATAGCTCCCTCCAACGATTCGGTGGGACGGCAGGCGAGGCCGGCCGCGATCGCCATCGTCGTCATTTGTCTGCGTGTGATTTGCATGGTGCGTCCTCAGGAGGTAAAGATCTCGAGCATTCGGCGGACGACCAGAGCCTCTTCGCCGGGCTCGTTCATGAAAACGGTGAATTGGATGCCTTGCGGGGATGCCAGTCCTGCGGCGATTCTCGGCTCGCCCTGCATCAACTGTTTTCTGACCTCGCGGGCCGACAGACCCTTGGCTTGCTCGTCCCACGAAGCGACCACGCGGTGAACGCGCCGCATGCGGGAAAACTCGGCTTTGCGGACCTCCAGACCTGAGATCTTCCGAAGTTGACGCGCCAGACGGGCGGCTTGGCGTTGGGATTCCCGGTCGATGCGCCTGAAGTCGAGCGTGGCGTACTTCTCGCATGCCAGCCACAGCGCGATCATCTCTTCGCGTCCTACTTTCATAGGGCGGCCGTTGGAGTCCGCGTGCGGATTGGAGTTGAGCCAGGCCGCACGAATGAGGTGTCTTGGTCCGGCGAGGATGCCCGAACACTGTGGGCCACGCATATGCTTTCCTCCCGAGATGGCCATCAGGTCCACCCCTGACTTCGCCAATCTGGGGATGTTGTCCCAGGGAGGCAGCAGGTTGGCGCAGTCGGCGAGCATGGGCACTCCGGCAGGTTTGGTGACCTTGAGCGCCTCCTCCATGGAAATCCAGTTGCTGCCCCACGAGCGATCATCCGTGTTGCCTGGCAGAAAGTACATCATCGCCGTCTGGCCGTTGATAGCGCGTTTGAGATCGTCAAGGGTTTCCACCTCGACGATTTTCACGCCCGCTCCGCGCACCGCGTGGTCGTAGGAGATCCGGTGCACCTTCTGGATGATCACTTCGTTCTTCATGCCGTTCAGGTTGGGCAGCTGTTTGATCTTGATAGGATCGTCGCCGGCGATACAGGCATAGGCGCCGATTGCGATTGCCCCCGCAGCTCCCGTGGAAACCATGGCGTCTTCGGTGCCGGTGAGCTTGGCCAGGCGCTCACCGATGGCGATCTGCAGCTCTTCCAGGACGACATACTCGCTGGCCGCTTGCGCCTGCGCTTCAAACAGTTCGGGCCACTGCTTCGAGGCCCCAATGGTGGTGTGTGTTCCCTGAAAGTTCAGCACCGGGCGTAAGCCCAGGCGCTGGTAGATGCTCGGGGGCGCCTGAGCCGCGGCCGCGGAAAGCGGCAACAAGCCGCCGAGCGAACTGAGCCAACCGCCTTGCAGCCAGAGTCGTCGCGTAGTGCGCATGAGGGGTCTCCTACGATGGCGATTATAGGTCAGCGAGCGTGACAAGACTTCCCCAACGCCTGGCATTCGGTGCCAAACTAGAGCCAGAGAATCCAGGGAGGTCCTACATGGCCACGAACACAACCCGTCGTCAGGTGCTCCAAGCCGGCGCGCTCGCGGCAGCCGCCGCGTCGTGCGGAGGAAAAGCCGAGATGGGAGGAATCTCCTCGGCGGAGGGGTATCGGCGGATCGGCGTCGAACCGGTCATCAACGGAGTCGGAACGGTGACCAACCTGGGCGGATCGATCATGCCACCGGAGGTCGTTGACGCCATGGTCCAGGCATCGAAGCACTTCGTGCCGTTGCGCGAGCTGCAGCAGAAGGCCGGCGACCACATTGCGGAATTGATCGGCGTTCCGGCCGCGATGATTTCCTGCGGAGCCGCATCGGCAATCAGCTGTGGGACCGCCGCCGCAGTCACTGCGGGCGACGACGAGAAGCTACGCGCATTACCGGACACAGCCGGCCTGAAGAACGAGATCATCCAGCAGAAGGCGCATCGCACCGGCTACGAAGCGCAAATGTGGCTGGTCGGCGCCAAGACCGTGTGGGTGGAGACCCGCGACGAGTTGGAAAAGGCCCTCAACGAGCGCACCGCGATGATGTTCTTCCTGAACAAGGCCGACCCGTTGGGCGAGCTGAAACGTACGGAATGGATCGAGGTGGCGCAGGCGCACGGGGTCCCGACCATGAACGATGCCGCGGCCGACGTACCTCCGCCGGAACGGCTGCACAGCTACGTCGAGGAAGGTTTCGACATGGTGACCTTTTCCGGTGGGAAGGGTCTGCTGGGGCCGCAGGGTTCGGGCCTGCTGCTGGGCCGTCCGGATCTGATTCAGGCCGCTCGGAAAGCGATCAGCCCGTACGGAGGCATCGGACGCGGAATGAAGGTCGGCAAAGAAGAGATCATGGGTCTGGTGGCCGCAGTCGAGCACTATTTGAAGGTCGATCACGCGGCCGAGCGACGTGAGCTTGAGGATCGCGCCAAGCGTGTCATGGACGTGCTGCAAGGAGTCGACGGGGTTACCTGCGCAAAGCATGTGCCCGACATTGCCAACCACGTGCCGCACGTGCTGGTGAATTGGGACGAGACGGATCGAGGCCTCAGCGCTGAGAGCGCGGTCGAGAGATTGTTGGCGGGCAGTCCGCCAGTCTCCGTCTCACGCGCAGGCGAGGGACGACTGAGCATTTCGATGTGGATGTTGCGTCCGGGAGAGAACTTGATCGTCGCGGAGCGGGTGAAGGCGCTATTCAGCTAGGCCTGCCAAGAAAACGACTTCGCAAGGTTTAGGATTCGTTCCGCCTGCCGGCGCCAGCCTTGCGGCGCGTGCTGGCTTGTATGCAGGTAGCAGCGGACCAGCGCCGCGGACCCGTTGATGCTCCAGATGCGGCTCATGGGCAGCGTCGTCCTCGCGACGTGTCTCTGCGAGAGCGAACTCACGCTGACGAACCCGACACCCCACTTCTTTTCGACGTGCGACTTTCCTCCGTAGGTGTCGCCGGGATTGGCGTGGGCGTGACCGCCCAGCCAGATATACATCGCTCCGGCGCGCCGCTCGAGGTAACGCTCGAAGGCTTGGGCATCGGGTCGACTGTCGACCCAATAGAGATACGATGCGCCCATCGGCGTTCCTCGCTCTTTGTAGCCGTGGTTGTGCGATACCCACTCGCCGCTCTCATCACGTCGAACGCCTTCCCATTCGCCCGATGCAACGGTCGTTTCCGTCAACACGTAGTGGTGAGCCGACACAATGATCTTGTCTTGGTTGGACTCGACCTTGCGTCTCCACCAGCCGAATGTCTCTCCCGAGACCACGGTGCCGGGATTTCCACCCAGAGGACCGCACCCGATTGCCTGCGTCGGTTCGTTGACGCCGCTCATCATCAGGAACAGGATGTTGCCCACCTGAAACGAATAGCGCTCCCACGTTCCCTCGACCGGTTACGGACGGTTCCTGGGATTCACGGCGGAGTGCGCTGGCTGCTCTCCGGTCGGGTCGAGCCACTCACGCCACCACCAGTTCCGCGGCCCATCCAAGCCGCTGCGGTCATGGTTGCCTCCAAGGCTGTAGACCTGTTCACGCTCGTGTTTCTTCAGGCCTCGCTGGAACTGGCGAACGATCTCTTCACCCTCCTCATCCTTGGGAGTGTCTTGCCCGCCGGACATGGCGCCCAGATCGAGGGCGACATCCTACTCGAACGGCGGACCGCCTTCCTCACCGCCAAATTCGGAATGTCGGATCGAGTCCGCCAGGCTGTCGCGGCCAAACCGCTTGTCCGCGCCGACGTGCCCATCCCTGAATGTCCATAGACGTCGAGTGTCTGATCGGGCGGACGGTGCTTGATTCTTCGCCAGCGATGCCGTAGCGAGCGGCGCGTCGGATTGCAGGAATGCCCGTGGGTTCGTCTCCGCTACTCGTCTACTCGACTTGCGGAGGCACGTCTCCGTACGACCAGGGGCCCTTGAAGGGTCGATGCGCGGGTGGACCCGGCGCCTTCCCGGGATTCATCCCTTGTATCAGGGCGATGGACGCGTTGGCGATCTTGGCGCCCGCCGTAATCTCGAGGTTGCTGTAGCTGGTAAGGCGCGTCTCGTACCCGCCGCCGTTCGGACCGAATGCTTCCTCGGTGGGCACATACCCGACAAAGCCGTTCGCGAGTTCGACCGGTAGCGTGAATGGGAAGGGGCTCTCGCGCTTGATATTTAGACCGTACTCGACGAAGTACTCCGCCGGGTTGGAGACGAAGACTGCGGGACCGATTTGGATGGCCTGGACCTCGACATCAACAGTGGGTTCCGCCTGAAGCAACGCGTCCAACAGCACCGTCTCTTTGGCGAACACCCACTCGGCGAAGGAGGCGTCAGGCGTGCGGCGAGCGATTTCGCGGGCTTCAGCAAGCCGTCGAGGGCTGGGAGCCCTGCGCGGAATTCGAAGCACCGAGGCGTTGTGGGCCAGGGGTCCGAACGAACCCGCCGTCATCGAAAGCAGGACCTTCACCGCCTCAGCCCCAACGCGACCGCCAACGAAACGTTGGGCTTCGCTGCCGCTGGGCGGCAGGTGTGGACTGAGATTGTCGACCTGGGTCACGTCTCCGTTTGCCCCAGCGAGGAAGACAACGACTACGTCGGGACCGAAGGCTCCACGGATCACGCGTTCCATCCAGTAGATCCAGTTGGCCGAAATTCCCGGCGGCCCGGCGGTGGCGTGGCAAGCGTAGTTGACAATGCAGCCGGCGAGGCGGCCGTGAGCGTCCCACGCCCCGAGCACGCCGACCTCCGGGTCGGTGGGCCCGGCCGGTCCGGCGATGTCGGGATTGCCTTGGCGCGGATGCGTATAGGTCAGGCCGTTCTTCATCCGAAATCGGCGGTTGATCCCCGCTGCGGCCTCCTCACCCGAACCAAACCCGCAGGCCGCCGGCACGCGCGCCGCATCGGCTTGGCAGACGGCGCTGACGATACGATCCTCGACGAGCTTCAGATAGCCCGCGTCGGCGCAAGAAGACTGCTCATAGGCAAGCCTCCGGACGAATTCATCGGCACGGTCGAACTGTCCCGGCAGAACCATACCCGTCGGTCCGGACGAGTGCGAATGTGAAGCAGCGATCATCACGGCGCCCGGTTCGATGCCGCAACGGTCGCGGATTCGCTCTCGTGCGGCAAGAACGGTCTGGCGCGGAATGACCAGGGCGTCCACCCCCACCAGGGCGACCCGCGCATCACCAACTCCCAGCACCGCCGCGCGAACCTTGCAGGGATCGAAGAAGCGGCGGTGGATGACCTTGCCGTAGTTTCCGGGACGCTCCATCCCAATGTCCGGGGTGACGTCGGCCTCGGCAAAGCCCGCGCTTTGCTCGGGGTCTCGGGGAACCGGGTCATAACGCTGGGCGGAGAGTGTCCGCGCTAGGGAGAGTGACAAGCCGAGACGAAGGAGCCTTCTCCGGGACATTTCAGCCCTATGATAGGCGCCTGTGACCCGCCCGAGGCTGGAGGGTGCAGCGTCCTGATAGAATCGATCTCGTCCCGCAGTGGGGCCGGAAGATCAAGGGAATCTACGATGGGCGATTCGATTCGATCCTACTCGCGGCGCGAGTTGTTGGCCTCGGGGGCCGCACTGTTTGTCTCCTCGTGCGCTGTGCGATCGGCTGACGCGCCGGAATACGATCTGCTACTACAAGGCGGTCATGTGATCGACGCCAAGAACGGCCTCAGCGCCGTGCGGGACGTCGCGATTCACGAGGGCAAGGTCGCCGCGGTGGCCGAGCACATTGATCCAGCGAGGGGCTTTAAGGTGCTGGACTGCGAAGGCTTGTACGTCACCCCAGGACTCATCGACCTCCACGTGCATGCCTTCGCTGGAACCAATGAACGTGGGTCTTATGCCGGCGATAACAGCTTGTATCCCGACGGCTACACGTTTCGCGCCGGCGTGACGACGGTAGTTGACGCGGGTTGCGCCGGGTGGCGGAACTTTGACATATTCCGTCAAACGGTCATTGAGCGTTCGAGGACACGTGTTCTGGCGCTCGCCAACATCGTCGGGCACGGCATGCGCGGAGGCGGTTTCGAACAGGATCTCACCGACATGCAGGCGGGGCCGACCGCGGACCTCGCCAAGAGCCACCGGGAGTTCATCGTAGGCATCAAGACCGCGCATTATTCGGGACCCGAATGGCAGCCGGTCGAAGAAGCGGTGAAGGCCGGCGACGCGGCGGGCATCCCGGTGATGGTGGACTTCGGCGCAAATCTGCCAGAGCGTCCTCTGGAAATCCTGCTGACCGAGAAGTTGCGCCCCGGCGACATCTACACACACTGCTTCTCCGGCAACCGTCGCGAACTGCTGCCCGACGGCAAGCCCAACCCGGGTCTGTTCGAAGGCCGCAATCGTGGCGTCTACTTCGACGTCGGGCACGGAGGCGGCAGCTTCAAATGGAGCGTCGCGGCCAGGTGTTTGGAAGCGGGCTTCCCCCCGGACTCGATCTCTACCGATCTGCACATCGGCTCGATGAACGCCGGCATGCAAGATCAGCTGGTGACGATGAGCAAGTTCTTGGCTCTCGGTGAATCGCTGGAAGACGTGGTCGCGCAATCCACCTGGAACCCGGCGCGCGAGATCCAACGCGAAGAACTCGGGCATCTGACGGTGGACGCAGTTGCGGATCTTTCTGTGTTCAGCATGACGCGAGGCGAATTCGGCTTCGTCGACAGTTTCGGCGGACTGCAGAGGGGCGATCGAAAGCTTGTCTGTGAAATGACCTTCAAAGAGGGTTTGCTCGCCTGGGATCTGAACGGCCGGACGCGTGAGGATTGGCGCAACTTGCCGTTGGACTACGGCAAACAAGGCAGCTCACGCTGGGACGGAATCCTCAACCTGCCTCGGCGCTGAAGCTGACCGTCCGTTCACGCGGAGAGGAACCCGGACTCCCGATCACGATGGCCGGGAACGCATCGTGCCACGGCTCCTGACAGCGATCGTATGCTGGATGCCCGTCGCCGCGGTCGCCGCGACAGACGAGGGCTATTTCGTAATGGGGCCGAAGCGGAACAGGGGTCGAGCCGCAGAAACAACCACAGACCTTGACGCCGAATCTACGGAGCGCTGGATGAAGCACCTCGGGCAATCCGGACGAGACCGCCCCAATCTGATCGAAAGGGCTTACCAGGACAGCACCGGGACTCTCGACGGACCGATGCGCGCGGCAACCTGATCTCAGATTGGCTCACGTGAAGGGAAAGGCCTAACGAATCCCAAAAAGATCCGAGCGGGCGTGCCTGTAGGCAAACCGATTCGGATTCACGGCGGTGAGGCCGGGCGTATCAACTTCGATGATGGTGCCCGCGATCGGCTCGTATGCGGCTCGAAACGCGACTGCCGCTTTCACCACAAAGATCTTTTGCCGCTCGGGCACGATTCCCGCGCTGGTGAGCTGGCCCAGGCTGAAAGGCGTGTGCCGCTTGCTGTTGATCAAAACCACGTTGGGGAGATCCGGAGTGGAGCCCTCCGCATGGATCACGGCAGTCAGGCCCTGGTCGAGATAGCGGCGGCCGCCGTGGCGAATCGCCGTCTCGATGTACTCGCCGTCGTAGAGGAGCTGGACTTTGCCCCGAATCCGAACGGGTGCGCCGTGGAGGTCGTCGCTCTTGCCGCCCACCGGCACGTCAAAGTCACCTCCGATACCCAGCGTCACCGCGTGCTGAACGGCCTCGGGGTCGAACATCGCCGACACGTAGCCGTGAGCATTCTGCTTGACGAGTTCTTCGAGGATAGCGGTGCTGTCACCGGCTGAACCGCCTCCGATGTTGTCGCCCATCTCGACCAGGACTACCGGCGTTTTCGGCTCGGCCATGGCTCGCTTGACGGCTTCGGAGGCATCCGGCAGGTCCAGCTTCATCACCTTGCGGTGTTCCCACATCATGTCTGCAAGCCGCTTGGCTTCCGTTCGCGCGAGTTCGGCATCGCTGTCCGTGACAACTACGACGCTGGGGCCCATCTGAGGCACGTCCGAGTACTGATAGCCCACCGGGACACTGACCCCTAGAATCTTTGGATTCGACTTCTCGAGGCGGCGCGCCTCTTGGACCAGCGGAAGCATGGGCTCGCGGTTGGTGTTGTGGAACAGGATGTTGTAGAGCAGTGGAGGCTTCTCAATGGCCTGGGTGGGCCTCACGCCTTCCTTGACGATCTTCGCCATGATCTCGGCAGCGTGAATGCCGCGCTCGCGCTGATCGACGTGAGGCACTTCCTTGTAAAGCACCAGTGCCGTGGATAGCTCGATCTCCTCCGGGGCCACGTTAGCGTGAGCATCGTGGGTGACGACGATCGGTAACTCCTCGCCGACCGCCTTCCGCAGTCGCCGCAGCACCTCCGCGTCCCCGTCGGGATAGCTCTCGACGACCATTGCGCCGTGCAAAGCCAGCAGAAGTCCGTCGACCGGCCCCACCTGCCTCAAGCGTTCGATAAGTTCGGATGTCAACGTATCGAAGGCTCGGTCGGTGACAGGCCCGGACGACGTCGCATTGGCGACCACCGTGTACGCAAGATCGAGACCATGTATCTCGGCGCCCTCGATGTAGCCGCCGACTTCGTGCTGGGAGCTGGCAAACTCCTCGTGGACCTCATCTCCGCGCCGGATCGACCGGCCGCCAAAGTCATCAAGGTCCGTCAGGTCGGACGAAAAGGTGTTGGATTCGTGAAAAATCCCACCGACGGCGATGCGTGGTTTCTTGGTTTGGCCACTGAGCGCCAACGCCGCTGCGAACAGCAGAAAGAACGTCTTCATAGTGATTCACCGATAGTCAACTACCATAGCTGTGGACGCTGGGTTAGACGCCGCCCTCGAGCGGCCGCTTCCTCATAGCGTGTGGCCAGGATGCGTAGCCCTTCGTTGACGCGCTCCTCGACGTTGTCCAGTGTCATCACGTCAGGAAAGGCGATGCCGGCGTCTCCGCAGGCATTCAGAATTCGCAAGCGCGCGGCTGCGACGGTCGCAGGATACGGCGGGTCGTGGACCTCAGGGAAACCCAGCGACAGGCCCATGTCGCCCGGCCCCCATTCCGCATAACCGATTCCCGGAGTCTTGGCGATCTGTTCGGAGTTCATAAACACGTAGCGGTCCTCGATCTTCAGGCCGAGGAGGATCTCACCCTCCGGATTGAGCGGCCATACGTCCGCTCGCCGCATGTATTCGCTCGGGGAAAAGCCCCAAACCTGCGAAGCGCGCAGTTGCCCTCCGTTGCCGCGGAGACCCTCTTCCAGCGGACCCTGGTCGACCCCCTGCCGCTGGTGTGGCAGCCGCGCCAACCTGACAAACTCACGCACCGCCGCCGGGTCACGGGCGCGACAAAGCGTGACTCCATGGACACCGGCGGCAAGCACCGGTTGCACGACCCAATCGTTCGCCCGGACGGTGGCAACGTCCAGTCCGCTGAACGGCGGCACGACTTGGACAGCCGGAGTCCTATAGCCGCTGGCAGTCGGTCCGCCCTGCGCCAAACCCGCCATGAACTCGCGCAACTCGGTCACGTCGTACGCGCCGAACTCCGTCTCGTAGATGATCAGGTCGGCCCAGGTCTTCGCCAGTCGCAGCCCTTCCTTGAAACCTCCCTGACTACCTCCACGGACTTCGGTGAAGTAGTAGATCGGTTGACCTTGCGACAGGAGGTCGATCGCTTTGTTGATGCTCATTCGCTCGGGGTGGGCGGCCTGAACCGAGTAGGCTCCGAGGGCTACGACCGCTGCCGCAACGGCCATGACTCGCCTCAGCATGGGCCTATGCTAGCCCACTCGATACTCGTCGTCGGCGGCCCTGTCGGGCGCGGCGCCGAGACCGGGGTTCGTGGGCACTCCGTAGGAACCGTCCTTCATCGTGAGGGGCGCCAGCATCCAATCGTCCTCCGGCAGGTGAGTGATCCTGACGGTGTATTCGATACCGGGCAACGCTGCGGCTTGATGCCCCTGGACGACTTGGTTTATACCGCTCTCGATGCTGTGTTCGACCCACAGCGGGATCTTCGTGGCCTCGGCCGTCAGCGCTCTCTGTACGAATGTCCGACCACGCGGGCGTCCGATCACGAACCAGGAACTGGCGTCTAGCGAACATGAGTGCTGTCTCGCTGAACGGCCCTCGTGTAGGCGACCAAGCGCCTGTTGGCGGAAGTCGTCGGCGGCCTTTTTCCGTGCAAATCTCACGTGGAGCGTGACTGAGGAGTGATGCACAATAGAGGCGGCTGTCCCCGTCTCGACCGTCGGCAGGAGGTGACTCCCATGGCCCGTGAGAATTCCGTCTTGAACCGGCGTGCTTTCCTTGGCTGCAGCCCTGCCGTGGCCGCGTTGCTGGCGGACGCAGCCGCTGTTCCGGTGGAAGGCGCCCCCGCGGGCAAAGCCTCGCCCAACGTCTACACCAAGATCGGGGCCAAGCCGTTCATCAACTGCACCGCGACGGTCACTATCAACGGCGGCTCGCGTCTTTTGCCCGAGGTGATCGAAGCCGTCGAGCAGGCGTCGCACCACCACGTCAATCTCGATCAGTTGATGGAGGCCGCCGGAAAGCGCATCTCCGAGCTGCTGCAAGTCCCTTGGGCCCTGGTGTCTTCAGGCGCAGCCAGCGCCCTCACGCACGCGAGTGCGGCGTGTGTCGCCGGTACGGACCCGGAAAGCATGCAACAGCTTCCCGACCTGACCGGCTTGAAGAACGAAGCGATCATGCCCGCGTCATCCCGGAACGCCTACGACCATTCGGTACGCATGGTCGGCCTTAAGACCATCGAAGTGGATTCCGTCGAGGAGCTGAAGGCAAAGATCAATCACCGGACAGCGCTGGTAATGGTTCTCGGCAACCGCTTTGACACGGTGCGGCTCGGACTCGAGGCAGTGGCGCCGATCGCGAACCGGGCGGGCGTCCCAGTCCTAGTCGACGCGGCGGCGGACTACCTCATCGTGCCCAACCCGTATCTGGCGGCGGGCGCAGATCTGGTCTGCTATAGCGGAGGGAAGATCTTGCGTGGCCCGCAGACCGCGGGGCTCCTGCTCGGCCGCGAGGATCTCGTGCGGGCGGCCTTCGCGAACAGCGCTCCCCACCACGCGTTCGGGCGGCCGATGAAGGTCAGCAAGGAAGAGGTCGTCGGTATGGTGGCTGCCGTTGACACCTGGGTGAACAAGCGCGACATCGAAGCCGAATACCGCGAATGGCGGCAGTGGTACGCGCACATCAGAGAAGTCATTACCCAGATTTCCGGCGTCACAGCCGAGGTCGCCGAGCCGACCCGAGGCGGTCCGTTCCCGACAATGAACATTGCGTGGGACCCCGACCACATCGGCTTCACCGCGGGTGAGCTGCATGACCTCCTGCTGGATGGCACGCCGTCGATCCAGACCCATGCCGCCGGGGCCGGACACGACTTCCGTTTTCGCCCTGTGGCCATGAAGCCGGGCGAGTACAGGATCGTTGCCCAGAGGCTCGCTGAGGTCTTCCGCGCCGCGCCGAAACGGAAGACGGTTCCGTTGCAAGCGGCCAAGGCCGACATTTCCGGACGCTGGGACGTCCACGTGAGGTTCGCGATGGAAGAAGCGGAGCACCTCCTGTTCCTGGAGGCTGACGGCAATCGCGTGGTCGGAACGCACGTCGGGGCGATCAAGCGCGGTCCGCTGCACGGGACGATCGACGGCGACACCGTGTCGTTTCAGAGCGTCCTGCCCATCGAGGGTTCGAAGCTCGGGTACTTCTTCAGCGGCCGCGTCCGAGGCGACCGCATGGAAGGCAGGCTGGATCTTGGGGAATACCCGGCGGCCACCTGGGCCGCGGTACGGCGCGGCCACGCCGGAAGCATGCCGACCGACCCGGCGGTGTCGGGCAAGATCGCCTGAGAAAGCGATGCCGGATCAACCGAAACACGGATCTCGCAGGAAGGCGTTAGCGGCCGTGGCGATGGGGCTGGCCGGAGCTTCCGCTGCCCAAGGCGCCGCGACTTGGGAGCCCAAGAAAGAGAGGGTCGGCGGGCCGATCCGCTCGGGGCACTTGCTGTTCTTGAGCGGCATCGGCGGCTGGTACCCGGATCGGCGTCCAGGCGGTCCTGGGGACGTGCAAGAGCAGACGCGCGACGCGCTCACCATGATGCAAGACTCACTCGAAAAAGCGGGCTCGGCGATGAAGAACGTCTTGAAGGTTCAAGTCTCGTTGGTGGATCCCGAGAAGAACTGGCCTGGGATGAACAACGCCTACAATGAGTTCTTCTCCGACCCGAAGCCCGTACGGTCATACTTTGGAGCAACAGGCTTTCGGCGGCCGGGCCAGTTGTTGCAGATCGACTGCATCGCATACGTGGA
This sequence comes from Bryobacterales bacterium, assembly GCA_965218615.1. GTDB lineage: Bacteria > Acidobacteriota > Terriglobia > Bryobacterales > UBA6623 > VXMF01. The sequence continues at coordinate 376,365 of CBDCLH010000002.1, forward strand.
CTGATGGCCGGAAAAGGGGAACGACGAGCTCTGCTCGGCGCTCGCTCCATCGCGGCGGCGACTCCGATGAACCCTGATGCCGACGTATTCGTCGAGAGGGACCGACAGGGTCAACCACATGCTGGGAAAACGCTGGCGGCGATACAGCCGCACTGCGACGACATTCCAATCTTCGCCGGCGGAACGGTCGCCAAACTCATCGCGGAAGGATACCGCGGCATCCTAATTCGCACCAGCAATGACGAAATGGCGGGCATCGGCGCCACCTTCGGCGCAGTCATTCTCAACAACGAGCGCGACACCATCGAAGTTGCGCGCCGGTTGGACCTCGACGAGTTCTTCGACCTCGGTTACCGCAATCACCTGATGGATGGCATCGAGCGATTGGAGATGCGGGTGCGGCTGATCTTCATCTTTCGGCTCATGAGGGTGGACACCGTCCTCTGCTACGACCCTTGGGGCCACTACGAGGAGAACCCCGACCACTACGTGACGGCGAGCTGCGTCGAGGCTGCCTGCTGGATGTCCGGTTCGCGGCACGACTACCCGGAACACTTCGACGCCGGTCTCGGACCCCATGCGGTCCGCGAAAAATACTACTTCGCGCGGGGCCCGCAGCTAGTCAACCGGGTAGTCGATATCTCGCGATACGTGAACAAGAAGATCGAAGCCAACATGGCGAACGTGACTCAGGGTCCGGCGGGAGACCATGGCGCGCGGCTGAAGCGACGCCTCGCCGCCGACGGCAAGCGGCTGCCGTTACTGGGTGACACCGATGAATCCGCGAATCGCAACTACATCCGCGAATTCGTTCTTGAGTCGGACCGCGAGTGGGGCCGGCGCCATGGCGTCGAATATGCCGAGCCCTTTCACTACATCGGCCCCGGTGAGAGCCGAGTCGACCCGTACGTTGAGCGGCATGCAGTTCCGCTCTAAACTTTGTGGAGGAGAATCATGTCGGAGCGCAGGGAATTCTTGAAGGAAACCGCCGCAGCCGGAGGTCTGGCCGGCATCGCCGCGCTGGCGATGGCTGCGCCATCGAAAGCGGCTGGCGGGAGGATCGAGAAGACAGCGGCCGGTTTGAAGATCGGTAATTTGGTGTTTACGTCAGGACTCACGGGAGTGGCCGACGGCGACTTCGGCGGAACCGTCGAGGAACAGACGCGCGCCACGCTTCAAAAGCACAAGGAGAATCTCGAGGCGGCCGATTCATCGCTCGAGAACGTCTTGAAGGTCGTGGTCTACATGGCTGACATCAAGGTCGAGAAGCCCGCGATGAACAAGGTCTACGCGGAGTTCTTCAAGGGTCCGGTGCGTCCGTCGCGCTCGGCGATTGGCGTTGAGTTTCCGGATTCCAAAACCAAGGTAGAGATCGAAATGATCGCCTGGGCCCCGTAGGTCGATGGGGACTGCGGCCAGACTTGTTCGAATCGCTGTACTGCTTGGAGCGGTTGCGGCCGCCGCGCAGGACCCGATTGTCGTCATCGATACGCCGATGTCATCGCCCGATTGGGCGTTGCTGGAGCGCGCCCTGCTGGAGGCGAACTCCCGAGCAGTCGAGGCGTTCGCGGAAAAGTACATCGACGCGCATGGATACCTGCTGCACACGCCTCGCTGGGGAACTCTCGATGGACCGGATGACGCCATTGAGACGTACTACAACTGGACTCTGCTGCATGCGTTGGGCGGCTCCGACTCCGTTTTGGCCCTGTACCGAAAGGGTCTGGAGGGCCACCTTCGCCAATACGGCGAGTTGCGCACCGAACTCACTCCGCTCGCGAGCAACGGCGCCTATCACCGCGAATTCATCACGCAGTCCGATTGGTTCCACACCGGCGAAGGCATGCGAGGCTTGTTGCTGTACGGCCTCTCAAACCCGACCGACCCGGTCTTCGTCAAGCGCATGAAACGGTTCGCCGAAATGTACATGGGCAACGATTCAGATGCCCCCAACTACGATCCCAAGCACAAGGTGATCAAGAGCATCTGGACAGGCAGCCTAGGTCCGATGATGCGCAAGGCCACGACCTACGACTGGGTCGGCGATCCCGTGCCCGGACGCTTCCACATCCTGCACAGCCCCGAGGGGCGTGGCGGCATGTTGGACCTCGAAGAGTGGTATCCGCGCATGCTGGCGCACTGCGACGAATACCTCGACTCGGTGGGCGATCATCCCTTGAACATGGGCTCGACGCTTCTTGCGCTGAACGCCTACATGCTCAGCGGGGAACAGCGCTACCGCGACTGGATCATCGAGTACATTGACGCCTGGCTCAATCGCACCAAGAAGACCCACGGCATGATTCCTACGAACGTGGGGCTGGACGGCGAGCCTGGCGGCGAGTACAACGGGCGGTGGTGGAAGGGAACGTACGGCTGGAACTTCACGATCTTCGACGGCGAGATCGAACAGATCGGGCACCGCAATACGGTCACGTCCGGCGCATGGCCAGGCTTCTCGAACGCGTATCTGTTGACTGGAGACCCGAAGTACATCCACGTACTTCGCGAGCAGATCGACATCCTCTATGACCACAGGAAACTCGAGAACGGCCGCACTCTGTTGCCCCAAATGTACGGCGACCCGAGGGGCTACAAGCACAACGGCGAGCCAGAGTTCTATCACTACACCGACAACCTGTTCACCGACCGCTTAACGGAGATCTACTTGTGGTCGATGGACCGCGGCGATCTTGTGCGGATTCCGACGGACCAAGGCTGGATAGCATTCCTCGAGGGCAATGATCCCGGCTATCCGGTACGAGCGTTGCAAGCCGACTTCGAACACATCCGGAGCCGCTTGAAATTGATGCGCGACGACCCTACAACCCCTGATACCCGTCTCGCTGATTGGCTGCTCGGTATCGTTCCGGCAACCACGGACGCTCTTACGCAGCTGACCCTAGGAGGATATTTTTCTAGCGGCAAACTCTGGGCTCTACACTCGCGACTGCGCTACTTCGACCCGGACAAAAGGCGCAGCGGTCTACCCGCCGATGTGGCCGCCCTGGTCGATCGGCTCACGGCGGACTCGGTAACCGTCACGCTCGTCAACACCAATCAGGTAGAGCCGCGCGAACTGCTCATCCAAGCGGGTGGCTATCGCGAACATCAATTCCTGTCCATCGATGACGGCGGCAGCACCCGAATCGTTGACGCAAGCGTGGTGCGTGTCGTCCTGGAGCCGGGCGCGGGGCAACGCCTCACCCTTGAAGTGAAACGTTATGCCAATCAGCCAACGTTAGCGCAGCCTTGGTAGGCTCCTTGCGAGCCGCTCTGGTGCTCGCGATCCCGGCCCTCCTGACCACGCTTGCCAGCGCGACGTTGGTTCGGGCCAGCCGGTTCTGTGGGAAGTACTCCGTGGCCCGCCCCATTTCGACGGCCTCACAAACGTCATCGAGGCATCCTTTGTACGGGACGGCCGCTCCACCCTGTGGAGCGCACTCTGCTGGTGACGGGTATGCTGGCTTTCCTGCTCCCCTCCAAGGACCGCGGCGGGCCAGCCGCAACACAGGCGGTGGACGTACGCTACAGGGCGCCGAGGGATATTTTCTTCCAGCGACCGCAGCTCCTAGCGAAACGCGATCACGTCAATCTCAACGAGCGAGTCCCCAGGGATTCCCGCGGCAGCCGCGATCGTGGTCCGCACCGGCGGATTTTCGCCAAACCGGCCGCGGAATACTTCGTTCATGGCCTGGTAATCCGCCAGGTCATTGAGGTAGACGTTGCACTTGAGGACCTTGTCCATTGACGAGCCGTTGCGGTAGGACGCCGGTTACCCGACGCCCCCCGCGCAGATCCGGGCGTGCCCGCTAAGGCACCCGGCTCCTCGCTCCGGTCGTGACGGCACCCCTTTGGAACTGCCGTGTCGCGCAGACGCCTGTGACGCGGGAAATCCGGCTCTGTGTCCGGCCCGTGCTTTGCCTGCTGCGAACTCCCGTTGCGCCCGGCCCTTCGCTCCGCCGACTCCGCCACAGCGCACCCGCTGCTTTGTTCGCCGGTTTCTTCGCTACTATGGCCGAGTCCGACTCCTTCCAGCCGTGCGTCCTCCGCTCGGCTCCTGCCTTGACTTTGACGGCCCCGACCCTGCGGCCGGGGCGGCTGGAAGGCCTCCCAGGTCCCGGTGTTGGACTCACGTGCGTGCCTTGAGGTCTCGGACACCGCGGAGCCCTGCCGCCCCTCGCCAATCAATGTCCCTGACATAGGCAAGACGGTAGCCGGATTTTCTGGCAGACCTCCAAGACGTGGATTCAAAAGCACTTACAGTGTTTTCTGACCGGCCTCAAAAAAGCCCTTAACATCCTGGGCCGGATTTGCGATGGTAGCTAGGAACCGGTTTCCTAGGCGCTGCCATGGACCCCCGCATCGAGAATCTCCAGTCCACCACCTTCTGCGGCAGGCGCTTCACGCGTCGGCAGATCGCCCAGGTCCAGGAGACGGTGGCGACGTTCCCGGCGCTGGCCCGCAAGGAACTGGCGCAGACGATCTGCGAGCACCTGCGCTGGCGGACCCCCGCAGGCAAGAACAGCGTCGCAGCCGCCCTGGGCCTGCTCGAGGCGCTGGAGAAGGAGGGCATCCTAACTTTGCCGGCGAAGCGCGAGGAGAAAATGCACGGGACGCGCAAGCCGCTTGCGCGGACCCCGCGCACGGATCCGCAGCCGCGCATCCAGGCCGACCTGCGGGACTTGGCTCCGCTGCGCCTGCAGCGGGCGGAGGGCCCGGAGCAGGCCGGGCTGTTCAACGCATACGTCGACCGGCATCACTACCTGGGCTACCGCCAGCCGCTCGGCCCGCACCTGCGCTATTTCCTGCTCGACCGGCACGAGCGCCCGCTGGGCTGCCTGCTGTTCAGCCAGGCGACCCGCTCGCTGGCCTGCCGGGACGCGTGGGTCGGCTGGCGCGAGGGCGAGTACAAGCGGCACTTGCAGCTGGTGGTCGGGCAGCCTCGCTTCGTGCTGTTGCCCTGGGTCCAGGTCAAGAACCTGGCCAGTCATGCGCTGTCGCTGGCCGTCCAGCAGCTGCCGCAGGACTGGCACAGCCGCTACGGCTGCCGGCCGGTCCTGCTCGAGACCTTCGTCGATCCGGAGCGTTTCGGCGGAGTCTGCTAGCGCGCCGCCAACTGGCTGCGCCTGGGCCAGACCCGGGGCCGCCCCGACGCGGGGCGGACCCGCAAGGACGTCTACGTGTACCCCTTGGCGAAGCACTGCCGCGAGATCCTGCTGCACGGGCCGCGCCCCCGCAAGCCCAGGCCGCGACGCCCGCCCGCGCCGCAGGCTGCGGCCCCCGACGAGGCCTTCGTGCGCCTGTGGCAGGACCTGATCGGCGCGCTCAGCGCCGTCGCCACCACCCACGACCAGCTCTGGCAAGTGCGCCGGCGCGTGCTCAACACGCTGCTGGTGATGCTGTTCGTCTTCCGCCTGGTGTTCGCCCCCCGCCGCCAGGGCTACACCGCCACGCTGGCCGAACTGTGGGACCACTGCCGCGCCCTCGAGGTGCCCCTGCCGCAGGCGCTGCCGGTCTCCGACGCGGCCATGGTCCGCGCCAGGCGCAAGGTCCAGCCCGGCGTCTTCCTGCAGTTCCACGCCGAGATCCTCCTCCGCGCCGACCAGCCCGGCCCTCTCTGGCACGGCCACCGCGTCTTCGCCGTCGACGGCTCGAAGCTGAACCTGCCCCGCCCGCTGCTCGCGGCCGGCTACGCCCTGCCCAGCGAGCAGGCGCACTACCCGCAAGGCCTGCTGAGCTGCCTGTACCGCCTGCACTCGAAGCTGCCCGTCGATTTCGACCTCCTCGCCCACGGCAACGAGCGCGCTGCCGCGCTCGCCCATCTCCAGGCCCTGGCACCGCCTGACGTCGTCGTCTACGACCGCGGCTAGTACTGCTTCGAACTGCTCTGCGCCCATCGCCAGCGCGGCCTGCAGGCCGTGTTCCGCATCCGGCGCAAGGCCGGTCAGGCCCTCGACCGCTTCCTCGCCAGCGACCAAACCGAGACCGTGGCCGAGATTTTCCCCGGCCCCGATGCCCTGCGCGAGTTGCGCCGCAAGCAGCCCCGTACCCACTGGCGACCGGTCCCGTTGCGGCTGGTCAAGTACACGCACGGCGGGACCGAGTACATCCTCGGCACCACCCTGCTCGACCCTCAGCGCTACAGCGTCGCCGCCCTGGCCGACCTCTACCATGCTCGTTGGGGGATCGAAGAACTCTATAAAATCAGCAAGCAGTTCCTGGAGGTCGACCCGTTCCACGGCCGCACCGAGAGCCTGATCAAGCAGGAACTGTTCGCGCACTTCAATCTGATCGCGATGACGCGCTGCTTCACCAACCGCGACGCCGCCCTGTGCCAGGCGGCCGGCCCGGCCGACGGCAAGCCGCCCCCGCAGGCCAACTTCAAGCACAGCCTGGCCGTCCTGTCCCGGCATCTGGAAGCCTTGCTGCTGCGCCACACCGAGTTCGTCCGCGACACCGTCACGCGCATCGCCGAGTGCGTCGGGATCGGCCGGCGCAAGCCCCGCCCGAACCGCTCGTACCCGAGGCGCTCCAAGCAACCGGCTCCCAAATGGTCCCGGCGCAAACCCGTCCCAGCCTAGCCGGCTGGGCCCCAAAAGGCTGCCGCAGGCTCCGTCGAAGCCTGAAAGCTTAAGTCAGTAGGCAAAATCCTTTTATGTTGGAGAGGTGCCGGAGAGAGGGATGGCCGCCGCTGCCTCGGACCCTCTCTCCCCAGTGCCGCAGGTGGCGCAAGCCACCGCTGCGGCAGGTAGCAGATCCCTCCCCGCCTCAGCGCAGGGAGGCCCCCGGCGGGGCCTGGCCAGGCCCCGCCGGGGGCGACGGGTCGGACCGTTTAATCCTCGGATATCAGATCCGTACTTTAGCTTGGTCGGCCCGTCGCAACCATTCCTGCGCGACCTGAACGGAAGCGTGGGTACCGCCCCGAATCGCAAAAGGACAGGAACACAGGAATGACTGAACTCAATCCCATCGTAGTCGCCGGCATCGACGTCGGCAAGTCGAAGCTCGACGCCCACATCCTCGACTCCCGCCTCGAGCGCCAGTTCGACAACACCAAGCCCGGCCGCCGCGCCCTGCGCAACTGGCTGCTCAAGCACGGCGTCACCCGCGCCGTCTTCGAGCCCACCGGCCGCTACCACCGCAACCTCCACCAGGGCCTCGCTGAGGCCGGCCTCGAGACCGTCCTGGTCAACCCCTTGCGCTCCCGGCGCTTCGCCCAGGCCATCGGCCAGCTCGCCAAGAACGACCGCGTCGACGCCGCCATGCTCGCCCGCTTCGGCCTCCTTGACGGCCTCGATGCCACCCCGCCCCTGCCGCGCAACCTCCAGCTGCTCAGCGACTGGCTCGCTCTCCGCCGCAAGCTCGTCGAACAGCTCGGCGCCCTCCGCAAGCTCTGCGCCGAACTCGCCCCCGAGGCCGCCGGCTGCCCCGGCGCCACCCTCGACGCCTTGCAGGCCGACAGCGCCTCCTGCGAGTGCCGCATGCTCACCTGCATCGCCGCCGACACCGCACTCTCCCGCCGCGCCGCCAGCATCCGCTCGATCCCCGGCTGCGGCCCCGTCACCGCCGCCTGCCTCTGCGCCGACATGCCCGAGCTCGGCACCCTCGGCCGTCGCCAGGCCGCTTCCCTGTTCGGCCTCGCTCCCTTCGACCGCGACTCCGGCCAGCACCGCGGCGGCCGCTCCATCCGCGGCGGCCGCGCCCAGCCGCGCCACCTGCTCTACATGGCGGCCCTCTCCGCGGTCCGTTGCGAACCCGCGGCCAAGGCCTTCTACGAACGACTCCTCGCCCGCGGCAAGCCGCCCAAGGTCGCCCTCCTCGCCGTCATGCGCAAGCTCGTCGGCCTGCTCGACACCCTGCTCCGCGAGGATCGCCTCTGGCAGCCCGAGCCTCCCACCCGCGCACTGCAGGCCGCCGCATGAGCACACGGACGAGCGGCTCCCAACCGAACCTCGCCATCCGGAAAGAAATGCAAGAAAATCGCCTCTCCGGAACATCTCTGCCCGGATATGTGCTTGACAAGAAACACGGAAGCTAAAGTTAGTGCCATTGCCTCGCCAATGCGGGACGACCAGTGTTGCCTTCGACTCGCATGACGGCCTCGGCACTCCGGACGATGTGGATTTCGGTGCTCAATGCTCTGCCCACACGCGCCGCTGTCAACGCTTCATCGACCGCCTCACGGCGGCCAACGCATGACTCGCGGGCCAGTACGAAATGGCTCATTCCTTTACTGCAAGGGACTTTCACCCTCTGTCCATTCACCAGTTAGCCTGGCTGTTCCACACGTTCCAACTCCTCTTGGATCGTGTTCAACACGTGGTCGGTGTGCGCTTTGATGTCGCCTTCGAAGTGCGCCCCCTTGCCCGCCACAAAGACTAGGTTGCCGTAGGAGACGACTGAGCTGAAGAGCGGATTATCCGGCTTCTTGCCGTCTCGCCAGTGGACCACCCGTTGGGGCGCGGATTCCGCCGCCGGGGCAGCAACCGCTCCAGCGGCCGCAGCCACGGTCCCTTTCGTGAGAATACTGCGGCGCGTGGTATTCGACATGTTAGACCCTCCCCAAAAAGACCAAGTTCAGACGCATTGTGGCACGGCACAGACTTCCTTACATCGGCCGAGATGGCCAGACAGGGTAGGTCAGCCTAAGTTCCTACGGTTCATAGAGTTTTAGTCGTTTCCGAAGTGCCAATTGGGGTTGCGCCGGACCCGCTTTGACTGTTATAATATGTCCATAGAAAGCCCGAGCGAGGCCCTGCCGCGACCCACCGGACTGCCTGCGGCCCTGTCCCTGCAGCCGCCGGAGGCGACCGCTGTCAACGCGCAGCTGAGCTTCCTGGAGGACAGCGGCCAGGTGTATTGGTTCCTGTACCTGCAAGTGTGCGACTGCTACCTGCAAGGCGATCGCCCGGCGCGCGCGCGCTGCCTGGCGCGCTTCCTGACGTGGGGCGTGGCGACAGCGGCGGAATTGGCGCAGGCGCTCGGGATCAGCGCGCGCACGGTGACGCGCGCGCGGCTGCGGATGCAGCGGGAGGGGGAGTCGAGCTTCGGGCGTCCGCGCCAGCCGCGGCGGCGGCACGGGATCGAGGACCCGGCGGTGCTGGCGCGGGCGGCGGAGCTGCTGCAAGGGGGCGCGAGCTTGCGTGGCGTGGCGCGGGAGTTGGAGCTGTGCTTCGAGACGCTGCGCCAGTACAAGCGCGAGGGCTTGCTGCCGGGGATCGCGGCGCAGCGCGAGAGCGGGCGGGCAGTGGTCGCCGAAGCGGCCGCGGGAGCGGGCCTCTCCGAGACGGCCGGGAACTTGGCGGCAGACGTTCCCGAGGCTGCTGGCGCGTAATTGCTCACCCAGGGGGCTGGCTAGGCAGGTTTGAGGACGCTACGTCGCTCGATGGTGGTCACAATCGACTCGAGAGTCGTCAGATCATTGAGGCGTCCGGTGCTGATCACCGAGCGCACTGCCCCGAACACCTCGGCCCCCCACTCGGAGCGGAAGCCGTTGGTCACCTTGCGGAAAATCGTGCTCGGCCGCACCGCCCGCTCCGAGGCGTTGTTCGTGTACGGCACCTCGCGATCCGTCACGAACACCAGCAGGCTGTCCCGGATCTTGCCATAGCGCTTCCGCAGCCGCTGCCCGTCCGCCTGCGTCGGCTCCAACTCCAGCAGCTTGTCCAGCCGCCGCCCGAGATCCCGTTGGTGGCGCTTCAGCGTGCTGTCCCGCAGCCGCTCGCGCCGCTGGCCCACCCGCATCGCCCGCACCAGGAACGCCTTCAGCGCCGGACCGAACACCGTGTCCCCCGCGTCGATCGCGTACTGCGCGTCGCGCAGCTGGTGCGCCAGGCAAACCTGCCACACCGCCGCGTGCCCGCGCTGGCACACGTACAGGTCCGACACCCACACCTCCGGTCGCGCCCCCTCCAGCACGCTCTCCGGCTCCGCCTTCGAGCGGCTCGGCCGCAGCACGTGCAGCACCGCTCCCGCTCCCAGGAACACCCACTCCCACCACTTGCGCCCGTTCACCCGCGCCGACGTCTCGTCTGAGCACACCACCCGGCTCTGCCGCACCCGCTCCCGGATCGACTCCGCCTGCTCCCCGAACCGCCCTTGCACCCGTCGGAACAGGTTCGCCAGCGCCCCCTCGCTGATCTCCAGCCCGAACAGCTCCCGGAACAACGCGCGCAAGCGCTCGTAGCCGATCGCTTGCGCGTAATGCAGGTACACCGCCAGCGCCTCGACCGTCGCCCCGAACGGCGAGCCCCGCTCCAAACCCTGCGGTGCCTCCGCCGTCACCCGCCGCCCGCAACCCGGGCAGTCGCAACCCCTCAGCGTGACCCGCGTCACGTGCGGCCGCACCGGCGGCAACTCGATCCGCTCGTACACCGCTTGCGGCGTCTGCTCCTCCCCGGCCAGCTCCGCCCCGCAGTGCGAGCAACTCTCCGCGCGGGCCTCGACCACGCTGTCCGGGTTCGGATGCAGCTTGCGCCCCACTCCCGCACGCCGCTTGCGCTTGCGCTGGCCGCGCCGGACCGGCTGGTTCGCCTTCTCGCCCCGCGAGGGCGGCAGCGACGAATTCTCCGGAGTCTTGGGGGGCGCACCCAGGCGCGCCTCCAGTTCCGCGACCTTCGCCGTCAACTCCGCGACCTTCGCTGTCAACTCCGCGTTCGCCGCTCGCAGTGCAACGATGAGGGCGACCTTGGCGGAGTCGGTCAGGGAATCAAGATCTGGAAGTGGTTCACCCACATCCCCTTTGTAACATTTCCAGAATCACTTGTTTCAGCCTTTCCGTCCGCAAGTGCCGAACAAGCCCGATTGACCAGTTTGTGTGGCCCCTAGGTGAGCAATTACGCTGGCGCGGGTCTGGAATCCGGCGGGGCGCGCGGCGCGAGCGGCGCGGGAATTCCCGCCGAGCCGGCCGCGGGCAGCCCGCCCGGCAGCGTGGACAAGGCCGGCCGCAACCGGCGCGACGCGGCCGCTGCGATGGGCCGGGCGGCGCGGGACGTTGGCGGGCGCGTCGCGGCCAGCCTCGGCCTGCTGGCCGAGCGGCTGCCAAGCTTCGAAGCCACCGCGACCGTTGCCAACGGTGGCGTGCTGACGGCCGTCCCGGCGCTGTTGCACATTCCGCCCGGCTTCTACGGCCTGCGCTCCGTGCTGCTGCTGCTGGCCTTCATGTTCCTGGCGCGCGTGCGCAACGCCGAGCGCCTGCGCTACGAGCAGCCCGGCGAATGGGGCGCCCTGCTGGGTCTGGACCGCTGCCCCGAGGCGCGCACCTTGCGGCGCAAGCTGGACCAGTTGGCCGCCGACCCCGAGGCGCTGCACGCCTGGCGCGCGGCCCTGGCCGGGCAGTGGGCCGCGGACGATCCCGCCACCGCCGCCACGCTGTTCGTCGATGGCCATGTCAAGCTCTACAGCGGCAAGGCCAACCTGCCCAAGCACTTCGTCGCGCGCCAGAAACTGCAGCTGCCGGCCGCGGCCGGCTACTGGCTCAACGCGCTCGGCGGCGCGCCCCTGCTGTGCATCCACAAGCAGGTCGATCCGAAAATGGTGTGAGGTGGCTAGGGAGTGGTGGACAGTTGAGTGTGCGGCAGCTGCAGCAACTCCAGAGGGGCGGCACCATGATGGTGCAGGGGGCTTGAGATGTCAAGGGGGGAGGGGGTAGCAGGGGGAGGGGAGCGCCCCTCCCCCCCTCTCCAAGAGAGGCAGTGGAAAGGGGTGAGGAGGCCCCGGGAGGGGGTGCTGGGGGGCGCGCCCCCCAGCACATTTCCGGCATCTTTTGTTTTGACTTGGCTGCGGATCGTGCCGCCCTCTCGCGCCTCCCGTGTCGGCACGGGAGCGGACTGGCCATGCCGGACACAACAGCTCCTGCGGGATGGCTGGCAGGCACGCCCGTTGCGACCGGTGCGGTTGCATGGATCATGGTAACGTTACCAGGGGCGGAGAGCCCGCCACCACGCGAGCAGCCGGAGGGCAATGGCATGGCCTTGACGAACGCAGAGAAACAGCGGCGCTAGCGCGCCCGGCGCCGGGAGGGGGCGCGGCCGGTCCGCTATCGCCGTCCGCAGGAGCGGCGCTCGAATCCGCAACGCTGGCGCGACGCGGTGCAGAGCTTGGTGCAGCTCCAGGAGCACTACGGGGAGTGGCTGGAGAAGCTGCCGGAGAGCCTGTACGGGAGCGCGCTGGGGGCGAAGCTGGAGGCGATCACAGAGCTGGACCTCGACGCCCTGCAAGCCGTCGAGCCCCCGCTGGGCTTCGGGCGGGACTGAGCGGGCCGGGCGCGGGCCGCCGCGGGACCGGGCGCCAGGCAACAGGCCCCGCGGTGCATGGTAACGTTACCAGTGTCAGGGCCCGTCGCGCCCCTATCGGCCCGCGCTCAGACCCCCGCCTGCTGCGCGTGCCAGGCCTGCTCGAACTCCACCGGGGAGCGATAGCCCAGCGCCGAATGACGGCGCTTGCGATTGTAGAAGCCTTCCACAAACACGAAGATCTCCGTGGTCGCCTGCTCGCGGGTCGCGAACGGAACGCGTTGCAGCAACTCGCATTCCAGCGTCGCGAACAGGCTCTCCGCCATGGCATTGTCGTAACAGTTCCCGGCCGCCCCCATTGAACGCTCGATGCCGGCCTCGGCGCAGCGCCGGCTGAACGCCAGCGCCGTGTACTGGCTCCCGCGGTCGGAATGGAACACCACGCCCTGCGCCGCCCGCATCTGGAGCGCCATCTCCAGCGCCGCCTGCACCAGCTCGACGGTCTGCCGCGCGCCCAGCGCCCAGCCCACCACCTTGCGGCTGAACACGTCCAGCACCGTCGCCAGGTACACAAACCCTTCCAGGGTCGGCACATACGTGATGTCAGCCACCCACAGCCGGTTCGGCTCGGACGCCTCGAAACGCCGCTGGACCCGGTCCGGCGCCACCGCCGCTTCCCGCTCCCTGCGCGTCGTGCAGCGCCGCTTCCTCCGCGTCACGCCCTCCAGCCCCAGCGCCCGCATCAGCCGCGCCACCCGCGGCCGCGACACGCTCACGCCCTCCGCCTTCAGCTCCGCGTGCACCCGCCGCGCCCCGTAGGTCTGCCGCGATTCCACGTGGATCGCCGCGATCCGCCGGCTCAACGCCTCGCGCTCTTGCGCCCGCCGGCTCGGCGTCCGCTGCCGCCATGCGTAGTACCCGCTGGTGGAGACCCCCAGCACACGGCACATGCAGGCAATCGGATACTGCCCCTGGTGCGCTCTGACGAATCCGAACACCCTTACGGGATCGAATCGGTCTCCCGAGCGAACCAGGTGGCTGCTTTTGACAGGATCTCGCGCTCCATCTTCAGCCGCCGGTTCTCCCGCCGCAGGCGCACCAGTTCCTCCCGCTCCGCACTGCGCAGGCCGTCCTGCCGACTGCCCTGATCGCGCTCGGCCTGTTGCATCCAGCGCCGCACCGAATCCGCGGAGATCCCGAATTCCTCGGCCACCTCCCGGGTGCTGCGATCACCGACCTGCACCAGCTTCACCACCTTGTCCCGAAACTCCTTCGGGTAGGCCTTCACATAGGCATGTTTGCTCATTGTCCGGGACCTCCTTACCCCCTGCCCTCTCTGCAAGCAATCAACTGCCTATCACGCTATCTCAGCTGTCCACGAAAACGGGGCCACTTCAGTGGCCGAGATCCGCCACGGCATCGTGCCGCAACTGGAGGCGCTCGGCCTGCTGGCGCCCGCCGCGGGCGCGGCGGCGGAGCCTCACCTGACGCTGGTGTTCGACCGCGAAGGCTGGAGCCCGCAGCTGTTCCGCTGGCTGGCCGCCAAGGGCATTGCCTGCATCACCTGGCGCAAGGGCGCGCAGACGGAGCGCTGGCCCGACAGCGAGTTCCGCCCGGAGCGCGTCACCGTGCGCTCGCCCTTGGGCGCGGCGATGCTCGAGGCGCATGTCGCCGAGCGCAAGGCGCCCCTGCTGCCGGGCTGCGAGGCGCGCGAGGTGCGCTTCTGGATCGACCGGCGCCTGCAGCCGCCGGGCAAGAGCGGCCAGCCGCGCGAGCCCGTGCCCGCCGCGGGCCGGCCCGCCGCCGGCCAGCGCCAACCGTCGGTCATCACCACGCACCCGAGCCTGTCGGCGGCGCAGGTCGCCGGGCTCATGCGCTCGCGCTGGGCCCAGGAGAACGTCTTCAAGTACCTCAAGGAGGAGTTCGGCCTGGATGCGCTGCCGCAGCGCGGGCTGCTGCCCGTCGAGCCGCACACGCGGGTGGTCAACCCCGCCTGGCGGCTGATCCGCAAGGCCCTCGACAAGCTCCGCAACAAGGTCGGCAACCTGCGCCGCAAGCTGGCCCGCGAAAAGGCCCGGCCCAGTGCCGGGCACGCCGACAAGCTCCGCGCACTGCACTCCGAGATCGACGCGACCGACCGCTGCATCGAGGGCCTGGAGCATGCGGCCCGGCACGCCGACGAGCACGTGCCGGCGGGCGAGCTGTCCCCGGAGGAGCGCCTCATGGCCCTGCCCGAGCCGCTGCGCAACCTGCTCGACTCCCTGCGCATGATCGCCTACCGGGCCGAAACCGCGATGGCCGTCGCGGTCGCCCCCGAACTCGGCAAGCCCGAAAACGCCCGCGCGCTGCTGCAGGCGCTGTTCCGCAGCGACGCCAACCTGGTCCCCGATATCCGTGCCGGCACGCTCACTGTGCAGCTGCTGCATCTGGCGAGCCGCTCCCAGGACGCCGCCCTAGGCCCGCTGCTCCGCGAACTCAATCAAACGCGCACCGCGTTTCCCGGCACCTCGCTGCGACTCGTCTACGAACTCCTGCCCGACGACCATCCTACGAGCGCTGCTCCCCGCCCGCAACTCGCTGTCTAACCGGAAAACCGCGACACCTCATTCTGGTCAGATGTCAGGAAGTCTGCGGCTGCACCGCCAATACCCGTGGCCAGCTGACCAGGAGGGAGGGCGGAATCTTGAATATCATAGTGCAACTGCGCGCTGGAATTCTCGCCTATTCTCGGGCAGAACTCGCGCGGAGGCTGTTGGACAGACGCGTAGTGGAGAGATTCACGCATGAGACCCGTGCGGACTTCGACGCGTACACGGGTCAGTGTATTGAAGCGCGCCAGGCGGGGTTGCGCGTGAGAGCGGAGCTGTCGCGCCTCTGGCGACTTGCGTCGCCGCCCCTATAGTCGGCGCACAGGGTTCATTGCAGGGCCGACTCCAGGCTTCGGGCTTCCCCGCAATGCGCCGGCAATCGAGGACCTGCTGAACGCCACAGCCGGAGTCTCCCGGCGTCCCCAGCAGCGGGCACTCGCCTACGCTTCAGTCGTTCCAGAGGATTGCGAGTCTCTGGTCTGGCCGATACAGGCGTGTTCCGCCCGGGAATGTCTGCGCTCGGCTCAACCCCACCAGTCGCGACGCACCAGCCTCCGCCGTTCTGCGAGTTCAGACATTCTTCCGCGGTCGCGACGGGCGGTCCGGAGCGCCGTACGCGTGACGCCGAGCGGTGAACCTCGCGGTGAAGTACTCGCCCATGTCGGCCTCGCCCTCCATCACATCGCCCGTCACCTTGCCGTCGAAATCGAATTCGTAGACAGCTCCTTCCCATCTGTGGCGACTCGACAGACGCACGCGGTCACCGCTGACCCAACCGGTGACATCTCCGCCCGTTCTATCACCGCGGTGCAGCCCGCCAACATCGTCCCCGGACTGCTCGAGGAAGAGCGTGTGCTTCGCGGGAGACAGGACGAAGTCCACCTCGACATCCCACTGGCCTGCGACTTGCGCGCCCGCAGCTCCCGGGGCGGACTCGGTTCGCCTAGGCGGATTCGAGAGCTGTTCGCGAAGGACCTTCGCGACTACCGCGGCCTGCCGTTGACACACAAGTCAGGGGTTAACTTTTGTACTTGCTTTGTGTCATTCCTGGGGCATGCACGAGCAAAATCAAATCGCGGCCACGCTCACCAGTGCCGGCGGCACGACCCGGCTGAAGGAGTTGCTGGCGCAAGTCGGCTCGGCCAGCCGGACCGAGTTCGGCCGACGCGTGTGCCAGCTGTTCGGCTTCCATGACGCGCGCGGCCACCCCCAGCTGGCCGGCTGCATGAAGGCGCTACGCGCGCTCGACGCGGACGGCCACATCCAGCTGCCGGCCCCGCGTCACGAGCGCCGCCGCTGCCGGCCGCGCGGTCTGGGACGGCCGGTCCCGGAGCCGCAAGGCGTGCCTGCGCGGGTCGATCAGGTGCAGGGGCTGGAACTGGTCGAGGTGACCGGCGACGATCAGCGGCGCCTCTGGACCGAGTTGATGCAACGCGAGCATCCGCGCGGCGCGGCGCGGCACGTGGGGGCGCAGCTGCGCTACCTGCTGGTCTCCGAGCACGGTGTCCTCGGCGCACTGGGCTTCGCCGCCGCGGCGCTGGCGCTGGCGGCGCGCGACACCTGCATCGGCTGGGACGCCGACCTGCGCTCCCG
The DNA here is from genome assembly GCA_965218615.1 of Bryobacterales bacterium. Taxonomy (GTDB): domain Bacteria; phylum Acidobacteriota; class Terriglobia; order Bryobacterales; family UBA6623; genus VXMF01. Next base: position 392,782 of record CBDCLH010000002.1, read on the forward strand.
CCAGTTGCATCGCGTGGTCGCTCTGAGCCGCTTTTTGATCCGTCCCTCCGTGCGCTGCCAGAACCTCGCCTCCAAGGCGCTCGGGCTGTGCCTGCGCCGCCTGCCCACCGACTTCGAGCGCCGCTACGGCTATCGCCCGTCGCTGGTGGAGACCTTTGTCGAAAAGGACCGCCACGCGGGCACCTCGCTGGCCGCCGCCAACTGGGTGCTGGCGGGCGAGACCGCCGGGCGCGGACGCTTCGCGCCGCGCGGCGCGCGCGTGCCGCTGAAAGCGGTCTACCTGTACCCGCTGGCGCGGAACTGGCGCGCGCAGCTGGGCGTGGCGGCGCCGCAGCCGCTGCCGGCGCTGGGCGCGGGCGAGGGCCTCGCGCGGGACGTGTGGGCGCAGCACGAGTTCGGCGGCGCGCCGCTGGGCGATGTACGCTTGAGCAAGCGCTTGGTGAAGAGCGCGCAAATGCAGTCGGAGCAGCCCCTGGCGTCGTTCCCGGGGGCGGCCGGGGGGAACTTGGCGGCGGTGCGGGGCCACTACCGCATGATCGACCAGCCGGCCGCCTCGGAGGTCACGCCGAAGAACATCCTGGCGCCGCACCGGCGGCGCACGCTGCAGCGGATGCAGGGCCAGCAGGCGGTGCTGTGCCTGCAGGACGGCAGCGATCTGAACTTCGCCGAGCACCCCGGCTGCATCGGCTTGGGGCTGATCGGCAAGAACAAGCGCGCGGCGGGCACGCTGGGGCTGCACATGCACTCGACGCTGGTGGTCAACGGGGAGGGCCTTCCGCTGGGGGTGCCGCACATCCAGTACGAGGCGCCGGACGGGCAGGCCGACAAGGGTCGGCCGCTGGAGGAGCGCAAGACGTACCGCTGGGTGCGGGGGCTGCGGGCGTGCGCGGCGCTGGCGGAGGAGCTCGACGGGGTCCGTCCGGTGTCGGTGATGGACCGCGAGGGGGACGTGTTCGCGCTGTTCGCCGAGCAGCGCCGGCTGGGGAGCCTCGACCTGCTGGTGCGAGCCAAGCACAACCGCTCGCTGGGCCAGGGCGTGCCGAAGCTGTTCGACGCGGTGCGGGCGGAGCCGGCGCAGGCGCGCCTGGAGATTCATGTGGGGCGCTTGTCGGCGCGGCGGGGCAGCCGCGGGCAGCAGGGCAGCGAGGCGCGCGAGCAGCGGGCCGCGCAGGTGGGGCTGCGCTGGAAGACGCTGCAACTGCCGGCACCGAAGGGGGGCGCGGCGCCGGTGAGCCTGAACTTGGTGCACGTGCGCGAGGAGACGGAGCCTGCCAACGCCGAGCGGCTGGAATGGTTCCTGCTGACGACGCTGCCGGTGCAGTCGCGGCAGGACGCGGAGCGGGTGCTGAACTGGTACCGCTTGCGGTGGCGGATCGAGGACTGGCACCGGGTGCTGAAGTCGGGCTGCAAGGTGGAGCACCTAGGGCATCGGACGGGCGAGCGGATCGAGCGGGCGGTGACGATCAACGCGGTGATCGCCTGGCGGCTGACGGTGATGACGCTGTTGGGGCGGGAGACGCCGGAACTGCCGGCCGCCGTGCTGTACTCGGACATCGAGAGCATGGCGCTGAACGACTTCGCGAGGGACCGCAAGCTGCCGCCCCCGGACAATCTCGGGCGCGCGGTGCGCACGATGGCGATCCTGGGCGGCTAGCTGAACCGCAACAAGGAACCGCCGCCCGGGCATCAGAAAATCTGGTCCGGCTACACGCTCCTGAACGCTGCCTCGCAGGCCTACGAGCGAGTCATCCGGATGCAGCAAGACAGCGATTTGTACAAGCGAGTGGTTTTAATGTAGGCGTTCGGTTGATTCCAGCCTCTGAGCCCCAGATTATTCCGGCGGAAGGGAGGCAGGTTTTTTCACATTGGTACGCTCCTGCCGGAAGGGAACTGGGCGCACGGCTACCTGAAATAGCCTGTATCTAAGGGCTTAACAGGATCTTTAGGCAGCAGCCGCTCTCGGATTATCTTGATTTCCAGTCTCTTTGGCGTCAAGCTAATTCGAGAAAAAATGTAACTGCTCAGCTTCCGTGTTTCTTGTCAAGCGGATTTTCGGGGAAAAGTGGTGACGAGGGGCGATTGAGGCGCGTTTTTTCCACAGAGCCGGCTGTTGGTCTGGGGCTGGTCGGCAGCGGTGTCACGCGGCGGCCTCCAGTGCGCGGGCGGGCGGCTCGGGCTGCCAGAGGCGGTTCTCGCGCAGGAGGGTGTCGAGCACGCCGGCGAGCCTGCGCATGACGGCGAGGAGGGCGACCTTGTGCGGCTTGCCGGCGGCGGCGAGGCGCTCGTAGCAGGCCTTGGAGGCCGGTTCCCAGCGGATCGCGGTCAGGGCTGCCATGTAGAGCAGCTGGCGAGGCTGGGCGCGGCCGCCGCGGATGGAGCGGCCGCCGCGGTGCTGGCCGGAGTCGCGGTCGAAGGGGGCGAGACCGAAGAGGGCGGCGGCCTTGCGGCGGCCGAGGGTGCCGAGTTCGGGCATGTCAGCGCAGAGGCAGGCGGCGTTGACGGGACCGCAACCGGGGATCGACTGGATGCTGGCGTCGCGGCGGGAGAGCGCGGTGTCGGCAGCGATGCATTGGCGCATGCGGCGGTCGCAGTCGGCGATGTCGGCCTGGAAGGCCTCGAGCGTGGCGCCGGGGCAGCCGGCGACCTCGGGGTCGAGTTCGGCGCCGAGCTTGCGGAGGGCGCCGAGCTGCTTGAGGAGCTTGCGGCGGAGGGCGAGCACGTCGCTGAGGAGCTGGAGGTTGTGCGGCTGGGGCGGGGTGGCTTCGAGGCCGTCGAGGAGGCCGAAGCGGGCGAGCATGGCGGCATCGACGCGGTCGTTCTTGGCGAGCTTTCCGATGGCTTCGGCGAAGCGGCGGGAGCGCAGGGGGTTGACCAGGACGGTTTCGATGCCAGCGTCGAAGAGGCCTTGGTGGAGGTTGCGGTGGTAGCGCCCTGTGGGCTCGAGAACGGCGCGCGTGACGCCGTGCTTGAGCAGCCAGTTGCGCAGGGCGCGGCGGCCGCACTTGTCGTTGTTGAACTGGCGCTCGAGGCTGCCCTCGAGGATGTGGGCGTCGAGCTTGGACTTGCCGACGTCGATGCCGGCAACGACACTGGAGTGGAGTTGGGTCATTCCTGCGTTCCTATCCTTTTGCGATGCGGGGCTTCACCCACGCTTCCGTTCAGGGTGCGCAGGAATTGCTGCGACGGGCCGACCAAGCTGAGCAACGGGGCTGTGAGCCCGAGGTACAAACGGTCCGGCCCGTCGCCCCCGGTGGGGCCTGGCCAGGCCCCACCGGGGGCCTCCCCGCTCTGAGGCGGGGAGGGATCTGCTACCTGCCGCAGCGGTGGCTTACGCCACCTGCGGCACTGGGGAGAGAGGGTCCGGGGTAGTGGCGACCATCCCTTTCTCTCCGGCACCTCTCCACCATAAAAGGTACCGCCACCCGTACACAGGTGATGCGTACCGCATAGGGGGGAATGCAGGCCGGATGGTTCCACGCGAACCGCGCAACCGGGATGGCCGGAATGCGCAGCACTTGACTTTCTGCTGGGAAACCATGTAGCAATAGTAATGTTGTGGGTGTGCGGACGGTTGCGAGCAAGCCGATGCGCTCGTGACGAGCAGGACAGGCGTTAGCGGGATGCAGGCGGAGCGAACCAACAGCGAGCCGCGGCAGGCGCAATTGGAGGCCGAGAGCGCTCAGTTGCGGGCCGAGAAGGCCCGGTTGCGGGCCCTGCAGGAGGAGTTGACGAAGCAGTTGCAGTCGTTGCGAGAGCAAGTGCAGGGCTTGCAACGGCGGTTGGGCCTCGACAGCAGCAACAGCGGGAAGCCACCGTCGAGCGATGGGCCGGCCAAGCCGCCGGCAGCGCAACGGACGCGCAGCCAGCGGGGCCGGTGCGGGAAGTCCGCGGGCGGGCAGCGCGGGCACAAGGGCGCGACACTGAGCCAGACGGACACGCCGGATCGGATCCAGGCCCAGCTGCCGTCGAGTTGTGCGGATTGCGGGGCGGAGGTGTCGGCGGACGCCATCGAGGGCGAGCCCCAGCGTCGGCAGGTGTACGATTTGGCACCGCCGCCGCCGCTGGAGGTGAGCGAACAGCAGGCGCACGCCTGCCGGTGCGCGGTCTGTGGCCGCGTGCCGCGGGCCGCGTTCCCGGAGGGCGTCAACGCAGCGGTGCAGTAGGGGCCGCGCGTCGCCGCCACGGCGGTGTCCTTGCAGAACGCGCAGTGCCTGCCCGAGGAGCGGCTGGCGGAGGTGTTGCAGGACCTGTTCCGGGTGCCGGTCTGCGCAGCGACGCTGGCGGGGATGACCCGCAAGGCGGCCCCGGGTTGGAGGAGTTTCACGGAGCGGGTGCGCGCTCTGCTGGGGAGTGCCGCCGGGGTGAAGCATCTGGACGAGACGGGCTTCCGGATCGGAGGCAGGACCCAGTGGCTGCACGTGTTGCGCACGCCGTGGCTGATCGTTCTACCGCACGAGCGCGAAGCGGGGCAGCCTGCTGGAGGGGCTGCGGGGGATTCTGGTGCACGCTCATTGGGCGTCGTACTGCAAGCTCCAGGCCGTGCTGCACGGGCTCTGCAACGCCCATCATCTGCGTGAGTTACAGGCCTTGGCGGAGATCGACGGGGAAGCCTGGGCGCGGCGGATGCAACAGCTGCTGAGGCGGGCGAAGCGGGCGCTGTGGATCGTTCGGGAGCGGGGTATGGCGCTGCCGCGATCCCTGCTGGAGAGGATCGAGCGGCGCGACGACCAGTGGGTGCGGGAGGCGCGGGCCCAGCACCAGGCCCTGCCAGCCTTGCCGACCGGGCGACGGGGTCGCAAGAAGCGCCGACCGGGGCATACTCTGGCGTTGCGGCTGAGGGACCGGCGGGAGTCGGTGCTGCGCTTTCTGAGGGATGAGAGGGTGCCCTTCACGAACAATCAGGCCGAGCAGGATCTGCGGATGATGAAACTGCGGATGAAGATCTCGGGTGGGTTCCGGTCCGAGCAGGGGGCACGAGACTTCGCCACGCTACGCAGCGTACTATCGACCGCGCGGAAGCAGGGCCTGAACCGCATCGAGGTCTTGCTGCAAGGGCCGGCGGCCCTGCTGGCGAAAGTGGAATCCCAGCCATCCCACTGATCAGGGCTTGTGCCTGCGGAGTACCTTTTATGTTAGAGAGGTGCCGGTGAGAGGGATGGTCACCACTACCTCGGACTCTCTCTCCCCAGTGCCGCAGGTGGCGCAAGCCACCGTTGCGGCAGGTAGCAGATCCCTCCCCGCCTCAGCGCGGGGAGGCCCCCGGGGGCGACGGGCCGGACCGTTTGTACCTCGGGCTCACAGCCCCGTTGCTCAGCTTGGTCGGCCCGTCGCAGCAATTCCTGCGCACCCTGAACGGAAGCGTGGGTGAAGCCCCGCATCGCAAAAGGATAGGAACGCAGGAATGACCCAACCCCACTCCATTGTCGTTGCCGGCATCGACGTCGGCAAGTCCAAGCTCGACGCCCACATCCTCGAGGGCAGCCTCGAGCGCCCGTTCCACAACGACCAGTGCGGCCGCCGCGCCCTGCGCAACTGGCTGCTCAAGCACGGCGTCACCCGCGCCGTTCTCGAGCCCACAGGGCGCTACCACCGTAACCTCCACCAAGGCCTCTCCGACGCTGGCATCGAAACCGTCGTGATCAACCCCCTGCGCTCCCGCCGCTTCGCCGAAGCCATCGGAAAGCTCGCCAAGAACGACCGCGTCGATGCCGAGATGCTCGCCCGTTTCGGCCTCCTCGACGGTTTGGAGGCCAGCCCGCCCCAGCCGCGGAACCTCCAGCTCCTCAGCGACTTGCTCGCCCTCCGCCGCAAGCTCGTCGAGCAGCTCGGCGCCCTCCGCAAGCTCTGCGCCGAACTCGACCCCGAGGCTGCCGGCTGCCCCGGCACCACGCTCGCGGCCTTCCAGTCCGACATCGCCGACTGCGACCGCCGCATGCGCCAATGCATCGCTGCCGACGCCGAGCTCACCCGCCGCGACGCCAGCATCCAGTCGATCCCCGGCTGCGGTCCCGTCAACGCCGCCTGCCTCTGCGCTGCCATGCCCGAGCTCGGCACCCTTGGCCGCCGCCAGGCCGCCGCCCTGTTCGGCCTCGCCCCCTTCGACCGCGACTCCGGACAGCACCGCGGCCACCGCTCCATCCGCGGCGGCCGCGCCCAGCCTCGCCATCTGCTCTACATGGCAGCCCTGACCGCGATCCGCTGGGAACCGGCCTCCCAGGCCTGCTACCAGCGCCTCGCCGCCGCCGGCAAGCCGCACAAGGTCGCCCTCGTTGCCGTCATGCGCAGACTCACCGGCCTGCTCGACACCCTCCTGCGCGAGAACCGCCTCTGGCAGCCCGCGCCGCCCGCCCGCGAACCGGAGGCCGCCGCGTGACACCGCTGCCGACCAGCCCCAGACCAACAGCCGGCTCTGTTGGGAAAACGCGCCTCAATTGCCCCTCGTCACCACTTTCCCCCGAAAATCCGCTTGACAAGAAACACGGAAGCTGAGTAGTTACGAAAAAATGGCCGTTTTTGGCCGGAATAAACAGAGAACCAACATTTTAACCTGACTTGTGTGTCAACGGCAGCCTGCGGAAGCGGGACGCGGTCACGGGAGGAACTTGCCGTCGGCCAAGGAGTCGGAAGCGGGTCGACACGCAGTTAAAGCGCCGGCGGAAGATGAAGCGGCGGCCCGGCGCGAAGTTGAAGCCCGCCTCGGCGAGCTGGAGGTGCAGCTGAAGTTGGATTAGGGCGTCGAGAAAGGGACCAGGGCAAAGAAGGGTCCGTGACGGCAAGCCGCGAGATAGCCATCGCTCCGACCAGGGAACGGGGGGAGTCGCCGAGGGTTGATTCACGGGCTGGACAGATACTGGGCAGCGGAGCGCGAGCTGGGAATTCGCACGGCCTCTCAAGGGATTTGGTGGGCCGTGCGGAAGGCTGCCCTTGTAACGCGCTCGGCCCTAGGCGATTGGGCTCCCTGCAGAATCGCCCGGCAGGGATGCAACAAAGGCCCTTGCCTGGCAAGGCCAGGGCGAAGCGTGGCAGCTACTGACAGCATTCGACGCAGACCGGGTCCCTACCATCATGAAAACAGGTACGGCACATCGGTTCGGCCGTGCCTGGTGCGATCGACTCCTCCGGTTGCATTGCTCGGCTCGTGAGTATCCGCTGCGCGCCCGATTGATACAAGTCTTGGGCCACCGGCGTGGGATCATAAAGCCGTCTGGCCCATTCACGCTTACATCCTCTAAGGGCATCGGCGGTGTGCTTGAATGCAACGAACGTGCCTGAAGCAGCAGCAGAACAAGGCCTGATGCCGACGATCTGGCACGCGTGAATGGGCGAGGATATCCGCCCGGTTCGCATCCCAGTCACGACGGCGACCCGATATGTGTCGTACCAATCCTCTCTTAACCTCCGCCTGCCTAGCGAGCACACCGGTGACTGGCACTACGATGTGTCTTTCTTCACCGCCGTCGACAACCCGTACACCGTGTCTCTGGCTGGCCCGGGGGGGCTGGTCAGACACGACGCCCAGCCTCGGAAGCCGGGGCGTGCGGAAAATGGCGCATGTCCCGGCGAATCAGGTCATCCCGCCGAACTGCGGTCCGGTCTGGGTCGCGAACCACTACCGGGCGATCGCCGATTACGTCCTGCTCGACACGACTGGAGGGCGCTGCCTCACCAAACCTAGGTACGTGCCGGTCTACACGATCAACCAGTGGCTCGATACGAAGGAGCAAATCGAGCAGTTAGTCGAGGAGTATCTCAAGCCACTTCGCAACCAGCTACCTCCGGACGAGAAACGGATTCACGACGAATGGCTGCCCACCGTGGTATTCGACTAAACAGGAGCCAAGCGCTCCACGAGCGCGTAATGCGGTCGGTCGTAGACCGCATGCAGGACACCCCTTACGTGCTTAAGGGGGGACGGCTCTGGCGTTCTGCTACGGCCTGGATCGGCACTTTACCGACATCGATTTCGACGCCGCAGAACCGATCTACAGTAAGGACCGGATCGGTGCCGGATTGAAGAATGCGGGTGTCGCGATGGCGGCATTCATTGTTGCCAAATACCCTCCCGTTGGCCAGCGATTCAAGGTCCACTACACGGATCCCAAGACCGGGGAGATAGGCAAATGAACGTGGCCGTGAGTTTCCGTACAATCCCGGACGAAAATGACATTGTCGTGGTGGATTTGCACCTACAAGGCCACTTCGTTATTCGATCAGAAACTGAGCGCCGGAGAAGGCCGCACGGCCGTGCACGATCTCTATGATCTTGCCTTCTTGGCCAGCGAATACGGATACAAGTTCTCAGACGAGCCGATCCGACGTGCCGAACAATTCACGCCAGATTATGATCTCCTCGCTAGTGAGTATGATCACGCATTTCGAATCGACAAGGTGTTGAGCGAACTTTCCACTGCTGAAGACAGAGCACTGATGTTTCGCATCGCCATCGAGGAGCAACTCGCCCGTCGCGACGAAGCTCTGATCGAGCAAGCGGCTCCCGCCGACCGATCGCTCCCGAAGGTGCTCGCCCTGCATAACATGTGGCTTGAGACGGAGGGCCGCGAAGGTCGGATAGCGGACCTAAGCGGCACCAACTTGACGGGGGCTGTCTTGTACGGAGTGAACTTTGAAAAGGCAGTGCTGGTGCGAGCCGATTTCACCGACGCCGACTTGCGTCACGCGAATCTCCGAGGTGCGATCGTTCGGAAAGCCGTATTCGACGGCACGAACTTGCAGGGCGCCGATGTGACGGGAGCGGACCTGACCGGAATCACGATGCAGAGGACTAGGCTCGGGCCCTCGACCAAGGGAATCGGCGAGGCCTTGGTGAAGGCAACCAAGCGGCAGGGCTGGCTCGGCTATTACGGACGATGCGACACGCCATCAGTGCTGGCACGCTTAGAGGGGTGGACTCGGCGACGGCTGAGGTCGGCGATTTGGAAACAGTGGACACGCGGGAGACGGAGGTACGCCGAATTGCGCCGAAGGGACGTGAACGCAGGGCTGGCCGCCCGAACGGCCGACAGTGCGCACGGCCCTTGGCGATTGGCCAACAGCCCCGCCCTCGGCTATGCCCTGACCAACGCCTACTTCGCCTCGCTTGGGCTGCCTCGACTCCAAGTTCGGAAGTAGCTCAACCGGTCGAACCGCCGTATACGGACCCGTATGTACGGTGGTGTGGGAGGGGTGGGGCCACCAGGCTTCCCCCTATCCCGATTGCGCCATCAGATTCGGCAGCACAAGGGTAGGAGCCTCTTGACTGACGAGATGGGTGTAACAGCCAACGACGGACAAATACAGTCCTTCCGTCGCTCGTGCACTATCTAGGCCCGTTTCCTCGCTGGTTCCGCCAGGCTGCATCGATCGGTCGCTAGGCAACCGATCGAACCGTCGTACACCGCCACTACAGGTGTCGAGGTCCAGTTTCGACGGACCGACTCCGATCCTGTGCGGATGCCAGTCCTTTCCAATCCACAGATGAGCCTGAAGGAGGTCGGGAAGAGGAAGTGGGAATGAGTAGATCATACCCCTTCTTTGGGAGGGGGTAGCAGGGGGGAGGGCAAGCCCCCCAGCACATTTTCCGCATGTTTTGCTTTATCGGGTCCGGCCTCCCGCCGGGACGGGACCCTGCCCCACAAACCATGACTCATATGAGCCATTGTTCCGCTAGCATGGCTGCATGGAACCCTTGGTTTGCGCGGACTGCGGGGTGGCGTTGAGGCGACCGCGCAGGGGACCTCTGCCGCAGCGTTGTGCGCGTTGCGGCAAGCGTCGGCGCAATGCGCGGGCGCGGATGCTGCCGACCGGGCAAGCTGCGGAGTACCCGCACTGGGACGTGGCCTCGCTGCGGCGGGCGGTGGCGGCCCAGCGGGCCCTCCTGGACGAACTTCGGGATGCGGAGGTGCGGACGCAGCGCGAGCTCGAGAGGCTGCGCCGGCAGCTCGCCTGGCTGGAGCGCCGCGAGCGGGACGCCGGGGAGGCCTGAACGCCGGTTGCAAGGCACTTGGCTGCGTTCGCCCTGTCTCCGATGCGGCCGCCACGAAACGGTTGGGAACACGGATCGACGGGGAACCGTCAACAGGGCTCGGAGTTCCGTCAAGCTGTGCCGGACGAGTGCCCCGCCCGCCGCCGCAAGACCGCCGCGGCCCGCTGCAATGCCAGCCCGAAGGGCCGGTGCCGCCACGCGGCCTACTGGCGCGCGCAGCGTGTGCTACGCCGGTTCCTGCGCGGCTGAGACGGCTCCCGCTGCCCGTCCCGGCAGCCGCTGCAGGCGGGTTCGGGGGCGCGCAAGGGACGAGAAACTGGACGCTCGCGTTTCCAACGAGACATGAGCCTGAAGGACCCCGCCTTCAGGCCGCGTTCGCCATCTCGCTGCGGATCGCCGCGAACAGCTCGTCGCGCGCCTCGTTCAGCTGCCGTGCCGCCTCGTTGTCGCTCAGTGCGCGGGCCTGCGCGTCCAGCTGCGCGAAGTCGATCCCCTCCTTGAGGCAGGCCGCCGCGCCCGGCACAGACTTCAGCTTCTCGTACGGCGTCAGGATGTCCTGCCGCCGGTAGCGCTTGCGCAGCTTGCCCTTGGCGTCGATCTCCTCGCTCGGGAAGTAGCACGGGCGATGGTAGTTCAGGTACGGCGAGAGCACCGCGCGGTTGAACCGGTCCAGCCGCTGGGCGTAGCGTCCCGGGATGTGGCCGTAGCCGAGCTGCTTGCGCACCACCGTGCCGTTCTTCGACTCCACCAGCGCGTTGTCGTTGCTGCGCCGCGGCCGCGACTTGGTGAACTCCCCGACCCGCAGCTTCTCCAGCAGGGCCGCCACCTGGTAGTTCACGTACTCGGACCCGTTGTCGGAATGAAACCCGCGGATGCGGAACGGGAACGCCTCCAGCAGGCTCTCCAGCACCGGCAGCAGGTGACGCTCGGAGATCCGCTCCACGCTGCCCACGAACTGGAACTGCGTCACCTCGTCGACCACGTTGATGTGATAGACGCCCTTGACCTTATCGAGGTCCCCCTGGTGCACCGAATCGACCCGCAGGTAGCCCGGCAGCCCCTCCGGGCGCGGCCGCCTCCGCTCCGCGATCGTGACCCCGGCCGGGCGCGTGGGGTCCTTGCGGCCCATCCGCCGCAGGTAGGCCTGGCTCCACCGCAGGTTGTACAGATGCCCGTTCGACAGCCCCGCCAGGCGCCGGAAGCGCACGTCGCCGAAGACCTCCCAGGCGCGCTTGAGCAGCGCCAGCGTCGCGGGTCCCGACAGCGTCCCGTGCAGCTCATCGGTCTCCGCCAGCAGCACAACGTCCGCTCGTTCGTACTTGCGCCGGAACGGCTTTGCCGCGCCCCGGCGACGGTCCGCCAGCTCCCCCTCGGCCAGGTAGCGTGCGATCAGCCGCGCCAGCTGCGCCCGCGAAAGCCCCGTCGTGCGGGCCAGGTAGCTGCGCAGCAGACCTTTGTCCGGCTTGCCCAGCCGCCAGTACGAGAACCGCCGCAGCACCCGCCCGATATGCGCGTAGGCCTGCTTCCGCTCCGGGACCAGAGCCGTCCCTTCCGGATTCCCCGCGAGAAACGCGCGCACATCGTCCAGGCTCGAGTGAGCCTCCAAATCGAGATGCAAGATCACCCTCCGATGATTCCCACATCCTCTGTAGAGCCCCTTTCAGGCTCATCTCTCGTTGGAAACAACCCCTCGCTTCAGGCTCATCTCTCGTTGGAAGAGACTATGCCTAGACCCTTCGCTATGCCAACATGAAGCTGGGCAGGTAATTGGTGCTGGGACACGACAAATTCAGCCTTCAGAGTGTTCGCCAGGCGATGGTTGGCGCCATCCTCTTGACCGTGCCAGCGGTCGGCGCCAGGGCCCAGGTCGACCCAAATGCTCTGGCAGAATCCGCCCGCCAGGCAATGGCTGAGCGGAGATTCGGTGAAGCCGCAGAGATTTATGCCGAATTGGCCAGCAAGTTCCCGAATGAACCTACATTGCAGGCCAATCTTGGAATGGCCCTGCATTTCAGCGCCCGAGACACGGAGGCGATCCAGCCCCTCCAAGAGGCGGCGCTGGCTCTGCCGTCATCGTTTCCGGCCCATTTCGCGCTAGGTGCCAGCCTGTCCCGGCTCGGCCGATACGCAGAGGCAGTCGCTCCACTCCGAGAATCGACGCAAATCAATCCCCAGCACCCGTTCGCTCACGCGTTGCTCGGAGAGGCGCTGGAGGCGGTCGGGGAGCACTCTCAGGCGACGGTGGTCTGGCGGGCGCTTGGGGGCCTTGACGCGACAAGTCCCTATGCTCACGCCGGCTTAGTCCGCTGCAACGAGGAACTGGCGGCGATGGCGATCGATCAGCTACGGCAACGCGACCCCGAGTCTTCGTACATGTTGCGATTTCTCGGCCAGACAAGGCTGGCGACCCGTCAGTACCCGAGTGCGCTGTACTTGTTCCGAAGCGCGCTTGAGAGACAGCCCGGCGTCCGTGCCGTGCACGAAGCGGTGGCCTCGGTGTACGAGGGTGCGGGTCAACCCGAATGGGCGAAGATCGAGCGGCAGAAGGCCGAATCCTTGCCGGAGCCGGACTGCACTGCCGCACAATCCGCTGAGTGCAATTTCGCTGCAGGCCGGTTCGATGTCGCCCCATCCTTGGCAGCAGATTCCTCTTCGTCGGACCTATTCTGGGCAGCTCGGTCATATGCCCGTCTCGCCGAACAGTCTTTTGAGAAGCTGGCCTCCCTGCTGGAATCGATCGAGAAACTCACTCTAGTTGCGGACATTTTCGCTTCCCAGGGGCAATACTCCAGCGCGGCTGATGCCTGCCGTCGAGCGCTTGAGATCGGAGAGGGATCTGGGGATTTGGAGCGGCAACTGGCGGAACTGCTGTACCTCGCCAAGCGCATCGAGGAGGCACGACCCCTGCTGGAGCGGTTCTACAGCTCGGATCCCGACGACCCCCGATGGGCAGCGATGCTAGGCAACTTGCTGGCAGAGGAGCAGGAGTATGAGAAAGCGGTTCCGCTGTTGCAATCCTCTCTTGCCCTGCCCGGCGCCCCAGCTACGGCTCGGCTGGACCTGGGACGCTCCTATCTGGCGCTCGACCAGCCGGACGAGGCTTTGCCGCATTTGAAGTCCTCGCTCGGTCTTGATATAGATGGCAGCATCCACTACCAATTGGCCCAAGCGTTCCAGCGCATAGGGATGCGCGAGCAGGCCCGGGAGGCGCTTGCCCAATACCAAGCATTGGATGCCCGTAGACGACAGCAAACCGAAGCCGGAGCTTCCTTGGAAATCACCGCACCAGAGTAGGCGGCGACCCCCCCGCGTTGCGTTCTCCAGAGGGTCCGAGGAGTGCACAGGTCCATGTGCAGTCGGGAGAGACGAGTCGTCGATGGGCGCATGGCTTACGGACCGAGGAATAGACTGCAGTTGCGATATCATCGAGTGGTTCTAACCACGAGCTCTGCCAACAACTTCCCCAAATTGCACAACGCCGCCTGGCCCGGAGTCGTCGGCAAGGATCCGGATTCTGAACCTCCGATCGACCTTGACACAATGCTGGATCTCACGGCTGGCGCCCAGGTCAACGGGCAGAAGTTTGACGGGGTTGACCTGTTCCTGTTCGACCCGCATATCAGCATCGACATTTCCGACGATGAGCTGAAGGCTTGGGCCGACAAGTTCTCTGATCGCGGGCTTGTGAGCGGTTCAGTTGTGGCAGCTATTTGGAGTCCAACTGGTGGCGTCGCGGCATCGAGGGTCTCCTTCCGCGCCGGGCTCGGCATAGCGCTGGAAGCGCCGCGAGGCTTCGGCGAGCAGTTCGGGTGTCATTGTCAGGTAGGCTTGGGTGCCGTCAACACTGGAGTGGCCCAAATAGGTGGACAGCACCGGCAGCAGGTGCTGCACGTCCTTGCCTTGCCGGTACCGCGAGGTCAGCCGCTCAATTGCAAAGGCTTGGCGCAGGTCATGGAGACGCGGTTGCCAGCGGGCCTGCGGCGGGTGGCGGATGCCAGCGTGGTCCCGGACACGTGCGAAGGTCCGGGACGCGGAATCGGCCGCCAGTAGACGGGTACGGCCACTGTTCCGCGTCCGCCATCCGCAATGCTAGCGCTGGTGCGTCGGCGGGACCGGCGGCTGGTCGGTAGCTCGAACTTGCTGACTCGATTTCATGCCGTCGGGGTGAGCGGCAAGCCGATCATGTGAGTTCATGCCAGGGATGCGCGCCCTACGGTTTCTGGCGGCAAACCAAAGATGAACTCGGGATTGCCCCGGACCACTGAGCGTTCCCCCATCTCAGAATGGGGAATTGTCCGCCAGTGATGCTCTGGATCAGCGGGTCTCAAAGGGGGCATAATGGACACCATGAAAAACGCACTCTTGCTCTTGGTCGTATTGTCAACTTCGTCATGCGGTTCAACGACGTACGATCTGGTGATTCGGGGGGGCCGCGTCATGGATCCCGAAACGGGGCTCGACGCCGTTCGCAACGTGGGAGTTCAAGGCAGCCGGATCGCAGTGATTACTGAAGATAAGATCCTCGGAAAAGAAACGCTCGATGCCGAGGGAAGGGTGGTCGCTCCTGGGTTCGTTGACCTGCATCAACACGGAGACAGTCCGGAGGTTTACCGGGCCAAGATTCACGATGGGGTGACTTCGGCGCTTGAACTGGAGGCCGGAGTCGAAGATGTCGCTGCGTGGTACACGGAGCGCGAAGAAAAATCACCGCTGAATTTCGGGGCGACCATCGCGCATGTCGATTCGCGCCGACTAACAATGGGAGGCAAACTCTCAGGGTCGCGCCTATCAGGCGAATGGGTGAAACAGCCGTTGACGTCCGAGCAGATAGAGGTGCTGAAGGGGCGGCTTTCTCAAGGACTGGAGCAGGGGGCGGTCGGGATCGGCATCCTAATCGCTTACACGCCTGGTGCGACGACTGAGGAGATCGAGGCGGTTTTCGAGGTGGCAGCGCAATACAATGCTGCCTGCTATGTCCACATGCGCACAAACGATCACGACGTCAGCAATCTGGAAGAGGTGTTGACCGCAGCGCGGCGCTACGGCACGCAACTGCATATTGTCCATCTCAATAGCAGCGGCCGCGACCGTGCCCCCGACTATCTTGTCGGCATCCGAGCTGCCCAAGCCGAGGGGATCGATGTGACAACGGAGTGCTACCCGTATAATCGCGGTTCCGCAAACATCGATTCGCCTGTATTCGATGATTGGGAGCAGATGTCAGATGAAGAGATTGGCCAGTACATCTGGGTTCAGACCGGTGAGAACCTGACCCGCGAGACGTTCGCGAAGTACCGGCCAACCGGCGGGTTGTTCATCAGTCCAGCAAGCTACAGTGAAGAATCTGTCAAAAACCTGGTCGCCGACCCGCTCGTGATGATCGCTAGCGACGGCATGTGGTTGACCGACGGCAGAGCCCACCCAAGAACCTTTGGAACCTACGCTCGGGTGCTCGGCCGATACGTCCGCGAGCAAGAGGCGCTCGGCCTCATGGACGCCCTGAAGAAGATGACGGTGCTCCCCGCCGACCGGCTCTCGAAACGGATTCCCTCGATGAAGAAGAAAGGCCGGGTTCAGGTGGGCGCCGACGCGGACATCGTGGTCTTCGATCCGGACAAGATCATCGACCGGGCGACTTTCCAAGACCCGGCGCAATACTCCAGCGGAATTGACCACGTTATCGTGAACGGTTCCGTCACGTTGCGGAACGGCCAGTTTGTGGAAGGCGTCGCAAGCGGAAAGCCGATCCGGGCGCCGACGGCAGCGTCTTCCTCGTAGTCGCAACACGACGCTTCCTTGAGGACGTACCTGGCTGGCAAGGGCAAGCGGTCAGCAAGGCGTGACCTGTTGCATGTCGCTCGTGGTTCGTAGAGAAACAGTCCTTTCAAACCGTCACCTCAAGGAGCATCTTCACGTCCGGTCCACCCTATGTGATTGCATCGACGATGTCTCCGATGAATGCCTGCTCATTCCACCCGACGGGGCCAGATCCAACCCGCGCGACGACAAGATCCAGCGACGGGATGACAAAGCAACGGTTCGCATTGTAACCCTTCAGCGCGAAGGCATCCCTCGGCAGGTCCGCCATCATGGGCAGATCCGACCACAAGGTACCCTCGCTATTCACCCACCAGGTGTACCCATAGGCTGAGTTCAGGGTCTGCGAGGCTTTGGTGGCTACGTCCATCCACCACGCGGGGATGAGTTGCTGCCCGTCCCATACACCGTTGTGCAGGGCGAGATAACCAAAACGCGCCAATTCCCTCGACGAAACGTATATCCCGCTATCGCCGTTCGAGTGCGGCCCCACGAACCCTCGGCCTCCCAGTAGACTCCAGTTCAACTCCTCTATGCCAATCGGGGCAAAGATGGCTCCTGCATAAAATCGCCCATCTCGACCCCCATGATGTGGGCGAACGCCAACGACAGGTGTTGCGTCCCAATGTCGCTGTACACCCACTGCGTGCCGGGATCTGCGACCAGTTCAGCCCAACAACCGTGCCGATTCGGGGCTCTCCCAAGCGCGTGTTCAAAGGCGCCGTGCGCCGGTGCGATGGGCATGCCAATGCAGCCTGACCGGTGGCCGGGGAGGCCAGAGGTCATGCTGAGCAGGTGTCGAATGGTGATCTGCTCCTTGCGCGGATCGGTGAGCGGGTAGCCCTCGGGAATGAAGGAATAGGCCGAGCTATCGAGGTCGACCTGCTGGCCGTTTGGCAGTTTGTTTTGACGGCTCGCATCAAGGAGCAGCCCCCAGGCCGTGCCTGTAAAGGATTTGGTGCCCGACCAAATATTGAAGCGAGTCGGAATCGGGATATTGAAGCTGTAAAACTCGCGAGCGACATATCCATGTCGGATGATCACGGCGGACCACTGAGCGCCACCGTAGTGAAACGCTTGGCTTTTGAAGTGGAAATCGAGCTTGTCGACGTCCATTCCTGTCAGGTCCTTGATCTGATCTGTATCCTTGATCAAACGCCATCCGCCTTTCGATTCGGGCGGCGGATAGTAACCATCACGGTCCCTTGATGGGATGAACGTTCGCGTGCCTCCTTCGCTCTCGGCCTGGGAGGTGTTCGATTTCGACTCTTGGCCCACAGGGCTCGGGTGAGCCCCATCGCGACCGCCCCCCGTTCTCTCACAAGCGCCGAGGAACGCCCCACCGAGCGCACCTCCAACAGCGGCCATTGACTGTCGATTGAACTTGCGACGGTTTAATGTTTTCGACCTCATCAGCATCACGTCTTTCCTGCTTAGTTTCGCAAAATCTAGTGACAGGCTCGGCCCCCGGCAGAACGGCGCGTATTCACACGGCGGATCCACGATCGCATCTGTTTGTACGGGCGCGACATGTCGCGCCCTTTCCGGCCTCCGACCGCTCTTGGTCACTATATTTTGCGAGCATCAGTAAGGGTTGATCTAAGAACGGTCTTCGGAGATGAACTCGCACTCTCCCTTTCGGAAACCCAGCCGCCGTTGGCTTGCGCGATTCGGGCCCGACAAGTCAAGTCCGTCGTTTGGGTTGCCTTTGAAGGAACTCTAGACGGCCTGCGGGGTGCTCCACAACGATCCATGCTTACTCCGTCCGCCTCGGAAAGACAGCAGCGGAGCCGCAGGTCGGGAGCCCGCAGTCAAAGTTGCGAATGACCTCGGTTGTTGAACAAGTCCTGGTCAGCATCGGCTCTAGGACCTGGCGCCTTTCCGGTGTCCGCACTACAAGCTTTCCGATACACGACGGTTCGAACGATCCTTACTCGTAGAGGCGCCGCCATCCCGTCTTGACACTCCTACGCGTTTCGCAAAGGCGGCGCTGAACTCAGCACCCTTTGTGTCTCGTCGAGGTTCGCGGCGCCGCCGTCCATCAGCTCAGGCGACAACTCCAGTTTCATCACCTCGTCAATCTCGGAAAACACCTTCCGGAAGCCTTCGCCTATGTAGCGATGATCTGCTCACTCAAGGCGGTCGGCGCCTCCATGACCACAGAGCTTTCCTTCAACGCTGTGGCAGCTTCCGGACAATCTTGCGGATTGTGGACGTGATCCGCCGGCCACGGGCGCCGCCATGGATACCGGGCTTCGAACTCTTGGGACCTGGTGAAGATGGGCAGTCAGGGAGCAGTGAAGTTCACCCATGGGCGGCAGGGCACCCCTTCAGCGCCGAGTGCGGCGACCACTTTTGCCCGCAACTCCGATACGGCAACGTCAAGTCCCACTTCTCGCGGATCGAACCGCACCCGATACAGGTGGTACACATGACTGCTGTCGGCAGGTACGCGCGGCGGGATCACGCCGGGAATCTCCTCGAGCTGCTCGGTGAGTCGCTCGCACATGTGTTGTCTTTCGCTGTTCGGCTCGTCAAGCCTTGCCAGTTGGCCTCTAGCCTGTGTGGCCGACAGAGCGCTGCACTGGTAGCCGTAGCGTAGCGTAACGAAACTTCGCGTAGTATAGTAGGTGGTTTCCCCGTCCGAAAGGAGACTGCCATGCCTCGCGGACGCCAACTCCCGCCGCTCACCCTCACCCACGACCAGCGCGACCAGCTCAAGTGGGTGGCCCATTCCACTACCATGCCCCATGCCCTAGTCCTGCGGGCCCGCATGATCCTCGCCAGCGCCGCGGGACTCACCAACGCCGACGTGGCCCGGCGCGTCGGCGCCTCCCCGCAGGCGGTCGGCAAGTGGCGCCACCGCTTCCTCGCCGCCGGCGTGCTGGGACTGCACGACGAGCTGCGTCCCGGACGCCCCCAGACCTACGATGACGAGCGCGTCGCGCAGGTGATCAATCGCGCCCTGCGCGACAAGCCCACCACCGCCACCCACTGGAGCACGCGCACGCTGGGGAAAGCCGAGGGCATCTCCCACACCACCGTGCAGCGGTGGTTCTCCCTGTTCGGAGTCAAGCCCCACCTGGCGAAAACCTTCAAGCTGTCCAACGATCCCTTCTTCATCGAGAAAGTCCGCGATATCACGGGACTGTACCTCAATCCGCCGGACCACGCGCTGGTGCTCCGCGTGGACGAGAAGTCCCAGATCCAGGCGCTCGACCGCACCCAGCCCACCCTGCCGACGGACCTGGGCTACTGCGAGGGCTATGCTCACGACTACATCCGCCACGGCACCACGACGCTCTTCGCCGCGCTCGACATCGCCACCGGGAAGGTGATCGCGCAATGCAAGAGGCGGCACCTCCGCCAGGAGTTCCTGGCATTCCTGCGCTTGATCGACAAGGAGGTTCCCGCCGCTCTGGACATCCACCTCGTGCTGCACAACTACGCGACGCACATGCATGCGAATACGCAGGCCTAGCTCGCCCAGCGGGAGCGTTACCACCTGCACTTCACGCCGACCTACTCGTCGTGGCTGAATCAGGTGGAGCGCTGCTTCGGGTTGCTCAGCCAGCGAGCGATCAAACGCGGTTCGTTCCACAACGTCACGGATCTCGTGAACACGATCAAGGCCTTCACCGCTGGCCACAACGCCAACGCGAAGCCGCTCATCTGGGCTGCCACCGCCCAATCCATCATCGACAAGATCGAGCGCCTATCTACACGCATTTCCAATACATCACAGTGGCTCAGGGTGAATTCAGGGGACTTCAGCTCTTCCCGAGGCTCATGAAACCGCCCACGCATCCAAAGACCGGCCGAGTGCTCAAAGAAGCCCCGGTCGATGCCGACGTCGAACTTCGTATTCGTTTGGAATTCGAAGAAGGCGTTCCTGATGTACTGCATGGCAGCGGGGTCAAGTTCCACGATCACCCACGGCTCCTTCGAGCCTCGTGGCGCTCGAACGCGGACGCTTCGTGGAGCGTGGAGGAAGCGTTGGTACGCCATCGGATCCTGGTTGATCAGCACGACCTTGCCCTCCCTTCCGAACAAAGCCTGTAGGATCGCAGCCTCCCAGCCCGCCTCTGCGCCGAAGTACACGATGTTGGGATTCGGCGGGATTCTCAGCTTCGAGAGCCCCCCGAGCTTGCCTTCGAAGTCCAGCGCGGTGTTGCTCTTTTGCTGAAGGAAGGTAAGCAACAGCCGTAGAAGCCGGCGCGGCCTGGAGCAGCCAACGTCCTGGCTAAGCTCCGCCATCGCGTTGTCAGCAGCTTTTCTGGTGCCGCTGCTCGCTACACACCCGCCAGGCCTGTACCCGGTGCCCTGACCGGGTCGCCAACGCCGCTGCACCGTGATCCAGCTTGGCTAACAGAAACGCTCGGGATTGCTTGGAGTTTGGGGTCGGCGACACTGCCCAATCAGCTCAAACGGGCCGCGAGTGACGAACTCGGGCTGGAACTGTTCAGGTAGCCTGCTGTCGAGGCTCCCCGCATGGTGAGCACGCGACGCAAGCAGACCGCGAGCAACGAGAAGAACCCACTTAGTGACACCACGCCGAAAGAACTCGCGTGGGCGCCAGCGACTCATCGTCCGCAACAGTCCTGCAGAACATTTCGTCCGTAACCCCGCGTCGAGCGGTCTTCCCCGCTCCCGGGGGCTACAATCCGAGCATGCTATCCGTCTTCTCCTCCCCGTCGCGGTATACCCAGGGCGCCAACGCCACGGCTTCCCTGGGAGCGGAGATGCTCCAAATCGGACTCCAAGGTCCAGCCATGGTGCTCGCTGGAAAGAGCGCCTCGGCGAAGCTCTCAAAAACCTGGCGGACAACGTTCGCCGAGTCCCAGATCGAGTACGTGGTGCAACCGTTCGGCGGCGAGTGCAGCCGTCAGGAGATCGAACGAGGCAAGGAGGCGGCTAGGCAGGCGCGCGCCCGCGTCATCGTTGGCGCCGGCGGCGGCAAGGTGCTGGACACCGCCCGGGCAGTCGCCTCGGACCTCGGCCTGCCCGTGGTCAACTGCCCAACCGTGGCGTCCAGCGACGCGCCGTGTTCGGCCTTGTCGGTGGTATACAGCGAGGACGGCGTCTTCGAGGAGTACCGCTTCTACCCCAAGAATCCGGACCTCGTGCTCGTGGACACGACGGTCATCGCGTGCTCGCCGCCTCGGCTGCTGGTGGCCGGCATGGGTGATGCGCTCGCGACGGTATTCGAAGCCCGCACTTGCGTCGAGGGGCATGTCCGCAACATGCGCGGCGGCGCGTCCACCCGCAGCGCGCTGGCCTTGGCGGAACTCTGCTACCGGACTCTGCTCGAGGACGGCTGCGATGCTCGCGTCGCCACCGAGACTCGAGTGGTGACTCCTGCGCTGGAGCGTCTGGTCGAAGCCAATACACTGCTCTCGGGGCTGGGGTTCGAATCCTCAGGCCTTGCGGCGGCGCATGCCGTGCACAATGGGCTGACGGTCGCGGACGGCACACACCCCTACCTGCACGGCGAGAAGGTGGCGTTCGGGACGCTGGTCCAGTTGGTTCTCGAGGGCAAACCGCGCGCAACGATGGAGGAAGTCCTGACCTTCGCACACGCAGTCGGCCTGCCCATCACGCTCGCGGACATTGGCCTGCGAGGGAGCGACGCCGACATTCTGGAGGCGGTCGCGAAACGCTCCACCGCCGAGGGGGAGACGATCCACAACGAACCCTTCGAAGTGCGCCCGGGGATGGTCCGAGATGCAATCCGGGCCGCGGACGCACTCGGCCAGCAATGGAAGCTGTCGCACGAGAGTTGATCGGGGCGCAAGTTCCGGGCCGCCCGGATCCGACAAGACCGGGACCTCAGCGCTCGATCTGCGGGGTTTCCTTGACCCAGCCGCCGATGGCGGCGTAGCTCTCCTTGACTTCGATGACATCGCCGTCGAGGAACGTCACAAACACGATCTCGCCCGGAGGCTCGCCGTAGATCCAGTCCTCGGTCTCGATGCCGTCCTTGAAGTCCCGCACTTTGCGGTTCGGCTTGCCCTTTGCGAGCAGAACCATTTCCTTGTCCATGCCTTCGATGATTTCCTTCTTCTCAATCGCCTCGCGGTATTTCACGTCGATGGTGTCGACGTACAGCTCCGTGGCGGAGCGCTGCTCGAAGTCCAGGACTGGCTTGAGCATCTTCTTGAAGTCGTCCGGCGACTTGGCGGGAATCGCTTCCGGGAAGACCAAGGCGAGCTTGGTCCCGCCCGGGGCGTGAGTCGCCTGCGCGGCGCCCAGCGTCGTGCCCCGGCTGGACGTGCCGGCCACCTGGATCCGGTGCCACCATTTGCGACCGCCGCTGAGACCGTGATTGATTTCGAAGACCAGCTTCTTGCCGTCGAATCGGATTGCCGTGATCTGCACCAAGTCACCGACGCGCGCCGCAGGGCCGAACTTGGTCATGGCTCCGGACCACTGGTCCCGGTCGTACTGTCCCGTCGGACGGAGCTGGAGGGGTTTCTTGGAGCGCGGAATCTGAACTCTTGCGGTACCGTACTCGGCGTTCAGCGTTCGGATGAGTTCAGCGCGCTGCATCGCCGTCAGCTTGTCGGTCTTCGCCGTCGCCGTCGGCCACGCGGTCGTCAGCAGGCAGATCCCGAGCAAGGCCAAGAGCCGCGCCAGATGCCTCGAAACGCTCCGGCTTCCGCGTCTCCCACAGCATGCGAGGGGGGTTCTTCCTGGCAGGCAGGCGCCAAACGGCGGCTGCCAGCACCAGCGCCATGCAAGTCGCCAAGACTCCGCCTTCAAGGCCATAGTCTCCACCCGTCAGCCAAGCGGCGGCACGGGGCTCGAGATTCAACTCGGTCAGCCTTATTGTAATGCCTGAGTTGTTGACCCCCAAAGCGACCTGCGCCAGATTCCACCCCAAGTGCAGGCCCGCAGCCAGCCATAGGGACCGTTGCCGCAGAACCGCCAGCCCGAACAGCATGCCGTAAAGGGCGGTGTTGAGTTGCGCGATCCCCGTGACGCCCGGATTCGAGCCGTGCAGCAGGGCGAAGACGAGAGCGGTCGCGGCGATCGCGCCAATCCGGCCCAGCGCGCGAGCGAGGAACTGCAAGGTCAAGCCGCGCAGGAACAACTCCTCGCCTAGGGCCCCAATGGTGAGGAGAGCCACACCCGCGAGCGGCCCGTCCCGCCAGTCGAAGCGGACCTGCGACGGATCGATCGGCGTCCACGAGACCCATTCGGCCAGAACCGCAAGTCCAACGAGCAAACCACAGCCGGCCGCGCCCAGCAGCAGCCCCCAGAGTCCGTCGGGGAGGTTCGCACGACTGAGTCCCAGGGAGCGCCAAGTCGCGGTCGGGTACCAAGCAACCGCGACAAGGGTCACACCGAGCGCGCCGAGGAGCAACGGCAGCGTGTTGAGCACGATTGGGGACTCGCTGAAGGAATGGAGCGCCACAGCCCCCGCAAACGAGGCCAGCAGCGTGCCCACCAGCGCAAGATTCGCGAACAGCAACCCATGAAGCTGGTCCTTCCAGCGGGCCGATAGGGATCGCATGTGGAGTCCGTGTCCCACGGTACATGCGGCCGGACCAGGGCGGCAAGCGCTGAACCGCAGCGCCATTGAGACCACCGCCCCCAGTGTCCCGGGACAAGACATTGACACTCTATCTCCGCCGAGGCTATTCTCGAAGAAGAACGCTCCATGGCGAATCACAAGTCAGCGCTGAAGCGGATCCGGCAGACCAAGCACCGCTACGAGCGCAGCAAGGCGGACAAGAGCCACCTACGGACCGCCCTCAAGTCCTACAGCAGCGCGGTCGATGCAAACAGCAAGGACGGCGTCGACAAGCTGCTCAACCCGACCATCAGCCTTGTGGACAAGTCTGTGCGGAAAGGCGTTCTGCATCGCAACAAGGCCAACCGCATCAAGTCCTCGCTCGCCTCCGCGGCCAACCGGCTGAGCGCCGTTTCATAGACGCGCTCTCGCGTCAACTCGTCAGCTTCATCACCAGCATCTCGACCACAACTCGGTCGTCTGGGCGAGAGCTGCGCAGTCCCCGGTCCGCTTCGAAGAGCGCGATCAGCGCCGCGCGTAACTCCTCGCTGCGGAAGCGCGCCACGATCCCCTCCAGTTGCCGCGCCCGGGCCGGCCAGACCCGCAGACCGAGGTTTCCGAGCTTGGATGCGATCTGCCGAGCGTCGCGCAGACCGAGTTCCTGGGCGGCCAAGGCCTGCCGGAACAGGCCCGCGATCAGGTTGAGTTGCATCGGCCAGTACATGCCACCCTTCGACATCCTGTCCAACAGATCCAGAGCTCGCGAGCGGTCGCGGTTGGCCAGCGCCTGGGAGAATTCGAACACGCCGCTCTCACGCGCCTCGGGTACTAGGGCCTCCAGGTCTTCCTGCGTCACCTCCCGCCCATCGCCCGCGTACGACGCCAGCTTCTCGAGTTCGTTTTCGATGCGGAACGCATCCGCTCCGAGCATATCCACCAGTTCCGTCCGGACCTGCTGAGAGATCGAGATCCCCATCCGCCGGGCGAGGACCTCGGCGACGAACTGCGCTTCGTTCACGGTCAGGGCCTGAAGATCGATTCGGACGGGGACAGCCTCGTAGAATTTCCCGACACGCGCCAACCTGTCCCGTTCGTCGCGTTCCTGGGAGTCGTACCGGGTGGCCTCAAGCAGCAGCACCGTCCCCGGGACGGGATCGGCGAAGTAGCCCTGGAGCAGGCCCTTTGCAGTCTGGGACGCTTGGCCCCCAGCCTTGGGAAGCGCTTGCTCCGCATTGCGTCCGATGACCAATCTCTCCGCGCTGAAGAGGGATAGGGTGCGCGCCTCTTCGACCAAGGCGTTCAGAGGCTGATCCTTCAAATCGATTTCGACGACTGCCGTCTGATCCCCGTGCTCGCCCAGAACGGCTTTGCGGATCGCCGCGCGGCAGCGCTTCCGGTAGAATGGCTCCGCACCCAGGAAGAGGTAGCCCTCGGCGGGCCGACCACCTTTCCTGAAATACTGGATCAGGGCGCCCGGCTTCAACTCGATACCGTAACATTTCGCGCCGGAATCGCCACAAGGAGTCTTTCGATGCGCAATACCATCGTTCCCGTCCCATTGCTTCTACTGGTTGGGGCCCTGTATGGCGGCGACTCGGCGGACTTCACCGCGTGGCTCTCCAGCGAGTATGGCGTGAGCCCCAATGTCACATACAAGGTCGCCAGCAATGCCGAACAGAAACTCGACGTCTACGCCAAGCGCGATGCATCCAAGCCTACTCCCACGGTCATCTACATCCATGGAGGCGGCTGGGTCGGAGGTGCCAAGGAGGCCAGCGTGCTGGCGATCGCTCCCTACCTCGAGATGGGCTTCAACGTTGTCAACGTCGAGTACCGCCTGGGCAGGATCGCCCGGGCGCCTGCGGCCGTGGAGGACTGCCGCTGCGCCCTGCACTGGGTCATCCAAAACGCGGAAACGTATGGCATCGACCCCGATCGACTCATCGTCACAGGCCGTTCAGCGGGGGGGCACCTCTCGCTGACCACCGGCATGCTGTCCGCCTCCGCCGGCTTAGATGCCGAATGCATCTCCCAGGTCAAGCCCGCAGTCGCGGCGATCATCAACTACTACGGCATCACCGACGTGCCGGATCTAATGGCGGGCAAGCCCAACGAAAAATGGTACACCGTTGCCTGGCTCGGCAGTCAGCGGGACCGCAAGGAGATCGCAGATTCGGTCTCCCCGATCCATCATGTTCGTGCGGACCTGCCCCCGATCTTGACCATCCATGGAGACGCCGACACCGCCGTGCCGTATTCGCACGCGGTCGAACTGCACAAACGCCTGGACGCGGCGGGCGCCAAGAACCAACTGCTCACGATACCGGGCGGCGGGCACGGCGGATTCACGCGCGAGGAGGTCGCCACGATCGACAAGACGATCCGGGCCTTTCTCGGGAAGCACCACTTGCTGCCGGACTAGATCAGCGATTCGCGCGGACATAGTCCGCCACGAATTCGCGCAGCCGCCTGCGCAGGCGCTGCATGACAGGCCAGCCTTCCCCGGGACCCCGGAGCCGGCGCTCACCGATGCGCTCGACCGGCATCAGTTCCCGGATCGATGAGGTGATGAACACCTCGTCGGCGCCAAAGAGGTCGCCCGGAAAAAGCACCTTTTCTTCGACGCGTTCAGCGAGTTCCCGGATCATCACCAAGCGGGTCACACCGGGCAGCGGTCCACTCGACAGAGGAGGGGTGTAGGTGACTCCATCCAGGACAGCGAAAATGTTCGACGAGGTGCACTCCGAGACCTCGCCCCGCTCGTTGAGCAGAATGACGTCGGCATACCCGGACCGCTGGGCGTTCTCGAAGAACGTCAGGTTGTGCGCCCAGGACAGGGTCTTGGTGCCCGCGAACGGGGACGCTGCGTGGCGGCCGTTCTCCTGCATGCCCAGAGCCGCGGTCTCCGTGCGGCGGCTCAAGTCCGCAGTGAAGGCCACAACGTCCGATTTCCTGCCGGAACCGGGGCCTTCGAAGAGTCCCCCCTGGCTGCGCATGATGTTGAGGCGCATCCTCGCCTCCGGGCAACCGTTCCGCTCGGCCAGTCCGATCAATTGCGCACGTAGACCGTCGCCGCTGGGCGGCATCGAGACGTTGAGCAGCGCGGCGTCGCGCTGCAGCCGCTCCCAGTGGTGCTCAAACGCGAACGGGATTCCCTCATAGATGCGGAGCGTGGTGAAGACGCCCCACCCGGTGAATAGGCCGACCTGCCCAGGGCGCAGAATCGCTTGGCTGCTCGGCACGATCCGGTCGTTGTACAGGATGAGACTGTGCACCACGCTCTCATTATGCGCCGCACCCGAACGTGCTTGCGGCTAGGACACGTAGAACAGGCTGAGTCGCGAGACGCCCAGTTCTTCCAGGCTCTTGCGGCGCAAGAAGCGCTGCTCAAGCATTGCGATCTGGTCGGCGGTCAGCTTGCGACGGTAGGCCGCGAGCTGACTGTCCATCTCGCGGCGGGCGGCGAGCAAGCTCTCTTCGCTGATGGCGCTCATCGCTACCGCGAGCACGCGGTCTTCCAGTACGGTCAGCCTCTGCTCCACAGCCTCGAGGTCGCCCAGTTCTTCCACCTCAGCCTGCGCCTTCATCTCCTCCAGCGCCGCCGCCGATTGCGCGAACACGTTGCTCCCGCCGTGCCCCTGCGCGCTCAGACTTCGCAGCTGCACGGCGCGCTCCCGGAAGAACTCGGCCAAGTCTCTTGGTTCGAAAGCGGAACGCGTCTCGGGGGTGTCCATGGCGGCGACCGGGGTCAACTGCCGCGCCGCGTCCAGCACTTCCTGGGTGCAGTACGCCAGGGAATTCACCCTCGAGTAGCGCCGCTTGCGGGCGTGGAATTTCTCGAAGGCGCGGTCGATGCCCTTCAGAACCGCTTCGATCGGAATACCTGCGTCCTTCCAGGCTTCGAGCAGCGCCCAGTCCAGAGGCGACAACAAGAACATGCCGCTGTTGCGGGCTTGCCGAAAATGGTCCTCGGCTTCCGTGAAGTAGTTGTAATAGTTCAGCATGCGGTCGAGGCTGCGCGGGCCTACGGAAACAGGCCGTTGAAGACCATCTTGAAGGTCGCGTTCGACTGCCCTCGGTATTGCGGCCGGATGCCAAAGAGAATGACACGGCCGCTGCCAAGCGGGACGTCGACGACCGCGCCGTGGGTCGCCAAGTAGCCCTCGCCCAGCAGCCAGCCCGAGGCCAGCACGTCCCGTTGCGGGTATCGCAGCACCAGACGCACTCGGGAAGCGGCATGCCGGCGCACCCGGAAGACCGGCCCCGACTCAAACCACACTGCCTCCTGCGGGCGCATACCAAAGCAGAGGGGGTGCGTCCGGTCGACGCTGACGTTCAGCAGCGTGCCGGGCCCATAGAAGCGCTGCCTACTCGGGCGGTCCACGGCATTCTCGATCGGCAATCCAAACCTGTCCATGGCGTACAGAGCTGAGCGATTGAACGCTAGGATGGTGCCGCCAGCATTCACAAACTCCCTCAGCTCCTCGGCGCCGCGCTTGCCAAGCGCGCTTCTGTACTCGGGCGGCACGATAGACTCTCCGTCGCCATGCTCATGGCGAAAGCCCCGATCCAAGATCTCCGGCCGTACGTCCGGCAAGATCAAGACGTCGTGCTGGCCGGTCAATCCCGCCAAGACTTCGTCGTTGCCCACGCTCTCATACGGGAATTCGAATCGGTCGAGCAGCCAGCGCGTCCACCCTTCGTCCATGATGGGCACGTGACCCGCGTAGATGGCGACGCGCGGCCGGCGCAGGCGCGGGTGGTCCGTGGCTAATCCCTCGCTGGCGACGAAGTCGATACCCATGTCCGTCGCCAACTGCTTCAGTTGGCCTCGCAGCGCCGGATCGGCTTGGAGGTGGAATGCGCCGTCCGCACGGCTGCGGTAAACGGGCACATCCTGCGCCAACAAGCGGTTCACCGCGATCCAACCCGAGCTGAACCTGGGGGACAGCGTCAGGTGGTCGGCTTCGTCCACCCTGCCCGGGAGGGGATCGACTTGCCGCACAGGCTCGGTCGGGACCGCAAGCTCACCTTCCACGGCAAACGTGCGGACTCCCATGAGCAGTGGCAGCGTGTGCGCCGTCGCGTCGTAAGGCTGCTGCGGCGGGCCTCCCGGATAGACGCGCAAATCCGGATACTTCTGCCGTTCCATCAAAGTCTTGGCGAACGAGCCGTAAGGCTGCGCGAGCCGGACGATGTAGTCGCCGGCTTGGATACTTCCTCCCTCGAGGTCGGAGCCCTCCAACGCGCGCTCGATCTCAACTTGGCCGAACCGCAGTGTCTGCAGCAGGCGCGTCGCGGCGTTCGGGTCATGCTGCTCGCGAGGAACGGCGAAGGCCTGTCCCCTGCCTCGCTCCACCACGCGCTGCCCGATCCGATAGAAATTGCGCAGCAAGTCCTCCCGGCGCAGAGCTGCGGAGTAGAGCACGGACTCGAAGGTGATGAGCTGGTTGTCCACGATGTCGCCGAGGCGCCACTCCCCTCCTTCCCAGGGCTCCAGGAAGTTCCAGCTGCTTTCGCTCGCGTTGTAGTCGCGACCCTCGTGATCGAGCTTCTCGACTGGCACCGTGATGGGCGAGGCCAGGCGGGCGCTGGCGGATTCGCTGAGCAACCGCAGCCCGCCGTGATAGCTCTGGTAGTGCCGCGCAGGGGAATAGTAGTCGTAGATCCCATGAATCAGGACGCCCCGCTTGCCAGCCGAGGTCAGGTCGACCGCCATCGCCGTGCCAAAGGCGTTGACCTGCTGCGCGATCAGGGGATCGATGTTCGGATCAATCGGATCGATCCACGGCGGCACGAGAATGCGGGCCCCGTTGGGACCCATCTGATGCACGTCGTAGACGACCTGAGGCCGCCACGCATTGTGCACCTTCTCGACGAGCAAGCGCGTCTCCTTCTGGCTGAAGATGTACCAGTCGCGGTTGTTATCGTGCCCGAGATACTTGTGGTACAGCTCCGTCATCGGAGCGCCCTCGTAGGGCGTGTCCAACCAACGCTCATACCAAGCGTGCACCTTGTCCACGCCGTCGGGATTGAGCGACGGGACCAGCAGGAGAATGGTGTTCTGCAAGATCGCGCGGTGGCGCGGCGTATCCTCGGACAAGAGCTCGTACGCGAACTGCATGGCGGTGAGCGTCGAGGCCACTTCCGTGGAGTGGATGGAGCAGGTGATCAGGACAACCGGCTTGCCTTCTGCAGCCAACTCTGCGGCAGCTTTGGGAGAGGTGGCGCGCGGCTCAGCGAGTTCCGCCAGGATTTGCCGGTAGCGCTCCAGGTCCGCGATCGTCTCCGGATCGGCGATCGTCACGACGATCATCGGACGGCCTTCGGTGGTGAGGCCCAGTTCGGCGACCTGGAGGGAGGGACTGGCGGCGTCTAGACTGCGGAAGTATCCGACGACATCCGCCCACTGGACCAGCTTGCGGTCCTCGCCCATGGCGTGCCCGAAGTGCGCCTCCGGTGTCGGTAGAGACCCGAACGCCGGCAGCACACTCAGCACCAAGGCGGAGAGGCGCATCGCAGCTAATTACTATAACCGCGAGCCTTCGCAGCGCCGAGGGCAGCGGCGCCGGACTATGCGCTTGGAGGCTCCGGCCGAGCCGTATGCCGTTCCTCGTGGTCCAACAGGAGCCGCTTGATGTGGACTCCCGCCGCATAACCCGTCAGGCTTCCGTCCGACCCGACCACTCGATGGCACGGGAGCAGGATCGAGAGTGGATTGCGCGCAACGGCGCCCGCGACCGCACGTACGGCGCTCCGACGACCGACCCTCTCCGCCAGTCCGCGATAGCTCAACCGCTCGCCGGGAGGGATCTGGGACAGCGCATGCCAAACCTCGACCTGAAAGGGCGTGCCGCGGCAATCGAGAGGAATGCCGGAAGAGTACTGCAAGTCGCCGTCGAAATAGCAGGCCAGGTAAGCCTCGGCTTGCAGGAGGTAGACGTTGCCGTGGCCCCGCTCCAGACCTTCGGGCGCTAGCAGCGACTCAATGCGTTCCTTCTGCGTGGGGAAATAGATCGCGGCCAATCCCTGCTTGCTTGCCAACATTCGGATCTCACCGAGGGGGCTTTGGTATTTCGCGAACTGCATTTGCGTGGCGCTTGCAGGTCCACCTTAGCATGGGAGGAGCGCCGGTCCAGGGGCTGTTCACGCGGCCGCGCACGACACAAGGGGAGGCAGCCGTCCGCGCCTCCGAATCGACGCGAATCGACAAGACGCGGATCGCCTTAAACGGTGCGCTTTGGGCTTGTTACACTGAAAGCCCCGGAGCCGGTTGTGCGGGCCTGCACAGAAGTCATGGCTGAGATTTCGCCTTCGATCCTCGCAGCCGACTTCGCGCGCCTCGGCGAACAAGTCGACGAAGTGGCGCGGAGCGGAGCCACGATGCTGCACGTCGACGTCATGGACGGGCGCTTTGTGCCCAACATCTCTATCGGCATCCCGGTCGTCGCATCCTTGCGCCGCGCGACGAACCTGATCCTGGACTGCCATCTCATGGTCGCGGATCCCGGGTCCTACCTGGAAGCATTCGTCGAGGCGGGCGCGCGCATGGTGACGGTGCACCAGGAAGCGTGTCCTCACCTGGGTCGCGCGGTGAACCGAATCCAGGAGTTGGGCGCCGTGGCAGGCGTGGCGCTCAACCCATCCACGCCGCTGTCGACCTTGGACGAAATCCTGTCCGAGGCTGACTTGGTGCTCCTGATGAGCGTACATCCGGGCTTCGGCGGACAAGCCTTTCTGCCGTCCAGCCTGAACAAGGTGGCGCGGCTCGATCGCATCCGCCGCGAGCGCGGGCTGAACTTCCGGATCCAGGTGGACGGGGGTGTCACTGCGGACAACGTGGCTCCTTTGAGCGCCGCCGGCTGCGATGTGCTGGTGGCGGGTTCCAGTGTCTTTCGGTCCGGCGATGTGGCAGCCGCCTATCAGACTCTGGCAGCAAGAGCGAAACTCCCCGCCCTCGCACGTGCGTAGCTTTCTCCAGGCGAAGTCTGTCAGAATGTGCATTCCGGTACCACGTATCATGAATTCCATGCTTGATCCCCGCGCCTTGCGCATCGTCGCATGTACGGCCTTCCTGCTGGGCGCCTTCGGTTGCGGGCGCAGCCCCTACGACAATCCCATCGGCAACGACTCGCAGCAGCCCGACAAGATCCTGTTCGACAAGGCCGTCGAGAACATCGAACGGCATCGTTACGAGTTGGCCCGGATCACGTTGCAGACCTTGATCAATACGTATCCGGACAGCGAGTACATCGCCAAAGCCAAGCTCGCCATTGCCGACAGCTGGTACCGGGAAGGCACTTCGACCGGCTTGGCGCAGGCCGAGGCGGAATACAAGGATTTCATCACCTTCTTCCCCAATATGGAGGAAGCTGCCGAGTCTCAGCTCAAGATCTGCCAAATCCACTACAACCAGTTGAAGAAGCCGGACCGAGACACCATTCACGCCGTGCGGGCCGACCAGGAATGCAGGCAGCTCCTGCTTCGTCACCCGAACAGCATCTTCCGCGAGGAGACCGAGCAGTTGCTGCGGAACGTCCAGGAAGTCATCGCCGAAAGCGAGTACAGGGTCGGCTTGTTCTACCTGGGGAAGGGCAGCTTCCGAGCCGGAGCTAACCGCCTACAGACGGTGACGGACCACTACCCGCTCTTCAGCAGGGCGGATCACGCCTTGTGGATGCTGGGCGAGAACTACGAAAAGCTGGGCGACAACTTCGAGGAGCAGCAGGTCGCAGCCTACAGGAAGATCGTGTCCGACTATCCGTTGAGCCCGTATGTCGAGGAGGCCGAGGAGCGGCTCAGCGCGATGGAGCGCGGGGCGCCAGAGGCTGATCCGGAGCGTTTCGAGCTGCACCAGTACAACATCGAAAACAGGGTCGAACTCGGTCGGATGGGCAGGTTCTGGGGCCTATTCCGAGGCAAGCCCCACCTAGGGTTCGCCGCCAAGGCAGGGGATCCGTCCATGACCACGCTGATGCCGACGACGCCACCAGGAATCCAGGCCTCGGCGGGCGTGACGGTGGGGACCGCGCCCAGCGCCGACGTGACGATAGAACCGATTTCCGGCTCCAGTGCTCTGGACACGGAACCGGATGCCCGCCGCAATCCACCTCAGTCGGAGTCCGAGCAGTCCGAGGAACCGGAATAACGCCCAGTGGCCAGGATCTTCGTCGCCGACGACAATCCCCACGTGCACCGCATGGTGGAGGAGGTGCTTGGCCCCGAAGGGCATGAGATCCTCGGAGTCGAGAATGGGGTCCGCGCGCTGGAGCAGGTCGTCGAGGCCGTTCCGGATCTGGTCCTCGTGGACACAACCCTTCCAGGCGCCGGCGTCTACGACATCTGCCGCGGCATCCAGGAGCAGCGCGGGCTCGACGGTGTTCGAATCGTGATGCTTGCAGGCCCGCTCGAATCCGTCGACCCGGACGAGGCAACCCAGGCGGGGGTCCACGCCGTTCTGCAAAAGCCTCTGGACGCCAAGATGCTGTCTGCGCTCGTGGCAGACGCCCCCGGTCCGGCTCCCCCGAAGACCGAGGCCGAGCAGAATCAGCAGATGGTCGACACGCTGGTGCACCAAGCCCTCGGACAGGCGAGCACGGAGCCGTCCCGGGAGGCGATCCGTGAACAGATCGAGGCTGTTGTAATGGCCTCGATGCCAGCGATCATTGACCGCATCGCGGACCGCTTGGCGGAGCGCCTCAGGAATCCTTGAGGATTTCGACCCGACGGGTGGCTTCGTCCGGCAAGCGGCAGACGTGTAGTTTGGAATCGTTCGGCCAGCCATCCCTATGCGCCAAGCTGCCGGGCTCGACCGCCTCGAGAATGAACGCTCCCACCTTGGCCGCCGAAGCGTCGGGCAGGCGTTGCAGGCGAATGCAAGCGATGCAGGGGGGCAAATCGGCTCTTGGTCACGCGGCATATGCCAGATCCTCGGAAATTTCGCGTCGTTTCGGAAGGGATCATTCATAGCGAAACTTCCCACGTTTCGCGTCAGGACCAACGCTGGAATGTCAATCTGGAGGCCAGAATCGTCCTGGCCGACGAGCACGATATTCCTCAAGTCGCGGTGATGCCGCACTCGGACTCCAAGCGCTTCGGAGGGACGGACGCCGTAGGCGCGGGCTCCGGATCCAAGCCGAACAGACCCAAAAGTTCTTCGCGACTCATCCGAACGCTCAGGTCCAGCGACACATCGTCAATGAGTTCCTTGAACAGCTTCTGTTTCCGTTCCAGAATCGCGTCGATACGTTCCTCGATAGTCCCGATGCAGGAGTACTTGATGACATTGACCTTCGCCGTCTGGCCGAAGCGGTGGCTCCGGTCCTCGGCTTGACGCTCCATCGCCGGGTTCCACCAACGGTCAACGTGGAACACATAGGATGCCTCTTGGAGGTTGAGGCCCAGTCCGCCGACGCGTAGCGACAAGACTAGCGCCTTGTGGGCGGCGCCGGACCGAAATCGGTTGATGACGGCGGTGCGCTCTTGCTGAGGCGTGTCGCCGGTGATGACCAGGGGGTTGAATTCCCGCAGTCGGCTCGCGGCTGCCCCCACCCCGAAGGCGTCGCTGATGAATTGGGAGAAAATCAGAGCCCTGTGCCCTTGGGCGGTTAGCTCCTGCAGTCGGCTCCTGACGTCATCCAGCTTGGCGGACTCGCCCGTCTGCGGGTCGGCGTTGCAGATCTGCTTCAAGTGCGTAATCAGCGCAAGCACGTGTTGGATGCCAACCTCCCCTCCGAGAGACCTGAGGTAGACGATCCCATCCCGTTCGGCCTTGTCGTAGCTGGCGCGCTGCTTGCGGTTCAGGCTGATGGCTAGTTTGGTCGTCTGCTTGGGAGGTAGGTCGTTCAGTACATCGCCTTTCTTGCGCCGGAGCTGCAATTCGCGATGCCGGACCAGCAGACCCGCGCCGGGCCGATAGCGCTTCGGCCCTCTGGAGCCGCCGTGGTCGACGAATTCCAAGATCGAGGCCAGCTCCTCTTCATGGTTCTCCAGGGGCGTCCCGGTCAGTGCCCAAGAGCGCTTCCTCAGCAGTCCCTTCAGAGCCTCGCTTGTATCGTTGCGATTCTTGATCCGCTGAGCCTCGTCGGCGATGACCACGTCCCAGATTCTCCGTCGCACCTGTGCGGGTTTGCTGCCGCCGTAGTCCGAACGCAGAGTGTCGTAGCTGACCAGAGTGACGTCCACAGCCTCGGCCCATTGCCACCGGCGGTCTTGGGCCGAGCCGCGGACAATGATCGCGCGGAGGTCGGGAGCCCACTTGCCGATCTGCCCTCGCCAATGGTCTAGCAGGCTGGCCGGAGCCACCACCAGACACGCTCGGACAGCTCCCCTCGCTCGAAGAATGCGCAGGGCGGCAATGGCCTGCACGGTCTTGCCCAGACCCATGTCATCGGCCAGCAGCAACCGGTCGCTGTCCAACAGTGCCCGCACACCCTCGCGCTGGAAGGGAAGCAAACCGCCGGGCCAATCGAGTTTGAAGTCCGGAGCTTGGGCCGGAAGCTTACAAGGAGCTGCAAGAATCGCCCGCAAGCGGTCCGCCAGCGGGCGGGCTACACCGGGCTCACGCCCGGACGGTTGGAAGGGTTCATGGAGGGCTCGACGACTGTCGTGAAAGTCGGTCCTCTCCTGAATTGAGGAGAGATTGACCACGGCAGCCAGACCCGGACCAGCAATCCCGATCGCGGCGCCAGAGTCGGAGAACGCTTCCGCCAATGCCTCCGCGGCACGCTCCAACGGTTCCAAGGGTTTGTCCCGTCCCATCACCGTGTCGAAGAGTTCCCGAGCAACCGATCCTCTGCTGGGCTCGTTCGCTTGCCAGTGGGTTCGCAGGTCCACCGGAGCCGACTCGCTCCCCGAAACGGCGGAGGGACCCGCGGGCCGGCTGATGCAACAGCAAGGCAACCCGACCCGCATGTCGTTGATGAAGGCTCCCGGGGGGATCTCGTCAACCAAGCCGATTAGCAGCGTCGGGGAGGGGGTGGCGGAACGAAAGAGAGACTTGATGCACTCCGACCGGGTTTTTAGCCTTGTACCCCCTGACTGCCTTGCGACCGGACTGCGCCGGTCCATGCGAGTAAAGCAGAACCCAAGTGGCTCCCCGCCGCCCGTTGCCTGGAAGAGCGCGGCCCGGAAGCTCCTACCGTCGTCCTCTTCGACGCACCGCAGCCATCCCGCAACGGCGGGATGCGCATCTCCGCCTAGCTCGTCGAACGGAACCGGCAATCCGGGACACCCTTAGGCATCGGGCCCTGCGAGGCGCTCTTGTCAATCGTCAGCATCCTCAAAGAATTCCTGCTCCAGACCTCCGCTCGCTTCGTATCGATGTCGAAACTCGTCGCTCACGGTCACGGGGCGAGCGTCTGGACAGAGCCTGCGCAAGTCCCACTCGTTGATGGCAGCCCGGACCTTGTAACGCATACGTCTCTGGATCCCGGTGCCACCCCGACTCGGTTGGAGTTCCGGGGCCTCCCATCCATAGACATCGCTATACAGTTGGCGGATTCTCTCAACGGCATCCCGCACCTCATCCAAGGTGGGGAGCGTCAGCGGAATGCACTCGCTTTCCAGCAGGCGCATGCCAGCTGCGGCGAGGTCAGCGATACCTTCGTCCCGGGGGCGATTCCGTAGGGCCGGCACAATGTAGTCACCGTCCTTCTTTCTGCCATCCGGGCTGATCACGACAGCGGCGAAGTCCTCGGTTACGGTGCCGACGGCGACCAGTCCGGGATAGGCTTCGTCGTCAGCCTGCCCCATCCAGCGCGCCAGCGCCGCGTAGGACCTGCCTCGCTGCAAGCGGGAGTAGGAGCCGACGAGTTCGACCTCGTCGAGCAGAACCACCCACCCCTTGTAACCTGCACCCTTGATCATCTCGAGCACGAATCGCAACCGCTGCGACGGCAACTCGGCGAGTCTGGGTGTGCGAAAAGCACACGTGTGCGGCTTACCGTTCCGCCTCAGCTCTCTTGATCTCGGCAGCGCTGATTCGATCGCCGGCCCAGAACGCCTCGATCCTTCCCTTGAGCTCGAGATCTGATGAAATCTCGTAAGCGATCAGACTCCCATGGAGCATGCCGCTGAGGCGGCCGAGCCGATCTGAGTTCGCTACCCAACCATAGAAGTTGCCATACTCCTGTGAATCCAGTTTCGAGCATAGGTCCAACTCTTCGATCAGCCGGCCCTTGCGTCCTGGCGCGATGGCGCTGTCTACCGCAGACTTGAAGACCTTGTCCAGCTTGAATAGAGGCGTCTCCTTGCTGATGGCCACCCTGCTGCACACGAAACCTCGTTCAAGCGCGAGTTGCTGCAAGTAGTTCAGCAGATGTGACTTCCCCGCGCCGAACTCTCCGCTAACCAGCATCCCCAGAGACCCCTTCGGCACTCGCTCACCGTTCGAGGCCTCGGCCAGCAGATCGTTGAACTTACGCTCCGCTTCAGGCTGGCGGCAGCCAAGGATTCGAACAGCGTCGCTGTTGGGCACGCCGTTGCGCAGGGCCTCGATCGCCCGCCGGTTGGCCAGATTCCCGCCGTTGTGAGCCGTCACGTTGCAACCAACCTACGTCAGCCGGACAAGAGACGCGACTGGATTGGCCAGATTCACGTCACGCACGTCGTCCATCACTCTGGTCTTTAACGCTTCGTAGATACTGAAGCCACGGGAGCCCCGACCGTCGGCGAGAAAGGCCTCGTCGCTAGCAACCAGCATCAACATCCCGGCAAGCCGGTCGATGTCGTCAACGAATTCGCGCAGCAATTCGTAGTGGTCCACTGTCATGGCCTTCGTGTAGTACTGAAAGCCGTCCTTGGGATTCCTAGCTACGGTAACCCGAGCGTTGTCAAGCAGCACTACCGTCCCGGAGTAGCCGGCGAGACGGACCCAGCTAAGAGTGGATTCGATAAAGTGTCTAGCCGTGGTGCGGTCGATGCGGGTGTGGATGGAGAATTCCCGGACCGAACTCACTCTCGAACCGCCCTTCAGCCACGTCACTAGGGGATGGGCGGGGTAGTCATCCTTCGCGAGACAGAGGTGTCTCATTGCCTGACGGAAATCTCTGAGCATCTCGGGACTATTGGAAACTCGATCCTGTATTGCCTGCCTCATGTCGGCGAGGACGAACTGAGATTCGAGGCCATTCTCGTTGGCGACGGCGTCAATGACGCTGGCGAAGGCACGGGGGTCGATGCGATCAACCTGATAGCCTCCTTCTTCGGCCAGACGCAGAACCACGCGACGGGCCAAGTACAGCCAATCGATCTGTTGGGCCAGCTTGAAGAAGATCTCGTGTGCCATGTGGGCGCGCACCGTCGCTGCGTTCAACCTAAGGACCAGAAAGTTGCGGTTCCGGCATCGCTCTTCCGCTTCTTCAAGCAACCGGTGCCGAACGGCGTCGGGTGCTACGGCAAACTTGACGGAGGCCCCGCCGTCTTTGATGTAAGTCGACAGGTATTCCTGCTCAAGCACCGTTAGCCAGTCGTCAATCGGGATGGTGCGCGGCATCACGCTCGATTCCTGAATCTGATCCCGTAATACTTGGCTTCGTGGCCATCGTGGCTGACGAACGAGAAGTACCCGGATTGGCGCGTGCCGGTGGAGCCGATCAAGGAGACTTCAACCCCTTTCTTGGTCCGTCTGATGTCTTTGTACTCGAGTAGGTAAAGATCCCTTGAGAAGTCGGCTTTGGTGTATTCACGCGACGTACCCGGCAGAAGGGTGAGCTGCCTGTAGATCTTGGCCAGGGGCACGAGCGGCCCATCACCTGTTGGGAGCGGAGTGGGATACTCCTTCGCGAGAACCTGATAGACCGAGTACATCGACTCCAAGATGCGCTCAGGCTTGAACCGGTCGAGCTTTCTCTGATTCTCCACCAAGGTGCGGACAATGTGGGACGGTCGGATGTCGGGGACCTTCTTCTGGTCGATCACGACTGCGCGATCATCGACGCGCAGGATGGATGGGAACGAGATCAGCTGGCCGTCCAGCTCACTGACGTTCAATCCCTTCACGCTGGCTGCGCTGCGGAGTTCGGAGGAATAGCAATCCTCGAAGGATTGCTCTCCTTCGTCCGTGCGGGAGGGCCACTCTTCGGCTTCGGCGGTCTGCTGATTCAGCGCCTCCACCGCCCGCTGCAGGACCTGCAGGGAGGCATCGAGGGCACTTGGACCCCGCTTGAGGTTGGCTATGTTTCCGGTACGAGCCGCCTTCTGCATCTTTCTCGTGACCGCTGTGAGGCCACGCGCGGCCGCGACCGTGGCAACTGCGGCCTCCTCTACAGCAGTTAACGTCTGTTCCAATTCCACCACTGGCTATTCCTTCTCACGCAATACCCGCGACCCTGTTCATGCGGAACTGGGCGCCGCACACCATGACCCGCGAGCTTAACAAGACTAACACGGCCACCGGCAGTCTTATATACGTGTTTACCCAAAACCCGCTTGACGTGCGGCCCAGTTTAGGGTAAACTGAGTACATAAATATGGCACGCAAGGCACCTGGGCGCCATGAGCGCAAAGGACTTTCGCTGGTGGACATCACGCGGATTTTCCCGGACGATGCGACGGCTGAGGAATGGTTCGTCCAGAACCGCTGGCCGGCTGGTGCATGCTGTCCGGAATGCGGATCGCTGCACGTGCAGGAGCGGCCAACGCGCAAGCCGCAGCCGTACCGCTGCCGGGACTGCCGCAAGGATTTCTCGGTCAAGAGCGGAACGCTCATGCACAACTCCAAGCTCGGTCTCCAGACCTGGGCGATGGCCCTGTACCTGCTCTCGACCGGGCTCAAGGGAACCTCCAGCATGAAGATCCACCGGGACCTCGGCGTGACCCAGAAGACGGCCTGGTTCCTCGCGCATCGCATCCGCGAGACCTGGCGCGAGAGGGGCGCGCAGTTCTCCGGCCCGGTGGAAATGGACGAGGTCTACATCGGCGGCAAGGAGCGGAACAAGCACGAGTCGAAGAAGTTGAAGGCCGGGCGTGGATCGGTCGGCAAGACAGCCGTGGTCGGAGTGAAAGACCGGAGTTCCAACAGGATTGCCGCAACGCCGGTAGAGAGCGTGACCAAGCTCACGGTCGGAGCAATCCTCGAGGAGACGTCCGACCCGGACGCCCCGGTGTACACGGACGAAGGCAGCGTATACGGCAGCCTGCCGAATCACGAGTCCGTCAATCACAGCGCGGGCGAGTACGTGAGGGGCAAGGCTCACGTCAACGGCATGGAGTCGTTCTGGTCGATGCTGAGACGCGGCTACTACGGCACGTTCCACAAGATGAGCTGCAAGCACCTTGAGCGCTATGTGAACGAGTTCGCCGGACGGCACAATATTCGCGATCTGGATACGATCCAGCAGATGTGCGCGCTGGCTGCCACCATGCCCGGCAAGCAACTCCGCTACAAGAGCCTGATCCAGGGCAACGGACTGTCTTCGGGCGCACGCGAGATCGCGGCGTGAGCTGGAGCGCCCAGCAACCGCGCCCCGTTCCCCGGAGACCACCTCACTGGCATGCGAGGCAGCAACCCGGACTCCGTAGACCTGGTCTCGATCAGCGGGACCCTCTCCAGCTGCTAGGCAATGCGTGCAATGCCACCAAGGGAACGCTGGATCCGGCCACGTTGGTGGTCAGGCTGCGTGTGCAGGGGCTACAGTCGTAAGCAGGCAGGCACATGCTCATGAACCGAGGACCAGGCAAGCGCAAGCGCGGGCGACCGGTGAAGTACAAGATGCCGCGGCCCATCCCGGACACGCCCGAGAACATCGCTCGGGCGATCATGGCAGGGCCTCCCAAGAAGAACTGGGACTTCCTGAAGACATCGAACCGCAAGCGCTAGCGACCCGTGTCGGTCAAGCGGGTTTTGGGTAAACACGTATATAAGCCCCATTGGAAAGGACTGTCTCAGCTCGTTCCGGACTGAGTTTGGGCGAAATACATCTCTTGGGCGGTGCGGGCGTGCAGCGTAGCCGGATAGAGCGTCTGGCGCACAAGCAGAGGGTCCCAGGTGCGACTCCTGGCTCGCCTGCTTCGTCTTCGGAAACCGGCCGATGACGGGTATGATGCCACCCAACGAGACCGGGCCCCGCGAAGGGGAAAGCCGCAGTCTCGGACCGGCGTGTGCCGGGAGCCCGGGACTGGCTTCTCCGGAGCGACCTGAGATTCAGCGGATCATTCGCAATCCCACGGAAGCGGATTGGCGGTCAACTGCAAAGGCACACTTGATACCCCGATTCGACATTAGGGCAAAGCTTGTTGCGTCCACTGCGGAGAGCTTAAGGAGGTCACGACGCGTGAAGCACCGCCACGCACCCCGCATCTCCGCTTCGGTGCATTTGAGCACAGACAAGTCTCCGATCGTCTGCAGGGCCTCTTTCCAGGCGAGTGCGACATCGCGGTTCGCGTGTCTGTCAAGAAACGTAAAGGTCTCTAGAATCACGGACACGGAGGTGTGAATGCGAGCGTAACTCTCGGTGATCTCCCGCCATACCTGGACCGCTCGGGCATGCAACGGATCGCGTGTCAACGCCAAAGCGACCCACGCACCGGTATCGACAACACCGCATCAAGAGACTGCATC
The DNA here is from genome assembly GCA_965218615.1 of Bryobacterales bacterium. Lineage (GTDB taxonomy): Bacteria > Acidobacteriota > Terriglobia > Bryobacterales > UBA6623 > VXMF01. Next base: position 433,657 of record CBDCLH010000002.1, read on the forward strand.
AAGGGTCCTCATAGATTGCATCGTGCTCGAGGGATGTTCGAGCCGGAACTCCGTCCCATAGCGCGACCGGGCCCTTCGCATTCGAGCGCAGCCATGCATCGCGAGTTGCTTCGCGCACGAGGCCGGTTAAGCTGCGCCCAGTGCGCTCCGCCGTCTTGCGAAGCGCCTGCAGTTCTTCGTCCGGTAGATCGACTTGGATCTTGGTCCTATATGTTCAGTCTACGGCGCTGATCGACGTACATTAATCTCGATCCCTCGACCGTATGTCGGCCCCTAGCCGGAGATTGGGAATCTCGCCCGCTAGGGCTCGATCACAGGTAACACGATGTGCGACGGCCGCTCCGCCGAGTGGAAAATCGTTTGCTCCGCTACGCGCATCACGTCGCTCGTCCCGTAGGGCTGTCCGGTGTTCAGATTCCGCGCGAATTGCGGGAAATGACTGCTCGTCACGTGAACCCGGATCCGGTGGCCATTCCGGAAGAGATTCGCCGTCCCGATCATGTCAATTTGCAGCTCATACGCTTGGCCAGGCTGCATCAACTCCTGCCGGCTGAGACCATTCCGGTGACGGGCCCGCAAGATGCCCTCGGCTACGTTGATCGAGCGGCCGTCGGGATACACGTCGATCAGCTTAGCCACGAAGTCCGTGTCGACCGCGCTTGAGGAAGCATGCAAGACCAGCTTCACGGGCCCGACGACCTCGACCTCTTCCTGCAGAACACCCGTCGTATACACAAGCACATCCGACCGGTGCTCGATGGGCCGCTGATCCCTGGGACCCGAGGATGTTGCCACCCCGCAGCAATTCGCCCCGCCGAGGCTCGGAACGGGATTGCCCGGATCGTACCGGTATTGGTCTGAAGCTGCCCCACCGGAAGGCTTCCGCCACGACAAGCCTCCGTCGCCGTGCGACCCATTGGCCTTGCCGCCGCTGAGCAGGTAGAGCGGCTTGTAGGCGGTCCGGGCCAGCGGATACTCGTGCTCGTAGCGCCACTCGTTGCGGCCCATCACGAAGATCTTGACCGGCGGTTCATCCGACAAGCCATTGTCAAGACCCTGAAGCCAGTAGTCGAACCAACGCAGCGCCAGCGCATTGGTATCGACTATGGCGGCCTCACCCCAGTCCATGTCGCCGACTTGCTGAGAAACGCCGTGCTCCCAGGGACCGATCACCATGTGGCTCCCCTGTCGCGCCTCCTCCGTCGCACCCTTCTTGCTGACGCCGGCATATCCGCGCAGCGTGCCCTGCTCGAAGATGTCGAAGAGTCCTCCCATGGTATGCACCGGCACGTTGATCGTCTCGAAGTGCTCCTCGACGTTCAGATTCCGCCAGTAGTCGTCATAGTCGGGGTGGGCGAGCCAGTCCCGGTAGAATTGTGCGTCGCGTCCGACGAGCTCCTGCATCGCATCCAGCGGCAGATGCCATACGACCTTGTCGTAGCCGATACCTCCAGGGCCGACAGCCACCGTGTGAGGGCCGGGATTCTGCATGATGCGTGATTCCTGCCGCACCGGCCCCCAGCCAAAATTAAAAGCCAAGCGCCAACCGCCGTTCACTGTGATCCAGTCGTGGTAGATGCTGGTCGAGGCGACGCGCGGAAAGATCGTCACCAAGTGCGGCGGACGCGCTTGGGCCGCACGCCACTGCACGTGACCGAGGTAGGACCCCCCTTCCATGCCCACCTTGCCGTTCGACCACGGCTGTTTGGCGGCCCACTCCACGGTGTCATAGCCGTCCTCGATGTCATCGCGGAACGGCTCCCAGCGCCCCTCCGACTCATGGCGCCCGCGCACATCCTGAAAGACGTACACATAGCCACGGCGTGCAAAGAAGACCGCGCTGGTGAAGGAGCTTGGAAAGCGTTCCGTGGAGTACGGCGTGCGCGAGACGATGACTGGGTACTTGCCTTCCCGAGCTGGTCGGTAGATGTCCGCATACAAGTTCACGCCATCCCGCATCGGCACCGCAACGCGGTTCTCGATCCGAATGTCGTTGCGCGGCGGCGGCGAAGTCGGAAACTCGTAGTCCGCGGCGGTGGCTGTTAGCGCCCACGGGACAAGAAGCAGTCGGAGCATCCGCTGCCTGAGAGGAACTCCCGGATCCCAAGGCACCCCCGTAGTTTACACGCCTGGCGGTCGCGACTTCGGAAGGCGTTCCAGAGACGCTCTGCGCGGACACGATATTGCTGATCGCGCGCGGGTTCGGTCGGCTCGCTCCCGCCGGCGCCGAGGTGCCGTCCGCGTAGGCGCTATCGAAGAGGCGTCTGAGCGGCGTCCCGGCTCGCCCCCAATCGGGGTTGGCCGGGTTGTTCCCACTGGCGTCGATCGTACGATACGGCTGGCCGAGAACAGAGACGGAGAATGCGAAGAACGCAGTCAAGGTGCAGGTCGGGCGCACAAGTAGAACCGAGGAGGGCATCTCAATGTGTGCCGGTGCCCCATTGACCGGCAGTCGCCGCCTAGCGGTAGTTTACTGTGGATCGGCTAGACGCGCCTGTAACATGCTGATCGGGAAACAGTTATCGATCAGGGTGGTGTATTACCCGGAGGTGCCCGCGAGCACTTGATCCAGCTCCAAAACCTGCGCCAAACTCTGCTGGACCAGCGTCTGCTTCGACAGCACCGTCTCGACCCGCGGCTTGCCCTTGCCGCCTGGTCCCGCATACAGCAACTCGAACTGCTGCATCTGACGCAACTCGTGCAGCAAGGCCTCCATCGACAGGCCCGGCCAGACTGTCTCGGCCTGCTTATGCAGATATTGCAACAGCGAGATCCCGAGCATGCAGTAGAAGGCATGCACTTGGATCTTGCTGTCGGTCCAGTGCTGCAGAGGTCCCCAGCCCAGCCACTCCCCACCCTGCAGCCCGCGGAACACGCGCTCCACGTGCTGCTGCCCGCCATACGCCTCCACCACTTGCGCGGCGCTCCAGTCCAGACGGTTCGTGAACAGGGTCGTGCGTCCGAAACGCTCGCCGATCAGCCGTTGCAGCGCGCCATTGTCGAGTTCGTACTCCAACCGCCAGCGGCCCTCCTCGCCGCTCAACTCGTAGCTCAGCAACTGACTCACGAAGTTCGGCGCCAGCCAGCGCTCGAGGCGCTGGCGCAGACCCTGTTCGGTGCAACGCGCCCGCGGCTTGGCCAGCTCCCGCGCTAGCCGCCGCAGCGCCTGCGTCGCCTTCGCCAGCGACAGACTCGTGCTGTGCAACTGCTCGGCGGCGAACCCCGTCGAGTGCTGCACCACGCACAGATACTCGCCGCCGTGCACGCGACAGCGCTGCGCCGCCGCGCGCACCCCGGGATGCGCGCCGCCGACCGGCTTCAACTCCTCCTCGTCCCGTGCGCGCAAGCCCGCCGGCGCCTGGTTCCAGGGCAAGGCCGCCACCCAGCCCAGTCCGCGCTGCTGCAACTCCAGCGTGTTGTCCAGCGCCGCCGAGCCCTTGTCCAGCACCAACGTCACCTCCTCGCGCGCGATCCCCGCCCGCTCCAGCATGCGTGCCAGCCGCGCAAGCGCCACCGGCAACTCCTGACTGTCCGGCACAGCGCCCGGATAGACGTGGTGGCACAGGCTCAAGCCGTGCTGCGCGTCCAGCGCGTAGGCCAGCCCGACCTGGCGCAAGTCGTGGCGCTTCTGCTTGTTGCGGCCGCGTTGCGCGAGCGTGTTGCGGGTGTTGGTGGTGGCGATCCAGGTGTGGAAGTTGGTCGTGTCGTAGGCCAGCACGCGGGAGCCGACCAGGTGGCGGCCGCGGAAGGCCTGCAGCAACTGGGATTGGGCCTGCTCCAGGGCGTCGTCGGGGGCGGCGCCGCCGGCAGCGCCGACGGCGAGGCGCTCGCAGCAGTCCCAGAAGGCTTGCGAACGGAAGCGCTCGGGGGCGAAGCCCCACAGGCGCGGCAGGATGCTGGCGCGGTACCAGTCGGCGACTTCGGTCTTGGGGCCGGGGGAGCAGAGGCGGTGGAAGGCGGCCAGCAGAAGGTAGTGGGCAGTGGAGGGGCCCTGGCGGGGGGCGGGCCAGAGGTGGAGCAGGGCCTCGAAGGCGCCGGAGCGTTGGGCGGCCTGCCAGAGGGCGGCGGGCAGGCCGAATTCGCGCGAGGTGGCCTCGAGGGGGATAGGGGCGGTGCGATCGCGGACGAGGGCGGCGAGGCGCTCGGCCCTGCCGAGGTAGGTTTGCTGGACGATGCGGGGCTTGCCGTCGACGCGTTTGGAGACGGCGACGTAGTAGTAGGTGTTCTTGCCCTGGCGTTTGGCGATGATGCTGGCCAAAGGAGCCTCCTAAGGTAATACCAAGATACCAGAAACCAGGATCTATTGTCAACTAAATAAGAATATAAAAACGAATCAAAGAGCCCAAAAAACTAGGTAATACCAAAACCAGGCTCCCAAGAACGCATAAATCCTTGCCTATCAAAGGCTTAGCTTGTCAGCTCAGCGAGTCAGGGCCAAATGGCAGTAAACTACCGCTAGGCCAACGACTTGGTCTGCCTTGATCTGACACCGGCTTGCTTTCCGTCCGGCTGTGCATGATAATGTCATTCATGCAACCCAAGGAGGATTGACGATGGCCGCAAATCAACTCGTGCAAGCCCGGGTCGACGGTGCAGTCAAGGAAGAGGCCGCGGCCGTGCTGGCCGCGATGGGCCTGACGGTGTCCGATGCCGTGCGATTGCTGCTAACTAGGGTTGCGCGGGAAAAGGCCCTTCCGTTCGCTCCGCTAGTTCCAAACGAGGCCACAATCGAGGCGATGAAGGAAGCGCGAAGGGGCGGCTTACGTCAGTTCGATACCGTGCAGGCTCTCATGGACGACCTGCATGCGCAAGATTGAACGCACTAGCCAGTTCAAGCGCGATTACAAGCCTCAGGCCAAGGGGCGGCACCGCGGGACCCTCGACACAGGATTGGTACCCCTGGTAGTTGCTTTGGCCAACGACCGGAAGCTGGATCCTCGGCATCACGACCATGCGCTGAGCGGCGAGTGGAAGGATTACCGCGACTGCCGCGTGAAACCGGACTCGGTACTGATCTACCAGAAGCCCGACGCAGACACGCTTCGGCTTGTTCGCCTAGGAGCCTGTGGTTTTTCTCGGATTTCGCGAGGCCCGCGTCAACCATTGCGTCTGGCCCAGATCTCGCTTGCCTGGGCGAAGCCGAAACCGTGTGCCGCGCGGGCCGACCGAATCCGGCCCCAACCGCCCAGAAACCCCTCTACAAGCCCCGCAATGGCCGTTTCCAGCGCCGAAATCGCCGCAAAAAAGGATCGAGCAAGGCGCAGGCCCTGTCCTTGCAAGCTGCAAGGCGTACCGATCCCCGTAATCGACCGCATCCAAACGCCCAGATTGTATCCGCAGGCGTGGATTAACAAACGCTTCCGGATGTTTTCGTGCCCCCGCAAGTACACCCGCCGCAGCCCGCCGCTCCCGTACATGTGGGCCATCGACCGTTCCGCCTTCTCCGTCCGCTGCTTCCCCAACTCCCGGCCCCGCTCCCCGCCGACCCGCTCCCGGTTCGCCTCCACCGTCTTCTTGACTTCTTCCTTGCCGTCCCAGTTGCGCTTCCGCTTCGGCTCCGGCACGTACGACTCCTGCCCGTCCGCTGCCAGCGCCTGCAGCGTCGCATCGCTGTGGTAGCCCTTGTCCGCCGCCACCTCCGCGGGCTTCTCGCCCTGCGCCGCCTCCGCCGCCGCCAGCGTCTGGCCCAGCGTCTGCGTGTCCCCCAGTTCCGCTCCCTGCACCGTCACCCCCAGCAGGGCCCCGCTCTCCAGGTCCACGACGTGCTCCGCTTTGTGCGCCATGTCGGTCCCGCCGTCCTTCATCTTCGCCACCTTCGCGTCTGGGTCCGTCTTCGATTCCCAGTCCTTGTTCGACAGCGACTTGCCCGGCCTCCCGCGGTCGTACTCGATCCTCTCCCCCACCGTCGCGATCTGCTCGCCCGCCTCCTCCGCCAGCCGTAATACGAACTCCCGGTAGCTCTCCCCCGTGTCCTTGCGCCGCAGCGTCTCCAGCGCCGCGTTCGCTTCCCGCGTGGTCGAGTCCACCGCCACCGCCTGGCCTCGCGCCAAGCCCGCCTCGCGCAGCCGCCCCAGCACCCACCCGAACACCTGCTCGTGCGTCTCCACCGGAATCCGCCGCCGCGTGCGCGAGAGCGTGGAATGGATCCGGCGTCGCCTCCTGCAGCGCGTAGCCCAGGAAGCGCCGCAGACTCAGGCTGTCGCAGGCCTGCAACGCGATGCGGCGCTCCGAATCGAGGCCGAGCAGGAACCCGAGCAGCAACAGCCGGAAGTACACCCCCGGGGCCAGCGACGGGCGTCCGAGCCTGTCGTCGTAGAAGCTCCGGCACAGGTGCTCGACGTAGTCGTCGAAGCCGGCCTGGGCGAGCCCTTCGTTCAGCTTTTCGAAGAACGGCAGCGTGGGCGCTTCGGGCAGATCCTCCGCCGTCAGGAACAGCGCCGTCTGCTCAACCTTGCGGGTGCCCATCGCCATAAGCCGATTCTATCGTATTTTCATCGTGATTTGCTCGCTGACCTTTCGCAAGCCGACTTTTACCACAGGCTCCTAGGGTCGCATTCGGAACTCGGCCTTTGATTCTCATCGGCACTCGCCCCCAGATCGTTGAGTGCTTCATACTGCACCCCCCGGAGGCGCAGCTCAGGTAGAACGTCCCTTCATCCGAAACCAGCACGGCATCTCGGGCCGATGATCAAGGAAGAACCAAGCTCGAAACCCGGCAGATCCTAGCCCGGGCCCTAGCAGCAATTCTCCCGGCCCGTCTTGGGAAGGGGCTGCGCGCAGTGCCCGCCGAGGCCCTTCTGCCAGCAGTCGCCATTCCATGGAGCGAAACATCCCTTTCCGGCACTTCCGGATGCACGGCTGTCACCTCGAATGCAAGGGAACCTCTCGTTCGGTGCAACTCCAACGCCAGTGACGTCGAGCGTGTTCCGCGCCATGCCGGGATCCCCGGCCGGCCGGCACGCAGGATATGTCGCGAGCCTCGATACCGGAGGCCGGGAGAGAACGGCTCCTGTCGGGAGCGCTTGGTCCCGCCTAGCGACAACGAGGCCGGTTGTCCCGGGGCCCCGCAGGGTAGTGCCGGATCCTCCGACGGTGAGCCAGTGCGGATTTCGCCGGGGTCGGAAAGTAGCCCGCAATCGCAAGAAGTTGCGTGCGGGAAATGGTGTTCGCGGGTGCAAGCGTATTCGAGCGAGGCGTGCTGCTTCAGGAGCTCGGCGCGTGGGACCGGAATCAAAGGCCGGTTTGCGCGCCGCGTAGCGACTGTTCGGCAGTGAATTCAGCGGCTCGGCCGCCGCGCCATCGCCATGCGGCACGATGCGATCCGCAAGCTGCTTCGCTGCTTCCCGCGAGTGATCGCGGACATCCCGCAGGGCATCGTGTCAGCCCCTGACTCTACTTTACAACTCCCTAGTTCTACTGCATGGAGACTGGAAATTACTTCTTGTTTTTTTCCAAAAGAATTTTTTTGTCTTTTGCCACAATTACCAGCCCAAATAGATTTCCGAATGACGGTCATCATGTCCTAGATCTTTCCGAATTGCCCTCAGCACGTGCTCCATAGCTACCAAAATTTCGTTAGGATCGTCATGGGTCTTATCAGACTCTATCTCGAACTTATTCCACGCCTTTATGACTTCTTAGCCGTCCCAAACCATTAGCTCCTTCTTGAAACTCATCATCTTGTTTGCCAGAATTTTCTCTGGAACAGATTTCCCAGATTTTGTGGATGACATAGTTGTCAAAACAATGTCAATTATTTTTCCATAAGCCTCACGCTTTTCCGGAAAATTTCGAGCATTAATATCGCGCTTTTTTGTATATAAATTAGTCAACATCGCGGCCATAAGAACTCACACTACTCCAACAATTTCGGCTTTTACATTCGCGTCAGCTTCTTGAATGTTTGAAATGAAATACCATATCATACACCCAAATAGGAAGACTAAGACGCAGCCCCACACAAAACTGAAAAAATTCGCCCTGTTCACTTTATCTCCCCTTCTCTTCCGATCCTCTAGGGATTGATAATACGATTCTACTATTCTACTATTGGCAGACACCCTGCCGCTGACATTGCTCCTGGGATTACCCAGATTCCTTAATAGTCGCCCCGCTCGAGCTTCGATACGACGACCGGGTGCCCACTTTCTCGGAAAGTGTGCAGGAAGTCTCGCAACGGCGTCGGATCCGCTGAGAGCGAGAAGTGCATGTCAACTTCAGCTCCGCGATAAGCTCGTGTGAAGCTCGGCACGCTGAGCGCGAATACACGCTCGTAGAGGCACTCTCGGACAAGCCGATCGGCGCGACGTGCTGAGAGAATGTACCAGTCCGCGTTCAGAATCGCTTCATTGGTCCGCAGGAAGATGGGGTCGTGGTCGCTGACCACCTGCTCCACCAATCGATCTTCGATCTCTCGCTTCCCCTTAGCCTTGGGAGATTGATAAGACAGCGCTGCCGCGTCGATGTGTGGTCCGGAACAAGGTCGAGGCGGCCTACAAGCGTTCGGAACCTGTTCGAGCGACGCCGCTGGCTCATGGACGATTGGGCGGCGTACGTCGCCGGTGGAGGTCGCAAGCCATAGGTTGCAGCGACCCGTTGATGACCCGGCCCCTGCTGAGGCTGTTCTCGTGGTGGTCTGGTGAGCCCACGAGAGCTTCACTGGCAGCTCAGAGGGGACGCACACACCGGGGGCCAACAACCCGTCGGCGTGTGCGTTTCCGGCCGCCGTCACGGCACCATGGGCGGAGACTAGGTGCATGAGGCAGCCTACCCAATGTCATACATTGGAGCCTGGCGAGGGGGCGCTTCGCCCCCCCTTCGATCCCCCGGAGGCCCGCGCTCCGGCGGAGTTCGTGGGCGGGCGGCTCGCCCCCCGAACCCCCTTGCCGGTGCGCTGATGGCTGATCGCCGCACCGGCACCGCCGCCATCGAGGCGACGTACAGGCGCACGGACCTGTTCGAGCGCCAGCGCCGACTGATGGACGATTGGGCTGCCTACTTGGCCGGTGAGGGTTGAGACCCCAAGGCCGGTCCGATCCGTTGATCCGCCGCGCTCCCAGCGGCGCTCGATGGCCTTGCCGCTAGGGATAGTTGGACCGGGAGCGACCCCCAGGGGGCGGGGCCAGCGTGTGAAAACACGCCCGGCCCCGCGCCCGAACCAGGCCCTCGGCCTGGGGGACTCCCCACCATTTGTCAACGCCTTTTGAAGCGGGGCTGTAACCCCGCGTCGAGAGAGGAGATCAGGCGGCATAACTCTCTGCCGGGCGGGCTGGCTGGTAGCAGGTCTGGGATCTGAGCATCGCGCAAGCGACCGCGAGCAGGCGGTCTGCGACCGAACGGAGGGCACGGGCATGGCCGTGGCCGCGAGCACGAAGGGCAGCGTATTTGGCCCCGCTGACGGCGTCATGCCGGACCGCCGTGTCACGGGAGCGACGCCGCACAGACACCGCAACGCCTTGTAGTCGCGGCGCGCCAGCGCTTGCGGGGCCTCGGCGAGCAGCGTGGCGAGAACGGTCTGGCCGACTCCGGGCAGGCAGGAGAGGACCGTCACGTCGTGCTGCCCGCCGGGGAGTCCACAGCCGGAGTGCTCCCGGTTGGCAAGGGAGTCGATCAGGCGCGCGACCTCCCGTTTGGCGTCGGCGAGTTGGCGCTGAAGCTATGTCGTAGTTACTGCATGTTGAACTGGCAGGATGACAGTGTCGCGTTTTCATCATCTGAAGCAGTTCTATTCTCTGTTGAACACGCTTGAGGGGCAGTCGGCGGGAGCGCGCCGATTATCCAATTGCTCCGGCCGTATGCCGTGGCCGACACGCGGCTGCGTCTATTCCTTTATGGAACCTGGTGAAATTCGTACCGACAGCGGCACCGGACCACGAGTCGTGCGCGTTGGAACACATGCTCTGGCTACCGGGACGCGCAGCACGCTCTGGAATCGCCTTTACTTGCACTGCGGACCAATGCGGTCCGGTGGCGGCAACCACCGGGGTTCGATCTTCAGAGACCTCGTGGGGAGAGCACTCATCAATAGAGACGCCCTTGACTACCCGGATTGGGGCAAACGCAACCGCCGTGGCAGTGCATCAGGTGAGATCCGAGAACACGAGCGATCATTGGAGAAGGCCGTCAGCAAGATCATCGGCCAGATGCATGTTCTTTGGCTTGCCGTCGAGGACGAGCCGGGACCCGTAAGCCGCCGCGAATACATCGAACGAAACGTCATCGCATTGCTCAGCAACCATGACAGGGAAGCGCTCGATCCTCCTTCCGACGGTTGGCTGGGACTGAATTGCCCGAACGACATGGTGGCCCGCTCGGGCTTATGGAATCAGCAAGATGCGGAAAAGGCGCACGATCGAGCATTCCTGCCCGTGCTCGAGCGTCTGGTTGAGGAACAAATTACCGCGGGAGAGCGCGCGTGAGCCAAGCCGACGGAATCAGGCGATACGTGCTCGCGCACCACGTCGCTCCCGCAAGGGCCACGGCCGACGCCGAGTTGACCATTCGTGCGGGCGAAGTGGCCCGCGCAATGAAACTGCAGGGGCGGATCCCGAATATCTGCAGCGTTTTGGGCTCACGGATATTCCTCGACATGGCGGGGTTGCGGCTTCTTGATCGTATCGGACCCCGGCAGAGCACAACGACATCGTTTCGCTATGCCCTGCTCGAGCCCAGCGTGGGCGCGGCATCCGTGCCGGCTGCCCCGACGAGACCCCCTAAACGAAATCGCGAGGAAGTTCAGGCTACGGCAAGTCCGCGGCGGGGACGAAGCGGAAACGCGAAGCTGACCGTCGTGATTGCGTGCGCCGGCACAAAGGCGCCGTCGAGAGGCCATCTGACGCTAGGAAACGGCCAGCGCGTCAAGTTCGTTGCCGACCCGCGTGAAGCACCAAGGAGCGCATCGATAACGTACAAGCATCCGGACGACATCGCGCATTCAGGGTTGTCCTGGAGAGACGTGCTCGTCGAATACAACCGCGCTCCGGCAAGGAACCCCCTCGGCCTTCTCCCGGCCTGGAGGCTCTACGAACCCCCTCACTTTCCGCGCGTCTACTCGGACCTGGTCGAGGCGTACGGCCTGGAGAACGTGTTCATTCTGTCCGCAGGCTGGGGCTTGGTTGCCGCCGGGTTCCTCCTACCGGACTACGACATCACGTTCGCGTCGGGCGCGGCAAGCTACAAGCGAAGGCGAACACGTGACCGCTATGAAGACTTCGCGATGCTTTCAACGGATGCCGAAGGGCCAGTCGTGTTCCTGGGTGGAGTGAGCTATGTTCGCTTGTTTTGTGAGTTGACGGAAGATGTAGTGCCCAGACGAATAGTGTTTCACTATTCGCTCCAGCCTCCGCGTGCAATGAATTGCGAACTGCGTCGGTTCGAGGGCGCACCTACCAGAACCTGGCACTACCAATGCGCGAACGCGCTAATTTCACGGGGCATTCGAGTTTGACAGGCCACGCGGACTTGGGTCCGGTGCAGATCACTTGCGATGGACAAAGGTTCGCAGTGGGAGTTGGCCAAGCCCGGAAAAAAACGCGCCGCGAGCGCCGAACCTTGATCATGCCTAAGAGAAAAGTAGTAAAGGTTAACGATGCGATAGGGCGAGGTCCTTATATCGATGCTCGCTATATTGTCGAGAATGTCGAATATTTATTCGAGTTTGACAAAAATGTCGAAGGATTGTGGATATTGAAGAAATGTCCACGTGTGCTAGGGAAGGAGCTTGACATACGGGAGGCGATGCTTGTATCGCTTGAGCAGACAATCAGCACGACGGTAGAAAAGAAGATAGTAGAGGTAGATGATGATGCCACTAGATACGGTCCTTGGTGGAGGTTGTTGTTTAAGGCGTATACGAATTATGTTGAATTTGTGGTCGATGTTGCCGATTACAAGTCGGCTGAAAAGGCGGCGCGATCTTGCGCTCGGGATTTGCGGTTACATGGCTGTGCTCACAAGGATCAGACTTCCTTACATCGGCCGAGATGGCCAGACAGGGTAGGTCAGCCTAAGTTCCTACGGTTCATAGAGTTTTAGTCGTTTCCGAAGTGCCAATTGGGGTTGCGCCGGACCCGCTGTGACTGTTATAATATGTCCATGGAAAGCCCGAGCGAGGCCCTGCCGCGACCCACCGGACTGCCCGCGGCCCTGTCCCTGCAGCCGCCGGAGGCGACCGCTGTCAACGCGCAGCTGAGCTTCCTGGAGGACAGCGGCCAGGTGTATTGGTTCCTGTACCTGCAAGTGTGCGACTGCTACCTGCAAGGCGATCGCCCGGCGCGCGCGCGCTGCCTGGCGCGCTTCCTGACGTGGGGCGTGGCGACAGCGGCGGAATTGGCGCAGGCGCTCGGGATCAGCGCGCGCACGGTGACGCGCGCGCGGCTGCGGATGCAGCGGGAGGGGGAGGCGAGCTTCGGGCGGCCGCGCCAGCGGCGGCGGCGGCACGGGATCGAGGACCCGGCGGTGCTGGCGCGGGCGGCGGAGCTGCTGCAAGGGGGCGCGAGCCTGCGTGGCGTGGCGCGGGAGTTGGAGCTGTGCTTCGAGACGCTGCGCCAGTACAAGCGCGAGGGCTTGCTGCCGGGAATCGCGGCACAGCGCGAGAGCGGGCGGGCAGTGGGCGCCGAAGCGGCCGCGGGAGCGGGCCTCTCCGAGCCGGCCGGAAACTTGGCGGCGGACGTTCCCGAGGCTGCTGGCGCGGGTCTGGAATCCGGCGGGGCGCGCGGCGCGAGCGGCGCGGGAATTCCCGCCGAGCCGGCCGCGGGCAGCCCGCCCGGCAGCGTGGACAAGGCCGGCCGCAACCGGCGCGACGCGGCCGCTGCGATGGGCCGGGCGGCGCGGGACGTTGGCGGGCGCGTCGCGGCCAGCCTCGGCCTGCTGGCCGAGCGGCTGCCAAGCTTCGAAGCCACCGCGACCGTTGCCAACGGTGGCGTGCTGACGGCCGTCCCGGCGCTGCTGCAGGCCGGCCTGCTGCGCCATGCCAGCCTGCTGCACATTCCGCCCGGCTTCTACGGCCTGCGCTCGGTGCTGCTGCTGCTGGCCTTCATGCTCCTGGCGCGCGTGCGCAACGCCGAGCGCCTTTTATATGGGTATTATAAGTTTAACTTGACATCGCTACTCGAATTCGCCACCGGGCGCGGGGCCGTTCCGACCAGGATGCGGTACAATTGGGATGGTGGTTGCACCTAAGGGAGCCGGAGGATATAGATGGAAACCAGCAAGAACAAACCGAAAACCTATACCGTGGTTTTTATGGACGGACCAAAACTTCATCGGTTTATGGCGCATAACTGCTATCTCGAAGAGTCTACAGGTACGTACGTCTTAGAAGACAGCGAGGGCGGCGAAGTCGCTCGCATTCCCTCCAAGAATGTCCGCTTCATCAGAACAGGGTAGATGCCCTCTTGTAGATCCTAACTACGCAGAATCGAGGGCTACGAATGGCTGCGGCTAATCCCAACAGTTCCGAGATTCGCGAGTACGCCGAGAAGCATACCGTTCTCCCGCCGGTGTCAGGGTGGGAGATATTCCGTCTCCCCCGTAGGCAAGGCGCACGCATGGCCCTAGTCCTTCGATCCAAATCGTGTCCGGATCCTTACGTACATGAGTTCGATCGTCAGCAACTGCTAGACCTTGCGAGGTATCTCCTCCGCTCCCTCGATCCGACAACTCAGGACGAGATTCTAGCGACTTTGCAGAGGATAGAATCTCGCCTGTCGGAAAGAGAACAACGTTTCCCATAACGACTTGATTCTACGGGTTAGACTCGTTTCAAGTTCGCGTCAAATCTTAGGAAAACGGCATCAACGCGGATTCGAGGGACTACGCGTTCCGTTCACACTAGCCGGCCAGCTCTCCGGTACTTTTCTAGATATTGTTCGTCATAGTTGAAATCTCGCCTGTTCGGTACATTCGGGGCATGTCTCAAAGCATGTTGATCGCTGCTCTCAAGCGAATCAATCTTGACATGGCGAAAATGGCGCTAAACCCGCTCTTCGTCATGCGGAAAGATCGTCGCGATACTTCACCGTAAGCAGGGTTTCAGCAAGATAGATTGATCCGTCTCTCTTGCCGCGCAGGAATTCTCTTTCGGACTCGACCTCAGTTGAATTCATCTGCCGTTGACAGAGTTCCTGCTTTACGCGAAATCCAAGCACATGGACTTCAACTAACTCCTTAAAGTTCCTCTCTGACCCGGCGACCTGTCTCGTTATTTCGCCAACCCAAGATAGGAACGTTTCCTCGAGGTTTTGAATCCGCCCTGCAAGATAGCGGTCATTGATCGGTTCTGCCATCGTGATTCCTTTCTGTTGATCCACACGAATTCGTATTCGTGTAGTTAGGGTTCTAGCCTACTTGGTGTCCGCGAACTGCTCTAGGGTTACGCCTTTCCAGCGATCCCAGGTAGCGGAGTCGTTCCGTAGCGCCCGCACCGCCGATCTGGCGGCTACGGCGGCGGGTTCCATCGGGACGTCCGATAGATCGGTTTCCGGAAAGTTCGCTTGGCAGGCTTCATAGAAGTCCTGCAAGCGATTCAGCTCATCGTGAAGGACGGCGGGAGTATATTTGAACACCTGCCCGAGGTTGCGGAAACCGCGATAGGTAGGAGTCACTACGATACCGTTCCAATCAACCGTGCCAATCATGTACCAAGAGCTCGCAGGCATTCCGTGGCGACTTTCGCCTGCTCTGAGATACCTATCCCGGTCCTTCATCTTCGGGATTTCTGGGTCGACCACATCGTAGAGATACACCTTCAGGAGGGGAGTTTCAGACTCCCCCGACTGGTTGGTATCGAACCTCTCCCGGTCTTCCGCCCGCTGGCGGAGGTAGTCCCACAAGGCTTCGCGGGGCACGTCGAACTCTATTGCGGGAAGCCTCGGAGTGACCCCACCCACTCCGTAGTAGGGAGAGAGGATCGGACCTTCCGAGGTTTCTATTGGCACGCAGAGCTCGGGTAGGCCGACGGGCCTACCCCCGCAGTTTGAGGTTCCGCCCGGATCTTGGTCCGAGTTCCCCGGGCCTCCAACCCACACGTCAATGAACCGGTCCAACAGCCAGGTTTCTCGGGACTCATGATCTGGAGTGATTGCTTCCCTGCGAGAGATCATGTCTCCGAATCGGCCTGCCGCCACGCTAGCAGGCATGTCAATGAGTTCGCCGTTGTACCGTGTCCTCACCATCCCTGTCGGTTCGTACCGGAGTTTCGTAGGGCCTTTGAAATGTATGAGGTCGGAGCGGCAGGTGACTTCCAGCGAGGCGAGCCCAACCATATTGTCAAGAGAGTCTTCAGGACGGCAATTCCTAACGTTGTTCTGCCGGCGATTCGGCCCGTCTCCTTCCCAGCACCCTCCGTTCAGCAGCCCTAGCGTGAACGTTTCTGCGAATGCTGGAGCCGCTAGCAGGACTGCTAGGAGTGCTACGATGGTGAGGCGGGCGATAAATCTCTGAGGACTGGCCTCCTCATTGTGAGACGGTCTGCTAGCGGGCGCGTCTCCCGCCCCACCAATCTTGAGTCTAGCGAGGGTGGACCGGATTCGCTTGCGCCCGGTCATTCCTTCCCGCCCTTTCCGCCTGATACAAATAGCGGATCTATCTTCGTGACGGGCCATGACCCGCTAGGACCCAGCCTTGCTAGATGGAGCGGCTCTCCGCTCTTGCATTTTTCGAGGAAGGCGAGGAATACTGCCGCGTCTTGGATCAGGTGTACCTTGTATTGAGCCACCGGAGCTCCGACACCCGCCGCCCTCGAACTGAGTCGGAACCCCGGCTCGTCCGGACCTACCTGGGCGCCCGCTACCGGGAGCACGTCATGAATCATGAAAATGTTTGCCCATCGCGGTACTCGCTCCATGGCAAGACGATTCCTATCGGTCGACCACCAGCCGTCGACTTCGAGGAATCCCGCCGTGCAGCGCAAGTCCGGCATTGCGGAGTAATTCTCTAGCATTTTCTCCTGCCCCCACACGGGGGTGAGTGATCCGGTAACTAGAAGCGCGAGCAACCCGCAAGCGCGAAAGGAGATGAAAAAGCGAAAGTATCGCATATCTCTACGATACCTAGACGAGTTGCTACCCTTGAACGGGGTAGGCGGCAGTCGCATAGCAACCTCCCGCGCTCAACTCACAATCGGGCCGCAAAACAGCCCTTACGGTGTCGAAGAAGCTACAAGACTCAACATGGAGTCGGGCCTTGTAGCATTCCCAGAACTTGGAGAGGCTCCGCTTATTCGCCAGGACTCGGTTTGCAAATCCGAATCCGTCGTTTGGCTGTTGTATTCAGCGGAAGACCCGACGCACGTGAGTTCCAGTGAACGCTACGAGGAATATCATACCACAGGTGTCAAGTCGGAATGTAAGGAGCTTTCCCAGTATTCGTTCAATGATTTCTATTTGTTCGCCTTTTCTGCGGTATCATTGAGATAGCGGGGAAGAGAAAAACTTGTATTACTTTACTAGCCTGAATTCCCAACTACATATTCAGATGTGATTGTTTGGGTTCGTCGTGCCCGATGACAATCCGGAGTTTGCGGTTGGCAAGCCACGGGATCACGGTCACTTGCTGGCCGAATCCGGAGGCGATGAGCAGCGGGTTGTGGGCGCGTCGCCCGAGGCGCACCTCGATCAGCGCGGGGCCGATCCGCACGGTCGCCGCGGTGCGCACGAAGCGGTCGAACAGCTGCTGTGCCTTGGTGCGTTCGTGCTGGTGGCCGATGCGCCGGGCCAGCAGCCGGTACAGCGTGGAAGCCATGACGGTGAATTGCAGGTCGGCGTCGATCTTCAGCGGCACCGCGGCCGAGAGCGCATCCATGTGGAAGAACTCGATCGACTCGGCGATGGCGTTCTCGATGACCATGCGGCGGGCGTAGCGGTCGACGAGCGCGGCGGCGGCTGTGTCGAGCTGGTTGGTGAGCAGCAGCGTGGGGTCCTCGTGGCCGAGGTCGGCCACCGCGATCTGGCGCATCGGGGCGGGGTAGTCGCGCAGCGACACGGTGCTTGCGAGCGTGCGCGGGTTGCGGTAGCGGCGTCCGACATTGGTCAGGCGCACGCGTTTCCACTGGTCGGCGGGGGTCTCGCGCAGGGTCTGGAGCAGTTTGGCGGAGCGCCGCCGCAGGGTCAGGAAGCGGATGCCCTGGGCGTGCAGCTGGGCCAGCGAGGCGTAGGTCGTCAGGCGGCTGTCGAAGACGAGTTCGCCGGGCAGGGAGCCGGTGCGCTGCTCGAAGGCGTCGACGAAGCGCAGGATGGCGTCGTGCTGGTTGCTCTTGCGCACGGTGGCGTCGGCGAAGCAGAAGACACCGGCGTCGGTGTCGCGGGCGAGGAAGGCGAGCACGCCGTTCTGGCGGCGGCTGCGCTTGGAAACGTAATGCTTTTCGAGCAAGGCTTGGTCGCCGTGATAGGGGATGGTATGGAAGTCGAGGTCGAAGGAAGCGCCGCGGGGCAGGCCGACCTGCTCGACCGCGTCGAGCCAGGCGGCGGACCAGGCAGGCAGCAGGCGGGGGTCGATGCGGCAGGAGTACTCGGTGAGAGAGGAGCGCTTGGGGAAGGCGTTGAGGCCGGCGAAGAGGGCGAGGCCCTCGTCGAGGATGTCGGGCATGACGCGGGTGGGGCGGCCGATGCCCCAGAGTTTGAGGGCGAGCAGGGAGCGGCAGGCGCAAGCGGCGGGGATGGCGTCGCTGCCGGGCAGGCCGGAACGGGCGGCGAGCTGGTCGAAGCGGAGGCTGGCGAGCAGGGGCAGGAAGAGGAAGAGGCCGCCGAAGGGGGTGCGGAAGGAGCGTGGGGAGAGGTCGAGGGCAGCCTGGCAGGAGAGGGGAGCTTGGAGCGGGCGGGCGGACTCGAGGATGCGGGAAGCGGGGCGGCGCTGGAGGCGCGGCAAGCCGGCGCGGCGGAGGATGGCGGCGATGGTGGAGACGCTGGCGGGGAGGCCTTCGCGGTCGAGCGCGGCGGCGATCTGGTAGGCGGAGAGCTGCTGGGAGGAGCGGAGCTGGAGGACGCGCTGGGTGCGCTCAGCGCGGGAGTCGGCGGCGGGGGAGGGCTTGGGCGCACGCGGCGGAGGGTGGAAGAAGGAGCGGTCGGGATTGCGCTGGAAGGCGGCGCAGAGATTGCGGAAGGAGCCGCGGGAGTAGCCGAAGCGGGAGGCGGCCTCGGAGAGGGAGCAGCCGTCGACAAAGCGCGCGCGGAGAGCTTCGTACTGGCGTTGGGAGGGGTTGGCAGGCTGGAGGAAGCGGTCGGCCAAGGGCGTCACTGCCATATCTGCACAATACCACAAAAAACACTGTAATTACCCACAAACAGGGCTGGGGATGCGGCAAATGCGGCAAAAAGCGGGCAATTGCTGGTTTTCAAGGGGCGAATTGCGCCGGAGAAGCGCGTGCGCTCCTGAAGGGGCACGTGGGAAACAGTCAATATGAAACCGTTGTTATCAGTCCATTAGTACAATAATAATATTACATAGTTGAGGGCAAGCGCACGAGAAAGCAAGGTGCTCGGGAGAGTTTGCCTCCCGAAAATGTCAGACGCTGCCTAGCCGTTGGGAATTCAGGCTAGCGTAGATGTGCTAGTATACTGGAAAGGTTCGAAATGAGTTCGACGACGTGGGTAGGGACGGAGGGACTCGAACCCTCATGGCCGCTAGCGTTGACTAGTGCCGCCGGAATGGCGATCCGGTGTGTCTGCCAGTTTCACCACGTCCCCGTCGAAAACCTGAGGGTCGCAACCCGGCCCTCAGGCCCACTATAACCGTGAAGAGGTAATACGATGAAAGCGATGCTCGATCCTAAGCGAGACCTAAAAGGAGCCACCCCGGAGAAGCTGGCTCGCGCTCTGTTCCGTCGTACCGAGCCGTTACGACCTCGCCCCAGAGCTAAGGCCGTTGTCCGCGATCAGGTCACGGTAGAACAGGTTCCGACCGATCAAGCGGGCGACGGTATCGTGCATCTGGGCGAGCGTTCCTAGCTCGCGGATGTTGTGCTTCCCGGCGAACTCCCGAACGTAGCGGTCTAAGTGCTTGGGGCTCAGCTTGTGGAACGTTCCCTTATGAGCCCGCTTGAGCATCGACCAGAACGACTCCATCCCGTTCGTTGAAGCCTGGCCGCGGACGTACTCGCCCACGGAGTGCTTGACGGATTCGTGCTTTCTGGGAATCCCGGAGTAGGCGGAGGACTCGTCCGTGTAGACTGTGGCGGTCGGTTCGGTGCGTTCCGTTACGAAACCTTGCAGCGTCGCTGCGTCTGTTGAACGGACGACCTTCGCCGTGACGTGGTTCGTTGCGCGGTCTTTCAATCCGGCTACGGCAGTCTTGCCGACCGCTCCGCGTCCGGTCAGTTCCGCGCGGCGCTTCGTGCTCATGTTGTGGCGCTTGCCACCTACGTAGGTCTCGTCCGCTTCGACTGGACCAGTGAACGGAGGATCAGTCTCAACGCGCCACGCTTCGCGGATACGCATGAGCATGAACCATGCTGCCGGCTGGGAGACTCCTACGTCTCTGTGCAGTTTCATGGACGAGATGGACTTCAAGCTCGTTAGGCACAAGTAGATAGCAATGGCCCACTTTCGCAGAGAGATCTTAGACCTTGCCATCGGGGTTCCAGTCCGCACGCTGAAGTAGGAGCGGCAATCGGAACACCAGTAGGGCATCTGATCGTGGCTTGCGACACAGGTGCGAACGCTGCCGCACTTGCCGCAGCACCTTCCGCTGCTCCAAAGAATCGACTCGAACCATTCCATTGCGGCTTTCTCATCAGGAAACATGTCCATGAGCTGGACTAAGGTGATACCTTCGCGGTACGCTTTGCCAGGAGACTTAATTGCTTTGTTCACTGTAACTTCCCTCTAGTATCATGATAGCGAATTCGGGTAGCGATGTCAAGTTAAACTTATAATGCCCTTTTATATTGGAGAGGTGCCGGAGAGAAAGGGATGGTCGCCACTACCCCGGACCCTCTCTCCCCAGTGCCGCAGGTGGCGTAAGCCACCGCTGCGGCAGGTAGCAGATCCCTCCCCCCGCCAGTGGGGGGAGGCCGCCCGGGGGCCTGGCCAGGCCCCCGGGCGGCGACGGGCCGGACCGTCCGCACCTCGGATGACAGATCCGCAGCGCAGCTTGGTCGGCCCGTCGCAACCATTCCTGCGCGACCTGAACGGAAGCGTGGGTTACGCCCCGAATCGCAAAAGGACAGGAACACAGGAATGACTGAACTCAATCCCATCGTAGTCGCCGGCATCGACGTCGGCAAGTCGAAGCTCGACGCCCACATCCTCGACTCCAGCCTCGAGCGCCAGTTCGACAACACCAAGCCCGGCCGCCGCGCCCTGCGCAACTGGCTGCTCAAGCACGGCGTCACCCGCGCCGTCCTCGAGCCCACCGGCCGCTACCACCGCAACCTCCACCAGGGCCTCTTCGACGCCGGCATCGAGACCGTCCTGGTCAATCCCTTGCGCTCCCGGCGCTTCGCCCAGGCCATCGGCCAGCTCGCCAAGAACGACCGCGTCGACGCCGCCATGCTCGCCCGCTTCGGCCTCCTCGACAGCCTCGAGGCAACCCCGCCCCTGCCGCGCACCCTCCAGCTGCTCAGCGACTTGCTCGCTCTCCGCCGCAAGCTCGTCGAACAGCTCGGCGCCCTCCGCAAGCTCTGCGCCGAACTCGCTCCCGAGGCCGCCGGCTGCCCCGGCGCCACCCTCGACGCCTTGCAGGCCGACAGCGCCTCCTGCGAGTGCCGCATGCTCACCTGCATCGCCGCCGACACCGCACTCTCCCGCCGCGCCGCCAGCATCCGCTCGATCCCCGGCTGCGGCCCCGTCACCGCCGCCTGCCTCTGCGCCGACATGCCCGAGCTCGGCACCCTCGGCCGTCGCCAGGCCGCTTCCCTGTTCGGCCTCGCTCCCTTCGACCGCGACTCCGGCCAGCACCGCGGCGGCCGCTCCATCCGCGGCGGCCGCGCCCAGCCGCGCCACCTGCTCTACATGGCGGCCCTCTCCGCGGTCCGTTGCGAACCCGCGGCCAAGGCCTTCTACGAACGACTCCTCACCCGCGGCAAGCCGCCCAAGGTCGCCCTCGTCGCCGTCATGCGCAAGCTCGTCGGCCTGCTCGACACCCTGCTCCGCGAGGATCGCCTCTGGCAGCCCGAGCCTCCCACCCACGAACTGCAGGCACCCGCATGAGCACACCGACGAGCGGCTCCCAACCGAACCTCGCCATCCGGAAAGAAATGCAAGAAAATCGCCTCTCCGGAACATCTCTGCCCGGATATGTGCTTGACAAGAAACACGGAAGCTGCGCTACGAGCAGCCCGGCGAATGGGGCGCCCTGCTGGGCCTGGACCGCTGCCCCGAGGCGCGCACCTTGCGGCGCAAGCTGGACCAGTTGGCCGCCGACCCCGAGGCGCTGCACGCCTGGCGCGCGGCCCTGGCCGGGCAGTGGGCCGCGGACGATCCCGCCACCGCCGCCACGCTGTTCGTCGATGGCCATGTCAAGGTCTACAGCGGCAAGGCCAACCTGCCCAAGCACTTCGTCGCGCGCCAGAAACTGCAGCTGCCGGCCGCGGCCGGCTACTGGCTCAACGCGCTCGGCGGCGCGCCCCTGCTGTGCATCCACAAGCAGGTCGATCCGAAAATGGTGGCCGAGATCCGCCACGGCATCGTGCCGCAACTGGAGGCGCTCGGCCTGCTGGCGCCCGCCGCGGGCGCGGCGGCGGAGCCTCACCTGACGCTGGTGTTCGACCGCGAAGGCTGGAGCCCGCAGCTGTTCCGCTGGCTGGCCGCCAAGGGCATCGCCTGCATCACCTGGCGCAAGGGCGCGCAGACGGAGCGCTGGCCCGACAGCGAGTTCCGCCCGGAGCGCGTCACCGTGCGCTCGCCCTTGGGCGCGGCGACGCTCGAGGCGCAGGTCGCCGAGCGCAAGGCGCCCCTGCTGCCGGGCTGCGAGGCGCGCGAGGTGCGCTTCTGGATCGACCGGCGCCTGCAGCCGCCGGGCAAGAGCGGCCAGCCGCGCGAGCCCGTGCCCGCCGCGGGCCGACCCGCCGCCGGCCAACGCCAACCGTCGGTCATCACCACGCACCCGAGCCTGTCGGCGGCGCAGGTCGCCGGGCTCATGCGCTCGCGCTGGGCCCAGGAGAACGTCTTCAAGTACCTCAAGGAGGAGTTCGGCCTGGATGCGCTGCCGCAGCGCGGGCTGCTGCCCGTCGAGCCGCACACGCGGGTGGTCAACCCCGCCTGGCGGCTGATCCGCAAGGCCCTCGACAAGCTCCGCAACAAGGTCGGCAACCTGCGCCGCAAGCTGGCCCGCGAAAAGGCCCGGCCCAGTGCCGGACACGCCGACAAAGTCCGCGCACTGCACTCCGAGATCGACGCGACCGACCGCTGCATCGAGGGCCTGGAGCATGCGGCCCGGCACGCCGACGAGCACGTGCCGGCGGGCGAGCTGTCCCCGGAGGAGCGCCTCATGGCCCTGCCCGAGCCGCTGCGCAACCTGCTCGACTCCCTGCGCATGATCGCCTACCGGGCCGAAACCGCGATGGCCGTCGCGGTCGCCCCCGAACTCGGCAAGCCCGAAAACGCCCGCGCGCTGCTGCAGGCGCTGTTCCGCAGCGACGCCAACCTGGTCCCCGATATCCGTGCCGGCACGCTCACTGTGCAGCTACTGCATCTGGCGAGCCGCTCCCAGGACGCCGCCCTGGGCCCGCTGCTCCGCGAACTCAATCAAACGCGCACCGCGTTTCCCGGCACCTCGCTGCGACTCGTCTACGAACTCCTGCCCGACGACCATCCTACGAGCGCTGCTCCCCGCCCGCAACTCGCTGTCTAGCCGGAAAACCGCGACACCTCATTCTGGTCAGATGTCAGGAAGTCTGAGGATATGAACCTACTGAGAGTAAAACGAGAAAAGAAAAAAACGTAACGCGCCGCGCCGCTATCGTGGGCGGCTCCGGGGGTGTAGTCCGATGCAGGTTAGTCGCTGCCCTTGAAGCGGTCTTGATGGTATCTTGGCTATTGCCAAAAGCCCGGTCGGATCTATGAGGCTGCTATCGCTCACAACACCCTCACAACACATAGATGCACCCCCGGCCTGGGCTTCGTTGAGAGCTGCTTTCGACCAAGCCTGCAACATGGAATTACTGCCGATGCGTCAGGCCGAGGAATGCGTAGTCCGGCGGGTCATCGACGAGGCGGCTGCCATGGCGATCGGGGTCGAGGCCGACGTAGTAGCCGACTGGCGGCGGCGGTTGGCGGCAGAGCCGACTATCACCAATGCGCGGGCTCGGGATGTTGGGGAAGGGGGAGGGTGAGATCGCCGACTCCCAGAGGCTGACAAGTATGGACGGAGAGAACAAATGACGGACAACCTTATCGACAGGAACCCGGACATCCTTGGCGGAACTCCGGTGTTTTCCGGTACGAGGGTTCCAGTGCGGATCCTGATGGAGCATCTGGAAGCCGGCGACCGTCTCGAGGAATTTCTTGATGACTATCCCACGGTATCGCGAGAGCAGGCCGTCGAACTGTTGGAACGTGCAACGGCGATACTGGTGGACCATGCCAAATGAAAGTGTTGCTTGACGAGTCTGTGCCAAGGCGACTCGCGTCGTCGTTTCCCGGTTCGTTTGAGACGCGCACGGTGCAGCAGATGGGTTGGGCGGGCTTCGGAAACGGGGAGCTGTTGCGCCTCGCAGTCGATGGTGGATTCGACGCCCTCGTCACGGTCGATCAAGGGTTCGAGTATCAGCAGAACGTCGACGACCTTCCGATGCCGGTCGTCATCATGACCGCCGGTCGCACTCGATTGCAGGAATTGCGACCCCTTGTCGCGGAAGTGATCGCTGTTCTCTCCAGCGATCTCCAGCGCCGAATCTACCACGTTGTGGCCTGAGTGCATACGATGACGTACGCCCCTCGGCGGCATCGAACCCGTGCCGACGGGCCTCTCGCGATCGACGGTCGTGTGGCTGGTCGCTGGAAGGGAGAAGCGCGCCGCCGTCAGACTGTCGAACGACGCGGCGACGGGGCGTGGGTGCATGGCGATCCGGGCCGCCGCGTCCGCTCACGGCCACGAAGGGCCAAGGAAATCCGTTTCGTCCCGGTGGACATAATGGGGGGCAGAGCACCGTCACCAAATATGTAACTCATTTATGGTAAACGCTTTACGTCGCTACCCGAGGCAGTCTGCAGGGCTGCCTTCGCGGCGACTGGCCCGGCCGGCCCGACCACGCAACAGCTACCCGGAGCGGCGCGCAGCCAGAGCCTTGTCCAACAGGTCGAACATCTTGCCCCAACCGGATAGCATCGATTGTTCGTCGCCAGGACGCAGGCCATCCTGGGCCAGAGTCACTCTGCAGCCATCCGACGCCGGTTCGATGTCGACGCTGATCGTATCGAAATCCGCCGCAAACTGCGGCATCCCGAACGTGAAGACTAGGCGCCGGGGCCGGTCCACTACCTGATACTCGCCGACAGCGACGTACTGCTTTCCGCCCCGGGTCCGGGTGATCCGGTACGATCCGCCAACACGCGGCTCGAGCTCGCAGACCGACGTGCTCGTCTTGGTCGTGAACAACCACTCGCCCGCAATGTCAGCAAGCACCCAAGCATCAAAGACGGAGGCGGAGGTAGCAGAGAAGTCTCGCACCAAGCTGACCGACGTGCGGGGGCCGTCGTATTCGTACTGAACCACGATCTTCCACTCTATAGGAGAGGATAGCGCCCGCTTGGGAGGCCCTCTGGATCAAGCCAGAAGCAACCGTCCACACAGACGGAGACGGACGGCTGGAACTTCGCGCGGCTCAAGACTCTGGCTTCACCCGCTCCGGCACGAACAGAGACTCGGCCCAGAGGGTCGGTCCGGAGGGCGCGTTCAGTCGGCCCGCGGCGACGTCATCAACGGGTGGCCGAGCGTATCGCCGTTCGCCTCGAATCCGTTGCCATCCACGTCTACGTAGATCGGATTGGTGTAGGCCACCGGATGCATCTCTCCATACGGGTTGAGGCCCCAGCCCTTCTCGATCGTGGATCCCTCGCCGATGGCGACGACGATGAGATGGGCATCTTGCTGCAACGTCACTCGTACGGTCTGGTCGAAGTTGACCACGCCGTCCGCGAACATGCCGGGATTTGCGCGCTTGCGGAAATTGTACTGCTCGGGCTGGCGCCCATTCACCAGGACTTGAATGCGGTCGATTTCAAGCCAATTCGGAGTCTGCACTTGGATCTTCAGATCCACGTAGCCTTCGCTGATGACGCTTGAGCCGATCGGGAGTCCGTCCGAGGTCGCCACCTTCAGGAACGGGCCGTTCGTGATCATCATCCGGCCGGCTTTCGAGTTGCGGATCACCTCTTCGTGGTCAATCGCGGCCGGGTCGTCGGTGGAGCTCGGCGCATAGGTTCGCCAACCGCCGACGCCGTTGCCGAAGACCCTGTGTGCATCGCTGACGGCCACACACCAGACTTGGCGGCCTTGATTCAACATCTGGAGCCAACCGAAAGTCCGGTTCGCTCCGCTACGCGTGTTGTAGTGCGGGGTCAGGTTGAGGATCTCGGCGCTCCAGACTTCGGCCGCGTCGATCAATTCCTCGAGGCCTTGGAAACCACCGTCCGCGACTCCGTCCTGGTTCCGGTCGAAGAACACGCTTCCAACGTCCGGGTGATTCGCCTGAACCCAACGATCCGGCCCTCCACCGAACGGATCCAACCGTAGGCGGGCATTCTTGGCGGGGTCGATCCGGGAGCCGCGCGCCAGGGACGGGGTGCCCCAGTTTCGCAGGACGATCGCGTTGATACGCGGGTCATAGTGCCACAGCGGCGCTCCACCGTCCTGCGCAGACGGGTCCGGCACGAAGGGGAAGGCGTTGAAGTGCTGCCCGCTGCCGGTCAGCTCGATGCCCGGCACGGTCTTGATTCGACCGCTGAGGCCCAGCCGTTCAATATGCGGGGTCCAATCGTACAGGCGCTGGTGCTCCGTTGTCGGAGCGAACTCGATGTGCTCCGCCGCAAGATTGATCACGCGATCCCGCGTGCTGCAGTAGTTGTCGCCACTGGGCGTCGAGTGCGAATGGTAGTCCGTGCTGATCCAACCCCTCGTATCGACCGTCCGTTCGAGTTTGACTTCGACTGAAACGGTTTCTCCCTTCGCAACCTCGATCCGCTGTTCCACGAGATCGTACTCCGGGCCGAGCGAAACGCGCAGGAGGTAGGCGCCGGGAGGGACCTGCTGCTGTACTCGACCGTCGTGCGCCTGGTACTGGTGATTGCCGCCGTGGGCGCGGTAGTCAGTCCCGAAGTTCGGTGTCTCAGTTCCGTCGATGCCAAGGAACTGCACCTTGCCTGGAGACGGTTCGCCGTTTGCGTCCGTGATCTTCACGCGAACGGTGGAAGCGCGGGCAACCTCCCAGTCGAGTTGGGTGGCGCCGCCGCGCCGGACCGGGACTTCCTTTTCCAGCGGGTCACGGCCGAGATCTTCGAACCGGAGAACGTGACGACCCACCGGAAGCCGGAAGGAAATCCGGCCTTGCGAATCCGGGTAGTGCGGGACCGCAGACCCCTCCAGGGTGGCGAACAACGAACCGTGGATCGCCGGGATTCCGTCCCCGTCCAGCACGCTGCCTGAGACTTGGCCGCTGGGCCCGCTCTCGGCAGCCAAGACACCATAGGCCGCTAGCGGAGACCCGGCCACGCCGACGCGGAACCGAAACGTCGCGTCTTCGCCCGGTTGGAGGACGACCTCTTCCGCACCATCCGAACTCTCCACGAGCCCGACCGCATAGCCGCGCTTGTCGAATGGATCGATGCTGTCCCCAAGGCGAATGTCCCCGACGGTTATCTCGTTGTCGAGTCCCTTCCAGACCGGAGCCGGTGTGATCGTCCTTGGTTCCCGCGACTCGTTCCGATACGTGGACGATACCAGCAGGTACTGCCAGTCCGGTTCCAGGCGGTACTCGTGCCGCGTGAAGAGCCCGTTGCCTTTGGTTGCGGTCCGAACCGCCTCCACCACGGCTGCGCCACCCGAGCCGTCCTCCATGATCCGTACGTGCGAGACATAGCCGCTCTCGCCGCCGGGACGGAGAACCGTGAGCTGGTCGTTCTCCGCTCCGCGCAGATCGAGGTCGTAGAGGCATCCCTGGAGGACAACTGCATACTCGGTCGTCATATTGGCTCGCCGAAACGGCTGCGCACCGGACACTAGCGCATGGATCCTGTTGTTGCGTAGGACAAAATCGCCGGGGAGGCCGTCCGCCTCCTTGCCCGTGGGCATCCAGTCGGTGTTGTTAGGGCCGATCTCGACCGCCTCGGCGCGGTCTCGCTGGGCGGTCGAAGCCCATCCAAGCAACAAGCCAAACGAAACCAAGAGAGCGAATCGCGTTCTCATGACGCCTCCCATCCCGCGCTGACGGACATCTTCAGTTGGTCCATTCTATGCCAGCCGAAGGGGGTCTCATGGCGGCAGCCAAGCGGACGCAGGCCGCGGAAATCGACCCCCAGTGTCCTGTTTCCAACGAGCGGAAGCCTCCGGCAGCCGTCATGACATCTGTCCGCTGCCGGCGGGCCAATGGCAGCCTGCAGCCCCCTCGACACTATCCCACGCCCGCCAACGGTCCTGCCGAGCGCTCGCGCTGAGGGCTCATTCTCACGGTCTGCTCGAGCCGGAATCTTCAGCATGCGGCACTCGCCGGTTGCCTCGCGTCAATGCGCCGAATCCATGGTCGGCCAGGGACGATGACGAATTCCATACTACTCCTTGAAACTCCCATGACAATACCGAGCCGCCGCCGTCTCGTAAGATCTCTTGGACTAAACCGCTACGCGGTAGCCAGCTCCTGCTCGGCCACCGCAGCCTCGCCACCACCGCCCGCTACCTGCAAGTCGCCTGCTGCAAGGTCTGCTCCGCGACCAGCCCGCTCGACCTGCTGCCCCGTCCGCAAGCCGCCGACGGCGGCCCGCGGACGGCCCGGTGACCCGCCCCCGACTCGAAGTCGCGGACGTCTTCCGTCGCTACGGGGACGCCTTCCGCCAGCTCCTCGGCGACTCGCTGACGAGCGCGCAACGCCGCGTCATGTCCGCCATCGAACTCTGCCGCACCGCCGCTCTCGGCGGACAGATCGAGCAGTGCGACCAATGCGGGCACCGCCGCCTCTGCTACCGTTCCTGCCGCAACCGCCACTGCCCCAAGTGCCAGGGCTCCGCCCAAGCCGACTGGGTCGCCAAGCGCCGCGACGAGCTGCTCGACTGCCCGTACTTCCACGTCGTCTTCACGCTCCCGACCGAAATCGCCGCCATCGCCTTGCAGAACCGGCGCGCCCTCTACGACATCCTCTTCCGCGCCGCCTCGCGCACCCTGCGCCAGATCGCCGCCGACCCCAAGCGCCTCGGCGCCGAGATCGGCTTTTTCGGCGTGCTTCACACGTGGGGCCAAAATCTCTCCTTCCATCCTCACCTGCACTGCGTCGTCCCCGGCGGCGGCATCGCCCCCGGCGGCGACCGCTGGATCGCCTGCCGCCCCGGCTTCTTCCTGCCCGTGCGCGTCCTCTCGCGCCGCTTCCGCACCCTCTTCCTCGACCAGCTCGAACGCGCCTTCCGCTCCGGCCGGCTCGACTTCTTCCACTCCCTGGAGGAGCTCCGCGACCCCGCCGCCTTCGCCCGCTACCTCGCGCCCCTGCGCCAGACCGAGTGGGTCGTCTACTCCAAGCCGCCCTGCGCCGGCCCCGCCCAGGTCCTCGCCTACGTCGGTCGCTACACCCACCGCGTCGCCATCTCCAACCACCGCCTCCTCGCCATCGACAACGGCCAAGTCCGCTTCCTCTGGCGCGACTCCCGCCATCGCAACCGACGCAAGACCATGACGCTCGCCGCCGAGGAGTTCATCCGCCGCTTCCTGCTGCATGTCCTGCCACCCGATTTCCACCGCGTCCGCCACTTCGGCTTTCTCGCCGGCTGCCACCGCACCGAGAAGCTGACCCTGTGCCGCAGCCTGCTCGGCATGCCTCCGGCCGACACCGCCGCGCCTTCCGAGCCGACGCGCGACTGCCGCGACCGCTTCGAGGATCGCACCGGGACCTCCTTGCGCACCTGCCCGGCCTGCCGTCGCGGGATCATGGCCATTGCGGAGCGATTCGAGCCGGGCTGCGAGCCCCCGCCGCCGGAGGACGACACCTCGTGACCGCCGCCCGCCCCGCCAGAGCCACCCCGCCGCGATGCCGCTTCCGCGCGCCGTCCGGGGAACCTCCGTCCCCGCGCGCCCGAGGCTCCCTGACTGGCTCGTTCCCGACCTGCGCAGCTTCCCGCACCACTCCGAACCCGCCGCGCCCCCCGGCCGACCCGCACCGCTCCGACCCTCAAGCGCCCGGCCGACCGCTCCAACCTCCCCCCACAGCCTGCGCCGCACATGCAATCCCCATAGCCAGGGCATCGCCCAGCGGTTCAGTCCAACACATGTTTTGACCACCGGCGCGGCCAGCGGCTCCTTCCTCCCACTCCCAACACCCGTCTGCCGCCCCGCCGGTCAAAAAATGCTCTTCCTTGGCACGGCGTCTGCCGTTCCGGAGCCCGCCCCCGCACCCTGCCCTTTACCCATAAAGTGACTTGACAAACTGGACAGGATCTGTTCTCAATGAGATATGCAACAGCAGCATCGCATTCTCGAGACGATTTCCAGTCCCGAGGGCCTGGCGCGCGTCGCGGCGCTGCTCGCCGCCGAGAGCTTCTCCCATCGCACTGCCCTCGCCGACCGCGTGTGCGCCGAATTCCGCTTCGCCGATGCTCTCGGCCAGCCGCAGCTCGCTAGCTGCCTCAAGGCCCTGCGCACCCTCCACTCCCGCAGCTGCATCGCGCTCCCACCTCCCGTCCGCAACGGCGGTCGCGGCCTGTCTCGACTCCTCGGACGGCCCGTCCCTGCCCCCCTGCTCGTTCCCCCGGTTGTCCACCAGATCGAGGGGCTGTGCCTCGACCTGGTCCGCACCGACGAGCAGCGCCGCACCTGGAACGAACTCATCGAGCGCGAGCATCCCCAGGGCGCTGCCTGCCATGCCGGCCCGCAGCTGCGCTACCTGCTCCTGTCCCGCCACGGCATCCTCGGCGCCATCGGCTTCGCCGCCTCCGCCCTCGCGCTCGCCGACCGGGACCGCTGGATCGGCTGGGACCCCGCCCTGCGCCTCCAGCAGCTCCATCGCGTCCTCGCCCTGAGCCGCTTCCTCGTCCGTCCCTCCGTGCGCTGCCGCAACCTCGCCTCCAAGGCCCTCGGCCTGTGCTTGCGCCGCCTCCCCGCCGATTTCCTCCTGCGCTACGGCTATGCCCCGCTGCTCCTCGAAACTTTCGTCGACCGCAGCCGCCATGACGGCACCTGCCTCAAGGCCTCCAACTGGATCCCGGTCGGACTCACCGCCGGCCGCAGCCGCTGCGCCCCGACCGGCACCGCCGTGCCCGTCAAGTCGATCTTCCTCTATCCCTTGCGCCCCGACTGGCGCCGCCAGCTCGGCCTCCCCGACCCCCAGCCGCTGCCCGACCCCGTCGCCGGACTCGAGCGGCCGGGCTGGGCCGCGCTCGAGTTCGACGGCGCCCCCCTGGGCGATGTACGCTTGAGCAGGCGCTTGGCGCGTAGCGCCGCCGTGCTGGCCGTTGCGCCCAGGGCCTCGTTCCCCTCCGCCGCGCAGTCCGACCAAGCCCTGATGAAAGCCTACTACCGTCTGATCGACCAGCCCGCCGACTCGGCGGTGACTCCCGAGAACATCCTCGCCCCGCACCGCGCCCGCACGATCCAGCGCATGCGCGGCGCAGAGGCGCTGCTGTGCATCCAGGACGGCACCGATCTCAACTTCGCCGAGCATCCCGGCTGCGAAGGCCTGGGCCTGATCGGCAAGAACTCCAACTCGAAGGGCACGCTCGGGCTGCACATGCACTCGACGCTGGTCGTCAACGGGGACGGTGTTCCGCTGGGCGTGCCGCTGATCCAGTACGAGGCGCCGGACGGCAAGGCGGAGAAGGGCAAGCCGCTGGAGGAGCGCAAGACGCAGCGCTGGGTACGCGGGCTGCGGGACTGCGCCGCGCTGGCCGCCCGGCTCGGCGGCGCGCGGCCGGTTTCGGTGCTGGACCGCGAGGCGGACGTGTTCGAGCTGTTCGACGAGCAGCGCCGTCTGAGCACGGTCGACCTGCTGGTGCGGGCCAAGCACAACCGCAGCCTCGGCAAGGGGGTGCCGAAACTGTTCGACGCCGTGCGGGCGGCACCGGCGCAGGCGCGCCGGACGATCCATGTGCTGCGCAGCTCGGCACGGCGGGGCACCCGGCGGCAAGCGGCGAGCGAGTTGCGCGAGGCGCGCCAAGCGGAGGTGGCGCTGCGCTGGCGCAGGGTACGCCTGCCCGCGCCAGGCAAGGGAGCCGGCGGGGGGCGGGAGCCGGTCGAACTGAGCCTGGTGCATGTCTGGGAGGAGTCGGCCCCGGCCGGGGCCGAGCCGCTGGAATGGTTCCTGCTGACCAGCCTGGAGGCGAGCAGCGAGCGGCAGGCGGAGCGGGTGCTGGAATGGTATCGGCTGCGCTGGCGGATCGAGGACTGGCACCGCGTGCTCAAGTCCGGCTGCAAGGTGGAGTACCTGGGGCACCGGCGGGGGGAGCGGATCGAGCGGGCGGTGACGATCAAGGCGGTGATCGCCTGGCGCCTGACGGTGATGACGCTGCTGGGCCGTGACACGCCCGAGCTGGCGCCGGACACGCTGTTTTCCGACACCGAGATCGCGGCCCTGGGGGATTTCGCGACGGATCGCCAGCTGGCGCCGCCCGACAATCTCGGGCGGGCCGTACTCACCACGGCGATGCTGGGCGGCCATCTCAATCGCAAGCATGACCTCGCACCCGGGAACGAGGTGATCTGGGAAGGCTACACGCGCCTCGCGACCATCGCCCAATCCTACGAGCGTCTCCTCCGCTTAGGCCCGACCAGTAACTTGTACCAAAGCATGCCCAAATCCGCGACTTGTGGGTAAAGGGCAGCCCGCACCGCCCGCTCCACCCAAACGGCGGTCGACGGGCTGGGAACCCGGTGAACGATGGCTGGAAGTACGAAGCAGGCCAATTGTCAGTGACACCTCTGGCGGTTGCGGTCGCGTGGGAGTCTCCGCGCCTCAAGCGTATGATCCGATGGCGGGAGTTCCCATGCGATGCGGCAGGCCTGCCTTTCCAATCCTGGCCACTGCCGCGGCGCTTTTCGCTGCGGGCTGCGGCTCTGCCCCGGCCCCCCCGGATCAGCCCGTCGGGCAAGCCCAGACTCGAGCCCGGGCTGCCGACGGCCAGTATATCTCTTGGCGGGAACACATCATCGACGATTTCGAGACCGGCGGCGTTGCGATCGCGGGTAGCGACGGACTGGAGATGGCCGACCTCGATCTTGATGGCTACGAGGATATCGTGTCGGTGCACGAATCCGATACGGAGTACGACGGCGTCGCAGACGGCCATATCCGGCTGGCCTTTGGTTCCAGCGACCCGGACAAGTGGTTTCTCACGACTCTGGCCGAAGGCGAAGAGGCCGGGGCCGCCGAGGACATGTCCATCGCCGATGTAAACGGGGACGGCTACCCCGACATCATCGCGGCCTGCGAATTCCAGCATCTGATCTACTTCCAGAATCCCGGCGCCGCCGCGCGCACGGCGCATTGGGAACGCATCATCCCCTCCGTCGCGAGTGGCCGAGGCTCGTTTATCCGGGTGTTCTTCGGCGATTTCAACGGAGACGGCAAGCCCGAGGTCGTGGCGCCCAACAAGGGCAGCCAGCGCGGCGATGCCGTCGAGACGATCGTCCGTCCCATCAGTTGGTACGAGATTGACGGCGATCCGCTCCGCGACGCGTCGTGGACGGAGCATGTGCTCACGCGGGTCCGCGTGCCGATCAACTCGCCTCCGGTCGACCTGGACTCGGACGGAGACCTCGACATCGTCGCCTCCTCGCGCGGCGAGGCCCGTCTCTTCTGGTTCGAGAACTTGGGCGGCCCGAAGATCAACTTCGGGGAGCACGCCATCGATATCGCAATTCCCGCAGGCTTCCCGGAGATCCGCGTGACTGGCTTCATGTTCGGCTTTCTGGACTTCAACGGAGACTCCAGGCTCGATCTGCTGCTCTCCGCCAGCAGGCCGAACTTCGGAACGGTGATTTGGTTGGAGCAGCCTGCCGAACCGGACTCGCCCTGGGCGGCGCACCGGATCGGCACGACCGCGCCCGACAGCGCGACCGGCCTCACCATCACCGACATCGACGGCGACGGCCACCCCGACATCTTTGTCGGCGGCTACAGCCGGGGTCCGCGGGACCGAGATGGCGAAGAGGTGACCCGCGCCATGGCGCTGGGCCGTCTGGCCTGGTTCGAGAATCCCGGTGACATGCAGAGCCCTTGGATCCGGCACGACATCTCGCGCCGCAAGCGGGGCATGTTCGACATGTTCGTCGCCCGGGACCTGGACTCCGACGGGGACATGGACGTGGTCGGAACGCGCGGCAACAGCGTCCCTTACGACGGCGTGTACTGGCTTGAGCAGGTACGCACCGAAGAACCGCAACCTGCGTTCGCGCGGGCACGGGAGACGGATAGCGAAGAGATGCCGCTACCGTAACGCAGACGCGAAGGTGAGGCGCGTGGTAGCTGGCGTCCTCCGAGCCGGTGGTTTCGCGAAGGGCAGGAGGGGTTTGCCGGCGATCCGGGCAATCGCACAAGATAGGAACTCATGTCCGAGTACGTGCTTGCCTGCGACGAGGGAACGAGCAGTGCCAGGGCGGTGGTCTTCGACCGCGCAGCGCGCGCCGTCGCGACCGCGCAGCATCCCGTCGCTAGCAGCTATCCCCATGGCGGATGGGTGGAGCAGGACGCCGAAGCGATCTGGCAAACCCAGCTGCGTGCGGCTCTGGAAGCGGTCGAGCAGTGCGGCGGCTGGCAAGCCGTCGCGGCGTTGGGCATCACCAATCAGCGCGAAACCACCATCGTCTGGGACCGCGCGAGCGGAACTCCGGTCGCGCCCGCCGTCGTGTGGCAGTGCCGCCGTACGGCCGACACCTGCGCCACGCTGAGCGAGGCCGGGCACGCGGAGGAAACCGCGGCGCGCACGGGCCTGGTCCTGGACCCGTATTTCTCCGGCAGCAAGATCGCCTGGATCCTGGACCACGTGCCAAGCGCCAGGGAGCGAGCGGAAGCAGGAGAGTTGGCATTCGGCACGGTAGACAGCTGGCTGGTCTACCGCCTGAGCGGCGGGACTACGCACGTGATCGATCGAACCAACGCTTCACGCACTCTGCTGATGAACCTCCGCGAGGGGAGTTGGGATGAAGTGATGCTGTCTCTGCTGGGCGTTCCACGCGCCATGCTGCCCCGCATCGTGCCGTCGTGCGGCGTGATGGCGACAACGGACGGCAGTCTGCTGGGGGCCGAGATCCCCATCGCGGGGATCGCTGGGGATCAGCAGGCCGCCCTGTTCGGGCAGGCCTGCTTCCGCCCCGGCCTGGTCAAGAACACGTACGGGACGGGCTGCTTCGCCCTGATGCACACGGGGGGCGACGCCTCCCACTCGCAGCACCGCCTGCTTTCGACGACCGCAGCGTCCGGCTCCGGGAAGGACGAGTTCGCTCTGGAAGGCGCCATTTTTGTCGCGGGGGCCGTCGTCCAATGGCTGCGGGACGGGCTCGGCCTGATCGGAAGCGCAGCCGAATCGGAGCAGGCCGCCGAGTCGGTCGAAGACACGGCGGGGGTCTATCTCGTGCCCGCTTTCGTCGGTCTCGGCGCGCCCTATTGGGACTCCCAGGCGCGGGGCATCCTCACAGGGCTGACCCGCGGGGCTAGTCGCGAGCACATCGTGCGCGCCGCCCTGGAGTCGATTGCCTATCAGACCCGCGACTTAGTGGACGCGATGCAGTCCGATTGCGGTTCGCAGCTGGCGGAGCTGCGCGTCGACGGCGGGGCCACTGCCAACGATTTTCTGATGCAATTCCAGGCCGACATCCTGGGCGTACCCGTCGTACGACCCGCCTACGCGGAAACCACGGCTCTGGGTGCGGCGTTCCTGGCGGGCTTGGCGAGCGGAATCTGGACAGGGACGGACGAGTTGGAGAGCTTCTGGAGCGTCGACCGCCGGTTCGAGCCAGCCATGTCGGAGGCGCGCAGAGAAGATCTCTATAGCGGGTGGAAGATGGCCGTCGAACGAGCGCTATAGGTCCATCCTGGGGGCCTTCGCTGCGAATGCGCTGACGGGATTCACGAGATACGGTGTGAAGCTGCCCGGCAGCACCCGGACGCCCAGGCCGGACTCGTCCGGCAGGCGCCAGCGGCCCTGTTCCAGCTGGATCGGCCGCTCTACGATCGCCTCGCGAAACGGGTTCTCAGTCCGGTCGCATTCGATCAACTTCGCCTCGGCCGTCAGCGTGAAGGGTTGTCTGGGCCGGGCGGCATAGAAGTGGAGAGCGGCCGCTTGGCCGACTGCGGAACCCCAGGCGTGGGGCGTAACGTGGACTCCGGTCAGCGAACCGAGCGTGGCGATCTTCATGGCCTCCGTGATCCCCCCGCAGGCGCAGACATCCGGTTGCGCATAGTCCAGAGCGCGCAGGCGGAACCACTTCTCGAATCCGAATCGCGTCGCTTCGCACTCCCCTCCGGCGAGTGGAATGCTCGTCCGGGCCTTGACTTCCAGGTAGGCCTCTGGATCCAAGGGGGAGACGGGCTCTTCAAACCAGTGGATCTCGTGCCGTTCCACGCGGCGGGCCAAGGTGACGGCTTCGGTCGGCGTATAGGCGTGGTTGGCGTCGATCGCGAGCTTCACACCGGGTCCGACGAAGCTCCGGAGCGCGGTGACGAGTTCGGCGTCGCGCTCGGGCCCCAGGCCAACCTTCATCTTGACCGCACGAAAACCCTCGTCCAGGCACGCGTTGGCCTCCCGTTCCCAGCGCGCCTCCAACGGCTCGTCGCCACCGAAGTAGAAGCCTGTCCAATAGCACTCGACGGACTCGACGAGCTCGGAGCCAAGGAGGCGGTAGAGCGGCATTCCCGCATGCTGCGCCTTGAGATCCCAGAAGGCGATGTCGAGTGCGGAGATCGCAGCGAGCATCACGCCCTTCTGCCCGTAGTCCAGGGAGCGGGCGTACAACAGCGCCCAGAGCGATTCGACGGCGCGAGGGTCACGGTCGAGCACCAGCGGGCCGAGGAATTCCCGGACAACCGCAGCCGTGACGGCAGCCGGGCCGTAGGCCTCGCCCCAGCCTTCGGAGCCGTCATCCGTCGCCACCCGCACGAGCATCGCTTCGCGTTGGGCGTAGGAGAACTGGGAAAAACGGAACGGCTGGTCGAGGGGCGAGCGCAGGTGGAAGGCGTCAACGCTGCGGATGCGCATCGAGCTGATAGAATACCGCTTCGATCATGAGAGCCATCCGCATTCACGAGCACGGCGGACCCGAAGTCCTGCGCTACGACTACATCTCCGAACCGGAGCCCGGACCCGGGCAGGCGGTCGTCCAGATCGAGGCAGCGGGCGTCAACTTCATTGATATCTACTTCCGTACCGGGCTGTACCCGGCTGAACTGCCGATCATCAACGGGCAGGAAGGCGCAGGAACCGTGGCGGCGGTCGGTTCCGGGGTGAACGAAGTCGCCGTGGGCGACCGCGTGGCCTATACGGGAGTCCACGGCTCGTATGCAGAGTACGCGGCGGTAGACGCCAACCGGCTCGTCAAGGTCCCGGACGGGATTGCGACCAAGACCGCCGCAGCTGCGATGCTGCAGGGTATGACAGCGCACTACCTGGTCCGGTCGACGTTCGAACTCGGGCCACGACACACGGTGCTGATCCATGCGTGTGCGGGAGGCGTTGGCCTACTGCTCGTCGCCATGGCCAAGAGATTCGGAGCTCGCGTCATCGGCACATGCTCAACCGAGGAAAAGGCCGCCAAGGCGCGCGCGGCCGGGGCGGACGAGGTCATCCTGTACACCGAGCAAGATTTCGAAAGCGAGTGCAAGCGCCTGACACGCGGCCGGGGCGTGGACGTCGTCTACGACTCTGTCGGGCAGTCCACCTGGCTTGGGAGCTTGAACAGCCTCAAGCCAAGGGGCATGATGGTGACGTTCGGCAACGCCAGCGGCCCGGTGCCCCCGCTAGCCCCGCTCGAGTTGACCAAGCGTGGATCGCTGTTCCTGACGAGGCCGTCGCTCTTCGCCTATATTGCGACGCGAGAAGACCTGCTATGGCGCGCGACGGACGTATTGGATTGGATCGCATCGGACTCTCTGCCCATACACATCGGGGGTGAGTTTCCGCTCCGGGACGCCGCCGAAGCCCAGACGCGACTCGCTGGCCGGCAAACCATGGGCAAGCTGTTGTTGATTCCGTAGGTCTCCCGCGGGCG
Source organism: Bryobacterales bacterium (assembly GCA_965218615.1). Classification (GTDB taxonomy): domain Bacteria; phylum Acidobacteriota; class Terriglobia; order Bryobacterales; family UBA6623; genus VXMF01. Next base: position 470,980 of record CBDCLH010000002.1, read on the forward strand.
CTGAAGGGGCATGTAGCCAGACGGTGCGCGGCGCGGCGGATCCGTGGCATGCCTTCCGTCTCGGTCCAACCAGGGACCCCCGCACCGCAGGGAACCCGGTCCCTCGAATTCTGCGTTTCACAGGCTGTCGGGCCTCGCCGAGTCGAGGACCGCGTTAGCGGCCCCGATGAGTTCTCAGCCGGCGCGTTTGAGGGCGAAGTCCTGCTCAAAGTGCGTGGCCCAAGTCCCGGGAAGACGCCGAAGCGTCCCATCGTCCGATCTTGCTGCTGCCGCAGGCGCCACCCGCTGGGGACCGAGTGGCCTAGATTCCCGTCGCAACGGCGCAGCCGATCGCACAGGACGACGCGCTTTGCCGAAGAGCCCGTTCACTCCATCCCGATCTCCTATCGCCGCGAGGGCTGGGGTCGGCCGGAAGCCGCAGTCGGAGTCGGGTCCAGAGTTGGCAACATCGCCGAAACGGCGAAGATTCGACCTCCAATCACGGGTCCCACGGTCGATCCCATCCTGTGCCAGTTAGTGCCGCTGTCCTCGGGGCAGGACGGTGATGCAACCGGCCCCGACCATCCCGATCGCGAAGACCAGCGCCAGCGCCACATCGTAGTTGCCCGCGCTGTCGTGCATGGCGCCCACCAGGAACGGAAGTGTCGCCTGCCCGACTTGGCCGAACGGCCAGACGAGCCCCATGACCCGCGCCAGGGAGCCGGTCCCGAAGAGTTCGGCGGCCATGAGGGGGATCAGCATATAGTTCGCGCCCAGGCCAAACCCAAAGGCTACACCGAATAATAAGGGCATGCCAGGCTGCCCGATGATGTAGAGCAGAGGAACGGGCAACGAGACCAACAGGTAGGCGGCCACCATGACGTTCTTCTTGCTCAGGCGATCCGCCAGCCAGCCCGTGATGATCCGTCCAATCAGGCCCGAGGCCAGGATCACGAAGGTTGTGTCCGCGACGAGCGACGCCGACAGATCGGCGTCCAGGAATAGCAGCTTCATGTGCTGGTTGACGGATCCGATCGCCGCGATGCTCAGGAAGGAGCCCACGGCCACCAGCCAGAACGGCCACCGGGCCAAGAGCTGCCCGAAGCTCAAGGACGCGGCCTCGGATTCCCGCGACATCTCCGACGCCGGCTCGGGATCCAGCCCCTTGTCGGCGGGCCTGTCCCGCAAGACCCACAGCGCCACGGGAATCACCAGCAGGATCAGGCCTCCCATGATTTGCAGGGCGGTACGCCAGCCAAAGGCCTCGATCAAGGGACCCGCCACGAACTTCTGGGACATCGCCCCGCCGAGTCCGAGGCCGAGGTACGCGAGGCCCATCGCCTTGCCGCGGTTGCGGTGGAACCAATTCGCGAGAAGAACTTGGCTTGGCACCGGTCCGGAGTACACGAACCCGACCATGACGAGGCACCAAGTCAAGCGATAGAAGGCCAGCGAGCCCTGCATCAACCCGAAGCAGTTGAGTGCAACGGCGAACGACACCGCGCCGAAAATGATGAGCTTGCGCGGACTGAAGCGATGCACCAGGAGTCCGCCGAGCGGCAGGATCAAGAGAGTCGAGAAAAAGAACCCAGAGGTTGTTTCAGCGCGGTCCCATCCGAACTCGTCGATGTAGTGGTCGTAGAAGAACGGCATGGCGTACATCGGCATCCCGACCGTCATCGCGAGGATGAAGAAGCAGGACGCGGCAATGCACCAGCCGTAGTACGGGCGCCGTGGCATGATCCGGTTCGAGTCTAGCCGAACGGCCGACCGGTGGGAGGCCACCGAGAATCAGCCGAGGCCGAAGAGCGGTCGGGACCCGAGCGTTACGGCAGGCCGCTGCCGTGCAGGATCGGCTCCTGGTCGGCCGCGACAAGCTCAGCCCTGCCTTGCGCCGAGTAGGCCTTCAGCATGCGCATGAATTCGGCCATGTAGAGGTGCTGGTCGAACCAGCCCCGCCCACTGACCATGTTGCCGGAGCGCACGCAGCCCTCGTCGACGAAGGTCGCGCCGCAAACCTCGATGTCGAATCGGCATTTGGGGATCGTCGCCATCCGTTTGCCAGCGATAACATTCGCCGTGGCAACGATCTCGGCCCCGTGACAGACGACCGCGACAGGCTTGTCGTGCTCGAAGAAGTGCCGCACGATGCGGATCAGATCCGGGTCGTAGCGAATGTACTCCGGCGCGCGTCCGCCGGTCAGGAACAGCCCGTCGTACTCCTCGCAACGCACATCATGGAAGGCCACCGTGGCCTCCAAGTGGTAGCTCGGCTGCTCCCGCGTGATGTCCCACCCCGGGGGAATCTCGTGCATCACGAGCGGATAGATGCGCGCATCCGGGCCAGCCACGACGGCCTCGTAGCCGTCTTCCTGGACTCGATACACGGGATACAACGTGTCCATCGCCTCGGCAGCGTCTCCGATCGTGATCAGGACTTTGGGCATGAAAATCCTCCTTTCGGTCTGAATCGATCAGGCCCGGCAACTCGGACGCGGTTGGCAGCCGCAACCCCTAGAAAGCCGGACGGTCGCGGCCTGCAACCGGGCTGCTATTCTGGCACACTGCCGCCTCACCCTCAAGGGCCAGTCTCTTGTGTCAAGGAACGCTACAAGCGTGTGTCTGGGCAATACGACATCACGGTCGAGAAGGCCGCACCGGCTCCGGAGTCGAAGGGCGCGAAGAAGAAGGGCGTCTGGAAGGATCTGGCCAAGGCGTCCGCAGTCACCTGGCAGCGCAATCGCAAGCACGCCGGCCGCGAGGCCAAGGCCGGCACGTACGTGCTGCGCACCAGCGACGCCGACTGGGATCTGGATCGCATCGTACAGACCTACTGGAAGCTGACGGAGCTGGAAGCCACCTTCCGCAGCCTGAAGGACGAGATCGGGTTGCGTCCGATCTGGCACACCAAAGGCAGCCGCATCCGGGCGCATCTGTTCTTTGGAGTGGCTACGGAATGGTGGACAGTTGAGGGGGTGGCCGTGCTGGCCTACCACGGCGTGCATCTGTTGCGGCGGCGCCTGGCGGCCCGCGGCTACCACCACAGTTGGACCACGATCCGCCGTAAGCTGGCGGGCTGGGTCCGTCTCACGACCACGTTGCGTATGCCGAACGGGGAGCACATCGTGTTCCGGATCCGCACCAGGAGGGCCCCATCCTGAGTCGGCGAGGGCCAATCCTGTGGTGACATAGTAACCGTTCGGTTGAGCCGTGAAGCGGGTAGGGCTCGAGGAGGGTGGGGCGGCGCGAGGAGCTGAAAGTTCAGGGAAGGACGGGATCCAAGAGCGGTACGTGTCAATGTGGCGGCATGCATTCCGTCTGCATCCAATGCGGTTCGTAGCAGGCAAGCGAGGTTCGCCCCTTGCCGGGCAACTGCCCGTCGGCGCATGCCGGCTGGCGGAATCTGCGAGATGGCCGCTTCGACTCGGGGCGGAGGGCATTCTCGCGCCCGCCATGCGCACGGGCCCCTCGAACACTCCGGGCCGCCCCGAAGATCAGGTGGCTAGCGACGATTGGAATTGCCGCTCTTCGGTCAACCCGGCCCTGGCAACCGACTCCTCGAACCCCGACGGCCCTCCGCGCCTTCGGCTCCAACGGACCGTGGTCTTGTGGCGCGCTGTCAGAGACCCCGCTTTGTCCCGGTCGTCTTCTCGTGGCTCTGCGCTGACTGGAGCAGCGCCTCCAGTTCGGCAACGCGGGCTTCGGCCTCGCGCCGACCCGATTCCGACTCGTCGACCGACGGCAGGTTCTCCCCCGTGTTCGAGTCCCGCATGCGCAAGTGCGCCCGCTGATCCACCCACAGCTCCAGTCCCAGCACCGCGCTCCGCACCGCCTGCTGCCCGCTCGCGGGTAGCGGCTCGTACCGCCCCCAGTCCAGCCGGTACCCCTGCAGTGGCGGCCGCAGCAGGTCTCCCAGCGCATCGAACAGGAAGTACTCCCGCACGCCCAGCTCCGCGTAAATGTCCCGCTTGTCCCGCAGATCCCTCCGGCTCGTCGAGGGCGAGGCCACCTCCAGCACGAAGTCCGGCGCCTTGCCCTCCTCCCAGGTCTTGTAGGTCCGGCGGTCCCGCTGGCCCACCCCGAACGACATCAGGATGTCCGGCGACACGCTCCGGCGGGAGTCCCCCTCCACGTAGTAGACGAAGATGTTCCCGCTGACATAGACGTCGGGCCGGTTCCGGAAATGCGTCTTGAGGAAGTGCTTGGCGTCCGTGACGGCCCGAGACTGGAAGTCGGTCTCGGACATCGCCACGCCGTCCGAGCAGGGGTACTCGACGTCCGGCGGCGCCTCCGCAGTCACCTCCGCTGCGTCCTCGACGAACTCCGACTGCGACCTGCGACTCCTGCGGGGGCCGTTCCGGCCCGCTTGCAGCGTAGCATGCCACCGCGCGGCCGGGCAGATCGCTTTGGAGCGGGCGAGCGGGCATGGAACCCGCAGGCGCGGACCGGTTCGCGGAGGCTCGCGCGACGGGGCGCGGTCCGCAGCGCCGTCGGCCCTGGCGCCGGATCGGCGCTCGTGGAATCAGCCTGACGGCGGAAGGGCGCGCAGGCCGTAGCGTCGGCCGTCGAGGCGTCTGGCCGCAGGACGTATCCGCCGAGCCGCGTGGATGCAGCGACAGATCCCGCCCGCGACCCTCGCCGAACACCCCGCTCCCGCGCCCTGCCGTTTACACACAAGTCACCCTGAACGCATCTTCTGATAGAGCTTGCTACCCTCGCTGAGCCGTCGGGTCCGTTCCACCACCTGCGAGATCGTGGCCAGCCTCGTGTAGCCCTCCCACATCACCTTGTGCCCCGGCACCGCGTACTGCTTGCGCTTGTAATTCAGATACCCGCCCAGCATCGCCAGCGTCAGCACGGCCCGCCCCAAATTGTCCGGCGGCGGCTGCCGCCGATCCTGCGCGAAATCCTCCAGCGCCGCCAGTTCGATCTCCGTGAACAGCGTGTCCGCCGGCAGCTCCGGCGTGTCCCGTCCCAGCAGCGTCAGCAGTGTCAGCCGCCAGGCGATCACCGCGTTGATCGTCACCGCCCGCTCGATCCGCTCCCCCTGCCGGTGCCCCAGGTACTCCACCTTGCAGCCCGCCTTCAGCACCCGGTGCCAGTCCTCGATCCGCCAGCGCAGCTTGTACCACTCCAGCACCCGCTCCGCCTCCGGCTGCGTCTGCACCGCCAGCGTCGTCAGCAGGAACCATTCCAGTCGCTCCGCCCCCTCCGGCTGCGTCTCCTCCCGCACGTGCACCAGGCGCAGCTGCAGCGCCGCCTCCTGCCTGTCCGGGTCCGCCAGTTCCACTTCGCGCCAGCGCAGCTCCACCTGCGCCACCCGCTCCTCCCGCGCCTCGCGGCCCGTCTGCCCCCGGCTCGCCCGCCGCCCCGACAGCCGCGCCACGTGGATCTGCATCCGTCCCTGCGCCGCCTCCCCCCGGACCCAGTCGAACAGCTTCGGCACGTCCTTGCCCAGCGAGCGGTTGTGCTTCGCCCGCACCAGCAGGTCCACCTTCCGCAGCCGCCGCTGCTCCGCGAACAGGGCGAACACGTCCGCCTCCCGGTCCAGCACCGACACCGGCCGCACCCCCGCCAGCTGCCCGCCCATCTCCGCGCATTCCCGCAGCCCCCGGATCCAGCGCATCGTCTTGCGCTGCTCCAGCGGCTTGCCCCGCTCCGCCTTCCCGTCCGGCGCCTCGAACTGGATCTGCGGCACCCCCAGCGGCACCCCTTTCCCGTTCACCACCAGCGTCGCATGCATGTGCAGCCCCAGCGTCCCCGCCGAGCCCTTGTTCTTGCCGATCAAGCCCAGCCCCACGCAGCCCGGATGCTCCGCGAAATTCAAGTCCGTGCCGTCCTGGATGCACAGTACCGCGGCCTGCCCCTGCATCCGCTGCAACGTGCGCTCCCGGTGCGGCGCCAGGATGTTCTCCGGCGTCACCTCCGAATCCGCCGGGTGATCAATCAGACGGTAGTAGCCGCGCACCGCCGCCTGGTCGTTCTGCGCCGCTCCCGGGAACGACTTGGTGGGCGCTTGCGCTTGCTGGTCCACGATCTTCACGAGCCGCTGGCTCAAGCGTACATCGCCCAGCGGCGCGCCGCCGAACTCGTGCTCGGCCCACACGTCCGCCGCCAGCTTGTCGGCCGCGCCCAGCGCCTGCGGCGCTTGCGGCGCGGGCACGCCCAGCTGCGCCCGCCAGTCGCGCGCCAGCGGGTAGAGCCAGACCGCCTTCACCGGCACCGCGGTCCCGCTGGCCGCGAAGCGGCCGCGCCCGGCGCTCTCGCCGACCCGCAGCCAGTTGGCGGCGGCCAGCGAAGTGCCCTTGTACAGGCCTTTCTCGACAAAGGTTTCCACCAGCAGGGGGCGGTAGCCGTAGCGCTGCTGGCAGTCGTCCGGCAGGCGGCGCAAGGCGAGCGAGAGGGCCTTGGAGGCGAGGTTCCGGCAGGCGGCGCCGGGGCGGATCAGGAAGCGGCTCAGCCCGAGCACGCGGTGCAGCTGGCGGCCGCGCTGGTCGGCGTCCCAGCCGATGAAGGCGTCGCGGGCGGCCAGCGCAAGGGCCGCGGCGGCGAAGCCGAAGGCCCCCAGCACGCCCTGCTCGGAGACCAGCAGGTAGCGCAGTTGGGCGCCGGCGTGCTGGACGGCGCCGCGCGGGTGCTCGCTGCGCATCAGCTCGTTCCAGATCCCGCGCTGGGCCGAGTCGCTGACCTCGATCAGTGCCAGCCCGCACAGCTGGTCCACGCGGGCGGGCACGCCGACCGGCGGCGGCACGGGGCGGCCGAGACCGCGCGGGCGGCAGCGCCGGTGGTTATGCCGGGGCGCGGGCAGTCGGATCTGGCCGGCGGCGTCGAGCGTGCGCAAGGCTCGCAGGCAACTGGCCAGCTGGGGCTGCCCGCGGGCGTCCAGGAAGCCGAACCGCTGGCAGACCCGGCGGCCGATTTCCATGCGGCTAGCCGAGCCGGCGGCCGCCACCAGCGCCTTGACGCGCGCCAGGGATGCGGGATTCGAAAGCGTGGAGGGAATCCGGTGTTGCTCGTACATGTCCTAGGGATGGCACACTGGAAATCCACTTGTCAAGTCCTATTTGTGTGTAAACGGCAGCCCGCGCCGCCGCCTGGATCCATGTCGGATGCCTCCGGGATCGCGAAAGGCTCGGCCCTCGCGTCGAGTCCGCCCTCCCGCAGAAGGACGTCGTCCGCAAGTTCCTGCATCCGGCCTGGCGTTCCAGCTTCCGCCCATTCCCCACGGCTCTCTCGAACGCTTACGTGACATACGTAACCGTTCGGCGGAGCCGTGACGGGGACGCGATCATCGGACCGAGCATCCGACGCGACTTGCGGCAGTGTCGCCTAGAATCAAGTAGGATTCCAAGCGGCCCAATCTGCCGAGCCGTGCGTGCGGTAGGCCTCGCTTCGCAAGGGGACGCCGGACATCCGAACGAACGCCATGCGTTTCTTCAATACTACGGGGCCGATCAACCGGGACCGCCACTACCAAGTTCCGCCGCTCTCCCGTATCGATCTGGAAGATGTGCTGCGACTCATTCAGGAGGAACGGTACTTCGTATTGCACGCCCCGCGGCAGACGGGCAAGACTTCGACGCTGCTGGCGCTGGCGGACAGGCTCAACGCCAGCGGCGAGTACCGCTGCCTATACATCAATGTCGAGGCTGGCCAAGCCGCGCGCGAGGACGTGGGCGCGGCGATCGCTGCGGTGCTTTCGGAATTGGCATCCCGCGCCAGCGAGATCTGGCACGACGACTCCGTCCTGGCAATGCGGGACGAGGTCCTCAAGCACGAACCTGCGAATTCCGCACTGAAGGAGGTGCTGGTGCGCTGGTCGGCGGCCGACCCGAAGCCGCTCGTCCTGCTGATCGACGAGATCGATTCCCTGATCGGTGACTCGCTGATCTCGGTGCTGCGGCAGCTGAGGTCGGGGTACGACCGCCGCCCGGCGCGTTTCCCGCAGAGCGTCGTTCTGTGCGGCGTGCGCGACGTGCGCGACTACCGCATCCGCTCCTCGGGCGGGGAGATGGTGCTCGGCGGCAGCGCCTTCAACATCAAGGCCGAGTCCTTGCGCCTGGGCGACTTCTCGGAGGGCGAGGTGCGCGACCTGCTCGGCCAGCACGCCGGGGAGACCGGCCAGGCCATTACCGATCAAGCCCTGTCCGAGTTCTGGGATCTGACCCGCGGTCAGCCTTGGCTGGTAAATGCGCTGGCCTACGAGGCCTGCTTCAGGAACAAGGCCGCGCGCGACCGCAGCCGCCCGATCACACTTGACGATGTCCGGGAGGCGTGCGAGCGCCTTATCCGGCGACGCGACACTCATCTCGACCAGCTCGTGGACAAGCTCCGCGAGCCCCGCGTGCGGCGCGTCATCGGGCCGCTGCTGGGCGGCGGCCTGCCCGCGTTCCATGACGACGACATCGCCTACGTTCGCGACCTCGGCCTCGTGGCCCGGCTCCCCCCGCTCGCCATCGCCAATCCCATCTACCGCGAGGTCATTCCGAGGGAACTCACCGGCGACGTCCAGGAGACGCTCGCGAACGACCCGGCATGGTACGTCGGCGGGGACGGACGCCTGCTGGTCCCGGAACTGCTGGCGGCCTTCCAGGCGTACTTCCGGGAGAACGCGGTGCACTGGGTGGATCGCTTCGGGTACAAGGAGGCGGGCCCGCAACTGCTGCTGCAGGCGTTCCTGCAGAGGATCGTCAACAGCGGGGGGAGGATCGAGCGGGAGTACGGCCTGGGGCGCATGCGCACGGACCTGCTGGTGATCTGGCCGGCGACGGGGGAGGGCGTGGGTCCGAGCGGGCGCCAGAGGGTTGTCATCGAGTGCAAGCTGCTGCATGGCAGTCTGGCGGCGACGCTGGGCAAGGGCCTGCGCCAGACGCGCGCGTACATGGATCGCGCCGGAGCCGACGAGGGCCACCTGGTGATCTTCGACCGCACGGAGGGTCGGACCTGGGACGAGAGGATCTTCTGTCGCGAGGAGGAGGAGGGCGGCAAGCGAATCACCGTCTGGGGGATGTGAGGCCTCGGGGCCGGCGCAGGCGCTCGCAACAGGTCTACCGGGCCGGAGCGCTGAGGGGTGGGGTTCTCCCGGCACGGAGCGAACAGGCAAGCACGCGAAGGGACGGTTCCGCAACGAACTCCCCTCCGCCGGGCGCGGCGCAGCGAACGGCTGGCAACGCCTGGACGACCGGCGGTCCGTCCAGCCCGGAAGGCTCCGGGCAATCCGCAGCTTCCGGAACACGCTGCCAGCGAAACCCATGTCGTTCGCAGCCGAACCGGGCAAGCTCGACATCCCGATGAGAATTCGCGCTCCCGCCTCAGCGCCTCGTCAGGTCGCGGTAGCCCGACCTTGCTCGGTGCTCACCCGATCCGTAACGGCTCGCCCGAACGGTTACCCGCCACCGACACTCTGCAAGGATCGCAAGCCATTGTTTGCAAGGGAGTTGTGTTTCTGCGGCACATGCGGCCAAAGACTTTTTGGCAGGCTACCACGTTGCGAACTCGATCGGCAGAGAAACAGCGCGCCGGGAAGGGAGTCGTCGCAGCTCAAATTGGAGGGCACGAGAGGGGCCCTTGCTTAGGATGATCTGTCGAACTCTCCAGCCGCACTGCATCCTTCGTAGCCCCCCTCCTTCCCGGGGTTCCTCCGGAGATGCGCTGGGCGTGACTTGGATTCCCGTTCCAACGGTTTTCGGCTGCACGTGCTCGGCACTGGGGCTGGAGGGGTGATATCGTACTCGATGGCGTGGCCCGCTTGCTAGCAATCCTCGTCGCTCTTCCACTTGGGGCTCTCCTGATCGTGGCGCAGTCCTCGGAATTCGAACCGCCCCGACTCGCCAACGGCAAGCCCGACCTCAACGGCATCTGGCAAGCCCTTGGCAGCGCGCACTACGACATTGAGCGTCATATGGCCCGGCCCGCCATGATGCTCCGGCAGGGCCCCCATGGGCCGCTGCCCGCTGTGCCGGTTCTGCGCCTGGGCGCCGTCGGCGCCGTGCCCGGCGGTATGGGCGTCGTCGAGGGCGGCGAGATCCCCTACAAGCCCGAGGCGCAGAAGCTGAGGAAGGAAAACCGCGAGCACTGGATCGAACGCGACCCCGAGGTGAAGTGCTATCTCCCAGGCATTCCACGGGCTGTCTACATTCCGTTCCCGTTCCAGATCTTCCAGAACGAAGGCTCGGTCTTCATGGCCTACGAGTTCGCCGGAGCGGTTCGCGACATCTACTTGGAGGACATCGGCCCTGCCGAGACCGATTCCTGGATGGGACAGTCGGTCGGGCGCTGGGAAGGCGACGTGTTGGTCGTCGAAGTCACGGGATTCAATGACCAGACTTGGTTCGATCGCTCCGGGACGCACCACAGCAACGAGCTCCGAGTCGTCGAGCGGTACACGCTCATTTCGCCGAACCACATCCAATACGAAGCTGAGATTGAAGATCCCGAGGTCTTTACCCGCCCTTGGAAGATCTCCATGCCACTCTACCGGCGCATGGAGAAGGATGCTCGGCTCATGGACTTCAAGTGCGTCGAATTCGTCGAGGAGTTGATCTACGGCGAATACCGCCGGCGTCCGCTTGAGAGGTAGCCCGGGGAATTCGCCGTGCGCGGTCGGTTGTCGGTCGTCTTCGTCGTTTTCGCCTCCGCGGCCGCGGAAGCTCCCCGCACCCCTAGCGGACACCCGGACCTCTCGGGCGTCTACGACATCGCGACCCGGACCCCCCTGGAGCGACCGAAAGCGGCCGGCGACAGGCTGACACTGACGGACGAGGAGGCTGCGGAGGTCGCGAGGAAAGAGGCCCAACTGGCTGCCCAAGCGGACGCGGCTTCGGACCCGGACCGGAGAGCCCCCGCAGCCGGGGGAGCGGGATTCGCGGGCGACCTGGAGGTCCCGGAGCTCGACGCGGCGGCGGGTAACGTCGGCGGCTACAACTGGTTCTGGATCGACCGTGGAAGTGGGGCGTTTAAGATTGACGGCAAGTGGCGCACCTCGATCATTATTGACCCGAAGAATGGCCGACGCCCCCCTCTGACAGCGGAAGGCAAGAAGCGCGCCGCGGCGCGGGCCAGGATGTACCGTCCGAACACCGGAGAGGCTTGGTGGATCGAGGAGGGGCTGGATCCGGGCCCCTACGACGATCCGGAGCTGCGGCCCCTGGCGGAGCGTTGCCTGTTGGGATTCGGGTCGACCGGCGGGCCGCCCATGCTGCCCGTGCTGTACAACAACCTCAAGCGGATCGTGCAGACCGAGGACCACATCATGATCCTGGTCGAGATGGTCCACGACGCGCGTATCATCCGCCTGAACGCCGACCACGCCCCGTCCGACATTCGGAGTTGGTTGGGCGACTCGGTAGGCCACTGGGAGGGCGACACTCTGGTGGTGGATACGACCAACTTTAGCGACCATCCAGCGCTGTCGGGGGCCTCGCGGAACCTGCACGTCGTCGAGCGCTTCACGCGCCTCGACCAGCACACGCTGCTGTACCGGTTCACCGTGGACGACCCCACCGTATGGACAGCTCCATGGAGCGGCGAGTACGTGTGGCCTGCGACCGACAGCCGGGTCTACGAATATGCTTGCCACGAGGCGAACTACTCATTCGGCGGCATTCTTCGCGGCGCGCGGATTCTGGAAGCCGAGGCGCTCGGCACGACTACCGGCGAATGACTTTGACGGCGCACAAAGAAGGAGCACCAACATGTGGAGTCGTATTTCTATGGGCTTCGGCGTTCTCGCGATCACCGTCACGCCTCTCGGGGCCGCGGAGATTCCGCGCACACCTGACGGACGACCGGATCTTTCGGGCACGTACGACATCAAGACCCGGACGCCCCTGCAGCGGCCCGAGGAGTACGGCGACAAGCTGACTCTGACCGACGAGGAGGCGGACGCCCTCGCGCGCAAGGAAAGGGAGTATATGGCGAGGCGGAACGCGGCGTCCGATCCCAACCGCGAGGCGCCGCCGCGGGGCGGCGACGGCTCAACAGGTGGGGCCGGCAACGTCGGCGGCTACAACTCGTTCTGGGTTGAACGAGGGAGTGGCTCGTTCAAGATCGACGGCGCATGGCGCACCTCGATCATCACCGATCCGAAGAACGGCCAGCGTCCCCCGCTGACCGCGGAGGCCAAGAAGCGCGCTACGGAGCGGGCCAAGAGGTCCCGCCCGAACAACGGAGAGCCTTGGTGGATCCGACAGGGGCTTGACCCGGGCCCCTACGACGATCCGGAGTTACGGCCCCTGGCCGAGCGGTGCCTGCTGGGTTTCGGTTCGACCGGCGGGCCGCCCATGCTGCCCGTGCTGTACAACAACCTCAAGCGGATCGTGCAGACCAAAGACTACGTCATGATCCTGGTCGAGATGGTCCACGACGCGCGTATCATCCGCATGAAAGCCGAGCACGCCCCGCCCGACGTCCGCAGCTGGTTGGGGGACTCGGTGGGCCACTGGGAGGGCGACACTCTGGTGGTGGACACGACGAACTTCAGTGACCGCCCGGCGCTGTCGGGGGCCTCGCGGAACCTGCATGTCGTCGAGCGCATTTCTCGCATCGACGAGAACAGCCTGCTCTATGGCTTCACCGTGGACGACCCGACGGTCTGGACCGCGCCGTGGAGCGGCGAGTATGTGTGGTCGGCGAGCGACAGCCGGGTCTACGAGTATGCCTGCCACGAGGCGAACTATTCGTTCGGCGGCATCCTCCGGGGCGCCCGGACCCTGGAGGCCGAGGCGCTCGGCAAGAGTGATGACGATTAGAACGCGCCACACGCGAAGCGAGGAACACCATCCCATGACCAAACGATCCAACTCCCATTGGCTTCCGGCCGCCGTAGCGGTGCTTGCCGCAATCGCGCTACTTCTAGCAGCCGTCGCGCCAGTGTACGCCCACCACGCCTTCGGGGCCGAGTTCGACCCCAACAGGCCGTTGCTGCTCAAGGGTGCGGTGGTGCGCTTGGAGTGGGTGAATCCCCACACCTGGATCCACATCGAAGTCACCAACAGCGATGGCGAAACAGAGATCTGGATGATCGAGGGAGGTACGCCGAACAGCCTGTTGCGCCGCGGCCTCAAGCGAGACACCATCAAACTAGGCCAGATCCTGATCGTCGACGGCTATCAGGCCAAGGATCGCTCCAACCGGGCCAATGGCCGCGACGTGACCTTAGAGGACGGTCGGAAGTTCTTCCTGGGGTCGTCGGGCACTGGCGCCCCCTACGACAAGGAGAGACGAGGGCAGTAGTTCGGCTCGTCGGGTTGGGGCCGTCGGAGAGCCCAATCACCGGCGGCGAGGCTTTCGCGGCGCGTGGAGCCTGCCGTGCACCAGCGGCCGCGTTCAATCGTCGTCGCCCGACTTCGCGTTTGGATAGAGCCCATGACGTTCGGGGGGCTCGCGCGGCGAGCGCTTCCCTCCGTCCGGCGCTCGGTCTACAATGGCGGTAGTGGCTTTGTCGAAGACAGGGCTGGCCTGGCTCACGCTCGCGGTGGTCCCGGCGGCGCTGGGGCAAGACGGCGCAATCTTCTTTGAAAAGGAAATCCGCCCGCTGCTGGCCAAGAACTGCTACGCCTGCCATTCCGGATCCGGCAACGTCGCGATGGGCGGCCTGCGGCTGGATTCCCTGGACGGTGTGACGGCGGGCGGCGGACGCGGGCCCGCGATTGTGCCGGGGAAACCGGCTGAAAGCCTGTTGATCCGCGCGATCGGTCAGGGCGACGAGGAGCTTTCGATGCCGCCGACCGGCAAACTGAAGGACGCGGAGATCTCCGCTCTCACTCGCTGGGTCGCGCTGGGAGCGCCTTGGGGCGTCGTAGCGCGTGCGAAACCCGGCGAGGAGACCGAGGGATCGCAAACCTATTGGTCCTTCACCGCCCCTCGCGAGCCGGAGACGCCGCAAGTCGAGAACATCGCATGGGTGCGGTCGCCGATTGACGCATTCGTGCTTGCCCGTTTGGAAGCAATGGGATTGCAGCCGGCGCCGCCGGCGGACAAGCGAACGCTCCTCCGGCGCGCTACGTTCGATCTGATCGGTCTGCCGCCCACCCGGGATCAGATCCGCGCCTTTCTCGACGATGATTCGCCCGAGGCCTTCGAGAAGGTCGTTGAACGCCTGTTGACCTCCCAACGCTACGGCGAGCGCTGGGGGCGGCACTGGCTGGATGTCGCGCGGTACGCCGACTCCAACGGTCTCGACGAAAACCTGGTGTACAAGAATGCGTTCCGCTACCGCGACTACGTGATCCAGGCCCTCAACGAGGACAAGCCCTACGACCAGTTCGTGCATGAGCAGCTCGCCGGCGACCTGCTTCCACCCACCGACGATCTGGAAACGATGTACGAACGCTGGACGGCGACCGGCTTCCTCTCTGTGGGCGGCAAAATGCTGGCCGAGGACGACCCCGTCAAGATGCAGATGGACATCATCGATGAGCAGCTCGAGACGACCTCCCGCGCGTTCATGGGGCTCACTGTCGGATGCGCGCGCTGCCACGACCATAAGTTCGACCCGATCCCGACGGTGGACTACTACGCGATGGCCGGCATCTTCAAGAGTTCGAAGACGATGGAGGACTTCGATGTCGTCGCACGCTGGCACGAGTACGTGTTGGCGCCGCAAGCGGACCGCGACCGCCGGGATGCGCACTTGGCCAAGATCGCCGCCAAGAGCGATGCGACCGGCGAGATCACCCAAGCCGAGAATCATCGCCACGTCGTGGACGCCTGGAGCCAGGCCGGCGCCTACCTGCTGGCTGCCGACGACGTGCTGCGGTTGCGCCAGATCCAGCTCCAGCCCGCGGCAGAAGCAACGACCGATGCAGTGGCCAGTGTCCGGGACGCGCATTCGTTCGACCGTGGGAACGTCGTTCGGGAGATCGCCAAGGGCGAGACCAACGCGCCCGAGGGCGAGGGCCCATTCTTCGCGGAATACGACATCGCAGTGGACGAAGCCGGCGAATACCAGCTGGATATCTTCGACCCTGAGACAGGAGCCGGAACGGCTGACGTCTGGATCAACGCAGAGTCGGTGGCCTTCGGAGCGGAACCGGTGCGGAACCGCGCCGCGTCACCGGACTCGGGCGGTTGGTCCGTGTTGGGAGTGTTCCCCTTGCGGCGCGGCGGGAACACGATCCGGCTTGAGCATGCATCGCGGTTTCCATACTTCGAAAAACTGCTGGTCGCCAGGCACCGCATTCCCGCAGGAGCCGAAATTCCGCGAACCGTCGCGCAGATCGCCCGGCAGTACAACGTCAAACCGGAGTTCCTGGAAAGGTGGGTCGCCAGGCTGGAGCGTGTAAAGGGTGCGGCCGCATCCATCTTTTTCGCCTGGTTCGCGCATCGCGATGGGCACGGCCTCGAAGGTTGGGCCTCTCCGGCAGCGAAGACCTTCGGCGACGCGCGCTACCGCAGCCGCGAGGAGGTCGCGGCGAGGTATCAAGAGCTGTTTGACGAAGCCGTCCAACAGTGGAACGAGTTCCACCCAGCGTCCACCCTGAACTACACGAATAGAGAGCGCTACAAGGACGACGAGGACCAACCCGCCTTGCCGGACCCTGGCCTCGAGGCTTTCCGTTCTCTCTTGTACGAGAAATACGGTCCCTTCCGGCCTCCGCAAGAGATCCGCAGGTATTATTCCCAAGGAGCACAAGATGCTTTGGCGCAGCTCGCGGCCGAGCGCAAGGCCCTCGAGGCTGCAACGCCCGAGTTCCCGCGCGCGATGGGCGTGCGCGAGGAAGCGGAGGTCAGCGATATTCCGATCCACATCCGCGGCAGCCACTGGACGCTGGGCGAATCGGTTCCGCGCGGTTTCCTCACCTCGCTTTCTGTCGATGAGCGGCCCTCGATCCCGGAGACGCAAAGCGGCCGCCTACAGCTGGCCCAGTGGCTGACGAGGTCCGACCACCCTCTGACGAGCCGCGTGATGGTCAACCGGCTCTGGCGCTGGCATTTCGGTCGGGGCATCGTGGCATCGACGGATAATTTCGGACATCTGGGCCAGAAACCGAGCAACCAACCTCTGCTGGACTGGCTGGCGCTGCGCTTCATCGAGAATGGCTGGTCAATCAAAAAGATGCACCGCCTCATGATGCTCTCGAGCACGTATGCGATGAGCTCGGAATACCACGCGCGTGCATCCGAGATCGATCCGGAGAACGTTCTGCTTTGGCGCATGAACCGGCGCCGCCTCGAAGCCGAGGCGATGCGGGATGCGATCGTCTCACTCTCGGGCCACCTAGACCTCTCGATGGGCGGCTCGATCCTCAATTTCAAGGACCGCCAGTACATCGCGAACTCACGCACGCGCGGCGGGATCGATTACGACCGCAACCTCCGGG
Organism: Bryobacterales bacterium; assembly: GCA_965218615.1. Taxonomy (GTDB): domain Bacteria; phylum Acidobacteriota; class Terriglobia; order Bryobacterales; family UBA6623; genus VXMF01. The sequence continues at coordinate 487,281 of CBDCLH010000002.1, forward strand.
CCGTCTATCTTCCTGTCGTCCGCAGCTCGACGTACGATGTCTTCCGGGCCTTCGACTTCGCCGACCCGTCGGTTTCGAACGGCAACCGTAGCGCGGCCGTCGTCGCGCCACAGGCGCTGTTCATGATGAACGGCTCGATCGTGTTGCGGCACACCAGACTCATGGCGGATCGATTGCTCGCGCGCGAGGATCTCGACGACGCCGGCCGCGTACAAGACGTCTATGAGCGCGTCCTTACGCGGCTGCCCAACGCGAGCGAGGTCGACCGGGCGCTGACCTTCCTCGCGCAGATCGACCGCGCACTCGAAGCCGATTCCCTGAACACGGCCGAGCGCCGCGCGCAGGCCTGGCAGAGTTTCTGCAAGGCGCTCATCGGATCGAGCGAGTTCTTGTACCTAAACTAGAAGAGCATCATGAACCGCCACTGGAATCCATATTCTCGCCCGCGCACCCGGCGGCAGATGCTACGCGAAGCCGCCGCCGGATTCGGCGGCCTCGCGCTTACGGCGCTGCTCGGCGAAGAGGCGCGCGCGGCCGCTGCGGCGCTGGACCATTCGGGCCCGCTGGCCCCGCGGGAGCCGCACTTTCCGCGCAAAGCCAAGCGCGTGATCCAGCTGTTCATGCACGGCGGCCCGTCGCAGATGGACACGTTCGACTACAAGCCCTTGCTGCAGCGAGACCATGGCAAGCCTCTGCCGTTCAAGCGGCCGAAGGTCGTATCCTCCGAGACGTTCAACCTGCTGAAGTCGCCTTGGCAGTTCCGGCAGTACGGCGAATGCGGGATGTGGGTCAGCGATCTCTTTCCCGAGATCGCGAAACTCGTCGACGATTTGTGCTTCATCAATTCGATGCACGGTTCGAATTCGCGGCACGGCGGCGCGCTGCTTGAGTTGCACACCGGCAGCGATACGTTCGTACGCCCGAGCATGGGGTCCTGGATCACGTATGGCCTTGGGTCCGAGAACCAGAACATGCCGGGCTTCATCACAATCGGGCCCTCGCGAAGTCACGGCGGCGCCAACAACTATTCGTCGGCGTTCATGCCCGCGCCGTACTCGGGGACGGCGGTCGGCTCTGTCGGCATTCCGGCGCGGGATGCGAAGATCCCGTTCATCGCCAACTCCGAAACACCGCGCAGGATCCAGCGCATGGAACTGGATTTCCTCCAGGAGATCAACCGCGCGCAGCTCGACGACACCGGACCGGACCCGCAGCTGGAAGGGCGCATCGAGTCCTTCGAGTTGGCGTTTCGCATGCAAGCCGAGGCGCCGGAGTTGCAGGACATCTCCGGCGAGTCCAAGGCGACGCTGGAGATGTACGGCATCGACGATCCGATCACAGAAGACTATGGCCGGCAATGCTTGATGGCGCGGCGATTCTCCGAAGCCGGGGTGCGCTTCGTCCAGTGCAGCCACACGTACAAGTGGGACCAGCACTCCGACCTGTACCGCGACCATTCCCAGAACGCGCGCGAAGTCGACAAGCCCATCAGCGCGCTGCTCCGCGACCTCAAGTCGCGCGGCCTGCTCGAGGACACTCTGGTCATCTGGGGCGGCGAGTTCGGGCGCACCTCGACCGCTCAGGGTTCGGACGGGCGCGACCACAACCCCGAGGCATTCACCTACTGGCTTGCCGGTGGCGGCGTCCAGCCCGGGCTGCGGTACGGCAAGACCGACGACTACGGCTATTACTCGGTCGAAAACAAAGTCCATTTCCACGACCTCCACGCCACGATCCTGCACTTGCTGGGGCTGGACCACGAGAAGCTGACGTATCGCTACGCCGGGCGCGACTTCCGCCTGACCGACGTGCACGGAAACGTGGTGACAGACATCCTGGCCTAGCACACCCGGGAGCGACCTGCGAGAACCCCGGAGACCCGGGAGACCGTTTCCAGTTGCGGGACAACAGGTGCTCGCAGGCTACTTTTGCGTGACACCAGGTGTGCGAAGTCGCTGATGGCTTCGAGGCCTGGCTTGTCTTCGAAGTTCGAGTATGAATCCCAATCCAGTTCCCATCTGGGTGGCGACGCTGGCGGTGCTGCATCAGAGCCGCACCATTCACTTCAACTCCGCAGCCGAGATCCTGCGGACGTTCGATCTGCCGCTGGACGGGAAGAGCTATTGCAGGATCGTGGACGGATTCCAGCGCATTTTCACCTCCACCATATTCTTCGGAACCGATGAGCAACTTGCGGCGGCGACCGTGATCGACTCGTCACGGTTCCACTTCTTTGATCAACTGCAACTCTGGTTCAGCAAGGATGTTCACCAGTCCACTTTGTCCGGCGAATTCCAAAACACGGTCGTCTTAAGCAAGCAGTTCTGGGAGGAAATCAAGAATCACCCCATACCCGTCGATCTAAACGTCGTGCGGGCGTTGGCATCCTCGGCTGGTTGCTTGGACTTTCTCCTTTGGCTGACCTGGCACAGTGGGCTTACCAAGCGCGAAGACCGCATCCCACTCTTCGGAGACAGGGGCCTCAACCACCAACTCGGCACGAACCGGTACAGCCGTCCGCGCGACTTCAGGCGGCAACTGGAGCGCTGGCTCCGGGTGATTGGAAATCTTTGGCCTGAATGTCCCGCCAAGCTCTCTGAGGATAGGAAACACCTGCTCGTCAAGCCCGGCCGGACTATCCACAGTCGATGGTGACTACGGGCAGTTTTCCACGTGAAAAAAGGCGCGCCCACCAACCCTAAGTTGTTGATCCTCCCATTTGCGTACGTGAAAAAGGGCGCGTTTTGTAGACCTAAGTTACTTATAAACAAAGTGTTACGGAACAGCAAGTAGTTCCTTCGCCGGACTCGAGGTCCGTGTTCGCGACAAAGGCGGCAAGACCCGGGACGTTCCGATCCTCCAGAGCCTCACCAACAAGCTGCGGATCCACCTCGGCGGCCGCCGCACCGGATTCGTCTTTCCGTCGCCTCGAGGAGGTCCGTACTCCAAGCGGAGACTGCAGCACCTCGTCAAGGAACTCGCTGCGCTCGCGGAGATCCGGAAGAGAGTCTACCCGCACCTGCTTCGCCACACGATTGCGCAGCGCCTGGCAGACCAGGGAATGCCCGAGAACCTGCTTCAGAAGTTCCTCGGGCACGAGAATCCGCAAACGACCCAGGTCTACTACGAGCCGTCCCGGCCTCAAGTGCAGCGAGCCTTCCGAGAGGCGATGCGGCAAGGCGGGTGATGGCATCCAGCCCGAATCGTCGAGACGCCTCCCGTCTGCTGATCCCTGCGAAAAATATGGGGCTTATATACAATCGTAACCATCAGCCCCGGCAGAACAGGGCCGGGTCTGGGCTTGGCGGGCCGGTCACTTTCCGGGCCGACGACGCGGCCCGCGCAATCGCAGGTAGTCCCACTCGCTTTCGGCTTTCGGCGGCGCGTTCACCAAGGCTCGCATAATGTTCTCCGCCGTATCAGGGATCGGTGGCGGCAGCGGGTACTTGACCGGGCGACCTCGGGGACGCTTTGGCGCTGCCTCGAGCGTGGCCTTGTTCCGCATCGCCGAACTATACCGTATGTCCGCTCATTCCGCAGTCTGCGCGCCTTGAGCGTGGCGAAAAACGCAGCTTGCTCTAGCGTTCCCTTCGGCCGCCTGCTGGCGCGGCGTAGTGGCGGTTCGAATTGCATGGCGGGTCCCGGTAGGGCAGGTCGACCGAGTCCGAGTCCATGCCCCGCATCCCGTCTAGGTTGTCCCCCGCGAACAGCGTGCGCTTCTTGCCGTTCGCGGCTACTTCACCAAGTCCGCGTACCGCAGGCGCTTGCCCACCCTGAACCACGCGACCAGCCGCATCTGGTCGAGCGTGTCCGCGTCCCGGGTGTTGTGGCGTCCGGCAAACTCGTTCACGTAGCGACCCAGGTGCTTGACGCTCATCTTGTGGTAGGTGCCGTAGTAGCCTCGTTTCAGCATCGACCAGAAGGACTCGATCCCGTTCGTGTGCGCCATGCCCCGCACGTACTCGCCCGCACTGTGGTTCACGCTCTGGTGCTTCTCCAGACGGTTGTACGCAGCGCTGTCGTCGGTGTAGATCGTCGCGCCCTTGCTCACCGTGCCGCTGATCAGCTCTTCGGCGTTGCTCTGCGTGACGCTCCCCATCGGGGCCGCGACGACCTGGTTCGTCTCGCGATCCCTGCTCCCAACCACAGCCGTCTTGCCCACGGTGCCGCGGCCCACCTGGAGCTTGTCGGCCTCGTGCTTGTTGCGCTCCTTGCCGCCGATGTAGGTTTCGTCGATCTCGACAGGTCCGCCGAACATCCCCTCGTTCTGGCTCCAAGTCTCGCGGATGCGGTGCGCCAGGTGCCACGCGCTCTTCTGCGTGATCCCCAGGTCGCGGTGCAGTTTCATGCTGGACTGACCCTGCAGGCCGGTCATGAGCAGATACGTTGCCAGATCCCACACCTGCGCCCCCAGGTTGGAGTTCTGCATGACCGTGCCGGTGCGCACCGAGAAGAACTTGCGGCAGCTGCGGCAGCGGTAGGCCATCGACGGGTGCCTGGCCCCCGACTGGACGTTCTCCGACTGGCAGTGCGGACAGTGCGGGCCGTGCGGCCAGCGAACCTCCGCGATCCAGGCTTCCGCTGTCGCGTCGTTCGGGACCATGCGCGTGATAGCGACCAGCGTCAACCCCTTGCGGTGCGACCTGCCGGGACCCTTGTGCTTGCTCTTTGCGCGGGCCATGTTTCTATAACCATTATAACCATATCGAAATCTAAGTGCAAGTTATTATGGAACTTATCCGAAAAGCCTTCTCAGTTAAGGAAGAGCATTTTTTGACCGGCGGGGCGGCAGACGGGTGTTGGGAGTGGGAGGAAGGAGCCGCTGGCCGCGCCGGTGGTCAAAACATGTGTTGGACTGAACCGCTGGCCGATGCCCTGGCTATGGGGATTGCATGTGCGGCGCAGGCTGTGGGGGGAGGTTGGAGCGGTCGGCCGGGCGCTTGAGGGTCGGAGCGGTGCGGGTCGGCCGGGGGGCGCGGCGGGTTCGGAGTGGTGCGGGAAGCTGCGCAGGTCGGGAACGAGCCAGCCAGGGAGCCTCGGGCGCGCGGGGACGGAGGTTCCCCGGACGGCGCGCGGAAGCGGCATCGCGGCGGGGTGGCTCTGGCGGGGCGGGCGGCGGTCACGAGGTGTCGTCCTCCGGCGGCGGGGGCTCGCAGCCCGGCTCGAATCGCTCCGCAATGGCCATGATCCCGCGACGGCAGGCCGGGCAGGTGCGCAAGGAGGTCCCGGTGCGATCCTCGAAGCGGTCGCGGCAGTCGCGCGTCGGCTCGGAAGGCGCGGCGGTGTCGGCCGGAGGCATGCCGAGCAGGCTGCGGCACAGGGTCAGCTTCTCGGTGCGGTGGCAGCCGGCGAGAAAGCCGAAGTGGCGGACGCGGTGGAAATCGGGTGGCAGGACATGCAGCAGGAAGCGGCGGATGAACTCCTCGGCGGCGAGCGTCATGGTCTTGCGTCGGTTGCGATGGCGGGAGTCGCGCCAGAGGAAGCGGACTTGGCCGTTGTCGATGGCGAGGAGGCGGTGGTTGGAGATGGCGACGCGGTGGGTGTAGCGACCGACGTAGGCGAGGACCTGGGCGGGGCCGGCGCAGGGCGGCTTGGAGTAGACGACCCACTCGGTCTGGCGCAGGGGCGCGAGGTAGCGGGCGAAGGCGGCGGGGTCGCGGAGCTCCTCCAGGGAGTGGAAGAAGTCGAGCCGGCCGGAGCGGAAGGCGCGTTCGAGCTGGTCGAGGAAGAGGGTGCGGAAGCGGCGCGAGAGGACGCGCACGGGCAGGAAGAAGCCGGGGCGGCAGGCGATCCAGCGGTCGCCACCGGGGGCGATGCCGCCGCCGGGGACGACGCAGTGCAGGTGAGGATGGAAGGAGAGATTTTGGCCCCACGTGTGAAGCACGCCGAAAAAGCCGATCTCGGCGCCGAGGCGCTTGGGGTCGGCGGCGATCTGGCGCAGGGTGCGCGAGGCGGCGCGGAAGAGGATGTCGTAGAGGGCGCGCCGGTTCTGCAAGGCGATGGCGGCGATTTCGGTCGGGAGCGTGAAGACGACGTGGAAGTACGGGCAGTCGAGCAGCTCGTCGCGGCGCTTGGCGACCCAGTCGGCTTGGGCGGAGCCCTGGCACTTGGGGCAGTGGCGGTTGCGGCAGGAACGGTAGCAGAGGCGGCGGTGCCCGCATTGGTCGCACTGCTCGATCTGTCCGCCGAGAGCGGCGGTGCGGCAGAGTTCGATGGCGGACATGACGCGGCGTTGCGCGCTCGTCAGCGAGTCGCCGAGGAGCTGGCGGAAGGCGTCCCCGTAGCGACGGAAGACGTCCGCGACTTCGAGTCGGGGGCGGGTCACCGGGCCGTCCGCGGGCCGCCGTCGGCGGCTTGCGGACGGGGCAGCAGGTCGAGCGGGCTGGTCGCGGAGCAGACCTTGCAGCAGGCGACTTGCAGGTAGCGGGCGGTGGTGGCGAGGCTGCGGTGGCCGAGCAGGAGCTGGATGGTGCGGACGTCGGCGCCGGACTCGAGCAGGTGCACGGCGAAGGCGTGCCGCAGGGAGTGGGGCGTGACGGGCTTGGACAGGCCGGACCGGCGCAGGGCTTGCTGGCAGGCGTCCTCGATGGCGCCGATGGTGATGTGCCGACCGGGAATCTGGCCCGGGAACAGCCAGCCGCCCTCGGGACGGGTCCGCCGCCAGTAGTCGCGGAGCGTCTCGAGCAGCCGGGGCGAGAGCATGACGTAGCGGTCCTTGCGGCCCTTGCCTTGGTCGACGCGCAGGACCATGCGCTGGCTGTCGATGGCGATCGGCCGCAGGCTGACGACCTCCGAGATGCGCAGGCCGGCCGCGTAGCAGACGGTCAGGACGGCGCGGTTGCGGACGCCGGCGACGCAGTCGAGGAAGCGCCGGACTTCGTCGCGGCTGGCGATGACGGGCAGCTTCTGGGGCTGCTTGGGAGCGGGCAGGACCTCCGGGATGTCCCAGCGCTTTTTGAGCGTGACGCGGTAGAGGAAGCGCAGGGCGGCGACCGCGATGCCGATCGAGCCGGGCGCCAGTTTCTTGGCGGTGGTCAGGAACACCTGGTAGGCGCGGATCTGCTCGGGGCCGAGCAGGTCGGGGGACTTGCCGAAGTGGCGGGCGAACAGGGAGACCTGCAAGACGTAGGTCGACTGGGTGCGCGGGGAGAGGTTGCGAATTCGCATGTCCTCCGTCATGCGCTGGCGGAGAGGTGTCATGGGAAAGCTCCTTGGTTGGATGGAATGGAATGCGCTGCGAGCAGCGACTCCATGCTTTCGCAACGGGAGCCTCTCGACAAACGAGGAGGTCCGGGGACTGGTTACAAGGGGTAAATTCAGCTACGACAGGTGGTTCTGCCTATCGCCCTGCCACCGCTACCGCGTAGCGGTTTAGTCCAACCCGGCCTTGTTCTGCCGGGGCTGATGGTTACGATTGTAGCCGGGTAGGAGAGGTCGTTACCGAGCCTCTCCCCCCACAGACCCGAGCGTGCGCGTCTAACGCACTCGGTTCTTCGCATGGCAGATTCGCGCTTGCGCTCCGTTCGGCTATCCATGGCTGTTCCGTGTACGGGGTGTTCGGAACTCAAGTTTCCGTCCCGTTTCCCTTCCATGGCCCTGCTCATGCGACGCCCCCCTTTCCTCGGACGGGTCCCGGCGGTCCCGGTTCCCCGCCGTCAGCGGTACTAGGAGGGCACTACGACTCCCCGCACTGCATCCCTTCGGCTTATTGCTTCGCCAGCCGGTACCACGCTGTGCCTGCTTGTTCGCTCCCGGTCCCCCGCAGGCAGGGGCGGGCCCGGACCCTTTGTTGCGGCCAGGGGTCCATGTTCCGGCCTTTCCGCGTGGACAGGTACGGGGCCTCCCAGGTTCCCCGGCGAGCCATCCCGTGGCTATGCGCACGTTCTCTGACCCCGGACGACCCGCTGCGCCTCGCCTGTAGCGGCGCTCGCGGTGCTGCCCCCGCACTTATAAAAACGAAGGCGTCGACATTGAGGATTTCGAGGCTCAATAGCGTCGCTTCACCACCCGCTGTGTACGCTTCACGACGTGCGTTGCCGCACGCCATGCAACACTCGCTCCCGGCTGGCGGGCTGCGCCTTTGCCGGGCAGGTGTCGAATCTGCTGGCTCGCGGTGCAAGGTTTCAGATTGCGGTAGGGACACCGGTTACCCGGTGCCCCCCGCGCGGATCCGAGCGGGCGCGTTAACGCACTCGGCTCCTACCTCCGATGGGTGACGGCGAATCTTCGGTCCGGCCACGGATGCAGCACTCGCACAGGCGGCCACAGTTCATCACAAAGTAGGTGCAGACGTTTCCACGGGTGCCGGTCCTTTTGCGACCTCCGGCGGAGAATGGCCATCCATTCTTTCCTGACGCGTCGCTCGAATCGCCGTAGGTACGGGTGGCTGGTGGGGACCGCGAAGTAGTTATACCAGCCTCGCAACACCCTCCCCAGCCATTGCCCGGTCTCCACTTGATCCGCGTGCATGCGCCGTCGCAGCTTTGCCCGGATCGCCTTCAGGGTCCGGCTCATGCGTTTCGCCACCGGCTTGCGCCCCAGCCCGAAGCGTCCTTTCCTCGTCTGTCGGCAGTAATGCGTCATGCCGAGAAAGTCGAACGTCTCCGGCCGTCCCTGCCCACGCGTCTTCCGGTTCGCGATCGCGTACCGTCCGAACTCGATCAGGCGGGTCTTGTCCGGGTGCAGTTCCAGTCCGAACTGGCCGAGCCTTTCCTTCAGGTCCTTCAGGAACCGTTCCGCGTCCTCCTTGTGCTGAAAGCCCGCCACGTAATCGTCGGCGTATCGCACGAAGATCATTTCGCCGCGCGCTTCCTGCGGTCGCCACTTCCGCCCGACCCACAAATCGAGTACGTAATGCAGGTAGACGTTGGCGAGGACCGGCGAAATCACCGACCCCTGCGGCGTCCCCTTGCCCGTATCGACCAGTTGGCCGTCTTCCATGGCGCCCATGCGTAGCCACTTTCCTATCAGCCTGATCAGCCGCTGATCCCCGATCCGCTCGCCCAGCAACCGGAGCATCCAGTCCCTGTCGATCCGGTCAAAGAACTTGGCGATGTCGGCGTCCAGAATCCAGTTGACCTTGCGCTTCTCAATCCCGTATGCCAAGGCGTCCAGCGCGTCGTGCGCGCCCCGCCCGGGCCGGAACCCGTAGCTGAACCCGAGGAATTCCGCCTCGTAAATCGGCGTCAGGATATTGTCCACAACGGCCTTCTGGACGATCTTGTCCTCCAGTGCGGCCACCCCCAGCGGTCGCCTGCCGCCGTCCGGCTTCGGAATGTTCACCCGTCGCGACGGCGTCGCCCGGTACGTTCCCGCATGCACGCGGTCGTGCAGGTCGAGCAGTTGCTCGTCCAGCCCTCCCCCGTACTCCTTCCACGTCACTCCGTCCACGCCCGGTGCCGCATCTCGCTTCAGCGCGACGTAGGCAACCCGCAACGTCTCCGGCGTGACATGGTGCAGAAGCGCAGTGAGCTTCTCCTTGGGATTCCTCTGTATACATTGCCGTATCCGCTCGGCCCCCTGTGACACGGCTGCCCGTCCCTGCGTGCGGACCGTGCTTCGGCCTCCCGGATTCTCGTTGGTCCCGGCCCTTCGCTCCTCCCGGTCCGCAGCCGCTCGCGCCGCCTTGTTCCCGGGACTCGTCGCTAGTATGGCCGAGTCTGACTCCTTCGGATCGTGCATCTCCAGTCTTGACTCCTGTCCTTCCCTTCACGGTCCCGGCGGCGACCCGCCGGGACGACCCGAAGGCCTCCCAGGTCCCAACCTCTGTCGTACATGCGTGCCTGGGTTCTTCGACGCCGCGGAGCCCTCCCGGCCCTAGCTAGAACGGACCGCGAGGTGTTGCCTTCGACTAATGAGACGGTCTCGGCACTCCGAATGATGAAGATTTCGACGCTCCATAGCCCTGCCCACATGCGCCCCTGCCGACGCTTCGCCCGTCCCCTCACGGGAACGACCGCACGGCTCGGGGAGCGCTATGGATCAGCTCATCCTTTACCGCAGAGGACTTTCACCTCCTGACATTGGCCAGTTAGCCTGGCGCACCTCATCGCATCCTCCTTGCCAGGGCTTGCCCTGGCGCAATATAAGCCCCAAAAATATCGCCAAGCGCCTCGCCACCTTCAGGTTGCGGACCCGGCCGACGCCGGTGCAGCAGCGCTGCTTCGCATTGTTGGGCGTGATGCCCCGCGTGTCGCCACGACTGACACCCGACGGAACCGGATAACTGTTATGATCACAATGACTTCCGAGCGTTCCTGAAACTTCCGCCTAAGAAGCGACCTTAGCCTTATCGTGCAATTCTTAACCAATGAGGAAGTGACCGCTAGCTGCTTGCTACCCTAGCTCGCCCTGATCCTGATGGGCTTCATAATACGCCCTCAGGATGGCATTAATCCGGCTGTGGTAGCCCTTGCCCTGGTCCTGCAGCCACGCCAGCACGTCCGCGTCCAGACGCACGGTCAGCTGCTTTTTTCCGGGCGGGACCACCACACGAGCATCCCGAAAGAAGGCCGCATCGAGTGCCGGAATATCGGAGTAATCGATATTCGTGTCGCTCATCGCATCAAGGCGTTTCAAGTCGCTCTTGGTAGGCTTTTTCTTCACGGTGATTGCCCTTTCTCATCGGAATTATCCGCGTGTTCTCACGGCGCGGCGTGTGCGCCACCACCACCACATGGCCCTCGAGGTGGCCCAGGGTAATGAATCGTGGTTCGCCGTAGTCGAAGCGGGTATCTTCGAACGTGACGCACGGCCCGCAGAACACGGTGTCTGCATCATCAAAGCTGAGGCCGTGCTTGGACAGGTTCGCTTAGCTCTTGGTTTCATTCCATTCATACACGGCCGCGGCCCTCTCATATAACTACAAGTGTAACTACTAAGCCTGCGCATGGCAAGAGGAAGGTAACCCTGCGGGACTGAGAACCTCCGGCAACACTGGCGCCAATGCCGTTTTCTTGCCCCAGAATCGCCCTCTGACAGCCTTGGTCCGTACACTTGGCAGCCCGAACTGCCAAAACCAGCCCTTCGACGCTCAAGAAGCGCTCCCAGGAAGCCGTCAGAGGCGTTTCTGGCCTCGAGTTGGACCCTGAGTGCCTGGGGAGCGGTGTGTTTCCAGTCACGATTGCTGCCCCACTTTAGAATTGATTTCGAATCGAAATTACCTCTTCAGACTTCCTGACATCTGACCAGAATGAGGTGTCGCGGTTTTCCGGCTAGACAGCGAGTTGCGGGCGGGGAGCAGCGCTCGTAGGATGGTCGTCGGGCAGGAGTTCGTAGACGAGTCGCAGCGAGGTGCCGGGAAACGCGGTGCGCGTTTGATTGAGTTCGCGGAGCAGCGGGCCTAGGGCGGCGTCCTGGGAGCGGCTCGCCAGATGCAGCAGCTGCACAGTGAGCGTGCCGGCACGGATATCGGGGACCAGGTTGGCGTCGCTGCGGAACAGCGCCTGCAGCAGCGCGCGGGCGTTTTCGGGCTTGCCGAGTTCGGGGGCGACCGCGACGGCCATCGCGGTTTCGGCCCGGTAGGCGATCATGCGCAGGGAGTCGAGCAGGTTGCGCAGCGGCTCGGGCAGGGCCATGAGGCGCTCCTCCGGCGACAGCTCGCCCGCCGGCACGTGCTCGTCGGCGTGCCGGGCCGCATGCTCCAGGCCCTCGATGCAGCGGTCGGTCGCGTCGATCTCGGAGTGCAGTGCGCGGACCTTGTCGGCGTGCCCGGCACTGGGCCGGGCCTTTTCGCGGGCCAGCTTGCGGCGCAGGTTGCCGACCTTGTTGCGGAGCTTGTCGAGGGCCTTGCGGATCAGCCGCCAGGCGGGGTTGACCACCCGCGTGTGCGGCTCGACGGGCAGCAGCCCGCGCTGCGGCAGCGCATCCAGGCCGAACTCCTCCTTGAGGTACTTGAAGACGTTCTCCTGGGCCCAGCGCGAGCGTATGAGCCCGGCGACCTGCGCCGCCGACAGGCTCGGGTGCGTGGTGATGACCGACGGTTGGCGCTGGCCGGCGGCGGGCACGGGCTCGCGCGGCTGGCCGCTCTTGCCCGGCGGCTGCAGGCGCCGGTCGATCCAGAAGCGCACCTCGCGCGCCTCGCAGCCCGGCAGCAGGGGCGCCTTGCGCTCGGCGACCTGCGCCTCGAGCATCGCCGCGCCCAAGGGCGAGCGCACGGTGACGCGCTCCGGGCGGAACTCGCTGTCGGGCCAGCGCTCCGTCTGCGCGCCCTTGCGCCAGGTGATGCAGGCAATGCCCTTGGCGGCCAGCCAGCGGAACAGCTGCGGGCTCCAGCCTTCGCGGTCGAACACCAGCGTCAGGTGCGGCTCCGCCGCCGCGCCCGCGGCGGGCGCCAGCAGGCCGAGCGCCTCCAGTTGCGGCACGATGCCGTGGCGGATCTCGGCCACCATTTGCGGATCGACCTGCTTGTGGATGCACAGCAGGGGCGCGCCGCCGAGCGCGTTGAGCCAGTAGCCGGCCGCGGCCGGCAGCTGCAGTTTCTGGCGCGCGACGAAGTGCTTGGGCAGGTTGGCCTTGCCGCTGTAGAGCTTGACATGGCCATCGACGAACAGCGTGGCGGCGGTGGCGGGATCGTCCGCGGCCCACTGCCCGGCCAGGGCCGCGCGCCAGGCGTGCAGCGCCTCGGGGTCGGCGGCCAACTGGTCCAGCTTGCGCCGCAAGGTGCGCGCCTCGGGGCAGCGGTCCAGGCCCAGCAGGGCGCCCCATTCGCCGGGCTGCTCGTAGCGCAGGCGCTCGGCGTTGCGCACGCGCGCCAGGAACATGAAGGCCAGCAGCAGCAGCACGGAGCGCAGGCCGTAGAAGCCGGGCGGAATGTGCAGCAGGCTGGCATGGCGCAGCAGGCCGGCCTGCAGCAGCGCCGGGACGGCCGTCAGCCACGCCACCGTTGGCAACGGTCGCGGTGGCTTCGAAGCTTGGCAGCCGCTCGGCCAGCAGGCCGAGGCTGGCCGCGACGCGCCCGCCAACGTCCCGCGCCGCCCGGCCCATCGCAGCGGCCGCGTCGCGCCGGTTGCGGCCGGCCTTGTCCACGCTGCCGGGCGGGCTGCCCGCGGCCGGCTCGGCGGGAATTCCCGCGCCGCTCGCGCCGCGCGCCCCGCCGGATTCCAGACCCGCGCCAGCAGCCTCGGGAACGTCCGCCGCCAAGTTTCCGGCCGGCTCGGAGAGGCCCCGCTCCCGCGGCCGCTTCGGCGCCCACTGCCCGCCCGCTCTCGCGCTGCGCCGCGATCCCCGGCAGCAAGCCCTCGCGCTTGTACTGGCGCAGCGTCTCGAAGCACAGCTCCAACTCCCGCGCCACGCCACGCAAGCTCGCGCCCCCTTGCAGCCGCTCCGCCGCCCGCGCCAGCACCGCCGGGTCCTCGATCCCGTGCCGCCGCCGCGGCTGGCGCGGACGCCCGAAGCTCGACTCCCCCTCCCGCTGCATCCGCAGCCGCGCGCGCGTCACCGTGCGCGCGCTGATCCCGAGCGCCTGCGCCAATTCCGCCGCTGTCGCCACGCCCCACGTCAGGAAGCGCGCCAGGCAGCGCGCGCGCGCCGGGCGATCGCCTTGCAGGTAGCAGTCGCACACTTGCAGGTACAGGAACCAATACACCTGGCCGCTGTCCTCCAGGAAGCTCAGCTGCGCGTTGACAGCGGTCCGCCTCCGGCGGCTGCAGGGACAGGGCCGCGGGCAGTCCGGTGGGTCGCGGCAGGGCCTCGCTCGGGCTTTCCATGGACATATTATAACAGTCAAAGCGGGTCCGGCGCAACCCCAATTGGCACTTCGGAAACGACTAAAACTCTATGAACCGTAGGAACTTAGGCTGACCTACGCTGTCTGGCCATCTCGGCCGATGTAAGGAAGTCTGCTCTTCTATCCGATCTCCGATGTTGTTCCTAATGTGTTCGTAGGCGATAGAACACTAGTCGTCCAGGACCTCCTTCAGCATACACAGAGGCCGCAAGCGGGATTGGCGGTATGGGGCGGCGGCTCTCGGCCCAAAGGGCTTTCGATGCCGGCCGGATTGAGTAGCGGCCGATGTTCAGTATCGCGCAGATCACTCTCCGGCTCGTATTCGCGTTCGACGACAAGGCGCTGGCCGTACAAGAGTGGATTGCACCAGACGGTACATTAGATCTGGTTTCTCCGTGCCCGGCATACGAGCCTTCTTGATGGCCGGCTCCGCCACCCCGTCCTGGGATGCCAGCGACATCAGAAGCAGTTTGTTGCGCTCGGCGATCAACTTGAAACCGCTCCCAAGGCTTGCATCGCAACGGTTTCCAGGAGGCGTTTGAAGTCGAGGCGGATCCGCTTCCGACGGTCACGGCCAACCGATCCACGATGTCGGTACGCGGCGCTCGTTTGGCGTCGCGAAAGGCGTCTCGGAATCACGCGCAATGGCCCGGCGACGGGGCGACGCGGAACGACAGTGCTCGCTCCACGGTAACGTTCCAATGCTCGAACGCCGCTTTGAGGGAATGCCGTCGGCCGCTCGGTCCCCGGAAGGCAAGTAAGGCGCCACGGACGCGCCTGATTCTTTGTCGACAGCTCGCAATGATGCCCTGCGTGCTTCCAATGCCCGAGGTTGGGGCAACCCGGTCATGAGACACTTTGCACAAAGACTGGAGGACAGGATCCAACATGCGGCACTCGAGACGATCGTTCCTGACGGCAACGGCCGGGTTGGCCACCTTCGGCTGCTCGCCACAGGAGACTAGCGAGAGCATCGACGAGCCGGCGGTCGAGGAGGCCCCGATGGAACTCTCGCTCTCGGTGCGAGTCGCCGAGTCCTTCTTTGACAAGCGCAACGCCGCGATGACTCTCGAGGAGTTGATCTCCATGGCGACTAGCATCGGCTACGAGGCCATTTGCATGCGCGCTTCGCAAGTAGGGACGCACACTCCCGCCGACCGGGTCGCCGAGGTCCGCAAGCAGATCGACGCCGCAGGGCTCACAGTTTCCATGGTGACCGGCGACTTTGCGGTGCCCAGCAACAACGAAGAGGGACCGATGCTGCTGCGCAACATTACGCCGCACCTGGACTTGGCGGATGCGCTGGGCTCGAGCCTGATCCGCGTCTGTATGAAGAAGGATGAGGACATCCCCTTCGCTCAGAAGTCCGCGGACGAGGCGGCGGAGCGAAACATCCGGCTGGCCCATCAGTCGCATTGCGCCAGTCTCTTCGAGACCGTCGAGGGGTCGTTGCGGGTGCTGCAGGAGATTGACCGGCCGAACTTCGGCATCATCTACGAGCCCGCCAACTGGTTCATCGCGGGCGAAGACTACGGGATCGAATCGATTCGCAGGATGCAGCCGTATTTGTTCAATTTCTACATCCAGAACCATAAGTTGACACCCAACGGGGAGACCAAGATCGAGACCTGGAAGAAAGGCCCGGTTCCGTTGGATCACATTGGAGTCTGGGAACCGGGAGGCGTGGATGTCGACGCGGTCTTCGACGCCATGCACGAAGTGGGGTACGAAGGATATCTCACCGTTCACCAAGCGTTCGGCAACATCATGCCGGTGGAAGAGGCGGTCCGGAAGAGCTACGAGCACTTGAAGCCGCGGACAATGCGACGAACGGCCTGACCGGGCCGCGGAGGCCAGCGCGAAGCTGCCTCCGAAACATGGAGGGACTGCAATGCCCATGGATCGAAGGGAATTCTTGATAGCGCCCGGAGTGGCCATGGCCGCCGCGTCGAGCGCACGTGGAGCCGGCGGCAAGATCCGCGCAGCCGTTCTCGGGACCCAGCACGGCCACGTCCAGGGCAAGCTCCGGGCCATGCTCGACTCGCCCGACTACGAGGTCGTTTGCATCTGCGAGCATGATCCGGAAGTCCAGAAGAAGCAAGCTGCGGATCCCTTGTACAAGGGACAGACCTGGGTGTCCGAAGGCGAGATCCTCAGTGACAAGTCGATCGACATGGTGGTGGTCGAGTGCAAGCCTTGGCAAGCCATCCCATGGGGCCGGAAAGTCATCGCCGCCGGCAAACACCTGCACCTCGAGAAGCCGGCAGGCGATACGTACGAGCCATTCAAGGAGCTAGTCGACGAAGCGCGTTCCAAGAATCTGCTGCTGCAGAAGGGGTGGGTCTTGCGCGGCCAAGAAGGCATCAACGCTGCTCTCCACGCCGCCAACCAAGGCTGGATCGGCAATGTCTACATGGTGCGCGCCACCATCAATTCCGATCGTGACCAACCCCAGCGCGACCTCGAAGCCCGATATCCGGGCGGAGCCATGTTCGAACTGGCCGGCCACGTAATCGACCGAGTTGTCGAGTTCACCGGCCGGCCCGACAAGGTCCACTCTTGGCTGCGGCACGACACCGGTGTCGACGACAAGCTGAAGGACAATACGCTCGCCGTGTTCGAGCACGCGGGCGGACTCGCGCTCGTGTCGACGGCCGCCCGCATGTACGGGTCTGGCGACCATCGCTCGTTCGAGGTCATCGGCAGCGACGGCAGCTTCATGATCCAGCCCCTGGGCGGTCACTCCAAGATGAAGGTCGCCATGCGAGAGGCCCGAGGACCCTACAAGCAGGGTTGGCAAACCGTCCATCTCGGCCCGCAGCCGCGCTATATCGCCGACTTCATCGAGCTGGCGCGCGCCCTCAAGACCAAGACACCCCTGAAGCTCTCCTACGATCACGAACTCCTGGTTCACAAGACTCTGTTGCGGGCGTCGGGCGTCATGTCCTAGCACGAAGACCGCAGGGAGGATCACGGTGCAAGACGGATTCGGGGCGTCATGGGAGCCAAGAGCACGCTGACCGCCCTCCTCGTTAAGATGGCGATGGACGTGCGCGGCGAAGTGACCGGGGACGAGATGATGAACGCCTGAGGGCGTTGCGGGACGGGACCGGCGGCGCGGCGACAGATTCGGAAAGCCCATGCACCGCAGAGAATTCATGGCGGCACTTGCAGTTGCCCCGTTCGCGGCTGGCTGCGGACATCCGGCCGCAGCCGAGCCGAAGGGACTCAAGTTGTCGATCACCTGCGACATGTTTCGGGGCGAAGACCGCGGCCTCCCGCTCGACACGGTGGACGGCAGGGACCCGCGACCCGACCCGCACATCAAGTACACGCCGGACGAAGCGCTCGCCTTGGCCCGCAGCCACGGCTACCAGGGCTTCGAGATGTTTGACTGGCGCGACGCGGGAGAGCGGGACGCCTATGCGGCGGCCATGAAGAAGCACGGACTGAAGGCCGTGTGCATCACGGCCAACAAGGGCGTGCGCGCACCCGGCTGCGGTTTGACGGACCCAGCCGAGCGGGAGGGGTTCCTGCGCGAGATCGAAGCCGCCACCTCGGCAGCGGAGGAATTCGAGTGCCGCATGCTCGTGGTCCTGACGGGTTTCGAGCGAGAGGGCGTGCCGCGAGCCGAGCAGATGGACAGTTGCGTGGCGGGATTGCGGGAGGCCGCGCCGATGCTGGAGAAGGCGGGCATGACGTTTATCATCGAGCCCGTCAACACGCTCGTCACCCGCCGCGGCTATTTCCTGGCCGGAGCTCGTGAGGGGTTCGAGATGCTGCGGCGCGTGGACTCGCCCAACGTCAAACTTCTCTTCGACATCTACCACGTGCAGGTCACAGACGGCGACCTGATCCTCCAGATCCGGGACAACGTCGACCTGATCGGGCATTTCCAGATCGGCGACCACCCAGGGCGCATGCAGCCGGGAACGGGCGAAATCAACTACCGCAACGTATTCCGCGCGATCTACGAGTTGCAGGAGGACGGCAGGTTTGACGGCTACTCCGGTCTGGAGTTCCACCCGAACGTCCCGCTGCCGCAGACCATGGCCGAAGTCCGCCAGTTGGCGAACTTCGGTTGAGCGGCCCGACTGCACCAATCTCGGCTGCAGCCTGTCAAGCGAGCATCTTGTCGACCATGCGCCCGGCGGCATCCGTGAGGGGGAAATCGCGGCCCATGCGCCGGGACGTCAGGCGTTCGTGGTCGAGCCCCATCCGGTGCAGGATCGTGGCCTGCAGGTCATGCCCATGGACAGAGTTCTTGACGGCCTCGAGGGCGAGTTCGCCGGTCTTGCCGATCACCTGACCGCCTCGCACGCCACCTCCGACCAGCCAGAGCGAGAATCCGTTCGGGTGACGATCCGGGCCCACCTTGCCGCCCACGTGTTGCAAGTGGCCCAATGACGTCCGGCCGAATTCCCCGCCCCAGACGAACTGCCCAAGCAGGAGCGCCGCGCCAACTCGAAGGACTGCGGCCGGGACAGTCATGGTTTCCTCTTCGGCTGCCGGCTGGCTCCTATGCGGTCGCGCAAGGCCCGATCGAGCCTGGAAAGCATCTCGCAGGCCTCGGGGCAAGCGCCTTCGCTGAGAGGCGTGCGCCCGTCCATGCCGGCCCGGCTATCGCACAGGAGCTTCCATTGCGGCACGCGCCACATCCTCTGGGTCCCCACTTCCTGGCCCCACGGCCCGTACTGGCCGCAGAACGAGGTTCGCCGAGGGATCCGTTGCTCTTCCAGGAGAGGGACCGTACTCTCTCCATGGATCTGGATACCGGCCCATCCAGCGACGCCGGCCAGTGGTCTGGTAGGAGTTTCGAGAACGCCAGCGACAGCGCCTCGGGCACCCAGGCCCGAAACAGACTCACCCGTAGCGAGCACGCCGAAAGATCTCGGCTGTCGGGGCGAACGGGACGTCATCGTCTAGCGGGAAAACCGGTCTGGCGCACTTCGTATGCCCAAGGGCCGGGAGATTCGCACTGGTCGCACCTGGCCCGTCCACGTAGATCAGCCGACCGCACCATTCGCTGTACATGTATGGCTCGCAGTGCGGCGACTTGACGACCACTAAATCGAAGCGCTTCGGATCCTGACCGTGCGCAAGGAACAAGGCCCGATCGTAGAGGCTGACCGCCCGGCTTGTGACCACAAGGACCCATTGATCGCACTCGAGAACCGCCGTCGGGCCAGCAAACCACTCGCTTCCGAACGACTCACTGCGGATGCGCCCATCGGAAAGCAGCTTGACTCGGGCTTCGACATCGAGGGGTTGGAAGCGCGCGGGATCGAGCGCGCCCCCAACCGTCGTTCGAATCCGGCCTCCAACGCCGGCGGCAAGCGCTCGCTGGACCGCTGGGGGATCGACAACGGGCGCGAGGACGCGGCCTCGGTATCCGGACGACGCAAGTGCGCCCAGGATGGCATTGCTGTCCCCTGAGGCCCCCGAGCTAGTCGCATCCGCGGGGTCCATCAGCACGGCAGTGCCGTCGGTTTGGCTCGCGAGTCGGACCACCTCGTCCAGGCGAGTCAAGGAAGCCTGCATCCCGGCGTGGTGCGCCCACATGTCGGCCGCGAGTTCGACCGCCCAACGGCCGGCGCTCTCGCGGTCGTCGTTGGTGACGACGAGGCTATTCGACCGCAGCTCCGGAACATCGGTGAACGGGTTCCCAATGAACATCCCGGCCGAGAGCCCTCGCGCGTCCCGCTCCATGGCCTGGGCATTTCGCACAACTTGGCCAAAGCTTCCGGTTGCGGTGATCAACTCGTCGCCGCGGACAAGCGCGGGTATCTTCACCCGGCCGGTGACTGGCCGGGCTGACCCCGCCAGAATGCGTGCGAGCAGCCGTCCGGCCCTCGCGCCGGTGTCGTAGAAATCCACGTGGGGATAGGTGTGGAAGACCACGATCGCGTCGCTGTGTTCAAGCATGCGGTCGGTCAAGACTCCGTGCAGATCGAGGGACACCACGATCGGGATGTCGTTGCCCAAGATCGCACGGGCCTCTTGGAGAAGGAATCCTTCCGGATCGTCCTCGCCCTCGGCCGCCATCGCGCCGTGCAGCGCAAAATACGCTCCGTCGGCGGGCCCCGCCTCGCGGAGAGAACCCAAGAACTCGCTGGCGATACACTCGAAGTCCGGTGCGCTCAGAGTCCCGCCAGACGTGATGGAGTTGGCGCTGTACGTTGGAATCAACTCGTAGTCTTCCTCGCCTCCCAGGGCAGCCAGGGCTCCACCCACCTCCTCCCGCAGGGTAGAGTGATAGTCGAAGAACGCAGCGCCCGAACGGACCACGAAGTCGCTGTAGCGGCTTCGGATCGGATTGAACGACGAGACTTCCTGCTTGCACTCGGCAATGAGAACGCGCGGCACGGATCAATTATGTCGAACTATCTCGTGGCCCGCCGGAAACGGCGCTTGTCCGCCCAACGAGCGCGGCCTGAGAAACCTGGCTGGATTACGCAACTGATCCATGCGCTTCGGCCGCCCGGAATCGAACTACTTTTTCTGGAGACGCCATGATCGACCTTGAGACTCTACCCATGCGCGTTGGCCTGGGACAGTTCCAGGAAGCGACGCCCTCTCGGCTGCAGTTCATCAAACAGTGCGGCTGCGACGACTTTCAACTCAACACCCCATCTCTTCCGGGGGAGGAGCGTTGGGAGTACGAGGACCTCGCTCGGCTTGTTGACCAAGCAACCCAGGCGCAGCTGCGCTTGATCGCAATCGAGAATGTACCCGCGAAGTTCTTCGACCGGATCATGCTGGGCGCGGCCGGCCGGGAGAAGCAACTGGACAACATGGTCTACACGGTACGGAACGTCGCGCGAGCCGGCATTCCGATCCTCGGATACGCCTTTATGCCAAATGGCGTTTGGCGCACCGCCAACGACGCGCCGGTGCGCGGAGGCGCGCAGGCGACGGCGTTCCATTACGAAACGGCGCTCTCCATTCAGGCTGGCGAGGGCACAAGCTACTCCATCTGGGGCGGCTCCACCGTGGAGCGCGAGTACTCGGAAGAAGAAATCTGGGAGAACTACTGCTGGTATCTGGAGCGGATCCTTCCAGTCTGCGAAGACGTCGGCCTGCGCTTGGCGCTGCATCCCGACGATCCCCCGGTCCCATCACTTGGGGGTGTGGGACGGGTGTTTCGCAACTTCGAAAACTTCCGCCGCGCCATGGAGACGTTCGACAGTCCGATGCATGGCCTGGACTTCTGCCATGGCTGCTGGTCCGAGATGCGTGCTGGCGCCGGCGTCCTCGACGCGATTCGCTATTTCGGGGATCGCGGCAAGATCTTCTATGTGCACTTTCGAGACGTCCAAGGTCCTGTCGAGGACTTCAAGGAATGCTACCTGGGCGACGGCAACTGCGATCCCGTGGAAACGATCCGGACACTCAAACAGGTGGGGTTCCACAGCTTCTTGATTCCCGACCATGTCCCCCGCATGGTCGGCGACGGCGACTGGCGCCACCGCGCACGCGCCTGGACCGTCGGCTACATCCAGGCGCTTATTGCGGCCGTCGATGTGTAGAGACTAGCGGATCTGGCGCCGTCCAGATCCATGTATCGCGGGGGACTCGGCACGCTCGATCTTGTTGGGCCCGCCCAGCGACAGGCCGCCGGGCCCTGGGGACGCCTCCTCCAGGCCCGATCAGGGCCCCGCTCGCTACCCCCGGAACCCTCTTCTCCCAAGGCGGCAACTTCTAGACACCCGGCGTCCTAAGCTTGCCATCCATCCTGCCGTTATGATATCCTAACTATATGATTCCAAGATATTTATTTCCATTTTTCTGGGACACCGACCGCTCGCGCTTCGAGCCCAGACGTTTTCCCAGATATACAATCT
Source organism: Bryobacterales bacterium (assembly GCA_965218615.1). Taxonomy (GTDB): domain Bacteria; phylum Acidobacteriota; class Terriglobia; order Bryobacterales; family UBA6623; genus VXMF01. The sequence goes on from CBDCLH010000002.1 coordinate 508,851, forward strand.
TGCGAATCCTCGAATACGGAGACGGTCGGGCCCTCGGGTGGCTCAGGCAGACCTTTTCGGTCGACCAAATCTCCTCTGTGATCCGCAACGAGCGGCGCCTATCTCCGAAGTCGGCTCACTTCTGGTCCCTCGTCTATGGAATCCCGAAGGACCAGATCCGGGCGGTGAGTGGACAGACGCTCAACACCAATCCGGGCTAGGATCGTCCGCCATGCCGATCCAGGATGTCTCTTGGCATGCGGAAGTACTGGATTCCGAAACAAGGCGAGTGCTTCGCCATCTGTGCGGGAGTTCGTTGTTGAACGAGTCTTACCTGGCAGGTGGAACGGGTCTGGCGCTCTACTTGGGACACCGCCGGTCAGCGGACCTCGACTTCTTCAGCTCCACCGGTTTCAGGCAGGATCTTCTGCTTCGGCAACTGCGAGGGACGGCTGACCACTTGGAAGTTCTCTTTCAGGATCTCGAGACCTTGCACACCCACGTCAACGGCGCCAAGGTCAGTTTCTTGGGCTACCGCTACGACCTGCTCTACCCGGCAGCTCGGTTCGAGGGCGTACGGGTCGCCGACCCGCGCGACATCGCCTGCATGAAGCTGAGCGCCCTGTCCGCCAGGGGTACCCGCCGTGACTTTGTAGATCTATACAAAGTCGCTCAAATCCACGACTTGTCCGAGCTTTTGGATCTGTTCAGGAAAAAGTTCGAGAAGGTGAACTACAACCGGCTTCACTTGCTCAAATCACTCACGTATTTTGCGGACACCGAAGAAGATCCCTTACCGGACCTGTTGGTCGATCTCGATTGGGAAGCGCTCAAGCAGTTTTTTGAAAGACAATCCCTCCGCTTGCTCGAGACACTCGCATGACGAGGTTCAGATTGCCTGCCTCAGTCTTCCGTTTGCGCTTCGAGACGCCTCGTGTCCCGCCGACGTCCGCAAGAGAATCGGATCGGGATGCTTCCGCTCAGCCGAAGCCGATCCAGCCCGAACCGATGGCGAGCGCCAGTAGGATGCCGGCGGGCGAAATGACGGCCAGCATGAGGGCGCAGACCCATAACCAAGCTGTCACCGCCTTTCCAGGGGCGATCTCCGGATCGATCCTGCGATGTCGCAGATAGAGGGCGCCCAACCCGAGAACCGGGTACATCACAGCCGCAATCAGGCTGCTGGTCACGAGCAGCATCTGCGGCGGATTCTCGAACATCCAGTACGCGACCGCGTACAACCCAAGCGACACGACAACGAAGGCACGTATGAACCGCAGCCGGACCGCGTACTGCGACGCATCTAGGACCCCGATCACCGCGAGAGCATCCGTGATCAGCCGGCTGTTCCCGGCGGCGCCAGAGAGCACGGTCGTGAAGAGGACGAAAAACGAGCCCACCAGAAACAGGCCAGCGGCCCAGCTGCCGAGCCCGTCGATATAGATCGAGCTGAGCACGGAGAGCGTTTCCCGTCCATCCGGATTGAGTTGCTGGACATGCAGGATCGCGGCGCCAAGCAGGTAGAAGCAGACGGTGCTCACGGAATAGACGACCATCGTCAGTCCCACATCCGCGTACATCACGCGGATCCATCCCTTCGCCCGGCGCCTCCACTCGACGCCTGGTTGCGGCGCCCCAACGTTGCTCGCATAGCCCTTTTCGACGCACCAGTAGGTGTAGCTCCACATCTCGCCAAATGCGACGCCGGTGCCCGCGTACATGGCAAGCGCTGTCAGGACCAGCATCGTCGAGAGCTCGCCCGGCACGTCCAGGACCAGACCACTGGCCACGTCCGCCCAACTGAAGGCGTAACCCGTCCAATGCACGAGCACCGTACAGACCACGGTCACAAGCGTAAAGGTCGAGACCAGCACGATGAGCAGCTTCTCCAGGGACGCATACGTCCCGCCGAGAAGCAGTCCCGCGCACAGTATCGATACGAGGATGGACCAATAGCGGGCCCCGCCTTCGCCAAGCAGTCCTGGAAACACCATCTCCAGCACCTGTCCAGCACCCCCCAGGATGGCCCCGGAATTCACGAAAACGAGGAGCAGCGAAGCGAGCCAGAGCCAGAGAAACCAGTTCATCGTCCGCCGCGACGAGCGCAGGGCCGGGGCGCTGGCCGCAACACCTGGCCGTAGGCGAACGATCCACGCGGCCACCACCGCCACCAGGGCGACCCCAGCACAGAGCCAGAGAGCGGAGGCTACGGTCCGAGACGCCTCGTCCAACTGCACGAAGACCGCAAGCGCCACGACGCTGGCGAGCACGAACACGGTCATCCAGGGCAACGTCAGCCAACCCGGCCGGGGGCCTGCCGGGCCGGGCAAGGTATTGAAAACCGTCATGAACGTCTGGCCGCTGGCGATCGTATAGCGCGCCAGCTCGGCCTGCACAACGACCTTGACAAAGCAGGAGAGCAGAACGAACCAGAGCAAGACGAAGCCAGCGACGGCGCCGAGCTTGGTGGTCACGATCAACTCGCCCGACCCAACGACCGAGCCGACCAGGATCATGCCGGGACCGAGGTGGCGAAATGTATCCCGGAACCCGCGAGGCGCTTCGCGGTGCTCGTCAACGCTGCGGGAATACGGATCGATTCCTGCCATGGGCGGAGGTGCGGCGTTTCCGCTAGCTTGCATCCAGGATCGGCGGAGAGGCGAGATCGGGCTACGGCCTGAGAGTAGCGCCGGACCCGCGCTTCTAGCAACCGCGATGTCTCACCTGCCCTCGCGCGTCGGTTCACACGACTGTGGACGGCCGGAGCACGATTCCAGTACGATCTTCGGAACCATGGAAACCGAGGATCGATCCCTCCGACCGAACCCGGGCTCCACGATCGTTCTGCCGGCCAGCGACCGCGCGCGCTGGGTGCTCCTGGTCTGGGGAGCTTGCCTAGCCTACGCCATCCTGCGCTACAACGTCATCAAGGGCGTCGAGTGGATGCACTTGCCGCTCTATACCGTCAACAAGTCGGTCGCGTTGGCGGGGATCCTCTTCCTCGCACTGGCCTATCTTACGGGAAAGAAGTCCAGCGACCCTTCCGCGGGGACGGAACATCTGCGCGCCAGAGCCAAGTTCTTGGGTCTGACTGGATTCTCCATGCTCTCCCTGCACGTCTTGATGGGCGTTATTCTGCTCTCGTCGGCGAACTACGAGAAGTTCTTCGATCCGTCGGGAACCCTCAACTGGACCGGCGAGCTGACATTCCTGTTCGGAGTGCTTGCGTATGGCTGCCTGTTGTTTCCCGCCATCACGACCCTTCCATACATGTACGACGCGCTCGGTGTGGAGCGCTGGCAGCGATCCCAGCGACTAGGCTATCTGGCCCTCACTCTGGGCTGCGGTCATACCTTCACGATGGGATACAAGGGCTGGTTCGATCTATCGACTTGGCCGGGATGGTTGCCACCCATAACCCTGCTCGGATTCCTGGCCGGTCTGCTGGCGATCAGCGTGAAGCTGGTCTGCGTCCTCCAGGGCCGCAGCGCGAAACTGTAACTCGCGTCTCCCGAATCGGTCCGATCGGTGGACTTCAGCACACCGAGGACGGCAGTTTCGCAATTCGAGGTCTCGCTGGGGCCCCGCCAGGGCAAGCCGCCAACGCGTCTTGACCGATGGTCACAGGCGATGGATCAGCGCGGCGAGCAGTGCCGCCCGGTCGGCGATGCGGTCCGTCAGAATGCTCTCGTGGATAGCATGCGCGCCTTCTCCCACCGCTCCGAGGCCGTCGAGGGTCGGGATCCCCATAGCGGCCGTGGTGTTGCCGTCCGAACCCCCACCGACCGACGCTTCGCCTAGGCCAACGCCCAGCTCGGCCGCGATGGACTTGGCCAGCTGGAAGAGCTTGGCCACGTCTTCGGTCCGTTCCAGGGGCATCTTCCTGATCCCGCCCGAGATGTGGATCGAGCAGCGCCGATCGACCGGCTCAAGGGAACGAAAGCGCCTCTCGACATCCCATGCTTGCTGCTGACGGGGAAAGCGGACATCGACATCGGACCAGGCCCGCTCGGCCACGACGTTCGAGGCGGTGCCGCCGTGCAGGACACCGGGGTTGACCGTGAGGCCTTCGTCGAGGTCGCTCCAGGAGGCGATACGTTGTATCTGGTGCGCCATCTCCACAACCGCGTTGGCTCCCGCCGCAAAATCCAATCCAGCGTGCGTGGCGATGCCTTGGACCTCGACCCGGAACGTGGCCCCGCCCTTGCGAGCTGTCTTCAAGTCGCCTGCCAGTCCGGAGCTGGGCTCGGCCACCAGCACCGCCGCGCTTTTGCTCGCTTCGGCTTGCGTTAAGGGGGTCGACGACGGGCTGCCGATTTCCTCGTCGGAGTTCAACTGCACGACAAAACGCCGCCGGGATCTGAGGTTCAAGTCCCGTAACGCCTGTGCTGCGAAGAGCATGTAGGCGACTCCCGCCTTCATATCGAAGACCCCAGGCCCCCACAGCCTGCCCTCCGTGACGCGCCACGGCATGCGGTCGAGGGTGCCGATGGCCCAGACAGTGTCAAGATGGCCCAGCCCGAGGACTTGGCCATCGCCGCGCGTCGGAATGTCGAATTCGAGACGGAGGTGGTCCCCATGCTCCTCCTGCGCGTACCGTGTGACCGTCGCCCAGCGTCCCGCCGCCTCGGCAACCCCGGAGACGACCCGGTCGACACCAGCCTTCGATTGGGTCGGGGATTCGATCTCGACAAGCGTCCGGATCAACTCGACGATCGAGGACTGCCGATCCCGCATGTACTCGAAGATCCGTCGGGTTGCCATGGGGAGTTCGCTCTGCACGTCCTTTCGAGAACCTTCACCCGTTCGGATTACTCGGCGACGATCACCGCGCGTCCGGGCTCAAGGCGGACCTCCCGCATACCGCCTTGCAGCTTGACTTTCTGACCGAGCAGGTAGGGCCGCAGCTCGGGCGGAGAGCACGCGTCCAGGAACCACTCCAGGACGGCCCCGCTGAGTTCCAACTCTTCGACCCTCATCGAGACCAGCTTCGCCACGGCGTACCCATCGCTCGCTTGGTAGTCCACATCCAGGGTGACGGTTCGGGTTCCCCGCAATAGCAGACGCATCAGCGGGGGAAGCTCCTCGACGGCCGAGCCAGCCTTCGCCAGATCGATCCGGGCCCGGATCAGCGACCCACCGTCGCGGAATTCGAGTTCAGGGTCCTCGACTCCTTGCGGGATCCGTGCCGCCGCCGCGAAGCGCAAATAGGCGTTGATCTCGTCCTGCAGAAGCACCAGGGACTCCCCGCTCGCGACCGCACCCTCGGCAACGCGTTGCAGCTTCCGGGCGGCCGACTGCGAGGCCTCCGGAGTGACCGCCCCGACCAGCGACACCGGCGCCAGCAAATACAGGGCCGCCCAGGCCCCCATCGCACCTGCCATTGCGCTCATCGTACTGTGCGCTCCGCGCCTTCCGTCGGGCCGTCCAGGATCCGCTCCGGCTCCGAGCGTAAGCGATCCAACAATAGCGAGGCTGCATTCTTCTCGGCGGCCTTCTTCGTCCGGCCTTCGCCCACTGCGCTGGACCCACCGCAGCGCGCCTCGATCAGGTAGGTTCGCCGTTGCGGCGTTCCCTCCTCGCGAAGCACCACATACTGCGGAAGGGGCCGACCACGGGCCTGCAGCCATTCTTGCAACTCCGACTTGCTGTTTTCGCGATGCAGATCGCGCTCCGCTTCCCAAAGCCGCTGCTCGTCTCCCAGGATCGTCCGCTCGACGACTCGATGGGCCGCCTCGATGCCCCCGTCCAAATACACCGCGCCGAGGACCGCCTCGAAGGCATCGGCTAGCACCCGGTCCTTGGCGCGCCCGCCATTGCGTTCCTCTCCCTTACCGAGCCGCAGGCAGGAACCCAAGGCGAGCGCGCGGGCGGCCAGGGCCAGTTCCGGCTCCCGCACGAAGTGCGCCTTCAGCTTGGTGAGATAGCCTTCCGAAGAGGTCGGGAAGCGACGGTACAACGCGCCGCTGACGGCCAAGCTGAGAACAGCGTCGCCGAGGAATTCCAGGCGCTCATTGGACTGCGCCCCTTCTTCGACACAGGATCCGTGCGTCAGCGCACGATCCAACAGCGATAGGTCGTTAAATCCATACCCCAGCCGGTCGGAGAATTCCCGCAGATCGTCTTGCATCGGTCCGGACGCTCTCTGCGCGTCGCGCCTGCATCCAAGCAGGCCGAGAAATCCCGCTCCCGGGCCTCCGCTAGAGCCCGCTCTTCAGCTTGGCGCACAAGTCCGAACCATCACTGCCTTGCAACCCACCCGTAGCGATGCATCGGTCCGCGAATTCAGCGGCTTCCTCTTTCTTGTTCTGCTTGGCCAGCGCTTGCGCCAGGCCATACAGCGTGAACGGCACTGGCTGGGTCGCCAAGGCCAGCGCCCGGCGGAGCGAGTCCTCAGCAGCGGGAAAGTCCTGTCGCTTGAGGTACACACCGCCAATCGCCTCGTGGCCCTGCGACATGAGTTCCTTCTTGTTCTCCAGCCAGGCGTCGTCCGTCAGGTTGGGATCCACCTTCGGCAGCGCTGGAATCATCGCCATGGCCCGCTTGGCGTAGTCCTCCGCCTTCCCGAGCTTCTCTTCCCTGTCGAGGTCGAACTCGCGAGTCCTGCTCGGGATCGCTGTGGCCAGCGATATGAGCGTCCCAGCCAGCACCCCCGGGACCGGTTTCGAGTCCAGCACCATCTCTCCGTACAGCAGCATGTTGTCGAAGTCGTTCAACTGTTGATGGGCGAGCATCGTCAGATAGCTGGCGAGCGCGACCGCCTCGCTGTTCGGGAACTGCGAGATGAACGCGCTGCCCGCGACAGCCATCGACTGCGAATCCGACGCCATCTGGGCCTGCTGGAGCAGCATGAATGCGTCCACTTCTTCCTGCGACTTGAATTGCGGCCCCTGAGCAAGCAGACCCGCAACGCAAACCGCCACTGCGAGAACCAGAGTCAACATTCGTTGCATTTGGACGTATCCTCCCGGCACCCACGGACAGCCAGCCACCGCGCCGTACCCAGTGTAGCGCCTGCCCGCCTCTCGATGTCGAGAGGCCGAGCGGCGGCTGCGTGGCCGATTCGCACGCGAGATTATAATGGAACGCGCGCGGGAACCTCCGCGGAAAGCCCACTCAGAGTCATCGGAACTCGCGATTCGTGCCTGAGGAATATCTCGAAATCCGTGGCGCGCGGGTCCACAACCTCAAGAACATCGACCTACGCCTGCCGCACAACCGGCTGATCGTCGTCACCGGCGTCTCCGGTTCGGGCAAGACGTCCCTTGTATTTGACATCGTCTATGCCGAAGGGCGTCGGCGGTACGTCGAGTCGCTCTCCTCGTACGCCCGACAATTCCTTGAGCGCATGGAACGGCCGGATGTCGACGAAGTGCTCGGCATTGCTCCGACTGTCGCCATCCGTCAGAAGAACACGACTCGCAACCCACGCTCCACGGTCGCGACCACCACAGAGATCTACGATTTCCTGCGTCTGCTCTTCGCGCGCGTGGGGCGCACATACTGCACACAATGCGGCCAACGCGTCATGCGGGACGATGTGGACAGCGTCGCCCGCGAAGTCCTCGCGCTGGAGCAAGGCTCCCGCTGGCTGGTGCTCTTCCCCGCTCGAAGCGCGGACAGCGACGGAGACTCGTGGTTCCACCTGGACCCCGGCCTAGGGCCGGGGCAGTCCGCCAAGGTCAGGCTCGCTGAACTGCGCGAGCGCGGGTACAACAGGCTCTTCCAAGACGGCAACATCTTTCAGTTCTCCGAGCCGGAATCGCTGCTCGACGTGGACTTCGGTAGAGAACTCTACGTTCTGGTGGATCGCATCGCCATTGCGCCCGATATCCGCGAGCGCATCGTGGATGGCGTCGAGATCGCCTACCGCGAGGGCGGCGAAGTGCGCTTCGCGCGCGCCGGAGAGCCCGGGCGCCAGCTACGCTTCAGCAGCCGGTTCGAATGCGGTGCGTGCGGCATCGAGTACCGGCCGCCGGAACCTCGCATGTTCAGCTTCAACACGCCGTTGGGAGCGTGCCAGGAATGCGAGGGCCAAGGGCAGGTCTCCGCGTACTCCATGGACTTGATCGTCAGCCGCCGGCACTTGTCGTTGCAGGAGGGCGCCGTGGCGCCCTGGGAAGGAGCGTACATCAGTCATAAGGAACGGATGCTCAAGCGGGCGGTCGCCGTCGGCGTGCCTGTCGACATTCCGTACCGGGAACTCAGCGCGGAGCACCAAAGATTCGTGGAGGAAGGCGACGCCTACTTCAAGGGCATCCGAGGATTCCTGGCGAAGCTCGAGTCCAAGAGCTGGAGGCCCCATATCGGCGCCATGCTGGCGCAGTGGCGTCAGAGAACGGTCTGTCCGCGATGTCAAGGAACGCGGTTTTCCCAGGAGGTCCTGCACGTGCGTGTGGGGAGCGCGTCGATCGCGGATGTGTTGTCGCTGTCGTTGGCCCGCGCCTGGGAGTTCTTCAACAGGCTTCCACTAGAGGGGGCCGAAGCGTCGATCGGGAGCAACCTGCTCGTGGAGATCCGGAACCGGCTTCGATTCTTGAACGAGGTGGGGCTGGAGTACTTGACTCTCAACCGCCTGGCATCGACCTTGTCCGGCGGCGAGGCGCAGCGGATCCAGTTGGCGAGTTCTCTGGGGGCGCGGCTGGCCGGTGTGTGCTACGTGCTCGACGAACCCTCGATCGGACTGCACAGCCGCGACACGGCGAAGCTGATCGGCATCCTCAAGGAACTGCGGGATCTCGGAAACACGGTCTTCGTGGTCGAACACGACCGCGAGATGATGCGCGCCGCCGACCATCTGGTCGATCTCGGCCCGGCCGCCGGAGAACAAGGCGGCGAGGTGGTCTTTAGCGGCTCCTACGGGCAGATCCAGGTGCGGAACGGGTCCTTGACCGGCCGCTATCTGAGCGGAGAGGCCGAGATCCCGGTGCCCAAGGCGAGGAAGACACCCCACCCCAAGCAAGCGCTGCGCTTCAAGGGCGCCACCAAGCACAACTTGCGCAACCTCTCCTTCGAGATCCCGCTCGGGCTGTTGGTCGCCGTCACGGGCGTTTCGGGTTCGGGCAAGTCCACGCTGATGCACGGAATCGTCCACCGCTGCCTGCGCGACGCTGTCCGGTCGGGTCCCCCACTCCTGTTTCTCGACGATTTGCCGTGCGAATCGATCGACGGCTACGGGGCGTTACGCGACGTGATCCTGGTCGATCAGGCGTCGGTCGGCCGTACCGCGCGCTCTGTGCCGGCGACGTACATCGGGGTCTTCGACGAGGTGCGGACGCTGTTTGCCGGGACCAAGGATGCGAGGCTGCGGCGCTACGACCCCGGACGATTCTCATTCAACGTCCTTGGAGGCCGCTGCGAGATGTGCGGCGGCACGGGCAAACAGACCGTGGACATGCAGTTCCTCGCCGACGTGGATCTGCCGTGCGAGGACTGCGACGGCAAGCGCTATTCGCCCGAGACTCTCCAAATCACGTACCGTGGCAAGAACATCTTCGAGGTGTTGGAGATGACAGTCGACCAGGCGCTGCGGCTGTTTGCCGACAGTCCCAGGATCGTCAAGAGGCTGGTCACTCTGGCTGAAGTCGGGTTGGGCTATCTCCGGTTGGGTCAGCCGGGGTCTCAACTCTCGGGCGGTGAAGCCCAGCGCATGAAGCTGGCGTTGCACATCGCCGAGGCTCAAATGGAGGATACGCTGTTCCTATTCGACGAGCCCACGACCGGACTCCACTTCGACGATATCCACAAGCTGCTGCGGACCTTCGAGAAACTGATTCAGAACGGGGCTTCCGTTCTCGTGATCGAGCACAACCTCGACGTCATCAAGTGTGCGGACTGGATCCTCGACCTCGGTCCGGAAGGCGGTGACGGAGGCGGCCAAGTGGTTGCGGTCGGACCACCCGAGCAGGTCGCGAAGTGCCCGGACTCCCACACAGCCCGCTTTCTCCGAGAGGTTCTGGCATGAAACTCCTCGGCGTGATGCTGCTTGCCCTGCCGCTCGCGGCCCAGGACTGGGAGTTCCCGCACCAACCCCACCTGGAGCGGGGGCTCGAGTGCCAAACCTGCCACGCGAGAGCCCCGCAGAGCGCGGACGCGGCCGACCACCTGTTGCCGGACGCGCAGCTTTGCGGCGTCTGCCATAACGGGCAGACTGCGCCAGCGATCGACACCGCGCCGCTGACAGCCCGGGAGCCGGCGACCCGAAGCTACCGGTTCGACCACCGATTCCACCTCGAACTGGGCAACGTGGCGCCGCTCATCGCCGCGGCGATCGACGGCGGAAACTATTTCGGCAAGCCCCGCGCGGCGCGGCGCTTCCTGGAGACCGACAATCCCTGCGCGGCGTGCCACCGTGGTCTCGAGGAGAGCCTGGCGGTCGATTCCAAGCTGCATCTTCCGCGGATGGGGGACTGCATCGTCTGCCACAGCGAAATCGACAACCCCTTCACCTGCCCGGACTGCCACCACGAGGACGCCGAACTGCTTCCGGCGGACCACACCAGGGAGTTCATCGAGTTGCATTCCACCGGCAAGATCGTCCTTGACAAGCTCAGCTGCCTGCCATGCCACGGGCGCAATTTTCCCTGCATGGGCTGCCATTGACGTTCAGGGCTATTCAGTTGTTTGAATTCAGGGTGGCAGACAGTCGTGGCAAGGGGCTGTGCGAGCCTGTCCGCTAGGCACTGCGATCCTGGGTTCCCGTCTTTGCGACCCGCCAGGGCTGGACATTTCGTTCTCGATCTGTCAGCGTGGGTCGGAGGGAGCCGTTGCTGACGCCAGGCCGCGTTCCGGACCTGCGCGCCGTCGCGGTGCGCCCGACCTGCGGCGCGCAGGAGCACCGGCTCTGGGACCGTCTGGTCGGGGCTCAGCACTACCTGGGGTTCGGGGGCCTGTTCGGCAAGGGCTTGCGGCCTGTGGCGAGGCTGGGCCCGGCCTGGGTGGCGCTGGTGGGCTGGCAGGCAGCCGCGCTCAAGCTGACGGTGCGGGACCGCTGGATCGGCTGGACGCTGGAGCAGCAGTTGCGGCGCCTGCATCTGGTGGCGCAGAACGCGCGCTTCGTGCTCCTGCCGGCCTTCCAGGGGGTGCCCAAGCTGGCCTCGCGGGTGCTGGGGCTGAGCCTGCGGCGGCTGGCCGGGGACATGCAGCGGGAGCAGGGCTATGGCGTCTTGCTCGCGGAGTCGTTCGTGGACCGGGCGCGGTTCGCGGGCACCTGCTAGCGGGCGGCGAACTGGCGCTCGCTGGGCTTCACCGGCGGCTACGCACGCCAGCCGGGCGCGGTGCCGGAGTGGCGCCATCACGGCCAGCCCAAGGAGGTGCTGGTGTACGAATTGGAAGCGGATGCGAGGGCGGCCCTGGGCCCGCCCGAGGAGGACCCGGCCTGGCAGGGCCCGGAGCGGACCGCGCCGCCGCCTGCGCCGGAGCTGCGCAGCATGTTCGACTGCCTGGGCGAGGTGGAGGACTACCGTTGCGCCCGGGGCCAGCGCTACCGCCTGCGCACGGTGCTGGTGCTGGCCATGGCCGCCCGGCTGGCCGGCTACCGCGGCGTGACCACGTGCGCCCAGTTCGCGGCCCTGCTGGACCCGTCGCAGCGGCAGGCGGTGGGCTGTTTCTACAGTCCCAGCCGGCACTGCTACACGACCCCGTCGAGCGCGACGTTCCACAACATCCTGGCCGCCCTGCCGCCGCAGACACTGGCGCACGCGGTGGCGGCGTGGACGCGGCAGCAGAGCGGGCCAGTCCCGCTGGATGAGGAGGATACGGGCTCGCAGAAGGAGGCTGGGGAGGCCCCTCGGCAAGGGCTCCTGCCGGGCCTCTCGATGGACGGGAAGGATGTCCGCGGCGCCTCCAAGCAGACAGCGGACGGCCGTCGCATGCTGGTCGCGGCCGTGGAGCACTCCAGCGGCCTGGTGCTGGGACAGGTCGAGGTCGACTCCAAGACCAACGCGATCCCGGCGGTGCGCGAGCTGGCCGGGGAGCTGGACCTGGCCGCGCGCATCGTCACCCTCGACGCGCTGCACGTCCAGCACAAGACGGCGCGCGGCCTGCTCGAGGACGGCGCGGCCCACTACCTGGTCACGGCCGTCAAGGAGAACCAGCCGACGCTGCTGGACGACCTCCAGCACATGCTGTTCGAGGACGGCCCCGGCCACGAGACCCTCGCCAAGGAACACGGCCGCAGCGAGCGCCGCCGCTACTGGGTCAAGGATCTCAGCGACCCGCGCTGGAACGGCTATGCCGACCTGCACGGCCGCCGGCAGGCCCTCCGCATCGAGCGCGAGCGGCATGTGCTCAAGACTGGCGAGACCAGCATCGAAGTGAGCTACGCGCTGACCTCGCTGACGGCGGAGCAGGCCACGCCCGCGCAGCTGGCGGCGCGGATCCGCAACCACTGGCACAGCGAGAACCGCCTGCACTACGTGCGGGACTTCACCTACGACGAGGACCGCTGCCGGGTCTGGGTGCGCGACCTGCCGCGCACTCTCGCCTGCCTGACCAACGCGGCGCTCTCGATCATCCGCTGCCAGTCCGGGTTCCGCTGGGTGCCGCAGGCCAACCGCCATGACGCGGCCCGCCCGCAGGAGGCGCTCGACCTGCTGCTGGCCCCGCCCCGGCGCTAGCCCGGGCCGCTCGCCCGCCCGCGAGCAGGGCTCCGCCTGGCCAGGCGGAACAGTACCGCTGTGTCGGCGCTTGCGACCCAGCCGTCGACGACGCCCGGGCCGTCTGCCCGGGGCCCTCGTGGCAGGCCCTCGGGGCCGCGCCCAGCGACTGCACAGGACGTGGAAGCAGGCATCAACCTCACCGAAACCGCCTCAATCAGGACAAAAAAATGTGCCTGCATTGACGTTGCAGCCTGCCGAACCAGAGCGCTCGATAAGATAAGGGGACCGTGCACGTGCACTCACACGCCCCGGTCGTCCGGAAGCTGCAGCTGTCGCTTCTGGTCACGGTGGCCTTCATCGCAGTCGAGTTCGCGGCGGGACTGACCGCCAGCAGCCTCTCCCTGCTGTCCGACGCGGCGCACAACCTGGCGGACGCCCTGGCCCTCGGCCTGGCTTGGTTCGCGGTGTTCCTGCAGCGCAAGCCGCCAAACCCGACGAAGACCTTCGGCTACCACCGAGCGGGCGTCCTTGCGGCCTTTCTCAACGCCGCCTCGCTGATCCTCCTGGCGCTCTTCATCTTCTATGAGAGCTACGAACGGCTCCTCGCTCCGCGCGAGGTCGAGGAGCAGATCATGATCTACGTCGCGGCGGCCGGCTTAGTCGTGAACTTGGTGGTGATGCGCGCTCTGCACGCCGACAGCAAAGAGGATCTCAATATCCGGGGCGCCTTCATGCACATGCTGGGCGACGCCTTGTCCTCGGTCGGGATCATCGTCGGCGGGCTGCTGATCGCTCGGACGGATTGGATGTGGATCGATCCGGTTCTTTCGGTGCTGATCGGGCTGCTGATTCTGTGGAGCGGATGGAACGTCGTGCGCGAATCCCTGAATATCCTGCTCGAAGGCCTGCCGGTCGGCATGTCGCTCGAAGAAGTCCGCGGTTCGCTGCGCGACCTCGATGGCGTGCTAGATGTGCACGACCTGCACGTGTGGAGCCTCTCGTCCAGCGCGCGCGCGCTGTGCTGCCACGTGCAAATCCCGGACCTGCCGCCCTCTTCGAGCGAGCGCATCCTGCACCGGATCAACGCGGTGCTCGCCGACCGCTTTCGCATCCAGCACACGACCGTACAGTTCGAGCACGAGCGCTGCGAGCACGCGCAGGAAATCTGTTCGGAATTGGAATCGGTCGGCCGGCACGCATGAGCTAACACTCCGGGCCCGGGCGGAGCAGGCGAGCGACGCCGGCTACACCTTGTCGGGGACTGGGACTTCGAAGCCCTTGCGGTACGACTGGGTGAGCATGCCGTTCGCAGCTTCGTCCTTGCTGAAGCGGTTCGCCTGCCGGTCGAACTCCAGGATCTCGCCGCGCTGGAAAGCGATGTTGCCGAGATGCGCTAGGGCCGCGGAGCGGTGGGCCGTCTCGACCGGGCCGTTCTGATCCTCGGTCTTGCGGCTGCGCACGGCCTTGATGAAGTTCTCATAGTGCTTGGTCGGCGCGCCGCCACTCTCGACCAATTCAGGTTTCCGGCCCCGGAAAATCTCCCACTTGTTGTAGCCGGACACCACCAGATGACCTTCCGACCCGTAGAAGATGTTGCCATTCGCGGAACGCGTTTCGTGGTTCGTGTGCCAGAAGCGCACCGCCACTTCGGCCATCTTGCGCTCCTTCTTGAACTGCATGAGCGTCGTCAGCATTTCCGGGGTTTCGCGATGGTCGTCCCAAAGGTAGCGGCCGCCGGACGAGACGATCTCGTCCGGTAAGGTGACCCCGAGGCCCCACTGCAGCATGTCGAGCTCGTGGATCCCCTGGTTGCCGATTTCGCCGTTCCCGAAGTCCCAGGTCCAGTGCCAGTTGTAATGAACATGCCGCTTGGAGTACGGCCGCCACTTGCCCGGCCCGACCCACATGTCGTAATCAAGCGTACCGGGCGGCTTCTCATCGGGGGCTGCCTCCAGCGGCGGGCGCCACTTGAAAATGGTGGCGCGGCCCATGTAGATGTCGCCGATGGCGCCGTCGCGCATCTTCTGGACCGCTTCGCGGATCGCTTCCGAACTTCGCAGTTGCACGCCGTTCTGGACGATGCGGTTGTATTTGCGCGCGGCCGCGATGAGGCTCAATCCCTCGTTGAACGTGTGCGTCGCGGGCTTTTCGACGTAGACATCCTTGCCCGCTTGGCAGGCCCAGACCGCGGCCAGCGTGTGCCAGTGGTTCGGAGTGGCGATCGTGACGACATCGATGTCCCTGTCTTCGAGGACGCGGCGCAAATCCTGGACTAGCTTCGGCCGGTGGCCGTGCTTGTCTTCGAACTCGCCGGCGCGCTTGCCCGCGATCGCAAGGTCGGGATCGACCAAGGTCGTGACCTCGACGTTCTTTAGAGGCTGTAGGCCGTACATGTGGCTTTGGCCGCGGCCGTTCACACCGAGCACGGCCGCCCGGATCCGGTCGTTGGCTCCAAGCACACTGCTTCCCGCTGCTGCGCTAGCCGCCACCGGGGCGGCCACCGCGGCGGCGGCCTTGACGAAGGCTCTTCTGGGGAGGGTTCGGTTGGTTTGCATGGACTCGGTTCCCGTGGCCCATCCTAGCGCATCGGAAAGCACCCAGCAAGGGCGCGGACAGGGCTACAGGGCCTGTCAGAGCAAAGCTCAACGGACCGCTTGCGTCCAACAGTTGTCCCTGATCGCGCTGGATCTCACGTTCCCCAGATCTCGTACAGGCGATCCGCAATCTCGCGGATTACCTCTCGCTCGACCATGAACGGGCACCGGTTCGGCTGTCGACTCAGAAGCAGCCTTGCTGTCTGGAATTCCCGATCAGGGCGAGCGGCACGGTTGATTTGTTCGCAGTGCAACGTCCGGCAGGCCCGCCACCTTACCAGAAGCGATTGCGTGGGCCTGCTTGGGATTGACGGCCGCGTGGGAGGCGCGTCCCGACCGCGCCCACCGCGCATCCGGAAAGCTACTCCCGCTTCACATAGAGCATGACGACATGCGCGTCGAGCGTCCCGATCCTGACCTCTAGCAATGTGAAGCGAAGCAGAACGCTCAACGCGCGGACCGCGCTGCGAGCATCCGGCGTGAGCTCGGCGACAAACACGTCCGCCTCCTCGGAATAGGAGTATTGTTCGCAGCGTGGGGCAAGCCCCGTAATCAGCGCCAGCGCCTCGTCCCAGAAGTTCTTTCGACGGAACAGCCTTCTCTGGGCGCCGGCCTCGCGGCTGATTTCCACCTCCCCGCGCCCGCCGCGGAACGTCATGCGAGTGCAACGCCTGCGGTCGAACGCGCGCTCCGGTTCGTGGTCCGGAAAGCGGTCTAGGAGCGCGGCCAGATCTTCCTGGGAAGCCTGAATCGCGCGCCAGCGGTACCGGGAGTC
Organism: Bryobacterales bacterium; assembly: GCA_965218615.1. Classification (GTDB taxonomy): domain Bacteria; phylum Acidobacteriota; class Terriglobia; order Bryobacterales; family UBA6623; genus VXMF01. The sequence goes on from CBDCLH010000002.1 coordinate 524,798, forward strand.
GCCGCTAACGAGCGATCCCCGCGACAGAACACCCGCGATCCGTCCAGTGTCCTTGCCGCAGACGCCAAGGATCTTGGCGATCAGGGCCTCCAGCGCCACATCCACACGCGCCACGGCTGTCATGCTGACGTAGCCGACCGACTCGGAACTGACCTTGCACAGAATGGTCGACGGCAATGCCACCCCGCAATGATAGTGAAACCCAGTTCCGGCCGACTCCCGGAAGGCAGGGCGCCCGTTCGTTAGTCGATGAAGCGGTGGCTCCGTAGCGTTTCGCTCAACCCGGGCTCCTCCCAGAAGACGACCCGCTCGAGGATCGAGCCGTCCTGCAGCAATGCTCCGTACGGAACGTCCTCGAAGCTAAACGTCTGCTTGAGCAACTTTAGATCCGGCGATAGCTTGACATCCCGGAGTCCGGCGTCTTCGAGGAATCCCGGCCCCCAGTCGGGATCCTGTGTCGGAATGCCGATGAAATCCGACCGCCAAGCATATTTGGACATGGCCTGCCCGGCATCGAGGCAGTGCATGCAGCTGGGATTGAAGAAGAACAGGAAGACCTTGCCGCGGCCCAGGTCGTACGGTTCGCCGTCCGCCGTGATTGTCGCCTGCATCTCCCCCCCGGCTTGGGAACCCAGGCGGTCGACGCCCAGCATGACGCCGGCGAAGAGCGCCACGATCACCACCGCGGCGAGCGCGCCGCGCGCTCGCGCCGGACTCGGGGAAAACCGCACCGCCAGCAAGGAAGCCGCGAGCATCGCGGCGTCACTCCAGAAAAAGGCCGGTCCGACCGCACGTTCCAGCCACGGGAAGCACGAGCAATCCTCGCCCCGCAGCGTCTCGTAATTGAGCCCCATGTACGCCATGAAGCCAACGAGCAGCCCGGCCGAAAGCCAGCCGCCCCAACGCCTCCACGAGGGCCGCAGCAGCATGACACCCGCAGCGACCTCGGCGACACCAACCGCCAGGGTGCCCGCCAAGCTCCATTGCACGGGCACGAGGAGTTGCGTCAGCTTGAGCTGCCAGCCAGAGATGTCGGACAGCTTCCAAAAACCCGCCGTGAACCAAAGCACCGCCATGACCGCGGCGGCCGCGAGGCCCAGCCAATGCGTCCAGGTTTTCGGGCTTGTGCTCTCTGCGGGCGCGGGCATGTGTCGGTGCGGGAGGCTCCAGAGTCCAGGGTCCCCTCCAAGTATACGGGCGTCCCGAGTGGCGCCAGCATAGGTCGCAAACCGTGTTCAGGACTCGTTCAGGGTGCTCCCTGCGAGGCGAACTCCTGCTTGGCGGCCTCGATTTGCGCGTCGGTGTTGCACGCTATCAGGAGGGGTCTGCGCAAGCCCCGAAAAGGTTGCGCCGAAACTGTTGTCTGTCCGAGTTCCGGCCCCGGGGGCCCGTGCCCGCCCGCGCACGGGAGGGACATAAGTCGCCCAAGAACGGAGCGATCGATCGTGCTGTTCGGGCGCGATGAGCCTCGGAGGGACTCTGCGACAATCGGGTGCGATGCAGAAATCCGACGGAATGCACTATGCCCCGCAAGGCAAGGCGCGTCCAGTCGTGGAACCCGGCGAATTCGCTATCGCGGCCCTTGCCCTCGACCATGGGCATATCTACGGCATGTGCAACGGTTTGACCGAAGCCGGCGCCGACCTCAAGTGGGTCTACGACCCGGATCCACGGAAGATCGAACAGTTTCGGACGACATTCCCGCAGGCGCGAGCGGCCCTCAGCAACGACGAGATCCTCGAGGACGCGACCGTCCGTCTTGTCGTAGCGGCGGCCGTGCCCAGTCGGCGCTGCGGGCTCGGCTGCGAGGTCATGGCGCACGGGAAGGACTACTTCACCGACAAGGCGCCGATGACCTCGCTGGACCAGCTCCGCCAGGCCCGCGACGCGGTCGCCGTGACCGGTAGGAAATACGCCGTCTACTACAGCGAACGGCTTCACACGGAATGCTCCATCTATGCCGGCAATCTGATCGACGAGGGCGCGATCGGCCGCGTACTCCAGGTCATCGGAATGGGACCGCACCGATTGAACGCGCCATCTCGGCCAGCTTGGTTCTTTGACTTCGCGCAGTACGGAGGCATCCTCTGCGACATCGGCAGCCACCAGATCGAGCAGTTCTTGCACTTCTCCGGCGCGCAGGATGCGACCATCAGCTCGAGCCGCGTGGCCAACTACAACAATCCCGATCACCCGGAACTCCAGGACTTCGGCGACGCCTCTCTGGTCGCCGACAACGGAGCAACCAATTACTTCCGGGTGGACTGGTTCACGCCCGACGGACTCGGCGCGTGGGGCGACGGCCGGACCTTCATCCTGGGTACCCACGGATACATGGAACTTCGGAAATATCTCGATGTAGGCCGCGAGAACGAGTCCGATCAGCTCTACCTGGTCGACAGCAAGGGCGAACGGCACATCCGGACACGGAATACGGTGGGCTATCCCTACTTCGGCCAGCTGATCCTTGACTGCCTCGAGGGGACCGACCGAGCCATGACGCAAGAGCATACCTTCAAGGCGGCGGAACTGTGCCTCCTCGCACAGCGCGACGCCCAACGAGTGGCCTAATCCGCCGTGGACTCGGGGCTGGTCCTGGGCGTGCTGCTGTCCGCCTCATGCTCCTATTCGCTAGCCGCGCTGGTCGCGACGGCGCGGTTTCGCCGACGTCCGCGTCCGGCCGTGCCGGCGCCAGCCGCCTGTCCCGGGGTGTCGGTCCTGAAGCCCACTATCGGCGCGGGCGCCGAGTTCACCGATCTGCTGCGCTCCCACGCCGAGCAAGACCACCCTGATTTCGAGATCCTCGTGGGCGCGGGCCCTTCCGACGACGCTGCGCGCGCGGCCGTGCGGCAAGTCCAGGGAGAGTTTCCCCACTTGCGAATCCTAGTGATCGAGTGCCCCGAGGCCACCCCCGGCTGCAACAGCAAAGTCGAAGTCCTGGAACGCTTGGCGCTTCACGCAAGCCACGAGGTCTGGGTCGTGAACGACGCGGACATACGCGTGCCCAAGCACTATCTTCGAGCCCTGTGCGCGGATCTCGCAGCTCCGGAGACCGGCCTTGTGACGTGCCTCTACCGCGCCGAGCCCGGAGGCTCGCTAGCGTCGCGCCTGGAGGGGCTTTGGATCAGCGCGGAATTCGCCGCCCTTGTGCTGCTCGCGCGCTGGCTCCAGGGCATGCGCTTTGCCCTGGGCGCGACGCTGGCGTTCGAGGCGGCAACCTTGCGGAGAGTGGGTGGATTCGCGTCTCTGCGCAGCTACATCGGAGAGGACTACCACCTGGGTGAGCGGATCGCCGCGAACGGGCTCCGGGTGGAGCTCTCGGCCACTGCGGTTTCGACGCGGTTGCCCCTGCAAGACAGCTGGAAACAGGTCTGAACGCGCCAGCTGCGCTGGTCGCGGACGGTCCGGAAGCAGCGCCCGCTCGGGCACGCGGGCCTGATCGTGAGCTTTGGCGGTTTCTGGATTGGTCTTGCGCTCCTGCTTCAGCCCGGCGCGTTGTGGCCCCTCGCGCGGCCTGCGCTTGTGCTGCGCATGCTGGCTGCCGCGCACACCAGCCACCACATGGAAAGCCGGTGCTTCCATCGAAGCTGGTGGCTCGCGCCGATCACCGATTGCGGAGCTTTTCTGATACGGCTCTGCAGCTACGGAGGAAGCTGCGTGGATTGGGCGGGCAGGCGTTCAGATCTGGGTTCGGGCGGCCGCATCGTGACCTAGCCGGGAGAGCCGAGCATCGGTGAACTGCGCGGAGCGCTCTCGCTCTCCGATTTATTCGGAGATGCCGGTTCGCAGTTCAGCAACGGTGGTCAGGATCTTCGCATCGGCGCTCAGAAGTCGTGCCTTCGACCGTCGAGACGCTTCTGGTCAGGGCGCCGCGCTGCCGTCACAGGCCCGAACCGCATGGTTCGGCAAGGCCGGCCAGATCGTCTGGAACTGGGCTTTGCCCTTCCGCGAGAGGTGTCACCGAATCCATCGTCGAACAGTCCACCCTGGCCTGGCTGGAGAGCCGCGGCTGAGCCGTCGTCCCGGAGGCCTTTGGCGTCGTTCAGTTACATGGTCCATGCTGGGCTAGTCCCTCTTAGCCGGAGGAATCTTGCCCGTGGAGATGTCCCAACTCCGTCGAGTCCGGACCGTGGCCAAGGCCAAGGCGCGCCTGTCTGAAATCTTGCGGCTTGCCTAAGAGGAGTGGCCGCAGTTTGTCGGCTCACGCAAGCTGTTCGTCGTCGCGCCAGCCCCCGTGTGGCATGCAAAAAACGCGCACACGCAAACCACTCGGCCAGTGGCTAGTTGACAACATGCCGCGTGGGATAGAGCTTAAAATCCCCAGCCGTCGCGAGCCAGGAAGAGAGATTCCATTTGTCGGCGGGCGAGACGCGTGACCGAATTTCTGCTGGACACTAACGTGGTCTCCGAGCTGACACATGAGTCGCCGGACTCAGGGGTCATCGCATTTCTTTCGGAACGGGACGATCTGTGGCTGTCGCCGGCTGCCGTTTACACACAAGTCACCCTGGACGCATCTTCTGATAGAGCTTGCTACCCTCGCTGAGCCGTCGGGTCCGTTCCACCACCTACGAGATCGTGGCCAGCCTTGTGTAGCCCTCCCACAGCACCTTGTGCCCCGGCACCGCGTACTGCTTGCGCTTGTAATTCAGATACCCGCCCAGCATCGCCAGCGTCAGCACTGCCCGCCCCAAATTGTCCGGCGGCGGCTGCCGCCGGTCCTGCGCGAAATCCTCCAGCGCCGCCAGCTCGATCTCCGTGAACAGCGTGTCCGCCGGCAGCTCCGGCGTGTCCCGTCCCAGCAGCGTCAGCAGTGTCAGCCGCCAGGCGATCACCGCGTTGATCGTCACCGCGCGCTCGATCCGCTCCCCCTGCCGGTGCCCCAGGTACTCCACCTTGCAGCCCGCCTTCAGCACCCGGTGCCAGTCCTCGATCCGCCAGCGCAGCTTGTACCACTCCAGCACCCGCTCCGCCTCCGGCTGCGTCTGCACCGCCAGCGTCGTCAGCAGGAACCATTCCAGTCGCTCCGCCCCCTCCGGCTGCGTCTCCTCCCGCACGTGCACCAGGCGCAGCTGCAGCGCCGCCTCCTGCCTGTCCGGGTCCGCCAGTTCCACCTCCCGCCAGCGCAGCTCCACCTGCGCCACCCGCTCCTCCCGCGCCTCGCGGCCCGTCTGCCCCCGGCTCGCCCGCCGCCCCGACAGCCGCGCCACGTGGATCTGCATCCGTCCCTGCGCCGCCTCCCCCCGGATCCAGTCGAACAGCTTCGGCACGTCCTTGCCCAGCGAGCGGTTGTGCTTCGCCCGCACCAGCAGGTCCACCTTCCGCAGCCGCCGCTGCTCTGCGAACAGGGCGAACACGTCCGCCTCCCGGTCCAGCACCGACACCGGCCGCACCCCCGCCAGCTGCCCGCCCATCTCCGCGCATTCCCGCAGCCCCCGGATCCAGCGCATCGTCTTGCGCTGCTCCAGCGGCTTGCCCCGCTCCGCCTTCCCGTCCGGCGCCTCGAACTGGATCTGCGGCACCCCCAGCGGCACCCCTTCCCCGTTCACCACCAGCGTCGCATGCATGTGCAGCCCCAGCGTCCCCGCCGAGCCCTTGTTCTTGCCGATCAAGCCCAGCCCCACGCAGCCCGGATGCTCCGCGAAATTCAAGTCCGTGCCGTCCTGGATGCACAGTACCGCGGCCTGCCCCTGCATCCGCTGCAACGTGCGCTCCCGGTGCGGCGCCAGGATGTTCTCCGGCGTCACCTCCGAATCCGCCGGGTGATCAATCAGACGGTAGTAGCCGCGCACCGCCGCCTGGTCGTTCTGCGCCGCTCCCGGGAACGACTTGGTGGGCGCTTGCGCTTGCTGGTCCACGATCTTCACGAGCCGCTGGCTCAAGCGTACATCGCCCAGCGGCGCGCCGCCGAACTCGTGCTCGGCCCACACGTCCGCCGCCAGCTTGTCGGCCGCGCCCAGCGCCTGCGGCGCTTCCGGCGCGGGCACGCCCAGCTGCGCCCGCCAGTCGCGCGCCAGCGGGTAGAGCCAGACCGCCTTCACCGGCACCGCGGTCCCGCTGGCCGCGAAGCGGCCGCGCCCGGCGCTCTCGCCGACCCGCAGCCAGTTGGCGGCGGCCAGCGAAGTGCCCTTGTACAGGCCTTTCTCGACAAAGGTTTCCACCAGCAGGGGGCGGTAGCCGTAGCGCTGCTGGCAGTCGTCCGGCAGGCGGCGCAAGGCGAGCGAGAGGGCCTTGGAGGCGAGGTTCCGGCAGGCGGCGCCGGGGCGGATCAGGAAGCGGCTCAGCCCGAGCACGCGGTGCAGCTGGCGGCCGCGCTGGTCGGCGTCCCAGCCGATGAAGGCGTCGCGGGCGGCCAGCGCGAGGGCTGCGGCGGCGAAGCCGAAGGCCCCCAGCACGCCCTGCTCGGAGACCAGCAGGTAGCGCAGTTGGGCGCCGGCGTGCTGGACGGCGCCGCGCGGGTGCTCGCTGCGCATCAGCTCGTTCCAGATCCCGCGCTGGGCCGAGTCGCTGACCTCGATCAGTGCCAGCCCGCACAGCTGGTCCACGCGGGCGGGCACGCCGACCGGCGGCGGCACGGGGCGGCCGAGACCGCGCGGGCGGCAGCGCCGGTGGTTATGCCGGGGCGCGGGCAGTCGGATCTGGCCGGCGGCGTCGAGCGTGCGCAAGGCTCGCAGGCAACTGGCCAGCTGGGGCTGCCCGCGGGCGTCCAGGAAGCCGAACCGCTGGCAGACCCGGCGGCCGATTTCCATGCGGCTAGCCGAGCCGGCGGCCGCCACCAGCGCCTTGACGCGCGCCAGGGATGCGGGATTCGAAAGCGTGGAGGGAATCCGGTGTTGCTCGTACATGTCCTAGGGATGGCACACTGGAAATCCACTTGTCAAGTCCTATTTGTGTGTAAACGGCAGGTCGCCGGTCGTGCTGCATGAGCTGGAGTTCGGTACGCAACTCCCTCCGCGGGGACGCCGTCGAGACGGTTTGCGGCAAGCTTTGTCGGACTTCATGGAGGAGTACAAAGACCAGGTCCTGCGACTGGAGCGCAAAGAGGCGGAGTGGGCCGCCCGGTTTCGAGCGCAAGCTCATCTGTCGGGACGCGTGCCGCATCTGGGCGATGCGCTGATCGCTGCGACAGCCAAAGCTCACTACCTCTCGATCACAACGCGGAATATTGGGGATTTCGACGGACTCGACGTTGACGTCATGAACCCCTGGGAAACGCCGTGACCGCCATTCAGTTCCCGATGGGTGTCGGCGTATACGTCTGGCGTCTCCCAGGTGACAGTGGCGATTTGAGCCCGGCCTCGGGTGACGCAATGGTTTTCTCCCAGGCCCTGCCAGCACCTGCGGCGTGGGCGAACGTGTGCTCCACTATCCAGGAACGCGAAGGGTTTGGCGATCAGCCGAAGGAGGGACGAGACCACGCCCACACCTCCCGCCCACCATGATCGGTCAAGCGTATGGCGGCCCTCACCGAAGCGAACGGCGCACGGATGCCGGATTTGGGCTCGGCGTCTTCCCTTTCGGCCAGGCGGATGGTGACGGTGGCGATTGTGGTCGGGGCTCGCTGACGACGAAGCAGCGGAACAACTCGAAGGCGTGGGAGGCTCGGGCGTGATGTTGGTGTGCGCGCCGGCGGTGCGTCGCCACTCAAGAGGGCTGTCAGTTCGTCACGCTCCGTTCGGCTCAACTCCAAGCGGTATCGTATGTTCATTGAGGCCTCCTTGTAGAGGCACACTTTGATGAATCAGAGCGCCAAGCCCTGGCACCGCCCTGAAGCCAGCTTCACCGAAAAACAGGGCCAGTATCTGGCTTTCATCTATGCCTATACCAGGATCAACCGAAGGGCGCCTGCCGAGGCCAACATGCAGCGCCACTTCCACGTAACCCCGCCAACCGTCCATCAGATGGTCCTCACGCTCGAACGGGCCGGGCTTATCACACGCGTGCCGGGACAACCACGCAGCATCCACCTTCTGGTAGACGCGGAGCATCTTCCCGTCCTGAAATGAGATGAGAGCGCTTTGAACCGTCAAAAACAATGTGAAGAGCCACAAGTTGCTTGAGATGACTCTGATTGGTGAATCAGAGCGGGAAGAAGAGATTCTTCAGAAAGAGGATCATCGCTTCGCACTCCAAGATTGGGACTGTGGATCCCGGCACGCATAGCTCGCTGTCGGCTGAAGGCCTCTGGACTCCCAGGTTGGTCGCAACCGCACTGCGTGACGAATCCCTTGCCTTGAAGTTGATTCCCAACCTTCCGAAGGACGGATCTGAACCTCGACCCAACGCGCCAGGACCTGCGCAAGTCGGCTGTCAGCTCATCACGATACTCCCCATCACCGAGACACGGCGCTCTGCTCGTGCCACTCCTCGGATTCCTCCCCCGGCTCGGGGAGAATCCTCCCTGCTTCCATCGTCCAGGACGCGGGCGCCTCGCTGATGTGTCCGCTCACCTGAGTTCTGGGGACTCCCGCGATCCGCGAGAACTCGTCGACCAAGCCGTGCAGGATTCGCTGCTTGACTTCCGGAGATCGCCCGGCTCGATTGCCCCCCGCGATGAAGCACGGCGTGTCGTACCGCAGCGTGCCTCGGCCATGAGAGTCCGCGGTCTCGCCGCTGCCCGCAACCTCGAAAAACACGACCTGGACAAACTTCCTTGGGGCAGCGGAAATGCCGCAATGGACGTCGGTGAACGCCACGGCGATCTGCTCGCGCTGCTCGTAGGAGAGCGCGCCCTTCGGAATCAGACAGCGGTAGAACGGCATGGTCTTGGCTCCTCTCGTCTTTCGGATGCCCTATCCCGGCCAACTCCAGTCGCGGGCCGACACGATGACTTCGTCGGATGACGCACCGGTGATGCGGCACCATTGGTCCCCGATCGATTTGAGGAGCCTAGATCGCGTCGCTCGGTCGCAACCGTCCGGGATGCGGCCCCGAACCAGAGATGTCGTCGAAGGCCGCCCACCCCGGAATCCGAAACCCGTGGGGATGACCGTCCAGGCGATGACGAGGGGATCCTGATCCCGGCCCAGAACCTCGTTGCATACGGCTTCGATCGCAGAAGCGAGGCTGGAACGGACCTTATTGGGGACACAACCTTCTTGAACGAAGCATTCGACGCTGATCATTCCGTTCTGCGCTCGTCTTGATTGCGGGGCGATCGGGTTTCACCGACGCAAGCTCGGCGCCTGCCGGATATCGTAGTCCAATACGGAAGGTGGTGTTGAGACACGCAGAGTTGGGCCTGCCAACGACAGGACATCCTGATACCGGGATCCGAGCGGTCGTAGCCGCGAGGTCTCGCGCGGAAGCGGCTACTGCTCGCGCGCCGAGGCCAAGGCGCCGGAAGGCTAGTGCTGGGTAACCCTAACGATTCGGGTATAGGCACTTCAGCTTGTTGCGAGCGTCGTGAGTGGTGAACGCCAGATCATCTTGAGACTCAGCGGGCGTTTACGGTTCAATCCCTCGTAAACCGGTTGCGACCGCCTTCGCCGCGAGCCCGTTCTGTTCGCTCTGAAAGCAGATAGCGGCGATCGGGTCGGTGAAACCGAGACGGTAATTCGTCCGTCTGGGCGAGTCCTCGCTGCTTGATCCCTCACGTACAACGTTACTCCCCAGCTTTGCCCCGCGGCTCCGCCCTAGCACGCTCTTCGCTGAGCGCCAGCGCCATTGTGGCCCAGCTCGTGGCGCAGATCGAAATCCACTGGTCTTTCCCGTGCGGAAAGCCGCTCTCGAAGTACGGCTGAAACGGGCGGGATCGTGACTTCACGCGCCAAGAACCATCCTCTCTCTGGGTGTCGAGCAGGTACTGCACTCCGCGTTGATAGCTTCTGTGAGAGGGTGGCATCCCTCCTCCCAGACGAAGCGCCACCAGAACCTGCCCGCTCGCATAGGCATCGCTTTCGAGAGTCGGTAACTGCGCCCAGCCTCCGTCGGGACGTTGCCGACTCAGCAGATCCCGCAGCGGTTCCGCGGACCTGGAGACGTGCGCGCCAGCCCAGCCAAGTCCCAGCAGCCGGAAGGCGGCTTCTTCAGTGGCGGCGGGCGATCCTGCCGTCGTGAACCAGTTCATAGCACGCTTGATCCGCTCGTCAAATTCCTCGCGCCGTCCCTCCGGCGCGTACTTGCGCAAGCCCCAGACGCTCAGTGCGGTTGTTGTGTAGTCGCTGTACTGAACCGGAGGACGGTCCGGCGACGTGCTCCAGCGCCCGTTCGGCATCTGCCCCTCCGCCAAGTGGATGGCCATCACATCGGTGAGTTCATCGGTGGGGGAATCCTGGGCGGCCATTGCCGCCAGGGTATACGCGATAGAGTGGTGACCTGCGCCGCCGGTCACGGCCTGCAGCATCGTCTCGCGCCGAGCACGCATCATCGTGGCGACCGTCTCGTTCAGTTCCCGCGCTTTGGTTTCGTCGACCGCGAAGCCCCGCGCGCGCGCCAACCCAACGGTCATTGCTGGAAGGGACTGGTGATGGCACGACACGCACCCGGACTTCTTGAAAAAGATCAGCGGGCTTTGTTGAACGAGGGGCATGCTCTTGCCGACAGCGGCTCGGATCCGTTCATGGCCGATCTCAGCGGTCCGCAACGAGGACGGCGGTACGGCGCCCAATAACACGCCCGCTACCAAGAGTCGGCTCGAAGACTTCATTCGTGGCCCTTCTCCGCCTCGAGAAGAAGCTGGACGATCTCAGTGTCGCCCCGCATGCGGGCCAGACTCAATGCGGTCTCGCCGTCCAGGCCCTTGGGCGCGATGTCGGCGCCGGCCTCCAGCAGAGCTTTGGCGGTTTCGGCATCGACGTAATCCGAGCAGGCGGCCTGCATGAGAGCCGTATAGCCCATGGCGTTGCGCGCCTCGATGTCGGCGTCTTGATCGATCAGCGCTCGCACGATGCCGGGCACGCCCCGAGCAGCGGCCATGGTCAACGCTGTGTCCTTGCTGTTCGAGCTGACGCCCTCCAGAGCTTGGATGTTCACGTCGGCGCGGTGGTCCACGAGAAACCGGACGGCCTCCTGTTTGCGCGATCGCACCGCGGCCATCAGCGCGGTGCGGCCATTGTTGCGCGTCTCGTTGATCTTGGCCCCGTCCCCAATGAGGACCCGCATCGACCCGACGTCGCCAGCCCGCGCCGCTTCCATCAGCGGAGTGACGCCGCGCTCGTCCTCGACATTGGGATCGGCGCCCGCGGCGAGCAGCTCCTTGACGGTCTCGCTCGCACCGGGACGCCGGGCGGCAATCAGCAGCGCAGTGCGGCCCAGTTGAGACCGCTGGTCCACGCGCGCGCCGGCCCGGATCAGCACGCGCACCTTCTCACGATCGGCGGTCGCCCGCATGAGCGGCGTGGCTCCTGCGTGATTGGCTTGGTCGGGGTCGGCGCCGTGGTCCAATAGCCCCTTCAAGACCTCGGGGCCGACATGAAGCGCGGCATGCATCAGCGGCGTCTCGCCGAACTGGTCCGCTGCATTCAGATCGATATCAGACGCGAGTATGCGGCGGACCACGGTCAGGTCGTTTCGCCGGATGGCCGCGAACAGCCTTTTCTGGGCTTCCCTCAGCCCGCTACTCGTGCCCGCAGTCGGTTCCTCGGCCAGCGGCTCGTCGGGCCATGCAGCGCCCTGGTCGATCCAGGTTCGCAGCAGCTCAATCTCCTGGGAGGGCAGCGCGCCGGTCGGCGGCATGCGGAGGCCCAGCTCGGACCCAGTGATGCGCCCGATCAAAAGGCTATCGGCGGCGTTGCCGGGCAGGATGACCGGTCCCGAGTCACCGCCCTTGAAGGCGGCATCCTTCTGATCGAGGCGCAGATTCGCCGTCTGGAACGACGCGTTGTGGCAGCTCACGCATCGCTCGCTGAGTAACGATTGGATCTGGCGGCTCAAGTCGGCCCGTGGCGCGTCCCTGTCAGCGGCGGCGGACGGCAACACAGCCGCACAGCAGACAATCAGAAGCCCATCGAAGAGGCGATTCGTGACGAGGAGCATCGGACTGGCCCACGGTCCGGCAGATCCGTATTGGCCACGATTGCCCTATTGGCCATCACGGCACGAATAGAGTACTCCGATCTGCGGCTCGGATGCAATGTCCTCGTTCTCTTCTCACGATCGATGCTTCGTCTGCCCGCGCTTCGGTCGCTGCATGCCGCTCGATCGCCTCGTTCCAGCTCGGAGGAGGGCCTTCGGCAGACACTGCTCCGAGTCGTCTCCTCTTCGGCAACCGGCATAGGTTGTCGGCCGCAGCGCGGAACCGCAGTTCAAACCTAAGCCAGGGCCTCTGCGATCAATTGGCCGCCGTTGATCGTGGGCCGCTCCGCACGACCGTTGTGGAGATACGTAAGGTCGAGGTGGTTCAAGCCCAGTAGATGCAGGATCGTGCTGTGGATGTCGTGGACATGGTACGGCTTGTCGGTCGCTCGAAACCCGATCTCGTCCGTGGCGCCGATGACCTGGCCTCCGCGCACGCCGCCTCCGGCCATCCAGATCGTAAAGCCCCACGGATTGTGATCGCGTCCGTACTGATCCGCAGGGAGCGCAAGCGAATTCGTGTCACTGAAGGGCGTCCGGCCGAACTCGCCGCCCCAGACGACCAGCGTGTCCTGGAGCATGCCGCGCGACTTCAGATCCGCCAGCAGTCCGGCGATGGGCTTGTCCGAGACCGTGCACCACTTGGTATGGTTTTCCTCGAGTTTCGAGTGCGCGTCCCAACCGCTGCCGCTGCCGCAATAGACTTCGACGAAACGCACGCCGTGCTCGACCAAGCGGCGCGCCAGCAGACAGTTCGCGCCGAATTTCGCCGATTCGTCCTCGTCCATCCCGTAGAGGCGCTTGGTAGCTTCCGTCTCGTGGCTCAGATCGACGGCGCCGGGAGCCGCCTGCTGCATGCGGTACGCCAACTCGTACGATTCGATCCTGGCCTCCAACTCGTCTTCGGACGGCCAGCGGTCCGCGTGATAGCGGTTCAGCGATTTGAGCAAGTCAAGCCTGCCGCGCTGCCGGGAGTCGCCGACGTGCTGGGGAGGCTGCAGGTGTAAGATCGGCGGGCCGTCCTGTCGAAAGTGCGTGCCTTGATAGGTCGCGGGCAGGAAACCGGCGCTCCAGTTGGTGGGACCGCCCCGCACTGTTCTGTGGTCGGTCAGGACAACAAAGGCCGGCAACTCGTCGTTCGCCGCTCCGAGACCGTAGGTTGTCCAGGCGCCCAGGGATGGGCGGCCGGCGAGGATGGACCCAGTGTTCATTTGCCGGTTGGCGCCGACATGGTTGACGCCGTCCGACCAACAGGATCGAATCACCGCCAAATCGTCGACATGCCCCGCGATCTGCGGATACCAGTCGGACACCCAAAGCCCGCTCTGACCGTGCTGCTTCCACTGACGCCTCGACGTCACGATCGGCATGCGGTGCGAGCCCGTCGCACTTGTCACGGGCAGATTGAACGATGGCGGCGTGAGCTCTCCTGCGAGCTTGCCGAGCAGCGGCTTGGGATCGAACAGATCGATGTGGCTCGGCCCGCCTTCCATGAACAGCCAAATCACGGACTTGGCGCGCGGCGTGTGATGGGGAGGCTTCTCCGCCAAAGCATGGCGCCCGGCGGCGGCGCGAGGCAGCACGCCGCTCTCCGTGAGCAGATGCGTCAAGGCCAGCGCACCGAGCCCGCTCCCGGTGCGGGCGAGGAAGGAACGCCGTGAGCGCGTCGGCCGTCTCGGTGGGGATTCGCTGGCCACTGTCTTCCTCCTCTGCCCCACTAGAAACGGTACACGAACTCGTTCGAGTTCAGGAGCATGAGGCAATAGTCGACCAGGGCAGAGCTATGCCTGCTGTCGACGCCCAGTGTCGACGCCTCCAGCAACGCCGGCTCTTCTCCCGGCTCCGGCTGCCGATCAATGATCTCGCGCTGGCGGGCGAAGAACGTGATCGCGGTGTCCTTCTCCCAGGCGTCCGGACCGCGCGAGTACGCCAGACGATACGCCGACTCCACTTGCCGCGCCGCGTCGCCGCCCGCGAGTCGCAGGACCCGTCCCGCAAAAGCCCGCGCCCAGCCTTCAGCTTCGTCGCTGTTCAACAACGTCAACGCCTGCGGAGCTGTTGTCGTTCGATTCCGCAGGGCGCACGACTCATGCGTATCCGGAAAATCGAACGCATCGAGCAACGGATACGGTCTGTTGCGCTTCACAAAGACATACACGCTACGCCTGTGCTGACTGGACGGCTCCTCACTCGTGTCCCAGCCACCTTGCGGTTTCGGCATCCCGTCTGGCAACGCCGGGTAGACGCTCCGGCCGCCGACCGCCTCGTTCAGCAGGCCCGCGACGGCCAGCGCCGAGTCCCGCACCACTTCGCCTTCTATCCGGGAGCTTGGGAAGCGCCCAAGCAGCCGGTTGAACGGGTCCGCATCGCGGGCGTCCTCATGAGACCCGCCGGCCCCTGGACGGCGGGTCGCCGCTGCACGTGCGCTCTGCCGGTACGTGCTGGAGTTCATGATCAGCCGGTGCATGTGTTTCAGACTCCAGCCGCTATCCACGAACTCCGTCGCCAGCCAGTCCAGCAATTGCGGGTGCGTAGGGCGTTCGCCCATCATGCCGACGTCGCTGGGCGTGGCGACGATCCCCCGCCCGAAGTGGTAGTGCCAGAGACGATTCACCATCACGCGAGGGGTCAGCGGATTCGCGGCATCCGCGAGCCAACGGCTCAGGGCTGCGCGCCGGCCCGTGGATGAGCCCTGCGGCGGCGGCCGGACTTGAACGGGCGCTGGATCCAGAATCGCTGGGAATCCCGGCTGCACCTCCTCGAACGGATTCGTATAGAGCCCCGTGCCGAGGACGTGCGTTGGGGGCGGATTGGCGTTGATGTCGATGATGCCCATGCCGCGGTCGATATCGTCCGGCTTGAGATGCGCTAGCTTCTCGAGTTCCGCGTCAAGCTCCTTGAAGCGTTGCTCGTCTTCGCCTTCCAGCTTGTCCACAACGCTGCGAAAGTACGGGTCGAGGTAGGGCTTCGGCTTCAGCGGACAGGTGTTGCAATCCTTTGTCGCGAGCAGGCTGGCCATCCAGGTCTCCATCTGAGTGCGTTCGCTCTTGGGCTTCCGCATCGCTTCGACCACATAATCCGGATAGCGAGCCAACAGCTGCGCGGGCGTATAGTTCCGGTACTTCATCAAGAGGTCCGACATCTCCGACCAAATCGGCGCGGTCTTGTCCTCCCACGCCGCCAGCTGGCTCTCGTACTCGCTTAGCTCATCAGCCGACACGATCGGGAATCGGTCGGCGTGGTTCACGTTCGCGAAGAAAGCCTGCAGACGGTAGTAGTCCTTCTGCAGGATGGGGTCGAACTTGTGATCGTGACACTGGGCGCAGCCAAACGTCAGACCCAGGAATGTCGATCCGACGACATTCGTAATGTCGTGGAGCGTTTCCTGGCGCGCTAAGAGCAAGTCCTTCTGATTGCCTTCTTCGGCGTAGTGGCGGTTGAATGCCGTGGCGATGCGGGCCTCGAAGCTTTCGGGCCAAAGCTCGTCACCCGCGATCTGCTCCTGCAGGAAGCGGTCGTAGGGCTTGTCAGCGTTGAACGCGTTGATGACGTAATCGCGATAGCGCCAGGCGTTCGGACGCGTGACATCCGTCTCGAAACCGCTGCTTTCCGCAAAACGGGCCAGGTCGAGCCAGTGCCGCCCCCAACGCTCGCCATAGTGCGGAGACGCCAGGAGGCGCTCGACAACCTTCTCGAAGGCCCCGGGAGACGTGTCCTCGACAAAGGCCCGCACCTCGTCGGGAGTAGGGGGCAACCCGACCAAATCGAAGGAGGCCCTGCGGATCAACGCGATCTTGTCTGCCGGCGGCGCAGGGTTCAGTCCCTTCGCTTCGAGCTTGCCGAGCACAAACGCATCGATCGGATTGCGGCTCCAGTGTCGACCCGCGGGGATGGGTGGAGTCGGCCGTTCCACCGGTTGAAACGCCCAGTAGCCACGCTGCGCAGAGGTAAAAGGATCGTCCGTGGTAGCCGCAGCCTCGACCCGAGACGCTGCGCCTGCCGCAAGCACCAGGCACGCTCCGAAAAGCGCCAGTCCGGATTGCCGATCCATACCTTGCTGGCTCGATGGGCCGCTTCGCGGAACCGAACCTATCGTCCGCCATTCTATCCGAGTCGCCAGCTCTTACCTAGGCGCCACGCTCCCCCGTTCGAATACGACTGTTGTTTGACTGTCAAGGCCATGCCTCATCCGCGTTTCGTGACCTCTACTCGTGCGCGCAACGGCTGCAGGGGAGTCGGCAGGCTCTGACCGAATCGCCCAGCCGAATGGCGCCAGGGCTTACCCACGTATGTCGTTCATTCCATAAGTCGGATACCAGGATCTCGATCCTACTGCTGTCGAAGATGAGTCTAGCTGCCTGGCGTACCGTGCAAATCCAAACCTAGGCCTTTCAGCACCTCGGATGCGATTCTTGGGGCGCGGCCGCCGCGGTACTCGACAACCCACCTGCTCCTTCGTTGGTGCTGTAAAGTCTGAGTCAAATCACCACCGCATCTTGCCCGACACGTTGACTGCGTGTGGTCCGAGCGTGACGATTAGCTTGGTGTCGAGTTTCCCAGAGCATGTCGCCGTCCGACGGGAAGCCCACTGGACCGATCACGTCGCCATGCGCCTGCATGCGTGAGTCTCGCTCAGAGGCCCGGTCCGTTTCCTGAGCCCTGTCGCCGGGCATCCCGGTCTCGGGCACCCTCCGTCGCGGCGTCCGGCCGCACTAGTTCGGCGAGTTCCCGCTACCGTATCGGCCATTCTGCGCATCGGGGCGCGCTGCCTTCTCGCTCTCGTTGCCTGGTCCCTAGTCGACATCTCTACGCCATCTCCTTCCGCGTAGCCGGGGTCGGCGAGCCTCCTGGCATCACAGTTGCCCAAGCGGGTCGAGCGGGACGGGCACGACAGGGATTCGTGCGGACATTTCGAACTGAAGCGCCCCACCGCCCTTGCGACATCGTCCTCGGCAACCGAACTGACACGTCGGTCACCGCGAGCGTCCTCGCCTATTCGCCGATCGAAGGCTACTGCGAATTCGGCGCTCGGCAAGGTGAACACGTGGCGCGATCGGATCTCGTTCGACTCGAGTCCGGCATGCCGAGGGAGGTGATTCTAGATGACCTTGTCCCAGATTCGCAGTACTTCTACCACTGGCGCAGCAGGGTCGGTCCGGAGGATGCTTTCGAGGCGTCGGACGAATTCTCGTTCCGAACGGGACGGGCGGATGGCGACGCCTTCGTGTCCATCAGATGCTGGCCGAGACTGGCGTGAACATCGTGTTCCACGGCCACGACCACGTGTTCGCGAAAGAAGAGCTCGACGGCGTCGTGTATCTGATAGTTCCCCAGCCGGGGTTGGACCGCTACGGGGCACCGCACGTGGTCGGTGGTCATTACGAGAATGCCGACGTGGTTGGCGGGCCTGGGCATGTGCGCGTCACCGTGTCTCCGGAATCAGCCCTTGTCGAACTGGTGCAGTCGCGCCTCGAAGGGGTCGAAGAGGGGAACGGACGGACGACCCACTCGTTCCGCGTCCAGCCACGCTCCATCGGAGAGTGCCAATGAATGTGCGATTCGGTCTCCGATTGGTCGCGGCTTTGGCGACTGCCGCTGCTGCTCCGCGCAATTTCGTTTTCATCTTCGCCGACGACCAAAATTGGAATGGTCTGTCGAAGCGCATGATCCCGAATCTGCCCGAATCCGGTAGCGACTATCACCGGACGCCCAACATTGACCGCCTCGATCCGGAGATCGTGTTGCGCCCCATCCGGGTGTTTGCCGGTAACGTGAACGTGCGGTGGGATGAGGAGTACTTCTACGTGGAGTCCAACTCCATGCCCCGGCACAGAATGATGGTTGGGGTCCGCGCTTGGAATCGCCAAGTCCCGATTCCGCAGCCCTACTTTGGAGACCAGACCATTCGGTTTCCGCTGCGGCCTCGCTTCGCCGAGAACCCGATGTCCGGGAGGAAATCGCTATTCCGTGACGCAATTGCCATCGCCGCGAACGGTATCCCCATCTTTAACCCGATTAAGCAGGACGGTTACACAGACACCTATCTTGCGGGTGAGCTCAACGAGTTCGGGGGACATGCCGGCAGGGCCGACGACTATCACTACCGCATCGCCCCAGTTCACCTTGCCGACGAGCTCGGCGCCGAATTGCCGGTGGCTTGGGCTCTTTACCGATTTCCGATACTCGGGTACGGCGAGCCTGACGGATCCGAAGCGCAGGGTCTCAACTGGCTGAACGGTCACTCTCTCCAGGGCGGCCCGTACCACTACCACGCGACTCGAGAATACCCATGGTTGAACTGCAGGTTCCGTGGGGAGGTCGCGGTGCGCAACGGAGAAGTCGCGATGCAACCGCGTGCGCGGGGGATTCGGCCATTCACGAGGCCGCTTCGGGGAGCCACGATCACCGGATTCGAACGCGAATGCCGATAGCAGCTACCGACTGGAATTCGACCTGTGCGGACAAAGGCATTCGGTCGGCTACACGCTACTAGGAGGCGGTGGTGCGAAGTTCGTCTTCACAGACGGAGCGGGACAGAGCCGTACTGAAACCTATACCGCGCGCAACTCTCGAGCTAAAAGGGTGGTGACTCAACCAACAGGCAAGGCCGTCGGCACCAAGATCAAGGGCGCCAGCGGGAACGAGGGGACTCGTTCAAGAATCGAACGCGGCAAGAGCGATCGAGGTGACGGATCGCGCTCGACCACGGTCTGGAGAGGACGTTCGTGCCTGCGAGGAAGAAGCTCCTGATCGGAACCCCTTCGCCTAGTCCAACGCGCTAGCCATACGGTCTTTGACCGGCACCGTCAGGAGCCGGCCACAGGGCCTCCAGAAGGTGACGGAGCGGACCCAACTCCGCCGCGCTCGGCGGCCTGAGGCCTCGACGGCAGAGCATCGTCACCCCGCACGGCGATCAAGAGCGGCCGGCAGGCCTCGGACGGAATTCGGCGACAGGCGGACGAAGTGCCGCCAAGCCGCAAGGCGGCCTGCCGGGACGGATTGGCTATACTGCTAATTCCCGTTGGATCCTCGATGGGGTCGAGTTCCGAGAGGTCCGTTCTCCTACTGAAGCCCCGGGGCTTCTGCGCCGGCGTGGTCCGGGCGATCGACATCGTCGAACTCGCCCTGGAGACCTTTGGCCCGCCGATCTATGTCCGCAAGGAGATCGTCCACAACTCGCACGTCGTGGACGATCTCGCCTCGCGGGGCGTCGTCTTCGTAGAGGAAGTTAGCGATGTCCCGCGCGGCGGCCGCCTGATCTACAGCGCCCACGGTGTCGCTCCCTCCGTGCGCCGAGAAGCAGACCAGAGCGCCCTCCGAGTCATCGACGCAACTTGTCCACTGGTGACGAAGGTTCACCTTGAGGCCATCAAGTTCGCGAAGGCTGATCGCACTATTCTGCTGATCGGACATCGCGGTCACGACGAAGTCATCGGGACGATGGGCGAGGCGCCGGACCGGACGATCGTAGTGTCCTCACCCGAGGAAGCCGCAACCGTGCAGGTCTCCACTCTGGAAGTTGCCTACCTCACCCAGACCACGTTGAGCCTCGACGAAGTGAATCGGATCGTCCGTGTGCTCAAGCGACGCTTCCCACACATCCAGGGACCCCCGGCGCAAGACATCTGCTATGCCACGGAAAACCGTCAGCAGGCCGTGAAGAGCGTCGCTCCCGAGGCGGATCTTCTGCTGGTGGTCGGGTCGCAGAACAGCTCGAACTCCAAGCGCTTGATCGAAGTGGGCGAGCAGAGAGGCGTCACCGGCCACCTGATCGACGACGAGCACGACATCTCGCCATCGTGGTTCGAGAACGTGCGCCACGTGGCCGTCACCGCCGGCGCCTCGGCTCCGGAATCGCTCGTGCAGCGCGTGGTGCGACACTTGCGCGACTTCGGATTCCAGGAGGTCCGGGAAGTCGAAGTCGCCGAGGAGAACGTCTATTTCCAGTTGCCGCCCGAGTTGCGGACGGCGCAGCCGCTCACGCAGCTCGCGGCGCATTCATAAGTCCCGCTGGAGGCAGGAATTTGGGATCCGCGGTCGCGCGGTCGACAAGGTCCAGTCTCGTGGCATAGGCGCGCGTTAGCAGTCGACGCAGCCCGCAGTGACCTTCTCTACCGGCAGACGTCGCAAGGCTTTCGGGTCGGCGGACTCGAGGTCGACACCACACTCGAGTCCGACTACATCCGGCTCCGGCGCCACCAACTGGACACGTGAGGAGCGCGGAACCCGCTGACGCGTCTGCAGGCGGCTGCCTCCTGTCCGCGTATCCTGGACAAGCAGCTGCACGACAAGCGCTACGGGCACTGCACGGCGCACGGCGGCTACGAACGCTCGGCAGTCCTGGGTGTCAATGGCCAGCTTGGAGACAGCGTGCATATGTCGCGTTGGGCGCTCTCCCAGACCGCTCCCGGAGCGCCGCGCGGGCGGGCACCCGCACTCCGCGCTGCGGGAGCGGTTGAATCTCCGCACAGATGCGGCCCGACGATCGTTGCGCTTGCCGGCACGTAGCGGTGGAAAAGACGGGCGAGCGCCAAGCACGGCTGGCTACCTTCCACCAATCCGGGCGGGCGGATCTCGAGTGTGCGCCGGGGCGAGACCCGACGGAGATCGTGCGGAACACTTGTCCGCAATGGGAGAAATGCCGGGATTGCTGGCTTGGCCCGAACGCTGCCGGCAGGCGTCGCAATCAGAATAGCGCGTGCGTGGCGGCACCTGGCAAAAACGCTCTCTACGCGCTTGAAGGCCTCGGACTACCCCAGGGCCGTAGAAGAATTCGTCGGCGTTTCTTGTTGCCGAACAAGGCAACTGCTCGCTCTTGCTCCCCAAGGAGCGGTTGGCCGCCTGCACCACGGCCGCCCCCTCGCCACAGCAGCGGCCCTGTCCCCTCGTATTACCAGGCCGCCACGGCGCCGTCTTTGCGGGGGTCGGTTCCGCCCAGCAGAACCCCACGCTCCCAGTCGATCTGGATCGCCTGGTAGCCGCCCATCGGCCCCGATTCCTGGACGGTGTGTCCGATGCCCTCCAGTTCGGCGGCGACCTCTGGATCGATCCCGTTCTCCAGCCCGACTCCTTCACCATCGCTGTGACTGGCGCGCGGAGCTTCGCCAGCTTCCTGCACGTTCATCCCGAACTCGATCATATTCAGCAGCACTTGGACGTGTCCCTGCGGCTGCAATGCGCCGCCCATGACACCGAACGACAGCCAGGGTTTGCCGTCTTTGAAGGCCATCGCTGGAATGATCGTGTGATACGGCCGTTTGCGGCCTTCGATCCGGTTCGGGTGCCCGGGATCGAGCGAGAACATGGCGCCTCGGTTCTGCAGCAGGAGTCCTGTGTCCGGCACGACCACTCCGGAACCGAATGCGTTAGAGAGACTGTTGATGAAGGAAACGGCGTTGCGATCCCTGTCGACAACGGTGAAGTATACGGTGTCACCCTTGCGTTCGAGCCACCGCACGGGGCCCTGGATGCCCGTGGTTACGTTCTGGCCGGCTTTGCTCATGTCGATTCGCTTGCGCTGCCGGCGGGCGTAGTCCTTCGAAATGATCGTCGCAATCGGAAGCTCAGCGCGGGTGGGATCGGCGAGCCACGCTCGCAGATCGGCGAAGGCCAGCTTCTTGGCCTCCACGAAAAGATGCAGATAGTTCGCCGAGTTGTGGCCGCTGGACCGCAGGTCGTAGCCTTCCAGGATGTTGAGCATCTCCAGCGCCGCCATCCCCTGCCCGTTGGGCGGCAGCTCGTAGATGCGATGGCCCTTGTAGGTCGTGCTGATCGGCTCGACCCAGTCCGATCTTTGAAAAGCAAGGTCTTCCATGGTCATCGGCCAGCCCAGGCTGTTCAAACGGTCGACGATCTTGCGCGCGATCTCGCCCTTGTAGAAGGCGTCCCGGCCACCCCGCGCGATCTGTCGATACGTCCAAGCAAGCGGCTTGTTCACAAAGACGTCCCCATGAGCCGGGGGCTTGCCATCGGTGAAATACGCCCGTACGAACTCCGGGTCGTCTTCGTACCAGGCCCCGTAGCGCGCCCAATTGGAGGCGAAGATTTCCGACACCGCAAAGCCCTCCTCGGCGTATTCGATGGCGGGCTCAAGCACCTGCGCCAGAGACATGGTGCCGTATTGTTCCAGCAAGGTCGCCCAGCCATCCACAGCCCCCGGCACGGTGACGGAAAACGCACTCTTGCTGGGGATCTCGTCGAGGCTGCGGCTCTTGAAGAAGTCGATGTCCGCGGCCTTCGGCGAGAAACCGCTCGCATTGAGACCGGCCAACTCCCGGGTTTTGGCGATGTAAACCAGCGCGAACATGTCGCCGCCCGGTCCCGTCATCATCGGGGCGACCAGGGCCAGCATGGCCGCCGTGGCCACGGATGCGTCCACGGCGTTTCCGCCTTGCTGGAGGATCCGCAATCCCGCTTGGGAGGCGAGCGGCTGGCTTGCTGCGACCATCCCGTTGCGGGCAACCACCGCTGAGCGTCCAGCGTTGGGGATGGGGCGGACGCTTGCCGTGCTCACGCCCGAGAATACTATGGCCACAGTGAGAAGATACCGAAATGACATTGTTCGCGTTAGCTCCGGGGATCAGTACTCGATCTTAGAGAACATTTCGTTTAAGAACTACATTAGCTCGGATTCGCGGGATGTGGTTCTTCGGTAAGGTCCGCGGAGCTTGGTCGCATTGGCCACCCCAATGTCTAAGTGAGTCATATAATGCAGGCGAGCTGTTTGATAGTGTTCGCTATGCGCAACTCGTTCATCGTCTGCTACGACATCTGTGACCCGAAACGCTTGCGACAGGTTTTCAAGACGATGCGGGGATGGGGCGACCACCTGCAGTACTCCGTCTTCGAATGCCAGCTCACGCGCATGGACCTTGTCCGCCTACGCGCCAAGTTGTCGGGGATTATTCACCACACTGAAGATCAAGTGATCTTTGTGGATTTGGGCCCCTCGGAAGGCCGCGGGGACCGCGTCATCTCGGCGCTCGGTAAGCCGTATGTCAACCTTGATGCTCCTCTCATCGTTGTCTAACACTTCATGCGCGCTCTGCGATCATCACGCAGTCGCCGGCGCCAAGACGTCCCCGCTTGGGGTCAGATTAGACACCCGGAAGACCCGGCCTGAGGATTCCAGCAAACTGCTGCGATGGACTCTGGCATCGAGAATCCGAGTCACGATGTCCAGCAAGCTTCCGTCTCGCCCTTCGGAATCGTGGAATCCTTCGACACGCGGGAACATTCGGCCCGACGACTCAGGTAAGCGATTCGCGTTGCTCGGCGGCGAGGGTGCAATGACTCGACCGAGGCGTAGTCTGATCGACCGCAGCCCGGACGGCGGCTGCATCGAGCCAGCTTCATTCCTGCCGCCGCGCGCGCTTGAAACTCGACCGGACCTGAATTCTGAAACTCGCACCCAGTTCTATTGAATCGATCATGAACACCTCCACGGCATTGGATCTCGACCGAACGACTACGCGTGCTCTTCCGGATTACTTGCCGGCGCGCATGATCAACGAGTTCAGCTACTGTCCTCGCCTGTTCTACTTCGAACAGGTCGAAGGGGTTTTCGTCCACAACGAACACACCGCTGAGGGAGCCGCCCAGCACAAGCGCGTCGACCGCGAAGCCAAGTCGGCGCCCAGGCCAGACGAAGCGAGCGACGAACCGGTCACCGTGACTTCGATCACGCTGTCCTCGGAGAAGCATCGGGTTATCGCGAAGCTGGATCTCGCGAGGTTCGAGGAAGGCAGCGCGACGCCGGTCGACTACAAGCACGGCCGCCCAATGACCGGAGAAACGGGTCTCGAAGCTTGGCCCAGCGACCGCGTACAGATAACAGTCCAAGCGATCGTGCTGCGAGCAAATGGCTATCGTTGCACCGAGGGATTCGTTTTCTACCAGAAGACCCGGCAGCGAGTCCGTGTGGTTTTCGATGACGAGACGCTGAACGAAGCAGAGAAAGCAATCTCAGGGGCTTGGGAGACAGCCGCGGCGAAGGAGATGCCACCTCCCCTGGTCGACTCTCCGAAGTGTCCAGGCTGCTCTCTGGTTGGCATCTGCATGCCGGACGAGACCTGGAACCTACGAGAGCGACTTCCCTATGAGGACGTCGAACAATATGACCTGTTCGAACCTGGGCGGCCACCGTCCAAGAAGCGTCCGGCTAGTGAGACGAGGTTGCTCGTAGCCCCTCGGGTCGATCTTCGGCCGCTTTACTTGAACACGCAGGGTCTGCGCGTCGGCAAGTCGGGCGATGTCCTAAAGATCAAGGATCGAGACAGGGTCGTGCAGGAGGTACGGATCAACGAGACGTGTCAAGTTAACCTGATGGGCAACATCCAGATCACGACGCAGGCCGTACAGGGACTTTGCCAAGCCGAGAAGCCTATCTGTTACTTTTCGCAAGGCGGTTGGTTCTACGGAATTGCGACCGGGATGAACACGAAGAATGTTCTCTTGCGGAAGTCCCAGTTCCTTCTGGCCGATCAGGACTGGTTCTGCTTACGGATTGCCGCAAAGCTTGTCGCAGGAAAGGTCAGGAACCAGCGGACGATGCTGCTACGCAACCACATCGAGCCGCCCAAGGTCCAATTGCGGGAAATGAAAAGGCTCGTGCAAGATGCCGAGACCGCACGCTCCCTGGAGGAGTTGCTTGGCATTGAAGGCTATGCAGCGCGCATCTACTTCGGATTGTTCTCCGGCATGCTTAAACGCGATGCCGAGCCAGATCAGAATCCGGAATTCCGGTTCGACTTCAAGACACGGAACAGGCGACCGCCTCTTGACCCGATCAACGCCCTGCTTTCGTTCGGTTACAGCCTACTCGCGAAAGATCTGACGATCGCATCCTACGCGGTCGGATTCGACCCGATGATCGGCTTCTACCACCAGCCTCGACACGGACGGCCCGCACTGGCCTTGGATTTAATGGAACCGTTGCGGCCACTAATCGTTGACTCGGCTGTGCTGAGCGCCGTGAACACAAAGATGATCTCTGAGCGTAACTTTGTGACTGCCGGGAATGCCGTCACAATGACGGCCGGGGGCCGGAAGGCATTCTTACGTGCCTACGAATCGCGGATGGACACGCTTGTGACCCATCCTCAATTCGAGTACCGCATCAGTTACCGCCGACTGCTCGAGATTCAGGCGCGCCTGCTTGGGAAGACGATTCAAGGGGAACTCGGAGAATACTCGGTGTTCGTGACACGCTGAGGTCCGCGAGCGGCGAGGCGCCGAAGCCTCCCCCTTGACCGCTCGCGTAGAGCTATGTACAATGTCGTCAAGTAGTTGCGTCTGGAGGTCAGCTGAAGTTTCGGTCGAATCTTCGGTGCCGCAGGGAGGCACTCGCAGAAGCAATACTAGGTCTTTGAAAAGTAAAGACTTACGGAGTAATCGATTTCCCCGGTCGATTGATCGGGGCCTCATTGAAGCGAGCGTCACAGCCACGCTGAGCGGAACGGCGGGCACATTTCCCCGGTCGATTGATCGGGGCCTCATTGAAGCAGGGTCTGAATAATCAATTTAATTCGTCTGCTGGAGATTTCCCCGGTCGATTGATCGGGGCCTCATTGAAGCAACTCAGGAACAAGCAAACGTCACTCTAGATTACATTATTTCCCCGGTCGATTGATCGGGGCCTCATTGAAGCGTGCTGCAAAAGGCGTCAGTCGCAGCCATCGAAAAGGCATTTCCCCGGTCGATTGATCGGGGCCTCATTGAAGCGACTACATGCGCGAAATCGAGGAACTGCGCGGACCCGAATTTCCCCGGTCGATTGATCGGGGCCTCATTGAAGCGGGTCGTATCGAGGGACCGGCATTAGCCGCCCCCGAATTTCCCCGGTCGATTGATCGGGGCCTCATTGAAGCATGAAAACTCCCGTATTGGGATCGGAAGCATCAAAATTTCCCCGGTCGATTGATCGGGGCCTCATTGAAGCGAAAATACGTTATCGCTCGCTGCTCGACAGCGGGTATTTCCCCGGTCGATTGATCGGGGCCTCATTGAAGCGCTCGAAAGTGGCGAACACGTCTAGCGAGATCTCGCACATTTCCCCGGTCGATTGATCGGGGCCTCATTGAAGCAAGTCGTAGCTGATCATGAAGTTGAGCAGCCGGAAATTTCCCCGGTCGATTGATCGGGGCCTCATTGAAGCGGGTTCGCCGTCCTCACCGTGATCGTTTCCGCGGTAATTTCCCCGGTCGATTGATCGGGGCCTCATTGAAGCCTTCAGCATTGAATCCTCCTGCTGCTCGCCGGCCAGATTTCCCCGGTCGATTGATCGGGGCCTCATTGAAGCAAGTTCAGCTCGAGTTGGTTCAACGCGATCCAGCTCATTTCCCCGGTCGATTGATCGGGGCCTCATTGAAGCAAAAGATCGCTTATGTTCTCAATCTGAACCGAAACATTTCCCCGGTCGATTGATCGGGGCCTCATTGAAGCACAGCTTGGAATGACCGGTTAGCCGGGCTCCGTGCTATTTCCCCGGTCGATTGATCGGGGCCTCATTGAAGCGTTGGTGGTGGTGACGTTCACCACGCGGCTGTAGTGATTTCCCCGGTCGATTGATCGGGGCCTCATTGAAGCTTATATGAAATGTAATCATCCTTTCGCCATCCAATTCATTTCCCCGGTCGATTGATCGGGGCCTCATTGAAGCCCGAGGGGCTAGCCCGCCCGTAGGGAGCGATCCTGATTTCCCCGGTCGATTGATCGGGGCCTCATTGAAGCATGAATGACAAGGCGAAGCGGAAGTTGGTTAGGGCCATTTCCCCGGTCGATTGATCGGGGCCTCATTGAAGCGCTTGATGGGATCTTTCCGTTCACATTGCGCGTACATTTCCCCGGTCGATTGATCGGGGCCTCATTGAAGCTTGAGGATGTTGCAAGTGACTTGATAGCGCAGTAGCAGATTTCCCCGGTCGATTGATCGGGGCCTCATTGAAGCGCCGACCAGCCCCTCCAAGTCCGCAACGTTGTCTCATTTCCCCGGTCGATTGATCGGGGCCTCATTGAAGCGGCGATGGGCCGTTCGCCGACGCGCCGGGTAATGTATTTCCCCGGTCGATTGATCGGGGCCTCATTGAAGCATGTGGCAGGGGATGAGGACGGCCCTCGATCCCAACATTTCCCCGGTCGATTGATCGGGGCCTCATTGAAGCACGCCAGCATCGCCGTAGCGCACCCATCACGTCGGCAATTTCCCCGGTCGATTGATCGGGGCCTCATTGAAGCGGGAATAGGTTGCGCCTTGCGCGTTTCCCTGCCATATTTCCCCGGTCGATTGATCGGGGCCTCATTGAAGCGATCACGGCCCACTGGCAGCCGCTCGACGGCGCCTGGATTTCCCCGGTCGATTGATCGGGGCCTCATTGAAGCAGATTTAAATTGCAAAGACTGTACCGCTTCAACGGATTTCCCCGGTCGATTGATCGGGGCCTCATTGAAGCCGAGCACTGGACTCCGAAAAGGCCATGCCGATCAACATTTCCCCGGTCGATTGATCGGGGCCTCATTGAAGCCGACCTGTTCCATGAGAACGTGCCGGATGAGTGGAATTTCCCCGGTCGATTGATCGGGGCCTCATTGAAGCGAATTGTTGCCAAGACATTTGCCCACACTTCCACGCATTTCCCCGGTCGATTGATCGGGGCCTCATTGAAGCTTGGACGGACACGGATTTAACAAATTCGATGCCCGATATTTCCCCGGTCGATTGATCGGGGCCTCATTGAAGCGGGTCGACCGAGTACTGCCCCTGCTGCGAGGCTTGGACATTTCCCCGGTCGATTGATCGGGGCCTCATTGAAGCGGTCGGGGTGGTGATCATCTGCGGCGCGTTCATGCACATTTCCCCGGTCGATTGATCGGGGCCTCATTGAAGCGCCTGGAGGGGCTGAAGTCCAGGGACCCCCGACGCCATTTCCCCGGTCGATTGATCGGGGCCTCATTGAAGCAAGTTGTAGACGCTCAGGAAGTTGAGCAGCCGGAAATTTCCCCGGTCGATTGATCGGGGCCTCATTGAAGCATGCTGCTGGAAACGTCGATCCCAATCACCACCTTGCATTTCCCCGGTCGATTGATCGGGGCCTCATTGAAGCTGAATCGTACCAGTTTTTGCCGTGGTCGAAATTCCGCATTTCCCCGGTCGATTGATCGGGGCCTCATTGAAGCAACAGACGAAACAGCAAGGTGAAAAAGCGGATTCGGATTTCCCCGGTCGATTGATCGGGGCCTCATTGAAGCTTCCTGTCTATACTCATGGGCGTCCTCACGCTCACCTATTTCCCCGGTCGATTGATCGGGGCCTCATTGAAGCCGCGTAGCAGTGCTCGCAGCCCCTCGAGACACGTGTATTTCCCCGGTCGATTGATCGGGGCCTCATTGAAGCATAGAACGGTCGCTAAGCTCAAACGGAAAGAGCTTAATTTCCCCGGTCGATTGATCGGGGCCTCATTGAAGCCACCTGATCCAGCGCATGCCGCCAGCCCATCCAGTACATTTCCCCGGTCGATTGATCGGGGCCTCATTGAAGCGAGTGGATAAATTGTCCAAGACAGAACAAGCCAAGCAGATTTCCCCGGTCGATTGATCGGGGCCTCATTGAAGCATATGCGGCTCCGCGATCAGTAGGTCCGCGATATCAAATTTCCCCGGTCGATTGATCGGGGCCTCATTGAAGCGGGAATGATCGCCGTCTACCTCCAAAGCGTTGACGGATTTCCCCGGTCGATTGATCGGGGCCTCATTGAAGCAACCATAGTAACTACTCCTCTACGCATCCGGCGGACATTTCCCCGGTCGATTGATCGGGGCCTCATTGAAGCCCCTTGATAATATGGACGCTGCGGAGCGAGGCCATTGCATTTCCCCGGTCGATTGATCGGGGCCTCATTGAAGCGCCAAGCGCCTGCGGGTACTGGTCCAGGAGCGCCTGCATTTCCCCGGTCGATTGATCGGGGCCTCATTGAAGCGCCAAGCGCCTGCGGGTACTGGTCCAGGAGCGCCTGCATTTCCCCGGTCGATTGATCGGGGCCTCATTGAAGCGTCTACGACGGTACGGGATCGACGGCCGAGCGGTACATTTCCCCGGTCGATTGATCGGGGCCTCATTGAAGCAACCACGACGCTGACAACCTGTTGGGCCGCGTGTCGAATTTCCCCGGTCGATTGATCGGGGCCTCATTGAAGCTACTATGTTCCTACGTTGATCGCGTTTACTTTGATATTTCCCCGGTCGATTGATCGGGGCCTCATTGAAGCACGTTCGGCGAGGATGCGTTCTTCAAGGACAACAACGCATTTCCCCGGTCGATTGATCGGGGCCTCATTGAAGCTCGACGGTGATGCGCTGCGTCGGGTCGCCTGTGCGAGATTTCCCCGGTCGATTGATCGGGGCCTCATTGAAGCTGGTGTACGCTCATTCCAATCGTCATCGTTTTCCACATTTCCCCGGTCGATTGATCGGGGCCTCATTGAAGCACGACGGTGTACGCCGTGCCGTCGGCGATTCCAGACATTTCCCCGGTCGATTGATCGGGGCCTCATTGAAGCGCGCACGGATTTACGTCGTTCGGAGGCACGATTGAGATTTCCCCGGTCGATTGATCGGGGCCTCATTGAAGCGACTTAGCGGCCCAGCGACCGAACAGCCGCACGCCAGATTTCCCCGGTCGATTGATCGGGGCCTCATTGAAGCAGGCTCCCCGGGTAAGGGAAGGCCCTAATCTTCTTATTTCCCCGGTCGATTGATCGGGGCCTCATTGAAGCCTGTACGATGCCGCGCGGCACATCGAACGCCAGGGCGATTTCCCCGGTCGATTGATCGGGGCCTCATTGAAGCGAACTCCAGCCACTTGTACGCTCGTCCGCTTGCAAATTTCCCCGGTCGATTGATCGGGGCCTCATTGAAGCCTTTCGTTTGCTTTGCTTGCCGCGTGTGTATAGCTGTATTTCCCCGGTCGATTGATCGGGGCCTCATTGAAGCGTCTCATTGAGTGTTTTGTTCTTCCTCGTAATTCTTTATTTCCCCGGTCGATTGATCGGGGCCTCATTGAAGCAACGACATCCGCGAGGCGGTCGGGGCACAGCGGGGGTATTTCCCCGGTCGATTGATCGGGGCCTCATTGAAGCCTGTCGGACTCCGAGTCGGAGATCGCTATTCGGTGCGGATTTCCCCGGTCGATTGATCGGGGCCTCATTGAAGCGACGAGCTGGAAAAACTCAGCCAGCCCGGACTTGAGATTTCCCCGGTCGATTGATCGGGGCCTCATTGAAGCAGGACAAGATCACGGCGAAGCTCGCCAAGATCGAGGATTTCCCCGGTCGATTGATCGGGGCCTCATTGAAGCAGTTTTGAGGCGGTACGGGGTAGCTTTGAGTATTTTGATTTCCCCGGTCGATTGATCGGGGCCTCATTGAAGCAGTTTTGAGGCGGTACGGGGTAGCTTTGAGTATTTTGATTTCCCCGGTCGATTGATCGGGGCCTCATTGAAGCCCGCACCAGCCAGTCCTCGGCGTGGCGCTGCCACACATTTCCCCGGTCGATTGATCGGGGCCTCATTGAAGCGACTTTCTACACTGAAGGCACCCCGGGAAATCCGGAATTTCCCCGGTCGATTGATCGGGGCCTCATTGAAGCGTTACCTCGGAGCCCTCGGACTCCGCGAACTCCGCGTATTTCCCCGGTCGATTGATCGGGGCCTCATTGAAGCAAGTCGCAGGCCGGCCTGGCCCGCGCCCGCAAGGCGGATTTCCCCGGTCGATTGATCGGGGCCTCATTGAAGCAGTGGATCACCATATCGCATCCGGAGCAGACATAAGTGATTTCCCCGGTCGATTGATCGGGGCCTCATTGAAGCGGGACGTATGGACAACTGGGCAGCCATCGCGCAGCAGCGTGCGGCGACGATGGCCTTGGGTCCGTCGACGGTCCGGTGCATGCCGGCACTTCGTTCACTCACTCATGTTCCCCGGCCGCTCACGTCCGAGCCAATCTCAATACCACGTTGTCGAGTAGACGCGCACGTTCCCTGAGTTTCTTTCTCCCAACGTTGGTCCGCGGCTCTTGCTTCGTGCCGCGACGCCAGTGCTCGACCAAGTCCGTGGGCGCTGAAAGCACAGCTTCGGCGAAGGCCCGTCGCTCGATGGGATCCTCCAGAGGCTCCTTCTCCAGGTGGATTCGCACCAAGTCGAGGACTTCGGCCTCCGACAGTCCCTCGAGCTTTAGGCGCCAACGCGCTACCGGGCTCTCCATGGCATCCCGTCTAGCCTGCTCTGCACTCAGTCGCTGCGTCCACTGGCAGGTCTTCTTGTCGTCACGGTCAAAGCGTCCATATCCGATCGCCGTTTTCGCACCGCCCCCGGCCCACGCGAGGGCTGAACTCAGCCAGCCCGCGACGGTATTCAGGTCATCGTCTGTGACGGCGCGGCAGGGGATGATGCCGAACAGGAACGATGTCCGAGCGGCCGTGACAAGGAAGGGGATGGGCGTCGGAGAGCGCCAATCGCCCGGCGGGTCGTCCTCGCTCCAGCCCGCGCAGTGCGGCGTCATGATGTCGACTTCGAGTCGCACGGATGCGATCGGGACGGCATCAAGGAAGCATACGCTGCCCGCTTTTCCGGCTTCCCCGAGCAGGCGCTTCAGGATCTCCCGATCAGACGGCGCGGCCTCCACTTCCGTCCAGGCGCGGACCAACCCCTTGACCGAACTCCCTGGCAGAAACGGCGTACCCAACGTTGGATGCCAGGCGAAGCCGTTCTCGACGGGATGGCTGCGGCCCAGTCCCGTCACAAAGCGGGACTGGGCCGTGAACACCGCGGATCGCCCGCCACGCCTCTCGACCAGCCGCGTCAGCCGCAACGCGCATTCTTCGATCTGGCCTCGCGTACCAATCGGGTCGTCAGCGAGGCTATTGATCCACTTGCGCTTCGGGTTGTTTTCACCCTCGTCCTTCATCGTCCAAGTGGAGCCATTGACGCGCCACTCATCGCAGAACTTGTCGAACCACAGACCTGCGTGCCCCTCGCGTTCCCGACGCACGGGTTGCTGCGCAGCGGCCTCATATAGCGGGAGCGTCACGACACTTGCTCGTCCTCGGCCTTGGGGAACGAGGCCCGGCAGCATTTCTTGTGCCATTCCAGCCACGCCAGGGCTTCGGCCTGGGCGTACAGGTAGAGCGCCTCCTCGTTTCCCATGATGGCTTGCAGGAGGTCTGGGTTCGACGGATACACGCCTCCTTCCTTCCGACACAGCCAGCTTTGCAGACTGACATAAAGCTCGTCGTGTGCCTGTGCCTGCTCATCATCTCTCCTTGGCTGAGATCCGGCGGCCGCACGCTCCGTAGCGAGCGCCTGCCCCAGGCCGTTCATGACGATGGTCGGTCCCAGACGGTCCACATAGGCGCGGTATCGTTTCTTGAATTTGTCAGACCGGTTGCTCAACTCGATGATGCGCGCCAGGGCATCCGCGGCACGATGCTGTTCAATAGTCTTCACTCGGCATCTCCTCTGTCGGCTCGACACACGCGGACGGCGAACCACCCTTGGCCCACCGTCTCGTTGCCGCCCGCCTGCAAGAATGGATCGTCTTCCGGGAAGAGCGTATCCAGTGCGCGGATCGCCTCGTCGCTGCGGCCCAAGACGAGGGCGTGCATGACCGTATCCGGGGGCAACGTTTCCTCGTACCACAGGTTCTTGCTCTTCTTCGTGCCGTCATCGGACAAGACGTTGCGCGCTTGGATGGAGAGGCCGTAACGGACGAACCAAGCGAAGTCGTCGTCATGCAGAACAGCGATCTGAGCGCCCAGTCGGTCTTGCGTCTCCTTGTGAAGTACAAGCGGTGCGATGGTGTCAATCAGATTTGCCGCCGGTTTGCCGTCGACGGAGAACTGTCTCTCTTCAAGAAACAGGCTGTCGGCGCCTGCCGCCAAGACCGCGCCACGTGTCACTGCGGGAATCTCCGGCCGGGGATCCAAGTTAGCCCGGGCGAGATCCCTACGGTATCTTTCGACCAGATGCGGGCAAGTGGCCCAGCGGAACGAGGACGTCAGGCTGCGCACGGGGAGCAGCAACAGCCGCCCATCTGAGACTAAAAGATCGCCCGCCTGATCCGGTCTCCCGAAGCGCTGGTTCGCGCCCACCTCGGTCGCCTCTGCCTTGTCTCGCAGCGCACCCTTCAGGCTCGATCCAACGAGTACCGGGTAGCCCGTGGAAGCCTCACGGGCCACCGGCAGGTCCACGACCCCCATCCCGCGCCCGGCTCCGGGGTGGACCGAGGTCTCTGCCAGGAGGCCAAGCATGGCTGTTTTCATGAAATCATCTCCTATTCGTCAGGCCAGGATCCGAGCGCCACGAGACCGAAGCCCCACCGTTGTCGCGATCCCACGCGTGCCAGCCCGTCACCTACCGCAATGGCGTTCTGGAAGCGCTCGGGCTCGGGAGTCTCGCAGAACAGCACGCTGCCGGGAGGCAGGACACATCGAAGCGGCAGCGGGCGGCGCGCAAGAGAGTCCCAGCCTCCGACCCGCTGCGGGCGGTTGAGGCACGCGGAGACGACTCGGGCGTCGCCCAAGGCCTCCAGCGGCTGCAGACCACGGTAGATGCCTTCTTCAATATCGAGGGGCGATAACGCGATTACCACCACCTGCCGGCTGACCCTGATCGTTGTCAAGGGCATGTCGAGGGACACAGCAGCATTCCACTTCCGACATTCCGCCAAGCGACCTTCGCCCCCCAATGACACCAGTTGGCCAAACGGCAGCGCCCAATCCTGAGGCAAGCCAGCAATCCGGGCGCCAAGCGAAACGCCGCGTTGCGGGCGCACATGCCGTGTGCTGTAGAGCATTCCTTCCTCGGCAGCGCGCGTGCTGATGTCACGCTTCAGGCCAATGCGCGGCTCCTCTTTCCAGAGCGTCTTGCTCGACACGACCTCGCTCTTGGCTGGAAGCTTGCCGCGGAGCACGGCGTTCATACCGGCTTGTGTGAGCCATTCGTTATCGCTGGCCTCGAGGTCCGCGAAATCGCTATACGTGCCAGGTGCCGCAGGAAGCCGAATGGAATCACCCAAGTCGCACGCAACCGCAGGACCCGGGCGGAGGAAAGCACAGGGGTTCCACCCGTGTGAGTCTCCCGAGCCGAACAGATGACGAGGGGCACGGAATAGCGGCTGTGCGTCTCGTAGGAGAAACGGTCCGTCTAGGGAAAGCGCGCCGAGATCTTCCGGACCGTCACCGAGGACTTCGCAGATATCCCGTGGCCATCGTCCTTGTCTGTTCCATCCCTTGCTGAGAGCCAGCGCCGCTCGGAGCGCGCCGACCACCGTCGTCGGATTCGGGGGAACCAAGCTTCCGACGTCATCCTGCGGCGCGCTGCCGGCCGAAAACGGGGTTCCATCGCGAAAGAACCAAGTGTCCACCGGTTCGAGCCGGACGCCAATCATCTGACGTCCTCCTCGCGTTCAGGATCGGCGAGGAACCGCGCGAGCAGAAGCGCATCGACGCCAGCTTCTGCGATTTCTGCGTTGCCATCAGCAGTGGTCGCGCGCGAAGGCCCCAGGACGCTCCAGACTAGGTCGGCCAACTCGTCGGCACGAGTCTCCGCACCCTCGTCTATTCTCACGGCCAAGCTGCGAAAAATCTCGGCGCGAAGGAACGCACGGATGTCAAGATCTGCCGGCAGGACGCCCCAAGCACCGGGCTGCCATCGATCCCATCCGCAAAGCAATGTGAGCGTCTCCCGGATCCGGTATATGAGCGCCGACGAGAGACCTGGTTCCACCGCACTCGGATTGAGATGCTTGGCCAGATCGCCAAGCAGTTTCAAGGAGGGTGACGAATCGCCGCCCGGATGTGTCCGAGTCCAAGTTGTCGCCCACTGGCAATTCAGGCCGCCACGCTTCAGGACCCCTGCAGCCAACGAATCGCGCCCGTTGTCCTCCTTGGCGACCTCGTCGAGAAGTCGGTGAGCCTCGGCGATCACCGTGCTGAGCGGCAATCGGACATTGGCGAACACGACCGCAGCGGAGAGGGTTGCCTCCCCATCCATATCTCCAAAGGCGGATTGGTAGCAGCGCGACAGAGAAGCCGCGCACGATAGCGCGCGCGGTGAGGGGAGCATCGTAAGCACGTCGTCACCACCCGCGTAGACCGTCACACCATCATGGTCTTTCACAATCCCCGGAGCCTCACGTATGAAGGTCGACAGCGCTCGCCCCACAACCTGTTCGCCCAACTTGCCCACCAGCCTGCCCAGGCGGTCGCCGTCGGCGAGGAGCAGCGCGTAGAACGAGGGCGGCGACCCTAGTTGGTGCCTGCCAGAAAACCATCTAACTATATGATATAATTGATGTTACACGTGATTAAAGCGAGCGAAAAAGAGGGTGTTCTGACCGCAATCCGGGGATTCCGCCCGATTTCCAGCCAGATTCGCCCGCTGCTCGCTGCTAGGAGCCTCATGAGAAGCGTACTGAGCTTGCAACCGCAACTGGGGGCCAGCGACATCGGTGACATCCAACTCGACCCGCAATCCCGCGACGACATCCCCGCTGTGCTGAAGGGCCTGCAGTGCGTCTACTGCGACCCAGCTTGCCGGGCCGAGCTGTGCGCCCTGCTCGAGCAGCATGTCCTGCCCGGCACCGACCGCAGCGTCGGCCGTCCGGGCATGGACCTGTGGCAAGTGCTCGTCATGGGCCTCCTCAAGCAGGGCGTCAACTGCGATTTCGACCGGCTGACCGAGCTGGTCAACAACCACATCCAGGTGCGCCAGATGCTGGGCCTGGGCGCGGCCGGGTTCGACTGCGGCCAGTTCCACCTGCAGACCGTGATCGGCAACGTCGCGCTCCTGTCGGCGGACCTGCTGGAGCAGGTGAACCGGGTGCTCGTGGCGGCCGGGCACGCGGTGGCGGGACACGAGCCGGGCACGAGCCTGGCCGGGCGCTGCGATAGTTTCGCGGTGGAAACGGACGTGCATTACCCGACCGATGTGAACCTGCTGTGGGACGCGGTGCGGTGCCTGATCGCGGTCGCGGCGGCGGCCTGCGCGGAGGTCGGCCTCGGGGGCTGGCGCAAGCGCGTCGCGCTGCAGCTGCGGCTGAAGGCGCTGTTCAACAAGGTGCGGCGGACGCGGCAGGCGAAGCCGGCGGCGGTGCGGGCCTATCTGGCGTTCTGCCAGCGGCTGGTGGAACGCGCGGACGGGCAGCTCCCGGACTTGC
This sequence comes from Bryobacterales bacterium, assembly GCA_965218615.1. Taxonomy (GTDB): domain Bacteria; phylum Acidobacteriota; class Terriglobia; order Bryobacterales; family UBA6623; genus VXMF01. The sequence goes on from CBDCLH010000002.1 coordinate 561,021, forward strand.
AGCGGGCTGCGGAAGCGGAGCGCGTGGCGGGCTTGCTGGGCCACGCCCGGCGGCAGATCGACCAAGTGAGCCGGCGGCTGCTGAAGGGCGAGCGGATCCCGCACGAGGAGAAGGTGTTCTCGGTGTTCGAAGAGCACACGCGGTGGGTGTCGAAAGGCAAGGCGGGGTGCCCGGTGGAGCTGGGCGTGCCGGTCTGCATCGTGGAAGACCAGCACCAGTTCGTGGTGGGCTGGGAGATCGAGTGGTGCGGGGGGGACACGGACGTGGCGGTGCCGCTGGTGCGGGCCTGCCAGCAAGCGTATCCGGAGCTGCGCTCGTGCAGTTTCGACAAGGGCTTCCACAGCCCGGCCAACCGGGCGGCGCTGGACGGGCTGCTGGGCCTGAACGCACTGCCGCGGAAGGGGCGCCTGAGCGGCAAGGACAAGGAGCGGGAGGGGGCGGAGGAGTTCGTGCAGGCGCGGCAGCAGCATCCGGCGGTGGAGTCGGCGATCCACAACTTGGAGCGGCGGGGCCTGGACCGCGTGCGCACGCACGGCAAGGCCGGGTTCGAGCGGACGGTGGCGCTGGCGGTGACGGCGGCGAACCTGCACCGGATCGGGCTGCTCCTGCAGAGACGGGAGCGCAAGGCGCTCCGGCGCGCGGCCTGAGCGCCGCAGGCGAGACAGCATCGCAGGTCCGCAACGGGCTGCGGGGAGAGGTGCGCCGCCGGGCGGCAACCGCCCAGTTTCTGTGCCCTTGATCCGGTGTCCACCTCCCCTCGCTACGTCGTGAGAAGCGACATCGGCCCGCAAACAGGCTCGCAATCAAGCTCTCGAAAATGAGTGTCTCCCAAAAACTGGGGTTTTCTGGCAGGCACTAGTTGACGACCAGCCTCGTCCTTGGCGTCATAGATGGCCGCCAGTAGACGAGCCAACTCATCGCGAGTGCCGTTGGCGGCACCGTCAGCCAGTGGGCATAACCGCTCGCTCCTAACGAATTCGCGGTCAAAGTAGTTCGCATCGAGCTTCGCAAAGTCGCCAGCCGCTGCATCGTCCAAGCCTACGAACTGGGGCCGGTGCTCAGCCAGAACGCCCGGCACACTCTGCTGGATCGCCTGAGCGTATTTCCGCGCCTGTTTCGGCGCGACGGATACTGCTCGGCGGATCCATGGTACGGTGCCGATATATACCGTCGAAGGCCAGTGCGACCTGTTAACGTCCCAGCCGAGCGCGTTAAGCGCGATCTTGGGAAATAATCGCTTTACGAGTGCGATTGCACACAGCCGTTCGTTGTTCTGCAGGTCCAGGGGGCCGAGGCGCTGACGCACACGATGCCAGAATCGGTCTTGCTTCTCCCGGCTTGCGCTGCTCTCAGCGCGGACATACCCCGAAAGCTCTTGCAGGTCGTGCATGACGGTGCACTTGTCGCCGGGCTCGTCGGGCAGCCGGTGGCTCCGCCAGTGCTTACGGCGCGCGAGCAGGCCGCCGGGTGCTGCGAAATCTCCTGCCGTCCACATCACCTCCCAGAACGCGTCGACCTGCCGGTTCCAGATACGATCCGTTCCCTCTCCAAATGAGCAGGCGCATTCAACGAAGCGATCCCAAACGGAGCCGCACACTTGCTTCCACGCGACGTCGAGGGCACTGACGCTGGCGCGGGCCACTTCAGATACGTCTCCGTCCACCTTGACAACAAAGTGGTTCGGCACCGAGCCAATCGGGGGAGCATCGCCGACCTTGCGACCGGAGACCGATTGATACAAAGGGTCCATCTCGACATCTGGCTGGATAATACTACCCCCTGCCTCTTGTGCGCCAAACATCGCGTGCGCTGACAAAAAAGAGAGCAGGTACGAGCTTCCCCACAGGTCGATGGTGCGGCGCGACTGCGAAACGAAGCCTTGTACCGGGCCGACGGAGATGTCGAGGCGCATCGTCACGATCACAGTTCCATGGCGTCCGTGAACTGTTCCCGGCGCTTTTCCTGATCGAGAAGACGGTTCAAGAATTCGTGAATCGGTCGATACAGCTTATCCTCTGGAACCTGTGGGACCATGCTCGCTCCGACCGAGATGGCCAACTCATTCTTGGGCTTGGGCAGAAACCGAGCCGAAAGGAATGACAGGACTGCAACGGGCGTATCGCCACACTCGTGAATATGGATGAACAACGGGCTTGCACGTCGATCAAAATGCACGGGACCCACCTGCAGGTCTGACGGCTTCCCATAATTGTGGGGAAGGCCGAAGGCGATGCGACGGGGATGAGCCGAGCGGCGGCTGTTCTTCATCAGGTCGTGGTCATCCCTGAAGTTCCTTTCCGAATCGATATTGCCCCCGAGGATCTTTCCGTTGTGGCCCCAACTTCGGAACCTGACCAATTCGCGGCCGACGAGGTCCAGCAATTCAATAGGCTCCTTCTTGTCGCTCGATAGCAGCACATGGCGCGTCTCCTTGGACAATGCCGTGTACTCGGGAAGCGAGCATACGCCGTCATCGCGTCGAAGGGTGGCGATCGCGTCGCGCAGATCACACATGGACTGCGGTGCGCGCCACTGCTCGACTCCATTCACCCGGAGAGACCGGATGACCGGGGAACCGTAACCCTTGCGGCTTTTGGCGCCCATGCCTCCGAGGGTGCCCAGCGCGATCAGGGCGTCCGTCAACGACTTCAATTTCTGCTCGCTCAGATCACGCCCTCGCATCTGAACGGTGAAATCGAACGGCGACCGGAGGCAGGCGCGCGTGAGTTCGCCGGCTTTTGTCCCCCTATTCCTGCTTGCAAAAGCCTCCATGACACCATAGCCCAAATAGCGGGCTCCTTCCCCAACGACGCTCTCGTTCGTTGGTGACACGGTGAGCACTGTCGCTATGGAAACCTTCGGTGGGTCGGCTACCGGGGTCAGACGCATAACCACGCGGGACTGGCCGCCTGCTGCGCTCCCAAAGAGCGCGTTTTCCTGTTGCCGGATTGCTTTGAGATTCGCACCGTACCGCGACCATGCCAGTGCGCGCCACCAGTAGCGCAGCACCCCTTTTAGGCTGGGTAAGCGGAGTTCAGGACGATCCGGATCGGAGCCTGCACAGAACAAGGGCGTGATCACCGTATAGGCGGCCTCAATCTCCGCTGGCATCGTCATCCTCCGCTGCGTCGAGCCAGAATGGCTCGCCCGTCTGATACGGATCCGCATTCTGTTGCTGCGGCAGTCGGCAGTCGATCAATCCGAACCGGCGAACCGGACAAGCGAGCTTCCGCGCCTCGTTTGCGAGTGCCTCAGCGGCGAGGCCCATGAGCGTCGTTCCACCCGTGACATTCACGAAGACATCGTCTGCGCCGATGAAGTGCCTTCGCGCCGCCTTCACCAGACGCTCAATCTCCGGACGCCCGCCGTAGGGATCTTTCAAGCAAAGCGTCGCGATTGCATCCGTGTAGCCGACGCGTCGTGACACCTCCGCGACCAAACCTCTTGTCTCGTGCGAACAGATGACGACGCACAATGCCGGCTCTCCGCCATTCCCGTCCGTCCGACATGCGTGCAAGGCGCTGAAGAGCACGCCGGGACTTCTTCCGATAGGGCTGACGAGAACCCGGCCGGTGGACTCGCCGAGCGAGAGTGGGAAATCAGGGCAAGAACTGAGCGTTCCCTTCCAAAAACACCGTACTGCGTGGATGTCCTCAACGAATGTCTTGTCCCGGCCAAGGTCCCGCCGGCGCATTCCGTGGTGCGCATACGCATTGCGAAGTTCGCTGAGCCTCCCCCAGTAGTCAGCGAGTGAGCGCTGTTCTTCAGTCAAGACGTCACGGAGTTCGCGGTCTCTGCCAACGGCCTCGATCGCCCCGAGAAGGCTGCCCGCTCTGCGCCGCACGGGCTTGTAGTCGAGCCACTCAGTCTCGTGGCCCTGGCGCCATATGACCCACGAAACTGTCCACTCGTTCATGAGACCGAGCGCTGTTGCAAAATTCTCACGCAGCAGCAGATTGTCAATGATTCGAGCCTGACGCTTCAGCTCGGACTCTGATAGTTTGACGTTCCTCTTCCATCCACCGCCAGAAACGGGCTTCTCGATCAGGGCGAAGGGTTCGAGGATCTCTGCAAGTTGCTCAACAAATTCGGCAGCAAGGGGCAGATGATGGTCGTCTCGTAGCAGTCCCCTCAGCGGCCTGAGCCTCTTCTCGCGGACGGTCCGCGCCTGCCAACCCAACTCAAGGGGTAGGCCGGACAGGTACGCTTCCGAAAACTGTGTCAACTCGCGCGCAATATCTCGAGGGAAGCTACCTTGGGGCCCATCGCTGAGAATCTCGGCTATCGGTACAGCACTGCCAGTGTCACGCAAAACCTCTAACGCATGAAGCCAGTGGGGCAGTTTCAGAAGCGGACGCAAGTTGAGGAACGGGCTCGGCCCATTCCGGTTCAGCATGCCGTAATACGCGCCGCGTACCCGGACTCCGCGAAGCGCGGCCATGTAAAGAACGGCCATATACGTGAGGAAGGACAAGTGCCGATAGCCGTGTGTGACGTCTACCGTGAGGTCGACGTTCCGATACTTGGTGAAGGTCTCGGATAGCTGCGCGAGGTACGAGTTGACGTCCTCCCGAACGTTACCATTGGAAACCTCAAGCAACTTGACATGGCATTTGGCACTCAGCACCCGACGAAGTTCCGGCCAGCTCTTCTCCTTGGCTTCAGGCGTACAGACGGCCAATACATGATCGGGGATCTCCGCCTGCGGAAGCAGATCGAGCAGCGCGATCGGTGCAAGTTGCGCCTCGGCGTTCCGATCACCGAGGGCATAGCACGTCATCTCTACGTTTGTACCGAGCACCGTCAGCAGCAAATGTTTGCACGACAAAACCTCTCCAGGGTAGGCCACCACACCGTCGCTCGCGTGCCTGTCGTCGCACTGCATCTTCCGAACAGAACTGCACTGTCTGGTTACAGAGTCGAAGGCTTCACGGATCTCGCTATTGGCTTCGTTAGGCGGAAACCGCACCCTAGGAGCCCCACTTGCTCTGAAGCGAACACCACCTGGCCGGATCGTTTGCACTGACAGCAGCCTCGCGATGGTCCGCTTTCTTCATTGAGACACAGACTTCCTTACATCGGCCGAGATGGCCAGACAGCGTAGGTCAGCCTAAGTTCCTACGGTTCATAGAGTTTTAGTCGTTTCCGAAGTGCCAATTGGGGTTGCGCCGGACCCGCTGTGACTGTTATAATATGTCCATGGAAAGCTCGAGCGAGGCCCTGCCGCGACCCACCGGACTGCCCGCGGCCCTGTCCCTGCAGCCGCCGGAGGCGACCGCTGTCAACGCGCAGCTGAGCTTCCTGGAGGACAGCGGCCAGGTGTATTGGTTCCTGTACCTGCAAGTGTGCGACTGCTACCTGCAAGGCGATCGCCCGGCGCGCGTGCGCTGCCTGGCGCGCTTCCTGATGTGGGGCGTGGCGACAGCGGCGGAATTGGCGCAGGCGCTCGGGATCAGCGCGCGCACGGTGACGCGCGCGCGGCTGCGGATGCAGCGGGAGGGGGAGTCGAGCTTCGGGCGTCCGCGCCAGCCGCGGCGGCGGCACGGGATCGAGGACCCGGCGGTGCTGGCGCGGGCGGCGGAGCTGCTGCAAGGGGGCGCGAGCTTGCGTGGCGTGGCGCGGGAGTTGGAGCTGTGCTTCGAGACGCTGCGCCAGTACAAGCGCGAGGGCTTGCTGCCGGGAATCGCGGCGCAGCGCGAGAGCGGGCGGGCAGTGGGCGCCGAAGCGGCCGCGGGAGCGGGCCTCTCCGAGCCGGCCGGAAACTTGGCGGCGGACGTTCCCGAGGCTGCTGGCGCGGGTCTGGAATCCGGCGGGGCGCTCGGCGCGAGCGGCGCGGGAATTCCCGCCGAGCCGGCCGCGGGCAGCCCGCCCGGCAGCGTGGACAAGGCCGGCCGCAACCGGCGCGACGCGGCCGCTGCGATGGGCCGGGCGGCGCGGGACGTTGGCGGGCGCGTCGCGGCCAGCCTCGGCCTGCTGGCCGAGCGGCTGCCAAGCTTCGAAGCCACCGCGACCGTTGCCAACGGTGGCGTGCTGACGGCCGTCCCGGCGCTGTTGCAGGCCGGCCTGCTGCGCCATGCCAGCCTGCTGCACATTCCGCCCGGCTTCTACGGCCTGCGCTCGGTGCTGCTGCTGCTGGCCTTCATGCTCCTGGCGCGCGTGCGCAACGCCGAGCGCCTGCGCTACGAGCAGCCCGGCGAATGGGGCGCCCTGCTGGGCCTGGACCGCTGCCCCGAGGCGCGCACCTTGCGGCGCAAGCTGGACCAGTTGGCCGCCGACCCCGAGGCGCTGCACGCCTGGCGCGCGGCCCTGGCCGGGCAGTGGGCCGCGGACGATCCCGCCACCGCCGCCACGCTGTTCGTCGATGGCCATGTCAAGCTCTACAGCGGCAAGGCCAACCTGCCCAAGCACTTCGTCGCGCGCCAGAAACTGCAGCTGCCGGCCGCGGCCGGCTACTGGCTCAACGCGCTCGGCGGCGCGCCCCTGCTGTGCATCCACAAGCAGGTCGATCCGAAAATGGTGGCCGAGATCCGCCACGGCATCGTGCCGCAACTGGAGGCGCTCGGCCTGCTGGCGCCCGCCGCGGGCGCGGCGGCGGAGCCTCACCTGACGCTGGTGTTCGACCGCGAAGGCTGGAGCCCGCAGCTGTTCCGCTGGCTGGCCGCCAAGGGCATCGCCTGCATCACCTGGCGCAAGGGCGCGCAGACGGAGCGCTGGCCCGACAGCGAGTTCCGCCCGGAGCGCGTCACCGTGCGCTCGCCCTTGGGCGCGGCGACGCTCGAGGCGCAGGTCGCCGAGCGCAAGGCGCCCCTGCTGCCGGGCTGCGAGGCGCGCGAGGTGCGCTTCTGGATCGACCGGCGCCTGCAGCCGCCGGGCAAGAGCGGCCAGCCGCGCGAGCCCGTGCCCGCCGCGGGCCGACCCGCCGCCGGCCAACGCCAACCGTCGGTCATCACCACGCACCCGAGCCTGTCGGCGGCGCAGGTCGCCGGGCTCATGCGCTCGCGCTGGGCCCAGGAGAACGTCTTCAAGTACTTCAAGGAGGAGTTCGGCCTGGATGCGCTGCCGCAGCGCGGGCTGCTGCCCGTCGAGCCGCACACGCGGGTGGTCAACCCCGCCTGGCGGCTGATCCGCAAGGCCCTCGACAAGCTCCGCAACAAGGTCGGCAACCTGCGCCGCAAGCTGGCCCGCGAAAAGGCCCGGCCCAGTGCCGGACACGCCGACAAAGTCCGCGCGCTGCACTCCGAGATCGACGCGACCGACCGCTGCATCGAGGGCCTGGAGCATGCGGCCCGGCACGCCGACGAGCACGTGCCGGCGGGCGAGCTGTCCCCGGAGGAGCGCCTCATGGCCCTGCCCGAGCCGCTGCGCAACCTGCTCGACTCCCTGCGCATGATCGCCTACCGGGCCGAAACCGCGATGGCCGTCGCGGTCGCCCCCGAACTCGGCAAGCCCGAAAACGCCCGCGCGCTGCTGCAGGCGCTGTTCCGCAGCGACGCCAACCTGGTCCCCGATATCCGTGCCGGCACGCTCACTGTGCAGCTACTGCATCTGGCGAGCCGCTCCCAGGACGCCGCCCTGGGCCCGCTGCTCCGCGAACTCAATCAAACGCGCACCGCGTTTCCCGGCACCTCGCTGCGACTCGTCTACGAACTCCTGCCCGACGACCATCCTACGAGCGCTGCTCCCCGCCCGCAACTCGCTGTCTAGCCGGAAAACCGCGACACCTCATTCTGGTCAGATGTCAGGAAGTCTGAGACAATGCGAGTCTCTAGGAAGTGCGACGATTGCTGAACTTTCGTTTGCCGTGCGGTCAATTGACTGCCATCGGCCTCGCATTCTGTGTGCTCGTCGCAGACTTCGTTGGTCACCTCTCGGGAAAGCATCGATTTTCGTTCAAGGATCAACATCTTCTCGTCCTCACTATGTATTGCAACCAAATCGGGCAGGTCGGTCGGATTGCACCACTATGTTCTGCAGCAGTCTTTGGATCCTCGACCGATGGATTGACTCCAGGCGCCACTGCATCATAGCCAGTATCGGTGTCTGCTTCCGGCAGAACTCCGTTCCAGTAAGCTAACGGTGTCTCCACAGTCAAGTTTCTGCTTGCTAAGACTTCCAGGAACATGATAGCATACGGTCTAGGGATGGCCAGGATGCTCTCCGATTGCACTAGCGAATCGCGTCAGTGTCTCCAAAGACCGCTTAAGTTCGCTTTGGCCTCGTTGAAGCCTGGATGCCTTGGCAAGCACCGGGGAATAACGACTCATTCCGGGGCAACGGTGCTCCGGCCTCGTTGGTGTGAAACGCATGAACTTTTATTATTTTCAGTTAGTTGCACTTCGCCTTATTGCATACTCGACTGTTGTCTGACCCGATCTTATGACGCCTGTACGAACCGGAGCGACGCAAAGCGATGACATTCGAAGAGTTCTTTCGGCAAGCCACCGGCCATCCCTGTTATGAGTACCAAAAGGGGCTAGCCGAGGCCGCATCGTGGCCCGACGCGCTTATCGCGCCAACAGGTCTCGGCAAGACTGCGGCAGTTGTGCTCAGTTGGTTCTGGCGTCGAGTTCGAATGCCCGATCAGACTCCGCGACGCCTCGTGTACTGCCTGCCAATGAGGTCACTTGTGGACCAGACTGCCGAGAGCGTGCGGTCCTGGCTGCGTGCTCTAGGAGATGTTGCCCCGATCAAAGAAAAGAATGTACATGTGCTCATGGGCGGCTTTGACAGTACGCGCTGGGAATTGGAGCCCGAGAACCCTGCTGTCTTGGTCGGAACACAAGACCTGCTGCTGTCTCGCGCCCTGATGCGCGGCTATGCAATGAGCCGATACCGGTGGTCTGTTGACTTCGCCCTCTTGCACAACGACTCACAGTGGGTGTTTGATGAAGTGCAGTTGATGCATTCCGGCCTCGCGACATCCACGCAGCTTGAGGGCTTTCGCCAAACGCTTGAAACCGCATCACCAAGTCGCAGCCTGTGGGTGTCCGCCACCCTGCACCCTGAGTGGCTGCGAACAGTCGATCTGCCAAGCCCTCGAACTACCTGGCGGGTGCTAGACGACTTCCCCGCAGATGCAGCATCGGAGCGCGTGCGCATTCTGATTGATGCGCCGAAACCGGTCCGCAAGTCGGAAGTTGCCTTCGTCGGCATGAAGACAGCCGACATTGAGGCCTATGTCCAAAAAGTGGCGTCTGAGACTGTACGCACTCATCGCAGCGGTTGCACCACTCTTGTCATTCTGAATACAGTCGCACGGGCTAGGGCGGTCCACAAGAGTCTGCGCAAGATGATTTCCCCTGCCCGTCTCGCGCTGATTCACTCCCGATTTCGCCCGGCAGACCGTCAAGCCGAATTTGCCAAGCTGCCCAAGCCTCGCGAACAGAAGGATCTGGTCGTCGTAGCGACACAAGCGGTCGAGGCCGGTGTCGACCTTTCGGCCGCAGTGCTAATCACAGAGTTAGCCCCGGTTTCGTCGATAACGCAGAGATTTGGACGCGTAAACCGGTACGGCGAGTTGAATTGTTCCGGTGGAGGCACGATTCGTTGGGTCGACCTCCTCGGCTTGATCGACTCCGACAAGGAATCCGAGGCGTCGTCAGCACCGTATAGTCAAGCGGACCTGAAGGCCGCGCGACAAGGTCTATCTCGTCTAATCGACGGTGGGCCTTCTAATCTTCCCGTGCCTGGCCCGGACGACCACTCTCACCGAGCAGTCATTCGCCGCAAGGATCTCTTGGACCTCTATGACACGGACCCTGACCTAACGGGCTTTGATGTCGATGTGTCCCAGTACATCCGCCAATCGGACGACACCGATATCCGGGTGTTCTGGCGTGACTTCGACATGGCTGTGGGGCCTCTAGGCGAATCGCTTCCAAGGCGGGACGAACTCTGCGCAATTCCAATCTCAGGTGCGGGGGAATGGCTCGCCCAGGTTCGTCGGAAGAAACTTCGCCCCTACAGGCTGGATCCTCAGTCTAGGAAAGCAAGTGGGCGAGGCAGGCCGCCCTGGATTCCACTTAACGGGGACCCGTGGCCTGGATTGGTCTTGCTGGTGCACGCAACGGCGGGCGGATACACGCCAGAACAGGGATTTGATCCGAGGTCGAAACAACAAGTTGAACCAGTTCGCGCGGAACCGGCTATCGGCGACACGAAGATTGGAGAGGAGTCAAACGAGGCAGACGCAGACAGCGAGAGGAGCCAATTCGTCAGCTTGACAGATCACCTCCAACACGTAGCGGATGAGGCGGAGAAGCTCTGCGACGCTCTAGGAATCGAAGGCGAATCAAGGGCAGCGGTCATGCATGCTGCGCGCTGGCACGACGTCGGCAAGGCTCATGCAGTATTCCAGGAGCGGTTGACGAGTGAAGAAGGCCGTAATTCGTTGCCCGGTGTGACTCTCGCCAAGGCGCCAAGGTACGACTTGACCAAGGGGCGCGCCTATTTTCGACACGAACTAGCCTCGGCACTTGCATACTTAGGGCAAGCGGGTTGGTCCAGAGATTGCGATCTAGTGGCCTACCTGATTGCGTCCCATCATGGCAAGGTCCGAATGAATCTTCGAGCGTATCCGGCAGAATCGACTCCGAGAGATGCTCAAGGGAAGCCCGACGGGCGTAGATTCGCCAGAGGCGTCTGGGAGGGCGACGTTCTGCCCGAGGTCAGCCTAGGATCTGGCACGGTATGGCACGGAGGTTCGCTCATGATGTCGCTAATGGAACTCGGAGAACACCCGATCACGGGCGCTAGCTGGGCGGAACGCACCCGAGGATTGCTGGCTAGGCATGGCCCATTCAAGATCGCGTGGCTCGAAGCCTTGGTACGGGTAGCGGACTGGAGGGCTTCGGCGAATGAAGAGCAATAACGTGCGGTTGTCAAGACACGAATTGGCCCTCGACGGTTGTGCGCCCAAGCCGCTGGTGAGCTACTTGAAGGCGCTTGGCGTGCTGCGACTGGTCCAGAGTCCGTCAAGCAACGCGACCGGCTGCGCTGCCGACCCGGACGTGAGGGGATCCTGGGAACACGAACGCTTTGTACTTCACACTCGGTTGGATCGTGACTTGGTTGAGCGATTCTTCTTGGACGAGTACGCTCCGAGTCCGATCATCGCTCCGTGGAACGGCGGAAGCGGATTCTATCTAGGCGACAAAAAAGACGGCCTAGCTCCGCTAGCGAGAAGCGAAGTTGCTCCCCGGTTCCATGCGATCCGCACGTGCATCCTAAGAGCAGCGGTCTTGATCGAAGACCGGGGTCTTGTGAAGCGTCCGGAACCGACGGAGAAGGCCACTTTCGTGGCGTCTTTGCGAAGTTGCCTTGAGGACTCGGCTCTCGAATGGCTAGATGCTGCATTGGCCTTGTCAGGCGGTCGTATCACATTCCCGCAATTGTTGGGCACCGGCGGGAATGACGGACGCTTCGACTTTACGAACAATTTCATGCAGCGCCTAGTCTCGGAGAAGGGCTCCAAGGGCCTCTTCGACGCACGGACAGGAATCGCAGCCACCGATACAGGTCGGCTTCTTCGGGCTTCGCTCTTCGGAGATGAAGCGTCGGATCTCCGAACTGATGTCATGGGCCAGTACTCACCCGGGTCCGCAGGGCCAAACGGAGCAACTGGCTTCTCTGGGCATCCTCGGAGTAATCCGTGGGACTTCATCTTCGCCCTTGAGGGAGCCATCATGTTCGCCGGCTCGGCAACCCGTCGTCACCAAGGCTTGCAGGACTCGGGCGCAAGCTTCCCGTTCACAGTGCGCACGACCGGGGCGGGTTCAGGCGGCGTCAAAGGAACAGACGAAGAGAATGCACGCGCCGAGTTCTGGGCGCCGCTGTGGAAGCGCCCTGCGAGTTGCGCGGAGCTGCTCGGCCTCCTGAGGGAGGGCCGTGCGATCCTCAACGGCAAGACGGCGCGGGACGGGTTGGAATTCGCAAGGGCTGCGGCAAGCCTCGGAACAAGTCGTGGATTGGATTCATTCGAGCGCTACGCGTTCGTCATGAGATCGGGAAAGGCGTACCTGGCGGCATCCCTTGGAAGGCGTCAAGTCGCAGCACGGAAACCGAGCGCGGTCGAATTGATTGCAGACCTCGATCAAGGCAGCTGGCTCGGGCGAATCCGGAGCGGTGCACGAACCGACGAGACGCCTGCGCGAGCTCGCGAAGCACTGCAGCAACTTGAAGATTCTCTCTTCGCACTGACCGAAACGCATCTAAGCTATCGAGTCGTTCAGAACGTGCTGGGCGCGATAGGGGACCTCGTCGAATGGTTGCAAACCAATCCTGAGGCCCGGTCGAAAATCTCTCCGCCGCCTAGATTGTCCATGGCCTGGGTACAACAAGCGGACGACCAATCTCCGGAGTTCCGAGTCTCCGCAGCCGTGGCAAGCTTGGGATGGAATCGGTTGCGGCGAAGCAAAGGGCCCGCAGGCGAGACCGGTTCGCCCGCTGAGATTAGTCCCGCACCATCGGATACCTCCGGGAAGAGTCCAGTCACCTCGCTCTCGCCGACTACGTCAGAGCGGATGACAGAACTCGGCGAGACACTGCCGATGGCAGTGCATTTCGCGACTGTTGAACCAGCCTCAGTCTACAAGCGGTTTCGACATTGGGCGTCGGACAGTAGCAGGTCGCTGACCGTTTGGACGCCTGGGGGCTTGGCCTCAAATATGGCGGCCGTGCTAGAACGAAGATTGATCGAACAGACTGTTCGAGGACTCTCGGACAAACCGACGGGCTCGGCGGCCCCCGCACGCCTTGCCGATGTTGCCCTCTACATGAGACCAGAATTCGACGACGCCCGTTGCGCCCGCTTGTTATCCGGTCTGGTGTGGGCTCATCCAATTAAGCTACGCCACACCAACGGGCCGAAGACCAGCCGTGTCTTGCCATTCGCTTATTCGGCCCTCAAGCCTGTTCTCTCTACGAACAGAGAACTGAGTGCTCTGGCAAACCAGAAGGTGGTTCCCGCCAATTGCGAGATACCGGTGCCTCCTGGTCTAGTTCGGCGCTTGCGTGCTGGACGTGTCGACGAGGCCGTCCGCCTAGCGATGTCGCGATGCCGCGCCTCGGGCCTCGCTTCACCTTTCGACGGAAACCGCTTTGATGCCGCTTCAACTAGCTTCGGCGTCAGCCTAGATGGCGAACGTGTTGCAGCAGCGTTGCTGATCCCGCTCAGTGAGTTCGGACTAAGGAGTCTGATAGAAAGGGCCTACCCGCCCGAGAAGGAGAATGAAGATGCCGCTTGATTTCAGTGCGCTTTCCCCCTCACCGCGCCTTCTTATCGAGGCCGATCTCCGGCCCGTTCAAGGTAGTCGGTTTCAGCCGACGGGCTTTCCAAACCTCGGCCATGCAGTGTACGACTCCCCGGACGGTACAGGCCGAGTCGTCCTGGTCGAAAGCGCCCAAAGCATGGCGAACCGCCTTGAGGCAGTTTGCTGGGACGAGGCATCTGACGACTGGGTGGGCTCACTGCGTGGACTGCCTCTCGTCAAAGTTGTCGACGAGAACAACCAACCCCTGACAAACTCCGTGCTGGAGGCCCATCGACTAAACTCGCCCTATATCCTCGAGGGCAAGGATAAGACTGTCCTCAACGAGCTCAAGAACCGGCTTACGAGCATGAGCGAGGGCCGAGTGGACCTCCGTGAGCTCGCGAAGGTTCTATTGCAGTTTGATATCAACGCACTGCTGCACGGCATCTTCCTCGCTAAGAAAGATCTAGCCGGAGGAAGACTCCGTCTGCCGCGGGTGATTTCAGCCTTCATCGAGGCGACTGATGCCCGCGTCGCAGCAAGCGGTGGCGTTAAGAACGACAGCGTGGACCCCTCGGGCGACAGAGCAAAGGGTTTCGGAAACGTCCCATTCTCTCGAGATGAATGGACAGCCGGGCGAATTGTGGCGTACTTCAACCTTGACCTACGCCAAGTTCGCGCGTTCCGGCTCGGAGAGCATGCCGAGAGTCTTCTCATCGCTATCGCGCTATTCAAGATCTCGAGCTTTCTGGAGCAAGGGCTTCGGATGCGAACCGCTTGCGACCTTGACGTGGTAGGGGTCCGAGTCACGAGACCAAGCGGATTCTTGCTGCCCTCGTCGGAGGCGCTTGCTGCGGAGCTTCCCGCGCTGATCACTTCCGTTGCACGGCAGGGAGTATTCAACGAGCCTCGCGCGTTCACGGTCAAATACAGCAAGTAGCGTTCCAATGTTCGCCCTCGTCTTCAACTTTCCGGCCGGACGGTATCACTCCACGCCTTGGGGGCGCCACGTGAACGAGGCAGATGTAGCGTGGCCGCCTGAACCGTGGAGGATCTTGCGTGCGCTCATCGCTTGCTATTGGCGCAAGACGGATCGCGAGCGTTGGGACGAGATCGACTTGGCGCGGTTGGTTGATCGACTGTCTTCAGAATCGCCCGTTTACAGCTTGCCCGACGGGGCAATCCACTCCCATACACGGCACTACATGCCCGTGCCACGCCAGAAGACGACGCTGGTCTTTGATGCCTTCGCGCACTTGCCGAAGGGAGCACCGATTGTCGTTGCTTGGCCCGACATCATCCTGGACCTTAGCCTGCTCGGCCTCGCCTCCAACTTGGCCAAGGGAATTGGGTACCTCGGACGCGCTGAGAGCTGGACAGAATGCTTTGCGACAGCAGAGTGGGATCCGACTACGGTGAACTGTGAACCGGTCGGTGATTCCTTAGACTCAGACGAGGACTTGGTGCATGTGATCGCCCCGATCACCGCCGAAGAATATTCAACAAAACGCAAGCGTCTGATTGACGAAGCTGACGCGGACGCAATCTCCCGAGCTAGAGCTCTAAGTCGAAGGATGCCGAACGTCACTGCGCTAGAGAAGAGCCGCAAGAAGAAGTTCGGCCCAACACTACCAGTGCGTTTGGTGGACGCTCTCGCACTCGACAGCTCGGATTACAAGGAATACGGATGGAGCCATCCGCCCGCAAGCCAACAGATTCTCTATCGGCGACCGAGCCTAGGTCCAGTTTCGAAGCGGTTCAATTCGGACGATTGGATTTCCAATGATCCTACGAGGCACCAAGTCGCACGTTTCTTGCTGGCTGGGCGGCCACGACCTCGAATCGAGAGTTCAATTAGGGTTGGCGAGATACTTCGCCTTGCTGCTCTCGCACAGTTCGGCTGGGAAGAGAATCCTGAGACCGGTCGCAAGAAGCCTCGGGCGCCGCAAGTTGTATCGGGACGGGACTCTCAGGGCAAGCCGTTGAGAGATCCTTCTCACGGTCATGCGTTCTGGATTTCTGAGGATGTCGACCTCGATGGCGAGGTGGACCACCTAATCGTTTATATTCCAGGTGGGATGGACAACAGGGTCCGCGAGGGTCTGGATCGATTGATTCGCCTCTGGCTGCCGGAGAACAATCGGAGGATCGGATCTTCGAGAGACAGGCGAGAAGGACTAGATAGTCGCAAGGAATGGAGGCTAGCGTTGGAGGGCTTTGGTGCTCCCAGAGACTTCTCGGCGTCTTCTCACGTATTAGGTAAAGCCGCAGAGTGGATTAGTGCTACGCCGTTCGTCGCCGTCGGCCACTTGAAGCGTGGAGGTTACCCAGCTGAATTGCGACGCCTGATGAGGCTACGGGGTGGTCGACTCGCCGAGATGGCTAGTGACGTCAAAATCGAAGTGTTGGAATCTGTCCCGGTAGGCGGCACACTCCGGCGTGCCATTCACTTCCAGCGTTCTCGGTCACGCGGAGGCGAGCGCCAATTTGATTCAGGTGGAGCGATGATGCGTCTGAGGTTTCCTGAGGTGATCGTGGGACCTCTAGTATTTGGCTACGCGTGTCACTTCGGCCTCGGATTGTTTCGGGCAATCCCTTGTGCCGATGTCTACAAGGGCAGCCCATAGAGATCAACTGCGACCGTGAATGCATCTCTCTTCTATGAGAATCGCGTTGACTGGGTTGCATGTTCTCGGTTGGGATCGCGATGAGGCGCGGTAGATTTGCTCTTCCCTGAGCGCCCTTTCTGCGATCAGTGAAACATCGAAATCCCGCTCAACACTCAATTCTGCGCCACTTTTCCCGGCGTGAAGTGGTGTCCGCTGTCTCTTGGCCTACTTAGAGCCATCTTCGACACCCCGATTCTAAGAGCGCTTACACAAGAACAGGTTACGAGACCAGCTCGAGGCATTGGCACAACACTTGCCGGTTTCGGCGGACGGCGACTGCTCCTGGCTGCGAAGGCTCTCAGGCAGCTCGCTTCGAGGGATTCTGGGTCGGCTCGGCCTCCGCCCCCCACGCGCTGCACCGTCGCCGGCAGCCGCGCCCCCACACACTGCACGATCTTGCCCACTGCCCCGCAGGCCTTGCTGCGCACCACGAAACGCTTGCCCTACAACTCCACGTCCGGCTCCCGCAAACGCCCCAGATCCCGAATCACATCCGCCCACTCCGCCTCAATCCCCACCTCCCGCAGACGCCTCTCCGACTCCTTCTTCAGCACCAGCACCAGAAACAAGCAGAACACGTGCCCGCGGATCGTCTCGTCCCGACGGTGGTACACCGGCCGCGTCCGCAGCAGCGACTTCGCCGTCCGCAAGCTCTGCTCCACCTGCCATAACTGCTTGTGCTATAGGGCCACTTCGGCCGCCCGGCAGGGACGTATTCGTGCGCAGCGCCGAGACCCCGTCGAACTGCGCCTCGTCGGCGATCTTGGCCTCGTCCACCTGCAACACGGCTCCCGTCTCCGGCAGCTCTTCCTGCGCGTCGGGCTCCACCTCCGGGTCGCCCTCTTCCCTGGCCTCCGCCCAGGCCTTCCGCAAGTAGCGCCGGAAGCCGCAGTTGCCCACCAACTGCTTCTCGCACCGCTCCAACTGCTGCCGCTATTTGCCCATGATCGCCTCGCGCACGGCCTGGTCACGCCGCGCCTGCTCCGCGTTCCGGCACACCACGTAACGCCGATCCTTCGGCTTCTCGTCGCCTTTGGCCGCGGCCCGGATCACCACCTCCTGGATCTGGCTCCCGCAGCTTATGCGCCCGCTCCACCGACACCGTCAGCTCCACCGCGTCGCTCCCCAACACCCGCCCGCGGAACTCCTTACTGCCCCGCATCCGCACCCCCAGGATGTAGTTCCAGCCGCGCTTCTCGATCGCCTTCATGGTCGCTTGGCTAAGCATGCCCCGGTCCGCCACTAGCCTGAATTCCCAACGGCTAGGCAGCGTCTGACATTTTCGGGAGGCAAACTCTCCCGAGCACCTTGCTTTCTCGTGCGCTTGCCCTCAATTATGTAATATTATTATTGTACTAATAGACTGATAACAACGGTTTCATATTGACTGTTTCCCACGTGCCGCTTCAGGAGCGCACGCGCTTCTCCGGCGCAATTCGCCCCTTGATCTCCCCCTGAGCCCCTTGAAAACCCGCAATTGCCCGCTTTTTGCCGCTTTTGCCGCATCCCCAGCCCTGTTTGTAGGTAATTACAGTGTTTTTTGTGGTATTGTGCAAATATGGCAGTGACTCCCTTGGCCGACCGCTTCCTCCAGCCTGCCAACCCCTCCCAACGCCAGTACGAAGCTCTCCGCGCGCGCTTTGTCGACGGCTGCTCCCTCTCCGAGGCCGCCTCCCGCTTCGGCTACTCCCGCGGCTCCTTCCGCAATCTCTGCGCCGCCTTCCAGCGCAATCCCGACCGCTCCTTCTTCCACCCTCCGCCGCGTGCGCCCAAGCCCTCCCCCGCCGCCGACTCCCGCGCTGAGCGCACCCAGCGCGTCCTCCAGCTCCGCTCCTCCCAGCAGCTCTCCGCCTACCAGATCGCCGCCGCGCTCGACCGCGAACACCTCCCCGCCAGCGTCTCCACCATCGCCGCCATCCTCCGCCGCGCCGGCTTGCCGCGCCTCCAGCGCCGCCCCGCTTCCCGCATCCTCGAGTCCGCCCGCCCGCTCCAAGCTCCCCTCTCCTGCCAGGCTGCCCTCGACCTCTCCCCACGCTCCTTCCGCACCCCCTTCGGCGGCCTCTTCCTCTTCCTGCCCCTGCTCGCCAGCCTCCGCTTCGACCAGCTCGCCGCCCGTTCCGGCCTGCCCGGCAGCGACGCCATCCCCGCCGCTTGCGCCTGCCGCTCCCTGCTCGCCCTCAAACTCTGGGGCATCGGCCGCCCCACCCGCGTCATGCCCGACATCCTCGACCACGGCCTCGCCCTCTTCGCCGGCCTCAACGCCTTCCCCAAGCGCTCCTCTCTCACCGAGTACTCCTGCCGCATCGACCCCCGCCTGCTGCCTGCCTGGTCCGCCGCCTGGCTCGACGCGGTCGAGCAGGTCGGCCTGCCCCGCGGCGCTTCCTTCGACCTCGACTTCCATACCATCCCCTATCACGGCGACCAAGCCTTGCTCGAAAAGCATTACGTCTCCAAGCGCAGCCGCCGCCAGAACGGCGTGCTCGCCTTCCTCGCCCGCGACACCGACGCCGGTGTCTTCTGCTTCGCCGACGCCACCGTGCGCAAGAGCAACCAGCACGACGCCATCCTGCGCTTCGTCGACGCCTTCGAGCAGCGCACCGGCTCCCTGCCCGGCGAACTCGTCTTCGACAGCCGCCTGACGACCTACGCCTCGCTGGCCCAGCTGCACGCCCAGGGCATCCGCTTCCTGACCCTGCGGCGGCGCTCCGCCAAACTGCTCCAGACCCTGCGCGAGACCCCCGCCGACCAGTGGAAACGCGTGCGCCTGACCAATGTCGGCCGCCGCTACCGCAACCCGCGCACGCTCGCAAGCACCGTGTCGCTGCGCGACTACCCCGCACCGGTGCGCCAGATCGCGGTGGCCGACCTCGGCCACGAGGACCCCACGCTGCTGCTCACCAACCAGCTCGACACAGCCGCCGCCGCGCTCGTCGACCGCTACGCCCGCCGCATGGTCATCGAGAACGCCATCGCCGAGTCGATCGAGTTCTTCCACATGGACGCGCTCTCGGCCGCGGTGCCGCTGCAGATCGACGCCGACCTGCAATTCACCGTCATGGCTTCCACGCTGTACCGGCTGCTGGCCCGGCGCATCGGCCACCAGCACGAACGCACCAAGGCGCAGCAGCTGTTCGACCGCTTCGTGCGCACCGCGGCGACCGTCAGGATCGGCCCCGAGCTGATCGAGGTGCGCCTCGGGCGACGCGCCCACAACCCGCTGCTCATCGCCGCCGGATTCGGCCAGCAAGAGACCGCGATCCCGTGGCTTGCCAACCGCAAACTCCGGATTGTTATCGGGCACGACGAACCCAAACAATCACATCTGAATATGTAGTTGGGAATTCAGGCACACCGAGCGGATCCCGAAGCGCTTCTCCAAGCGCTCCACCACCGGGACTAGCGTCGTCACATCGGCGATGTTCCCCGACCACATCTCGCTGCAGACCGGCAGGCCCTGGTTGTCGAGCACCAGCCCCAGCACCACCTGCCGACACTGCGGTTGGTAGTCCTTCGACTTGCCATGCTGGCCCAGTGTGGCCTCGTCGGCACCGTGAAAATAGTACGACGTCGTGGCGAAGAAGACCAGGAAACGGTCAGATTGATCCATGGCGAATTGGTTGGGAACATGGATTATTCTGGAAATACAGAGTTGGGATCAAGAGCAGGTAAATGGCTCTCCATGAGAGACTTACAGACGCGTTCTCATTGATTCCTATCCTGCAGAAGGAAGAGCATTTTTTGACCGGCGGGGCGGCAGACGGGTGTTGGGAGTGGGAGGAAGGAGCCCCTGGCCGCGCCGGTGGTCAAAACATGTGTTGGACTGAACCGCTGGCCGATGCCCTGGCTATGGGGATTGCATGTGCGGCGCAGGCTGTGGGGGGAGGTTGGAGCGGTCGGCCGGGCGCTTGAGGGTCGGAGCGGTGCGGGTCGGCCGGGGCAATGGCATTCACTTAGCGGATTTTGGCGTTCACTTAAGGGGAAATGGGGCGATCCGGCGCTGCCGCAGCGGATTTTCGAGACGTCAGGCTGAGGTCGGGGCTGGAACGGTCTTGCGGGACCTCCATTTGCTGGCGGGCTTGTGCGAGACCCGCGCGTAGGAACGGTTCGAACGCTGGCGCTGACGAGAGCCGGCGCTGCTGGCGAGGATGGTCGAGACGGTCTCGCTGAGCGTGGTCGCGTAGGTCAGGAACAGGCCTTCCAGGTGGCGCCCGACCGTGCACAGCCCGTTGCGGAAGTTCGCCTGCAGCGGCTCCTTGCCGGCCGCGGTGGGGAAGCTGGCCTCGGACTGGTTGGTGAACAGGCGGGTCATCGCGAGCAGGCTGAAATGGGCGCTGAGTTCCTGGCGCACCAGGCGCTCGCTCTGGCCGTGGAACTGCTCCACCTGGAGCATGGTTTGGGAGACCTTGTACAGCTCCTCGACGCCCCAGCGGGCATGGTAGAGGGCGGCGAGGGCCTGCCGGGGATAGCGGCGGGAGTCGAGCAGAGTGGTGGCGAGCAGGTACTCGGTGTCCCCGGCGGTGTAGCGGACGAGGCGCACGCGACAGGGCTGGAAGCCGGTCTCGGGCTGCTGCCGGCGGGCGGTGTCGGAGGGCAGCACGGTGAGCAGGCCGTCGTCGCGGCCGGAGCGGCGGAACTGCTCGAAGACGGTGTTGGCGTCGGCCTGGAGGCGGAAGACGGCGTGCAGGCCGCGGGCGCGGTGGGCGTGCAGCAGGCGGAAGGAGTAGTAGCCGCGGTCGTAGACGACGACAGCGGCGGGGGCGAGGGCGTGCAGGTGGGTGAGGGCGAGGCGGCGCTCGTCGCCGTGGGCGGCGAGGTCGAAGTCGACGGGCAGGCGGGAGCGCAGGCGGAACAGGCAGCTGAGCAGGCCTTGGGGGTAGTGCGAGCCCTCGGCGGGGAGGCGGTAGCCGTTCTCGAGCAGGGGCCGGGGCAGCGTGAGCTGGGAGCCGTCGACGGCGAAGGTGCGGTGGCCGCGCCACAGCGTGCGGGGATCGTCGCGGGGGGCGTGCCGCAGGATCGCGCGGTGGATCTGGAGGAACAGCTCGTCGCGGACCTTCGAGCGGGCGGTGTGCATCGCGGATGGCGAGACCGGTTCCGGCTGGGGCAGGGGGATGTCCAGGGCGCGGCACTGCGCCCACAGCCCGCGCAGGGTCAGGCCGTAGCCCTGGCGCTTCGGCGCGAACACCAGGCGGAAGACGAACAGCACCACCAGCAGCTTCCGTGATGGATGTCAAGCGTTTTTCCCGACAATACCGGGAATGGGCGATGAACTCTGCGATTTCGAGGGCAGGGCGTGTCGCCGGGTCTCCTCCGCAGTTCGGTCAAGATCGCGGGAGAGCCGCTCGAGTTCGACCTGCCGCCGCTCGACCTCGGCCAGTTCCGCGTGGGCGTTGCGGATGGCGGAGCGCAGGAGTTCGGCGCGCGCCGCGAGGCACTGGCGCGGGACGGGCGAGCGGGGATCGGCGGCGTGGCCGGAGCGGGCGCGGAGGTTCTGCAAGCGCTTGGCGCAACGGCGGCAGTAGGTCGGCATCGGGCCGCGGCGGCCGACCGGCATGGCGCCGCCGCAGGCCAGGCAGCCGAAGCCGTAGGCGGCGGATGTCTCCGGCTGGCCCGGGGGTTCGGGGGCGGTTCGATCGAGGGCTGCGTGGACGCTCATGGCACTTACCCCTGCTCAACTTCGCTCAGGCGGGCGCTCCGCTGACGGGTGCTTCCGGCGACCACAGGCGGTCGTCGCGGAGCAGGGCCCCGAGCAGGGCGAGCAGCTTGCGCATGACCGCCACCAGTGCGACCTTGCGCGGCTTGCCCTGTGCGGTCAGCCGCTCGTAGAAGGCTTTGAGGCCGGGATTGAAGCGGATCGCGGAAGTGGCGGCCATGTACAGCAGCTTGCGAGGATGGCGGCGGCCGCCGCGGATCCGGCGGCGGCCGCGGTGCCCGCCGGAATCGCAGTCGTACGGTGCCAAGCCGGCCAGTGCGGCGGCCTCGGCGGGGCTGGCGGATCCGAGTTCGGGCAGGTCGGCGCACAGGCTGGCGGCATTGAGCGGGCCGCAGCCCGGGACCGACAGGATGATTGCGCGGCGGCGGCAGAGCGCGGGGTCGGCCTCGAGGCAGGCTTGCAGGGCCTTGTCGGTCTGCTGGAGCTTATCGGTAAAGGCGGCCAGCAGGGAGCCGAGGAGCGCGGCGGCTTGGCCGCCCAACTCCCCGGCCTGCTTGCGCAGGGCGTCGCGCTGCTCGCTGAGCTTGCGCCGCAGGGCGAGCCAGTCGCTGAGCTCCTGCAAGCTGCGCGGCTTGGGCGGCGTGCTCGTGACGTGCTCGAGGCGCGCGTAGCGGGCGAGCATGGCGGCGTCGACGCGGTCGTTCTTCGCCTGCTGGCCTAGGGCGCGGGCGAAGTTGCGCGCGCGCAACGGATTGGCGACGACGACGGCGACGCCATCGTCGTGGAGGCACTGGTGGAGCTGGCGGTGGTAGCGCCCGGTGGGCTCGAGAGCGACGCGCCGCACTCCGAGCTTGCGGAGCCAGTTGCGCAGGGCGCGGCGGCCGACCTGGGTGTTCTCGAAGCGGCGGGAAAGTTCGGCGGGATCGGCGCAGGCGTCGAGCCACAGCTTGCCGACATCGATGCCGGCGACTGGCTCGGCCGTGGTTGCTGCGGGATTTGTCATGGGATGTTGGATATCCTTTCTAGCGGCCAGGGGCTTCCTGCGAACCTATCCTTTTGGGATGCGGGCCAGTGCCCGTTCTTCCGTTCAGGTCTCTCAGGAATTGCTGCGGCGGGCGATCCAGCTGCTGGTCGGTGCCAGGCACCCGGGTGTTAAGACGATCCGACCCGCCGCCCGCCGCCGGGCCGTCGCACAGCACCTGCTGCCAGTTCTCCCGCAACGGGTACAGGTACACGTCCTTGGGCGACTTGGCCGGCTGGTCGCCCTGCGCCTTGCGGCCCCGGGTCTGGCCCACCCGCTCCCAGTTCGACGCCTGGTAGCAGGTCCCGCGGTGGCGTTGCGGATCCACATAGGTCTCGCACAGGACCGGCCAATGGCCGTGCCGCTGCCGCCAGTCCGCGGGCAATTGCCGCAACGCCAGCCCCCAGGCATGCGAGGCCAGATTCTTGACCCGCACCCAAGGCAGCAGCAGATAGCGGGAGTTCCGCAGCACCCGATGCAGGTGCTTGCGGTGCGCCCGGCCCTGCCAGCCGATGCGCTGGTCCCGGCAGGCCAGATCGCGCGCCGCGAAGTCGAACAGCAGGCAGCCCAGCAGACGCCCCTGGCGGTCGCGCAGGAAGTAGCGCAGCTTCCGTGTTTCTTGTCAAGCACATATCCGGGCAGAGATGTTCCGGAGAGGCGATTTTCTTGCATTTCTTTCCGGATGGCGAGGTTCGGTTGGGAGCAGCTCGTCGGTGTGCTCATGCGGGTGCCTGCAGTTCGTGGGTGGGAGGCTCGGGCTGCCAGAGGCGATCCTCGCGGAGCAGGGTGTCGAGCAGGCCGACGAGCTTGCGCATGACGGCGACGAGGGCGACCTTGGGCGGCTTGCCGCGGGTGAGGAGTCGTTCGTAGAAGGCCTTGGCCGCGGGTTCGCAACGGACCGCGGAGAGGGCCGCCATGTAGAGCAGGTGGCGCGGCTGGGCGCGGCCGCCGCGGATGGAGCGGCCGCCGCGGTGCTGGCCGGAGTCGCGGTCGAAGGGAGCGAGGCCGAACAGGGAAGCGGCCTGGCGACGGCCGAGGGTGCCGAGCTCGGGCATGTCGGCGCAGAGGCAGGCGGCGGTGACGGGGCCGCAGCCGGGGATCGAGCGGATGCTGGCGGCGCGGCGGGAGAGTGCGGTGTCGGCGGCGATGCAGGTGAGCATGCGGCACTCGCAGGAGGCGCTGTCGGCCTGCAAGGCGTCGAGGGTGGCGCCGGGGCAGCCGGCGGCCTCCGGGGCGAGTTCGGCGCAGAGCTTGCGGAGGGCGCCGAGCTGTTCGACGAGCTTGCGGCGGAGAGCGAGCAAGTCGCTGAGCAGCTGGAGGTTGCGCGGCAGGGGCGGGGTTGCCTCGAGGCTGTCGAGGAGGCCGAAGCGGGCGAGCATGGCGGCGTCGACGCGGTCGTTCTTGGCGAGCTGGCCGATGGCCTGGGCGAAGCGCCGGGAGCGCAAGGGATTGACCAGGACGGTCTCGAGGCCGGCGTCGAAGAGGCCCTGGTGGAGGTTGCGGTGGTAGCGCCCGGTGGGCTCGAGGACGGCGCGGGTGACGCCGTGCTTGAGCAGCCAGTTGCGCAGGGCGCGGCGGCCGCACTTGTCGTTGTTGAACTGGCGCTCGAGGCTGGAGTCGAGGATGTGGGCGTCGAGCTTCGACTTGCCGACGTCGATGCCGGCGACTACGATGGGATTGAGTTCAGTCATTCCTGTGTTCCTGTCCTTTTGCGATTCGGGGCGTAACCCACGCTTCCGTTCAGGTCGCGCAGGAATGGTTGCGACGGGCCGACCAAGCTGCGCTGCGGATCTGTCATCCGAGGTGCGGACGGTCCGGCCCGTCGCCGCCCGGGGGCCTGGCCAGGCCCCCGGGCGGCCTCCCCCCACTGGCGGGGGGAGGGATCTGCTACCTGCCGCAGCGGTGGCTTACGCCACCTGCGGCACTGGGGAGAGAGGGTCCGGGGTAGTGGCGACCATCCCTTTCTCTCCGGCACCTCTCCAATATAAAAGGTGCGTGCCCAGCGGCTGGCGGTAGCCGAGGTAGTGGTAGCGCTGGACCGTTGCGGTAGGACGCCGGTTACCCGACGCCCCCCGCGCAGATCCGGGCGTGCCCGCTAAGGCACCCGGCTCCTCGCTCCGGTCGTGACGGCACCCCTTTGGAACTGCCGTGTCGCGCAGACGCCTGTGACGCGGGAAATCCGGCTCTGTGTCCGGCCCGTGCTTTGCCTGCTGCGAACTCCCGTTGCGCCCGGCCCTTCGCTCCGCCGACTCCGCCACAGCGCACCCGCTGCTTTGTTCGCCGGTTTCTTCGCTACTATGGCCGAGTCCGACTCCTTCCAGCCGTGCGTCCTCCGCTCGGCTCCTGCCTTGACTTTGACGGCCCCGACCCTGCGGCCGGGGCGGCTGGAAGGCCTCCCAGGTCCCGGTGTTGGACTCACGTGCGTGCCTTGAGGTCTCGGACACCGCGGAGCCCTGCCGCCCCTCGCCAATGCGGGACGACCAGTGTTGCCTTCGACTCGCATGACGGCCTCGGCACTCCGGACGATGTGGATTTCGGTGCTCCATGCTCTGCCCACACGCGCCGCTGTCAACGCTTCATCGACCGCCTCACGGCGGCCAACGCATGACTCGCGGGCCAGTACGAAATGGCTCATTCCTTTACTGCAAGGGACTTTCACCCTCTGTCCATTCACCAGTTAGCCTGGCTGTTCCACTCGTTCCACTCCGCCACCGCGGACGGCTCGCGGACCGGCTCCAGCCGTAGCGGCCGCAACGCGGCCAGCGGCCCCTCGATGGGCGCCTGCGGGTCGGAGCGGGCCGAGCTCGGGACCGGCTTCTGCGGGCCCCGCCCGGGGTTCTGCTTCGGCGGCAGCGTCAGGATCCCGAGGCGCTCGAGCTCCGCCAGCACGCCCCTGGCGAGCTGGATGCGATTGCTGCCGTTGGGCGTCTGCCAGCCGAGATGCTCGCAGATGGTGTGGCCGAGTTCGGTGCGGCTCAGCTTGGGGAAGCTGGAGACGGTCTCCTGGATGTCGGCAATCTGGCGCTTGGTGAGGCGCTTGCCGAGGAACGTGGTGGACTTGAGGCGCTGGACGCGGGGGTCGATGGCGGGGGCCAGGCTCATCCACCACCACGGTGGCAGATCGGGAGGGAAAAGTCAAGCCCTTGCGCGCAACAATTTCCTCGGGACCGTAACGTCCATGGAATCAATGACCTGGAAGACTCGCTAAGAATATTCACCCCGAAATGGCAAATGGAATGCCATTGTCGGCCGGGGGGCGCGGTGGGTTCGGAGTGGTTCGGGAAGCTGCGAAGGTCGGGAACGAGCCAGTCAGGGAGCCTCGGGCGCGCGCGGGGACGGAGGTTCCCCGGACGGCGCGCGGAAGCGGCATCGCGACGGGGTGGCTCTGGCGGGGCGGGCGGCGGTCACGAGGTGTCGTCCTCCGGCGGCGGGGGCTCGCAGCCCGGCTCGAATCGCTCCGCAATGGCCATGATCCCGCGACGGCAGGCCGGGCAGGTGCGCAAGGAGGTCCCGGTGCGATCCTCGAAGCGGTCGCGGCAGTCGCGCGTCGGCTCGGAAGGCGCGGCGGTGTCGGCCGGAGGCATGCCGAGCAGGCTGCGGCACAGGGTCAGCTTCTCGGTGCGGTGGCAGCCGGCGAGAAAGCCGAAGTGGCGGACGCGGTGGAAATCGGGTGGCAGGACATGCAGCAGGAAGCGGCGGATGAACTCCTCGGCGGCGAGCGTCATGGTCTTGCGTCGGTTGCGATGGCGGTAGTCGCGCCAGAGGAAGCGGACTTGGCCGTTGTCGATGGCGAGGAGGCGGTGGTTGGAGATGGCGACGCGGTGGGTGTAGTGTTGTCGCTCGGTGTCTGTTGACGTGAGAATCTCAAATTATTTCGGCGGCACGGAGGGAGGTATTCCCACTTTCTTACGCTCCCGCCGGAAGGAAACGTAGGAGACGCTGGTCTGAGAGCACTGTAGGCACGGGACTTAGGCGCATCGCCGTGCTAAGACGGTTCTCGAATTATCCTGATTTCCAATCATTCCGGCGTCAGCGCAATTCGAGAAAAAACCGGGGTATCCGGCCGGAATAATCCGAGCGCCAACAGTGTAGCGACCGACGTAGGCGAGGACCTGGGCGGGGCCGGCGCAGGGCGGCTTGGAGTAGACGACCCACTCGGTCTGGCGCAGGGGCGCGAGGTAGCGGGCGAAGGCGGCGGGGTCGCGGAGCTCCTCCAGGGAGTGGAAGAAGTCGAGCCGGCCGGAGCGGAAGGCGCGTTCGAGCTGGTCGAGGAAGAGGGTGCGGAAGCGGCGCGAGAGGACGCGCACGGGCAGGAAGAAGCCGGGGCGGCAGGCGATCCAGCGGTCGCCGCCGGGGGCGATGCCGCCGCCGGGGACGACGCAGTGCAGGTGAGGATGGAAGGAGAGATTTTGGCCCCACGTGTGAAGCACGCCGAAAAAGCCGATCTCGGCGCCGAGGCGCTTGGGGTCGGCGGCGATCTGGCGCAGGGTGCGCGAGGCGGCGCGGAAGAGGATGTCGTAGAGGGCGCGCCGGTTCTGCAAGGCGAGGGCGGCGATTTCGGTCGGGAGCGTGAAGACGACGTGGAAGTACGGGCAGTCGAGCAGCTCGTCGCGGCGCTTGGCGACCCAGTCGGCTTGGGCGGAGCCCTGGCACTTGGGGCAGTGGCGGTTGCGGCAGGAACGGTAGCAGAGGCGGCGGTGCCCGCATTGGTCGCACTGCTCGATCTGTCCGCCGAGAGCGGCGGTGCGGCAGAGTTCGATGGCGGACATGACGCGGCGTTGCGCGGTCGTCAGCGAGTCGCCGAGGCGCTGGCGGAAGGCGTCCCCGTAGCGACGGAAGACGTCCGCGACTTCGAGTCGGGGGCGGGTCACCGGGCCGTCCGCGGGCCGCCGTCGGCGGCTTGCGGACGGGGCAGCAGGTCGAGCGGGCTGGTCGCGGAGCAGACCTTGCAGCAGGCGACTTGCAGGTAGCGGGCGGTGGTGGCGAGGCTGCGGTGGCCGAGCAGGAGCTGGATGGTGCGGACGTCGACGCCGGACTCGAGCAGGTGCACGGCGAAGGCGTGCCGCAGGGAGTGGGGCGTGACGGGCTTGGACAGGCCGGACCGGCGCAGGGCTTGCTGGCAGGCGTCCTCGATGGCGCCGCTGGTGATGTGCCGACCGGGAATCTGGCCCGGGAACAGCCAGCCGCCCTCGGGACGGGTTGCCCGCCAGTAGTCGCGGAGCGTCTCGAGCAGCCGGGGCGAGAGCATGACGTAGCGGTCCTTGCGGCCCTTGCCTTGGTCGACGCGCAGGACCATGCGCTGGCTGTCGATGGCGATCGGCCGCAGGCTGACGGCCTCCGAGATGCGCAGGCCGGCCGCGTAGCAGACGGTCAGGACGGCGCGGTTGCGGACGCCGGCGACGCAGTCGAGGAAGCGCCGGACTTCGTCGGGGCTGGCGATGACGGGCAGCTTCTGGGGCTGCTTGGGAGCGGGCAGGACCTCCGGGATGTCCCAGCGCTTTTTGAGCGTGACGCGGTAGAGGAAGCGCAGGGCGGCGACCGCGATGCCGATCGAGCCGGGCGCCAGTTTCTTGGCGGTGGCCAGGAACACCTGGTAGGCGCGGATCTGCTCGGGGCCGAGCAGGTCGGGGGACTTGCCGAAGTGGCGGGCGAACAGGGAGACCTGCAAGACGTAGGTCGACTGGGTGCGCGGGGAGAGGTTGCGAATTCGCATGTCCTCCGTCATGCGCTGGCGGAGAGGTGTCATGGGAAAGCTCCTTGGTTGGATGGAATGGAATGCGCTGCGAGCAGCGACTCCATGCTTTCGCAACGGGAGCCTCTCGACAAACGAGGAGGTCCGGGGACTGGTTACAAGGGGTAAATTCAGCTACGACAGGTGGTTCTGCCTATCGCCCTGCCACCGCTACCGCGTAGCGGTTTAGTCCAAGTGAAGTTAAGTGAAAAACAGGAGCGCCTCCTGGCAGAATCGCTGACGAATCTACGAATTAAGGTGAAAAACAACAGCGGCAAGATCCGCAAAGTCACCCATGCCAACCTCTCCAAGCTGCCCCCTCCGCTCGTCCACGCCATCGCCCTGCTGGTCCAGGGCGGCGCCGTCGTCGGCCCCGGCTCCCAGACCGTCCGCATCGTCGAGGCCCGCCCCTACGGCCACATCGCCGCTGTGCTCGGCTACGCCCGCAAGCTCGGTTTGCCCGCCCTGCTGCACGCCCGCCCCAGCCGCGCACGCGACTTGGCCCTGGCCCTGGTCGTGCTGCGCCTGCTCGAGCCGGGCTCGCGGCTGGCCGCCGCCCGCAAGCTCGAAGCGCACGCCGAGATGGCGGGCCTGAACGAGGCGCTCGGCCTGGGCGCAGTGTCCGAGCAGCACCTGTACAACACCCTGGATTGGCTGGCGGGGCGCCAAGCCGCGATCGAGGCCAAGCTGGCCCACCGGCATCTGCGGCGGCAGCTGGCGCCGCTGCTGGTTGAGGAAGAGGACCGCGCCGCGGCCGAGCAGCGGCGCAGCATATGCCCGCTACGGACGCCAAGCGGCGCGCGCGGAAGACGGCGGACGGGGAGACGCTATGGGACTTCCGCGGCCTGCTCGGGGAGCTACGCACTCTGCAGCGCAACCGGGTGCGCTTCCAGCTGCCGGGCGAGGCGGAACGACCGGAAGTGCGGTTGCTGACGGAGCCGAGCGCCTTGCAGTTGCGAGTGTCTTACCAGTCGAAAGAGCGTGCCTCGGAGGGTGGAACTTTGGGATAACGTCGCGGCAGTCGGTTCACTCCAACAACGGGTTTACCTTGACAAGCCATGCAAACCGACTGAAATCCCGATCCACCGTCCGAGGCTCCGATACTGTTGTTCCCTGGGGAGGGCTTCCGCAACACCAATCCGCCCGGCCGTCATGGTCAGCCGAAACAGAGTGCGGCGTCACTGCAAGTGCATGCTGAACGGCTTCAGTTGTACCATCGAGCACCTATGGCATTGGCTCGGCTTCACTACGAATGGAAACGAGGTTTCAAGATCGCTGACTCGGCGGCATTGGATAGGGTGCGCGCAGCTTTGTATGCCCTCGTGGTGCCTAGCATTCAACAACCATCAATCCTGAAACTCGTCCCGTAACTCAAGCGCGTTCCACTTCGAAGGAGGCCACGTTGCGGGCGTCACTGCTGAACTCCACTGCAACCAAGTAGATCGGCTGACCTGAGCCCCGATACTTGTCTGAGTCGCCCCTTTGCTTTAGCTGCGCCATCGCGGCCCCTTCAGACGCCATCTCAACCACCTTGAACTCGAACAGGTACACATTGCCGTTGAGGCGAACCGCCATGTCCAGGCGTCCGCGGTTGCTGCTGTCTTCCACCGTGATGTCCAACCCTAGCGCTGCGAAGTAGGAATAAAAGACGCTCGCGTAGTAGCCTTCGTAGTTGGCGATGTCATTGTTCGTATACCACTCGTAAGGAATGCTGGCGAAGAACGCCCGGAACAGAGTCTCGAGTCCGGAAAAATCGTTTGCCTCTAGCAGCCTGTAGAGCCGGACGCTGTTCGCCGCCTGGCGCGACGAATCCCTCACGAGGTACCGCAGTAGGCTTCGGTTCAGGCTCTGCCGCACTTCCCGGTTGGGGTAGCCAAGCCGATAGAGTGGTTCGCCGCCGAGATCTTCCTCACCTCGGATAGTGAGGTAGCCGGTCTGGAACAGCAACGCCTCCGTCGCCATGTAGTCCACGTCGAAGGCGGAAAGCAGGTCGCTGCTGCCAACCATGCTGTCAAGTGCTACGGAAGCCACTTGACGCTTGAACAGCGTTTCGACAAGGAACGCCGGTGTGCCGGTCTCGAACCAGTAGGAGTCGAATTTGCGGCGACGGAAGAGCAACAAAATGTCAAAGGGGTTGTAGACCCTTTCTTCGCCCAGCCAGCTATAGCCGTTGTACCAGTCGCGGATCGCCTCCCGGTCCAGTCCCGGCAGCTCCGGTGCGAACACTGTGTCCAGATCCAGGTCGGTGTATCCGCAAATCGCCGAGTACTCCGGTTCAATCGTGATGTCGGTGAGGTTGTTGAGTCCGGAAAACAAATTGACCTTGGAAAACTTGCTGACGCCTGTAATGAGGGTGAATCGGATGTGGGCGTCGCTGTCCTTAATAACCGCGTAGACGCCTCGCAGATAGTCGCGGTTGGAGCGGGCGATCTCCGGCGTGTCCAGCGCGTCAAGAATCGGCTTGTCGTATTCGTCGATCAAAACAACGACGGGCCTCCCGGCTTTTCCGTGCAGCATTTCCAAGAGATGCCCGAATCGTTCCGGCCCCGTGACATAATCCGACGCGACACTCGTCTGCCGTTCGATGGCGTCCAATTGGGCCATGAAGTTCGTGTGCAGGTAGTCAGGCTCCTTGAAGTGACCGCTGCCGAAGCTCAACCGCAGAACTGGGTAGCGCACGGACCAGTCCCAGCGGTCGAGGATGTCCAGCCCTTCAAATAGCAGCTTGTTACCCTCGAACAGTTCCTTCAGCGTGTCTAGGAACAGGCTCTTGCCGAAACGCCGCGGGCGTGACAGGAAGAAGTGCTTTCCCTCGTCGGACAACCGTCGCATGTAGGCGGTCTTGTCCACGTAGTAGGACCCCCGCTCGCGGAGATCCCGGAACGTCTGAATGCCGATGGGCAGCATGCGTCTCGTCATAGGCGCACCTTGCTCCGTCGACAGGCGATCTCAATCGTCGCGCTCATCGGCTCCAGATTTGGCAGGTTCGCGCAAGTCACGAAAAGCCTCCTGATCTGAAGCGAAATCCCGTCAGCAGCGATTGCCTGATAGCAGGGTTCAGCCGTTGATGACCACATCCCCCACCAAAGCACCTAGAATCCGCTATTCATGCCGAACACGACACGTGCTCTTGAATACGCGAACGTGCTTCGTAGTCCTTACTCGCCATCTAACGCCTAGTCGCTCGCCACCCCCAGTAAACCACACGATTCGCTCAGCTTCTCCGCACAGGACGGGACCACCATGGCAATCGCGTGAACAGTTTCGCCAAAAAGCTCGACGAGATGTCCCTCGTGATCGACGGTTTACGGATGTCGGCGGGCAACCTATCGAGAAGCTGCTGGCTAGACGTCGCACCGTTCCGATTATTGGATCTCTCGCAGCTTTGCCAGCCTGCGCGTAATTGGTGACGGATGGCGTGCATCATAGAAAGCTGGGAAGTTACGAACCACGTGGTCCGAGGTCGACCGACGCCGCTTCGGAGTGCCGTCGCGAGTGTCGCTTCGGTCCGAATCCGTCCGAGACAGCCCGTAGTATCGACAAGCAAGTTGCTCGAACTGAGGACGTTGCCATGACCGATACGCAAGAGAGGTTGCTGGCGTCATACGAATCGCTGTCCGAGGTGCGTCGAAACATCCTCGAGGTTCTATTGGTCGTGTACCTCCCGCTGGTCCGAAGCGCCGCGATAAACAATGTGTACAACACTGAGATCCTCGCGGAGAGCGGGGACCGCTTGGCCTACGCTTCTTGAAAGGTCATTGTCGAGGACCTGCTCGAAAAGGAACTCCTGGTCGAGAACGAGCATCGGATCCGGTGCAATCCGGAGATCGTGGAACTTGTAACCCTCGCTGCGAGTCGCCACGGAAGGCTCGCCCGATCGATATTCGCCCTGAACCAGTCGATTTACCAGCAGAGATATGCGACCTACAGCTTCAGACGAGGCTACGACACGCCCCAAGATGTCGTTGAGGATCTTCGACTAGCAGTCCAATGCGACGAGCCCGACAACTTCACCAAGGTCATGGAAGCATGGTAGGGCCACGCGCCCTCCCGTAAGTCCCGCACCGACGTGATCGACCGCATTTTCAACCAGCCGTTCGACGCCGACTGGCTGCGGTCGAAATCCGCACTCATCCGAGACACAGCGCTAAGCGAATTAATTAGGGGATTACATACGAAACTCCCGAAACAGGGGTTGACAGATTCGGGAATTTCCTGTAGAATAGTTATGTAAGAGGTTGATATGGAAGTTGCTAAGAAGGGGCCGGGAAAGCACTATCGAAAGGGGCTTTCGGTTTCGGAATTCTTCGCGATGTTTCCGGATGACGCTACGGCAGAGGCCTGGATCGTGCCGCGGCGCTGGCCCGGAGGGGTCTGCTGCCCGCGTTGCGGTTCGCTGAACGTAAACACGAGCGCAAAGCGCAAGTCCATGCCGTTCCGCTGCCGCGAGCAGGTCTGCGATGCGAACTTCAGCGCTAAGACCGGTACGTTCATGCACTCGAGCAAGATCGGCTACCGGGATTGGCTGTTTGCCTTCTACCTGCTCTCGACCAATCTCAAGGGAGTCTCTTCCATGAAGCTGCATCGTGACCTGGGCGTGACGCAGAAGACAGCATGGCATCTGGCGCATCGCGTGCGGAAAGCGCTGCAGTCCGGCGGGTTCCAGTTCTCCGCTCCGGTCGAGGTAGACGAGACCTATATCGGCGGCAAGCGGAAGAACATGAGCAACGCCAGGCGGCAGGAGCTGGAAGGAACCGGCAGGGGCGCCGTGGGCAAGACGGCCGTGGTCGGTGCGAAGGACAGGGCGACCAAGCACGTCGCGGCCAAGGTCGTTGGGTTAACTGACAAGGAAACGCTGCAAGGGTTCGTGCAGGACTGGGCCGACTTGCAGGCTACGGTCTATACGGATGAGGCCGGCGCCTACGAGACGCTGCCGTTCGACCACGAAACGGTCAAGCACTCGGTGGGCGAGTACGTGCGGGGCAAGGCTCATACCAACGGAGTCGAGTCCTTCTGGTCGATGCTCAAGCGCGGCTATATTGGAACGTACCACCACATGAGCCCGCAGCACCTGCAGCGCTATGTGGACGAGTTCAGCGGGCGCCACAACGTCCGCGAGCTGGACACGCTCCAGCAGATGGGCGAGATTGTCGCATCCGCGGCCAACACCCGGCTGCGTTACAAGGACTTGGTGGCGTGAGCTGCGGCCAGTCCCCGGGAGAGGCCGTTGCAGCGGTACCGGGACGTGCCTGTACTGGCCGCCACGAGATGGCGCTAGCGAACTGGGAAAGGCAGACGATCTGGACGGGGACAACCGCGCCATCATGCGCGGGCTGCACAGCGAGTCGGCGGACCTGATCTACCGCGATCCGCCCTGCAACTCCAGCCAGACGTACAGCGCGCCGAGCGGTTCCCAGGCCGCAGGGGCAGCCTGCAAGGATACCTGGACGTTGGCTGCCGCCGCTATCGCTTGGATCGGCCTGATTGCCGAGAAGGAGCCGTGCTGAAGGAGCGCGGGCTGGTAGTCTGAACCGGGAGGGAGAGAAGTGCACAAGAAACCCAAACCGAGAATCGTGGAGCTGGTACGGACCGACTACCAGCCGACCAAGGCCGAGAAGGAAGAGGTATTCACGATCGAAGCCTCCATGGAGGAGATCGCGGACGCGGTACTGTCCCCGGTCAATGTCCGTTGGATCGACAGGCCCCGAAACCGGAGGTTGCGCAAGTGAGCTGTCAACCCCTGTTTCGGGAGTTTCGTATGTAATCCCCATTAATTACTTATGCTCACGATGATCTGCGACCGGCGGATGCGGCTGCCAACCTCCTGAGCGAGCTCGCGAAGGATTAGGATGGAACCTATTGGGGCAGGTATCGGATTGTCAGGCATGGCCTGCTGAACGGCGATTTCGAACGGGTCGCGAAATGGATGCCCGCAGACGATCACTCGTCCAAAGTGCTACTCGAAGGATGGGAATGCAGCGTCCGCGGCGGCCGCGAAACCGCGATCAACCACTTCGAGGCGGCCATCAAGCAAATTCAAAATGCAATCGCGCCGACGCGACGTAGTGATTCAGTCCGAGCCGGGCGCTCTCTTCATCAAAACAAGGTCGGCTCCATACACGGAAGTTTTGACACTCACACGGGAGGCGGCGCAAGTCGTGGTGCTGAGGCTGGGAGTTATGCCCCGCGCCCATGCTCCCAAGGGTTGATTGCGGATATGCCCATTGCTTCGAACGGGCTGGTATCCCGCGTGGCAACGGCGAAGCCACTGGCGGCGGCACTGGCGGCTATCTGGCCGTCTTGGAAGCTGACCGCCAGCCCGTTGCTCCTGGCCTCGGCCATGCGGATTGCATAGGCTTCTGCGGCTTGGTCATTGAAGGCCACCACGCGTCCCGAAAATACACGCTCAAGCATAGTATTCAGTCTCGTGAGAAGATCATCCTTTCTGTGACCGTCAGGGAGTGAGAGGAGGCCAAACCGCAATTCGGCAAGGCTTATAGCGGATAGGTAGAGCGTCTGCACGTCCTGTGCGTTCAGCCACGCGCGAACGGCGGGTTCTGTCTCGTTTCGCATGGTTTCGGAAACGACATTTATGTCCAACAGGATCATTCGAAACTCATTGGTTCGTGGGGGGTCTTGTCACGCTCGAATGCGAGGTCTGGGATATCGGCCCCGTCCCAGATCTCGCAAAGAATGTCGCCCGCCCTTGCGCGCTCGTTAGGAAGAACGGCCCTTGCGAGGATAAACCGGGCCTCGGCCTCGGCGCTTCGGCCATGCTCCTGCGCTTGGGTTTTGAGGGCGCGGTGAACCTCGCCTGGCAGTCGTCTGATCGTAATTGCGGCCATCGTGGCAACTCCATCGCTGCTTGCTGGGATGATATCAGATCTGGGAAGGGATATCAACAAGAAGGCCCCCCAAACAGCAATTCTCAAGATCCGAGATATAGGTGGGCTGTTGGCATCTCGCCGGGCGTTCGGGGGCGTCGCAGAGAGATTGCGAGAGCGCCAGCGGGGCATCGGCGGTAGCAAGTGGCGCATCCGGGAGCGGCTCCGAGCGCCTCTCCAGCAGTTCCGAGGCCCACGCGGCAGAGCCCTGCTGCGGGCTCCCCGACGGGCCCGGTGCTCGCCGCTGGCTGGGGCAGCAATCTCATGAGGGTGCGGGCGAGGGGCCGGCCCGCGACTCGCCTGCGCCCAGCATCGTGGTGCGCAAGCTCGTCCAGTGCGGGAACCAGAACCGCTTCGTCAAGGAGCGCAGGTCCTCGAAGCAGGTGCGACGCGGGCCGGCCTCGTCGCGGCATTGCCGCCACAAGCCCCGCAGGCAGTCCAGCAGCGTGTGCAGTGCGCAGGCAAAGAGGTTCAGCGTGGCGAGCAGATTGGCCAAGCCGTGGCTGCCGTGCCCGAAGTTCCGCTTGCTGTTGTAGCCATGGCGCGCCAGACAATTGAACCCCTCGTTCTCGACCTTCCAGCGCGCTCTGCCGAGCCGTGCAATTGCCGCCACGTTCTCGGCGGTGACCTCCAGGCTGGTGCAGAAGGTGTTGGAGTAGGTGCGCTCGCCGTGGCGCTGGATCTGGAACTCGATCCAGGTCCCGAGCACCGCATCGTCGCTGTCGCGGAGCGGCAGGCCGTGCACCCAGCGATAGCGGTGCTGCTCGACCTGGCGTTTGTGGTTGCGGGTGCGGATCCAGCCGCTGGAGTGGGTGAAGTCGTCGTGCATCAGTTCGTATCAGCGCTTGTGCGAGCTGGGCTTGCAGATGAAGAGGAAGTCGGCTTCGAGGTGGCGGACGAGTTGGCAGAGGGGCTGGCAGCAGTACAGGTCGTCGCCGAGGAAAACGGGCCGGAAGGGGCGCAGTTGGTCGCTGTGGGCGGGCAACCAGCGCTTGGCGGCGTGGCGTTCGCAGTCCTGCTTGCGTTCTTCGTGGGTGCGGTTGTCGTGGGGGTTGTGCTGGGGCTGGACGCAGTGGGGCAGCAGGGGCAGGGCGCGGTTGTGGCCGTCGGCGACGACGGTCGCGGCGAGCATGCTGTGGAAGTACTGCTCGGTTTTGTGTTGGCCGACATGGCGGGTCGAACACTGGTCGCAGTGGATGGCATTCGAACACTGCAATGGAATGCCGTCAAGAGCGATGGCCACGCGACCGTCGAGGCGCAGGAAGGGATCCAGGGCAGCGTGGTCGTGGGCGGTTTGCAGGCAGTCGGCAAACAGGGGGGCGAAGTGGTCGGGGTCGTGGTCATCCAGGAGGTTTCGGATGTGATTGTCACAGGGAATTTTCCCGACACCGAACAGGGATTGGCAATGGGAGCGAGCGTCCTTTTTCTGCATACGGCGCTGGAAGTCGAGGAAAGAGGGAGACTGGAGGAAGAAGGTGGCGAGAGCACAGGAGGCAGCGTCGGCGAGGCTGTAGCGCTGGTTGGCGCCGGTCCGGGGAGCAGGCAAGGCGGAGGCGATCTGGCGGAATCTGTCGAGGAGAGACTCAAGGACGGGAACGGAGGCCACACTTTATGTTTGAAAGCGGTGTCCGAAAAGTCAAGTCCCCAGAAATTGGTCCCTCATTCCCGGCTCTGCTGTGGCAAAAACCCCCAAAAGGGCTGAATTTAGAATCGCTGCCCCCCAAAGGGAGGCCCGTCGGTGCTTCACCACACAGGAACCTCGGAAGAACGTAAGCTGATCGTGCGGGGGCGGGCCGGGCACGATTCGAGGTTCAACGCGGGAAGTAGACGTCGGTTTCGAATGCGCGGTCGGGGACCAACCCCTAAGCGCTAACTTGAGCTTGTTTGGCGGTCAATTCCGATATCGACGGCGGCGACACCGACGCCGAGGACGTTGTCTCCGACGCAACGCCACGCTTTTATCTGACTCCGTACCAGGATGGCCTGCGGGTGGAGCCATTGGTGCAGCCATTCGGCGGCGAAGGACCGACTTACTCCCCCGGTAAGGGAGGCGATGTCGTCTTCGCCATCGTGGGCGGTCGCCGCTCGAGAACGCGCCGCAACCAGGGAGAGGAAACTCGTCGCTTAGAGGCGGCGCTGTCTTCCTGCCCGTCTCTCTATCAGGCGAACCGGTCCGCGCCCGGGTCTGCGACCTCGAGACCGCTCCCAACCAGCACCGCGGCTCGGTGCTGGCCGTGCGGGCCGCGTACTGGCCCTACCGCGCCGCGAGCGCCCCGCCGGCAGCTCGTCCGGATGCAGCAGGCGCCGGGGCCTACGTCGAGACCGTGCGGCAGGCCTTCCTCGGCCCCGCCTGCGTGCAGGCGGCCTTCGGCCCCGCCGACGAGCGTCTTGCCGCCGCCTGGCACGGCGCGGACGTGCCCCTGGCAACGGTCCTCCACGCCATCCTGCTCGGCTGCGTGCGCAAGTCGATGTCGCTGCTCGACCGGCCCGCCGCGCAGCCCGTGCGCAGCCTGCGCTACTTCGAGCCGTTGCTGCGCGAAGTCGAGCGCGCGCGCTTCCCCGACGCCTACTGGCAGCACCTGGAGTTCAATCTCGGACGCTGCGAGGACTCCTGGCGGCACAAGCCCGACACCGCACCGGGCCGTGCCCGACCGAATTTGGAACAGGCAAGCTCCCGCTCCAAGGCCGAGGCTTCCTCCCACGACCCTCTGAACACGAAAGGAAAGACGAGATGATGATGAGGACCATCCCTCCCCAGCCATCCGGGGATCCACTTGACGGAGGCGCTACCGGTACGCCATCCTGAGGGCGCCAGCGTCGCTTCGCTCCGAAGTGTTCACATTCCTTCGGAATGTTCACAATGGATCGGAACGACCGTTCACAATCGACCGGAATGAGCGTTCACATTCGCCGGAATACGCACGTGGAGGAGTGCTTCGGGAGAAGCCTCGCTAGTGAAGGGTGGCCTGCTCGGACCCAGACTGATTGTTGGGGCGTACGCACCAATGAGACGAGGGGCTTGACTGCCGGAGTCTCTCGCCGACGCCACCGGTACCACGGTGGACGGGTTGTTTCTCTATGAAGGGTCCGCACTCCCGCGGTGGCGGGACTGACGTAAAACAAGAACTCGTGCTGCTCAAGCAGCAACGCAACGCCCGTGGTGTTCATGACGCTGAAGATCTGCTGCCTCCACCTATTCGTCAGCCGGCATATCGAAACCAGTCGCATTCGGCACACGTCGAACGAAGAGTCGATAGATGAATGTTCTTTGCGTTGACACCAAGTTCGAAATCGACCTCCTACCCCCACGCGATAAGATGACTCAAAGGCATTGATCCGAGGCGAGCATGTCCCAATTCACACGACGATCACTCTTACTGGCTACGACAGCAAGCTTCTCCGCGGTCGCTGCGGATCGGTCAACCCGGGAGTTCGAATTGACGCGCACAGAAGAAGAATGGAAGTCCATCCTCACTCCAGAGCAGTACCGTGTCCTGCGCCGACACGGAACTGAGCGAGCGGGTACCAGCCCGCTGAATCTTGAGAAGCGCAAGGGTACGTTCCTCTGCGCGGGCTGCAATCTTCCGTTGTATTCCTCGCAGGTGAAATACGACAGCAAAACGGGCTGGCCCAGCTTCTGGGAGGCGATCAAGGGCTCCGTCGGGACCTCGACCGACCGGTCATTCTTCATGACGCGCACAGAGGTTCACTGTCGGCGCTGCGGCGGACATCTCGGGCACATCTTCGACGACGGTCCCCCGCCCACCGGCAAGCGCCACTGCATCAACGGCGTGGCCCTGAAGTTTGAGGCAGCGGATTAAGGGGCAAGACATGAGAATCATCGCAATCGCAATCCTGATGGGACTTGCCGCAACTACGGTTCAGGCGGAAGCGGCGCGGAAGCCGGAGAGCGAAACCGATTTCGCGGTCTTCGCAGGCGGCTGCTTCTGGTGCATGGAACCCCCGTTCGACAAGACCGACGGCGTGCTCGCTACCATCTCGGGCTACATCGGAGGCTCCGAGGAAGACGCGAACTATCAACGGGTCTCATCTGGACGAACCGGGCACTACGAGGCCGTCCGGATCGAGTACGACCCTGGGAAAGTCGACTACGCCGCGCTGCTCGGAGTTTTCTGGCGCAACGTAGACCCCTACGATCCCAACGGCCAATTCTGCGATAAAGGCCCGCAATACCGAACAGGGATCTTCGCGCTGACGGACGAGCAGCGGAAGCTGGCCGAGGAGTCGACGGCGAGAGTAGCGGCGCAGGAGTCCGGGCATGGCCAGATCCAGACCGAGATTCTGCCGGCGGCGATATTCTACCCAGCCGAGGAATATCACCAAGACTATTACAAGAAGAACGCCGTCAGGTACAAGTTCTATCGCTGGAATTGCGGTCGGGACAGGCGGTTGCAAAGCATCTGGGGAAAACCCTAGCCGACTGGCCGCAGACTTCCCTCCGGCTCGTTCGCGAGGGCGAGCCGCCAATCGCATGGTTGGGCTACAGACAGTCCGTTCCGATCGGGCGATGAACTGAGAGCGACCCATTCTTCGGCAACCGGCAGCGGATTCCCTAGGCGGCGCTCTTGGGAGCCCTCGCAACGACCGCTGTGGTGGCAGTAACGCAGGGCGATGGCGGCGTCGACTGCTTAGACGGTCTTGTGCATTGGGAAGTTGAGCCCTGCTTATCATCCGGAAGGTGCTCGCCGGGCACCGGTGCAGGCGACGGCGAGATACCCGACCTCGCACTTGACCAATCCAGGGCATCGGCGACGCTTGTCGGCGATGGCATCGACCAGGATCCACAAGCGCCGAAATGGCAAAGGCGAGCCTGGTGCCGGTCGCGACGGAGCGGGATGGTTCCCGTACCTCCGCTGGGCGGGATGTGCTTACCGTCGATAGGGATAGGCACGCTCCGTTGGCGCGTTCACACCCTGGATTGTTGAAGTCGCCTCGGATACCTTCAAATCAAGTCATCCACACCGACGCCCAGAGCTTCGGCGAGTGCGGCAAGAGTCCTGGCCGACCCAGTGCGCCTCCCGGTCTCGATCTGCGAAAGATAGACCGGGTGGATGCGGGCGGCTTCGGCCAATTCCTGATTACCCAGCATTCCCAGCCAAAGTTAGGAGGCGGTGAGGCAGCGGAGGGGTGCGCGCCGCGACATAGGCGAGCCGGGGGACGAGATCAGCCAACTGGTAGCGCCGGTTGAAGCGGTAGGCGAACTCGGCCAGGTAGCGCCCCACGTATTGCGGATCGCAGGCGTGATAGGTTCCGTCGATTGCCCGCTTGACGTTGCCCAGCAGCGTGTTCACCCAGGTCAGCCCGGGCGTTTCGCAGCTGCCCTTGCCGCCGCCGGTGACGCGCGGCTGGTGCTCGCAGCCGGCGCCCTGCACCCCCATAAGCGCTAACTTATAGGTTGACATCACAAATTCTGCCGGGTATGATTGGCGGAGGGTGGTATAGGCACTCGGCGAAAGAAGTGAACCCGGAGACAAGTGAACCACTGAACGAGGACTGGGGGCTGCTGGTCTCCTTCCTGCCGCCGAACTGGGAGGATCTGGCGCGGCAGACCGGAGCTTTGAGGAAACTGCGTAAGCACAAGTCGCCCGGGAAGCTGCTGCGCACGCTGCTGCTGCATCTGGGCTGTGGCCACTCGCTGCGCGAGACGGTGGTGCGCGCGCGCCGGGCGGATCTGGCGGACCTGTCGGACGTGGCCTTGCTGAAACGGCTGCGGAAGTCACGGGACTGGCTGCAGGCGCTGTGCGTGGAACTATTCCGGGAGCAAGGGCTGGCCGCCGCAACGGCGGCGGGGAGCGGCGAGGTGCGGGCCTTCGATGCGACGACGGTGAGCGAGCCGGGGCGGACGGGTTCGCTGTGGCGGATTCATTACAGCGTGCGGCTGCCGTCGCTGACCTGCGACTTCTTCAAGCTGACGCGGACGGAAGGAGTGGGCACGGGCGAGTCGCTGAGGCAGTTCCCGATCGCGGCGGGGGACTGCATTCTGGCGGATCGCGGGTATTCGACGGGTCGGGGAATGCAGTACGTGGCCGCGGCAGGAGGCCAAGTGACGGTGCGGGTGAACAGCGGGTCGCTCGTGCTGGAAAAGGAAGACGGCACGGCACTGGACCTGGTGGATTGCATGCGGCCCCTGCACAGTCCCGGGATCATCGGGTCTGTCGCGGCCCGTGCGCTGGCGAGCGAGGGTGCGCCGGTGGCGGGCCGGGTGTGCGGCCTGCGCAAGAGCGAGGAGGCCGTCCGCCTGGCCCAGGCGAAGATCCACAAGGAGGCCTC
The DNA here is from genome assembly GCA_965218615.1 of Bryobacterales bacterium. Lineage (GTDB taxonomy): Bacteria > Acidobacteriota > Terriglobia > Bryobacterales > UBA6623 > VXMF01. Next base: position 602,517 of record CBDCLH010000002.1, read on the forward strand.
CCGGAAGGGGCGCACGGTCCAGCCCGCCACGCTGGAACTGGCCAAGTACGTCATTCTGTTCACCACCGTGCCGGAAAGCGAGTGGTCGGCTGCCGACCTGCTGGGGTGGTATCGCACGCGCTGGCAGGTGCAACTGACGTTCAAGCGGTTCAAGTCGCTGGCCCAGCTGGGCTGCCTGCCGAAGTACGACGACGACAGCGCGAAGGCGTGGCTGTACGGCAAGCTGCTGGCTGCGCTGCTGGTCGAGAAACTGATCCACCACGCGAGCGCCATTTCCCCCTGGGGGTACGAAGTGGGACCCGGATCGCCCACGCAGCGCCTGGCGTGACTTCCAATTCGTTTGGAACCAGGTGCAACGAGCGATCGAGCCGCCGATTCCGCTGTCGCAGACACTCGCCGACTGGCGGGCGATTTCGGCGGAACTAGCGGAGAATCCTCGGAAGCGCCGATCACAGATGGCGAATTTCTTTGGCGGCGATCAATAAGTTAGCGCATATGCCCTGCACCCCCCGCAAGCAACTCAGCCCGTCCGAGCGCACCACCGTCCCCGGCTGCAGGTGCTGGCGCGCCCAGGCCTCCAGTTCCTGCAGCCGAAAGCCGCCCACCGGGCTCAGGCGCAGCCGTTGCGGCCGCCCCTCCCCGCTGACCTGCGCAGCCGCCACGAACGGCGTCTTGCCGTCCGCTCCCCGTCCGCGCTGGCCGCCGCTTGCCTCCCCGCCCAGGTAGGCGTCGTCCAGCTCCACCGTGCCCTGCAAAGGCTGGCTATCGTCCCGCTCCCGCAGGGCCTGCATCAGCTTATGCTTGGGGGATTATATACGAAAGTGCCGAAAACGCGAATTCTCCTAGCCTGAGCGTTGCCGCTTCTTGGGCAGCACGTAGCGGATTTTCACAGGTTGCACCAGCGCTTTGACCGCTTCCTCGAACGTGGCGTTGATTCGCAGATCCTCCCGTAACTCGGCCGCGCTCGGCTGGTAGGACGGATGGATGATTTCCACGTCGCGGGGCTTGGGAGGGGCCTTACCTTTCTTCATGTGCCCCTCTATCATCCCTTGTTGCTTGAACTGGGCCGCCTTTGTCGAGATCGTCCCCGCTGCACAGGGAGCGGTGCCTGAGGTTCACTGCGACTACGCCACCGCCCTGGCACCGGATTGCAAGCCGTTGTCCTTGATCAGCGCCTTGTAGGTGAGCCGCTTACCCTCCATCCCGCGGCGGATGCCCTTGATCTGATTGATCGTGTCCAGAGCACGCAGGTTGTGGCGTCCGGCGAACTCCTGCACGTAGCGGTCCAGGTGCTTCGGGCTCAGCTTGTGGAACGTGCCCGTGTGCGCCCTCTTGAGCAGCGACCACAGGCTCTCGATGCCGTTGGTATGCACGTCACCCTTGACGTATTCGCTCAGCGAGTGCTTGACCGTGTCGTGGTCGAACGGGAGGGACTCGTACGCCGTCGCATCGTCGGTGTAGACGGTGGCTTGCCGGTCCGCATGGTCCTTGACGAATCCTTGCAGCGTTGCCGCGTCGGTCGACTGGATGACTCTCGCTGCGACCTGCTTGGTCTCGCGGTCCTTCGCGCCCACGACCGCCGTCTTGCCGACCGGCCCGCGGCCCGTGTCCGCCAGTTCCTTGCGCTTCGCGTTGCTCATGTTCTTCCGCTTGCCGCCCCTATAGGTTTCGTCCACCTCGAGCGGACCCGAGAACAGTTTGCTGTCCTCGGACAATGCGGCCCGCAGCCGCTGAGCCAGAAACCAGGCTGACTTCTGGATGATTCCCAAGTCGCGGTGGAGCTTCATGCTCGACACGCTCTTGAGGCTGGTCAAGACCAGGAACGCGGCGACAAGCCAGTCCTGATAGCCGATCTTCGAGCCTGCCATGACCGTTCCCGTCTTGGTGCTGAATCGCTTCGCGCAGAGCCTCTCCCGGCATCGGAACGGCATGGTCTTGTGCGGGCAGCCCGTTTGTACATTCAGCGACCCGCAATGCGGGCAGCACAAGCCCTTCGGCCAGCGCTGTTTGACAAGCCATTCCTCGGCCTTAGCGTCCGTGGGGAACTTCCTGAGTAACTGCTTGAAAGTAATACCCTTACGGTGGTTCTTGCCGGGTGCCTTTGCCATACTCTCAGTCTACACGAAAGTGCCGACAATGTCAAGCGCTCAGGCTAGGATAATTCGCGTTTTTCGGCACTTTCGTAGCCGGGTAGGAGAGGTCGTTACCGAGCCTCTCCCCTCAGTCACGGTAGGGCCGCCGGTTACCCGACGCCCCCCGTACAGAATCCGTGCATGCCCGGTAGGGCACACGGCTCTTGCCTTGGGTGGTTGACGGCGAACCGTCTGTCCGGCCACGGGTGTCGGATGGTGACGTTCGGCCCTAATAGCTCGGTCATCCGCTCCATCTTCTTCCACGCAAATCGGTCGCGTTGGGAGCGACGGCGCAGGGCCGCCAGCCACAGCCGCTTCCGTCGGCGCACGAATCCTCGCAGCCACCGGCTGCTCCCGGGCACGGCGTAGTAGTTCAGCCATCCATTCAGGACTTGGCCCAGCCACCTGCCGACTTCCCACCGGTCGTGGTGCCAACGCTTCCGCAGCACCTCCCTGCTTCGCTTCCGAGTGCGGCTCATCCGCTTCGCGATCGGCTTGCGCCCTAGCCGGAACCTCCCGCTCTTCGTGGTCGTCACATAGTGCGTGCATCCCAGGAAGTCAAAGGTCTCCGGCTGGCCCTGCCCGCGTCGCTCCCGGTTCGCAGCTGCGAACCGTCCGAACTCCACCAGCCGGGCCTTCTCCGGGTGCACATCCAATCCGCATTCGGCGCGTCTCTCCTTCCGGTCCTCAAGGACTCGCTCCGCGTCCTCCTGGCTCTGGAATCCGACCACGAAATCGTCCGCATACCGCACGATGACCGCTTCGCCTCCGGGCACGTTCGGGCGCCACCTGCGCTGGAACCCCAGGTCCAGCACGTAGTGCAGGAAGACGTTTGCCAGCACGGGCGAGACATTCGCGCCTTGCGGCGTGCCCAGCCCCGTGTCCGTCCACTTCCCGTCCTGCATCACGCCCGCGTCCAGCCAGCTCTCGATCCGCCCTATCCCCCTCCGGTCTCCTATCCGATGCTCGAGGAAGCGGACTAGCCAGCCCCTCTCGAGCGCGTCCAAGTACCCTCGCATGTCGGCATCCACGATCCAACTGACCTTGCGCCGCTCTATCCCGTAGGCCAGCGCGTCGAGCGCGTCATGCGCCCCCCGCCCCGGTCGGAACCCGTAGCTGAACCCTTGGAACTCCGCCTCGTAGAGCGGCGTCAGGATGCCGTCCACCATCGCTTTCTGCAGGATCTTGTCCTCCCGTGCCGCGCTGCCGAGCGGTCGCTTGCCCCCGTCCGGCTTGGGTCTCTCTACCCGCCGGACCGGTTGCGCCCGGTACGTTCCCGCAGGCACTCGGTCGTGCAGGTCCAGCAGTCGCTCTTCCAGCCCGTCCTGGTACTCCTCCCACCTCATCCGGTCCACTCCCGCTGCCGCCTCCTGCCTCAACCCGAGATAGGACTCGTGCAGTGTGTCCACGTTGATGTGGTGCAGTAACGCCGTGAGTCGCTCCTCAGAGTCCCTCGTTACAGCTCTCCGTATGCGGTCCGCTGTCTGCCTCACGGTTGCCCGGCCCCGAGTCCGGCCCGTGCGGCCGCTTCCCGCCTTGCCCTTGGCTGCACCCCTTCGCTCCCCGCGCTCCGCCGCAGGTTGCCCCGCTTTGTTCGCTCGCTTCGTCCCTACTATGGGTGCCTCCGACTTCTTCCTTGCGTGCCTCGTTGGCTTCGGTTTTCTCCTTCCCTTCGCGGCCCCGGTCCACCTCCGGGGCCCAATGAAGATCTCCCAGGTCCCGGCGGAAGGCGTACCTGCGTGCATGGGTTCCCTGACACCGCGGAGCCCGACCGTCCCTCGCCCTAGCGGAACGTCCGGTGTTGCCTTCGTCCGATCTGAAAAACTCGGCACTCCGAACCATCGCTTTTTCGGTGCTCAATAGCCCCGCCCACCGGCACCGCTACCGACGCTTCGCCGACGCCCTCACGGACGCCGCCGCACGGCTCGCGGAGACATGTGATTGGTTTCACCTTCATGTCAGGAGACTCTCACTCCCTACCTTCCGTCCAGTTAGCCTGGCGCTCCAGACCCGAGCGTGCGCGTCTAACGCACTCGGTTCTTCGCATGGCAGATTCGCGCTTGCGCTCCGTTCGGCTATCCATGGCTGTTCCGTGTACGGGGTGTTCGGAACTCAAGTTTCCGTCCCGTTTCCCTTCCATGGCCCTGCTCATGCGACGCCCCCCTTTCCTCGGACGGGTCCCGGCGGTCCCGGTTCCCCGCCGTCAGCGGTACTACGAAGGCGCTACGACTCCCCGCACTGCATCCCTTCGGCTTATTGCTTCGCCAGCCGGTACCACGCTGTGCCTGCTTGTTCGCTCCCGGTCCCCCGCAGGCAGGGGCGGGCCCGGACCCTTTGTTGCGGCCAGGGGTCCATGTTCCGGCCTTTCCGCGTGGACAGGTACCAATGGCACTAACTTAAGGTTTTCGGCATTAACTTAAGGGCGAGGGGCCTGAGGGCAGTCCATTTTGCAGGTTCCGGGCACTCAGGTCATGGGCATCGGGGTTGGCATCGAAGCAGCTAGGTTGTCGCCGCCTTGCGCCGGGACCATTTCGGGGCCGGCTGCAGCGAGCGCCGCTGGTACGAGCGGTTGGGACGCGGCTTGCGCCGACCCGTCCCGACCCACGCGCAGATGCGTTCCAGGGTCTCGCCGACATACGCGGAGTGGCGCAGCAGCAGACCCTCGAGATGCTGGGACAGGGCGGCCAGGCTGTGCTTGAAGTTCGCCTGCGGCGCCGCCTTGCCGTCCGGCTGCCGGGCTGCTTGGCACAGGTCCGCATCCCGGTTGGTGAACAGCCGCATCATCGCAATCAAGTTGAAATGGGCGAACAACTCTTGCTTCACCAGGCGCTCGCTCTGGCCGTGAAACTGCTGGACCTCCAGGAACGATTTACTGATTTTGTACATCTCTTCAATGCCCCACCGCGCATGGTACAGGTCGGACAGGTCGGCGATGCTGTAGCGGCGGCTGTCGAGCAAGGTGGTGCCCAGCACGTACTTGGTCGTGGCGTGCGTGTACTTGACGAGGCGCAGCGGGAGGGGCTGCCAGTGCGTGCCGGGATACTTGCGGGACAGGGTCCGCAGGGTAGCGGGACCGGGCAGGATGGTGACGAGCGTGTCGGTGCCGTCGCCGTCGATGAAGGCATCGATGGCGGGGCAGATGTTGCGGGGGAGGCGGAAGACGGCCTGCAGTCGGCGCCGCCGGTGGCTCCAGAGCAGTTCGAACGAGTAGTAGCCGCGGTCGTAGACGACCAGGTCGGGGGCGGCCAGGGCCCGCAGATGGGCGCGTGCGGCGGCGCGCTCGTTGCGGTGGGCGAAGAGGTCGAAGTCGACCGGGAGCCGGGACTGCAGGCGCAGCAGGCAGCTGAGCAGGCCCTGCGGGTAGTGGGCGTGCGGGCCGGGCGGGTCGTAGCCGGCTGCGGCCAGCGGGCGCGGCAGGTTGAGCTTGGAGCCGTCGACGGCGAAGACGCGGTGGCCCAGCCAGAGCGGTCCGGGCTGGTCGGCGCGGCGCAGGATCGCGGCGTGGAACTGCAGGAAGACCTGGGCGTCAATCCGCGGCCGGGCCTTGCACATGGCCGCGTCGGAGACCGGCTGCGGTTGCGGCAGGGGCACGTCCAGGGCGCGGCACTGGGCCCACAGCTGGGACAGCGTCGTGGTGTAGCCCTGGCGGCGCGGCGCGAACACGAGGCGGAACACGAACAGCATCACCAGCAGCGTGTTGAGGACGCGGCTGCGCACTTGCCAGAGTTGGTCGTGAGCGGCGGCGATGGCGCTGAGCGCGCCGAGCAGGCCCTGCCAGAGGGCGACGAAGTCCGCGTCGGGGGCCTGCGGCTGCGCCGCCGGCGGCGGCCGTCGCCGGGCCTGCGGGCGCGGCCCGTGCAGCAGGATCGAGCGGAACGGCTTCGTCAGCGGGTAGACATACACATCCTTGGGGCTGCGCCCGGCGTCGGCGCGGCCCTGGGTCCGGCCGAGATGGATCCAGTTGGCGGCGCGGTAGCAGGTGCCCTGGAAGCGCGGGGTTTCGCAGAAGGTTTCGAGCAGGACCGGCCGCGTGCCATAGCGCCGCTGCCAGTCCGCCGGCAGCTGCCGGGCTGCCAGCCCCAGCGCGTGACTCGCCAGGTTCGGAACCTGCACCCAAGGAAACAGCAAGAAGCGAGGCTGGCCGACCACGAGGTCGAGGTGCTTCTTGTACTGCCCGGCAGGCCAGCCGACCCACTCATCGCGGCAAGCCAGCGAGTGGGTCGCCTGGCTGAACAGCACACAGCCCAGCCGGCGCCCGTGCCGGTCGAGCAGGGAGTAGCGCAGGTGCGGGCCCAGCGGCTGGCGGTAGCCGAGATAGTGGTGCCGCTCGATGAATTCGTTCCAGAGTTGGGTGTCCTCCTGCTGCTCGACCCGCTGCAGGCGCAGCGGCTGCAGGTCCCGCAGGCTGGTCGCGATCAGCGGCTGGGGATCGGTGCGCGGGGTCGCGGCCACCGGCGGGCGCGGTCCCGGGCGCATGTTCTGCGTGTGCTTGGGCGGCAGCGTCAGGATGCCGCCCTGCTCGAGCTGTTCCAGCAGGCCCAGGGCGGCCGCGACCCGGTTGCCGCCAGCGGCGGTGCGCCAGTTGAGGTGCTCGCAGATCGTCTCCGCCAGTTCCTTGCGGCTCAGGGCCGGGAACCTGGCCACCGTCTGCTGGATATCGGCGATCTGCCGGCGCGTGAAGCGTCTGCCGAAGAAGGAAGTGGACTTGAGCTTCTCGATGCGGGGATCCATGACAGCCACCAAGGAACCTGTTCTTGGCTACCATCGCAAATCCAGGCTCGCATGTCAAGTGGTTTTTGCGGCCGTTCGAAAAAAATCTGCAAGTGCATTCGAATCAACGCATTGGAGGTTTGCTGAGAAATCTAGATTCCGGCTAGCCTATTTCAGTGCCATTGGGACAGGTACGGGGCCTCCCAGGTTCCCCGGCGAGCCATCCCGTGGCTATGCGCACGTTCTCTGACCCCGGACGACCCGCTGCGCCTCGCCTGTAGCGGCGCTCGCGGTGCTGCCCCCGCAATTATAAAAACGAAGGCGTCGACATTGAGGATTTCGAGGCTCAATAGCGTCGCTTCACCACCCGCTGTGTACGCTTCACGACGTGCGTTGCCGCACGCCATGCAACACTCGCTCCCGGCTGGCGGGCTGCGCCTTTGCCGGGCAGGTGTCGAACCTGCTGGCTCGCGGTGCAAGGTTTCAGATTGCGGTAGGGACACCGGTTACCCGGTGCCCCCCGCGCGGATCCGAGCGGGCGCGTTAACGCACTCGGCTCCTACCTCCGATGGGTGACGGCGAATCTTCGGTCCGGCCACGGATGCAGCACTCGCACAGGCGGCCACAGTTCATCACAAAGTAGGTGCAGACGTTTCCACGGGTGCCGGTCCTTTTGCGACCTCCGGCGGAGAATGGCCATCCATTCTTTCCTGACGCGTCGCTCGAATCGCCGTAGGTACGGGTGGCTGGTGGGGACCGCGAAGTAGTTATACCAGCCTCGCAACACCCTCCCCAGCCATTGCCCGGTCTCCACTTGATCCGCGTGCATGCGCCGTCGCAGCTTTGCCCGGATCGCCTTCAGGGTCCGGCTCATGCGTTTCGCCACCGGCTTGCGCCCCAGCCCGAAGCGTCCTTTCCTCGTCTGTCGGCAGTAATGCGTCATGCCGAGAAAGTCGAACGTCTCCGGCCGTCCCTGCCCACGCGTCTTCCGGTTCGCGATCGCGTACCGTCCGAACTCGATCAGGCGGGTCTTGTCCGGGTGCAGTTCCAGTCCGAACTGGCCGAGCCTTTCCTTCAGCTCCTGCAGGAACCGTTCCGCGTCCTCCTTGTGCTGAAAGCCCGCCACGTAATCGTCGGCGTATCGCACGAAGATCATTTCGCCGCGCGCTTCCTGCGGTCGCCACTTCCGCCCGACCCACAAATCGAGTACGTAATGCAGGTAGACGTTGGCGAGGACCGGCGAAATCACCGACCCCTGCGGCGTCCCCTTGCCCGTATCGACCAGTTGGCCGTCTTCCATGGCGCCCATGCGTAGCCACTTTCCTATCAGCCTGATCAGCCGCTGATCCCCGATCCGCTCGCCCAGCAACCGGAGCATCCAGTCCCTGTCGATCCGGTCAAAGAACTTGGCGATGTCGGCGTCCAGAATCCAGTTGACCTTGCGCTTCTCAATCCCGTATGCCAAGGCGTCCAGCGCGTCGTGCGCGCCCCGCCCGGGCCGGAACCCGTAGCTGAACCCGAGGAATTCCGCCTCGTAAATCGGCGTCAGGATATTGTCCACAACGGCCTTCTGGACGATCTTGTCCTCCAGTGCGGCCACCCCCAGCGGTCGCCTGCCGCCGTCCGGCTTCGGAATGTTCACCCGTCGCGACGGCGTCGCCCGGTACGTTCCCGCATGCACGCGGTCGTGCAGGTCGAGCAGTTGCTCGTCCAGCCCTCCCCCGTACTCCTTCCACGTCACTCCGTCCACGCCCGGTGCCGCATCTCGCTTCAGCGCGACGTAGGCAACCCGCAACGTCTCCGGCGTGACATGCTGCAGAAGCGCAGTGAGCTTCTCCTTGGGATTCCTCTGTATACATTGCCGTATCCGCTCGGCCCCCTGTGACACGGCTGCCCGTCCCTGCGTGCGGACCGTGCTTCGGCCTCCCGGATTCTCGTTGGTCCCGGCCCTTCGCTCCTCCCGCTCCGCAGCCGCTCGCGCCGCCTTGTTCCCGGGACTCGTCGCTAGTATGGCCGAGTCTGACTCCTTCGGATCGTGCATCTCCAGTCTTGACTCCTGTCCTTCCCTTCACGGTCCCGGCGGCGACCCGCCGGGACGACCCGAAGGCCTCCCAGGTCCCAACCTCTGTCGTACATGCGTGCCTGGGTTCTTCGACGCCGCGGAGCCCTCCCGGCCCTAGCTAGAACGGACCGCGAGGTGTTGCCTTCGACTAATGAGACGGTCTCGGCACTCCGAATGATGAAGATTTCGACGCTCCATAGCCCTGCCCACATGCGCCCCTGCCGACGCTTCGCCCGTCCCCTCACGGGAACGACCGCACGGCTCGGGGAGCGCTATGGATCAGCTCATCCTTTACCGCAGAGGACTTTCACCTCCTGACATTGGCCAGTTAGCCTGGCGCACCTCATCGCATCCTCCTTGCCAGGGCAGTCCTTTCCAATCCACAGATGAGCCTGAAGGAGGTCGGGAAGAGGAAGTGGGAATGAGTAGATCATACCCCTTCTTTGGGAGGGGGTAGCAGGGGGGAGGGCAAGCCCCCCAGCACATTTTCCGCATGTTTTGCTTTATCGGGTCCGGCCTCCCGCCGGGACGGGACCCTGCCCCACAAACCATGACTCATATGAGCCATTGTTCCGCTAGCATGGCTGCATGGAACCCTTGGTTTGCGCGGACTGCGGGGTGGCGTTGAGGCGACCGCGCAGGGGACCTCTGCCGCAGCGTTGTGCGCGTTGCGGCAAGCGTCGGCGCAATGCGCGGGCGCGGATGCTGCCGACCGGGCAAGCTGCGGAGTACCCGCACTGGGACGTGGCCTCGCTGCGGCGGGCGGTGGCGGCCCAGCGGGCCCTCCTGGACGAACTTCGGGATGCGGAGGTGCGGACGCAGCGCGAGCTCGAGAGGCTGCGCCGGCAGCTCGCCTGGCTGGAGCGCCGCGAGCGGGACGCCGGGGAGGCCTGAACGCCGGTTGCAAGGCACTTGGCTGCGTTCGCCCTGTCTCCGATGCGGCCGCCACGAAACGGTTGGGAACACGGATCGACGGGGAACCGTCAACAGGGCTCGGAGTTCCGTCAAGCTGTGCCGGACGAGTGCCCCGCCCGCCGCCGCAAGACCGCCGCGGCCCGCTGCAATGCCAGCCCGAAGGGCCGGTGCCGCCACGCGGCCTACTGGCGCGCGCAGCGTGTGCTACGCCGGTTCCTGCGCGGCTGAGACGGCTCCCGCTGCCCGTCCCGGCAGCCGCTGCAGGCGGGTTCGGGGGCGCGCAAGGGACGAGAAACTGGACGCTCGCGTTTCCAACGAGACATGAGCCTGAAGGACCCCGCCTTCAGGCCGCGTTCGCCATCTCGCTGCGGATCGCCGCGAACAGCTCGTCGCGCGCCTCGTTCAGCTGCCGTGCCGCCTCGTTGTCGCTCAGTGCGCGGGCCTGCGCGTCCAGCTGCGCGAAGTCGATCCCCTCCTTGAGGCAGGCCGCCGCGCCCGGCACAGACTTCAGCTTCTCGTACGGCGTCAGGATGTCCTGCCGCCGGTAGCGCTTGCGCAGCTTGCCCTTGGCGTCGATCTCCTCGCTCGGGAAGTAGCACGGGCGATGGTAGTTCAGGTACGGCGAGAGCACCGCGCGGTTGAACCGGTCCAGCCGCTGGGCGTAGCGTCCCGGGATGTGGCCGTAGCCGAGCTGCTTGCGCACCACCGTGCCGTTCTTCGACTCCACCAGCGCGTTGTCGTTGCTGCGCCGCGGCCGCGACTTGGTGAACTCCCCGACCCGCAGCTTCTCCAGCAGGGCCGCCACCTGGTAGTTCACGTACTCGGACCCGTTGTCGGAATGAAACCCGCGGATGCGGAACGGGAACGCCTCCAGCAGGCTCTCCAGCACCGGCAGCAGGTGACGCTCGGAGATCCGCTCCACGCTGCCCACGAACTGGAACTGCGTCACCTCGTCGACCACGTTGATGTGATAGACGCCCTTGACCTTATCGAGGTCCCCCTGGTGCACCGAATCGACCCGCAGGTAGCCCGGCAGCCCCTCCGGGCGCGGCCGCCTCCGCTCCGCGATCGTGACCCCGGCCGGGCGCGTGGGGTCCTTGCGGCCCATCCGCCGCAGGTAGGCCTGGCTCCACCGCAGGTTGTACAGATGCCCGTTCGACAGCCCCGCCAGGCGCCGGAAGCGCACGTCGCCGAAGACCTCCCAGGCGCGCTTGAGCAGCGCCAGCGTCGCGGGTCCCGACAGCGTCCCGTGCAGCTCATCGGTCTCCGCCAGCAGCACAACGTCCGCTCGTTCGTACTTGCGCCGGAACGGCTTTGCCGCGCCCCGGCGACGGTCCGCCAGCTCCCCCTCGGCCAGGTAGCGTGCGATCAGCCGCGCCAGCTGCGCCCGCGAAAGCCCCGTCGTGCGGGCCAGGTAGCTGCGCAGCAGACCTTTGTCCGGCTTGCCCAGCCGCCAGTACGAGAACCGCCGCAGCACCCGCCCGATATGCGCGTAGGCCTGCTTCCGCTCCGGGACCAGAGCCGTCCCTTCCGGATTCCCCGCGAGAAACGCGCGCACATCGTCCAGGCTCGAGTGAGCCTCCAAATCGAGATGCAAGATCACCCTCCGATGATTCCCACATCCTCTGTAGAGCCCCTTTCAGGCTCATCTCTCGTTGGAAACAACCCCTCGCTTCAGGCTCATCTCTCGTTGGAAGAGACTAGGGCTTGCCCTGGCGCAATATAATCCCCTATGCTTGACCCTCCAAGCCGTGTTGTAGCTCACCCCCAGCTGACGCTTGAGACCCATCGCCGAAATGCCGTTCTTCGACTGCGTGAGCAGGTACATGGCGAGGTACCAAGTGCGCAAAGGCAGCTTGGTGTTGTCGAACAAGGTGCCCGCCGTGAGCGACGCTTGGTGCTTGCAGCGGATGCACTGCAAGACCTTGCGCGTGCGCAGGCGGCAAGACTTCCCGTACCCGCATGCGGGGCACTGGAAGCCTTCCGGCCAGCATGCCTGGAACAGCGCGTCCTCGCATTGCTGGTCCGTTCCGTACGCTTCCAGGAACTCCCGCAGGCTCTGTCCCTTCTGAAACTGAACTTTGTTCTTAGGCATAGGCAACTCCTTTATTATCAATCATTTATTAAATCTCATACAGCGTTTCAAGTCAACCGATTCCAAGCACGAATCCATCATTTCTCGGCTTCCTAACTATGGCTGAGACTTGCGGGTAATCAGGTCTGACTTTTACCACAGGCTCTTAGGGGACTACCGGCACTCGCGCACTGTAGGCCGCCCGTCCGTCACAATCATGAACGGTACCGCTCCAGTGACTTCGGACTAGGCGATACTATCGTCGTGCGTGAATCAGACGGGGAAGTCGGACAGGATCTCATGAACAGACGATTGACCGCGATTATTGAATATGACGGCGACGGCTACGTGGTCCAGTGCCCCGAGGTGGATGTCGTGAGCCAGGGAGACTACTGTGGCGGAAGCGCGGGGGAATCTTCAAGAAGCGGCGGAACAGTTCTTCGAAACGGCCTCCGAAGCCGAGATTAAGCAGCGCTCCCACTCGGGAGTGTGCGTCACTAGGAGTGCGGAATCCGCAACGAGTATGGAGTTCTGGTTCAGTGATATCGGCGACGGTGGGAACCGTGCCTTTGCCGGTAGCTCGCGTACTGGCCGCCTGAAGTAGGCTCGGTTCGGACGCGCCGGGGCTCGGAGAACGCGGCCAAGTGCACAAGAACTTCGTCCATCACAAGAGCACCGGCGACCAATCCGTCGGCAACAACACCCAAGTCTCGGCCGAGCCCTACGGCGGGGTGGTCGTCGAACGACGCCCCGAGGAGACCGTCGAGAAACGCGCGAGCGTTGAACTCGAGCGCTGACGTCTCCTGAGCGATCGGGCGCTCAATTACGTCGATGACGTAACTACGGACAAGCTTGGGCAGAAGCGAGGCGAAGGTTTTGGGCTGGTCGAACACGTCCATCCCGAAGCGCTCGTTGCCTACGACGAAGATTGCGCCCACTTGGCCCGGACTAGGCTTTACGGATCGGACATAGTCGTCGAGAACTTTCGCGTGGCGCTCGAAAATCGAGCCCATCGCTCCGGTGGGTGACGCTGCGTTCATCGCAGCGGCTTTGGCGTCAATCGAACTCCAGACCTGAGCCTGGTCAGAATGTCTCGTGCCCGTGGTGCGCATCGATCGCTGCACGCTCGCGAGATTCTCGGCCCTGCCCCGCGCGTACTGAACGCGCTCCGTCACGGCGAAATCGTCCTTGTCATATGCCCAACGGCCTTGTTCCACGCATGACACGGGAATGATCGTGGTTTGTTTCGCCGGAATCAGCATAGAAAGGTTGGCGACTCGATTCTGCTTCGCGCCCACCAGCTCCTCGCCGTCGAGGATGAGCACGGGCCGTTCTGCTCGGTTCTCGACTGCAAGGTCGGGCACGCTGCCACTGACAGAGACCTCGCGGATGGAGACTAGACCGTCCCGAAGGCCTTCCGCAAGCATCAGGTAACGAAGGCTGCTGCGGAGGTCTGAGTGCAAGGGAAACAAAGTCAGACCTCCCCAAGTCGTGGGATCTCCGAGCTTCATGTTCGAGATGGCGGTTTTGACTGGATGCATTAGCGACTCCTTGTATATCGTCAGTAGAGACCAGTACTATGCATTGTAAGGTTTTTTCGGGAAAAGTCAACAGTCGTCACCATTTTTTGTCAGTAAATATCACTGTTTCACGGACGCATACTAGAACATGCATAGCTACACAGCTGGAGAACTCGAGCGCGCGACCGGGTTCGACAGAAGGACCATCGCGTATTACGTACAGGAAGGACTTCTTCCCAAGGTCGGAAGGCGGGGGTCCCGAACCCGCTACCCGAAGCTGGTCCGAGACCGCTTGCTTTTCATTCGACGGGTGCGGGAAGCGGAGCAGGCGGGGGAGGTGCCGCCGGTGTCTCTCAGTGACGTGCGCGAGATCTTCGAAACTGTGCCGCCAGAGCTGATTTCGAGCGTCGCGGACAAGCAGACCTCTGTCACTCAGGACATCGTCTCGCCGAAATCAACCAGAGTCCATCCCCCGGCGCAGCGGCGGACGGCGCTCCAAGAACGATTCGCGGCCATGCGAGAGGCCTCCATTGCATTTGAATCGGCTCCCGCGATGCACGCCTCAGCCCCTTCTGGGCCACGAGAGTCCGAAGACGAAGAGTTGCTTGGGGCCCGCAGCTCGCTGAGCACCGACGCGGCGTCCGAACGAGACCCGCAGGACGTTGGGGAACGAATGGAGGGGGTTTCGTACTCGATGGCGCTTGCTGCGGACCATGACCTGAGCGAGGAATCAGCGCTTGGTGATTCTCTTGCCGCTCTGCAGGAAATCGCGCACCGACGTCGCATTCATTCGCGGCGCTCGATAGACACGTGGCTTCGAATGGAGATTTCACCTGATATCGCACTCGCGGTTCGGGGAGTGACCGACGAGGACGCACACCTTTTGGAGATAGCCGGACAGAGCCTGCGACGCCTAATCTCCCGTCACTCCAAGCTGGACCGGGAAGAGCCGGAGGAACTGTCATGAGCGGCACTCCGCGCACTCTGACGTCACGATACAGCGCCATGCCTGAAGCGTCGTTCGAGAGAGCGAGACAGCATGTGTTGTCGAAGCGTTGCGGAATCCCGGATCCGGAGCCCTGGGCTATCGATCGGGTCCGGCTCTGAGTTCGGTTGAGTTCGGGACGCTCGAGACGGGTATCGGGACGTAACCCGACGGGGAACCCGCACTCTGCAGCGCGGCGGACTTGTACGTGGACCCGCTACGCGGCCCCGGTCATCGAAGCATAAACGGGCGCGAGGCCGATGAAGCGCGTTGCGGACTGACGAGCACCCTCCCGCTGCGAGTGAACGCGCTATCCGCCAACCGCTTGCTTCTCACACTGGCGGAGATGCTCGCGGAGCGCACGATTGATGTCCGTTTGATAGCCGCGGCCGTCGCGGGTATGCCTCTTGAACCAAGTCACGACGTCTGCATCCAACTGCAGCGTGGTCTGCTGTTTCACAGGTCTGTACAACATGCCTCGTCTGGCGTCCGACCAATCGAGAATCTCCGGACTGTCCGTCGTATCAATCTGGTCATCGGGCAGTTCTTCGTATGGACAACGATTACAACTACCGTACCTATCTGGCCTATCGTTTGCCATCGCTGTTCGCCGGGATGAGGATCGCGCGCTTGGCGGCAAGCGGATCGTCGAAGACAAGCAAGGCGGTCTTAAGACTGAGACCGCGAGTCCTATTGATTCGTCTAGATTCTTTCTCCTGATCCTACATCCAATGCAATCGCCCGCCTTCAAACACCAAGTCCAATCCTTCCATCTCTAGGCGGTAGACTGGCGCTGTCATGCCAATCACGTGGCTGACATGCGCGGAAGTCAGCCGCGACTCCGAAGTAGTCAGCGGCGCCTACTTGTTCAAGGGCACACGGGTGCCCGTTCGAGCGCTATTCGAGAACATCGAGGACGGTGCGACGGTCGACGACTTTCTCGATTGGTTTCCTGGCGTCCGTCGTTCTCAGGTGGAGGCAGTTCTCGGACATGCCGCTGCGAGTCTAGCGGTCGGGCAGCGACATGAAGGTGCTCTTTGATCAGGGCACGCCTGTCCCGCTCAGGAATCATCTCGCTTACCGTGTGGATACCGTAGCCGAACTCGGCTGGTCTGAGTTGGCGAATGGAGAACTCCTCGACCGGGCCGAAGCTCACGGCTTCGACGCGTTCGTGACGACCGACCAGAATCTCAGATACCAGCAAAACCTGGCGCAGAGAACCATCCGAATTGTCGTGTGGATGAGTACGTCGTGGCGGCGGATGCAGAGGTGCATCCCGCTCATCGCCGCAGCCCTCGAAGAGTCGGGCACGGCAGCCTACGTGGAAATTCCGGTCTGAGTCTTGGTAGCACGTCAACGGCAGTCTTGCTTGTCACTGGTCCTTGCCTCTTCAGCGAATTCGTTCTAGGAACCACCCTGCAAGCAGGGCGAATATCGAATAGACGGTCATTCCAGGACGACGGGAAGCGAAGTCGAAAGCGCTTGCGACCGATCTCCGCGCGGTTCCAATGTTGGCCCGTTCTATTTGCAAGCCGTTCGACAGGATCCCCGTGTTCCGGCGGTTTGAGAAGCGGTCCGCAGGCGCCTGAGTGCCGCAATAAGGCCCGCAAGGGCTTCTTCGAGGCCCATGCGAAACCGCGACGCTTTGGGAGATCCTCTCCCGCCGCTCGAACGTCAGGACCGCGTCGCTGCGCTCCATGTATGGAGGATGGCTTACATACCGGGTCGGACGGAGCACGAAATGAACGGAAGACGTGCGGGGCGCGGCTCACAGAGAATACCGTCGTGAAGCACGCGTGGCTGCCCGGTCCAGACCGTGGTGTTGCGTTGGACAAGACGCTCTCGTCTCCTCTGCAAGACGCTGTGGGCCAATGTAGTATCATGTGCTACATGGAACGCGTCGGCATCCGGGAATTGCGCCAGAATCTCAGTGTCTACATAGCCAAGGTCAAGGGAGGCGCGGCTTTCGAAGTCACCGACAGAGGCAGGGCTGTCGCCGTGCTCAAGCCAGCGCGGCGCGAAGACGATGTCTGGCGACAGCTGATCGATGCGGGTCGATTGATCCCCGCCCAGACTTCCTTTTTCGATCTCGAACCGCCAGGAGAAGAGGTTGACGGAGCCCGCACCGTTTCCAGATACCTTCAAGAGATGCGGGAAGACCGCGGATGAGAACGGCGTTTTGCGATTCGTCGGCGTTGGTCAAGCTGGTAGTGGCCGAGCCCGAATCGGCCGCGTTGAGCCGCGGATTGCGAGCCTACTCCAGACTGGCCGCGAGCGCGCTCTCGATCGTTGAAGTCTCGCGTGCAGTCAGCCGCCACGACCCAAGTCTGGAGGCCCGGGCGCATCGGCTGCTCCAAAGCCTGAATCTGGTCGCCCTGGACACCAATGTCTTGAAGCGCGCGGCCCTCCTGAACCCCTCGGACTTGCGGAGCTTGGATGCCGTTCAGCTTGCTTCCGCGCTGAGCGTGCCTGAACTGGAACTCGATTTCGTCGCCTACGATAAGCGCGTCCTGCGAGCTGCGGCCCAGGCTGGCTTGCGCACTCTGTCGCCTGGCTGACCCGACTTCGTTTTTCTTCGGGATGCGTCGAAGGGTCCACTCGCGTGGACGCAGCCCAGGCTTTGCGCCTCCGAACCGGCCACGGCATCGACCGGGATCGGAAGGTGCCGGAAGCGCAACGGCCGGCTGCCGAGAGATCGTAACGGAGCAAGACGACTTCCGGATCTGAGACGAAGATCGAGTGGCGCCCGATCCGCTTCAGATGGAGCCTCAGCCGCTTGGCCGTGTCATCCGTACTGGCGCTTGGCTCTCGCAGCGAGCATGCGCGAGAGACCCTTGCCCATGCGGCCCTCAAACATCTTCGCTAGTTCCGATTCGCTGTTCTGGCTGGCGAAGCGCGCAAGCATTCTTTCTTGCGCCGCGAAACCGGCCCGGGTGACCGCCTCCGTGTCGACTTCGGAATCGAGGATCGCACGCAACTCACGGAGCACGCCCTGGGCCGCCGGATCGCTGCTGCGGTCGTGGAACTCGCCGGGGTCTTCCCCAAGATGGAACAGCAAGTCGTCGTACCAAGTGAAGTGGAGGTATTTCCAAGGGCCCTTGCGGATCATGAACGAGCCCGTGGTGTTTCCCTCCGAATGGCTCTCCGCGTAGGCCCAACCGGGGTGATCGCTGGATTCAGCGCGCATCAGGGGGATGAGCGAATGCCCCCGCAACCCGGACCCACCGCCCGCGCCGCCCCACTCGAGCAGCGACGTGACCAGATCCACGTGACTGACCACCTGGTCGATACGCCGGCCGCGCGGTATTCCGGGTCCCGCGATCACCAGCGGGATGTGCGCCACCGGCTCGAGCAGGTTGTTCTTGTGCCACAGACCGTGGTCGCCAAGCGCCTCACCGTGGTCGGACGTGTAGATGAAGATCGTATTCTCGAGTTGCCCGGTTTCCTCGAGCGCCCTCCACACTTGGCCGATGTGCTCATCCAACTCCGTGATCAGTCCGTAGTAGCCGGCGCGGGCGCGCCGGATTCGCTGCTCGGGTATCGGCGTTGCGATGCGCTTGAAGTGACGCAGTTCCTGGAACATCAGGTGCTGAGTCTCGAGATACTCCGCGGGAACGCGCGGCAGATCCACCTCCTCCCGCGGGTACATCGGCCAGTATTTGCGGTGCCCCACAAACGGCGGATGCGGAGCCGTGAAACCGACGTAGTAGCACCAAGGCCGGTCGAGCTTCGACGTCTTATTTCGGACGAACGCCACACAATTCTGAGCCCGTGACCTGTCGGCGTGATCGGTGTCGCGCGGGCGGCCGTTCACCTGCGGACGCTCGCCTATGCGATAGGCGACGGGGCTGCGGAAGAGCGAGGTGATGTCGGGGCCCGTCCGATGGGCGTGGCTTGTTTCGTGCTCCTCGAAACCAATCTCGAAATCCGGATTTAGATCGAACTTGCCGGTCGCCTCGGTGTGGTAGCCGGCTCGCCCGAGCCGGGCGCCCCAGGTTGGCTTGCTGCCATTCCAGACCGTCGAGTTGCAGAAGGAGCTGGTCTCGTGAGGGTAGAGCCCGGTCATCATGCAAGAGCGGCCGGGCACGCAAACCGGCGAGCCGCAATAGGCGTTCTCGAAGACCACGCCGCGGCGCGCGATCCGGTCAAGATTCGGTGTTTGCACGATCGGATGTCCGCCATAGCCCACGTATTTGAAGCTGTGCTGATCGGAACAGACGAAAACGATGTTCGGGCGTCGTTGGTCTTGGCCCGCGGCGGCCGCGGTCCCTCCGAGGGCCGCGGCGAACTGTCGCCTGGTCGGAGACCGATCCTGCATCGATTGCGAGCATACCAGAACGCCCCGGCGCCGCTACGAACCCAAACACCGAGCCCGTCTGGCTGAACATCGACGCTGCCCGGTTCGTCACGACGGAGTGGTTTCGCGTGTTAAGCGTTGTAGTCCTCGCCCTATCGCAGGCCGCGACGTGTGCTCTTCTGGGCCGCGCCCGGACCACGGTGCGGCCGGCGTGGGTGCACTATGATTGGCGGGGGTAGCCGGAACAGAAAACTCATCCGGCCGACCGCCCCAGAAGCACGATGAAGGCCCTGGTTCTTAACGAATACAAACGACTGGACCTTGAAGACGTCCCTCAGCCAGAGATCGCGTCGCACGAGGTCTTGATCCGGGTGCGCTCCTGCGGCATCTGCGGCAGTGACGTGCATGGTTACGACGGCAGTTCCGGACGCCGCATCCCGCCGTTGATCATGGGCCATGAAGCGTCCGGCGAAATCGCTGCGCTGGGCCGCGCCGTCCGCGACTTCCAAACCGGCGAGCGCGTCACCTTCGACTCGATGATCTGTTGCCAGCGCTGTGTCTTCTGCCGCGAAGGCCGGCCCAACCTTTGCGAAGACCGCACGGTGCTCGGCGTGTCGTGCTTTGATTACCGCCGTCACGGGGCGTTTGCGGAGTACGTCGCCGTGCCCGCGCATATCGTCTTCCGGGTGCCCGAAGGCGTCACCTTCGACGAGGCCGCCATGGTCGAGCCGGTTTCGGTCGCGGTGCACGCGGTCAACCGTACGGGTCCGTCCCTCGGGGATACCGCTCTCGTCGTCGGAGCTGGCATGATTGGCCTACTGGCAATCCAGGCGTTGCGCAGCGCCGGTTGCGGCCGCATCTTCGCGGTCGACCTGGCCGCCGACCGCCTGCGGCTCGCCGCCCGGCTCGGCGCGGACGAGATCATCCAGGCCGGCGACGGCGTCGATGTGCCGGCACGGATCCGCGACGAGACCGGCGGACTGGGAGCGGATGTCGTTCTGGAAGCGGTCGGTGCGGACGCCACCGTCGGGATGTCGATCGACAGCGTGCGCAAGGGTGGCAGGGTCACGCTGATCGGCAACGTCACGCCCACGGTGCAATTCGGGCTGCAGAGCGTCGTCACTCGCGAGATTGACGTGCTCGGGTCGTGCGCCTCGTCCAACGACTACCCAGCCTGCCTGGCCTTAATGCAACGAGGCAGCATTCAAGTCGGCCCGATCCTGAGCGCATCCGTCCCTCTGGAGAGGGGTCCCGAGATGTTCGAGAGGCTGTACGCCCACGAGCCGAACCTCACCAAGGTGATCTTGCAGCCCTGACGGCAAGAGTTGGCGGTGGTAGCTCCCGGCCGCACGGACGGATTGCAGAACCGCCGGAACAGCGGGTACGCTGCTAACTTGCAGGCGAACGGCGTAATGGATGGCCGTACCACGCTTGGCTTGGTGCAGATGGCGTGCGGCCCGGAACCTCGCGAGAACCTGGAGACGGCGCTGCGCGGGATCGCTGGCGCGGCGAGCCGGGGAGCACACATCGTCTGCCTTCCCGAACTCTTTCAGACACACTACTTCTGCCAGGAGGAGAACGCCGCTCGGTTCGACTTGGCGGAGCCGGTCCCAGGCCCCGCGACGCAGGCCCTGGCGAGCGCGGCCCGGCAGCACGGCGTCGTGGTGATCGGTTCGGTTTTTGAGCGGCGCAGCGCGGGCCTCTACCACAACACGGCCGTCGTGCTGGACGCCAACGGGGACCTTCTGGGCATTTACCGCAAGATGCACATCCCAGACGATCCGCTCTACTTCGAGAAGTTCTACTTCACGCCGGGCGATCTCGGATTCCGGGTCTTTGAGACCCGCTTCGGCCGGGTCGCTCCATTGGTCTGTTGGGACCAATGGTTCCCGGAGGCGGCGCGCCTCGCGGCGCTCGCCGGCGCCGAGTTCCTGGTCTATCCCACCGCCATCGCATGGCACCCCCGCGAGAAACGGGAGTGGGGGCGCCGCCAGGCCGATGCTTGGCGAACGATCCAGCGTGCGCACGCGATCGCGAACGGCGTCTTCGTCGCGGCGGTCAACAGGACTGGCAAAGAGCGCCCGCTGGACGCCTCCCCCAGCCGGCCGCTCGACTACGAGGGCCTGGAGTTTTGGGGCCGCTCCTTCGTAGCGGACCCCCTGGGAGGCATCGTTGCGGAGGCCGCCGGAGGCGAGGAGATCATGATCGCCACCTGCGACCCGCTTGACGTCGAGCGGGCGCGCCGCGATTGGCCGTTCTTTCGGGACCGCCGCATCGACGCTTACGGCGATCTGGTTCAGAGAGCGGTCGAGTGACGGCTGGCGACCAACCCGCCATCCGCATGCCGGCCGAATGGGAGCCGCACAACGCCACCTGGCTGGCGTACCCGCACCGAGCCGATGACTGGCCGGGCAAACTGACCGCCGTACGCTGGGCTTTCCTCGAGTTCGTCCACAAGCTGCAGCTGAGCGAAACCGTGCGGCTGCTTGTGCGGGACTCTCCGGAAGCCGCGCGCGTTCGCAGCACGATGCGGCGCGGCGGCGCCGAGGCGGACCTCTTAAACATCCATGTACAAGACACGGACCGGTCGTGGCTTCGGGATTCGGGCCCCACGTTTATCTCTGTTGGGCGGCGGCTGGGCGCGGTCTGCTGGCGCTTCAACGGCTGGGCTCGCTATTCCGACTGGCGGCTCGATGAGCAGGTGGGCCGATTCATAGCACACGCCGCGGGCGCCGAGGTCTTCGAGCCGAGGGCCGAAGGCCGGCTTGTCACGATGGAGGGGGGCGCGATCGAGAGCAATGGGCGGGGCACCCTGCTCACCACCGAGCAGTGCCTGCTCTCGCACGACCGCTACGCCCGCAATCCTGGACTCTCGCGAGATGGCGTCGAAGGCGTCCTTCGAGAGGCGCTGGGTGCGAAGAACATCCTGTGGCTCGGGCGCGGGATCGCTGGGGACGACACCAGTGGCCACGTCGATACCGTGGCCCGTTTCGTGGGACCGCGCCGCGTCGCCGCCATCGTCGAGACCGACAGCCGGGATGAGAACTGCCAAGCCCTCCAAGACAACCTCCGGCGGCTCCGGGCCATGCACGACGAAGGAGGTCGTGCGCTCGAGGTGGTGGAGCTGCCCATGCCGCGCGCCTTGTACTTCGAGGGCTGTCGGCTGCCCGCCAGCTACGCCAACTTCTATATCGCCAACGGCGCGGTGCTGGCGCCAACTTTCAACGACCCGAATGACCGCGTCGCCCTGCGCGTATTGGAAGAGTGTTTCCCCGAGCGCGAAGTCTGCGGAATCCACTGCGTCGAACTCGCCCTGGGACTCGGTGGCTTGCACTGTCTGGCACAGCAGCAGCCTCGTATCGGGTGACCCGGGCGGGAGTGCGAGCGCTTGCGCGGCAAGCGATAATAGATGCAAGTTGTTTGAGAACCTCGCGCGCCCTTGGCGCGTCTAAATGGATATGCACGACCTAATCGATCGCCTCAAGAACACGAAGCTCTTGCCGCTGGCGCTGCTGTTCAGCATGCTCGCCGCCGGAATCCTGATCGGGACCGTAATCTCAGGCTCGGCGGACGCCGCCCGCGAAAGCGACGAGCCGCTCACGGATGCCGCGCCCCTCAGCGTTCCCGCAGCCGACCCGGTCGAGAATCAGTTCTCGGAACTCGCCCGGAAGCTCCGCCCATCCGTGGTGAGCATCATCGTTCGAGCGGACCGCGAGGAGGAGCCCAGGGCTCCGCAAAGCCCCTTCGATCGCCCCGAGGATCTGTTCCGCCGTTTCTTCGGCATGCCTCCTGAGGGACAGGGCCAGCCGCAGCCACGCAGGCGCGGACCCGGGCAAGGCTCGGGAGTGATCGTCGACCCCAAGGGATACATCATCACCAATCACCATGTCGTGGAGGGCGCGGGCCGGATCCAGGTCGTGTTCGCCGACGACGAAGAGCCGTACGACGCCAAGCTGATCGGAGCCGACACCGAGACCGATCTCGCGGTCATCCACGTCGAAGACAAGCAGAACCTGCAGGCAGCCAGGATCGGCAATTCGGACTCGGTCAATGTCGGGGACTGGGCGATCGCGATCGGCTCGCCCTTCGGATACCGTGAAACCGTCACCGTCGGCATCATCAGCGCCAAGGCGCGCGAGATGGGATCGGCGACTCGCAGCCGGCCGTTCCGGAAGTTCCTTCAGACCGACGCAGCCATCAACCCCGGCAACAGCGGCGGGCCGCTGCTGAACATCCGCGGCGAAGTGGTCGGTATCAACTCGGCCATCATTTCCCGTACGGGAGGCTACGACGGGATCGGCTTCGCTCTGGCCTCCAACATCTTGGTCGAGACGTACAACCAGATCGTTCGTTTCGGACGCGTTTCGCGCGGTTCGATTGGGGTGCACTTCAAAGCTGGAAACGCGTCTCTGCTCCGCTCCTTCGGATCCGACACCGGGGTCTTCGTGGAGCAAACCGTCGAGGATGGCCCGGCAGCCAAGGCAGGCATGCAGGCCGAAGACATCATCGTAAGCGTGGACGGCACAGAGATTCCAGACGGCGAAAAGCTGCTCGCGGTCGTGGCCGCGACCCGAGTGGGAGCGACCGTGCCGATCGAGGTGATTCGGAACGGAGAGAAACTGACGTTTGACGTAACGATCGCCGACCGGGGCAAGCTCTATCCGGAACAGGCTGAGGTCCAGTTGGACCAGTCGGAAGCGGAAGAAGCCACCGTCCGCTTCGGCGTCACCGTGCAGGAAATCGATCCCCAACGGCGCAATCAGATGAAACTCGACATTGAGGGCGGCGTGCTGCTGACCAAGGTCGAGAGCGGTTCGTTTGGAGACGACCTTGGCTTGGAGCCGGGGGATGTGATCGTCGCCGTCAATCGCATCGGTATCAGCTCCATCGGAGACCTCCGGGATGTCCAAACGAAGCTGAAGCCGGGACAGGATGTCGCGTTCAAGTTGATGCGCTCGCAGGCCGGGAAATGGCGGACGATCTACCTGGCCGAGGTGCTGCCCGAATAGCGCGGTGTTGGACGCGTGGCCGGGGCCTCAACCAGCTTGCGGCCCGAGCGGGTCCGATCCACAGACTCCGGCCTCCTCTTGCATGGTCGGCGATGGCGAAGCTTCACGACCTCAACTGAACGACAATGTCGCGACGGGATACAATTCTCCAGCGATTAGCCGCCTAGGGTGCTGAACGACCGATTCGGCAAGGAAACTCTGTCCGGTCGGAACGCCCGAAACCGGTCCAAACGCCTACATCCAACTTAGTCCAACGAGCGCGGGGTCTAGAGACGCGACAAGCTATTCTGGCCACATGTGCCGAACTCTGAAGCATCTTGTCCCGCTCTCGCCGAGCGGACCGCTGACCAGCAGCTAGAACTCAAGTGCTGAGATCTCTTCCGGCTCATCCCATCGTTTAACGTACAGCGCGCTGAAGGCCAGCAGGTTCTCAAAACCGGTCGGGTCGGTTGCCTTGAGGCGAAGCAACGTATACATGCGGTTCACCGCGCTCTTCATAATGACCTTCATTTCAGAGTCCGAGATCCGGGAATAGCCATGTTCGTTGGCGCAAGTGGGGCACGGATAACCGGCATGGATGTTCTCAATCGGACCGTTGCGGAAGGCTAGGGCCACAAATGCCTTCGCTTCGCGTGCGAGCTGATCGCGAGTGTCTGTCATTCGGAATGGCCCCCCGGCTGGTTGAAGAAGGAAGAGACGTGGAACTGCATCATTGGGTTGAAGAGCAGGCAACCTTTAGCTCTCAAGCATCGTACGGCCCTAGGAGCCTGTGGTTTTTCTCGGATTTCGCGAGGCCCGCGTCAACCATTGCGTCTGGCCCAGATCTCGCTTGCCTGGGCGAAGCCGAAACCGTGTGCCGCGCGGGCCGACCGAATCCGGCCCCAACCGCCCAGAAACCCCTCTACAAGCCCCGCAATGGCCGTTTCCAGCGCCGAAATCGCCGCGAAAACCGAGCGAGCAACGCGCAGGCCCTGTCCTTGCAAGCTGCGCGGCGTACCGATCCCCGTCAGCGACCGCATCCAAATGCCCAGATTGTATCCGCAGGCGTGGATTAACAAACGCTTCCGGATGTTCTCGTGCCCCCGCAAGTACACCCGCCGCAGCCCGCCGCTCCCGTACATGTGGGCCATCGACCGCTCCGCCTTCTCTGTCCGCTGCTTCCCTACCTCCCGGCCTCGCTCCCCGCTCACCCGCTCCCGGTTCGCCTCCACCGTCTTCTTGACTTCTTCCTTGCCCGCCCAGTTGCGCTTCCGCTTCGGCTCCGGCACGTACGACTCCTGCCCGTCCGCTGCCAGTGCCTGCAGCGTCGCATCACTGTGGTAGCCCTTGTCCGCCGCCACCTCCGCGGGCTTCTCGCCCTGCGCCGCCTCCGCCGCCGCCAGCGTCTGGCCCAGCGTCTGCGTGTCCCCCAGCTCCGCTCCCTGCACCGTCACCCCCAGCAGGGCCCCACTCTCCAGATCCACGACGTGCTCCGCTTTGTGCGCCATGTCGGTCCCGCCGTCCTTCCTCTTCGCCACCTTCGCGTCTGGGTCCGTCTTCGATTCCCAGTCCTTGTTCGACAGCGACTTGCCCGGCCTCCCCCGGTCGTACTCGATCCTCTCCCCCACCGTCGCGATCTGCTCGCCCGCCTCCTCCGCCAGCCGTAATACGAACTCCCGGTAGCTCTCCCCCGTGTCCTTGCGCCGCAGCATCTCCAGCGCCGCGTTCGCTTCCAGCGTGGTCGAGTCCACCGCCACCGCCTGGCCCTGCGCCAAGCCCGCCTCGCGCAACCGCCCCAGCACCCACCCGAACACCTGCTCGTGCGTCTCCACCGGGATTCGCCGCCGCGTGCGCGAGAGCGTGGAAGGGTCCGGCGTGGCCTCCTGCAGCGCGTAGCCCAGGAAGCGCCGCAGACTCAGGCTGTCGCAGGCCTGCAACGCGATGCGGCGCTCCGAATCGAGGCCCAGCAGGAAGCCGAGCAGCAACAGCCGGAAGTACACCCCCGGGGCCAGCGACGGGCGTCCGAGCCTAGCGTCGTAGAAGCTCCGGCACAGGCCCTCGACGTAGTCGTCGAAGCCAGCCTGGGCGAGCCCTTCGTTCAGCTTTTCGAAGAACGGCAGCGTGGGCGCTACGGGCAGATCCTCCGCCGTCAGGAACAGCGCCGTCTGCTCAACCTTGCGGGTACCCATCGCCATCAGCCGATTCTATCGTATTTTCATCGTGAATTGCTCGTTGACCTTTCGCCAGCCGACTTTTACCACAGGCTCCTAGACGAAGCACTCACAAGCGCCACACGCTCTTGCGCGCTTGAACCTGCTCGAGCGAGGATCTCTGGGATTCCTGCGAGTCGATCTCGCAGGTGACTCTTGTGGATATCCTTCGGGCTTACATCGTCGACGACGGCGAAGCTCCACGGTCCGAGCCAAGTTACGCTCTCGTAATGGTATGCGATTCGCGGGTGTATGGTTGCCGCGAGCACTCGGCGACGGATTCGGCAGGGAGACTCTGTCCGATTGGAACGTCCAGCCTAAAACCAGCCCGAACGCCCGCAATCAATGCGGGAAACGGACGCCGTACGGCTAGAGGATTGAAAAGTCCCGCTCACATGCTGTGAGCGCGCGCACCCGAAACGCTTGTGACGGCAGGCGCCGAACCTGCCTCGCGGAACAATGGATCCCATCAAGTTCATCTGAAACGAGGCGAATGATCAGAGCCACGACACGGTAAGCAGCCGGGGACAACACGAAAGGGCCTTCCCCAAGAACGGAGGTCGCCCCGTCCTTCAATGCCTGAAGTCTTAGCCGCGCCTACAAGCCGGGATTGGTTGCAAGCCGAAGCGGCCGTCAGGGACCGGGATCTTCGATATCGCCCAATCAAACCGGGCGGGAAGCGGGGAGTTGCACCAGCAAAAGAGGGATGTCGGCCTGCCATGCAACACGCTCTTCGGCATTGTTGCGGTGCGTCGCGACGAAGGAGAGAGACTGCGAGACATCGTATTTGGTTGTCGCTCGCACTGGAGAGCCGGGGACGGGGTCCAGGTAGCGGATGGGCTTTTGGGTGGCGGCGCCCGGGACAAACGGATCGATCTCAACGTCCCGGCCGGCATCGCAGATATGGAATACTCGAGCGGCCGCCTTCTTTCCCCATCTCGCGGTGACTTCTTTGTTGGCCCAAGTCTCTATATCGTCGATTCGAACCTTGTCCTGCTGCCACCTCGCCATCCTGGCGCGATCGTCTTCAACGGCCTCAAGGGCAGGCCGAAGGCGATCACGTATTTTCCAAAGGTCTAGGCTCGTCCCATGGCGTTCTTTGATTTCGATCTTGGTCTCGCCGATGACCAAGCCGTTCGAACAGACGAGTCGAAACCATCCGAACAAGATCACGAGGCGAGACGAGCCATCGACCGAGTTGAAACACTCGAGCCGTAGATCGAGTTCATTACCTTGAGCCTCGACGAAGCTGAAAGCGGCCGGGAAATAGATGCGGAGATTCATCCATTCGCCCAGCTCCGACAATCCCAGCTCATACCGCAATTCGTCGGGCTTCATACCGACGTCGATCAGCCCATCGAGACAGAGCCTTGCAACATCGCGGTGCGGTGCGAGCGTATACGTGCGCGACACGACGCCGATCGGAATAGGGCGATCCCCAGACCACCGAGGCCGGCGTGTCACGGTCCGAAGAAACGGGTTGCTCGGTTCGCCCTCACCTGCGGTGAAGGGAATGAGATCAAATTCCGGCAAGGCCGTTAGGATCCCACTCCAGTCAAGCTGACGGTAGCTCACCTTGCGTGATCGCCATCGCGCCGCGTCGGGCGGAATGACAGCGGTCGCCGTTCCGAGTTCCTCCATTGAACTTCTCCTTAGGACATCGCGCAGCGAATGCGAAGCGTCAACTCGAACATTGAGTGGGCGGGGTAAGTTGAGTCTACAAGCCGTTAACCAAGAGGTTCTCGTAGATGTGGGCTTGATCCCGGCAGCCAACAGCTAAATCCAGGTCTCCGTCTTGATCGATGTCTCCCAGCACCGCTTCGTGAGCCGGTCCGCTCGTCTGCACGGACCATGCCGGTTGGTCGGCCAGCATTCCGCCCTCATTCAAATACAGCGAGACGCTGCCGCCATGCGCGTAGTCGGCCGCGATCACGTCGAGATCACCGTCGTTGTCGACGTCGCCAAATTCGAAGCCGTGGAACGCGGTGTCGGATGAACTCCGCCAGCCGATGTCGAGTTCGGCGCCGTCCCCTCGCTGCGCCAACTGCAAACTCTGGCCGACTTGATTGCCCCACGGCCCCTTGGCGCAGTACAGCTCGGGCTTGCCATCTGCATCCAGATCGCGCCAGTAAAGGCGCTGGGTCCACGGATTCTCTTCGTCTTCCAAGACCACGCTGCCGTCGTCGAAGACCCCGCCCGCATTGCGAAACACAACGATCTTACCCGCTCGGTAGCCTGCGGTGATGTCCAGATCGCCGTCGCCATCGTAATCGGCGAAGATCGCGGTCTCGGAGTACTCCATGTGGCCGAGCTTGTGTGAGACCTGCTCGGCTGGCGTGCCGGTTTCGTTTTCAAACAAGGCGACACCGTTCACTGGTTCTCCTGCGGCCATGACCATGTCGAGGTCGCCGTCCTGATCGAAGTCGCCGAAGTCGATCTGATTCGCGTTCGCGATCAGGCCCGTTTCCCAATCGGGCCCCGGGTTGAAGCTTCCGGATTGATTGAAGTACAGCGTGCAATGGCTCTCGTGCGTTCCAGCCAAATCCATCCAACCATCGTGATTAAAGTCCAACACGTCAACGTGATCGCAATCCGTCGTTTCGTGCGATTCCCAGAACGGCTCTGTCGCCAGCTTCCCGCCGTCATTGCGATACAGCGCCCAGCGCTTCGGATCGGGCAAACTCGTCGCGAAATCGAGGTCCCCGTCCCGATCGACGTCAATCAGCCGGGCGATCCCGTCACCTCCGGAAACCACCGTGCCGCTGCTCCAAACGGGCTGGGTCGAAAAGAACTTTTCAATCTCCTCCTCCTCGCTCTGGGTGCAACCCGTGTGCGACACCACGATCGCCGTGACCAAGAGTGCTTGAGGGGTGAGTCGCATACCGATTCCTCGTCCTTCTCGTGCGCCCAGTTAGCGTGCAGCGGATTGTAGCCCATCCGCAAGCAATACGCAGACGAGTGGTGAGGAGACATCCCTCCCTCTCTGGTGACGACTGCTCGTGAGATGGGATAGGCCCGCGATGACCCCCGGGGGGCCGTGTGCGCACTTCCATGCGAAAGTTGGCATTGGGGTCGGTAGCGGCTGCGCCGCTGCTGCTGTGGACCGGCTGCGCCGCCGAGCCGCCCGACCGGCCCAACATCGTCGTCCTATTCGCCGACGACCTGGGCTATGGCAGCGTGTCGTGGTACGGAAGCGCGATCCCCACACCGAATATCGACTCGATTCCTGACAACGAAGTCGGGTTTACTTCCGGATATATGACGGCGCTGGTCTGCAATCGCTGACGCCCAGGCTGGATGACGGGGCGCTACCAGCGGCGCTGGGGCAAGGAGTTGAATTCCCAAGCCGTCCCTCCGATCGGAGCAGCCCGCAAGTCTCTGTCGCTGAGCGAAACGACGATTACTACTGCACTGAAGCGGTTAGGCTACGCCACCGGAGCGGTGGGCAAGTGGCAGCTGGCCGTGGCGGACGGCTACCACCCGCTCGACCGAGGCTTCGACTCCTTCCTACGCATGCCCTCCGGCTCGCGCTTCGTCGAACCGAGCTGCCCGCATGCGCGCATTGCGCCAGGTTACGAGGACGACGGATCGTCTGACGGCGCCGGTCGGCCCCGCAGCCTGTACGACGGCCGTGAGCCCATCTCCATGGACCAGTATTTGCCCGACCGGCTCGGTCGCGCGGGTGTGGAATTCATTGCCGAGCACAAGGATGAACCGTTCTTTCTCTACTCGGCGTTTCACGCGCCGCATGGTCCAATCCAGACGATTGACAAATACTACGAACGATTCCCCCGCGATTGAGAACGAAACCGTGCGCATCGACACCGCGATGATCAGCGCGCTCGACAATTGGGTCGGGGCCGTGCTCGCCGAGTTGCGCAAACAGGGCCTCGAAGAATACACGTTGGTGATCTTCACCGGCGACAACGGCGCCGCCGAAGGCAGCGATGTGGAAGGGCGGTACAACCAACCGCTGATCGGCCACAAGCGCAACCTGTACGAAGGCGGGATTCGCGTGCCCGACGTGCTGCAATGGAAGGCGCGGCTCGAGGGCCGCCAAAAGCACGAACATCCAGTCAGCTCGCTCGATATCTTCCCCACCCTGCTCGCTGCCGCCGGGTCCGACGGCCTGAGCGCATACAATCTGGACGGCGTCGACCTCTTCCCGTTTCTGGAGGGCGCCCAGCAAGGCCTTCCCCACGACTACCTCTTCTGGCGCTCGGGTCCTAACGCCGCTGTCCGCAAGGGGCCCTGGAAGCTGCTGCTGTCGCGAGACGATCTGACCCGTCTCTACAACGTTGCCGAGGATCCTGCGGAATCAAGAGACCTCTCGGCCGAGCAGCCGCAGTTGTCGGAGAGTTGCAACAGGCCCTGGACGGGTGGGCCAGGACAAAGCACCAGCGCGGGAAAGTGCGCGGAGAACAAGAACGAAGTTCAACGGCGATCGAATCGAGCGGCGCATCTAGCCGCCGATCCGGCTGAGGGAGGACGCCTCGTCCGACTGGGCCACCCGCAGGCGAATCCTCATCAGCCGGGTTCCCTGCATCAGGTGGAATCGCCGGGTGACGATGCGGGTTGTGGGAACGCAGGATCTCGATGGAAAACCGTGGTGCGGAGAGGGGGACTCGAACCCCCAAGGGATTGCTCCCACTAGCACCTCAAGCTAGCGCGTCTGCCAAATTCCGCCACCTCCGCAATTCCGGTTTCGCTGCCCGCGCGGCGGCTTCCAGCCGCTCTCCGCGGTCCAGACTCTACTGCCGGTCGTCTCCGTCCGGCTCCGTTGGGGTGCTGGCGGGCACTCCCGGAGCGGGGACTTCCGAGCCGGCGGCCTCTTCGCTTTCCGGCGCGGATTCCGACCCGAGACCGCTACGATCGATCACGGACTGACCCCCGACGACGTTGCGTCCCTGCCAGATCCCTAGCGTTATCGAGGTCAGCATGAACACCACGGCCGCGGTGGTCGTGGCCTTAGACAGGACTGTGGCGGCTCCGCGCGGACCGAACGCGGTCTGGGAACCCATCCCGCCGAAGGCTCCCGCCAGATCGGCAGCCTTGCCGCTTTGCAAGAGCACGACGATGATCAGAAAGAAACTCACCACAACGTGCACGATTGTGAGCAGAATCAGCATGTCTTCTATCCATTATGGGGCTAGTGCCTGAACTTATGCGAGCACGAGCGCGGCGAAGGACTCCTGGTCGAGGCTCGCCCCGCCGACCAGCCCCCCGTCGATCTCCTCGCGTTCGAGCAACCCTGCGATGTTCGCGGGCTTGACGCTACCTCCATACAGGATGCGCAGAGCCGATGCAACGGGGGCCCCGAACCTGTTTGCCGCCAGGGATCGGAGCATGCGGTGGGACGCCTCGGCGATCTCGGGCGTCGCGGTGCGTCCCGTCCCAATCGCCCAGACGGGTTCGTAGGCCAGTATCAAGCGCCGAAACTGATCCGCTTCGAGCGCCCCCACACCGGCGCTGAATTGTTCTTTGAGCACCGTTTCGGTGTTGCCCGCCTCGCGCTGCTCCAGTGTTTCGCCGACACACACGATCGGCGTCAGGCCTGCTTCGAGTGCGGCGAGGACTTTCAGGTGGACTGTGCCGTCCGTCTCCCCACAGTACTGTCGGCGCTCGCTGTGACCGATGATGACGTGACTACATCCGATCGCAGCCAGCATGCCCGCTGAGACCTCGCCCGTGAACGCGCCCCGGTCCTCCCAGTGCAAGTTCTGCGCGCTGATCTGGATATTACTTCCGCGGGCCGCTTGGACGGCCGCCGGCAACGCAGGAAACGTCGGCGCGAGGACGATCTCACGGTCGCGAATGCCTTCCGCGACAGGTCTGAGAGACTCAACGAAGGCCGCCGCTTCGGAAGCGGTCTTATGCATCTTCCAGTTGCCGGCGATGACAGGTGTGCGCACAGGTTCTCCTCAAGGCAAGTCCGTGAGGGGGTGCCGACTCCAACTGAGGAAGCAGACAGCAAGTCCAGGATAGTACACCCGCAGGCCAGCGACGGGCCCGGCGGAGGTGTTCTTCAATGCTTGCGCCCTGCTCTTGTGGAACCGCCCCTCGGTCCTCTTCTTGGTTGGGCTGGCAAGTTGCGGATCCCTCCTGACCGAACCCGAAGAGCTGCCGAACGTCGTCCTGTTCGTGAGCGACACGCACCGCTGGGGCGCTATTTCGTTTACCCATTCGCCACACGTCGAGACGCCGAACCTGGAGCGGCTCAAGCAGCAGGGAGTCTCGCTCGATCGCCACTACGTCAGCCTGCCGATCTGAACACCGTTTCGGGCCATCCTGATGACGGGCGGCTGACCTTATCGGCAGTGCTTGATGGCGAACCACATGTCGCTGGCCAAGCGCGTCGACATGCCGGACGGACAGCAAAACCAGGGCACTCTGGCCTGGGCGTTCCATGACGTCGGTTATGCGGCGGGCCATTTCGGGAAACGGCGCCTGGGGGGCCGCGACGCGCGTCCTTTCGGCTTCGACAAGTCGATCGTCTGGCAAGGAACGAACAACCATCGGGCGTGCCGGTACTCGGTGGACGCCGACGAGACCATCGCATGGCGGGGGCTATCCAACTCGACCGTGACGACCGAACAGGCGCTCGAGTGGATCGGCGAGGCCGCGAGCGGTGAGCAGCCCTTCTTTGTGGTCATCTCGGTCAATACACCGCACGGGCCGTTCGATGACGCCCCCGACGACAAGAAGACGCTGTACGCCAATGAGGCCACGCTGCCATTTCATCCGCTCGACGCCACCCGCGACTTCGAGCAGCACCGCGACTACCACGCTTGGATCAGCGGCATGGACGGCGATGTGGGCCGTGTGATGGACCGTCTGGACGCGCTCGGGGTGACAGAGACCACGATCCTGCTCTACACCCTAGACCACGGCGCCATGACGGGGGTCGACGGTGTCGCCTACGGCCAGAAGCGGCCCCCGAACGACGAGTCCGCGTGCATTCCATTCCTGATTCGCTGGCCAGGACGCCAGCCCGCGGACCTTGCCCTCGGTGCGCCGACCTCGACGATCGATGTCTTCCCCACTCTCGTCTCGCTAGCCGGCGTTGGGGAAACGAGTCTGGGAGCTTCCGCGGAATACGTCCGCACGCGGCCTGGGACCGATTTGTCGGATCTCTTGCACGGAGCGCAGGATGCGCCGCGGCCAGATTCGGTCTTTCTGGCGCATCCGTCCAACATGAACAACCGCGGCAGCCGCTACGAGCTGATCTGGCGCGCCGTCGTCACGAACGACTTCACCTACGCCGTGATCGAGAGCGGCGAGCACTTCCTGTGGGCCAATACGGACGGATATCAGAACACCAATCGACTCGCTGACCCGGCCCACGAGGGGACCCGCAAGCGCCTTTGGGCGAGGCTGAATACGTGGATGGATGAGGCCGAGCGGCCGTTCTACGACAACTGGTCTGCCCGTGCAGCGGAGTAGGAGGTCGCTGCCTGGAACGCCGAACACGGCCTCGAGGCGCGCGGGTCGGATCGGGAAGCGGGACGCTCCGCCGTCTTCGACATGACGGCATGGAAGCCCCGCTGAGCCTGCACCGTTTCGCAGTCCTTGGGGCCCGACTGCGCCCCACCGGCTACTCCGGTAGCGGAGCGGGCATACCCTCCATCTTCCAGTTGGGATTCTTCAGCAGTCGCCACGAGCTGATGAACGGATAGTCATCCCACGGCGTAGCGCCGCGCTGGCGCGGATCATCGTGCCGCTGCAGATAGGCATTCAGCCGCCAGATCAGCTCTTGCTTGACCTCTGTCATGGCCGGATCCGTAGCGAGATTGTGGAGCTGATGGGGATCCTTTTCAATGTCGAAGAGTTCCTCCGCCGGCCGCCGCCCATAGGCCATCAAGTAGTAGGGCCGAATCTCCGGATCCAGGGCATGCGCCATCAGGAAGGCCTTCGTGACGCCCCGGTCGACGTCGCCGAAGAAGCCCTGGGGTGGAGCGTTGTAGTCCGGGTCGCCGGCGGGCCAGCGGTCCGGCTCGTAGTTGCGGATGTAGGCGTACCTGTGCGTTCGGATCGCGCGCATCGGATAGCCCACGCCGCCTCGCCGGGCGATCGTATGGCGTTCGAACGCCGTGACGGCGAAATCGCGCGAGGCATCCACCAGTCCGGTAGCGCTGGACTGCAGGATTGACCACAGGCTGCGGCCGGACATGACTTGCGGAATGTCAAGCGACGCCGCGTCGAGGATCGTCGGCGCGAGGTCCACCAAGCTGACGAGATCGTCCACCTTCCGTCCCCCGGGGATGACGCCTGGAAGGCGCATCGCCAGAGGGACTTGCGTCCCAGAATCGTACAGGTTGCACTTGGACCGCGGCAATGGGTTGCCGTGGTCGCTGGTGACGATCACGAGGGTCTTGTCGAGTTCGCCCGCCTGCTCGAGGATCAGGATGGCTTCTGCGAGATGGTTGTCGAAGTGCTCGATCTCGATCCCATAGTCGAGGATCTCGCCGCGCACCTCTGGACGATCGGGGAGGGCTCCGGGCAGTCGAGCATCCTCGAGCTTCTTGCCCGCCTTCGTCCAGGCGCCGACGTCATAGCGCTGGTGGGGCTCGCTCGTGCCCAGCCAGAAGAAGAACGGCTTGGCCGTGTCTCGCTGCAAAAAGAATTCGTCGAAGTTCGCCGCGTAGTCGATAGGATTCAGGCCCGGTCGCCTCTCGTCCCTCGGCAACTGATGGGTTGTGATCCTCTTACCGAAGATCTCGCGTTCCCATCCCTCCAAGCGCCCCGGCCCCCAAGTCTTCCCTGTCGCCCCCAACTCGTAGCCCGCATCTTCGAGCAGCAGGGTGAAAACAGTGAACTTGGACCGCAGAATGCCCAGCAGGATGCCTCCCTCTTCGAGTTCCCAAATGTTGCGGCCGGTGAGGATAGCGCTTCGCGAGGGCGCGCACGAGGGAGCGGCGGTAAAAGCGTATCGGAACAACACGCCTTCCCTTGCAACCCGGTCGAATGCGGGCGTCTGGTTGCTCGTGTCGCCGTACGCCCCCGCGTGCATCGCCGACTGGTCGTCAGAAATCGCGAACAGGATGTTGGGACGTTCGGACTGGGCAAGGGCGCCAACCCAGGCGATTGGAAACAGGAGTAAGAGCTTGTGCATCGTGGATTCCGCCGCCCATTATGCCAAGCCGCCCGGCGTCCGCCACTCACTCCCACTCGCCGCACCCGGGGGCGCCTGTGAGGGGGCGGCGACCCGCCGACCCTCTTGAAACCGGCAAACGAATCTCAGAAGACCGCAACAGCGGGCTCGAGAATGATCCTATGCCAGGAGCAACCGAACGGGATTTGAGTCCAAGCGGAGAGTGAATGCCTATCTCACACCGGAGCCGATCTCGTCGGCAGAGGAAGGTAGCCGTCGCTGGGGTTTCGTCACAGGTCCTACCGGATGGCTTTGGGGAGGACGCAACGTCTCCAATCCACCATCGGCCATGTCGCGGAACAGGACGCTGTTCCTGGCCTGTGATAGCTCCTCGACGAAGCAAGTTGCGCAGAGGTAGGGCCGGGCGATCGAACCGATCAGGCTGCGAACTGGCTCGTCCAGCCATGTTGCTGCAGCGACTGCGCGAACCTCATGCCGCGCTTCGCTCTGGACGCGCGCTCGCAAATTACAGATGATGCAGTCAATGTCCTGCATCGCAAGCGGCGACGAATCCTTTGCCGGCCGGTGCGCCGAAGTCGGGAACACCGTAGACCTCGCCTTGAGACGGTATGAGCCTGCGGAGCCAACGGGCAGCTCCCCTCGGGCCGGATTCTTCAGTGCCGCCAAGCCCGCCGTGCTGCAATCCCTCTAGTTCGAACCCCCGACCGGGCCGAGGTGGTATCCCGAACCCACTAGCAACGGCACTCCTTGCACCAAAACGCGCTTGACGAACGCCACCTTGCGGGCGAGCTCGCCGGTGGCTGGCTCCGTGGAATTGTAGTTACGAGAAGGATTCCCCGAAATCAGCGCCCACAGCCACCAAATCCCGCCCTCCAAACAACAGTTCCGGGATCCTTCCCGAAACTGCGAAGCTGCTGGCGCTGCCGCTGAATTCGACCTCGCCCGTCACCGCGTTGACCCCGAATACGTAGATCGAGCCGCTGAGCCAGCGGGAATCGCGCGAGAGAACCGGCCCTGCGAAATACCCCATCGACTCCACCGTCATCGCCGCGCAGCGCACGAACTCCTGCAGCTTTTCGTCACTCGGATTGGCCTCCAAAGCGGCGGCGTTCACTTCCGCGCTGTTACACGTGCCGGGCAGGTCACGCTGGTAGATCCCAGTTCCGATCACCGCACGCTCGCCGTCCCAGCCAATCTCAATCACATACGAACTCTTCGGCTCCACCTTGCCGCTCGTGAAGTTCGTGAAGAAGTAGTGAATCCAGCCGGAATCAACGATCGCCAGGATGCGGTGCAATTCCCGAAAGTAGTCGAGAAAGTTGGCGTCTCCGAGATTGTGGACCTGAGATCCCACAATTCCTTCACGCGAGGGATCGGGCGGGAAAACAACAAGATGCGAATCCTGAACTCGCCCGGATTTCCCGAGTAAGCGGACGAAGACATAGTAGGGGCCCTGCCGCCAGCGGTCGTCTTCGTGAAATGCCCGGCGCGCTTCCTCGGCGCCATGCTCCATCACGTACTCGGCCGCGCATTGGACGAACGCACGGACATCTTCCCGTTCGCGGATCGCCCGAGCCGTCACGTAGCTGTCCGAGCAGCTGGTGTTCGCGACGGCTAGGCCGGGAGACAGCAGCGCAACTGATGCTTGCGCCAGGATCAGAAGGCACAACGCACGAGCCATCACAAGAGATTGTCTAGAGCCAGACGGACAGGAGTCAAGTTGCAGAGTTGCAGCGACGCATTCTGCAAAAGAGGAACTTTCGAGACTCGCTCCGATTTCGGAATGAATGACCAATTGGCGTGCGCACTCGCCAAGTGTGACTGCGTATGGAACATACAAGGGTTCTAAGGGAGGCTGTAGGTGAGTCTCACGACACCGTTGGAGTACTTGCGCATGTCGTTCAACTGCAGAGGCGCATGCAAGACCGAGCGCTCGAACAACGGCAGTCCGTCGCCGAGGAGCACCGGCATCACGAACAACTCGATACGGTTGATCGCTCCCGCGTCGAGGAAGCCGCGGATTGTACGGGAGCCACCGAGTATCCAGACATCGCCGTCAACGCCGCGTAGTTCGCCGGCCAAGCCTTCTGCGTCAAATGTTGAAACACGGGTGCTGTCAGGCAGAGATTCGATCTGTTGCGACGACACGACAATTGTCGCCTTACCCGGGTAGGGCCACTCTCCGAATGTGCGGATCTGCTCGTAGGTTGTGCGGCCCATGACAATGGCGCCGATCTCGGCGATGAACGCCCCGTAGCCGTAATCTGCAGGCCGAAACGTCTCCAGCCAATCGACTCCTCCGTCGGCGGTGGCGATGAAGCCGTCGAGGCTCATCGCGATGTATATGCGGAGTTGTGGGGTTGCCATCGATCAGTCCAAATAGTCAAGGTCGAGCGGGAACTGCCCGACGCTCTGCAACAGTAGATGCTCGCGGCTCCATCCCTCCTGAATATTCTCTCCGGTGACTTCGCCAACTCGCACCGGCCGGGTTGGTTGATCGCGGACTCGGCGCATTCGAGCAATTCTGGGACCCATCCGAGGCCCGGACCATTTTCGAGAATCATGTGCTACCTGGCTCTGACGTCTCGTTCCGTTGCGATGAGAGATTCTCGACCGGCGAACCAATGTCACCGCGCTGAGTGCCGTTGCGCCGCCCGGCTCGCGGAGCACCCAGGCGATGACCTCGTCCCAGTGATACTCGCGTACTGGTCCATCGGCTGGAGGCATCTTGTTGGCGCTCCCCTTGTCGGCGGGTCGCTTCCAATGACCGAGGTGCGCGTAGCCGAGCGCTTCCCCGAAGAACCCAATCGCACTCGCGCGTGGCTGCAGTAGGATTTCCGGTTGGCCGATTACGCTTACAGTCCAGCGCTGCCGGGCCTCAGGCTCGTAACAGCGGTCCGCCCCTTATTTGTCAGACGGTGCTTCTGCAGGCGGCTTTGAGGCTTGTCCAGAAGCGTGTACTCGATCGTCCGATCAGTGACGAGTCGCCGCAGAACCTTGTGGGGCTGGTCGGAAATCTGCTTCTGACCCAAGGACCTGGACAGCTCGGCTTTCGACAACAGTCCAGCAGCCAACAGGCGGAGCACGTTCGCCTCCAACGAGCCTAGCCGTGACTCTAGCTGTTACGGTCCCTACATCGCTGCCTTAAGGCGTTCCCGGCGCCTGACCCTCGCAATGAACCCATCCGAAACGGCGAATTCCGGAGGGGCCAAGCCCGCGCTCGCACACTGCTCCAGCATGTCGAGAGTGCCTGTTTCCATCCGCTCGATGTATTTGGCAAGGTACAGACATTCGGCGAGCAATGGATCCCTCGGTACGGAACGGTGGGGTTCGCGGAGTTTCTCAAGGGTCAAGGACGGCGGTAGCAATCTGGGATTCCAGACTTCGAGTCGGTCCGCGAACAACATCACCTGCAAGATGCCGTTGCTCGTGAAATCCCGGTTGCAACCGCGTTGACGATTGCCTCGGTCGCCACTTCCTTCGGGATCTCGTAAGTTACCGTCACATGAACGCTCTTCGCTCGCGTGCCCACGGCCCGCGACCTTCGCCAGCACGAAATCCGCAGCCTGATCCACCGGATCGAACATCGTGCCCTTGGACACCTGAAGCGACGCGATCGGCTTGGCGACTTGCGTGCCATGAGAGTGAGCACTTGACCTCGGACGAAATGAGATGTCGCTGTGGCGCGTTACCAAACAACAGCACGGCCGCGTCTGTCGGCCGCCCTTCGTTCAACAGGTTCCGGTGCGCCAGCAACTCGTCGGGATGCGCATCCTCTCGCAATCGAAAGCTGGGCTCGTATCGGGCGCGGCGGACGAACCACCTCATGCGATCCGGATCGAGATCGTCCACGGTCGCACTCCCGCCGCGGTCGGCATCGAACGCGCCGGAACGCAGCAACAGGTTGTCGTCCAGGTACTCGACCAGTGCGGCGTACAACCCGCCGATGAGCTCCACGACGGTTTCGAATCGCTTTCGGACCAGTTCCCCTTCGGCTCTGGCGATCAATGCCGCCATTGGATCGTCCCGTGCTGTACACGCAGCTCCCTTCAGGTGAATCAGGCGGTGTTTGCCGCACTTGCTCGCACGGTCGAACTCGCGCCCCGTCGGCGCAATGCCTTTCCCATCCGGTGTTCCGTATTCCAGACGGAATATGCCGACATAGATATCGCGGCGCTCCACTTCGTCTAGATAGAGGGCATCGGGCCGCCGGTCCGACGCCGGGGCGTCCTCGAACAGGAACACGTCGAAGAACCGTCGAATCAGCGCGTCGCCACGGATGGAATCGCGTAGCGCCGCTCGCTCGTCAGCGAACTCACTCTGCACACTGCTGATGAAAATGCGGATCGGGGACATTGCGTTCCCTGTTCATCGGCTGGGCCGAATCAACTCCGGCAGGCCTCGACTGCTCGGCCGATGTAAGAATCGTCAACCGTCGCGCCGCGGAGCGCCCCCGGAGGCGCCGCGTTCGGCATGCGCAAGGCCGTCTCACCTTGAGTCACCGCCCGCAGCCCGGTCTTCGTTCTCCTGGTTTTGGATAGGTACCGGGTCAACATTTTGCCAACTTCGGCCGATCGCTTCCCATATCCCTAGCGTTATGTGTCAGAAATGATTGATCAGTAGGCAAAGGTTGTGGTACCGTCTGCCTGAGAGGGGAGACAGGCCCTGCCGAATCACCATACGCGAGAGATTCCAGAGGTTTCGGAGGAGCAGCGGCAAGAGTTGCAACGCTGGCTGCGGCGCAAGAAGACAGCGCCGGCGCTGGCCCTGCGGGCGCGGATCGTCCTGGCGAGCGCCCGCGGTACGAGCGACCAGGCCGTGGCGAGCGCGCTCGGCACGACGCGCGCCACGGTCGGCAAGTGGAGGCAGCGGTTCCTGCGCGCTGGCTGCGACGGATTGCTGGACGAGCCGCGGCCGGGAGCGCCGCGCACGGTGTCGGACGCGGACGTGGAGCGCGTCGTGGTCGACACGCTGGAGTCGCTCCCGCGGGGAGCGACGCACTGGAGCACGCGGTCGATGGCCCGCAAGAGCGGTCTGAGCTTCGCGACCGTGGGCCGCATCTGGCGCGCGTTCGGCTTGCAGCCGCACCGCAGCGAGACGTGCAAGCTGTCGAAAGAGCCTTTGTTGATCGAGAAAGTGCGGGATCTCGTCGGGTTGTACCTGCATCCGCCGGAACGGGCGGTGGTGCTGTGCGTGGACGAGAAGTCGCAGATCCAGGCGCTGGACCGCACTCAGCCCGTGCTGCCGCTGCGCCCGGGAGTGCCAGAGCAGCAGACGCACGATTACGAGCGGAACGGAACGACCTCGCTGTTCGCGGCCTTCAACACGGCCACTGGCGAGGTGCTCGGCAAGTGCTACCGGAGGCATCGCGCGGTGGAGTTCAAGAGATTCCTCGCGCTCATCGACAAGGCGGCGCCGCCGGAACTCGACATCCATCTCGTGCTGGACAACTACGGCACACACAAGACGGCGATGATCCACAACTGGCTGGCGCGCCGTCCGCGCTACCAGCTGCACTTCACGCCCACGAGCGCCTCGTGGATCAATCAGGTGGAGCGCTGGTTCGCGGAGATCAGGCGCCAGCAGATTCGGCGGGGAACCTATCGCAGCACACAGGCGCTCGAGAAGGCGATCAACGAGTATCTAGCTGTTTACAATGAGGATCCGAAGCCGTTCGTCTGGACGAAAACTGCCGATCAGATCCTGGAATCGCTCAAGACTTACTGTATAAATACTTCTGACACAGAATACTAGTTGCCATCCTCCCAACCACACCCCGTGGCGCAGGCGACCTACGCGGACCGCAACGATGGCGCAGCGCGTTGCGCAGAGTGCGCTTTCCCCGACCGTGGCCTAGGCGAGGAGGCCGCTCTGCACCGCGCCGCTGACGTCGGTCAATCGGAAGTCGCGGCCCATGAAATTGTAGGTGAACCTCTCGTGATCGAATCCCATCAGATGCAGTATCGTCGCCTGAAGATCGTGCACATGGACCGGGTCTTGGGTGATGTTCAAGCACAATTCATCGGTCGCGCCGTGCACGTGGCCGCGCCTGATTCCGCCGCCTGCCATCCACATCGAGTACGCCGTCGGCTGGTGGTCGCGGCCCGCGTTGGCGGCCTCCTCCGGCTTGCGGATCTCGACCATAGGCGTGCGCCCGAACTCGCCGCCCCAGATGACGAGGGTCTCGTCGAGCATTCCGCGCTGCTTGAGGTCCCGGATCAGAGCCGCCGTCGGCTGGTCGATTTCCTGCATGCGCTTCGGCAGCTTCTGGTTCAAGTAGGTGTGGTCGTCCCAGGACGCGTCCATCATCAGCACGGAACGGACTCCGCGTTCCACAAGCCTGCGCGCCAGCAGGCAGTTGGTCGCATACTGCCGTCGGTGTTCGTTCTCGCTCTCGATGCCGTACATGGCGAGAGTCTCGGGGGACTCGCCGGACAGGTCCACCAGATCCGGCGCTTCCATTTGCATGCGGAATGCCAGTTCGTAGGCATTGATGCGAGAGGCGATCTCCTCATCGCCCGTCTTGGCGTAGCGTATGCGGTTCATGTCGTTGACGAATCCGATCGTCTCGCGCTGCACCTCCGGCGTGACACCGGGAGGGTTGGTCAGGTAGAGGATTGGATCGCCCTGGTTCCGAAACAGTGTTCCCTGATAGTGGGACGGCATGAATCCGGACGAGAAGTTGGTCGTGCCTCCGGACGTGCCCTTACCCGAGGCGAGAACCACGAATCCGGGAAGGTTCTTAGATTCGCTACCCAATCCGTACAGCAACCAGGAACCGAGTGTCGGGCGGCCGGGAACGGTCGCGCCTGTGAAGAGCAGCAGCTGGCCGGGGTGGTGATTGAACGCATCCCCGTGCATCGAGCGGACGAGGCAGAGATCGTCCGCGACGGAGCCGAGGTGGGGAGCCAGTTCGGAAAGCTCCATGCCGCACTCCCCACGGCGCTCGAACCGGTAGCGGTTCGCCATAACCTTGGCGGTGGGCTTGATGAAAGCCAGCCGCAGGTCCTTGGTGATGGATTCCGGCAGCGACCGCCCGTCCCAGCGTTCCAGCTCAGGCTTGGGATCGAATAGTTCGTATTGGCTCGGCCCGCCCTCCATGAACATGAAGATGATGTTCTTGGCCTTGGGGGCGAAGTGCGGTTTCTTCGGGGCGAGCGGGTCCCCGGCAGCGGTCAGCCCGTCCGCCGTGAGAAGATCCGCCAGGGCCGCGATGCCGATCCCGCCGGCGGCGCTCTGCAAGAACTCCCGGCGGCGCCGGACCGCCTGGAACATGCGCTTGGTCATCGCAAACCGTCTCCATTGTACAACCGCGGAGCGTAGCCAAGACCGGAGTTCGGCGCGTCAACTGAGGCCTACATCTTGCGGGCCCGCGAAACCAAACCGTGAGGCAGACGCGTCGAGCTGGCCACCCCGCGGCGCCGATCCCGCTACTCGTCGTCGCGAGTCAAAGGCGCACGTTGGCGTCCGCTTGGCATGGCAGCTGTCTCCCTTCCGGACTGGGAATCAGGGCTAATTGGATCACACGAGTAGCTCGAAGAGTTGGTCGCGAAGTTACGGCTGGTTGACGGACTGCACAGCCAGAGCCTGTCGAGAGCGCATGGGGTCTCCGACGGGGTCCGAGCGAAGGCCCTGGCGCTCCGATTGGCGCAATGAGTTCAGCAACCGTGAGGCGAACCATTGGAAGCGGCTGTAGGCGCTGCCGCCAAAGCAGACGCGTCTGACAAGAGCCGTACGCCCTCCGATCTGCGACAAGTAGACTTGGGCCCAGACTGGCCAAGGAATCCTCCAAGACCCCCGCGCGGGCGGCGCTGCACGGAGGTAAGCGTTCGAGCGGGCCGTGAAAGGCGGCCGTGGAGCTAACGATTGAGGATTGCTTTCCAGTCCGGGCAGAGGGGTTTGACGAAGACGTTTTTGACGGGCTGGTTGTACTCGTGACGAGTATCGAGTTTGCCGCGGCCCTGCGTCTGGCCCAGATGGATCCAGTTGGCGGCGCGATAGCAGGTGCCCTGGAAACGCGGCGTTTCGCAGAACGTTTCCAACAGCACG
Organism: Bryobacterales bacterium; assembly: GCA_965218615.1. GTDB lineage: Bacteria > Acidobacteriota > Terriglobia > Bryobacterales > UBA6623 > VXMF01. Next base: position 645,571 of record CBDCLH010000002.1, read on the forward strand.
GGACGAATGCCGTAGCGTTGTTGCCAGTCGTCGGGAAGTTGTCGCTGGAGGCAGGCGAGTAAGTGGGAGGCCAGCGACGGGAGCCGGATCCAGGGCAGGATGAGATAGCGGGCGTGATTGACGACCAGGGGTAGGTTGCGCTGGCGGGTGGGCGGATCCCAGCCCACGAAACGGTCCCGAGGGGCCGTTTTCCAGGCCGCGGCGCCGAAGCCGAGCAGGGCCAGCAGGAGGCCGTCGGCGGCGTGCACGAAGTAGCGCAACTGGGCGCCGGGCAGGGGCTTGTAGCCGAGGTAGTGGTAGCGCTCGACGAACTCGTTCCAGAAGCGGCTGCGGGGGTCGGAAGGTCGCAGCAGGGAGAGGCGCAGGGGGCGGGCTTGGGCCAGCGAGGCGGGCAGGGGCGCGAGGGGCGGCGGATCGGTGCGCGGGGACGGCGCGAGCGGGCGCGGGCGCGGCAGGGTCCTCAGCGGCGGCGGCAGGGTCAGCAGGCCGTCGCGCTGCATGCGCAGCAGGGCCACGCGCGCGCTCATCTCCTTGAGGCCGCCGTCGGGCTTGCGCCAGTCCAGCGCCTCGCAGACCGCCTGGGATAGTTTCGTGCGGGACAGGGGCGGGTCCGTGTGCGCCAGCAGGGCGCGGATCCGATCCAGTTCGGCCGGGGAAAAGTCCCGGCCGCAATAGCGTAGCGAGCCGCTCACGGGTCCGGCCCGGCCTCCGAACACCGCCAGGGCGCTCGCAGGGCCTGGAACCGCTCCGCGGACAGGCCCCACGGCAGCCAGGCCCACGGATCCACCACGACCACTCCCCGTCCGATCCCCGCACACTCGCGCAGGAACGCCTCCAGCCAGCGCCACAGGTCGATCCCGGCCCTGTCCAGCGTGGCGAACACCGACAGCAGCACGCCCTGCAGGGCCGCGCCGTCCGCACTGTGCGAGCCGTAGCTGAGCTTGCGCCCGATCACGGGTCGCCGCAGGGCTCGCTCCACGACATTGTTGTCCATGGGCACGAACGCCTTCGTCACAAACACCACCAGGCCCTCGCGGTGCCGCAACAAGGATTGCAGCGGTGCCAGCCGCGGGTCCGGACCAGCCTTGTCCGCCTCCTGCTGCGCCGCTCCGGTCCGTGTCGCCACCTCCCGCTCGGCGTGCTCGAACAGCGCGGCGCACTCCGCTGCCAGGCGCTGCTGGGCCGCCCGGAACGCCTCGGACTGTCCTTCCAGACCACTCTGTGGATCCCATTGCGCCAGCCGTTCGGCGTTGCGTCGGTACAGCCTCCCGATCCGCTCCAGGATCCCGTCCACCCACTCCTGCAGGTCCGGCCGCTTGCGCCCCAGCGTGACAAAATCTCTCCTGGCGTGGGCCCAACATACGGAGAGTTCGAACTGCTCCGGGTGCGCCCGCGCCAACTTGACATACGCCGCGTAGCGATCACACACCAACACCACCTTCTCTCTCAGCCCCAGCTTGCCGAACAGTTCCGCGGCCGCCTCGGCACTCCGCGATGGATCCACCCGGAACCGCACGGCGTCCCCGGTCAGGCAGGCCCACAGCCAGCAACGCGGGTTCTGCCCTGCCTCCGCCCGCACCTGCACCACCCACGAGGTCTCGTCCCCGTGCACCAGTCGCGTCTGTTCCTGGTGCGCTGCGATCGCCGCCTCCAGCGGCTCGAACCAGGTCAGAAAATCCCGCCCATGCCCCAGCAGCGTGCCCGCCGGCAGACGCACCCCCCTCTCGCCCCACTCCCGCTCGAACGCCCGCACCGGGTGCCGCTGCCAATACACTTGCAGCAGAAACGCCACCCACACGCGCAGTCCGTAACTCGTGCCTCGGAACAGCGTGGGCTCCCGCGGCGCGATCACTGCGGGCACTGGCTGGCCCTGCCGCTGCGCGCACCCGCACCCCGCCCGGAAGCGGGGCCGCCGGATCCGTCTCACATACCCCCGCACCTCGACCTCGATCCATGCGCTGCTCTCCTCGCCGTTGCGGGCGTAGGGCTCCCCGCAGTCCGCACAGTAGCGGCTGTCCGCCTCCGGCTCGAGCCACTCCTCCTGCACCGCTAGACCGGACCGCTCCACCCGCGCATGCGGGACCGCTCCCCGTTGCCCCCCGCGCGGCCGCTGCGGCTCCGGATCCGCCCCTGGGCGAGCCGTCTCCGCTGCTGCCGACACTCCCTCACTGCCGCTCTGGCGCTTCTCGCTCCGCTTCCCGAACGGGGACTGCAGCAGATCCTGGTTGCGCTGCTTCAGGCCCGCATGCTCCTGCTCCAACTCCTGGATCCGCGCTTGCTGCTGCGCGCTCCTCTGCTGCGCCTCCGCCAGCTTCTGCTGCGCTTCCCCGTAGCGCAACTGCCACTGCTCGATACGCCCCTGCGCCCGCTGGTGCATGCTCCGCCAGTAATGCCACTGGCGCTTCGCCTCCACCAGCTCCAACGACAACCGCCGCTCCCGCTCCAACTGGCACTGCACCGGCATCCCTGCCGGCTGCGCTTGCCGCTGCCTTTCCGCCTCCACATCCGCTAGCCTGCCATAAACCCATTTCTCGTGTCCAGCGTTTTATGCAAGTTTTTTTGCCGCCCTCCCCACCGGCTTTCGCCCTCCTCAATTCACGGCCCGCCCGAACGGTTACGCACGGAGCGGGTCCGGAGCGGGCTGGGAGTCCCTCAAACCTCTACTCGCCAGTCAAGCAAGATATCTTTCATGGTTGCGCCGCGGCGACTCGGCTGCGGCTGGTCGTCTTGCCGAAGCCGCGGTTCAGCATGGTGGCGACGATGAGTCCGATGGAAGCGATGCCGGAGAGCAGGAGAAAGCAGTGCTGGTGTCCGCCGATGCCCGGCGTCGCATCCAGCAGCCGACCTGCAATCGGGGCGAAGAAGATGTCCGGCGTGTAGCCCACAAGGGAGATCAAGCCGACCGCGGCGCCGGTCAGCGAGTGCGGAACACCGGTCTGCTCGAGCAGGGCGAAATAGAGCCCGCGGAGCGCAAAGACACCAAAGATCGAGATCAACAGGTTCGCGTATACGATCACTTGGAGGTGTGGACTGATCCCAAGGATGGCAAGCACGGCCCAGGATGCAACGAGGGAGGCGAATACGGCCGCGACCATCCGGGCAATCCCGAATCGATCTCCAATGAGTCCGGCGAGTATCGCTGCAAAGGGACGGATATAGCTGGCGGTCGCGGTGAAGCCAGCTGCGTCAGCTTCGTTCATGCCGAGCACGTTGTATGCATACAGGGAGTAGTTGTCGAAACCCTTGTAACCGCAGTAGGCGCATACCACGATGACCGCCTGCAGCCACACGGCGCGGATTCCGAGAACCCTCCTTAGGACCGACCAAGTATGCGGCCTGTGTTCCTGGGTGGCTGGCGGCAAATCGGGTATGCACCACCATACGGCGATGCCTGCCGCCATCGTGGCGATGGTGTAGTAGAGGATGACCGCCTGCAGCGCCGCCGCGCGCTCGGCCGCGTCGGCAAGCGAAGGTTCGGCTCCCATCCCGACGCGCAACAACAGGACGCCGGCGCTCGCGAACAGTGCCGCGACAAGCCCGCGGCCGCCGTCCAACAGGCCGAACCCACGGCCTTGTTCGAGCTGTCCGCCCCAGACCCGGGTCGCGCGGATCAGGGCGCACCAGAACAGAAGGATAGAGGTAACGCCCCAGAAGGCATACAGGATGGACATGCCGACAATGCCCGGTAGGGTCATGAAGTACAGCCCGCCAGCCGCCGTTGCCAGAAGCGAAATGCTCATGAGCTTTCGCGCCGAGAAACGATCAGCCAGTATGCCTCCCGGGAAATACGTCAGCATCGCAGTAATACCGTAGGGTGCGAACATGTCACCGACCTCGGCATTCGTAATGCCGAAGACTTCAAGCACGGTCGGCCGGAAATAGCGCGTCAGATGAAAGGGCAGGCTGAAGGCCATTTCCCCTGCAAACACCAGCGCAAACATGGTGAGGAGGCGGGAGCGAACGTTCGATGAGATTGGATTTGGCATTTCGCCAGCGCTATACAAGAACGGTCGGAAGGAGGAAGGAATCAAGCACCCGTGTCTATGCCATTGATGTACTGGAGACCGTAGGCATCTTCTTCGGGCGCGGCCCGGTGTGAGCCGCGGCTCCGGCCCTGCGCGGCGCGGGACCGCGCAATGTCACTCCTACGATGTGGCCTCGACACGGCACTCGACCGCATGACCCAATTGAGATCAGTCTATGCGTACGCACGCAGATGTCTCCCTACAAGAAACTACCATCGGGCGCAGGATAGATGAGCAATCGCATCGGATCGGCTGTTAGTCCGGCGATTCCCACCGCTCGGTAGCGCTTGAGGTACCGACGACCAACTGGCGCCTGTTGCACGATTTCTTGTGCGAGCGGGTGCGCGCCTCCGTCTCGCCTGAAGATCGTCACGCTGGGCGGCGTGGCGGGGGCGAACCATCCCGGAGTCATTGCGTTCCCATATGCCCTCCGAGTAACAAGACGCAAGAAAGCCACAGGGTAGTGCCCGAGTGCTGGAGTCTCGTGTCCACATGCGTCGGCTCGTCGGCGCCGAGTGGCGCGAGCGCTCACGCGGCGCCGGCATGCCCTTGGTCGGCGAGCGAACGGCGAGACCAACTACCTGCACGCGGACGGCACGATTCGATGGTCCGACGAAGTCCCCGATCGATTGGCTCCAGTCCCCCGGCGCGACGGAAAACGCCCGTTGGCTGGCGCCAGCCAAAGAGTTGAGCCGTAGTCAGCACCCTGACTCCGGCGCAGTCTCCATCTAGTCGTCGGATACGGACCCCTCGACGCTCGAGAACGCCCCGCCGCCAGTCCCTCGCGAAAGACCGGTTGATCCTCGGGATGGCCACCACTGGGTCACGAGGAACGGAGAAAGTACGACGAAGAACATGGCCAATCCGATGACCTCGAGAATCGGGAGGTACCACGGCCAGGGCGCGAAGAAGAACGGCGACACCGTACCGGAAGGCGGTCCGGAGAGATACATGTAGTTCGATCCCAAGAAGATGTTGAGGACGGCGAGGCCCACCGCGAAGACGTTGAGGCAGACAAACGCGCGGAAGAGCCCGCCGAGCGTCGGCCGCATCCTCAGGCCCCAGGTGGCGAAGAGCGCCCCTACGACGATGCCGGAATGCGCGATGAAATACTGGAAAAAGTGGTACTCCGGGAAACCCCCTGCTTGCCAGCCTGGTGTGATGACGGCGTTTGAGGAACCAACCAAGCCCCAGAAATAAGCGATCTCGTATGCCCTCTGGTTGCGAAAGAGCAGAGTCGCAGCGGTCGCCAGGACCGCAATGCCGCAAGCGTGGAGCGGCAGGTGGTCCTGCACGAAGCGGCTCAAACCGAACTCGGCGAACCGGCAGCCCCAGTGGGTCACTTCGTTGATCAGCAGCACACTTGCCAACAGATAGCCGGTGGCGGCGGCGACCGCCTTGGAAGCCGCTTTTCGCGCGATTGCCCCGAGCAGGATCGGCAGGGCCAGCGTCAACGCCATCGTAATGATGTGCGGCGCGCCAAACGTCTGGAATCCGCTGGTGGGCATGTGGATTGCAAATCCGGTTCGTGAGTGATAGAGAGTCCGGCGCCGAATCAGGGGCCTACGAGGCAGGCATTGCCGATGCCGTGCATCCTCCCACAATCCAGAGGGCGCCCGGCCGACGGAAGATCATGGCAAGGTTCGCACCCATCGCAAACCTCGACACGAGAATGGCAACGGCGGTTGGCGCGCCAATAGCATAGTAGGTGGAGCGGTGTGGACCGAACGAATCGAAGGCTGCCAACGAGCTGGCCTGCGACCGCACGCCATCTCCGACTGTAGAATCCCGCTATCCCCCCTCCCTGACCGGGAAACCGCAAAAAGGCTCTCCGATGCGGACGCGCACACGCTCGCACGAGCGCGGCGCCTGCCCAACGCTGCGTTTGCCGGTATGAAGCCAGTAGGAGAATCGTCGACCTGAAGCTGCCCCACAACAAGCTGAGGGAGTACGTGCGCTTGGCTGCTTCGGGGGAACCAATACTGCTGACGGTTCATGACACGGTGGTCGCAGAGACTTTCCCGCCAAGAGAACTGAGGAGCCTGCTCCCAGGCGACGCCGTCCTAGCTAAAGCGGCCTCCAGGGATCCGCTGACGCCGCCGGTGATTCCGGGCACCGGAGTTCCTCCCGCTCCAGAACCGGTCGCACCATGTCGTCAATTTCCCGCTTGGCCTCCCCTGGGGGAGTCGGGCGTCGCCAATCTGAAGAAGTCTAGCGAGTCTATCTATTTTCGAGAATCTGGATATGCACTCGACTCAGGTAGCCCCTACATGTAGTGTCTGCGGGTGGTGGAGGATTACCCTCGGGATCAGCTTGAATTCGAGACCCGGTTCGCCAAGGAGGACGCGTACCGGGAGTACTTGGCGCAGCTGCGCTGGCCGAGGGGCTTTCGCTGTCCGCAGCGCGGCCAAGGCAAGGGGTGACCGCTTCGGGACGCATCCTGGCAGTGCGCGTCGTGCGGTCCGCAGACTTCGGCCACTGCGGGTACGCTCATTCAGCGGTCGAAGCAGCCGCCGCGCCTTTGGTCCGGGCGATGTGGTGGGCGCCAGAAGCACGGGCCCGGCGCGCTGGGTTTGCAATGGGTGCTGCGAGTCTGCCGCCCACAAGCTGCAGGGGCTACCTGAGTCAAGTGCTTACCCAGACTAACGTGTATACGATTCGCCAGATTGGCGACACCCGGGCCACGAGCCACCGGCTTGCCATGGTCAGCCGAAGCGTTTGCCTAGGATTCTTGGCGCAACCTATGCTGGGGGCATGTCCAAGGATGCCTCCCCGGACCATCCCGTCCACAAATTCATCTCGAGGCGCTGGAGTCCGTACGCCTTCTCGAGGCGGCCGATACCGCGCGAAGACCTGCTGTCGATCTTTGAGGCGGCGCGCTGGGCGGCCTCCTCATTCAACGAACAGCCTTGGCGCTATCTCGTTGCGAGTCGCGACCGGAGGGAGGACTTCGAGAGGATCCTGAGTTGCTTGCTCCAGGGCAACCAGACTTGGGCACGGGAAGCCCCGACTCTCGCGCTGGGATGCGTCAAGACGACCTTCTCCCGCAACGACAAGCCCAACCGTGTCGCTCAGCACGATCTGGGACTGGCCTCTGCGAGCCTCACATTGGAGGCGACGAGCCGGGGAGTCCACGTGCACCAGATGGCCGGAATCCTGCCCGACAAGGCGCGGGAGGTCTTTGCCATCCCGGACGGGTTCGAGGCTGTGACGGCGCTCGCGCTGGGCTATCGGGCCGACCCAGGCACTGGAGCCCGGGAACTGTGGGCGCGAGACGAGGGCTCGCGCACACGCCGGCCCCAGAACGAATTCGTGTTCGGCGGCGAGTGGGGCGAGCCGGGTCTTGGATCTGCGCGCTGAGGTTCGCAGCGGCAGAAACCGGCCCAACGTCGTAGGTCTTTGCGTTTCAATTGTGCAAACGGGCCAGCCTGGCCGCCAGCCCCCCTGGTCCCGAGCGACTGGCGGACACCTAGAAACGGGATGGCCCAGGGGTTCGCGGCGAAGGCCTGGAACCTCACGCCGCTGACTTCCTGCGGGGAAACCGGCAGAGTGGGGCTCGGGGGGCTTTCCGAGGGACGGATCCGAACGCACTCGGGGTGCCACTGCGGAGTCCATGGGAAACGCCGCTGGCCAGCGTATGGGAGGCCTGAGTCCGCGCCCGGCAGTTGCTGCGAGCGGTCAATCCTCTGCAAGGCTTGGAAGACCTCGGACACGGAATCCGGGGAGTGCGGATACGGGCTGCTAGACGGCGCCGTAGGCCAGCATTGCGTCGGCGACTTTCACGAAGCCGGCGATGTTCGCACCCTTGACGTAGTTGATCCAGCTCCCCTCTTGCCCGTAGTCTACGCACTGGAGATGGATTTTCTTCATGAGATTCTCGAGCTTTTCGTTGACTTCCTCCCGCGCCCAAGAGATACGAAGCGCGTTTTGACTCTGCTCGAGGCCGGAAACTGCGACGCCGCCCGCGTTAGCCGCCTTGGCCGGTCCGAATAGAATCCTGGCGTCCAAGAATCGTTGCACGCCTGCGAGATCGGTCGGCATGTTGGCGCCTTCGCAGACACCGGCCACTCCGTTCTCCAAGAGGGTTTTCGCATCGTTTCCGCCGAGTTCGTTCTGGGTTGCGGAAGGGAAGGCCAAGTCGCAAGGGACGGCCCACGGGCGTTTCCGCTCGTGGAATTCGCAGCCAAAGTTCTCGGCGTATTCCCGGATGCGGCCGCGCTTGACAGTCTTGAGATCTTTCAGCCACTCGAGCTTCTCTAGATCGATGCCGTTCGGATCGTATACGAATCCTCCCGAATCGGATGCGGTCACAACCTTGGCGCCCATCTGAACCAGCTTCTCGATCGTGTAGATCGCGACGTTTCCCGAGCCCGACACGACTGCGGTCTTGCCCTCGATGCCGTCACCTCGCGCCGCCAGCATCTCGCGCATGAAATAGACGCTGCCGTAGCCGGTGGCCTCGGTACGCACCAGGCTGCCGCCGAATGCAAGCCCCTTGCCGGTCAGGATGCCCGTGAAGCGGTTCGCCAAACGCTTGTACATGCCGAACATGTAGCTGATCTCGCGCGCGCTGACGCCGATATCGCCCGCCGGGACGTCAGTATCCTCGCCGATATGGCGCGACAACTCCACCATGAGCGAGTGGCAAAAGCGCATGACTTCGCGGTCGGTCTTGCCCTTGGGGTTGAAGTTCGACCCTCCCTTCCCGCCGCCCATCGGCAGGGTCGTCAGGCTGTTCTTGAAGACCTGTTCGAACCCAAGGAACTTCAGAACGCTGAGCGTGACCGTCGGGTGGAATCGCATTCCTCCCTTGTACGGTCCGATCGCATTGTTGAACTGCACGCGCCAAGCGCGATTCGCGCGAAAATTTCCATGCCGGTCCTCCCATGTCACGCGAAATATGACAACCCGATCCGGTTCGGTCATTCGTTCGAGAACCTGATCCTTCCTGTATTGCGGGGTCTCGTAGCAAAACGGAATGATCCACTGCGCGACTTCCTGAACGGCTTGGTGGAATTCGTTCTCTCCCGGGTTGCGGCGGCGCAAGCCTTGCATGAACTGTTCGATTTCGGCTTGTATCGCACCCGAGGCTTGCTTCGTCATGCTGAGTCTCCTCTCAATGAGAATGGCCGCAGCCACCATAGCGTCGTGTCCTGCAGTAGTTTACTGTCATCTGGGGTGTCTCCCCAGCCCTGGTCGTCGGCCATGCAGAGGATGACGTTGGGGAGCACTCCCTCTCCCCTTCGATTGGGTGGCCAGACCGCATCCGGCCAGAGGCGCGGCAGCCAGCTCCGCGGCGCTCCGCAAGAGAGCGCGCCGATTCAGGTCTTTGGGCATTTCGTCCTTCTCCTGCCGTCTCCTGGACAGCCCACGCACCGCACGTCCGATTTCCTCGCGCGCCGACGCGCTGCCGGGTCGCCGGGGTGCTGTTAGCGGATTTCGCCGAAGCAGTATAGTCGGCCCGCCGTACGGACAAACAAGCGTTCCCCCGCGATGGCCGGCGTCGCATAGACGGCCTCGTCCAGGTGGTTCGTGGCCAACACCATCCAGTCGGCGCCCGCTTGCAGCACGACGGCGCGTCCGGCGTCGCTGACCATATAGACCTTGCCGTCGCCGGCCACGGGCGATGCGTAGTAACCGTCCAGTGCCTCTCGCAGTCGGCCCTGCTTCAGAACCTGGCCACTGGCTGGCTCCAAGGCGGTCACGATGCCACCGTTACGAACGAGGTAGAGCACTCCGCGGTACAGCAGCGGGGACGCCACATCCGGCAGGGACTTCTGGTGACGCCAGAGCAAGTGCGTCTGCGTGACGTCGCCACGTCCGCCTAGGCGGATCGCCATGCAGGCGTTCTCCGATATGCGACGCGCTCGATAGTGCGCCCAATCGCGGGCGTCCAGGGTGCCGTTCTTGTTGCGGTCGTGCATGTCCCAATTCCCAGGAAGCCAGTCCTTGGGCACTTCCAGCTTGGTCAGTTCGGCGTCGCTGTTCGAGTCGAAGCGCTGCCGCATCTCCTCGAAGTGCGGCAGTTCCAAGCGCACGGCGGGTTCGCCACCGGGCGCCCAGCCGTTGAAGTAGAGGCGTTCTCCGTCGAGTACGGGGCCGGACTTGACCTGATAGGTCAAGCCCGTCAAGCGCCAAAGCTCGGCGCCATCGGCTGCGTAGCTTGTTAGGTGGTAGCTTCCCGGAACAAGGATCTCAAGGCCGCGTCCCTGAGGCTGGTGCATGATCGGCGTCGAGAAGCTGTGTACGAAATCTGGACGCGGCTGTTTCCAGAGAATCTCGCCGTTGGCCGGGTCGACAGCCATCACATAGGCGTCGAGATCCTGGTCGCAAACCAGGATGAGCTTGCCCCCGGCGAGGATCGGCGAGGCGCCCATGCCGTGAAAGTTGGCGAACGGCCCGAGTGGGAGCGTCCAGAGTTCGTCTCCATTCGGCCCATACGCAATGAGACCGAAGCCTGCGAAGAATGAGTAGACGTTCGCGCCATCGGTGACGGGGGTTGGGGACGCCTCGTCGTTCAAGCGATGCATGCCCTCCAACCTGCGGCTCGGCGCAGCACGCCGCCAGAGCACCTTTCCCGTCGAGCGACTCAGCGCGATGGTGAGAAGCTTCTCGTTCTCGTGTGCAGTCAGGTAGATGCGATCCCGCGTGAGGACGGGCGAGGATTTGCCCGGAGGCAACGCGGTCTCCCAGATCACATTGCGCCCCGGCCCGAAGACCGTCGGCAGTTCTCCGTCTTCGGCTACGCCGCTGCCGTTCGGACCACGGAACCGCCTCCAATCGGCAGCTGCGGCGAGGCTCCCCGCAAGGCAGGCCAAAAGGACCGCGATGCGGAGCGGCATCGCTACCGACTATAGCGAAGCCTTCGAGGTCCAGCCGGCCTCAGCGTGGCGCTGGGCCTCAATGGCAAGGGAAATCGTCAAGCCGCTCAACCGGTCGGAGGTGAGGTGTCAGCCTAGCTCGGAGCGATGCTCCGGATTGATCGTCCAGTGACGAAGGGAATCTCGAACACCTCGCCCATCGCGCTAGGCGCAGCCGGTCGCGAGAGCGAGCGCACGACAGGCTTGGCGCGTCTTTGGCTCGCTCAGAGACCCCACATAGCTCTGCAGAAAGCGTTGTTCGACCGTCTGGACGTGATCGAGGTTGATAGCCGAGTCATGCTGAAGTCCTTCGGCAACGCCAACTACCACTTCGCTCGGCAGCCCCCGAATCGTGGACGTGATCGGCGCCACCATCGCAGTGCGCAGCAGGGACAGGACCTCGGGACGCGTCAAGATGACGACCGGCCGCCGCCTGTCCGGCGCTCGGAATTGGTGTTGCCAGATCTCTCCCCGGCGGAGCACGATCATCCGCTCTCCGGCCATGCTCCCTCAGAGGCCCATCCCCTCAACTCATCCTTGAGCGCAGCGGTGTCGCGATACCCCGCTCGATACCGAGACGCGATCTCGGCAGCCTCTTGGCGTCTCAGATACTCGACCGCAGCCTCCCGCAGCACCGCCGAGCGGCCACGTTCTCGAACCGCCGGCTGTCGATCCAGCCGCTCCAGCAAGGCTTCGTCAAACGTGACTTGGATCGCCTTCACCGTTGTTTGCATACCACAGAATAAATAAACATACAGATAGACAAAAAACTCCATATCACGAGACCGGAGGAGCTTCCGTAGGAACTGCAATAGGCTCTGACAAGGCACTCGGGACGAACTCCCGGTCGGTGCAGGCGAGGCGTTGCCGGAGCCCACGAGGATGCCAACGAATCCGAGCTCCGAAAGCCCTCGACCGGGGGAGCGGCGCATCGCCGGGGATCTTCGGCCAGGCCAGTTGGAGCAGTTCGAGCCGAATTCCCTGGGTCAGGAGGAGCTCCTCTGCCGAGGCCGTCAGCCTTCCGAGTGATCCGCGCCTGCCGCTGGCGGGCCGGGCGTGGCCGACTGTAGTCCGTGCGCCCGTGGTGTCGGAGTATGGATGGGGAGGCGCCGAGGCCAGCGCGCTCCTCCCACGCACGCCTCGCCGCGGCGAGCGATGTCCGCAGACCGCACCGGATACGATGATTCCGGTGGCTCCCACTCGCTACATGACGGCCTTCGCGCTGATCCTTGCGGTCTCAACGGGGCCTCGCTCCGTGTGCGCTGCGGACGGCGATCAGGGGCGCGGCCCGATCGAGAGACCCCGAAGCCGCCACAGTCCCGCATGAAGGGCTGTGGCCGCAGGTATCAATCGTGTTTCCAAAGCCTCACACCCGACCACATCAACCCAAGCCCGAGAAACAACGGCCCAAAAGACTTCAGCAGTCCGAGCCACACTCGAGCAATTGCCTACATCCACGAGGTCGTCAGCACCAGCAACCCCACGCCGAACACCAGCGCTCCGCCTAGCTGCCGGGCCGAAGGTCGCCAACCCCATCCTCGGGCCTTCGCCGATCCCGCCACGCGTAGAGCCATGGCGCGCGCATCGCTGAGTACTGCCAGCGCCGGGTCTCGTGCACGCCCGGATCCCCGCAGGGCCAATGGCGGTTTGGGCGAGGATGCCGAGGTAGGAACAGGGAGGCGATGCGGCGGTTCGCGACCACAGTCCTTTCCAATCCACAGATGAGCCTGAAGGAGGTCGGGAAGAGGAAGTGGGAATGAGTAGATCATACCCCTTCTTTGGGAGGGGGTAGCAGGGGGGAGGGCAAGCCCCCCAGCACATTTTCCGCATGTTTTGCTTTATCGGGTCCGGCCTCCCGCCGGGACGGGACCCTGCCCCACAAACCATGACTCATATGAGCCATTGTTCCGCTAGCATGGCTGCATGGAACCCTTGGTTTGCGCGGACTGCGGGGTGGCGTTGAGGCGACCGCGCAGGGGACCTCTGCCGCAGCGTTGTGCGCGTTGCGGCAAGCGTCGGCGCAATGCGCGGGCGCGGATGCTGCCGACCGGGCAAGCTGCGGAGTACCCGCACTGGGACGTGGCCTCGCTGCGGCGGGCGGTGGCGGCCCAGCGGGCCCTCCTGGACGAACTTCGGGATGCGGAGGTGCGGACGCAGCGCGAGCTCGAGAGGCTGCGCCGGCGGCTCGCCTGGCTGGAGCGCCGCGAGCGGGACGCCGGGGAGGCCTGAACGCCGGTTGCAAGGCACTTGGCTGCGTTCGCCCTGTCTCCGATGCGGCCGCCACGAAACGGTTGGGAACACGGATCGACGGGGAACCGTCAACAGGGCTCGGAGTTCCGTCAAGCTGTGCCGGACGAGTGCCCCGCCCGCCGCCGCAAGACCGCCGCGGCCCGCTGCAATGCCAGCCCGAAGGGCCGGTGCCGCCACGCGGCCTACTGGCGCGCGCAGCGTGTGCTACGCCGGTTCCTGCGCGGCTGAGACGGCTCCCGCTGCCCGTCCCGGCAGCCGCTGCAGGCGGGTTCGGGGGCGCGCAAGGGACGAGAAACTGGACGCTCGCGTTTCCAACGAGACATGAGCCTGAAGGACCCCGCCTTCAGGCCGCGTTCGCCATCTCGCTGCGGATCGCCGCGAACAGCTCGTCGCGCGCCTCGTTCAGCTGCCGTGCCGCCTCGTTGTCGCTCAGTGCGCGGGCCTGCGCGTCCAGCTGCGCGAAGTCGATCCCCTCCTTGAGGCAGGCCGCCGCGCCCGGCACAGACTTCAGCTTCTCGTACGGCGTCAGGATGTCCTGCCGCCGGTAGCGCTTGCGCAGCTTGCCCTTGGCGTCGATCTCCTCGCTCGGGAAGTAGCACGGGCGATGGTAGTTCAGGTACGGCGAGAGCACCGCGCGGTTGAACCGGTCCAGCCGCTGGGCGTAGCGTCCCGGGATGTGGCCGTAGCCGAGCTGCTTGCGCACCACCGTGCCGTTCTTCGACTCCACCAGCGCGTTGTCGTTGCTGCGCCGCGGCCGCGACTTGGTGAACTCCCCGACCCGCAGCTTCTCCAGCAGGGCCGCCACCTGGTAGTTCACGTACTCGGACCCGTTGTCGGAATGAAACCCGCGGATGCGGAACGGGAACGCCTCCAGCAGGCTCTCCAGCACCGGCAGCAGGTGACGCTCGGAGATCCGCTCCACGCTGCCCACGAACTGGAACTGCGTCACCTCGTCGACCACGTTGATGTGATAGACGCCCTTGACCTTATCGAGGTCCCCCTGGTGCACCGAATCGACCCGCAGGTAGCCCGGCAGCCCCTCCGGGCGCGGCCGCCTCCGCTCCGCGATCGTGACCCCGGCCGGGCGCGTGGGGTCCTTGCGGCCCATCCGCCGCAGGTAGGCCTGGCTCCACCGCAGGTTGTACAGATGCCCGTTCGACAGCCCCGCCAGGCGCCGGAAGCGCACGTCGCCGAAGACCTCCCAGGCGCGCTTGAGCAGCGCCAGCGTCGCGGGTCCCGACAGCGTCCCGTGCAGCTCATCGGTCTCCGCCAGCAGCACAACGTCCGCTCGTTCGTACTTGCGCCGGAACGGCTTTGCCGCGCCCCGGCGACGGTCCGCCAGCTCCCCCTCGGCCAGGTAGCGTGCGATCAGCCGCGCCAGCTGCGCCCGCGAAAGCCCCGTCGTGCGGGCCAGGTAGCTGCGCAGCAGACCTTTGTCCGGCTTGCCCAGCCGCCAGTACGAGAACCGCCGCAGCACCCGCCCGATATGCGCGTAGGCCTGCTTCCGCTCCGGGACCAGAGCCGTCCCTTCCGGATTCCCCGCGAGAAACGCGCGCACATCGTCCAGGCTCGAGTGAGCCTCCAAATCGAGATGCAAGATCACCCTCCGATGATTCCCACATCCTCTGTAGAGCCCCTTTCAGGCTCATCTCTCCTTGGAAACAACCCCTCGCTTCAGGCTCATCTCTCGTTGGAAACAACCCCTCGCTTCAGGCTCATCTCTCGTTGGAAACAACCCCTCGCTTCAGGCTCATCTCTCGTTGGAAGAGACTACCACTTGCCTACTGTCCTGTAGTAGAGTAGCCTCAAGCTAGACCATGTTCTGCGAGACATGCGGCAGCCCGATCGAGGAGGACGATCTCTTCTGCCGCAAGTGCGGGCGAGCTTTGACGAACGCGGTTGCAGAGGGTAGTCCCCGCGTCTGTAGCCGCGAGAGTCAAGGCCGTATGATCGCTGGCGTTTGCGCTGGATGCGCAAGCTATTTCAGCAAAGACGTCACTTTGATCCGGATCGTCTGGGTGCTCGCCGCGCTCATTCCGCCGCTCTTCCCAGGTATCGCGGCGTACATGATCAGCTGGCTGTTGATGCCAGCGCCCCAGGAAGCACCGCCCGCGGAGTCGAAGCCGGAACACGCTGCCGCCTCGAAGTAGGCGAGCGCCATGATCGAGACACTCGCCTACGCCCGAGCCGGGGTGTTGGGCAATCCCTCGGACGGCTACTTCGGCAAGACGATTGCTCTGCCTCTGCGGAATTTCCGTGCGCGGACTCTGCTCTATCCGAGCGCGCGGCTCGAGATCAAGCCGTCGGCAGCCGACATCCCGATCTGGGAAAACCTGCAGGAACTCCGGGATCACACGCAGTGGCGCGGATACTACGGCGGCATCCGCATCATCCGCGCGCTTCTGATGCGCTTCAGCAACTACTGCGCCGGCGAAGGGATCGAACTGCACGACCGCAACTTCACCATCGAATACGAATCGGACATCCCCCTGCGGCTGGGCATGGGCGGCTCCTCCGCGATTATCACGTCCTCGCTGCGCGCCCTGATGCGCTACTACGACGTTGAGATCGCGCTGCCGATTCAGGCCAACTTGGTTCTCGAAACGGAAACGAAGGAGTTGGGCGTCAGCGCGGGACTCCAAGATCGGGTCGTGCAGGTCTACGAGGGCGTCGTTTACATGGACTTCGACCGCGCTCTGATGGACTCGCGAGGCTTCGGCGAGTACGAGTTGTTGGACGCTGCCCTGCTGCCCAAGCTGTATGTCGCTTTTCGCACCAAGCTCAGCGAAGGGACGGAGGTCTTTCACAGCGACTTGCGACAGCGCTTCGAAGCCGGCGAGCAGGCGGTGCTGGATGCGGTCCAGGAATGGGCCGCGATCGCCGAAGAGGGCCGCCGAGCCCTGTTGGCAGGCGATCAGGACAGATTCGCCGACCTGATCGACGCGAACTTTGACCTGCGCGCCCGGATTTGCAGGATCGGACGGGAGAACCTGCAGATGGTGCGGGCCGCGCGCGAGGCGGGAGCGACGGCCAAGTTCGCAGGTTCCGGCGGCGCCATCATCGGAACGTATCGCGACGAGGCGCAGTACAGGGCCCTGCGCGAGTCTCTGAGCGAGCGGGACATCGAGGTGGTCCGCCCGCAGATCTAGGCTCCCGCGCTCGTGAGCTGGGACGAACGTCCTACGCAGGCGGGCCGGGGATGACGCCGCGTGTCCGGGTCTGGATCCGGCACAAGTAGTCGTGGGAGCAGAGATACAGCATCGAGCCGTCGTCGCCCCAGCACAAGTTTGCGATTCGGCGTCCGGTCACGATGCGGCCGAGCGCGCCGCCGTCGGAATCCAGGACCCAGACTCCTCCAGGACCCGTGGTGAAGATGTGGCCGTCGCAATCCACCTTGATACCGTCGGGCGCTCCCGGGGCATCCGCCGTGTGCTCGGTGAGATCCCGCACGATCCGACCGTCTGCAAGCGTGCCGTCGGGCTGTAGGCGATAGCGCAGGATGATCGCGCACTTCGGGTTGGACTGGGTCACGTAGAGGGATTGCTCGTCCGGCGTCAAGGCGACTCCGTTGGGGTTCTCCAACTTGTCGCTGAGCAAGACGGCCTCGCGCTCGCCCGCGCGCACCAGATAAATGCCGCAGAAAGGCAGCTCCCGGCGCGGATCTTGATAGCGCCGATGCAGCCCGTAGGCGGGATCGGTGAAGTACAGGTCACCGTTGGACCGTACGATCAGGTCGTTCGGCGAATTCAGCCTCTTGCCCTGGTACGAGTCCACAATCGTCATCTTTCCGCCGCCCGGTTCCAGGCGAGACACCCGGCGGTCGCCGTGTTCGCAGGCCAGCAGACGTCCCTCGGCATCGAACGTCAGACCGTTCGAACCCGGTTCCTTGCCGTAGTAGGCCAAACCGGTGTAGCCCGAGGGCTGCATCCAGATGCTGGCCCCGTCTTCCTCGCTCCAGCGCAGGATGGCGTTGCGGGGGATGTCCGAAAAGAGCAGATACTGGCCTCGGGCTACCCAAACAGGTCCCTCCGGCCAGGCAAATCCGACATCGAGGAGCTCAACGGCTGCATCGGGTGCGATCAGATCCTCGAGCGCCGGCGCCATGCGCTCCACCCGGCCCACGGTCTCGAAACGAGGCATGAGAAGCTATTCTAGCCCGCCTCCCTCGAGCGCCAACGGGCAGCTAGCGACCGGACATAGTTGATGCTGGAAGTTTCGAGGCAATCGTGGATTGATGCTCACATTCGGTCTTGATGGTGCCGGATGGGCCTCCCGCATACTGGGGGGCGAGACGAGGGAGACCAGCGCAGCACGACAGACGCACGCATCTGGCGGAACCGGGTTGGGGCTGCACGGCCAGCGTTGCCATTCCGATCATTGCGTTGCGAATGGGTCCCATTCGGCCGTCACGCATTGGTTGGGAAAACGGATCACCGGGGAACAGCGGGCAGACTTCGAGCTGCGCCAAGGTGTTCCCGACACGGCACGCATCAAGCCCTGCCGAGAAGCTTCCCTGCTGCCCACGACAGTGCCTCCATGGAAGAGTTCCGCACTCCCCCCTGACGGCCCCCTGCGGAGAACCGGCGGATGCCGTTCCACCAGACACTCCCCGCCCACCCCGGCGCGGGCTGCTACGGCGGTCCTCGCAGCGCCTGCCGATAGCGCACCATCGTTTGCAGTTGCTGGTACGCCTTCCACAGCACCTCGTTCCCCGGCAGTTCCCGGTGCTTCTTCGGACGCCAGCCCCGCATGCGCGCCAGCAGCACGACCCAACTGCGAATGCCCGGTCCCACCGGCTGGCCCCGCTCCCGCGGCGGCCGCAACCGCTCCGTCTCCGTCACGCCCTCGATCACGGCCATCTCGTCCGCCGTGAGCACCTCCTCCGCCGGCGGGTCCGGCGCGTCCCGGGCGTAGCGGTCCAGGCTGAACACCCGCCAGGCCGTGATCGCGTCGAACACCAGGCACTTGCCCAGCGCCTCCGCATCCCGCAACCGCCGGTCCTCGATCCGCGTCCCCGTCTTGAGCAGCCGGAAATACTCCTCGATCCCCCAGCGCCGCTCGTACCAGCTCACGATGCGCTCCGCCCACTGCGCTGTCCGCCCCCCCTCACTCGACAGCAGCAGCCACTCCAACGCCTCCTCCCCCGCCGGCGGGTCCGGCTCCAGTACCCGCACCAGCCACACCCGCACCAGCCACACCGGCACCGGCGCCACCGCTCCGGCCCGCCCCTTCGGCGGCAGCAACTCCACCCGCCCGATCCGGATCTCCGTCACCGCCGTCCGCTTCTGCCGCGCCCTGCCCATGCCCCACAAGTAGGGCTTGACTTTTGGGCCTGCTCTGTGTCATCCCTGGGGCATGCACGAGCAGAGTCAGATTGCCTCGACCCTCTCCAGCGCCGACGGCATGACGCGGCTGAAGGACCTGCTGGCTGAACCCGGCGGCGCCAGCCGCACCGAGCTGGGCCGGCGCGTCTGCCAGCGGTTTGGATTCCTGGACGCGCTCGGCCGCCCCCAGCTGGCCGGCTGCATGAAGGCGCTGCGCGCGCTCCAGGCGCGCGGCCGCCTCCAGCTGCCCGCCCCCCGGCACGGCGGCCGGCTCTGCCGGCCCCGCCGGCTCGGCCGCCCCGTGCCCCTGCCGACCGCTGTGCCCGCGCGCGTCGACCAGGTGCAGGGACTGGCGCTGGTCGAGGTCACCGGCGACCACCAGCGGCGCACTTGGAACGAGTTGATGCAACACGAGCATCCGCGCCGCGCCGCGCGTCACGTGGGCGCCCAGCTGCGCTACCTGCTGGTCTCCGACCACGGCGTCCTGGGCGCGCTCGGCTTCGCCGCCTCGGCCCTCGCCCTCGCCGCCCGCGACGCCTTCATCGGCTGGGACGCCGACCTGCGCTCCCGCCAGCTGCACCGCGTGATCGCTCTGAGCCGCTTCCTGATCCGTCCCTCCGTGCGCTGCCAGAACCTGGCCTCCAAGGCCCTCGGGCTGTGCCTGCGCCGCCTGCCGCACGACTTCCAGCGCCGCTACGGCTATCTCCCTCTGCTCGCCGAGACGTTTGTCGAGAAAGACCGCCACAAGGGCACCTCGCTGGCGGCCGCCAACTGGGTCTGCGTGGGCCAGACCGCCGGGCGGGGCCGCTGCGCGCCCCGCGGCCTCAGCGTGCCCGTGAAGTCGGTCTACCTGTACCCGCTGGCCCGCGACTGGCGCGAGCAGCTGGGCGTGCCGGCGCCGCAGCCGCCGCAGGCGCTGGGCCTCGGCGAGGGCCTGGCCCGGGACGCCTGGGCGCGGCACGAGTTCGGCGGCGCGCCGCTGGGCGATGTACGCTTGAGCAAGCGCCTGGTGCAGAGCGCCCAGATGCAGTCGGAGCAGCCCATGGCGTCGTTCCCGGAAGCGGTCCAGAGGGATCGGGCGGCGGTCAAGGGCTACTACCGGATGATCGACCAGCCGGCCGACTCGGAGCTGACGCCGGAGAACATCCTGGCACCGCACCGGGAGCGCACGCTGCGGCGCATGCAGGGCCAGCGGACGGTGCTGTGCCTGCAGGACGGCACGGACCTGAACTTCGCCAGCCACGGGGGCTGCGCGGGGCTGGGCAGGATCAGCAAGAACAAGGGCTCGAACGGCACGCTGGGGCTGCACATGCACTCCCTGCTGGCGGTCAGCGAGGAGGGCCTGCCGCTGGGGGTGCCGCACATCCAGTACGAGGCGCCGGACGGGCAGGCGGAGCAGGGCAAGCCGCTGGAGGAGCGCAAGACGTTCCGCTGGATCCGGGGGCTGCGCGCGTGCGCGGCGCTGGGGCAGGAGCTGGACGGCGTCCGGCTGGTGTCGGTGCTGGACCGGGAGGCGGACGTGTTCGCGCTGTTCGCCGAGCAGCGCCGCCTGGGGGCGGTCGACCTAGTGGTGCGGGCCAAGCATAACCGCTCCCAGGGCAAGGACGTGCCGAAGCTGTTCGACGCCGTGCGGGCGGAGGCCGCGCAGGCCCACCTGGAGATCCATGTGGAGCGCCTGTCGGCGCGTACGGCCGCGCGCGGGCAGAAGCAGCGCGACGCGCGCGCGGAGCGGGTCGCGCAGGTGGGGCTGCGCTGGAAGGCGGTGGAGCTGCCGTCGACGGAGACGGGCGAGGCAGCGGCGAGGCTGCACCTGGTACACGTGCGGGAGGAGAGCGAGCCGGAGGGGGCGGAGCGGCTGGAATGGTTCCTGCTGACGACGGTGGAGGTGGAGTCGCGGCAGGACGCCGAGCGGGTGCTGGAGTGGTACCGGCTGAGGTGGCGCATCGAGGACTGGCACCGGGTGCTGAAGTCGGGCTGCAAGGTGCAGGAGCTGGCGCATCGCAGGGGCGAGCGGATCGAGCGGGCGGTGACGATCAACGCGGTGATCGCCTGGCGACTGACGCTGATGACGCTGCTGGGGCGGGAGACGCCGGAACTGCCGGCCGAGGTGCTGTTCTCCGCCATGGAGATCGCCGTCCTGGAGGATTTCGCGCAGGATCGCAAGCTGGTGTCGCCCGACACTCTCGGGCGGGCGGTGCTCACGGCGGCGTTCATGGGCGGGTACCTCGACTTCAAGCGCAAGACGTACTCAGCACCAGGCCACCAAGTCCTCTGGAAGGGTTACATGCGGTTGACCGCCGGTGCGCAAGTCTTCGAGCGAGCAATGCGCCTGAACCAAGCCAGCAAAGTCTACCGCCACATGAGTGACGAAACCAGTTGTGGGTAAACGGCAGGCCGCGCCCGCTGCCCCCCTTGCGACTCGATCTCCACCTTGCGGCCCGTCACCACCGCCTCTTCGAAGTCCGGCTGCGCCTCGATCGGCCGGATCATCTCCGAGCGGAACGCCGCGTCCCACGCCCGCACCTTGCGCTGCCGCCCCAAGTGCACCCGCACCAGCAACCCGGCTTCCTCCGTCCGCTCCGCCTGCCGCTCGAACAATTCGAACATGTCGCTCTCGCGGTCCCCCACCACCACGACCCGCGCCTGCGGACTCTCCCGCCCCAACTCCTGACCCTGCTCGAACCCCCGCAACCAGCGCCGGCTCTCCTTCTCCTTCTCCGCCTCCGGGTCCGGCTCCTGCTCCGGCCGCGCCCACCGCTCCAGCCCGCTCACCCCCAGCGGACGCCCGCCTTCCGTGAACCCCACCGTCGCGTGCACGAACAGCCCCCGGGAACTGCTCGCGCGGTCCTGCAACGGCCCCAACCCGCTCGTGCAACCCTTCAGGTTCGTGTAGTTCAGCGTCGTCGTGTCCTGTACCAGCAACACTGTCGACTCCACCTGCACCCGCTCCAGCAACGCCTCCCGGTGCGGCTGCAAGATATCCCGATCCTGCACCTTGTCATTGTGCAAAAGGCGCGTCGCCGCCCGCAGGTCCCCCTGGTGCGGGAAGATTGCCGGCAGATCCTCCCCCGGATGCCGCTCCCAGCTCTGCCCCATCCGCTCCAGCCGCTGCCGCAGCCGCCCGTCCGGCAGGTCCGAACGCAGGTACTCCCGCCGTGCCCAGTTCGCCTCCTCGTTCAGCACCAACTCCGGGTACTGCCCCAGCTTCTGCTCCGGCTTCCGGCACAGCTTCTGCTGCCAGTTCGCATCCAAACCCAGCAGCCAGACCGCCTTCGTCTCCACCGCCTCGCCCGCTCCCGGCGGCCGCCCCTGCGTCGGTCCCACGCACTGCCAGCCGGCCGCCTTGTAACTCGTTCCCGGTCGCGAACTTTGCACGCAGGTCTCCACCAACCAGGGCCGCACTCCGTGCTCCTGCTCCCAGTCCTGGGCCAGTCTCTTGATCGTCTTCCCCAGTACGTGCGAGGCCAGGTTCGGGACCTGCACGCCCGGGACCAGCACAAAGCGGTCGTTGCTGAGGATCCGCTCGATGTGCGCTCCGCGCGTGCGGTCGTCCCACTCCAGGAAGGCATCGCGCGGCCCCAGCCGGAACGCTGCCGCCACGAACGAGAGCACGCCCAGCGGCCCGCAATCGGCTGCCAGCAGATAGCGCAGCCGACAGCCGGGGGCCCGGCCCGGGCCCAGCGGATGGTGCTGGTCGAGCAGTCCGGCGCACAGCCGCCGCTCCGCCTCGGAGGTGGTCAGACGCACGCGGACCTCGCCGAGTTCCGCCAGCGAGCCGGTGAAGCCGGTCGACGGCACGGGCGGGTCCGGGCTGGACCGCGGGCGGCAGGCGGGCGGACCCGGCTGGGCCGGCGGCAGCGGCAGGTCCAGCTGGCCGGCCAGCTCGGGCAGCACCTTGCGCGCCGAGGCCGTGCAATACTCGCCCTTGGGGTTGCGCCAGTCCTCCAGCTCGCATACCCCGCGACCCAGGGCCGCCCGCGACAGCTGGCCCAGCTGTAATGCCTCTCGCAGCCAAGCGATCGTCTGCGGACGGAAAATGCGCAGCCCTACCCGCACTACCCCCGTTCTACACAGAACACCGCGCCAGTGTTAAGTGTGTCCGGTCGCTAGGACCTCCAAGCTGGTGAAGAACGAGTTGTGGTAGGTGCGCTCGCCGTTGCGGCAGATCTCGAAGTCGATCCAGGTTCCCCGGAGGGCGTCGTCGCCGGCGCGCAGCGGCACGTTGTTTCTCCACTGGTAGCGCTGGGACTCGACCTGCTGGCGCTGGTTGCGGGTGCGGACCCAGCCGGTGGACCAGAGGCGGCGGTTGGGGAGCTGTTTGTATACCGTCTTGTGGCTGCTGGGCTGACAGATGAAGAGGAAGTCCGCGCCGAGGTCGGCGACGAGTGCGCAGAGGGGCTGGCAGCAGTACAGATCGTCGCCGAGCAGGACCGGCCGGTAGGGGAGCAGAGCGGGGATGTGGGCGGGCAGCCAGCGCTTGGCAGCGTTGCGCTCGCAATCCTGCTTGCGCTGGTCTTCGGTCCGGTCGGGCCGGTTCGCGGCGGGGTCGTGTTGGGGCTGCACGAACAGCGGCAGGAGCGGGAGGACGCGCTTGTGGCCGTCGGCAACGACGGTGGCCGAGAGCATGGTGTGGAAGAACTGCTTGGTTTTGTGCTGGCCGACATGGCGGGTCGAGCACTGCTCGCAAGGGATGGAGTCCGAGCCATGGAACTGGATGCCGTCGAGGGCGATGAGGAGGCGGCCGTCGAGGCGCAGGAAGGGGTCGAGGCCCCCTTGGTCGCGGACGGTGTCGAGGCAGAGGGAGAAGAGGTCGGCGAAGAGGGAGGGGTCGAGACCGTCGAGCAGATTGCGGATCTGGTTGTCACTCGGAATCTTGCTGACACCGAAGAGGGAGTGGCAGTTGGAGTGGGCGGACTCCTCGTGCATGCGGCGCTGGAAGTCGAGGAAGGAGGGGGACTGGAAGAAGAACGTGGAGAGGGCGCAGGCAGCGGCATCGGAGACGGCGTAGCGCTTGTTGGAGCCGGTACGGGGGTCGGGCAGGGCGGAGGCGGCTTGTTGGAAGCGGTCCAGAAGGGAATCGAGCACCCGGGCATTGGAAACGGCGGCCACATTTTATGTTTGAAAGCGATGCCCGCAAAGTCAAGTCCCCAGAAACTGGTCCCTTGCTACCGGCCCCTCAGCGGCTCCCGAGACAAAAAAGGCCAAATTGAGAATTACTGGCCAACGGGGCCGGCAGCCGGCGAAGACGGCTGCCCCGCCCTGTTCCCGTTCTCCGGCAATGCCCGTTGGAGGCTCGCGCCACCCCTCCCAGACTCCGCCTCCGACGAATCCGCAGCCGCCAGCGCGAGGTCTAGGCGCCGGTCGTGCGGGCCTGCCCGATTTGCTTCGAAGTCGTGGTCTCGGTAGAATAAGGTTGGTCACAGTTTCGGCCGTAACCGAAAGTGGGCTCGGGCCCACTTTTTTTGTGGTTGCGAGCAAGATGACGTTTCAAAGCAAGGCAATGATGGGGCAGGTTCGCGGGATGGCCGAGCGCATCGCTGGATCCGAGCAATTGGAGTTGATCGACGCAGAATGGAAGGGCGGATCCAAGCATGGGACGCTGCGTATCTATATCGACAAGCCCGGTGGAATCACGCATGCCGACTGCGAACGCGTCTCGTACCAGTTGTCCGCTGCGCTGGATGTGGAAGACCTGATTCCGGCGTCCTACAACCTCGAGGTCTCCTCACCCGGACTGGACCGCAAGCTGTCGAAGCGGTCCGACTTCAGCCGGTTCGCCGGCCACAAGGCGAAAGTGCGGATGCGCGAGCCGCTGCACGGGGCGAGGCAGTTGACCGGGCGCATCGCAGGCGGCCCCGACGGCAAGGTTCGCCTGCAGCTGGCCCAGGGCGAGACGCTGGAGATCCCCTTCGAAGACATCGAACAAGCGCGGCTGGTGGTCGAACTCTAAGGAATGGTTGCCAAGGCGGGAGGTGGTTAGCGTGGCGCGGGGAATCCTCACGGAAATCGAACAGTTGAGCCAGAACAAGGGCATCGACTCGGAGATCGTCCTGGACGCAGTCAAGGACGCCATGCTGGCGGCTGCTCGCAAGTACTACAAGACCGATGAGGACTTGGTCGCCGAGATCAATGCGAGGACCGGCGGCGTGGACGTCTACGCCGTGAAGACGGTCACCAATCTGGTCGCGAATCCTTCGAAGGAAGTCAGTCTTGCGCAGGCGCGCAAGATCGACCCGCGCGTCCCAATGGGAGGCGAGATCCGCTTCTCCAAGCCCACCGCCCCGTTCGGACGGATTTCGGCCCAGATGGCCAAGCAGGTGATCTTCCAAAAGATCCGCGAAGCGGAACGCGAGACCGTCTGCGCGGAGTTCGAGAACCGCATCAACACGATGGAGTACTGCACCGTCAAGCGGAGTGAGGGCCAGGACATGATCGTGGAGCTGGGGCGCACTGAGGCGCGCATGCCGCGGCGTGAGCAGTCGCGGCTCGAGAGCTACATGCCGGGCGACCGTGTGCGCGTCGTGATCAAGTCGATCGAAAAGGTGGGCCGCGGTCCGGCGGTGGTCGCCTCGCGGGCGAGCGAGGAACTCGTCAAGCGGTTGTTCGAGCAGGAGGTGCCGGAGATCTACGACAACACGGTCGAGATCAAGGCATGCGCCAGGGAGGCCGGCGAGCGTACGAAGATCGCCGTCCTGTCGCACGACCGCGATGTCGATGCCGTCGGCGCTTGCGTCGGCATGAAGGGCATGCGCGTGCAGACGATCATCCGCGAACTGCGCGGCGAGAAGATCGACATTATCGAGTACATCGCGGACCCGGTGGAGATGGTCCGATGGGCGCTCAGCCCGGCAAAGGTTACCTACGTAAACGTCGTCGACCCGGATACACAGCACATGGAGGTGATCGTCGACGAGACCCAGTTGTCGCTGGCGATCGGCAAGAAGGGCCAGAACGTACGGCTCGCGGCGAAGCTGTTGGGCTGGCGTATCGACATCAAGAGCGAAGACGAGAAACGCAGAGAGGTCGAGGAGGCGATCGCTGCGATCAGCGGTGGCGGCACGCCGGTCAGCCTGCTTCTCAACTACAGCCTCAGCAAAGGACTGATCGACCGGTTGATCGAGTCGGGAGCCGCCACTGTCGAAGCGCTCGCGGACATGACGCCGGAACAGCTGTTGGAAATTCCCAGCGTCGGCCCCGAGTTGGTCGAGAGGATCCAGCTTGCCGTGAGCCAATGCTACGCCCATATAGAAAGGACGGTGGGCGCCGTGTCGACCGCCGACGTAGCGGACGATGCAAAAGGCGGCGGGGATTCGACTTCACAGGCATCGGAAGAGGAAGCCGCGGAGCCGCCCGTCCTGCCGGGAGTTCCCCAGGCGGGAACCAGCGAAGAGGAAGACGACGAAGAGGTCGATTTCGACGTGGCCGAACTCGAGGGCTTTGGTAGAATAAACCGCTACAGGGAGCCCAGCCAGGAGGCCGGGAGCCCGTCAGCGGGGCACGAGGGGAGCGACTCTGCTGCGGACGGAGCGGCGGAGTTTGCTGG
Source organism: Bryobacterales bacterium (assembly GCA_965218615.1). Taxonomy (GTDB): domain Bacteria; phylum Acidobacteriota; class Terriglobia; order Bryobacterales; family UBA6623; genus VXMF01. Next base: position 671,573 of record CBDCLH010000002.1, read on the forward strand.
AGCCGGTTTCGGCGCGGAGCCCGCTGCGGTCGATGCACCTGAAGGACCGGGCGACGAGGAGAAGAACGATTCGCATCAATGAGCTAGCGCGGGAGTTGGAGATTAAGTCCAGCGAGATCCTAGTCGTACTCCCTGACTTTGGCGTCGTCGAGGAAAAGTCCCATTCCAGCTCGTTGGACGAGGCCACCGCGAACAAGATCCGCGACAAGATCCGCGGGCGAAGGCGCGACGAGTCCGAGGCCTTGGTCGAAGAGTTGGAACTGCCTCTGCCCAAGAGACCGCGGGTGGCTGCCAGTCGGGCCACCGTCCGCAATACCCGTGCGTCGTCCGCATTTGTGCGACCGTCGATCCCTGCAAGGAGCGTTGGGCGTCAGCCGTTTCGGCCGCCGGTCGGGGTCTTCCGGCCGCCGCTCCAAGTCCAGAAGGACGAGAGCGCAGGACCGCCCCCCGAATCCGCACCGCAGGAACTTCCGACAGCACTAGCCCCGCCTGTCCCCCCGCTGCAGCCGCCTCGCCGGCTCGAGCCGCCGCAGGCCGGCTTCTCGGAGGTTGTAGAGCAAGCGGAGGAAGGCTTTGAGAAGCCGGAACCCACCGCGATCCCCGCTCTGGGGCCCGAAGCACAGCGACCCGACATCAATCGTGTGCCGGGCAGGCCCATGACGCCCAAGCTGCCTCTGGGCGGGTCCGTGCCGACAATTCCAACACCACAGCTATCCGGCGGTACTGCCGCCCAGGCTCCCCTCGGACCCCCAGTGCAGGCCAAGCCACCCCTTGCCCCGCCGCCCAGTGGCCCCCCTCCACCCCCACCGGGCGCGCAGTCCGTTCCAGTCCCAGGCGCCCCCCAGCCCCCACGACCTTCCCCAAAAAGTCTTCGTTCCGTGATCCGGGTGCGGCCCATCCGGCCCCCTGGCTTGCCGAAGCCAGCCATGGGCAGGCAAGCCGAGGCCACCGGACCGAGGACGGCAGCTCCCGACGCGCGCGTGCGGGCCAATGTCCTCGTACCCGGCCGACCCATCGTGCAGCGGCGTGTCAAGGCCGCGCCGATGCCTGGTATTCCAGCTCCGACGCCTGGAACTCCCGCAGGATTCATCCCACGCGGAGCCGCTGGCATGGGCGGCCTGCGTCCCACAGTTCTGGGCAGACCGCCCGGTGGCGCGCCGGGCCGGCCGGGAGGGCCCGGCCGAGGAGCGCCGGGCTTCCGCCGCCCTCGGCCGCCCCAACAGCGCAAGCGCGACCTCGAAGCCCTGGCCGAGAAGAAGATCCTGCAGCGCAAACGCAAGGCCGAGACAGCCAAGGCCGTGCATGAAGAAATCTTTGCGTCGGACGGCACGACAGTGAAGGAAGTCGCCGAGAAACTCGGCATCAAGGCCAGTCAGATCATCAAGTCGCTGGTGGAGAAGGGCCAATTCGCCACCATCAATCAGCCCCTGGAACTCGAGAGCATCAAGGAAATCTCGAGCCACTTCGGAGCAACCGCCACCGAATTGACCTTCGAGGAAGAGGCCGTGCTCGACATCGACCAGGACGAGACTCTGGACGATATCGAGACACGCCCGCCGGTCGTCACCATCATGGGGCATGTCGACCACGGCAAGACCTCGCTGCTGGACACGATCCGCTCGACCAACGTTGCAGCCCGCGAGGCTGGGGGCATCACTCAGGCGATCGGCGCCTACCACGTTGTCAAGGCCGGCAAACGCATTGTCTTCATCGACACTCCCGGCCACGAAGCATTCACGAAGATGCGTGCGCACGGAGCCTCCGTGACAGACATCGTTATCCTCGTTGTCGCAGCCGACGACGGCGTGATGCCGCAGACGGTCGAGGCTATCGATCACGCCAAGGCCGCGAAAGTCCCGATCATTGTCGCGGTCAACAAGATCGACCTCCCCAAAGCCGAGCCGGACCGGGTACAGCAGCAACTGTCGGACCGCGGCCTGGTGCCGGAAGACTGGGGCGGAGACACGATTTTCTGCCCCGTCTCCGCAAAGACGCAGGAGGGTATCGACCACCTGCTGGACATGGTTAGCTTGGTCGCGGAGGTTCGTGAACTGAAGGCCAACCCGGCTCGCTTGGCGGTCGGCGTCGTTCTCGAGGCGAAACTCGATCGTGGCAAGGGGCCTGTGGCCACCGTGCTCACCCAGAACGGCACGCTGCGTGTGAGTGATTCATTTGTCGTGGGCGCCGTGATGGGTAGGGTGCGCGCCCTGATGGACGACCGTGGCGCCAAGGTCGACGAGGCGGGACCGTCTTCCGCAGTCGTCGTGCTCGGCCTCGACGACTTGCCGGAACCGGGAGACCAGCTTTCGGTCGTCGCCGACACGGATCGGGCGAAGAAGATGGTCGAGTACCGCGAGAAAAAGGCGCGTGAGCAAGCCATGGCCGCAACGGCGCGTCTTTCGCTGGAGCAGTTCCAAGAGCAGCTTGCAGCCGGCCGGGTCAAGGAGCTTCCAATCATCCTCAAGTCCGACCTGCAAGGTTCAGCCACGGTGCTGCGGGACACGCTGGCCAAGCTCACGAGCGACCAGGTCAAGGTGCGCGTCATCCATTCCGGAGTCGGCGCCATCAAGGAGTCCGACATCTTGCTGGCGATCACAGCTAGCGCGATCGTGGTCGGATTCAACGTGCGGCCCGAGCGCTCCGCGTCCGCGCTTGCCGAGAAGGAAGGCATTGATATCCGCCTGCACACGGTGATCTACGAACTGGTCGACGAACTCAAGCAGGCGATGGCCGGATTGCTCGAACCGATCCGGCGCGAAGAGATCCTCGGACGGGCCACGGTGCTCGAGATATTCCACATCACGAACGTGGGAACCGTCGCAGGCTGCATGCTGGACGAGGGTGTCGCTCTGAGCAATGCCTCGGCCCGCCTCGTGCGCGACAACGTCGTCGTCCACACGGGCCGTCTGGACTCTCTGAGGCGATTCAAGGAGGATGTCAGCGAAGTGCGCGCAGGCCAGGAGTGCGGGATGCACTTCGAGCGTTACAACGACGTCAAGAAGAGTGACGAGATCGAGATCTTCAAGACCGTCGAATTTGCGCAAGACATCAACGAGCTCATCCCCGTTTGAGGCAGCCGGACCTGCCGTCCCCGTTCGTTCCTGGCAGCGGCCGCCGACCGGCCGTGGTCCGTTCTGGATCCGCCATGCCGCTTCGGAGCCGCACGGCGCGGTTCGCTTGCGCTTGCCGGTCGGCGTCCAGACCCCGTGCGGGCGTCCCGAGTTCGAGCCGGACTGGACGGACAGCCCGGGGCCCACGCACGATAGGGACACGCATGAACTACAGCATCGGGACCCTGAGCCTGCAGATCCACATTGAGCATTCCCACTCGCTCAAGGACAAGCGGCAGGTGCTGCGTTCGCTGAAGGAGCGGCTGAAGAAACGCCACAACGTCGCCCTCGCGGAGGTCGCGCACCAGAATAGCTGGCAGGACGCAGTGGTCGTTGCGGTGACGATCGCCACGACGTCCCACGGAAGTCGGCGAATTCTGGACGCGGTCCATGACGATGCGGTCCTTGTTCTCGGTCGGAGCCTGAGCGAAGCCGATCTCGATGTCACGGTACTTTGAGAGGCCGGTCTCGTTTCGCCTTGCGCCTGACTCCCACATCTCCGCTGACGCCAGGCAACGCTTGCAACGTCCCGCATCTGGAATTCGCTCGGCTCGCCATGGCGGTGGCGTGTCGTGGGGCTGCGGCGAGGTGAACTCAACGCCCTGTGTGGAGCTCGGGGGAAAGCACAACATCGCTCGCGGCTGCGAATCAATCCCACTGGAGTCGAGGTCGGTGAAAGATCGTGGGTTCCAGTCGGCGGCAGGAGCAGACGCAGGATTCCCAGCCCGCTAAGCGTGACACCCAAGCATGGCGCTCGTTCAACCGCTTGGTTTTGAGTCGTGGTTTGCGGACCGCATCGCCAATACGGGTTACAATATTCACGAATATGGGCACCCATATCATGAAGACAACGATCGACATCACCGATGACCTCGCTATCAAGGCGAAAGAACTCGCAGCTAAGGGAGGGACTACGCTTCGCGCCGTCGTCGAACAAGGCATCCGCATGGCATTGGAGGATGAACGACTGGTCCAGCGTTACCAGCTGCCGGACAGAAGTGTCCAAGGCCGCGGCCTACAACCCGAATTCCAGAACAAGCCTTGGTCGGACATTCTCGGCGCGGCGCATGAAGGTCGTAGCAGTTGATCGCTGTCGATTCCAACATCCTCGTGCATGCACACCGAGCGGACTCGGAGTGGCACGTTTCCGCGGCAGCCGCGATGAGAACCCTTGCCGAGGGGCGAAGCCCTTGGGCGATCCCTTGGCCGTGTGTGCACGAGTTCTTGGCGATGGTGTCGCACCCACGAATCTACGATCCACCGTCAACGATCCGTCAAGCAACGGACCAGATAGAAGCCTGGCTTAACTCTCCTTCTGTCGTCTTGCTCTGGGAGTCCGAGGATCATTGGACGTTCCTCAAAGATGCCCTACTGCAGGGAAAGATCAGAGGTCCCATGGTGCACGATGCTCGGATCGCCGCAATCTGCTTGTCACGTGGTATCTCGGAGCTGTGGACGGTGGATCGAGACTTCAGTCGGTTTCCAACGCTGGTCAAGCGAAACCCGTTGTTGGCTTGAGTTGTCCTTTTCGCGCGATCGCAGGGCGGCCTGGACGTTCAAACAGACCTCGCGATCGCACTGCGTATGGCATGGACACACGCATACTGACTGCGGAACATCGCGGGTTGTGGGCGGCCGATGCGAATAGTGCGGATTTTTTCGCCGCGTGTTGTCTATGGTTGCTCGGAACGCTCCCGGTGGGGACTCACGAGGGCGCGTCAGAAGGCAGTTGCTGCCTCAACATGGAGTCCTAGCGCAAGAGGAACAAGGACGTGCTCCGACAGGCGACTTGAGGACGTTCCCGCAGCTCTGGCGTTTCCCGTCCTGCTGGAGTTTTGCGCGCGGGCTCGACCACCAACAGCGGACCCGTAGCGGTTGATCAAGACCTTTGCAGAAGATTCCCGGCGCAACCGCGCATCGGTGAGCTGGTGACCTGGACTGAGCGGGGTGGCGTTCCCACTAGCGCTGGTCATTGCGGTCAGACAACGGCGCCGTCGAGCCGGCGGAGCGCCTACGCAGAGTAGACTGGTCGTTCACGCGACTGGCCGCAGAATGCGGTTATCGTCCGGACCCCCAGCCGGAGTTCTCCGGAGTGGCGAATCACCGCTCCGCGCATGCGTTTCCATGACACGCCTCGACAATTCACTCCATCTCGCTGTTACTGCCCTGGGCGTCTGCCTCGCCTTGGGCCTCGCCGGTTGCGGCTCCCGCAGGCCCACCGCTCCGGCGGAGTCCTACCCCATCTTTGTCACCCTATTCTGCAAGTACCTTAAAACAAACACTTTGCGAGAATGAAATCTGGCGTCTGGTACTACATTCGCTGCACTTTCGTGGATTGCGATGGCGAGACGACCAGCTTGCGGACGCCGCCCGGAGACGCGTCGATGCCGAGCGCGTCATAGATCGCCTGCTGGCCGGCCTCGGCGCGGGTCGCCTTGCGCACGTGCAGCATTTGCCCGTCCGCGCGGCGGAATACCGCGGTCAGCCGCTGCTGGCCTTCCAGCCGCTTGCGCAGGCGAGTCCAACTGGCCCGCTCCCCGCTGTCCCGCAGGCGCTGGCGAATCATCTGCACCAGTGGGTATGCCAGCACCGTCACGAACAGGTGGCCTTCCGAGCGGTGCGCCTTGTGCTGGTAGATCGGCCGCAGGCCCAGCTCGCTCTGCAGCGAGCGGAACACCGCCTCCAAGTCGGTCAGCAGCACGTACGTGCGCCCCATCCGCTCCGCGTCCCAATCCGTGATGTTCGTGCGCAGGCAGTACGCGCCCGGATGCGTCGCCTGGGAGCCAGCGGCCGGCTGGCGCTCCCAGCGTACCGCCGCGGCCTTGCCGCCCTTCGCGTCGGCCTCCACGCGGATGCTGTAGTGCGGCGCGGCGGCCTTGTGCGCTGCCGGCAGCCGCCCGATGCGCCGCCAGACCGCCTCCAGGCGCTTCCCCGTGCGCGGGCGTGACAAGCCCTCGTGCAATTCCCGCAGGCCCTTTTCCAGGCGCTCCCCGGCCCGCTCCACGAGCGCCCGCTCCTTGCGCGCCCGCTCCTCCGACTCGCAGTACAGCCGCGCCTCTCCGTTCTCCCCGGCTTGCTTGTACACGCGCACCGACGACCCCGACGCCGTGCCGATCGCGATCGCCTTGTCGGCCTCGAACGCGCGCTTGCGGCTCGCCACCAGGTAGCGGGAGCCCCGCTCCCGCAGCCACCGCAGGTTCTCCTCCGTCGCGATGCCCTTGTCCAGCACCACCACCGCCTCCGGCGGCGCCTGCAGCGCCTCCAGCATCCCCGCCAGGGTGCCGCTCTCGGCCACGTTGCCGGCCAGCACTTCGGAACGGCGCACGAACCCGGCCCCGTCCAGCACCCGGCCCAGCGTGCGCAGCGGGCAGTCGCTGCGCTTTTCCTTGGAACGGCCCCGCCGGGCCAGCGGCTGGCCCTTGGCGGCCCCCTCGAAGTACGTGTTCGTCAAGTCGCACAGAGTGATCGTGGGCTCGAGATCGAACAGGCCCATGGCGCGTTCGAACAGCGCGCGCTCGACCGTCTCGCGGTGCCGCAGCAGGCGGTCCGAGGCGCGCTAGAGGGCGCTCAGGCCCAGGCTCTCGAAATCGAAACCGAGCAGTTCCCCGAGGCCGCTGCGCGCGCGCAGCCAATGCCAGGACGCCAGCTCGGAGGCCGGCGCGGCCATGCGGCTGACGATCGAGCCGAGCACCGCGCAGCGTTGCGGGCCGGACAGGCCGGCGCGCTCCAGCAGCGGCAGCAGCCCGAGCTGCTCGACGGCCCACAAGGCGACCTGCTCGACGCCGACACAGCGCGGGCGGACCAGGTCCAGCGAGTTGCCGTCGATGCGCTGCAGGTCGGGCTCGGAGGCGCCGGTGGCGGCCCGCTCGGGAGGGGCTGGAGCGGCCTGAACCAGCTGGGCGGCGATGCGCTGGGCCTCGGCCTCGACCGGCGGGGGGCACGGCAGCGGCTCCAGCGAGAGCTGGGCGTCGAGCAGCTGGCGAATGCGGGAGCACAGCAGGAGCCAGTCCGCGCGGTCGATGGCGAAGTGGCTGCCGAGATTGAGCAAGATGCGCTGGCGGACCTGGGGGCCGACGCGCTGGGAGCGGACGAGGCGATAGGTGAAGTAGGCCTGGCCGTCGTTGCCGGAGCGCGTGCGGGTGCGGCAAACGAACATGCTCGCAGTCGAGCACTGCGGGCCGGATAAGTCAAGCCGTAATCAAATATTATGGCACTACATTTTGCATCTCGGGCCATCCGCCACCAAGAATCAACGAGATACGCGCCAAATCCGTTCAATAATGCCTGAAATCGGCTACGGGCCGACAAACCTGGGCTACGACGTGGTGGTCTACGGCGGCACATCGGCCGGCGTGGCGGCCGCGGTGCAGGTGGCGCGCATGGGCCGATCCGTCGTCATCGTGACCTCAGACGGGCATCTAGGCGGTTTGTCGGCTGGGGGCCTGGGGTGGACCGACACGGGGGACAAGGCTGCGATCGGTGGCTTGGCGCGCGAGTTCTACCACCGGGTCTGGCTCCACTACCAAGATCCGGAGGCCTGGAGATGGCAGGCCCGCGACGAGTACGGCAACCGGGGACAAGGCGCGCCGGCGGTGGACGGCGAGCGCCGCACGATGTGGATTTTCGAGCCCCATGTCGCGGAGGGAATCTTCGAGGATTGGATCGTGGAGCACGGGATCGACGTCCGCCGGGACGCGCCGCTTGATCGTCAGCAAGGAGTCGTAGTCGAAGACGGCCGGATTCTCAGCATTGCGACGCGGGACGGGACTCTCTACACGGGCTCGGCCTTCATCGATGCGACGTACGAAGGAGACCTGCTGGCCGCCGCCGGCGTCAGCTACCACGTCGGGCGGGAACCAAGTGCCATGTATGGAGAAGACTGGGCGGGCGTCCAGAAAGATGCGCGCCACCACGGACACTTCTTTCCCGAGGGCGTGGACCCATACGTCACTCCGGGCGAACCGTCGAGCGGGTTGCTGCCCCGCATCAGCCCGGATCCGCCTGGAGCGAACGGGCAGGGCGACGCCCATATCCAGGCCTACTGTTTCTGGATGTGCCTGACGCAGGTTCCGGAGAACCGGGCGCCGTTCGCCAAGCCGGCAGGCTACGATCCCAAGCAGTACGAATTGCTATTGCGCGTCTTCGCCAAGGGCTGGAGGCAGACATTCCGTAAGTTCGATCCGATTCCGAACGCCAAGACCGACACGAACAACCACGGGCCGTTCAGCACGGACAACATCGGCATGAACTACGACTACCCGGACGCCTCCTACGAACGTCGCGAGGAGATCCTGAAGGAGCACAAGACCTACCAGCAGGGCCTGATGTACTTCCTGGCGAACGATCCCCGGATGCCCAAGGATGTCCGCGGCGAAGCCTCGCGATGGGGCTTGGCTCTTGACGAATTCACGGACAACGGGCATTGGCCCCGTCAACTCTACATTCGAGAGGCTCGCAGGATGCTTGGAGAGTACGTCATGACCGAGCACGATTGCCTCGCCAAGCGCGATGCGCCGGAACCGGTGGGCATGGGCTCCTACTCCATGGATTCACACCATGTCCAGCGCTACGTAACTGCGGACGGAGCCGTGCAAAACGAGGGCGACATCGGCGTGAAGCCGCAACGTCCGTACGGCATCGCGTATCGCTCTCTGACCCCGAAACGGGACGAATGCGCCAATCTGCTGGTTCCGGTTTGCGTCTCGTCTTCGCACATCGCCTACGGCTCGATCCGCATGGAGCCGGTGTTCCTGATCCTCGGCCAATCGGCGGCTACGGCCGCCGTGCTCGCGATCGAGCAGGACCAGTCCGTGCAGGCTCTTGACTACGAGGTTCTACGGTCTCGCCTAGTCGCCGCTGGGCAGATCCTCGAGTACGTTCCGGAGTAGCCGCAGGACGCCGGATCGCAACCCTATGTCGACTCGGGGGCCTCGATAGACGGCATCCCGCGGGTGCTCCGCGACTACGCCGCGCAGTTCTTCCGCAACAGTCATGTGCTGGTGCATGACGTTGTGTTCCCCCAGGGGATCCGCCTCCAAGTCGAACAGCGCGGGCCCTTGGCCGCCGTACGAGCATGCACCCAGACCCGCCGCCGCCGTCAGGAAGTCCCGTCGGTTGCAACGATCCGACAAGCCAAGACCATATCCCGGGGGTGCGGCCAAGTGATCGGGCCGCCGAACGGCGCCCCTGCCCCTGTCTCCCAGCCGCCTCAAAGCAGAGCTTGACGCACCTCCAAGATCCGGTGTCCAGCGGCTATCTTCGCTGCTACGCTATCGCCATGAAGACCTTTACGCTCTGCGCCGCGCTTCTAGCGCTGGCCTGCAGTACCTGGGCCGGGACGATCCAGTTCCGTCACCAGCAGATCGAAGACCAGCTGGGCATCGGCTACGCCGTGTTGTGCGAAGACGTCGACGGCGACGGCGATATCGATATCGTCGCCCTCAACGAGACGCAAGTGGCTTGGTGGAGCAACCCCGATTGGGACAAGCGAGTCATCCTGGACGGCGAGACCGAGGCCGACAACGTCGCGATCGCGGCGCAGGACATCACGGGTGACGGCAAGCTGGAATTCGCGATCGGCGCGGCTTGGCGCCCGCGTGACACCGAAGGTGGCGGAACGTTGCAGTGGATCCGCCGCCAGACCGATCCAGAGGCGGAATGGGAGTTGCATCCCCTTGGCAACGAACCGACGACACACCGCATGCGGTGGGCCGACACGGACGGCGACGGCAAGCGAGAACTCATCGTCGCGCCGCTGCAGGGACGAGGCACCAGCGGACCGAAGCATTGGGTGGGCAACGGGGTTCGCCTGCTGGCGCTCAAGCCTTCGACGAATCCAGCGTCCCAAGGGTGGGGCCAGGAAGTCATCGACGACTCCTTCCACATCGTGCACAATTTCTGGGTGCTGAACTTTGACGCCGACGCGGCCGACGAACTCCTCGTGGCCTCCTATGAGGGCGTCCACTTGCTGGACCGCAGCTCGGCGGGACGCTGGTCACGCTCGCAACTGGGCCCCGGCTACATTGGTGAGACGATCCGTGGCGCCGGCGAAATCAAGCTGGGGACGCTCGCATCCGGCAAGCGCTACATCGCCACGGTCGAGCCGTGGCACGCCAATCATATCGTGCTCTATCACGAGCCCGCCGATCCGCTGAGCGGCTGGACGCGCGACGTGGTCGTCCAACGTGTGAACGGCGGCCATGCACTCTGGACGTCCGATCTGGATGGCGACGGCGATGAGGAACTTGCGTTCGGTTGGCGGCTCAAGGGCAGCATGCCGTACGACCGACCGGGGGTCGCGGTCTACGATCCCGCCACCGAGGAGGTACAGATCATTGACTGGGGCGGCATGGCGACCGAAGATCTCACGGTTGCGGACTTGAACGGAGACGACCGGCCCGAGATCGTCGCGGCGGGCCGCGCGACCCACAATCTGAAGATCTACTGGAACGAGGGATCGAAGCCGGAACTCGAGTAGCACTCCGCCGCCGCAACGTGGGGGCGATGCGGCAAGTCCGCGACTTAGGCAGTCTGACTCTGCTTGAAGTTGTTCACGATCGCGCCCAACTGCGCGGCATGGTGCGAGTCGTGCCAGATCATGAATTCGATCTGCGACTGCAGGTCCCGGATCGCCAGCCTCTGGTTCTCGACCGGACGGTCGAGATCCTCGTCGCCCAAGCCCGCAATGCTGGCCTGAACGGCCTTCCGGCCTCGCTTTAGCTCGCCCAGTATTTCCGAGGGACTCGGGTAGTGAGACGGCTCATCGAGGCTCGGGCTTCCGTTGCCGAAGAGCTCCTTCCACTCCGCCAGCGGACTGGCGTCGAGCTCCTGGTAGAGCTTCAGCGCTCCGGATTCATAGAACGCCAAGTGGCCGCCAATCCAGAGGGCATGGGGACCGCCGGGCCGGAAGCGATTCATCCAGAGGCCATGCTCGCCGATGTAGTCCAACTGGGATCCACTGACCCTCCAGGCGAAATCCAAGCGAGCCAGAATCCTCTCCAGGCGGCCAAACGGCGCTTGCGCGTTGCTCATTGCGTTCCTCCAATCCAGGCCGGAGGCCGGCCGACGAGGCATCCAGCAGCCAGCAACCCTCCCAGGAATACGCAGTCTGCGATCGTACCATCCACGCTCGGATGCTGTTCAAGGCGTTGCTTCCCCTAGCCACCCTGGAAGACGTTCGTGTCATCCGAGCTGCTAGGTAGGTGGTCACGGGAGGGTGCGTCGGCCGGAAGGCGGCCTTTCCGGCGCCCTCGGAGGAATTCCAGGGTCGACCCGTGATCAGGAGAGATTCGGGTTCGCGGCGACGGCGATGATCGCGCTGTTGGCGTCGATGCTGAGTGTCGAGGCCGAGGGGCAGGGGGGCGGCCCAGTAATTCTCAATTTGGCCTTTTTTGTCTCGGGAGCCGCTGAGGGGCCGGTAGCAAGGGACCAGTTTCTGGGGACTTGACTTTGCGGGCACCGCTTTCAAACATAAAGTGTGTCCCCCGTTTCCAATGCCCGAGTGCTCGAGTCCCTTCTGGACCGCTTCCAACAAGCCGCCTCCGCCCTGCCCGACCCCCGTACCGGCTCCAACAAGCGCTACGCCGTCTCCGATGCCGCTGCCTGCGCCCTCTCCACGTTCTTCTTCCAGTCCCCCTCCTTCCTCGACTTCCAGCGCCACATGCACGAGGAGTCCGCCCGCTCCAACTGCCACTCCCTCTTCGGTGTCAGCAAGATTCCGAGTGACAATCAGATTAGGAATCTGCTCGACGGTCTCGACCCCTCCCTCTTCGCCGACCTCTTCCCCCTCTGCCTCGACACCGTCCGCGACCAAGGGGGCCTCGAGCCCTTCCTGCGCCTCGACGGCCGCCTCCTCATCGCCCTCGACGGCATCCAGTTCCATGGCTCGGATTCCATCCATTGCGAGCAGTGCTCGACCCGCCATGTCGGCAAGCACAAAACCAAGCAGTTCTTCCATACCATGCTCGCGGCCACCGTCGTCGCCGACGGCCACAACCGCGTCCTCCCGCTCCTGCCGCTGTTCGTGCAGCCCCAGCACGACCCCGCCGCCAACCGGCCCGACCTGACCGAAGACCAGCGCAAGCAGGATTGCGAGCGCAACGCTGCCAAGCGCTGGCTGCCCGCCCACATCCCCGCTCTGCTCCCCTACCGGCCGGTCCTGCTCGGCGACGATCTGTACTGCTGCCAGCCCCTCTGCGCCCTCGTCGCCGACCTCGGCGCGGACTTCCTCTTCATCTGTAAGCCTAGCAGCCATAAGACGTTATACAAACAGCTCCCCAACCGCCGCATCTGGTCCACCGGCTGGGTCCGCACCCGCAACCAGCGCCAGCAGGTCGAGTCCCATCGCCACCAGTGGAGAAACAACGTGCCGCTGCGCGCCGGCGACGACGCCCTGAAGGGCACCTGGATCGACTTCGAGATCTGCCGCAACGGCGAGCGCACCTATCACAATTCGTTCTTCACCAGCTTGGAGGTCACGGCCGACACCGTGGCCGCGATCGCCCGGGCGGGCCGCGCCCGATGGAAAATCGAGAACGAGCAGTTCAACTGCTTGGCGCGGCAGGGCTACCACCTCAAGCACAACTTCGGGCACGGCCAGGACGGCTTGGCGAACCTGCTCGCGACGCTGAACCTGTTCGCCTTCGCGCTGCATGCGGTCCTGGACTGCGTGTCCGACCTGTGGCGGCAATGCCGGGCGCGCGTCGGCACCCGGCGCAAGTTCTTCGCGACCCTGGGCTTCCTCACGGAGTGGTTCTGCTTCCGCAGTTGGACCGCCCTGTTCGAGACCGTGTTGAGGAAGCGCCCGCCACCGCCCGATCCCGGGGCGCCCGCGTGCGCCCCCTCATGACGCAACCTGCCCGCCATCCTGCCCGCGACAGGCTCCTCTTCCAGAGGCCCTCAGCGGGGGTGCGTTGCGGCAAGTCCATGACCGCGTCATTGCCGCTGCCAGACGACTCGCCCCCCCGGATACCGACTCAACAGCCGTCCGATCACCCCGCAACGGGTTCCAACGGCGCACACAAACGCTCGCAGATTCCACCCCACACGAGTCAGACCCCCCATTCTGAGAATCGCTGGGGGCGGCCTCTTTTCCGCAGTCGATCCGTCGGCCGAGCGGGCGCGTGCGCCTGACCCGTCCGACACCATCACTCTTAGGCGCCGGGTGGTCGGGATCGACTGCAAGATGCTCTAACTCGTGCTGGAATCCGTGAACCGGCGGGCCGAGCCGCCTGCGGTCCTGACGTTGAATCTGTTCGACGACGTGATGTTCGCGCGCATCGTCGAGCGGGTGGAGCCGACCTATTCCGGTGGCTACGCGCTGCTGGGCCGGCTCCGCGGCGTCGAATTAGGTAGGGTGGTCTCGGCATTGCCCGCGGGCACGCCCGCCGAATCGGACATCCCCAGCATCGCCAGTCCCGACCCCGCCTTGACGAGCAGGGAGTCCACGTGCCCGTGATAGTTGCCGACGAACTTCACCGCCAGGTCGCGGCCGGCATAGCCGCGGGCGACGCCACACACTGGAGCCTGTCCTTTCTCCTCCGGTGTCGGGGCCGATATGGGCCAAACCGTGAGGCTGCGGGGGTCCAGCGGCCAGCTCATCCGGCGAATGGCCCCGCCCTTCCCGGCAGCGTCGCTTCCTTCGAACAGCACAACGGCCTTGCGTCCCTGGCCGAAATAGGAGAGAGCCACTTTCTGGAGCTCATGCTGCAGTCTCCCGATCTCTTCTGCGTACTTCTTGGACCCCACATGCTTGGTCATGTCGAGGCCAGCCAAGCTCGGCCGGTCCTGCTGCAAGCAGATCGACACCCACTCACCAAGCGCCGGTTCGTGGTCGAACAAGGTAGCTGGCATGAATCGTTCGAAGGAATTGCACGAGCGCCCGCGGATTGGCAGGTTGGCGGGCGGATCTGCGTGACATCCACCGAGCCCGGTTCAGAAACCCGACATGCAAGCCGATCTTGGGGATTGCCTCTCTACTCCACTCGATTCGGGCCGGGTTGCGCAAGTCTCTCCAGCCGGTGTGCCGATGCGGCTGGGAAATTGTCTCGGCACGGACATCAATCCATACAAGCAGACTGGCTGGTCTTCCCAGCTAATTCGCGCACCTCCTTGCAGCCGTCAATCTCTGGCTCGGATCCCTTGGACATGGCGAAGGCGCTGGCTGTCGCGGCATGGAGCTGGGCATAAGGCTCGATCCAAACTTCCGGCGGCCCGTTCACTATGCACGCGCACGATTTCCGATTCCTGCACCAAACAGTCCCAAGACCGAAGATTCGTCGGGTAGGACAATGTCAGCAATCTCGCTGTCCATCGCGCTGCGTCGAGGTCGGCAGCCCGCAGGACCAGACTGCGAACCGTGGTCCCGATCCGGCGCAGCCGCACGGCCCGAGCCAGGATGAGCGGGCCGAGGGTTTCTTGGCTGGATTCAGGGGAAGGAACTGAGGCTGATGAGTCATTCCGTACACCGTCACCTTGGCATTGAGATCCGCGCCTACGACGTGACGATTCGCCGCTTTATCCCGGGCTACGAGGCGATGCTCGCCGTCGCCGCCCGCGAGGTGATCCGCGCAAGGCCGGGCTTGGTGCTCGACCTCGGGGCAGGAACCGGCACCCTCGCCGAGGCGATCCTCTCGGCACTTGATAGCGGCACCGTGGAGTTGATCGACGTCGACCGTGAAATGCTCGCACAGGCCCGGACGCGGCTCGCGATGTATGCCGGGCGGGTCCGATTCACCGAGTTGTCGTTCCTAGCGCCGCTGCCGCGTTGCGACTGCGCTTCGGCTTCGCTGGCCCTTCATCACGTCCGGACGATAGATGCGAAGCGAGCGCTCTATCGGCGGATCCACGACGCCCTCGGAGCAGGCGGCGTGTTCGTCAATGCCGACGCGGCCATGCCAGCTGAGCCTACTGCGAGCGAGGCAACCTGGCGCAGCTGGATTGACCATATGGTGGCGCACGGCATCGATAAGCAGCGTGCACGCGAACATTTCGCGCAGTGGGCCGAGGAAGACACCTACTTCCCGCTCGAGCAAGAGCTTGCGGCCATCGGAGCGGCCGGCTTCGACGCTGAGTGCGTCTGGAGCCAGGGGCCGATGGCGGTTGTGGTAGGCCGGAAACGGAACTGAGACGACGAGCATTTGCCCAGGATCGTCGCCAGGACAGTTCATGGCATCGGGCCCGCAATGCCACGCCTCGCATGCCGACAGCGTCACGAGTCTGAACGGAATCGCTACTGCGGACTGTATCTTGGAGAACCTCCAACGCAGCCGCCACTAGACCAGCAACAGGCACCTTTCGATCGAGCGTCCTACGGCTGGTCGGCAGAGGCGCCGCCGACTCGCCACGCGAGGATCTCTATTACTGCCAGCAAGGCCGACTGCAGCTGGTACGGGGCGGCCCCTGGAAGCTCTTCCTTCCGCTGAAACGCCCCGGCCGACGGCATCCGCTCTTCGGCGGCCGCGCTTCGGATCAGCCGCCGCTCTTCAATCCTGCGGAGGATACCGCCAGCCGACGGAATCTGGCAGCCGATCGACCCGACAATGTGGAACGGCTGCTGGAATCGGGCGGGCGAGCTAGGTCTGAACTCGGAGACCGCGGGGTTCGTGGCAAGGGGCAGCGTCCCCCGGGGCCGAGTCGGGTCACCGCAGCCAGCGGTGCTTGGCCAGTAGCACCGGCCTGCGGTGCGCTTCATCGAGCTGGAACACGGATGTTCGCAGCGCAGGTTGGTCGGCCTGCGGATCAGTCGGTGTACGATACGACAAGTAATAAGCATTGCCATCGTAGCGAGAGCGTCCCAGCTTCTCTTAGGCCCGCGCTGGATTAGGTGATGGACGATTGTCGCGCCTGCTTGGCAACGGCTCAGGAATGCGAAATGGCGAGCGTGGGAGCTAAGCGGAATGGATCGTCCACGGCTCAGGCCCTAGCCGCGATTTGAGGGCTACTGGACGAACCGGGACGGAAGGCACTCACGCGGCGGGAGGCTCTGGCCCTGGGTTAGTCGGACGCCGCCTGCGACCGGGCAATTAGGGCTTTGCGGGACGAGGGTCGCATTTGTCGCTTCGGCGCCGGAATCTATGGGGTCGGCCGCACCAAGGTGTTCGAGGCGGCGCCTCAGGCGCTCGCCGCGCTGAGCTACGAGATTCTGCCGGGCCGCCCCGTGCGCGGTTACAGCGAGCGTCCCAATGGGACCGTAATCCGATTGAACAAGCGTTGCAGGAGGAAAATCCGAGGTCGCGGCGTCTGGCTGACGTGGGAGACACCCACTGGCAAGACGGTTAGAGAAGAGGAGCCAGCGATGACCGCATTGGACCGAATGCCGACGTTGAGTGAGATCGAAGATCATTATCATCGTCTTGATTACTGCGAGTCCCTGGCCCGAGCCGAGAAAGATCTCTTGGTGCAGAGGGCTCTGGACGCTATCGAGATGTTCGATGGAAGCGCGACCTCCCTTGCAGTTGATGGCGGGACTGGACTCGCTGCATACCACGGCATGCTGACGAGGTTCTCGGAAGGCATCTACTTGCGAATCGTGCTTCCAGACGGCCTGCCCCGGAAGGGGGATAAGGACCGAGTCGAATTCGTCAAAGCAACTGTTGAGAAGTTTGCCCAGCACATTGCCGAGGCGCTGCCGTGGTTAACCCGGACGCGCCAAGGGCTTGTCCGCAAGGACGGCGTCTTGCAAGCGTTCATCTACAACTACACCGGTCGGTATCAATCGGAAGCGGTGCAGCAGGGCATCAAATTTGAACTGGTCGACATGCCAATGCGCCTTCCACCCAAGATGACGTGGCGTACGAGGCGGAGATTCCCGGCCGTAGCTGCAGTCGAAATCGTAGCGGGCAAGTGGACCACGCTGGCCGAGCGGATTCCTGGTTCCAAGAGGAGCTACCCCGATCTCGTGCGCCATCTGCATGACATCGCAATGATTTCGCCTTCTCGCCAAGGGGCACGACTCCCAGCCGGGTTGCTGCTGCGCTGGAAGAGTTTCGAGAGGATCCAGATTGGAACGACCGCTACCTCGACTATATGAGGCGCGTGGGGGTGAAGAAGGTCAGCGAGTTCCCGGTGAGTCATCCACTCTGGGAAACCGTACTCGCTTTGGTATCTGAGAGCGCCGCAGCGACTCGAATGGTGCCGTTATCGCCAACTGGGCTGGGTTAGCGGCAGGATTGCAAGCCACTGTCGCGGGCTGGTGGCCCGCCAGCCCGAACCTACTACGATATCTTCCCTATGCCGTCGTTTGAAGACATCTTCCCCGCATTGCGCGAAATCCTGCGGCGGTGCGAGCCGCAACTCGCGGTCCTCCAAGACAGCGCGGTCAGCTGCTACTTGAACTGTAGAAAGCCTCGGGCCAAGAACAAAGACATGGTCTTCGGCGCCGTGCAGCTCAAGAAGCGCTACGTGAGCTACCACCTGATGCCGTTGTACGTCTTCCTTCAGCTGCTGGACGACCTCTCGCTCTCGCTCAGGAAGCGCATGCAAGGCAAGTCCTGCTTCCATTTTTCCAGGATCGATCCCAGCCTGTTCGACGAGCTGCGGGTCCAAACCCAACGAGGCCTGCAGCGCTTCCGCGAGTCCGACATACTGTAGACCCCCGATCGCCGGGACTCACAGCCAACCAGCAAGCGCGATCAACCAGCCAACCAGACCACCGCCGGCCACCAGCCAAGCGGCAGGCCAGCGCGCCCAGAAGAGGGCCGCGGCAGCCGCCGCCGCGATCGCCCACAGAGGCCAGGAAACCATGGTAGCCCGCGCTAAGTCGACGGCGACGGCTGCCATCAGTCCGACCGCCGACGCGTTGATGGCGTCCAGAAATGCGGAACTGAGAACCGACTGCCGGAGGCGGCGCACCAGGGGGTTCAGCAGCCAGACGAACCCGAATGCGGGGAGGAAGATCCCGGCAGTGGCTACCGCGGCGCCCGCCGGTCCCGCGAGCACAAAGCCGATGAACGTCGCCGCAGTCAACACCGGTCCGGGAGTGAACTGCCCGACTGCGATTGCGTCCAACAGTTGCTGCTGCGTCAGCCAGCCATAGTCCTCGACCAAGCCCCCCTCGAGAAACGCAACGAGAACGTATCCGGAGCCGTACAGGATCGCCCCGATCTTGAGAAAGAAAAGGCCCAGCTTGCCGAGCTGCGAGCCATCGCCGCCAACCGCCACCGCATGGGCGGGCTCCGCGAGCGCCCAAAGAAGCACGGTGGAGGCCGGCACAACGCGCGGCAGCCACAGGCAGAGCATGCCCAGCAACCCCCCGGCCAGCAATGCCGGCACTTCGCCCATCCCCAGCGCGAGCAGAAGAATCACGCCGACCGCGATGGCTCCGAGCCGCCAATCGGTGATCGCCTTCCGGCCCAGCTTCCACAAGGCGCCCACGATCACGACGAGCACCACGGGCCGCACCCCCAGCAAGACGGGCTCCGCGGCCGGCAGGGATCCGAACTCGACGTAACCCCATGCGAACAAGGCCGTGATCCCGGCGGCCGGCAGGACGAAGCCCAGTCCAGCCGCGAAAAGGCCGCGCGCGCCGGCCCTTTCATATCCGAGATGCATCGCCATCTCGGTCGAATTCGGACCCGGAATCAGGTTCGTGGCGCCCATCAGGTCCAGGAATCGCTGGCGGGAAAGCCACCCGCGCCGGGACACGAATTCGTCTTCGAGCAGCGCCAAGTGGGCTGCCGGACCCCCGAACGCAATCAACCCGATGCGCAGGAACGCCGCCGCGACTTCGAGCAAGGGCGACCTTTTCGGATTCCGGTTCACGTCGCGGCTTTCCTGGCCCCAGTGCAAAGACGTGCTCGGGCTTGCGCCAACTCGGCCGGGACCGACCGAACCGATCTCAATTTCTCCATGCAGCCATGTCGGGGCGCCGCGGACCCGGATCGAAGAACCGTGCGTCGGCGGCGATCCGCTCGTAGTCGCCAAGCTGCGCCCGGACGTGCTGCACCAGCCGCATGAGCCGCGCCACGATCTCTCCGTTCTGTTGGGCGACGTTGCGGCTCTCGCCCGAATCGAACCGCAGATCGTACAACTCAGGTTGTGGCACGGCATCAATCATACGCCCGTACCAACTGGTCCATGGCGGGTCGGCGGGCCGCCGCAACACGAGCTTCCAGCGTTGATCCCGCACGGCTTGCAGAGGCGCGTAGGCGAAGTAGTAGAAATTCTCTCGCGGGCTGCGGCTCGACTGACCCAGGAGCCACGGCGCGAGATTCAGTCCGTCGATCGTCCTGCCTTGAGGTAGCGGAACACCCGCAACCGCGAATGTCGGCAGGACGTTGAGGGTCGTCGCCATCTCGCACCCCTCCCTGCCCGGCTGAATCTTGGCCGGCCAGCGGCAGATCCCCGGCACCCGCAAGCCTCCTTCCCAGGTGGACATCTTGAACCCGCGCAGCGGGGCGGCGCTGCCTCCGTGATCCCCAAGATGCTCCTCGATCCAGGGACCGTTGTCCGAGGTGAAGACGACCAGGGTGCGGCTATCGAAGCCGAGACGCTGCAGCGCTTGCAGCACCTCGCCGACGCTCCATTCCAGTTCTTCGACGACATCCCCAGAGAGGCCTCGGACCGAACCGTCTGGGAAGTCGTCGGATGCCCCCAACGGTACGTGCGGCATGGTGCGCGCCAAGTAGAGGAAGAATGGACGATCCCGATTCCTCTCGAGGAACGCGAGAGCTTCCTCGGTGTAACGTCGGTTGACCAAGTTGAGATCGGTCGGGCTCTCCAGAACTTCGTCGTTGCGCATCAACTCCGTCTTCCATCCGTCGGGGTCCACTTCTCGAGTCGTCCCGTTGTGGGACGGAGTTCCGAAGAAGTAGTCGAATCACTGTTGATTGGCATCAACTCGCTCTTGTAGGGCCCGGCGCCCGGGCCTCGCTCGTGCCCGCCCGGGCCGGCGAGGCTCCACTTTTCGATGAGTCCGCAGACGTAACCCTTGGCCGACAGGACCTCGGCGATCGTCCTCTCGTCGGGATGCAGGATCGTGTGCGCCGCTTTCGTGTTGCCCGGCTCGCCCAGGCGAATCGGATAACAGCCGGTCAGCAATGCCGCTCTCGAGGGTCCGCACACGTTTTGGGCGTAGAAGCGGGTCAGTCGCATGCCTTCCTCCGCCATGCGGTCCAGGTTCGGGGTCTGGATGTGGCGGTTGCCGTAGCAGCCCAGGTCTCCATACCGCAGGTCGGCGGCGAAGATGATGACGAAGTTGGGGATCTCCTGCCCATGGCACAGCAGCGACAGGAACGTGACTGCCAGGGCGGGTACGCGCCGCTTCAGGAATCGCATCCCGGTGGCATTGTACCGAGTGCGCCGCCCGGGGGGCGACTGTACTCATGAGTCGTTGCCATCCGGAATGGTAGGCAACCGGGCCACGAACCAGATTCCGTAAGCAGCCGCCAAACCGACAAGCAGGCGCGCGGGCCACGGCAGCCCGCCGAACACGAGGGACACACCGACCACGAGGGTGCAGGCCGTGACGGCGACACGCTTGACCCGGCGCCTCAGCGCCCGATGCCGATGCCAGTCCTGCAGGATGGGGCCGAACGTCTTGGACCGCAAGAGCTTCCGGTGCAACGTCGGCGACGAGCGGATGAAAAAGTAGCTCGCCAAGATCAGAAACGGAGTCGTTGGGATTCCAGGGAGCACGACTCCAATGCCGGCGAGTCCAACGAACCCGCTACCCAGGGCTATATAGAGCCACCTCCGCACGTGGCCGATGGCGGGAGCGGCGTCGGGCGCCCGGTCCGGCTGCCTGTTGGCGGTAGAAGATAGGGGCGGGACGTTGGCCGGCGTTCGGGGTGACATGCGTCTGATCGGTTGCGGGTCCACCTGCGGCTGATTGGGACCGCGGCCAGCCACCGGACACTCTCAATACCAGCATATCGGCGGCACGAGGGCGCCTCGTCTCGGTCGCGGCTGGTGTTGCGGCTGCGGATTCTCGGGCAGTATCGTGAGGCCTGCCGGCGTGCGCGCGCCGGCGGCACGCAAGATCATGGCGAGTCCAGCAATACCGATTCCTCCCAATGCGACACCACCCCGGCGATGGCTGCCCACCGCCGCCGTGATGACGTTGACATGCGCGCTCGTCCCGGCCCTGCTCGCACAAGGCCCCCGTGCGAATGGCCCGAATGTTCTGTTCATTTCCGTTGACGACATGAACGACTGGATCGGACCTCTGGGAGGGCATCCGCAAGCGAGAACTCCCAATCTCGACAAGCTGGCGCAACGGGGTGTGACATTCAATCGCGCCCACTGCCAGGCGCCCTCATGCAATCCTTCTCGCACCAGCCCGCTGACCGGCCTCCGGCCCTCGACCTCCGGCGTCTACAGCAATGGCGACGCCTGGCGGAAGGCCATGCCCGACGCCGTCACGCTGCCGCAGCGCTTCACGCTGCACGGCTACGAGGTGCTGAGTGGCGGCAAGATCTTTCATGGCTCCCAGAACGAGGCTGCTTCTTGGTAAGCGTGCTACCAGTTCAAAGGATTTCTGCACCCGCCGGACAAGCCCGCCAACCAGATTCCGAAGACCGCCCATTTCGACTGGGGTGGCCTCGATGTGGGCGACGAGGAAACCGCGGACACGCAGCTCGCGGCATAGGCCGAGCAGTACCTCAGCCAAGCAGACAGACGGCCCTTCTTCCTCGCGGTCGGGTTCTGTCGGCCGCACCTGCCGTGGTACGCTCCCCAGACGTACTTCGACGGATTCCGCGAGCGGGGAACGGAACTGCCTCCCACGCGCGACGGAGACATCGAGCATGTCCCCAAGTCGGCGCTGCGAAGCTTCTGCGACCACGCCAACGTCCCTACACACGGGCAATGGCGCAAGGCCGTGGCTTCTTATCTCGCCTGCATCCGCCATGCCGACGCCAATATCGGCCAGGTGCTGCGGGCGCTCGACGACGGGCCGAATGCCAAGAACACGATCGTCGTGGTGTGGAGCGACTACGGCTGGCCACTCGGCGAGAAGGAGCAATGGCGCAAGTTCATTCTCTGGGAGCGTTCCGCGCGCGCTGTGATGATGCTGGCCGGCCCCGGGATTCTCGCACGGAACCGCAAGAGCGGCCGCACTGTGGAACTGCTGGATCTGTACCCGACGCTGGTCGACCCGTGCGGCCTACCGCAGCCTCCGGCCTCTGCTGGCGAACCCCGAGGCCGTCTGGGACAAACCCGCCATCACCAGCTTGAGCCCGGACAAAGTGACGGTGCGCAGGGAGCGCGGGCGCTAGAGCCGGTATCCCGACGGGGAAGAGCTCTACGACCACAACAGCGACCCCATGGAGTGGACGAACGTGGCTGCCAGGCCGGAGCACGCCGGGACCAAGAAGCAGCTTGGTGGTTTGCTGCCCAAGAACCCGTCACGCAAGAAGATCCCCCGTTTCGCCGACCTGCCGCCATTGGAACGACCGATGCTGGAAATCCCTCCCGGACGATTCCCCAAGTCCGACGCGGCAAACTGCGTCGAACTCAAGGAGACCCTGGAGTAGGCGGCTCGCGCAAGCGTCAGCGACGGAAACAGCGCTCGTACGGGCGGGCGCGCCGTCCCGCTCGGACCAACGCATCGGGGTCACGTCCACGGTAGAGAACGCGTACGGCCAGCCGGGGCAGAGACTATAATCGAGGCGGCTTCGCCTGGGGCCTCTCTTACGGGCCCGTGGCGGGCGCCGCACAATAGGAGGCACCATGCGCATTGCTCGACGCGAATTCCTGGCCCTTTGCTCGACAGGGTCCCTTCTAGCACGCCTGCATGTCCGCGACGCCGTCGTGGAGACGGTCTTCGATTCCCCGGGACCCAAGCCCAACGGTCTGCAGGCAACCGCAGAGGGTCTTTGGATCCTGGATCAGGACGACAACCGGGCCTACCTGGTGCGGTACAACGATGGCAAAGTGCTGCGCACCCTGGAGACAGATACGAAAGCCGGAAGCGGCATCACGTTCGATGGTTTGGCGGTTTGGACCGCGTCGACCTACAGCCGTGAATTGCTTAAGATCGACGCGCTAAGCGGCCAGACGCTGGCTCGCTTCGGCTCCCCCGGCTCTGGCGTGGTGCAGTGGACGACGCCGCGGCGCAGCCCCCTGGCTCCTCCCAGCGGGCCGGCGGCGAATCCCGCAGCGTCGGCTGCTCGGAACGCAACCGGCGCGCACGGCCTGGAGTGGCGCGACGGGAAGCTCTGGGTGTCCAATCCTCCGTCCCAGATGATCTATCGCATCAATCCGGATCCATTCCGAGTGGAGAAGAAATTCCCCACCGCCGGTGACCGTCCGCACGGATTGGGCTGGGAGGGCAATTGGCTGTGGTGCGCCGAATCGAACGAGAACGCATTCTTCCGATTCGACCCGGAGACCGGCGAGGCGGATGTCAAGATCCAGCTTTCCGACAACGATCCCCTGCCCCACGGCATGACGATCCGCGGCAGCTGGATGTGGTACTGCGACGATGTAGGGGTGGTCTGCCGGCTGCGCTTGAACCGCTGAGGAAACTCGCCCCGAGAGGATCGGTCTGCGCGGAATTCGCGTAGCGGAACTCGTGTGCTAGCAGAGATCGTGAGGATCCGATGAACCGGCTCATCTTCGACCAGCTTGTCGCCTGGGGCACTCCTGCACGCGCGGCCAACCTGCTCACCGAATCGTTCGAGATCGTGCTGATCCTGGTGGCGGCGATCCTTTCCTATTACCTAGCTAAGCGCATCCTCATCCGCATCATTTACAAGGTCACGGCCAAGACCCGGTCCGATTGGGACGACAAGCTCGTCGAGCAGCGTGTCTTCAGCTGCCTCGCGCATCTCGTCCCGGCGCTGGTGATCCATGTCCTGGCGCCTGTCGCGCTCCAAACCGAAGGCCTGATTCTGTGGGCGCGCCGCGGAGCGGAGATCTACGCCCTAATCGCGGTTCTGATTGCCCTCAACCGACTGCTCTCCGCCGGCCAGGAGATCTACGACCGGTTCGACGTCGCACGCCGTATTCCGATCCGGGTCTACGTGCAGGTCGTCAAGATCCTGCTCTTCGCGGTGGCGGTGATTGTCGCCGTCTCGATCTTGACCGGGCGGTCCCCGCTGCTCCTGCTGAGCGGCCTCGGAGCGATGACCGCGATCCTTCTGCTGATCGCCAGGGACAGCATTCAGGGCTTCGTGGCGGGAGTCCAGCTGATCAGCAATAACATGGTGCGGCCGGGCGACTGGATCGAGATGCCGAAGTACGGCGCCGACGGCGATGTCGTCGAGATCACGCTACACACCGTCAAAGTCCAGAATTTCGACAACACGATCACGACGATTCCGACGTATGTCTTGATTTCCGAGAGCTTCAAGAACTGGCGGGGCATGGCGGAATCCCAAGGACGCCGCATCAAGCGGTCCATCTACCTCGACATCGCCAGCGTCTGCTACTGCAGCCCAGGGATGATTGAGGACTTCAAGCAGATCGAGCTCTTACGCGACTACATCCAAACCAAGCAGGTCGAACTCGCGGACCACAACCAGGCCCGCAACGTGGACGAATCGTCGCCCGTGAACGGGCGGCGCATGACCAACCTAGGCGTGTTCCGCCACTATCTCGTCGGCTACCTGCGCGCACACCCGATGGTCAACACGGATCTCACCTTGATCGTGCGGCAGCTTCAGCCGACCGAGCACGGTGTGCCGTTGGAAGTGTACGCCTTTAGCTCCGACAAGGACTGGGCCCGGTACGAATCGATCCAGTCCGATATCTTCGACCACATCTTCGCCGCTCTCCCGCAGTTCGGGCTCCGGGCCTACCAGAGACCCAGCGGGCACGATGCCATCCAGGCGCTTCAGATTCTGAAGAACTGACCGCTCAGCCTAGCGGAAGTCCGCCGGCTTGGCCCCATGCTCCACCCAGTATTCCGGAGGGTAGTTGTGGAAGCGCGTCGGGTTGAACTCGCCCACGAGGTCGGACGCCGCGCCTTCAGCCGGAATCGCGTCCTCTTCGCCCAGCGCCCAAAAGACGGCGTTCATCAGCATCTTGCGCACGCCAGCCTCGAGCAGGTCCGTGGAAGAGCCCAACGTCGTCGAGAAGACCCGTCCTTGGGTCCCACCGGGAAGCTGATAGCTCTTGGTCCAGGCGATCGGCATCATCGGGTCATTCTTCTCGTCGACTGGCGGGCCGTCGTCCGGGCGCATGCCATACAACGCATCGTCCTCGTTGTACTCTCCGGTTCGCGCCATCACTTGACCGTACACGAGCGGCATGGAGTCCCCGGGCAGTGGAAGCCGCACGGTGTACACGTCGGCGGCGCTCCAGATCTCGCTCTCGGACACGCCGCGGAGGATTGGATGGTGCGCGGCTTCGGGCGCGATGACGCCGCGCGCGGATTCGTGCTTGTGGCTGCCATGGTGCGCGACCCAGCGCTCACCGACCACGAACCGTCCAAAGCCATCCCGCCAAGCCTCCTTCGGTCCGGTGTAGCCGTCTCCATAGTGGTCGTAGGGCCCCCATGCGTCCGGAGCGATGTCGGGCAAGGCGACGGAGCTTGGACGCTCGGCCCGGCTGAAGTCGCTCAGGTACTCGCGCACCTTCCTGTGGTTCTCTGTGGTGGGCCTGAAAGCGTGAGTGGCCGTACGCATCGCGATGACTGGCCTACCGGCGTGGAGGTACCGGTCGATCGGCGCCATTTGCTCGTCCGGCAGCATCCGCCAGCGTGTGAGGATGAACATCACGTCCGCGTCGTCCAGGTTTTTGAGCCCCGGAATGTTCGTGTTCGCGTGCGGATTGACGATCCCTGTCTCGGGATCGACAGCGAAGAGCACTGTGCACCGGAAGCCATGCTGGGTCGCTAGCATCCTCGCCAGCATCGGCAGCCCCTCTTCCGAACGGTACTCCTCGTCGCCGGAGATCAGCACGACGTGCCTGCCCTGGCCAGCCCCCTCGCCCGCCTCGTAGCGGATGTACTGGTCCGAATCCTCGCTGGCGGCAGGTTGCGTGCTGCTGCAAGCCATCCCGCCGGCCAGACAAACAAGGAGTGAAAGGTGAGTTCGGAATGTCATGGTCGTGCCTGCCAGTGTAGCCGATGCCCCGGACCACGGGTCACGGACCCAGGCCCACTTGGGCCCCTCAAGTCGAGCGCTCCGTCAGCCGTGGAGAACGCCGGAACGTTCAGGCCGGGTTCGACCCGCTCCGTCGCCTCGCCCACCAAAGCAGGACCAGGACGGCAACGGCGGCGACGGCGACTAGCAGTTGGGGGAGCACCCCGCGTACCGGTGGCGCTAACGCCGTCAGAGCTTCTTCCAACGGCCCGGCCTCGGCGCCGGTCGAAAGCCAGACCTGCCAACGCCCTAGCCCTCCCCGGAGACCGCGTTCGGCAACGGGATGCAGGTGCGCAACCTGAGGTTGCTCGCTGTAACCCGCGTGCGTAAATGCTAGGGAGCGCTGGCCGTCGGCGCCCATGTCCTCCGCAAGGTCCTCCAAGCTGGCCCTGTTGCGCTCTAAACCCTCGCCAAAAAACGCAGGGTCGGACTCCTCCGAAACCCCCAGTATCCAGGGTCCCCACTGCACGGCCCGGGACCCCAAGCGCGGGCCATCGCGCAGCAGCTGCGTGCGCATCCGGTACCGAACGCTCAGCTCGTCCCCGACACGCCAACTCCGTTCGACGATCAAGTAGCCGTTCCGCAAGCTCACCTCGAGAGGGCGGCCGTTGAGCGCTAGCTCGATCCCTTCGGACCACGGAGGCATCCGCACGCCGAGACCGCGGGGCTGGCCGGCAATCCGTTCCACCCGAAGTGTAATGGCGGAGTCGTTGCGCAGCGCGGCCTCTGCGCGCACGGAGAACTCATTGGACTGAGCCACCGCATCCACCGCGAAGTCGTACAGCAGCGTCCCCTCCCGCTCCCGGAAGGCCGCATCCGTAACGTCGGGAAACGCCCGCAGGCCGTGCAAGGTGCAGCACCACCAAGCCCTCTCGCCCCCGAAGCCGTACCCCGACTCGCTCCAGTAGACATGGCCGAAGTCCCCGCTCGAGAACTGATTCATGGCGAAACCGTTGAACCAGGAGCGCTCGGCCGCCTCGAGGTAGCGCGGGTCGAGAGTCTGCCGCCACAACTCCAGGGAAAGCCTCAGCCAGTCGGCAATGGAACAGCCTTCGTCCCGGCTCACCTCGGTCTCGAGGTACTCCGCGACTGAGCCGGTCCGGGCCAAGTGCCTCGAGTCGGAGATCGCAGACCAGATGTCTTCGACCAGCCGAAGCCAACGGGCGTTGCCGTCCTGTCGGTAGATCTCTAGGATGCCGCGGAGGGAGCTCAATAGTCCGTGGCTGTGCTGTCCCGGCACACGGCGGACGCGCTCCGCGATCTCGGAAGCCGCGTCGCGGTAGCGCACATCGCCCGTGACGCGGCTCAATACCGCCAAGCCTTCGATGTTCTGAGTCCAGCAAATGTAGCCGAGTGCTCTTCGGCCCCTGGAGTAGGTGTCCAGCACCGCACCCTCATGGAACGTAGCGGCCTGCGACACCAGGAAATCCCCCAGCTTGCGGGCCGCCTGCAGAGCGCCCGGATCCTGCGCGTGCGCGTAGAAGTCGAGCAGGCCAACCAGCATCCGCCCGTTGCCCCACATCTTCGCCATGGCGCCGTCCGTCACGGTCGGCCCCGACCAAGGATCCCCGAAACTCCCGTCGCTCCTCTGGAGTCGCACCGCCTCGCGCACCAGCAGGCGCAACCTCTCTTCTGGGATCTCGCGGTGTTCCGCGGCGGCGGAGAGGGCGCCGATATAGCGCCCCGACAGGTCCCCGCTGAAGTTCGTGAAGCGCCGCACGGGACGCGGCAGCAGGTCGGCGAGCAGCAGCGCGTCGTCGTAGCGCGGAGCCTCGCCTTCCTGGACGCGTCGCAGAGTGCGGTCGAATCGCTCGTCCAAGTCCACGGCCCAAGAACTGCCGGCCAGGGTCGTGAGCCCGACAATCCACGCAACTTTTCCCACCCGGCGCTTCTGCATCGTGCTCTCCCGGGCCGCGCGCGCCGCGCAACAGCCCAAGTCTAGCGGCTCTGCGGGAAATACTTGCGGTATTCCTCCGGCATGCGGATCATCTTGCCGTTGGTGTTCGTCACGGTGTGGAGCGTTTCCCCAGTCGCCAGCAGTTCCTCGCCCCGGTGCATTTCATAGGCAAAGCGCACCATGCGCGAGTGCGATTCCAGCACCCAACAGGAGAGGCGCACGTCATCGTCGAACCGTGCAGGAGCCCGGTAGCTGCAATGCGCCTCGGTGACGACCAGGAACGCTCCTCCCTGGCGCTCCATGTCGCGGTACGCGAAGCCGGCCGCCCTGCAGTACGCCACGCGGGCGACTTCCATCCAAACCAGATAGTTGGCGTGGTGCACCATGCCCATCTGGTCGGTCTCGCCGTACCTCACGCGGAGAGTGGTGTCAACCTTCTTCGGGCGCACCACGCTAACTCTTCATCAACGCCAGAAACTCGGCGTTACTGCGAGTCTTGGTCATGCGGTCCAAGAGCAATTCCATGCATTCGACCGCGCCGAGGTTGCTCATCACCTTGCGAAGCACCCAGGCGCGACGCAGGGTCTCCGGATCGAGCAGCAGTTCCTCTTTCCGGGTTCCACTTCTGTGGATGTCGATGGCCGGGAAGGTGCGCTTGTCAACCAGCTTACGGTCGAGATGCAGTTCCATGTTCCCGGTGCCCTTGAACTCCTCGAAGATGACCTCGTCCATCCGGCTGCCGGTATCCACCAAGGCCGTCGCGACGATCGTCAGCGAGCCGCCCTCCTCGATGTTACGGGCCGCCCCGAAGAAGCGCTTCGGGCGCTGCAGGGCATTCGAGTCCACTCCTCCGGTCAGCACCTTCCCCGAGGAGGGCACAACCGTGTTGTAGGCCCGGGCCAGCCGGGTAATAGAGTCCAACAGGATGACGACATCCTTCTTGTGCTCGACAAGGCGCTTCGCCTTCTCGATCACCATCTCGGCGACCTGCACGTGACGAGTCTGCGGCTCGTCGAAGGTCGAACTCACGACTTCGCCTCGCACGGAGCGCTCCATATCAGTGACCTCTTCGGGGCGCTCGTCGATCAACAGAACAATTAGGACGACGTCGGGATGGTTGGCCGCCACCGAATTCGCGATCGACTGGAGCAGCATCGTCTTGCCCGTGCGGGGAGGGGCGACGATCAAGGCCCGCTGGCCCATGCCAAGAGGAGTGATCAGGTCCATGACGCGGCCGCTGTAGTTCTCCTTGATAGTTTCCAGACCGATGCGCGCGGTGGGATAGAACGGGGTCAGGTTGTCGAAGTGGATGCGCGCCCGAGCGGCTTCGATGTCGTCGAAGTTCACGGTGTTGACGCGGACCAGAGAGAAGTAATTCTCCCTGTCCTTGGGGGAGCGCGCCTGGCCCGCAACAGTGTCTCCGTTACGGATGCCGTTGCGCCGAACCAGTTGCGGAGAGATGTAGATATCGTCCGGACCGGGCAGGTAGTTGTAGACCGGGGAGCGCAGGAACCCGAAACCTTCGGGGAGGATTTCGAGGACGCCTTCGACGGCAAGCAGGCCTTCTTCGTCGGCCTGCGAGCGGAGGATCCGGAAGATCAGCTCCTGCTTCCGGAGACCGCTGATGCCTTCGATTTCCAGGTCGTATGCGAGCTGAGTGAGCGACTTGATGTCCTTCTGATGCAGTTCAGCTACTGTCATGGGAGGTGGAAGCCGCCGGATCGCTCGGCCTGCTTCGGGGTCGTTTCCGACGCGGGAAGACCGGGCTGGGCGAATGCCCACCGGTTAGTGTCAGCATAGCGCAGGAGTTCGCGATCGGCAACTCTCAGTCTTTCCCAGTCCGCCAATTCTCAGCCCTCTCAGACGCTCCCTGCTTCTCAGCCCCTTCCTTTGGTTTGACAGACCGAAAACACGACATTAACTTTCCGGCCCTCGCTAGCTACATTTCGAGGTAGAGGCTCGGTCCCGTATGCGGCTTGGCGCCTTGATGCGCGGGCGCAGGAGGCGGGGCGTTGCCTCTTCTCTTTTGAAGCGGTCCTGGCCTTGCCCGCGCCGGTAACGTAAACGACTCGGTAGGTATCGAAGACAAGGTCGGTCGGTACCTTTGTCCACGAGACTGGAAGTCCGCCAGTTCCGTTCCGAATGTTTTCCCAATTCCGCCGCGACTTTCGGGATTCATTTCGCGGCCAGCCGTCCCAAGGCTGTAGTGGGCCTGCCCCCAGCCTTTCCCACTCTCTCCGACGCCACTCACCTCTGCTGGGCGTCCAGCGGCCGTTGTCGTTGCATCAGACTGCTTGTTCTAACGTTCTATGGGTAGGAGCGCCCGCAGAACCGCCGACATGTGGTTTGTAGTGATTCCTGCACTACCCAACCTCGGGCGGATCTACGACAAACGCCTTCTGAATCACGGCGGGAAAGTCCTGAAGGAGCGGACGTGGCTCGCTGGATCTGAGCGCTCGGCCCTGAGCCAGCGGCCAATAGATTTCGAGCCCGGCGCCTATTGTTCTCCGAGCAGAGTGAAAGATCTGATGCGACTCAGGAGATCGCCCCTACTCCGCGATAATACGCTGATCTCGCGTCCCGGCGACAGGCTAGTGATGACCGACTTGCCGATGAGGTACCGGCCGGAATTCGACTCATCCGCGGACTCCGTCCTCAATCCCCATATCGTGTGAAACGCCACCGGAGAGCCTTCAAACACTCCCAAATAGAGCATGTTGTGGCCGCGTAGGTTCAGGATTGTACGGAAGGGAACGGCCGTGGCCAAAATGCGTTCTCGCTTTTTGGCAAGCGAGAGTTGCTCAATAGTCACATTTTTTCCTGCGCTGGCCTGTCTCCCCGAATTGCGAGGAAGCGGTAGAGCAAAGGGAAGGAAGATATCCAGGATCGTGGACGAGCAATCGCGATAACCACCCAATCCACCCCACCCGTAGGGCTGCCCGAGTATTTCGTTGATCACCTTGGCGACTCCATCATCGGAGAACGGAAGAGGAACTGGAGCGGCGTCCCGGTCCGAAACACGAACGTGCGTCAGCGATGCGCGCCGGCTTGCATCCGCCACCGGAGCTAACAGATGCACACCGGGTTCGGCTCTTGTCTCCACGGGCAACAACATTCCGATCCGGCCCTGGAACAGGAATCCGATCCGGTCGCTGGAGATGGGAATCCGGTCCCGCCGCACAGCGGCCAAGTTCGAGGAACGGTACTTCGTGACGAACTCCTCGTCTACATACGCGATGTCTCGCGAATCGATCCAGCCGCAGGTATAGGGTGATTCCGCAGCGAGAAATCGTCCGTCCTGGGAGGTGTGCGAAAGGAACACGGGCGTTCCCGCCCACACCGCCGAATTCTGGTTGTAGTCAAACGGATATCCTTCTCCCGCCTTGCGGAAGTCGTGGAAGAACGGGTCGGCTGAGGGCAGCGCGCGCATCGATGTGTTTCGGACTGTGATCCCGTGGGCGGCTCGACTGGGATATCGTCCGAGTCGCGCGTTCGCCGTGACGGCTTCAATACGAGAGGCGGAGACTTCCAACAGGTTGGGACCGAAGATCGACTGTTTCGGAAACGATTCCGCAGCCCAAACGAACTCCTCCGCCGTACAGACCTCCGGCTTGGTTCGCTCCCAAGGGCCGTACCAGTAATCTTCAAACTCCATAAGCCGACGCTCATCGACTTCGAGCATCGGAGGGCCTCCGGTCTCCGCAAATGCGGTGGCATCTTGCGGGATTTTTTCCAAGTCGTCTAGAGGGCCGGTCGATACCAGGGCAATTTCATCGGACGCGCAGCCGATGATCGACAAGAGAGCAACCGCAACCGCAAACCCACTCAAAGACGTGAGTTGCATACGTATATATCTATACCTGATCCTGAATACCCGTGAATCTCTGCTCTTGATGCGCACTATTAAAGAGATCGCACCTGATTGATTCATTGTTAGTTCTTCTATGCCACACAACAAGGTTCAATCCCAGAATGGCCGCAGTCTTCCCGACTTTCTTGGCCACTACGGTGCCGAAGGGCTATGCGCTGCGGCCGTGTTCCAAGCGCGTCGGCCGCAGGGCTTTGCCTGCCCTGCACATGGGCGCCAGCGCAAGTTGCGCACCCGGACACTCTTCCAGTGCACCCGCGGCCAGCACCCAGTCTCAGGCACCGCAGTCACGCTCTTCCAAGACGCTAAGCTGCCCCTGACGAGCCGGCTGCGAGCACCGGCCGGTCGTCAACGGCGGAAGTCCGCCAAGTGGCCAGGCCGCGCACCTCACCTGGGGGAACACGATGCTGGCGACGTCAAGCAGGCCCTCGCTGGAACTTGGCATGCCATGGAGGAGAACTACGTGTCGTGCTACCTCGCCGAGTTCTCCTAGCGCTTCAACCGCCGCTACCAACTCGCCGCTCTGGTCCCTCGGCTCGCCTATATGGCCGCGCGCTCCCCCGCTGCCCTATCGTTTCCTAACTCTGGCTGAGACTTGCGGGGAATCAGGATTGAGCATGAATCACTCCCGCACGACCCGGCGCTGATTCGCTCATGTGACTGCGTTCCGAGCGTCGCCGGCAAGGGCCGAGAAGACGTTGTCGACCGCCATCTGCAGCCCCGTCTCTAGCGCCTCGGCCGTGACACCTCCGGAGTGGGGCGTCATGACCACGTTGGGCAGCGAGCCGAGGGGGTGGTTCTCTGGCAGCGGTTCCGCGTCGAATACGTCGAGGCCGGCGCCCCGGATGGCGCCGATTCGCAGGGCCTCGAGAAGGGCCGCCTCCTCAACGATCGGACCGCGGGCCGTGTTGATGAAGATCGCGGTGTTCTTCATCAAGGCGAACTCGCGTCGGCCGATCATGCCCTTCGTCTCGTCCAACAGGCGCACATGCAGACTGACGACATCGCTCTGCCGGTACAACTCGTCCACGCGCACAAGCTCAAGACCCAACTCCCGCAGTGGCTTCCCCCCGGGGTTGCGAGTCCAGGCGATCACCCGCATGCCGATGCCTTTCGCGATCCGCGCGGTCTGCATGCCGATCGCCCCCAGGCCGATCACGCCGAGCGTCTTCCCGTGCAGTTGCGTCACAAAGCCCCGTGGCCACGCTCCCTTGCGGGTCTTGCCGTCGATCCGTGGAATGTCCCGAGCCACGGCGAGCATCAAAGTCAGGGCATGCTCGGCCATCGCGACGGCCGAGACGCCCGGCGTGTTGGTCACGATGACTCCGTGGTCTCGCGCAGCGCCCAGGTCGACATGGTCGGTCCCCGTGCCCCAAAGAGAAAGCACCCGCAGCTTCGGACAAGCCCGAAAGACGTCGGCGCCAAAGCCGATCGAGGAGCGGATATTGATGACGGATTGCGCGTGGCCGATACGCTCGAGCAGGATCCCGGTTGAGGCGGGCAGACTGTCGTGGTAGTCGACCTCGGCCCGATCCGCTAACGCTCGGAACGCCCCACTGGGCCCGAGCACCGGGGGGTAGTCGTCCGGAACCACGATCCTTGGCCGATCCATACGTGCTCCTGTCTTGCTGCCAGCGCCTCGCCGCGACCCGGAATGCGCTAGCGGAATGCCCAGTAGAGCAATCCAATAGTGGCGCAAAGCAGCGCGGCGAGCTTGCGCGGGTCCACGCCTTCACCCACCCAGCGCTGGGTCAGGGCGCTAAGCGGGTTCTCCCAAGTCAATCCCTCGATCTTTTCCCGCGGAGGCGCGGGCGTCAGCTTGCTCACTGCATAAAAGACCCCGCTGCAAATGACGGTCATCAGGAACGCCTGCAGCATGAACGGGATGCCCCATCCGTCCGTGATCAGCTTGTAGCCCTGGGCGTCTTTGAAGTCCAAGACGAAAGCGGTTGCTCCCATGAGGAACCCGAAGACCAGTGTGCTGACTGCGGCTTGCTCTGTGCCGCGTCTCCAGAACACGCCCCACAGGAACACCGTCGTGATCGCGGGCGCGAGCGCCGCTCCGATCTCCTGCACGGCCTCGAAGATGCTCGAGAACTTGTCTCCCTGCGTCGACCAAAGCATCGCAAGCAACATGACCGCGACTGCGCTCCAGCGCCCGACCCGAACCTGCATCCGATCCGTCGTGCCGGGCCGCACGCGAGCCACGATGTCGACCGCGAACAGCGTCGCGCAGCTGTTGAGCGCCGCCGCAATTGTGCTCATCAGGGCGGCCAGCAGGCCCGCCGAGATCAAGCCCCGAAGGCCGGTCGGCACGAGTTCCTGAATCAGAACCGGCAACACCTGGTTGGCATTCTCGCCGATCTCAGCCCCGTACAGGATGTAGCCGAATACGCCCGGCATCACCAGAATGAAGACCGGCAGAACCTTGATGAATCCGGCGAATAAAGGACCGATCTGCGCATCGTGCTCCGAGCGGGCCGCCAGCACCCGCTGCACGATCGTCTGATCCGTGCACCAGTACCAGATGCCCAACACGGGATACCCGAGCAACACCGAGTACCACGCCAAACCGACCGAGTTGTCCGTCCACAACATGCTCAGCTGCTTCGACTTGAGGCGCGCCTCCAGCTCGGCCACGCTGCTGATCCCCTGCTCCGGCAAGGCAGCCATGGCGAGAGCCGTGATGAGGATCGATCCGCCGATCAGCAGCAGCGTCTGGATCGCTTCCGTGACCACCACCGCCTTGAGCCCGCCCAATACGGTATAGATGCCCGTGACCAAGGCAATGATCAGGATCGACGTCACGACATCGATGCCGAAAAACTGCTCGAAGACCGTCGCCCCCGCGTAGAGGCTCATCCCGATATGAATGAACAGCGCGCTCAGGATCGCCATGAATGCCAGAAATGAGCGCGCTGCCGCATTGAATCGCCGCTCCAGGTATTCGGGGAGGGTTTCGATCTTGTTCCGGAAATAGAACGGAGCGAAGAACAGCGACAACACGACCAGCGTGAAGGCCGCCATCCATTCGAAGTTGCCCCAGACTAGGCCCTCGTTGTACCCGGAGGCGGCCAATCCCACCAAGTGAATCGTCGAGATGTTCGAGGCGAAGAGCGCCGCGCCGATCATGACCCAGCCCAGCGAACGGCCGGCCAGGAAGTAGGCCTCTCCGGTCATCGTCTGACGCCGGACGGACAGCACGCCAACGGCCAGGATGCCCAGCATGTAGGCGACGATGATGACGAGGTCGAGCAGCGGAATGCGCAGTCCGGGGGCGTCCATGGGAATCAATGAGTGTATCCGACCGTGACGGCGTCCGGATCACCGCTCCGGCCGGGGCGGATTCGCCCAATGGTCGTCGGGGTCGCGGCCGCTCACCACGACCCCTTTGCGGTTCCAATCCAAATACGCCCGCACTTCTGCGGCACAGTACCGCAAGGTCAGCCCGCAACGTCGGCGGTCCGAGTCGTTGGCCTCGGAGCCGTGCAGCAGCAGATCGGCGTGCAGGGAGATCTCTCCGGCCTGCAGGACGTTGTCGACGGGGCTTCCGAAGCTCCCAGTCCCCCTCACCGTCTGGTTGAGGACGTTAGACGCATCGCCGTCGTCAATCTCGAAGTCCAGCAGTCCTCGAAGGTGGGATCCCGGCAGGAACCTCATGCAGGCGTTGCCGGCGTCGGCGTCATCGATCGCCAACCAAACAGTGACCGTCTTCGAAGGCGTCAACGGCCAGTAGCTCGCGTCCTGGTGCCAACTGACGTACTTGCCGTCGTGGGGCATCTTGCAGAAATAATGGCAGCCCCAGCCGACCACGTCCTCGCCCAGCAAATCCCTGACATAGGCGACGACGCGCCTGTCCGCCAGCAGGTCGTAGGCGTCGCCGTACGTCAGGTGGGCCGAACTGATCGAATAACTGTCGCCGCCCTCGGCCAGCACGGCCAGGAGCAGACTGTCGAAACGCGACCGAACCGCTGCGATCTCCTTCTTGGAAAAGATCCGAAAGCCACTCAAAAAACCGCGTGCATTGAATTCAGCAAGTTGCGCGCGACTCAGCGTGCGGGGGCTCGGATTGCGGGCTGGATAGAAGGCCAGTTGGCGCTCGACCTGCACGAGCTCATCCGCGTCGGGCACGATCGCAAACTGTTTGGGCCGGTCCATTGCCTAAGGCGATCATATCGCGGCCCCACGAGCGGCGCACTCGCGCGGCCAACTGGGAGCCCGCGACTGGAGCACGTTCGCGCGCCTCGCATCCGGACAAGTGCCTCCGATCTTGTTAGAATTATTAAGTTCTGGGGCATTTTCGTCGGTCGGCCCCACGGATTCTTCACGTGTTCCTGCGACTCAGCGCAATCGCTGTGTGCCTAGCCGCTTCCCTGGGATGCGGAGTGCTCACCACGACGACGCGCCTCCCTCCTCCTCGCACGTTCAAGACCGCCAGCCGCCAGCAGTTGGTGGACACAATTCAACGCATCGCCTCGATCGCATCGATGAAGGCAGTCATCCAGGTCGAGCTGTCCGTCCAGACGAGGGACCGCACGAAGGAAGTCCGGTACCGCCACATTCGTGGCGCCCTCGTCACCCGCAGGCCCGGCTGGATCCGGACCAGCGCGCAGTCTCCGGGAGGCATTGCCCAGGTGTACGACATGGTCTCGAATGGCAGGATGTTTCAGGTGTACTTGCCCTGGAGGAATCGCGTCTACGAGGGTCGCAATGAGCTGAGGCACATTTCCGAGAACCGCGCCGAAAACATCCGTCCGCAACATATGCTCGATGCGATCATGCTGGAGCCGATCGAAGATGATCAGCAGGTTCTGCTCGACATCGAGATGTATGGCCGATCGGGCTACCAGGTCCTGCATCAGATCAAACAAGGTGCGGATGGCAACCTGCACATCCGCCGCAAGTATTGGTTCAGCCGCTCCGATCTTCAGCTGTCCCGGCTGATGATTCTCGATGAGCGCACGGAAGTCGCGACCAATGCCTGGTACCGTAACTGGCATGAGGACAAGGGGCTCCCGTATCCGCAATACATCCGGATCGAACGGCCGAAGGACGGATACCAACTCGAGATCGAGATCTTGAAGCCCGGCCTGAACGAAGAGGTCCCGGACGCGTCCTTTGAGTTGGTCCTTCCAGACGATGTCGACATCGAACGGGTCGGCGAAACCTCCTCCTCGAACTCGTAACGGCGGCAAGCCATGATCCAGCGGCTCGTATGGCGCAACCTGTTTCACAGGCCGGTTCGTACCGGCCTGACGGTCCTGGCCGTCGCCGTCGAGGTCATGATGATCGTGATGATGGTGGGGGTCTCGGAAGGCTTACTGCGCGAGTCGGAGCGCCGTACGCGAGGTGTCGGGGCGGACATTCTGATCCGGCCGGAAATCTCCGGGGCTACCATCAGCGGCGCCGACATTTCCGACAAGCTCCCGGGGATGCTCCAGGAGCGGTTCCCCCAAATCAGCCACGCCATGGGCGCAACCGTCTTCACGCCCGGCAACCTGCAGACCATCACGGGTGTGAACTGGGACGAATTTGACCGCATGAGCGGCGGCATCGTGATTTTTGACGGAAGACCCTACAGCGCTTCCTATGAGGCGGTGGTCGACGAGGTCTACGCCCGCCAGGAGGAAGTCACGGTCGGGGACAGTATCGAGTTGATGAGCCGTGACTTCGAGGTCGTCGGTATCGTCGAAACGGGCAAGATGTCGCGTGTGTTCATCCCCCTTGAAACCATGGAGGACCTCCAGGGCTGGCAGGGCCGCTACAGTCAGGTCTACCTCAAACTGACGGACCCGGCCACCGCGCGCGCTCTGGTCGAGGAGTTGCGGGCCCTCCTGCCGAACCGCTCGGTCATTTCCGTCGAGGATTTTTTGGCGTTGACCGCCACGAGCGTCCGCCAGATGTCCTCCCAATTCGTCAACGTCATCATCTCGATCGCGGTGGTGATTGGCTTCATAGTCGTCACACTCGCCATGTATACGGCCATCTTGGAGCGGACACGCGAGATCGGGATCCTCAAGGCCATCGGCGCCTCGAAACCGCTCATCGGAAGCATCGTGCTGCTCGAGACATTGATCATCAGCGTCTTGGGCATTGTGCTGGGCTACGGGTTGAGCGTCCTTGGGCAACGCCTGGTCGCGGTCCTGTACCCGCTCATCCCGGTCATCCTGCTTCCCGATTGGATGGTCGGAGCCGCGCTCCTGAGTGTGGCCGCGTCGATCGCCGGGGCCTTGTACCCAGCCTGGAAAGGTGCCAAGGCGGACCCCTGCGAGGTCCTTTCCTACGAATAGACGCGCTGTTAGGACGTCCCGTGCCGGAAACCGCGATGATCGAGATTGAGGACCTGCGCAAGGTCTACCGTCTCGGCGGAGTGGATGTTCCCGCCCTGCGAGGCGTCTCGCTCGAGGTGGCGGAGGGCGAGTTCATTGCCGTTCTCGGACCCTCCGGCTCCGGCAAGTCCACGCTCTTCCACATCATCGGAGGTATGCTGGCGCCGACCAGCGGCAGCGTGCGCGTTGAAGGCAGCGAGTTGGGCAGCCTGACGGACGCCCAGCGCACCGAGATGCGCAAGACGACAGTGGGATTCTTGTTCCAGCGCTTCAACCTGCTTCCGACTCTCAACGCCGAGGAGAACATCCGCATCGCCCAGCATATCGCCGGCCAGGCGGGCGGCGACGACCGCCACTTCGAGCATATCGTGCGGATTCTGGGGATCGCGCACCGCCTGCGCCACAAGCCGTACGCCCTGTCGGGCGGTGAGCAGCAGCGGGTCGCCATTGCGCGCGCCATCGTCAACAAGCCGCGCATCCTCCTGGCTGACGAGCCCACCGGCAACCTGGACTCCGAGAACTCGATAGCCGTCCTCGACACCCTAAAAGCACTCAACTCGGACTTGGGTCAGACGGTGCTGATGATCACGCACAACCCTGAGGCAGCTGCCTACTGCACACAGCGCATCGTGCGCATGAAGGACGGACGGATCGTCCAGGCGGCGAGGCGCGAGCGCCCGTCGGCGGCCTCAGCCCCCGTATAGATGCTGATACATCGCGCGGTTCCGAAGAATCGATTGCACATAGCCGCGCGTCTCACTAAACGGGATCGTCTCGACGAACTCCGCGGGCTCCTCGAAGGACCCGAGTTGCATCCACCCTCCGATGCGCCGCTCGCCCGCGTTGTAACCCGCCAGGGCTTGCTCCAGATTGCCATCGAAGCGGGCCAGAACTTCCTTCAAATGAAACGTGCCCAACCTGAGGCTCAAGTCCGGCTGCGTTAGCTTCCAGTTCGCGAACCGAGGGATCCCAAGCCTGCGGAACAGACGCCGGCCGGTTTGAGGCATGATCTGCATCAATCCGAGCGCCCCCGCATGCGACCTCGCTCCAGGGTGGAACTCGGACTCCTGACGAATGAGCGCAGCGACCAAATAGGGATCCAGACCGTGGCGTTGCGAGCGCGCGCGGAGGCGGTCCTCGAAGCCGAGTGGAAACAGGTAGCGCCAGTATTCCGTGTCCAGAGAATCGAGCGGGAAGCGTAGGTATCCGAATACATAGCGCTTCATCGCACGCAGGGCCAAGTGGTGCTCGTCGCGCTGGCTGTGCAGCCGGCCCAGCTGAAGGCCGGCGAAGTGCGAGTCGGGCCGCCGGAAATCGACGCGCAGGAGTTCCTGCCTGGCATCGGCGTCCCGTCCCAGCGAGAAAAGAATCTCGCCGCGCTCCAAGAGACCCTGCGTATCCGCGCTGAGCGTGGCGGAGAGATTCCTCGGGCTTGGAAGACGTTCCCGGATTGCGCGCAGCTTCCGCTCGGCCACAGCGGCGCTGGTGGAGGAAGCGGCGAGACGTTTCCGTGCCAAGAAAGCGTAGTAGTAGTGCGGGAAGGCGTCCGTGATTGCACGGTAGAAGGCGGTTGCATCTCCGGAGCGATCCTCCTTCTCGTGCAGCCGACCCAGCCAATACAGTGCTGCGGGGGCGGTCGATGCGCCAGGGTAGCGCTCGATGTGTTCCGTCAGGAGTTCGCGCCGCTGGGGCGCGTCGTCGAGCCACGCGCGCCAGCAGATCTTCCAGTGGGCATAGGGGGCGTGCTTGCTCCGGGGAAAGGTCCGGAACAGGCTTCGGAACCAGCGGGTATAGTCGCGGCGCTCGTCCCGTACAAAGTAATAGTTGCCGACCGTGAGCAGAGCTTCCTCGTACCAGCTGGAGTCAGGGTAGAGCCTCGCCAGTTTCTCCACGCTTGCCAGCATGGGCCGGACCCGCCCCAGACGGCGTTCTAGCGCGCAAAGCAGGTAGAGCCTCCGAGCATCCAGCTCGGAGTCCTGCAACTGGAGCTTGGCGAGCGCTGCGTATGCGGGCCAAGTTCGCCGGCGGGAGTAGTCCGCGGCCCCCTGATGGACGAGCGCCCGTTCACGATCGGTACCTGTCAAGCCCGCATGCAGAGCCCGCGCGTACTCCGCAGAAGCCTTGCTGTAGCTTCTGCCCTCGTAGAGCCGTTCCGCCCGCGCCAGCCGCCTCACCGGCGGCGCCGATGGGTAGGATTCGCCCAGCCTGCGGCGGAGACGGTTGAGTTGGGCCTCCGAGGCGTCGGCATTGTCGCTGAAGGGGTAGTAGTAGTACGCCTCACGGTAGAGGCTCACGGCTCGCAGGAGGTTGCCGGCCACGTGCTCCACGCGACCCGCCAGGTACAGCCGCACCGGTTCGTCCAGCGGGCCGCCCTCCTGCGCCAGCAGCGTGCGCGCTTGTTCCAGGCGCTGCAAACGGAGCAGGCTCTCCGCCCGCAGCCGCTCGGCGGCGGGCCGAAAGCGGCTAGCTGGATAGCTCTCTCCGAAACGCTTCAAAGGGCCGAGCGCGCGCTCGAAGTCCTCAGCCAATACGATGCTGCGAGCGTGGTAGTAGGCGACGTGCTCGTTCAGCGGGCCTGCGCCGCCGAGGATCCGCGCCAGCCCGGCTTCCGCGGCCGCATACTCCTTGGACGTGTATTTCGCCATGCCCAGGGCGTACAGCGCATAGGCGCGTTCGCTGCCCGTGGCAGCCTCGGCGTAGTTCTGCAGCGACCGGTAGTGGTTCGTCGTGTTGCTGGCGGCAAGCTGCCGGCTCATCTCACGGAGGCGCGTGGAAACTTGGCCTGCATCGAGCAGCGCCGGAAGCAGCAACGCAGCCGCACCGGCGAGCACGCACGGAACACGGAGGATGGACTTCGGGCGGGCCGATTCCTCGAACCGAACCCGGGGGCGAAACGGCGCAACTGCGCGGGCGCCTACTTGGCGCCTTCTCGGAGGGAACCGGCGAGACGCGTCACGACTCATGCGAGTTGCCGGCCGGGCTCCCTTCCGGACGCGAGCCTAGGGCTTCGATCCACGCTTCCGCCGTAAGGACCAGAGTTTCGATTGCGGGGGTCTGCACCTCCAAGTCCGCACTCCCTGCGACAAGCAGGACCGCAAGCACGGCGTCCCGCAAGATCAGCGGATGCAGGTGCAGATCGTCCTCGTCGCCATAGTCCAGGTGCTCCGCTAGGCTCTCCGAGAGGTTGTGCCGCGTCCCTTTGGTGATGACCGTGTCTCGGCTCTCGATCACGTGCGCGAGAGCCGGAGCGGACTCAAGGTCGACGACGAGCCCCTTCATCTCATCCGCGGGGGGCTGCTTACCCAGGCCCGCGGAGCGGAAGCCCACCATTTTGCCGCGACTGTGCAGCAGCAACGCTACGCGGCCGCAGAACTGCGGTGCGGACTCGACAAGCTCGGTGAGGACGGCGGCGGCCTCGTCCGCGCCGCGGATCTTGCGGACGGCGCCGGCGAGCGAGTCCAGGACCTGCCCGGCCTGGGCCGTCACGGTCGCTGTCGCAAGTGTATGGCTCGAGGCCGCAATACGCCCCAGGTCGCCGCCCAGCCGAGACGCGTAATCCTGGCAGAGCGTTTCGATTTCCTGCTGCAAAGATTGAGGCAGATCCTCCTGCTGCGGGCGGTTTGAATCGGCGTCGGGCACAGAGTGCTATTGTATCGAAGACACGCGGAGTCCCTCCGCCCGGCTGGCGCGTTCTGCCCGGTCGAACAGGCTCGGCCTGATAGCCGTCACGATGGATCTTCAAGGTCAGATTGCGATTGTCACCGGCGGCAGCCGAGGGATCGGGCGGGCCATCACGGAGGCGCTGCTCGCCGAAGGCGCGGAAGTGGCGATCTGCGGCCGCGGCGAGGACTCTGTGGCCCGCGCGGTGCGGGAAATGCGCCCAACCGGGAGAGTCCTTGGCCAGCCATGCAATGTGGGCCGCTGGGAGCAGGTCGAAGCGTTCTACAGGTTCGTTGACCGCGAATTCGGTGGTCTGGACATCCTGGTGAACAACGCGGGAACCCGGCATTTCGCCCCCGTGGACGAACTCAGCCCCGAGGCCTGGAGTGAGGTCATCGACACCAACTTGAGTGGACCGTTCTACTTCTCGCGCTTGGCTGTTCCCCGCATGAAGCAGCGGAACGGCGGGTTCATCCTGAACATCGGCAGCTTGGCCGGCAAGCACCCGTTCGCTACGGGCGCCGCCTACAACGCTTCCAAATTTGGACTTATCGGCTTCAGCGAAGCCATGATGCTGGACCTGCGCTACGCGAATATCCGGACCAGCACGATCATGCCGGGCAGCGTCCAGACCGGGCTCAGCTCCGAGTCCCCGGGTTCAGACTGGAAGCTCGACCCCGCCGAGATTGCCTCCATGGCGGTCCACCTGATCAAAATGCCGG
Source organism: Bryobacterales bacterium (assembly GCA_965218615.1). Classification (GTDB taxonomy): domain Bacteria; phylum Acidobacteriota; class Terriglobia; order Bryobacterales; family UBA6623; genus VXMF01. The sequence goes on from CBDCLH010000002.1 coordinate 714,186, forward strand.
CCCGTAACCTCGCGAGTCGCGTAGAGATGCGGCCGAGCCAGCCCCGGCGTTCCTGAACCGTCCTTTTCGCTGTTCCCGCGCCTCGGTACGCCGCCGGCTCAGCCCCTAGCGAGCGCCCGGCGTCTCGACCCTGACTCGGTACACGTAGCCCGAGACTCGTTCCATATCGGAACTCGTCAGGTACAGTGAGTGCCTGTCGTCGCCACGCCCGAACACGGCGTTGGTCAGCGCCTGCTGCGCAGTAGTCACGCGCTCGACCGTCGTTCCCGTTCCGGGGTCGATCCGGTGCGCCGTGCCGTAGGCGTAGCAAGTCAGCCAGATTAGGCCCTCCGCGTCGACAGCCATCCCGTCGGCGACTCAAGGCTCGACTTCGGCAACCATCTCCTTCGGGCCGGAGGCCGAGCCATCGTCGGCCAAGGGCCAACGGACAAGGTTCGACTGCGTCTCGCTGACGTTGTGGGCGACGTACAGCGTGCGGTCATCGGCACTCAACACGATGCCGTTCGGTCCGACCACCGTGTCGTCGAAGACCGTCACGGCGCCGTCCAACCCGATGCGATAGACCGTACCCGGCGCAGATTCCCCGTAGAAGCCGTTGGGATCCGTGAAATACCAGCCGAGTAGGAGGGGGCGTTACCGCGCCCCTCCCCTCAGTCACGGTAGGGCCGCCGGTTACCCGACGCCCCCCGTACAGAATCCGTGCATGCCCGGTAGGGCACACGGCTCTTGCCTTGGGTGGTTGACGGCGAACCGTCTGTCCGGCCACGGGTGTCGGATGGTGACGTTCGGCCCTAATAGCTCGGTCATCCGCTCCATCTTCTTCCACGCAAATCGGTCGCGTTGGGAGCGACGGCGCAGGGCCGCCAGCCACAGCCGCTTCCGTCGGCGCACGAATCCTCGCAGCCACCGGCTGCTCCCGGGCACGGCGTAGTAGTTCAGCCATCCATTCAGGACTTGGCCCAGCCACCTGCCGACTTCCCACCGGTCGTGGTGCCAACGCTTCCGCAGCACCTCCCTGCTTCGCTTCCGAGTGCGGCTCATCCGCTTCGCGATCGGCTTGCGCCCTAGCCGGAACCTCCCGCTCTTCGTGGTCGTCACATAGTGCGTGCATCCCAGGAAGTCAAAGGTCTCCGGCTGGCCCTGCCCGCGTCGCTCCCGGTTCGCAGCTGCGAACCGTCCGAACTCCACCAGCCGGGTCTTCTCCGGGTGCACATCCAATCCGCATTCGGCGCGTCTCTCCTTCCGGTCCTCAAGGACTCGCTCCGCGTCCTCCTGGCTCTGGAATCCGACCACGAAATCGTCCGCATACCGCACGATGACCGCTTCGCCTCCGGGCACGTTCGGGCGCCACCTGCGCTGGAACCCCAGGTCCAGCACGTAGTGCAGGAAGACGTTTGCCAGCACGGGCGAGACATTCGCGCCTTGCGGCGTGCCCAGCCCCGTGTCCGTCCACTTCCCGTCCTGCATCACGCCCGCGTCCAGCCAGCTCTCGATCCGCCCTATCACCCTCCGGTCTCCTATCCGATGCTCGAGGAAGCGGACTAGCCAGCCCCTCTCGAGCGCGTCCAAGTACCCTCGCATGTCGGCATCCACGATCCAACTGACCTTGCGCCGCTCTATCCCGTAGGCCAGCGCGTCGAGCGCGTCATGCGCCCCCCGCCCCGGTCGGAACCCGTAGCTGAACCCTTGGAACTCCGCCTCGTAGAGCGGCGTCAGGATGCCGTCCACCATCGCTTTCTGCAGGATCTTGTCCTCCCGTGCCGCGCTGCCGAGCGGTCGCTTGCCCCCGTCCGGCTTGGGTCTCTCTACCCGCCGGACCGGTTGCGCCCGGTACGTTCCCGCAGGCACTCGGTCGTGCAGGTCCAGCAGTCGCTCTTCCAGCCCGTCCTGGTACTCCTCCCACCTCATCCGGTCCACTCCCGCTGCCGCCTCCTGCCTCAACCCGAGATAGGACTCGTGCAGTGTGTCCACGTTGATGTGGTGCAGTAACGCCGTGAGTCGCTCCTCAGAGTCCCTCGTTACAGCTCTCCGTATGCGGTCCGCTGTCTGCCTCACGGTTGCCCGGCCCCGAGTGCGGCCGCTTCCCGCCTTGCCCTTGGCTGCACCCCTTCGCTCCCCGGGCTCCGCCGCAGGTTGCCCCGCTTTGTTCGCTCGCTTCGTCCCTGTCGGGTCGGAGGAGGCGCCCCGCAGGGCTGGCCTCCGTCCGCCGCTCAAACGGCTCGTACAGTTTTCCCGTAAGCCGCTTTCACGAAGGTGTCTGATCGAAGATTCGGGGAAGGCACCAGTGCCGTTGCTCGCCCGGGCGCGTGCTGGCCACGGCCCCTGGGCGCGGGCGGCTGTTCCCAGCCGTCTGTCCACCAGTGAGTGGACCCTCCCGTTACCCGCTGGATGGATTCTTTGAACGAGTCTCCTCAGCCCATGAGGCTCGGGGCTTTCACTTAACGAACTTATCCGTCTCATAGCCTTTACTCGCTCCTTCGCCGTCTCTCTCCAACCACCTTCGCCAACCGACTTCCCCGACCCACCCGGCCGCCGCTTGCGCGGTCACGCGGCTTTCACCGCGCTTGCAGTACTATTCGGTTGTCCGACTGCTCGCCGCGCGTCCTTCGCCACTTCGTCTCTCGACTTATAGGGTCCGTTATCCCGCTGCCACGCGGGAACGCGACGAGCCCTCCTGGGGTCACGTCCAGATCTTCCGTACCGTGCCGTTCACACACACCTTGGTTCGACGGGTGAGTAAGAACGCCTTCGCCTCCATAGTGCAGGCTCGACCTTGCCCCGTCTTTGGCCGACTGATTCATCATGGGGTCGCCCCCTCGATTACAGCCCGGTACTGCTCCTCATGCCCTTCAGATTCCACCTCGCGGTGGACACCCTGCCCTCCGGTTGCCTTCCAGCAGTGCATCAACTTAGCTCCTTCCTTGGCTGTCTCCGCCGTTTCCAGCTTCGTGCCCGTTTAGGGTCTTGCTTATCAGCACACCCCGGCCAGCGAGGCATTACCCCCGCTTTCGGATATAGCGCTCCTTACCCGAGCGCCAATGGGACTTGAACCCACCTGATCTGGACGCTGCCCAGCACACACTATGGGTGCCTCCGACTTCTTCCTTGCGTGCCTCGTTGGCTTCGGTTTTCTCCTTCCCTTCGCGGCCCCGGTCCACCTCCGGGGCCCAATGAAGATCTCCCAGGTCCCGGCGGAAGGCGTACCTGCGTGCATGGGTTCCCTGACACCGCGGAGCCCGACCGTCCCTCGCCCTAGCGGAACGTCCGGTGTTGCCTTCGTCCGATCTGAAAAACTCGGCACTCCGAACCATCGCTTTTTCGGTGCTCAATAGCCCCGCCCACCGGCACCGCTACCGACGCTTCGCCGACGCCCTCACGGACGCCGCCGCACGGCTCGCGGAGACATGTGATTGGTTTCACCTTCATGTCAGGAGACTCTCACTCCCTACCTTCCGTCCAGTTAGCCTGGCGCTCCAGACCCGAGCGTGCGCGTCTAACGCACTCGGTTCCTCGCATGGCAGATTCGCGCTTCCGCTCCGTTCTCGGCTATCCATGGCTGTTCCGTGTACGGGGCATTCGGAACTCTAGTTTCCGGCCCGTTTCCCATCCATGGCCCTGCGCATGCGACGCCCGCCTTCCCTCGGACGGGTCCCGGCGGCCCCGGTTCCCCGCCGTCCTCCGTACTATGCAGGCGCTACGACTCCCTGCACCGCTTTCCCTTCGGCTTATTGATTCGCCAGCCGGTACCACGCCTTGCCTGCTTGTTCGCTCCCGATCCCCCGCAGGCAGGGGCGGGCCCGGACCCTTTATTTCCGCCAGTGGTCCGTGTTCCGGCGTCTGTGCGTGGACAGTGCAGGGCCTCCCAGGTTCCCTGGCGAGCCATCCCGTGGCTATGCGAACGTTCTCTGACCCCGGTCGACCCGCCAGCGCCTCGCCCCTGGCGGCGCTGCCGGTGCTGCCCCCGCGAACTGCAAGACGAAGGCGTCGACAAGAATGATTGCGGGGCTCAATCGCGTCGCTTCACCACCCGCTGTGTACGCTTCACGACGTGCGTTGCCACACGCCATGCAACACGCGCTCCCGGCTGGCGGGCTGCGCCTTTACCGGGCGGGTGTCGAACCCGCAGGCTCGCGGTGAAAGGTTTCAGCTAATCACTTCCTCCTCTCCAGGGCTTGCGCCTGGCGCCAGTAGAGTCGGGGAGCGACGCGCGCACCTTAGCAAAGAGGCAGTAGCCGTTTGGGGTAGTCCTACGGCTTTCGCCATGTGTAGGTGCCTCCCTGGCCCTCTCGCCTAGCCACGTTTCCGCTCCCCGCTCGTCAAACCGGACGTGCGGCTTTCCCGCATCCGGCTTGCAGTGCAGATCATGCCTTGGCCCACGGAAGGCTCTTGGTCGTCTGCGTCAGGCGCACGAGGCCGCACTCACCGTACAGCCGGGCGTCCGGGAACAGCACGTATTGCCCGGACTTCACCTTGTGTTTCCGACAGAGCCACTGGCGCAGCCGCCGGACCGCGTGGCGGTCAATCGCGTTGTACGCCGGACTCACCTGGCCCAGATGGAAGTAGTTCGCCCATCCGGTTAGGATTCTCGCCAAAACAATTTGACCATTTTATGGCGTGCTTTGCTACGATGGCCGGGATGCGCGGCCAAGCGGAGAGCATCAAGGTCAAGTTTGATGCGCTGCAGCCGCTGCTGGACGAGCGCACGCGTCGCATCTGGGCTGCCGTGGAAGCCAAGGCGCTCGGGCAGGGCGGGATCAGCCGCGTCGCCGAGGCGACCGGTATGTCGCGCAACACGGTGCGCTCAGGCCTGCGGGAATTGGAGGCGGGGGCAGTCGCGGTCGCGCCAGGTGAGGGGGAGCGGCTGCGGCGTCCGGGAGGCGGTCGCAAGCGGCTGACGGAGCGGGACCCGCAACTGGCCGAGGCGCTGGAGCGCAAGCTCGATCCGGTGACGCGCGGGAACCCGATGGGGCCGCTGCGCTGGACCTGCTGCAGCGCAGCCCGGCTGGCGGAGGAGTTGTGGGCGGAAGGGCACGCCGTGAGCGAGCGAACGGTCAATCGCTTGCTGCACGTGCTGGGTTACAGCCTGCAGGCGAATCGCAAGACGCTGGAAGGGCGGCAGCATCCGGACCGGGACGCGCAATTCCTGTACATCAACCGGAGGGTGCAGGAGTTCCAGAGCCGGGGCGAGCCGGTTGTGTCGGTCGACACGAAGAAGAAGGAGTTGGTGGGGCCGTACCGGAACGGGGGGCGGGAGTGGCGGCCGCAGGGGCAGCCGGAGGAGGTGCAGGTGCATGATTTCCCCGACGAGGAGCTGGGCAAGGCAGTCCCGTACGGGATCTACGACATGGCGGCGAACGTCGGGTGGGTCAGCGTCGGGGTGGACCACGACACCTCGGAATTCGCGGTGGAAACGCTGCGGCGCTGGTGGCGGGAAATGGGGCAGCAGCCGGCCTATCCGGGGGCCGGGCGGCTGCTGGTGACGTGCGACGGGGGTGGCTCCAACAGCAGTCGCAGCCGCCTGTGGAAGCTGGAGTTGCAAGGCCTGGCCGACGAGCTGGGGCTGCGGGTTGCGGTCTGCCACTTCCCGCCGGGCACGAGCAAGTGGAACAAGATCGAGCACCGGATGTTCTGTCACATCACGCAGAACTGGCGGGGACGGCCGCTGGTGAGTCGCGAGGTGGTGGTGAACCTGATCGGAGCGGTCACCACCAAGGGCGGCTTGACCATCCGATCCGAATTGGACGAGAACCGGTATGCGACGGGGCGTAAGGTCACCGACGAGCAGTTCGAACGTCTTTCGCTCCAGCGAGATTCCTTTCATGGGGAATGGAACTACACACTCTCGCCGAGATCACATAATGGTTAGATTATTTTGGCGAGACTCCTTAGGCACCGGTTCAGGCGTTCTACCATTTCCTCCCGGGTCCGTTGCCCGCTCCTCGGCGCTGTCCACTCGCTGCTCTTGCGGCAGATGCTCTGGACGCTGGCCTTGCTCGGACGGGTCCCGCTATACGGTCCTTTCCCGCTGAGCCTGTAGTTGCGTCCTAGGCGGTATCCGAGGAACTCGAACGGCTCCTCCGGGCACCGCAGGCAGCGGGTCTTCCGTTCGTTGACCGGCAGTTTCAGCTTCCGCATCAGCCGCTGGACTTCCTCGAGCCTTGCTGCTGCCGGAGCCCTGCCGAGCACGCAGAAGTCATCCGCATAGTTCACGCTCTCCGCTCGGAAGCGCTCGGCGTGTCCCAGCCTCTTCCAGCCCAGGATGAAGCGCCGCCTGTAGAGGTTGCTGAGCAGGGGCGAGAGCGGAGCCCCTTGCAGAGTCCCTTTCCGTGCCTGCCTCGCCCGGTTCGTGCGGTGTTTGCCGCCCTTGCCGTCCTCCTCCTCCACGGCCCTCTCCAGCCCTGCCTTGACCCACCCCAGCAGGCGCCCGTCGCTCACGCGTCGGGCCACGCTCCGGAGCAGTTCGGCGTACGGGATCTCTCCGCAGTACTTCGACAGATCGCCGTCAACCACTTCCTTGCATCCCTCCCTCAGCAGGCTGTGGACGCGGCTCACCGCGTCGTTCGCGCTGCGTCCCGGCCGGTAGGCGTGCTGCTCCGGTTGCAGGTCCGCTTCGATGCTCGGTGCCAGCACCAGCAGGGCTGCCGTCTGCGCTACCCGCTCCCGGATGCACGCTATGCCCAAGGGCCGGAACTTGCCGGGCTGCTTCTTCGGGATCAGCACCTGTCGCACCGCTTGCGGTGCGTAGGTGCCGTCCTTCCGCTCCCTTGCCAGTTCCCCGAGCCACGCTTCCGCCCCTCGCTCCTCGCTGTCGGCGAAGCTCTCCCGGTCCACTCCAGCACTTCCGCCGTTCCGGCGGACCTGCGCCAAAGCCTCCCGCAGGATATCCTCCCGCCACCTCTTGTCGCTCAGCGCATGGAACCGTCGCCCCGGTTCTTCCTTCGCTTTCGCATGTAGCACGGTCTGGAGTTTCCGAACCTTATCTGGCCCTGTTAGACGTTCGTCAGTGGCCATGCCTTGCCTCCTTTCCGTACCTCTCTCCACTCAAGGCCCCTTCCCTCCGCGGGCATTACCCCGCCTCTGCGGTAATACGGGCCTATCCGCCACCCTGCCCGGCCCGGCCTACCCCTCGCGGGGCTCCGGTTGCTGCGTGCTGCATCACCGCCAGGGCTTCCCGTGTTGCTGCTTCCCTCCTCTTCCATGCGTGCCAGCGCCATTACCCCGGCGGGCGCGGGTCGGTGCCTGTGACGCTCTCTTCCCGACCCGCCGCCGGCCTTCCCCCTAACTACGAAAGGGTCGGCTCCCGCGTTAAATGTTTCGAGGTCTGCTCGGCGTTCACTCGCGTTCTAGCCCGCATGGTCGCTGAGCCGCCCAAGGCGGCCCTTTGACACCAGAGTGCTTCAGCCCATTTCGTTACCTCCATGAACCGCCCTGGCTGCTACCAGCCGGAGCATCAGTTGCTGGGCGGGATTCGCACCCGCTGAATGGAAGCGCCTTTCCACGGCGCACGTAGAGTCGGGGAGCGACGCGCGCACCTTAGCAAAGAGGCAGTAGCTGTTTTGGGGTAGTCCTACGGCTTTCGCCATCTGTAGGTGCCTCACTGGCCCTCTCGCCTAGCCACGTTTCCGCTCCCCGCTCACCGAACCCGGCGTGCCGCTTTCCGGCACCGGGCTCTCCAGTGGGATCATGCCGCTCGCACACGGGTAGATCCAGCTCCGACGGGAATGGCGCGTCCGTTTTTTTTCCGTCCGCGTCGCGGGAGTCGCACGCCCCCGGCCTCTTCCCGCCGGTCGCCGCACCCGGCGGCAGGCCTGTTCACGCCCTGCCGCCAGCGCCTGCCGCCCCGGCTTGCGCTCGTTCCTGCATTCGCTTCCCTTCGCTTTCGCATGCGCTGGTTCCAGCTCTCTCGAACACAATGCCGGGGTCCTAGGCACTGCCACTCCCGGCGTCCTTCGCGCTTTCCCTCACCTCTCCTCACCTGAGGTCCCTTCCCTCCGCCAGCGTTACCCGGCCTCTCCGGTAGTACGAACCTCTCCGCCACCCTGCCCGGCCCGGCCTGTCCCTGGCGGGATTCCGGTTTGGCGCGTGCACGCCACCGGCAGGGCTTCCCGTGTTGCTGCTTCCTTCCTCTTCCATGCGTGCCAGCGCCATTACCCCGGCGGGTGCCGGTCGGTGCCTGTGACGCTCTCTTCCCGACCCGCCGCCGGCCTTCCCCCTAACTACGAAAGGGTCGGCTCCCGCGTTAAATGTTTCGAGGCCTGCTCGGCGTTTACTCGCGTTCTAGCCCGCATGGTCGCTGAGCCGCCCAAGGCGGCCCTTTGACACCAGAGTGCTTCAGCCCATTTCGTTACCTCCATGAACCGCCCTGGCTGCTACCAGCCGGAGCATCAGTTGCTGGGCGGGATTCGCACCCGCTGAATGGAAGCGCCTTTCCACGGCGCACGCAGTTCTCATTTTGGGTTTTCCGAAGGTCAGATTGATGAGATTCTCAGGGGTTTGCGGCCCGATGTGGCTGGCACACAGTTGACACAGTGCCCTGCCATTTTCGAATCATGAAACATGCGGAATGTTCTGGAAGGCATCCTGGCCGCTTTCCGTCAGACGGCTGCTTCCCTACCCGATTCCCGTCGCGGCCGCAACACGCGCTACGCCCTGCCCGACGCCGCTTCCTGCGCCCTCTCCGTCTTCTTCTTCCAATCTCCCTCCTTCCTCGCCTTCCAGCGCCGCATGCTGGACCAGTCCTCCCGCTCCAACTGCCAGACCCTCTTCGCTGTCGACCGCATCCCTTGCGACAACCAGATCCGCAACCTGCTCGACGGCATCGATCCGCAGGCCTTCCGCGACCTCTTCCCCCTGTGCCTCGACTCCCTGCGCGAGCACGGCGCCCTGCAGCCCTTCGAACGCCTCGGCGGCCGCCTGCTCGTCGCCCTCGACGGCATCCAGCTCCACTGCTCGGACTCCATCCGCTGCCCGCAGTGCTCCACGCGCCACGTCGGCGCCGCCAAGACCGTGCAGTACTTCCATACCATGCTCTCGGCGACGGTTGTCGCCGCTGGCCACAACCGCGTCCTGCCGCTCATGCCGGAGTTCGTGCAGCCGCAGCAGGACCCGGCCGCGAGCCAGCCGGAACTCTCCGAGGACCAACGCAAGCAGGACTGCGAGCGCAACGCCGCCAAGCGCTGGCTGCCCGCCCATAGCGACGAGTTGCGCCCCTACCGGCCCGTCTTTCTCGGCGACGACCTGTACTGCTGCCAGTCCCTGTGCCGCCTCGTCCTCGATCTCGGAGCCGACTTCCTCTTCGTCTGCAAGCCCAGCTCCCACAAGCGTTGATACGAACTGCTGCACGACGACTTCATCCACTCCACGGGCTGGGTCAAGATCCGTAACCGCAAGCAACAGGTCGAGTCCCAGCGCTTCCGCTGGATGCAGGGGGTGCCGGTCCGCGACAGCGACGACGCCGTGCTCGGCGCCTGGGTCGAGTTCGTCATCGAGCGCAACGGCCGGCGCCCCTACACCAACACCTTCTGCACCAGCCTCGCGGTCACCGCCGACAACGTGGCTGCGATCGCGCGCGCCGGGCGCGCCCGATGGAAGATCGAGAACGAGGGGTTCAACTGTTTGGCGCGCCACGGCTACAACAGCAAGCGCAATTTCGGGCACGGCCGCGACGGTCTCGCCAACCTGCTCGCGACGCTGAACCTGCTGGCCTTCGCGCTGCATGCGGTCCTGGACTGCGTCTCCGACTTGTGGCGGCCATGCCGCGACCGGGCCGGAACCCGGCGCGCCTTGTTCGAAGAACTCCGCGTCCTGACCAAGTGGTTCTGCTTCCCGTGCTGGACGGCTCTGTTCGAGACGCTGCTCGAGAAGCGCCCGCCGCCGGGCCTGCCCTCGGAAACGGTCTCCGCTCCCACATGACGGATCGCGCCTGCAGCCCAGAGCCCGGCCGGCTTGCGCAGCTGTCGGCACGGGCCGCCTTGCGCCCCGCCCGGCGCCGGGCCGCGCAACCCTCCGCTCGCCCGTCCCACGCCGTTCCACCCGCAGTCCTCACTCTCGCTCGCGGCATTGCTTCGCCGCCCGTGTGCTCCCCTCTACCGATAACCAGCCACCCCGCGATCTCACCCAGACCTACCGTAGCTGCCATTTTGAGAACTGCTGGTGAAATACACAATGCCGGACCCGGATACCGTAATGTCGTTGGGGCCTTGGGCGACCTCGGGGTTGGCTTCGAAGTCCTTGCCGATCGTTTGCAGCGCGCCGTCCGCCGCCAACACCTGCACCGCGCGTTCGGCCGAGGCGGTCAGGTATAGATTGTCCTCGGCATCGGTCCAGAGTCCGCCCGGTCCCGCTAGGGTCGCCACGGAAGCGAACCGATCGGCCCCGCTCCGTTCCGTCCACCGCACGATGCCTTTGTACGTTCCGCGAGACGTGAAGTAGAGTGCGCCCTCCGAATCGACGGCCGGCCCCTCCGTATTGCCCCATGTCGGGTCGGTTGCGATGAGCTCGGCTTCGATAGTCGGAATCGAGCGCGGGCCCGGACGCGGCTCTGGCACTGTCGAGGAGCAGGCGGACATCGTGAGCACGACACCGCAGGCAACCGACACGCGGACTCCGGGGAGTCGCCTCCATAAGCGCTAACTTATAGGTTGACATCACAAATTCTGCCGGGTATGATTGGCGGAGGGTGGTATAGGCACTCGGCGAAAGAAGCGAACCCGGAGACAAGTGAACCACTGAACGAGGACTGGGGGCTGCTGGTCTCCTTCCTGCCGCCGAACTGGGAGGATCTGGCGCGGCAGACCGGAGCTTTGAGGAAACTGCGTAAGCACAAGTCGCCCGGGAAGCTGCTGCGCACGCTGCTGCTGCATCTGGGCTGTGGCCACTCGCTGCGCGAGACGGTGGTGCGCGCGCGCCGGGCGGATCTGGCGGACCTGTCGGACGTGGCCTTGCTGAAACGGCTGCGGAAGTCACGGGACTGGCTGCAGGCGCTGTGCGTGGAACTATTCCGGGAGCAAGGGCTGGCCGCCGCAACGGCGGCGGGGAGCGGCGAGGTGCGGGCCTTCGATGCGACGACGGTGAGCGAGCCGGGGCGGACGGGTTCGCTGTGGCGGATTCATTACAGCGTGCGGCTGCCGTCGCTGACCTGCGACTTCTTCAAGCTGACGCGGACGGAAGGAGTGGGCACGGGCGAGTCGCTGAGGCAGTTCCCGATCGCGGCGGGGGACTGCATTCTGGCGGATCGCGGGTATTCGACGGGTCGGGGAATGCAGTACGTGGCCGCGGCAGGAGGCCAAGTGACGGTGCGGGTGAACAGCGGGTCGCTCGTGCTGGAAAAGGAAGACGGCACGGCACTGGACCTGGTGGATTGCATGCGGCCCCTGCACAGTCCCGGGATCATCGGGTCTGTCGCGGCCCGTGCGCTGGCGAGCGAGGGTGCGCCGGTGGCGGGCCGGGTGTGCGGCCTGCGCAAGAGCGAGGAGGCCGTCCGCCTGGCCCAGGCGAAGATCCACAAGGAGGCCTCCCGGAAGGGGCGCACGGTCCAGCCCGCCACGCTGGAACTGGCCAAGTACGTCATTCTGTTCACCACCGTGCCGGAAAGCGAGTGGTCGGCCGCCGACGTGCTGGGGTGCTATCGCACGCGCTGGCAGGTGCAACTGACGTTCAAGCGGTTCAAGTCGCTGGCCCAGCTGGGCTGCCTGCCGAAGTACGACGACGACAGCGCGAAGGCGTGGCTGTACGGCAAGCTGCTGGCTGCGCTGCTGGTCGAGAAACTGATCCACCACGCGAGCGCCATTTCCCCCTGGGGGTACGAAGTGGGACCCGGATCGCCCACGCAGCGCCTGGCGTGACTTCCAATTCGTTTGGAACCAGGTGCAACGAGCGATCGAGCCGCCGATTCCGCTGTCGCAGACACTCGCCGACTGGCGGGCGATTTCGGCGGAACTAGCGGAGAATCCTCGGAAGCGCCGATCACAGATGGCGAATTTCTTTGGCGGCGATCAATAAGTTAGCGCATATGGGAGTCGCCCCCGCCTCAGGGCCGGTGCGCTCTCGCACGCTCCCCGGTCCGCGGAGGCCGAGCCTCCAGCCGGGGCAGACCTCGCAGTCTCCGCGTACGGCGCCGGTCCGCCGACCGTTCTCGCGATCGAAGTTTCTTGCCCGGACATCGTGGTCATGCTACCTCCTATTCGATACGCTGGCGGCCCACGAACTCGTAGACCCGATCTAAGGCGCCGGGAAGCGCCTCGGGATCCTTGCCCCCGGCTTCGGCCATATCGTCCCGGCCCCCACCGCCCCCGCCGACCAACTGGGCGACCCATCGGACCACTTGTCCGGCATGAACCTTCGTGCCGGCCACATCTTTGGTCGCGGCTGCGACCAGGGCGACCCGGCCCTTCTGCACGGTGCCGAGAACAACCAAGCCCGATCCGATCCGCTCCCGCAGGGCGTCGGCGAGAGGACGCAGTTGCTTACGTTCCACATCCTCGAGCTTGGCGGCCAGCACGCGCATACCGTCGATCTCCCGCGCCTGCGCGGCAAGAGTGTCGACCCCGGCGAGCGCCAGCTTGGCCTTCAACTCGCCGATCGCCTTGTCCTGCCGCCTGCGCTCTACGAGCAGCTTGTCCAGGGCTTCGACAAGACCGCGCTCCGTGACCCTCAGCATCGACGCCATGCGCTGGACGTTGTGCGCCGATTCCCTGTATTGCCGGAACGCGCCATGGCCGGTGACGGCCTCGAGGCGGCGCACGCCGGCGGCGCTGCTCGTTTCCGCGAGCACCTTGAAGATTCCGACTTCCCCGGTCCGAGCCACGTGCGTGCCGCCGCAAAGCTCTTTGCTGAACGACCCGACCGTGACGACACGGACGCTGTCTTGGTACTTCTCTCCGAAGAGGGCCATGGCGCCCTCGCGCACGGCCTCGTCTAGGTCCTTCACCTCGGTTAGGACCTCCATATCGAGAAGGATGTGCTCGTTGACCAGGTTTTCAACCTCGTCGATCTCGCCGGGCTCGAGAGCCGCGTAATGCGTCACATCGAAACGCAGGCGATCGGGAGCGACGACGCTGCCGGCCTGTTTGACGTGCAGCCCGAGAACCTTGCGCAGCGCCGCGTGCAGCAGGTGCGTGGCCGTGTGGTTCCGTCGGGTGGCGTCGCGCCGACTCGCGTCGACGCATCCGGACACGCGGTCCCCCACCACGAGGTCTTCGAAAAGGGTCGCGCGGTGCATACGGATTCCGCGGACTGGAGCTTGCACATCCCGGATCTGGGCGACCTCAGTGGTCCCAACGAGCAGTCGGCCGCGGTCTCCCACCTGGCCTCCCGCCTCCGCGTAGAACGGCGTGCGATCGAGAATGACATCGGCTTCCGAACCTGCTCGCGCGACTGCGACCGACCGGCCTGCCTGCAACAGGTCGAGGATCTCCAACCCGTCTTGTTGGGTCCGGTCGTAGCCCAGGAACTCAGTAGGTTGCCTGCCCTTCAGTTCGGCCTCGACCTCCACGTCACCAATCCGGACGCTTGCCTGCCAGCTGGCGCGGGCGCGGGCGCGCTGTCGGTCCATCTCCTCCTCGAACCCCTGCAAGTCGATCCCGAGGCCGCGTTCGCGGGCCATCTCCTGCTGTTCGTCCAGGGCAAGGCCGAATGTGTCGTACAGGCGGAAGGCGGCTGAGCCTGGAATCGTCCCGTTTTCGACGGTCGCGAGTACAGCTTCAAACTCCCGCTCGGCAACACCGAAGTTCCGCTCGTAGCGCGCTTCCTCGTCGCGGACGATGCGTACGACCCGATCCACGGAGTCCTGGAGCTCAGGGTACCCCGGGCGCATCAAGTCGGCGACGAAACGTGTCAGCTCGTGCAGGAACGGACCCTCGAATCCCGCCAGCCGGGCGTGGCGCAGCGCGCGGCGGATGATCTTTCGCAGCACGTACCCCCGGCCCTCGTTGGCGGGAAGGACGTTGTCATGGACGAGGAAGGCTGCCGCGCGGCCGTGGTCCGCGACAATGCGGAGTACAGTATCCGTTTCGGCGGCCGCTCCATACGCGACGCCGAGCAACTCGGCGGCGCGTGCAATGATGGGCAAAAACAAGTCGGTTTGAAAGTTCGACAGCTTGCCCTGCAAGATGGCCGCCATGCGCTCGAGCCCCATGCCGGTGTCGATCGACGGCTCCGGCAGGGGATGCAGCTGTCCCTCGGCGTCCCGGTCGAATTGCATGAAGACGAGATTCCAGATCTCGACATACCGGGACACATCCGCTGGGAAGGGAGCGTCCGCTTCGCTCGGCTCTAGCCCACGCGGCCCGTAGTCGTAGAAGATCTCCGAACACGGTCCGCACGGACCCGTGTCCCCCATCTGCCAGAAGTTGTCCTTCTCATCGCAGCGATGGATGCGATCGGGGCTGATTCCCGCCACCTTGGTCCAGAGTCGCTCGGCCTCGTCGTCCTCGCGAAAGACCGTCACGTACAAGCGGTCCTTGGGCAGGCCGTAGACTCTGGTCACCAACTCCCAGGCGAATCCGATGGCGTCTTCTTTGAAATAGTCGCCGAAGGAGAAGTTGCCCAGCATCTCGAAAAACGTGTGGTGCCTTCTCGTACGGCCAACGTTTTCCAGGTCGTTGTGCTTCCCGCCCGCGCGCACGCATTTTTGCGCGGACGTGGCGCGTGAATAGCCGCGTTCTTCGTTGCCAAGGAAGACATCCTTGAACTGGTTCATGCCGGCATTGGCGAACAGCAGCGTTGGATCCTGGGCTGGGACCAGCGAAGAACTCGAGACGCGCCGGTGTCCCTTGGTTTCGAAGTACCGCAGGAACTGCTCGCGTATTTCGTCGCCTGACATCGACGCCACGCAAACCCCCAAGCCCGTTTGGAGGCCGCCCCCCATTCTAATGCGTCGCCCTTCTCTCCATTCGCGACCGTGGCCGCTACGGTGGTTCAGCCCTCCAGCGCCAGCCACGGGAGGACCGTCGCGGGAGAAATGCTGGCGATCATGGACACGCTGTCCGCTCCGGCCGCGAATACAGCGGCGGCATTCTCGGTCGTGATGCCGCCAATCCCGACGAGCGGCTTCCCGGTCAACGATCTCGCTTCGCGGACGCCCAGCAGTCCGACGACTGGATCGGGATCCCGCTTGGTCGCCGTCCCAAAGACAGGGCCGATCGCGAGGTAGTCCGCCCACTGGCCCTCCTCGTCGGCCACTTGTCGCGCATTGTGTGTCGAGTACCCGAGGAGCATATCGTCGCCGATCAGGCGGCGCACCTCGCCCGGAGGCAAGTCCTCCTGCCCGACGTGGACGCCGTCCGCCCCGACCGCGAGAGCGATATCCGCCCTGTCATTGACCACGTACCAGACGCCTGCGGCGCGGAAGATGGCTCCCACCGCCGCCGCTTCCTCATAGGTCTCACGGGTGAACGGTCCTTTGTGCCGGTACTGGGCGATGCGGGCGCCCTGGGAAGCTAGGGCCTGCGCCAGCCGGACCGCGCTGGATCCGATCTTCCGCAGGTGAGCCGAATCCAGGATCGGATAGATCCTCGGCGGCGGCGCCAGGATCGTATCCTTCCTGCGGGGTGTTTTGTGCATGCCGTCTCGACCGTTCCAGGATGGCTGCGCGGAGTCCGGCTGCAACGGCCATCAGTTCCGCGACAGCTGTGGCGCCGGGCTCGCGCCCATGAGGCTAGTTCCCGCCCCATCCGCGCCTTCCGGCAGCTAGCGGAGTTCCAGGATTTCGCTCTCCTTCAACTCCCCCGCCTCGTTGATCTCGCGGATGGCCGAGTCGGTGATCTTCTGCATCTGCTCCAGGCCACGTTTGCTCTCGTCTTCGGAGATCGTCTTGGCTTTTTCAAGCTTCTTGACAGCGTCGTTGGCGTCCCGGCGGATATTGCGCACCGCGACCCGATGCTGCTCGACGACCTTGTGCAGGAGTCTCACGAGGTCCCGCCGGCGCTCTTGGGTCAGCGGCGGGATGGCGAGGCGGACAATCTTGCCGTCATTGGCTGGGTTGATGCCCAGGTCGGAGGTCCGAATCGCCCTCTCGATCGAACCGATCTGGGACACGTCCCAGGGCTGGATCGTGATGCTCGTCGAGTTCGGAGTCGCCAGCGTGGCCATCTGGTTCAGCGGCGTGAGGGTGCCGTAGTAATCGACCTTGATCGGGTCCAGCAGCGCAAGTGAGGCCCGCCCGGTGCGAATCGTGGCCATAGCGCGGCCCAGATCCTCGACCGACTTGCTCATGCGCCACTCGGCCTCCTGCTTGATCTCGGCGACAGTCTCGCCGTGGGTGTGCGTCATACGAATGCGTCCTCCAGGAGATGCAGTCTACTACGAGATGAGCGTCCCGGGAATCTGGCCTGAAGCGACCCGGGAGAGGCTGCCCTCCGCATCTAGCCCGAACACGAGCACTCGGATGCGATTGTCACGGCACATCGCAACCGCGGTCGCATCCATCACGCCCAGCCTCTGGGCGAGCACCTGATCGTACGAGATCGTCTTGTAGACTCGAGCGTCTGGATGGACAGCGGGGTCCTTGTCGTAGACGCCGTCGACCTTGGTGGCCTTGGCCAGCAGGCCGGCCCCGATCTCGACGGCGCGCAGCGCGGCCGCCGTGTCGGTCGTGAAATACGGATTTCCCGTCCCGGCGGCGAAGATCACGACCGCGCCGCCGTCCAGGGCTTCGATCGCCGCCGACCGGTCGTACGACTCGGCGGCAGGCTCCATCCGGATGGCGCTCATGAGCCGCGCGGGGATGTCGCGCGCCAGCAGGAGATCGGCGAGGGCCAGGGCATTGATTACGGTGCCGAGCATGCCCATGTAATCGGCCGTGGCCCTCTGGATGCCTTCGCGGGACAAGGCAGCCCCGCGGATGAAGTTCCCCGCCCCTACAACCAGGGCAAGCTGGGCGCCGCTCGAGCGGGCAGTCTGGATCTCGTCCGCAAGCCACGCGAGCCTGGTTG
The DNA here is from genome assembly GCA_965218615.1 of Bryobacterales bacterium. Lineage (GTDB taxonomy): Bacteria > Acidobacteriota > Terriglobia > Bryobacterales > UBA6623 > VXMF01. Next base: position 731,117 of record CBDCLH010000002.1, read on the forward strand.
GATCGATTCCTTGACCGTCCGAGCCCGCAAGCATTTCCCCCGAGAGCTTGAAGACGATACGGCGCGGCTTCTGCATGCGCGGGTCTGCTCCATCATATCCAGAACGGTGCGGCCGACTCGGGCAGGAATCCGGGCCGCGCCCGCCCCCGGCGCTGCCGGTGGCGCACGAGACCGGATAGGGTTCGACCCGCCGACTAGGCGTCCTCGCCGACCTTGAACCGCTGGAAGCGCCGCACCGAGATGTTTTCGCCCAGCCTCGCGACGGCGGTTCGGATCAGATCTCCGACGGTGGTGGAGGGATCCTTGACGAACGGCTGGTCAACCAGCACGATCTCCTCGTAGAACTTGCCCAGACGGCCATTCACGATCCGGTCGACAACGGCCGCCGGCTTACCTTCCTGCAGCGCCCGCGCGCGCTGAATCTGGCGCTCCTTGTCGACGATGTCCTCGGGAACCTGTCCGCGCGTGACGTATTGCGGATCGGAAGCGGCGATCTGCATGGCGATGTCTTTGACAAGACTCTGATAGTCGTCGGTGCGGGCCACGAAATCCGACTCGCAGTTGACCTCGACGAGTACGCCCAGCTTCGAGCCCGCGTGGATGTAACTGCCGATCACTCCCTCGTTCGCAGCACGACCGCTCTTTTTCTGCGCGATCGCCACTCCGCGCTTGCGCAGGGCGATCTCCGCCGCGCCCATGTCGCCGCCCGCTTCGACCAGGGCCTTCTTGCAGTCCATGAACCCGGCCCCGCTCTTGTCCCGCAGTTCCTTTACCTGCCTCGCGCTAATCTCCGCCATGACACACCTCTTCTTCCGAAACCTCGATCCTGACTACGTCCCGCGGCCGGCGGCGTTTCAGCTTTCAGTCGCCCCGGCCACAGGCTCCGCTCCGCCCGCGCTCGCCGCCTCTGCCTCCTTCGCGACTTCGGCGGGGTCGGCGTCCTGCTGCGGCATCAGCGCGCGGCCCTCGAGGACCGCCTCGGAGACCTTTTTCGTATACAGCCAAATCGACCGCAGGGCGTCGTCATTGCCCGGGATGACGTAATCGACGACATCGGGATCGCTATTGGTGTCGACGACCGCAATCACGGGGATGTTCAGCTTGCGGGCCTCGTGCACCGCGATCTCTTCCTTGCGGGTATCGATGATGAAGACCATGTCGGGGAGGCCCGGCATGTCCCGAATGCCCGCGATATTGGCGTGCAGCGCTTTGCGCTCGCGCTCCAGCCGGGAGATCTCTTTCTTGCTGCGGCCTTCGTAACCCTCCTCGTCGGCCAAGCGCTGGAGTTCCTTGTAGCGGTCCAGCGACTTCTGCACTGTCACCCAGTTGCTCAGCAGCCCGCCGAGCCAGCGGTGATTGATGTAGTACATGTCACAGCGCTTGGCTTCCTCGGCGATCGCTTCCTGCGCTTGGCGTTTGGTGCCGACAAAGAGGATGGTCTTGCCGGCGCTGGCCTCCTCGCTGATGAACTGGAGAGCTTCCTTGAAATTCTTCAGTGTCTTCTGGAGGTCGATGATATGAATGTTGTTGCGTTCGCCGAAGATGTATTCCTTCATCTTCGGATTCCAGTGCCTGGTCTGGTGCCCGAAATGAACGCCGGATTCGAGCAGTTCCTTCATTGTGATTTGCGACACGATACCTCCGTTTACGGCTGTGCGCATGTCCACGGCGGCTTTCAGAAAGCCGCCCCGAGCCGTCCGATCCGTCCAAGCAGGATTTGGATGCGGACGGCGATACAGAGACCTCTTGGTTAGCGCTTGGAGTACTGGAACCGCTTGCGGGCGCCGGGTTTGCCGTACTTCTTGCGCTCGTGCTTGCGTGGGTCGCGGGTCAGGTAGCCCCCATTCTTGAGGAGCGGCCGCAGCTCCCGGTTGTAGTTCTGCAAGGCGCGCGCGATCCCGAGGCGCACAGCGTCCGCCTGGCCGGCCTTGCCGCCGCCGTGGACGAACACCAGCGCATCGAATTTGCCGTCCGTCTCGCTCGCGAGTAGCGGCTGACGCACCTTGCTCTTCAGAGACTCCGTCGGAAAGTAGTCCTCGGGAGCCAGATTGTTGATCTGGATCTTGCCCGATCCGGGCCGCAGGAACACGCGGGCTACCGCCGTCTTGCGCCTGCCGGTGCCTAGATATTGCACTTGAGTCGTCGACACGTCCGATTCCCTTCCCACCCAGCGATCAGAGCGTCCAGGGCTTCGGCTTCTGCGCCTGATGGGGATGCTCCGCTCCGGAGTAGACCTTGAGCCTGGTCGTCAACTGGCGGCCCAGCTTGTTCTTCGGCAGCATGCCGGCGACCGCGCGCTGGACGAGCCTTTCGGGGTGCTTCTCGCGGACCTGCCGGGCGGTTTCCTTCTTCAATCCCCCAGGATAGCCGGAGTGCCGCCAGTAGACCTTGTCGGTTTCCTTCCTACCCGTCAGGCAGACCTTGCTCGCATTCACCACAATGACGAAATCGCCCGTCTTCAGGAACGGCGTGAAGTCCGGCTTGTGCTTGCCTCGCAGCAGCGTGGCCGCCTGGGTGGCGAGCCGGCCGAGCGTCTGCCCTGCGGCATCCATGACATACCAGTTATGGGTCAATTCAGACGCTTTCGGAACATAGGTATTCGTCAACATCGCGAACCAACGGACGAGGGGGCACCCCACCCCTCGTATTCATCCTAGCGCGTCGGCGGAAACACGGTCAAACGACGTAGCCTGGTAGCCTGGACGGGGCGGGCCACCGGGGGCGACCGGCGGCGGCGGGGCCTGCCCCGACGAGCGGCTGCGGAAGCGGAGGTCCAAGACCCGATCATGAGCCGCGGCCTTGTCGTGAGCCGATGTACCCGGTTGCCAGCCGTCGACCGGAAGAACTGCGGGTTCCGGCGCCTGAAGCTGGGAGCCTGCGCGGGCCTTCTGGTGGCAGTCCCGCACACGAGCCCTTCCCGGCATGCAGTCTCGCGAGTTCATTGTTCGGCCTGCTCGATCCCCTCGGACCGCTCCCGGTGGACCTGCGCTGTCCGCCAGCCGACGCGTCGCTCGGCGGCAAGGCCGCTCTGCTCCTTCACGCCCAAGAGCAGCAGGCCTGGGCCCCGGTTTGTCGCAGCGCGCTCGTCGGTCGAACCCAGCGAGCTAGGCTCGGAGTACGGCTTCTCGATGCGCGCCCGCTGGCCGTGCGTCGACTTGTGGGCGTCGGTCTATACTTGCTCTGACGGCCACTTGGACGCACAGCGAGTCGCCGCGGGCAGGGCGGCCGGTCGGGCGACAGCCCATCGCGCGTCCCACGGATCCCCACGCGAGGACGGAAAGCGACCTGGGCAGGCTCCATCCTTCGCTGGCGCATCCATGTCCGAACCGTCGCGGCGAAGTTGAATGAGATTCCGCATTCTGGTCCGACGTTGATGCGCCTGCTTGGTTCCCTGCTCCGAGTCCTGAGCCCCCTCCTGCGGTCCCAGCCCCTGCGCTTGCAGAGCCAGATGGACATCCATCGCGAATCCTTGTGGCATAACGCGAACTTCGCCCGTAGCACCGGCGGATTCTTCCCGCCTCGGGACCGAGGCGAGCGTTCGATCGAATCGGGGCCGGCCTGGGACTCGGTGCGTCGCGACATGCTCGTGCTGCTGCTGCGCGACCTCGAGGCCCGGCGCGTGGCGGGATCGCTCGCCGAATTGGGCGTGTACCGTGGGGAAACGGCACGCCTAATCCACCACTACCTCCCGGAGAGAGTCCTGCACCTCTTCGACACGTTTCGCGGTTTCGACAGACGCGACGTCGACTCCGAGTTCGACCGGACAGGCGACGCGGTCGGAGAACGCCAGTTCGGCGACACCTCCGTCGACGCCGTGCGCCGCCTCGTGGCGCCACGGAACGGAAACGTTCGATTCCATCCCGGCTTCTTTCCAGAGAGCTGCGACAGCGCTATCCGGCAGGAGCGGTTCGCGTTCGTGCACCTCGACGCCGACCTGTATCGGCCGACCCAGTCTGGGTTGCAAGTCTTCTATCCGCTGGTCGTTCCGGGCGGCTACATCGTCGTTCACGACTACAACGCTTGGCCAGGAGCGAGGCAGGCTACGGACGAGTTCTTCTTGGACAAGCCGGAGACCCCGGTGCCGATGCCCGACAAGAGCGGCTCAGCCGTGATCGTCAAGACGAACGCCAAACAAGACCAGACGCCCGGCATCCTGCCCGCGGCAGGTTGAGTTCTAGGCCTCCAACCGAAGCGAGGGCGCCGCGAGGAGTCCGCGCTCCGCCTCCGGCCCGGCCAGCCTGGGCTAGCGGATCGGCGAGAACGGCAGGCCGGCCAAATGGATGTTCGAAACAGTCGAGACGATCTCCGCGTTGCTCCAGCCCGGCCGGTTCTTGATGCGATTCCAGGCGTCGCTCCCGCCGAATGTGGACCACGCCTTCGAACGTGCGTCCATGTCGGCGTAATATGACATGTAGGTCAGACTCGGCATGTGCGATCCAACGATGGTTGCCCCGAAGAACAACGGATGAATGCCGCAATCGCGAAAGATCTGGATCTCCTCTTCGTTGAACATGCGCATCTTTTCCTGGGTGTCCCGGAAGGTCTCCTGCTCGTACACCCGCAAGTCGTAGGCCCGCAGCTTTTCTGGCGGCTCGGGCGCCTCGATGCTCTTCATGCCATCGAAAGCGCGCAGCAGCCAACTCTCGACGCGGTCGTAGGCCGGCTCGGCACGGGAACCGAATTCCATCGCCGCCTTGCTCCACGCCTTGTCGGCCTGCTTGGCCTCCATCTTTTCCCCCATGTCCGCCAAGGAGTCATATACGGACAGGGTGTACACACGCGGCGTAAACTCGCCCAGCGTGACCCGAAAATAGCCCTGCACGATGCCCTGGCGTTCGCTCATAGGCAAGTGCTCGGATTCCAAGAATCCGGTCAGTCTGCCGTACTGATCGGCCTTCGAGTAGCGCAGGCGGTAGCAGCGCACCTCGAAGATCTGATTGCTGTCGGAATCGGGCTTGGCGGCAGCCGCGGAGCCTGCCGCCAAGCCCGCTGCCGAGGACGTTGTCAGGAAGTTGCGTCGGTGCACGCTCCTCGTTATAGCACTCCCCGGAACGGGCAGCGCCGGCCAGACAGGGCGGGGCCGCCCATCCAGCCGTAGCAGCGCCAGGGATCCTCTCGCGTGGCTCCTAAGCGCGCCAAGACCCGGGCGCCATGCGGCTACCGGAACAACGAGCGCCGTCGGAAGAACGCGGGCTTCTCGAGGTCGAGGTCCTCCTCGTCGTCTTCGTCGACTCGGATGTTCGGAGGCGTCACGAAATCCACGGGCCTACCTGCCGATGGAAGCTCCGCTTGGTCCCTCCCATCATTCGGCTCCGCGCCCGTCGTCTCCGTTCCCACGTCTGCCACGGCGTGCACTTCCTGCAAACCGGGGTCGAGTAGTTCCATCGGGGCGTCGGCGCTCCAAGCGGCCTCCGCCTCGGCGAACCCCTCCTCAGCGGCGGCCGGCATCTCCTCCTGCGGCTCGAGCCGGAAGTTCTCCGCCTGGAAGCTGGACGCAATCACCATCACCTTGACGCGATCTCCCATGGAGTCGTCGTGCACGGTTCCGAAAATCATCTCCACACCCACCCCGACATCCCTTTGGATCAGTTGGAGAGCTTCGTGGGCGTCGTGGATACCGAACTGATTCGAACCCGTGATGTTGACCAGCAGCTTGCCAGCCTTGCCCAAGCCGTCGTGCTCCATCATCGAGTTCTCGAGCGCGTCTCGCGCCGCCTGCGTCGCAGCATCCCGCCCGCTTCGTTCGGACGAACTCACCACGCACACGCCAGCGTCCTGCAAGACGGCGCGGATGTCGGCGAAGTCGCAGTTAATGATCCCGGGCCTCGTCAGGACATCGGTGATCCCTTGGAGCGCCTGCCCGATGATGCCGTTGGCGATGCGGCACCCATCAAGAAAGCCGCTCCCGGCCTCCACATGCTCCAGGAGTTGTTCGTTCGGGATGACGAGGGCCGCGTCCACCTGTTCCAGCAGCGTCTCCAAGCCCTCCTCAGCCGTCTGGGCCCGGCGTTTGCCTTCAAACGCGAACGGCTTGATCACCGCTGCCACGGTGAGCGTGCTCAGCTGCTTCGCCAGCGATGCGACCACCGGCATTGCGCCGGTTCCTGTGCCTCCTCCCAGACCCGCAATCAAGAACACCATGTCCGCGTCGCTCAGCACATCGGTCAGCTGGTCGGTATTCTCGAGCGCGGCCTCGCGGCCAACGGTGGGACTCGAGCCCGTGCCGTAGCCCTGTGTAACACGCGAGCCGAGCTGGATCTTGATTCCCGCCTTGGATCGCTGCAGCGCCTGCTCGTCCGTGTTGAGGCAGGTGAAGTCGACGCCGCCGATGCCCGCCTCGATCATGTCATCGATGACGTTGCCGCCACATCCGCCGACTCCGATCACTTGGATCGAGATGTTGCTGCTCGGCACTTCCTCCAGTGTGAACTTCAACCCGTTCGTTGGGGTTGCGATGGGCTGCGCCGCAGCCGTCGTTTGGTCGATCATGCTTCCTCCTCCTGGTGTCGCATCGTTGCGAGCTTTGTTTCTTTTTCGTAGCCGCCGGGCGGCTCGTACGCGAGACGGTGCGCGTACAACACTAGACCCGCTGCACAGGCCCAACCGGGGTGACGCAGCGGTTCCGGCAGATTCTCCGGTTGCGACGGCGCTCCGATACGGCACCGCAGGCCGACAATTGACTGCGCCATCTCCTTGATCCCACCTAGAGCCGCCACATCGCCGGAGATCACGAGCGAGCGGACCGCTCCGTTGCTGAGCCCCTCCCGTTGCAATTCATCGCGCGCCAGCTCCAGGCACTCCTCGACGCGCAGCGCGATGATCTTGTCGAGCATATTGCGGGGCCAGGGTCGGCCGACTTGGTCCCGAAACCCGGGGTGCGTGCTCGGCACCGCCAAGTAGGCGGCGGACGGCGAATCGCTGTACGCGGCGGCGCCGAAATCAGCGATGAGCGAGGAGGCGGCGGCCGGCTTCGTGGCGAACGCCCGAGCCACGTCGCTGACGATGTGGTCGCGACCGATGGGGAGGCCGCTCGCAAGCCGTAGCCCGACCCCGCAGTACGCCGTCAAGCTGCTCGACGTCTTTCCGATCTCCAGGTGAGCCACCCCGTTGGCCCGCTCCGACTGCCGCAAGGTGGAGTATGCGGCCGCAAAGCCCGCCAGAATCGTCTCCTCCACGCGAACGCTCGCCTGGTTGACGAGCCGATTCAGGTGTTGGTGCTCCTCGGCAAGAGTCGAAACGACCCGCACGTACGCTCCCAGCCTCGCTGCGGGGAGCCCGAGCGGATTCTGCAATCCGCGCTGGGAATCGACGATGAACTCGAGGGGAACCAGTTGCAAGGCCGTGGCGCCGGTGCTCAGCAAGCCGTTCTCGGCCTTCTTCACCGCGAAGCCGATATCCTGCACCCGCACGACTCCCGGCCTGCGCGGAATCGCCACCTCCGTATGCGCCAGGCTGCTCCGAACCCGGGCGCCCGCAATACCGACGACTGCGGACACGATCGTCAGGTTGCCGCCCTGCTCCGCCTCGCACACCGCTTCGAGGACAGAGTCCACGGTCAATTGCGGTTCGCGGCCGTCCCCGTCGTCCCACTGCACCGGCGGCATTACGCCGCAACTGTGGAACTGCAGTCTCGAGTCCCTCCGAGTCGCGACCAGACAGCGCGTCTGGCGGCCTCCCATGTCCAGTCCGACATAGGTGTCTGGCTTGTCCGTCATCCTTTCCGTCTCCCCTGTTTCACGGGTTGCACGGCGACTTGCTTCTCAAACCGCAAGTCCACCGACTCGATCGGCCCGAACTCCACCTGCCAAGCTTCGATGTAGTTCAAGAACACATCCAGCCGGTGCCGCAAGTGCCGGTTCCCCATCTGTAGCCTGATCATCTGGTTCTCATACTCGGCGAGGACCACGGCGTTGGCGCCATCGGAGACGTCGATCTCCAAGACGGCTTGGCCGAGGCTCCGCTCTTCCTCGGAGAACACTCCCATCACGGATTCGAACAGCTCGATGCGCAGAAGGCGCTGTTCGAACGGCATCGATTCGTCGATTCCGGTCAGCACGGGAAGCGAACTGTCGTCGGCCCGGCGTGGGTCCAGGATCACCCCCTCCGCATCGACCAAGCGGGCTTGATTCACACCCGGCAGGCGCAGAAAGGCGACCGGAGTGCGCTCCACGACGCTGACCGTGAGCGTGTCCGGCCAGACCCGGCCGACCCGGGCCTCGCGGACCCATGGGATCGAGCGCAACTGCCGGAGCCTGCGGTCGAGATCCACCGACAGCAGGCTACTGCCGATGTCTTCCGCGAAGATCTGTTTGAGTTCGTCCCGCTGGAGCGCGACGAGTCCTTCGATGCGCAAATCTGGCCGGTCCCGGTCGACTTGGAAGGGAGCGCTGTGGAGCACGACACCGTGGAGCGTCCATCCAGCCGCGACCACCACGAGCATGCAGACCACCGCGCGCAGCGCGCCGCGCTTGAATTCCCCACTCAATCGGAGTCCGCCCACGGCCTGCAGCGGCTTGCTCGCGCGGAGATACGCCGACGAATCGTCGAGCTTCTTCTTACCTAACTTCATGCCTCTCACGACTGCTTCATCTCCTTTCGGGGCACGGGTCGCACGCCAGCGACCGGGTGCGTCCCAACTTGGGCGCCTGTCCTCGGCTCCGCAACCTGTCCAGGAATTCCTGGCCGACCATCCAGATGTTGCCCGCTCCGAACGTGATCAGCGCCTCCCCGGAACCGGTGGCGGCAAGCGCCTTCTTCACCGCGTCCTCCATCGACGTACAGTAGGAGGCGTTCGGGTGGCCTGCTGCGACGATCTTCTCGACGAGGCGGGGGCTGCAGACGCCGGGCAACGAGTCCTCGCCTGCGGAATAGATGTCGACGACCCAGAGTCGTTCGCAGCGCGCAAAGCACGTCGCGAATTCGTCTTCCAGATTCTTCGTGCGGCTGTAGCGGTGCGGTTGGAAGATGACGTTCACCGCCCGGAAACCGCAGTGGGCGGCCGCCGCAAGAGTGGTCCGGATCTCCGTCGGGTGGTGGCCGTAGTCGTCGATGACCGTCACCCCGGCCTCCTCGCCAAGCTTTTGGAAGCGCCGGTCCACCCCCTGGAACTCCCAAAGCCCTGCCCGAATTCGCTCCGTCGGGATGCGGAGTTCCTGGCCCACGAGCACGGCCGCCATCGCGTTGCGAACCGTGTGCACGCCGACGCCGCGGACACCGAAACGCCCCAGGTCGTCTCCGCGGTGGCTCAGCCGGAAGGACACCTGGGTGCTCCCCAAGCCGACGCTGTCCGCCACCAGGTCGGCCTCGGGCGAGACGTCCCGCAGGCCGTAGGTGCAGCAACGCCTCCGGACGCGGCCCGCGACCCGCTTCGCTAGCGCGTCGTCCAAACAGACGATCGCAGCACCGTAGAACGGCACGTTGTTCGCAAAGTCCTCGAACGCGCTCATGAGGCGCTCGCTCGAACCGTAGTGATCCAGATGCTCGCGGTCGATGTTCGTCACGACTCCGACGATCGGATCGAGCGCCAAGAACGAACCGTCGGACTCGTCGGCCTCGACCAGCAGGTAGTCGCTATTGCCCAGCCTGGCGTTGGAACCCATGGAAGCGACTCGTCCACCGATCACGACCGTCGGGTCCTTGCCGCCCGCGCCGAGCACGGCCGCGCACATCGACGCCGCGGAGGTCTTGCCGTGGCTGCCGGCGACTGCAATGCCGTATTTGACGCGCATCAGTTCGGCCAGCAATTCTCCCCGCGAGATCACTGGAATCCGGGTCCGGCGCGCCTCGCGGAGCTCTGCGTTGTTCCCAGGGATGGCGGAACTAGCCACGACCGCTTGCGCGTCGCCGATATTGTCCGCGCTGTGGCCGGTTCGAATCGTCGCTCCGAGCTCACGCAGCCTATCCGTCACGGAAGAGTCCCGCAGATCCGAACCGGTCACCTTGTAGCCCAGGTTCAGGAGAATCTCCGCGATCCCACTCATGCCTATGCCCCCGATCCCAATGAAGTGGATCCGGTGCTGCCGGATGGCCTCTTTGTTGAAGAGCATCTTCTTCAGAATCCCCCTGTCCGTCTGGCGGCCTTAGCGACCGCCTCCGCTGCGCTCTCGGCTGCTCCCGCTGATGCCAGCGGCTCCAGCGCAGCCGCCATGGCCTCGAGCCGGCCCGGGTGGGCTGCGAACGAGGCGATCTCCCGCACCATGCGCTTGCCGGTCCAGTCGCGATCCTCGACCAGCAGCGCGCCGCCCACCTCCACCAAGACCTGACCGTTCGCCTTTTGGTGGTCGTCCGCGGCGAAGGGGAACGGCACCAACACGGCTGGCTTGCGAGCCGCGCAGAGTTCGGCGAGCACAGAAGCTCCCGCACGACAGATCACCAAGTCGGCCTGCGCAAAGCGCTCCGGCATGTCCTCGAAGAACGCCGACGTCTCAGCCTCGAATCCGAGTTCCCGATACGCCTGGAACACGGCCGCATGGTCCCGTTCTCCGGTCTGATGCTGCAGTCGCGGCGCTTCCAGCCGCTCTCGGCGCCAAGTCCGGGCCGCGTCCACGGCCGCCTGGTTCAACCGCGTCGCCCCAAGACTCCCGCCCAGGATCAGGACCGTGAAAGGCGCGCCTTCCGGACGCTTGCGGGCGCGGAAAAACTCGGGCCGCACCGGTATGCCTGTCACTTCGGCGGTTCCCGCCCGGAAGAAGGTCAACGCTTGCGCGTACCCGACCAAGGCGCGCCGCGCGGCCGGCGCCGCCAGCCTGTTGGCCAATCCCGGACGAGCGTTCGGCTCGAGCACAACCAGAGGAACATCCAACAGCGCGCAGGCGGCAACCAGCGGCCCCGAGGAGTAGCCCCCCAAGCTCAGGGCTACTGCCGGTCGGCGGCGCTGCACAAGGGCCACCATCGTCGCAATCGCACACGGCGCCGTCAGGAGCGTGCCCAGCCGGCGCTGAACGGAAACACGATTCAGGGCGCCGATCGGAACGTGCCGCAAGAGGAATCCAGCCTGCGGCACCATGCGGTTTTCGAATCCGCGCGCCGTACCTACGAAAACGCACTCCCAGCCCCGCTCGCGTAGCGCCTTCGCGACCTCGAGGGCCGGAATGACGTGGCCGCCCGTGCCGCCCGCGGCGATCAGCACGCACTTGTCTTGGGCGAATTCCGTCATCATTTCCCATAACGGCTGATATTCAGCAGCACCCCGGACGAGGCTAGGGCGGTCATCAGCGCAGAGCCGCCGTAGCTGACAAAGGGCAGCGGCATGCCCTTGGTCGGCAGGAGACCAAGCACGACACCCATGTTCAACATCGCCTGGATGACAATCATCGCTGTCACGCCCGCCGCCACATGGACGCCGAACAGGTCGGGCGCTCCGAGCGCGGCGCGCAGCCCGCGCCAGAGCAAGAGACCGAAGGCAGCCACCAGCAGGCCAGCGCCGAGCAGCCCCAGTTCCTCGCCCACTAGCGCGAAAATGAAGTCCGTATGCGCGGCCGGCAGGAAATGCATTTTCTGCTTCCCGACCATCCAACCCTGGCCCAGCCAGCCTCCCGAACCCACCGCGATTTGGGACTGCAGGATCTGGAACCCGCTGGCTAGCGGATCCGACTCGGGGTCGAGGAAGGCCAGGATGCGCTCGCGGCGATACGGCACCTGCCAAACGACCATGTACAGCACGGGAATCACAGGTAGAGCCGTCACGGCCATGTAACGGAGAGGCACGCCGGCCAGGAACAGCATGGAGGCCGCCAGAATCACCAAGCAGAACGTGGTGCCGAAATCCTTCCCGATCAGGATCAGCAGCGCGAGCAGGGCCAGCACACCCAGCGGCGGCAGCAACGCTGAGATCTCGCGGAGCCTCGCCCGGTTGCGCTCCAGATAGTAGGCGAGGAACAGAATCACCGCCGGCTTCGCCAACTCGGACGGCTGCAGAGAGAAAAACCCGAGCTGCAGGAATCGCCGCGTGTTGGCCCCGGTCCCCAGAACGGCCGCCAGCACCAGCAACCCCACGGTTACGCCCAGCACGGCATACAGGATTCTTGGGTCGCGCAGGCGCCGATAGTCGAAGAACATCAGGGCGTACATCGCGGTGAAGCCGATCGCAGCCGCGATCAACTGCTTGGCGATGTAGAGCGAACTGGAGGTTGCCGAAGCCGCGGTGGCGCTATAGACCATCAGCAGTCCGAACAGCGTCAAGGAGAGGATCGTCCAGAGCAGGATGCGGTCGCAGCGCAGCATCAGCGGCATGTCAGCCCTCCAACTCCGCGACCAGGCGCCGAAACTCGCCGCCCCGTTCGATATAGTCTGCAAACTGATCGTGACTGGCGCAGGCAGGAGCCAGCAGCACCGTGTCCCCAGCGTGCGCGTGAGTCCGCGCGTAGCCCACGGCCGCCTCGAGCGTGCCGCTCTCGATCAGAGTCGTCGATCCATGGAGTTGCTCGCGCAGCAAGGGGGCCGCCTCGCCGATGAGCAGGGCTGCCCGCGATCGTCCGCGCAGCACCGCTCCGAGCGGGCGATAGTCCGAGCCCTTGTCCCGTCCGCCGAGGATCGTCCAGAGACCGGATGCGAAAGACAGGCAAGCCTTGACCGCGGCTGCCACGTTGGTCGCTTTCGAGTCGTTGTAGTACTCCACGCCGCACACCCTGGCGACAAACTCCATGCGATGCGGCACGGGCTCGAAGGTCCGCAGGGCGGCGCCGATCGCAACCGGTTGCACGCCAGCCAGCGAGCAGGCCGCAACCGCCGCCAGGGCGTTCTCGAGGTTATGGAGGCCCTGGATGGGCAGGGAAGTTCCCGCGACATCCACGCCGCGGAACAGGATGCGGCCGCCCGAGGCGCAGGCGTCCAAGCCGTCGCGGCACGCCGTTGCGAACCAGACCACGGAGCCCTCCACTCGCTCCCGCAGCTCACGACACTGGGCGTCGTCCGCGTTGAGAACCGCCGCGTCCTCGGCTCCCTGGTTGCGCAGAATGCGCCCCTTCGCAGCAGCATAGTCCGCGAAGTCCCGGTGCCGGTCCAGGTGATCGGGAGTGACATTGAGAACCACGGCAACATGGCAGCGGAACGATTCGCTCGCCTCCAACTGGAAGCTCGAGAGCTCCAGTACATGCCACTGCTCGGGCTGTGACTCGTCCACCATCTCGAGGACGGGCCTGCCGATGTTGCCGGCCACCCGGACCGGCATCCGGGCCTCCCGCAAGATGTGTCCGATGAGGGACGTGGTGGTCGTCTTGCCGTTCGTCCCCGTCACGCCGATCACACGACCCTGCAGCTCTTGGGCGGCGAGTTCGAGTTCCCCGGCGGTCTCGACGCCGTGCAGGCGCGCCCGGACAAGCCCGGGCAAGTCCCAAGGCACGCCTGGCGAGGGCACGATGAGGTCCTGAGACTGGAGCAATGCGTCCGGATGCTCCCCCAAGTGCAGTCTCACAGGCAAACCGTCGAGGGAGGCGAGGGCAGCCGCCAATTCCTGGCGTGTGCGCAGGTCCGCCGCGGCGACAATGGCGCCGCGAGCGAGAAGGAAGCGCACGGCTGCCACCCCGGTCTTGCCGAGCCCGATCACAAGCGCGCGTTTGCCTCGCAGGTTCATCTCAGTTTCAGCGTGCTGAGCGCCAAAAGGGCCCAAGCAAATCCGGCAATCCAGAACCGCACGATCACCTTCGACTCCGGCCAGCCAAGTTGTTCAAAGTGATGGTGCAGGGGCGCCATCCGAAAAACGCGCTTGCCGGTCAGTTTGAAACTGGTCACCTGAGCGATGACCGAAAGCGTCTCGGCGGCGAATACGCCCCCAATGAAGAGCAATACGATTTCTTGCTTGGCCAGCACCGCGACGGTGCCGATGGCGCCGCCCAGACCAAGCGCGCCGACATCGCCCATGAAGATCTCGGCCGGGTGCGAGTTGTACCAGAGGAATGCCAGACTTGCGCCCACGATCGCTCCGCAAAAGACCGTCAGCTCTCCCGCCAAGGGCACACCGGGCACGTCGAGATAGCTGGAAATCTCGCTATGGCCCGCGATGTAGACCAGCACAGTCAACGCTCCCACGCAGATGATGGCCAATCCGATCGCCAAACCGTCCAAACCGTCCGTGAGGTTGACAGCATTGCTCGACCCCACCAGCACCAGGAAAAGGAATCCGAAGAACGCTGTATACGCGAAGGGAAGCGTTAGAGGGTGCGCCAGCAGGGAGTCGATCACCGGGTCGGGACGAATGTCCTTGAAGAACGGCAGCGTGACTTCCATCGAATAGGAGCCCCGCATGCTCAAGGCGATCAGGAGCCCACCGATGAACAGCGTCATCACAGCCTGCAGACCGAGCTTCGTCCAGGTGCCGATCCCCAGACTGCGGCTCCTGGACACTTTGAAATGGTCGTCCAGCAGACCGATCAGGCTGAACCCGACCAGCGCGGCCAGTGCGATCCAGACATAGGCGTTGCGCAAGTCGGCCCACAGCAGTGTCGGGACGAGGGCCGCGAAACAGATCAGCAGCCCGCCCATCGTGGGCGTGCCGGCTTTGCGGTGGTGCGACTGCGGCCCGTCCTCGCGGATGGATTGCCGGATCTGCGCCTGCTTCAGCTTGCGGATCAGCCACGGACCGAGAAGCAGTCCAATAGCGAGGGCGGTCAGGCTCGCCATCGCGGTCCGGACCGTGATGTAGCTGAAGACACGGAGCGGGCTGAAAAGGGGATACAACTGCTCGAACAAGAACTGGTACAACATCGCGGCTAGCCGGGAATCCTTTCCGCCAGAGTTGTCCGGCCCATTTCCTCGAGCAGCACGTCGCGGGCGCGTTCCAGTCCCACGCCGCGCGAGGCCTTCAGCAGCAAGGCGTCGCCCGGCCTGAGCCGGCCGGCCAGCGCCAGGGCGGCGTCTTGCACGGAGTCGTGGAATTCGCCTGGCACGTCGGTAGCGGCAGCGATCTCCACAGCGTCGCCACCGACGGCGACCAAGTAATCGAGTCCCGCGGCCGTTACGGCTTGGCCGATCCTGCGATGGAGCTCCCGTGAGCGCGCCCCCAGTTCACGCATCTCGCCCAGCACCGCGATGCGGCGCGTGGCGCTGGTCCGACGCAAGACCCCCAGCATGGCTTCCACCGCGGCGGGGTTGGCGTTGTAACAGTCGTCGATCAGCGTGACGCCGCCGGACTTGCGGACCGCGCCGCGCATCGCCGCCGGTCGAAGTCGGCCGACAGCGCCCTGCAGACGCTCAGCGCCGACGCCGAGGCATTGTGCGACAGCCATCGCCGCCACGATGTTGGCCACGTTGTGGCGGCCGGGCAGGGACGTGACCATCGGGTGTCCAGCAACCCGGAATCGGACCCCCTCGACGCCGAGATCGTGGAGATCCTCGGCGCGCAGGTCAGCCTCCTGGTCGATCCCAAATGTGACACTGCGCCCGGAGTGCGCCGCGCGGAAGGCAGCCACGCGCGCATCGTCGGCGTTGAGGACCGCGATGCCATCCGCTGGCAGCGACTCGAGCAGCTGCCGTTTTTCGGCGGCGATGGCATCGACGGAATCGAAGTTGCCCACGTGCGCCGCTCCCACGTTCGTGACGACGCCGATATTCGGAGCCGCGATGTCCGCCAGAGGGCGGAGTTCGCCGGGATGGTTGACGCCGATCTCGACCACAGCCGCATCCGCGTCGTCACGGATCCGGAGCAAGGAGAGCGGCAGGCCGTACTCATTGTTCAAGTTGCCCTCCGACTTCGAGATTGGAAGGAAGTCTTCGAGCAGGGCGGCGATCATCTCTTTGGTCGTTGTCTTGCCGCTGCTGCCAGTCACGGCAATGAGGGTCTTGCCCCAGTCTCGACGCGCCCAAGTCGCCAGCCTGTGGAGCGCCGAGGCCGGATCCTCGACCGGAAGGAGCATGCCGTCTCCTACGCTCTGGTAGGAGGATCGGACCACGGCCGCCGCCGCGCCTCGCCCAAACGCCTCGCCCACATAGGCATGTCCGTCGCGCCGAGGTCCCTGGATCGCAAAGAACAGGTCTCCCGGCTGGAGCGTCCTGGAGTCGACCGAATAGCCGAGCGTCGCGCCGGCCGCACCGGTCGCGGCGAGGCCAAGCCACGCGCGGATCTGGGCCAGCTGCAAGATCATGGTTTTGCGTACCCCAAGGCCCGTAGCGCCGTGCGCGCCACGGCCCTGTCATCGAATGCGATCGTTCGGTCCGCGAGCGTCTGGACGGTTTCATGGCCCTTGCCGGCGATCAACACGACATCGCCGGCGCGCGCCTCGCCGAGAATGGCTGCAATGGCCGCCGCACGGTCCGGTTCCGCCGTCCAGGCCGCCGCGCGGCCACGCAGGCCCTGTGCGACTGCGTCGAGAATGTTCTCTGCATCCTCGCCACGCGGATTGTCGGACGTGAGGACAACCACGTTGCTCAAGTCCCCGGCGGCTCTCCCCATCGGCGCGCGCTTGCCGCGGTCCCGGTCGCCGCCGCAGCCGAACAGCGTCAATACGCGGCCCGGAGGGTCGCGGCGCTCGGCCAGGTCTCTCCCGGACTGGATCAGGCGGCGCAGCGCGTCCTCCGTATGGGCATAGTCGACGATCGTCAGGAAGGGCTGTCCGGCGTCGACGGCCTCGAAGCGGCCCGGAACGGGTCGCGCTTGCCGGATCCCCTGTTCGATCTCCGCGGACGCCAGGCCGTGGCACTGCGCGGCGGCGACCGCCGCCAGCAGGTTGTCCACGTTGCAATCGCCCACCAGGCGTGGCTCGGCGCGAATACGGCCCTGGGGTGTCTCCACATCGAAACGCAGGCCGCGCGCATCCGACTCGATCCGCCTCGCCCGAACATCCGCCCCGGCTCGCCGGCCGAAGGAAACGGGTTGGGATCGGCCCAGCTTCAGGAAACTCCTCCCGGTCGCGTCCTCCGCGTTCGCGACCGCGTACCGCGGAGGCCGCGCTCCTGCGCCCTCGAAGAGCCGCCGCTTGGCCCCGGCGTAGCTCGCCATATCCCCGTGGAAGTCCAGGTGCTCCGGCGTCAGGTTCGTGAAAACCGCCGTATGGAATTCCATCCCGCAGATACGCCCGAGGGACAGCGCGTGGGACGACGCCTCCATGGTGGCGTGGCTCCCGCCTACCTCGCGCAGGCGCGCGAGGCGCTGGACAATGTCCAGCGATTCGGGCGTCGTATTGATGGCCTTCTCGACTTCGCCGCCGACCCGGTGCTCGATCGTACCGAGCAGGGCGGTCGTCTTACCTGCGGAACGCAACAGGGAATCCAACAGATGCACGGTCGTCGTTTTTCCGTTCGTGCCGGTGACGGCCGTCAGCCGCAACTGGCGATCCGGATACCCGTAGAAGCGCAGCGCGGCGTACGCCAATGCGCGCCTCCCATGCTCCACGCGAGCCCAGCGAGTCCGTAGGCTCGCGGGGGCTTTGCGCTCGCTCACGATGGCGGACGCCCCGGCCGCCAGCGCTTGCGGCACGAATGCGTGCCCGTCGACACGGGCCCCGGGAAAGGCGAAGAACGCCTCTCCGCGCCGCAGCCGACGCGAATCGTAGTGCAAGCCCAAAACCTCCACGGGCGGCACGGCTCCGACGGCGACTCCATCCAGCATGGCCTCGAGCCTCATCCTCCGCCTTCCTTCACGGCGGGACCGGTCTCGGCCGACACCAGCGGCGCCAGCGCGAACCGGAGCTGCAGCACCTGTCCCGGGCGGAGAGCCGCGTGCGGAGCTGGCGACTGCCCATGGACCACTCCGCTACCGTCCGGTTCGATGTCAATGCCCATTTGGGCCGCCAGAGAAAACGCCTCGCGCATCGTCAGGCCTCGCATGTCCGGGGCCGTCCGCACCAGCACGCGTGCGGCTTCCGAATCGTCCACCGTCCCGGAAGCTCTCGGTTTGAGGGCAGGCACCAGAGTCCGACGAGTTTGTGCAACGGCGGATTTCACGGCGGGTGGTCGCCGCTTGTCGGTCTCGGCATGGGACACCAGCACGGTGTGTTCGGAGGAGACCTCCCTCCGGTCTTGGACAAAGTCCGCCAGCATGACTTCGGGGATCCGCGACGCGGGCGCCGCGTCTTGCGGAAGGGTCTGCGACGGCGCGACATCCAGGTGCCGCAGTGATCGCCGCATGATGGCCGCGAATAGCGGGGCGGCGATGCGCCCCCCGTAGTAGAACTGCCCGCGCGGGTCATACAGCATAGCCACGGCTACGAGGGCCGGATCATTGACCGGCGCAAAGCCGCAAAAGCTCGCCAAGTACGCTCCGTCCACATACGAGCGCGTCTTGGGATTGATCATTTGCGCGGTGCCCGTCTTGCCGGCGACGCGGTAGCCCGGGACCTGGGCCAAGCGACCCGTTCCCGACTCGACGACTTGCTCCAGGATCGCCTGCATCGTGGCGGCCGTGTCGGCGCTGATCACGCGCACGCCGGGAGCCTGCTCGAATTCGACCTCTGGACTCCCATGCTCTCGCACGGCGCGCACGATGCTCGGCTGGACGAGCGTTCCACCGTTGGCGATGGCCGCGAAGAAGCGGGCCATCTGGAGGGCCGTGACGCCGATTTCCTGGCCCATCGATAGCGAAGCGAGCGACGAGCCGCTCCAGCTGGACAGGGGCCGCACTAGGCCGTGCAGCTCGCCGGGAAGCGCGACGCCCGTCGAGCGGCCGAAACCGAAGCGCTCCAGGTAGTCATGCAAGCGCTGCTCGCCGAGCCGGTATCCGATCTTGATGATGCCAACATTGCTCGATTTCATCAGCACTTGCGGCATGGTCAGCAGGCCGAACGGAGCATGGTCGCGGATCCGCCTGCGGTCGATCCAAATGCCTCCCATTTCACAATCGAATACATCGTCGACACTGACAAGTCCCTCCTCGAGGGCGGCCGCCGCGGTCAGCACTTTGAACGTTGACCCTGGTTCGACCATGTAGCTGACAGCGAAGTTTCGAAAATTCTCGAGTTCTTGCCGCGTCCGGGACAGCTGGTTCGGATCGAAACGGGGCCAGTTCGACATGGCTACGACCTCCCCGGTAGTCGGCTGCATCATGACGATCGCGCCAGCCTGCGAGCGCGTTTCCCGGACGGCGCGCTCCAGTTCCATATGAGCCAGAGACTGAAGCTCCAGGTCGAGGTGCAGCAGAATGTCGCTGCCAGGCACGGAAGGCCGCAGAACTTGTCTGCCGTAGCGGCGCTGGCGCGCGTCGTAGTGCAGCACGCCTAGGCCTGGCTTGCCCTTGAGTTGGGCGTCGAAGCGCTGCTCGATCCCCGCCAGCCCGTGATGGTCGATGCCGACGGTCCCGAGGACCTGCGCCGCGACGGTGCCGTGGGGATAGTAGCGCTTGCTCTCCGTCTCAAAATGCAGGATGTCCAAGCCGAGACGGCGGGCCCGTTCGGTTTCCGGCAAATCGACGAGCCGCTTGACCCATTGGAACCCGCCGCGGCTCAGTCTCGCCAGCAGCGCGGCCTGGTCGACTTGCAGCATCTCGGAGAGCGATGCGGCCAGCGCCTCGCGGTCCGCGACCCGATCCGCGAAGACGCCGATGGACTGGACGGGCGTGCTGAGCGCCAGTTCCGCACCCTGGCGGTCGAGGATCCCGCCGCGCCGGGCCGGGATGTCGACCTGCGCCTCTTGCTGCCGAACCGCCTTCTCGCTCAGATGCCCGCGTTGCCGCACCTGCAGGTCCCAGAGGCGTACCAGGACCAGCGCAAT
Source organism: Bryobacterales bacterium (assembly GCA_965218615.1). Classification (GTDB taxonomy): domain Bacteria; phylum Acidobacteriota; class Terriglobia; order Bryobacterales; family UBA6623; genus VXMF01. Next base: position 750,752 of record CBDCLH010000002.1, read on the forward strand.
CCCGAGCAGTACGACAAAACCGAACCAGCTGAGTCGCAAGCGGCCCCTGCGGCCGAGGCGGTTATTCGGCACGGCCACGCTGTGGGTGCGCTGCCTCGTCCGTCGCACGGCGTCTCGTTCTTCCTGAGAGGACTTGCCCATGAGCCAATTCCTACGCGCCGCTCAACGAACGAGATGGCGCCTCCTGTGCATTCCTGGACTGCGGGCGCCGGCAGTCCAGGAAAACATTCCTACTCCTCGGTTCCGAACAACTGCGCCACGGCCTGGCCCGCCCCAACTTCGATCGGACGCGGCGCAAACCACGTGTAACTGCCCTCCTCCGTCTCGCGAAGGCCGCGCTGATCGGCCAGCGCCGCCACGCGGCGCAGGTCCTCGAGTCGACCCCTTTGAACCTTGAGTTGGTCCCGGACGACCGTCAGCTGCTCAATCCGCTCGATGAGCTTGGCCTGGCGGTAGCCCGAATGCCGCACCCACAGGCGCGGCCCGAATAACAGTACGAACAGCAGCACGACGAAGAGTCCCCCGCTGACGATGCTGCGCAACGCGTCTCTGTCCCCGGGGTCGTGCCGGTAGCTCAAGCTGCTGTTGTCAATCGTTTTGTGGTACAGGAAGGCACCCTCCATGGGCATGGTAGGCGCTGGAGTCGAAGACCCCCTTCGTGCGCCGCTGACTGCGGCTTGTCCGGGCACTTTCAGTGGTCCGGAGACATCGCTCCGGCCGGACTTCGGATGCCGCAGCCGCGGCGCGTTCGGTGCTGACTTCTTCTCCATGCGTACCGATCCTTATCGTTCTCCGGGCTCCCGCCGCGCCCTGCAGACCACCCGCAGGCGGGCGCTGCGGCTGGGCGGGTTCCTCGTCACTTCGTCCGCCGAAGGGCGCACCACGCGGCGGGTCAGAAGCTCGTAGACTCCCGTGGCGGCCAATCGTCGGAAGGACTGCTTCACCAAGCGATCCTCGCCGCTGTGGAAGCTCACGACGACGAAGCGGGCGCTGGGCGCCAGCAAGTGCGGGGCGGTGTCCAGCAACTTGGCGAGTTCGCCCAACTCGTCGTTGACCGCCATGCGCACGGCCTGGAACGTGCGGGTTGCGGGGTGGATGCGCCCCCACGCCGGGCGCGGCACGGCGCCGGCAACGACCTCCGCCAGCCGGCGCGTGTCCCGCACGGGACGCGCGCGGACGATGGCGCGCGCGATCCTGCGGCTGAAGCGCTCGTCGGCGAGCCGGAACAGCAGGTCCGCCAAGTCCGTCTCGTTGCCGCGGTTGACGATTTGCTCCGCGCACAACTGCTGGCGGCGGTCGAAACGCATGTCCAGCGGCCCCGCTGAGCGCAGGCTGAAACCACGCTGCTCGTCCTCGAGCTGCAGTCGCGACAGGCCCAAGTCGGCCACGATTCCCGCCAGGGGGAGCAAGCCGCGGGCCGCTTCCTCGATCCTGGAGAAACCTCCGTGGAAATACGTGACTCTCCGACCGAACGCGCGCAGCCGCTCCCGACAGCGCTCCAGAGCCGCCTCGTCGCGGTCGATCGCGATGAGCTTGCGTCCACTCGAACGGCTCAGAATCCTGTGCGCGTACCCGCCCGCACCAGCCGTGCAGTCACAGTAGGCGCCTGACGGCTCGTCGCTTGCGGTGTTGAGCAGGTAGCTTTCCATTGCGTCCGCCATGACGGAGATGTGTCCCAGCGCCCCCTCCGTCACAAGCCCAGGTTCGCCGCATGCTGCAGGTCGCCCGCGGTCAGCGTGTGCTCTTCGATCGCCGCGTTGTAGCTGGCTTCGGCCATCACCAGCATGTGGTTGGACTGCCACTGGATCTTCACCGCGCCCCGCATGCCCGCAGAGTCCCGCAGCGCGGTCGGGATCAGGAGGCGCCCTTGGCCATCCAAGGTCTCTTCCGCTCCAAAGCGGTTCGCCTGGAATAGAATCTTGTTCTTGCGGGCACCGTCCAGCGCCTGGTCCGGGCCAGCCGACTTTTCCGCCAGCCGGGCTTCGACCGATTCCCATTCGCGGATGGGAAAGAGCTTGGCGGTCTTGCCGTCGAGGCTCGTCACGAAGATGTCCGCTTGGTTGTACCGGTCTCTCAGCCGACGGTTGACGGACGCCGGCAGCTTCAGGCGACCCTTGTCGTCCACGTTGCCGTTCTGTACTCCGCGAAACATCGTTCGGCTGACCTCGTGCTGCATCGTTAGCTGGCAGCTAGCGAGTTGTCATCCACTTTAGATCACTTCTATACACTTTTAACCACTTTCGACCACCACATTGTGCCCCGTCCCGAACCATCTGTCAAGCGTCTAAGTTGTTGATTCTCGGAGTATTTTCCTGATTCACAATATGTTGTGTACAAAATTTCGCATACAACAACTCGTAGTGCATCAAGGGCGGATTCTGCGAGAATCGGGAGCCGCAGATCCCTCTTGGAGGTCTGAGAGGGCCGCTGGAAGAGTCCAAGGTGTGGCTTCGGACCCATTCGCGGGGCCGTGTCCCGGCCAAGCCTCGTCTGCGACAATGGCTGCGGACCCGGCCCTCGTCCGGCGCCTGCGCCACGGGTCCGGGAAAGGAAGGCTCTCCGATGCGATTGGGACTGGTGACCTACAATGTCGCGCGCAACTGGGACATCGAGACCATCATCGAAAAGCTCGGAGCCGCCGGCTTCGAGGCCGTGGAATTGCGCAGCACGCACCGCCACGGGGTGGAGCCGGGCTTGCCGCGCACGGAAATCGAGCGCGTGCGCCGGCGATTCGAGGAGAGCCGCGTGCGACTGCTGAGCCTGGGCTCAGCGTGCGAGTTCCACTCTCCTGACGCGGCCGAGCGGCGGGCCAACATCGAGCAGACGGGCCGATTCGTGGAACTGGCCCACGACCTCGGCTGCTGGGGAGTGAAGGTCCGGCCCAACGGCTTACCCGAGGGCGTGCCGGAGGACGTCACGATCCGCCGCATCGGCGAAGCGCTCCGCGCGTGCGGTGAGCAGGGCGAGCGCTACGGCGTTGAGATCTGGGTTGAAGTCCATGGTCGAGGCACCCAGCAGCCGCCCGTGATGCGCGCCATCATGGACTGCTGCGGCCACCCCTCCGTGGGGATTTGCTGGAACTCGAATCCGACCGACCTGCAGAACGGCTCGATCCAAGCCAGTTTCGAGCTGCTCAAGGACTTCATTCGCAACGTGCACCTCCGGGATCTACCCGACTATCCGCACCGCGAACTGTTCCGGCTTTTACAATCCATCGAGTACGGCCGCTACACGCTGGCCGAGACGGCGGAGAGTTGCGAGCCGGATCGATACCTGCGCTACTACAGGGCGCTGTGGGAGGAACTCGCGCGCGGCGCGTAGGCTTCGCGCGCCGCGTCAGCCCGCCATTCAGTTCGGCGCGAAGCCGATTTGGGCCATCCCGGTCTCGATCCACAGCGGGTCGCCGTCGACGCCATTGATCGAATACCGCAGGATGACGCCGTTGGCCTGGGTGTAGGAGCGGCCGAGGGAGTAGTCGGCCACCACGCCGAACGGCGAGTCGCGCCCCCAGTCCTCCAGGAACTCCTCGTAGGGGTAGTAGCGGCATGGCTCCCCGACCGAACAGCCCCACAAGGTGTAGGCCTCTTCGTACTGCTGCAACTGGAGCAGCTTGAAGAAGCGCCGCGCCTGCAATTCTTCCCGCCAGTTGCGGAAGAACACGTAGTACACGGAGCCCAGAACGAAGACGGCCGCCAGCAACGCGACAACGATCTTCAGGATCCGGTCACCCAGCAGGCCCTTGCGGGCGTAGCCTCCAAGGAAGTCCATCGCTCAGTTCCGCGCGGGGAATTTTGCGTCGTAGGCTTGCGTCGCCTCCGTCGTGAGGTCGAGCAGGGCGCTGTGCGCCAGCACGCTCGTCCCATCGACGATCAGATCGATCTGCTTTTCCATGCGCAGGTCGCGGATGATTTCCCGCATCTTGATGCTGGCGGTCGAGAGGATGTTCTGGCGGTCGAATTCGACATCCGACTGCAGGTCCTCGCTCAAACGCTGCGCCGAGCGCTGCTTGCGCTGCCCTTCGTTTTGCAAACGCGCGGCCTCGTCGCCGGTCGCGCCCTGGAGCTTGGTCTGGATCTCCTGCAGTTCGACCGATAGCCTCTCGAGCTCTTCTTGGCGTCCCCTGTACCTGGCTTCCAACTCGGCTGACTGCTTCTGCATGTCCGCCGTCCTGAGTAGAGCATTCTGAAAGTCGATCACGGCGATTTGAGTCTGTGCGATCAATTGGCCCGGCCCAGCGCTAAGAAACAGGGCCGAGGCGAGCATCCATAAGTACAAGCGCATCTGTCTCCATCCTCTTCTGATTGGTCTCATGCCCGAGTGCTTCTATTCTGGCATGCCGCGGACAGGAAACTCCACTCCTCCCGCCTATTCCAACGCGAGATGCACTCGTCTGCCTGTCGCAAAGAACGCCTCCGCGTCTGCGGCCCAAGCCGCTACTCGGGAAAGAATTGCCGCATCAAGTCGTTGTACATCACCAGGCCGAAGAGCAGCATGATGAACACAAAACCTACCTGCGTGATTCTCTGCTTCACGGCCAAGCTGACGTCGCGGCGCAGCAAGGACTCGATCAGCAGCAGGAAAATGTGCCCGCCGTCCAAAACTGGAATGGGCACGAGGTTGATCACGCCGAGGTTGATGCTGATCAGCGCCATCAACTGGATCAACGGACCGGGGCCGTACGACGCGGCGTCCTTGGTGTGCTCGTAGATGCCGACCGGTCCTTCCAGCGTCTTCAGCGAGAGATTCCCGACGATGAGCGCTCCCAGCGTGCGGAAAATCAAGCCGGCGAAACTGTAATTGTCCTCCGTCGAACGCAGCAGGGCCTGCGCAAAGGGGAGCGGTTCCTGGACCCTGTCGAATTGCGACGCCAGACGCACGCCCACCCGCCAGACTCCGTCGTCCGGATCGCGCCCCGGCCGGGCCTCCAGCATTCTGCTTTCGCCGGACCGCTCGACAGCGATCGAGAGCAAGCGGCCCTCCGAAGCTCCGACTAAATCGATCACCTGCTCGACCGCGACGATCTCAACGCCGCCGACGCTTCGCAGCAGGTCGCCGGACTGCATGCCCGCGGACTCGGCCGGCGAGCCCGCCAGCACTTCGCCCAACGCGACTTGATGCCGAGCGCTCCAGCCGGGGTCGCCCCCGCCGCGCGCGAGTTCGTCCGCCGGGATCTCGATCCGGGCTTGCCGCGACGCGCCACCACGCTCGAACGCGACCCCCACGGGGCGCCCCACGACCAGCGCAGAAGCCATCGCGAGGTCCTTCCAGGTGGGTGTCGGCCCGCCATCGAGCGAACGGATGACGTCCCCCGCCCGGATCCCGGCGTCGCCGGCGGCCGAGCCGATGCGAACGTAGCCGACCTGCGGCTCTTCGTCGAGGAACGTGGCGCGCTCGTAGCTGTACATGTACAACCCGGTCAGCAGCGCGACCGCCAGAACGAAGTTGAAGATCGGCCCCATCGCGACGATGATGAGCCTCTGCCAGCGCGGCTTGGCCAGGAGTTCGTCGGGGTCTCCGCTCGGGACCCCGGCGACGGTCTGCCCGGCCATCTTCACGTAGCCGCCCAGAGGCAGCAGGCAGATCTTGAAGTCCGTGCCGTTGTGCTTGAAGCCCAGCAACCGTGGGCCGAATCCGATTGCGAAACTCTCCACGGTCACGCCGAAGTAGCGGGCCGCAAGGTAATGCCCCAACTCATGGAACAGCACCAGGACGCTCAGGACGAATAAGAACGTGATCATCCGCTTTGCCTGACCTCAGCCAACGGGCACTCCCGATGTCGCACCCTGTTCCACGCATTCCCGGGCATGCGCGCGGGCCTCGCGATCGCAGTCCAGAAGCTCGCCGACGGACGACGCCTGGCGGCCCGCGTCACGCGAGAGAGTCTTCTCCACAATCTCCGCGATAGCCAAGAACGGAATCCGTCCGCTCAAGAAGGCGTCCACCGCCACCTCATCCGCCGCATTGAGCAGGCAGCCCGAGACGCCGCCGGCGCGGAGTGCTTCGTAGGCGAGCCCGAGCAACGGAAACTTCGCCCTGTCGGGCGGCTCAAAGTCTAATTGTGCCACACGGGACCAGTCGATCCGCTCGCGGGGACTGGCCTCGCGCCGCGGATAGGCCAGGGCGTAGCGGATCGGCAGTTTCATGTCCGGCGGACTCAACTGCGCGATCACGGAGCCATCGCGGTACTCGACCATAGCATGGACCACCGATTGCGGATGGACTACAACTTCGACGCGATCGGGCGGCAGGCCGAACAGGTGGCAGGCTTCGATCACCTCGAAGCCCTTATTCATCATCGTGGCGGAATCTACCGTGATCCGGCTGCCCATTTCCCAGGTCGGATGCCGCAAGGCGCGCGCCGGCGTCACGTCCACCAGCTCCTCCACCGGGGTGGCGCGGAACGGACCGCCTGAAGCCGTCAGGACGAGCCGTTCGACTTCCTCTCGACGCCCAGCCCGCAGGCACTGGTGGACCGCGTTGTGCTCGCTGTCCACAGGCATCAGCTCGGCGCCCGAGCGTCGCGCCGCCGCCATCACGATCTCTCCGCCCGCAACCAGCACTTCCTTGTTGGCGAGCGCCACGCGGCGGCCGGAGCGGACGGCCTGGTATGTCGCTTCGAGGCCGGCGACACCCACGGCGGCGGACACCAGCACGTCGTAGTCCAGGTCGGTCGCCGCAGCCAGGATCCCAGGCGCTCCGCAAACGCATCGTGGCCGGTATCCCGAAACCCCCTCCAGGCCTTGCCGTAATCTCGCCAACGAGAATTCGTCGGCCACGGAAATCACTTCCGGCCGGAACTCCAGCGCTTGGCGCAGCAACTCGCCGACGTTGTGGCCCCCGGCGAGCGCGACGACAGACACGGGCGTCTCGATCTCGCGGACGACCTGCAGCGTATTCCGCCCGATCGATCCAGTCGAGCCCAGGAGCGAGAGCCGCATACTCGTCTCAGGTGGTCCGCGGGGTCGGAACTGGCCGGCGCGCCTCGGGCGCTCCGCCCCTACCCCGGATCATGGCACAGGTCGCAGTCGTTCGGCGCGTTGTTGCGGGCATGACACTCCATGCAGGCGGCCATGGTTGTGGGCTTCTCCTGGAACAGCACGTCCCGCTGGGCTACGGGGCCATGGCAGGCCTCGCAGGCAATCGAGGCATCCTCCACGTGGGAAGCATGCGAGAACCAGACGAAATCGGGCACCATGTAGACCCGGTTCCAGGGGACCGGCTTCTCTTCGGCGCGGAACTGCTTGAGCCGTTGGATGTGGGGACTGTCCGTCTTGATCGCGGTGTGGCAGGCCATGCAGGTCGTCTCCGGAGGGTAGCTGGCGGCGAATCCGGGTTCAGGAATGGCGTGGCAGTCGCGACACTGCACTCCCAACGCCACATGCGTCTTGTGACTGAACGGCAACGGCTGCTCGACTGGGGTAGGGACATCCTCGTCTCCGCCTGGGGCGACGGCCAATTGCGAGTAGGACCACGGAGCCACTAGGAGCGTAAGCCCCAGGGGAACCAGCAGCGCCCGTCGCCGCACACCGTCTCGGGCTCGTCTGGCCGATGCACGCATTACACGTCCCTCACACAGCGGAAACCCAGGTTGGATGTGGCGCTGTCGGGTGTGTTGGACGTGCGCGCTGCGACACGATAGCGGTTGCAGTACGAGGCGTGGCACAAGAAGGACCCTCCCTTCATCACGCGCGAGGACCCGCTAGCCGGGCCGACCGGATTGCACCGCGTCGCCGTCACGTGGTAGGTCGGATGGAACCGGTCGGCGCACCACTCCCACACGTTTCCCGTGATCGAATAGAGGCCGAAGGGATTGGGGGGGAACGCATCGACAGGGCAGGGCCCGCGGTAGCCGTCTTCGCCCGTATCGTGGTCGGGAAAACGGCCTTGCCAGATGTTGCAGAGGTGCTTGCCGCCCGGTTCCAGGTCCTGACCCCAAGGGTAGGCGTGTTGTTCGAGCCCGCCACGCGCAGCGTATTCCCACTCCGCTTCCGTCGGCAGTCTCTTGCCGGCCCAGTCGCAGAAAGCCACGGCATCGCTGTGGGACACATGCGTCACCGGGTGGTCCTGCCGCCCTTCGGTGCTCGACTCGGGACCCTCGGGATGCCGCCAGTCCGCGCCAGGAACCTTGCACCACCACTCGTGACCGGCGACCGTGTCTTCGACCAGAGTGTCGTACCGTCCGGGCGGCAGCTGGTTGTGAAACACGAACGACCAGCCGAACCGCTCCGCTTCCGTGGAGTAGCCAGTGGCTCGCACGAACCCGGAAAATGTCTCGACCGTCACCGGGAACGCGTCGATGTAGAACGGGTCCACCAGGACTTCTCTTACCGGCCCTTCGCCGTCAGCCGCGAAACCCGGATCCGTCTCCGTTCCCATCAGAAATCGTCCGCCGTCGGTCTTCCGCATCTCGGTCGTCGGACCGCAGGTGGCCTTGGGTCTGCGCTCCGACAGGATCGTGGATTCCGCCAGCCTTTGCGCCCGCGCCATGCTGGGCACGCAGCACGGATGCGGACCGCTTCTGCGCGCTGGCAGGCTGATCTTGGAGCGGGGCGCGCCACCGCGGCCGCCTACTTTCCCGTCCACTCGTGGCACGCCCTAGCGGTCCTCCGGCTATACGGCTCTGTTGCCGGCATGCGCGCGGTCCTCGATCGTCGCCGACTCCCGCAAGCGGTCCACATACTGCTCCAACAGTCTCGTCCTGCGCTGCTCGAGGAGTTCCTGATGAATCGAGTCCTTGACTTCGCCGAACGGGCGCAGGCCCGCTGGTTGACGATCGAGCAGCTTCACGATGTGGAATCCGAACACGGTCTGAAAGACGCCGCTGGTTTCGCCAACGCGCAGGTTGAAGACGACATCCTCGAATTCCTTGACCATCTGGCCACGTGGGAAGTACCCCAAGTCCCCGCCGTTGCCCGGGCAATCCGACTGCCCATTCGCGACCTCCTCGAAGCTGCGTCCGTTCTGCAGCTGCGCGTAGAGCTCCTCGACCGCTTCCCTCGCCTGCTGCGCGGTGAAGTCCTTGTCGACGTGCTTGACGATGTGGGCGGCTTGGACTGTCTCGTCCTGCCGGAAGCGATCCTTGTTGCGGCGGTAGAAATCGGCCAACTCCTTGGGCTTGGGCCGCGGCGCCTTGGCCGTGACGGCGGCGATCAATCGGTCGACTTTCAGCCGCGCCGCGATGTCGGCTCGCATCTGCTCTTCGTCCAGGCCGGCCTCTGCGAACTTGTCCGCGCCCCCGTGACGCTCCAGCACGTCGCGGAAGTTCTTATCCACGGCTTCCTGGTCAAGAGGCGCGGGGTCATCGAGCGCCGCTTGGCGCAGCAGCGTCTGCTCGATCACGTTGTCCCGAGCCCAGTCGATCGCGGTCTGCTCAAGGGCGCCGGGCCCCAGACCGTACTGCTGCTTCTGCTGCTCGGAAAGCTGCTGAAAGCGCTGGCGCAGATTCTCCGCTTCGCGCGCCAGGACGGCGTCGTCAACCCGTTCCCCGTTGACCACCAACGCCATGGCGGCCATTCTAGCGCGCATCGTCCGACGTTGGCTGGGCTGGGCTCGGGAGCAGCCCGAAGCTCAGACTTCGTCCTCTCCTGCAACCTGGGGTCCGGCCATTGGGGGCGAGTGGCCGGCGCGCCGATTGTGCGCGGAGCACGCAGCGCACCCGCCTGAGTGGTCCGCCCCGTGTTGCTGTTATCCGGGCCTCGTTCGCATAATGGGGCTCGGGGTTGCCGGGTCGACCACCAAGCGCGCGGACCGGCGCCGGACCGCGCAAGCACAGCATGCCAGTTGCATCGCAAACCATCGAGTACTTCGACGGCGATACGGTCTTGCGGGGTCAATTGGCTTGGGAGCCGTCCATCGGCGGACTGGTTCCCGGTGTGCTGGTTGCGCATACTTGGGCCGGGTGCGGCCCCTTTGAGCGCCGGAAGGCGATGGACCTCGCACAACTCGGGTATGCGGCGCTCGCGGTCGACCTGTACGGAGGCGGCATGCTCGGCAGCGGTCCCGAGCAAAACGCGAAGCTCATGGCCCCGCTCATGAACGACCGTGCGAAGCTGCAACGGCGCATGCAGAGGGCGCTCGACACTCTCAAGGGACTCAAGCACGTGGACCCGTGCAGGACCGCCGCGATCGGATACTGCTTCGGCGGGCTATGCGTCCTGGATCTCGCGCGGACGGGGGCCGACCTGCTGGGCGCGGTCAGTTTCCATGGGCTGCTCCAGCCGCCCGGCAACACGGACGGCGAGCAGATCCGCGCCAAGGTGCTCGTGCTGCACGGCTGGGGCGACCCTATGGCGAAGCCAGAGCACGTTGAGGCTCTGGCAGGCGAGTTCACGCGCGCCGGCGCTGACTGGCAGCTGCACGCCTACGGCCACACCATGCACGCTTTCACGAATCCAGCGGCGAATAACCCGGACATGGGCACCGTCTACGATGCCCAGGCCGACCGGCGCTCGTGGCAAGCGATGCGCGACTTCCTGGAGGATGTGTTCGCCAAGCCGTGACCAGCCGTTCGTCCCTCGCGCGGGACTTCGCGGCGTACCGCGAATCCGCCCATAGACCGGAGGCCGAGCGGAGGCGTCCAGGCGCAGGGCGCTGTTGACCATGCGCCACCAGTCAACAGGTTGTTCCACACGCTGTATGCGGCGCCTCGATGGTCGATCTTGGCAGGTTCCACCCGACGGATCGTGCCCGGCAGACTGACAGCTTGTTCTGGGCGCGAGGAGACGAGCCCAGCCAGCCGACCGCCATCGCAAGCCCCGCCAAAGCTTGATTCGGGGAGTCCTGAGGAGTCTTTGCGGTGGTGCTCTAGGCGGGGCCGGCATCCATCCGCCCCTTGCCCCTGCGATACGCCATCGCTCAATCTGAAACATATCGGCAGCGACACGTACGCAGCTTGGGAACCAACGAGTGGAGAACCCCAAACGGTTGCGACCGAATCAGTTCCGGACTTCCGGGGGGTTCGTAACGGTCGGTGAGCTGCGCCCAGGAAAGTCCCGGCAAGGCGGCCTGGAAATGCGCGGCCCGGACTCGGGCAGCGTGATGTTGCGGTCAAGATCGGACGGCGGTTTCTACCTGTTTCCGAATTTCGAGCCCCAGCGCGAGGTTCTGCTCGCCCGGTCCATCACGACGGCGCCCGGCCTGTGCGAACGCATCCTGCAGGAAGCGGGCGCCGGGATGCTTCCTGGCAGTGCGTTCGGCCGACGCGAGCACGAGTTGCGCGCGAGGCTCGCGTATGTCGATCTTGACAGGGCGGCCGCGCTCGTCGGGGCGGAATCGCATCCTCTGGATCAGCCTCTCCCGGCGCAGTTAATCGAAGACCCGTGCGGAGCGGCCTTGCGCGCGGTCCGGCTGATTCGGGAGTGGATGACTGCCTGAGCCGTCCCGCGCGGCTCAGGCCGCGGTCCCCAAGCGACCCGTGGCAGCGGGTGCGGAGCCCGGGACGTCCCCGCCGTCTTGGTCCGCAAGTCGCACGGCATCCGCGACGTATCCGCGATACCGCTGGCGCAAGGTGTTGATGAAGTCATAGAGCGCCGCGTCCGGCGCGGACGCCGGAACCGAGTCCGACACCCGAATCGGCGGAAAAATCTTAGCCGCCAAGCGATTCTTGGAGATCTGCTTGTCGAAATTGGCGACCGCAATCGGCAGCAGAAGCGGCTCTGGACTGGCTCCGTGGGCGATTCGGAAGGCCCCCGCCCGGAACGCCATCGGCGACGCCTCGGTCGTGGTCGAGCCGCCCTCGGGGCAAATCACAAGATTCCGTCCCGCCGCCAGCACCGCCCGCGAGTCCGTCAGAAACTGCTGCCGGCTTCGCTGGACCTGTCGCGCTACTTCCCGGGGCGATCCGGGCGGCCGACCCGCGGTGACGGTGATATAACCCAGCCGGTTGAAGTAGCGCCTGTGACCTTCTTCGTCCGGGGCCGCCTGGCGAACGACGCGGACCGGAGGCTCTCTGTAGCGCTCAAACAGGATCATCGCACTCCCGAAATGGGTGTCGAGCGTCAGCTGAAACTGGTTCGGCAGCGTATTCTCCGGGTGGTTCGACAGGTGGTTCATTAAGACGATAAAGCCCGACTCGGACGGGAGGTTCTCCCAACCCTCGACGCGGTAGTCCGTCACGGCGTAAAGCTCCCGGAATCTTTCGCAGCATTTTCGGCGGATCTCCACGGGACCGCTTGAATCGGAGGCTTGCGCTACAGCGTCGTAGATGCGCTGCAACTGGCGAAACACCCGGGCTTCGCGTTCGACACCGGCAATCACTCGCCGGCATTGCACCGCAAGATCCCGCTCCACAGGGTCGGACGAGAGCGCGAGATCGTCCAGAACGTCGTAGGCGTCGGCCGCGGTGAGCCGATTCTCCAGATAGATCGGGATCTTGTAGATCGCTGAATTGACGCCCAGCCTCGCGCCTCGCGCCGCCAGCAGGTCCCGCACGCGCGCGGCTTCCCGCGAGTGGAGGCGCGAGACAAGTTGGGCGCGACTGCTGCCGAGTCGATCGCCCAGGGCCCAGAGAATCCGCCGCATGAAACGCAGCCCGAACTCCGGCCAGCGTTCGCAATAGTCTTCCTGATTCCCTAGGTCATGCATCCAGTGTCTCGGGAGCGGGCAAATCGAGTGACTTGGGGTTACTGCACCAAGGCGGACGAAGGCAGGCGTAGCGCACCGGACTGGCCAGTTGCTTCGCGACCGACCGACTCGGACGACCAGCATCGCGGTTCCGACACTGGGTTCGGTCGGCCGTGAGCAGCTTCCCGCAGCAAGGGGTATGTCTTCGCTTTTCTCGCTCTATGTTATTGACTTTAAACGAGTTAAATTCTATAATAATGAGCAGGACGAACGCATCTCGCATCCATTTCCCTCGCTGTCTCATGCCCAAGAACAAGGTCCAGTTCCAGAAAGGCCTCAGCCTCACGGCTTTCCTCGCCCTCTACGGCTCCGCATCCCAGTGCGAGAAGGCGCTGGTCCAGATGCGCTGGCCCGACGGACTCTGCTGCCCTGCCTGCGGCTCGCACAGCTTCTGCTGCCTGCACACCCGCCGCGTCTTCCAGTGCAACCGCTGCAAGCGCCAGGTCTCGCTCCTGGCCGGCACGATCTTCCAGTCCACCAAGCTCCCGCTCCCGCTCTGGTTCCTCGCTATCTACCTGCTCGCGCAGGCCAAGAACGGCATCTCGGCGCTCGAACTGGGGCGGCAGCTGGGCGTGAACGACAACACGGCCTGGATGCTCAAGCACAAGCTCCTGCAAGCCATGCAGGAACGCGACCGGGGCCGCAAGCTGAAGGGTAGCGTGCAGATCGACGATGGCTATATGGGCGGGGAGAAGCGCGGCGGCAAGCGCGGCCGGGGATCGGAGAACAAGACGCCGCTGGTGGCTGCGGTGGAGGTGACGGGCGACACGCAGCAGCCGCTCGTGCTGCGACTGAGCTTGGTGGCGGGCTTCCGCAAGGCGGAACTGGAGCGCTGGGCGCGGGAGCACCTCGAGCCGGGCACGACGGTGCGGTCGGACGGGCTGGCCTGCTTCCAGGGCGTGGAGGATGCTGGCTGCCAGCACGAGCCGACGGTCACGGGCGGGGGGCCGGGAAGCTGCGAGACGCCGGGCCTGACCTGGGTGAACACCCTGATGGGCAACATGAAGCGGTCCATGGACGGCACCTACCACTCGGTCAGGCCGCAGTACCTGGCACGCTACCTGGCGGAATTCCAGTACCGCTTCAATCGCCGCTACGAGCTGGCGGCGATGGCGGACAGGCTCCTGCGAGCGGCCGCGCCGCCACGGTGCGGCTCGATTCAGCCTGGCTGGCAGGCCGTCGGCTCATCCCGGGGGCGATCCCCGCACCGCGACGCTCCGGCCACTCAGGGGAATCGCAGCGACTGTGTCGGTCCCCGTTCTCCGACGCTCCGATTCGTCTGGATTGCGCCGTCTCCCCTGACGGCCCGAGTGGATCTTCCCCTGCCTTACTGCCCAATTCTGGCGTCATCTCGAATTGGGATGCAGCTACTAGGGAACTACCGCGTCAGAATTCGGTTAGGGATCGGGAAATTGTTGATATAGCGTGAGTTAGACCCACCCAAATTCTGTATACTCTGCCATTTCCCCAGTACGGGACGGCCATTAGCCCTTGATTTCGGGCGAAATCCCATCCTTTGGTGCTGATTCCTGGCCTGATGGTGGCGGTGTATAAGTAGCTTATGCATATGAAAGTTATACAATGACATCATGCCCGCGCGCTCCCCCGACCTGCTCGTCCCCCTGCTGGCTTCCGGCTCCCCCGTCACCCTCGATCAGCTCCAAGCCGCTCTCGGCCAAGCCTCCCCTCGCACCACCTTCCGCTACCTCCGCCAGCTCCGCCACCTACACAGCTATAACCACAACGGCCGCTTCTACACCGACCGCGACCCTGCCCGCTTCGACCGCTTCGGCCTGTTCTCGATCGGCGCTGTCCACTTCTCCCGCGACGGCTCTCTGACCGCGACTGTCGAGCGCATGCTCACCGAATCCCAACACGGCTGGAGCGACAAGGAACTCCGCACCCTGCTCCACGTTCCCGTGTACCCCTTCCTGCTCGCCGCTGTCCGTCAGGGGCGCGCCCGCCGCGAGCGCCTCGGCGGTGTCTATGTCTATCTCTGTCCCGGTTCCGCCGGCGACCGTCAGCGGCAAGCCCGCCAGGCCCGCCTCGACGCCAGCCGCTCGGCCGCACTGGCCGCCTCCCTCGAACCGGAACTCATCATTGAGGTGCTGTTGGTGCTCCTCCGCCATCCCGGTTCGCCGCCGACGCAGCTGGCCCGCCGTCTGCAAGGCCACTCCCCACCCATCCAGCTGGCCCAGGTCCAAGCCGTCTTCCAGCGCTTCGATCTCGCCGGGAGCGGCCCAAAAGGGGGCTCTACTCGCTGCTGACGCTGCTGCTCGAACAGGCCCGCGAGGCGGGTTGGACCGGAGACAGGATCGCCCGCGCCACGCTCGTTGCGGGCGCCCCGCCGCGCGTCGATTTCGTCGCCGAGCAGCGGCACTGCCCGCACTGCGGCCAAGCCCGCAGCCCGCAGAAGACCAAGACCCGCCTGCTGCTCACCCTGGCCGCCGGCACGCTGCGGGCCCGCGAGATCCGCAAGCACTGCCGCGCTTGCCAGCCCCACACCGTCGCCGTCTCCCGGCCACTGGCCGATCTGGCCCCGCCCGGCCAGCGCTACGGCTACGACCTGATCGTGTGGGTCGGGCTGGCCCGCTAGCACCGCCACCTCCAGCGCGAGGAGATCCGCCAGGCCCTGCTGCGCCAGGGCCTCGCCCTCTCGGCCGGTTCTGTCTCCGCCCTCTGCGATCGCTTCCTGGCAATGCTGGAGACGTTGCACTGGCAGCGGGCTCCGGCCCTGCGCGCCGCCATGCCGCACGGCTATCCCCTGCACATCGACGCCACGTGCGACAAGGGCAAGGGCGGGACGTTCCTGTGCCTGGCCGGCTGGACCGGCTGGGTCCTCAACGCAGTGCGCGTCGGATCGGAGAACGAACAGCAGCTGCGCCCGGCCGTCGAGCGCACCCTGACTGGCTTCGGCGACCCGCTGGCCGTGCTGCGCGATCTGGGCGGGGCGGGTGCCAAAGCGGTCGCCGACTGCCGTCTGCGGGGCATTCCCGACTTGCTGTGCCATTTCCACTTCCTCCAGGCGGTCGGCCACCAGCTGCTCGCTGGCAACTAGGCCCTGCTGCGCAGCCAGATCTCCCGCAGCAAGCTGCGCGGCCAGTTGCGAGAACTGCTGCGCAAGGCCCGTTCGGCCCAAGGTGTGCGCACGGATCTGCCTGCCCTGCTGCTGTGGATCCTGGAAGGCGAGGGCCGCAAGGACCTGCCCTATCCCTTCTGCCTGCCCCACCTGGACTTCTACCGGCGTTGCGAACGGTTCCCTGCGCAGCGAGACCGGCGTCTGCTGCGACCCCGCACGCGAGCCGAGCTCCGCATCCTGCGGCAGGCCGAGGACGCCTTGGCTGACCTCCAGAGGCTGGACCGGAAAGCGCAGGCCACCGCCCGTCTGGAACGCGGCTGGAGAGCGTTCTGCAGCTTGCGGTCCGTGCTGCGCCTGGCGGAGCAGGAACTGCCCCGTGGTCAGCGTCCGACACCCTCCGCCCCGCTCGGGGCCGAGGCTGCCGCCGCCCGCATCCGAGCGATTACTGCCGACCTCCGGCGCTACCATCAGGACCTGCGCCAGCGGGTCCGGGCCCCGTCCCTCAGCGGTCTAGGATCCTATGATCCGGAGCGGATCGTTCTCCACTATCTGGACCGCTACGGTGACGGGCTGCGGGGCCATCCCGTGGCCCGCGATGACCAGGGCCGGGCGGTGGCGGTTGTCGACCGAACCAACCATGTCATCGAGCAGTTCTTCGCCATCGCCAAGCAGGGCCTTCGCCGCCGTCTGGGCCGCGCCCATCTGGGACGCGACATGGAGGACCAGCCCGCCCAGACCGCCCTGGCAGCGAACCTGCGGCATCCGGACTACGTGCAGATCCTGTGCGGCACGCTAGACCAATTGCCTCAGGCCTTCGCCGGGCTCGACCGCCAGGAATCCACCGGTCCAACCCGCTTGCAGCGCACGAACCGGAATGCGGAACTACGCCAGCGGAACCGGGCATGGGCTGCTGACGCCCACCGGTTCCCGCCCCTGAACCCGGAAAACGACCTCCAAATGCGCCCAACACCACAGGTCTCTAACTGAATTCTGACGCGGTAGCTAGGGAATCAGGATAGTCTTTGACACACTTGCGCTCGAAGACCAGCAGCCTAGTGGCCTCAAGCGCCGAGACTGTCGCGCGGTAGCGATGCGGCTCGACCATGGCGGACCATCCGATCATCGCCCCCGGCTCGTTGATCGCGTGGATGACAACGGAGTCCGGCGAGTCCTCCACATGTGGATCCATCTCCCCCGGTTCCGCAGGCGCCAGAAACGAGAGTTCCAACGTGCCGGAAATCAGAATGTAGAATCGATCGGCCGATAGGCCCTCCTCAATGATGCGGTCGCCCTTGCGGAAGCTCAGGCGGACTGCATGGAGGGCGAGCGCCTCGAGGTCGACATCCTCGAAGCCACCGAAGAACGCGGACTCCCGCAGCAACTCGACTGGGGTGTGCACAGCGCCTCCCCCGACCAACGGAACTCGGGACGGGAAGCGAACGAAGCTCCCTCCCCCCGACGCATCGAAATGCTAGCATTGCAAGGTCGCCGAGTCGCCGTCTTATCGGGTCGATCGAATCTTTCTTTGCAAGCCAACCCGTCCTAGCCTCCTGGCCTGTCCGCTCGCGTGGACGCGATGTACTCCACCCGACCCCAACTGACGACGCCGAATGACTTCCAAAGCTTCTGGCGCGAGACGATGGACGAGCTGGATGCGACGGCTCCTGGCCTCGAGACCGAGCCGTGCCGATCCCGGCCGTACTCTCAGTTGCGGGGCCAGAAGTTGCGGTTCTCTTCGCTCGGGAACGCTCGGCTGAACGGGTACGCCCTGGAGTGGAGTGACGACCGTCCCAGGCCGCTAGTGATTCACGCACACGGGTACGGCGGACGAGCCATGGTGCAGTGGCTGTGGGCCCTCACCGGGCTCCATATCGTAGGCTTCGACGTTCGCGGGTTCGGACAGTCTTTCGGAGCCGCGCAGGAACGCTCCGGATGGGGCTACATGCTGACCGGTATCGAAGCGCCCCAGACCTACGTGCTGCGCGGGGCTGTGTGCGACTACATGAGGGCATACCAAGTCGGCGCGGAGTTATTACGGGGGCGGGTAAGCGCTACGATCTTTCACGGATTCAGCTTCTCGGCGGCGCTGGCCCTGATGTCCGAGGCCGTCACGAAGACGGCGAATCTGCTTGCTGCCGGAGTTCCGACATTCGGATGGCACGAGGGCCGGCTGCAGTTCGTAGAGAACGGCACCGCCGCTGAGGTGCGGCGGTATCTCAATGCCTGTCCGAGTGAGCGGGAACGCGTGATGAAGACGTTGAGCTACTTCGACTCGATGAACTTTGCCCCTCTGATCGAGTGTCCGACCCTTGCTGGGTATGGACGCCGCGATAATGTGGTGCCGCCTCAGACAGTCCTGGCGATCATCAACCACCTGAATTGCCGGCGCGAGGTGCTGGAACTGCCCGTCAGCCACTCGGACGAACCCGAAGAGGCGGTATGGGAGCAATTCGATGCGGAATGGATGGAGATGGCGTTGCAGGGCGTGCCTGAGAGTTTCGGCGCCTCGACCGCGGTCCGGATCGTTCCGTACCCTTGACGCGCCGGGGCTATGCGTTCAACGGTTCGGCGGAACCCGCTAGCCGCGTCCACCCAGCAGCCGTTCGTCAGCTGTCACAAGCTCCAGGTCCGGTGTTGCCGTTGTCGCCGCAAGCAAGCGATCCGCCCGATCTGAGGGCGCCGTGTCGATCCCGGTTAGGGTCCGTACGATCTCGAATGTGAGGGGCGCCTCCCTCATCGGGGCAAGGCGCATCGCGTCGTCGATCCACATCGCACGACCCACATGCAGATCGATCTTGCCCCGGTCGACCCAGAGGGCGTGCATCCCACAGGGAAATCGGAGACAGCCACAGTTCAGACGTCCTGGACCTCAGGGCCCGGCTCACACTCTGACTCAGCCTCGACGGGTCGACCACACTCCAAATCCAAGTATGGGTGTCGAGGAGCAGCTTCATGGGCCATTCACATCCCAGTCGACCAGCATGTCACTCCGGCCCATGATGTCAACTCGAATGCGAGCCGTCCTCGCCATCGCTCCCAGCCAGTCCTGGAAACGGGCGGCGGACCGGGCGGAACCACATCCGCCACGAGCTTGCCGAAACGGGTCACTCGAATCGGTTCGCCAGTTTTTTGGACCCGTTCCAGTACCCCGAGGCAGGTCGCGTTGAACTTCAAAATCGTAATGGTCTCTATGCGCTCAAACAGACCGTGGTCAAAGACCATGGTCAAAGTTCCTCCACGCAAGATCCGCCACCGGGAAAGCCTTTCCCAGGGAGGAATCAGCGACATGTGGGCTTCCGAAGGGCATGGGAACCCTCGGTGGGTGATCTTGCCGCTCTACACGTACGCAGGAGCCTCGACCGGGCCCGAGGCCTGCTGGAACGCATCGTAAACATGGTGGATAGCTGGCGCCGGATGGCCTGGTCTGGAGACGGGGCCTCGCGCGGGTCGGCGCTACGGCCGCCATCACGCCAAGGCGTGCCATGGGAAACACCGGGCCGGCGTAGCAGTCTGCCCAGCCCAGCCTCGCTACGGAGTGTTGTATCGTCCTAGCCATGGGGGGTGTCTTCTTGCCCCGGGAACTCCCGGCGCCCGGACAGGCGGCGTTGGGCGGCCGCACCGTCGAGGTCTGGTTCACACGCCTGGACCTGAGACACGAGGCGATCGAACGCGCCCGTGCTCTTCTCTCCGCAGACGAATCCCTGCGGGCGCAAAGCATGGCGGCGGCGCCGCGGCGCCGCTTCGTGGCTGCGCGGGCCCTGCTGCGGCGCTTGCTTGCGGCGTACCTGGGAGCAGACCCCGGCGGAATCGAGCTTGCCTACGGCCGCAGGGGTAAACCCCGCCTGGCGGGCCAGCATGCGCACGTGGGTCTGTGCTTCAACATTTCGCACTCCGGAGACTGGGTGCTAGTGGCCGTCGGCAAGTCCCCGCTCGGGATCGACCTCGAACGCCTGCGCCCCGTGCGCGACAGCGCGGCCCTGGCAGCGCGCTTCTTTGCGCCGGGCGAACACCACACGCTGCGCGCTCTGCCCGACCGGCAAAAACAGTGGGCCTTTTTCGCCTGCTGGACCCGCAAGGAAGCCTACATCAAGGCCCTGGGCGAAGGACTCACCCGATCGCTCAAGAGCTTCGAGGTCGTCTTCGCGCCCGCGATGGCGCCTGTAATCATGGCGCGCGGAGGAACCCGCAAGCCGGGCTGGGTGCTGCATCACCTCGAGCCGGAGCGGGGACTACTGGGAGCCTTGGCGGTGCGCGGCCCGGACTGCAGCTTGCGATGCTTTCGGCTGGAGCCGCCTATCCCGATTGCGCTCGGGCTACGGACCCGGGCTGTCACGGCCCTGGAACCGCCGGCCTAGGACTCACAATCCAAGTTCGTCAATGAAGCAGGTGTCGTAGCGCCCCTCGAGGAATGCCGGTGCGGCGAGGATGCGCTGCTGCAGCGGAATGGACGTCTTGATGCCCTCCAGCACACACATGGATAGAGCCCGCCGCATACGCCGGATCGCGTCCCGCCGGTTTCCTGCATGCACGATCACCTTGGCGACCAGCGAATCGTAGTGCGGCTGCACTTCCCACCCCGCGTAGGCCGCGCTATCCACGCGCACACCCGGCCCTCCTGGAGGCACGTAGCGCCGGATCCGTCCCGGCGAAGGCACGAACGTGTCCGGATCCTCGGCATTGACGCGGCATTCGATCGCGTGACCGACAATCTCGACGGGGCCGGGAACAACCGCCTGCAGGGGCTCTCCGCTTGCAAGAAGCAGCTGGCATCTCACCACGTCGACGCCCGTCACGGCTTCGGTCACCGGGTGTTCGACCTGGACGCGCGCATTGAGCTCGATGAAATACAGCTCCCCATCCTGGTCCATGAGAAACTCGGCCGTGCCCGCATTCGAATAGCCGATCGCAGCCAAGGCCTTCGCGAGGATCTCCCCCATCTGGGCGCGGCGGTCCGCGCCGATGCCGCTCGCAGGGGCTTCCTCCAGCAACTTTTGGTGACGCCTC
The DNA here is from genome assembly GCA_965218615.1 of Bryobacterales bacterium. Lineage (GTDB taxonomy): Bacteria > Acidobacteriota > Terriglobia > Bryobacterales > UBA6623 > VXMF01. The sequence goes on from CBDCLH010000002.1 coordinate 771,456, forward strand.
TGGATCGAACACTCCCGCTCGCCCAGCGAAATGACCCTGCCCTGGTCGTCCCCCAACATTTGGAACTCGATATGCCGCGGGCGCTCAACGTACTTCTCCAGGTAAACCTCGCCACTCCCGAAGGCCGCGCCCGCCTCGGCCCGAGCCTGCTGGAATGCCTCCTCCAGACCTGCAGACTCCCGCACCACTCGCAAGCCCCGTCCACCGCCCCCCATGGATGCCTTGAGCATGACCGGAAATCCGACTGCCTCCGCACATACGCGCGCTTCCGAAGGCGTCCGCAACGGCTCGTCGGTGCCTGGCAGGACGGGGATGCCCGCGTCCCGGGCAGCCCGGCGCGCCTGGGCCTTGTCACCCATCAAGCGAATCGCCTGCGGGGAGGGTCCGACGAAACGGATGCCGCAGTCCTGGCAGATCTCGGCGAAGTTGGCGTCCTCAGCCAGGAACCCGTAGCCGGGATGGATCGCATCCACATCCGCAATTTCCGCCGCGCTGATGATGGCGGGCACATTCAGGTAGCTGCTGGAACTCGGCGCTTCGCCGATGCAGATCGCATCGTCCGCGCTCTCCACATGCAACGAATCCCTGTCGGCGATCGAATAGACCGCCACGGTGCCGATCCCCAAGTCGCGGCAGGCCGCGATGATGCGTAGCGCGATCTCCCCGCGATTCGCGATGAGGACCCTCTCGATCATGCTATCGGGGGTCTCCGCGAACCTCGATCCGAAACAGCGGTTGCCCGAACTCCACGCCCTGCGCGTTCTCCACCAGACGTTCCGCGACCACACCGTCGTACTCGGACTCGATTTCGTTCATCAGCTTCATCGCCTCGATGATGCAGACCACTTGGCCCCTGCGCACTCTGTCTCCGACTTCTACAAAGGGCGGCGCTTCCGGCACCGAGGCGACGTAGAACGTCCCTACCATCGGCGATACGATCGTGCAGCCAGCATCCGTCTCGGCTGAGGCGCCCTCGTCAGTCCCCGCGGGCGCCGGCTGGTCTGCGGGCGGCACCGCGGGCGGAACGGCGCGCGCGACACGGATGCGGAGGTCCCCGGCCTGATACTCGATTTCGCTGAGCCGCTTCTCGTCGAGGATGTCGGCGAGAGCTTCGATCTGCTTGCGATCCACTTCTCGGTCAGGCATATTCTCTCCGTCCCGTTTCTTCCAGCACGCGCAGTTCGCGCGGCGTGCGCGTCAATACCTCGCAGCCTTGGTCCGTGACCGCAACGACATCCTCGATCCGCACGCCCGCGCAGTCTTCCAAGTACACGCCCGGCTCAACGGTCAGCACCATGCCGACCTGGAGGCGCTGCCGCTGGCGGGGAGCAACGCGGGGACCCTCGTGGATTTCGAGACCAAGTCCGTGTCCCGTCGAATGTGGAAACGCCGTGTCCAGCCGGAGGCCGCCGACGATCGTCTTCTTCAGCACCTGACGCGCGCAACTGTCAACCGTCCGGCATTCGACTCCGGGACGGATGGCGTTTATCGCAGCCTCCTGGGCTTCAAGAACCGCTTGGAACAGCTTCTTCTGCTTAGCGTCCGGATGCCCGACGGCGATCATCCGGGTCATGTCACTGCAGTAGCCCCCTAGCATAGCACCCTGATCGACCACGACGAGCGAGCGCGGCCGGAGCGTTTCGGCGCGCGGCTGGGCGTGCGGCAGCGCCCCATGCTCCCCACCCGCGACGATGGTCGGAAACGCAGTTCCCTCGGCGCCCAGCCTGCGGATCGCGAACTCCAACTCGGCAGCGACGCGAGCCTCGCTCCAGGCGGGGCTTAGCTTGGCGCAGACCTCGTGGAAGGCCTCGGAGTTGAGCTGCACCGAGCGGCGGATGGCTTCGACTTCCGCGTCGCTCTTGCGGAGCCGCATCCGCTCGACCGCGAATCGCGAGGCGACCAGCCGGCAGCGCGACAACTCCCCGGTCAGGTACGCGAAGGTCTCGTAGTCCAGCCTGTTCGCTTCGAAGGCGAGCCGCTTGAGACGATGCTCGCGCACGGCCGCCGCCAACGCCGGCCGCGCGTCGCCCCGCGCAATTTCGACTTGGACGTCCCGGGTCTGTTCCCGAGCTTGCGTGCGGTATCGGCCGTCCGTGAACAACGTAGCGTGGTCCGGCTCGACCAGCAGATGCGCGGCGCTTCCGCTGAACCCCGTCAGATAGCGGATGTTGGGCAGCGCGGAAACATACAACGCCACGCCCCGCATGCGACCGCGAAGAGCCGTCAACCGCTCTGCATGCTCTCCCATGGTCTAGGTCCGTCCCGGGCCGGGCGTGGGCCGGCTCCCTCGGTGGGAGAATCCGGGCGGTCCCCAGTGCGAACAGAAGTTGTTCAGACAAGCCATTCGTAGCCCATCATACGGGCACGCAGTCCGGGGATCGAAGCGGCGCTGTGCGAGGTCACCAGAAGAGCCGCAGCCGTAGGCTGCCCGTCCGGGGTTGGACCACGCGCGTTCCGACAAACACAGACTGAAAGCTGTAAAGCGCCTTGCTGTTCGCGAGGTTCGAAACCTGCAGCACGATTTCCCAACGGCGGCGATCGTCGCGGTAGCGCTCATACCCGATCGAAGCGTCGACGACCGTGCGCGGACGGACGCGTGGAGGATCTCCCAGCAAGTCCACATAAGGAAGCTGGTCGAAGTAGTCCGGGTCGGCAGCAACCTGCCGCGGATCCGACGGGTTCGAGACGAGACCGCTGTCATGCCGCAGGCGCCAGCTCGTCCACAAGCGCTTGGCCGGCCGGTAAACCAAGCTGCCGCTCACTCCCAGGGTCTGGTCATGGTCGATGACGAAGGGTCCTTCGCTGAGCAAGTCCAGAGCGGCGCTTCCCAGGAACAGGCCGCCCGTGAAGGGCGGGGTCACGACGGCCCCGTAGTGCGTCAGGTTCAGAGAACCGGAGACGCGCCGCGCTTCGGGCACCACGAGGCTCACCTCGAACCCGTTGACCCGCGAAGTGGCGAGCGACGTCGGGAAGATGATCCCCGTGTTAAGGAAGTTGTCATTGTCCTGCAGATCCACGGAGTTCTTGTGGTAATACGCCGCGTTCAGGGCCGCCCGCCCGGCCAGGTCCTGCTGGATTCCGATTTCATAGACGTTCTGCCGCTGCGGCTGAATCGGGATCACGCCCCCGTGCAAGGTGCGCCGGACTTCCGGTGGAGCCAGCATGGCGGACGCAAGCGAGCTGGCGAGCAGAAGGTTCTCGTTCGGAGGCGTCTGGTAGTTGCGATTGTAGGAGGCTCGCAGCACAGTGCCGGTCGCAGCCAGATGATAGGCCAGGCCGATGCGCGGTTGGAGCTGGTCGCCGCGGACCAACATGCTGTAGCGGTCGTAACGCGCACCCAAGTTGAAGACGAATCTCCGCCAGCGGATGCGGTCCTGCAGAAAGAGAGTCAGCAGCTGGCCGGCGCGGCGGCCTCGAAAGCGGAACCACGTTCCACCGCGAACGAGGTCGAAGGGAACGAGGTTCGGGTTGAAGTCGGGCCCGGCGGGGTCGTTGAGGCGTGGGTCGGTCAAGCCGAAGGTGAACTCTTCCCGCACCGGAAAATACTGGCCGTCGACTCCGAGCCGGAACTCGTGCGGGCCGTGCTGCCAGTTCAAGCGGTTGAAACTGGACAGGGTCGCTAGGCGCCGCGCCAACTCGGCGCTCACGGGGATGTCGCCCGGGCTGGGGAACAGCCGCGCCGTCGTGGCGCGGTATGAAGTCGTCGAGTCGAACGTCGACAAGGGAGAAAGGACCCGCACGTAGCCCAGTGAGAAGGCGGCGTCCTCGAGCAATCTGCGTTGACGCTGCCCGTTGGCGTGCTGGCTGCGCAGGTTGGCCAGCTGGAACGAGGAGCGGCCTCCCAACATGCTCAAGCGGAACAACTCTTGCGGTGAGCGGCGCCAGTCCAGGCGCACGAATCCGCGCTGGGCGTTGCCGCCGTTATGCAGGTTATCGAAGGAAGGCGAATCTAGGATTCGGTTGCTCTTGATGCCGGAGAGCGACCCGAACCAGCCCAGGCTCCCCCGGGCGCCGCCGGCCTGCGCCGACTGCGCCAGTGTGTCGAAGCCGCCGCCGCCCCATTCGATCTGACCGAAGCTGCGGCCGGCCCCGTCGAAGCCCGAACGGGTCGTGATGTTCGCCACGGCAGAAAGCTTGGCGCCGTATTCCGGCGGAATATCGCCCGTGAACAACTCCAGTGTCTGAACCAAGTTGGGGTCGATCGACGTTGCGAACTGCCCGGAGAACTGGTCGCTGATCGGCATCCCGTCAATCACGTACGTCATCTGGTTGTGCGCTCCGCGGGGATGGATCGCTCCGTTGGCGTTGGCCGCAAAGCCGGGAAAGCTCAGTAGGACAGCTTCGAGTCCCCGAGCCCCGCTCGCTATGGGCAACTTGTCGATCACTTGCCGGCTCAATTGCGTCTTCGTGCCGGTGGCTTCGGGGTCCACCAGCACCAGCGGCGCCGAGGCGCCGACCGACAGCTCCTCGCGATGGAACCCGAGCTGAAGTTCAATCGCAACCGAGACCGGCACGTTGGAGCGCAGTTCCACCTGCCGTACCGCCGGTTCGAACCCGGATCGCTCGACACGCAACTGATAGCCCTGAAACGGAACATTCGTCAGCATGAATCGACCGTGGTCGTCCGTGACGGCCTGCCGCTCAAAGCCCGAGATGGGGTGCGACAGCCGGACCTTGGCTCCCGTGACGGCCGCCCGTAATGGATCGACGACATTGCCCTCGAGGGTCGCGGCGGCCTGAGGCCGGCCCGGTTGGGGGGCAAGAAGCAAAGTTAGGACTAGCAAGAACAGAAGATTTAACATCGATGAATTCGTTTTAGGATTACCTAAATAAACTTTATACGGTCTCTCTTAATCCGTCAAGGTGCGGGCCAGCGACTTGGCGGCGCGCACGCAAGGGCCATGTGCAGGGCCGTGCGGATCTAACTCGGGGCCAAGATCCGCGACCCCGCGCAACGTCGGGCAAGTCCGGGGCGACGCCGACTCGCCTCCTGGCCAACCCTTCGCCAGAGACGTCGCCGGCCTGAGCTTCGAGCGCATCGAATGTGCGGATCCAGCGTCGTATCCCGGTTCCGTGGACATGCCTTTTTGAGCGGCGCCAAGCTCTCAACGCCTGGAATCTGGCGGAGAAGTTGGGCACCGACGAAGGTGCGTCGCGCCAGGAGCCCAGGCCAGGGTCTGGCCTTGGTCGTTGAAGCGCGGGCCGCTCGCAGGCGCCGGTCTCGGCAGGGCTCATGCGCCCAATTCGGCGTATGTTGTGATATCCGTGCGTATCAGATCGGAGCCCTTGCACAGCAGAGGCTCGTCGAGCGTCTTGGCCAGCGCATAGGAAAAAAATCCCCGAGATTGAGGCCGGCGGGATGGCGCCCCTTGCCGTAGTGACCGAACACCTCGTGCGCAATGTGAGCATGCTTGGCATTCACCGACACGAGATGGGTCCGCAACTTGCTGGGGAACAGGTCGAGGTCCCGCACGCCCTCAGGGCCGTAGCGCGACTCGACGATCATCGAAATCTCCACGAAGGCCGCCGTGGGCATCACACGGCGTTCGGCGGCCTCAATCGCCTCGTTGAACGCCCGCCATTCCGGCGCATCCTGAAGGACGGCCACGAGGGCCGAGGTGTCGATGACCATCAGGCTGGCGAACCGCAGTCGTCGTACCCGAGGATCTCTTCGGTGTCTCGGGCCAGGATCGGCCGCGACGCGCAGTGCAAGGCGATCTCGTCCAGTTCCCGAGCGAGGCCCCGGCCGGAACAGCGGCGGCGGGGTCGCTCCAGCCGGTCGCGTAACGCGACCGTGACGGCACGCGGCTTCGTTTCCCCGGTCAGCTTCGCCACGGCGTCCGCGAGCTGGTCAGCCTACGGGTTTCGGATGTTCAGCGCCATGGATTTCACCACGCGTAGACAGAAGGTTACGTTGTGACGGGGCAAGGTGGGAAGCCCCGGGACACCCTGCCGGCGCATGCCCCCTCGATGACCCCGCGCACGCAAGAGCGCCTTGGGGCGGCCCGTGCGGGGCCGTCCCCCTGATGGGCGGGCTCGGCGGCTCTTGTATGCAGGCGTCCTCCAGCGTGTTCGACAATAGGGCCATGCGGCTCCTGGTGATGCTCGGCGTACTGGCGAGCGTCCCAGCTCTCAGCGCAGACTCCGTGTCTGTTGAGCGGCACGCCGACCACATCGAGGTCTCCTTTGGCGGCCAGCCATTCACGACCTTCTATTTCGGACCTGAGGCGACCAAGCCGTATCTGCACCCCTTGCGCGCAGCGGACGGCACCATCGTCACCCGCCGCTATCCGATGGAGCAAATCGAAGGCGAGCAGACCGACCATGCCCATCACCGCGGCGCTTGGTTCAGCCACGGCGAAGTCAACGGGTTCGATTTCTGGGCCAACGAAACGACGCAGAATCCGAGAGACAAGAAAGGCGCCATCGTCCTGGACTCCATCGCGGCGGCGGAAGCCGGGAGGGATGTCGGCCGGATCGAGGCAAGCTTTGCCTGGAAGGCGCCCAGCGGCGAGAGGCTGCTAACCGAGCACCGCACGATGTGGTTTCGCAGGTTGAACGGGGACAACATCGTCGATTTCGAGATCGGCCTGATCGCGGCAGTTGAATCGGTCCACTTGGGCGACACCAAGGAGGGCACTTTCGGTGTGCGCGTGGCCACCGAACTCGAGGAGCCGCACTTGCGGCCACACGGCATCCCGCGCACGGGAAGAATCAGGAACGCCGAAGGCCTGACCACGGAAGCTCAGACCTGGGGCAAACGCTCGGCCTGGGTGGACTACGCCGGCAGCATCGGCGGCAAGCCCCTCGGGATCGCCATCTTCGACCACCCGGCCAATCCCAAGCATCCGACCTACTGGCACGTCCGAGGGTACGGCTTGTTCGCCGCGAACATCTTCGGAGAACACCACTTCCACGCCGACCAGAGCCGCGACGGCAGCCTCACGCTGGCGCACGGTGAATCCCTGCGTTTCCGTTACCGGATCGTCATCCATCCAGGACGGACACCCGACGCAGACCTCGCCCACAAGTACGAGGCTTGGGCCAGCTCGCGCGGTCTGCCCACGGGACAGGCTGCCAGCACGGAACGGTAGCAATGCGGTACTCCAGGAGACAGTTCGAATCCTGGGTCGACGATGCCTGGGAGAGCGTCCCGGATCCTCTCCGCCAGCGCTTTTCGAATCTCACCATCGCCGTCGAAGACGAACCCGGACCCGAGCAATTGGAAGCCGGGGGCGTCCCTCCCGGGGACACTCTGCTCGGCCTCTACGAGGGCGTGCCGCTCGACCGTCGCGGCTGGTATTACCAAATGGCTCTGCCGGACCGCATTACTCTCTTTCAGGGACCACTGGAACGCCACGCGGACGGCGATATCCGGCAGGCGATCTACGAGACTCTGTGGCATGAACTCGCGCACCACATCGGCATGAGCGAGCGTGAAGTCCGGGAGGCGGAGCAGCGCAAGTTCGGCTGAGTAGATCGTTGAGTGGGAGAACCTTGCGCTCAGCGATCGGCGGCCATCTGGAGCGAGTGGATGAACATCCCGGAGGCGCCTCGCCTGGAACCTCGTGCGTTGCATGACCGGGCTGCTCGTCAGCATCCGGTCTTCTCCCCCGGCTCCATCCTGCACTCCAGCGGTCTCATTCGAGGGTCGCCTGACAATCGACTTCGAACGGGCGACACACCGCGCGATCCAAGCCGACCCAGCAGCGGCAAACGCGCCCTCATGGCTAGCTGGCGTTTCCCAGCGGTCTGAGCGGGGTCTGCACCCAAACGCCCTATAGCTGCAAGAGCCCGCCAAGCCCTTGGAGGCCGCCCGGTCATGAGAGTTTGCACGGGCCGTGCCGGTCGTCGGTGTTCGTGGGGTTCTTGGAAGGGTCGAAGAACTGGTCTCCGGCGACCCTATCCCCCCTCCTTCCGAACCATCGGCACTTCGGCGGCGAATGAGTTGGCGATGACTCGGTCGCCAGCAAATCCGTTGCGAACTTCGCAAGCACGGCCCAGCGAACGCGGCGAACGGCGCCGAGACTCGCAGCTCCGCGTTCGCTGAGGCGCCCTCCTATTTGGCGTCGCGCCGGGAGCGCGCCAGGCAACGGATCGAAAGGGCCCTCCGCACCGGACCGGGAGAGGCAACGAGGCCATTCCACAGACGGGGGTAGCCCCCACTCTGCTCCGCTCTTGCTCACTCGCCGACGGCGTGCAGCACGATGGTTCGGCTGTGCGGTTGGCGCCGGTGCTCGAAAAGGTAGATTCCCTGCCATGTCCCGAGCAGGGGCCGACCCGCAGCCACGGGCACCGCCAAGTGCGTCTGCGTGAGTGCCGCCCGGATGTGCGCGGGCATGTCGTCCGGTCCTTCGATCGTGTGGCGATAGAGACTATCATCCTCGGGGACCAGCCGGGAGAAGAACGTCTCGAGGTCGCGCACGACATCCGGGTCTGCGTTCTCTTGGATCGTCAGAGATGCGGACGTGTGACGGATGTACGCGGTGAGCAGACCGGTCTTGATTCCGAGACTGGCAACCCAGCCAAGGATCGGCCGGGTGATCTCAACGAGGCCCTTGCCGTGTGTATCGACCCGCAGTTGGTGAATGAACTGTCTCATTTCAGGCGCATCGCCTCCTCTCGACTCCGTCCCGCCGCCGGAATTGGCCGAAGACCGTACGGCTGCGATCCATACGCTCGTAGGCATTGCCCGATCAGTCGGTTCCGCACCCGGCAGTTCATTCCAGTTTGCGACAACCCAAGCCAAGCCGACGCCACGTTGCGCGGTCCACGTCGTCCCCCGCTCGAATAATTCGCCGGAATGTACAATGGCAACCTGCTCAGCCGCAGTCGCCCGCCATGAACTTCGAATACTCGGCCAAAGTCCAGGAACTCCGCGCTCGCTTGCTCGCATTCATGGACGAGCACATCTACCCGAACGAGGGTCTGTTTCGGCAACAGATCGCGGAGGGCGACCGCTGGGCGCCTCCGGCCATCCTGGAGGAACTCAAACCCGTGGCGCGCGCAGCCGGGCTGTGGAACCTGTTCTTGCCCGACAGCGAGTACGGCGCCGGCCTGACCAATCTCGAATACGCCCCGCTGTGCGAACTCATGGGCCGCTCCCCGATGGCGCCGGAGGTCTTCAACTGTTCGGCCCCGGACACCGGCAACATGGAGGTGCTGGTGCGCTACGGCGCCGACGAGCAAAAAGAGCGTTGGCTCAAACCGCTTTTGGCCGGTGAGATCCGCTCGTGCTTCTCGATGAGCGAGCCGGATGTGGCCTCCAGCGACGCCACCAACATCCGTTCGAGCATCGTGCGGGACGGTGACGAATACGTGATCAACGGCCGCAAATGGTGGTCGTCGGGCGCGGGCGAACGCCGCTGCAAGCTCTCGATCTTCATGGGCAAGACGGACCCCAACGCCCCCCGGTACAAGCAGCAGGCGATGATCCTTGTGCCGCTCGATACGCCGGGCGTCACGATCGAGCGCCTACTACATGTCTTTGGGTACGACCACGCGCCGCACGGGCACGCGCAGATCTGTTTCGACAATGTCCGCGTGCCGGCTTCGAACATACTGCTCGGCGAAGGGCGCGGCTTCGAGATCGCGCAAGGACGGCTCGGCCCGGGCCGCATCCACCACTGCATGCGCTCGATCGGCATCGCCGAACGCGCCCTCGAGGCCCTGTGCCGTCGAGCGAAGGCGCGCTTCGCCTTCGGCAAGACACTGGCTGAGCATGGGGCGCTGCGCAAGGACATCGCCGATTCACGGATGGAGATTGAGCAACTGCGGCTGCTGGTTCTCAAGGCGGCCTACATGATGGATACCGTCGGCAACAAGGTCGCCCGCCAGGAGATCGCGCAGATCAAGGTCATCGCGCCTAACTTGGCTCTGCGTGTACTCGACCGCGCGATCCAGGCGCACGGAGCCAAGGGCGTCTGCCAGGACACGTTTCTGGCCAGCGCGTGGGCCAGCCAGCGCACGCTCAGGCTGGCCGATGGTCCGGACGAGGTCCACCGCGAAACCGTCGCCAAGCTCGAACTCCGCAAGTACGACTGAGTCGGGCGTCCCCGGCGCGGAGCGCTCAGCCCGCTCACGCCGCCATCAATACTCGCACAGGGCATTGTGCCGCTCGTACTCCGCTGGTGCGGCGAGGCGCCGGGCGGGTTCGTGGCAGGTGTAGCAAAGATCCGCACGCGCGATGCGCCGATGGCGGACGAAGCCGTCGCCGTGGATCCTGTGGCAGCGGATGCAGGTGGTCCGCTCCTCCGCTCCGAGCAAGACGCTGCGGGCGTTCTCGAAAATATGGCGTTCGCCCCAAGGCAGCGCTTGCAGCGATTCCTCGTCGAACGCGGCGGCGAAATCCAGCAACAGGTTGTCCCCGGCCACGTAGTTGTTCGCGAACGGCAATCCGGTCGACCGCGAAAGCTGCACGAGGGAAACGTCATTGGAGTGCTTCAGCGGCGCGTCTCCAGGACAGGCGAAGCAGTCGATCCCGATCGAAAAGAACAGGCCGGTCCGGGAGTCGAAACCGCTTGCGTGGCAGCCCGCACAGCGTTTGGTGAAGCGGGACGCGTCGATTTTTCCGCCGCGCTCGATTCCAAAGCGACCCGCGCGCAGCAGTCTCATCCTCCTCGGAGTGTCCCCTGCTCCCAGCAAATAGGAATCGCCGTCGGTACGGACGGTGCGCGCATGGCTGTTCCCTTGCCAGCTCGTCCCAATGTCGTCGCGGTGGCAAAACAGGCACACCTCGCCGTCGACGTAGTCCGGGATGGGCCGGCCCACGTGGTCGCCACCCCATTCCGGCTGTCCCCAGGCGGGCGCCGCCAGCAGCAGCCCACCGAGCGTGAGCCCGTGTACGAGGGTCGCGCCGGCACGTTGGGGGGCCAATCTCGCTGTGCCGCGAGCCGACTCGAGAGCGCGACCGGACTCGGTCCGCATGCGAGGGCTCAAGGCAGCGGTTCGCCTTCGGCGATCAGGATCTCGCGGTCGGGTTCCAAGTTCTCGAACGTGTCCACGACCCCGCTGGGCCAGCGCACCGTCAGGGCATCGATCGACGGGTCCCCTCCTAGCCCGAAGGTCGCGACCGCTTCGCTCTGCGAGCAGTAGCTGGAGCCGCCGCGCAGCATCTTGCTCTGCGTGCCGGAAGCCGAGACGAGGGTGAGTGCCGCGCCGAGTCCGCCGCGGTTCGATTGCGTGCCTCGCAGCCGCACGCGCAAGTACCTGTTGGCGTTCCCGCCGTCGTTGCGCAGCAGCTTGGCGGGTCCGTCGTTGGTTGTCACGAGGATGTCCAGGTCTCCATCCCCGTCGTAGTCGGCATACGCCGCGCCACGCGCCACAAGCGGTTGCATCAGATCGCCGCCGGCCTCGGCGGTGACGAGTTCGAAACGACCGGTTCCATCGTTGCGGAACAACAGAGGCGGCTGTGCGAACTTCACGGCTGGCTGGACGATCTCGATCTCCTCGTCGAGATGTCCGTTGGCGCAAAAGATGTCGGCATGTCCGTCGAGATCGTAATCGAAGAAGAATGCCCCGAACGTCAGAGACAGCAAGCTGTCACGTCCAATCTCGCTTGTGGGAGCCTCGTCGACGAAGAGGCCATTACCCTCGTTGTGGAACAGGTTGAGCATTTCGTTGGCGAAGTTCCCCACCAGCAAGTGGAAGCGGCCGCTGCGGTCGTAGTCGGCAGCGTCCACACCCATGGCGCCGCGCGCCTTGCCGTTCTCAGCGTAGGCGATGCCGGCCGAGATCCCGTGTTCGCTGAACGTGCCATCGCCCTGGTTCCGGTACAGCTTGTTCGGCTGCGTGTCATTCGCCTGGAACAGGTCCGGCAGCCCGTCGGAGTCGTAGTCGAAGACGACGATGCCCAGCGCCTTTGCCGTCGGGTCGTCGACGCCGGCTTTCGTGCTGACATCCTCAAACGTCCCGTCGCCGCGGTTACGGTACAGGGCCGAGGGCTGGCCGGTGTAGGATTCCGGCGTGCAGTAGGTCTTCGTGGATCCGTCCATCGAACACCACAGGTCCTGTTCGATCGACCACTCGACGTAATTGGCCACGAACAGATCGAGATGACCGTCGAGGTCGAAGTCGACCCAAGCCGCGCTGGTTCCGAACCGCGCGTTGTCGATCCCCGCCGAACGGGTCACGTCCTCGAACGTGCCGTCGCCGCGGTTGCGGAACAAACGATCGCCGTCCAGAACGGTGACGTACAGGTCGACGAAGCCGTCATTGTCGTAGTCGGCGGTCGCGGCGCCGAGCCCGTACATGCGAACCGCCACGCCAGCTTGCCGCGTGACGTCGGCGAACCGGCCGTCGCCCTCGTTGCGATAAAGCCTGGACGTCACGCTTCCGCCACCGGCGCCCCAGGGCCGCGAGTTGACCAGAAAGATGTCCGGGCGTCCGTCGTTGTCGTAGTCGAAGAACGCGCAGCCGGACCCCAGCGTTTCCGGAAGGTACTTCCGGCCCGACCGCCCGTTATGGTGCTCAAAGGCGATGCCGGCCTCGTCCGTCACGTCTGTGAAGACGACGGAGACCCGCGACGGCGCGGGGACGGCGGCGTTCTCGGGCTCGCCGGACGGGCCGCACCCCAGCCCGGCGGCCAGCGCGAGCAGCAGCAAGGAATCAAAGCGGCGCGGAAACATGCTCATGGATCGCCTGGCGCTCATTGTTGTCCTCGGGACTCGTGCGCCGGAGTGTCGCCGTGCGGGTCTGCGACGATTCGTCCGCCTTATAGCGCAGGAACAGTTTTTCCTCGCGCTCCGCAGCCTCCAAATCGCCAAGGCCCCGGTAACAGCGCATTCTCGTGTAGTGCATCTGGAGATCCTCGGGGTCGATGCGCGCGATCCGGTCGAGTACGGCAACCGCTTGTTCGTATGCGCGCTGCAAGAAGAGGATGTTGGCGATCTCGTTGAGCACGACACGGTCGCGCGGGTACTGCTCGGCAGTTTGGCGCAGGTCCGCGAGGGCGTCTTCGTAGTGCCCCGCGGCCCGACGGACGAGCGCTCGGAAGTACAGCGCCCGGGCCAACTGCGGGGACAGGGCGAGCGCTTTCTCCAGGAAGGGCTCCGCGTCCGCGGTGCGGCCTTCCTCGACCATCGAACGGGCTACGTTGAGCCAACCGTCCGGATGCTCCGGATCGGCTTCGACCGCGCGCCGGAATGCATGCTCCGCACCCTTGAGGTCGCCCTGCAGGAGCAGGCCGATGCCATAGTCGTTCCAGCGCTCCCAGTCGTCCGGCCCGGCGGCCGGCGCCCAGTCGTCTGACCGGCGACCGATCTGGAGCTGCGTTTCCGCGTGCGCCATCTGGATGATCGGCAGCACCGGGATGTGGTCCTTGATGGCGCCGGGCACGTCATCCGGAATATCGGACGCATGGAACGTGAACGCGCGGTCGTCGAAGCTCTTGCCGAACTCGCCTGCGCCCGCCCGGCCAGCGTAGGCGAATGCCGTGTAGAAGTGCGAAAACTTGCGGTAGTTGAGCTTGGCTCGCAGAGTGAGCGGCCCCTCGGCCCGGTCTGGCACTGTCACCCGGTAGTGCACCACATCCGCGGCCCCAGGCGGGATCAAGCGCGCGTAGACCAGACCGCGCATCTGGAAAGCGTTGCGCTTGTTGATCGGGTTTCCGTGCGCGTCGACCTGCAGCGCGCGGTAGAAATGCGCCCCGGGATCGACCGGCCCGTCGCCGTCCTCGGCGATCCCGCCACTCCAGAACAGCTTCCTGCCCGCGGCGTCGAGGACTTCGAATTCGACCCACACGTCGAACGCGTCGACCGTGCCGCTCGGAAAGAAATGCCCGACCTTGCGCGTTCGCACCACGACGTCGACGCGGACCGTCTCGCCCGGCTGCACGACGGGCTGCGAGCGGTTGATCGGGGCCGCCAGGTTGCCGACCTCACGCAGCAGGACGGGACCGCGCTGCGAGCCCGCCTCTTCCCCGACGGCAAAGCTCGTCGCTGCGGCCAACTGGTCCACCCTGCGCAGCATCGGTGGAGCAGAGCTGTCCTCGACGACCGGCGTCACAGCGAAGATATCGACCGAAACGATGTCGTCCTGGAGAAAACGCGTGACCTCTTCCAGTTGCCGAGTGTCATGGTTGACGTATGGCACCGCTGAATTGGCGGCCGCGAAGCGATGCGAGTGCACCATGCCGTCGGTGTTGCCGGGGTCTCGCGAGGGGACCAGAGGCATATGGCAGTCGGCGCAGTCCTGCGCCTTCGGCGGATAGTAGAAAGAGCGGGCGCCCTGGCCGGAGACACCGCTCGCCTGCCAGCTGTCGTATGAGTTGAACCCACGCACCCAGCGGTAACTGTTGACCGGCACGTCCAGATGCACTTTGTGGCAGGACGAGCAGAACTCGGCCCCATCCTCACGCATGAAGGGCTTCAGAAAAGCGCGGCGGTGTGCGGCGGGCGCTGTCCGAATGACGTAGTTGTGCAGCTCGCGCACGAACCAGACCTCGCTGGTGGTGAGCTCGTGCAGAGGTGGGTATTCGAGCACGAAGCCGCCGTTGCCCATCGTGTCGGGAACATGCACCAGCGAGTGGCAAGACATGCAGCCGAGTCCGGCATGCGCCTCGGGCGTGTCCAGTTGCCCGACCACCGGGTCCTCGAACATGCCGTTGAACAGCATCGCGTGGTCGTGGCAACCCGCGCACCACTTGGACGCCTGGACGCCAGCGGTCTCCTGCATATACTCGATCGACTTGCGATAGAACTGATTGTTGAACGACGAGAAATGGTGCATGGAGGAGCGCCACTGCTCATAGATGTCCTCGTGGCATTCCCCGCAGGTGGCCGAATCCATGAAGAAGTCCGAGGGGATTCGGCCGCCGCTCACCGTCTGCGAGGCCGACGGGAAAAAGGGGCTTAGGCGGCCCCCGCCTTCGTAGTCCATGGAAAGCGGCGCTTCGGTGGGATTGACGATGCGCTGCCGCGCGCTTGGGAACCAGCGCCCGCGGACAAACGAAACGGCCGGCAGGAGCAGAGCCAGCGCCAGGATCGACGCGATCCGTCGGTCGCGGCGCCCCAGCGCCAACAGCAATGCCCCCGCGAAGCCGAAGGCGCCGTGCGCAATGACGATCGTCAAGTTCGGCCGCGTGGCGCCCACGATGCATAGGACCCCACCGAGCACGGCGCACGCCGAGAGCACCAGGGCCGTCCGCAGGTTCGAACGGACGCGCCGAAACACCTCGCGGCCCGAGAACCACAGTCCAATCGAGAGCCCGATCCCGAGCAGGACATGCAGCAAGACGTTGGCGAGGTAGAAGAGATTGGCCGCGGGAAACGCCCAGAGCAGGCCCGAGTTCAGCAACAGCAGCAGGAACGCGGCTCCCGCCCAACGATGCAGTCCCGATCGCCGCGGGTTGGACGGGAGCGGGCCGGGGCCCACCTGCACAGCCGGGGTTTCTCCGTTCGATCGATCGCTCACCGCAACGTCCTACGCTCCACTAGGGGCCGCAGAAGCCGCATGGCTGGCCGCGTATGGTACAGCTCCAGGTCCGCCCGGTGCTGCGGCGTGCTTGGGTAGTGCTCGTCGATTCTGTAGGGATAGCCGCTCATGGCGTGGAAGGGCAGTGGCTCGACGGAGTCGCCGAATGCGGTGTTCGCCTCGTTCTCTTTCGCCCAGCCGTCGACCAGCAGCAGGTAGTCCCGGGTCCATCCCGGCGCCAGCGCCGGCAGCTCCGCGGAGGCGAAGCGGAGTTCGATCTCATCGCCCGCGCCCATGATGACGAAGCGGTCGTCTTCGCTGCCGAGCAGTTCCCTCACGTCGCCAAAGCGCGTGTAGAGGCCGGGTGTCGGATTCCAATTGCTGGTCGCCGAGACCTCCTGGTAGTCAAAGCGCTCCGGCTGGGTGCGGCCACCCGCGACATGGTTCCGCGAGAAGCCGCGGAAGCGCAGCTGGGCTGTGTCCGCAGGCAAGTGGGTGAGCCGCACCGGCGGAGCGTGCGCTCCCTGCGCTAGATAGGCCGCATCCCAATAGACGCACATGTTCGTCACAAGGCGGACCTTGCGCGAGCGCGACGGAAACCGGCCGCTCAGGTCGACCGCGATCGTGCGCAGTGTGCCGCCCGGCAGACCGAGGTCGGCAACTGCCGTCACCCATGCTCCGTGCTCATCCTGCAGCTGCAGGAACGGCGGCTGGATGGCCGAGGAGGGGGTCTGCGAGGCCGCCACGATGCTGCTGGCCGACGACCAGTCCACCCAGCCCTCGAGAAACAGCACGGCGTCCTCCACATCGGACTCCGGAAACTCGAGCGTGAGCGAGTGCCGTTCGGCGCGGTTCTCAAAGTCGCGGTCGAACATCGCATAGCGGCGGTCGCTGCCCAACACCCCCTCCAGCACATCTTCGCCACGGTGGTTCGAAGCCGCGAGCGGCCGGATCCGGGACCGCACTCCATAGAGTTTGAACGCCGGAAACGGTGGGCCCTTGGCCTTCTCGTTGGAGACGATCTGGATCTCGTGTGGGTGGTCGACCGCCAGCAGGCGGATCTTGTCGATGTAGGCCGTTTCCCGCAATTCCTCGGTCATGCGGAGATCCAGAAAACCCCCACGCTCGCGCAACTGCTCGCCGCGGATCGTGACGTACTCGTCGTGGTCCACCGGGAAGTACACGCCGCGCGCCAAGCTCGCCCCCAGGGGCGCCACGCCGAGAACCTCGCTGATGTACTCGAATTCGCTGCCGTTCCAGGTGTAGACCATCGGACAGGAACCCGAGAGTCTTGGCGCTTCCTTGATGGCGACGACATCCACGGGCTGGTCCGGCATCTCGTTCTGAATCAGGCCGTTGGGCCAAGTCACGCGGATCGTGTCGAACGACTCCGCCGCGCCCAGGCCGAAGTGCAACGGGACACCGGCGTAGACTTCCTTGGCGTATGTGAGTCCGGCTTTGACCTCGACTCGGGAGCCTGTTCCGATCGCTGGGCTCTTGACGCCTTCGAGACGCACGGTCAACCCGCGGTTGGACGTTTCCATTCGATTCTCGGCGAAGCGGACCTTGCCGTCCGGTCCGGCGGCGAGCAGGTCCGGCGCGCCGTCCGCATTGAAATCGCCTGCCACGCTCCAGCCCTCCGGCGGCTCCGTGCTGGCGGCCACCTCTTGGAAGGCGAAGCCACCCAGGTTGGCGACGAAGCGTTCCTGCGTCGACGCGTCGATGCGCCCGCGCGACTGGAAGTCCGCCCAAGCCTCGACGCGACCCATGGCGGGCCCAAGATGCAGAGTACCGTCTCGGTTCTCCAGGATCAGGGTTTGCGCTTCGGCGCTCACCGCAATGTCGAGGTACCCATCGTGGTCCGCATCCACGACATCCATGCGGGCCGTCCCTAGCGGGACACGCACCCCGTTCACCGTAACGGCTTCGCCGTACACGCCGAGCTTGCGGTCCTGGTGCACCGCAACCGAATCACCGTACACGGCCACGAAGTCCTGCCCGTTGTCCTCGAAGAGTTCGGCCGTTGCGGCCGCGCGCACGGGACCCGCGGCGAACGGAAACTCTTCGCTGATATCCGCGAGGTTTCCTTCGCCGTCGTTTTGGAGCAGCCGCTTGTCGTCGCCGAGCGCGAACAGATCGAAGTCGTTGTCATGGTCGTAGTCGGCGAACAGGCAAACGCTGAAGCGCCCGTCCAAACGGAATCCGGTCCGGAAGGAGCGCCCGGAGCGGTTGACGAGCACCTCGACTCCTGTAGCGTCGACGCGGCAGAGGTCGGCCAAGCCGTCGCCGTCGAAATCACCAGCGCCGAAATAGGCCCCGCCACCAGTGCGGGCGTCACGCGCGGCAGGTCCCGAGCCCGCGCCGCCAATCAGTGCGACGGCACCCTGCTCGGACCAGATCAGGGCGTCGGCTGTACCGTCTCCGTTCAGGTCCAGACGTAGCGCGCCCAGAGGCTTCCCACGCAGTTGCGCGACCTCGCGGATCGCAAACTCGAACGGCGCGGCGGCGGCCGCCATCCCTGTCGCAAGGGAGGGGTCGTACAACTCCGAGTAATAGCTCCAATCGACATCCTCGCCGACCGCGGCGCCGTCCGTCGCCGCCTTGAGGCCCTTGAAAACTTCCAGCTCTTCGGTCGCCCGTTCGGGGTCCGTACGCCTCAGGATCCCAAACAGCTGAAAATGCGGCGCGGCCAGCGACGGATCGAGCTGGGACGTCAACTCAAACTTCTCGATCGCCCTGCGCGTATTGCCGATCTGCTTGTAGAGGGCCCCGAGGTTGTACTGGGTCTTCGCCTCGCCCGGAACGAGCTTCTCCATCTGCAGCAGCTGGTCGATCGCCTTGTCCACTTCACCGGACTTCTTGTATTCGATCCCAAGATTGAAGTAGGTGTGAGGCAGCGAGCGGTCGAGCTTCTGGGCCTCGATGATCCGGGCCATGCCTTCCTCGCGCTGGCCGGCTCGCAGCAGGCCCAGGCCATAGTTCAGAAGCTCGCGCGCGGATCCAGAATTGAGATCCAGCGCCCTCTTAAGCTGGTCCACGGCCTGATGCGAGGATCCGGGCGTTTCGTAGAATGCCTTGCCGAGGTTGCGGGCCTCTTGGAGCAACACCTCCTCAGCCGCGTTCGCGGAAGTTTGCGCGCGCGCAAGCATCCACCAAGTCGCGCCACACGCCAGACCAAGGCCAAGCAACCCCGCGATCCGAATCTGTTTACTCATCCAAAGTAACCATAGTACTGCGGAACGCTGCTGGAACGGCGCGTGCGCCGGTCAAGACGACGCACTCAAACCGAACACCGAGCGAGTTTCCAAATGGTAATTGCTCACCCAGGGGGCTGGCTAGGTCTACCGTGTAGCCATAAATCTGACAGGACAACGTGTTTCTGATCAGCTTTCGATGGCATGGTTCCGGGCGCTCTCCAGCCCGATTCGATGCCCCAGCGTCGCTTTCGTCAGCGTGTCGTAGCCGTGCCACATGATCTGGTTGCCGGGCTCGGGATCGTGCTTGCGGTCCCGGTAGCCGCCCAGGTGCGCCACCAGGCGCACTGCGGGCCCCAGCCTGTCCGGGCCCGGCTGGCCGAACTTGCGGGCGTAGTCGCCCAGGAAGCCCAGCTCGTGGTTCGTGAACATCAGTTCCGCCTCGCAGTCGGGCACCTGCCGTCCCAGCAGCGTCATCACCATGATGCGCCACGCGATCACGCTCTGGATCGCGATCGCGCGCTCCAGCCGGTCCGCCGTGCGGAACGCCAGGTGCTCGACCCGGCAGCCCGACTTCAGCACCCGGAAGAAGTCCTCCACGCGCCAGCGCTGCAGGTAGTGCTGCACGATCTCCGCCGCCGCTTGCGCGTCCCCCACCTCCAGGCTGGTCAGCAGGTACCACTGCACCGCCTCCTCGCCCGCGGGAGGATCCGTCTCGACGATATGCACCCCGCACACGGGGACCGGCGCGGCCCCCGCCCGCGTTGCCGGCAGCCGCAGCCGCCGGAACCGCAGCTCGCACGCCGCCAGCCGCTTCAGCCGCGCCGGCCGCGCCTTCTTCTTGCTCGCCTTCGGCCGTGCCGTCAGGCCCGCGATCTCCACCTCGACCCGGCCGTCGGCCGCCCCCTCGGCCATGGCCGCGAACAGCTTCCGGCCCTGCTTGTCGAGCTTGCGGTCGTGCTTCGCCCGCACCAGCAGTTCCACCCGGCCCGCCTGCCGCTGCTCGTCGAACAGGTCGAAGAAGTCCGCCTCCCGGTCCATCACCGCGATCACCCGCGTCCGCCGCGTCAACGCGCGGGCCGCCCCCAGGATGTCCCGGTAGCCATCGATCCAGCGCTGCATCTTCCCCCCGCGCTCCGGCGACGGCGTGCCGAATCCGCAGCGCAGCACCCCCAGCGGCAGCCCCTGCGGCGTTGCCGCCAGCGTCAGGTGCAGGTGCAGCCCCAGCGTCTTGCCGCTCGTCTGGTTGCGTCCGATCACCTCCAGCCCGCTGCAGCCCGGCCGCGTCGCGAAGTTCAGGTCGCTGCCGTCCTGGATGCACAGCACCGCCCGCTGGCTCCGCATCCGCTGCAGCGTCCGCTCCCGGTGCGGCGCCAGGATGCTCGCCGCCGTCACCGCCGTCTGCTCCGGCTGCTCGATCAGCCGGTAGTACCCGTCCACCGCCGCCGCCTCCCCGCGCGCGCTGGCGCTGATCGCCCGCCCGGGATATTCCGCCAGCAGTGCCGCGCTACGCACCAGCCGCGCTGTCAGCCGCTTGTCTCCCAATTCCGCACCTCCGAACTCGTGCCCTGCCCAGCTGGCGCTGGCGAGGCCCTCGCCGGGCTCCAGGCGCGGGGCATGCTCCACCCGCTGCACCCCCAGACGCCGCCGCCAGTCCGGCTGCAACTCGTACATGTAAATCGACTTCACCCCCGCCGCCCGGCGGTTGCGCCGGTCCTGCCGGCCGCGCCCCGCGGTGCGCCCGACCGGCACGAAATTGGCCGCCCGCAGGCTCGCCCCGTCCCGCTCCGGCTCGACGAACGTCTCGACCAGCCACGGACTGTAACCGTAGCGCTCCCGGAAGTCCCGCGGCAAGCACCGCAGCACCCGCCCCAGCACATGGCTGGCCAGATTCCGGCAGCCCGTCCGGATCAGGAACCGGCTCAGGCACACCACCATGTCCAGATGCGCCCGCCGCTGCGGCTCGCTCCAGCCCATCCAGCGCTCCCGCGCCGCCAGCCGCAACGCCGCCGCCGAGAAGCCCAGCGCCCCCAGCCAGCCGTGCTCGGAGTCCACCAGATAGCGCATTTGCGCCCCCGCGAAGGTCGTCATCCCCTGCCGGTGCTCGTGCGCGATCAGCGTGTTCCAGACCCGCCGCCGCGCGGGCTCCGACACCGCCAGGATCGCCAGCCCCCGCACTCCCTCCAGCCGCTCCGGAACGCTCCCTGCCAGGGCCGCGCCGTCCGCCAGCAGACTCGGCTTGCCGCCGCCGGCCACGCACCGCCCGGCGGGCGGCAGCGCGATCCGGTCCGTGCCCGGCGCCAAGGCGCCCAGCGCCTTCAGGCAGCCCGCCACCTGCAGCCGGCCAAGCCGGTCGCGGAAGTCGAACTCGTCACAGATCCGGCGACCGGCTGCCCGGCGACTCGCAAAGTGCTCCCGGGAGAGAATCCCCGCTATCCTCTCAATGGCAGCCTCATCGCCAAGGCTGTGCTGGATCTGGGACTGCGTTCTCACTAACCATGGTCTAACACAGCCCCTATCCCGTTGTCCAGTACTTTTTTTGACTACACGGTAGGGCTAGGTAGGTTTGAGGACGGTACGTCGCTTGATAGTGGTGACAATCGCCTCGAGAGTCGTCAGATCATTGAGGCGTCCGGTGCCGATCACCGAGCGCACGGCCCCGAACACCTCGGCCCCCCACTCGGAGCGGAAGCCGTTGGTCACCTTGCGGAAAATCGTGCTCGGTCGCAGCGCCCGCTCCGAGGCGTTGTTGGTGAAGGGCACCTCGCGATCCGTCACGAACACCAGCAGGCTGTCCCGGATCTTGCCGTAGCGCTTCAGCAGCCGCTGCCCGTCCGCCTGCGTCGGCTCCAACTCCAGCAGCTTGTCCAGCCGCCGCCCGAGATCCCGTTGGTGGCGCTTCAGCGTGCTGTCCCGCAGCCGCTCGCGCCGCTGGCCCACCCGCATCACCCGCACCAGGAACGCCTGCAGCGCCGGCCCGAACACTGCGTCCCCTGCGTCGATCGCGTACTGCGCATCCCGCAACTGGTGCGCCAAGCACACCTGCCACACTGCCGCGTGCCCGCGCTGGCACACGTACAGTGAAGTGGCCCCGTTTTCGTGGACAGCTGAGATAGCGTGATAGGCAGTTGATTGCTTGCAGAGAGGGCAGGGGGTAAGGAGGCCCCGGACAATGAGCAAACATGCCTATGTGAAGGCCTACCCGAAGGAGTTTCGGGACAAGGTGGTGAAGCTGGTGCAAGTCGGTGCTCGCAGCACCCGGGAGGTGGCCGAGGAATTCGGGATCTCCGCGGATTCGGTGCGGCGCTGGATGCAACAGGCCGAGCGCGATCAGGGCAGTCGGCAGGACGGCCTGCGCAGTGCGGAGCGGGAGGAACTGGTGCGCCTGCGGCGGGAGAACCGGCGGCTGAAGATGGAGCGCGAGATCCTGTCAAAAGCAGCCACCTGGTTCGCTCGGGAGACCGATTCGATCCCGTAAGGGTGTTCGGATTCGTCAGAGCGCACCAGGGGCAGTATCCGATCGCCTGCATGTGCCGTGTGCTGGGGGTCTCCACCAGCGGGTACTACGCATGGCGGCAGCGGACGCCGAGCCGGCGGGCGCAAGAGCGCGAGGCGTTGAGCCGGCGGATCACGGCGATCCACGTGGAATCGCGGCAGACCTACGGGGCGCGGCGGGTGCACGCGGAGCTGAAGGCGGAGGGCGTGAGCGTGTCGCGGCCGCGGGTGGCGCGGCTGATGCGGGCGCTGGGGCTGGAGGGCGTGACGCGGAGGAAGCGGCGCTGCACGACGCGCAGGGAGCGGGAAGCGGCCGTGGCGCCGGACCGGGTCCAGCGGCGTTTCGAGGCGTCCGAGCCGAACCGGCTGTGGGTGGCTGACATCACGTATGTGCCGACCCTGGAAGGGTTTGTGTACCTGGCAACGGTGCTGGACGTGTTCAGCCGCAAGGTGGTGGGCTGGGCGCTGGGCGCGCGGCAGACCGTCGAGCTGGTGCAGGCGGCGCTGGAGATGGCGCTCCAGATGCGGGCGGCGCAGGGCGTGGTGTTCCATTCCGACCGCGGGAGCCAGT
The DNA here is from genome assembly GCA_965218615.1 of Bryobacterales bacterium. GTDB lineage: Bacteria > Acidobacteriota > Terriglobia > Bryobacterales > UBA6623 > VXMF01. The sequence continues at coordinate 794,127 of CBDCLH010000002.1, forward strand.
ACACGGCGCTGGCGTTCAGCCGGCGCTGCGCCGAGGCTGGCATCGAGCGTTCGATGGGGGCGGCCGGAACTGTTACGACAAGGCCATGGCGGAGAGCCTGTTCGCGACGCTGGAATGCGAGTTGCTGCAACGCGTTCCGTTCGCGACCCGCGAGCAGGCGACCACGGAGATCTTCGTGTTTCTCGAAGGCTTCTACAATCGCAAGCGCCGTCATTCGGCGCTGGGCTATCGCTCCCCGGTGGAGTTCGAGCAGGCCTGGCACGCGCAGCAGGCGCGGGTCTGAGCGCGGGCCGATAGGGGCGCGACGGGCCCTGACACTGGTCACGTTACCATGCACCGCGGGGCCTGTTGCCTGGCGCCCGGTCCCGCGGCGGCCCGCGCCCGGCCCGCTCAGTCCCGCCCGAAGCCCAGCGGGGGCTCGACGGCTTGCAGGGCGTCGAGGTCCAGCTCTGTGATCGCCTCCAGCTTCGCCCCCAGCGCGCTCCCGTACAGGCTCTCCGGCAGCTTCTCCAGCCACTCCCCGTAGTGCTCCTGGAGCTGCACCAAGCTCTGCACCGCGTCGCGCCAGCGTTGCGGATTCGAGCGCCGCTCCTGCGGACGGCGATAGCGGACTGGCCGCGCCCCCTCCCGGCGCCGGGCGCGATAGCGCCGCTGTTTCTCTGCGTTCGTCAAGGCCATGCCATTGCCCTCCGGCTGCTCGCGTGGTGGCGGGCTCTCCGCCCCTGGTAACGTTACCATGATCCACGCAACCGCACCGGTCGCAACGGGCGTGCCTGCCAGCCATCCCGCAGGAGCTGTTGTGCCCGGCATGGCCAGTCCGCTCCCGTGCCGACACGGGAGGCGCGAGAGGGCAGCACGATCCGCAGCCAAGTCAAAACAAAAGATGCCGGAAATGTGCTGGGGGGCGCGCCCCCCAGCACCCCCTCCCGGGGCCTCCTCACCCCTTTCCACTGCCTCTCTTGGAGAGGGGGGGAGGGGCGCTCCCCTCCCCCTGCTACCCCCTCCCCACTTGACATCTCAAGCCCCCTGCACCATCATGGTGCCGCCCCTCTGGAGTTGCTGCAGCTGCCGCACACTCAACTGTCCACCACTCCCTAGCCACCTCACAGGTCCGACACCCACACCTCCGGTCGCGCCCCCTCCAGCACGCTCTCCGGCTCCGCCTTCGAGCGGCTCGGCCGCAGCACGTGCAGCACCGCTCCCGCTCCCAGGAACACCCACTCCCACCACTTGCGCCCGTTCACCCGCGCCGACGTCTCGTCCGAGCACACCACCCGACTCTGCCGCACCCGCTCCCGGATCGCCTCCGCCTGGTCCCCGAACCGCCCCTGCACCCGCCGGAACAGGTTCGCCAGCGCCCCTGCGCTGATCTCCAGACCGAATACATCCCGGAACAACGCCCGCAAGCGCTCGTAGCTGATCGCTTGCGCGTAATGCAGATACACCGCCAGCGCCTCGATCGTCGCCCCGAACGGCGAGCCCCGCTCCAAACCCTGCGGCGCCAACGCCGTCACCCGCCGCCCGCAGCCCGGGCAGTCGCAACCGTGCAGCGTGACCCGCGTCACGTGCGGCCGCACCGGCGGCAACTCGATGCGCTCGTACACCGCTTGCGGCGCCTGCTCCGCCCCGCCCAACTCCGTCCCGCAGTGCGGGCAACTCTCCGCCCGCGCTTCCACCACACTGTTCGGATGCGGATGCAGCTTGCGTCCCGTTCCCGCACGCCCCTGGCGCTTGCGCCGGCCGCCTCGCACCGGCTTGTTCGCCTTCTCCCCGCGCGAGGGCGGCAGCGACGAGTTCGCCGGTGTCTTGGGCGGCGCTCCCAGACGCGCCTCCAACTCCGCCACCTGGGCCCTCAGCTCCGCGTTGGTCGCCGTCAGCTTGGCGACCTTCGCCGCCAACTCCGTGCTCGTTGCGGTCAACTCCGCAACCCTCGCTCGCAGCTCAACGCCAAGGGCGCTCTTCCCGGAGTCGAGCGCCGAACCGAGATCTGAATTCGCCTCGCCCATACCCCATCTATAACATGTTTATACTCTTTTGTTTCAAATTTCTAATCTGATCGGTCACGCTAGGACGGCACCAAGGTGAGCAATTACTCCAAATGAGCCCCCCCTATCGTCGGGAGACGCCTTGCTCGAGCGCCCTGGAAATCCAGCCTTCCCAGCCCATGCCGATCTTCCTCGCCGCAGGCGAAAGGTGTTGCTGCGGGTCACGTTCCGCTTGCCCGAGAACCGCTTGTCGGGTTCAAGATCGTCCTCTCCGGAGGATGCGACATGCTCATCGACGGATTGTCGCCACGCTAGGCGGGATACGCATCAAGAAGACTCCGCTTGTCGGAGGCGATCGCCACGGGTCGCGATGAATCTTCACCGGGATGCGGCTCGAATCGGAGCTTCATGCAACCGCATCGTCTGGACCGGACCAGTCTTCGCAAGCAAGACCCTCAACACGCCTGAACTCCCGGAGATTGGCGGTCACCCGGATCAAATTGCGAGCGAGGGCTTGGGCCGCGATGAGCGTGTCGCTCGGCCCGATTGCGCGTCCGACAGCTGCGAGTTCGGCCCGAACCGCGCCCGCCATGCGTAGGTTGGAGGCGTCGAAGGGCGCGATGTCGAAGGCAATGCGGTCGAGCAATTCGACATTCCTTGGTTAGCTCTTGCCAGCGCCATAGTAGAGTTGGTAGGCCACTGGGGCGGGCAATGCGATGTCTGATGGCGCGCAACGCCGCACACGCGCCGCGAGCGGCGGCGTTGCGCCGTTCAGCAGGGCCATGCAAGCATTCGTGTCGAGTAGATAGCGCACCACCGGAAAGCCGCGTCGAGTTCGGGTCTGGCTTGATGGTTCTACTGTTCGCGCCCGTTGGCGAAGAAATCCCCCGCCCCCCCTCGGTGGCGTCAAGCCATCCCCAATCGGAAGCGATAGGCTCAAGAACGACTGCGGCGCCTGCTTTCGAATGCGGACCACATCGCCGTCCAAGCGGAATTCTCTCGGGAGGCGGACAGCCTGTGAGCGTCCAGACCAGAAGAGCCTCGCTGTCAGCCGAGTAGGAGGGGGCGTTACCGCGCCCCTCCCCTCACAGACCCGAGCGTGCGCGTCTAACGCACTCGGTTCCTCGCATGGCAGATTCGCGCTTCCGCTCCGTTCTCGGCTATCCATGGCTGTTCCGTGTACGGGGCATTCGGAACTCTAGTTTCCGGCCCGTTTCCCATCCATGGCCCTGCGCATGCGACGCCCGCCTTCCCTCGGACGGGTCCCGGCGGCCCCGGTTCCCCGCCGTCCTCCGTACTATGCAGGCGCTACGACTCCCTGCACCGCTTTCCCTTCGGCTTATTGATTCGCCAGCCGGTACCACGCCTTGCCTGCTTGTTCGCTCCCGATCCCCCGCAGGCAGGGGCGGGCCCGGACCCTTTATTTCCGCCAGTGGTCCGTGTTCCGGCGTCTGTGCGTGGACAGTGCAGGGCCTCCCAGGTTCCCTGGCGAGCCATCCCGTGGCTATGCGAACGTTCTCTGACCCCGGTCGACCCGCCAGCGCCTCGCCCCTGGCGGCGCTGCCGGTGCTGCCCCCGCGAACTGCAAGACGAAGGCGTCGGCAAGAATGATTGCGGGGCTCAATCGCGTCGCTTCACCACCCGCTGTGTACGCTTCACGACGTGCGTTGCCACACGCCATGCAACACGCGCTCCCAGCTGGCGGGCTGCGCCTTTACCGGGCGGGTGTCGAACCCGCAGGCTCGCGGTGAAAGGTTTCAGCTAATCACTTCCTCCTCTCCAGGGCTTGCGCCTGGCGCAAGCCGGGTAGAAGGGGGCATTGCTGCGCCCCTTCCCCCTCAGACCCGAGCGTGCGCGTCTAACGCACTCGGTTCCTCGCACGGCAGATTCGCGCACTAGGCTCCGATCGGCTATCCCCGGAGGTTCCGTGTACGGCTTGCTGGAACTCAAGTTTCCTCACCGTTTCCCCTCCGCGGTCCTGTCCATGCGACGCCCCCCTTCCCTCGAGCGGGTCCCAGCGGCCCCGGTTCCCCGCCGTCTGTCAGTACTATGAGGGCGCTACGACTCCCCGCACGGCGTCCCTTCGGCTTATTGATTCGCCAGCCAGTACCACGCTTGCCTGCTGCTTCGCTCCCGATCCCCCGCAGGCAGGGGTGGGCCCGGACCTTTTGTTACCGCCAGGGGTCCGTCTTCCGGCCTTCTTGCGTGGACCGTACGGGGCCTCCCAGGTTCCCTGGCGAGCCATCCCGTGGCTATGCAGACGGTCTCTGACCCCGGTCGACCCAGACATCCCTCGCCGTTGACGGCGTGCCCGGTGCGGCCCCCGCTAATTGCACAACGAAGGCGTCGGCATTGATGATTTCGGGGCTCAATAGCGCCGCTTGACCACCCGCTGTGTACGCTTCACGACAGTGCGTTACCGCACGCCATGCAACACGCGCTCCCGGCTGGTGGGCTGCACCTTTGCCGGACGGGAGTCGAACCCGCTGGCTCGCTATGAAAGGTTTCAGATTGCGGTAGGGACACCGGTTACCCGGTGCCCCCCGCGCGGATCCGAGCGGGCGCGTTAACGCACTCGGCTCCTACCTCCGATGGGTGACGGCGAATCTTCGGTCCGGCCACGGATGCAGCACTCGCACAGGCGGCCACAGTTCATCACAAAGTAGGTGCAGACGTTTCCACGGGTGCCGGTCCTTTTGCGACCTCCGGCGGAGAATGGCCATCCATTCTTTCCTGACGCGTCGCTCGAATCGCCGTAGGTACGGGTGGCTGGTGGGGACCGCGAAGTAGTTATACCAGCCTCGCAACACCCTCCCCAGCCATTGCCCGGTCTCCACTTGATCCGCGTGCATGCGCCGTCGCAGCTTTGCCCGGATCGCCTTCAGGGTCCGGCTCATGCGTTTCGCCACCGGCTTGCGCCCCAGCCCGAAGCGTCCTTTCCTCGTCTGTCGGCAGTAATGCGTCATGCCGAGAAAGTCGAACGTCTCCGGCCGTCCCTGCCCACGCGTCTTCCGGTTCGCGATCGCGTACCGTCCGAACTCGATCAGGCGGGTCTTGTCCGGGTGCAGTTCCAGTCCGAACTGGCCGAGCCTTTCCTTCAGGTCCTTCAGGAACCGTTCCGCGTCCTCCTTGTGCTGAAAGCCCGCCACGTAATCGTCGGCGTATCGCACGAAGATCATTTCGCCGCGCGCTTCCTGCGGTCGCCACTTCCGCCCGACCCACAAATCGAGTACGTAATGCAGGTAGACGTTGGCGAGGACCGGCGAAATCACCGACCCCTGCGGCGTCCCCTTGCCCGTATCGACCAGTTGGCCGTCTTCCATGGCGCCCATGCGTAGCCACTTTCCTATCAGCCTGATCAGCCGCTGATCCCCGATCCGCTCGCCCAGCAACCGGAGCATCCAGTCCCTGTCGATCCGGTCAAAGAACTTGGCGATGTCGGCGTCCAGAATCCAGTTGACCTTGCGCTTCTCAATCCCGTATGCCAAGGCGTCCAGCGCGTCGTGCGCGCCCCGCCCGGGCCGGAACCCGTAGCTGAACCCGAGGAATTCCGCCTCGTAAATCGGCGTCAGGATATTGTCCACAACGGCCTTCTGGACGATCTTGTCCTCCAGTGCGGCCACCCCCAGCGGTCGCCTGCCGCCGTCCGGCTTCGGAATGTTCACCCGTCGCGACGGCGTCGCCCGGTACGTTCCCGCATGCACGCGGTCGTGCAGGTCGAGCAGTTGCTCGTCCAGCCCTCCCCCGTACTCCTTCCACGTCACTCCGTCCACGCCCGGTGCCGCATCTCGCTTCAGCGCGACGTAGGCAACCCGCAACGTCTCCGGCGTGACATGGTGCAGAAGCGCAGTGAGCTTCTCCTTGGGATTCCTCTGTATACATTGCCGTATCCGCTCGGCCCCCTGTGACACGGCTGCCCGTCCCTGCGTGCGGACCGTGCTTCGGCCTCCCGGATTCTCGTTGGTCCCGGCCCTTCGCTCCTCCCGCTCCGCAGCCGCTCGCGCCGCCTTGTTCCCGGGACTCGTCGCTAGTATGGCCGAGTCTGACTCCTTCGGATCGTGCATCTCCAGTCTTGACTCCTGTCCTTCCCTTCACGGTCCCGGCGGCGACCCGCCGGGACGACCCGAAGGCCTCCCAGGTCCCAACCTCTGTCGTACATGCGTGCCTGGGTTCTTCGACGCCGCGGAGCCCTCCCGGCCCTAGCTAGAACGGACCGCGAGGTGTTGCCTTCGACTAATGAGACGGTCTCGGCACTCCGAATGATGAAGATTTCGACGCTCCATAGCCCTGCCCACATGCGCCCCTGCCGACGCTTCGCCCGTCCCCTCACGGGAACGACCGCACGGCTCGGGGAGCGCTATGGATCAGCTCATCCTTTACCGCAGAGGACTTTCACCTCCTGACATTGGCCAGTTAGCCTGGCGCACCTCATCGCATCCTCCTATCCAGGACTTGTCCTGGCGCAAGCAGTTCTCAATTTGGGTTTTTTGAGCGCCGGCGGTTGTTTTGGGAGCCCGGATCGCAAGCATAGTTTCTGGGCACTTGACTTTGCGGCCGCTGCTTTTGACGATGGGATGTGGTCCAGACTCTCAATTCCCAGACCCTCGATTCCCTGCTGGCCAGCTTCCGCCAAGCCGCCTCCGCACGCCCCGCTCCCCGGCGCGGCTGCAACCAGCAATTCTCTGTCGCCGACGCCGCCTCCTGTGCACTCGCTCCCTGCTTCCTGCAGGCCCCCTCCTTCCTCGCCTTCCAGCGCCGCCTGCAGGACCAGGAGGCCCGCTCCAACTGCCAGTCCCTGTTCGGCATCGAGCGCATCCCGACCGACACCTGCATCCGCGACCTGCTCGACGGCGGCCCCTCCGATGCCTTCGACGCGCTCTTCCCCGCCGGCCTCGACACGCTCGCCGAGCACGGTGCCCGCGCCCCCTTCCTGCGCCTGGATGGCCGCCTCCTCATCGCGCTGGATGGCATCGAGTTCCACAAGTCCTACAAAATCCATTGCGACCACTGCTGCACCCGCCACGTCGGCCAGGCCCAGACCCCCCAGTACTTCCACTCCCTGGTCGCCGCCGCCGTCGTCGCCGACGGCCACAACCGCGGCATCCCCCTCAGGCCCGAGTTCGGCGGCCCCCCAACCGATGCCTCCGCCACCGCCGACCTCCCCCCCGACGCCCAGAAGCAGGACTGCGAACGCAACGCCACCAAGCGATGGATCTCCAAGCATGCCAACGACTTAGCCCCTTACCGCCCGGTCTTCCTCGGCGCCGACCTCTACTGCTGCCACCCCCTCTGCCTACTCCTTCAAAAGCACCACGCCGACTGGCTCTTCGTTTGCCAGCCCACCTCCCACACGTGCCTCCAGGACTTCCTGCACGAGTCCCTGTAGCACTCCACCGGCTGGCTCACCGTGCGCCACGCCCAGCACCCGATTGCATCCCACCGCTACCGCTGGCAGAGCGGCGTGCCCGTGCGCGACGGGGCCGACGCCGTCACCGGCACCGGGGTCGAATTCACCATCCGGCGCAAGCCGTGCGACGGCACGGACTGGGAGCAGACCGACCCCAACACGTTCTGCACCAGCTTGGCAGTGACGCCCGCCAACGTGGCCGAGATCGCCCGCGCCGGCAGAGCCCGCTGGAAGATCGAGAACGAGAGTTTCAACTGCCTGTCCCGCCACGGCTACCACAGCAAACACAACTTCGCTCACGGCTCCGACGGCCTGGCCAACCTGCTGGTGGTGCTCAACCTGCTCGCCTGCGCCTTCCACTCCGTGCTCGACTGCCGGCGCGGCCTGTGGCGCCAGGCCCGGGCGCGGCTCGTCACGCGACGCGACTTCTTCCGCGACTTGCAGACCCTGACAAAGTACTTCCCTTTCCCGCACTGGACCGCCCTGCTTGAGACGCTGCTCAAGAAACGGCCGCCACCCGCCCTGTCCCGCGGGCCGACCCGCGCCTGACGTCCCGACCGCCCACCAGCCCCGCCGCACCCGCCCCTGCGGGCCGCAGTGCGGCCCTGCGGTGCCAGACTCCCGGCCCGCCCGCCAGAGCACTGCCCCGTCACCACAGCGCGGCGCTGGCACGGCCCGCCACACTGCGATTGGCGCTTCGAGAACCGGCGTCCACGCCAATCACGCCCAATAGATCTGCCACTTTGAGAATCGCTGCCTCGCTGTCTTCGCCATATGTGCCGCCATGCGTATTGGTGTATATACACCATGTTGTTGGATTCGGCCCAGAACCGTGATCCGAAACCCAGACGCAGGCAAGCCGACTTGGGAGCCGCTCGTGGGTGGACGATCCGTGCGAGGCCGACGGCGGAGCAGACAGAAGAAACTACCCGTACGGGCAGTGTCTCCCGCGGTTCCAGGTCACGGCAACTCCGCGAGGAGCGTGAGCTCAGGGTCTAGGACCACGCGAGATGCGGGGTTGCGCAGCACGACCGAGAATCCAGCCTCGTCGTCACCGTCCCCTGTGACGACGGTTTTGACTAGAGATCGACCCGGCCGAGTGTGAATCTCAACCGGCACTTGCAATGGGAAATACTCCGGGACGCCGCTCTGGTCGACCTCGACGCTGAGGGTGTGGCGGCCCCCCTTGGAGGTTTGCCGCCAGCGGACCGCGAGGCGTGGAATCCCCGTGCCGTGCACCCACTGGTCGAAGAAATCCCGCAGTCCGCGGTCGTGGTAGCCAGCCGGCGCGAATTCAGCGGCCAGCTCGCGGAAGCCTTCCGTGGTGAGGGGTTGGAACCGGTACTCGTCGCACAGTCGGCGCAGCATCGCGAAGAATTCCTCGTCTCCGAGGATGGCCCGCAGCATGTGCAGGATCCAGGCCCCCTTTTCGTAGACGATGACGCGATAGGGATCCGGCTGCTGCGCGCCGCGAAGCCGCCCTCCCAACACGATGGGGCCGGCGCTCTCGAGCGATTCGCCGCCAACCTTCCGAAGCAAGTTCCTGCGGAATTCGCCGAGCGCGGCGTTGCGTTCCTGCGCGCCGCGGCGCTCCTCGAGCCAGAGCAGCGAAGAGTACGTCGCCAATGCCTCCATCAGCCAAGCATCTCTGTCCAACTCCACGTGCAGGACGTTACCGAACCATTGGTGCGCGATCTCATGCGGCCGCAGCAGGTCGGCATAGAAGCGCTGGGTGTCGGTCGAAAGGGCCCGCAGCAAGTGGGCTCCCCGCTCGAAATAGCTCAAGGTGGAGGCGTACACCAAGCCCGGGAACCCCTGTCCGAAATCCCCGGGCACCGGGGAGACGACGGTCACCGGCATGGCCGGTTCGCCGAAACGCCGCAGGAAGTAGGCGAACGCGTCGGCGCTGTCGTCAGCGATCCGCTCGATGTCCTCGGCGGGATTGGCGGCCGGAGGATCGGACAGCACGAGGACGGCTGCTTCACTGCCCGCGCCTCTTCGGCGCCCCACCGGCACCGGAAAGGGAGGGATCACGATCGGGCGTCGAGCCGGCTGCAGCCGTTTCTCTACTGTCTTGGTGGCCCGGACCTCGACCCGAAAGCCGTCCACCTCGCGGCTTGCCGAGGCGTAGTCCCCCAGGTTGAATCCCGCCATCCGGATCGGCTTGCCGCTCCGGAACCGTGAGAGCCGCATGCCGTCGCGAGTGATGTCCTCAAATCGGCTGCCGGTCGCCACCAGTTCGAGGTCCGAGGGGTAGAGAAACGTGAGTTCATAGTGCGTCTTCTCGAAACCCGACCGCGGGTACCAATTGTCGCGGTCGCCGACAAAGTACACACCGGAGCCTGCATCGGTCACAACCTTGCCCCGGTATTTGATTTCGATCGGATGGCGAGCGGTGGCGGGAAGCGCCTGCGGAAGGATCACCACGACCAGCGCATTCTCGTCGTCCCTCCCATGCGGCGGCGTCGGCTGCCGATGCTGCAGGAACTCGACATCGGCCCCGGCGACGCGCACCGCCGTGACCTCGAGCCGTTCGGAGAGTTCCAATCCAAAGGCGCGGTCGCGCGGGCTGGACTGGACGAGCGTAGCGGCAAGCTTCACCTGCATTTGCAGATCCGCGCCGAGCCGCGTCTCGATGCGGTAATCCTCGAGCAGCGCCGGCGTCGGGGCGCTCTTGTGGCCGTTGCGGTACGAGCGTGCCGGGAAACGGCACCAAGTCTCGTAGTGGGACCGGCTGCCGGATCGCACAATCCGGCCTGCAACGACCTGTTCCGGCAGCATGGGATCGATGACGATGTCAAAGCGACCCAGCGTGCTGCCTCGAACGGCCGCCAGGAAAACGCCCTGTTCAGGCGCGCGATTGGAATACAGGTCCAGAAGGATCCGGGGCGCGGAACTGTCGATCAAGTTGCGCAACACGCTTGACCACCGTGGCGCGACCCGCTCGCCTTCCTTGGGGTCGAGGTGGTGCACGGGCGACTTCCGGATGGATGCCTCAAGCGCTTCGGCCGTGCCATCTGTGAAGAAAAGCATCGCGTTGCGGAACTTTTCGTTGAGGATCGTCTCGCCGAGATACCGCGCCACCGACTGGCGCTCGGCCGGAGTCGGCGGAATCAGAAGGACCTCGCCGACGTCGGAATAGCGCGTAGCCAGGAAAAGCGCCGCGAACGTCCTGCCGCGCAACGGCTTCGCGAAGATCACATGCCCATCGGTGAAGTAGAGTTTCAGGTCTTCGCGTTCCAGGAAGACATCCCGCACGCGGAAGCAGCGCTGCGGGTCGAGTTCCAGCCGCTTGATCTCACGCAGGTCGTCCGCGCCCCCCGCAGCGGGCAGGGACCCCGCCAGGCACAAGACCGCCGCTGCCAGACGCCGGAACACAGGCTGACCCAAGTCGTATTGTAGGGGCCGCGTGTCGAGACCGAGGCTGTAATCGGAGCCCTCCCGCGACTCCGTGGCCGCAAGAATGCCTGGAACGAAAACCGCCCGCACCCCGTCTCAACCATGCAGAAGCCGTTGTGACGCCACGGAGGAGGAGGCCGCGATGAAACGCATGCTGGGAGGGTTCTTGATCGCCGTCGTGCTTGCGGCGCCCGGAGCCGGCCTCGGCCGAGCCGAATTGCGCACCGGGGGCGCAGCGGTCAAGCGCGAACCCAAGAATGAGAAGGAAGACGTCTCGCAGATCGGCGACCGCGACATCGGGAAGTCCGTTAATTTCTACAGCATCGAGAAGGAGATCCAGCTGGGTAAGCAGCTCGCAGCCGAGGTCGAGAAGCACGCGAAGATCGTCGACGATCCCGTGCTCGCGGAATACGTGAACCGGATCGGACAGAACTTGGTCCACAATTCCGACGCCAAGGTCCCGTTCACGATCAAAGTGATCGATTCCGACGAGATCAACGCGTTCGCCTTGCCGGGTGGATACTTCTTTGTCAACACCGGCCTGATCGAGCTCGCCGAGGACGAGGCCGAGCTGGCGGGCGTGATGGCCCATGAAATCGCGCATGTCGCGGCTCGGCACGGCACGCGCAGCGCCACGCGGGCGCAGCTGATCCAGTTCGCCAGCATTCCCTTGCTGTTCATTGGGGGCTGGGCCGGCTACGGCATCCAGCAGGCGGCCAACTTCGCGATTCCCATGACGATGCTGAAGTTCTCCCGGAACTTCGAGAAGGACGCCGACTTCCTGGGCGTGCAGTACATGTACAAGGCCGGCTACGATCCGGCATCCATGGTGCAGTTCTTTGAGCGACTCAAGGCCGCGCAGAAGAAGAACAAGAACGCCGTTGCGCAGGCATTCAGTACGCATCCTTTGACGAAGAACCGCATCAAGCTCGTGCAGAAGACGATCGACGAGCTGCTGCCCGACCAGCCGGAATACGCCGTGACCAGCAGTGAGTTCCAGGCCGTCAAGGAGCGCTTAGCTCGCCAACGCGCGCGCCGCAAGCCGGCGCAAGGCGACCCGAACCGGCCGACCCTGAAGCGCAACACAGAAACCGAGCCCATCCTGCCGGGCGACGACGAAGGAGACGCTGCGGAGGACGAGCGGCCGGTCTTGACCCGCCGTACGCAGACGTAAACCCGACGCACAACCGCGAGCCGGATGCCGCGCGGACACGCGCTCGGAAGCCTGCGGCGTCTGGATGCGTCTCTACCGCTGCGCGAGCCAGTCCGCAGTGTCCCCCAGAGCCCCTTCGAAGCGCTCCAGGAGGACATCGATCTCCGCTTCCTGGATGATCAGGGGAGGCGAGACGGCGACCGAGTCCCCCAGCGCCCGCAAGACCAGACCGCGGTCCAGCGCTCGCCGGGCGCAGTAGGCGCCCACGCCGAGGTCGGCGTCGAAGCGCTTCCTCGCCTGCTTGTCCGCGACCAACTCGACAGCCGCCATGAGTCCGACTCCGCGCACTTCTCCAACGAGCGGGTGGGCCGAGAAGCGTTCCCGCAATCCGTCCTGCAGCCGCGGAGCGACCGCGCGGACGTGGTCGATGACACCGCGCTCCTCGTAAATCTTGAGGCACTCCAGAGCGACCGCGGCGCTCACCGGGTGGCCGCTGTAGGTGAAGCCGTGCGCGAACGTGCCGACGTCGTCGCTGCCTTGGAGCAAGACCCCGTATACCTTCTCATTCACCATGACCGCAGAGATCGGCGCGTATGCAGACGAGAGTTGCTTGGCGGTCGTGAGCAGATCGGGGCGCAAACCATACGTCTGCGAACCCCACATTTTTCCAGTTCGGCCGAACCCGCAGATCACCTCGTCGGCGATGAACAGCATGTCGTACTTGGCGATGACCTTCTGCACCTTTTCGAAGTACCCCGTCGGGGGCAGCAGGACGCCGCCGGCGCCCATAACCGGCTCGGCAATCAGGGCGGCCACGGTGTCCGACCCTTCGTCTAGGATCTGCCGTTCGAGTTCGGTCGCCAGTCTCGCGGCGTAGGCCTCTTCGGATTCGCCGGGCAGGCCCCCGTGGTAGTAATGAGGCCGCGCCGCGTGCAGCACGTTGGCGATGGGAAGGTCGAACTTGCGGTGGTTCCGAAAAATCCCAGTGAGGCTCGCCGCACCCACCGTCGTGCCGTGGAAGCCGTCCCGCCGGGCCAAGATCTTTTTCTTGGCGCTCCGGCCTAGGGCGTTGTTGTAGAACCAGACGATCTTGATCGCCGTGTCGGCAGCTTCCGAGCCGGAGTTTGCGAAGAAGACCTTCGACATGGGCGCTGGGGCGATCCGCAGCAGCCGTTCCGCGAGCTCGATCGCTGGCGAGTGGCTGCGCGAGGTGAAGAGGTGCATGAAGGGGAGCGTCGTCAGCTGCCGGTAGGCGGCCTCGGCCAAACGCCGCTCATTGAATCCCAGGGACACGCACCACAAGCCGGACGCCGCCTCGAGGTAGGCCTTTCCATCCTCGCCATAGACCCAGACCCCGTCGCCCCGAACGATGACGAGCGGGCCTTCGGCTTCGTGGTCGGACGGGTTCGTGAACGGATGCAGGACGCTCGCAACATCCCGAGCCGTGCTGGTTGCGGTCATCTCAATCGCGAGTATAGCCAAGCCCGCGCGCAGGCCGTGGCCCACATTCCCGGCGCCGATTTGGCGGAGTCTGCTGCGTGCCGCCCCGGGCCGTGGCGGACAGCTTCGTCAGGATCCCCCAGAAACGGTTCGGTCCCGGCTCAATTGGAACCGCGGACTTTGAGCCGCGCGACCGCCGGACGGCTCGCGCAAGCGGCCATGCGTCCAGGCGAACCGCTGGCGTGATTCGGGGAGTTCTACTCCCATGCCGATTCCACCGCAACTTGGCTGATCCCGAGGGCGGATCTGCAACCGAATCCCAATTGGGTCCAGTGGCTCGCGTGCACGCACGTCAACGGATCCGGCGAGCGTGCTCTCAGTGTCGGTTGCCGCCTGGTGACGACGCCGAAGAGCTGTCGCGCCGAGGGTTCGACGTGCTTGCCTTCGAAATCGCAGATTCGACGATTGCTAGCCCCACAGCCTTGGTGGCCGGGTGTTTCCTTCGCCGAAGCGACGTCGAACGCGTAAGACACCCCGCGGAGCCGGGCGATCGTGTCTTGCGCCCATTCCGAGTCCGCTGGGTCACGGGAGGGCGTCAGTTCTTGCGGGACTCGGCGTCGAAGATTGACTCGCGCGGGCTCTCCGCGTGCCGCCTGGACCTGCGCGGCCCGGACTCACCGAGGATCCGCTGGCGTTTCGCGATCAGCCGCAGGGCGCGCCGCACAGTCGGATGGTCCTCCAGCGAACCTGCGACTCCGTACACTCCCCCACGATGCTCCTCGTACCGGTGCACAATCGCCTGCGCGGCTTCCATCTCCTCTTGAGACGGCAAGAACACTTCGTTGATCACCTCGACCTGGGCAGGGTGGATTGCTGCTTGGCCCGAGAAACCCAGCCGCCGGCTGCGCCACGCTGCCTGCCGCACCGCCTCAAGGTCGCGGTATTGCATCAACGGCGAATCGAAGACTTCCTTGCGCATCGCACGAGCGGCGTTGACAACGCCGCTACGAGCGAAGAGGACCTCCGGTTCTCCCGCGGTGCGCAGGATCTGCGCCTTCGCTGTATAGTCTTCCGCGCCGAACATCAAGGCCGGCACGCGGTTCGAGCAATCCGCGATGCGAGCGGCCTGAAGCAAGCCCGTCGGCGATTCGATCAAGGGCACGATCGCCATGGCCTCCGGCAGTTCGCCAAGCAGATCCTCGACGTCGCGTGCGGTTTCGCACTTCGGGACCACCACACCGTCCGCCGCGCACTGGCGAAGTGTCCGGCAGTCCGCGACAGCGGTTTCCTTGTCGCCGGCGTTCAGCCGGACGAAGACCGCCATCTTGTGCGCCAGGAGCGCCGGTAGCGCATCAAGCGTGGACGTGCGCGCCAGCTCCTTGTTGTGATCGGCCACGGCATCTTCCCAGTCCACGATCAGAGCGTCGGCCGGCGCCTCCACCGCTTTGGCCAGTTTCCTCGGGCTGTCGCCCGGGACGAATAGCAGGCTGCGGAGGCTCGATACATCCATTCGAGATGCCGTATCCCCATAATGGGGTTTGCAAGCCCTGCCGCGCCAGCGGGCCGCGCCAGAGAGGAACGCACGCGATGGCCTACGGCCGTTATTTCGAAGAATTTGAGATCGGGCAGGTCTTCCGGCACTGGCCGGGAAGAACCATCACGGAAGCGGACGATACCTGGTTCTCGCTGCTGACCATGAACCAGCATCCCGTGCATATCGACGCGCACTATGCGGCTGGCACGCAGCACGGGCAGCGACTCGTCGTCGGCCCACTGGTCTTCAGTATCGTGGTCGGCATGAGTGTGGCCGACGTCAGCGGTAAGGCGATCGCGACTCTGGACTACGGCGAGGTCAAGCATATCGGGCCGGTTTTCCACGGCGACACGATCTACGCCGAGAGCCGCATCGCGGACCTGCGCGAGTCCCGGTCGAAGCCGGACCGCGGGCTGGTCTTCGTCGAGAGCCGCGGCTTCAACCAGCGCAACGATACCGTCCTCACGCTCAAGCGCACGGTTCTCGTGCCTAAGCGCTCGCGAGACGCCGAATAAGCTATCCGCTCACCGCCGAACAGAAGCAGATCCAGCAAGGGGTTCGAGAGGTTTGCGCCGACTACCCGGGGGAATACTGGCGCGAACTGGACCAGCGCCAAGGCTACGCGACCAAGTTCGTTGACGCCTTGACCGCCGGGGGCTGGCTCGCCGCTCTCATCCCCGAGCGATATGGCGGTAGCGGCCTCGGCATCCTCGAGGCCAGCCTCATCATGGAGGAGATCAATGCGTCCGGTGGCAACGCGGCGGTCTGCCACGCCCAGATGTACATCATGGACGTGCTGACGCGGCGCGGCAATGAGGCACAGAAGCAGCGCTTCCTGCCTGAACTCGCCAGCGGCAGGCTGCGGCTGCAGGCGTTCGGAGTGACCGAGCCGACGACAGGTTCCGACACGACTCAACTCCAAACCCGCGCCTACAAGCGCGGCGACCGCTACGTCGTGCATGGACGGAAAGTCTTTCTCTCCCGCATCGAGCACTCGGACCTGATGCTGTTGCTGGTGCGCACCACGCCCCTCGAGCAGGTCGAGAAGAAGACTCGGGGCCTGTCGATCCTGCTCGTCGACCTCGCAGAGGCGGCCGGCCGGGGCATCGAGATACGGCCGCTGCGCACCATGATCAACCACCATACCTGCGAGGTCTTTCTGGATGGGCTCGAGGTGCCGGCCGGGAACCTGATTGGAGACGAAGGCGCCGGATTTCGGGCGCTGCTCGACGGGCTCAACGCCGAGCGGATCCTGATCGCGGCGGAATGCATCGGCGACGGCTCCTGGTTCCTGCGCAAGGCGTGCCACTACGCCCGGGAGCGGATCGTCTTCAACCGTCCCATCGGGCAGAACCAGGGCGTGCAATTCCCGCTCGCCAAGGCGCATGCGCACCTCGAGGCCGCCGACCTGATGCGCTTCCGCGCGGCGGAGCTATACGACTGCGGCCTGGCCTGCGGCCCACAGGCCAACATGGCCAAACTGCTCGCCGCAGACGGATCCTGGGAAGCCGCGAACGCGTGCCTCCAGACTCACGGCGGGTACGGCTTCGCCGCGGACTACGATGTCGAGCGCAAGTTCCGGGAAACACGCCTGTACCAAGTCGCGCCGGTCTCGACGAACCTGATCCTCACCTACATCGCCGAGAGAGTCTTGGGTCTGCCGAGGTCCTACTGAGTCGCCCTTCCAAAGGCGCTCTCCAAGCGGTCCAGACCCTCAGCGAGATCACCACGGATGTGGAGGCGCAGGGCTCGGCGCCGCAATTGCAGCAAGACATCGAAATCGCCGCGAGCCTGAGCGGCCTTGACCACACCGAAGCTCAAGCTCCGCCCTGGCACTGGGAGATCCCGTTTGTCGTCGCAGCCGATTTGCAGGAAGACCCCGTTGCCGGCCCCTCCCTTGTGCAACTGCCCCGTGGAATGCAGGAACCGAGGCCCAAACCCCAAACAGGTCGCCACGGGCCTGGAGACGCGAACCATCCGACGGATCCTGCCGAGCGACGCCTCGACGAGCGGTGTTTTCTGCAGGTAGGCCAGCAAAGCAACGTAGTCGCCCGCCCCGGACGTGTTCAGGTGGGACCGGAGCAATGCGGCAAGAGTGGCCTCGGCAACCGTATCCGTCAGGAGCGCGGCATAGTCGCGGGAGGCGAACAGGAGGATCCCGTCGTTCTCGAAGAAGGCTTCCTCGGCGGGCAGCGACCCCTCAGCTTCGTATGCGGCGGTGAGTCGGCGCGCGGCGCCCTTGCTGGCTTCGACGTCGGGCTGGTCGAACGGGTTGATGCCAAGCACGGATCCGGCCACTGCGGTCGCCAGCTCCCAGCGGAAGAATTCCTGGCCGATCTCCTCGACACGCGGAATGGTGATGCGTACGACGGGATGGCCGCGTCCATGGAGTTCGGCAAGCGCGGCATCCCGCGATGCGTCCCGTTCGGAATCCAGGCGCAGATGCACGAACACCCGGTCGTCGCCGTAGCTGGACGGAGCGCCGAGCGGCTCCCCTTCGATCGGCACGATGCCCGTGCCGTTCTTGCCGGTCGATTCGGCGACAAGTTGCTCAATCCAAGCTCCGAGCGCGAACACGCCCGGCGTCGCGACGAATGTCAGCTTGTCGCGGCCTTCACGGGCGGCAGCGCCCAACAGGAGCCCCAGTTGCAGGCTCGGATTGGCATCGCTTCGCGCCTCGGGCGAGCAGGCTGCCTGCATCGCCTCCGCGCTGCGCAGCAGTTCGTCCACATCCAGACCCATCGCCGCAGCAGGCGCCATGCCGAAGTGCGAAAGCGCGGAGTAGCGGCCGCCGATCGCGGGGATGCCGTACAGAACATGACCGAAGCCCAGTTCCTTCGCGTTCGCTTCCAGCTGGGAGCCGGGGTCCGTGATCGCCACGAATCGCGCGGCGGCCTGCGCGGCCCCGATTCGGTCAGATAGGCGCTTAAGGAAATACCGTGTCAGCAGCAAGGTCTCGAGCGTCGTGCCCGACTTGCTCGCCGCCAAGAACAGCGTCGTCTCAAGCCGAACTGAGTTCTCGCAGGCTTGGATTTGGGCCGGATCCGTGGAATCCAGGACCCGCAGATCGGGAAATCCCTCGCGAGTCCCGAAGCTTCGGCGCAAGACCTCGGGGCAGAGGCTCGATCCGCCCATGCCGAGCAGCACCGCATGGCTGTAGCGTCCCCGTACCTGCGCTGCAAAGGAGCGCAACGAGCGCGAGCCCTCCCTCCGCTGATAGCGGCCGACGGGCAGCCATCCTAGCCACTCCGCCTCTCCCGAGGAGGTCCAAAGAGATTCGTCCGCCTCCCAAAGGCGCCGCATCTTGCCGCGGGTCTCCCACTCCTCGGTGAGTTTCCAGACGCTTGCTTGCAGAGTCTCCGGCAACAGGCACTCTTGCGTGTTGATCTCGGACAACGCTCCTGCCTTCCGTTTCCGCGGGTCCAAGGGCCCGCCGGGTCTCGGGACGCATGTGCTGCCGCCGTCGCGGACGGGGCGACGTTCCTGGACAGCAACTCCGATCGCTCCTGCCGAACCCATCCGAGGTTGCCGCGGATCGGTCCGTTCGGACTTCCCATCCTACCAACGCATCGGTCGTTCTCTGGTCGGCGCCGCCGCCCGCTGCGGACCGAACCAGCCAGCGAGGGCGGGCCGGGCGCGAAGCACCAGATCGCCAGGCGCAGCGGAAGCGCCTGCGGCATAGGATAATGGGCTGCGATGCTGCGATACGACTGGGGTCGCGACGAAATCCGTCAAATCCACGACCTGCCGCTGCCTGAACTGCTCTACCGGGCGCAGACCGCGCACCGCCAACACCACGACCCAGAAACGGTGCAGGGCTGCGCGCTGCTGAGCATCAAGACCGGCAACTGTCCCGAGGACTGCGCGTACTGCCCGCAGTCCGCGCACTACAAGACCGAAGTGGAATCCGAGACCTTGCTCAGCGTGGGGGAAACCCTCGACAAGGCCAAGCTGGCCAAGGAGGCGGGGGCAACGCGTTTCTGCATGGGAGCCGCCTGGAGGTCAGCCCCCGAAGGTAGTGAGTTCGAACGCGTTGTCGAGATGGTCCGCGGCGTGCGGGCGCTCGGGATGGAAGCCTGCTGCACGTTGGGAATGCTGAACCAGGATCAGGCCGACCGGCTTGCGGAAGCGGGATTGACGGCCTATAACCACAACCTCGACACGAGCCCGGAATTCTACGCCCAGATCATCACGACGCGGAGCTACCAGGAGCGGCTCGACACGCTGGCGCGCGTGCGGCGTAGCGGTGTCACGGTGTGCTGCGGGGGGATCATCGGCATGGGTGAGAGCATCGAGGACCGTTTGGGGCTGCTGCTGCAACTTGCGCGGCAGAACCCGCATCCGGAAAGCGTCCCGATCAACAGCCTCGTCCGCGTAGCCGGCACCCCGCTGGCGAAGCAAGCGCCGGTGGGCGCCCTGGACTTCGCGAGGGTCATCGCGACGGCAAGGATTGTCATGCCGGCATCGATCGTGCGTCTCTCAGCAGGCCGGCTGGAACTCTCCGAGGAAGGCCAAGCGCTGTGCTTCCTGGCAGGCGCGAACTCGATCTTCCTGGGAGAGCGCTTGCTGACCACGCCCAATCCCGATGCGGCCTCCGACGAGCAGTTGCTCGCGAAGATGGGCCTGCGACTCTGCGAGGAGCCGCTCACGGCAGCTCCGGCGCCCGCGGCGTAGCCGCGCGACCGCGAGCGGCCCGCGAGTTGCGGGGAAAGGGACGAAAGGCATGGCGCAAGGCACCTGCATCCTGCAGCAACGCGTCCTCAAACGCCTAGCGGACCTCGAGGCCAAGGGCCTTAAGCGTTCGCTCGCAGAGCCCGCCGGCCTGGACCTGTGCTCAAACGACTACCTGGGTCTCGCACGCCATCCGCGGATGCGCCAGAGGTTCGCGGAGGCGGTCGAAACGCTGGGAACCGGATCCACGGGCTCGCGCCTGCTGCGCGGGCATCGTGCGGCCTTCCATTCGATCGAGCAGCGCTTCGCGCGCTTCAAGCGCACGGCTGCGGCCCTGTACTTCGGCAGCGGCTGGGCGGCGAACGTCGGCGTGCTCTCGACGTTTCCGGCGGCCGGGGACGTCATCTTCTCCGACGCGTTGAATCACGCCAGTCTGATCGACGGCATGCGCCTATCGAAGGCCAAGCGAGTCGTGTTCCCGCACTGCGACGCCGAAGCCCTGGAGCGCCTGATCGAGGAGGAGCCCTGCTCCGGTCAGCGCTTCGTAGTCACCGAGTCTCTGTTTAGCATGGACGGCGACCGCGCCCCTTTGGACCGATACGCCGCGCTGCAAGAGCGCTATGGTTGCGCGCTCATCGTGGACGAGGCCCATGCGATCGGAGTCTTCGGAGAGACTGGAAGCGGCCTGATCGAGGAGGCCCGCTGTGAGAACAACGTGTTTCTATCCGTCAACTCGGCCGGCAAGGGGCTCGGCGTGAGCGGAGCCTTCGTGTGCGGGCCCGACTGGGCGATCGAGTACCTCGTGCAGGCCGCCCGTCCCTTCGTGTTCTCGACGGCTCCTCCTCCAGCGGTCGCCGAAGCGCTCGACGAAGCGTTGAACCTATTGGAAGAGGACCCTCGGGCGCGGGCCCGCGTCCGGCAAAATGCGGCTCTTCTGCGTACGATCCTGGGTCTGGGGGACGACAACTCGCCGATCCTGCCCATTGTCGTCGGCGGAAATGAGACCGCCGTCGAGGCCGCCACACGCTTGCGCGAGCTCGGCTACGACGTGCGCGCCATCCGCCCGCCGACGGTGCCAGACGGGACGGCGCGGCTGCGGGTCACGGTCAACGCCACGCTCAGCGCGACGGACATCCACGAATTCGGCGCGCGCATCTGTTGCATCCTGGAGGATTTGGGCCTATGCACGGCGTCTTCGTGACCGGAACCGACACGGGAGTCGGCAAGACCGTCGTGTCGAGTCTGCTGGTCGCCTCGCTGAGGTTGGTCGCCAAAACCGGATACTGGAAACCGGTTCAAACGGGGATCGAACAAGACGACGACACGCGGGAGGTCCGCCGCCTCGCCCGGTGCAATGCTACGGAGGTCGTCGATGCGGGGATCCGCTTGCCTTGTCCGCTGTCACCTCATCTCGCTGCGCGCTACGCCGGCCGCACGATCACCATGAGCGAACTGCTGCGCTTCGGCGAGCTGCTGGAAGAAGACCGCTTCTGGGTCGTGGAGGGCGCCGGCGGACTCCTAGTTCCCTTGAACGACGGCGAAACGATGGCCGACCTGATCGCGGCCCTTCAGGCGCCGGTGCTGATTGCCGCGCGATCCGGCCTGGGAACGATCAACCATACCCTGCTGACCCTCGAGGGTCTGCGGCGGCGCTCGCTCCCGGTCTCCGGAGTCGTGCTGGTGGGCGATCCGAACCCGGAGAATCGCAAGGCCATCGAGACCTACGGCCGCGCCGAGGTGCTGGCGGAAGTTCCGATCCTGCAGCCGTTGGACGCCGACTCCGTGGCGTCCCTAGCCCTCGATCTGGCGCCGGGCTTGCAGCGCATCCGCTCGACTCCCTCCAGTCCCTAGCAGCTCCGGCGGAGCGTATCATGGAGGTTCGCGATGTTCGGTTCCTCAACTTCCATCAAGTTGGATAAGGCCCTGTTCGAACGCGTCAAACGGTGCGCCGATGCGGGCGGCTACTCCTCGCCGCAGGAGTTCGTCGAGCACGTGGTCGAAAAGGAACTGGCGCAGATCGAAGACGGGGCGTCCGACGAAGAGATCATGAAGAAGCTGCAGGGCCTCGGCTACATCGAGTAAAGAGCTGGTCGCCAGCGTGCTCGTCGACAGTTTCAACGCGCTCCTGCGCGCTCTCGTGTCCGGCCACGCGGCTCTGTTCGATTCCCTGCCCCCGCTCGTCGGCCTGAGCCTAGCGTCCGTCCTGATCGGCGTGGGCATGCTCTGGGTCGTCGGCAAGACGTCGAATCAGAGAGCGATCGAACGGGCCAAGAAACGCATGCAGGCGCACCTTCTCGAGATGCGCCTGTACCGCGACGAGCCAAGCCTGCTGTTTCGCGCCCAAGGCAACCTGCTGCTCCACAACGTGCTGTATGTCCGTCACATGCTGCGGCCGGCGCTCTTTCTGGCGTTGCCGATGGTCGTGCTATTCGCGCACTTCGACGCGGTCTACGGTAGACGCCCGTTGCGGGTTGGAGAGTCTGCGTTGCTTACGGCGGACACCGAACTCTCGGGCCAGGAGATATCCTTGACGGGATCCGGTGCGTTCGAAGTGGAAAGCGTCTCGGTCACGGCCCTGGCGGCGCAGCAAGTGAGCTGGAGGATCCGAGCCGTCGCAGCGGGAGGCGGAGTCCTGACGTTGGAGACGCCGCAGGGCCGCATCGAGAAGACCGCCGTTGCGGGTGAGGGCCAACCCTACCTTTCCGTGAGCCGACGCAACTCCTGGTGGGAGAGGCTCCTGCTCGCTCCCGGCGAGAGCGGTTACGCTCCAGATTCGGTTGCCGCCGTCGGCATCGCGTATCCGTCCCGCGAGATTGGCGTGGGTGGTTGGGAGACGCATTGGGTGGTCTGGTTCCTGGGGATCTCCATCCTCGCGGCTTTCTTGCTGAAGGGCTTCTTCGGCATCGTCGTCTAGGGCGGGCCGCCTTGGCGGCGCGGTCTCCGCCGCCTGGGGGTATTGAGTAGGACCGTTGCGGTCGACTGAACCTTGCCGGCGCGCAGGATCGGATACACTTCGAGTTTCCGTCCCGAAGCTGCGATCCCACGAGACCATGTCCCTCCGCAATCGTGTGCACGTTCTTTGTGTTGGGATGGGATTCCTCGACACCAGGCTCTGCGTCGAGAGGTTCCCGCCCAAGCTGCACCGGGAGAACGCCACCCGCCGCTACGATGCGCTCGGAGGGCCGGCGTCCGTCGGCGCGGTGGCGGTGGTCCGCCTGGGAGGTACAGCCTCCTTCTGGGGCCGCCGCGGGAACGATCCAGCCGGCGACCGGATCGCCAGCCTGCTGCAGGCGGAGGGCGTCAACGTCGACGGGTACCGCGCCTTTCCCGGAACCAGCCCGACCTGTGAAGTGTTCATCCGGCCGGACGGGGAGCGTTTCCTATTCCCCTACTTTGGAGACGGCTTGCCCGTCGACGCGGAATGGATCCCGGACGAAGCCATCGACTCCGCCGACGCCATCCTGATCGACGGCCGCTGGCCCGAGGGCGGCCTCCGCGTCGCCAAGCGCGCGGCGAGGCGACGCATCCCGGTCGTGCACGACTTGGATCAGAACCGGGACGAAATCTGGGAGGTCGCCAGCCGCTCGACTCACGCCATCGCGGACGAAGACTTGGCTGGAACCCATGGCGGGATCGATTCTCTGCTGGGGAAGATCGAAGCGCTCGGGGTCTGGGGCGCCGTGACTCTTGGAGATCGGGGTGTCGCCTATGCCGGAGGGCGCATCCCGGCGTTTCCCGTCTCGGCGGTCGACAGCACCGGAGCCGGCGATGTGTTCCACGGGGCGTTCGCGCTCGCGATGGCGCAAGGCCGCAACGAGCCGGGCGGGCTTCGTTTCGCGTGCGCCGCGGGGGCCCTGCACTGCAAGTTCGGGCGCGTGCCGCGGCTGAACGAGGTGGAGGATCTCTTGTATACCGGATAGGCGCCGAGCTGGGCGGGTTCCTACTGCACCGGAAGCTGAACCGTGTTGCTCGTCACTCCGTCGACCTCCACCTGCAGCGGGAGTTCCCCGGCGCCCACGTCCAGCGGCACAATGGCGCTGACGAAGTAGACCCCCGCCAGCCCTGGACTCAATCCCGAGTACGTGACTTCCGCCCCCACGCCGTCGATGCGCACGAGAGGTTGATGGAGAGTCGTGTTGAGCAGGGAGCCCACGTCGCCGGTCGGAGGCGGCGATTCCACCGGACCGTTCCCGGTCATGGCGACGGTGACCGTGTCGCCACGCAGTGCCGGTTGCATCCGCGTGATGGGCGAGCCGTCGGCATGCTGGGCGACGGCGAGTTGCGAACCATCGGACTCGTACCCGAAGATCCCCGGCGCGACCTCGGCCACCTGAAATAAGAATGGCTCGCTGTGGATCGCGGTCTTGACCTTGATGTACGCCTGCTGTAGACCGGCCAACTCCCAGGGCACCTGCACGGTGAGCCGGTCTTCGCTGATATCGTAGATCCGCCCGGCGACGCTAACCCCCGCTTCCGGCGCGTCGAACGCAACCGTCGCGCCCTTGCGGGAGATCGGCAGCGGCCTGGATTGAGGCGATTCGGCCAGAGCCCCCGCGTATTCCGCGAATGCCGTGCCAGTGATGGTGGCTAGGGAACCCGGGGCAACCCCCTGCGACGACACCAAGCTAGCACCGTTGGCAATTGACAGGACCTCCGGCTTCGCGCCGGCCGCCCGGAAGAAGAAGGGGACTTCGATGCCTCCGATACTGGCAACGACTGTCTGCAAGTCGGGCTCGGAACCATACTCAACCGTCCCATAGATCAGCCCCGACTCTGTGCTCATCGGCACCGAACTCACGATCCGCCCGGACCCCGCCTCGATGCGGAACTGCACCAGGAGATTCGCGGCGGGCGCACCGAAACGGTCCACGACGCGCGCCACCACGCTTTTTTCCGCCTTCTCGCCTGCCGTTCCGATTTCGGTTCCGCCAACGATTACCAGGGCATTGTGCGGTTCGTTGTCGCCGACGACATACAGATACGGCACGAGCAGGTTACGTCCGCGGTTCAGGCTGGTCAAGCGCAGGCGTCCTTCGTAGGACCCCGGCGCCGGAAGACTCCCTTCCAGAGCAATCTGCAACTCCTCGGAAGCTCCCGGCGGCAATCGAAAGACTTGTGCCGGCCTTCCGTTGATCGTGACCCGAGCGTTGGCGTCCGCATCGCGGGGTTCGACGAGGATGAGGAACGACTGCGTTTGAGGAGCACGGTTCGTGACACGGAGGTTGCGGCGCAGCGGAAGCACCGCGTCGTGAACGGAGCCGAAGCGAATCGACGGCGGCACGGCGGTGGCCGGAGCCTGTAGAGCCCGCTGGATGTCGAGTAGACCCGCTCCGACCGAAGACAAGCGAGCTAGTTCGCCATCCTCGTGGATGCCCGGATCGGCCGTGTTGATCAGGGCGGACGCGACCTCGCGGGCGGCCATCTCCGGATGCGCCTGCCAAATCAACGCGGCCGCGCCCGCGACGACCGGGGCCGCGAGGCTGGTGCCACTTTCCGCTCGGAAACCGCGGGGATTGAGGAGATTGCCCTGTTCATCGTAGTGGGGCGCTGCGGTATACACCTGAACCCCAGGCGCCACGAGATCCGGTTTCGGATCCAGAGCGAGAGACGGTCCCCGGGAACTCGCAAAGTCGACCAGCGGCCAGTTCTGCGACACGGCCTTCGGTGTCGGATCGAGAGTGAGATGGTTCTCCGGGTCGGCAAGTAGTTCACGCAGGGTCGCGCCGTCCGAGGCTCCAACAAAAAAGGCCGGAATATCGGTCGTCCTCAACGCAGCCATTCCCACCAGCCTGTCGTCGCCTTCGTGATTGATGACGAGGACTCCCACGGCTCCGGCGGCGTCCGCAAATTCGACTTTGTCGAGAAAGAAGCACTCGCCGCGCTCGGCGACCGCGATGCTCCCATCGAGCGCGCCATCCGGATACGGGGCGCATCCCTTGGGGTCTCCGAAGTCGGAGGCAAGCTTGGCGGGCGCGGTCAGTGGGCCATCGGCGCCCGGGCCCGTTCCGCTCAAGGCATCGAAGGAATTGCCCGCGACGTGCACCGCTTCCTGTAGGGACTCGGAGTTCGTCGTGGAGCCGACCGTAATGGCGGCCGGGGCGTGTCCCGGTGAGTTGATCGTACCCTTGGCGGGGAAATGCTGCGCGCCAGCGAACCCGAAGTTGCCCGCGGCAACCACGACGACCCGGCCGAAGTCCAAGACGGCTCTCTGAACCGCCGTCGTCACGGGGTCACAGGGCGCATTCGAGTCGACGATTCCGCAGTCGCGCCCGGAGGCGTCCCAGGGAACGAAGGGAAGGTTGCCCAGACTCAGATTGAGGATGTCCATGCCGTCTTCAATGGCGTCGTCGACTGCAAAAATCAGTGCGCTGTCCTTGGCGTAGCCGTTGACACCGGGTGCTCCGAAGACCTTGTACACTCCCAAGCGCGCCCGCGGGGCGATCCCGCTGAGCGTGCCCGCCGGAGTTTGGATCCGCCGCCCGGCGGCGATCATCGCGACCGCGGTTCCATGTCCGAGGAGATCGCGCATCGACGTGTCGTCCGGGGACGAGGTATAGAGACTGCCGGAATTGAGGAGGTGCACGTAGCTGCGCGCAGCGACGATCTTGGTGTTCGTGAATTCCAGATCCTCCGGGGGACCCCTGGGATACCCTGGCAGAGCGGCGAGGGACTCGTCCTGAAACGCTTCGTGCTCGGAGTCGATGCCGGAGTCGATGATCGCGATCTTTATCCCATCGCCCAGCAACTGGGATCCGACCACTCGAACGCGCGCCGCGGAGACTCTCACGATCTTGGAAACACCTCGGAGCATGGGCGCGTGCCGCCTGCCCCGCACGACGCGCTGCACATCCGCAATCCGGGCCATGGCTTCCGCCTGGTCCGGAGTGGCCCGCACGAAAATCGCATTCAGGACATTGCGCACCGAACCGAGCACCTCGACACCCGTCGCTTCAAGCGCCTGCTTGACTGGCTCCTGGGTCTGGGCGACCTCGCGACGGAGGCGCCCCACACTGGATGCATCCATCCTCCGGAGGGGCCCATTCGCGCGCTTGGCGCGGGCGGCGCTCAAGCGCTCGCCGGCGGAAGGAGACTGCAGGATCACCGTATAGTCGGAGAACTCGGCATCACCGGTCGCGTCCTGCGCCGGGGCCGAAACGAGCAAACCAACCACGAGCAGCGGGAGCGCCGCAATGCGGATCCTGCCGACCCTGCGGCATCCGCCAGGGGACACCGTCAATCCCGAGGATCCTTCCCCGGAATCAGGATCGTCCCGTCGTCCGCGGCGCATGGCGCCCCACCTGCGAGGCTCCGTCCTTCCGGGCCTATTTCCACCGCGCCGACGGTTGGCCAACGCCGCTCCGAGAACCGTGCTTTCGTGCATCGATCTTCCGTCCGTGTGTTTCCTGCCTCGTGGCCGGCTCCACTCTTACGGCCCGTCGGCTGTGCCATGCTATACCATCGCCTGGCACGGCGAGGGCCTGTCCGGATCCTTTCTTCAGTAAACATCATGAACGCGATCTTGCTCCGCTGCTCCATCATCGCTGCCCTCGGCGGACTTCTCTTCGGCTTCGACACCGCGGTGATCTCGGGGACAACCGACCACCTGCGAGACGTCTTCCACCTGGAGGGTTTCGGCCTCGGATTTACGGTCGCAAGCGCGCTGATCGGCACAGTCCTCGGCGCCCTATTCGCTGGCCATCCCGCCGACCGGATCGGTCGGCGGAGCACCTTGATTTGGATCGCGTTCTTGTATTTCGTCTCCGCCGTGGGCAGCGCTGCGGCCTGGGATTGGTATTCGTTCCTTGCGTTCCGCTGGCTGGGTGGCCTCGGCGTCGGCGCCTCGTCGGTCGTGGCGCCGATGTATATCGCCGAGATCTCGCCGCCGCAATACCGCGGACGGCTCGTCGCGATCACGCAGTTCAACATCGTGCTCGGCATTCTGGTCGCCTACTTGTCGAACTATGTCGTCGCGCAACTGAATTACGGAGCGATCGAGTGGCGCGTGATGTTCGGGGTCGAAGCCTTGCCCGCGACGGTTTTCTTCGCGCTGATGTTCGCGACGCCGCGCAGCCCGCGCTGGCTCGTCGCCCAAGGTCGAAGCGTGGCGGCCGCCAAGGTGCTCAAGATGGTCGGAGCTGCGGACGTGCCGCGAGAGCTGAGGGAAATCGAGGAATCCCTGGCGGAAACTGCGGACCGGGCCAAGGAGCCGCTGCTCCAAGAGAAATATCGTCGCCCGGTCCTTCTCGCGGTGGCCATCGCGACGTTCAATCAGCTCTCCGGGATCAATGCGCTGATGTATTACGCGCCGCATATTTTCCGAATGGCGGGAGCGGGCACCGATTCTTCGCTGGCGCAGGCCGTAATCGTAGGCTGCACGAACCTCGTTTTCACCATGGCCGCGCTGCTAGCGATCGACAAGTTCGGCCGCTGCAAGCTGATGGTCGCGGGATCGATCGGTTACATCGTGAGCTTGGCCGCCACGGCCATGGCGTTTTATACCTACGGCGAGGAGTTCACGGACTTCGGCGGCGCGGTTGTCCTCGCCAGCCTGATGGTGTTTATCGCATCCCACGCATTCGGACAGGGAGCGGTAATCTGGGTCTACCTGAGCGAGATCTTCCCGAATCGCGTCCGCGCGCAGGGCCAATCGCTAGGGAGCTTTACCCACTGGCTTTTCGCCGCCCTAATCTCCTGGACCTTCCCGATGATCGCCGAGGTGTCGGGAGGCCACGCGTTCGCCTTCTACTCGAGCATGATGGTCCTGCAACTGCTATGGGTGCTGAAAGTGATGCCCGAGACCAAGGGCGTACCGCTCGAGGAGATTCAGAAGCGCTTGAGCAGCCGCTGACGGCCTGGCCGCCTGCTCAGGTTCGGACGGCCGCCGACGGTCAGGGCGTCCGCCCTTTCCACTTTTGGGGCCAGGTGCTTGTTGACAGAACGCCGATCCACCATTGGGTCTTCGCGAAGCGCCGTGCAAGGAACGAACAGGCGCACCACTTCGGCGTGGATTCTAGCGGCGTCGGGTTCGCCGCGGAATCGAACGGGAGCAGTGCGCTACGATCGAGCCCGAAAAGAGGTTGGACCCGACGGTAGCGCGCAACTGGGACGGGAATGACCGTGGGCGACCCCGCGAATGCGGTGTTGCACAACCGGAGATGGAAAACCCAGCTGAGTCGGCGGGCCGCTGAAATCCCGGGGCAAGCCCGCGCCGAGACCGGATTCGACGGGTGGCGCCTACCGTCCGAACACGATCCTCTCTCTCCGAAACAGGCGTGCGGTCAGAGCAAGAAAGACGACGGCCCCGGAAACGGCAGCGAATGCGGCGATCAAGAACGAGAGCGGCTCGAGGGTATTGGCTTCGAGCACCTCGGTGATCAGGATGTGCTGGCCCAGGACGGGCACGACAAGCTTCCAGAACGCTGGTTCGACGGACGAACCCATCGTCAGCATCAACGGCATAAACGGTACGAACATGAGAAACGAAAGGGGATTATAACGAATAGTCACATTTACCCTTGACAGCGCCTGCCGGAATATGTTATCCTATAGTCACATAAGGGAGTTGGCATGGCACGCAAGGCACCGGGCAAGTCTCACCGTAAAGGACTGACACTGCTACAGATAGCGGACATGTTCCGTGAGGAGGATGTAGCGAAAGCATGGCTGGCCGAGCAACGCTGGCCGGATGGACCCAAGTGCCCGCATTGCGGCACGAAGGATGTCCAGTCGAACATCAAGCACAAGACGATGACGCACCGGTGCCGAAGGTGCGAGGGCAAGCCCATGTTCTCGATCAAGACAGGCACGGTCATGGAAGGCTCGAACCTCAAGTACCGTGTGTGGGCGGTTGGCATCTACCTGTTCACGACGAACATCAAAGGAATCTCCAGCATGAAGCTGCACCGTGAGGTAGGGATCAGCCAGAAGGCGGCTTGGTTCATGCTGCATCGTCTCCGCAAGGCGTTCGAGGCGGAAGCTGGACCATTCGCTGGTCCTGTCGAGATTGACGAGACCTACATCGGCGGCAAGCGGAAGAACATGCCGAACCACATCCGTGAGGAACTGACAGGGCGCGGGCCTGTCGGCAAGACCGCCGTTGTGGGCGCGAAGGATCGAGATACGAATCAAGTGGCTGCCAAGGTTGTCACGTCCACCGACAAGGAAACGCTCCAAGGTTTCGTGAAGGACTACGCGGATCTTCAAGCGACCGTCTACACGGACGACGCGGCTGCCTATGAGGGCGTGGATCGAGAGCACGAGACGGTCAAGCACTCTGTCAGCGAGTACGTTCGCGGACAGGCGCACACCAACGGGGTCGAGTCGTTCTGGTCCATGCTCAAGCGCGGCTACTACGGGACCTATCACAAGATGTCTCCGAAGCACCTGAATCGCTACGTCAAGGAGTTCTCAGGACGACACAACATGCGCGAGAGCGATACCGGTGACCAGATGGCAGGCGTGGTTGCAGGCATGGACGGCAAGCGGCTCAAGTACAAGACGCTGATCAAGGACACCGGCTTCAAGTCCGGTGCAAGGGCGGTGGCGTAATGGCGCTGAACGTCAAGAACCGCACGCTGTTTACCGGGGACAACCTAGACATGCTGCGTGGTATCAACTCGGATTCGGTAGACCTGATCTATCTGGACCCGCCGTTCAACTCGAACCGTGACTACGCAGCGCCGGTGGGGAGCGAGGCTGCTGGTGCGGCATTCAAGGATACTTGGACGCTCAGCGACGTTGACCTTGCGTGGATAGGCATCATTGCTGAAAAGGAACCGGCGCTCGCCACCATCATTGAAGCCGCTGGCTTGGCTCACAGCAAGGGAATGCAGTCCTACCTCACGATGATGGCCGTGCGGCTGCTGGAAATGCGGAGAGTCCTGAAACCGACCGGCAGTATTTACCTGCATTGCGATCCAACGGCCAGCCACTACCTCAAGGAACTCATGGATGCGGTGTTCGGGCCAGACAACTTCCGCAGCGAGATTATATGGCGCAGGAGTAGCGCCCACAACAAGCTAACCAAGCAATATGGACCGATCCACGATAGCTTGCTGTTCTATTCGAAAGGCAAGAGGTTCACGTTCCATCCGGGTCGCACTCCATACATGTCTACCTATGTCAAGAAGAACTTCCCTTACTCCGACAGTCACGGCAAGTACCAGTCAAACGTCTTGACCGGATCAGGAACAAGGGACGGGGAAAGCGGGGAGCAGTGGCGGGGATACGACCCAACACCGCATGGCCGTCATTGGGCAATACCATCCTCGATCCGTTCCCTGATTAAGCCCGACACAGCTAATGACTCAGTGCAGCAGATACTCGACAATCTGGATGATCTCTCGTTGATCATCCACCCAAGGACGGCGGGTAAGATGCCTCGGTACAAGCAGTACCTTTTATGGTGGAGAGGTGCCGGAGAGAAAGGGATGGTCGCCACTACCCCGGACCCTCTCTCCCCAGTGCCGCAGGTGGCGTAAGCCACCGCTGCGGCAGGTAGCAGATCCCTCCCCGCCTCAGAGCGGGGAGGCCCCCGGTGGGGCCTGGCCAGGCCCCACCGGGGGCGACGGGCCGGACCGTTTGTACCTCGGGCTCACAGCCCCGTTGCTCAGCTTGGTCGGCCCGTCGCAGCAATTCCTGCGCACCCTGAACGGAAGCGTGGGTGAAGCCCCGCATCGCAAAAGGATAGGAACGCAGGAATGACCCAACTCCACTCCAGTGTCGTTGCCGGCATCGACGTCGGCAAGTCCAAGCTCGACGCCCACATCCTCGAGGGCAGCCTCGAGCGCCCGTTCAACAACGACCAGTGCGGCCGCCGCGCCCTGCGCAACTGGCTGCTCAAGCACGGCGTCACGCGCGCCGTTCTCGAGCCCACAGGGCGCTACCACCGCAACCTCCACCAAGGCCTCTTCGACGCTGGCATCGAAACCGTCCTGGTCAACCCCCTGCGCTCCCGCCGCTTCGCCGAAGCCATCGGAAAGCTCGCCAAGAACGACCGCGTCGATGCCGCCATGCTCGCCCGCTTCGGCCTCCTCGACGGCCTCGAAGCCACCCCGCCCCAGCCGCACAACCTCCAGCTCCTCAGCGACGTGCTCGCCCTCCGCCGCAAGCTCCTCAAGCAGCTCGGCGCCCTCCGCAAGCTCTGCGCCGAACTCGACCCCGAGGTCGCCGGCTGCCCCGGCGCCACGCTCGAGGCCTTCCAGGCCGCCAGCGCCGACTGCGACCGCCGCATGCGCCAATGCATCGCTGCCGACACCGCGCTCTCCCGCCGCGACGCCAGCATCCAGTCGATCCCCGGTTGCGGTCCCGTCAACGCCGCCTGCCTCTGCGCTGACATGCCCGAACTCGGTACCCTCGGCCGCCGCAAGGCCGCCGCCCTCTTCGGTCTCGCCCCCTTCGACCGCGACTCCGGACAGCACCGCGGCGGCCGCTCCATCCGCGGCGGCCGCGCCCAGCCTCGCCATCTGCTCTACATGGCAGCCCTGACCGCGATCCGCTGGGAACCGGCCTCCAAGGCCTGCTACGAGCGCCTCGCCGCCGCCGGCAAGCCGCACAAGGTCGCCCTCCTCGCCGTCATGCGCAGGCTCGTCGGCGTGCTCGACACCCTCCTGCGCGAGAACCGCCTCTGGCAGCCCGAGCCGCCCGCCCGCGCACTGGAGGCCGCCGCGTGAAACCGCTGCCGACCAGCCCCAGACCAACAGCCGGCTCTGTGGAAAAAACGCGCCTCCATCGCCCCTCGTCACCACTTTTCCCCGAAAATCCGCTTGACAAGAAACACGGAAGCTGAGCAGTTCGCATGGGGTCCTCTATCAGGATCTATGGGCATTCCAGCCGGGAACGCAAGGCGTTCTGTGGAATTCCACTGAGGGCGTTGATGAGGATGTCAAGTGGCTTGACAATGAATCCGAGCGCGTAGGCTATCCAACCCAAAAGCCGCTTGGATTGCTGTCGAGAATCATTGAATCCTCATCCAACGAGGGTGATATCGTGCTGGACCCATTCTGTGGGTGTGCCACGGCACCTGTGGCAGCCGAACGACTGAACCGCCAGTGGGTGGGAATTGACCTGTCCACTAAGGCGATAGATCTGGTCAAGCTGAGACTGGACGGACTCCTTGGGACGCTCTACCGCCCCGACATGGTGACCGCCAGAACCGATATCCCGCAACGGACGGACGTTGGCAAGCTGCCTCCGTACAAGACGCACCGGCACACTCTCTACGGCAAGCAGGAGGGACTGTGCGCCGGATGCTTGCACCATTTCCCGTTTCGCAATCTCACGGTGGACCACATCGTTCCGAAATCACGCGGCGGCACTGACCACCTAGACAACCTCCAATTGCTCTGCGGGGCCTGCAACTCAACCAAGGGGACGATTGATCAAGCGGCTTTCGTTGCCAAGTTGAAGGCTCAGGGCATCCGAGACTGAAAGGGAGCAAGGAACGATGCCGAAGGATCCCAAGCGACCCAAGCCTATCGAGATCGAGTTGCCACACCACGCCTACCAGCCGAGCAGGGCTGAGCTACGCGAGGAGTTCAACATGCCTGCCGCCAGTCTCCAGACAGTCCGCAAGGCGTTCTTTCGTCCAGTCACTGTTCAGAGAAAGTGAGCAGGACGGCAGGCGCTGTCAAGGGTAAATGTGACTATTCGTTATAATCCCCAAACGAAACATACGTCTGCGCTTCCTTGTACGAACGCGCGAGGGTCGCAACGGACATCTGGAGCGCCAAGGCAAGCAGCGACAGCGGCAAGACTGCCGCAAGCATGCTGGCGCATTCGGGTGGGCCGATGTCGAGATCCAACCCGAACCGCTGCAAGGGCGAACGATCGAGCACAACCAGCAGCATCGCAGTCGTCAGCGCCAAGCTGACCCAGGAGAACGCCACCGAAGCAAGCCACTTGCCGCCAACGATCGAAAAGCGCGGCACCGGATTCACCAGCAGCGGCTCACGGGACCCGCGCTCCCGCTCGCCAGCCGTGGAGTCGATCGCGATCTGGAGGCCGCCGACGAAGACCGTCATGAGTAAGATCATCGGAATGAACGAGAAGGCCATCGCTGCCCGTTCCTGGCGAGTCGCCAGCTCGATCGTCTAGACCCGCAGCGCCTGAATCACCTCCGGACTGACGCCACGGGCGATCAGCCGCTGGTGCGCGATTTGCTCCCCATACGCTCGGATCAGAGTCCGTAAGCGTCGAGCAGCCTGCCTGGCTCCCGAGTCCGAGCTGTCGACGATGATCCGCACTTCGGCTGTCTTGGCCTCCGCGAAGCGCTCTCCGAAGTGCTCCGGAATGACCAGGACAAAATCGGACCTGCCCTCGCGTACGTCGATTCGAGGCTGACTACCACCCGGCTTGACTTCGACACCGGACTGCTGGGCCAGCCAGTCGATCAGCGCTTGCGCATGCTCGGCGCCGACGACGGGCGCCTTGATGCTTCGTGCGCGCTCCATCTGGTCCGAGGCCGCGCTGAATCCGAACAAGAGCATCAGAGGAAGGACGGCCAGCGGCACGAGCGCAGACACGATTGAGCGCCGATCGCGGACGCCGTCGACCAGCTCCTTGTTGAGGACGACTCCGAGGGACGCCAGCAGGTGCTTCATGCAGGCGCTGCGTCGTTCCGCGTCAGCGCGACGAAAGCATCTTCGAGGCTTTCTCGGCCCGTCGCTGCCCGCAGCTCATCCGGCGTGCCGTGGGCGACCACGTTGCCCGCCGAAACGATGACGATCGAATCGCACACCGCCGCGACCTCTTGCATGATGTGACTCGAGAATAAGACGCACTTACCCTCCCCGCGGAGTTGGCGGATCAGGTCCAGAATCGCCCGCGTGCTCAATACGTCGAGCCCGCTGGTCGGCTCGTCCAGTAGGACGTTCTGCGGCCCGTGCACCAGGGCGCGCGCCAGAGCCACCTTGGTGCGTTCAGCGTGCGAGAATCCCCCGGCCCGCCGATCGGCGATCTCGCTCATACCGAGCGATTCCACCAACGCCTCGCAGCGCTCGTCTGCGTCACGTCCGCGCAACCCGTGTAGCCGGGCGAAATACTGCAAATGTTCCCGCGCCGTCAGCCGGGGGTAGGCGCCTCGCGCTTCGGGCAGCGCGCCGAGGCGGGCCTGGGCTGTCAGCGGATCCGCCGTGACATCGACTCCATCCACCAAGACGCGTCCCCCGTCGGGCTCGATCAGGCCATAAATCGCGCGCAGCGTCGTCGTCTTCCCCGCCCCGTTCGGCCCCAGCAAGGCCGTGACCGCTCCGTCCTTGGCCCGGAACGAGATCCCGTCCACGGCGACGATCTCGCCGAATCGTTTGCTGAGATCGCGGACCTCGATCATGGTGCTCCCGCCATCGTCGGACCCCCGTGCGTCACGAAGAACGGAGGCCGCCGCAGCTTCTGGACGCAGGCAATATCCAGTCCTTCGGCCGCCGCATCGCGGATGAACTGCGCGATCAACTCCGGCACGCAGCCCGCGCTGGACGTTCCGTGGCCGAGGCCCGGCACGACGATATGGCGGGCCCTGGACAAGCCCTCCGCCAGTTTGTCGCCCCAGCGTGGCGGCGTGACTGGGTCGAGTGCGCCCGAGAGCACCAGTGCCGCGACGTCGGAGCGGACCGCCTCGTGGTAGCCCTGCTCTACGGCGCCGCGAGGCCATTCGGCGCACACGCTGTCCCACATCTCGGCGAGCGATTCGCCCAGGAATGTGCCGGACGCTTCCCGGCGCCGTTCTCGATCGTCGATCCAAGGCAGATCTTCCGCGCAAACGACCGAAAAGAACATTCCCAAGCTGATCCTGGTTTTCTCAGGCTGGCTTTCGAGGCTGAGAGCCAATGCGAGCAGCCCACCGAAGTCCCCGCCGTGCGCCTGGTCGATGAACAGCGGGACCATTGAAGCTGTTGCGGGACTGTACAGCGCCCCCTGCAGCTACGAGGCGACAAAGTCGCGCTGCACTTCGAAGTCCACGTCCTCGCCGGTCCTGGGATGCTTCACACTGACACGGATCGGCTGCCGCTCCAGGCGATCCAGCAATCCGGCGAGTTTGCGGCGCAGGTCCGGGAATCGCTTTCGGCAAGGATCTTCCATCTCGCAGGCGTCGAACGTCAGATCCAGCGCCCGCTGCCCGTCCTCCGGAAACGAGAGGGGCAGCTTCATCGC
Source organism: Bryobacterales bacterium (assembly GCA_965218615.1). Taxonomy (GTDB): domain Bacteria; phylum Acidobacteriota; class Terriglobia; order Bryobacterales; family UBA6623; genus VXMF01. The sequence continues at coordinate 829,862 of CBDCLH010000002.1, forward strand.
GAGCGGAACAGCGCCGTCCAGCACGACGCTCCGAACGTGCTCGCCATGGCGCCGCAGGTAGACCAACGCCGCCCGGGTTCCGTATGAGCCGCCCCACAGGTTGATACTCGAGTAGCCGAGTTTCGCGCGGACCTCGTCAAGATCGTCCATCGCAACCGGCGTTGTGTAGAACCGCAGGTCGGCGTCGTAGCCTTCGAGGCACTGCCGCAGGGTCTCAATGACGAAGTCGGTGCTGCTGAGGGACTCCAGATCGTCAGTATCCATGTCGCAGGGCAATCCGTTCGACTCGCCCGTGCCTCTTTGGTCGACGAAAACGAGATCGCGGTCCTGCCGCACGGCGCGCAACATGCCCGCAAAAACCGAACTGAGCTGCGCGGCCGATTGGCCGGGGCCGCCTGCCAGCACGAAGAGCGGGTCGGGCTGCGGGTCTCGGTTCAAAGCCGGGTAGACGACGACCTTCAAGTCGATCGTGCGGCCGGACGCGCGGCTGCGATCCTCGAAGACCGGGATCGCGCCGCACCGAGCATCGAGGGGCCCATTGCCCGGTTCGCACTCCTCGAGCACAAGCTGGCGTTGGACCGATTCCGGCCCGCTGGCGCAGGCGCACACCAAGCCTAGGAGCCTGTGGTAAAAGTCGGCTGGCGAAAGGTCAACGAGCAATTCACGATGAAAATACGATAGAATCGGCTGATGGCGATGGGTACCCGCAAGGTTGAGCAGACGGCGCTGTTCCTGACGGCGGAGGATCTGCCCGTAGCGCCCACGCTGCCGTTCTTCGAAAAGCTGAACGAAGGGCTCGCCCAGGCTGGCTTCGACGACTACGTCGAGGGCCTGTGCCGGAGCTTCTACGACGATAGGCTCGGACGCCCGTCGCTGGCCCCGGGGGTGTACTTCCGGCTGTTGCTGCTCGGCTTCCTGCTGGGCCTCGATTCGGAGCGCCGCATCGCGTTGCAGGCCTGCGACAGCCTGAGTTTGCGGCGCTTCCTGGGCTACGCGCTGCAGGAGGCCACGCCGGACCATTCCACGCTCTCGCGCACACGGCGGCGAATCCCGGTGGAGACGCACGAGCAGGTGTTCGGGTGGGTGCTGGGGCGGTTGCGCGAGGCGGGCTTGGCGCAGGGCCAGGCGGTGGCGGTGGACTCGACCACGCTGGAAGCGAACGCGGCGCTGGAGATGCTGCGGCGCAAGGACACGGGGGAGAGCTACCGGGAGTTCGTATTACGGCTGGCGGAGGAGGCGGGCGAGCAGATCGCGACGGTGGGGGAGAGGATCGAGTACGACCGGGGGAGGCCGGGCAAGTCGCTGTCGAACAAGGACTGGGAATCGAAGACGGACCCGGACGCGAAGGTGGCGAAGAGGAAGGACGGCGGGACCGACATGGCGCACAAAGCGGAGCACGTCGTGGATCTGGAGAGCGGGGCCCTGCTGGGGGTGACCGTGCAGGGAGCGGAGCTGGGGGACACGCAGACGCTGGGCCAGACGCTGGCGGCGGCGGAGGCGGCGCAGGGCGAGAAGCCCGCGGTGGTGGCGGCGGACAAGGGCTACCACAGTGATGCGACGCTGCAGGCACTGGCAGCGGACGGGCAGGAGTCGTACGTGCCGGAGCCGAAGCGGAAGCGCAACTGGGCGGGCAAGGAAGAAGTCAAGAAGACGGTGGAGGCGAACCGGGAGCGGGTGAGCGGGGAGCGAGGCCGGGAGGTAGGGAAGCAGCGGACAGAGAAGGCGGAGCGGTCGATGGCCCACATGTACGGGAGCGGCGGGCTGCGGCGGGTGTACTTGCGGGGGCACGAGAACATCCGGAAGCGTTTGTTAATCCACGCCTGCGGATACAATCTGGGCATTTGGATGCGGTCGCTGACGGGGATCGGTACGCCGCGCAGCTTGCAAGGACAGGGCCTGCGCGTTGCTCGCTCGGTTTTCGCGGCGATTTCGGCGCTGGAAACGGCCATTGCGGGGCTTGTAGAGGGGTTTCTGGGCGGTTGGGGCCGGATTCGGTCGGCCCGCGTGGCACACGGTTTCGGCTTCGCCAAGGCAAGCGAGATCTGGGCCAGACGCAATGGTTGACGCGGGGCTCGCGAAATCCGAGAAAAACCACAGGCTCCTAGGACAGCGCTACAGAGGAGGGCGCACCGGATCCAGGGCAATCCACAAGTGTAGCTGGGCCGCCGCTACGCGCTCCCGTCCCGGCTTCGAAGCAGGGCTATTCAGTTATTTGAATTCAGGGTGGCAGACAGTCGTGGCAAGGGGCTGTGCGAGCCTGTCCGCTAGGCACTGCGATCCTGGGTTCCCGTCTTTGCGACCCGCCAGGGCTGGACATTTCGTTCTCGATCTGTCAGCGTGGGTCGGAGGGAGCCGTTGCTGACGCCAGGCCGCGTTCCGGACCTGCGCGCCGTCGCGGTGCGCCCGACCTGCGGCGCGCAGGAGCACCGGCTCTGGGACCGTCTGGTCGGGGCTCAGCACTACCTGGGGTTCGGGGGCCTGTTCGGCAAGGGCTTGCGGCCTGTGGCGAGGCTGGGCCCGGCCTGGGTGGCGCTGGTGGGCTGGCAGGCAGCCGCGCTCAAGCTGACGGTGCGGGACCGCTGGATCGGCTGGACGCTGGAGCAGCAGTTGCGGCGCCTGCATCTGGTGGCGCAGAACGCGCGCTTCGTGCTCCTGCCGGCCTTCCAGGGGGTGCCCAAGCTGGCCTCGCGGGTGCTGGGGCTGAGCCTGCGGCGGCTGGCCGGGGACATGCAGCGGGAGCAGGGCTATGGCGTCTTGCTCGCGGAGTCGTTCGTGGACCGGGCGCGGTTCGCGGGCACCTGCTAGCGGGCGGCGAACTGGCGCTCGCTGGGCTTCACCGGCGGCTACGCACGCCAGCCGGGCGCGGTGCCGGAGTGGCGCCATCACGGCCAGCCCAAGGAGGTGCTGGTGTACGAATTGGAAGCGGATGCGAGGGCGGCCCTGGGCCCGCCCGAGGAGGACCCGGCCTGGCAGGGCCCGGAGCGGACCGCGCCGCCGCCTGCGCCGGAGCTGCGCAGCATGTTCGACTGCCTGGGCGAGGTGGAGGACTACCGTTGCGCCCGGGGCCAGCGCTACCGCCTGCGCACGGTGCTGGTGCTGGCCATGGCCGCCCGGCTGGCCGGCTACCGCGGCGTGACCGCGTGCGCCCAGTTCGCGGCCCTGCTGGACCCGTCGCAGCGGCAGGCGGTGGGCTGTTTCTACAGTCCCAGCCGGCACTGCTACACGACCCCGTCGATCGCGACGTTCCACAACATCCTGGCCGCCCTGCCGCCGCAGACACTGGCGCACGCGGTGGCGGCGTGGACGCGGCAGCAGAGCGGGCCAGTCCCGCTGGATGAGGAGGATACGGGCTCGCAGAAGGAGGCTGGGGAGGCCCCTCGGCCAGGGCTCCTGCCGGGCCTCTCGATGGACAGGAAGGATGTCCGCGGCGCCTCCAAGCAGACAGCGGACGGCCGTCGCATGCTGGTCGCGGCCGTGGAGCACTCCAGCGGCCTGGTGCTGGGACAGGTCGAGGTCTCGAGCAAGACCAACGAGATCCCGGCGGTGCGCGAGCTGGCCGGGGAGCTGGACCTGGCCGGGCGCATCGTCACCCTCGACGCGCTGCACGTCCAGCACAAGACGGCGCGCGGCCTGCTCGAGGACGGCGCGGCCCACTACCTGGTCACGGCCGTCAAGGAGAACCAGCCGACGCTGCTGGACGACCTCCAGCACATGCTGTTCGAGGACGGCCCCGGCCACGAGACCCTCGCCAAGGAACACGGCCGCAGCGAGCGCCGCCGCTACTGGGTCAAGGATCTCAGCGACCCGGGCTGGAACGGCTATGCCGACCTGCACGGCCGCCGGCAGGCCCTCCGCATCGAGCGCGAGCGGCATGTGCTCAAGACTGGCGAGACCAGCATCGAAGTGAGCTACGCGCGGACCTCGCTGACGGCGGAGCAGGCCACGCCCGCGCAGCTGGCGGTGCGGATCCGCAACCACTGGCACAGCGAGAACCGCCTGCACTACGTGCGGGACTTCACCTACGACGAGGACCGCTGCCGGGTCTGGGTGCGCGACCTGCCGCGCACTCTCGCCTGCCTGACCAACGCGGCGCTCTCGATCATCCGCTGCCAGTCCGGGTTCCGCTGGGTGCCGCAGGCCAACCGCCATGACGCGGCCCGCCCGCAGGAGGCGCTCGACCTGCTGCTGGCCCCGCCCCGGCGCTAGCCCGGGCCGCTCGCCCGCCCGCGAGCAGGGCTCCGCCTGGCCAGGCGGAACAGTACCGCTGTGTCGGCGCTTGCGACCCAGCCGTCGACGACGCCCGGGCCGTCTGCCCGGGGCCCTCGTGGCAGGCCCTCGGGGCCGCGCCCAGCGACTGCACAGGACGTGGAAGCAGGCATCAACCTCACCGAAACCGCCTCAATCAGGACAAAAAAATGTGCCTGGGCTTCGAAGCCTGTGGATCCTGCAGGCGAGCCTGCAAGCCCCAGTGGAGCGAACAGGCGAACGGCTCTGCGGAGCGGCGCTTCCGGCGTGGTCACGGACCGCGAGCGATGCATTGCGCCGCTACCCGCGCTCCGGCTCGCGGAAGGATATCGGGGTCACCTCCAGCCGCCCTCCGGCGGCGAGTTCGACCTCGATCTCCGAACCCGCGTAGCGCACCGTGCAGGGCCTGCCCAGACGCGAATCGATTCGCGCTCGGATCAGGCGCAGATCCCGCCACTCGAGGGCCACGGTATAGCCTCCACGAGCCCGGAGTCCTTCGACGCCTCCGGTTGGGAGGGCGCTGGGCAGCGCCGGGAGCAAGTGCAAGAAGCCCGCGTGGCTATTCTGCACCGCGCTCTCCCGTAGCGGAGCGCCATACGGATCGTGGCTTTGCAGCAGCATCTCGGCGACCCCGGCGGTTGCACCGAAGTTGCCGTCGATCTGAAACGGGGGATGAGCGTCGAAGAGGTTCGGGTACAGGCCGCCACGCCGCCCGTCGAGCTTGCGCACCATCTTGTCGGGCACGGGCGCCAGCAAGCCTTCGAGGATCTTGAACGCATGGTCCCCATCGAGAAACCGCACCCAGAAGTTGACCTTCCACTCCATCGACCACCCGGTCGCACCGTCGCCGTGAAACTCGAGGGACTTCCTCGCGGCTTCGAATAACTCCGGTGTCCCATAGGGCGTGATCTCCACCCCGGGATGGAGCCCGAAGAGGTGCGATACGTGGCGGTGCTTGTTCTCCGGATCGTCAACATCCTCCATCCACTCCTGCAACTGGCCGAGGCGGCCGATGCGATTCGGGGCGATCCGCGCACGCACCTGGCCAAGCTCCTCCCTGAATTCGGAGTCGACGTCCAGGACTGCGGCGGCCGCGGTCGTGTTCCCCATCAAGTTGTGGATGATCTGGTGATCCATCGTCGGACCCATGACGAGACCGCCGTTCTCCGGCGCTGGGCTATGCGCTTGACTCCAGTAACCACAATATGTTGTGGTTGCTGAGTATGCGCTTGAGTCCAGTGATTCCGGAGTCCGCTGAGGGTCGCTGGCGAGAGCGCTAGCAACCATCGCGTGGCGAGGGGCCGGTTCCGTTGCGACTGCCTGCTGCACGAGCCGGTAGAACAGCTTGCCGCGCGAGCGGGATGCCCTCCGGTTGAATCGGAAGGTGAACTCGTCCAGGTAGTAGTCCAGGTAGGGATGCCCGACGGCACCTTGGTGAGTTCCTAGCAGCCAGCGCTTCAACAGGGACGCGACGCGATGCACCCGTGGGAACTCCCGGTCCGTCCGGGCCGGGTCTCCTCCCGTGACCCGGGTCTCGTGGCGGTACCCGCGGGCCGCCAGCTTCGAATAGCTCGGCCAACCGTCCGTGCGCACCGCGCTGCCGGGCTCAACCGCCTCGAGAATGAACGCTTCCAAGCTGGCCGCCGAAGCATCGGGTACCCGCTTCAGGCGAATGCGCCCGGTCCCGGCCCCGGCCTCTTCCGCGGCGACCGCGACCAAGGCCTTGTTGCCGAGCTTGCGCCCCCGCGCTCCCTTCTCCTTGCCGCCCACATAGGTCTCGTCCACCTCGACGGTCCCGCCCAGACGATCGCGTCCCGGGCGCACCATCGCCCGCCGCAGCTTGTGCAGCCAGGTCCACGCCGTCCCGTAATGGCCCAGACCGAGGACCTGCTGCAACCCGAGGGCACTCGCGCCGTTTTTCTGCTCGGTCACCCACCACATCGCTCGGAGCCACATGCTCAGCGGCTTGCGCGTGCCTTGGAAGATTGTCCCGGCGGTCAGCGACGCCTGGTAGGCGCAACCGGCGCAGACCATGCGATTCCGCCTGGCGATCCAGGCCGACCCTCCCTTGCATCGCGGGCAGATGAAGCCGTCGGGCCAGCGAATCCGGACCACATACTCGCGACACGCCTGCTCGCTGGCAAACCACAGGTCGAATTCTGCCTGAGTCTTCGGGTAATCCTCCCTCACGACTGCAACTACAACATATTGTGGTTACTGGAGTCAAGCGCATAGCCCAGCTCCGGCGAATTGCTGGGCCCTGAAACGAGCCCGTCGCCGTCCGACGATTCGACGAGCACGTCCACGAAGAACTCCGACGCGCCGCGCATCAGAGGGTAGGCGGTCTCCCGCAGGAATTCCTCATCGCCGCCGAACAGGTAATGCTGCCAGAGATCCTGACAGAGCCACGCTCCCCCGGTCGGCCATACGCCGTGGTTCGAGTGATTGATCGGAGCCGTCCCTCGCCACAAGTCGAAATTGTGGTGCAACACCCATCCGCGGGCCCGGTAGTGCTCGCGAGCTGTTTCGGCGCCTGCCGCAGCCAGTTCGCGAAGGGCCGCGAAGAGCGGCTCGTGGGTCTCCTGCAGGTGAGTCGACTCCGAGGGCCAGTAGTTCATCTTGGTGTTGATGTTGACCGTGTACTTGCTGTCCCACGGCGGCTCGTCGGAGTCGTTCCAGAGGCCCTGGAGATTCGCCGGCTGGCACTTGCCCCGGCTCGACGAAATCAGCAAGTAGCGACCGTACTGGAAGAGCCGGGTTACGAGATGCGGGTCCGGCCGGGTGGCGAACTTCTCGATGCGCTCGTTGGTGGGTTCGGCTGCGACCTCGGTCGCGCCGAGGTCAAGGCGAACTCGCTGGAAGAGTTCGCGGTGGCTGGTCGAACTCTCGCGCCGGAGATCTGCGCAAGGGACCTCGGCAGCCGTCCCGAGCAGCGCCGCGTTGCGCTCGGAAGGGTCAGCGGAGACGTCCCGGAAATCCACGAAGTTCGTGGCTCCGGCCAGCAGCAAGGCAGCCTCGCTCGCGCCCTAGACACGGACTTGACCGCCATCGATGGAAACGCTTCCGTCCGTCTTGACTGCGAGCGCCGCTTCGACTCGGATCGCGCCGCCCTCGATCCGGCCCGCCATACGCAGCATGCCGCCCTCTTCGCCGTTGGCTTCCAACGGATGCGACGTTCGCAAGGTAGTGGTAAACGACAACGGGCTCGCACCGCTTGCCGCGAGCCGGACGACCAAGACCTGCATGGGGTAGCTCGCGAAGACTTCCTGCGTGTAGGTGGTGTTCCCCGCGACAAACTGAACCCGCGCGACCGCTTCTTCGATGTCCAGCGACCGGCGGTAGTCCGTGACTTCGTCTTCGGCCACGCCGTGCCTTTCGATCAGCAGGTCGCCGAACGACTGATACGCTTTCTGGCGAAGCGGGATGCTCATGAAGCGCTCCATAGCCAGCGTCTCCGCTTCCTGTTGCCTGCCTTGGAATAGATGGTTGCGAATTCGGCCGAGCCAGCGATGCGCGCCTGAATTCGCGTAGCTGTGCGGCTCCCCTTGCCAGACGGTGTCCTCGTTGAACTGGATGCGCTCGTTCGTTATGCCGCCAAAGACCATGGCGCCGAGCCGTCCGTTCCCCACCGGCAGAGCTTCGACCCAGCGCTCGGCTGGTTGGCGGTACCAGAGCTCGAGGGCGGGCGACGGCCGTCCGCTGGCGTACGCGGATACGCCCACGCAGGCGGCGACCGAAGCCAGGAACTCTCGGCGGTCGGGGCTGTACGGCATGTCGATAATGTAGTTCCGCAACAGACAGCGCGGATTACCGGGATGGGGCCGCGTCGGGCGCGACTATACTCAAGACCGACCGGCGTCCGGCGAACCGAGCGCCGGCTCTTTTCAATGGCCCGAAAGCTCCTCGCGGCGCTGCTCGCGACTCCGTGGCTCGCGGCGCCCGCCCCGGCCCAGGACCTGCAGCGCGGGCATGTCGACCCGATGCCCGTTCTTGACGCCACCGCCAAGGCCATGGGCGTCGACCAATTGCGATGCGTCAGCTTCGCGGGGGCCGGCTATGCGGGCAAGGTCGGACAGAACCTCACGCAAGACACGGATTGGCCGCGGGGAGAAGCCCTGGAGGACTACTCGCGGACGATCGATTTCGAACGCAGGGCATCGATCGAGAGATTCGCACGCAAGCCGGGAATGAATCCGGCCTCGTGGAAATACGGACCGGGGTGGCTTGGGGGAACGCCCCTGCAGCAACACGAGCACCAGACCTTCGCCGTCCAGGGCTTGCACGCTTGGCACGTGGACGGTCCGGGCGCAGCCCCGATACCGGCGCCTTCAAGCGCCGAGCTGTGGCAGCTTGATATCTGGATGACACCGCACGGCTTTGTGAGGGCGGCGCGAATGCCAGGAGCCGAAACCAGCGCGATTTGGCGTTGGGAACTGGGAGAGAGCGGCCGGGACGGGGCCACGACCAGCAAGATCCAGAAAGTGACCGTCGTCTCGGCGACGGTTCTGGGCAAGTACCGGGTCAACGCTACCGTTCGCGAAGGGAACGTCGTGCAGCGCACGCAGACCCGTGTACCGCATCCGGTGCTCGGCGACATGAACTACGAGCACGAATTCACGGAATGGAAGGATCTCGGCAACGGCATCCGCTTTCCGGCGGGCTGGCATCACCACGACGGCTGGGATGACGAGCGGCAAGTCCCCGTCCTGAGCGGGGGCCACAACAGCTTCGGGGGAAGCTTTCCAGAAATGCGAGCGAACGACTGCGCTCCGGTCGACGTGCCCGAAGAAGTGCGGAACGCAACGCGTCCGAACGATGCCGTGCAGCCCGAGGCCCTGGCGGATGGCGTCTGGCTGCTCGGCGGGAACTCGCACAACAGCGTAGCCATTGAGTTTGAGGACTTCGTCGCGGTCGTCGAAGCTCCCCTAAACGAGAGGCGCTCGCTCGCAGTGATCGACAAGGTTGTCGATCTCGTCCCGGACAAGCCGATCCGCTTTCTGATCAACACCCACGACCACTACGACCACCTCGGCGGGCTGCGAACCTATCTGCATGTCGGCGCGACGATACTCACCCATCAGCGTAACCGCATGTTCTACGAGAGCGAACTGCTAAACTACGCGCCGCGGACGCTCGATCCGGACATGGTTTCTCTGTACCCGCCGACCGAGATTTCGGAAGGCTACACGATGGAGGACGTCGACGAGAAGTACATCCTCGGCGATGGAGAGCGGTTCCTCGAGATCTACTACGTCCAAGGGCTCGGAACGCACGTGGAAGGCATGCTGATGGCGTACCTGCCGAACGAGCGCATCGTCATTGAGGCCGACCTCTACGATCCAGGACTGCTTCCAGACGGGTATCCGCGCCCAACGGAGACCGAGAGCACATTGTTCCGGAACGTCCGGCAAAACGGGCTCGAACCATCGATCGTAGCCCCGATTCATGGAACAGCTGTGCCGTGGGACGAGTTCCTACGCGAGACCAGACAGGGCCCTTAGAACCTGCGCGGTTCAGGCGATCAATCCGGGAATCAACCCTCCCCCAACCTGAGAGAGCCGCTTGAAACGGCCGCCGTGAAAGTAGGTGAGCCGGTTATCGTCCGGCCCCATCGGCCTCAGCCAAGTCACATGCGAGTCACGCAGTGGATGGACAATCTCGACGGCCTGGTTGCCCACTTCGTCGGTCGCCCCGACGACTGTCCCGGCAGGAGTTCCGCCGCCCGCCATCAGGACGACCATCGCGTCCGCGTTGTGCCCCCGGCAGTTGGCGTCCACGCCGCCACAACGGTTATTATCGGGCGTCCTGGCGAACTCACCGGAACAGACCACCAGCGTCTCGTCCAGCATCCCGCGCTGCCTGAGGTCCCCGGGCAGCGCCGCCGCCGGCTTGGCGATGCTCTGGATGCGCGCCGCGTGATTGCGCTCTAGGAAGTCGTGGCTGTCCCATCCCCCCGAAAAGATCTGGACGAAGCGCACGCCTTGCTCCACCAGCCTGCGGGCCAGTAGGCACTGCCTCCCGAAGGCCCGCGTCGGCCCTTGGTCCAACCCGTAGGCCTCCTTCGTCGCCTCGGACTCCCCGCTCAGGTCTACGAGATCCGGCGCCTCGGCCTGCATCCGGTACGCGAGTTCATAGCTCTCCATCCGCGTCCTGAGCTCTTCGTGTGACGGATGAAGCTCGGCGCGCCTGCGATTCATCTCCGCCAACATGTCGAGGCTCTGGCGCTGCTGCTCGCGGGTCTTCCATTCCGGCGGCGACAGATCCAGCAGCGGAGAACCAGAGGGACGCAAGAGCGTGCTCTGGTAATGCGCAGCCAGGAATCCATTCGACCAATTCCCCGCCCCACCCTGCGGATGCGCCAATTCCGTCATCACCGCATAGCCCGGGAGGTTCTGATTCAAGCTGCCGAGCCCGTACGTCACCCACGCGCCGTCGGCGGGCCACGGGGCGCCTGAGTCGATCCAATCCCAAATGGATGCGACCTGTTCCGGGCCCAGACCGTCGCTCTGCTTCGGAGGCGTGGCGAGGTCCTGCAACCCGCCGGACACCGCGAGGAACAAAGGGCTTTCCACCGCGCTGTCGGGAACCACGGCCGTCCGTCCCGACTGGCCTTCTCGCAGCACGGCCTCCCGACTGGTCAGGTCCAAGCCGCCCAGCAACACGCCTGGGTCCTGGCCATGGCAAGCGAAGCATTTCGCCGCCAGTAACGGCTTGACATCGAGAGCGAACAGTCGTTCGCCGTAGTCGTCATCGCGGGTAGGAGACCCGCCTGCAGCACAGATCGCCGCCATCAGCCCGACAACCAGCACCGGCCGCCATCTTCTGCGCATGACCCCCGCCCCATTGCTCTCCGTGAACGGTCTGTAAACCCAAGCCGCGCAACACAATGCGCCTGCAATGCTTCGCAAGGCAGTGCGCCCCATGCCTGTTCGACCTATCGTGGATCATACAGTCGCGTGGCGCCTAGGGGGATCGTGCTGACACCTCGTAACGCTCGAATCCGAGGCGCCGAATGCGTGCTGTATGATGAGGTCGCGTCACATGCGCCCGTAGCTCAGCCGGATAGAGCGCTTGCCTCCGGAGCAAGAGGCCGCAGGTTCGAATCCTGCCGGGCGTACCACGCGAACCGCCAGTCGGCTGGAATTTCGGTTGATTAGCTTCGGCAACGAGAACGAGGAAATTTGCGAAAAGAAGCCGGCAGCGGGGAGCGGAGCTAGCAAGATGAGCCTCATGGTCACTGAGTTCTACGAAGCTCTGGTTAGGGCGCGCGCGCCCTCCGAGGACGCCAAGGCCGCTGCGGGGCGGTGGCGCTCGGTAAAGACTTGGCTACGAAGCAGGACTTCGCGGAATCTCGCAACGAAGTCAGTGCCAAGATTGCCGATACCCGCGCCGAACTCAAGGCCGAAATCGCAGAACTGCGGGCAACCAGCGAATACATCCTGCGGTTCGTGGTCGGGACGTTTCTGACGCTTCTGAGCGTGGCCATCAAGTACATCTTCTTCTCGGGCTAGACTCCTCGGTGGATTCGCGGTTGCTCCCGATACGAGAGCCTCGGATGTCTGAGTTGGTCCTACGCTGCAACGGGACGGATCGAGCGTCGATTCGGAGCGGACGGCCCTCGCGCCACCGCAACCGCCGATCGTTCGCCATACGGTGTCGGAGTGTGCCCGCTCGCGGCGCCTCGCTGGAATCCGGTCTTACCGGGGCAATCAGCGGTTATAGATAGGGGTCGGTCCGCGGAGCCTCTCCCAGACCGCGTCGCACGCCGCCAGAACCTGGTCGGGCAACCGCCCCCTCTGCGAAGCCTCGAGGTTCTGTTCGAGGTGCTCGAACCTGGAGGCTCCCAGGATCACGCAGTCCGCTCCCGGCCGGTTGCAGAGCCAGCGCAGAGACAGCTCGGCTAGGGAAGTCCCAAGCTCCGCCGCGACTTCTCGGAGCGTAGCCACCGCCTCAAAGTACTCTGCGTGCCAGAAACGTTTGAGGTATCTAGCGTTCCCGTCGAAGCGCGTTCCCGGTAGCGGCCCGCTCTCGAGGGAGTGTTTGCCGCTCAACAGACCGCCAGCCAGCGGGTTGTAGCAGACATTGGCAACTCCGTATCGTTCGGTGAAGGCCAGATACTCTTGCTCGATCCCGCGGGCCAGCACGTTGTACATCGGCTGCGCAACCACGGGCGCCTGATACCCGCGCTCCCGTGAAATCGCGGTGATCTCGGCCATCTGCCACGCGGCGTAATTCGAGGTGCCGATCCAGCGGACCTTGCCTTCCCCGCGCAGATCGTCCATCACCTCGAGCGTCTCCGTGATCTCGACCGCGTAGTCGGGCAGGTGCAGATAGTAGATGTCGATGTAGTCGGTGCTGAGCCGCCGCAGGCTCTCCTCGGCGGCCCGCCGCACGGCTTTCCGGCCCAGTCCCCCGTACGCGTCGACGCCCTGATGCATGTTCCCGCGCACTTTCGTCGCGAGAACGACCCGGGCCCGCCGGCCAGCCAGGATCCGGCCAGCGATCTCCTCGGACAGGCCCTGGTTGTACACGTTTGCCGTGTCCAGGAAGCTCAGGCCCCGGTCGAGGGCATAGTCCACCATGCGGGCGGCCTCCGACTCCTCGACCTGCGCGCCGAAGGTCATCGTCCCCAGGCAGGCGTTCGAAACCTCCAAGTCCGTAGCGGCCAAGATCATCGACTTCATGGCATGCTCCTGGCGGATTCCAAGCGGCCGCTCGCCTCGTCGAGCGCCGGCCGCGTGGAAAACGCTGTCCAGGCTTCCTTCGGCGGGTGCATGGTGCTAGCGGCGCACAGGATTCACAAAGGCCCCGTTGGCCGCCACGTCCCAGACGGCCAGGCGCGCCCAGGTCCAGCCGGGCGCACGCACCGTCCAGTGCAAGGACTCGCTGCCGAATGCGACAGTCTCCGCGAGGTCGATGACCTTCCGATGCGTACCCTCGCCGTCGCCCCAGACGATCTCCGCGAACTGCAGTGGGAACGTGCCGCGCACATCCACCCGGACCGAGATCTTGCTCTCGTCCCCGCCAAGCTCCCACGAGGGCAGCAAGATCTCCCCAGTCGTGACGAAGAAGTCCCCACTCTGCAGCGGCGCAAGAAGCTCCCCGTAGTTGTCGAACCCGGGCAGCCGCCGGGCTTTCACGTAGTTGACGTTCATGTGCGCGTAGAGCTCGTGCGTGTGGTCGAACTGAAAGACGTCTACCTCCCCGAGCAACCGCTTGTCCAGGCCCCAGTTGTGCATGTCATCGAGCAACCTCAGAGTCCGCTCGCCAAGCCGCGGAGAAGACAGGTCGGCCGGCATCGCTTTCCAGCCCGCCCCGAAGTAGCGCGGGTCGCGGAAATGCTCCGTGCCGCGGATCTCGTCCGGATACCCGGTCGAGCCCTTCGTGCGGGCGTGCGTCTGATACATCCATCCGTCCTCGCGGCGGACTAGATCAAGGAGTTCGGCCGCATCGGCCGTGCTGTAGACGCTGCCGTACTTGGGATGCTTGGATAGAAACTGACCACCGTCGGGACGGTTCATCCACCAGTACACCGGCTTGGGGAAAATCAATCCCCAGTGGCCGCCGAAGTGGACGTTGGCTTCCTCGGACGGAATTAACAGGAATTCCTTGTCGGACTGCTGCCTGCAGACCGCAAAAAAACTGTCGAGTTCCCGCAGGCGCAACTCCGTCAGATCTCTGGGATGCCCGTCTCCATGGAAGTCCATGATGATCGCCGCATCCACGCCCATCTCCCGCAGCACCGGCTTGAACGGAGGCGTCCAATGCATGCCCTTCTCCAGGGCTTGCATGGTATACGCCAAGTGGAAGTGGGCCGCGACGGTCTTGAAGCCGCCCAGCTCCGGAAAGCGGTCTCTGTTCGTGTAGCGCAGGACATCGTCGAGGGTGGCGTTTGGCGGGCCCTCGCCCGGCAGGAGAAACAGACTCAGCGACTGCTCACTCCCGGGGGGAGCGTTCACCCACGGATAGAAACGCCAATTGGTGTCGCGGAGCTGCCGGATGCCGAGGGACACGCGCCCGCGCCACGAGCGGTGCCAGCTCTGGGAGAGATTGGAGGTGAAGTCCCGCGGAAAAAAATACTGGTGCGGCGCCGGGAAAGCCGCAATGCTTCCCTGCCCTGCGGCGCTCGCCAGGGCGCGATAGCGCACCTTGTACTGGATACGCTCGGGCTGCAGCCCGTTCGCGGTCTCCTCCCGCAGCTGGCCCTCCGTATCGTAGAAGGCCAGCGGCGTAAGCATGTTCCGGCCGACCTGCAGCTGCTCGGGCGCGGAGAATTCGATGCCAGCGTCGTAGAAGTAGGCAACGTTCGGCTCGCTCGTCGACACCACGGCCTGCTGCTGGATCAGGCGTGATCCCGGAAAGAAGGTATACACGAGCGCCCCGATAAACGGACCCGCCTCGAATCCCTCGCAACGGACACGGACACGGCTGCCCACCGTCTTCACTTGGATCGCATCCAACTCGAACGTCCCGAAGAAGGCCGATGTGCCCCGCGGATGATCGGGAGGGTGATCGAAGAAGGCGTTCCAGCCCTTGCGCCGGACCCCCGTTTCGACGCGGTAGTACGCGCGAGCCTCGCGCAGAACCGCAGCGCCACCCACGCTCAAGGAGTCCAACAAAGCCTTGGACGGATCGCGATGGAACGCCGCCTCCCAATCGCGGCCAGCCTCATCCTTCCATTGCACGAGCACCAAGGCCTCGCCGGCCTGCACGGAGACAGGGCCCTCCCGGTAGCCGCTCAGGTCGACCGGCGCCGTGTTCGCAGCGGCCACGGCCGCGACCCAGACCAGCGGCATGAGCCGTCTCGAAACACATCGCATGGCGCTCATAATACCGGAACCCGGTTTGCACACGACCAGGACGATGCCGGGCCCATCAACGGCAGGCGGCTCGGTTCATACCTCCGGAGTCCGCGGCTCGCCTCGCCCATCTCGGGACTCCCGCCGCGTCTGCGGCCGTAAAAAGTGGCGGCTCGGCCCGTGTCGCAGGCGAGGCTACTTCTTGGACCGGATGTACTCAATGAGGGTCGTGATCTGCTCCGAGGACAGGGTGTTCACATACGGTGGCATGATATCCCCACCAAATTGGATCTTGACGCGGACATACGGCTCGTTCGGCACGCCGCCGGACGAGGGCAGCTTCTCGTTCTGAAAGAGCCGGTATATGGACGGTCCGACCTTGCCGTGGTCATCCGCCTGCTCGATCTCGTGGCAGACGATGCAGTGCTCGCGGTAGAGGATTCGGCCTGCCTGCCAAGCCGTCTTCTCCCATGGAAGAGTGGCTTGCGGCCTTGCGGACGTCCATCCCATCCCGAGCGGGATCACGATCAGCGCAATGACTCCGAGCCGCCTGACCATCACGACCCCGTCGCTTCTATCGCATCGATCCGCAGCGCCGCAGTCCCTTCCAGCGCCGTCTTCGCGGCAGCCGCATTGTCCGCGCACTCGACCTGCAGAATGATGCTCTCGTCCGAGAGGTCCGGAACGGGCCTCCGGTTCCGGCTGCCGATCAGCTTGCCCTCTCGGAGCAACATGAACAAGGTGCCGAAGATCGCCCCCGCCATGGTCATCTCGAACGTTACGACGCCCGTCGCCCAGCCCGAGTTGAGAGGCATTCCTCCAGTGACAAGTGGGTAGTCTAGCTGAGTCCAGAAGATGAATGCCGTGGCACCGGTGCCGGCCGCGATGGCCGTCACGACAG
Organism: Bryobacterales bacterium; assembly: GCA_965218615.1. GTDB lineage: Bacteria > Acidobacteriota > Terriglobia > Bryobacterales > UBA6623 > VXMF01. Next base: position 845,807 of record CBDCLH010000002.1, read on the forward strand.
CGACCAGCGACATGCGGCTCGTGCGGGGCAACAGCGCGGGGTGGACGTCGACAGGTTGGCGCGAATACATTTCCATGGCGTGCTTGGGGATGCCAAGCGCCACAAGCGCGTCGACCGCCACGGCCACATCCTTGGGTTCGCGGTACTCAGCGTGTAGGAATTTACTCATCGTATTCCCAAATGGCGATGATCGGGAAAGCCTTGACAAATAGCAGGTACAGCAGAACCATCGCCGCGAATGTGCCGGCCGTGATCGAGAGTTCCACCCAACTCGGCGCGTAGTCACCCCACGCAGCCGCGAGCGAGGGAGTGGACAGGGACGGAATCACGATCAGAAAGCGCTCGAGCCACATTCCGATCAGTATGGTCGCGCTGCTGATCGTGATCGTCGTGATGTTGCGCAACTTGGTGATGCCCAGGAGAATGAACGGAATGCCGAAGTTGCAGACAACCATGGTCCAGAACAAGAAACCGAAGAAGCCATGTTCCCGGACTTGCAGGACATGCATTTCGCGTGGCACGTTGCCATACCAGGTGGTCAAATGCTCGGAGAACGTGAAATATAGCCAAACAAGACTCATCAGAAAGAGAAGCTTGCTTAGATTCACGAAGTGCAGCTCGCGAAGGTATCGCTGGAACCCCAGGAACTTCCGTAGCGCCGCCATCACGAGCAGGAGCGCGGCGATGCCGCTGAAAATCGCGCCGGCCACGAAGTAGGGAGCGAAGATGGTGCTGTGCCAGGTCGGTGTGATCGACATGGAAAAGTCGTAGGCCACGACCGAATGCACGGAAACCGCCACCGCAAGAATCACCATCGCCATGATCTTCATGGCCCGCTCCAGTGCTTGCCACTGCAGATCTGAGCCGGTCCATCCGAGCGAGAGCAGGCGGTAGAGCTTTTGTTTCCTGCCAGCGCTGTGCTGCGCCATCTCCGCCAAATCCGGAATCAGCGGCAGGTAGAGGTAGATGACGCTGCCGGAAAGATAGGTCAAGATTGCTGTCAAGTCCCAAACGAGCGGCGACCGGAAGTTCGGCCAAAGCAGCCGCTCATTGGGATAGGGAACCATCCAGTAGAAATAACTGACCCGCCCGAGGTGGATCAGCGGGAACATCCCGCCGATCATCAGACAGAAGACCGTGATGGCCTCCGCGGCGCGGGTCACAGGCTTGCGCCAACCCGCGTCGGTCAGACGCAGGATGGCCGATATCAGCGTGCCCGCATGGGAGATGCCGATCCAAAACACGAAGTTGACGATGTAAAAGCCCCAGTAGACGGGCCTGCGCAGCCCGGTGTGACCGATGCCGTCAACGATCTGGAAGCCCCAAGCGCACAGAGCCCAGGCCACGACGGCGCCGAAGAACGCGACAGCCGCGAGGTAGGCGCGGCTCAGCCCCTGCAAGGGTCGCAGGATGTCGGCGCGAACGGCCGCCGCGCTCGCGGGCAAGGGCTGAGCTTGAGATGCCACGTGAATGCTAACGGAGTCTACTCTTGAGCACTCTCCACGCCTCGGCCCGGCGTCGCTCGCGGGCCACGGCGATCGGAGTTTCGAACGTCAGGCGACGACCCGAGCGCGATGCGCTCGCAAGCCCCGCGTCGGACCCGCTGCGAGCGTACGGGCTTGGTGCCGAGTGGGTCGTGCCCCGTCGTCTTCCGACGAGCATCCTGCCGCACAGTAGAGACACAGGACTAGTCCGCTTTCGCCAGGTAGAAGACGCGCGGCTTGGTGCCGAGCTCGGATAGGAGTTGCTCGGATCGGCCGCTGCCAATCTTCCTCGAGACTTCGCTATCCGGGTCGCTCATATCTCCGAAGACCATGGCCTCGGCGGGGCAGGACTGCACGCATGCAGGCTGCACGTCCCCGTCCGCGAGTTCCTCGCCCTGCTGGCGCGCGTCGAGTTTGGCGCGCTTGATCTTCTGCACACAGAAGGTGCATTTTTCGACGACCCCCCTGGGACGGATGGACACGTCCGGATTCAACTGGAGACCGAGCGGTTCGGCCCACTCGGGCGTGAACCAGTTGAAGAAGCGGACTGTGTACGGACAGTTGTTGGCGCAGTAGCGAGTGCCGACACAGCGATTGTAGATCTGGATATTCAAGCCTTCTGCGTTCTGATACGTGGCGTAGACGGGACAGACCGGCTCGCACGGAGCGTCATCGCACTGCTGACAGAGCACGGGGCGGTACTTGACCTTGATATCGGGAAACTCACCTTCGTAATAGCGGTCTATGCGGATCCAGTGTTTGGTGCGACCCAGCGCCGCCTGCTCCTCGCCCGCCGTCGGCACATTGTTCTCGGCCCGGCACGCCACAACACAGGCTTCGCATCCGGTACATCGATCGAGGTCGATCGCCATTGCCCATTGTGGGACGTGTTCCGCAGCTGTTTCGCCCTGATTCTTGGTTTCTTGGGGCACGAATCCTCCTTGCAGCTATACCCTGTGCGGCATCACATCGCGATCTTGCCTGGAAAACTGGATGAGGCGCCGTTCGTCGCTCACGACTTCCAGCGTCACCGGCGTGGGACCGAACACCGACGCTCCGGTCGCCTGCTCGGTGGCCGGTCCCAAGATGGACAGCGGGTTCGCGCCACGGCCGGATGCGTAGCGTCCAAAGTGTCGATGGCCCTGACCGATTGCCATGGACACGATTCCGGGGATCGCAGCCGGGTTGATGTAGACAGGCGCATCCAACGAGCCGTGCGCGGATCGCACGCGAACGATGTTTCCGTTGACCACGCCGAGCTTCTCGGCGGTTCCGGTATCCAGTTCGACCGGAGTCCCCCATATCGCACTGGAGGTCGGATCGGGCATCTCCTGAAGCCAGGGACGATTCGCGCCGCTGCCGTCACCGAATTGCAGCGACGGGTAGGCCTGAAACTGGAGGCCGTCCTCCCGCTGCTGCTTGGAGAATCGACCCAAGCGCGGCGACACGGCGTGCGCACTGGCGCGTCTCTCGCCCCACCAGCCGCCCTGCCGGAGGTGCTGGGCCACAAACTCGTCCGACGCAACGCTCGATCCTGTCGCGGCCAATTCGCCGTGCAGCGTTCGGAGGCTGCTCTCGACCGTGACCGCCTCAAACGGTCTGCCCGCAGTCTCCGCCAAGTCCATCAGGACGGATTCCGTTGCTCGCGAGTGATACAGCGGCTCCACGAACGCCGCTGACCCGCTCAGGGACGGGATGGGCGAAGCGTCCGGCACGACAAGCTGGGCCCGTTCCAGCGGATCGTGGTCTGGCAGGATCAGGTCGGCGTACGCCGACGTGTCGTCCATAAACGGCGTGAAGCTGATCAAGGTTGCGGCATCGGCCAAGGCGCCCTCGGTGAAGGGAGCATGGAACGCCGGGTTGACACCGTCGATCAGGACCAGCTCCGCCTCCGCCAAGCGCTCGAACCAGCCTTCAGAGGTCGGACGGGCGGTTCCAAGGCCAACGCCCGCATCGCCCGCAGGAGGCATGACGCCTCCCGTTCGGTCCACATTACCAAGCAGCAGGTTCAGCGCATTCGCCGCCGTGACGGCGTCCGAAGAGTTCCCGCGCACCATCGAGGCCCCCGCCAGCACCAAGGGCGCAGAGGCGCTCGCGAGTTCGGCGGCCGTCTCGCGGATCTTTTTGACCGAGATGCCCGAAGACCGGGCGGCCCACTCCAGATCCACGTTCGCGAATGCCGCGACAACGTCGGACCGAGCTTCTTCCAGGGCCGGAGCAAGCTTTTCACCGACCAGCACATGGCCAATGGCTAGCACCAGGGCCAACTCGCCGCCTGGCCAAACAGGAAGCCAGCGGTCCGCGTTCCAGGCTGTCAGCGACAAGCGCGATTCCGCGTGGACAAGTCGCCCACGCAACTCCGGCCGGCCTTGCCGCATGTGGCCGTAGCGACGCGAGTAGAGCACCGGCGAGACCCACCCGCCCAAGAAATCCGCCCCGATCGACAGGACAAACGTGGCGTCTTGGATCTCGTACACCGGGATCCCGTCCCATCCGTAGACGCGTTGCGCCGCCGCTCTTTCCACAGCGAAATCCCCAACGCCAACGCTGCGAGCCGGCGGTGCGCCAATCGCCTCCAGGAAGCGAGCGATAGCCGCCGACCGCGTTCCCATGCGCGGCTGGGTCAGGAAGAGGATTCTGTCGGGGTTCGAAGCCACCGCCTGCGCCAATGCTTCCCCCGCCTCGGCGAGCGCCGCTTCCCACGCGATCGGCGCGAAGTTCGTGGTTCCGCGAGCGCCGACTCGTTGCAGCGGGCCTTGCAAGCGATCCGGGTTGTAGAGCGACTGGAGAGATGCCTGGCCCCGTGCGCACAGGCGTCCGCCGCTGACCGGGTCCAGCGGATTGCCCTCCACCTTCTTGATGGCGGCGATCTTTTGACGGACACGCTCCCCGTCGACTTCGATCTCGCGCTCCGACTCCATCACCCGCGCGATCAGGCCGCAGCCCGCCGCGCATTCTTGGCAGACGCTCGGCCGCCACTCTTCGACGCCCGGAACGATCTCCTGCTCGGGAACAAGGAGCGGGATGATCTCCTCGCCCTGTTTGCCGCACGCACCGGTCACGACACCACCCGAGGCTGTGCCGACCAGCTTGAAGAAGTTGCGACGATCCATCTTCGATTCTATCCTGCGAGGCTATCGCTCAAGTGCTCCGCGTCGCCAGCCCGCTAGTAGTGGCACGCGACGCAATCGTCGCTCGCGTTGTTCTCGCGGTGGCAAGTCACGCAAGTGCCCATCGTGTGTTCCACCGCCTTGATGGCCACGCTCATCGCGGCAACATCGCCGTGGCACAGTGAGCACGCGATCTGCGCACGCACATGCGGGGCGTGGCGAAACTGCACCGCGGCCTTCTCGTCGAATTCGTAGACTCGCACCCAAGGCACCTCGCGTTTCTTATCCCAGTACTCGGTCAGACGCACCACTTCCGGCAGTTCCGTACCGATCTTCTTGTGGCACAGCATGCACTTCCGAATCGAAGGGATACCGGCGTCATCCTGCACGTCCACCCGGCTGTGGCAGTCGATGCATCGCATGCCCGCCCTTTCGACGTGTGTCTTATGGGAGAACTCGATCGGCTGCTCGGCCAGAGCAGCAGGCATCGCAAGGAGCATGAGCCAGAGGGCACGCATCGACGAATCGGTCAGCTGAGCAGCCGAAAGATGTAGAGCATAGCCTATCTTGCATCGTTCGTGGAGGAGCGTCTCCTTCCGAGCGCCGGTGCGTGCCTACTCGTCGCGTTCGGAGAGGCCCCTCGCCTTGTCACCACTTCCCATGCCCCGGGAAGGGGATCCCTTCGACTGCGCCGCAGGTGGAATCCCGTGAATTCGGACACGCCAGGGCCTGGGACGGTTGACCCCTCCCTCCCAGTTGCCTACACTGCTTACGAGGAGAGGTGTATCGGATGTTGCGGGTTTTTCTGGCGGTTGCGGGCCTCGTGGCGGCCGCGCCGACGGCGTCGTTCGCCGAGGCCGAGCCGCCCGACTTCGTCCAAGACGTCGCGCCAATCCTCGAGGAACGCTGCACCCAGTGTCACGGGGCGAAGCAGCAACTCTCCGGCTTGCGGCTCGACAGCCGGGACGCGATGCTTCGCGGAGGCCAGCGCGGTCCGTCGGTGCGTCCCGGCGATGCCGCCAACAGCCAGCTCTACCGCCACATCGCTGGTGCGGCGGAACCCCGCATGCCGTTTGGCAGCACCCTCAACCCGGACGAGATCGACACTCTCAGACGCTGGATCGACGCGGGGGCGCCCTGGAGAGCCGAACAGGAGCAGGCCAAGCAGAAGGAGGTCTGGTGGGCTTTCGCCGATCCCGTGCGGGACGATCCGCCGGACTCGGCCGCGCACCCGATCGATGCCTTCCTCGTGGCGCGTCTCGGTGAGAAGGGACTGCGGCGTGCGCCGCGGGCCGACCCCCGCATGCTGGTGCGGCGCGCCTACCTCGACCTGACCGGCCTGTTGCCCCCGCCGGAGGCGGTCGACGCCTTCGCGCGAGATCCCTCCCAGCAAGCGTTCGCCGGTCTTGTCAACGAATTGCTCGACTCGCCCCGGTACGGCGAACGCTGGGGCAGGCACTGGCTCGACGCGGCTCGCTATGCCGACTCCTCAGGGTACGAGCACGACTACGATCAGCCCCATGCCTGGCGCTACCGAGACTACGTCATCCGTGCGTTCAACGAGGACAAGCCGTACGACCGGTTTGTGCAGGAACAGCTCGCCGGCGACGAGATCGAGAGTCCCAACTTCGAAACCCTGACCGCAACCGGCATGCTCCGCGTCGGGCCGCGCGTGCTTTTCCGCGAGAAGGACAACCCGCAATACCGGTACACCTACCTCGACGACATGATTGCGACGACCAGTCGAGTCTTCCTCGGCCTGACCGTGGACTGCGCGCGCTGCCACGACCACAAGTTCGATCCCATCTCGCAGATGGACTACTACCGAACCTTGGCCGTCTTCTTTCCTTACGTACGCTACGACTTTCCATTGACGGACGACGCGACGATCCAGCGTCACGAGGCTGCCACCGCAGCGGTGAACGCCAAGATCGAGCCATTGAAGAAGCAGGTGGCCGCCGTCGAGGCTCCCTATCGAGAGATCGCCAAGCAGAAGCGGATTGAGCAGTTTCCGGCAGAGATTCAGGAGGCTGTCCGGACGCCGCTTGAGAAACGATCGCCTGGGCAGCAGTTGCTCGCAGCCCAAGTCCAATATTCCAACGTGTCGATCACCGACGACATGCTGTCTGAAGCTGACAAGGCGCGGCTCGAATCGCTGCGCGAGCAGATCGCCGCACTCGAGGACCAGCTCCCCGAACCGTTGCCGGCGGCCATGGGCATTCGGGACGGAGACTATCGCTTCGCACCCGACGGCCGCGGCGACGAGCCTCAGCCCGGCAAGGGCGACCGCGAGGACTTCAGCGGCATTGAGGGGACCTGGCTTCCCGTCAGGAACTACCGGCCTCCTCCAGCCCATTTCCTACCCAACGCCGACTACCGCAACAAGGGACAGGTGGTGGAAGCCGGGTACATTGAGGCGCTCGCCCAAGGGAGGTCGTTCCAGCCCCTCCCGCCGACGGACGATCGCATTTCCAGCGGCCGTCGGCTCGCGATGGCCAAGTGGATCGCCTCGCCAGACAACCCGCTCACGGCCCGCGTCATGGTCAACCGCATCTGGATGCACCATTTCGGAGAGGGTCTGGTCTACACAGCCAGCAACTTCGGAAGCATGGGCACGCGGCCGACGCACCCGCGGCTGCTGGACTGGCTTGCCACCGAGTTCGTGCAACGGGGCTGGAGCATCAAGGCGATGCAGCGGCTGATCATGACCTCGCAGAGCTACCAGATGGCCTCGGCGCACGACGATCCCGCCGCCAGGGCCGCGGACCCCGAGAACAAGCTCCTATGGCGATTCCGGCATAGGCGGTTGGAAGGCGAGGCGATCCGAGACATCATCCTCGTGGCCTCCGGCAAGCTGAACCTGGACGCAGGTGGCCCGGGCTTCTTCCCACCGATTCCCCAGGAGGTGCGTGAGTCCTTCCCCAAGGGCAAGTGGGAGATGTCCGATCCCGGACCGGAGAACTGGCGGCGTAGCGTGTATGCCTACTCCAAGCGCGGCTTGCGCTACCCGCTGTTCGAGGTGTTCGATCAGCCGAACATGAACGTCACCTGCGAGCGCCGCACAACCACGACAGTCCCGACGCAGGCGCTCACGTTGCTCAACAATGACTTCGCCCTGCGACAGGCCCGCTACTACGCCGAGCGGGTCGCGGCGCTCACCGACGACGACGCCGGCCGCATCCGCGAAGCCTACCGCATCGCTCTGAGCCGCACGCCGACGGACGACGAACTGGCAGTGAATCTCGACTTCCTGGGACGGCAGAAGCAATTCCACCAAGGCGACGCCCTGGCGGCCCTGACGGATCTCTGTGACGTGATCCTGAACCTGAACGAGTTCCTCTATGTCAGCTAACGAACGCTTTATATCGCGCCGGAACCTGCTGTTCCGGGCCGGGGAAGGCATCAGCGGCCTCGCGCTCGCGCATCTGCTGCACCAGGACGGTCTGCTGGCAGCCGCGACCCCGTGCGACGTGCACGGGGTCGTGTCGCCAACCGCTCCGCGGAAGCCGCACTTTCAGCCTCGGGCGAAGGCCGTCATCTCGCTCTTCATGAGTGGCGGCGTCAGCCACGTGGATAGCTTCGACCACAAGCCGATGCTGGAAAAGCATCACGGCAAGCCGATGACCGGCAAGGGACGCGTGCGCGTACGCCAGGGTTATCCCGGCCCGCTGATGCGCAGTCCGTTCGCGTTCGAACGCCACGGAGACTGCGGCAAGCTGGTCTCGGAGCTTTTTCCGCACATCGGAGCGCTCTCGGACGACCTCGCCTTCGTGCATTCCTGCAAGGGCCGATCCAACGACCACGTCCTGGCGCACTATGAGTGGAACACCGGCTCGCTGTTGATGGGCCACCCCAGCGTCGGCAGCTGGGTGACCTATGGGCTCGGCTCCGAAAACCAGAGCCTGCCGGGCTTCGTCGTCATCTACGACCACCGCGGGGGCCCGTTTTCCGGACCGGCGAATTGGAGCAGTGGCTACTTGCCCGCCACATACCAAGGAACGGTTTTCCGATCGCAAGGGGATCCGATCCTGGACTTGCGCCCGCCCAGCGACCTGATTGCTCCGGAACAGCAGCGGGCGCGCCTCGATCACCTCGCCCAGCTCAACGAAGAGCACGCGAAACGCCACCCGGGCTCGTCGGAATTGGCGGCGCGTATCGCGTCGTACGAACTGGCCTACCGCATGCAGGGCTGTGCTCCCGAAGCCGTGGACATCTCGCAAGAGCCGGACACCACCAAGGCGCTGTACGGGATGGACGATCCCGTCACCGAGCCGTTCGGCAGGCAATGCCTGCTGGCGCGCCGGCTCGTCGAGCGTGGTGTGCGTTTCGTGCAGCTCTATAGCGGCGCGCTCCGCCAGCAGGACATCGACACCTGGGATGCGCACAGCAACCTGATCGAGAACCATACCCTGCATGCGGGGGAGGTCGACCGCCCAATCGCGGGACTCCTCAAGGACCTGAAGCGGACCGGATTGCTCGACGAGACGCTGGTCGTCTGGCACTCGGAGTTCGGACGCATGCCGATCTCCCAGCGCGGCGTCGGACGCGACCACAATCCCCACGCCATGACGGTTTGGCTGGCTGGAGCTGGGACCCGCGGCGGGCAGTCGATCGGAGCCACCGACGAATTCGGCTACAAAGCCGAGCAGCAGGTGCACACCTACCACGACCTGCACGCAACGATACTGCACATGCTGGGGATGGACCACACCCAGCTGACGTATTTCTTCAACGGCCGCCACATGCGGCTGACGGACGTGCGCGGAGAGTTGATCCCGCAACTGGTGGGCTAGCACTCTGGGATGCGGCCGCGAAGCCCCTTTACCGACGCGCCTCAGGGCTTCGCAAGCCGCCAAGAAGCGTCGCAGCCAAGCTTGGCCGGATCCGCGCGGCGTCGCGCGGACCGCGGCTGCTCCCGGGCCGACGCAAGCGGACCGAGGCGCCGGGAACCTCGCTGGGGGGGCTGATGCTGGAGGGAGTCCCCGCCTTCGGCGTATTGCTGGCGCTCGCAGCCTTGACGATCGTCTACTTGGTTCGAAGCCGGCGAATCGGAACGTTGGAGCGCCGGGTCGCCGGACTTGAAGCCGCGGTGCTGCGCTTAATGCGCGAACGCGAGGGCCAGCCTCGAGCCGCCCCCGAACCCGCTCCAGCCGCGCCTTCCCGATCGGACGATCTCCCTCGGCCTCCGATCGCAGCGCTCCCGCCAGCCGCCCCCACCCGCGCGTGGGAGGAACGCATCGGCCAGCGCTGGCTGGGGTGGGTGGGAATCTTGGCCGTTTTCCTCGGCGCTGCGTTCGCTCTGAAGTTCGCCTTCGAGAACCGCTGGATCGGCGATCTCGGCCGGGTGCTGCTCGGCTTGGCGGCAGGCGTAGGCCTCTCGGTGCTGGGGCACTGGCAACTCCGGCTCGGACGCCGTGGGTTCTCGCAGACCCTCACCGCCGGCGGCGTCACCCTGCTGTACCTGTCGACGTACGCGTCCTACGGGTTCTATCAGCTCATCAACCCGACGGCGGCGTTCGCCTTCCTGGCGATCATCGTCGTACAGGCGCACTTGCTCGGGGCTTCTCAGAACGCTCCGGGCATCGCCCTGATGGGGCAGATCGGGGGCTTCCTCACGCCCCTGTTGTTGACGACCGACCCAGACCGCTATTGGATCCTCTTCTCCTACATCCTGCTGCTCGACGCGGGCGTGATCCTTGCGGTCCTGCTGCGCCGCTGGCGCTGGATCTCATCGATCTCGTTCGCCTTCACGCACCTCCTGTTCTCGGCCTGGCGGGAGGACCACTACCACCCGGAGAAGCTATGGGCGGCCGTCGCCTTCCTGACTGCGGTGTTCGCCCTGTTCGTCTTCGCCGACTTGGCGCCGCGCTTGCGCGGCCGACCGCTCGCCGTCGAAAACTGGATCCGCCTTTTCCTGAACCCGCTCGTCTTCTTCGCCGCGGCCTATACGCTGCTCGAGCCGGAGCATCCGCAGTGGATGGGCCTTTTCGCGCTGACGATGGCCATCGCATACGCAGCTCTGGCGAGACTCGTGGCAGGGCGCAGGACCACATTCGCCCTGATCGGGATTGCCGGCCTGTTCGTGACCCTGGCGATCCCGATCCAACTCGAAGCGCACTGGGTCACGCTGGCCTGGGGACTCCAGGCGTGCGTGCTCGCATGGCTGGCGGTCCGCACGTCCTCGGTCTGGTTCGGGCGGGCTACGGCGCCGGTGTTTGCCTGCGCTCTGGTTCACTACCTGGGTTCGGACGCGCCATGGCGCATGCGTGAGGCGTTCACGCCCCTCCTGAACCGCGACTTCGCGAGTGCCGCCGCGCTGTCGGCCTGCCTGCTCTACGCCACATTCCGCCTGCGTCGACAAGCGGCCAAGCTGGCCCTGGGGTTCGGGTTGTGCGCGGCCGCCGTGGTCTGGCTGGCTTCGACGATCGAGGCCTACAGCTACTTCGACGTTCTGATGCAGGCAACATCCGCCACTGACCATGGCGACCGTAACGCCTTGCGCTGGGCGGGCCAGACGACTGTGTCCGTACTCTGGGCGCTCTACTCTACGGCTCTGGTCGCTGGCGGCCTGCGGCGCAAAGTCGCCGCCCTGCGCTGGGCTGGACTGGCTCTGTTCGGGCTCACAGCCCTGAAAGTCTCGTTGTTCGACATCGCGAGCCTCGAGGGCGGTTACCGAGTGGTCGCGCTGCTGGTTTTGGGCCTGCTGTTGCTCGGCGCTGCATGGGCCTACCAACGGATGTCGCGTGAGGGGGCCGCAGCTTGACGAGGAGCGCTCCAGCGATGCCGACGGGCCGTCCTGGGCGCGACGTCTTGAGGGCCCCGTAGCCGCTCGGCGGCTGTCTCAGGCGAAAACCAAAGCTGGTTGGGGCGTTGGGACGCCGACAGACCCGAAGATCCCCGTGTTGCTCATCAGCCGCCAGATCGACTGCGCCGTGGAGCCGGAACGGCGGGGATTCCACCGCAGCTCGAGGGGCGCCGCAGCAGAGTCCTGCATCGACCTCGCCGAGACCCACCCAGCCACATGGAGAATTGCAGTTTACGAACGCCGGCTCGAACCGCCGCTGCGGGAACAACACGTTCAGGCGTCAGCCGCGCTTGCAATCGCTTCGCGGGCGCCCCGGACAACCTCGTAGACCACGTCGCCCGCCGAATCGACTTGGCGAATCAGTCCCACGCTCTGCCCGGCCAGCAACACTCCGTGCTCGGCGTCGCCGTCCAGCCTGCCGCGCGTCGAAGCCGGGTTGCCCACGTGAAGGGCCTGCAACGGGTAGGGCCGGATCTCCTTCTCATGTTCGGACCAGTACTCCGTGAAGGCGTTGCGGATCATCCGACACGGATTCCCGCTATGGGCGCGGGACACGACGGTGCCCGACGAGTCGGCCTCGACGATCTTGCTCTTGTAGTTCCGATGGGCGCCCGCCTCGACGGTAGCAATGAATCGGGTTCCCAGCCATACACCTTGCGCACCCCACATCAGGGCCGCCGCGAGCCCGCGACCATCGGCAAGACCGCCGCCGGCAATGACGGGCGCGTGGACCGCTTCGACCACTGCCGGGACCAGCGCGGCCGTCCCAACGTCTCCGACGTGTCCGCCCCCGTCGCGACCCGATGCGATCAGCGCGTCGACGCCGTCCGCGACAGCTTTGCGGGGATGCCGCACCGCACCGACGACGGACATGACGTAGATGCCCCGCATGTGCGCGTCGGGGATGACCCCTGCGGGGCTTCCCAAGCCGGAAATGAGCACAGGCGCGCGCTCCTCCAGAGTGACCTCGATCAGGCCCTGGACTTCCTCGGTGTACTTGACGACGTCGCTACCCTCCGCACGGATTGTCGCGAAGAGGATGTCCACTCCGAACGGCTTCTTCGTCACGTGGCGGACCACGCGGATTTGCTCCCGCAGTTCGTCCGGGGGCATGCTCAAACCGGCTCCGATCACGCCCAGCCCGCCTGCCTCGGACACCGCCGCAGCCAATTCGGCCCGCGCGATCATCCCCATGCCAGATTGCAGCACCGGGTAGTCGAGGCCGATCGTTCTGCAGATCGGGGTCCGCATCGGCGCGGGGATGCTTCCTGGCATGACAACTGGGAAGGGCGCGAGCTGCCGCGATGCGCTAGAGATTCCCCTCGACGAGCCATTTCGGCGTCGGCATCCGGGCCCCTACCGTGGCAACGTTTTTCATGATCGTGTAGGAATCCAATCCTCCGGACTGGCTCAAGTTCACAAGCGCGATCCCGGCTTCCCCCACGGCCGGCGCCACGACGTTGCGAATCCGCAAGTGGCCGAATTGCTCGTCGGCTCGAATGCCGTACACCACGCCCAGCCCGGACTGCCGATCTCCGGCAATCACGATGTTGTCGAGCAGCGCATTGCCGGAGTCCTCCACGGCAACCGCGGCCCCTCGCTGACTCGCATCGACGAGCGTCACATTGCGGATCATCGCGGAGACTTCGACTGGATGTGCGCGCCCCGCAGTCAGCGCGGCGTGCGCCGGGGCGGCGCGCACGGCCTGTGGCAGCTCGGCGGTAGCGGGATGGAGGACCTGGGGCCGAGGGCCGGAGATCTCTGCGGACTGCCGGGCAACCGCCAAAGTGGCAGGGAGCGTCGCGATTCTCACGGCTTGCCGCCGAGACTCTACCACGAATCGCTCGCGCATCGGGGTCTGATCGGCGCTCGGGGCCCCTTGGGCGAGGGGCCTGCCAATCCATCGTCTCGACGCTTGGCGCTCCAGGGTCTCGCTACGCGCCCCGCCACGCGTCGGGCGGATGGATCATGGGCTCGGTGGGCGCTGGCTGAACGCGAGCATCAGCCGCGGTACTCGGCCATGACCTTCGTCGAGATCCCTCCGCGAGCCTCGAAGCGGCCTTCGACCCGCGCCCAGACTGGACGTGTCGCCCTCACCACATCGTCGAGTACCCTGTTGACGACATTCTCCTGGAAGATACCCATGTTGCGGTATTCCAAGAGGTATAGCTTGAACGACCTCAGTTCGAGGCAGAGACTCGCCGGCTCGTAACGCAGGAGCAGCGTCCCGAAGTCAGGAAGTCCGGTCTTTGGGCAGATCGAAGTGAACTCGGGACACTCAATCTCGACGGTGTATCCCCTGCCCTTGTACTGATTGGGCCAGGTCGCGATCTCCGGAAGCTCGACCGCGATGCCCGACGCCGCGTGTTCCTCTGTGTAATCCGACACGGATGGTCTCTCATCAAGCGGTTCGACGGGCCCTGGCTGGGCTCACCGCTGCTCCCACACGCGAAACGACACAGGTCAATCCTCGTCCTGTTGCGCCGCCAAACGGTTGATCACTGACAGGTCCTCGAGCGTCGTGATATCGCCGCTGACTTTATGCGTCGTCACGATCTCGCGAAGAAGCCGACGCATGATCTTGCCGGAGCGCGTCTTCGGAAGCGCGTCGCTGAAGCGGATCTGCTTCGGCCGCGCGAACTTGCCGATCTGCTGCGCGACCCAATCCCGCAGTTCCGCCGCCAGCGCATCCGTCGGCTCATGGCCCTGAATCGGTGTGACGAACGCGATCACGGCTTGGCCGGTCAACTCGTCGGGCATGCCGACCACGGCGGCTTCCGCCACGGCTTCGTGGCGCACGAGCATCGATTCGAGCTCCGCGGTCGAAAGACGATGCCCACTGACGTTCATCACGTCGTCGACGCGTCCGAGCACCCAGATGTAGCCATCCTCGTCCCTGCGCGCGGCATCGCCGACAAAATACAAGCCGGGAATCTGGCTCCAATAGGTCTTCCAATAGCGCTCCGGATCGCCCCACAGGGTGCGGAACATCGAAGGCCACGGCTTGCGAACGACCAAGTAGCCTTCTCCGCCCGCTTCGACCCGCTTTCCCTGCATGTCCACGACATCGGCCGAGATGCCTGGGAGAGGGAAGGTGCCGGAACCGGGCTTGAGTGGGGTTGCACCGGGTAGTGGGGAGATCATGATGGAACCGGTCTCCGTCTGCCACCACGTGTCAACGATCGGACAACGGCCGCCGCCGATGACGCGGTGGTACCACTCCCAGGCGGACGGATTGATCGGTTCCCCGACGGATCCCAGCAGGCGAAGGCTGGCAAGGTCGTGGCGGCCGGGGTAGCCTTCACCGAACCGGATGAAGGCTCGGATCGCTGTCGGCGACGTGTAAAAGATGTTCACCTTGTACTTGTCGACGATCCGCCAGAAACGGTCAGGCCCCGGAAAGTCCGGCGCTCCCTCGTACATGACCGTCGTCGTGCCCACCAGGAGCGGACCGTACACGATGTAGCTGTGGCCGGTGACCCAGCCGATATCGGCCGCGCACCAGAAGGTGTCCTCGTCCTTGATATCAAAGACCCAGCGCATCGCCATGGAGACCTGCAACTGGTAGCCTCCCGTTGTGTGGACGATGCCCTTGGGCTTGCCCGTCGTCCCGGAGGTGTACAGCACGTACAGCGGATGCTCCGCATCCAGCTCTTCGGCAGCGCAGTGCTCGCTCGCGTGGGCGTCCAGATCGCGCCACCAAGCGT
Source organism: Bryobacterales bacterium (assembly GCA_965218615.1). Lineage (GTDB taxonomy): Bacteria > Acidobacteriota > Terriglobia > Bryobacterales > UBA6623 > VXMF01. The sequence goes on from CBDCLH010000002.1 coordinate 860,913, forward strand.
CGCGCCCGGGCTGCATCTCGACCTCGTTTCCCGCACGCCGGTAGACGATCACCCGCCGCACGCCCGGACACTGCTGGAGCGCGGCGTCGACGGACGGCTTGAGAGGGACGATCTTGCCACGCCGCCAGCCGCCGTCGGCGGTAATCACGAGGCCGGCGTCCAGATCGAGGATGCGGGTCTTCAGCGCCTCCGCCGAAAAGCCCGCGAACACCACGCTGTGGGTGATACCGAGCCGGGCGCACGCGAGCATGGCTACAGGCAGCTCCGGCACCATCGGCATGTACAGGATGGCCCGGTCCCCGGCTCCGAATCCCTGCTGCTTCAGCACGCTGGCAAAGCGCTGGACCGCGCGCAGCAACTCCTGGTAGGTCAGAATCCGCTGGTCGCCCGGCTCACCTTCCCAAATGATGGCCGCGCGGTTTTTTCGCCATGTCGCGCAGTGGCGATCCAGGCAGTTGAAGGACATGTTGGTCCTACCCCCCGCGAACCACTTGTAGAACGGGGCCCCGGAGTCGTCCAGGACCTTGTCCCACTTTTGGAACCAGTGCAGCTCGCTCTCCGCCAGACCGCCCCAGAACCCTTCCGGGTCCGAGTCCGCGCTGGCTAGCAGATCGCGGTGTGTGTCTCCTCGCGGGACATTGGCCCTGGCTACGAATTCTTCATTGGGGTGGTACAGATCCATGAGGATTCCTCGCGTTCGCCATCGTCGGTTGTCGGCTCGGTACGTGCCTGGTGCGCCACGGCTGGGGCCGCCGGGAGGCCCTATTGCCAAACGGTCTGCGTTCGATTGCTCATGACGAGCGAGTCGAAGATCGCCAGCACCTGCTTGCGATAGAAATACATCCTGCGCAACTGCTCCCGGAAGTTCTGATCGTACTCCCTGGCGCGCATCCATTTCTTATAGATCTGCGGCGAGACGTCAATCTCGGCTCGCAGCGAATCCGCAGAGTGGCCCCGAAGAAACAGCCCGTAAAACATGGCGGCCTCGGTCTGAGGGGAATGATACTCTCGTTCTATCGCGCTCGGCATGTCGGTCCCATCCAGCAGGCCGTCTGAAATGTGAACGTATCAGTATAGTGGCGGCCCGTCAGGCAGGCAACAGGAGCGCCGCGGAGCGCGCGGGAGGCGTACTTGGCGCCCGACAGCCGGGAAGCCGTCGCCCGTCCCACCTCGATCGGTCCAGGGACGGGATCCGGCCGACGAGGCGAACTTCCCTCCGTACCGACCGTCCCGCGTTGGCGGCGCCAGCCCTCGATGCGGCCAGGTGGTTCGGGGCGCAGTTACGATGCAGCCAGGACTCGGAAGCAACAGCGGCCGGCTCAGAACGTGCAGCAGCCGATCTTCAACGAGGTTCCGGACATACCATCGGTGGCTTCGCTGATGCCCGCCGAGACGCTGCGCCGCCAGGCCAGAACTGCTCATCCGCGCGGAACCCGGCGTCTGCGGCGTCGCGGGGTCGAGTCTCGGCCGAGCCTGTGTGAAGTCGAACCCGCGGAGGACTCCTGAAGCGACGGCCGAGCAGGCCGGCAACGGATCAGGGCTCTTTTTTAGTCCGCATCCAGGGCGGCGCGTTGTGGGGGAGGGCCAGTGCGCGGCTGTCCGATAGGCGTTGCGCTCTTCGGTTTCCGTCGGTCGAACCAGAAAGGGCTGGACATTTCGTTGTCGATCTGTCACATTGGGCCGTATGGAGTCGCTGCTGGCGGGAGGTCGCGGTCTGGATGTGCGCGCCGTCAGCGTGCGCCCGACCTGGGCATAAGCGCTAACTTATAGGTTGACATCACAAATTCTGCCGGGTATGATTGGCGGAGGGTGGTATAGGCACTCGGCGAAAGAAGTGAACCCGGAGACAAGTGAACCACTGAACGAGGACTGGGGGCTGCTGGTCTCCTTCCTGCCGCCGAACTGGGAGGATCTGGCGCGGCAGACCGGAGCTTTGAGGAAACTGCGTAAGCACAAGTCACCCGGGAACCTGCTGCGCACGCTGCTGCTGCATCTGGGCTGTGGCCACTCGCTGCGCGAGACGGTGGTGCGCGCGCGCCGGGCGGATCTGGCGGACCTGTCGGACGTGGCCTTGCTGAAACGGCTGCGGAAGTCACGGGACTGGCTGCAGGCGCTGTGCGTGGAACTATTCCGGGAGCAAGGGCTGGCCGCCGCAACGGCGGCGGGGAGCGGCGAGGTGCGGGCCTTCGATGCGACGACGGTGAGCGAGCCGGGGCGGACGGGTTCGCTGTGGCGGATTCATTACAGCGTGCGGCTGCCGTCGCTGACCTGCGACTTCTTCAAGCTGACGCGGACGGAAGGAGTGGGCACGGGCGAGTCGCTGAGGCAGTTCCCGATCGCGGCGGGGGACTGCATTCTGGCGGATCGCGGGTATTCGACGGGTCGGGGAATGCAGTACGTGGCCGCGGCAGAAGGCCAAGTGACGGTGCGGGTGAACAGCGGGTCGCTCGTGCTGGAAAAGGAAGACGGCACGGCACTGGACCTGGTGGATTGCATGCGGCCCCTGCACAGTCCCGGGATCATCGGGTCTGTCGCGGCCCGTGCGCTGGCGAGCGAGGGTGCGCCGGTGGCGGGCCGGGTGTGCGGCCTGCGCAAGAGCGAGGAGGCCGTCCGCCTGGCCCAGGCGAAGATCCACAAGGAGGCCTCCCGGAAGGGGCGCACGGTCCAGCCCGCCACGCTGGAACTGGCCAAGTACGTCATTCTGTTCACCACCGTGCCGGAAAGCGAGTGGTCGGCCGCCGACGTGCTGGGGTGCTATCGCACGCGCTGGCAGGTGCAACTGACGTTCAAGCGGTTCAAGTCGCTGGCCCAGCTGGGCTGCCTGCCGAAGTACGACGACGACAGCGCGAAGGCGTGGCTGTACGGCAAGCTGCTGGCTGCGCTGCTGGTCGAGAAACTGATCCACCACGCGAGCGCCATTTCCCCCTGGGGGTACGAAGTGGGACCCGGATCGCCCACGCAGCGCCTGGCGTGACTTCCAATTCGTTTGGAACCAGGTGCAACGAGCGATCGAGCCGCCGATTCCGCTGTCGCAGACACTCGCCGACTGGCGGGCGATTTCGGCGGAACTAACGGAGAATCCTCGGAAGCGCCGATCACAGATGGCGAATTTCTTTGGCGGCGATCAATAAGTTAGCGCATATGCCCGACCTGGGGTGCGCAGGAACATCGTCGCTGGGACCAGCTGGTCGCGACGCATCACTACCTGTCCTTCCAGGGTCTGTTCGGCAAGGGCCTGCGCCATGTCGCGACCCTGGGTTCGACCTGGATTGCGCTGCTTGGCTGGCAGGCAGGCGCGTTGAAGCTGACCGCGCGGGATCGCTGGATCGGCTGGTCCCGGGAGCAGAAACTGCGCCGCCTGCACCTCGTCACCCAGAATTCCCGCTTTGTGATCCTGCCCGGATTTCACGTCCCGAATCTGGCCTCGCGGGTACTCGGGCTGAGCCTGCGGCGGCTGTCGGAGGACATGCTGGCGGCGCACGGACACCCCGTGCTGGTCGCGGAAACCTTTGTGGACCCGGCGCGCTTTGCCGGGACCTGCTACCGGGCCGCGAACTGGCGCTCGCTGGGCCTGACCGGCGGCTATGCGCGCCAGCCGGGCGCGGCGCCGGACTGGCGCCATCACGGCCAGCGGAAGGAGATTCTGGTGTTCGAACTGCAAGCCAACGCCGGCGCGGCCCTGCGCCAGCCCGCCGAGGAGCCGGACTGGCAGAGCCCGGCCAGGACCGCGCCCCCGGAGGCGCCCCAGCTGCGCAGCCTGTTTGAGTTCCTGGGCGCGGTGGCGGAGTACCGGCACGCGCGGGGCAAGCGCTACAGCCTGCGCAGCGTGCTCGTGCTGGCGGTCGCCGCGCGGCTGGCCGGCTACCGCGGCGTGACAGCCTGCGCGCAATTCGCCGGCCTGCTGAGCCAGCAGCAGCGGCAGGCCGCGGACTGTTTCTACAGCCCCAGCCGGCAGTGCTACACCTCGCCGTCGATCACGACGTTCCACAACATCCTCGCGAGCCTGCCGCCGGAGACGCTGGAAACCGCCGTGGCGAAGGGGGCCCGGCAGCAGAGCGGGAATCCACGGCAAGTCCAGCCGAACGAGGAAGATACGGGCCACGAGAGCGAGCCGCCGAAGCGTCGGCGGACCGCGGGCATCCCGGCGGTCTCCATGGATGGGAAGGATGTCCGCGGCGCCTCCAGGCAGACCCAGGACGGCCGCCGCATGCTGGTCGCGGCCATCGAGCATGGCAGCGGCCTGGTGCGGGGACAGCTCGAGATTGACAGCAAGACCAACGAGATCCCGGCGGTGCGCGAGCTGGCCGACGCCGTCGAGATCTCCGGCTGCACCGTCACCGTCGACGCGCTGCACGCCCAGCACAAGACAGCGCGCCACCTGCTCGAGGACTGCGGCGCCGACTACCTGGTCACCGCCATCAAGGACAACCAGCCGACGCTGCTGGCCGACCTGCAGGCCATGCTCTTCGGCGACTCCCCCGCCTATGAAACCCGCGACAAGGAGCATGGCCGCAGCGACCGCCGCCGCTACTGGGTCAAGGACCTCTCCGACTCCGCCTGGGAGGGCTATGCCGGCCTCTACGGACGCCGCCAGGCGATCCGCATCGAACGCCAGCGGCAGGTCCTCAAGACCGGGGCCAGCAGCACCGAAGTGACCTACGCCCTCACCTCTCTGACCGCCGACAAGGCCACTGCCGAGCAGCTGGCGGCCTTGGTCCGCAACCACTGGCACATCGAGAACCGCCTGCACTATGTCCGCGACTTCACCTACGACGAAGACCGCTGCCGCGTCTATGTCCGCGACTTGCCACGCAATCTCGCCTGCCTGACCAACACCGCGATCTCGATCGTCCGCTGCCAGTCCAGGTTCCAGTTCCTGCCGGAGGCCAACCGCCATTTCGCGGCCCGGCCGCAGGAGGCTCTCGACCTGCTGCTGAACCCGCTAGCCCGCTAGCCCGCGCCCTCCCGCCTCCGTTGCGCTCCACGCCTTCCAGCGCGGCACGCTAGCGCTGTGCCCGCTGTTCTCGACAACACGTCCAAGAGGCTCGGGCCACCTGCCCAGCGCCCTCGCGGCACGCCTTCGGGCCGCGCCCGGCTACCCACAAGACGTGTGAGTCGGAATCAACTTCGATGAGACGCCCCAAATCGCGACAAAAAAATGTGCCTGGGTGAGCCGGCCATTCTCTCCCCTGGCGACTGGGGTGTTGATATACTGCTCGCGCCATGGGGGACCGCACGCTCCTGGGGGTAACGGTGCTCCCCGAATACATCCAGAGCGAGGGTATCGACGGTATTTTGGGCAACCTCGCCCGCATCGGGGCCAACGCGGTCGCCACATCGCCCTACCTGATGGAAGAGGCCGACCCGCAGACCGGCCAGCGGGAGCCTCCGGCTGACGCCAATGCCGGGGCGGTGCGCCTGCTCGACCGGCCCCTGTTCGGCAAGCGGGAAGTCTATGTCCGGACGGCCCCGAGCTTCGAGCCGGACTTGGCCCTGTACAGCGGACTGCGCTACCAGCCCTCGAGCCCGACGGACCTGACGCGCCGCGAGGGCCACCTTCTCAACGACTTCGTCGCCGCCGCCAAGAAGCGCGGCTTCCGCGTGTACTTCCAGGTGCAGGCGGCCATCCCGCCCGGCTACCGCGTCCAGTTCGGCGGGCCCGTGCAGTCCGACCGCGCCTTGCTGCCGGACGGGACGATCCCCGAGAAGCGCCTTGCCAAGAACGGCAGCCTGGCGAGCCCGCACATCCTCGGCTACGAGCACGCGCTGATCCGCGACCTGATCCGCCACTACCCGCAACTCGACGGCCTGCGGATCGACTGGCCCGAGTATCCGCCGTACTTCTTGGACTCGGTATTCCTGGACTTTTCGTATCACGCCGAGAAGGCGGCGGAACGTCAAGGATTCCCCTTCGAGCGCATGCGGCGCGACGTCGGCCGGCTCTATGGCAAGCTCCACGGAGGCCTGACCGACGCGGACCTCGAGCCCTGGGCCGAGGACGGCGACGGCGGCCGCTTTCACTTGCTGCGGCTGCTTGTCGACTACCCAGGCGCGTCGGCTTGGCTGCGTTTCAAGGCCGCCTTGGTGGACGAGATGATCGGCGGTTTCCGGCGGACGATGAACGAGGCGGGCGGCGAGTCGATGGAACTGCTTCCCAACGCCTTTCCCCCACCCTGGACGATCGTCTCGGGCATGGACTTTGGGCGCGTGGCGCGGCACTCGACGGCCATTAGCTGCAAACTCTACACCATGCATTGGCCGATGATGCTGCGCTTTTACGGAGACCAGTTGCTGCAGGCCAACCCCGGTCTCTCCAGCCGACTGCTGGCCCGAGCGCTGGTCCGCTGGCTTGATATCGCCGACGACGATGGACTCGGTACGGTCGAGGCCTATTCCTACCCGCCGCCCGATGTCCCTCACCCGGTCGGTCCCGTCGCGCAAGCGCGCAAGATCCGCCAGGCGCAGCGGCAGGCGGGTAAGACGCCAGTCTACGTGCTGGCCCACGGCTATGGACCTCTGGCGGACTTCCGCCGGCGACTCGAGGTGGCGCGGGAAGCCGGTGACCACGGCTACTGGGTTAACCGATACGCCTACTTGAGCGACGCCAAGCTGGACGTGATTCGGGACATCGGCGTGTGACCCAGCACAGGGATCCCCCTGGACCGGAGTCCGCATCGCGGGAACCGAGCGTCCATACATCCTCCGCGCCGCAGCGGGAGAGCCGCGAGCCGGATCGAGCGGAGCGGGCCATGCTCTATTGCCCGAACTGCTCCCAGCGCCTGGAGGCTCGCCACTGCAAGCTCCAGTGCAACCGGTGCGGCTATTTCATGGACTGCTCGGACTACTACTGACCGCCGATTTCGCGCCTACCAGGAGGGTTCCCTACCCTTCCGGACCACAGCCGACCTCCTGGGCGGCTGCGAATCCTCATCTCGACGCCGCAAAGGCAATGACCGGCGGGGTCGTCATAAAGTCGTCCCAGAAGGGATCGCCCCGCTGGGCTGGGTGCAACGACAGGTCGACCCATCGAAAGTCCCGGGATCCGGCCTCCTGGAAGGCGCTCCGATAGGTGTCCGGCGTGAGGAAGAAGTTCTCGAACTTGAATTGCCGTCCGTCCTGGTTGGTGACCGTATACAGAACTACGCCCCCCTCATTCGGGAGGGGCGCGCATGATTTCTCAAGTCCGTATTCTTTCCACGACACGGTTCCCCTGGGAGGATTCAGGACATTGTCGTTGAAGCCCACGAACCGTCCATCCGGCCGCAGCGCGTCGTGACAGACCTGACAGAGTCGGCGGAGCTGCTGCCCGGTTCGAGCGTAATTCAGGAGGTACATCGCAACGACGAGGTCGACCGTTTTAGACGGTTCGAAAGCCGCGACGTCCTGATGCAGATACGCGCATCCCAGCGGACGCCTCCTCTCTTCTTGTTCCGCCATTCGAATCATCTCCGCAGAGACGTCGAGCCCCGTGACCTCGGACGCCCCGGCCCGTTTGAGCAGGCGCGTGTAGAACCCGTCCCCGCAGGCCATGTCCAGCACCTTCTTCCCTCGAATGTCTCCCAGCATCTCGAACAGTGTGTACCGCTCGATGGATTCCCGGAACGGAAGCCGCTTGGAGTCGCGGTACGCTTCGGCAATAGCGTCGTATTCTTCCATTTGGTTCACCAGCACATCCACAAATCGACCGCTGAAGCCGCCAGCGTGTGCAGCACGGCTGGCGAAGACAGCCGCGGCAAGGGTGCGGCCGGATCCTCACCTTTCGGATCGACCAACCCAAAACCGGCGGACAGCATGGCCAGCCCCGGACGATGGCGCTGGCATCGCGATCCTCACGCACCGGACAACCACCCCGCGGATAGTAGCAGCCTTGGGCCCAGGCTGCGCACTCTCCCGTTTGAGCTGCCACACCGTCAACACCGGAAAGAAGAACCTGAAGAACGGGAGCCTTGCGGATCGTACTGCGAGTGCTGAAGCCCGAGCCGCCTACGTGACGGCTGCGGTCGGACTCCTAGTGACCGCCGGCTCCGAGCCTACAATGAGGGGTCCCTTCCCTTCCGGACCGGAGCCGGCCTCCTTGTCTCCAGAAGACCGCATCTTCCAGCAGCGCTACGACAAGATCGAGCGCATCGCAGAACTCGGTTTCCAGCGCTATCCCCACAAATACGAGCCGACGCACACCATCCCGGCACTGCGTGAGGCCTTTGACCCGTGCGACGCGGACACCCTCGAAGCGGACCGGCCGCTAGCCCGCATCTGCGGTCGTCTGACCGCCAAGCGGCGACAGGGCAAGGCAGGCTTCGCGAACCTCAAGCAGAACGGAGTGGAGATGCAGGTCTATGTCCGCCGCGACGAGGTTTCCGAGCGCGACTTCGAACTCTACAAACTCCTTGATGCAGGCGACTTGATTGGAGTGAAGGGAAAGGTCTTCCGGACTCGCACCGGCGAGTTGACGCTACGCACGTCCGCGCTGGCGTTTCTGTCCAAGGGCATCCTGCCACTGCCCGAGAAATTCCATGGACTGCAAGACGTCGAGGTCCGCTACCGCCAACGCGCGCTGGATCTGATCAGCAACGAGGCTGTGCGGCAGACGTTCGTCACGCGGGACAAGATCACCCGCACGCTACGGCGGGCGTTCGAGCAGCGCGGCTATATCGAAGTCGAAACACCGATGATGCAGCCGGCCTACGGAGGAGCGCTGGCGAGGCCGTTCGTCACACACCACAACGCCCTCGATGTCGACCTCTATCTGCGGATCGCCCCGGAACTGTATCTCAAGCGCCTGACCGTCGGTGGATTGGACCGGGTCTACGAGATCAACCGCAACTTCCGCAACGAGGGCTTGTCAAGGCATCACAACCCCGAGTTCACGATGCTGGAGTTTTATGAGGCGTACAGCGACTACCGCGATCTGATCGACTTCAGCGGAGACTTGCTGCGCGCCGCCGCCGAAGCCGTGTTGGACGGCCGCACGGCGACCGAGTTCGGCCCACACAGGATCGACTTCGGCTCCCTGAACTGCTTGACGCTGCCCGAGGCCGTTGCCGAATATTGGCCCGATCCCCCAACGCGTCCCGACCCGGCAGATCTCTCCGACATTGCGAAGATCGAGGAACTCGCAGCCGTACACAACAGGAAGGCGGAGGTGGCGCTCGAGTTTTGCGACGGCGTCTCGGCAGGCGCGGCGTTGCTCGAGTTGTTTGAAGCCGCCTGCGAACCGCGACTGATCCAGCCGACCGCCGTTTACGACTATCCCGTCGAGGCATCACCCCTTTCGAAACAGAAACCAGGCAACCCAGACTGGGTCGAGCGTTTTGAAATCTTCTGCGGCGGCATGGAGATCGCCAATGGCTACTCCGAGCTGAACGACCCGGTTGAGCAGCTCAGTCGCTTCGAGGAACAAGCCGCGGCGCGCGCGGCGGGCGACCACGAGGCCCACGGGATGGACGAAGACTACCTGCGCGCCCTTTGCTACGGCCTGCCACCGACCGCCGGCGAGGGAATCGGAATCGACCGCTTGACCATGCTTCTGACGAACTCGCCGACCATCCGCGATGTGATCCTGTTTCCCCTGATGCGGCCTGAAGGCGAGATCGGGATGGCCGATCGCCTTAGGCGGGCCGCGAGCCAGTCGCCATCTCGTAGTTGACCGGGACGGCGCGGACACTGGAACCGCAGCCGACCGAAGGGGTTGGCGGCTCCCGAGCGAGCTGAGCCCGAAGCATGTGCGACACTTGCAGTCCCGCCATGCCTCCATCGTGTCGTCTCTCTTCCGCCTGCGCGTGCACCGACGGGTCGGACGCTACGCGGTGAGGCCTTTCCACTGGTCCTGGCCGAGGGACTCCCCGGAGCAGGCCCGTCGAGCTAGAGAGATCACCCGGCTCCTGCAGGTCCCTGAGGCGATCGGACGGGCGCTCGCCAACCGAGGGATGGAGCCCGCAGCCGCATCCGACCTCGCGAACCGCTCCCTCCGAGAGTGCACGTCGACGATCGGAGAGCCCGACGGAACGGATCGCGCCGCAGCCATGCTGCTGAATGCGGCGCGTCGCGGCAGGGTCGGGATACTGTGCGACTACGACGTGGATGGCGCGGCCGCCCAGGCGATCCTCGTGGAGGCCCTCCGGGCGGTCTCTCCCCCGGGTCGGGAAGACCCTGCCGTCGCGGTCCCCGAGCGCAACACGGAGGGGTTCGGCCCCAATCCGCGGTGCCTAGACGCTCTTGTACGCACAGGCGTCTCTTGCGTCGCCGTTCTCGACTGCGGCACCGCGGCTGGCGACCTCCTCGACCGCTACCAAGCTTCCCATGGGCTAACGCCGCTCGTTGTGGACCACCACCCGCCCCACAACACGGCGCCGCCAACCGCGGGAGTGGTCGTCAATCCCTGGGTCACCCGCCGGGCCGACCCGGGCGAGCAAGGAACGCTCTGCACGGCCGCGTTGGCTTGGTTCCTAGCTCGAGCGATGCTGCGGCAAGCCGGACTCTCGTCGGCCGGGACAGCGTCGCTGCGCAAACGCATCACATTCTACGCGGCGCTCGGAACGGCATGCGACGTGATGCGTCTCGACGTACCCTTCAACCGCTCTCTCGTCCAGGCGGGGGTCCGATTGCTGGGTGAGCCCCAGGCCGTCTCCCCGGGTCTCGCGGCCCTGTGCGAGGTGGCAGGCCTCTCCAACAAGCGCGTCGCGGACGATTTGGGATGGCGGATCGGCCCGCGCCTCAACGCGGGCTCTCGCATGGGCGCCTCGGACCTCGCAGCCCGCTGCCTCCGCGAACGGCGGCCCGGCGCGGCCCAGGAACTCGCGCGGCGCCTGGATCACTGCAACCGTGAGCGGGTCCTGCTCGGACACCAGGCGCAGCGGGAACTTGAGTCGTCGCCAGCCTTCCCGTCGTTCGGCGAGGGTCCGGTCAACGTGTACGTCGCCAAAGAGGCCACGCCCGGCACGGTCGGGCTTGTCTCGTCCTCTCTCGTCAAGCGCTTTGGATGGCCCGCAGTCGTGCTGGCCCAGCCTGTCGATGGAGTGCTCGTGGGTTCCGGACGCTCGTCGCTCGGTTTCGACATCGGCGGCGCCGTCGCGGCGGCATGCCAGAACGGCATCCTGCTCTCCGGCGGGGGGCATGCCGCGGCGTGCGGCCTCAAACTCGATCCCAACCGGCTATCCGACCTGCAAGGATTCCTGGCCCAGAGATTCAGCGAGCACGCGGCAGCGGCAGAGCAGCCGCCCAAGCCGGCGCACCAGATTGATGCCGTCCTGGCAGTTGAGAACCTCGCGGATGGATCCATGCTCGCGCTCGCGGAGAGTCAGCGGCGCCTCGACCCTTGGGGTCAGGGTCTGCCGCTTCCGCTTTTCGGAATCCGCAACTGCTCGCTCCTGCGGAGCAACCGGAGCCAGAACGGACACCTGTTCCTGACCTTGACCACGGACATGCAACGATTCCGGGCCGTTTGGTGGAATCCTCCCTCGGACTGGCAGGAGCGCATTCGAACCGACGGTTCGGTCGGCCCGGTGAGCCGGGGTCCCTCAACCGAGACCGCCGGCGACGCAAGGTTCGAAATCGTCGGCCAAGTCGAACTGGACGAATGGCGGGATCGCCGCCAAGGGCGGTTCGTCGTTCGGGATGCTCGTGCATCAAGAAGCTGACGCAGTAGCTGCCTGAGCCGTCCAGGCGCGCAGGGGCCCGGCCCCTAGGCCATGGCGCGCAGGGCCCGTTCCGCGCAGTCGACCGTGCGGTCGATCTCGTCGTTGCGGTGACACATTGACACGAAGGCCGCCTCGTACTGGGAACAGGGAAGGTAGATGCCCCGCCGCAGCATCCCCCGGAAATAGCGGGCGAATGCCTCCGTATCGCAGGCCGCAGCGCCGTTCCAGTCCCAGACCGTCTCGCTCGTGAAGAAGAATGTCACCATCGAGCCCACGCGGTTGGAGGTCAACGGAACGCCCGCCGCCTCGGCGGCCGCCAAAACGCCGGCTTGCAGACGGGCGCTGGACGCTTCGAGTCGGCCGTACACTCCGGGCGTATCGCGGAGGTGCAGCAAGGTCGCGAGCCCGCCCGCCACGGCGAGGGGATTGCCGGACAGGGTGCCGGCCTGGTAGACCGCTCCAAGCGGTGCGACGTGCTCCATGATCTCTCTGCGTCCGCCGAAGGCGCCGACGGGAAGCCCGCCGCCGATCACCTTGCCTAGGGTGGTCATGTCCGGCTTGACGCCGTAAAGACCCTGGGCGCCCCCCAGGGCGACGCGGAAGCCGGTCATCACTTCGTCGAAGATCAGCACGGACCCGCTCTGGCTGCACAGCTCTCGGAGGCGCTGGAGGAACCCAGGCCGCGGCGGCACACATCCCATATTGCCCACGACCGGCTCAAGAATCACCGCCGCGATCTGATCCCCGCGCTGCTCGAATACCTTTTCCACCGCCTCGGAATCGTTGTACGGAAGGGGAATCGTGGTCTTCGCGAACCCGGCAGGCACGCCAGCGGAATCCGAGATTCCGAGCGTCGCCAGTCCGGAGCCGGCCTTCACTAACAAGGCATCGACGTGACCGTGGTAGTTGCCGATGAACTTGACGATCAAGTCGCGGCCCGTATAGCCGCGGGCTACGCGGAGAGCGCTCATCGTCGCCTCGGTGCCCGAGTTCACGAGGCGCACCATTTCGACCGAGGGAACGAGTTCCGAGATCAACTCGGCCATCTGGACCTCGGCTTCCGTCGGCGCGCCGAAGCTGGTTCCCCCTTCCAGAACGGTGCGCAGCGCCGCTATGACGGCCGGGTGCCGATGGCCGAGCAGCAACGGCCCCCAGGATCCGACGAAGTCGATGTATTCGTTGCCGTCGGCGTCCCAGATGCGGCCGCCATCCCCGCGCGTGACGAAGATAGGTTCCCGCCCGACAGCGCCGAAGGCGCGGGCGGGCGAATTCACACCGCCCGGTATGGACTGCTGCGCCCTGGCGAAGAGTTGGCTCGATCGATCGTGTCTCATGGACTTCCTAACGCCCCGACGAGCAGATCAGGATTTCCCGCAGCAGGGATTCCTCACGCGCGCCCGCATCGAGGCGCTTGACTGGCCGCCCCGAGTCGGGCGATCCCATCCTGGGAGGCGCCGCAAGCGGAATCAGCGGCCCAAATGGCGCGGCCCTGGTGTCGCAATGCGGAATCGAGAAAAAAGTATACCCCAGTGGACTGAGCTGCGCTGGACTCGGGATGAAGTGCAGGCCGTCGACGACCCCCGACAGCGCTTCTCCTTGCCGTCCGATGCGCGGAGAAGGAGAGCGGGATTGGGCAAGGACTAAGGATTCGGCTCGGCCCCCAGGGGAGGATGTCCGGGTGGGAGCCCGGCGCCGGGCTGTCGTGTAGGGGGATGACCCGGCGGCAACGGCGGCGACGTGTGGGGGTCCATTGAACGCCCCGCAGGCGCGGGTCCACTCGACTCCGCGGGCAAGACGCGCCAGCCATCGGGACCGTATCGCAACTCGTAGACCATATTCATGGCCGCCTTGGGATCTCCCGGCGCCGTGATGGACACTTCAGCCACGGCATGGCGATCCTGGTACCGCACGTGGTCCGCCCGGACACGCAACCGGCCGAGGCGCAGGTCGGTCCGCTCTGCCAGGTACTCTTCCACAGCAGACTCGATCTGGGCGGCTGATCTGTGGTCTTCGCTCGCGCAGGCCGATCCCAGCAACAGAAGGAGGACGGCAATGGTGACAGCTGGCACGATGAACCCAACGCTTCTTGCAAGACCCCGAGAATAGCAGTGGCCTAGCGCACTACCTCCCAAGCCAAGTGCGCCAACTCCGGGCGGATCAGCTTGTCCCAGGCCAAACGCACGGCGGCAGGCGAACCGGGCACGGAGATCACGACCTTGCCTTGGCACACGCCGGCGGTAGCACGGGAGAGCATTGCCGCCGCACCGACCTGCTCGTAGCTCAGCATCCGGAACAATTCCCCAAAACCGGTCAGTTCCTTCTCGATCTCGCGGCATAGCACATCGTACGTCCGGTCCCGCCGCGAGATTCCCGTCCCACCATTAAAGAGAATCACTTGGATACTTTGCTCGGCCACAAGTTCACGCAGCGCCCCTTGCACGAGTTCGGGCTCGTCGGGAACGATACGGATCGAGTGCAGGCGGTTGCCCGACCGCTCGACTGCGTCCCGGAGGTAGGCGGCATTGGCATCCGTCTTGGGTGTCCGCGTGTCGCTGACCGTGACCACTGCGAGCGTCACTGCCCCGCGCGCGGCGGCGTGTTTGCGGTGTTCGGCGCTGCTCCCGGTGGCCATCCGCTGTCGATCCTTCGAATCCTTGTCCCAGTTCAGCCTATACGGCCCGGGATCTACTGCCGCTCGGACTTGCCGCCGAGTCTCTTGATGCTCCTGAGAGCGGCCTTGGCGCCCTTCTTTGCTCCGCGTCCAACGGTCTTTGCGCCGTCCGCCGCGCCAGCGGCCACGGCCTTGGTTCCCTGTTCCGCACCCTCGGCAACCGCCTCGGCGCCCTCCCCCACCTGCTCGACTCCGCTTTGGACCGCACTCGCCGCAGTCGTCGCGCCAGCCGCCACGGCCTCGGCGCCTTCCTGGCCTTCCTGGAGGACCGCTTCCGCACCCTCAGCAGTCGCCCTGCCGGCCACTTTTCCACCCTCCGCGGTCGTCTCGGCAACTTTGACCGCACCGCTCGCCGACGCCGTGGCCGCCTCGCCCGCGCCTTCGGAAACGATTTCCGCCCCCTCGACCGTGCCCTCGGCAATTGCCTTGGCCCCACGCGCGACTGCCGCCGCGCCCTTCTTGATGCCCTGCGCGCCCTTCTCGAGCACACCCTCCGCGCGCCGCTCGGACGAGACCGAGTCCGACTCGCCGGCCCGGATCGGCTCTCTGCCTTCCTGGCTGGCCGCCGCGCCCCCAAAGCATAAGACCCCAAGACCTAGCAACGCCGGGGCCGTACACCTGAAACGTCTCATGAAAACACCTCCACTCTACATGCCTGATTCGTTAGAGTCCGACGCGCAACTCGTGGTTGCACGCCGCGTTCAGGAACACCTCGGTCTCCACCGGGCGGCTGTAGTCGACGCCGTCCACTTGGAAACCGAACAGATTGTTGAACTCCTTCTTGAAGCCCGCAAAGTCCGTCAAAGCATCCAGGGACTCCGTCTCGACCTCCGGCCAAAGCTCCCTGACGGCCCGCTGCACGTCGGCGCGCATCTCGTAGTCATCCAGACGGATCAATCCGTCGACATCGACGACCGGACCGTCGGCGCGGCCGAGATGGTCGACGAACAGCCTTTGCATTTGCTCCATGCAGCCTTCATGTATACCCCGGTCCTTCATGACCCGGAATAGCAGGCTGATGTAGAGCGGGACCACCGGAATCGCCGCCGAAGCTTGGGTGACGACCGCCTTGTTCACAGAGAGCCAGGCTCTTCCACCTAGGGAACTCCGCAACTTCTCGTCAAGCACCCGCGCGGTCTCCTTGAGATCCTGTTTGGCGGCGCCGATCGTGCCGTCCCTGTAGATCGGCCAGGTCAGGCTGGGGCCGTAGTAGGTGTAGGCCAGGGTTCGGGCGCCCTCGGCGAGTAGGCCGTCGGCGAGGAGTTGTTCCGTCCACCACCGCCAATCCTCGCCGCCCATCACCGCGACCGTCTCCTCGATGTCCTCCTGGCTGGCGGCCGCGACCGTGGCGGTGCTGACCCTCCCGTTCGCGAGATCGATCGTCTTGCCGCTGTAGGAAGAACCGATGGCCTTTAGGCTGGATGCGGACGTTCGGCCTGTGCGGGGATTGGCGCGCTTCGGCGCCGCGAGGCTGTAGACCAGCAGGTCGAGCGGTCCCATGGAGTCTCGCACGACGCGCGCCACCTGCTGCTTCACCTCGTCGGAGAAAGCGTCTCCGTTGATGCTTGCCGCCCATCGGCCGTCGCGCTCGGAGGCCTGATGGAACGCTACACAGTTGTAGTACCCCGCGGTGGCCGTTCGCCGACCTGAAGGCGGCTTCTCGAGGACCACTCCCAACGTGCGGCAACCCATGCCCCACGCAGCCGCGATCCGAGTTGCTAGCCCGTAGCCGGTCGAGGCGCCGATGACCAGGACGTTGCGGAGGCTTCCCGACGGCGCCCGTTGGCCGGAACGAACATGCGCAATCTGGTTCTCCACATTCTTGGCGCATCCGCTCGGGTGCGCGTTGACGCAGATGAATCCCCTGGATCGCTGCGATACGACCTGCTCTGGCATGCACTCTCAGCGCTCGAACGGCGCCTCGCTAGCTAGCTGACTGGCAATGACGCACCTCGCGGCGGCCTTTCCAAATGGTCTTCAGCCACCGCAACATCCTCGAACGAGGCAGCTATCCGGCAGTATAACGAAACGACTTTCGCAAGAGCGGGAGAAGCCCGCAGGAATTGGACCGGCGGCCGCCGCGGCAGGCAATGGCATTCGTTTAAGGAATTATGGCGTTCGGTTAAGGGGGAATGGGGATTTCCGGCGCTGAAGCACCGGATTTTCGAGGCGTCAGGCTGAGAGCGGGGCCGGAGCGGACTTGCGGGACCTCCATTTGTTGACGGGCTTGTGCGAGACGCGCGGATAGGAGCGGTTCGGACGCTTCCGCTGGCGGCAGCCGGCGATGCTGGCGAGGATGGTGGAGACCGTCTCGCTGAGCGTGGTCGCGTAGGTCAGGAGCAGGCCCTCCAGGTGGCGGCCGACGGTGCGCAGTCCGTTGCGGAAGTTCGCCTGCTGGGGCTGCTTGCCCGCCTCGGAGCGGAAGCCGGCCTGGGACTGGTTGGTGCACAGGCGGGTCATCGCGAGCAGGCTGAAATGGGCGCTGAGCTCCTGGCGGACCAGGCGCTCGCTCTGGCCGTGGAAGCGCTCGACTTGCAGGTATTGTTTGCTGCTCTTGTACAGTTCTTCCACGCCCCAGCGCGCATGGTAGAGGTCCGCGAGGGCCCGGACGGGGTAGCGGCGGCTGTCGAGCAGGGTGGTGGCGAGCAGGTAGTCGGTGTCGCCGGCGGTGTAGCGGAGCAGGCGGACGCGGCAGGGCCGCCAGCCGGCCTCGGGCTGTTGCTCGCGGGCCGTGTCGGAGGGCGCGATGGTGACGATGCCGTCGCGGCGGCCGGAGCGGCGGAACTGCTCGCAGACCGAGTTGGCGTTGGACTTGAGGCGGAAGACGGCGTGCAGGCCGCGGTCGAGGTGGGTGTGCAGCAGGCGGAAGCAGAAGTAGCCGCGGTCGTAGACGACGACAGCGGAGGGGGCGAGGGCGGGCAAGTGGGCCAGGGCCAGGCGGCGCTCGTCGCCGTGGGGGGCGAGTTCGAAGTCGACCGGCAGGCGGGAGCGCAGACGGAACAGGCAGCTGCGCAGGCCCTGGGGGTAGTGCGAGCCGTCGGAGGGGCGGCGGTAGCCGTTCTCGAGCAGGGCTTGCGGCAGGTTGAGCTTGGAGCCGTCGACGGCGAAGGCGCGGTGGCCGTACCACAGCGTGCGGGGCTCGTCGGGGGGTGCGTGGCGCAGGATCTCGCGGTGGATGCGGAAGAACACTGCGTCATGGACCTTGCGGCGGGCAGCGTGCATCGAGGCCTGCGAGACGGGTTCGGGCTTGGGCAGGGGGATGTCCAGAGCACGGCACTGCGCCCACAGATCGCGCAAGGTCAGGGCCTATCCCTGGCGGTTGGGCGCGAATACCAGGCGGAAGACGAACAGCACCACCAGCAGGGTGTTGAGCACCCGCTGCCGCTGCATCCAGGCCGCGTCGTGCTCGTGCGCCACCTGCACCACCGCCGCCAGGATCTCCTGCCACAGGGCAGTGCAGCGCTCGTCGGGTTGCGGCCGTGGCTCCGGCTGCGCCGGACGCGGCCGGGACACGCCCGCCGGGCCCCCGGCCAGCACCCGCTGCCAGTCCGGCCGCAGCGGGTGGATGTACACGTCCTTCGGCGATTTGGCCGGCTGGTCGCCCTTCGCCTTGCGGCCACGCGTCTGCCCCACCCGCTCCCAATTCGACGCCTGGTAGCAGGTCAATGGCACTAACTTAAGGTTTTCGGCATTAACTTAAGGGCGAGGGGCCTGAGGGCAGTCCATTTTGCAGGTTCCGGGCACTCAGGTCATGGGCAGCGGGGTTGGCATCGAAGCAGCTAGGTTGTCGCCGCCTTGCGCCGGGACCATTTCGGGGCCGGCTGCAGCGAGCGCCGCTGGTACGAGCGGTTGGGACGCGGCTTGCGCCGACCCGTCCCGACCCACGCGCAGATGCGTTCGAGGGTCTCGCCGACATACGCGGAGTGGCGCAGCAGCAGACCCTCGAGATGCTGGGACAGGGCGGCCAGGCTGTGCTTGAAGTTCGCCTGCGGCGGCGCCTTGCCGTCCGGCTGCCGGGCTGCTTGGCACAGGTCCGCATCCCGGTTGGTGAACAGCCGCATCATCGCAATCAAGTTGAAATGGGCGAACAACTCTTGCTTCACCAGGCGCTCGCTCTGGCCGTGAAACTGCTGGACCTCCAGGAACGATTTACTGATTTTGTACATCTCTTCAATGCCCCACCGCGCATGGTACAGGTCGGACAGGTCGGCGACGCTGTAGCGGCGGCTGTCGAGCAAGGTGGTGCCCAGCACGTACTTGGTCGTGGCGTGCGTGTACTTGACGAGGCGCAGCGGGAGGGGCTGCCAGTGCGTGCCGGGATACTTGCGGGACAGGGTCCGCAGGGTAGCGGGACCGGGCAGGATGGTGACGAGCGTGTCGGTGCCGTCGCCGTCGATGAAGGCATCGATGGCGGGGCAGATGTTGCGGGGGAGGCGGAAGACGGCCTGCAGTCGGCGCCGCCGGTGGCTCCAGAGCAGTTCGAACGAGTAGTAGCCGCGGTCGTAGACGAGGAGGTCGGGGGCGGCCAGTGCCCGCAGATGGGCGCGTGCGGCGGCGCGCTCGTTGCGGTGGGCGAAGAGGTCGAAGTCGACCGGGAGCCGGGACTGCAGGCGCAGCAGGCAGCTGAGCAGGCCCTGCGGGTAGTGGGCGTGCGGGCCGGGCGGGTCGTAGCCGGCTGCGGCCAGCGGGCGCGGCAGGTTGAGCTTGGAGCCGTCGACGGCGAAGACGCGGTGGCCCAGCCAGAGCGGTCCGGGCTGGTCGGCGCGGCGCAGGATCTCGGCGTGGAACTGCCGGAAGACCTGGGCGTCAATCCGCGGCCGGGCCTTGCACATGGCCGCGTCGGAGACCGGCTGCGGTTGCGGCAGGGGCACGTCCAGGGCGCGGCACTGGGCCCACAGCTGGGACAGCGTCGTGGTGTAGCCCTGGCGGCGCGGAGCGCACACGAGGCGGAACACGAACAGCATCACCAGCAGCGTGTTGAGGACGCGGCTGCGCACTTGCCAGAGTTGGTCGTGAGCGGCGGCGATGGCGCTGAGCGAGCCGAGCAGGCCCTGCCAGAGGGCGACGAAGTCCGCGTCGGGGGCCTGCGGCTGCGCCGCCGGCGGCGGCCGTCGCCGGGCCTGCGGGCGCGGCCCGTGCAGCAGGATCGAGCGGAACGGCTTCGTCAGCGGGTAGACATACACATCCTTGGGGCTGCGCCCGGCGTCGGCGCGGCCCTGGGTCCGGCCGAGATGGATCCAGTTGGCGGCGCGGTAGCAGGTGCCCTGGAAGCGCGGGGTTTCGCAGAAGGTTTCGAGCAGGACCGGCCGCGTGCCATAGCGCCGCTGCCAGTCCGCCGGCAGCTGCCGGGCTGCCAGCCCCAGCGCGTGACTCGCCAGGTTCGGAACCTGCACCCAAGGAAACAGCAAGAAGCGAGGCTGGCCGACCACGAGGTCGAGGTGCTTCTTGTACTGCCCGGCAGGCCAGCCGACCCACTCATCGCGGCAAGCCAGCGAGTGGGTCGCCTGGCTGAACAGCACACAGCCCAGCCGGCGCCCGTGCCGGTCGAGCAGGAAGTAGCGCAGGTGCGGGCCCAGCGGCTGGCGGTAGCCGAGATAGTGGTGCCGCTCGATGAATTCGTTCCAGAGTTGGGTGTCCTCCTGCTGCTCGACCCGCTGCAGGCGCAGCGGCTGCAGGTCCCGCAGGCTGGTCGCGATCAGCGGCTGGGGATCGGTGCGCGGGGTCGCGGCCACCGGCGGGCGCGGTCCCGGGCGCATGTTCTGCGTGTGCTTGGGCGGCAGCGTCAGGATGCCGCCCTGCTCGAGCTGTTCCAGCAGGCCCAGGGCGGCCGCGACCCGGTTGCCGCCAGCGGCGGTGCGCCAGTTGAGGTGCTCGCAGATCGTCTCCGCCAGTTCCTTGCGGCTCAGGGCCGGGAACCTGGCCACCGTCTGCTGGATATCGGCGATCTGCCGGCGCGTGAAGCGTCTGCCGAAGAAGGAAGTGGACTTGAGCTTCTCGATGCGGGGATCCATGACAGCCACCAAGGAACCTGTTCTTGGCTACCATCGCAAATCCAGGCTCGCATGTCAAGTGGTTTTTGCGGCCGTTCGAAAAAAATCTGCAAGTGCATTCGAATCAACGCATTGGAGGTTTGCTGAGAAATCTAGATTCCGGCTAGCCTATTTCAGTGCCATTGGGTAGCAGGTCCCCCGGTGCCGCTCTGGATCCACATACGATTCGACCAACGCCGGCCGGTAGCCATGCTTCCGCTGCCAGTCCCCGGGCAGCTGCCGCAGCGCCAGCCCCAGCGCATGCGAGGCCAGATTCTTTACCTGCACCCAGGGCAGCAGCAAGAATCTCGAGTTCCGCACCACCAGCCGCAGGTGCTTGCGGTGCGCTTGGCTCTGCCAGCCGCTGCGCCGGTCCCGGCAGGCCAGGTCGCGGGCCGCGAAGTCGAACAGCAGGCAGCCCAGCAGGCGCCCCTGGCAGTCGCGCAGGAAATAGCGCAGGTGCGCGCCGCATGGCTGGCGGTAGCCGAGGTAGTGGTGGCGCTGGACCGTTGCGGTAGGACGCCGGTTACCCGACGCCCCCCGCGCAGATCCGGGCGTGCCCGCTAAGGCACCCGGCTCCTCGCTCCGGTCGTGACGGCACCCCTTTGGAACTGCCGTGTCGCGCAGACGCCTGTGACGCGGGAAATCCGGCTCTGTGTCCGGCCCGTGCTTTGCCTGCTGCGAACTCCCGTTGCGCCCGGCCCTTCGCTCCGCCGACTCCGCCACAGCGCACCCGCTGCTTTGTTCGCCGGTTTCTTCGCTACTATGGCCGAGTCCGACTCCTTCCAGCCGTGCGTCCTCCGCTCGGCTCCTGCCTTGACTTTGACGGCCCCGACCCTGCGGCCGGGGCGGCTGGAAGGCCTCCCAGGTCCCGGTGTTGGACTCACGTGCGTGCCTTGAGGTCTCGGACACCGCGGAGCCCTGCCGCCCCTCGCCAATGCGGGACGACCAGTGTTGCCTTCGACTCGCATGACGGCCTCGGCACTCCGGACGATGTGGATTTCGGTGCTCAATGCTCTGCCCACACGCGCCGCTGTCAACGCTTCATCGACCGCCTCACGGCGGCCAACGCATGACTCGCGGGCCAGTACGAAATGGCTCATTCCTTTACTGCAAGGGACTTTCACCCTCTGTCCATTCACCAGTTAGCCTGGCTGTTCCACTCGTTCCACTCCGCGACCGTTTCCGGGTTCTCGGCCAGTTCCAGCCGCAGCGGCCGCAGCGCAGCCAGCGGCTCCGCAACCGGCGGCTGGGGATCCGAGCGGGCCGCAGTCCCGACGGGCCTCTGCGGGCCGCGCCCACGGTGCCGCTTGGGTGGCAGGGTGAGGATCTCGAGTTGCTCGAGGGTCTCGAGCACGCGGAGGGCCAGCTGGATGCTGTTGTTGCCGTTGGGCGCGTGCCAGCCGAGATGCTCGCAGATGGTGTGGCCGAGTTCGGCGCGGCTGAGCTGGGGGAAGCGGCCGACGGTTTCCTGGATGTCGGCGATCTGACGGCGGGTGAGGCGCTTGCCGAGGAAAGTGGTCGATTCCAGGTTCTGGATGCGGGGCTCGATGGCGGGGCTAGGAGTCATCCGAAACTAAGCTGGCAGATTCGGGCGAAAAAGTCAAGCCCTTGCGCGGAAAAAGTTTGCCGGGATGTCAACATCCTTGGAATCAGCAACTTCCATCACTCGCTCGGGGCTTCCACCCGCGCAACAGGCTACCGAATGCCATTGCCGCGGCAGGCCGTAAACAGTAGTCGCGCATAGTGGGTCCATGGAGACGGATTTCCGCGTGGCGCTCTACAGCCGTGTAATCCGGGAGGCGCGGGAAGACGCCGATACATGATGCTGATGCACGATCTGCCCGACGCTTTCACCAATTGACGCGAGAGCGTCAGGTTGCGGCTCTCAACGACCCTGCGCCGTTGACGGGCGCTCGACGGGATATCTTGCTTGCCGCCGTGACGGAACATATCGCCCTCTTGCACGGGCGCCCCGTTCCGGCCTGGGTTGAAAAGCCCGAACGATTCCTCGACACGCCATGGGTGATCTCGGCGATCCCTAGCATCGCCAGAGACTCCCTGCTCTACGCGCCGGCGTTCATTCGGCGCGGAGCGTTGCCGGACGCCCTGGACCTGGACGCACGCGGCGCGGAAAAGAATGCCTGGATCCCTTGACCCCAAGGTCATCCTGCGAGCCTTCGAGGCGCTCTCGGAACACCTGCGGAAGCGGGGGCGTATCGGCGTAAGAATTAACTTATTTGGAACGGATAGTGTATGATAGGAACATGGCCAGTACGGAGAGCCATCACGGATGATGGAGGACTGGGGCCTCCTGGTGTCGTTTCTGCCCGGAAATTGGCGGGACTTGGCCAGCGACACCGGAGCGTTGAAGGGCCTGCGCAAGGACAAGTCAGCGGAGAACCTGCTGCGAGTGCTCTTGATCCATCTCGGATGCGGGCACTCGCTGCACGAGACCGCAGTGCGGGCCAGGCAAGCGAATCTGGCCGATCTGTCCGCAGTGGCCTTGTGGAAGCGGCTGAAGAAGTCGAAGGATTGGTTGCGCGCGCTGTGCATCGAGCTCTTCCGGGAGCGGGGCGTCGAGCTGTCGGAGGCCGGGGGCTTCCAAGTGCGGGCGATCGACGCGACGACGGTACAGGAGCCCGGCAAGACGGGGTCGCTGTGGCGCCTTCACTACAGCGTGCGGCTGCCTTCCCTGGCCTGCGACTTTTTCAAGCTGACCGAGACGGAGGGGAGCGGCACGGGCGAGTCTTTCGCGCATGTTCCGATCCGGGAGGGAGATTACCTGCTGGCCGACCGGGGGTATTCGACCGCGGCCGGCATCCGCCACGTAGCGAACGCGGGCGGACGCGTCACGGTGCGAGTGGACACGGAAGCGCTGACTCTGCGGACCGTCGAGGACAAGCCGTTCGACCTGCTCGCGTCGGTCCAGTCGGTCCGGAGCGCGGGGGCGGTCCGGTCGTGGACGGCCAAGGCCGTCGACAAGGGCGGCGGCGCGGTGGCGGGTCGCGTTTGCGCGCTACGCAAGACGGAGGAGGCGATTCGGATCGCGCAGGAGGGTCTGCGCAAGGAGGCCTCGCGCAAGGGCACGCAGTTCCAGCCGCAAACCCTGGAGTTCGCAAAGTACGTGATCGTCTTCACCACATTCCCCGTAGCGGACTTCACGGACGCGGACGTCCTGGAGTGGTACCGCACCTGCTGGCAGGTCGAGCTTGTTTTCAAGCGCTTCAAGTCCCTGGCGCAGCTAGGGCATCTGCCCAAGCACGACGATGAGAGCGCCAAGGCCTGGCTTTACGGCAAGCTGCTGGTGGCCCTGCTGGTGGAGAAGCTGATCTGCCACGCACGCGCCGTTTCCCCCTGGGGGTACCGATTGGCGGCGCAGGGGACCGCACAGCGCCTGGCGTGACTTCAAGTTCGTGCGGAATCAAGTCGAGCGCAGCATCGAGCCCGCCATGCCGCTAGCTCAGATGCTCAACGAATGGAACGAGATTTCCGAGGAGTTAGCCGAAGCGCCCCGGCGCCGATTGGCCCAGTTATCGTCCTATTGCGACTAATCGCCTAATAAGTTAACTCTTATGGGGGTACGGGGGCACGTCTAGGTGGTGGGGGGCACCGCGACGATCCTCGCGCACCGGCGCAGCAAGAGCACCCTCGATATGGACGCTCTGATGATCGAAGAATGCGCAGTGGGCCGCCGTCCGCAGCGAGGATCTCGCCCACGGTCTCGCGCGTCGGCAACGACACCGTGTTATCGGTTTCAAACTCGTAGGTGCTCCACGATCGCCAGACCACCCTTCTGTATGTGCCGCGGCCCACGCGCAGCTGCGCCGCCTCGCTGAACACGGGAGCGGCCGCCCACGTCAGCCATCTCCACAGGCTTCGAAGCGGGTTGTCGAACAACCGCTTGGCCCGGGGGTCCTTTGGGTGTTTCGGCCACGAGAGGAGGGCGGGAATCGGGATTTCGCCGGCTCGACATCTCAGCGTCAGCATCACGTCGACGGCGCCGTCGCCCTCGGACGGCAGCTCCCCGGCGGGGCTGCGGGCGCTGCTGCTGGCGGACAGCAGCCCCAGCCAGCGCCCAGGCCGTCGTTGCTCGTCACGTAGTTAGCCTGGATTTCTCAAACAATTGGAATGACAACACCGCTTGAAACAATATAAGTAGCGGAAGTTGAAACGACGTCAATCCGCTCCGGACCGCCGCCAAGCGGACGAGATCCAGCCTGCTTCGGGGTCCCCGATGAACGCAATCACCGCAACCGGGCCCAGCACCTCCCTTAACCGGGGATCAGGGCCTGGAACCCGCTCTCTCCACCACCAGGACCGTATGGTATGGTTGGAACCGTCCCAGCTCAAAGTCGGTTGCGGAATCGAACAAGCGTAGCAACGACTCGGCCCGTTCAGGGTTTCCACGCATTGCCATGATTCGAAGCTTCCGCGACGCTCGGCCCGTCGTTGCGCCGAGCGCCTACATTGACCCAAGCGCCGTGCTGATCGGGGATGTCCAAGTCGGCGAGCGTACGAGCGTGTGGTGCAACGTCACCGTGCGCGCGGACACCGCGAGTGTGCGGATCGGCGCCGAAACCAACATTCAGGACAATAGCTGCCTGCACGAAGACGCCGACGCGCCGCTACGCATTGGGGACCGCGTTGTCGTCGGTCATTCGTGCACCGTGCACGGCTGCGATGTGGATGACGACTGCCTGATCGGCATGGGCGCGACCATCCTCAGCAAGGCGCGCATCGGCGCTGGCTCCATCGTGGCCGCCGGGGCCGTCGTCCTTGGCGGAGCCGAGATTCCCCCGCGCAGCCTTGTGGCTGGCGTGCCGGCGAAGGTCAAGCGCACCCTCAGCGAGGAGGAGCTCGAGCGCACCCGCGAGAACGCCGAACATTACGTCGAATTGAGCCGGCAGTACCAGGAAGCAACCTGATGCCGGTAAGCCGACCCGACTCCGCCGCCCCGGATCCGCTAGGCGACCTGCGGCGGACGCACTACTGCGGAGACCTCCGCGAGAGCGACATTGGCGCGGATGCCGTGCTGATGGGCTGGGTGCACCGCAAGCGCGACCTAGGGGGCCTGCTGTTCCTGCATCTGCGCGACCGTAGCGGCATCTCGCAGGTGGTGTTCAATGCCGAAACCCATCCTGAGGCGCATGCCAGAGCCGAGACGCTGAGGAGCGAGTATGTCGTCGCCGTTGAAGGCCCGATCATCCGCCGCTCGAAAGACACCTATAACCCCAGCCTCGCCACGGGCACCGTCGAGCTTGTAGCCCGGCACCTGGTCATCCTGAACACGTCGGAAACGCCGCCCTTCCAACTGGACGAGGACGAGCACGCCTCAGTTGGCGAGGACATCCGCCTCAAGTACCGCTACATCGACCTGCGCCGGGCCCATATGCAGCGGAACATTCAGCTGCGCCACCGGCTCAACTTGGCGATCCGAGAGTGTCTACACGCGCAGGGGTTCCTGGAGATCGAAACCCCGTTTATGACGCGCTCGACCCCGGAAGGAGCCCGTGACTTCCTGGTCCCCAGCCGTATCCAGCCGGGCTCCATGTACGCCCTGCCCCAGTCTCCCCAGCTGTTCAAGCAACTGCTGATGGTGGGCGGCTACGACCGTTACTTTCAAATCGTGCGCTGCTTCCGGGACGAGGACCTCCGCGCGGACCGCCAGCCCGAGTTCACGCAGATCGATGTCGAGATGTCGTTCGTGCAGACCGACGGCGTGCTGAAGGTCGTCGAGACACTCCTCGCAGACGTCTGCAAGGCCGCCGGCGCCAAGATCCCGCAGCTGCCCTTGCCCCGGCTCACGTACGCCCAGGCCATGGAGCGGTACGGAAGCGACAAGCCGGACCTGCGCTTGCCCGAGATGGCGGTCGTGACAGATCTGTTCGAGGCCCGAGACCTTCCGGTCGAAGGGCCCTTGGTCGCCGTCCGGACGCCGGGCGCCGGATCGCTCACGCGGCGGGAGCGCGAGCAGTTCCGGGAGTACGCGGCGGCGCAGAACCTGCGCGTGTTCGATGACTTTCGGGGTCTGGCCAAGAAGATGCCGCACCAGATGCAGTTGGTCCGGGAACGCTTGGGGGCGGAAGACGAAGACTTCCTTGTCCTCGCCACCGGTCTGCAGCGCTCCGACAGCCCCCGGCCGGACGAGGCGGTGCTGACCGCCGCAGGCAAGCTCCGGACGGAAATCGCCGCCGTCTTCGCCGACCGCCACGGACTTCTGCGCGATGGCGGCCTGCGCTTCCTGTGGGTAACCGACTTTCCGATGTTCGAGTGGGACGCTGCCGAGGGTAGCTGGACACCGGCCCATCATCCGTTCACCTCGCCGCACGACGAAGACATCGACAAGCTGACAACCGAGCCCGAAGCCTGCCGCTCGAAGGCCTACGACCTGGTCCTGAACGGCGTCGAACTCGGATCCGGCTCGATCCGAATCCACCGCCAGGAAGTGCAGTCCCGGGTCTTCGAGGCATTGGGCTTCACTCCGGAGGAAGCGCGCCACCGATTCGGCTTCTTCCTCGACGCCTTGCGGTACGGCACGCCCCCGCACGGCGGCATTGCGTTGGGGCTCGACAGGCTGATCATGATCCTGGCTGGCGAATCCACGATCCGCGATGTCATTCCCTTCCCCAAGACAGCCAAGGGGACAGACCTGATGTGCGACGCACCCAACACTGTTCCTGCGCGCAGTCTGAACGAACTCGGCATCGCTCTCAAGGTCCGGCCGAAAGGCTGACCCGCGCTCGCCGGCGGGGCTTGGCAAGCGCCCCGAGCCGCAGCCGCCGCAGCCGCACCCTCGGAGGAACGGCCTATGATCGGGAGGTGCGCCGCGTCCTGGTCATAGGCGGCAACCTGTTCATCGGCCGCGAACTGGTCCGCCGGCTGCTCGCTCGCGGCGACGACGTCACGATCCTGCATCGCGGCCGCCACAACCCGTACGCCGGTCAGACCAAGGAAATCCGGTGCGACCGGAACGACATCCCAAGCACAACTCGCGCACTGCGACAAGGCAATTACGACTACGTCTTCGATCATGTGTACGACTGGCAGCGCGGGACGACCGGCGAACAGGTGCGCGCGGCCGCCCGGTCTTGCGGCCCAGCGCTCCGTCGTTACGTCTTCGTGTCCAGTTGCGCCGCCTACGGCGAGGGTTTGGAACGCACGGAGGAGTCTCCACTGGCGGGACCGGAGCACCCCGAGGCCTATTGCCGCAACAAGGCGGATGCCGAGCGCGCGCTGCTGGCGCTGCACGAGGACCGGGGAGTCGGCGCCACAACCCTGCGGCCACCTTTCCTCTACGGTCCGCATAACCCGATTCACCGTGAGGCGTTCTTCTGGGAACGCCTGCTCGCAGGACGTCCGGTCCTGGTGCCCGACGACGGCAGCCGCCTCATGCAGTTCGTGTCTGTCTCGGACCTCGTCGAATCCGCCCTGCTGGCGGCGGACACGGACGCGGCGGCGGGCCGAGCGTACAACGTCGCGCACGCCGAGACGCTACGGCAGGACGAGGTGGTGCGCGCGCTCGGGGCGGCAGCCGGGATCGAGCCGAAGCTGCGCTATGCGCCGCGAGGGATGCTCCAAGGTCTGGGCGGGCGCGTCTTCGAACCGCCCTACTACTTCGGGCAGTACTTCGACATGCCCCCGATCACGATGGACGTTTCGCGGGCCCGGCAGGAGCTCGGATTCCAGGCCAAGGCGCTCTCCCGGGGCCTGCGCGAAACCTGGAACTGGTACCGGACACTGGACCGCGCACAACTGCCCGCACGCGATTTCGCCTTCGACGACGCGGTGCTCGCCGCGCTGCGGACCTGAACAACCGCCTCGGCCCGCCGGGAAGCCGCTCAGCGCGATAGGTTCTCAAAGAGGAAGACGCCGCTCTTTCCCGCGACAACAATGTCCAGGTCGTCGTCTCCGTCGATGTCGAGCACGGGGATCTGCATGCCGCCTCCGACGCGGCCGCCGTAGTGGAGGATGTGGCGCACCCACTCCCAGCCTTGACCGGTGTCGACGTACTCGTACCAGTACAGGCCCAGCGGCTCGCGGCCGCCGTCATCCTTGCCGTTGTGGGCGTAGAGCCGCTTGCCCGTCACGATCTCCGGACGGCCGTCTCCCGTCAGATCGGCGAGCGTCGTCGCGTGGGCCTGCGACCACGCGTCATCGATCTGGCGCCGCTCCCAGGTCCGCTTTCCATCGGCCGCTCGCCGCTGCTGGAGCCAGAAGACGCCGTAACTGTGTGCGTGGGACGTGACGATGTCGTTGAGCCCATCGCCGTCCAGGTCGACCACGTGCAGGAAACCGGCACTCTGTTCGATCGTGAACTCCGCGTGCTGCGTCCAGGGCGTCCGGCGCGGGTCCTCGGGCGCTTCCAGCCAACCCTTGGGCGTCAACACGTCGAGGCGCCCGTCGCCGTTGACGTCGCCCGCGCCGATCCCATGTCCGTCGGCGGCCCGTTGCACGACGTGCTCGGCCCAATCGGAGCCCTTGCCGGGGAATTCCAACCACGAGGTCTTCGCCGCCGCGCGGCCTCCGAACTGCGGCAGCACCTCCCGCGCTTCTCCGTCACCGTCCAGGTCCACGAGCAAGGCGAACTCGACCGGCAGGCCCTCGTGGACGAGGTGTTCGCTCCACTCTCCGATGGCGCGGCCAGGGTTGCGCCACCAGGCGATCTTGCGGCTGCCCCAGCCGACGCTGACAACATCCGTGTGCCCATCCTTGTCGACATCGAGCGGCAGGTCGCTGAAGTCGTCGATGTAGTTGTTGAAAACGAGCAGCGAACGGAACTGCGTGCGCTGAAAGTCCGGGCCGCGGAACCAGTTCTCGCCGGACACGATATCCAGAAACCCGTCATTGTTGAGGTCCGCGACGGCGCAGCTCTCGTTGCGCCCCAGATCGATCGTGTGCTTCTGAAAGGGGATCTCGGGGGACGGACCGCCGGCGAGGCACGGCGCGGCCAGGAGCAGGCCCAGCCAAGCTCGAGAGGACAAGGTCGAACGCATGACGGCTCCATCATGTCACAGGGCGTGCGCACCCGCCGGGCCGTCCGGTGTTCAGCGGCGGCCGAACACGGCGAACAAGAGGGTCGCCAGCGCGCTCAACAGCAGGCACGTCGTCAGCGGAAAGTAGAACGTCCAGCGAGACCCCCGATAGACGATGTCGCCGGGCAGCCGGCCCGGCTTCGGCAGGCCCAGTTTCGCAGCGACCGATACCAGTACGCCCACGGCCAGAATCGCCAGGCCGAGCAGGATCAGGGTGCGCCCAGGGCCCGTCATGCGCGCAGGTACGGCCGGACGAACTCCAGGGTCTGCTCGAGATTCTTGCGAGCGTGCTCGTCGAGCGGGCGCGCCTTCGGATTCCGGACTTTCCAGTTCGGAAACACGCCGCGCAGGTGCAGCACATAGGCCAAGGACGGCAGGCCGTGGGCGCTGGCCTTACCGACGAGCAAGAGGACCTTCGAGAACATGTCGAGCGCCTCGTGGCGGTGTCCGGCATGCCAAAGGTCCCAGACTCGCACATAGAGATCCACCCACGACGCCGCCGGCATGGTCCCGGAGGAACCGCGCGCCATCTCCTCGATTAGCGTCCGGCCGTGCCCGCCCGTGAAGGTGACCGGCCGACTGTCTTCCGGGAGACCTTGGAACTCGGTCAGACGGCTGAGCGTATGGCCCGCTTCATCCTTCACAAAGTGCAGATTCGGGATCTCGCGCACCATGCGCGCCACGAATTCGACGCTCATGTTCCCGATTGACTGCATGAACATCGGCAGTTCGCCGGCGGCGGCCACGGCGCTGTAGTAGCGGGCGACGGCCTCCAAGTCGAACCGCGTCTGCCCATCCTTGCGGGGAGGCAACGCGATGATCGCGTCTGGACCGAGCGCCCGGGCATGCTTGGCGTAGCGCAAGGCGGTCTCGGTGTCGTGGGCCTGCACGCCGATCACGACCTTGGGCCGCAGCCCGCGCGCCGCCTTGACAATCGCCTCGGCTCCGGCAATGCGCTCCTCGTAGCTCAGCAGTGCGTACTCGCTGGCCAACTGGGGCCAGACGATGCCGTGCACGCCGGCCCGGTCCAGGAATCGGACCTCGTTGGCAAGGGTCGCCAAGTCGACGGCGCCCCGGTCGTCGTACGGTGTCGCGACGATCGGAAAGATACCGCGGAAATCCTCGTGTCGGGCGCCCGCACCGCGCACCGCAAGTACGCTGCACCCTCCGAGCAGGGCGAGCCACGAGCGCCGCGACAGGGAGGCCTGGAGGGCGAAGGGGTCAGAGCGCGCTGCTGCCTGCATGCTGGTGAACCATCTCCTCGGTGATTGCCGTGCCGAAGCCGGGCTTCTCGCTGGGATAGTAGTTGCCGTCCTTGTACGGCGAGGACATCGCGAGCATGAGGTCCGTCGCCTGATCTCCGACGCCGAAGCTCTCCGCGAGCGGCGCATTCGCGGTCAGCACGATCGCCATGCCAAACAGGCTGCTGCCTCGGTGCGGGATGATCGGCAGGCCGCGCTCAGCGCCCATCGCGGCAATCTTGCGCAGCGCCGTCAGGCCGCCGCACCAGCTGATATCGGGCTGCAGGATCTCGGTCGCGTGGTGGTGCAACAGCATGATGTAGCCGTACTGGGTGTATTCGTGCTCCCCGCTGACGATCAATGTGCTTTCGATTTCCCGCACGAGGCGTTGGTATCCCAGGATGTTGTCGGGGGAGAGCGGCTCTTCGATGAAGTAGAGGCCAACGGGCTCGAGCCGTCGCGCGATCTCGAGGGTGAAGCCGATATCGTTCCAGCGGCAGCCACAGTCGATCATGAGGGTACGTTCGGGGCCGATGGCGTCACGAGCCTCGGCCAGGATCCGCTCGGTGCGCCGCATGCCCTCGCGGCCCTCCGCGACCCCGTCGCGGATCGCGAGCTTGAAGTGCTGGAATCCGAGCTCGAGTCCGACGCGGGGGTCGGAGTTGGTGATGTAGCCCGGGACCGTGTCGCGCCTGGCGCCGCCGATCAGCCGATGGACCGGCATCTCCGCGTACTTGCCGACGATGTCCCATAGGGCGTTGTCGACACCGCTCAAAGCCATCACGAACACGCCTCGCCGGCCGTAGTACAACCCGGAGGTGTACATCTGATCCCAGAGCAATTCGACATTGAGTGGATCCGTTCCGACGAGTAAGTGTCGGAGGTGGCCGTGGATGATCTGGGCGGCGACCGCGCCTCCGGCGCCGAGCCCGTAACCCGTGATGCCCTGATCGGTCCGGACGATCACCACGATAGCGCTGGCGAGCTGCGAGTACGGTCCGCTGAAGCGCCAGCGCCGCGGATCGTAGTCGCCCTCGAAAGTCGGCAGGCGGCCCTGGCTCGAGCGCGCCCACAGGCGCACGGGCACGGCTTCCACGGACACGACCTTGAGCGGGCCCTTGGTTTGCGGAAACGCCAGCCGCGGCATGAGCGAGGCGCCTCCCAAAGCGGTCAGAAAGGACCGGCGGGAACGCATCGGCGGCCAACAGTCTAGCAGTCCAGCCCCGAGGGGAGAGGAGCGCGGGCGGATCCTCCAGCCATGGACCCCTCCGCCAGCAGAGGCAGCGAAGTCCGGGCTACCGCGCGAAGTACCCAGGCCTGGAGCGCACCTGCGCGCCGGGCCGATCGACCCGGATGCGCACCCTCCGCCAGCCGCCGTCAAAGTCCTGGTTGGCCGGATAGTAGGCGATCTCGTACACGCTGCGCATCTCCCGAGCCAACTCCGGCAACACCGGTTCGATATCGGCCACGGAGCGCGCCGTGAAGAGGCGGCCTCCGGTCTTCTTGGCCAGCGCCTCCATGCGCGCCCGCGCCTTGACCGACCAGTCGCGCCCGAAGCGCTCCCCCGAAAGAAGAAAGATCGGATAGATCCGGGCATCCATCTCACCGGCCGCCTGAATCAAGCGGGCGGCGCGCAACATGGAGGGGACATTTTGGCCGCTGATGCGGTTGTCGATGCCGTCGCTAATGACGATCAACGCGTTGCGTTCCCCCTCGTGCGCCGCGAGGTCCTCGTCATAGGCCAGCACGACCGTGTCCCAGAGTGGCGAACCTCCCGACGGGTACGGCAGTCGACGGCCGCGCGCCAACAGCCTTTCGCGATCCGACGTCAGCGAAACGAGGCGATAGAACATGCTACCCGCCATCGCGTAGATCCCGACACGATCGTTCTCGCGGGCCAGGTGGATCAGCCGCAGCGTGGCTTCACGCATATGATCCAAATCCACGCTGGTGCTGCCGCTGAGATCGAGCAGGATCGCCATGTTGAAGGGCGACTCCTCGGGGTCTACGACGCGGATGCTCTGGGCCTTGCCGTCCTCCGAGACGGTGAAGTCGCTCGGGCCGAGGCCCGTCACAGGGCGGCCGTCGCGATCGCTGACCGCCACACTCATGCTCACCATGCGGACCTCCGAGGTAAACAGGACCGCGTCGGCGGGCGCATCGACGGGAGCCTCTTGGACTGGCTGCGGCGAGCGCTGTCGGAGCGGAGGCGGCTGCCCGTCCCGTCGCCGTTGGGCCTGGGCCAGGAGGCGCTCGACCACACCGGCGGATCGGGTGTGGGGCTTGAGCGGCCAATTGGGGGGTAGTGGCCAGTCGCGGACCGTCAG
This sequence comes from Bryobacterales bacterium, assembly GCA_965218615.1. Taxonomy (GTDB): domain Bacteria; phylum Acidobacteriota; class Terriglobia; order Bryobacterales; family UBA6623; genus VXMF01. Next base: position 893,852 of record CBDCLH010000002.1, read on the forward strand.
GGCGGGCGGCGCGTGAAGCTGTCCTTCAACCAAGCCGTAGGCCAAGTCTCTCGAGCGGAGATTGTGAGCAAGCTTCCAGAGCTTGAGCCGAGGATGGATCGTCACCGGAAAGAGCGACGGCTTGGGCTCGTTGGGCAGGTCGACACGAACCGGGCGGAGCGTGGTCTCAAGGTTCAGCTGGGTTGTGTCGAGAGGGACCTCGATCGTCAGCGAGCCCCTCACGGACTTGACGCGGGCCCGACGCACCATGCCGGTGAGCGCAATGTCCCCGTCGGCGGTGTCGACCGAGAAGTTGAGTCCAAGCGGGATGCGCACCTCAAGATCGGGGCTGTCCCCGTCCGGCGGCAGCGCTTCGACCAACAGTCTGGCCGGGGAGCGGCTGATAACTATGCCTTCGCTGGAGCCGGGGTCTTCTCCCGCACGGGAGACCTCGAGGCTGGTCTGCGGGACAATTTCGACACTGACCGCGCCGTATTGGTTCACGATCTCGAGAGGCTGCGCGAGCGCAGGCGTCCCAAAGGCCAGCAAGGCGGCGACCAGTAGCGGCATGGCGGTCCGGCTGCATTCATTCTGGCCTACCCCGGACCTCAGCGTCTGGTCGGGCGACCGCCGCGCTACATTGGAGCGGGAGTTGCGCATGCCCACGGCTGGCCACAACGTGATCGTCGGCACCAGCGGACACATCGACCATGGCAAGACCGCGCTGGTCCGCGCCCTGACCGGCACGGACACGGACCGATGGGAGGAAGAGAAGCGCCGCGGGATCACCATCGACCTCGGTTTCGCAAGCCTGGAAATCGAGCCGGGACGGATCCTGGGCTTCGTGGACGTTCCGGGCCACGAACGATTCGTGAAGAACATGCTGGCCGGCGTCGGCGGCATCGATGTCGTGCTCCTGGTTATCGCCGCAGACGAATCGGTGATGCCCCAGACGCGGGAACACTTCGAGATCTGCCGTCTGCTCGGCATACGCCAGGGCATCGTCGCGCTCACGAAATCGGATCTGGTGGACGCCGAGATCTTGGAACTCGTCCAACTCGAGGTCGAGGAATTCGTGGCGGGATCGTTTCTTGAGCAGGCTCCCGTGATCGCGGTCAGCAGCGTCACCGGGCAGGGGCTGCCCGAACTCCGTAGGGCGCTGGCCGCCGCCGCGCGCGCCGTCCAACCGAGGCCGAGCGACGGGGCCGTGCGTCTGCCCGTCGACCGGGTCTTCACAATGAAAGGCTTCGGAACGGTCGTCACCGGCACCTTGACGAACGGCTCCCTCCGCGCCGACGACCAAGTAGAAATCCTTCCCGGAGGCCAGCTGGCCCGTGTGCGGAACGTCGAGGTCCACGACCAAGCCGTGCCTGCGGCATTCTCGGGTCAGCGCACGGCAGTCAACCTCGGTGGCACGTCCAAGGCGGCTCTGGTACGCGGCATGAGCCTCGTGGAGCCGAAGCGATTCGCGACCACGGCGCAGTTTGACGCGCACATCGAACTACTGGCCTCCGCCAAGCCGCTCAAGCATGGCGCGCCCGTGCATGTGCACCTTGCGGCCGCCGAGACAGTCGGACGCGCCTATCTCCTCGAGTGCCGCGGCCGCCAAGCCTCTCTGAAGCCCGGAACCAAAGCCTTCGTGCAACTGCGGCTGGACCATCCGCTGCTGGCGGTTTCCGGGGACCCCTTCATCCTGCGGCAGTTCTCGCCGCTCGCGACGATCGCCGGCGGCAGGGTGCTCCATCCGCGGGCTCCGCGGCACAAGCAGAACGACGATTGGCGACCGCTTCTGGCAGCGATGCACGAAGGACGCATCCAAACGGTCCTCGAGCTTCTTTGCGCCGAGCGCCGCTACGGAATCTCCGGCCGCGAACTCGGCGCGCTGACCGGCCGTGAAGATGAGGAGGAGTGGCTGCGTCTCGCACGTTCCAGCGCGTCCCTTGCCGTGTTGCGCGAAAAGCCGCTTTGGGTGTGCGCCCGCGAGCGGGTGCAAGAAGCGGAAGCGCGGCTGTTAGCGGCCTTGACACAGTTTCAGGAGCGCAATCCGCTGTTGCCCGGCGCGTCCCTCGAAGCCATCCGTTCAGGCGAGTTCGGCGACGCCCCGGAATTCTTTCCGCACGAGTTGGTGCGGCAGTTGCGGGCGTCCGGCAAGCTGGTGCTCGATGGCGAATTGGTCCGGACAGCCGACCACAGAATCCGCCTGCGCGCCGAGGAGCAGGAGTCACGCGACCGTCTGGTGGCAGCCTTCGAACGGTCCGGTCTGCGTGTGCCGGTGCTGAAGGAGTTCCTGCCGACCCTGCCCATCGACGGCGCGCGCGCCCAGCGCATCCTGGCAGCCCTGCTGCGCGAGGGTGTGCTTGTCCGCGTGAACCAGGAACTCGTCTTTCACAGCAGCGCGATCGGGGCGCTGCGCGACCGCCTGGCTGCGCTGCGCGGGACGAGCATCACGGTCCAACAGTTCAAGACTCTCGCCGACGTGAGCCGAAAGTACGCGATCCCGCTGCTGGAGCACTGCGACCGGCAGAAAGTCACGCTCCGCCACGGTGACGTTCGCCGGGTGCTGTAGACCGGACCGGTACGATCGCGGCCGGACCGTCGACCTGGCCGTAGGTCGCGAGGCCGGCCCGGTCGGGCGGGTCGAGCCAGTCTCGCTGCTTGCGGTCGATGAGCACCTACGTCCGGTCCAAGCTGAGCACACGCACGGCGCGGGATCCTGCAGACTGCCTTCACCGATGGACATGTGCGGGCAGTTGGGGCCAGCGTGAACTCATGGCACTGGCTATTTTCGTCGCAGCCAGGCAGGGCGGACTTCTCCGGCAAATCAAGGAGCAAGCCGATCACGTTCCAGAGGTTCTGCTCGAACTGCATGTCGTTCAAGAGCTTGCACGGGCGCGTCCGGCCCGCCCGTCCCCGGAGTCCATGCAACTCGCATGAGCCCTTCTTGGCGCTCATGACCGGCTTTACCCCGTCAGTTGGGGCCGGGGATGCCTGCTCCAACCTGCGGCCAAGCCGCGATCCAACGGCGCCTCGCGGAGGACTCGAAGAGCGCCCACGGCGCTTCGCCTCGGCGTCCAGGTTTCCTGCACTACGATGAAGGACCCGCCGCGCGCCGTGCAGCGCAGCGGGAAGGCCGGAACGCTCGCAGCAGACGGACATGGCGCAACTCGTATGCAGCTTGTCGGGTGGCGGCGTGGGCGCCCCCGAAGGCCGGTCCTGGGAACGGCTGTCGGCCGGCCCGCAGGCGCGGCTGAGCATTCTCCAGCGGCACCGGCGCATCGGGATGGTGGGCCTCTCGGCCAACCCGCTGCGGCCCAGTCACTTCGCAGCCATTTACCTTGCCAACCGCGGGTACGACATCGTGCCCGTCAACCCCCGCGCCGAGCGGATCCTGGGCCGGCGCTGCTTCCCCTCCCTGACCGCGCTCGAACAACCCGTGGAGGTGGTCGACATCTTCCGGCCCTCGCGCCACGTTCCCGCGATCGTCGAGGAGGCCATCGCCACCGGAGCCAAGGTCGTCTGGATGCAGTTCGGCGTGATCCACGAACAAGCCGCCCGCCGGGCGCTCGACGCCGGGCTCGAGGTCGTCATGGACCATTGCATGAAGGTCGAGCACGCCCGGTTCTTCGGCGCGCTCTCGGCTTTGGGCCTCAATAGCGGCGTGGTCTCGTCGCGCAACTGGCGTCCCGAGGAGGGGCGGCGTGGTCTGGGATAATGGCCAGCAGTCCGCCCAGGAGGTACGTGCTGTCATGAGATTCGGCGTCAACACGATGATCTGGTCCGGCGCCTTCGAGCCGGAAAAATTCCCGTTCGCCCAGCTCAAGGAAGTCGGCGTCGACGGAATCGAGATCCCGGTTTTCGTGCCGACCGACCTCAACCCGCAGGCGGTCCGGAAGACCTGTGAAGAGCACGCCATGAACCTGCACTTTTGTTCGGTCAATCCAGACGGCATGAACCCGATCAGCGACGACGACGCCGTCCGCGCGAAAACAATCGCGCATTGGAAGACTCTGATTCGGACCGCGGCCGAGGCCGGGGCCGACCAGATCGTCGGGCCCACTTACTCGCCCGTGGGTTATCTTCCCGGCCGCCGCCGGACCGAGGACGAATGGAAATGGGGAGTCGAGTTCCACCAGGCGCTCGACGAGGACCTCGCGCAGGCCCGCGTGACCATGGCCGTGGAACCGCTCAACCGGTTCGAGACGTACTTTCTGAATACCGCCGCGGACGCCGTCCGCTTCATCGAGGAGATCGGCAGCGAGCGTATCGGCATCCTGCTCGACACGTTTCACCAGAACATCGAGGACAAGGACGTCGCGGACGCGTACCGCACCTGCGGCAAGCACTTGATGCATGTCCATACGTGCGAGAACGACCGTGGCGTGCCCGGCAGCGGCCATGTGGACTGGCCGGGAGTCCTACGGGCGATCAAGGACACGGGCTATGATCGCTGGCTGACGATCGAGTCCTTCAACTCGCAAATTCCAGAACTTTCCGCGGCGACAGCCATCTGGCGCGACCTTGCGGATTCGATGGACGACATCGCCATTGACGGCACTCGGTTCTTGCGCGATCTCTGGGCGCGCACCTGAGTCGATCTTGAAGTCGGCGTAGCGGCGGCCGCGGAGATGCGGCGTCGCAAGGCCCTGGCGGCCCGGCGACCGCGGCGCCGTCCCGGAGGAACCGACACGGCCATGCCCGCACGGCACGCCAAGATCTCGCAGCCGCTCGGGCTCGTCTCCGCGTTAGCCTGCCTGATCATCACGACTGTGCGCGGCGGCAATCCGGTCGCCATCAAGGTCGTGCTCCGCGCCCTGACTCCGATGCAGGGCGCCTTCACGCGCGTCGCGATCGGATGTATGAGTGTAGGGCTTCTGGCGCCTGTACTGGGCAGAAGCCTGACTCTGAGACGTCACGAGATCGGCCCCCTCGCGCTGCTCAGCGTCCTGTATGCCGTGCAGATCGGCGCCAACCAAATGGGCGCCGATTTCACGTCGCCCGTTTTCGTCGCCATTCTCTTCAATACGTACCCGATCAGCGCCAACCTGTTGTCTTCGTTCGTGGTGCCCGAAGACCGGCTGACCACCCGCCGCGTGTTGGGCTTGGCGATGGCGTCCTGCGGAGTGGTTTGGGTCTTCTTGTCCCGCTTTGAAAGCGCCCTGGCTCCCCACCCCGTACTCGGCAACTCGCTTGTCCTGCTGGGGTCCACGCTGCTTTCGATCCGGATGGTTTACGTCCGCCAGCTTGTCCTGAAGATCGACTACGTCAAGGCCGTGTTCTGGCCGCTGCTGGGATCCCTGCCGCTGTTTCTGGTGGCAGGTGCGGCGGCGCCGGAGCACACGGAGCGGATACCCCCGGACTGGACGACCTGGATCGCCCTACTCTTCCAGGGCATTGTCGTAGGAGGCGCCGGACAGCTCTCCTGGGTCTACTTGATCCGGCGGCATACTCCCGGCACGGTGATCGCGTTTTCTTTCCTGACCCCTGTCAGCGGACTGTTCCTGAGCTCGCTCTACTTCCACGAGCCGGTTCCGGGCAGCATGCTGACCGGGTTCTGCGCGGTCCTGGCGGGAATCGCCCTGGCGGCGCGCCGCGGGCAACGTGGAAGCGAGCTGGAGCGGCCCAGTCCGGCGCCAGGCTTCGGAGGCAGCGTATGAGCGCCGGGCCGCCCCGGGCCTCGGAGGCGGGGCGCCGCTTCAGTTGCGTTCCGAAGGTTCCACCATCGGCACGAAGCGCACGGCCAGCCGGCGCTCGCGGCGCAACCTGCCTTCGGCATCCTTCGTGACCAGGATCAGGTGCTGCGTCTCCCAGGTCTTTCCAACGGGCGCCACCAGGCGCCCGTTCGGCGCAAGCTGCTCCAGGAGCGCGCCAGGCAGCTCGGGAGGAGCGGCCGTCACCATAATGCGGTCGTACGGCGCGTGCTCCGCCCAGCCGTCGTAGCCGTCGCCGCGTCTGACCTGGGCGCGTTCATAGCCCAACTCCAGCAGAGTCTGGCGGGCCCGCTCCGCCAGCGCGGGAACGATTTCCACGCTGAAGACATCGTCGCTAAGGGTGGCCAGCACGGCCGTCTGGTAGCCCGAGCCGGTGCCGATCTCCAGCACACGATGCCGCTTCTCCAACGCCAACAGCTCGGTCATGAACGCCACGATGTATGGCTGCGAGATCGTCTGGTCGTAGCCGATGGGCAGCGCGGAGTCCGCATCAGCGTACCCACGGTATTCCTCGGGAACGAAGTACTCGCGCCGGACGGAACGCATCGCACCGAGCACACCAGGATCGCGGATGCCTCTCGCTTCGATTTGCTCGCGCACCATGCGTGCCCGCCGGCGTTCCCAGGAGGCCCCAGCGTCGTCGGCCCGGATACTCCATGCCGCCGTCCCAAGGAAGGCCGCCAGAACCACGCTGGTGAAGGCGTAGCGTCGTCTCATCCGCCTCGAAACCTCAGCAAGCTAGCAGCGAATCCGGCGGGCCCATCCTAGCAAACGCGAGGCGGTTGGAGCCGTTCTTAGCACATTGCATGGGGCTAGTTCATATTGGGGTTTGCTGCTTGGATGCCCGTGGTTCGGAGCGAAGACGAGCTGGTTGGCCGGGCTTCCTGCCGCCAACAGGAACGGCGGACCCCAACAGGCGCAAGAGAGCAGTCCGGGAGTCCCGAACTCGAGGGGGATCATGGTGCGCCTCGAACGGCCCGGCAGATGGCCGGAGTTCGGAGCCGTTCCCGAGGCCCTGACGCCCTTGGTGGTCGGCGCGACGAGGCCCTGGCCGCCATCCTGACCCCGCCCCGACGCTCCGCGCTCTCGCTGCAGACCACGAGCGTCATCGAACCCGAACAAGGATCCCTCGTGGCTCATCGCAGCATGGTCCGGATTCGTTCCAACGCGAGCTCGATGCGGTTGAGCGCGGTGGCGTAGCTGAATCGCAAGTAGCCCTCGCCGTACGCACCGAACGAGTTGCCCGCCAGACACGCCACACCGGCTTCCTGGAGCATGCGCTCGGCCAACTCGCTCGCGCCGAATCCGGTGCCGGCGATGTTCGGGAACGCATAGAAGGCTCCTCCGGGGGTCGCGCACGAGATTCCGGGAACGGAATTGAGCCCCGCGACGATGACATCACGCCGGCGCTGGAATTCGGCGACCATGGCCTGCACGCTATCCTGCGGTCCGCGCAGGGCCTCGATCCCAGCGCGCTGCGTGAAGCTTGCCGTGTGGGACGACGCATTCACCTGCAGCAGGCACACGGCGTCGACAAGCCACTTCGGGAAGACACCGTACCCGATGCGCCAGCCGGTCATCGAGTACGCCTTGGAAAAGCCGTCCAGCATGATCGTCTTGTCCGCCATGCCGTCGATCGACGCGATGGAGGCGGGCCGGCCGTCGAAGGCGATGAGGTTGTAGATCTCGTCCGAGAGGATGAGCAGGTCGCGTTCGATGACCAAGTTGGCGATCTCCCGCAGATCCTCGGCGGGGATCGTACCTCCTGTCGGATTCTGGGGCGAATTGAGGATCACGAGGCGGGTGCGCTCGGACAGCAGATCGCGGAAGCGGTCAAGGTCAATGGAGAAGCCCCGCTCCTCGAGCAGCGGCAGCGCGACGGGCTTCGCGCCACAGCAGCCGATGACGGATTCGTAGATCGGGAAACCCGGATTCGGATAGAGCACTTCGTCACCGGGCTCAAGCAGCGCGAGCATCGAGTAGAACAGCACCGGCTTGGCTCCCGGCGTGACCACGACCTGAGACTCGTCCACGGCGATGCCGCGCGTGGCCGAGACGTGCTCCGCGATCACCTGCCTCAACTCCGGGTCGCCCTGCGTCGGCCCGTACTTGGTGTAGCCCGCCGCGAGGGCGCGCTGGCCGGCCGTCACAATGTGCGGTGGTGTGGGGAAGTCGGGCTCGCCGATCTCCATGTGGACGACATCGCGACCCTCCGCTTCGAGCGCGCGCGCGCGAACGAGCACCTCGAACGCTCCTTCGCCGCGAAGCCGGCCGATTCTCGAGGCAAGCTGCATCGTCAGGCAGAGAGTGTACCAGCCCCCGGGCGGAGCCGGAATCGATCGTTGCGCCCGCGACCTCAGATGCCAGTGCGATGCTGGAAGATCGATGCTCGCTGTTTGCGCAGCCTGGGTAGGCGCCACGCCCCACACAAGCTTTGAGACCGGAAAGGCTCCACGCCTCGCGCCGGTTCGTCGTCTAGCCATCTGGAGAGACTTGATCACGCATGGATACCCTCGCCATGCCATGCTTTGGGACGGGATCGATGGCCGATGAGCGGCAAGCGAGTCCTGCCGCCGAGGCGCCGGCGAACGCCGCGGCTCCGGGCGGGGCTGTCGATGCGCACATGCGCCGGATGTTCCGCCTGATCTACCGCATCGTCGACAATGTGCCCGACGCGCAGGACCTGACGCAAGAGGCCCTTATAAAAGCCTTGAGCCGCCGGGGCCAGCTCAAGGACGACCGCAAAGCGGTCCAATGGCTGAACCGCATTGCCGTCAACACCGCGCTGGACTTCGTGCGCAAGCGCAAGCGGGTGACATTCGAAGAACTCGACAAGGCTCCCGCTCTCCCGGGAGAGAGCCCGGAACAACGGGTTCTGCGTAGCGAGACGCGTTCCTGGATCGAAGGAGGCTTGCGCCTTCTCTCGGAGCGCGAGCGTACGGCCCTGCTGTTGCGGGATGTCGAGGACATGCCCGCCTCGGAGGTGGCCCGGCTAATGGGCTGCTCCACGGCGACCGTGCGATCCCATATCTCCAACGCGAGGGTCAAGTTCAAGCAGTACAACCTAAGGAGGCAGCGATGAAGGGCTTCGCCCAGCATCCGACCGAGCACGAGATCGCCTTGCTCGCCGGCGGCGACTTAGGACCAGTCCGGCGCTGGCGCCTCGCGCGCCACGTCGCGCGTTGCGAGGGTTGTAGGACGACCGCCGAAGGGTATGCGCGCCTGCGCGTGGAACTGGGCGCACCTAGAGCCCTGCCCGAGGTGGACTTCGAAGCGCTGGGACACAAGATCCGCGTCGCCCTCGCGCAGGCCCAGCCGCAACCGGCGCCCAGCGTCGCGTGGCTTTGGCGAGCCGCAGCCGGAATCGGACTGGCGACAGCGGCGGTGCTCGTCGCGCTGCTCGTACCTTTTGGCGGCCCCGAGACCAGCTTGCCCCAGACCGCTTCATCGGCGGGGCCCAGCCAAGCCTTGCCGCTATTCCAGGCGCTCGGCAACGGAGCTGAAGCGCAAGTCACGGCCGAAGGCCGGCTGAGCGTTCGCTCGTTTCACCAGGCTTCGGGCCTGCTGACCATCACGGACTACTACGCGCCATGACACCCTTCACGCACAGACACCCCCGGCTCCTGCTCGCGGCGGCTCTGGCGAGCAGCGCAGCCATCGCGCAATCACAACCCGTTGGCAGCGGCGCAGTGCGCGTCGAAATTCCGGCTGACGTTCCGCTCCAAGTCGTGGCGGTCGACTTCGAGAACACCGAACTCCAACCCCGCGGCGGGGCGCTCGTCATCGAACTCGAGGGTTCGATCCGATTCCGCCACGAAGGCGTCGCCACCGTGCGCGCGGTCACCCTGGCGGTCGACGCGCACGAACGGCTGCTCGGCGGACGAGCGATCGTCGCCGCGCCAAGCCTCCACGCTGCGCGGGGCGAGACCTTTGAAGTGCATATGAGCCTGCGCATGGTGCGACCACTTCCAGCGCCTCCCGGGCCCGTCGTGCGAATCTCGCCGGATGGTGTGCTGTTCGACACACTGGCCGCGGTCGGTCCCGACCGCCTGGATTCCGTGCGCAAGATGACGGTCCGCGAGCTGGAGGCGCGCCGCGACCGGGAGTACTTCCTGGCCCAACTGCGGGGCGGCGGCCCCCAAGCGCTGGCGTCCGCCATGCAGGCCAGCCTTCGGCGGCAGGCGGCGAGGCCGCGGCTTGAGGTCCGCTTCGCGGGCGAGGGCCCGGCCACCGCCGCGGCGGAAGCCGATCCGCGGGAAGTCCAGCTGGCGTTCGTCCAGGAAGGCGGCGAGCCGCTGGTGCTCGAGCAAGGCCGCGCTCTGATCACCGGTCTCGTCTCCGATGCGCCTCGCATCCGCCTGCGAAACGTCTCTGGCCAACCCGTGCGGCACTTCGAAGTCGGCTGGCTCGTCCGCGACAACGGCGGCATCGTGTATTCGGCGGGGGCCGCCCCGGTGGAGCGTACGCCGCTGCTGCAGCCCGGAGAGCACTTCGAGACGGGCGCCAGCCGACGCTTCGCGTTCCGTCCCACGCGGGCGAACCAACCGCCATCCCTAGTTGCCATGAGCGCCTACCTGCGCAGCGCTCAGTTGGACGACGGCAGCATCTGGATCCCGAGCCGGTCCGCACTGGCGGCATCGGAGTTATTGGACGTGGTGCCGGTCTCGGCGGAGGAGCACCGCCTGACGCAGCTGTATCGAGTGCGGGGTCCCGCAGCGGTCGCCGCTGAACTGCGCAAGCTTGCCGGTAGCCCGCCCCAAGCGCCGTCCCCGTGACGTGCGGCTCCCCGACCACAGCAGAACCCATCGCCTGCGTATCTCGCGCAACGGAATCGAGACCTTCGCGACCGTCCCTCTTCCCACCGATGCGCCGCCGAACGTCGAGGCTCAAGTTCAACCCGCTCACTCAAAGCAGTTTGCCAATCAGAATCCAGTGGTCCTGCATGGGAGGACCTCTGACGCAAGCAAATTCCATATAGGTCCGGGAATATGCTGAATTCCTGTACATTGAGTCCTAACTTAGTCAGTTAGACGTCAAAACAAGGGGGATTTGCATGCTGCTGCGCTTTGGCGTCTCCAACCATCTTTCGATCCGCGACCTGCAAGAATTGTCGTTTGCGGCGTCCTCGTTGAAGGATCGGGACGAGGGGCTGCTCGACTGCGAGGCGACGCCAAGCGGATCGAATTTGCCGGCGGTCGTGATTTACGGCGCCAATGCGTCGGGCAAGAGCAATCTTATCGACGCGATGCAGACCATGCGGGCCATGGTCTTGTGGTCTCAAACAAGATGGCAACCGCGCGGCGGGGTGCAACGCCATCCCTTTAGACTCGACGCCTCCTGCTCCCAAAAGCCATCGCGTTTCGATATCGACTTCGTCATCGACGACGTGCGGCATCATTACGGCTTCGAAGCGTCCGACACCGCGTTCGAGTCCGAATGGCTCTACACCTTTCCCAAATCCCACCGCCGGATATTGTTCGTAGGCGACGGCGATGCATTTCGCTTCGGGCGCGGGTTGAGAGGGACGAATAACAGCATTGCCAGATTGACCAGGCCCAACAGCTTGTATTGTCGGCTGCAGCCCAGAACGGCCACGAACAGCTCTCAAGAATGTTCGAATATTTCCAGTCGATCCGTGGCGTCCAGGATCTTGGCGTCCGGGGTACAGGGACTTGGGCGCAACTGGCCGAAGAAGAGCCGGATCGCCGGGTGATTGACTTTCTGGGTAAGGTTGATACCGGGGTCATCGGCTATCGGCGCAGTGAAACCGAGCTTGCGCAAGTTCGAACAGTTCAGCGGGCTTTTTCCGTAGCGTTCAGAAAGCTGGGGAACGCCCCGGTCGACTCGGAACCGGAGACAGACGACAAGCGGATCACCTTCGAACTTGCTCACGGCGGTCGAGACGGCACAAAGGTCTATCTTGAATTGGACCGGGAGAGCGCCGGCACGCGGCGGTTGCTGGTCCTGCTCGGTCTCGCATTTCGTGCGCTCGATGAAGGCCTGCCGCTGTTCATCGACGAACTCGACGCCAGTCTGCACACTCATGCCAGCGAGGCGGTGCTGAAACTGTTCCGTTCGCCGAAGACCAACCCCAAGGGCGCGCAACTCGTAGCGACGACCCACGACACCAACCTGATGAACTCGTCCACGCTGCGGCGGGATCAGCTCTGGTTCACTCAGAAAGACGCCCGAGGAGCAACACAGCTCTATCCGCTGACGGACATTCGAACCCGCAAGAGCGACAATTTGGAGAAGGGGTATCTGCAAGGCCGTTACGGTGCGGTACCCTTCGACGACCCCCTCTCGAGCCTTGGCGCGCCGACGTAAGATCGGTGGCCACGCTGCCCCTGACCTGAAGCGGCGCAGGCCTCACCGCGAGCCGAAGCGGCGTTTCGTCCTATATAGCACGGTGCAACCCAAAAGTCGCTTCATCTGGTTGCGGAATCGGGTCAGCTCTCCCCGGCTTCCGCCGCTGTCGCTGCGGATACCTAGCTTGCGCATGAACTCCGAGAGCGAGCGACCCAGGATCAACTCACGGCTTTGGGTTCGCACTGCTTCGGTGCACACCCAGGCCAGCAATAGGCGCGGCGAGTTGCCGTAGGGGAGCTTGTTGTCCGCACCCGCAACCATGATCAGTTTGAACGGGCCATTGGCTCGCTTGTACTGGTGACGATTGCCGGGATTGGTTTGGGGCAGGCTGCACAGCGCCATCAGCCGTGCCATGAAACACATTGGGTAATCGCCCCTAAAAACGCTTTTGACGGGTCCCTTTCCGAGCCGCTGCGGACCGCGGGGGAGGAGTTGCCTTCGAGTGTAAAAAACCTATGATAATGTCACTTGTTTGTCTATCCGTTTCAGCGGAGAACACTTGCCAAAATCTGCCTGTTTCAGCGGAGATGACGGGCTGACAGTCTATCCGTTTCAGCCGGGAAAGTTCTACCAGATCACAGGGGTCTGTGGATAGACCTCATGGCGGCGGTTTTGTAGGGGAGCCACAGGAGCAGCTTTCAGCGGCGGGGGTGCTAGTTCACTAACTCCCGCTGCTCTGCCGGAGATATGGCGGGGTTTGAGGGCGAGAGGATCAGCACGCCCTTGGCCGTTGCGTAGTTCAGATTCGGCCAAGCCATCTTGATCTTTTTCAACCCCCGGAGACACTTTGTGCGAAAGGCATCAACGGTGCGCTTGTCGCTGGCCTTGGCCGGGTCTAGCCCAAACTGGCGGTACACCTGCCGCCAGGAGAGCTGCAGCGGGCGAGTCAGTGCAAAGGTCCGGTAAGCACTCCACAAGTAAAGGTCTAGGCCCAGCGAGGACCGCTTGAGGGCCTTCAGGGTGTTCATGTCCAGCGGCACCGGGCGGCGGATGATCTCCTTGAAGAAGTCCTCGCCGAGGCGGATTTTGCTCTCCCACAGCATCGGCTCATGGGGTCGCCTCGGGTCCCACCAAAGCAAGGTGCGGTCAGCGACTAGTGAACTCACCCTTGCCTCAGCCCGCTCCTCCTCGTAAATCAGCAAGGGGAAGAGGACGGAGCCGGCCTATTTCGACGCGATCCGCCGAGCCTGTTCGAGCACGCTGATCGCCGTGGAAACCCATCCCGGCGTGGGCGTTCCCTACACCATCGCGGAAAAAGCTTTCGGTTCGCCAAGTCTCAAGGGCTCGCTAGAGATAGCTGCTGTAGAAAGCATTCGTTGGAGGACCACGACCAAGTCTGGGCGGCGTTCGACCGAGAGGAGCATCCTCGTTTCGACGAAGCGGTGGCGCTTTGCGGAGAACACGGAGTCCATGTGGGCCGCTCGAATCCATGTTTTGAACTCTGGTCGATGCTGCACGAGCGGGATTACAACCGGCCCAACAACAGGCGCAAGGTGCAAGCTGAACTTAGGACCCTACGGCCGGAATACGACTTGCACGGCGCGAAAACGCAGAAGTGCGACGAGCTGGTAACCCGGGTCCAAGAGGCCGAACAACGCGGCGAAGCGCAGTTGCGAAACCGCGAGCTGGACGGTTGTCCATACGACAACCCCTCGACAACGGTTGGTCGGCTGACCCGCGCGATACGGGAGGCCAAAGAACGAGCGCAGCCATAGTCAACAATGCTTCCCGGCGGCCCGGCTTGATGGAGCGTCCGGGCCGGGTTACTTGCCGGTCAGCGTGCGGCGTCTATTCCGACTTTGTCGTTTTGCTCGGGGCACGGTTGTAAATCGTTCAGATAGATAGTTGCAACGCCGGAAGCCTCGTTCGGCGGCGTGGCGGCAGGAACGATTCTCAAGATCCAAGCTTGACGGATGACCTTCCGGATTCTCCGGACCTGATCACTTACCAGGGGCGTAAAGGAAGCAATCGGAAGTTTGAATGGGGCGCTTCTAAGGCTGCGCCGGGGCTCCATCGCGGCGTTGCGGAAGCGGCTCCACCGTGACCTGCACCTTGACTTGGCAGTCCAGTCGCCGCTGGCTGCGGTGCATCGCCCCCGGAAGGAGTTCGGCGGGATGTTAGGGAAGCATCGCTTCGCTCCCAGCGCTGGGAGGCGAACCCGGCGAGCAGAGGGCGGGCCGGGCGGGAGCGCCAAGAGGGAAGTCGAAGCGGCATCGGCAAGTCAGGCGTGGGCGGTCGGGGAATGCCTTGATCCGACTCGACCTGCACACAGGACCAGCGAAGATAAGGGGATCGACCATGCCAGCGGTCCGAGGAACATCGCCCTGCGGCAGTGGGCCGCCAAACCGGTCCGAGTGGGGATGCCCGCATCGGCGATGCCGGGTGGTCTGCCGGCTGTTCTGCTGTGCGGTTCTCTCTTTTCCTGATCTCGGCGCCCAATCGAGCCCGACGAATCTTGCCTCGCCGCTCGTCATGGTTGGAACCGAGAACCGTGAGGACGATCTGCCATCCCTCGCTGCGGCGCCAGATGGTTCGTTGTGGCTGGCCTGGCTGGCCTACTCGGATGGTCGCGACGACATCGCGTTACGGCGCTACGTCGGTGGGACTTGGGGCAACTTGCAATACGTGCCCAACGCCAGCGGTGACAGTTGGTATCCCCAAATCGCGGTCGACGCCCGCAACCGTGCTTGGGTCGTGTGGACGCAACAAGTCGAAGGCAATTGGGATATCTATGCACGGCGCTTCGACCCTGCCTCGCAAAGCTGGAGCACACTTCGGCGATTGACGCACCATCCGCTACCCGACATCAACCCTCGAGTCGGCAGTGATGCAAACGGCCGCATCGCCGTCGTTTGGCAGGGATTTCGCGGCCAGGCTTCGAACATCTACCTGCGCACGATCGGCGTGACGGAGCCCTCCCGCTACCGCGAGGACTGGTCGCCGGCGCTGGCGGTGACCGACCGCGGGGCGAACGAGTGGGACCCCGCCGTGGCGATCGACTCGGCAGGCACGGCTTGGGTTGCGTACGACAGTTACAAGAACGGCAACTACAACGTCTACCTGACGGGCGTTCGCAATGGCTTGGCTGCGGGGCCGGAGATTGCGATTGCGGAAACTGCGCGTTTCGAAGCCCGGGCCACTGTTGCCGTCGATCGGCAAGACCGGGTTTGGGTTGCATATGAGGCGGGCGGGGCGGGTTGGGGTAAGGATACCGGCTACAAGATTCGCAAGCGTCAACCAGGCGTGGAACTCGGCGGGCTTCGCGAATCCCGCATCCGTTGTTACGCGGGGGGCCGCGTCCAGGCTCCTGTGCAGCCGTTGCAAACAGCCCTACGTCAGGGCAAGGGTGAGCCCAAGTGGTCGTTTCATCCCCACGTGTTCAGCGATGGAAGCGGCCATGTCTGGGTGGCGGCCAAGCGACAGATTCTCGTGGGCGGCGAGGGGGAGAAAGGAGAACTCTCGTACTTCGAGTATTGGGTCACGCGATATGACGCCGACCGCTGGACAACGGTTCGGCCGTTGCCGAAGAGTTGGGGTCGCGCAGGGACACGCCTGAGCGCCGCCGCAACGCCAGAAGGGATGTGGTGGTCGTGGCCAACCGACAACCGGCGCGCGGTCTGGGTGCAAAGGCCGATCCTTGGGGAAGTGTACGCGGCGCGCTTCGATCCCGTACTAGGCGGCGAGGTGGTACTCGCGCCGGCGCCCACGGAACGTGTTGCCGCTCCTCGCGGCCATGTCGATGAGGCTGGGGACGTGGCCGCAGTTCGTGCCTATCGCACGCGCATCGCGGGGCGTTCGGTTGGCATCGTGCGGGGCGACCTCCATCGCCACACGGAATTGAGTTGGGATGACGGCGGCGTACGGGACGGTTCGCTTCCCGACTTGTACCGCTATGCGCTGGATGCCGCCGCGCTCGACTTCGGCGCTTCCACCGATCATCAGGGCGGCGGCTACGACTACTGGTGGTGGTACTCGCAAAAAGCCGCCGACATGTACCGCGTGCCCGGGCGCTTCACGCCGATTTATGGTTACGAGCGAAGTCTTTCTCAACCGAATGGCCACCGCAATGTGCTCTTCTCCGACCGTGCGGGTTGGGTTGTACCGTTCTTCTACAAGGAAGGCGTCGAGCTATTCGAGCTGCCGCGGCACCCGCAGGGCGATGTGAGCGGCATCGCAGCGATTGATGTGGTGCGCGACGATACCAAGCATCTCTACGACGAGGTTCGTCGCATGGGCGGCCTGACGATTCCTCACACCTCGGCCACCGAGCAGGGCACCGATTGGCGTGACAACGATCCAGAACTCGAACCCGTCGTCGAGATCTTTCAAGGGGCGCGCACGAGCTACGAATCTTCGAGCGGTCCGCTGGATGCGCGGATTAGCGTCGATGACGAGCATATTCGCAGCGCCGGGTATTTTCCCGTCGGGTTTGTGGCCGAGGCGTGGAAGAAGGGGTACCGGCTCGGGGTGATCGCGAGTTCCGACCATCATTCGACGCACTATTCCTACGCCATGGTCTACACCGAGGACACGTCACGGGAGGGGATCCTGGACGCTGTTCGGCGGCGCCATACCGATGCGGCGACGGACAACATTCTGCTCGATGTGCGGATGGGACGGCATGTGATGGGCGATGAATTCTCAGCCCCCGAGCCCCTGCCCATCGAAGTTCGGGCGCGCGGCACGGCTCCGATCGCGAAGGTTCACGTCCTGCGCGGCGGTCGCACCCTTTACACGGGGGAACCCGGACAGCAGGAAGTGAGCTTCACTTACACGGATACGGACGTCGAAGCGCGCGCCGGAACGCAGGATTACTACGTCCGTATCGAGCAAGCCGACGGGCATGTCGCCTGGTCCAGCCCGATCTGGGCGAACTATTGACGAGGAGCTTGGCGGCAGGCTGCGTTTCGAAGAGCAGATCTGCGGGGCCTCGTCGGATTCGATTTCGGGGTTCAACGCAGCACCGCAGGCGGACGCCCGCAGAATGCCAGATCCGGCGCCAGACATCCGTTCGTCGGTCTGGAGTCCTTGCGGGCTTACGGCTCGGACGAAGTCCTTCTGGATCGCTGCTATGCGGCATCGGACAAGGGGCGCGGCACTGCGGCGAACGGACCCCTATTCCAGCAGCAGAATGAACTGCTGGACTTGCTGCAGCTGTTCGGCGCGTTGCTCTTCCTGGTTCTTGAGCAGATCGCGGTGCAGCTGGAACTCCCGCTCAGCCGCATCTTTCCTTCCCAGCTGCATATACGCGCGGGCCAGTTCATAACGGGGCTCCGGCCAGTCGTCCCTGCCCCGGGTCGCGGCCTCCAGTTCCTCCACGGCTTCCGCCAGCCTGCCTTGTTTGCGGTACAGGCGGCCTAAGCGGTAGCGCGCTTCGGCGAATTCCGGATCCAGAGCAATCGACGTCCGATAGAGTCTTGCGAGATCGCTCTCTGGGTGAACGCTGTCCGTTTCGGAAACCCCCTCGAAACTCTCCTCGCGGGCCAGTCCATACAGATACGGACCCCACGGGGTCTCCGGTTTGACTTGCATCAGGCGTCGGAAGCGGGTCAAGATTGCTTCGCCCCACCGGGATCGGTTGCCGCAAGCCACCGCCAGCATTCGATAGGGCCCCACCGAGGCCGGCTCCAGATCGCTGGCCGTGGTGAGACTGTCCACAGCCCGCTCGTACTGCCTCCGAGCAAAGTACGCAATTCCGAGCGCCAAGTGCAGCCGGAACGACTCGGGGAACTTTTGCACGGCAGCCTCCAGAGTCCCTGCCGCCCCGTCATAGGTCCGATGCTTGAGCAACTCGTAGGCCAGCGCGAACCAGTAGGTTTCGTTGCCGGGCTCGAGCCTGACCGCGTTCTCGTACTCGTTGAGCGCTTCGAGGTAGCGGCCAGAGTCCTCATAGACATCAGCCAATAGGTGGCGCAACTCGGCCGTATCCCCGTACGCCGCGGTTTCCTGCAGCACAGCGGTTGCCTGTTGATATTGCTTCGAGCGGAACAGAGCCAGACCGAGGTTGTAATCGATGGTGTAGTTGTTCGGCGCCTGTCGGCGTGCTTGGGCGAAGTGCGAGGCGGCCTGGGGAAAATATCCGTGCTGCGCGAACGCTACGCCCACGGTGAGGCGGGCGTCCGGCCGATCCCCGGCGGCGCTCAGGAAACGCTGCGCGATCTTCTCCGCGTCCCCCGGATTCTTGCGCGCTAGCGCTTCGCTCATCGAGCGCAGCAGAGCGTTGCCCGGGTTCGCGGCGGCTTGCAGGAATGCCATGCGTTGTCTCCCGGCTCGGTGAGCGCGGCCGCTGGAAGCAACGAGCGAGGCAAGCAGAACGGCGCCAAGAGTCGGCGCCAGGAGCCGGGAGAAGCGAGTCATGCCTCGACGGGAGCTCATCCAATTGCGAGGTGCGCCCGCGCCCCGGCCGGCGCCGCGCAGGACCGCTGGCGCGGGGAGCACCCAGCCCGCGTTCCAGCCAGTACAAGAGCAAGGCGCCGTGAGCCCCGAACGGCGAAGCCACGATGCCGCTCGCCGTGCAAGCTAGAACCTGTATTTCAAGGCGAACTGAACCACTCGCCCGTCGCGCGCGGTCGAGATGAGCCCGGCATTACCGCTGGCGATGTTGGTGTTCACGCTGAGATCCACAAACGACGGGTGGTTGAAGAAGTTGAAGAACTCGGCCCGAAACTGGAGCTGCTGGTTCCCCTCGGCGAACGGGAAGTTCTTAAACAGGGAAAAGTCGACGTTGTTGATGCCGGGCCCCAAGATGACGTTCCTGCCCGAGTTGCCGAACGTGCCGGTTTGCTGGATGAAGAAGCACCCGGGGTTGAAGTATTGCTGTACGGTCCCCTGGGGGAAGTCGTTCGGGTCGCAGCCGCCGACGACGTTGGGCCGGTTCGAAACGAAGCCGCCGGTATTGCTGTTGCCGCCGCCCGGACTGAGCGCCAGCCCGCTGCTGAGAGTGACGATCCCGTTGACCTGCCAGCCGCCTAACAGCGCATCCGCCGCCCCACTGAGGCTCGACAGGTACGCCCGGCCGCGCCCAAACGGAAGTTCGTAGACGGAACTGAAGGTGAAGCGGTGCTTGACGTGAAGGTCCGACAGGCCCCACTCGCAACTGATGCAGCCGATGTCGACGGGTGTGTATGCGCTCGAGGACACGCTATCGAGGGTGCGGCCCCAGGTATAGGCGGCGAGGAGCGAAAGACCTTGGGCGAAGCGCCGCTCCAGCTTGGTCTGGAGGGAGTTGTAGCTCGACGTGCGATCGAACGAGTTGATGAACGCGTCGCCGAAGCCCTCGAACCTCCGCCGCGAGTCCACGGGCGTGGGAGTGTTCGGGTCCTTATCGAGGTAAGCTTGGTTCGCGTTGAAGCGGCCGGGTAATTTCGTCCCTTTCGAACCCACGTACGCGACCTCCAGAAACAGGTTGCTTGCAAGTTCCCGCTGGACCGCGAAATTCCAATGCTGATAGTAGGGTGTCGCATTCTCGACATTCACACCGAACGGCGCAAAGAACGAATCCCCCGGATCGGGAAACCATGTGTCGTGGTTGGCTGGATTGATGAGAGGGTTGCTAAAGATCGAGAAGATCAAGTCGGGGGCATTGAGCTTCATGAATTGGATGTCGTTGTACTCGAAGGAATCGTAGAAAACCCCGTAGGCCGCCCGCAAGACGGTCTTTTCCCCGAAGGGCCGATACGCCAGTCCGATGCGCGCGGCGACGTTGTTCCAATCCGGATCCATGATCCCGTTGCGAACCTCACCGTCGCGCGCGCGCAGCACGCGTCCCACCCGGACATCGAAGACGTTGAGGCCATCGTCCCGGTCGTGATAGCGCTGCTCGTACTCCCAGCGGATGCCCAGGCTAAGCGAGAGCTTCGACGTAATCTTCCAGTCGTCGGTAATGAAGAAGTGAAAGCTCTTGTAGCGCAGAAAGGTCTCGCTGTCGCCCTGTCCGACCGACGCGGATTGGGGGAATCCCAGCAGGAAGTCGGCATAGGGCACGCCCCCCGGTTGTCCATCGGGACTGGTGAACTGCCCGTTGTAAGCGAGGCTGCCCCGGGGGTTGAGGTCCGCGACGCCATCGTAGTTGTGTTGGTTGATGGCTCCCCCGATCTTGAAGGAATGCGCCCCTCGCAGAATCGCGAGCTGATCCATGAACTGATACTCGTTGTACTTCCCTCCTTGCGGGGTGAAGGAGTTCGGAGCAACCGTGGATAGGCCGGTCACGCTGAAGGCGGGCAGCCCGAAGTTGGAGGGTTTCGCCGAGACGTTCTTGAGTCCGATCACGTCCTGCGCGTAATTGGTGTCCCCGAAGTTTCCCTCCGCCAGCCGAAAATTCCGACTGCTCTGAAAACCGAAGCGGAATTCATTGATCACGGTCGGGCTGAACGTATGAACCTCCGTAATCGCCATGTTCGACCCGTCGTAGATGAACTCCGTGCCATATAGGTCGGTTGCGCCCGGATAAAGAGTGGGCGCGTCGAGAGTCGAATAGCGGAACAGCAGGTTGTCGAAGTCGGAGATCCGTTGGTCTAGACGGGCGGTCCACTGATCGGAGTCCTTGATGTCTTTCGGGTCATTGCGAAAGTTGAACCCCTCGACTCCGCTAGCGCCGCCGGCCCCCGCGATGTTCGGGAGAGGGATGAACGGGAGGATACTGTTATAGATCTGTGAAGAGCGGGACTGCGGGATCCGGTTGTTCGGTATCGGCGCGTCTGTAACGGGCTCGTAGATCTGGGTGGGGAATGCCGAGAAGTCGCCGTCCCGCATCGCCTGCGTGGCGAAGGTTCCCGAAAGAGTGTTGGCCTTGCGCACCCGTTGACCCTCGAAGTTGAACATGAAGAACGTGCTGTCTTTGATCACCGGCCCGCTGATGACGCCGCCGAACTGATTCTGGTTGAACGGCGGAATGACCTCGCCATCGAAGAAATTCCGGGCGTCTAGTCGGTCGTTACGGAAGAAGTGGAAGATCGCTCCATGAAACGAGTTGCTGCCCCCGCGCGTGACAATATTGACCGTTGTCGGACTCGAACCGTATTCGGCGGAGAAGGAATTCGTCTGCAGCTTGAACTCCTCGAGGGCCTCGATGGAGGGTGTGATCGCGACGGCGCCACCCACCGGGTTGCGGTTGTGGACTCCGTCCAACAAGTACATGTTGGAGTATTCGCGCTGCCCATTGGCGGTAATCGTGACAGCGTTCTGTCCGGTTTTGAAAAAGGCGATGCTCTTGCAGCAGAAGTTGACTGAAGTCGAGGCGTAAACCTGGGGATTCACCCCGGGGCCCAACGCCGCCAACTGCAGGAACTGCCTTCCGTTCAACGGAAGTTCCGTAATCTGCTTGGAAGCAATGACGTGGCCCAGCGTGGCATTGTCCGTCTGGAGGGCCACAACGTCGGCGATGACCTCCACGGTCTCGGTCACTTCGCCCACTGTCATGCTGATATCGACCCGCGCCACTTGATCGACCTGCAGGACGATGCCCATGATGGTCGCTCTTTGCATGCCGGGAGATTCCGCCTCGACGACATACGTCCCCGGCTGCAGAAAGACGAACGTGTAGTCTCCGGAGGCGCTACTGGTCGTATCGCGCCTCCATCCCGTTTCCGGATTGGTCAGCGTGACGGTCACCCCGGGAACGACCGCGCCCGTGGCGTCCTGCACGGCGCCTGTGATGGTCCCGGTCGAAGCTTGGCCATACAAGGTCGGAAGAGCCCCAAGCTGCGTCGCAACGACGCAAGCGACGACCAGCAGAGTTGATCTGTGCGATGTCATCAAATTCTCCTGGCGCGAGTGGGACAATGGGGAAAATGGACGGCGAGGGGATGGCTGCGGAAAGCGCCCCGTGGGGATTTCGATCGGACGGGCACGCATACCATACTCCTCGCTCCAAGCGGCGCCGAATGGCGCGTCCAAACTATACCCCGATAACGAACTGACGTCAACTCGATAATGGAGCCAAAACGGGATCATTTTCCGGAGAATTCAACGCGAAATAACAGCGGGCGCAGGGCGCGGTTCGCACGCGCCAATCTGCAGCAGTTTGCTCGGCGCACCAGCGGTTTCCGTTCGAGAGGGTTTCCTGACCGGCGTTCATAGCTCGGTGGCGCCAAATAGGGGTGACAGTCGCGAACGGCAGCGAGTAAAATCCGAAGTGGCATGGTGTGCCGGCTGGCTGTAGTCTCCGAGCGTGATCCGCAGCGCTCGCGCTGTTCGGAAGCGACGCGGACGCCAGTCCGAGCATCCATCGGCCGCTGGCCGAGCTTGCTCCGCCGTCGCTCGCGCGGCATCATCCTGGCGGCCCTTGCCGCCCTGCCGGGCTTCGTCTTCGCGGCCGCCCCCAACGCGAACTGGAGGGCGCTCCGCTTCGAACCGGAGGGCATCGTGTTGGCCGGCCCGGGCCTGTCGCAGAGTTTTCTGGTGACTGCCATCGACGCCCGGGGGAACGAGGCGGATGTGAGCCGGGACTGCCAGATCACCTCCTCAGACCCCGGCGTGGTCGCGGTGGATGCCGAGAACGGCCGGCTGACGGCGCGCGCCCAGGGGGAGGCCGAGATCCGCGTCGAGCTTCGCTCTCTAAGTACGCAGGCTGAGGTCCGAGTGGGCGCGCGGGCAAGCGAGATGGCCGTCAGCTTCGCTCCGGATCTCGTCTCGATCCTCACCCTGAAAGGATGTAACGGGTCCTCCTGCCACGGCTCGCCGGCCGGACAGAACGGGTTCAAGCTTTCCTTGTTTGGATACGACGTCGCCGCCGACCACGAGATGATCGTGGCGAAACACGAGGGTCGGCGGGTCGATCTGGAGCGCCCGGAGCAAAGCTTGTTGCTCCGCAAGCCCACCTTCCAAGTCGCGCACGGCGGCGGGCGCCTGATGTCGACCGACTCGGAGGAATACGAAGCGATCTTTCATTGGCTGCAGCAGGGCGCACCGTTCGATACCAGCGGTGTGCAGCTCAAGCGCCTGGAACTATTCCCCGCCGAGCGTGTCCTCGTCGGTCCGGGCGCCGAGCAGCGGCTCGTTGCGATCGGGCGCCTATCGGACGGGAGTAGCCGGGATATGACTCGGGAAGTGCGCTACTTTGCGGCCAACGAGGCGATTGCCGAGGTCTCGCCGGACGGATACCTTACGACCACCGGGCCGGGGCTGACCACGGTCATGGCGCGCGCCATGGGCAAGGTGGCGACATCGCAGATTGGAGTCCTGGAAGCACTTGCGGGTCCGGATTTTCCGGGCTACGACTCTCACAATCTCATCGACGAGCCAGTCTTCGCCAAGCTGCGGCAGATGAACGTTCGGCCAGCCGAGCTGGCTTCCGATCGGAAGTTTGTGCGCCGCGTCTACCTGGACGCTATCGGCCTGCTGCCGACCCCCGAGGAGTTGCGCGCCTTTCTCGACGACCCCCGGGCCGACAAGCGAGCGCGGCTGATCGACAGCCTACTTGAGCGGCCTGAGCACGCGTCGCACTGGACCGTGAAATTCGAGGACTGGTTCCGCAATGGCCAGCTCCACTCGCAGGGCCGCTCGATGGGAGTCTTCAAGGATTGGGTGCGGGATTGGCTCGAGGAGGATCGACCGTACGACGAATTCGTGCGAACCGTGCTGACCAGCATGGGCGACACCATGTTGAACCCGGAGGCGAACTTCTGGCACCCCGCCACGGACTTCATGCTGAAGGAGTTCAGCGTGGCCAAGGTCACTCCCACGGTCACGCGGTTGTTCCTTGGTGTCCGCATGGAATGCGCCGAATGCCACAATCACCCGCTGGAGAATTTCACCCAGGACGACTTCTACGGCTTCGCGGCGTTCTTCTCTCGCCTGCGCGTCAAACACGGATACGGTGAGTACCGCCGCACTTGGTTTCTGGACGAGGAGGGTGAAGTCGAGCACCCGGTCACCAAGCAACACGCGGCTCCCAAGTTCCTCGGTGGAGAAACGCCTCGGATCCCGAATCACGTGGACCGGCGCGCGGTCCTGGCGGACTGGATCGTCTCCCCGGAAAATCCTTACTTCGCCCGAGCCACCGTCAATCGCATTTGGCGCCAGTATTTCGGCGCGGGCATCGTGGAACCTTTCGACGACTTCCGTTCCACGAACCGGCCGTCGAATCCGGAGCTATTGGACCGTCTGGCGGCGTTCTTTGCGGACCGCGGCTACCGGCTCAAGCCCCTGCACCGGCTGATCTTGAACTCGCGCACGTATCAGCTCTCGTCGAGGGTCGACGCCCCCAGCCCGCTCGAGCGCACCCTGTTCGCCCGCTTTCTGCCCCGCAAGCTGCAGGCCGAGGTGCTCCTCGACGTTCTGAGCCAAGTCACCGGGATCCCCCATTCGTTCCCGGGCTACCCGCCCGGCACGTCCGCCAAAGACATCTATATTCCCGACGGCCCCGACTATTTTCTAGTCGCGTTCGGCTTGCCCCGGCGCGACATCTTGCGAGAGCGGGCGCGGGCGCCTACACTGAGCCAAGCGCTGCACTTGATGAACGGCGTGTCCGTACGCGACAAGGTCGAGGCGGACGGGAATATCCTCAGTGAGTTCTTGGCGCAGAACCTGCGGGACGAGCAAGTCGTCGCAGGAATTTACGAGCGCGCCTACGCTCGGCCGCCCACCGTGGCCGAGTTGGGCCGCATCACGGATTTCCTGGCGCGTGAGCATTCGGCGGGCCGAGACCGCCGCCGTGCTTTCGAGAACGTGCTGTGGGCCGTCGTGAACTCCAAGGAGTTTCAACTCAACCATTGACGGGACGCAACCATGCTGCTGGTCAGACCTCCATTTCAGTCAGCCCGATCGAGTCGGCGCGATTTTCTCAAGGTTGGCGCTCTCGCTTTCGCCGGCGTCGACCTGCCCAGCCTGTTGGCCCGCGAGGGGACCCACAGTGAGCTCTCCTGCATCGTCATCTTTCAGCACGGCGGCGCCAGCCAACTGGACACATTTGATCCCAAACCCGAGGCGGTGGCCGATATCCGCGGGAGCTTCCAAGCCATCCCCACGGCGCTACCCGGCATCCGAGTCTCGGAACTGCTGCCGCGCTCCGCCAAAGCGATCAAGAAGTTCTCCATCATCCGCTCGATGCATTCAGATGAGGCGATCCATGAGCGCGCCCGGCAGTATGTTTTCAGCGGCACCAAGCCGAGGAACGAGGTGCTGCAGCCAAGTTACGGGGCGACATTGGCCAAAGAGTGGGGCCCGAAGAACGGTCTTCCCCCCTTTGTTGCGATCCCGAAGACGGATCTCTCTGCCGAGGCCGGCTTCTTGGGTCCGACCTATGATCCTTTTATCAGCGGCGATCCCAATACCGGGGATTTCTCGGTCCAGGATCTGACGTTGCCCGGAGGCATCAGTCTGGACGAAGCGCGCTCACGCACCGAGTTGCTCGGAGCACTGGATCGCGAGTTCAAGAAAGTCGAGCAGTCTCCGCTGATCGACAGCATTGACGAGTTCTACCAGAAGGCGTTCGACCTGATCTCCTCGCCGGCGGCCAAGAGGGCGTTCGACATCGGCGCAGAGCCGGACAAGCTGCGCGACGCCTACGGCCGCACGGATGTAGGACAAGGGGCGTTGCTCGCCCGCCGTCTCGTGGAAGCCGGCGTACGCTTGGCGACCGTCTTCCACCGAGGGTACGACACGCACGTCCAGAACGAGCCCCGCAACAAGGAGCTGGTCCCGGACTTCGACCAGGCTTTCACGGCCTTGCTGGAAGACCTCGAGCAGCGCGGCTTGCTGGCCACGACTCTGGTGCTGGTGATCGGGGATTTCGGGCGGACTCCCAAGGTCAACTTCTCGGGAGGCCGGGACCATTGGCCCGGGGCCTTCTCCGTGGCGCTCGCCGGCGCCGGCATCCAAGGCGGCGTGGTGGTCGGTAAGACGGACGAGCACGCGGCGCATCCGGTCGACCGGCCGGTCACGATTGAAGACCTGGGAGCCACAGTCTACAAAGCGCTGGGGATCGACTACCGCAAGAACTACCACGCCAACGGCCGCCCGATTGCCATCAACAAGGAAGGCAACCCTGTCCAGGAATTGTGGAGTTGAGCGTTGCGACGCTTGCGGCTGCTGCTGATTTGCGCGTTCGGCCTCAACGCCGTCGGGGGCGATCCGCCCCGCCCTGCCGTCAGCCGCGTGTCTCCTCTGACTGGTCAACGGGGAACCACCATCGATCTGGAGATCCTGGGTGAGTATCTCTCCAATGTCCGGGCCGTCGAGTTCGACTGCCAAGATGTCGCATGGACCCAGACCACGCCGGCCAGCTCCGGCAAACTCGGCGGCGCCCTAGCCATTGCGCCCGACGCTTCGCTCGGCCCGCATCTGCTGCGGGTCCTGACCGCGGAAGGGTACTCGGCATCCGCAATGTTCAACGTTGGGCAGTTTCCCGACCTGCGCGAGGCCGAACCCAATGACCGGCTTGGCCAAGCCCAAGAGATCTCCCATCTCCCCGTGGGAGTCCACGGCATTTTGGAAGGCGCGGCCGACATCGACTTCTACGCGATTGACGTGCAAGCGGGCCAGCGGTGGAGCATGGACTTGCGCTCCATCGAATACGGCTCCGCGGTCGAGGCCAAGATGTTCGTCCTGGACCGGCGCGGCCAGCCCGTCCGTTTCAATGACGATCGCAACGACTACCTCGAATCCCCGTTCATCGAACATACGTTCCAACAGGACGGCACTTACTACGTCAAGGTCGATCAGTACCGTGGCCCGCGCGGCTTCAACTTCGGCAAGAGTTCCACCTACACCCTGCAAATCACGGCGTTGCCGACCATTGCCTACGGATCCCCCTTGGGCGCCGCGATCGGGAGCAAGACACGGATTTCGCTCGGTGGAAGCGGCCTGGATGCCGTGGAGGAGGTCTATCTGACAGCGATTCGGAGCGCCGAATACGCGCGGATGACCTACCCCTACACGATGCCGATCCGTTTTCGGGAGGATCCTTTGCGCGCGGACCGAGTGCCGCGAATCAACGGCCGCATCAGTCGGCGCGCGGCAGACGCAGTCGAGGCGGAATTCGCCATTCCTGCGGATACCGAAGCCGGGCTCTGGCGCGTGTGGGCCAGCGGAACCCATGGCATCGCCGAGGGCCCAACGATCGAGCTGGCCAATCACCCGGAGTTCAGCGAATCCGCCGCCTCGCAAGCCGACTGGCGCCAGGGCGGCTATGCGATCAACGGCGCTTTGGAGAAGCCCGGCGAGCAAGACGTCTACGCCATCCACGTGTTCGCCGGAAAACCGCTTCACTTCTGGACTCTGGCCACTCAGCTGGGCGTGCCGCACCTGGACCCGGTGCTCACGCTACGCGACGCGTCGGGCAAGAGACTCGCGGAAAGCGACGACATCGTGGCGGGCCAGGGCACTTTGCTTGGGAATCCTGACAGCAGCTTGTTCTACACGCCGCAACAGGACACGGTTCTATTCCTCGTGATCCGAGATCGCACCGCGCGAGGCGGGCCGAGCTACCAGTACCGCCTGAAGGTTGCCAGCGAGCGGCCCAGCTTTCAGCTCTTCACCACGCCGGAGAACCTCACTGGGCCCCGCGGAGGTGAGGCCGAGATCAAGGTCCATCTCGTCCGCGAGGAAGGCTTCGAGGGGGCGGTTTCCGTTTGGTTCGAAGGGATGCCGCCCGCGATCGAAGCCCCACGGGGCCAGTTCCGGGCCGACCAGCTCTTTGAGCCGAACGCCGATGGGGCGGACATGATCATCCCGGAGATCGCATTTCGCCTTGCCGTCCCTGAGTCTCTGCCACCCGGGGCCTACCCGATCCGTGTTCTGGGCGCTCCGACAGCGGAAGAGCTGAGCCCGGAGCGCCGCATCGTGGAAGCCCGGACCACGCTCATCCTGGGGCCCCTTCTGGATCTGTGGAATTTCGTCCGGCGACCGCTCCCGCGCATCGAGATGACTGTGGTGGAGCTGTCGGAGGCCCGTCTTTCCAGCGCATCTCGAAAACTGACCCTCCCCCGGGGCGGCCACGCCACGCTCCAGCTGACCGCCGAGAATCTGCCTGCGAACGCCAACGTGCACGTCAAGGGGCTGCCGCCAGGGGTCGCGTTCGAGGTGAGCCGGCAGGGTGACCAGTTCACCGTGAGACTGGAGGCCAATCCAGAGGCCGCCTTGGGCTCCTTCGACATCTCCGCCGAGGCGCGTGTCCGCGATCGTTGGGCGCCTACAGGAGTGATCGCGCTCACGATCGAGGCGCCGCCGAGATTGCGCGCCGTCCGCTAGTCCCACTCCTCATCGTCGGCCCATCGATCCTGATGCGAGACGGCGCCGCTCCGGCCTCCGGCAGGCGCACGCGAAGATCGGCGCCGAGGAGTGGGACTAGCGGACGGCGGTGCGAGAACGCCGCACCAGAGGGGCCTGTCAGCCAGCATGAGCCGCACACAGTACGAGGAACACCGGTCGGCGGGGGATACGGCCGGGTCGAGCGGCCCATTCGCAGGCGCAGGTCCGGGAAGGCCAGCGACGGAGCCCGCGTGGAGTGGACAGGGGGCCGCGTGCGGGCCAGCCGATCCTCGCCCAGATCCCGTCCCGCATCCAAGAGGGTGACGTGCGCGTTTCAACGCCGTCCCGCGCCACCCCTCTCGGCGCCGGACGAAGCGCGCCGGCGCGTCGCAGGGGGATCTCAAATGCAGCCACGCACCCGCGAATCGCACCATCAAAACGCGCTGGTTCGGGCCCCTTTTTCGCACCCTCCCGATCCGTCACTCGTCACCGGACACGGAACCACCCTGACCCAATCCACCGCCGGTCGTAGTGGACCGATGTTGCTACACTGGTGATTCCTAGGCAAGTCGCCTAGGGCGATTCAGGGGTGCGGGCCGGCGCCCCGCGCCGCACATCGCGTACACGAGGTTCGAGCCTGTCATGGGTCTACTAACTGCGATTGTTATTTGGGTCATCGCGGTGGCGATTTCGATCCCCTTCGTGACGCGGACGTGGTGGATGCCGGACGCGATTACGGAAATCGGACGCGAGATCGATGCGGCGTTCATGATCACGCTGATCGGCACGGGCATCATCTTTCTGCTTGCGCAGGCGGCCCTCGGGTATGCGGTCTGGCGCTACGGCTTCGGATCCGATAAGCAGGCCGCCGACATGCACGGGAACAACAAGCTCGAATGGCTTTGGACGATCGCTGCGGCGCTCCTCTTTGTCAGTCTGACGTTTTTTGGGTACAGCATCTGGGCGGAAACGCGCTTTATCGAGGAACGAACGATGCAACCGTCCGCGGACCGCCTGGTCGTGGAGGTGACGGGGCAGCAGTTCGTCTGGAACATGCGCTACGCGGGCGAGGACAACCAGTTCGGTCCGACCCGCATCGAGTTGATCGATGATGCGGGCGGGAACCCTGTAGGCGTCGATCGCAGCGACCCCACCGGCGCCGACGACATCATGGTGCCGGAGATGCGAGTGACGGTCAACAGGGAAGTCGAAGTCGTGCTCAAGTCCAAGGACGTCCTGCACAACTTCTTCGTCCCCGAATTGCGCATCAAGCTCGACACGGTTCCCGGACTTGTTGGCATACTGCGCTTCACGCCCGACAGCGAGGGCGTCTTTGAGATCGTGTGTTCCGAGCTGTGCGGCCTAGGCCACTACAAGATGCGCAGTTACCTGCATGTCGTCAGCGAGGACGAATACAAAGCCTGGATCGAGGAACAGGCTTCCTACCTGTTCTGATCGGGCGGTCACGGCGTTGAGGAATTGAGGTCATGACGGAAGTTCAGCTTTCTCCGGAAGTCGCCGAATACACCGAGGTGCACCGCCACCCGGAGCCGAAGAGCTTCATCTGGAAGTATATTTTCTCCATCGACCACAAGGTGATCGGGATCCAGTACATCCTCCTGGCGGTTGTCGCGGTCTTCGTCGGCATGCTGCTGAGCTTGCTGGTCCGGCTACGGCTCGTGTTTCCCGATCGCTCCCTGCCGCTGCTCGGGGACCTGTTCCCGGTCGGCGCGCCGGACGGCGTCATGACTCCCGAGTTCTATCTCGCGATGCTGACCATGCACGGCACGGTGATGGTGTTCATGGTTCTCACCACGGCGCCGCAAGGGGGGTTCGGCAACTATTTCCTGCCGATCCAGATCGGCGCCGCCGACATGGCCTTCCCGCGGCTGAACATGTTGTCGTTCTGGAGCACGTTCGTGTCGTTCCTTCTGCTCATGGCGGCCTTTTTTGTCGAGGGCGGCGCGCCCATGACGGGCTGGACGGGCTACCCGCCGTTGAGCGCGGTGCCCGAGGCGACCGTGCCGGGCATCGGGCAGGACCTCTGGATCGCTTCGATCGCCGTGTTCTGCCTCGCCTCGTTGTTGGCGGCGCTGAATTTCATCGTCACGACGCTCGACCTGCGCGCCAAGGGCCTGACCATGATGCGGCTGCCCCTGACTTGCTGGACCTGGTTCGTGACCGCCATCCTCGCGCTGTTGGCGTTCGGCGTGCTGCTCGCCGCCGGCGTGCTGCTGCTGATGGACCGCAACGTCGGCACCAGCTTCTTCGTGCCGGGCGGCCTAGTCGTGAGCGACAAAGTGATTGACCACTCGGGCGGGTCGCCGATCCTCTGGCAGCACTTGTTCTGGTTCTTCGGGCACCCCGAGGTCTATATCGCCATTCTGCCCGGCATGGGCGTCACGTCGCACGTGCTCGCGACCTTCGCCCGCAAGACGGTCTTCGGCTACAAGGCCATGGTCTTCGCCGTCCTGGCCATCGGTTTGCTCGGCTTCGTCGTCTGGGGCCACCACATGTTCGTCAGCGGCATGAGCCCGTACTCCGCGTTCGTCTTCTCGGTCCTGACCATGTGCATCGGCGTTCCCTCGGCGATCAAGACGTTCAACTGGATCGGAACGCTTTGGGGCGGCAAGATCCGCTTCGCCTCGCCGATGCTGTACTCCATCGGCTTCGTGTCGCTGTTCGTCTCGGGCGGCATCTCGGGGATCTTCCTGGGACAGCCGACCATCGACCTGTACTTCCACGACACGTACTTCGTGGTCGCTCACTTCCACTTGATCATGGGCGTCGCGGCCATCTTTGGCATGTTTGCGGGGATGACGTTCTGGTTCCCGAAAATGTTCGGCCGGATCATGGACGAACGCCTCAGCAGGATTCACTTCTGGATCACTTTCGTCGGCGTGTACGCCATCTTCGGGCCGATGCACTACCTCGGCATGCTGCCCCACCCGCGGCGCTACGCCGAAATCAGCGGCGTGGATTACCTCGGCACGACCGGCGCCGCCGAACTGCACATGTTCATTACGGTCGCCGCCATCCTGACGATCCTGGCGCAGTTCCTGTTCCTGTACAACTGCGTCAAGAGCATCTTCGCCGGGAGGGTTTGCCGCGAGGAGAACCCCTGGGAGGCGACCACGCTCGAATGGGCGATTCCCACGCCCCCGCCGCACGACAACTTCGGCGGCAAGGTTCCGCATGTCTACCGCGGCGCCTACGAGTTCAGCCTGCCGGGAGCGAAACGCGACTTCGCCATGCAATGCAACAACGACGAGGCGGTCTACGACCGACCGTCAGGCGGCGCGCCATAGGACGATGCCAGCGACCCTCACACCCACCGAGGCGCCGCCGCAGGCCCAGTCGGGCGCAGGTGACTTCGTGACTTTGCCGCCCCGGCCGGAGGGAGGTTGGGACGGCCCGGACCGCAACGAGCGGCTGGTGCAGCGCTACACGCTGGGCGTCTGGGTGGGCATGGGCGGCATCCTCATGTTCTTTGCGGCCCTGACCAGCGCCATGATCGTGCGGCAAGGCCTGTCCGACGACTGGCGGCCCTTCTCCTTGCCGCCCGTCCTCTACCTCAGCACCGCGGTCCTGCTGCTCTCCAGCTTCACCATTGAGCGCGCCCGGACGGAGATGCGCTCGCACCGCCCGGAAGGGCTGCGGCGCTGGGTGAACATCTCGGCCTGCCTGGGGCTGGCCTTCCTGGCTTGCCAACTGCTGGGCTGGCAGGCGCTGGTCGAGCGCGGCCTCTACCTGGCCTCGAACCCCGCCAACTCGTTCTACTATCTGCTCACCGCCGGCCACGGCTTGCACCTGCTTGGGGGCGTGGTCGCGCTGGGTTACATCTGGATCCGCGTGCGCAACCAGCGGGCGTGGGCCACGCGCGAGGCGGTGATCGAAGCTTCGGCGCTGTATTGGCATTTTCTCGATGTCCTCTGGATCTACATCCTGGGACTGTTGCTGTTCTGGAGGTAGACGGATGTCGGAAGGGCATGCGGTCGCGACGGCCGAGCCGACCTGGCAAGGGGGCGGGACTCCACTCGCCGTCGGCCACAAGAAGTTCGGGATGTGGCTGTTCATCGTCTCGGACTCGCTGACATTCTCGGCGCTGCTTCTGGCCTACAGCTTTGTGAGGGCCTCCAACGATTGGCCCACGCCGTTCCATTTCTTCCCCTCGATCGTCTTTTCTTCGGTCATGACGCTGGTGCTGTTGTCGAGCAGCCTGACGATGGTGTATGCGGTCTCGTCGGCGCACCACGGCGCGCGGCGGGCCGCCGCGAAGTGGATCTGGCTGACGGCGCTCGGCGGAGTGATTTTCGTTGTGCTGCACGGCTACGAGTGGCTGCACCTGATGCATGACGAGGGCATGTACCCCTGGTCCAACCCCTATGGCACGCCGCTGTTCGGGGCCACCTTCTTCCTGGTGACCGGCCTGCACATGTTCCACGTCATCTCGGGCGTCGTGTACTTGGGGGTGGTCGCCCTCGGCTACCGCCGCGGGAAGTGGCTGCCCGAGGACGTCGAGGTCGCGGGCCTGTACTGGCACTTCGTCGACCTGGTCTGGATGTTCGTCTTCCCGTTGATCTACCTGCTGTCCACAAGCGTCGACTAAGCGAGGACAACCCATGCTGTTTTCCCTGATTGGCTACCTGTTCTGCTTGGTGCTCGGCGCCTGGGGTTTCTACATCACGGGCGTCCAGTTGGCCCACGGCACCCTGACGGCGTCTCTGGACAATCTGTTTCTGACGATGTTCGCGGCGTTGATGGGGGTCACGTGCTTCGGATTCCTCGCTTGGCGCTTCTACCCGGCGGTGGCCGCCGGCCGCGCGAGGGCCCCGGCGGCCGGCGTAGAGCGTTTCGTTCTGCCCGAGGACCCCGCCTTCGAGGATGCGCACCTGCCGCTCTTCAACAAGGTCTGGATCGGCTTGCTCGTGCTCACCGCCTCGGAGGTGATGCTGGCGTATTGGCAGCTCGCCGGCGTGATGGCGATGCTGGCCATCCTGCTATTCCTCTCGGTAATCAAGGCCGGCATGATCATGTCCTACTTCATGCACCTGCGGTTCGACCATCCCCGCCTGTCGTGGATGGTGATCACGCCGGCCGCAGCCTGTATCCTGATCATGTGCGGGTACTTCTTCCCGGACAGCTTCCGCTTGCTGGAGTGGCGCCCGTGACGCGCACCGCAGCCGGACGGCCCCGGCGCCGCCGCGCCGCCGCGCTGGGCGCCCTGCTCGCGCTCGGGATCCTGCTGGCGTTGCCCGTGGCGGCCCCGGCGCAAGGCTGCTCCATGTGCCGCGAGACGGCCGCCTTCCAGAAGGACCGCGCGGTCGGCGCGCTCAAGCGAGGCATCGTGATGCTGGCCATCCCGCCGGCCGCCATCGCCCTCGGCTTGGTCTGTGTGACCTGGAAGCGTTCCAACCGCTTCGCCACGGACTAGGCGCTTCCCTGCGCGCTCCCCGAGCCTCTCGGGCCGCGGACAGAATTCCTGCTCTGCAGTGGGGTTTTTCTTGACTCGTCGGCAGTATTGTTGCAATATGATGAAGAAATTTAAGGAATGGTTAAGAAAGGTGCGCTGCTGCTGGCCGTCATGACGGCTCCGGGCGCCTTCGGCGCTGCCTGGACCGTGTGCGTGGAGGACAGCAAGCCGTTGCTGAGCACGCCGGTGCGGGCGGCCATGTGGAAAGAATTCCGGACGGTGATCGGAATCGAGGGAGCCCGTCTCACCTTCGGCGCCTGCGACGACGGTCCTCGACAGATTCTGCTTCAGATCCAGGGCGAACCACCGGAGGCGCTAGCCGGGGTGCTGGGTCTGGCGCACCGGCGCAGAAGCGAAGTTCAGCCGAGCCTGGCGGTCTTTTACGGGGCGATGGTGCGCTATCTCGGCAAGCCGATCAGCGCCCGCGCAATCGGGCGGGCGCTGGCCCGGGTCGCGGCGCACGAGGTGGCGCATTTTCTGGAACAACAGGTGCGGCACTGCGGCCACGGCCTGTTGCGGCCGGTGTTCCCGGCCCACGAGCTGCTGGCGGCAGACCCCGCGCCATTCCGGATGCCCCGACGCTCCTGCCGAGGCGTCGCCACGAATACCGTGCACGGGCCCGTCGGGCTGCTCGCGAGGACCGGCGCAAGCCCGCGCGATGCCAGGGTCCCGGGCAAGGACGGACCACGAGCCGCAAGGCCGCCGTCTGGCGTCGAAACGCGATAGAGCGCGTCGCAGCCGGTCTCCTCAAGGGGCGGAGGGGCCCTCGGCGGACTCCTCCATGCGATAGTCCCAGCGCCTCGCGGCGCTCCGGACCACAGCCGGCAGGTCGCGCTCGAGCAGGAGCCCTGCCTCGATCAGAGAAACGCCCGCTTCCGCAACGCGACCGAGGTATTCCGCCCGGCTCGCATAGCGTTCCTCGATGGACGGACGGGGGTCGTTGCGGGCTTCCCGCTCGGCGCGGGTGCGGGCGAACGGGATGTAGGAGCCGACCATGCTCGAGATTTCGTGCGTCGGCCCGGATTTCTCGTTGAAGAGGTTCCAGCCCGTGTAGGTTGCGAGGGGAGCCTGCAATTCGGGCATGCGCACCCCCGCGACTTCGTTGCCGTCCGCATCAACGGACGGCACCAGGACGGGAAAGGCCTTCCCGACCTTGGGCGGCTCCCGGGTCACGATGCCCTCGCGCACGAAGCGCGGACCGTAGTCGACGCGGTAGGCATCGTGCACGCGGCTGGACGTGCGCACGCCCGGGATCTGCGGGAATCCGAGCTGCTCGGGTTCGACCAGCGTGGCATCGGCGAGGCGTGGATACCGGCTCGGCGGCGGCTCGCCGCCGTCCGCCGTCCAACGCCGCATGGCCTGCAACAGGGCCCGCATCGTCCAGCGGAAGTCCAAGGGGTTCGCCGGTTGCTGCCCCAACGTGACCTGCGGCGGAAAGCCCGACGGCCCGTGCTGCGTTCCGGCGAACAGGAAAATGCGCACATTCTCAAACAAGGCGCTGTCGCTCGCGCCGTCAATGTCCGTATGAATCAGGGAGGCGGCGCGGCCCCAGTATTCGTACGACGAGTTGGTGTAGAAGACCTTCGGCCAGAATTTCCTCGCCAAGCGGTGCGTCAGGATGCCATCCCGGCGCCCGGTTTCCGGATCGCGTTGCGCGCGGTCGGTGAAGGGGAAGATGTCGGTCGGATAGAGGAAGTTCATGAACGGATGGGCGTCCCTCGACGGCTGCGCGAAGCGGTGGTTGAAGCTCCCCCGCCCTCCCCCGGCGACATGCGAGATGACGCCGTCGAACGCGATCCGGCCGCGCTCGTCTTCGTTGAATCCGTAATAGAGAAAGGTCCGCAGGAAGCGCCCGCTCTGCGAAATGCCGAATCCAATGGCGCGGTGCAGCGCCTCGGCCGGCACCCCCAAAACCTCCGAACCCTCGTACTTGAGGTGCGCCACCGCGTCGCGCACCGCCGTCGGGCCGAGTCCCACGAGAGGAGGGTCCTCGGCGACATAGACCACTTCGTAAATCCGCCCGGGCTCAAAACCACCTTCGAGGTAGACGGTCCCCGGGTCGGAAACCGGCTGGCCCGCCTCCATGCGCGCGAACCGCCAGCGGTTCCGCGGAACCGTCTCCCGCTCCGCATCCACGGCGTCCCGCACCGTGAGCATGTTCTCCGGAGCCTCGGGATCGGCGACCCGGTAGGGCACGTGGTTGCGATCCGCCAGACTGTTGGAATACACGCGGTCCTTGACCACGAAGTCGCTACGCACCAGGCCCCGGAGCGGCTGCCCGTCCTGCGTCGCGACCGGAGTCGTCAGGCGCAGCAGGCCGGGCAGCAAGGGCGGATCGAACTGCCAGCCAAGCCACAGCAGCGTGTACCCCTCGCGCAGCAGGAATCCATCGCCGAAGTGGCGTTCCTCGACAGGATCGAGGCTGCCGGCCGCGAGGTTGAAGAAACTGAGCATGCCCTTCCGGCCGCGGTTCGAGACTTCGTACAGCAGAACGCCGTTGCCCCGCCCGGCGTCGGTGGGCTTGAGCAAGAAGAACTCCGAAGAGAACTCCACATGGCCGTCTCCGTTGCGGGGCGCGAGGTCAATGTCGGTGATGATGCGGTTGGCGGGATTGCCGGGGTCCACGGCGAAGCGCACGGTGCCGGTGATCTTTTCGTAGGGCCCGGCCAGCCCGAAGGACTTCCCTCCGAGCAGGTCTTCCCGGCTCGAAACCTCCACGCTCACAACGCCGGCCTGCGCAGCAGCCGCCAGCAGGAAGCCGCAACAAGTCAGATGGATGATACGTCGCATGCGCCCATTACAAAGCCCGCTTGCGCAGAATGCAAGCGTCCCAGCCCCATCCCCGGCGGCCGGACGGCGAGGCGCGATCCTAGGCGGCGTCCGTGATGGATCGACCGGTCTTTTCATACACCAGGAAGGAGTGCATGAAGCGGTCCAGGTCGCCGTCCAGCACACGGTCGACATTGCCGGCTTCAAGCTGGCTGCGCAAGTCCTTGACGAGCCGGTACGGGGCGAGCACATAGTTGCGGATCTGGCTGCCGAAATCGATGTCCAACTTGGCGGCCTCGATCTTGTCGGTCTCGGACCGCTTCTTGCGCAGTTCCAGGTCGTAGAGCCGCGCACGCAGCATCTTCATTGCGGTCGCCTTGTTCTTGTGCTGCGAACGCTCGTTTTGGCACTGCGCGACGATATGAGTCGGCAAGTGGGTAATGCGCACGGCGGAATCCGTCATGTTGACGTGCTGACCTCCGGCGCCGCTGGAGCGGTAGGTGTCGATGCGAAGGTCGTCGGGCCGGATGTCGACCGCAATCTCGTCGTCGATCTCGGGGTACACGAAGACCGAGGCGAACGAGGTGTGGCGGCGGGCGTTGGAGTCGAACGGCGAGATGCGCACGAGGCGATGCACGCCGATTTCCGAGCGCATCAGCCCATACGCGTTTTCCCCCTTGAGCATGACCGATGCCGACTTGATGCCAGCCTCCTCGCCGGGTTGCATGTCCGAGACCTCACCCTGAAAGCCCCGGCGCTCGGCCCAGCGCAGATACATGCGCTGGAGCATCTGCGCCCAATCCTGGGCCTCCGTCCCGCCGGCGCCGGCGTTCAGGGTCACAATCGCATTGCAGTGATCGTGCTCGCCGCTCAGCAGTGATTCCGTCTCGATCTCATCGAGACGCTTCGCGAACGCCTCGAGTTCCGAGTCGCACTCCTCCTCGACGGGTTCGCCTTCCCGCGCCAGTTCCAGAAATGCTTCCA
Organism: Bryobacterales bacterium; assembly: GCA_965218615.1. Classification (GTDB taxonomy): domain Bacteria; phylum Acidobacteriota; class Terriglobia; order Bryobacterales; family UBA6623; genus VXMF01. Next base: position 931,322 of record CBDCLH010000002.1, read on the forward strand.
GGTCGGAGACGGCGCCTGCAATCTCCCGGTCCGTCTCGACGATGCGTGCTAGTCGCTTACGCTCCCGCAGGACGGACTCGGCGCGGGAGGAGTCGTTCCAGAAGGCCGGGTCGGCGATGCGCTTTTCCAGATCCTGCAGCTGCCTACCGCCGTCCGCGGCGTCAAAGATACCCCCGGATCACGCCGGAGCGGACCCGCACGGTTCCGAATTTGCGCTGCAGTTCCTCGACGATCATGCTGTGCCGAAAGCCTTTGTCATTATCGCAGAGCGGCTCGCCGGGCCCAGCAGTTCTCCTAGCGACCGGACATAGTTGATGCTGGAAGTTTCGAGGCAATCGTGGATTGATGCTCACATTCGGTCTTGATGGTGCCGGATGGGCCTCCCGCATACTGGGGGGCGAGACGAGGGAGACCAGCGCAGCACGACAGACGCACGCATCTGGCGGAACCGGGTTGGGGCTGCACGGCCAGCGTTGCCATTCCGATCATTGCGTTGCGAATGGGTCCCATTCGGCCGTCACGCATTGGTTGGGAAAACGGATCACCGGGGAACAGCGGGCAGACTTCGAGCTGCGCCAAGGTGTTCCCGACACGGCACGCATCAAGCCCTGCCGAGAAGCTTCCCTGCTGCCCACGACAGTGCCTCCATGGAAGAGTTCCGCACTCCCCCCTGACGGCCCCCTGCGGAGAACCGGCGGATGCCGTTCCACCAGACACTCCCCGCCCACCCCGGCGCGGGCTGCTACGGTGTTGGCGCTCGGATTATTCCGGCCGGATACCCCGGTTTTTTCTCGAATTGCGCCGACGCCGGAATGATTGGAAATCAGGATAATTCGAGAACCGTCTTAGCACGGCGATGCGCCTAAGTCCTGTGCCTACAGTGCTCTCAGACCAGCGTCTCCTACGTTTCCTTCCGGCGGGAGCGTAAGAAAGTGGGAATACCTCCCTCCGTGCCGCCGAAATAATTTGAGATTCTCACGTCAACAGACACCGAGCGACAACACTACGGCGGTCCTCGCAGCGCCTGCCGATAGCGCACCATCGTTTGCAGTTGCTGGTACGCCTTCCACAGCACCTCGTTCCCCGGCAGTTCCCGGTGCTTCTTCGGACGCCAGCCCCGCATGCGCGCCAGCAGCACGACCCAACTGCGAATGCCCGGTCCCACCGGCTGGCCCCGCTCCCGCGGCGGCCGCAACCGCTCCGTCTCCGTCACGCCCTCGATCACGGCCATCTCGTCCGCCGTGAGCACCTCCTCCGCCGGCGTGTCCGGCGCGTCCCGGGCGTAGCGGTCCAGGCTGAACACCCGCCAGGCCGTGATCGCGTCGAACACCAGGCACTTGCCCAGCGCCTCCGCATCCCGCAACCGCCGGTCCTCGATCCGCGTCCCCGTCTTGAGCAGCCGGAAATACTCCTCGATCCCCCAGCGCCGCTCGTACCAGCTCACGATGCGCTCCGCCCACTGCGCTGTCCGCCCCCCCTCACTCGACAGCAGCAGCCACTCCAACGCCTCCTCCCCCGCCGGCGGGTCCGGCTCCAGTACCCGCACCAGCCACACCGGCACCGGCGCCACCGCTCCGGCCCGCCCCTTCGGCGGCAGCAACTCCACCCGCCCGATCCGGATCTCCGTCACCGCCGTCCGCTTCTGCCGCGCCCGCTGCCCCCCTTGCGACTCGATCTCCACCTTGCGGCCCGTCACCACCGCCTCTTCGAAGTCCGGCTGCGCCTCGATCGGCCGGATCATCTCCGAGCGGAACGCCGCGTCCCACGCCCGCACCTTGCGCTGCCGCCCCAAGTGCACCCGCACCAGCAACCCGGCTTCCTCCGTCCGCTCCGCCTGCCGCTCGAACAATTCGAACATGTCGCTCTCGCGGTCCCCCACCACCACGACCCGCGCCTGCGGACTCTCCCGCCCCAACTCCTGACCCTGCTCGAACCCCCGCAACCAGCGCCGGCTCTCCTTCTCCTTCTCCGCCTCCGGGTCCGGCTCCTGCTCCGGCCGCGCCCACCGCTCCAGCCCGCTCACCCCCAGCGGACGCCCGCCTTCCGTGAACCCCACCGTCGCGTGCACGAACAGCCCCCGGGAACTGCTCGCGCGGTCCTGCAACGGCCCCAACCCGCTCGTGCAACCCTTCAGGTTCGTGTAGTTCAGCGTCGTCGTGTCCTGTACCAGCAACACTGTCGACTCCACCTGCACCCGCTCCAGCAACGCCTCCCGGTGCGGCTGCAAGATATCCCGATCCTGCACCTTGTCATTGTGCAAAAGGCGCGTCGCCGCCCGCAGGTCCCCCTGGTGCGGGAAGATTGCCGGCAGATCCTCCCCCGGATGCCGCTCCCAGCTCTGCCCCATCCGCTCCAGCCGCTGCCGCAGCCGCCCGTCCGGCAGGTCCGAACGCAGGTACTCCCGCCGTGCCCAGTTCGCCTCCTCGTTCAGCACCAACTCCGGGTACTGCCCCAGCTTCTGCTCCGGCTTCCGGCCCAGCTTCTGCTGCCAGTTCGCATCCAAACCCAGCAGCCAGACCGCCTTCGTCTCCACCGCCTCGCCCGCTCCCGGCGGCCGCCCCTGCGTCGGTCCCACGCACTGCCAGCCGGCCGCCTTGTAACTCGTTCCCGGTCGCGAACTTTGCACGCAGGTCTCCACCAACCAGGGCCGCACTCCGTGCTCCTGCTCCCAGTCCTGGGCCAGTCTCTTGATCGTCTTCCCCAGTACGTGCGAGGCCAGGTTCGGGACCTGCACGCCCGGGACCAGCACAAAGCGGTCGTTGCTGAGGATCCGCTCGATGTGCGCTCCGCGCGTGCGGTCGTCCCACTCCAGGAAGGCATCGCGCGGCCCCAGCCGGAACGCTGCCGCCACGAACGAGAGCACGCCCAGCGGCCCGCAATCGGCTGCCAGCAGATAGCGCAGCCGACAGCCGGGGGCCCGGCCCGGGCCCAGCGGATGGTGCTGGTCGAGCAGTCCGGCGCACAGCCGCCGCTCCGCCTCGGAGGTGGTCAGACGCACGCGGACCTCGCCGAGTTCCGCCAGCGAGCCGGTGAAGCCGGTCGACGGCACGGGCGGGTCCGGGCTGGACCGCGGGCGGCAGGCGGGCGGACCCGGCTGGGCCGGCGGCAGCGGCAGGTCCAGCTGGCCGGCCAGCTCGGGCAGCACCTTGCGCGCCGAGGCCGTGCAATACTCGCCCTTGGGGTTGCGCCAGTCCTCCAGCTCGCATACCCCGCGACCCAGGGCCGCCCGCGACAGCTGGCCCAGCTGTAATGCCTCTCGCAGCCAAGCGATCGTCTGCGGACGGAAAATGCGCAGCCCTACCCGCACTACCCCCGTTCTACACAGAACACCGCGCCAGTGTTAAGTGTGTCCGGTCGCTAGGTCATCAATGCTCGGCGCCGTCGCTGTGGGCATGACCTTTGTGATCCTGACAGCCGGTATCGATCTGTCGGTGGGCATGGTGCTCAGCTTATGTAGCGTGGTCGCTGCGTTGCTGTACGACAGCGGAGAAGGCTACGCCCTACCAGTGGTACTGCTCGGGCACATTGGCGTTGGGGCTGCCACTGAGGCTTTCAACGCGACGATCATCGTATGGCGCCGGTTCGCCCCGTTCATTGTGACTCTCGCCACGGTGGCCATCGTCACCGGTGCCGCCCTCACCGTTTCAGGTGGTAAGCCCATTGGGGGCATCAAGGGAACGTACGCCTTCACTCCCTACGAGGCGTCATGTATACGCGGTCGGTGGAAACGAGCAGGCGGCCCGGCTCTCGGAGAATCTTCGGTCAATCGGTCAATAGGGTGAAGCTGATCACTTATATGATTAGTGGTGCATAGGCGGCACTCGACGCCATCATTTTCACCGCGCCTGTCACGGGCGGCGATCCGTGGGCAGGACGCGGCTTGGAATAGGACGACACTGGTGCGGTCGTCATCGGTGGAACCAGTCTGTTTCGTGGCGTAGGCTATATGTACAGCACATTGCTGGCACGCTCATCATCCCGTGATCAACAACCTGCTGAATCTGCTGAACGTGTCGCCGTACGCGCACAGGATTGCTGAAGGGTTTGATTATCTTGGTGGTGACCTCCTTGTATAAGAAACCTCACAATTGACCACCCCCTCCCCGCACCAACAGACACGGCAACGGCGAGGATCAAAATGAGCAGCCAATTCACACGACGGGCATTCATTGGTGGCACCGCTGTCTTGGTGTTGGGCGTTGCTGTGGCGGTCAGGCTCTTGCAGCCGTTTCGCGGCAAGAAGAAGACTAAGTGGGTTATCGGTTTCAGCAACGCATCGGAAACGAATACCTGGCGTACCGCCTTGAGAGAGGCAATCCAAGAGACGGTCGACAAGCATCAGGGCGTAAGCTTGTTCATAACGGATGCCAACGACTCCCCCAGCAAGCAGTTGGCAGACTTGGAAGACCTACTGGCAAAGGGTGTGAACGGGCTTATTGTTGGCGCGGCTACCACCGATGTGGCCGGCGCGATCCTGAATCAGTGCGAAAGCGAAGGGATTCCAGTTGTCATCGTCGACCGCAAAATCTCCGGCGACAAGTATACGACGCTTGTTTCCGCCGACAATTATTCCATCGCCTTTCACTCCCTGCGCAAGCTGATCGAGTTGATCAGCGGCAAAGGAAAGATCGCTCTAGTCGAAGGTATCCCAGGCTCCGGTCCGGCGGTGGAGAGAAACGCAGCCTACGATGCCGTGCTCGAAAGGCACCCTGCGATTGAGGCGGTGCGACAGGCGGGAGATTGGTCCCGCGCCAGTGGGCAGAGAGTCATCGAGAACATCCTAATTGCTCATCGGGACCTCGATGGTATTCATTTTGACGGCGGCGAGATGGCCTTGGGCGGCATTCAGGCCTTGCGCGAGGCCGGAGTGACCGACGACATGATGCGGGACGGTCGGCCATTCATCACCTCGCAGGACAACTACAACGGTTGGTTGAAAATGATCGTGGCGGGCATCGGCAAATACACCATGACGCACCCACCGAGGATACACGGTCGTGAATCGGTGAAAGCGTTGATCAAGGCTCTCAGCGGCGAGCCGATCCCCAAACAGTGGCTCATTGAAAGCGTGGAGATCACCCCTGAGAACGTGGCCGACTACGTTGCCATGGACAAACCTGACGACTTCTGGGCGTACTAAGGGATTGCCGCAAAATAACATTTATTAACTTGACAATGCCCTCGCGAGAGTCCCGTGCACGACCAGGAGGAAAGCAGCACCTTATGTGTCCCTCGGCCCCCCGCATCCAATATGTCATGGGAAGGTCACCATATGAGCTTCAGCCCAAACTGAATTCTTCTCGGCTCTTCGGCTGCAGTGATGGCGCCAAAACCTCCTCGATCAACGCTGATGTTCGGCGTTCGGAAATTGGGCCGGTTTAAGAAATTGAAAAATTCCGTACGGAATTGCACATTAAACCGTTCTCCGATATACGTATTCTTGAAAAGGGAAAAATCCCAAAGAGTAATACCGGGGGACCGCAGGGTGTTTCGTCCCATATTCCCATACTGTCCGAACGATGCCAAAACCATGGCGGAAGTGTCGAACCACTCTTCCACGGTGCCTCCGCCCGGGATGTTGGGATCTCTCAACACATCCGGTCGCTGCCAGCGAAACCCGGGCCCTTCATTCGCGCGGTCTTGGCGCACCCTGGGAGAAAACCAGTTTCCTTCGCTTAAGGTCACAAGCGAGTTCACTTGCCAACCAGAAATCATCTTGTTCGCGAAACCGCTGGTACTAGCCCCGACCGCCTTTCCAGTACCGAATGGCAGCTCATAAATGAGACTTCCAACAAAGCGATGTCGAACATCATAGGCGGAGTTTCCCTTATTGAGCTTGAGGTTCCTTGGATCTTGCACCACAGTCGCGCTGGGTTCACGGGATTCGATATCGAGGGCGTGCGAGTACGTGTGGGATAGCAAGAAACCGAGCCCCTCAGAGAATCGCTTCTCAACCTTCAACTGCAAGGAATTGTAGCTGGACGTTCCATTGTGAAATCGAGCCAACAAGAAGGTAAAGTCTTGGTAAAGCTTCCGCGATTGAGGATCTGGTAACGTGCTGGGAGGAGCTGAATTCATGTTCATTCGAACGCCAAGTTTCCTGCCCCCAGATCCGGCGTACGTGGCATCAAATAGGTATCCTTTGATCTGGTGCTGGATTCCAAAGTTCCACTGCATCATAAAAGGTGTCCGGTCCACCGGTACCCCCACAGCTTGCAGAGCCAATTTCGCTGTGGACAGAACATTGGCCGAAGGTGGTATCAGATCGCCACGATCGATCAAAAGTTCAGGGGTGTCGGGATCGCTCGCAATCGAGACCGGGAGCCGAACCGGCGGCTCCTGCACCAGCCTTTCCTTTTCTTCTAAGAATTGCTGGACGATATAGAACAGCCCAAATCCCGTGCGAATCACCGTCTTCTCCCCAAGCGGGCGCCACGCCAGGCCGATCCGAGGAGCGACATTGTTCTTGTCCGCAAAGTCCACTGGAACCTCCGCCCCAGATTGGATCCACGGAGGTTCTGGGATGTCGACGCCAGGGAAGTCGCTGAACGGCCGTCCAATCCTCAGTATCCCGGTTTGCCAGTCAAATCGCTGCTCGTGGTTTCTCTCCTCGTCAACCGGCGGCCTCCATTCGTAGCGCACACCCAAATTTAGGGTCAATCTGGGATGCAGTTTGATATCATCCTGGAAAAAAAACGCGTACCCAGGAAAGCTGAATTTGGCCACGTTCGTTCCGACTGTTGAGTTGAACTCTCGGGGGATTCCAAGCACATAATCTGCCATAGGATGGCCTGTGAACGTCCCTTCGAAAAATAACCTACCGCTTGTGCTTTCAAAGGTAGAGATGTCGGCTGTGATGTGACGAACGTCAAAGCCTGTGCTCATGCTGTGCTTGCCACGGATGATAGACAGAGTATCGCTGAACTGAAACGTTTCCTCGGTCTCCCCGAACCCAAACCCTATGCCTCCCCAACCATTAAACCCTAAGATCCCCGTGCTCGGAAGCCATGTTCGCCCTTCCGGCAAGCCTAAATTCCGGAGCCCGAACTTGTCGCACGCAGGTTGGCATTCCTCGTTAACGGTATCCGCAAAGCCGCGGTTATATCCAAACTTGAAAGAGTTGAGCAACGTGGGTGAGAAGATACGAGTGTACTGAAAGGCTATATTCTTGGCCTCGATAGGGGAAGCGAACCGAGTATTCTTCACATGACTTCTGGGGTTTAGCTGCTTATCGTCGTGCTGAATGTATCGCCCGCTGACCACGTCGGTGTCCGAAAATCGGTGGTCGATCTTGACGGTAAATTGGTCGAAATCACGAACAAACTGGTCGGTCGTATTCAGATTCAGACCCGTTGCTCCCAAGTTGGGCGAAGGGATGAATTTGTTCATTTCATTTGCCCAATTGGAGATCCTATCTCGGGGGATAACATTGTTTGGAAATGGGTTTCCCGAGAAGGGATCGATAACTGGTTCTGCAGAGGCGGTATAGTCCCCATTTTTTTGCGCCTCTGTCGGTACTGCGGCGATAAACGTCTGTTCCTGCCGAATTCGCAATCCTTCATAGTTGCCGAAAAAGAACGTTTTGTCCTTAACAATCGGCCCGCCCGCGGACGCACCAAACTGATTCTGCCGAAACTCGTTCTTACCGGCCTCAAAGAAGTTTCGGGCATCAAGATTATCGTTGCGTATAAACCCGAACACCGTTCCGTGAAACTCATTTGTGCCTGACTTGGTCATCGCACTGACAATGGCGGCACCATAACCGTATTCGGATGAAAACATGTTCTTCTGGACTTTGAACTCCGCTATGGAATCGATGGCGAGAGGCAGAGAAGTAAATCCTCGTGTATTCATTCGCACATCCACACCGTCGACGAGAAAGCTGAGCGCGTCGCCCCGTGCACCCACGTGCATGGTGGTGTCCTTCCTGCCCCCCGCGAAATTGTCAGCTTCCGTCGATCCCCGTCCGAAGCTGTTCACGACGCCGGTTGAGATAGAAGCAAGCTGGAGAAAGTTCCGGCCGTTCAAGGGAAGCTCGGTGATAAGCTTTTCTTCCACTAGCTGAGCCACTTCCGGGCGTTCCGTGTTGAGCATAATCGCCGTACTTTCCACAGTCACAGTGTCCGTCACCTGACCGATCTGCATGGTCAGGTCGATCCGGGCTTTCTGGTCCATTTCCAAGCCAATGTCTATAACAACCTGGGTTTGAAACCCTTGCGCCGACGCGTTTAACGCATAAGTCCCACGTGTGAGCGAGGGCACCGTGTAAGAACCTTCCGCATTTGTCTGAGCCTGGCGTACATCTCCGGTCGCGGTGTTGGACACCTCGATTTTTACGTCGGGTATCACTGCTCCTGACGGATCCGTGACGACGCCCTGGATCGACGATTCGATCACCTGCGCCCGCGAACTTTCGATGAGGGCCGTTGGTAAGCCAATGATCGCGACCCCAACAAGAAAAGACTTCCAGCCGTCTACACCCAAGCACTTGCGAAGCATAACCGCCTCCTGATATCCAGATGATGAGATGCCAATGTATTACCCGGACAAATTGTTGAAGGCATAGTACACCCAGGTTCTTCACATGTCAAGGAAAATCGAGAAAAATCGTAACTGCCCAGCTTCCGTGTTTCCTGTCAAGCGGATTTTCGGGGAAAAGTGGTGACGAGGGGCGATTGAGGCGCGTTTTTTCCACAGAGCCGGCTGTTGGTCTGGGGCTGGTCGGCAGCGGTTGCAGGCGGCGGCCTCCAGTGCGCGGGCGGGCGGGTCGGGCTGCCAGAGGCGGTTCTCGCGCAGGAGGGTGTCGAGCACGCCGGCGAGCCTGCGCATGACGGCGACGAGGGCGACCTTGTGCGGCTTGCCGTCGGCGGCGAGGCGCTCGTAGCAGGCCTTGGAGGCCGGTTCCCAGCGGATCGCGGTCATGGCTGCCATGTAGAGCAGATGGCGAGGCTGGGCGCGGCCGCCGCGGATGGAGCGGCCGCCGCGGTGCTGTCCGGAGTCGCGGTCGAAGGGGGCGAGGCCGAAGAGGGAGGCGGCCTGGCGGCGGCCGAGGGTGCCGAGTTCGGGCCTGTCAGCGCAGAGGCAGGCGGCGTTGACGGGACCGCAGCCGGGGATCGACTGGATGCTGGCGTCGCGGCGGGAGAGCGCGGCGTCGGCAGCGATGCATTGCCGCATGCGGCGGTCACAGTCGGCGCTGTCGGCCTGGAAGGCCTCGAGCGTGGTACCGGGGCAGCCGGCGGCCTCGGGGTCGAGTTCGACGCAGAGCTTGCGGAGGGCGCCGAGCTGCTTGAGGAGCTTGCGGCGGAGGGCGAGCAAGTCGCTGAGGAGCTGGAGGTTGTGCGGCTGGGGCGGGGTGGCCTCCAGGCCGTCGAGGAGGCCGAAACGGGCGCGCATGGCGGCCTCGACGCGGTCGTTCTTGGCGAGCTTTCCGATGGCTTCGGCGAAGCGGCGGGAGCGCAAGGGGTTGCCCAGGACGGTCTCGATGCCAGCGTCGAAGAGGCCTCGGTGGAGGTTGCGGTGGTAGCGCCCTGTGGGCTCGAGAACGGCGCGGGTGACGCCGTGCTTGAGCAGCCAGTTGCGCAGGGCCCGGCGGCCGCACTGGTCGTTGTTGAACTGGCGCTCGAGGCTGCCCTCGAGGATGTGGGCGTCGAGCTTCGACTTGCCGACGTCGATGCCGGCAACGACAATGGAGTTGAGTGAGGTCATTCCTGCGTTCCTATCCTTTTGCGATGCGGGGCTTCACGCCGGGTAGGAGAGGTCGTTACCGAGCCTCTCCCCCCTCAGACCCGAGCGTGCGGGTTGCCGCACTCGGTTCCTCTGATGGCAGGTTCGCTCAGGCAGCGTGGATGCGTCGCATGATCGTGGCCGGCGGCAGGGGATACCGTTGCAGGACTTCCCCCATGCGCTCCCAGTGGACGCGGCTCTTGCGGCTACGCCGCGAAAGCCACTTCTGCCAGATGCGCACGACTTCATACCGGAATTGTCCGAAACGCTTCCCGTTCCCCGTGACGCCATAGTACTTGCAGTGCCCTCGGATCACGCTGGCCAGCCTCTCCCGCTGGTCCTCCAGCGGCGCGTGGCGGTGCCTCTTGCACCACTCGCTGACCGCTTTCAGTCCGCGCGCAAAACGTTTCTTGGCCGTGACCTGCCGGACGACCCAATAGCCCTTTCTCGACCGGCCCCACAGATGGGTGAAGCCCAGAAAGTCAAAGGTCGCTTGCGGTGCTTGGCCATCCGCGCCCTGCGGGCGGCGGAAGTCCACATAGTGGGTCTTGGTCGCGTTGAGCGTCAGCCCATAGCGCCCCAACCGCTTGCCCAGCACGGCCAGCACGCGCTGGCCGTCCTCAGCGTCTGCAAACGTCATCACGAAGTCATCGGCATAGCGCACCAACTGACTGCGCCCCCGCAGCCGTGGCTGCACGGTCTCGACGAACCATTGATCCAGCACATAATGCAGGACTAGATTCGCGATTAGGGGCGAAACCACACCGCCTTGCGGGGTGCCAGTATCCGTCTTGTAAAGGATGCCTGCTTCCAGAACTCCAGCTCCAAGCCACTTGTTGAGCATGCGCCTCACGACGCCATCCTTGATCCTCAGGTCCAGTAGCGCCCGGATCTCGGCATGGGGAATGCTCTCGAAGTAGTACTCGACACACTACCCATCTCGAAGAGCTTCCGGAGTCGGTTGCGATCACGCGGCCGTCCCATCCGCTGGCCGGCAGGACCTTGCCAGTCCTGACTCAGGCGGTCCGGAACGAAAAACTCACGCTACTGCTGCTGTTCCCCAACGGGGACCGACGTTTCGTGCCGGTCGCATGGACAGACGCTGTCCCGGCCGCGTGGCTGGATCCCCCACCAGTTCACGCTGCAAGCCTCGCTCCGCTCGTCGACTTGCTGCGGGCGCGCGCCATCGTCGACGCTCTTCTGCAACGGCTCCCAGCCGCTCAGGAGACTCCCGATGCAAGCCTGTCCCCCGCCGCCCCGGCGGCAGCTGACACTGGCGTTCCCGGACACGCCCGCCCCGAGCGAGGTGATCTGGGAGACGCTCGATCCCGCCACCAGGCACGCGGCCCTGCAAGCCCTGGCCCGCATCCTGGCGCGAACCGCGGTCCGACCCGGCCCACAGGAGCCCCGCAATGACTGAAACCGGCATCCTGCCTGCCCACCGCCAGCGCCAGGCCTTCGTCTACATCCGCCAGTCGAGCCCGGCCCAGGTCGAGCGCAACACCGAGTCCACGCGCCGCCAGTACGCCCTGGCAGCCCGTGCCGAAACGCTCGGCTGGCACCCCGACCGCAGCACCATCGTCGACGAGGACCTCGGCCTCTCCGGCGAGTCCGTCGACCAGCGCGACGGCTTCAACAGCCTCGCCGCCGACGTTGCCCTCGGCCGCGCCGGCATCGTGCTCGGGCTCGAGGTCTCGCGCCTCGCCCGCAACAATGCCGACTGGTACCGCCTGCTCGACCTGTGCGCCCTGACCGACACCCTGATCGCCGACTTCGACGGCGTCTACGACCCGGCCCGCTTCAACGACCGCCTGCTGCTCGGCATGCAGGGCACCAGCAGCGAAGCCGAGCTGCACACGCTCAAGGTGCGCCTGCTGGAAGGCATCCGCAACAAGGCTGCCCGCGGCGAGTTCCGCTGCACCCTGCCGGTCGGCTTCGTCTGGGGCGCGCGCGACGGCGAGGTCCGCTTCCATCCCGACGAGGAAGTGGTGCGCGCGATCCGCAACGTCTTCGAGCGCTTCGCCGCGCTCGGTTCCATGCGCCGCGTCTGGCTATGGTTCCGCGACGAGGGCCTGCAGTTCCCCGTCCGCCTGCGCAGCGGCGACGGCATCCGCTGGATCCCGCCCGCCTACAGCTCGATCGTCCAGGTGCTGCGCAATCCCGTCTACGCCGGGGCCTACGCCTTCGGCAAGTCCCGCCAGGAACGCGACCTCGATGAGCAGGGCCGCATGCAAAAGCGCCTGCGCCGCCTGCCGCGCGCGGAATGGCGCGTGCTGCTGCCGGGCCATCACCGCGGCTATCTAGACTGGGAGACGTTCGAGGCCAACCGGGCGCGCATCGCAACCAACCGCCGGCCGCGCCCGCATAGTGTCGGGGGAACTGTGAGAGAGGGATCCGCCTTGCTGCAGGGACTCGCGATCTGCGGGAACTGCGGGCGTCCCCTACGCACCTACTACCTCGGACGCCTCTCCTCGCCGAACTACCACTGTCCCGGCCAGAACATCGTGGAAGGGAGGGCCACCTACTGCCTGCAGATCGGCGGCACGCAAGTCGACCAGGCCGTGGCCGCCAGCGTGCTGGAGGCGGTCCGCGCCGGCGGAACCGAGGCCGCGCTGCGGGCGATCGAGCAGGTGGAGAGCGACCACGACGCCGCGCGGGCCCAGCGGCGCCTGGCGGTCGAGCGGGCCGCCTACGAGGCGACCCGGGCCGAGCGCGCCTACCGTGCAGTGGATCCGGAGAACCGCCGCGTGGCCCGCGGTCTGGAGCGGGAGTGGGAACAGCGGCTGGAGCAACTGGAGCGGGAGCGGGCCGAGCTGGCGCTGCGCGAGCGGGAGTGTCCGCGAGAGCTGAGCGCGGAGCAGCGCGAGGCGCTGCTGGCGCTGGGCGAGGACCTGCCCCGGGCCTGGAACGCCCCCACGACGACCGCGCGGGACCGCAAGGAACTGCTGCGGGCGCTGCTGGAGGAGGTGGTCCTGGATGCACCCCGCAACGAGCCGCGCGCCCGGATCCGGCTCCTGTGGCGAGGCGGGCTCTCGACCGAACTGAGCATCGAGCGCCCGCGCAACCGTCCGCCGATCGTTCGCACGGACGAGGCTACGATCGAGCTGCTGCGCCGGCTCGCAGCCCATTACCCCGACACGGTCATTGCCGGGATTCTCAACCGCCAGGGCCACAGGACGGCGTACGGCTTGCGCTTCACCCAGTCGCGCGTCTCGAGCCTGCGCACGAACTGGAAAATCCCCTGCTGCAAGCCGTCGGAGCAGCCTCCGGACGGGCAGGTCCTCAGCGTCCGGCAAGCCGCCAAGGCACTGGGCGTGGCACCCTCCACGATCCACCGCATGCTGAACGACGGGTTTCTGGCCGGCGATCAAATTACGCCCGGAGCTCCCTGGCGGATCCGCCTCACGGACGAGTTGCGCCAACGCTTCGTGCAGGACGCTCCCGAGGGGTACGTGGCGATGCAAGTCGCGACGGCCCGGCTGGGCGTGTCCCGACAGACCGTGCTGGAGTGGATCAAGCGCGGCAAGCTGGAGGCCGTCACAGTCCTCCGGGGACGCCGTGGCGGATTGCGTATTCGGCTCCCCGCCGATGACCACCCGAGCCTGTTCGAGCAGTCCGCACTGTCGCACGACAAATGCGAGTTCCGGGCCTTCAGGCCGCGCCGGTTTCCCGCGCGCGGCGCTCCAGCCACGCGAGCCGACGGCGCAGCCTCTCGACGTCACGCTCCGACCGCCCCGCCGCGTCCCGCAACGCGCGCAACGCCGCGCCAACGGCCCCCTCCGCGGCCGTCGCAGGGCCGCCCCGCAGTCCGCGCAAACCAGAGGCTGCATGCAGCTAGCCTAGCAACTCCATGCCTCACATGAGTCACTGTTTTCCCGGCCACCCGCCCGCGCCCCGCAGCGCACCTCCCCGGCCCCCTGCTCCAGTCTCAACTCCATCTCTCCTACCAGGGACGAGCGCAAGCCCCTCCTCTCTCTGCTACCATGCACGGGCCGCATTGCTCGGGAGCGGCTCGCTCTGCCGCTCTCCAACCTCCGCGATCCAACCGGCAATTCCAGTCGCCATCCGCAGTTCCAGGCATGCTTAAGCATCTGCACGCCACGAAGAGCCGAGTTGCAATGAGTCAAGCTCGCCGAACCCACACTCAACGGATCGCGTGCATCATGCGACAAAGAACTGAAAAAGAAAGAGTTATGAATCAATCACGGCCTGTGACGGCAATTCAGATTAGTTCGTGAGCAGTATGAAGACAACTCCAAATAACCCGCGAGATCCGCGTCAATCACCCATCCCTGTCCCTGCTTGCCGACGCTCTCGTACAGTGTGTCGAGAGCGTCGTGAGCCGACCGCCCGGGCCGGAACCCGTACGAGCACGGCAGGAAATCTGCCTCGTAGATCGGTTCCAGCAGCATCACGATCGCCCGCTGCGCCACCTTGTCCTCGAGGGTCGGGATGCCGAGTGGCCGCACCCTGCCGTCCGCCTTCGGGATGTAGTGCCGACGGACCGGCGGCGCCTGCTAGCTGCCCGACTTGATGCGCTCCAGCAGGTCCGTTAGATTGGCCTCCAAGTCGCGCTCATAGTCGGCGGCCCTCACGCCGTCGATCCCCGACGCTCCGTCCTTCCGCGTGCGGCGGTATGCCTCCCGCATCCAGTCCCTGTCCAGCAGGTGGTGCAGCGAGGTGAACACCCGCTCCGGGTGCGCCTTCGCCTGCTCCGCTATCCATGCTTGTTTCGTGGACGTGTTGGTGTAGCCCTGTGTCTCCTCCATCGTTTCCCTCGCATGGTTCTGCACATCAGATGCCCCGCTTCCCTCGGACGGGTCCCGCTAGAGACGGTTCCCCGCCGTCTGTCGGTACTATCAAGGCACTACGACTCCCTGCCCGGCATCCCTTCGGCTTATTGATTCGCCAGCCGGTACCGCGCGTCACCTGCTGTGGGTTGGTGTCCGCTTGCGCGCTCCCGTCTCCCCGCAGGCCGGGGACGGGCCAGGGGCTTGCTTGTACGGCGTACCCTTGTGACCGTTCTTCCACACGTGGACAGGACAGGGCCTCCCAGGTTCCCTGACGAGCCATCCCGCGGCTATGCGCACGTTCTCGGACCCCGGCCGGTCCCCCAGCGCCTCGCCGTTGACGGCGCTGGCGGTGCTGCCCCCAGTGCGTGGAAGCTGAAGGCACCGACATTGCGGATTTCGAGGCTCAATAGCGCCGCTTCGCCGCCCGTTGTGTACGCTTCAAGCCGTTCGTTACCGAACGGCCTGCAACACTCACTTCCGGCTGGTGGGCTGCACCTTTGCCGGACGGGAGTCGAACCCGCTGGCTCGCCACGAGAGGTTTCAGCTCATAGGCATTCCCCTCTCCAGGACTTGTCCTGGCGCAACCACGCTTCCGTTCAGGTCGCGCAGGAATGGTTGCGACGGGCCGACCAAGCTGGGCAACGGGGCTGTGAGCCCGAGGTCGAAACGGTCCGGCCCGTCGCCCCCGGTGGGGCCTGGCCAGGCCCCACCGGGGGCCTCCCCGCGCTGAGGCGGGGAGGCATCTGCTACCTGCCGCAACGGTGGCTTGCGCCACCTGCGGCCCTAGGGAGAGAGGGTCCGAGGTAGTGGCGGCCATCCCTCTCTCCGGCACCTCTCCAACATAAACTCGCATGATCGGTTCGCCGCTCACCCCGACGGCATGAAACATTCCTATACTTGAAGCGTCGTTCGAGAGAGCGACAGTGCCTGTATCGTCAAGCGTTGAGGAATCCCAGATCCGGAGCCTTGGGCCATAGATCGGGGCTGCCCTTGAGTTCGGTTGGATTCGGCACGCTCGCGACGGGCATCACGGTTCGACCCCGTCTGGGGCTCCTGCGGATCGCGGGGAAGGGTTGGTGTACGCGGATTGCTCGCTCGATCCCGCTGTTTCACAACAAAGGTATCCCGACCCTCGGGCAAGAGCACCGATGACTCGGATGCATGAAGGCTGCGGCGGTCGGGATGCAGGGTGGTGGCTAGGATTCCACTCGCGCGAGCAGGGCGTCCGGCCCTTGGAGCCAGGCCTCGATGCGGTTCAGCCCCTGCTTCCGTGCGGTGGACAGCACGCTACGCAGTGTGGCGAAGTCTTGTGCCCCCTGCTCGGACCGGAACCCGCCCGAGATCTTCATGCGCAGCTTCCTCATCCGCAGATCCTGCTCGGCCTGGTTGTTCGTGAAGGGCACTGTGAAATCCGTCAGGAAG
>CBDCLH010000003.1:0-858887 GCA_965218615.1 Bryobacterales bacterium
CGCGCGGCTCCTTCCGCAATCTCTGCGCCGCCTTCCAGCGCAATCCCGACCGCTCCTTCTTCCACCCTGCCCCGCGCTCGCCCAAGCCCTCCCCCGCCGCCGACTCCCGCGCTGAGCGCACCCAGCGCGTCCTCCAGCTCCGCTCCTCCCAGCAGCTCTCCGCCTACCAGATCGCCGCCGCGCTCGACCGCGAAGGCCTCCCCGCCAGCGTCTCCACCATCGCCGCCATCCTCCGCCGCGCCGGCTTGCCGCGCCTCCAGCGCCGTCCCGCTTCCCGCATCCTCGAGTCCGCCCGCCCGCTCCAAGCTCCCCTCTCCTGCCAGGCTGCCCTCGACCTCTCCCCACGCTCCTTCCGCACCCCCTTCGGCGGCCTCTTCCTCTTCCTGCCCCTGCTCGCCAGCCTCCGCTTCGACCAGCTCGCCGCCCGTTCCGGCCTGCCCGGCAGCGACGCCATCCCCGCCGCTTGCGCCTGCCGCTCCCTGCTCGCCCTCAAACTCTGGGGCATCGGCCGCCCCACCCGCGTCATGCCCGACATCCTCGACCACGGCCTCGCCCTCTTCGCCGGCCTCAACGCCTTCCCCAAGCGCTCCTCTCTCACCGAGTACTCCTGCCGCATCGACCCCCACCTGCTGCCTGCCTGGTCCGCCGCCTGGCTCGACGCGCTCGAGCAGGTCGGCCTGCCCCGCGGCGCTTCCTTCGACCTCGACTTCCATACCATCCCCTATCACGGCGACCAAGCCTTGCTCGAAAAGCATTACGTCTCCAAGCGCAGCCGCCGCCAGAACGGCGTGCTCGCCTTCCTCGCCCGCGACACCGACGCCGGTGTCTTCTGCTTCGCCGACGCCACCGTGCGCAAGAGCAACCAGCACGACGCCATCCTGCGCTTCGTCGACGCCTTCGAGCAGCGCACCGGCTCCCTGCCCGGCGAACTCGTCTTCGACAGCCGCCTGACGACCTACGCCTCGCTGGCCCAGCTGCACGCCCAGGGCATCCGCTTCCTGACCCTGCGGCGGCGCTCCGCCAAACTGCTCCAGGCCCTGCGCGAGACCCCCGCCGACCAGTGGAAACGCGTGCGCCTGACCAATGTCGGCCGCCGCTACCGCAACCCGCGCACGCTCGCAAGCACCGTGTCGCTGCGCGACTACCCCGCACCGGTGCGCCAGATCGCGGTGGCCGACCTCGGCCACGAGGACCCCACGCTGCTGCTCACCAACCAACTCGACACAGCCGCCGCCGCGCTCGTCGACCGCTACGCCCGCCGCATGGTCATCGAGAACGCCATCGCCGAGTCGATCGAGTTCTTCCACATGGACGCGCTCTCGGCCGCGGTGCCGCTGCAGATCGACGCCGACCTGCAATTCACCGTCATGGCTTCCACGCTGTACCGGCTGCTGGCCCGGCGCATCGGCCACCAGCACGAACGCACCAAGGCGCAGCAGCTGTTCGACCGCTTCGTGCGCACCGCGGCGACCGTGCGGATCGGCCCCGAGCTGATCGAAGTGCGCCTCGGGCGACGCGCCCACAACCCGCTGCTCATCGCCTCCGGATTCGGCCAGCAAGAGACCGTGATCCCGTGGCTTGCCAACCGCAAACTCCGGATTGTTATCGGGCACGACGAACCCAAACAATCACATCTGAATATGTAGTTGGGAATTCAGGCTAGCCGCCGCACGAGCGGGCGAGTTGGCGCGACATCGGCGTGCGCTACGTGACGGCGGTCGTGCATCCGGACCACGACACGATCGCCAAGTTCCGGCGGGAGAATTGCGAAGCGGTGACGGAGAGTTTCCTGCAGGTGCTGCTGCTGGCGAAGGAGTTGCAGTTGCTGCGTCTGGGCACGGTGAGCGTAGACGGGACGAAGCTGGACGCCGCGGCGAGCAAGCATCGCTTCACGGGCACAAGATCCTGCGCATCACCTTCGCGCTGCTGCGCGACCGGCTGCCGTACCGGGATCCCGAGGTGAACTACGAGAAACTGCTGGCGAAGCGCAACCGCTCGCGCTGGGTGCCCATTCTCAAGCGGACGGGCATGCTGCCGCAGGCGGCTCCGCCGCTCGCGGCATCTCCCGCACCCGCCGGCACGGGCTAGACCGAAGCGCGACGCGGCGCGCCGGGAACGGCTCGGGCAAACGGGGTTCCCGCAGCACCGGCCACGCACCGCTCGAACTTCTCCATCCCATCCGCCGGGCCGCCGCCCCGACACGCCGGCGCGGAACGGGAGAAGTGCGTCGGCTGCTCCGTGGGGCTTTCAGAGGAAGGTGGATCGTCGGGGTGGTCGGCCAGCTCGGCGACGTAGAGGTCGCCGTTCTCATCGAACGCGATTTCAACTGGTTCGAGGACGTAGGATTCCGCTGCAAACAATTCGATGCGGAAGCCGTCCACCACTTGGAACGCGTCGAGAGCCTCGTCACGATCGAGCGGCTTGCTGTCGGGTAGTGTTGGTCCGCACGAGGCAAGCAACAGAGCCGCAGGCACGAGGCGATGCGGAGGAGCGGTAGTACCAACAAAGAATCTCGGGAGTCGGCAGGTGCGCTGAGCGGCTTCCCAGCGTTCTTCGTGCTCATCGCGAAGATTAGGCCAGGATCCCACGGACGACCTCGCCATGGATGTCGGTTAGGCGGAAATCCCGGCCTGCGTAGCGATAGGTGAGCTTCGTATGGTCCAGCCCTAACAGATACAGGATCGTGGCATGCAGGTCGTGGAAATGAACTTTCTTCTCGACGGCATAATAGCCGTAGTCATCTGTGCGGCCGTAAGTGAGGCCAGGCTTGACCCCGCCGCCAGCCAGCCACATGGTGAAGCCGTGCGGGTTGTGGTCGCGGCCATCGGCCCCTTCGACGGTGGGGGTCCGCCCGAACTCACCGCCCCAAATCACGAGCGTCTCATCCAGCAAGCCCCGCTCCTTGAGATCCCGGATCAAGCCAGCGATCGGCTTGTCGACCGAACGACACATTTTGATCATGTTCTTTTTTAGCTTCTTGTGATGGTCCCAACCGTTGCTATTGCACTGCACGAAGCGCACACCCCGCTCGGAAAAGCGGCGCGCCAGCAGACACTGCCGTCCAAAGTTCTCCGTAGCAGGATTATCGAGGCCGTAAAGTCGGCGCGTGGCCTCGCTTTCGCCCGAAAGGTCCTCCGCCTCGGGCGCCTCCGCTTGCATCCGAAACGCCAACTCGAAACTGGCGATGCGGCTTTCCAGCTCGCTGTCCGGTCCGACCTTCTCCAATTGCCGCTCCCCTATCCGGGCTAGCATGTCCAGTTCCAGCCGCTGCAGGCGTGCTCGCGCCATCCCCTCGCCGATAAACGGGATCTTGGCATCTTTTGCCTCAATTTCTCCGTGGCCCAGCGGAGTCCCCTGAAAAGCCGCCGGCAGGAAGGCCGAAGCGTAATTATTCACGCCCCCTTGGGAAAGAGCCTGACAGATGGTGATGTACCCCGGCAGGTTTTGGTTCTCACTGCCTAACCCGTAGGTGATCCAAGAGCCCATGCTGGGGCGAATGAACGTGTCACTGCCAGTGTGCCATTCCAGCACGGCCCCGCCATGGCGTGGGTTCGAACAATGCATCGAGCGGATGATCGTCAACTGGTCGATGACAGTAGCCAAGTGGGGAAATTGGTCGCCCACCCAAGCCCCGCTTTCCCCGTGCTGTTGGAACTGAAAGGGAGAGCCGACCAGGTTGCCCATCTTTTGGGGGAACGACACGACCCGGGGTGCATCAAACGGCAACGGTTTGCCGCTATCGCGCGACAGGATCGGCTTGGGATCGAACGTGTCAATGTGAGACGGCCCGCCGAACATGTACAGCATGATGACCCGCTTGGCGCGGGGCGCAAAATGCGGTACTCTGACGGCCATCGGATTCGTCCCGGCGGCCGAGCACTCGTCAGCCAGCAGGGCCGCCAACGCCAAGCTGCCGAAGCCCACCCCCATCTGCTGCAGCAGCTCCCGGCGCGACATCGGTGTCTCTCGACGAAAGAATCTGACCGAACTTTGCATGGCAACTCCTCCGCCCGGGATCGGGCAAAGCGGACTCGACATTCATTCTACATAAACGAACTCGTTTGACGACAGCAGCACTCGGCATAGCCCCTGCCAGGCTTGTCGGTGCTGTGGGCCGGCTTCCACGCCTTCGCTGCGCTGCGTCCGATCGTATTGCGCCAAAAACTCCAGCCATTCCTGCGTTTCCTGCGTCGACGGCGGACGTAACAAAACCAGCTCGTAGGCGCGAGCGATCGGCTGCTTGTCATCCCAAGCCGGCTCGGCAAGCAACTGCTCCGCCAAGCGGTTTGACGCCTCCACCATCAACCGGCTGTTCATCATGAACAGGGCCTGAGACGCGACTGTCGTGCTGCTCCGTCGCCCATTGATCACCGCCGGCGCAGGAAAATCAAAGGACTGGAACATCTCGTATAAGGCACTGCGGAGCACCGGCAAATAAACGCTCCGCCGCTTGGAATCATACAGGGCCGGGTCGCGTGCTTTACCCTTATCCGAAAGATTCACAAAATTCATATGTGGTAACAAGGTGCCGCCCATCGTCAGGTCGAGCTGTCCACTCACGGCGAGCAACGAATCACGAATCACTTCCCCTTCCATGCGACGGCGGTCGCGCCGCCACAGAAGCCGATTCTCGGGATCAATGCCAAGGGCGCGATGGTTCGAGGTAGTACTCATTTGATACGTACTAGAAAGCATAATGAGCCGGTGCATGGATTTGACGGACCAGCCGCCTTCGACGAACCGAATCGCCAGCCAGTCCAGCAGCGGTTGGTTGTCCGGCCATTCACCCAGGTGGCCGAAATTGTCGGGAGTCCGCACAATCCCCTGCCCAAGGTGCCATTTCCAAACCCGATTCATCATCACCCGGGCGGTAAGGGGATGCTCGGGACGCGTCAACCACTCCGCGAGTTCCATGCGCCCGCTCTGTTTGTCGCTGATTAGGCTCTGCTGGTCGCCGGCAAGAACCCGCGGGAACCCGCGGCGCACCAACTTGCCGGGGGTCAGATGATTACCTCTCAGGAAGATCGGCAAGTCCTCGACCTTGCCTTCCGTCACCGCCATAGCTTTGGGAATCGAGGCATATTCCCTCTTGGCCGCTTCCAAACTTTGCTCGTGCTCTTCTCGCTCCTCAGACGACATCTTCTCCATATTGCCGTTGACAAGAACGTCGTCGTGCGCATCAATCTCACGTTCCAGTTCCGAGAGTCGTTCGTTGAGATTCGGGCCCTCCAATGCCGTGGCATTCCACTTGGAATCGACCCGATACGAGATCATGGTCCCGGTGCTTTTGAAAATACCGGCGAGGGAGTAATAATCAGCTATCCGCACCGGGTCGAACTTGTGATCGTGGCAGCGTGCGCAGCCCATGGTCAGGCCCATGAACGCCCGAGCGCTGGTATCCAACTGCTCGTCCGCGATGTCCATCTGCTGCTTGACGGGATCGTCCTCCGCCAGCATCTTCGGCCCGACCATCAGCAAACCGGTTGCGATCAAGCACTCGGCGCGATTTTCGTCACTCCAGGTGGTGAGTAGATCCCCGGCCAATTGCTCTCGGACAAACTGGTCGTAGGGCTTATCTTTATTGAAAGCGGCAATCACGTAGTCGCGATAGCGCCAAGCATCGGCATAGGTGAGATTGTCGTCCATCCCGTTGCTGTCGGCGTACCGAGCGACATCGAGCCAGTGACGTCCCCAGCGCTCCCCATATCGTGGAGAGGCGAGCAACCGTTCCACGATCCGCGCGAAAGCGCCGGATGAATCGTCTGCCAGAAACGCCGCCACCTGCTCGGGCGTCGGGGGCAAGCCGTGCAGGTCGATCGTCGCCCGGCGAATCAGCGTTCGCTTGTCCGCGGCCGGCGCCGGACATAGCCCCTTGGCCTCTAGTTGCGCCAGCACAAAACGGTCGATCGACGTTCGCGCCCAGCCGGGATTTTCGACCGTTGGGACCACAGGCTCGACCACCGGCTGCAAGGCCCAAAACGACTTCTCCTCCTCGGTAAACTCCGCCTGATCGCTGCGACCGACGGACGGCTGGGCCGCCGGAACCTCGGCGTTCGGCCACGGCGCCCCTGCCCTGACCCACTCGGTCAAGGTCTGAACCTCTGCCTGCGGCAGCTTTGTCTTCGGGGGCATTTGTACGAACGTGTCGTGGTTGATCGCGAGGATGAACAGGCTCTTGCGGGGATCGCCGGGTACCATCGCTGGGCCGGACCGGCCGCCTCGCAACATGCCAGCGAGCGAGTCGAGGCGTAGTGCAGCCTGCCCCTGGCCCGCACCAGGTCCATGGCACGGGTAGCAGCGATTGGCAAGAATCGGTCGGACCTGCTTCTCGAAGAACTCCAGCGTTGCGGGATCAAGCCCGGAGCCGGACCGCTCACTTTGTGCTACGAGAGGTTGAAGGGAAAAGAGGAAGGGGAGCAGACAACTGACAAGGACCCTGGCACAAAACCGGAGCACAACTGCCACCTAACTTTAATTATAGCGCAGAAGTCCAAGCGTAACGTAGTCGAGCTAGCGACCGGACATAGTTGATGCTGGAAGTTTCGAGGCAATCGTGGATTGATGCTCACATTCGGTCTTGATGGTGCCGGATGGGCCTCCCGCATACTGGGGGGCGAGACGAGGGAGACCAGCGCAGCACGACAGACGCACGCATCTGGCGGAACCGGGTTGGGGCTGCACGGCCAGCGTTGCCATTCCGATCATTGCGTTGCGAATGGGTCCCATTCGGCCGTCACGCATTGGTTGGGAAAACGGATCACCGGGGAACAGCGGGCAGACTTCGAGCTGCGCCAAGGTGTTCCCGACACGGCACGCATCAAGCCCTGCCGAGAAGCTTCCCTGCTGCCCACGACAGTGCCTCCATGGAAGAGTTCCGCACTCCCCCCTGACGGCCCCCTGCGGAGAACCGGCGGATGCCGTTCCACCAGACACTCCCCGCCCACCCCGGCGCGGGCTGCTACGGCGGTCCTCGCAGCGCCTGCCGATAGCGCACCATCGTTTGCAGTTGCTGGTACGCCTTCCACAGCACCTCGTTCCCCGGCAGTTCCCGGTGCTTCTTCGGACGCCAGCCCCGCATGCGCGCCAGCAGCACGACCCAACTGCGAATGCCCGGTCCCACCGGCTGGCCCCGCTCCCGCGGCGGCCGCAACCGCTCCGTCTCCGTCACGCCCTCGATCACGGCCATCTCGTCCGCCGTGAGCACCTCCTCCGCCGGCGGGTCCGGCGCGTCCCGGGCGTAGCGGTCCAGGCTGAACACCCGCCAGGCCGTGATCGCGTCGAACACCAGGCACTTGCCCAGCGCCTCCGCATCCCGCAACCGCCGGTCCTCGATCCGCGTCCCCGTCTTGAGCAGCCGGAAATACTCCTCGATCCCCCAGCGCCGCTCGTACCAGCTCACGATGCGCTCCGCCCACTGCGCTGTCCGCCCCCCCTCACTCGACAGCAGCAGCCACTCCAACGCCTCCTCCCCCGCCGGCGGGTCCGGCTCCAGTACCCGCACCAGCCACACCGGCACCGGCGCCACCGCTCCGGCCCGCCCCTTCGGCGGCAGCAACTCCACCCGCCCGATCCGGATCTCCGTCACCGCCGTCCGCTTCTGCCGCGCCCGCTGCCCCCCTTGCGACTCGATCTCCACCTTGCGGCCCGTCACCACCGCCTCTTCGAAGTCCGGCTGCGCCTCGATCGGCCGGATCATCTCCGAGCGGAACGCCGCGTCCCACGCCCGCACCTTGCGCTGCCGCCCCAAGTGCACCCGCACCAGCAACCCGGCTTCCTCCGTCCGCTCCGCCTGCCGCTCGAACAATTCGAACATGTCGCTCTCGCGGTCCCCCACCACCACGACCCGCGCCTGCGGACTCTCCCGCCCCAACTCCTGACCCTGCTCGAACCCCCGCAACCAGCGCCGGCTCTCCTTCTCCTTCTCCTTCTCCGCCTCCGGGTCCGGCTCCTGCTCCGGCCGCGCCCACCGCTCCAGCCCGCTCACCCCCAGCGGACGCCCGCCTTCCGTGAACCCCACCGTCGCGTGCACGAACAGCCCCCGGGAACTGCTCGCGCGGTCCTGCAACGGCCCCAACCCGCTCGTGCAACCCTTCAGGTTCGTGTAGTTCAGCGTCGTCGTGTCCTGTACCAGCAACACTGTCGACTCCACCTGCACCCGCTCCAGCAACGCCTCCCGGTGCGGCTGCAAGATATCCCGATCCTGCACCTTGTCATTGTGCAAAAGGCGCGTCGCCGCCCGCAGGTCCCCCTGGTGCGGGAAGATTGCCGGCAGATCCTCCCCCGGATGCCGCTCCCAGCTCTGCCCCATCCGCTCCAGCCGCTGCCGCAGCCGCCCGTCCGGCAGGTCCGAACGCAGGTACTCCCGCCGTGCCCAGTTCGCCTCCTCGTTCAGCACCAACTCCGGGTACTGCCCCAGCTTCTGCTCCGGCTTCCGGCCCAGCTTCTGCTGCCAGTTCGCATCCAAACCCAGCAGCCAGACCGCCTTCGTCTCCACCGCCTCGCCCGCTCCCGGCGGCCGCCCCTGCGTCGGTCCCACGCACTGCCAGCCGGCCGCCTTGTAACTCGTTCCCGGTCGCGAACTTTGCACGCAGGTCTCCACCAACCAGGGCCGCACTCCGTGCTCCTGCTCCCAGTCCTGGGCCAGTCTCTTGATCGTCTTCCCCAGTACGTGCGAGGCCAGGTTCGGGACCTGCACGCCCGGGACCAGCACAAAGCGGTCGTTGCTGAGGATCCGCTCGATGTGCGCTCCGCGCGTGCGGTCGTCCCACTCCAGGAAGGCATCGCGCGGCCCCAGCCGGAACGCTGCCGCCACGAACGAGAGCACGCCCAGCGGCCCGCAATCGGCTGCCAGCAGATAGCGCAGCCGACAGCCGGGGGCCCGGCCCGGGCCCAGCGGATGGTGCTGGTCGAGCAGTCCGGCGCACAGCCGCCGCTCCGCCTCGGAGGTGGTCAGACGCACGCGGACCTCGCCGAGTTCCGCCAGCGAGCCGGTGAAGCCGGTCGACGGCACGGGCGGGTCCGGGCTGGACCGCGGGCGGCAGGCGGGCGGACCCGGCTGGGCCGGCGGCAGCGGCAGGTCCAGCTGGCCGGCCAGCTCGGGCAGCACCTTGCGCGCCGAGGCCGTGCAATACTCGCCCTTGGGGTTGCGCCAGTCCTCCAGCTCGCATACCCCGCGACCCAGGGCCGCCCGCGACAGCTGGCCCAGCTGTAATGCCTCTCGCAGCCAAGCGATCGTCTGCGGACGGAAAATGCGCAGCCCTACCCGCACTACCCCCGTTCTACACAGAACACCGCGCCAGTGTCAAGTGTGTCCGGTCGCTAGGCAGTTCTCAAAATAGGTGGTCTGACCAAGGTATTGGGGTCATCGCGAACGGTCGCACTCGGCATGGACTGCTTGTGCGAAGCAAGCCAGGCCGCTCGAAATCGCCAGCAGAGACTAGAGGGCCGTCTGGGAGGGGCTGGAGTCGCTGGGCGGGCCTGTCGACGCGCAGGTCTGGCGTGGGCTCGCGCAGGAGCCCGGCAGCGGCCGGACGGCAGGCACAGGGCGTCATGACGGGGCAGGCGGGTGCGCCGGAACAGCCGAGGGTCGGCGGGGTGGGCTCAGGATGGTCGTCAGCAGCGCGTTCCAGTCCGGGAACCAGAACATCTCCGACAGGACGCGCAGCTTGTCGAAGAAGCGGCGCCGGGTGCCAGCCTTGTCCCGGCAGCGCCGCCACAAGTCAGCGACGCAGTCCAGGACCGAGTGCAGCGTGAAGGCGAACAGGTTCAGCGTCGCGAGCAGGTTCGCCAAGCCGTGCTGGCCGTGCCCGAAGTTGTGCTTGAGGTGGTAGCCGTGGCGCGCCAGGGAGTGGAACGTCTCATTTTCGATTTTCCATCGGGCGCGGCCCGCCCGCGCGATCGCGGCCACGTTGTCGGCCGTGACCTCCAAGCTGGTGAAGAACGAGTTGTGGTAGGTGCGCTCGCCGTTGCGGCAGATCTCGAAGTCGATCCAGGTGCCCCGGAGGGCGTCGTCGCCGGCGCGCAGCGGCACGTTGTTTCTCCACTGGTAGCGATGGGACTCGACCTGCTGGCGCTGGTTGCGGGTGCGGACCCAGCCGGTGGACCAGAGGCGGCGGTTGGGGAGCTGTTTGTATACCGTCTTGTGGCTGCTGGGCTGACAGATGAAGAGGAAGTCCGCGCCGAGGTCGGCGACGAGTGCGCAGAGGGGCTGGCAGCAGTACAGATCGTCGCCGAGCAGGACCGGCCGGTAGGCGCGTAGGTGGGGGATGTGGGCGGGCAGCCAGCGCTTGGCAGCGTTGCGCTCGCAATCCTGCTTGCGCTGGTCTTCGGTCCGGTCGGGCCGGTTCGCGGCGGGGTCGTGTTGGGGCTGCACGAACAGCGGCAGGAGCGGGAGGACGCGGGTGTGGCCGTCGGCGACGACGGTGGCCGCGAGCATGGTGTGGAAGAACTGCTTGGTTTTGTGCTGGCCGACATGGCGGGTCGAGCACTGCTCGCAAGGGATGGAGTCCGAGCCATGGAACTGGATGCCGTCGAGGGCGATGAGGAGGCGGCCGTCGAGGCGCAGGAAGGGGTCGAGGCCCCCTTGGTCGCGGACGGTGTCGAGGCAGAGGGAGAAGAGGTCGGCGAAGAGGGAGGGGTCGAGACCGTCGAGCAGATTGCGGATCTGGTTGTCACTCGGAATCTTGCTGACACCGAAGAGGGAGTGGCAGTTGGAGTGGGCGGACTCCTCGTGCATGCGGCGCTGGAAGTCGAGGAAGGAGGGGGACTGGAAGAAGAACGTGGCGAGGGCGCAGGCCGCGGCATCGGAGACGGCGTAGCGCTTGTTGGAGCCGGTACGGGGGTCGGGCAGGGCGGAGGCGGCTTGTTGGAAGCGGTCCAGAAGGGAATCGAGCACCCGGGCATTGGAAACGGCGGCCACATTTTATGTTTGAAAGCGGTGCCCGCAAAGTCAAGTCCCCAGAAACTGGTCCCTTGCTACCGGCCCCTCAGCGGCTCCCGAGACAAAAAAGGCCAAATTGAGAATTACTGCGCCGGGCCGAGGCGGCCTCGCGGAACGCCAATCCGGCAGCTCCCAGCAGGCAGAGCGACCACAGCCATTCGCCGAAGCGTACGAAACCGGTCTCGTGCGAGAGGTAGCTGAACCGGACGTCAAGCGCGTCCTGCCGGTAGGACGGTAGCGTGGCGGCCAGCCTGCCGGCGGGGTCGATCGCAGTCGTGACTCCGTCGTTGGTGGCCCGCAGGATCCAGCGGCCGTTCTCAACGGCCCGCATGCGGGCGACCAGCAGGTGCTGTGCGCGCGCCGCGCTGCGACCGTACCAGCTGTCGTTTGAGATGTTGACGAGCAGTTCGGCGCCAGCCGCGACGAACTTGCGGATCGAGCGCGCGAAGACGGACTCGTAACAAATGAAGGTCCCGACGCCGTGGCCGTCTACCTGCGCGACAGCGATCCGTGATCCGGGGCGGAACGTCCCGGCCTGCAAGGTGATCTTGGTGACGAAGTAATGGAAAGGCCAGGGGACAAACTCGCCGAACGGCACCAGGTGGATCTTCGAGTACTGCGACCGCAGGGCGCCGGCGCGGTCGAGGGTGGCGCTGGAATTGCGCGGCCTGGCGCGGTCGCCGTCCTCGAACGAGATCGTGTTGAAGATGAAGCTGGCTCCGGCTTCCCGGGCCACTCGTTCCAGGAAGGCGCGCGAGGCGGGATCGTCAAAGTAGTAGTTGGAGACCGGATACTCGGGCCAGACCAGCAGCGAGGGCTTCGGGCCGACCGGGCTGCTCCTGGTCGAGAGCTCGAGCATCGTCGTGAGGTGGGCGGTGCCATGCTCGATGACCCAGTCGGTCCGCATCAGATCCGGATGCACGTTGGGCTGGACTAGCCGCGCGGTTTCCGAACCCGCCCCGGGAACCGCAAGCGGAGGCAGCATGAAGAGACCCAGCAGGGGCGCCAATGCGACGAAGGGACGCGCAGAACGGTCCAGGACGGCTTGCGCGACTGCGGCGTTCATCGCAGCGAAGACGAGCGAGGGACCGTAGATGCCGGTCCACGGCGCCAGCCGCAGAACGTGCGGAAGCGGAAAGTCCAAGGCGGCGTTGCCCAGCTGGGTCCATGTGAAAAAAATGTACTGGTGGCTGCCTTCGATGGCGACCCAAAGCACGGCGAGCGCAGGCACGCCCCAGGCGCGACGCAGGAGTCGGCTGGCCAGGAGCGCGAAGGCGCCGGCGTGCAGTCCCTTGACGACGAAGAAAACCACGAACAACAGCGCCGCCACCGGCGGCGCGATGCTCGCGTAGTCCCGCATCACAGGGTAAATCCAGTAACAGGTCCCGCCCCAGAACACCATGCCGGAGAGCCATCCGAGCCCGAAGCTCTGCCGTGGGCGCCGCTCGACCAGACCGAGCAGCAGGGGCACGAGGCAAACCGGCGCAAGCCAAGCCCACGAGGCGCGTGGGAAGATCAGCACCTGGAGCAGGCCGCTGCAAAGCGCTCCCGCGATCGCCCGCCATGCCAAGCGGCCGATCTTCCGCCTCGAATTCATTGTCGGCTCAAAACGCCGGTCCCCACGGTCTCGGCCATGTAGGAACTCCGCACCAGGGGGCCACTGAACACGGCCCGAAAGCCGATCGACTCGCCGTAGGCGCGAAGGTCGTCGAACACCGTGGGCGGAACATGCTCCTCGACGGGCAAACGCCGCCGCCTGGGCTGGAGATACTGCCCGATGGTCGCGACGTCGGTATCGGCGGCGCGCAGGTCGCTTAACAGCCGCCCGACCTCCGCGCGCGTCTCCCCCAAACCGACCATCAACCCGGACTTGGTCAGCATCCGAGGCGCGTGGCCTCGCGCGAAGGCCAGCACGTCGAGAGAACGGCGGTACGACGCTTGCGGACGGACTCTCGAGTAGAGCCGCTCCACGGTCTCCATGTTGTGATTGAAGACGTCGCAGCCCGCATCGAGCACGCGCGCAACAGCCTCGAAGTCTCCCAGGAAGTCCGGCACCAGGACTTCCACCCGCGCGGCAGGCAGAGCACGTTTGACGGCTCGCACGGTTGCGGCGAAGTGCGCCGAACCCCCGTCCGGCAAATCGTCCCGGTTGACGCTGGTGATCACGACGTAGCGCAGGTCCATGCGCTGCGCCATCGAGGCGACCTGGTCCGGTTCGTCGGCTGTGAGCGCGCCGGGAATGCCTTGCGGCACGGCGCAGAATCCGCAGGTTCGGGTGCAGACGTTGCCGAGGATCATGAACGTCGCGGCTTTGCGAGCGAAACACTCGTGGATATTGGGACACCGGGCGGATTCACAGACGGTGTGCAGGCCGCGGCGGCGGAACTCGACCTTCAACTCGTGCAGCGCCTGGAAGTTCGTCGCCGGCCTGCGCAGCCACGGGGGCAAACGCGGCGTGGGGCGACGCGCGGTGAGCGCCTCGATCTGAACGAGATCCATCGGCGGCTCCACCCTACAGCACGCGCCTCGCTCAACCGATGCCGCTAAAAAGGGGGCTGCTCAAGTAGCGTTCGCCGGCGTCCGGCAAGATCGCGACGATTGTTTGGCCGGCAAGCTCCGGCTCGCGCGCGAGCCGGCAAGCGACCGCCGCCGCCGCGCCGCAAGAGATGCCGCTCAACAGTCCCTCTTCCCTGGCGAGACGCTGGGCGTATTCGACCGACTCCTCGTCGGAGACGCTCTCGATGCGGTCGACCATCTCCAGATCCAGCGTCCCGGGAATGAAGCCCGCCCCGATCCCCTGGATGGCGGTCAGGCCGGGCTGCATCTCCTCGCCCGCCAAGTGCTGGCGGATCACCGGACTGCGCTCGGGCTCGACGCCGACACTGAGTATGTTTCTATTGCGCTCCCGCTTGAAGTAGCGCGAGACGCCGCTGATCGTGCCACCGGTGCCGATCCCGGACACGAGGACATCCACCGCGCCATCGGTGTCGTCCCAGATCTCCGGGCCGGTGGTCTCGAAATGGATCCTGGGATTGGCGGGGTTCTCGAACTGGTGCAGCATCAGGAACCGCCGTGGATTCTCGTAGACGAGTTGCTGAGCCTGTTCGACGGCGCCGTACATGCCCTCATCCTCAGGCGTGAGTTCGAGTGATGAGCCCAGCATCTTGAGCACGCGGCGCCGCTCAACGCTGTAGTTGGACGGCATCACGATCCTCAGCTTGTAGCCGCGCGCCGCCGCGACGAAGGCGAGCGCGATGCCGGTATTGCCGCTGGTGGCCTCGATCAGCTCCATCCCGGGCCTGAGGAGGCCGCGCTCCTCCGCGTCCCAGATCATTGACGCGCCGATGCGGCACTTGACGGAGTAGGCCGGGTTGCGTCCCTCGACCTTCCCGAGCACGGTTGCCTTGGCTCCATCGACGATGCGGTTCAGCCGCACCAGCGGCGTTCGCCCTATCGCCAGCGAATTGTCGGAGAAGACGCGCCCCACGGCTAGATCTCCCAGTTCAGCACGCGCCTGGCGCGTTTTTGCTTCCAACGCTCGACAAGGTCCGCGAACGTGGTGCGGTCCACGACGCAGGAGAGAGCGCGCTCCACGCGTTTCCACATCTCGGGGAACGGAGAATCCCGGGGCTCGTTCTCGAACGGCCGCTTGGAAGGCTGGAACGGACCATCGATCTGGCGAAGGATGTCCCCGACCGTGATCTGGTCGGCTGGCCGCGCCAGGAAGTAGCCGCCGTCCGCGCCGCGGCGGGACCCGAGGTAACCGCCCTGTTTGAGTTGGGCAAGGATCAGTTCCAGAAACTTCTGGGGGATCTTCTGGCTTTCGGCGATCCTGGCGATCTTGATGGGTTCCGGTCCACTTTGACAGGACAGTTCAAATACGGCTCGCAGGGCGTACTCTCCTTTGAGTGAAACGTCCATCCCGAATCCCTACCATACTACTAGAGATTCAGGAGAAAGCACTGCTGGACGCGCGCATGCGCTTGGCGGCCTCGGATTCGGAGGCGCGCGGCCGGGGCGCCAGGGGGTGCGCCCGCAGGCTTCAGGCCAGCGCGGTCTGGCACTTGCGGCACTGGCTGCGGCGCTTCGCGTTGATGCTTCCGCACGACGGACACTGGTTGTAGGCGAGCCGGCAGTAGAAGTTCGTGGCGACGACGCCGCTCCCGAGAATCAGCACGAAGAAGCCGATCAGAATGAGAACGTCCAGCATCGCCCCTTCAGCATGCCACGAATCGCCGCGCCCCCTTTGCGGTCCACGGCGGCGCTCCGAGCAACCGCTTCCGGCCGCTGGCGGCCTCGGGCGCCGGCCGTCTGGTGGCGGGCCGAGTTCAGTCGGACCCCTCCAGGCGGGACCGCTGCGGCCTTCCGGTCACGGGCCTCCTCGGACTCGCTAGAAACTCCAGCGCCAGAGCGAGACCCCGGCCGTGAATCCAGCCCCCACGGCCGCCATCAGGACAAGGTCGCCCTTCTTGAGGCGGCCGGCCTCAATGGCATCCCGGGTCGCCAACGGGATCGTCCCGCCCGTGGTGTTGCCATAACGGTCAATGTTGATCATGGACTTCTCTTCAGGCAGTCCCATCCGTTCGGCGACGGCCTCGATGATGCGCCTGTTGGCCTGATGCGGAATCATCAGATCGAGATCCTCCGCCCGGAAGCCATTCCGCTTGAGCACCGCCTCGCACAACTCGTACATCTTGCTGACGGCATACCGGTAGACCTGGCGGCCGTTCTGGTGCACGTAGTGCAGCCGCGCA
This sequence comes from Bryobacterales bacterium, assembly GCA_965218615.1. Lineage (GTDB taxonomy): Bacteria > Acidobacteriota > Terriglobia > Bryobacterales > UBA6623 > VXMF01. The sequence goes on from CBDCLH010000003.1 coordinate 15,694, forward strand.
TCCACAGTCTCGTGGCTCGCCGGCCTCGCGCTGCCCCCGGCCGGCATATTGAGGTACTTGCCGCCGCTGCCGTCCACCTCGTTGATGAAATCGAGCAGGCCGCCGTCCCCGTCGCGGGCCGGCTCCAGCAGAAACGCGCCGGCCCCGTCGCCGAACAGCACGCAGGTGGCCCGGTCCTCGTAGTCGATGATGCGCGACATTGCATCGGCCCCGATCACAAGCACGCGCTCGTGGCTGCCAGCCGCGACAAGCTGCGCGCCGGTCGTCAGCCCGTACAGCAGGCCGGAGCAGGCCGCCACCAAGTCGAAGCCCCAAGCCCCCTTGGCTCCGATCTTGTCCTGCACCAGGCATGCGGTTGCGGGGAAGAACATGTCCGGCGTCACGGTGCAGACGATGATCGCCTCCACGTCGGTCGCGGCCAGACCGGTCTGCGCCAGGACGTCGCGCGCCGCCTCGGTGGCGAGGTCCGACGTCGCGGTGCCCTCTTCGGCGATGTGCCGCTTGGTGATGCCAGTCCGGCTGAAGATCCACTCGTCCGTTGTATTGACGATTCGCTCGAGATCCTTGTTGCTGAGGATCTTGGGGGGGACATAGCAGCCCACGGCGGCGATCTTGGCCCGACGTTGGGTTTGCGGCACGTTACCTGCTCCAAGCCCGCTGAGGGCAGACCGGCAAGAATACTATGATACTGACGCTGGTGGTTCGACCTCGCGTCCGTGGCGAGGGAAGCCTAGGGACGATCAGGCCGTGCGGACCGGTGGAGGATTCTCTCATGTGGGTTCCGAAGTGGCAACGAGACCAGGCCAAGGGGGTCGATTCGCCGATTCCGACGCAGGTTGTCTCGAATGAGGAAATCTGGCCTCGGCCGCAAAACCGCCAGCAGGCCCACTGGGAGCACCGCATCGGCGAGCTGGCGGCCGAGAACGCGAAAAGGGTCGGTCTGGACCGGCGCAGCTTCCTGCGCACGAGCATGGGGCTGGCGACTGCCTTTTGGGCTTCGAATGAGGTGTATGGCCAACGCTATTGGGACGTCGACAACGAGGAGATGTTCGAGCCCGTCGCGCATGCGGAGAAGTGGCCCAAGGGCGAGTACTTCGTGCTCGACGTGCAGGCCCACTTTACGAACGGGTACGCGTTGAAGATCCGCGAATCGGAGTTCATGCGAAACATGGGCTTCAATCTGTCCAGCGATGAGAACGCCTACAGCTTCAACACCTTCTTCAAGGAGATGTACCTGGACTCGGAGACGGACATGCTGGTCATCTCCGGCATTCCTGGGCGTGAAAAGAGTCCCAGCGAAGAGAAACTCGCGATCAGCGAGAACGCAGCGGAGGGCAGGCCCACCGACCCCACGAGCGTCCGCGGCGGAGGCATCCTGCCGAGTTGGCTCATGGCGGCGCGCCGGGACGAGATCAACAGAATCGCCGGTGGGCAGCGGGCGCTGTCCCAGAGCAACTGCGCCCCCAACCACTACTGGGACCGGGTCACGGACAAGCAGGACCGCGTCGCGCTGCAAGAGCAGATGACCCGTGAGGTGGAGGAGTACAAGACGGACTCCTGGAAGCTGTATTGCCATTTCGATCCGGCGCGCACGGGCCGCGGCTTCCAGTTGGACGATGACGCCACAGCGTATTTTTATGAGGTCGCGCGGGAGTTGGGCCAGACGACGTTCAGCGTGCACAAGGGCTACTCGTACCAGTCGCGGCGCTTCGGACACTTGGCGAGCCCGAAGGATGTCGAACAAGCAGCGCTCGGGAACCCCGACCTGACCTTCATCATCTACCATTCGGCCCTCAAGCACGGTCCGACGGAACCGGCGTTCCAGGATCCAGCCTTCTTCGACCCGACGACCGGAGACTTCGCCTGGCACGAGATCCTGATGGACATCAAGAGGCGCAACCCCGGCATGAACAACGTCTACTGCGAGATCGGCAGCGCGTTCGGGACTCTGGCCATTGCCCACCCGCGGATGTGCATGCACCTGATGGGCAAGAACATCAAGTACTATGGAGCCGAAAAGGTGCTCTGGGGTACGGACTGCGTCTGGTGGGGCTCGCCGCAGTGGTGCATCGACGCCTTCAAACGCTTCCAGATCAGCGACGAACTCTGCGAGAAGTTCGGATACGCCAAGCTGAGCCAGGAAGACAAGGCGAAGATCTTCGGACTCAACGCGGCCCGGGTCTACGGCGTCGACCCGAGTGCGGCGCGGAAGGCGATCCACAAGGACGCCCTCGGCAAGATCAAGATGGCCTATCTGGACCGGGGGCTCGAACCCGACAACGCCGCGCACGGCTGGGTGCGGGCGGAAACCTGAGCGCACTCCACCGGCGCCGACCGGAGCGGGCCCGAAACCGCCGTAACTCGCTTGGTTCGGGATGCGGCGCAGGCTACTTGGGAGGGTCCTGGATCACGCCCAGGACCGCCCACTCGTGGAGTTTGCGCTGAACCTGCTGGACCTGGTCCGGCCTTGACTCGGCAACGACCTCGATATACGCGCGATACTGCTGGGCTGCTTTCTCGAAGTCGGCGCGGTGCTCATGAATCATTCCCATGATCTGATAGCTCTCGGGGAACTTGCTCGCGCTCTCCCCCGCCCGCATCGCAAGGACCATCTGCTCGGCCCTGTCTGAATGGCCCGCGTTGAGCGCCGCGACGGCGGTCATGTAGCGGACGTTGGCGGCGTTGGGATTCAGTTCGAGGTAGGCGCTTCCCAAAGATTCCATCCCCTGCCAGTCCTGTTGGGCAACCGCCATGCGGATCAGCGGCTCGTATGGCTTGAGGTATTTGGGGTCGGCTTCCAGGGATTTCGAGAACGCGGCCCGCGCGCCCGCGTGGTCCTGCATGCCCAACTTCGCGTCTCCCATGGCCGCCCAGGCGGCGGCGAATTCCGGGTAGGCCGCGACGGCCTTCTCGAACTGCGCGGCTCCCTTCCGGAAGTTCGGCCTCTTCTTGCGGAGCTCCCTTATTCCACTTAGGTACGCCTTTTGGGCGTTCTTGGGCGCGGCCAACGTCAGAGCGCTGACAACGTTCCCAACCAAACCATCGAGGCGGCGCAACACGATCACGCCCACATCGTTGTTATCCATCGAGCTGTACATGCCCAAGTGCAGTTCGTCCGAGCGATAGCCGGACAGCTCGGCGCGCAGCGTGCAACCGCTCAGGTCGAAGCGTCCCAGGCCGATCTGGCGTATTCCTTCGGGGGAGGTAAAGCCGCCGCCGCCAGGAAACCCCGCCCGCCCTAGGCGTGCCCCCGAGACGCTGGCGTCGGCGGTGAGCAGCGCGGAATTGCCGCCCACCTCGAAACTGAAGCGTCCCTTGTTATCGGTATAGCCTTCGGGAAAGGTACTGCTCGCGCAGATCCGCTGCACGACGACGGGCGCCGCGGGCGGCTGTCCATCGTCCGTGAGCACCCGGCCGTGCAGGAACAACGGGCGCGGCTGAGCGCCAAAGGAATCCTGCCGGTTGCCAAAGGGATCGTTTCGGTTGTTGGTGTTGCCCAAGCCACCCTGCTGCTGCCTCTGGCCCGGGGGCGCACTATTCCCGCGCGTGCCTGCGCCGGCGCCCCCACGGGTATTGGTCCCGGCGCTTTGGCCTTGACCTTGGGCCCAGAGCCCGACCGCTCCGATCAGGAGCCCTATCACAAACAACATCAATCTGGACTCGCGCATCGCAGCACCCCCTTACCGGCCGACTAAAGCCCTATGCTGCAAGCAGCCTACCACACACCTGGAAATCTCCAAGCCTAAAATGCAAGATTTGCGGCGCAAACTGCCCCTGATGGCGCGATTCGTGTGACTCGATCGCTCACGTGACCGAACTACGGCCTAAAGGAGTCGGCGTTCCTGAGACCATGCGGGATCGGCGGCGGCGCCGGGTCGAGTTCGAGGAGGCAACACGCAAGGAGCGGCCAACTCGATGACAGACCGTTTCCGAAGGAGCGCCGGGAGCAGGTTTCAAGCTTGCGCCGGCCGGCGACCGCACTCCGGTCGAGATCCCGCACGAACTGGGTGAGGCTGGGGCGTGCACGGGAAGATCGGACACGGACGATCGGCGGACCTCATCAGGATCCGGCTTTGCCGCAGGGACAGCGCTACTCCCTCGTCCTTTCCGAAAATAGCTCCGGCATCCAGAGGGGTGCGAGAGTGGCCGGGAAGGCAATCCCGAACGGCGCGCGGGCGCTTGCAGAGGTGAAGGCGTCTTGATCAAGCAGGGCGGAGGTGATCCGTCGGGTCTGCCGGTCGCTTGTCCCAAGGATGGTCGCGACATCGCATCGGGACAGTTCACCACGAGGAAGGACCGCTTCGAGCACGGTTCCGGCGTGCGGGGCAGCTGGCCCCCGCGGATCTCCTCGTCCGCCCAGATCACGATGCGGTCGCGGAGCCGGCCCGGTCTGGCCGCACTCATCCGACCCAAGGCTCTCTCGCTTCTCGCTCGCGGTCGCGCCATCCACACCGGAGCTCATTCATTCTGCAGGTTGTGGATCCGATGCAAAGGGTGAGCTTCCGTGTTGCAAGAGTCGATCTCAGGGGAGACTAGTGCGGAAACCGTGATTCGGTCGGGCCGTGTCGCGTGGCCGCGGCGGGCTGGCGATCCGGAAACGCAGTCCGGTCGGCGAGGCTGTCTGCACGCTCCGAAGCGTGCCCGACAGCGCCCTCGGCGCACTCGACACTAGCCCCTCGTTTCGGATGCCCACGACCGGCGTCGCGTTCAGTTCCAGAACGCGAGCGGACTGCTACGCTATGGACGCGCGAGCGTAACGCCCGGAACCGTCGCATGGCCGCCAACGCACTTCCTGCGAAGCAGCCCCTCCCCGCGCCCCCGCCGAGGTCGAATATCCGTATTCCGACGGCCGGGCGATGGCCGAGAGTTGGAAGCATCTGGACGCGATCGTCAATGCGATCGGCACATCGCGGATCCGATTCAAAGCCAGCCCGCGCGATCATGTCGGGGGAAACATGAACCTGTATTACGAGGAAGGCGACCCAAGCAAGAAGCTGGCGCCGGACCTTTACGTGGTACGGGGGGTGGCGGCGGCGCCGGAATACTCGTACAAGGTTTGGGGGATGGGCAAAGCGCCGGACTTGGTGCTGGAGGTCGCGTCGCCGGCGAACGCGGAACGGGACAGCGATTTCAAGTCGGCGGTGTGTGCGTCGATGGCGGTGCGGGAGTACTGGCGGTTCGACCCGCGGGGTGAGCTCCGGGGGGCGCGCCGTCCGGGGGATCGCCTGCAGGGAAGCGGCCTGGGGTATCTGGGGTACGCGCCCCTGGAGCGGCTCGCGGACGGATCGATCCGAAGCGAGGCGCTGGGACTGGACGTGCGAGTCGAGGGCCCGTTGCTGCGCTTCCGGGACCCGGAGCCTGGCGAAGACCTCCGAACGTTCGAAGAGACGGAGGACGACCGTCGAGCGGCGGAACGCGCCCGGCGCGCAGCCGAAGCGGAGAACGCTCGACTCAAGGCGCAGATCGAGGCGCTCAAGGCCCGTCACGCACCGGACGCCACGAGCGGGTAGCGAGAGCGCGGTATCCGGGAAAGGGAAATCCGGCAAGCAGGCCAGGGCGTCGACAGGGGGCTCGTTCGGCCGGGCTATTCGAGTTGAGACTCGGACTGGCGCCGGTTATCGACGCGGAGCGGAGGGCCCGAAGCAACCGGTCCGGCGCTTGAGTCGCCGATCGCACCGCCAAGTGAGCCCGGGTGTTCCGGGAGCGCCCCGGCGCTCCGCGAGGCGAGCATGCCGGTGCTCAACGCTTCTTCCGTCCCCAGCCGGAGGTCTGGCTGTTCCCGGCGCTGACACCCTCCTCTTAATCGCCGGCCCTCCGCGGTCCCGCTTCACTGCCGATCCGGTTACCTAGTGCGGGAGCGTTACGGCCTTCCGTGGACCGAAGACCGTTCTCCATTGGCATCGGCGCCGCTGCCCCTTATCCTGAGCACGCCTACCCAGACCCGCTCTGAGAGACCCTTTCAGACCAACGGCGCGATCTTGACGAGTTCAGTGAGCTGTCGAGTGATTGCGCTGGCGCTGCTGCTCGCCACGGCGCTGCCTGAAGCCAGAGCAGACACGGCGCAGGCTGGGGACGGCGATCCTCTGGTCTTCTCGAGTGGGATCCGCGCCAGGCTCGGGGATGGGAAGCTGCGGCTAGCCACGCTAATCTTCACGGATCGCGCCGTGACGGTGGAACAGGATCCGTATAGCCCGCTCCGATTCGAATACGACGACCTCCATATCCGACGGGGACGCCACCACTTGGGAGTCCCCCTCTTGGACAAGCGCATGATCATCGATACGCTTCTGTACAACCTGCCGTGGATCGCTCTGGATGGACTGGAAGCCCTCGTCTATCACGTAGCCATCCCGATTGCGATTTCACCTGCGGTCGTATTCACGTTGCGCATCCTGAGTCGCAACAAGGGCTACTGGCTGGAGTTGCGCACACATCAACCCAATCAGAGTGTGTATCTGCGACTCCCAAGGAAGAAACGACGCCGCCAAGCGATCTTCGAAGAACTCGAACGACGAGATCCGAAGAAGCTGATGGTTCGGCCTCCGAGTGCGGTCCCCGAGCCGCAATGGATGTACCCCGTGGCGGAAGGGGACTTGGCTCCGGATTTCGAATTGCAGGACATGGACGGCTCGTCGTGGAGACTCTCCGCGCTGCGCGGCAAGGTCGTGCTGCTGAACTTCTGGGCGACTTGGTGCGGACCGTGCCGTCAAGAAATGCCGCACCTGGAAAAACTGCACCAGAGGTTCTCGGAACGTGGTCTGGTCGTGCTTGGCATCAACGACGAGCCCCTGATCCAGGCTCGGGAATTCCTCAGCGAACGAGGAATGAGTTACCCCAATCTGCACACGCCAGACGGGCAGGTCTTCCGGCAGTACGGGATTGACGCTCTGCCCACCAGCCTGATCATTGATCGCCAGGGATGAGTGTACGAGAGGATCGAGGGCTTCCTAGGGGAGAAGGCATTCACCCGAGCACTCCAGGAGCCCCTGTTCAACGCTAGGCTCTCTTCCAACTAGTCAACCCGGCGAAACATCTTCGAACGTCTTGCGCCACACTGCGGCGAACCGGACGCACTAGGCTGTCTCGCGCGCGGACGAGTCGTCCGACGAACAAGTCGCGCGGATACTCTGCTGAGTTGGATTCCAACGGCTGGGGATTCCTGCCTGGATCACGCCTCTGGATGGTCCTTCCGGAATCGGGAAATGCTTGGTGATCCCGTCTCCATCCCGCGTCCGGCGCGATCCGGATGCGGGCCCCGGACCCGCCGGGATTCCGTCCGGCGGAGCCTCGTGGCCGGCGGATGGCGGGACGACCCGAACTGTAGAATGGGCTTTCCTTCCGCATGCGGCTTCGCGGCATCTACGCACCGGTGACCACGCCCTTCGATCATCAGGGGGGCATCTACTGGACCAAATTCGACTACAACCTCTCGCAACTGCAACGCACGAAGCTCTCCGGCTTTCTGGTCGGCGACCGCTGGGGCGAGAGCCCCTTGCTGTCCGCCGAGGAGAAGGTCCAGCTCTGGAAGCGTGCAACCGCCCAAGCTGGACCGGAGCGGAGCGTGCTGGCCGCGGTCGCGGGATGCGGTGTCTTCGAGGCTCGGGAGCAAGTCGCGGCGGCAGCCGAGGCAGGCTGCGTCGCGGCGGTCTTGGAGGCGCCCGATCTCCGTGGCCTCGCGCCGCGAACCGCAACCATGGAGCTGTTCTACCAAGCGGTGGCCGATTCGGCGGATCTGCCCGTGCTGGCCGATGTCAGCCTCGATGAGCCGTTCGCTCCGCCTGTGCGGCGGATCGCGGCCGTCGCGGCGCATCCCAGGATCGCCGGAGTCCTCCTCGCAGGCTCCGATCCCGAGGCGGTCCGGAACGCCGTCTCTGTGTTCGGGTCCGAGGTCGACCTCATTGTCCGGGGTCTCGAGTCGGCCGTATCTTGCCTAGCGGCGGGAGCCAGAGCCGCCCTGCTCCCGATGGCGGCCGCCGTGCCGTTCTATTGCCTGTCGATCGAGGAAGCGATCCGCACGCGCGAGTTCGAGGCGGCCCGAGACCTCGCTGTCCGAGCGATGCCATTGGAACGGCTTCTGGACGAGCACGGGGTGCCGGCCCTGAAACATGCGCTCGACCTTCGCGGCAGCTACGGTGGCGCGCCCCGGCTGCCCCTGCTCAGCGCCGCGCCCGAGACAGCAGACGCGGTCCGCCAGTCGCTAGGCGAGCTCAGCGGTTGACGGCGGTGTTCGCGCGGGCGCCCGGCGCGGCCGAACGCCCTAGAACTCCAGGATTCTGTGGTCGACGCACTCCGGCTCGATCGCCTGCTCGATCCGCTCGACGAACGACGGCCCGAATCTCGCCAGCATCGGCAGCGTGCCGTAGATGCGTTCCTGGAGGTGCTGGTTGGGGTAGAGGAAATCGGCCAGCCGGGCAGCCTGGCGCTGCGCGGTCTCCGTGCGCCGCAAAGCTTCGCGCGCAACCTTGTGCTGGATCTTGTCCAGCTGGTAGTCGATCTTCTGGCGCGACACGCTGAAGCTTGCCGCCAGCGTGGGGTCGAAGTCCTGCAGAGCCGACCTGACCCGCTGCAAGGCGTCCTGGATCCCGTCGCGCTCCGACTGCAGCCGCGCCTGGAGCGGAGCCGGCACAATCGCCGCCGCGACCGCGGCCTCGAGCGCTTGTCGCGGGACCAGACAGTCCGAAGCCGTCAAGCCGTACCGCCGCACGAGCTTGCGGGAGACATCATCGAGGACCGTGAAGGTCGCGCGCGGCAACACGGCCGGCATACGCCCTAGCAGGCTCTCATAGAGCACCGACGCCTGCCCGAGATAGGCGGCTTCCGAAGGCCCCGCCACGAGCGCCGCCGTGGGCAGCACGAAGTCCTGCATCACCGGGCGCAGCAGCGCACTGGGCGAGACATCCAGGGGCGCACTGTCCACCCGCACTAGCAGTTCCTGCGGCGAGTAGGCTCTCGACTCCGCCCAGTACACGCCGTTCTTGCGTCTGAGCGCTACGCGGGCGCTGTCCTCGAAGAGCAAGACCAGGGACGTCGAAGCCTGCACATGGACCTGCTGGTGGTACCCGGCTGCCTGCAGAGTCAAACCGCGCTGCAGCAGAGCGTCCGTCAGCTGCGGGGCGCGCTCGATAGCCCTCCGAAGCAGGGGTGCCGCCAAGCGGCGGATGCCTGGCTGCATGGGACACAGGAAAACGATCCCATAGGGCGCCAGCAGGTCCCGGTACAGCGCGCGGAAAGCGTCGCCAAAGCCAAACGCCGAACCGTGGGTCTCGCGCGCCAGGGCCACGGTTTGGGGGGCGAAGGGCATCCCGGCGCAGAGCTCTTCGAACGTGTCGAGGCGGAAATCCGAGACGCGGATGTCGCCGACGGCCGCCCCCGGCTCTCCCTGGGTGGCCGCCTCGAGCCGAAACGGCGCGCCGGATGCCGACAACGTCCAGGTGTGGTTGACCTCTTCGACATCGTGATCCTCGGTCGCGAGCCAGAAGACCGGAACCGCCGGCGTGCCCCGGCGCGTGAGTTCCGCAGCGCACTTGACGGCCGTCAGCGCCTTGTAGAGCGTGAAGACGGGGCCGCCGAACATGCCCACCTGCTGTCCGGTCGCCACCACGACCGTCGAGGGATCGGCAAGCCGATCGAGATTCGCCAGCGTGGCGGCGCCGCAGCCCTCGTTCTGGCGACTCAGTTCGTCAACCAGACTCCGTCTGCGCGAGTCGTCCAGCCGGATCCCGCGAGCCGCGATCCGGGCGGCCTCGAGAGAGGGCGGATACGGGTAGAACGCCTCGACGCCGGAGAAGTTGTAGAGCAGATCCGCATACAGCGGCCGGATTCCTGGAATCTCGGCCTGGCGGAGAGAGACGACACTCATCTTCGGCTCAGATATGTCCGCGCGCGTCGATCTTCCAGACCTGCTGGACGTGCTCGCCGCGCACGCAATACATCCGGTCGTAGAGGTTGACGTTGGGGTCGCAATGCGGCACGACGAGTTCGATCTTGTCGCCGAGAGCCACTGGAAGTTCGCCGTCGGCGAGCGTCAGAGCGCCGTGCTCGTCCCCTTGGAACGCGTAGGTCAGGCCGGCTGGACGTGCGACGTCGGGGCCGAAGCTGCGGTCCGTAGCGAAGGCCTTCAGGCCGGCATCGACGGTTGCGACGTCATCGTGGTTCTTGCTGATGACGGTCGCCAACACGTGCAGCGCGGATTGAAAGTCGTCATAGACTTCGCCCCCGCGCCCCCCGATGACGCGGTAGTCGACATCCATCAGCGCGTAGGAGCCGACCTGCAATTCGGTCATCCCCTCCAGCACGGAATCGATGTTGTAGGTCCCGGTGCTCGCGCCCGACATGATCTCGACGGACAGGCCCTTTTTCCGCATGGCGGCGTAGGACTCGAGCACGGGCCCCATGTATCGCTCAGAGTGCTCTTTGCGCTCCTCGAAGCCCTTCACGTGCGAGGATGCTCCGCAATAGCCGTGCACGCCGCGCAGACGAAGGTTGGCCAGGCGATCGACCTTCTCGGCCAGGGCCACGGCCCCCGGTCCCGGCGGGATCCCGGTGCGGCGGCCCAGGGGATCAATGTCGATCAGGACATTGAGCCGCACACCGGCCGCTCGCGCGGCTTCGTCCAACTGCTGGGCGTTGCCGGCGTGGTCGATAACGGCCATCGTGTCGGGTTGCATCTTGCACAGGCGCATCAAACGGTGGATCTTGTTGGGGCCCACCGCCTCGGAAGTCAGCAGCAAACCACCGATCCCGCCCGCGGCCATCGCCTCCGCCTCGCGGATGGTCGCGACACAGACGCCGAGGGCGCCTGCTCCGACCTGACGCCGCGCGATTTCGGAGCACTTGTGCGTCTTGGCGTGCGGACGCAGGGCGAGCCCGGCTCCGGCCACATGATCCGCCATGCGGCTGATGTTGGCTTCGAAGGCGTCGAGATCGAGCAGCAGGGACGGCGTCGGCAGGTCGGCCTTCGCCACGCCCTCAATCCCCACGCCGCGAGCGAGCTGGTCCTCAACTTCCTGAATGTCGTAGGCGCGTGCGCGTGGAATCATCATGGTCGGGACCACCGCAGCCTGCAAACCCGTGCGGAGCCATTCTCTGCGGGAAGGTTTCATCGCGGAGCCTCCTCAGATCTTTGATCATAGCGTCATCCGATAGAATCTCAATGCGTGACGACCCCCATCCCAGGGCTATTCAGTTGTTTGAATTCAGGGTGGCAGACAGTCGTGGCAAGGGGCTGTGCGAGCCTGTCCGCTAGGCACGGCGATTCTCGGTTCCCGTCTTTGCGACCCGCCAGGGCTGGACATTTCGTTCTCGATCTGTCAGCGTGGGTGGGATGGAGCCGTTGCTGACGCCAGGCCGCGTTCCGGACCTGCGCGCCGTCGCGGTGCGCCCGACCTGCGGTGCGCAGGAGCACCGGCTCTGGGACCGTCTGGTGGGGGCCCATCACTACCTGGGGTTCGGGGGCCTGTTCGGCAAGGGCTTGCGGCCTGTGGCGAGGCTGGGCCCGGCCTGGGTGGCGCTGGTGGGCTGGCAGGCAGCCGCGCTCAAGCTGACGGTGCGGGACCGCTGGATCGGCTGGACGCTGGAGCAGCAGTTGCGGCGCCTGCATCTGGTGGCGCAGAACGCGCGCTTCGTGCTCCTGCCGGCCTTCCAGGGGGTGCCCAAGCTGGCCTCGCGGGTGCTGGGGCTGAGCCTGCGGCGGCTGGCCGGGGACATGCAGCGGGAGCCTGGCTATGGCGTCTTGCTCGCGGAGTCGTTCGTGGACCGGGCGCGGTTCGCGGGCACCTGCTAGCGGGCGGCGAACTGGCGCTCGCTGGGCTTCACCGGCGGCTACGCACGCCAGCCGGGCGCGGTGCCGGAGTGGCGCTATCACGGCCAACCCAAGGAGGTGCTGGTGTACGAATTGGAAGCGGATGCGAGGGCGGCCCTGGGCCCGCCCGAGGAGGACCCGGCCTGGCAGGGCCCGGAGCGGACCGCGCCGCCGCCTGCGCCGGAGCTGCGCAGCCTGTTCGACTGCCTGGGCGAGGTGGAGGACTACCGCTGCGCCCGGGGCCAGCGCTACCGCCTGCGGACCGTGCTGGTGCTGGCCGTGGCGGCGCGGCTGGCCGGCTACCGCGGCGTGACCGCGTGCGCCCAGTTCGCGGCCCTGCTAGACCCGTCGCAACGCGCGGCGGTGGGCTGTTTCTACAGTCCCAGCCGGCACTGCTACACGACCCCGTCGAGCGCGACGTTCCACAACATCCTGGCCGCCCTGCCGCCGCAGACACTGGCGCACGCGGTGGCGGCGTGGACGCGGCAGCAGAGCGAGCCAGTCCCGCTGGATGAGGAGGATACGGCCTCGCAGAAGGAGGCCGGGGAGGCCCCTCGGCCAGGGCTCCTGCCGGGCCTCTCGATGGACGGGAAGGATGTCCGCGGCGCCTCCAAGCAGACGGCGGACGGCCGTCGCATGCTGGTCGCGGCCGTGGAGCACTCCAGCGGCCTGGTGCTGGGACAGGTCGAGGTCGACTCCAAGACCAACGCGATCCCGGCCGTGCGCGAGCGGGCCGGGGAGCTGGACCTGGCCGGGCGCATCGTCACCCTCGACGCGCTGCACGTCCAGCACAAGACGGCGCGCGGCCTGCTCGAGGACGGCGCGGCTCACTACCTGGTCACGGCCGTCAAGGAGAACCAGCCGACGCTGCTGGACGACCTCCAGCACATGCTGTTCGAGGATTGTCCCGGCCACCAGACCCTCGACAAAGAGCACGGCCGCAGCGACCGCCGCCGCTACTGGGTCAAGGATCTCAGCGACCCGGACTGGAACGGCTATGCCGCCCTGTACGGCCGCCAGCAGGCCATCCGCATCGAGCGCGAGCGGCATGTGCTCAAGACTGGCGAGACCAGCACCGAAGTGAGCTACGCGCTGACCTCGCTGACGGCGGAGCAGGCCACGCCCGCGCAGCTGGCGGTGCGGATCCGCAACCACTGGCACATCGAGAACCGCCTGCACTACGTGCGGGACTTCACCTACGACGAGGATCGCTGCCGGGTCTGGGTGCGCGACCTGCCGCGCCATCTCGCCTGCCTGACCAACGCGGCGCTCTCGATCATCCGCTGCCAGTCCGGGTTCCGCTGGCTGCCGCAGGCCAACCGCCATGACGCGGCCCGCCCGCAGGAGGCGCTCGACCTGCTGCTGGCCCCGCCCCGGCGCTAGCCCGGGCCGCTCGCCCGCCCGCGAGCAGGGCTCCGCCTGGCCAGGCGGAACAGTACCGCTGTGTCGGCGCTTGCGACCCAGCCGGTCGACGACGCCCGGACCCTCTGCCCGGGGCCCTCGTGGTAGGCCCTCGGGCCGCGCCCAGCGACTGCACAGGACGTCGAAGCAGGCATCAACCTCACCGAAACCGCCTCAATCAGGACAAAAAAATGTGCCTGACCCCCATCCGAGGCCTTTTGGCGTCCTTGCCGACCCCGCGCATGCCCGGCGGCGCGGTGGATCGGAAAGCCTTGGAACGCAACGCGGAATTCGCCCTCGCACATGGCGCCCGCGGGGTCGTGGCCTGTGGCGGGACCGGTGAGTACTTCGACCTGTCGCCGCGGCAGCGCCGGGAGATCGTCGAGTGTCTCCTGCCTGTCGTGCGGGGCCGAGCGCTCTTGATCGCGGGGGTCGGCAGCGGCTCCGCCAAGGAGTCCGTTCAGCTCGGCCGCCACGCCCTGCACGCGGGGCCGGACGCGGTGCTGCTGCCGAGTCCGCACTTCTACCGCTACGAAGACCCCGACCTGTTGCAGTTCTTCCACCAGACCGCCCAAGCCATCGCGGGGCCGGTCCTGCTGTACAACTTGGCGTCGTTTGTCAGCCCCATTTCGGAATTCGTCGCGATCGAGTTGCTGCAAACCGCGCCGTATATCGTCGGTGTCAAGGACTCGAGCGGCAGCCTAGTTCTCTTGCGCCATCTCAAACGCCAGCGCGGCAGCTCTTGCGCGCGCATCCAGGGCCACGATTCGGTACTGGCGCAGTCCCTTCGGGAGAGCTTGCTCGACGCGGCGATCTCCGGCCCCGCGGCGGTCGTTCCCGAGGCCCCCGCAGCGTTGTTTGAGACGGTCGGCCACGCCGAAACCTTCGACCGCATAGCCAGTCTCTACAGGGAGTTACTGGACCAGATGAAGCGGTATCCCTATCCTTGGGCGGTCAAGTGGATCGCCGAATGGAGGGGCCTGGGCGCGGCGCGCCTGCCGTTCGCTCTGGCCCACCAGCGGCGGCGGTCCAAGGAACGCTTCCGGGTCTGCTTCGAGGGCTGGCTCGGACGCTTGGTGGCGCACCTCGAGGAAATCCGGAAGGCTTAGGCCTCCGACACGGACTTGGAGGCGCGGGGACCAGCGGACGCCGAGGCGGGACAGCGGACCCGGCTACGAGCGTCGCCCGCCTCGGCTCGGCGAGGAATTGCGCTAGCATTGATTTTTGCGCCCGCAAGGCCCATTGCGGACCCCCACTCTCAAGGAGATCGCCTCTCCGCAAGCGACCATCGCATCGATTCTGCGGGACGCCGCTCAGGCCTACCGCGACAAGACATTCATCGTCGACGGGGACGGCGCGATCCTGACCTTCGAGGAGAACTACCGCCGGGCCAACCGCTTCGCCAACGCCCTGCATGCGCTCGGCATCGGCAAGAGGAGCGTGGTGGGGGTCTTCAGCCCTAATTCCTTCAACTTCGTCACCGCAGGCTACGGGATCCTCGCGAGCGGTGCGGTCTTCACGCCGTTCAACTCCAGCTACAAGCAGCGCGAGCTGGTGCATCAGATCTCGAACTCGGGCGCTTCGGTGGTCTTCGCAGACCGGAGCCTGCTGCCGCGACTTGAACAGTGCCGCTCCAAGATCCAGGACTGTCGCCTGATCGAACTCGAACCCGCATTTTGGGAGTCCGCCTCCGAGGCGGACCCGCAGTTCGCGTGCGACCGCGAGAACGACTTGGTGTTCCTGCCGTATTCGAGCGGGACGACAGGCTTCGCGAAGGGCATCGAACTGACCCAGGCCAACCTCGTCGCGGCCATCCGGCAAATCCTGTTCTCCGACAACTCGCTGTACGAACCGGATAGCTCCACGTACGTCTTCCTGCCCCTCTACCACATCTACGGATTCAACGTCGTGATGAACGTGCTCCTGGCTGGAGGCAACACCATGCATCTGCGCGAGCGGTTCGACATGGACGACTGCCTGAACACCATCGAGCACAAGCGCATCCGGAGTCTGCCTCTGGTCCCGCCGGTGCTGCTGGGCATGCTGGCGCGGCCCGATCTGGGTGCGCGCGATTTGTCCTCGTTGCTCTGGATCAATGTGGGCGCCGCGCCAGTCCCGGTGCCCGCCGTGCACCGATTCGTCAACATCACGGGAGTCAAGGTGCGGCAAGCCTATGGCATGACGGAGACATCGGGAATCGCGACGCTCAATCCCCCGCAGGCGCCCTGGGATCCCGCCGAAACGGCGGGGGTGCCGGTCATGGACCTCGAAACCGCCATCTTTGACCTCCCGACGGGAACCCGGCGATTGGCGACGGGAGAGACCGGGGAGTTGGCGCTACGGGGTCCGAACATCATGCGCGGCTACCACGAGGCGCCCGAAGAGAACGCCCTTGCTCTGCGGGCCGGTTGGTTCTTCACGGGAGACATCGGGCATCTCGACGAGCGGGGGCGCCTGCACCTGGTGGACCGCAAGCGGGAAATGATCAAGTACAAGGGGTTCCAAGTCCTTCCGGCGGAGCTCGAGTCGGTGATCCTGGAGCTCCCGGAAGTGCGAGACGTGGCCGTGGTGGGTGTCCAAGACGTGGACGGCGCCGAAAGCCCGAAGGCGTTCGTGATGCTGCACGAGAACCGGCATCTGGACGCGGTCCGCATCCAGGAATACGTCAAGTCGCAGGTCGCGGGCTATAAACAAGTCCGCCAAGTGGAGTTCGTCAACGCAATTCCCCGGTCCCCAGCCGGCAAGATCCTGCGGCGGCTGCTGTAGGCGCCGGCAACAAGGCGGCGCGCGAACGAGCGGGTCTACCCGGTGCTCCGGCGGTCCTGGCCCAGGACTGGTTCATTGGGAATTGTCTGCTGAATGAAACGCCTGGCGGCCTCGACGGCCCCGCCGGTCGCCTCCCTACCGGGCAGGAATTCGGCAAACTTGACCATGTCGGCTTGCTGCAGGAACCTGCGCAGCAGCTGCTGGTGGTCCTTGCGGATCTGCGCCGTACCGGCCATCGCCGTGAGGAACTCCTCGGTCGTCTGCTCCGGGGCGCGAAACCCGAAGCGTTCCTCGATATAGCGGCGCACGACATCTGACAGCCGCATGTAGAACGGCTTCAGGCGTCCTGCGGCCGGCAGGTCCTCGGCCAGCAGGGCGTCCAGGGCGGCGAGCGCCGCCTCGTGGACCGGCACCGGGAGCGGCGCCAGCCGCTGCTCCTTGCGGCGCTTCCACCACCATGCCGCCCCGCCCAGGATGGCCGCCGCTCCGAGCGCCAGCGACACCCACCACCACCACGGGGCTGGCATGTCGATCGCGTCGGCGATCTCGAGCAGGTCCGCCGATTCCGGATCTTCGAGCACGCTCGCGACCGCGATCGCAAAGGGTTCGGTCGCGATCTCGGCGGAGCCGTTCAGCGCGACCGTCAGGGCGGGCACTTCGTACTCACCGGGCAGAAAGGGTTGCAGGACGTAGTCATGGCCCCGCACGACGCGCCGATTCCCAACGAGGCGCCCGGATAATTCCTCGTCGCGGACGACCGCGAACTCCCCGAAGCTGTCGTCCGGCCCCGGGAAGTCGACCGTGTCGGACTCGGCGCATTCCACCTCGAGCCTGAGGAGCACGCTTCCTGCGGTGGTGAGCGACTCCCGCTCAAGCGAAAGGTCAAGCCGCGCGCCCTCGCTCTCGTGCGTCTGCAGGACCTTGAGCGGGGCGGCCATCGCGTTGGGGTCCTCGCCCCGCCCGCAAGCGGCCAGCGCCGCTGCGAGCGCCAGACAGGCGGCCAACCCGCACGCGGGGAGGCTCTGGGCGTGTCGCCGCCAAAGCGCCCGCCAGCAGTTCATCGGCGCCCGCCTCGCTGCCGGAAAAGCGTCCTGAGGTCGCGCACATAGTCCTGCCCCGTCAGGACTTCCACCTGGTCGATGCCCGTCGCGCGGAAAAACTCCCGCTGCGCCTCCAGTCGACGGCGCGCCTCCGCGGCGTACTCGTGTCGGACCCGGGCGCTCGAGGTGTCCAGCAGCACGCTCTGTCCGGTTTCCGCGTCCTCAAGCTCGATCAAACCCGCGTTCGGCAGTTCCCGCTCCCGGGCGTCCCCGACCGCCACCGCGATGAGGTCGTGCCGACGGGCCAGGATGCGGAGTTGCTTGCCCCCCTCCGACGCCAGCGGCGCGGGGGTCAAGAAGTCCGAAACGAGAAAGACCACGCCCCGCTTGTGGGTCACACGGCCCAGGTACTCCAAGGCCACGGCAAGATCGGTCCCACGGCCTTGCGGCGCAAAGCGCAGCAGTTCGCGGATCAAGCGCAGGACATGGGTCCGGCCCTTGCTCGGAGCGATGGACAATTCGACGCGGTCCGTAAAGACAATCAGGCCGACCTTGTCGTTGTTGCGGATCGCCGCGAAAGCGAGCAGGGCGCAGAATTCCGCCGCAGCTTCGTTCTTCAGCTGGCTGCGGCTACCGAAGGACCCGGATGCCGACAGATCCACCACCAGCCAGACCGTCAGCTCACGCTCTTCGACGTAGCGCTTGACGAACGGTTTGCCCATGCGGGCCGTCACATTCCAGTCGATGCTGCGAATCTCGTCGCCCGGCGCGTACTCGCGGACTTCCTCGAACTCGATGCCGCTGCCCTTGAACACGCTGCTGTATTCGCCGGCCAGCACATCGTCCAGCGCCTTGTCGGTTTGGATCTCGATCAGGCGAATCTTCTTGGCGACGCTGCGGGTGAATTCTTGGACGTCCATGGGCTGCGGTCCGGACGCGGCAGACGCCTCGCAAGCCGAGGATTATGGCACTTCGACACCGTCCAGAACTCGCTGGACGATGTCCTCGGAGGTAAGTTCCTCGGCTTCGGCTTCGTAAGTGAGCATGACGCGGTGGCGCAGCACGTCCTGCGCCACCGACTTGACGTCCTGCGGCGTGACATACCCGCGGCCCTGCAGCATGGCGTGGGCCCGCGAGGCCATCGCAAGGTAGATTGTGGCGCGCGGCGAGGCGCCGTGCCGGATCCATTCTCCGATCTCCAGGTCGTGGTCAGCGGGCCGCCGGGTCGCCTCAATCAGATCGACGATGTATTCCTCGATCTTGGCGTCCATGTACACCTCGTCGGCCAACGTCCGAAGGCGCACGATGTCGCCGGGCGTGAGAACGGGGGCAATCGCGTGCTCGACGCGTGAACGCGCCATGCGCCGCAGGATCTTGAGTTCCTGCGACTTGGACGGATAGCCGACCCGGAGCTTGAACATGAAGCGGTCGATCTGAGCCTCCGGCAGCGGGTAGGTGCCCTCCTGCTCGATCGGGTTCTGCGTCGCCAGGACCAGGAACGGATCCTCGAGCGGGTAGGTTTCTTCGCCAATGGTCACTTGGCGTTCCTGCATCGCCTCGAGCAAGGCGCTCTGCACCTTGGCCGGTGCGCGGTTGATTTCGTCGGCCAGCACGATGTTGGCGAAGATAGGGCCTTTCTTGGTGCTGAACCCGCCGTCGCTCGGCGAGTAGATCATGGTGCCGATCAGGTCGGCGGGCAGTAGATCCGGCGTGAACTGGAGGCGCCGGAAGGACGCCTGAATCGCGCGGGCCAGAGTCGTCACCGAAAGGGTCTTGGCAAGGCCCGGGACGCCCTCGATCAAGACGTGATTGTTGCACAGCAGAGCCAGCAGCAGGCCGTCGACAAGGGCCTCCTGACCCACGATGACGCGGCCAATCTCCCCGCGAACCGAGGCGAGAACTGCGGCTTCGGCTTCGACGCGGCGGCCGATCTCGCCCACGTCAACGCGCAGCCGGGCCCCCTCTTGCGGCCCGGTCCTCAACTCCGAAGCTGCCTCGTCCATCGCCCTACCCAATGTAACAAAGCGAGTGTTTGGAGGCCGCCCGGCATGCGTGCGCACCCCTTTGCCGGCCAGCCCGGCCGCGACCTCCAGCGGGACGCGCCGCTAGGGTCTCGGGAACGATGCGGCCGCCTCGCCCAGACTCCGGATCGTCTCGGCTAGATAGCCCTGCGCCAAGATCGCCGTCCCGTTGACCTGCTCGGTCACAAAGGCGAATCCGCGCGCATACTGGAAGCCGCACACGGCAACCAAGTAGCCTTGGAAATCCGAGACCGAGCTCACGCCTTGGTTGGGGTTGCCGTTCGAGAGAGTGAACGCCACTTGGTCGCCAGCTTCCACGAGGACTGTGGTTTGGACGGACGGCTGCCTCTGGCCTTCGACTCCGGAGCCGTGGTACTGCAGCGTGCAACGGCCCTCCTGGTAGCGTGTGCCCAGCGGGTCCCTCGACGTATTGGCGATCAAGATGGCCGTGTCGAAGTTGCTTCTGTTCGTCACGAACGGGAAGAACAGCGTCGTGCCGCAGCTGCGCACATGGAAGGAGGGCTGCGGTGTGAGCTTGCCAGAGACGAAGCGCGAACCGTCTTCGGGGTCCGCGCCGCCCGATCCGAGCGGAGCCAAGTGCACGGAAACCGTGATGCGCCGGTCCTCCGGGGTCGTGCCCGCGCCCCCGGATTGGGAGAAGCGCAGCGGCAGACGGCACTCCTCCTGAGCCAATGGATTGGCTTGGGTGATTTCGTAGACCGCGACCGCCTCGGAGGCGGTCGACGGCGCCAGCACCTCATATTCGGTGCTTGCTCCCTGGGCGACGGCGCCGCCGAATCCGCTGGCATCGACTCCGTCGACCAGTGCGAGTTCCAGGAGGTTGCCTTCCAGACCGCTAGCCGCCGCGCAGGCCACGCTCCTGGGCACGGAAACTTCGAGGCCCGCAGGTAGGCCCGACAGGGCGATCCGCAAGCGTGTACCGGGCAAAGAGAATGTGTTGTCCCTTGCGAATTCGTCGAGGGGATAGAAGTCGTCCCTCCACCCGGGGTCCCCAGGCTGAAACCGCGGCCGGCCAGCCGGCTTGAACGCGGTTGCGAAGCCCTCTGCGATGTCGATTCGCGCTTCGGCCTCGCCCCGCGAACACAACCCGGCCGAGTCGATGGGCTGTGTCTCCACGCGCAGCCCGGGAGCGGCCGCAGCCATCTGCACGGTGCTTTCCGCAAGCGCGACCTCGGCGTTCCGGGCGCGGATGGAGAGCGAGGCCAGCAGGGGAACCGATGCAGCGGCGGATGCTCCGGTGACGCCCAATTGGACCACATTGGCGCGGATGTTCGTCAGGCGGAAGGTCGTGCTCAGCGGATGGCAGCCTCCGGAATCCCCGAAGTGCTCCGAGCAGTCTGAAACCGGCTCGGCCACCTGGGTCACACTGCCGATCGCGGCGCCCGGAATTGGGAAGGCGATCCCGTTCCATCGCAGAAGCCCAGGCGAGGACCGATCCCACTGCGCCAGCATGGCATCCTGCACCGTATCGGTCTCCAGCCCGCATTCGCCGAAGGCGCGCTCGCTGCCGGGGTTGAGACAGTGGTTCCCGTTGACCACCAGCACCGCGTCCGAGACATCCGATCCCGACACGGAGTCGGCGTAGCCGGCAAAGTCGACGTTCAGGGAGAGGCTGATGTCCGCCTCAAAAAAGCCCCGTCCCGGGGTCCCCGCCGCCGGACCAACGTTCTGGCAGGTGATGACCACATCCCCGAGGAGTTCGCTGGCGCCCTCCGCGCGCACGATCGGCGGGGCCGACGTCGCGGAGCAGCGGATGACCCCTAGCCCAAGGCTGGGAATGAGAGCCTCGGAGGGCTGTTGCGGCAAGGCCGACGGCAGCGTCCAAGCCAGCCCCAGCAGCACGGCTGGGCCGCCCAGCCCCGTTCTGCCTACAGGTCGCCGCCGCCTCATTGTCCTGTCTCAATCCAAGACGCTTGGCGCGCTCTCAGGGGCCTTCGCTGTCGGATGGCGCAATCCGGCTGCCTTCCGCATCGGTGGAAATGATCGGCGCCAGGTATCCCATCGCCAAGTCCGCGATGCCTCCGAACCCATCCGAGATGAACGCGTAGCCACGCGCCTCCGGGAACCCGCAGACGGCCATGATGTAGCCCTCAAACTGATTGGTGCCCAAGATGTTTTGCGCGGAATTGCCGGACGACACGGTCATCACCAATTGCTCGCCGGCGTCGATCGAAGTGGAGTGCTGGACCAGCAAGAACTGGCTCGTGTCCGGCGTCGCTCCAAAGTAGTGCAGATCGCAGGAACCCGTGCGCTCGCGGCCGGTGCCGCCGATCAACGCGCTGGGAGAGCCGTGGGTGATGACCACTCCCGTATCAAAGCCCGCTTGGTTGGTGACGAACGGGAACATCAGGGTCGTGCGGCAGGCCGCAAAGTCCATCCGTGACTCCGACATCCCAACTTCCGCCGCGAATCGCGGCTGCGGGGCATCCCTGCTGGCAACGAGAACGGAGCTGCGCGGTGCGAAACTCGCGGAAACCCGCCCGTGCGCCTTCCTCTCCAGGATGGTGTCGGCTTCGAAGAGCACGGGGATGTGGCAGTCTTCCACCCGGTAACGGTCCTGCGCGCGAACTTCGTAGACCGCGTGGGCCTCTCCCTCGGTCAAGAGCAGGGATGTCTCGCCCGCGGCAGTTCCGGACGCCGTGCTCGCGCTGCCGCCAGACCCGTTGCGGTCATGACCACTGACCAATCCCAGAGTCAGCGCGTCGCGCAGGGCGCTCCCGTCGAACTGCGGTTGGTGACAGGCGACGATGCTCGGCAGCTGCACGTCGATGCCATCCGGTATCCCGCGGAACTCGAGGAGGATGCGGGCCGCCCGGCCGCCGGTCGAGTTGGGCCGAGGGTCGGCGCCGTCCTGACCGCGGGCGCCGAATGCGTTCGGGAATCCCTCCTGGAGATGAACGGTCGCAGATCCGCGGTCTTCGTCGAGGCAGACGGTGGCCGTTTCCCCATCCGGCTCTCCCAGGATGAGCCCCGTAAAGGGGTGGGCGACAGCGAGAGGGCTGTTCTGCACGACGATCCCGGCTCCAGCGCCCGGGTCGATCGAAACGGAGGCCATCAGAGGTGCGCCGGAGCGGCTGCCGCCCCCTGAGAGACGCATCTGCGAGGCGTTGCCGTGGATCCCGCGGATGCGAATCGTCACGATGGAGGGGTTGTCCGCACCCTCGGGTTCCGCCCGGAGCGCTCCGGGAAACGGAAGCGCAACGCCGGCCCACTGGAGCCGGTTGACCCCGTCCAACCGGCCGTACTGCGGATCCTGCACCACGCTCGACGGCGCACCGCAAGACCCGAAAGCGGCCCCCTCCGAGCTGGGGTTGGGGCAGTCATTCCCGTTGACCACGAGAACCGCGCTCGTGACGTCGCTTCCTGGTCCGAAGTCGCGCCTGTTGGTGACGCTCACATTCAGCGCGACCTCGACATCGAGCTGCAGGTCCGGCCGGATTTGCGGCAGGGCAGACGGATCGGCCGTGCAGGTCAGGACAATGTCCGCCACCAGTTCCGCAATGCCGTCGGCATGCACCGAACCCGGGAGCGCGGATGCGCGGCACAGGAGTGCGGGGCTCGACTGACCGAGGGCTGGCGAGCACCATGCGCCAGCCAGACAAGCGCCGGCCAGACACAAGGACAGTTTGCCCAACAACTACCTCCTCCTTATCTATTTTCCCACAACCCCGAAATGACCGGACCTTGGGACGCCGAGCGTGCGCCGGGCGTCCTTGGCGCCGACGCGAATCGGACACGCTGCGCCCCGCATGGGCGAGCCTCCCCACGGAAGGAGCCGCGGCATGCACCGGTCGGGCGCCCCGGAGGGCGGCTGGAAGCGCGGCGAGGCCGAACGGCCTGGACCAAGCTTAGTCAACCAACGCGAACGCGTCCCGCAGAGCTGTGGAAACGAGGCCGCTGGCGCTCTCGTCCTCCATGCCGCTGAGCTTCTCCGAGAACGGCTCGGCGCGGACGGGGCCGTGGTAGCCGATTGAGACGAGCGCCTCCAAGAAGTCACGAATCTCGATCACCCCGGTCGCCAACGGCAGCTCGCGCCGGCTGTCGTACTGGTCCTCGCGAGCCAAGCCCACGGGGGCATCATTGAGGTCGCACGAGACGACATCCTGATTCGAGAGCGTCCTGATGTCAGCCGCCGATTCGGCCGCCGTCCACCAGTGCCACGTGTCCAGGACCAGACCGACATTCGAGGCGCCGATCTCCGCGATCAACTCCTTGGTCTCCGCCATGGTGTGCACGAACGCGTGCTGTTCCGCCGTCCAGTTGCGCTTCGTGCCCACGTACTCAAGACCGAATCGAAGTCCATGGTCGGCCAGCACGGCGGCCACTTGGCGCAGCCGCGCGGCGGTCTGCTTGAAGTTCTGGAGGTAGGTCAGCGTGGCGCTGGACGGCAGGATCCAGGTCCCCATGCGGGTGACGCCCGCCTTCCGGAGCGCCCGGGCCGCGCGAGGCAGCGCGGCCATGCCCTGCTCGAACTCCCCTTCTCCCTTGCGGTACTCCACTGAAAGGCCGGCCGCCGCCCACCTGAGGCCGTAGTTCTCGAGCGCCTCGACGTGCCGCTGGACTCCATCCCGGACAAGAGCGCCGGCGAAGGGCTGGACCGCGTCGAAGCCGTGCCGGGCCGCCATCTCGATCGCCAGGGCCTGACCGGCCTTCACGCCCAGGCTGCGGGGCGCGAAGGCGCTGAAGAATAAGCGCTTCGAACCCGCGGCCGCCGACAGGGATGCGCTGCCGGCGGCAGCCAGACCAGCGCGCAGGTAGCCCCGCCGTCCGAGTGTTGGGGGATCCACTCCAACAGCCATTGCGTGGCAACTATAGCAGGCCGGGACCCGGCGTCGCGCGCGCTCAAGGGAGGACGAGGGAGCTGCCTCGCGCCGAGTGACACGAACCCGAACACCCCTGGCGTCGGCCCCGGCGCGCGGGCTGGAACGGTTCGCAGGCGCCGGAGGCGTCAGACGAAACGCAACGCCGATACGGCCTCACCGCGCCCGGGCCGCGCCGCCCGTAGCCGCTCGACAGTCGCAACAAAGCCGCACCGATTTGTTTGCCGCATGCGCTATAGTGTCAGACAGGATAGGCACGAAGGACGACATGCTTGCCAAGAGCCGCGAGACGTTGGAGGCGCAAGCGCGACGGCGCTGGAGGAGTTGGTCCCCATGGTTGGTTTGGCTGTATGGCGTGCCCGCCGCGGCCCTGGTCGGAGGCTTCCTCCACTACTCCGGAATCGGCCCCTTCCAGTCGCTGACCGAGACCTTGGACAAGGAAGCGGAGCTCGAGACGCAAATCGGGGGTTTGGAACAGCAGAACGAGGATCTCAAGCGGGAGATCGAAGCGCTCATGCCGGGCCAGTTTGGCATCGAGAAGCGGGCGCGCGAGCAGTTGGGCTGGTCGCTGCCGGGCGAGATTGTGATCCACCTTCCGGACAAGCAGTAGCCTCCGCCGCAGCAAGCTCAAGGCGCCGTTGCCGCCCTTTTGGGACACTCGTCCGACTCGGTGCTGTTGAGACAGGCGCGGCGCCTGTTGGATACAATAAGACCGCTCTGAACACCCCACGACCCCATCCCAGCAGTCGCGGGCGGGATCGGACCCAGAGGCGATCCGTGTCCGGCTTCGGGGGTGCGGTTTGCCTGCTCGCGCTGCTCGTCCTCCCGGCGCCCGCAGCTGTCGAGGTCGGCTTCAGGGACGGCATTCTTCCGATTCTCGAGGCGCGCTGCGTCAGCTGCCACGCGGCCAGCGGCGGCCAGGCGAAGCTCTCGCTGGCCAGCCGTGAAGCGCTGTTGCGAGGCGGCCAGAGCGGTCCCGCCATCGTGCCGGGGGATCCCGACGCGAGCCTGATGATCCACAAGGTCTCCGGGGCGAAGCCCGCGATGCCGCTGGCCGGCGCTCCGCTCGAGGCGGCCGAGATCGAACTGCTCCGCCGCTGGATCGCGGCCGGAGCTCCCGGAGACGCCAGCGCCGAAGCGCAGGCGGAGTCGCAGGTTTGGTGGTCGTTTCGGCCGTTAAGCCGTCCTCGGGCGCCCGAGGGCGATCCAGCTTGGGGACGCAACGAGATCGACCGGTTCATCTCCGCCACGCTGTTGGACAAGGGCCTGTGCCCCTCCGAGGAGGCGGACCGGGCCACGCTGATCCGCAGGCTGACCTACAACCTGCACGGCGTGCCTCCGACGCCCGCGGAAGTGGACGCTTTCGTGAACGATGCCTCGCCCCACGCCTACGCGCGACTCGTGGACCGGCTGCTGGCTTCCCCCCGCTACGGAGAACGCTGGGGCCGCCACTGGCTCGATGTCGTCCACTACGGCGAGTCCCACGGCTACGACAAGGACAAAGCCCGACGGAATTCGTGGCCGTATCGCGACTACGTGATCCGGAGCTGGAACGAGGACAAGCCGTACGCCCGTTTCATACGAGAACAACTGGCGGGGGACGTGCTCTGGCCCGGAGACTCCGAGGGCTTGATCGCAACAGGCTTCATCGCGGCTGGCCCCTGGGACTTCGTAGGCCATGCCGAGTTGCGAGAAGGCACCAAGGACAAGAAAATCGCGCGCCTGCAGGACCGCGACGACATGCTGGCGGCGACGATGTCGACGTTCAACAGCCTGACCGTGCATTGCGCGCGCTGTCACGACCACAAGTTCGACCCGATCCAGCAGAAGGACTACTACGCCCTCCAGGCCGTTTTCGCCGGAGTGGACCGAGCGGACCAGCCGTACCACGAGGATCCTGGGTTGCATGCGCGCAGCTGGGATCTCTGGTTGCAGCTCGGCGAGGTCGAGGGCCAACTGCAGCCGTATGAGCGCATCCTCGCCGAGACGACGAGCCGCGCCATCGAGGAGATCGAGCTTCGCAGGGAAGACCTGTGGTAAGAGAGTCTGCGCCTTCTGCCCAAGGTCGGCGAGGTCGATACTCCGGAAACAATCGCCCGTCGTACCGAGATCGACGGCCTCATTAGACAGCTCGACGCCAAGCGCAGGGAATATGCCCTGGCGTTGATGGAGACGAAGGCCAGAGAAGCATTCGAGGCCGTTCAGGCCCAGCATCGTGCGCTGGAGGCGGAGTTCGCGGCCTTGCCCGAACCCAGCTACGTCTACAGCGCGGCGAGTTACTTCAAGGCCTACGGGAAGTTCACGCCTGCCTGGGAGCCGAGACCGGTGCATGTGCTGCAGAAGGGAAGCGTCGAGGCACCGGGCGAGCGGGCTTATCCTGGCGCCGTCGACGCCGTTCCCGGCCTGAGGGGGCGGTTCCGCCCGGACGCGTCGGACCCAGAGGGAGCGGGCCGGGCGGCTCTGGCCGCGTGGCTCGCCTCCGGCGACAACCCCCTCACTTGGCGCTCGATCGTCAACCGGGTCTGGCACTACCATTTCGGCCGGGGTCTAGTTGAAACACCCAATGACTTCGGACGCATGGGCGCGATGCCCACGCACCTGGAGCTGCTCGACTGGTTGGCCGTGAACTTCCGCGACAGCGGCGGCTCCCTGAAAGCCCTGCACCGCCGAATCCTGCTCAGCGCGACGTACCGACAGTCTTCGGCTCCCCACGCCGAGCACGCCAAGGTCGACGCCGCCAATCAATATCTCTGGCGCATGAATCGGCTGCGCCTCGACGCCGAGGCCGTGCGCGACGCGGTGCTCTCTGTCGGGGGCCAGCTCGACCTCGCGATGGGCGGCCCGGCGGCGGAACACTTCTTCTACAAGGACGATCACTCACCCATCTACGACTATGCCCGCTTCGATGTCACGAGTCCGGCGGCCCGGCGGCGTAGCGTGTATCGCTTTCTCGTGCGCAGCGTGCAGGACCCGTTTATGGAGAGCCTCGACTGCGCCGACCCTTCGCTGCTGGTGCCGAAGCGCAGCAGCACGCTGACGGCCATTCAGGCGCTGACCTTGTTGAATGATCCGCTGATCGTCGAGCAGTCGCGGCACTTCGCGGACCAGCTCCGAGCTGTCGAGGGCGGTCTCGCAGACCAGATCCAGTACGGGCTACGCCTGGCGTTCGGCCGCACCGCGGCTGGCGAGGAAGTGCAAGTCTTGGCGGCCCACGCCCAGCAGCACGGACTGGAGAACGCCGCCCGTCTTTTGCTGAACAGCAACGAGTTCCTCTTTGTGGATTAGAGCCATGAGTACACGACACGCCTCGCTGCCGGAAAGCCGGCGTCACTTCCTAGAGCATTGGGGAGGGGGCTTGGGCTCGATTGCGCTAGCCCACCTGCTGGGACGGGAGTCGGTGGCCGCCAAGCCGGGGTTGAACGGTGGCCTGCATCACACCGCCAAGGCGAAACGCGTCGTGCAGCTGTTCATGTCGGGCGCGGCCAGCCAGTGCGACATGTTCGACTACAAGCCGTTGCTGATCGAGAAGAACGGAGAGAAGTTCGATCCGGGCGGCAAGGTCGAGTTGTTCCAGAGCAGTCCCGGTCCCGTGATGCAGAGCCCCTGGAGCTGGAAGCAGTACGGGGAATCCGGTAAGTGGATGAGCAGCCTCGTGCCGCACCTCGCCGAATGTGTCGATCAGATGGCGTTCTTCCCCTCCATGGTGTCCAAGTCCAATGTGCACGGTCCGGCAACCTTCATGCAGAACAGCGGCTTTGTGCTGCCGGGATTCCCCAGCATGGGCGCCTGGATCTCCTACGGACTGGGCAGCCTGACGGACGACCTGCCCGCGTTCGTCGTCCTGCCCGACGCTAGGGGGTTCGCTCCGAACGGACCGGGTAACCACTCCGCGGGCTTTCTGCCGGCGCAGCACCAGGGCACGATGATCCGGGCCGGGCGGCCCAATCCGATCCATGACTTGTTCCCCCCCCAATCAGCCGAATTCATAACGCCCGAGAGCGAGGCCGACGGCTTGCATCTGCTCGAGACGCTCAATCGGCGCCACATAGTCGGACGGGAGGGTGACACCAGACTCGAAGCGCGCATCCAAGCGTACGAGATGGCCGCGCGGCTACAAGTCTCGGCGCCGCAGGTCATGGATCTTTCCGGAGAATCCGAGGCCACCAAGCGGCTATACGGCCTCGACGATCCGCTCACCGAGGACTTCGGATTGCGATGCTTGGTTGCGCGCCGGCTGTTGGAGCGCGGCGTGCGGTTCGTGCAGGTCTGGAGCGGCGCCGACAATGGCTACCCCCGCCGCAACTGGGACAGCCACGAAGACCTCGAAAAGGACCACGGCACGATGGGCAAGTCGATGGACAAGCCGTCCGCTGCGCTCATTCGAGACTTGGAGCGCCGGGGCCTGCTGGACGACACGGTCGTGTACTGGACAACCGAGTTCGGTCGCATGCCGTGCCGCCAAGGTGACATGGGCCGCGATCACAACCCGTTCACGTTCACTTCGTGGTTGGCCGGCGGCGGTGTCCAAGGCGGCACGGTCTACGGTGCGAGTGACGAGTGGTCCTACAAGGCCCTCGAGAATCCGATCTACTGCTACGACCTGCACGCCACGGTGCTGCACTTGCTGGGTATCGACCACTCCCGGCTGACGTTCCGGCACAACGGCATCGACCGGCGACTGACGGACGTCCACGGGCACGTGATCCGAGACGTACTTGGGTAGCCATCGTTGGATGAGGCCGCTCTCCGTGCGTTGGCGCCTTGCGCCAGGCTCGGGACGAGCGCAAACTCAAGAGGTGGCCCCGCCTACATCCGACGCCCGGAGAGTTGCGGAACGGCTCGGCCGGGTCCGGGACAGGATCGCGGCTGCCGCCCGCCAGGCCGGCCGCGACCCGGACTCAGTGACTCTCGTTGCGGTCTCCAAGCGCAAGCCAGCCGAGGACATCGCCGCCGCCTACGCGGCGGGGCAACGGGACTTCGGCGAGAACTACGTCCAGGAGTTCGAAGCCAAGTCGTCCGCCCTGCTTGCTCTGACCAACGCGCGCTTCCACTTGATCGGCAAGCTCCAGAGCAACAAGGCGAAGCGGGCCGCCGACCTGTTCGGCACGATCCACACCATCGACAGCCTCAAGCTGGTCCGCCGCCTTGAACAGTCCGGGCGTCCGCTGGACGTGTTCCTGGAAGTCAAGCTGAGTCCGGAGCCCACCAAGTCGGGTCTGGGAGCGGAGTTCGTGGAGGCCGTGCGCGAAGCGGTCGACGCGGCGCCGCATCTGCGTCTCGCGGGCCTGATGACGATGCCGCCTTGGAGCGAAGAAGCGGAACGTTCGAGAGTGTACTTCCGGCAACTTCGCGAGTTGGCCGACTCGCACGGCATGGCGGGACTCTCGATGGGCATGAGCCATGACCTCGAAGTGGCCATCGAGGAAGGCGCCACGCACGTGCGCGTGGGCACGGCGATCTTCGGGGAACGAAGCCCGCGCCCGGCGTGACCTCGGCGGCCCAGGCGCCAACCCGGCTTGACGCGGCGCTGCTGGGGAAGGAATCGCCGGATCGCCGATCTGGAATGGGTCTGGGGCCCAGCGGCCGCCTTGAGTTGACGAGGCAACCGGAATTGGGAGGACCTCGCTGACGCGAGTGACACCCGGACAGTTCGAACGGAGAGGTTGAGAAGAACCGGCGACCGTGACGGCCCGTTCTGTGGGGGCTGGGCCGCCATCGCCCTGGGCTGCCCAACGCTCCGGCGTCTTCGGCCTGTCATCGGGATGGCGCAACGAGGGAGTTTGGGACGGCGCCGGAAGCTGATCTGGTCCGTTGGACCTCCCGGCCGTGTCCGAGAGCGCTCGCCCGGTGATGCGGAGCGGGCGGAGATCGAGAACCCCAGGGACCGCAGCTCGGCCGCGATCCGGGCGGGGGTGCGACGGCACCATCGCAGGCGATTCATGGGATCTCCCGCCGTGTCGGGAGCGAGCAAGTCGCGGAGCCGTTCGATCAGCGCAGGGTTTTTTTCCCCAACGACTTGCGTCCGCCGCCGGGACGGCGGGCACGGGCGCGCAGCACGTCCCGGTCGAGCAGTTCCTGGCGTCCACGCGCCACCGTGCCGCGGTCGAGCCCGAGCGCGGCTCCGGCTTCGCTGTCGCCGCCGTAGCCGCAGCGCAACGACTCCAGGCCGGCGAACAGGCGCCGCTGCTGCTCGTCGAGCAGGCTGAGGAACAGCGCCACGCAGGAGCGCAGACGGTCCGGCGCCGCCGCCAGGGCGGGTGCCGGGAAAGCCTCCCGGACTGCGGCCAGCTGGATCTTGCGGGCCGTCAGCTGCTCGCTCGGCGGCCCCGGCTCGGGCGCGCAGTACAAGAAGCGACCGCCGACCTTGCCGCGCGTGAGGCGCCCGTCGCGGACCAGCTTGCGCAAGGCATCCCCGGTCCCGACGCCGAGCAGCTCGTCGAGTTCCTCGACGAAGCAGCCCGCGTGGGCGGCACGGGTCAGAGCCTCGGCGGTCGCGAGCAGCGTGCCGTGCCGGGAGAAGCGCACGCCCTGGCAGGCCCACAGCCCGCGGGCGTCGAAGCGGGCGCACGCGTCGAGCACGTAGAAGCGGCCGCGATGGGAGTAACTGACGCGGTAGGCCAGTTGCCTGAGCGTGCGGAAGACGGTGCGCCGGGATGCGCATCCGAGGGCGGCCGTGAGTTCGGGCAGGGAGGCGATCGTCTGGCGGCGCAAGAGGGCGGCGAGAGCGTCGGCGGAAGCAGACATGACACTATTAAGGTATCAAATACTTCATAGTGCCGTACTTGGGGGGCGGTCACAGGGGCAGGAACTCAGCAAAATCCAGTGATTCACTAGCTTTCAGGGCGAAACGCTAAAGCCTCAGCGGGAGTATGGATGCTCGCATATGGCATACCTACAGTATAGTTGATGCTTTTATTTCTGCGCCTCCCCTTAGCGCCCGTCCTTGCGGATCGGATTCCGGGCAATGTGGCGGGTCACAGGCCAGAAGAGCGGCGCCAGTGCACCGGGACTGCAGCAGGTATTGGGACTGCGCTCGTACAAGACGGCCTGGAGTCTGCTGCGCAAGCTGCGCCGGGCCATGGTGCGTTCGGCCGGGCCGGGAACGTTTGGGGAATTATGTAGGAGAGTTGACGGGGGGCGAACCGGGCGGAAGTAGCACCCGACGCGGGTGGGATGTGTCACATCAAGATGGTATCTGATCAATCACAGTCACAATACTTGAATTGGTCCTTCCGCGGTCAATTGCCGGGTTATTCCCGACCTACTCGCGGGATTTTTTCATGCGGTAGTTCCCGTCGATCTTGAGCGACTTGAAGCGTCGTTTCAAGTCTCTCTTAGCGGGCTGCGCAGGGATCCTGACGCCCTTGGGCGCCTCCAGTCCGAGCAAGGCGCCTACGGCCTTGTCCAGCTCTTTTCGCTGTCTGTCATTCATGGCTAACCTCTGTTCTGGCGTTAGCTCGGACTCGGCGAGCGCAAACACGCCCTGCGATGCTGGAGCCGCAAGCGTCAGTAGGCGCAACCCCGTTTTCGATTGGCATAGAGGGCACTCTACAGCACCAACTCAACATCCCGCGCGGCGAGCCAGCAAAGGCGGCCGTCCGGCAACTGCACCCGGTACCAGTCACGGCGCTCCTCGAGCAACTGGAACTCGGCCCCCGCGTGTAGAGGATCTTCGAATGCCGGCTCGTAGCCTTGCCCGTCTCCCTGACGCGCAACCGTGTCCGGAGCGATCACGACCCCCTCGATCAACCTCCGCTCCACCGCGGCCTCATACACCATCGATCCCAAGAGAAGCGCGGCCGCTACGGCCAGCCCCACGGAGATTTCTCGGGGCGCCCATGCCTTGCCACGAAGACGCAGGAGCAACACCGTCCAAAGCAGCAGCCACGCGCCGGCGAACAGGCGCATCCGGGCTGCCGGGGAAAACTCGTAGTGCCAAAACAGAAGCGTTTCCAGGATTTGCCGGTTCGCGGCCGGCTCCAACCTGTCCTGGCGCCGAGTCCGGGCGTAATTGAGGTTGCGCAGGACGTTTGGATCGCTCGGGTCGAGCCGTTCCGCGTTGCGGTAATTGAGGATCGCCCGGCCGATGTCGTCCAACTGGTGGTACGCGTTGCCCAGGTTGTAATACAGCTTGGCATTGCGGATGCCCCGCTCGACGAGCAGGTGCTCGTACCGGAGCACCGCACCGCGGTAGAGCATGTCGGCTTGCTGGGGATCGTTCGCTCGAATCTGATTCGCCTGCCGAAAAAGCTCGTTGGCCTCGTCGAACACCCGGGAGACATCCTCCTGGGCGCACAGCGGCAACGCACCCAGCACGAAGATCGCAGGGAGTAGGAGCCGTCCGTAACTCAACGCCGACTCTCCTCGATCCGGTCGACAGCCGCCAGAGCATCCCCGACCAGCTGCGACCTCCAGTCCACATCCGTTTGGGCCGCGGCCGCGTACGTACCCGCCTCGCAGCGCTCGAACACATCCCGAAGCGCATCCCGAGTCTCGTCGTCCGGCGGGGGCTTCTGGTCGTCGCCTCCGTCGCCGGCCCCCCGCAGCCGGCTCGCGGCATCGGCGTAGGTCCACGCAACCCGGCCGGAACCGGCGTTGCCTAGCCGTGCATCGAGGTATGTCCGCAGCGCCGCCAGCACCGCCGCAGCCGCCTCGCTGCCCGTGACTCGCTCGAGATCGATCGCGGCGACTGCGGCCCGCCACTGCGCATGCGCCGAGCGCGTACGCCGCCACCGCACGCCGCCATTTCGCCTGTTCAGGCGGACGGCGAGCAGGCCGAGGCAGACCAACGGTGGCAGCGCCAGCAGCGCCAGCGCCAGCGGCGCGGGTCCCAACGGCCGGAGCCACAAGCCCCAGCTACCGGTTGTCGGCTGCAAGGCGGACGCATCGACATAGTTGTGCGCGATGCCCTGCTCGCTCGAAGCGACCTCGAGCTGGCGCGGTTCCGCCACACCGCTCCGTTCCGCATCCTCGGCCGTCACAATGCGCGAGGCCTCGACGTCGAGTGGAACGGGTTCGCTACGGGCAGTCCGATAGGCTCCCTCGTTCGGATCGAAGTAGTGGAGTTCGATCGCCGGGATTTGCGTGACGCCGTCGTGCTTGGCCCGCAGCGTCTGGGTGAAGTGCCGGGCGTCGCCCCGGTTCTCGCCGGCCGCCATCTCCCGCGGAATCTTGAAGTCCCGAGCCAGTGCGGGCTGCTGGTCGAGCGCTGGCAACTGCGCCGTGGCCAGCATGCCGGACCCCTGCACCCGGAGGCTCAGAGTAATCGGCTCGCCAACCGCCACGCTGGTCGGCTTGGCCTCGGCTTGGACCTGGAACTCGCCGATCCAGCCGTTGAATCCCGCCGGCCTGCCCGTCGTGGGCAGTTCGAGCACCGCGAGGCGCGGGCGATTCGAGGGGATCGCCAGCGTCTCCAGGGCGCGCTGCTGCCCGAAGACTCCGGAAAAGAATCCCCCACTGAAGAAATCATCCAGCATCCCGCGCGGCCGCGCCTGCCCCCGGCCGGCAGTCACAAAGGTCACGGTTGCGGCCGGCAGGACGATGTCGCCTGGCGTACGGGGGATCAGCAGCTTATCGAACCTCAGCACGGTGTAAGAGCGGCCGTCGAGTTCCCCGTGTCCCTTGCGCGCCGTCGCACGGCGATCCCCCAGTTGGATCTCCATGAGGTCGTTCGGCGCCTGCGCCCGGGTGGCGGCGGAGAGAGCGGATTCCGGTTCCAAGACCTCGAATCGCCGATCCTCGAGCAACGGCATGGTGAACGAAAACTCGCGGACCTCCCCGCTGATATACCAGACGGCGGTCAGCCTGACCGGTTGGCCGACATAGGCGCGGGTCTCGGACAGGGACAACCGCAGCTTGAATTCGTCGTTCTCTTGGGGCGGCAACACGCGTATGGCGATCGGCTGCGTCCGCACGGAGCGGCCACCCGTGTTGATCGTCAGCGAGGGAATGACAAGGTCGCCGGCCTTCCGCGCGGCTAGGCGGTAATTGAAGTTGTAGCCGCGCTGCACCTGACGGGTCATGCGGCCGTTGACGATACTCACCTGGGTGCTGTTGCTGGGCCCGCCTCCGGCCTCGCTGACGGTGAAATCCCGCTCCAGCGGGCCCAGATCGACCGGGTCGGCCTGGTCCGTACCCTGCACCTGGACCTGCAACAGGAATTGCTGACCCACGTAGACGTGCGTGTTCTCGATGGCCGCGCGGGCCTGCAGCGGCTCCTGCTGCGCGGCTAGGACCGACGGCAGCAGCAACCCCACCGTCAACGCTGCCCTGGAGCTCGGTCGAACCATTTACCAGTCCTTCTCCGCGGGGACGGCCCCCACGCGCTGCAGGAGCTGCCGGCGGCGCCGGTCCAGCTTCTCCTTGGCAAGGATCTGCTCCGTCGCCATCTCCTGCTCCCGCGCCGAGAGTTGGCGCATGTCCTGCTCCTGGCGGCCAGCCTCCGCCGTCTCGGAGATCTCGGCCGACTGTCCCTCTTCCTGCTGCGCGCCGGCAGCCCGCCGCAGCGCCTCGGCGGCCTCGCGTTGCGGCGTCTCCGCGTCTCCCGGACGATTCTGCTCCAGCTCCTGTCGGGCCTGCTGCTGCCGCCGGGCGGCGTCCTCGAGTTGCCGCCGTGTTGGTCCGTCTGCGTTCGCGGCCATCTGCTGCGTCTGTTCCCGGAGGTCTTGCTGCCGATCCGCCAAATCCTGCGCCTGCTGCTGCTGTTCTTCCCGAGAGTCTGCGTCGCGGCGCTGCCGTTGGTCCTGCTCAAGCGCTTCACTCTCGTCGGCGAGGCGCTGCTGCTCTTGGGCTGCGCGTTCGAGTGCTTCGTTGCGATCGCCGCCTTCGTCGTCTTGCGAGTCCCTATCCCGGTCTTGCTGCCCGTCCGTCCGCGGCTGCTGTTGGGCCTGGTCCCTCAGCTGCTGGATCAGTCGACGTGTGACTTCGAGATTGTGTGCCGACGCGTCCTGGCTGTGATCGACACGGAGGGCGTCCGAGTACGAGCGGGCGGCCTGGACGAGGGAATGGAGCGCCTGCCGGGAGTCCGTCGGAGCGGCTTGCTCGGCCTGCCGGAAAAAGGCGTTGCCAAGGTTGTGCAGACCGGCCGCCTCCAGCTGCGGCAAGTTCTGCTCCAAACTCTGGCGCACCGCCTCGCCATAGGCCTCGATGGCCTCGTCGTAGTCCCCATTCCTATACCAAGCATTCGCGCGATTCAAGGAGACGTACGGAGATTCGGGATCCTGCTCCGCCGCCTGGCCGTAGGAGCGCAGCGCCTCCTCGTACGCCTCCGCGCGGTACGCTTCGTTGCCCTCGTTCACCAATCCCCGCACAGACGCCCCGTGCACGGCCACCGGTCCGAGCACGCCCGCAAGCAGCCACACGGCGGCGCCTCGGGTCAGGCCGGTCCTCTTGCGCTCCCGCAAGAGCATCTCGAGCGCCAGCAGGAGCAGGCACACGGCGAGGAAGATCTGGAACTTCTCCTCAAGCCGTTCGAGATTCCGCGTTCCGATCTCGCGGCCTTCGGCCGACGCGATGAGACGCCGATAGACCTCCCCGAAGTCGATCGCGCCGGTGGCGACATTCAGGTAGCGTCCGCCCGGAGTCGCATCCGTCATGCGCCGCAAGGTGTCGGCGTCGAGCCTGGACCAGACCTCCTGACCTGCATGCCGAAGAAAGCTCCGCCCACCAGCCGCACCCGCGGCGGCGGAGGCCTCGGCGGAGGTCACCGGGATGCGCTGTCCGACCCGCTCGTCGCCGAGTCCGATCGCGATCAGGCGGACTCCGAGGGCGCCCACCTCCGCGGCAGCCTCGAGCGGGAAGCTATCGTGGTCCTCGCCGTCGGTGATCAGAACGATGTCCCGGTAATTGCTGCGCTTGCCGTCGAACACATCGCGGAGCACCGTCCGCAGCGCGTCTCCGATCAACGTGCCGCCGCGCGACACGCTCCACGGGGAAACATCTTCCAGCACCATGCGGAAAAACGCGTAGTCGAGCGTGAGTGGACACTTGACGACGGTCGCGCCGGCGAAGACCGTCAGGGCCACGCGGTCGCCCTCCAAACGATCCACGGCGTCGAGGATCGCCAGTTTGGCGCGCTCGAGGCGGTTTGGCGGCAGGTCCTCGGCCAGCATGCTGCGCGACACATCGAGCACGAACACGACGTCACGTCCGCGTTGCGCCACCTCCTGCTGGACCGCATCCCAGGCGGGGCGGGCCAGCGCCACGACCAGGAATACCACGGCCGCCAGCAGGAGCGCCGCCTTCAACACCCGCTGCGCGGGGTCTGCTTGCGAGGCTTCCCCGAGCCGCGCGAGCAGGCCGCCTTCGACGAAGCGCCGCAAAGCCTGGCTGCGTTTGCGCGCGGCGTACAGCATCAGCGCGGCCAGCACGGGAACGAGCCAGAGCCCGTGAAGCATCGCCACATCATGCAACTGAAAGTCGCTCATGGTACGGTCCGGAATACTGTTTGACGCAGCAGCGTCTCGGTGGACAGCAGCACCAGCGCCGCCAGGGCCCAATACAGGTACATCTCCCGGTAGTCCAGGTAGCGCACCGCCTCGAACTCGCTCGTTTCGAGCTGGTCGATCTCTTCGTGCACGGCGCGCAGAGTGTCAGCATCGGTAGCCAGCCGATACAGGCCGCCCGTGACGTCCGCGATGTCGCGCAGGGGTCTGTCGTCGAAGCCGCGGCGCAACGGCACGTTCAAGCGCCCGAACGGAGTCTGAATACCGTGGTCGTCGCCCACCCCGACCGCGTAGACCTTGATGCCCCACTGACGGCAAAGCTCCGCGGCATCCCGCACGCTGCGGTCGCCGGCATTGTTCTCGCCGTCGGTGAGCAGGATGACGATCTTGCTCTTGATCTCGTACGCGGGGCGCTCACTCCCCCGCTGGCGCAGCGTATCCTCGGCCCGCCGCAGTCGGGCCGCAGCCAAGGCGACCGCGTCTCCGATCGCCGTGCCATCCTCGCGCCGGTCTTCGACCAGCCGCACCGTATCCAGCAATTGGACCAAGGTGTCGTGGGACAAGGTCAGCGGACAAACCGAATCAGCGTATTGCGCGAACGTAGTCATCCCAATCAGGTCGTTCGGTCGACCCTCCATCTCCCCCTCCGCCGGGTCGATGAACTCCCGGAAGACACGCTTGACGGCCTCCAGGCGGGTCACCGTCCGACCACCGAACTGCATCCTCTCTCCCATGCTGGAGGATCGGTCCACCACCATGGCGATTGCGATGCCGCGCGAGATGTCGCGGATCCGCTCGCTTCCCTGCTGCGGCCGAGCCAGCGCGATGACCAAGGCGACAAGCGCCAGCACACGCAGCAACAGGGGCAGTCGCGCCAGCTTGGCGCGCCAGGAACCGGCCAGGGACCTTGCCTCTGCGGTTGACGAAAACCGCAGCCGGACGGCGTGGTCCCAACGCCAGACGATCAGCGCCGCCAAGGGCGCCAACAACAGGAACATCCAGGGCGACTCGAACCGGAACATCGCTCGGTTGCCTCTATTATTTCGTCATTTCAGGGGAGCCTGCAAATCACGCAGCCGTGTCCGATGGAGGGACGCTCTGACTCGAACTCAGGAGGAACGGCCCTCCCTTTGTGCACGGTGCAGCGCGGGCCGCCCCAGGCCTCTCGCCGCCGCCATGACTGCCGCCGACGGCGTCAGAGGCGGAGTTCGATGGAGGCCAGCCCGTGGTCAGACACTCGGACACCCGTTTCCCAGCACAAAGGGCCCTCGCGCAACGGAAGAGAGCACGGAACGATGGAGAAGTTGCAAGGAGAAGTTGCACTTGACACGTCCTGACAGGATCTGTACACTAGAGGAATCCAGAACTTGATAGCAAGTGCATCAAGTTTCATGAGCAGCACTGCTACGGTTCGTTGATTCTTTTCATTCCAGAAACCTAGGAGGATTCACACACAATGAGTCTGAGACCTTTGCACGACCGCATCCTCGTCGAGCGGCTCGACGAGGCGGAGCAGCAGTCGAGCGGCGGAATCATCATCCCCGACTCGGCGAAAGAGAAGCCGCAACAGGGCCAGGTCGTGGCCGTCGGCAACGGCAAGAAGACGGACGACGGCAGCGTCATCGCGCTGGACGTCAAGGTCGGCGACAAGATCTTGTTCGGAAAGTATTCCGGCAACGAGGTCACCGTCGACGACAAGGAGTACCTGATCATGCGGGAGGACGAAGCTCTCGCGATCATCGGTTGAGAGAGATCTCGGAAGGAGTACATCGCAACATGGCAGGAAAAAGCATCGTTTTCGGTGAAGATTGTCGCCAGGCAATTCTGAGCGGCGTCAACAAGCTGGCCGATACGGTCCGCGTGACGCTGGGCCCCAAGGGCCGCAACGTCGTCCTGGAGAAGAAGTTCGGCGGGCCGACCGTGACCAAGGACGGCGTCACGGTCGCCAAGGAGATCGAACTGAAGGACAAACTCGAGAACCTGGGCGCCCAGATGGTCCGTGAAGTCGCCTCGAAGACATCGGACGTGGCCGGCGACGGTACGACGACCGCCACGATTCTGGCGCAGTCGATCTACCGGGACGGCCTCAAGAGTGTTGCCGCCGGCGCGAACCCGATGGCGATGAAGCGCGGCATCGAAAGGGCAACGGCCTCTTTGGCCGACAAGCTGCATGCAATGGCCAAGCCCGTCGAAGGCGATGCCGTCGCGCAAGTCGCATCGATTTCGGCGAACAATGACGAGGCGATCGGCAACATCATCGCCGCGGCGATGGAGAAAGTCGGCAAGGACGGCGTGATCACCGTCGAGGAAGGCAAGACCATCGACACCGAACTGGATGTCGTCGAAGGCATGCAGTTCGACCGCGGCTACGCGTCGCCGTACTTCGTCACCGACCAGGACTCGATGGAGTGCGTGCTCGAGAACGCCCTGCTGCTGATCCATGAGAAGAAGATCAGCAGCATGAAGGATCTGCTGCCGGTGCTCGAGACGGTTTCGCGCCAGAGCCGCCCGTTGCTGATCATCTCGGAGGAGACCGAGGGCGAGGCGTTGGCCACGCTGGTGGTCAACAAGCTGCGCGGCACGCTGAACGCGGCGGCGGTCAAGGCGCCGGGGTTCGGGGATCGGCGCAAGGCCATGCTGGAGGACATCGCGATCCTGACCGGCGGGCGGGCGATCATGGAGGAGACCGGGATCAAGTTGGAAGGCGTGCAGTTGGACGATCTGGGGCAAGCGAGTCGGATCGTGATCGACAAGGACAACACGACGATCGTGGAAGGAGCGGGGAGCAAGGAAGCGATCGAGGGGCGCGTGAAGCAGTTGCGGGCGCAGATTGAGGAGACGACGTCGGACTACGACCAGGAGAAGCTGCAGGAGCGGCTGGCGAAGCTGGTCGGAGGCGTGGCGGTGATCAAGGTCGGCGCGGCGACCGAGACGGAGATGAAGGAGAAGAAGGCGCGCGTGGAGGACGCGATGCACGCGACCCGCGCGGCGGTCGAAGAGGGCATCATCCCCGGCGGCGGCGTCGCTCTGCTCCGGGCGGCCACAGTTCTCAACGACCTGCAGAGCGCGAACGAGGACGAGCAGATCGGCATCAACATCGTTGGTCGTGCGATCGAGTCCCCGCTGCGCTGGATCGCGCAGAACGCCGGCCAGGAAGGCGCCATCGTCGCGGAGAGAGTCCGCGAAAACGACAGCGACAACTTCGGCTACAACGCGTCTTCTGACACCTACGGAGACCTTGTCGCGGCTGGCGTTATCGACCCAGTCAAGGTCACGCGCACGGCTGTGCAGAACGCGGCCTCGATCGCCAGCCTGATGCTCACGACCGAAGCCACGGTGTACGAGATCCCGGAGAAGACGCCGCCTCCGCCACCCGACCCACACGGTGGCGGCGAGTTCTAGCCGCCGAGCGCACCAAGCACCACAGCCCCGTCCGCTCCCCGCGGGCGGGGCTTTTTCCTGGTCGGTAGAGCGGAAGCCGCGGAGCGCAAGCTGCAACGGACTGCACGCTCCGAATCGTCCGCTACGCTGATAGCTTGGCGTACGGGAACGCATGGCGCTTATCCGTCAAGTTGGCTTGGCGTGATCTCGGCGCCTCCAAGGTCAAGTTCCTCTTCGCGGTCCTCGCCGTCAGCATCGGAGTCGCCGCACTGAGTGGCGTACGCGGCTACTGCGCCGCATTCCGGGACATGCTGTTGCGCGACGCCCGCACGCTGCTGGCGGCGGACATCAGCGCCGCGATCAGCCATGAGCCTGACCCCGAGGAGCAGGAAGCGCTGGAGCGTCTGGTGGCCCGCGGAGCCAAAATCACACGCATCACGGAGTTGATGACGATGATGGGCGGCTCCGGGCTGGC
Organism: Bryobacterales bacterium; assembly: GCA_965218615.1. Taxonomy (GTDB): domain Bacteria; phylum Acidobacteriota; class Terriglobia; order Bryobacterales; family UBA6623; genus VXMF01. Next base: position 55,862 of record CBDCLH010000003.1, read on the forward strand.
TCGGCCGCTTCCGGTCAACCTCAAGGCGGTCGACCCCAAGCGATACCCGTTTTACGGAGACGTGGAGCTCTGGCCGCCGCAGCCACTGCAGACCGTGCTGCAAGCCGACGCCGTCTTGGCCTCGCAGGACCTGCTGGTGCGACTGGGCGTTGATGTCGGCGACCGCGTGCGACTGGGCGAGTCCGACTTTCGGATCGCCGGGATCCTGCGCGTGGAGCCCGATCGCATGACGGGCAATATCAGCTTTGGGCCGCGCGCCATGCTCTCGCACAGCGCCCTCGAACGCACCGGTCTTCTCCAGTTCGGCAGCCGCGCCTCACGACGCTTCTTGCTGAAACTGCCCACGGAAGGATTCGATGTCGACGCGGCTCGGCAAAGCATCCTGACGGGTCTGCCCGGCAGTCGCATCACGGACTACCGCGAGACCAGTCCCAGAATCCGCCGCGGACTTGACCGAGCTACGAGCTTCCTCAGCCTCGTCAGCCTCCTCGCCATGGCGGTCGGTGGCCTAGGCGTGGCAATGGTCGTGTACTCGCACTTGCAGCAGCGGCTGGACACGATCGCGATCATGAAGTGCTACGGCGCCACATCCCGGCTGATCCTCCGCGTATTCCTGCTGCAGACCGTTGCGTTGGGTGCACTGGGAAGCCTGCTGGGAGTCGCAATCGGCTTCCTGCTGCAGGGCGTGGGGCCCACCTTCATCGAGGAGTATTTCCCCCAGGCTCCGGCTTTCGACTGGCAACCGTGGCCGGCTCTCCAAGCCACAGGGGTCGGGATCCTGACCGTCCTGATGTTCTCGTTGCCAACCTTGCTTGGCATCCGGAGAGTTGCTCCGGCGCTGATCTTTCGGCGCGAAATGGCCAGCCGGTTCGAGACGACGAGCCAGGAGCGCCGAAAGGAGCGGACGCGGCAGCTAGGCTCCGCCTTGGTCGTACTGGGAGGCGTGGCCGTGGTCGCCACTTGGCTCAGTGACTCAGCGCGGCTCGGTGGATGGTTCGCCGGCGGGCTGGCCGTCAGTTTGGCCGCGCTCGGCCTGACCGCCGGCGCCTTGTTGCAGGCCCTCAAGACGGCCCCTGCGAGACTGCCGGTGCGGCTGCCGGTGACGCTGCGCCACGGCATCGCCAACCTGCACCGTCCCGGGATGCACTCGGAAGTCATTCTGGTGGCTCTGGGAATCGGGGTCACCTTCACTCTGACGGTCTACCTGCTCCAGACCACCGTGCTGGCGCAGCTGATCCGGAACGCCCCGCCCGACATGCCGAACGTGTACCTGAGCAACATCATGTCCGGCGAACATCAGGCGCTTGCCGAGTTCTTGCGGGACAAACCGGGCATCGAGGGCGAGGTCGAGCTCCTGCCGACGGTTTCGGCGCGCCTGGAGTCGGTCAGCGGGCGGAGCCTGGACGCCGCACGGCTACAGGGCGGTTCCCGCCGCATGCGGCGAACGAGGGACATCACATGGGCGCACCAACCTCCAGAGGGCCTGGAAGTCCAGCGTGGCAAGTGGTGGGACGAAACGCAGACGGAGCCGGTCGTCTCGGTGGAGGAGGGGCTCGCCAGCGCGCTTGGCGTCCAACTCGGGTCGCAAATCGGTTGGCGGGCAGGCGGGCGAGAAGTCTCGGCGCGCGTTGTCGCGCTCCACGCATTCGAGGGGATGCCCGAATGGCTCTACGGCTTCGTGCTGAATGAGAGCGCCCTCGAAGGCTTGCCGGCAACCTACATCGGAGGCATCCGCGTGCTCCCGGAGCATAGCGTCGAGCTCTCGCGCCAAGCATTCGAAGCGTTCCCCTCGGTGCTCTTTGTCAATGCCGTCGACTTCTTCGAGACGGTGCAGGAAGTCGTGGACCAGATCGCATTCGTAATCCGCTTCGTTTCGGCGTTCGCGATCGCGGCAGGAGTGATCATCCTGGTTTCGAGCGTGGCGGCAACCCGATTCCGGCGACTTCGCGAGGTTGCGGTTCTCAAGACGCTGGGAGCGACTCGGAATCGACTTGCGCAGATCTTTTCCGTCGAGTTCTTGATCCTGGGCGGAGTGGCAGGCGCCGCGGGAAGCGTGCTGGCGGTTTGCTATTCGGCGTTGCTGACCCGCGACGTCCTGGATCTCGAGGCCGTTGTCGAATGGCCCGCGATCGCTTTGACGATTGTCGCGAGCGCACTCGTCGCGACGAGCGCGGGCTGGGGCGCCAGTGTGCGGATCCTGGAAAGCAAGCCGCTCGAGATCCTACGCGACGAGTGAGGCGGCGCGACCATCCGCGTGAACGACTCGCCGTCAGGGATGTGTCCACGCGACTCGGATCGTGTCCGTGGTGCTTTTGACACGTTTGGCGGGGTCTGCGATGATGAGGGCCTAGGGAGTGCTCCTCAGTAGCTCAATGGTAGAGCATCCGGCTGTTAACCGGAGGGTTGTAGGTTCGAGTCCTACCTGAGGAGCCAATCCGTGCAACAACTTGCGAAAGTTGTCTGCTCCTCTTACCCAAATCCCTCGGCGAACCGAGCTGAACTTGGAGTTCAAGCGCTTGCGGGAGATCATGCAGTTTTGGCATGTTCGACCGCATCGGGTCGGTCGAGCCGACCGGCAGAGGCATATACGACGCATTCGCCGATTGCACTGCGACTACGACGTAGCGGAGCCGCCGCTGGCCGTCTCGCGAGAATTGAGCGATAACCACATTCGCGCGGCTGGCCGTCCCGAGACGGGATTCCATTCAGCGCAATGCGCGGACGGCCGGGAAACTCGGTGGCTGGTCTTTGCTGGAACCGACCGCCTGCTTCATGCTTATGTCTCGTCGGAAGAAGCTTCCACTTGACGGAGGTTCTTACGGCGGCCTCCTGAACGGCGCTAGCGCCGCTTCGCCCCGAGCCGATACCTTTCGGTGGAATCCTGGTGGACGACGGAGCTAATGTCCACTTGCGCGGCGCCAGTGGCGGGTGCATTGGCGCATGCCTGCGGATCGCCGGGAAACTCCGTCGCGCAAGCTGCTTCACTTCCCGCTCACTGCTTCGACAGAACCGCTGAGTGTGTGGAGATTGACGTATTCCTGTGAAAGAAATCAGCGGATCGCTGCACGAGCCGGATCACAAGACTAGGAAACCTTCCTGCTGCGCAGCCTCCGAGAGCCGAGCGTCACTGCTGACGACGTCGAGTGTGGACGGATCTTCCGCCGAAGCGGTGAGGGCAGCAGCCAATTGCAGAGCAGCGGCGGCGCGTAGTGAATGGACCCGCAGCCTGCCGTTGCCCCACAAATTAGGACTTAACTTTTGTACTTGCCCTGTGGCATTCCTTGGGCATGCACGAGCAGAATCAAATTGCGTCCACCCTCACCAGCGCCGACGGCACGGCACGGCTGAAGGAGGTGCTGGCGCAAGCCGGCCCTGCCAGCCGGACCGAGGTGGGCCGGCGCGTGTGCCAACTGTTCGGATTTCAGGACACGCGCGGCCGCCCCCAACTGGCGGGCTGCATGAAGGCGCTGCGCCGCCTCGATGCGGACGGTCGCATCCAGCTGCCCGCCCCGCGCCACGAGCGCCGGCTGTGCCAGCCGCGCCGTCTCGGCCGGCCGGTGCCGGCGCCGACGGACGTGCCCGCGCGGGTCGACCGGGTGCGGGCCCTGGCGCTGGTCGAAGTCACCGGCGACGACCAGCGGCGCGTGTGGAACGAGCTGCTGGCACGCGAGCATCCGCGCGGCGCGGCGCGTCACGTGGGGGCCCAGCTGCGCTACCTGCTGGTCTCCGAGCACGGCGTGCTGGGCGCGCTGGGCTTCGCCGCCTCGGCCCTGGCGCTGGCCGCGCGCGACGCCTGCATCGGCTGGGACGCCGAGCTGCGCTCCCGCCAGCTGCATCGCGTGGTGGCGCTGAGCCGCTTCCTGATCCGCCCCGCGGTGCGTTGCGAGCACCTCGCCTCCAAGGCCCTCGGGCTGGGCCTGCGGCGCCTGCCGGACGACTTCCAGCGGCGCTACGGCTACCGCCCGCTGCTGGTGGAAACCTTTGTCGAGCAAGAGCGCCACGACGGCGCCTCGCTGGCCGCCGCCAACTGGGTGCGGGTGGGTGAGACCGCCGGGCGCGGCCGCTTCGCGGCCCGCGCGGCGCGCGTGCCGGTGAAGGCGGTCTGGCTGTACCCGCTGGCGCGCGACTGGCGCGCGCAGCTGGGGGTGGCGGAGGAGGCGCCGCTGGCGGCGCTGGGCGCGGGCGAAGGCTTGGCGCGGGGGGCGTGGGCCGGGCATGAGTTCGGGGGCGCGCCGCTGGGCGATGTACGCTTGAGCAAGCGGCTGGTGCAGAGCGCGCAGATGCAGTCAGAGCAGCCCATGGCCTCGTTCCCGGGGGCGGCCGGGGGGGGGGGCGGGCGGCGGTCAAGGGCCACTACCGCCTGATCGACCAGCCGGCCGACTCGGAGGTCACGCCGGAGAACATCCTGGCGCCGCACCGGCAGCGCACGCTGCGGCGCATGCAGGGCCAGGCGGCGCTGCTGTGCCTCCAGGACGGCACGGACCTGAACTTCGCCGAGCACCCCGGCTGCCTGGGGCTGGGACTGAGCGGCAAGAACTCCAACTCGAAGGGCACGCTGGGGCTGCACATGCACTCGACGCTGGTGGTCAACGGGGAGGGCCTACCGCTGGGGGTGCCGCACATCCAGTACGAGGCGCCGGACGGGCAGGCGCAGAAGGGCAAGCCGCTGGAGGAGCGCAAGACCTACCGCTGGATGCGGGGGCTGCGCGCGTGCGCAGCGCTGGCGGAGGAGCTCGACGGCGTGCGCCCGGTGTCGGTGATGGACCGGGAGGGGGACGTGTTCGCGCTGTTCGCCGAGCAGCGCCGCCTGAGGACGGTGGACCTGCTGGTGCGGGCCAAGCACAACCGCTCGCTGGGCCAGGGCGTGCCGAAGCTGTTCGACGCGGTGCGGGCGGAGCCGGCGCAGGCGCGCCTGGAGATCCATGTGGGGCGCTTGTCGGCGCGGCGGGGGAGCCGCGGGCAGAAGGGGCGCGAGGCGCGCGAGGAGCGCGTCGCGCGGGTGGGGCTGCGCTGGAAGGCGGTGGAACTGCTGGCGCCGGAGGGGGGCGCGGCGGGGGTGAGGCTGAACTTGGTGCACGTGCTGGAGGAGACCGAGCCGGCGGGGGCCGAGCGGCTGGAATGGTTCCTGCTGACGACGCTGGGCGTGCAGAGGCGGCAGGACGCGGAGCGGGTGCTGGAGTGGTACCGGCTGAGGTGGCGCATCGAGGACTGGCACCGGGTGCTGAAGGCGGGCTGCAAGGTGGAGTACCTAGGGCATCGGACGGGGGAGCGGATCGAGCGGGCGGTGACGATCAAGGCGGTGATCGCCTGGCGGCTGACGGCGATGACGCTGCTGGGCCGCGACACGCCGGAACTGCCGCCGGAGACGCTGTTTTCGGACATCGAGATCAACGCCTTGGAGGATTTCGCGCAGGATCGCAAGCTGGCGCCACCGGACAATCTGGGGCGGGCGGTGCTGACGATGGCGATTCTGGGCGGCTATCTGAACTTCAAGCGCAAGACGTACTCCGAGCCGGGCCACAAGATCCTCTGGGAGGGCTGCACGCGGCTGACCACCACCGCGCAAGCCTACGAACGAGCCCTGCGTCTGGACAAGGCCGGCAAACTGTATCAACGCATGCGTTCCGACAAGACTTGTGGGTAAACGGCAGCCCGCAGCAGTCGCAGCGCGCGCCGCCGCACTCGCTCCAGGGGCCGGATTTCCAACCAGTGCTCCGCGAGGCGCCGGAGTCGCTCAAGCGACCGGCCCAGCCCGGTATCGGTGTGCAAGCGAGGTTCCTTGATGCTGGTTGAGCTAGTGTCGAAACTGGCCGCGACCCGTGAGGTCTTGGCCCTCGAGCAGGAACAGAGCCGCAGGGTTTCGGGACTCTACTCGCCTTGCGCCGGATGCGCGGCTGATCGCGTTGGGAGCCGGACCGGCGGTGGCGAGGACTCGTTCGCGAACATGCGGCAGGCCATGGCTCTACGCACTGTCACGTGGCGCAGGTTTGACATGCCAGCGTCGTGAGTCTTCGCCCCAGTTGGCCAGAGTTCAGCCCGCCTCCGGATGAAAATCCTCGGCGCAAGAGCGCCTGCGATTATTTTTTTTCACGAACTCCTTGACACCAGTGGTACAATCCCTGCGGTCTCGTCACTCCGTCCGTGACTGGCACGGCCGACTGATGGCGCAGACCGTAACACGCTACTTTTTCTAGGAGATTGAAATGGCAATCAGAATCATTGTTGGCTTGGTCTGGCTTTTGGCGATTGTGCAGGCCCTGGCAGCGGACGCAGTTCCTGCTGGGATCGTGCCCCTCGTGCTGGTCGTTCTGGGCTTGGTGTATGGCGGGATGGCGCTCGACGCTGAAGACGCGACAGCCTACCTAGTGCTTGCTCTGGCGGTCGGCGCTGCCGCAAGTACGGACGTGCTGAGCAATATCCAGCAGGTTGGCGCTCACCTGGACGCCATCGTCGATGGGGTCAGCACCTCCCTTTATGCCGGTGTGGTTACCGTGCTCGCTAAGAGGGCGCTCAACCGCGTCAAGGGTTGAATATGAAAGGCGGACCAGCGGCCAGCAGCCGCTGGTCCACCTGAAAAACTGACGGGTACGCACGGCGCGCTCGACCTGCGGCAGCAGGTTCGGTGTGGAGTGTAGCTACTTTCACCGTCTGCGGCTCATCGTCGCCGCGCGCCGTGCGTGTTTCCGCGAGACCGCGTCCCGTTTCTGGCACGACCTCCGTTCAAGCGTCCTGAGATCCTCCGTGGACTGGTGGGCGGGTTTCGTTCGGATTCTCGGCAAGATTCCCGGTCGTACAAGCCGGAGCCTCGGCGCCACAAAACGCGTGCCCCACCCTTGTTGCGCAAGCATAGGGCGCCGTCACATCGAGTCAGCTACTCGGAACTTGGTGGCTGGTTGAGCATGGAGCCAATCAAGGGCCATTCGCCGAGAAGGCGTCGGAGTGGACTCGGCGCAGATCCGGTTCGTTCCTAGCGGGGCGCCGGTCACACGGTTGAGAGACACGGTTTCCGAGCGGGCGCGTAGCGCGCCTTGGGGTAGTCGAACAGCAGCCGCACAGAGGGACGGCGCCCGGGAAGAGTGCCGCCACCAGCGGCTGGGTCTGTGAGGGTCGCATCTCGGCACGGCTGGGGCGCCTTGGGAATGCGCCGTCGCGAGCCGATCTATCTTCAACTTCGGTGGGCCAAGCTCAAGCAGGAACGGAGGGTCGGCGCCGAATTGCGCCTGCCGCGACACTCGCTACGGGCGCTGCCCGGGCGGGGCAATCGATCTAGACGCGGCGTGACGCGCCAGGGCTGCCAGACGCAACCATGTGGCCCCGTCGGAACGGGTCTCGATTCCATGCCGAGGATGTGGGGATCCAGTCGCACAGTGGCGAGCTGTCGATCATCAGCCGAATGTTACCGCCAGACCGCGAGTCTGAGCGGACGGCGTGAACCGCTCGGGCGCCGCAGCCACGCGTGGAGACCCTTGCTCGGTGGCGGCGCTTCATCAGCTAGCGAAAACTTAGGAATCAGGAAAAAGCACTGGCCGCCCAGCCAGTCGCGGCGACCTGTTCAGCTGCCGGTCACTGCAGTCTCACGCGCGCCAATCCTCCTCTGGCTTGACTCCGGCACAGCGCCGCCGATACGTTGAAAGCTCTTCAGTCCTTGGCAGCCCTCGCCCCCATCTTCCGCGACAACGAGATCTTGCTGACCGGCGCCAACGGGTTCCTGGGCAAGGTCCTGCTCGCAATGCTCCTGGACCGGTTCCCCCAGGTGCGGCGCGTCCATGTGCTCGTGCGCGCCCGGCCGGGTGTCTCGAGCCGGGAGCGTTTCACCAAGGAAGTTCTGGACTCCCCCCCTCTACGGCCTCTGCTCGAACGCCGCGGACGGGACAACGTCGAGCGCCGCGTGAATGTTCTCAGCGGGGACGCCGCCAAGCCTCTGGCCGCTCTCGACCCGGAACAGATACGCGAGCTGGCCGGACGAGTCTCTTTGGTTCTCAACTGCGCTGGATTGGTTGAGTTTTTCCCGGCGGTCGACCTCTCGCTTACCGCCAACGTCGCCTCCGTCGAGCGGCTCCTCGAGCTCTGCGGCAGCCTGAACGCCAAATTGCTGCACATCTCGACGTGCTACGTCGCGGGTGAGGCCGACGGCTTGATCGAGGAAACGGAGGCGGTCCCCGGCTTCTACCCGAGGCGCTCCGGGCCCGACGACGATCGGTTCTCCGCGCAGCATGAACTCGCGGCGTGCAGGCAGGCTGCCGTCTCGGCAAGCGAAGGATTGGAGGGCGCGCGGCGCGCCGAGGCGCTGATCGAGCTTGGCCGGGTCCGCTCCGCCCGCTGGGGCTGGGTGAATACGTATACCTACGCCAAAAGCCTCGGCGAACAGGTTTTGGCGGCGCAATGCGACGTTCCGTACGCCGTCGTCCGGCCTGCCATTGTTGAGAGTTCCCTACGCTTCCCCTTCCGCGGCTGGATCGAGGGTGGACGCACCGCGGCCCCGCTCGCGCTCATGGCCCTGGGCGGCCTGCTCGACTGGCCGGCGCGCCGCGATCTCTCACTGGAGATCGTCCCTGTCGACCTCGTTGCCGCCGCAACGCTCGTCGTGGCGGGCGAGTTGCTCGCGGGACGTGCGAGGCAGATCTACCAGTTGGCTGGCTCCGACGTGAACCCATACCCGCTTGAGGATCTGATTCGCCTTCTCGTTGCGGAAGCCAGGAGGACGGGACAACGCCCCTCCGGCCCGCCGCTGTGGCTCGACCCGTTCCCCCGTCTTCGGTTCCTAGATGCCGCGCAGGCGGAACGCCGGCGCCGCGTCCAGCTCCGCCGCATCGCCCGCAGCCGCAAAATACTGGAGCGACTGGGTCAGCAGGCCCGCACTCGCCGGCTGCGCGTTCTCGAACTGCAGTTAGGCTTTCACGAAGAGACGTTCCGGCAGTACATGCCATTCATCCTGGACAACCGCTATGTCTTCGAGACCCGCAATATCCAGAACACCTACAGCGCGTTGTCCGCGGACGATCGGGAAAGTCTGCCGTGGGATCCTGAAGCGATTGATTGGCCGGCCTACTGGCGCACCTGCCAGATCCCGGGCCTTCGCAAGTGGGTGCAGCCGGAGGCGGTGCGACAATGGTCCTTCCAGCTTTGAGCGTGTCACTCGCAGTGGGCGGAATGGCATGAGATCAATTGATTTACGCAGCGACACGGTCACGCAACCGACCGAGGCGATGCGCCGGGCCATGTACGAAGCCGAGGTCGGCGACGATGTCTTCGGTGAAGACCCGACCGTGAACGCCCTGGAGGAGCGGGCCGCTGCTCTCGCCGGCAAGGAGGCGGCGCTCTTCGTGCCGTCGGGAACGATGGGCAACCAAATCGCCATTGCTGTCCACACCTCACCCGGACAGGAACTGCTCTGCGAACGCAACGCCCACATCTTGCTCTACGAGATGGGCATGCTGGCGCGCTTCTCCGGATGCATGGCCCGTCCGATTGCGACAGACGATGGCCGGCTCTCGTGGGACCGGATCCGCGGGAGCCTGCGAACGGCCACTGACCACTTCCGCGGGACCGGCCTGATCGAGCTTGAGAACACGCACAACTCCGCCGGCGGGCGGGTCTACTCGCAAGAATCTATCGAAACGATCTGCGCGAACGCGCATGCGGCCGGGATCCCGGTGCACATGGACGGCGCCCGCGTGTTCCACGCCGCCGCCGCGCTCGGCAGGCCTGTGCGCGAGGTCGCCGCTCCCGTCGACTCGCTGACATTCTGCCTTTCGAAAGGGTTGGGCGCTCCCGTCGGTTCTCTCCTGACTGGAAGCAAAGCCTTCATTGCCGAGGCGAGGCTGGCGCGCAAGGCACTGGGTGGCGGCATGCGGCAGGCTGGGGTCCTGGCGGCTGCCGGGCTGGTCGCGCTGGAGCAGAGCCCGGCCAACATACCCGCGGTGCATGCGAACGCCAAGTTTTTGGCAGACTCCTTGGCGCGGATTCCGGGTATCACGCTCGATCCGTCCAAGGTGGAAACCAATATCATCTTCTTCGACATCGTGGAGACCGGCCTGACCAACCAGGAGTTCCTGGCGGCTCTACGCGAGACCGGGGTGCTGGCGCTGGGTCCGCAGCCCGGGCCTATCCGGATCGTGACGCACCAGGACGTCGACCGCGCGGACTGCGAGAGGGCGGTCATGGCCATCGAGCATGTGTGCGCCCAAGTCCCGGTCGGGCATTGAGGGCTCCATGCATGCGCGCCGCGTCCTGGGCTTGTTCGCACTGTGCGCGACCCCGGCGCTCCAGGCGCAGCAACTGTTCGACACGTCTCCGGGGCAGCCGCTGAATCTGCTCCCAACGGACGGCGCCATCCTCTCCGCGAGCGGGAACCGGAATGACCTGGACTGTCGCGTGGAGCCTCTCGAGCCGCGCTTGGACTTCGATCTCAAGTACCGGGCTGGATACCTTGTCCACCTTGCAGCAGAGTCGGTCGCGCCCACGGGTGAGGATCTACGGGTGCTCTTCCGGATTTACGCGCTCGATGATCCGACAGCGGAGCCGGTCTACTTGCAGCAGAACCTTGACCTCCCGTCCCGGAACGTGGACGACAGCGGCACGGCGGTGTTCCCGGGCTTCTACATCCTGGGGCCCGGCCGTTACAAGATCGACTGGTTGATGCGCAACCCCGAGGGCCGTGTCTGCTCGTCCCATTGGCAGACGCGGGCCCCGACACCCGGCCATACGGGGCGCTTGGCGGCCGCCGCGATGAGGAACTGGATCGCTCCCTACCGGCAGAACACCTTCGCCGAAGAACCTCCCGTAGAGCGTGGCGGTGGCGAAGAGCGTCCGCTGCACGTCTCTCTGGTGGTCAACTTGGCGCCCCTGGAGCGCGAGCAATTCAAACTCAGCGTCTACGAACTCGAGAGCATCATGGCGATGCTCCGTTCGCTGCACCGCGAACCCAGTATCGGCCTCTTCAACCTGACTGCGTTCAGCGCCATCGACGGGCAGGTTGTCTACTCGGCCGAACGGCATACCCGACTCGACTTCGCCGCTCTTGGCGAAGCCATCGAAGCCATGCAGCCCGGGCTGGTGGACATCGAAGCCCTGGCGGATCCGGATCGAGAATGGCGCTTTCTGGCCGAGGTGCTCAACACGGCCCTCGAGGCCGAGCACGAACGACCCGATGCGGTGGTCTTCCTGGGCCCCAAGATCGGACGCGAGACCCGCATTCCGGAAGGGATGGTTGACGTTGCGGGCTCGCGACAGCCGCTGTTCCAGTTCGTGTTCGATCGGAATCCCCAAAGCTATCCCTGGGAAGGCGCCATCGAAAGCGCGCTCAAACCGCACGGCCTGATCGTCCACAGCGTCACCCGGCCGGAAGACTACGGCCGCGCTCTGGAAGACCTGCTACACGTGCTCGCGGACGAAGGCCCGGCCGAGGACGCCTCGGAGCCGAATGCACGCGCCTCCGGTCAGCAATAACTGAGGGCCCATGTGCCGTTTGCTTTGTCTCGTGCTCGCCGCATTGCCGGCATGCGCCCAGCGCGCTGGAGATCCACCCAACATCGTCTGGATCTTGTCGGAAGACCAATCGGACCATTTCGGGCCGTACGGAGAAACCCTGGCGAAAACGCCGCACATTGACAAGCTGGCCGCGGACGGGGCGCTGTTCACTCACGCATTCGTTACGGCGCCCGTGTGTTCGCCGTCCCGGTCGGCTCTGGTGACTGGGACCTACCAGACGACCATCGGGGCGCACAACCACCGCAGCGGGCGAGGTGAACGCAAGATCGACCTGCCCGGAGAGGTGGAGCCCGTACCCGCGATCCTGCGCCGGGCCGGCTACTACGTCACGAACGGCAGCTTCCGCTCCGACAGGGCCTGGGCGCGGGGCAAGACAGACTACAACTTCATCTATCCTCGGGACCTGTACGACGGCGCAGACTGGTCGGCACGAGCCGACGGTCAGCCGTTCTTCGCGCAAATTCAGTTGCGCGGGGGCAAACGCCGCAACCAACGCACGCTCGAGCCAATCGAAGGCGTTCAGACGCACGGCGTGTCCCCCAAGGACGTCCAGCTCCCGCCTTACTATCCAGACCACCCCAAGCTGCGCGAGGACTGGGCGCAATACCTCGAATCAATCGAGAACGCCGACTGGGAGGTCGGACGCATCTTGGCCCGTCTTGAGGACGAAGGTGTGGCCGCAACCACGGTGGTTTTCTTCCTCACCGATCACGGTGTCAGCCATGCCCGCGGCAAGCAATTCCTGAGCGAGGAAGGCATCAAAGTCCCTTTGATCGTGCGGGCGCCCGGAAGAATCGAGCCGGGCATGGTGCGGGAAGACCTGGCGGCGCACATCGATGTGGCGGCGTCCACACTCGCCTTTGCAGGTCTTGCGATCCCGGCATGGATGGAGGGCCGGCCCCTGTTCGGGCCGGAGGCCGAGCCGCGCGAGCACGTCGTCTCCGCGCGCGACCGCTGCGACGAGACCGTGGACCGCATCCGCAGCGTGCGCACGCGGCGGTACAAGTACATCCGCAACTTCGTCCCGGAGCGGCCACACCTGCAGCCCAACCGCTACAAGGACGGCAAGGCGATCATTCAGGCGCTGCACAGCCTGCGCGACGAGGGTGGGCTCCCACCCAACCTCGAGAGTCTGTTCTACGCGCCGCGCCCGGAGGAGGAGTTGTACGACCTGCGGGAAGACCGCTGGGAGATGCGTAACCTAGCCGGCGATGCGGAGCATCAGGAAATGCTGGCTCGGCTGCGCTCGATCCTGGACCGCTGGATCGAAGAGACCGGGGATCGGGGGCAGGACTTTGAATCCGAAGCCGAGTACGGCGCCGACATGGCTGTCTACCTGCGTGGCGATCAGGGAGATCAGCGTCAGATCCTGGAGCGCAATATCGCGGCGACCCAGGCTTGGCGGAAAGCGCGGTCCGAGGGAAGCCGCTGAACCATGCGGCCAGACTCCCGGATGACGCTAAAATGGCGGCATGGGAGAAGTCATCCACACCTCCAAGATCCGCATCCACCAGGACAAGCCGCCGGAACGGCGAGCCTACATCGAAGGATTTGACAAGCCGCTGGAGTTCGGCGTGCACGGCGGGATCCGCCGCTTCTACGGCGTGAATCCAGAACGCAACCTTCCCGCGACGCTCGACCACATGATCGCCGCGGTCGGCGGTTGACTGACCGGCACTCTGTCAGGGGCGCTGGCAGCTCGAAAAATCCCGAATCATCCGGACCGGGTCTCCAGCGATGTCGAAGGCGACATCGAGAACGTCGACGGCGTCATCCGCATCACCCGCATCCGCGTCCACTATCACCTCAAGATCCCAGAGGGCGCCCGGGACCGGGCGCAGCGTGCGCTGGCCACTCACCAAACCAAGTGCCCTGCTGCGGTCAGCGTGCAAGGCGCGATCTCCATCGGGATCAGCGCCGACATTGAGGAGGTCTGAGCGCCGGGGCGGCTCTACGCAGCCCGCGGGGCGCCGGATCCGGTCCCGAAGCCGACGCTGGCCTCGCTCTGAAGCCAACTGCGTGTTTTCGCGCACCCGCGCTGTCCCACGAATCCGGTGGTTTCGATCTCGGCCGCTCGGAGGAGCCGGGGTCCAGGCGGACCCTCAGGCCGGTCTGTGCGACCCGGCGCCACCCGCTCGTGCAAGGCTTCCGAGATCACCAGCGGCCTCGGCGCTTGGGACCTCATCCTGGTCGGACGCACTCAGTGCTCCTTGTCGATGTCCCTATGCTGGATTCGCACCGCCTGCCCTTCCGCTGCGAGGCGCCGCGCGATGCAATCCGCGATGTAGACCGATCGGTGCCGGCCGCCGGTACAGCCGAAGTAGATCGCCAGGTAGCTCTTGCCCTCCTCGGCGTAATGCGGCACGACGAATTCCAGGAGGCCCATCGTCCGCCTGAGGAATTCGTGCGTCTGCGGATACGCTTCGAGAAAACTTGCAACCTTGGCATCCTTGCCGGTCAGATTGCGGCACTCCGGCTCGTAGTTCGGGTTCGGCAGGAAGCGTACGTCCAGGATCAAGTCGCCGTCGGCTGGAGTCCCGTACTTGAAACCGAAGCTGCCCAAGGTCACCCTCAAGACGGGATCCTGACCGCAGCCACTGAAGATGCCCTGCACCTTCCGCCGCAAGTCGTGCACGTTGAAGCGACTCGTGTCCAGCACGATGTCGGCGAGTTCGTGAATCGGCTTCATCCGTGCGCGCTCGGTCGTCATGCCTTCTAGCACGGTGTTCGCTTGGATGGGATGGGGCCGCCGAGTCTCGCTGAAGCGTCGTTGGATCGCCTCGTCAGAGGCCTCCAGGTACACCAGCACAGTTGTCGTCGCCTTCTTGATCTCGCCGTAGATACCGGGGAAGCGGCCGAGCGCCTCCCCTTCCCGGATATCCACCACCAACGCCGCCCGGTCGATGTCCGCGGACCCCCGGCACAACTCCGCGAACGATTGCATCAGGTCGACCGGCAGATTGTCGACCGTATAGTAGCCAGCGTCTTCCAGGGCCCTGAGGACGGTCCCCTTTCCCGAGCCGCTCAACCCGGTCAGGATTACCAAGCGGGCCCGTGAGGCCAACTCTGAGGCCGGGCCAGCAGGGCGCATGCCTAGCCGCCCTCGACCAGTTCCGCGGCTCCATCGCGGCGCCGCACGAGAACCTGGATCCGACCGCTGTCGGCGTCCCGAAAGGAGACGTACTCCCGTTGGCCGCTCTCAAGTTCCATCAACGCCTCTTCCGCAGTCATCGGCTTGGGTTCGACACCCCGCGAGCGGACAATGCGGATCCTTCCGCGCGCCGGGTGCGACCCGTCAGCGGCGGTCGAGCCGGCGATTCGCTGCAAGGAGTCCCGGACCAACACGGAGGGCCGACCGCGCTGCCTACCGGGACGGTGCGTGTCGATGATCTTGTGCTTGTTGCGAACGGCCTGCTTCTCCAGCTTCTCGAGTGCGGCGCGCATCGCGGCGAACGGATTGACGCCGTTGCCGGCAACCACCAGCGTGTGGCGCAGCGCCCGCAGCGTCACTTCGGCCTCAAACAAATGGCGCTGTCTGGACAGAGTCACATGAGCCTCGAGGTCCGCGCGCCCGCTCAAGATGCGTTGGACCTTGTCAAATTTCCGCTGCAGCTTGCCCCGCTCCCGGTCGGACAACTCCGCCTTGCGCCCTGTGTAGTCGATCTTCATCGTGAATGTCTCTCCGCACGTCCGCGCGTGGCGACCTGACCCGCGGACGCCTGTGCGCGCCGCGCAGGAGTCGCCGGAATGCCCAGGCTTTGCCGGTGCTTCGCCACGCTGCGGCGCGTCAAATGGATACCCTGCTCTTCCAGCTTGCTGCGTACGGCCTCGTCCGTCAAGGGCGCGCAGGGATCTTCGGCTTTGATCATCCTCCGAATGCCGCGCTTGAGCAAGACCAGCGGCACCGACGCTCCCGAAGGACCCAGCGCAGAGCGAGAAAAGAGAGAGCGCAATTCGTAGACGCCGTGGGGCGTCTGCGCGAACTTGTTGGCGACTGCACGGCTGACGGTGGACGGGTGCACGCCGAGTTCCTGGGCGACCTCCTTGATCCGCATGGGGTGCAGAGAGTCGATCCCACTCGCCAGGAACTCCCGCTGGCGGCGCGCAATCGCCTCGCAGGTGCGTTGGATCACATGGCGGCGCTGCTCGATGCCACGCAGCAAGCGCCACGCGGAAAACAGGCGCTTCTGCAAGTAGCTGCGCACGGCCGGATCCGACCCGCGGCGGTCCAGGAGGCGCCCATAGCGCCGACTCAAGCGCAAGTCCGGCAGGTCCTCGTCGATCAGCGTGACGCGGAAGTCGCCCGGCGCGACGCTGAAGACGACATCCGGCTGCACGCTGGCATCCGGCAAGGAGAGAAACCGTTGTCCCGGCCGCGGATCCAGGGCCCGGATCTCGACCAGCGCGGCCTCGGCCTCCGCTGGGGTCGATCCGGTGGACTCGGCGATCCTGCCGGCGTCTCCGTAGGCCAGCTCGCCGAAATTCCGTTCCACGAGCCGGTACGCCAGCGTGTTCTCCGCTCGCGACGCGCGCAACTGCAACAGCAGGCACTCCTGCAGGTCGCGGGCGGCGACGCCGGAAGGATCGAACCCCTGCACCAGGCTCAACGCCCGGACGGCAGCCTCCAGATCTGTGCCGCTCTCCTGAGCGACCTCGGCCAGGGAGAGTTCCAGATAGGCATCCGCGGTGAGGTTGCCGACAATGCAGTGCGCGGCGCGGCGCACCTCCGAAGCGGCAGCCGACAGGTCCAACTGCCACCTCAGTGAATCGGCCAGGGTTGCTGGACTGGGGAGCGACGCCGCAGCCGACCGCTGTCCGTGCGCATCCGCAGCCTCCTCCGTCGGGATCGGATCCATGCCCTCGTCGAAGTAAGCCTCGAGATCAATCTCGCCTAGCGAATCGCCAACCGCGGGCTCCTCGGAGTCGTCGCCTCCAAGAGGCAGGTCCGCGGTCGCGGATTCGGGAACTTCCGCCGGCCCCTCCGCTTCCGAGGAAACGGCGATCTCCAGCATGGGGTTCGATTCCAGCGCCTCGCGGATGGCTTCACGCAACTCCTGCCTGTTCAGCATCAGCAGCTCGGCGAGCTGACGCACGCTTTGCGTCAGCACAGGCTTTTGCTGCAACCTGAGCCGCTGCCGTTGCTGTATCCGCCTGACCTGCACGAACTGAACCGTCCCTGCGGAACCAGTCCGCATGGGCCCTTCCCGCTTAGTATAGCAACGCTGTAACGTCCATATTTCGAACAAGTTGCGGAGACCAGGCACCGGGAGTGACGGCAGCATGCTAGGATGCTCAGCGCTCCATGTGGCGGTCCATCCTCCTGCTGTACCCGTTCCTTGCCGTCTATGTCGTGCTGGCCATGGGGCTGTTTGGGCCAATCACTTGGGCGACACGGACGATCCGGCCAATCTACTGGGTGGCGCGGCGAGGATGCCGCATCGGACTGAGGTTGGTGGGTGTGCGCGTGGACATCCGCAACCTGGAATACGCCTATCGCCAGCCGCATGCCCTCTTCTTGGCCAATCACGTCAGCAACCTCGAGCCGCCAGCGCTGTTTGGCGCGCTCCCCCGAATTGCGGCCATTACGAAGCGCGAGTTGTGGCGGATCCCGGTGTTGGGATCCGCGATGCGCCTGGGAGGCTTCATCAGCGTCGACCGCAAGGCCAAGGATTCCCGCAGGCAAGCGCTCGAGCAGGCTCTTGAGACCTTGCGGCGGGGCATCTCCCTGCTCGTGTTCCCAGAAGGAACGCGCAACCCGGGCGGACCTCTGTTGGCGTTCCGGCCCGGCCCGTTCCAGATTGCGATCGCCTCGGGCGTGCCGATCGTCCCTATAACCGTGCACGGCGCGGCGAAGCTCATGCCGAAGGGGGCATGGTTCGTGCGCCCGGGACACATGGCCCTGGTGTTTCATCCGCCGGTCGCGACAGAGCACTTGGCCCCGCAGGACCGCATCGCTCTGATGCAGCAGGTCCGAGAGACGATGCAGGACGCCCTGGACAACTTCAATCCCTGGGACGGCTCCGAGGGGGCGCGCGGCGTGCGGAGCTGATCCGCGGCGCGGCCGCCGCTGGGGCTTCACGATATAGTGCCGGCGGATCGCGGCAATTCGTGTGCGGCTCGGAAGGGTCTGCTGCGCAAGACCCGGGGTTCCGTCAATTCCCTACGCGGTTGCCGCCAAAAGGCAGACGAGCGTTGTCTGTCGCGGGAGGGAGGGAAATCCCACTGCGGGGAGACCGGGAGCTACGGGCTGCACTCGCTTCGGCAGCCTAGAACTTGCGCCGCGCCCCAACCTTCGCCCAGCAACCGATGACAGGCTTCGACGATGCAATCACATCGTGTAGGACATGACCGGCTACGTCCGTCAAGCGGAAGTCCCTACCACTGAAACGATAGGTCAGTTTCGTGTGGTCGAGCCCCAGCAGGTGCAGGATCGTTGCGTGAATGTCATGCATATGCACTGGCTTGTCGGTAGCGTAGAAACCGAAGTCGTCCGTCGATCCGTAGGTGGTTCCGCCACGGACTCCTCCGCCAGCCAACACAGTGGAGAAGCCAAATGGGTTATGGTCCCGCCCGTTTTGACGTCCGCTTGTTAGGCCGCTGGTCTCGAGCACCGGAGTGCGGCCGAATTCGCTGCCACAGACGACCAGAGTTTGATCGAACAGTCCACGGTCCTTGAGATCCGTGAGCAGGGAGGCGATCGCGGGATCGGCCTGGGCGGCAAGCATACGCTGGGATTCGATGTCATTGTGGCTATCCCACGGTTGCTGGGCGCCGAAATAGACTTGCACAACCCGTACACCTCGCTCGACCAGCCTCCTCGCCATGAGGCAGCCCCTCCCGAAATCGCTGTCGCCGTAGCGATCCAATGTCGCGGCCGACTCCGTTCGAATGTCGAAGACGTCCAGCGCCTCCGATTGCATGTGGTACGCCACTTCCATCGATTCGATCGCCGAATCGATGCTGGCTTCGTGGGCTGAACGGGTGGCCGCGTAGAGCCGGTTGAGGCGTGCAACGAGATCGATCTGTCTGCGCTGATCCAGCTTGTTCATGGAACGATTCCGCAAGTAGGGGATCAGCTTCGCAGGGTCGCTCTCCTTCGTGACCACGTGCATACCCTGGAATGCCGCTCGCAGGAACGCGCTGCTCCACTGCGGCGCTCCGGAGGTCGGCAACCCCGGGGCACAAGACTACGAAACCGGGCAGGCTCTGATTCAGCGCGCCGAGCCCATACGCCACCCATGACCCCATCGACGGTCGTCCAGGAAGCAGGTGCCCGCAGTTGCTGCGGAACAGCGCTGGCACGTGCGTATTGGAATCGGTGTAGCACGAACGCAAAACACAGAGGTCGTCGGCATGCGCGGCGCCCGTCTTGGCGAAGATCTCGCTCATCTCCAGGCCGGATTGCCCGAACCGCTGGAATTCGAAGGGGGACTTCATCAGCACGCCCGTCAAACGCTCCGTCTTCGGGGCCCCGCCCGGCATGGGCTGACCGTCGTACTTCGTGAGCACGGGCTTCGGATCGAGGGAATCGACATGACTGAGGCCGCCATTGAGGCACGGATTTTCATTTCCGATTAGACCCTAATGTTGGTGTGCGCAGACCGGCCGGAGATCGCTCGTCGGTCGTACACCATCCCTGGATTGAGTAGCTTACGGATTGATTGAGTTCGCTGGATCTGAGTGCACACCCAGCGATCCGTGACGCGGGGTGACATCCCAGCTCGGGCTAAAACGTGCCCCCCGCTGGCGGCAGCGCGACATGAAGTGTCTGCAAGTTCCTAATTCCACATGCTTTCTGCGCGGATGCCCTGGAATCCAGATCTTGCTTTGCACAACTTTCTATATATGTTTTATATTCGGTATAATACCTAATTCAGGCGACTGCCATGCCCTCCGAGTCCTACACCACATTCTTTGCCCAGCCTTCCAACCTGCTCCACCGGCGGTACGAGGTCCTGCGCGCCTTCTTCCTCGAAGGCCTGACCGCCGAGGCCGTCGCCCGGCGCTTCGGCTATGCCGTCGGTTCGGTCTATGCCATGACCCGCGACTTCCGCCGCCTCGACGATCCGGCCGCGTTCTTCTTCCGCCCGCCCGACGTTCCCGGGCGCTCTCCCGTCCTGCCGCTGCCGGACGTGCGCCAGCGCGTGATCGAACTGCGCAAGGCGAACCTCTCCGTTCCCGACATCAAGGCCCGCCTCGACGCCGAGCCAGGCGACGCTCCCAGCCTGCGCGCCATCGGCCATGTCTTGCACGAGGAAGGCTTCCAGCGCCTGCCCCGCCGCACCCGCGCCGAGCGCGCCGCCGCCTCCACGCCGCGCCTGCGAGCGCCCGCAAGCGTCTTGCTCGACCCGCACTCCGAGCAGACCTTCCAGTCCGAGCGCGCCGCCGGCATGCTCTGCCTGCTGCCCTGGATCCGCCGCTACGGCCTCGACACCGCGATCGCCGAGGCCGACTACCCGGGCACCCGCGCCCTGCCGGCCCTGCAGTCCGTGCTCGCCTTCGTCGCGCTCAAGCTGTCCGACGCCCGCCGCTACAGCGCCGACGACCTGTGCTGCATGGATCGCGGCCTCGGCCTGTTCGCCGGCCTCAACGTGCTGCCCAAGACCGCCTCGCTTTCCTCGTATTCCGATCGCACCACCCGCGCCATGAACCAGCGCCTGCTCGGCTCCCTCGCCGCCATCTGGACCGCCAAGGGCCTCGCCGGCGACTCCGCCAACCTCGATTTCACCACCTTGCCCCACTGGGGCGCCGACGCCACCCTGCAAAAGCATTCGTCCGGCACCTGCGGTCGCTCCCTCCTCAGCATCTCCGCCGCCCTCGCCCAGGATCCCGACTCCGGCCTGCTGCTGCAAGCCGACGCCAGCAGCATCCGCACTGCAACCAGTGACGGCACCGCCCTCGAGTTCCTCGACTTCTCCCGCCGCCACGGCCCCCCCATCCGCTACCTCGTCTTCGACAGCCGCTTCACCACCTACGCCAGCCTCGCCCGCCTCGACAAGGAAGGCATCCTGTTCGTCACCGTCCGCCGTCGCGGCAAGCGCCTGGTCGCCAACGCGCGCGCGCTCGACAAGTCCTCCCTGCGCAGCGTTCGCGTCCCCACCGCCTCTTCCACGCACCTGGTCTCCGCCCACGACGCAACCGTCGCGGTCCGCGATTTCGGCGGCGAATTGCGCCAGATCACCATGCTGCGCGGCGCACTGCGCCGCCCCTGCCTGCTGCTCACCAACGATTTCGACTCCAGCCTCTCCGCCCTCCTGCGCCGCTACGCCCGCCGCTGGCTCGTCGAGCAGTCCATTGCCGAGCAGCTCGCCTTCTTCCACCTCAACCGCCTCTCCTCCTCCCTGGTCGTCAAAGTCGATTTCGACCTTGCCATGACCGTCCTCGCTTACAATCTCCTGCGCCTGCTCGCCCTCGACCTGCCACCCGGCTACCGCCAGCTCACCGCCCGCACGCTCTACGAAAGGCTCCTCTGCACGGCCGCCGACATCTCCCTCACCCCGGACCTGTGCACCGTCTCGCTGAAGAAGAAGCGGGACCTGCCTGCCCTGCTGGAGGCCCTCCAGTCCGTCGGAACCGCCCGCATCCCTTGGCTGGGCAACCGCCAGCTCGTCTTCCAAGGAGCTTCCCGCTCATGAAGTCCACTGGGTGTCGCTCGCGGTTGGCTTGACCACCAAAATTAGGTCCCGATACAAGACATGAAAATCGGTGTTGAGGTAGAGATGCACGACGTGACGGGCACGCGCCGGGAAGTGCGATTCACGGGGGGCGAGAAGGCCGCCCAGATCGGAGTCTGCCGCGTGGAGCGCGCCACCGAGTCCGACCATCCCGAAGCCGACCCCAGCCGTTCGCAGAAAGCTACGGCGATTGAAGGCGATTCGACAGCTTTCAGTCGACATTTCGAAATTCCTCCGTCGCAAGCAACGCCTGCAAATAGGATGACCATCCGCCTGCCGACTGGGTGAAGTGGAGACCGGCATTGACCTCCTGCGCCGTCGGGTTCCGGCCGTAGAGCAAAGCATAGGCGCGCTCGAGGCGTGCCCGTGGAGAATCGCCGGCTTCGTCCGCCACCCGCCGCGCCAGCTTGCGCGCGGATTCGATCACAACGTCGCTGTTCATGAGGAACAGCTTCCGCTTCGGAACCTCGGTGGCGACGCGGCTGTCGGCGCTGTGACTAGGATCGGGGAAATCGAACAACGTCAGATAGTCGTTGACTTGAAAACGGCTGACTCTGCCGTACATCGTCCGCTGGTGAAAGTCCGACGTCAGTTCCGACGATGGGCCCCCGATCGACAGGTCCAACGAATCGGAGACAAAGAGCGACGAATCCCGCACCGCCTCCGCGTCCAGACGTCGTCGATTCGCACGCCAATAGTGGCGGTTTTCTTCATCTCGCTGGCGATTCTTATGCTCTCCAACGGCGCTGAGCCGGTAGGTCTTCGAAAGCATGAGAGTGCGATGCAGGCTCTTGATCGACCACCCTGAATCGCGAAGTTGCACAGCTAGGAAGTCGAGTAAGTCCGGATGCGTGGGCCGTTCCCCCAACTGTCCAAAATTGCTCGTCGTTGCAACAATGCCGCGCCCAAAGTGTTGCGCCCAAATGCGATTCGTCACGACGCGAGCCGCGAGTGGGTGGTTGACGATCGCTTCTGCGAGTTCGAGTCGCCCGCTACCGTCTTGGAATGTCCGGCGCGCCGAATCCGAAAGGGCGGTCAGAAACCCGCGAGGCACCACCGCGCCGAGGTTTTCCGGGTCGCCACGAATGTTCAACTGGGCGTCGCGCGGCCGTTCCCGGTCCCTGACGACGTGCAGGAAAGGGTATTTCGGCGGCGCCGTGCAGCGCAGCTCCTCAAGCTCAGCGTCCAATAGTCTGAGATAGTTCCTGGCCTCCGGTTCCAAGAATTGATCGATGCGTACGTCCTTCGATAGGAACACACCGTTGTCACCAAAGAGGTGCTCCAAAAGTTCCTGCTTCTCCGGCGCAATGGGACGTACCGCAACGTTGCAGCCTGGACAATAGTCCGTATACGTTTCGAACCGGTTAGGCAGAAACCGTTGGTCGAGATGTCGGTCCGGATCCTCGGCGAACAATAGCTTCTCGTTCTCGCGATCGAGAGCGGTTGTCTCCTCGATGCACTCGGCAACCGAACTCTGCACGGCGCGGGCGACCAGACGACGGGCCGTAGGATCGAGGGTTTGCGGCAAGGACGCCCACTGCCGGAACACGGTGTGAGTGCGAGCCTTGTCGCTCAGGTACTGCCGAAATCGCTCCAGGATTCCAGGATCAAGCGTGGCGGCCGCGGCGATCCCTTCGGGAGCCTCCGACGCTCCGTCCAGGGCGGCAACGGCCATCAGATAGCGTGAAATGCGCCGGGATTGAACCAAGCGCCACTGTTCCGCCGAAGTCTTGCGGAACTCCTTGATACGCCGTTCCAATGCAGCGATCCGGCGCTGGGCATCGTCGTAACGCTTGACGGTCTCGTCATCCACAAGCGGAAGTTCGTGGTAGAGCGAACTCCGAAACACGCCCGCCAGAGCATAGTAGTCGCTGGTTGGAATTGGGTCGAACTTGTGATCGTGGCAACGCGCGCACGCTGTCGTCAGGCCGAGCAGTCCGCGGCCCGTCACATCAATGCGTTCATCGATCTCGTCCGCGCGCGAGATCGGAGGCGGAGCGATGTCGTAGTACCAAGGGCCCAGTCCAAGAAAGCCCAGGGCAGGCAGCAACTCGGCCTTTTCGGCCGAGGAAAGGTCCAGCAGGTCGGCTGCGAGTTGCGCCTCAATGAACAGGTCATACGGCATGTCCATGTTGAAGGCGTCAACAACCCAGTCCCGGTAGCGCCATGCGTTCGGATACTCCACCCGCGACGCGCCGCGGTCGTCGTCTTCACCGTAGCGTGCGATGTCGAGCCAGTGGCGGGCCCACTTCTCCCCGTAGTGCGGAGAGGCGAGTAGCCGGTCAACAACCCTCGCGAAGGCCTCTTCCGATTCGTCTCGCAGGAACGCCTCCACCTCGTCGGGCCGTGGAGGCAGGCCGATCAGGCCGTACGTTGCACGTCGAATCAACGCTTGTTTCGCCGCCAGTTCCGCGGGTGCAAGGCTGCGCTCTTCGAGCTTGTGCAGGATGAATTGGTCGACGTCGGATTCGGGCCAATCCGCGCCCAGCACTGCAGACGGCAGTGTCCGGACGAGCGGCCGCAAGGACCAGAATGTACGCTCACCCTCGGACATGCGTTCGGGTATTGCGGCCTCCCGCAGCTCGGCGGCCTGCGGCCACGAAGCTCCATTCCGAACCCATTCCTCAAACGCCGCAATTTGCTGCTCCTTGAGACGGTTCGCGTCCAAGGGCATCTTGAGCTCCCCGGTATGGCGAATCGCCTGGATCAGCAGGCTGGCCTCCGGGTTGCCTGGAACGATCGCCGGGCCGGACAGACCGCCAATGAGCAATGCATCTCGCGAATCGACCCGCAAGGCTCCCAAGGCGGTCTCTCCGTGGCAGGACGAGCAGGATTCGACCAGGACGGGGCGAATCCGAGATTCGAAAAAGGCCGCGGAATCGTCCGCCAGCGCGGTGCAAGGGAACACCGCAAGGACGGCCGCCGTAACCGCGAGGCGAGAACTCACTTGCAGTCTTCCTTGGGAACAAGCCATCCGTGGACGAGAAGCAGCGAGCCCGCGCAATTGCAATGGGCAGCCCAACCAAGGTCGCCATCCCGACGCATATCGACCCTCGGCAGTCGGCGACCGATTCGGGAATCGCCATCCGCGGCAACCGCGTGGTGGACCCACGGCGGCGCGCTAGGCTTTTGAGACCAACCGATCATGAGCGGCACGTACGCGCCCGGATCTGCTCCACTTTGCAAAAAGTAGCGCTTTCCGCAGCAGATGTCCAGATCCTGGCCGGCCTCAGAATCAACCATTTCAAGACGATGAATCTGCGACCAGGCAGCGTCCCAAGAGAGGCGGTCGACCCATACGAAACGGGGAGCCGCACGGGGGTTTCCAACGCGGCTGCGGATCGGCTTCCGACGCGGGTAACCGTTCGGGGGAGCCGTGGAGCGGGCAGGCTAGCGGAGGAGCAAAGAGCGCCAGTCGGGTTGCCCGCCCCCCCCCGTGGGATTCTCGGACCGATGCGACCGGCAACACCGCCAGCCGCCCACGCTGCCCGGAAGCGGTGAATCACCACCGTTGCCGCTGATGGCTCGGCAGGGCCCGTGGGCCGCCCGCACGCGCCGGTGCGCCTCACTCTTCCGGTGGCTCCGTCGGCAACGCCTGCCGAGAGACCGCCGCCACAGGCTCGAACTCGGCACTGCCATCCGAAGGCCCGGGCGGCACCGTGTGCAACTGCGACTGCAAGAGTCCTTCGACGCGTGCGATTCGTTCCGAGTTCCCCGCCACCAAGTGGGACAGTGTCCGGAAATCATCGTTCTGCTGCTTGGCGAGCCTGTCAAGACCCGCGTACAGCAGCCTGAAGTCCTCGCGCTGCTGCTTGGCGAGATCCTGAAGGTCCTCGTGCTGCTGCTTGGCGTGCTTGTCGATCTCGGCTCGGAGCCACCGGAAGCTGCCGAAGATGATCCCGGCCAGGGTGAGCAGCGAGACTGCCAAAGTGGGCAGAGCTGCGACCTAGTCAGGACTCACAGCAGAATTGTCGCACAGGTTCGGAACCATGCCGCCGCGCGAAGGCGCCGCCGACACCAACCATTCTTCCGGTCTCCGACGGAAGCACATTCTGGCTAGCCACGGCGCGTCCGAACGCTTACACTGCGGGTCGGCTAGACGCGCCTGTAACGTACTGATCGGGAGCCAGCTATCGACCAGGGTGGTGTATTACCCGGAGCCGCCCCCGAGCACTTGATCCAGCTCCAAAACCTGCGCCAAACTCTGCTGAACCAGCGTCTGCTTCGACAGCACCGTCTCGACCCGCGGCTTGCCCTTGCCGCCCACTCCGGCATACAGCAACTCGAACTACTGCACCTGACGCAACTCGTGCAGCAAGTCCTCCATCGACAGGCCCGGCCAGACCGTCTCGGCCTGCTTGTGCAGATATTGCAACAGCGAGATCCCGAGCATGCAATAGAAGGCATGCACCCGGATCTTGCTGTCGGTCCAGTGCTGCAGGGGTCCCCAGCCCAGCCATTCCCCGCCCTGCAGCCTGCGGAACCCGCGCTCCACGTGCTGCTGCCCGCCATACGCCTCCACCACTTGCGCGGCGCTCCAGTCCAGGCGGTTCGTGAACAGGGTCGTACGTCCGAAACGCGCGCCGATCAGCCGTTGCAGCGCGCCATTGTCGAGTTCGTACTCCAACCGCCAGCGGCCCTCCTCGCCGCTCAGCTCGTAGTTCAGCAACTGGCGCACAAAGTTCGGCGCCAGCCAGCGCGCGAGGCGCCGGCGCAGACCCTGCTCGGTGAAACACGCCCGCGGCTTGGTCCCGGCGGCCGCCTTGGCGAGACTGGGGCCGGCCCGGGCCGCGACGGGAGCGGCTCAGGAGAGCGCGCGGGCTGCGCGGAGGCTGGCATAGTGGGTGTGGCTCCAGATCCCGGATCCCAGCGCCACCGTCGCCACGGACCTAATCGACCGCTGGAACCAGCCCCACCCGTAGCGAGTCCGCCAAGCCCCGCTGGTGTGCTGCGCGCTCTTCCTACCGCTGCCCTTCAGCAGGGGCTCCCTCGTGTCGGGGAGCCTTCGCTAGGGGAGCGCTCCCAAGCACCTGAGGGCTCCGCTGCTTGCCGACCAGCACGTGTCGCGGCGCCACTTCGGTGACTTGGCCGGGATCAAGCGGGATGGGCTTGGATCCGCTGATGCCCCGGTGCGCGGGCAACGGGTGCTCAATCGACAATGTAAATTTGATGAGATTCGTGATCCCGCACTTGGGGCAATATCGTCCCACGCAACGGTCAAACGCTCGCGTGGCGCATTTACTGAGGGCTCTGGCGTATTTGTCCCCGACCGTGAAGGTCACGCCATCTTCAGCGCACAGCCCGGCCTCCATCCAGACGCCGAACGGAAGGCGTTGGGAAGGCGTTGAGAAAGCCCATTCGCAGCAATTGTCCAAACAGCCTTGGCATGTTTGCTCAATGGCCGAAACCGTCGGCAGCACGCACATGGCTCCGAAGAGGAGGAACGCACGCATGGCTCTAAGCATAAGCGATGCTCAGTGCAAGCAAGTGGGTCAGGGAATGCAAGCAAGCGACGCATTGGACAAGGCTGTCGCGCCATCGATTCCGGGCCAACGAAGCGCGACTGCAACTGAGCGTGCCGGCCTAGAACCTGGGCAACCTGTGGCGGCGGCTAGGGTTGCCGCACAGGATCAAGAGCTGGTCGCTGACGAGCTGCCAGCATCGGCGGATGAAGACGGCGGGCGGCTGGTCAAGCATGCTCGCTACTACTGGTTGCTGCCGGCGGAAGGGCATCTGAACCGGCCGCTGTTCGGTGACATGCTACAAAGGAACTGGGCGTTGCCGCGCGGGCAGCGTTGCCCGCGCGAGGATCGAGAGCTCTTGGCTCCAGAAAGGTCTCGCAGCGAGCGGTGTCGACCGGAGCGCCGTTCAGCCCTCTCAATCAACGTCTGTGAGCGGCCGGACGAGTCCTGGCTCCTACCAGAGGAGGTGATGTGTACGGTTCCGCGCGAAAACATGTGCTGTTCGGAGCGGCACGGGTCTACACTGCAGCCGTGCGAGGGCCAAAATGGAAATCCTGGATTAGGTCTTGGGAGGCCCTCGACGGTTGGCCGGTGGCGCCGATTGTTCTCACTAGCCGTTCATTGGACGGTAAAATCTAGCCGTCGGAATCGGCCGGACCGTCAGTTGCTTCATGGTCGCGGCTGCCGGCCAACATAGGCCGGCGAAGAACATTGATTTCTGACAGGAGTAGACATGATGCGGAATTCGAGTTTGCTGATCCAGCTCGTGTTGCTTCTGGCGCCGGTCAGTCACGGTCATCCGAACCACGATTTAGATTCAGTTCGCCTAAGCCTCTACGCTTGGTCGAACGCGCTGGTCAGAGACGATCCCGCAACCTTCGAACAATACCTGACCCAAGACTCCCCATTGCGCCAGACCTGGTTGCCCCGTTTACGCGAAAGCGGAGAAGTCGACGATGTCGATTTCCGCCACGCCACGTTCACTCCCAACGATGCGGGGATGCTAGCGGCGCCCGTCGTCATCCGAACCGAGGTTGACTCCTCGGCGCACATAGCTCAGATGGTCAGCGAGGACGGTGTTTGGAAGGTCGCAACTCTCGCCCCCACGGCACTCCCGGTCGGGCTGGTTCCGCGTCTCCCCGAGCAAACCCCGACCCGGCCTGTGAGTTTCTCGTTGAAGGACGTTAAGACGGGTGATCCGGTATACGGCCGCGTCAACAGCACCGCCAACCAAGGTGAGTATTGGCCGCCGCGAGGTCACCAGAGGAACATTGCGATCGGTTGGCGCGACGATGTCGGCGGTGATGTGTTCATTGACGGGGCTACCTACGCGTATGTACCTCCAGAGTTCGTTGTCGACTTGCCCAAGGGTGACGTTACGATCACGGTTCACAAGGGCACAGAGTACCTGCCCGCCATGGCAAAGTTGACTCTCACCGAAGACCCTCCGGAGCCGGTCACGATCTCGCTTGAGCGCTGGGTGAACATGAATGCTCTCGGTTGGTACTCGGGTGACACGCATGTGCATTTTCTAGACGACCACACGGCGCGCCTCGAGATTCAGGCCGAGGATCTGAACGTGATCAATGTGCTGGCAACGAAGTGGGGGGAACTGATCACGAATGTGGAGCATGTCACCGGCGCGCCGAGCATACACTCGTTTCGCAACGGCCTGATCTACTTCAACGAGGAGACGCGTCACGGTTTTTTGGGCCACACGATTCTTCAGCGCATCAAGAAGCTGATCTATCCGCTCACGTGGGGCGGCCCTCGTACAGGGGTTCTAGGGCAATCGGACTACCCGCCGATGGCGCATCAGGCAGACAAGGCTCACGCCCAAGGCGCATTGGTCACTTGGGCTCATTTCCCATACCCGGACGGTGAAGTAGCTATCGATGTGGCGTTGGATAAAGTTGATACCGTCGATCTCTTCACTTGGGCGGATGCGTTCAAGGACGGCGTTCCGGGGCGAGAACCGGGCGCGCTGACTTACTGGTACTACTTCCTTAATTCGGGTTTCCGGCTTCCGGCCACGGCCGGCACGGACAAAATGCTGAACACCCAGGTGGTCGGATCGGTCAAGACCTATGCGTGGATTGGAAAACCCGAGATTACCTATACCGATTGGATCGAAGCAATCGGCAGCGGACGAACATTCGTCACCACAGGCCCGGTTGTGCAGTTCAGCGCGAACGGCCAACCAATCGGCAGCGATCTCGAATTCAAGAAGGGCGACACGGTCAAGCTGAGAGCCAAGGTTATGGCCCCGTACGATCTCTATCCTGTCGACCGGCTTGAAATCGTTGTTGGCGGCCGTGTGGTCGCTTTGCGCGTCAACGACGCCGGCCTCGCAAGTTTGTCGGTAACGGCGGACATCACGGCGGAAGCAGCACGTGGGCGGCCGCCCGGGCCCACGGAGATACGCTGCTTCCTTATCAAGTGTGGGCATTTCTTCATCAACGCGGTGTGCCTCCGATGGCACACACGAGCCCTATCTACCTCACTGTGAGCAAGCAGCCTGTGTGGTCCGACGAGTCCGCCGGCTTCCTTGCGTCTCGGGTCGATGCGGCAATCGAGTGGGCCCGGACACAAGCGAACTTCGAGACCGCCGAGCAGAAAGCCGAGGTGATCGCCCTTTTCGAGCGGGCGAAGCGGGTCTACACGAAGAAATAGCTCCCAGAGTTATCGTGCGGCGGTGCGACCGAGGGACGAACCACGTAGCTCCAGAAAACCAGATTGCGCGTTTGAACCGATACCTGTTCGAAAGTCCGTTTACCACCATCAACCCGTAGCCTTCACTTCTCAACTTGCAAGAAACCACCCGGTCACAGGTTCCGCTGGCTGTGTCGTCCGATTGGCTCTGTCTGGTCGAATTGCGATGTGGCGCTCGTTGCAACTGCCCTCTCAACGGCGCTACAGCGGAATGCTGCCGCTGTCGGCAGCCGCTCGCGAGAAAATCCTTGGCGAAACGGCCTATTGGCTTTGGTTCAAGGGCTCGGGCAGCGCCGCATTGTTGCACCCGTGAGCGAAGGTCCGGAGTTCCAACGATACGTTTCCTGCACAGTGAGCGCGGCCCCGGCCTCGGCTGAACTCGTCCACGAGTTGCCGACACTCGCGTCGCCTCCGCCGCGGGTTGTCTGGACTCGGATCCGTTCTCATACACCGAGCGATCCGTAGCCGAAGCGCGTAGGGGCAGCCGCACGATAGCGGAGGTGAGAATAGAGTGGCGGGTCAAGCTGGGGCTTTTCGGACGCCGGAGCCCGGCCGCCAACCGGCAATGCTTCCCCCGTCCGCCGCCTCTTCCACGCAGTGACCCTGCAGGCTCCGCAGCCGGACGACCGATTCCCTAGCGCCGTGTTCGCGCTCCAAACCGCTGTCTTCCCACTCCACAGAGAGCGGGCCGCGATAGTTGATCGTGTTCAGCGCACGCAGGATCGCCGCGAAATCCACTTGGCCCCGGCCGATGGATCGGAAATCCCAACCCCGGCGCGGATCGCCGAAATTGAAGTGCGACCCCAGAATGCCCGAGCGACCGTCGAGGGCTCGGGCCGCGTCCTTCATGTGCGTGTGAAAGACCCGCTCGCCCAGTTCTCTGATAAACCGCGCCAAATCCAGACCCTGCCAGTACAAGTGACTCGGGTCGAAGTTAAAACCCAAAGCGGAATGAAAGCCGACGGCCTCAAGCGTCTTCTGTGCTGTGACCGCGTCGTATGCGAAGCTCGTCGGGTGACATTCGTTTGCGAAGGCGACGCCGCAGTCACGGAAGATGTCCAGGATTGGCCCCCAGACGTCGGCGAAGTAGCGGTAGCCCGCCGCAATCGTCTCTTCGTCGACCGGCGGGAAGCGGTAGAGCAGGTGCCAGATTGACGATCCGGTAATGCCGGTCACGACGGAAGCGCCTAGGTTCTCGGCGGCCGCCGCCGAGCGCTTCGCCGCCTCGATCGCCCAGCGGCGCTTGCCTTCGGGGTCGCCCCACACTTCCTTCGGCGCAAAGGCGTCCGAACGCGCGTCGTTGTTCAGGTCGCACGTCAGCTGACCGGCCAGAGCGTTCGAGATGGCGAACAACTGCAACCCATTCCGCTCAAGGATGGATTTCTGTTCGCGGCAGTACCGGAGGCTTTCCGAAGCGCGAAAGACGTCCAGGTGATCTCCCCACGTGGCCAGCTCAAGGCCGTCGTAGCCCCATTCGGCCGCCTTTTCCGCCAGTTCTACCAGTGGCATGTCGGCCCACTGGCCGGTAAAGAGCGTGATTGGTCTGCGCATTGCGAATCACCATCTTGCAGTGCGGGCGGGCGCCAAGCTGAATGGAGCGGGGTCCCGTCGCTTCGTGTTGCTGTCTTCGACCAACCCGGTGGTCGACTGCCCAGGGGACACGTGGTTCTCGAGCGTCAGTATAGTGCCACCCGGGATCGTGCGCCCAACAACGATATGCGGTCGCCCTTGCTTTCGTTCGTACCTCTGTTCCAACCGAGTCCTCCCGCCTCAGTCTCAGGGGCGCCGCCTGAACTGATTCCGCGCAGCGGCAAGATCGTCACGGTAGACGAAGAGTTCTCAATCGAAGAAGCGCTCGCTATCGGAGACTGCCGGATCGCCGCCGTAGGCTCCAACTCCGCCGGGCGCAATGGATCGACCTTCAAGGCAAGACAGTTCCGCCAAGCGTACTCGAAACCCAAAGTCACCCGACGGGAGCTTCGATGCATGAGTTCGACCCTACCGTCTTAGAAATGATGACGATCCGCGATGTACTTGACGACTTTCGCGAGCGAGCCAAGGTCGTTTCCACACGAGAGTGGATTTGGCTCCAGCAGGTCTTCATTACGCGCCTCAGGGAGAAGCGTGATCCCACGCGCGCCGAGCTTGACGAATTCGCTCCGAAACACGTTGTCTCCTTCCGCTCCGGCCCGGATGTTTCGCTCAACTGGTGGGCGCTCGAGCTCAGCGGAATCGACAGGGACTTGCGCATCCCTCGAGGCGTGCTGGGTCGCATCGAGCGCGACGAGGTCCGCGAGCCAACCAGGATCATCCGCAGCGGTGCACACCTCAGGATGCCGGGCTGCGGTGCGTTCTGGCGAGTGCGCGCGGACGCGGAATCGGACATTCTGGAAGCGGGGCGCGACGCCTTGCTCGAGGCCCAGGGCTGCGAGCATTGTCACCAAGTGGATTCCTGCCCGACAAGCGGAACGCCGAACTCAAACAATTCCCCGGGTACACACCGCAGGGCCTACCGTTGCGGACCGCGAGCGGTGCAATGCGTCCACTTCACGTGTATACTCCAGGGCAAGATATTTGACGCAAGATGATCGCCTATGTCTACGGCAATCTGTTCGAGGCTCCAGCCAAGGTACTCGTGAACACCGTCAACACCTACGGAGTGATGGGGAAGGGGCTCGCGCTGGAGTTCAAGCGTATCTACCCAGAGTAAGCGTTCGGATGGGCCGTGCTGGCCAGAATGCGCTTCCGCCGGAGACCGGAAGAATGGTTGGTGTCGGCGGCGCCTTCGCGCGGCGGAATGGTTCTGAACCTGTGCGACAATTCTGCTGTGAGTCCTGACTGGGTCGCAGCTCTGTCCACTTTGGCAGTCTCGCTGCTCACCCTGGCCGGGATCATGTTCGGCAGCTTCCGGTGGCTCCGAGCCGAGATCGACAAGCACGCCAAGCAGCAGCGCGAGGGCCTTCAGGATCTCGCCGAGCAGCAGCGCGAGGATGCCAGGCAGCACCGCGAGGGCCTTCAGGACCTTGCCAAGCAGCTGCGCAACGACCTCGACAAGCACGCCAAGCAGCAGCGCGAGGGCCTTCAGGATCTCGCCGAGCAGCAGCGCGAGGATGCCAGGCAGCACCGCGAGGGCCTTCAGGATCTCACCAGGCAGCAGCGCGAGGACTTCAGGCAGCTGCGTACGGATCTTGACAGGCTCGCCAAGCAGCAGAACGATGATTTCCGGACACTGTCCCACTTGGTGGCGGGGAACTCGGAACGAACCGCACGCGTCGAAGGACTCTTGCAGTCGCAGCTGCACACGGTGACGCCCGGGCCTTCGGATGGCAGTGCCGAGTTCGAGCCTGTGGCGGCGGTCGCTCGGCAGGCGCTGCCGACGGAGCCACCGGAAGAGTGAGGCGCAGCCGCGCATGCGGGCGGCTCGCGGGCCCTGCCGAGCCATCAGCGGCAACGGTGGTGATTCACCGTTTCCAGGCAGCGTGGGCGGCTGGCGGCGTTGCCGGTCGCATTGGTCCGAGAATCCCACGGGCGGACGGGCGCCCCGACTGGCGCTCTTGCTCCTCCGCTAGCCTGCCCGCTCCACGGCTCATCCGAATATATGGTTCGCCCCCGGGTCTGCAAGTGGGGTGCCGTCTCGACGGGGTAAATCGGTCTGCGCGAATATATACGACCTCTGAGTGGAACCCGAGGGTTCCGGTACCACGATGGGTTCCGCGCGCCTTGGTCCTCATAACGGTTTCGACCTCGAAGGGCCATTCGGGCGGACAGGTTTCCAAGACGCCGGTGCGACCGTTCTTCCATCGATTCGGGTTTGCAGACGAGACGTGGGTGTGTGCTCCTCCTTCTGGCAGCAGGTCTTCCTGGCGGCTGGAAGCGCTTCTCCCCGGAGAGCAGCGCCCAGGCGATGCGCGCCAGCCGGGCGGCCAGCGCGACGATTACGACCTTCCGCTCCGGCTTTGATGCCAGCAACCGCCGCAGCCAGGCGCCCAACGCGTCGGGACGCTCCGACAGCGTCTCCAGCGACGAGCGCGCGCCGTGCACGAGCAGCGTGCGCAGATACCCGTTCCCGCGCTTGCTGATGCCCCCCAGCCGCTGCCTGCCGCCGGTCCACTCCTCGCGCGGCGTCAGGCCCAGCCAAGCCGCCACGTCGCGGCCCCGGTCCAAGGCCTGCCCGTTGCCGATCGCCGAAACCAACGCCGTCGCCGTCTGCGGCCCGATCCCGGGGATCTCCATCAGCCGTCGGCACGCGTCGTTGTCTTGCGCCTCCGCCGCCAGCTCCTCGTCGATGGCCTCGATCCGCGTATCCAGCTCCTCCCATTCCGCCCGCAGCTCCGCGACGAGCTCGCGCACGCGCGGCCTGCCGATTACACACAAGGTGGGCTTGACATTTGTAATCAACAACATAGACGCGCCTGAAAAAGGGTCTGCAAAACCTTTATTCGTGGGTTCGATCCCCAGTAACCGTTCGGTCGGGCCGTGTCAAGCGGCTGCGGGCCGGTGACCGGGGAACGAAGCCCGGTCGAGTCGGAGCGGCTCGAGCGGAGGTTCTTGCTGCACTCCTCGCTGCGGCCGACGCGTCCGGGTACCCCGGTGCGTTCCGCGCCCGAGCGGCCTGCTGCTACGCTAAGTGCGAGAGAGCGAGACGCTTGGAGCTGTCGCATGGCAACCCAGACAATTCCCGCCAATAGGCGCGTCGCCGCGCGCCCCGCCGCCCTCGTCGAATACCCCTATTCGGACGGCAAGGCGATGGCCGAGAGCCCGCGGCATGTGGACGCGATGCTCTACGCGCTCGCCACCTTGCGCAACCGTTTCGCCGACGCTGCCCGCGTCCAGGTCGGAGCGAACATGAACCTGTTCTACGAGGAAGGCGACCTGGACAAGAAGCTGGCGCCGGAGCTCTTCGTGGTGCGGGGCTTGGCGGCCCTGCCGGACACATCCTACAAGGTCTGGGAGGCGGGGCGGCCGCCAGACTTCGTGCTGGAAGTGGCGTCGCCTTCGAACTAGGAGCGGGACAGCGGACTCAAGCGGGCCGAGTACGCCTCGATGGGCGTGGCGGAATACTGGAGATTCAGCCCGAGCGGGACGCTGGTCGGGGCGCGGCGGTCGGGGGAACGGCTGGAGGGGAGCGCGCTGGTGGGACTAGGGTACGAGGCGTTGGAGAGTCGGGCGGACGGATCGATCCGCAGCGGGGTGCTGGGACTGGACGTGCGAATCGACAACCGGCGGGGTTTGGAACACCTGCTGCGGTTGCGGGACCCGGAGACGGGCGAAGACCTGCTCACGTTCCGGGAATCGGAGCAAGGACGGCTCGAAGCGGAACGGGAGCGGCTCGAAGCGGAACGGGCGTTGCGGGCGGAGGCAAGAGCCAGGCAAGCCGCCGAAGCGGAGAACGCTCGTCTCAAGGCGCGGATCGAAGCGTTAGAGGCCCGTCACGCGCCGGGCAAGACGGACGGCAAGCAGTAGATCGAAGGGCTTGCGCTTCGAAGCGGCCCGGAGTGTCCGAAGGGCCGGTCCGCAGTGCCGACGCGAGAATACCCTCCGCCCCGAGTCGAAACTGGCCATCTCGCGGATTCGGCCGACCGCGATGCGACGAAGGGCGTTTGCCCGGCACGGGCCGAACCGCGCTTGCCTGTTGCGGGGTGCATCGGATGCAGACGGAGTTCATGCCGTCAGACCGGCAGGCGCCGCTTCCGGATCCAGTCCTTCCCGAATCGTTCATCTACTCGCACCGCACCACCATTCTCGGGCCCTACACGCTTCACGGCTCAACCGAACGGTTACGATCCCCACCCGCGCCTCCATCCCGTAACACCTTGATTCGGCTCCAATTGCCCGCATTTTCAACCATTTGCGGGCACTGCGCATTGGCAGATGAACGGATCAGTTTGGGACAAATCAGATCAGTTCAGGGCAGTTCGGAGTGTGGGGTAAGGGTAGGGCCCAGGGTGGCTCCTGCACACAATCCTTGAGATCTGCCGGCTGGGATCTGGGCCTACTCCCTTTGGGGGGTGGGCTCAAGCCTCGGTACAAGAAAGTCCTGACGGTGCCGATCGCTGAGGTGGTACCGGTTGTTTGAAGTCGGCCACGATGGTCCTTGTGTTAGAGGCACGGCGAGCGGTTGCCAGTCCAGGAGAGGCCACCCTTCGGTTTGCCGGTAAGGCGATCCTGCCAATCGAGACTATGAATGGTATCGCCCAGCGATGCTGTTCGATTTGCTTAGCGTCGCCGCGAAAAGGAAATGATTGGTGAACGTCGAGCGTTATGAATAGTAGAACTGCGAAAATTCTCAAGATTTGGGAATTTCTGCGCAAGCAATTCAGTTATGGTATACTGTGGCTACAGAAAGTCCCGAAATACGCGATTTTTCGCTCGTCGGATATACTGCACAGTGAATCGGGAGATCTCCATTCCTCGGGGACGTCAGAGGCTGTCGGCCGTAATTCGGGCGGCTGGCGATATCATTCATATCGCTGATGCCGAACGAGCCTTAGACATTGGCCGTTCCGAAGCTGCCAAGCTGCTCTCCCGATGGACTGGTCAGGGTTGGTTGCGGCGGGTCGGCCCGGGTGCCTATGCACCAGTTGAACTTGCCTCCCTGACCAGCGATCGGGTTCTTGATGATCCTTGGGTGCTGGTGCCGCCGCTCTTTAAGCCGGCTTACATCGGTGGCCGGACTGCCGCCGAACACTGGGACCTGACGGAGCAGATCTTCCTCGACATTGTCGTGATGACCGCACGGACCGTGCGCGCGAGGAAGCAGCAACGCCATGGGGCAAACTTTACGCTGAAGCACGTTCAGCGGAGTACGATTTTTGGAACCAAGACCGTCTGGCGCGGACGAACCCAGATCGCCGTGTCAGACGTTCACCGTACGGTCATCGACATGCTCAACGATCCCGAAATCGGAGGCGGCATTCAGCATGTGGCCAACTGCGTCGCGACGTATTACGACTGCAAAGAATGGGACGATGGCAAGCTGATCGCCTATGCAGAGCGGCTCGGCAACGGCGCCGTATTTAAGCGCCTGGGTTTTTTGGCAGAACGCGGATCCGGTTCTACCACGCTTATTGAGGCCTGCCTGGCGCGTCTGACCCAGGGCAACGCCAAACTTGACCCGGTACTCTCATGCCGCCGCCTAGTATCCCGTTGGCGCCTCCTTGTGCCTGAGAGCTGGGCGAGGGCGGCGTCGGCATGATGGACCGACGCGAAATCCGCGATTCTGCGAGTATCCTTGGATTGCGGCCCCAAGTCGTTGAAAAGGACTACGTGCTCGGCTGGGTTCTCGCCGGGATTTATCAGCACGCCGCCCTAAGTGGAACCTGGATCTTCAAGGGGGGAACCTGCCTCAAGAAATGCTACTTCGAGACTTACCGATTCTCGGAAGACCTCGACTTTACGGTCACCGATCCCTCCCAAATAGATCAGGAATTTCTGGGAACCGTATTTCGCGAAATCGGTCAATGGATCTACGAGCGGACTGGCATCGAGATCCCGCAAGAGCTACAG
Organism: Bryobacterales bacterium; assembly: GCA_965218615.1. Lineage (GTDB taxonomy): Bacteria > Acidobacteriota > Terriglobia > Bryobacterales > UBA6623 > VXMF01. Next base: position 92,706 of record CBDCLH010000003.1, read on the forward strand.
GATTTTGAACTCTTTGCAAACCCGCGGGGCCCAGTGTCCTGCCAAGGCAAGCTCAGCTATCGTGGACCAATCGCTCCGCACTCGGGTGGGCTCGCGCACATCAAGCTTGACCTGACGCCTGATGAACTCCTCGTTCTGCCACCGGTGGAGCGTGTCATTTTTCACGACTACACCGATGCGCCGGCAGAGGGGATCAGAGTCAGGTGCTACTCCTATGAGGAAGCCTTTGCTGAAAAGGCACGCGCATTGGGCGACCGCGCGCGGCCCCGCGATCTCAATGATGTGATCAATCTCTATCGAAATGCTGAAGCACGGCCGCATTCTGCTGTCATGCACGATGTCCTGCGGCAAAAATGTGTCCATCGCGGTCTCACGGTACCGACGCTCGCCCAGTCGGAGAAACATTAGGGACGATCTCGAGGGTTCCTGGCAACCGATGTTGGGTCACCAGCTTCAGGCTCTACCGCCCGTCGAGTCTTACTGGAACGCGCTTCCGGAATTCTTTGCTTGGCTTGAGACTGGTGTGGCGCCTACCACGCCGGCCACCTACCGGATGGCGGCCGGTGAAACTGTGCTCAGGGAACGCACACTACGTCTGCCTGTCGCCGGCGCTGCCCAGTCCCACCTGGAGATCATCCGTTTTTCTGGCGCCAACCGTTTGTGCGTGGACCTGCGGTATCAGGGATCTGTCCGGCGGATTGAGCCCTATTCCCTGCGGCGCACCCAGGACGGAAATATAATCCTGCACGCGATAAGAGCATCCGATGGTGAGCACCGCAGCTACCGCATTGACCGCATCGAGGGCGCTTGGACTACCGGGCCAAGTTTTGTCCCGCGCTATGCGGTGGAATTGAGCCCGTACGGCACCGCTGTCATCCCGCCGAGTACAACCCGGTCAGCGCCGGTAGCGCGGCCCCGGCAGCCGAGACGTGCCTCACCACGTAGACCCAGCCGGCAAGTTGGCCCACCGGGCCGCGATACATCTGTGAATGCGCTTATTGTCACAAGCGCTTCACCCGGAAGAAGATGACCTCCCGGCTCAACCCCCACAAGGACAAGTCCGGCTTTCGATGCCCCGGACGGTTGGCGATTTACGTAGAAACACGGTACTAACGCTTTACCATTGCCGTCTCAAATCCGTAGCTCAAGTGGTCGGTATCGCTTGGTGCGCACTCAGAAACCAAGAGGAGTTTCATGGGATCACGAAGTGGGGCCTCAGCATGCAGACGCATTGGTCGAACACCCGTTTCTCGTTCCGCCCAGCGTAGGCTCGATCACTGCGATGTGTACGCCAATGCTGTCGCGACCCACTGTGGGTTCTGTGTGTTGTTTGTTCCCGGGGCAGCGGATGCCTTAGCAGATCGCAATGCAGCAGAGTAGGGCAATATCGGTTTATAGACTCGGCGGGCGAGACGGTCCTCGCTACCGCACCCTAACCCGCGGCCATGGAACCATACGGCAATAGGCCTCGTCTCACACCGATAGTGAGACAGGCTGAATTCCTCAATGCCGTTCGGGGTTGCTTCGGTTGCGGCCTTCATCTGAAATTCCGAGAGGGGTTTCGCCCACTGATGTTGGCAGTCGTAGTGGTAGCGATGCCGGTTCTGTGGCCCCAGACGGGCGGCGCGAGCGGTCAGACCCGCATTTTCGTGACGGAGAGCACCAGTTGGTCGGTGTCGGGAAACGATGTGGTTCACGACGGAGGCGGAGCCGGTTCTCTACAGGGCGGTGCCAAGCCACAGACGGCCGAGATCATGAAGACGATCAGCAAGAGGCGCGAATGCGAAGGAATTGTCGTCACGATCAATCAAGAGAAAGCGGATTACATCCTGATTCTGGAACGAGTAGGCGGCAAGGATCTCATCTCGAAGGACAACAAGATGGCGCTGTTCGACCGGGACGGCGACATGGTTGCCAGCAGTTCCACCCGATCACTTGGCAATGCAGTAAAGGACGCCTGCGTGGCGATTCAGCACCGGCAATAAGTCGTTTGCGGAGCGTGTGCTACGCGTCGGCCAATCCGCGCTGGTCCGCACCAAGGTGAGTTCGGCCGCACCCAACGAATTGGGGAGCTTCAGCGAGCGGAACACCGCCTCCAGGTCCGTCTGGGCGGCATAAGTCCGACGTCGTGCCCTTGTGCGAGCAGCTTGCCCCCGAGATGATGTGAGCCGCAGCAGGCTTCCATGCCGATGAGGCAGGGCCCTATCTTCGCGGTGATCTCCAGGAGCTTTTCATTCGAGTACTGGCGACGCGTGAGCACCTGCCCGGTTGCGTCCAGTCCGGCGAAGTGGACCGAGGTTTTGCGAGGTCGAGGCCGATTGTGACGACCTCCTTCAATACGCTCTTGGGGGATGATTGCTTGGTCGATGCCAGGTTAGGTTTCTTCTCGTCTCACTGTCGACCGGTGAAGGCGGCTCCTACTGTTGTATCCAAGATTATTTCAGTGACGAATTCCCAGATTATTCCTGCAGAACAGCGCCGCCAGTCTCAAGTAGATTCGCTCCCGCAGAGAGCAGCGAACGGACGTACCGAGCCGCATTCGCGGACAAATGCAGCATTTATCAGGGCTTCCAGCACGCGCACTCAATCGCTGACACGCTTGCCTCTCCCAGACTATTCCGCTTTCCCACCGAGTCCGTAACGAGATAATCCAGCCAAAAAACCTGACGATCCCACGGGATAATCTGGGTTTCAACACTACCAACTGTACGTGCAGTTCCGACTCGCCCGGCAGCTGGAAGCGCAGGTAGTTGCGCTGTAGCGTGCCCAGCTCCCCAGCAGGCCGCGGAAGTCCCGCAGGGTGTCCCCTTCGGCGGTCTGCCGCGTCCGCTGCTTGGCTTCCGTGGCGGGCGTGTGCCGGACCGGGGCCACGGGCGTCTCCCGCCGCCCAATGGCACTAACTTTAAAAGGATTTTCCTGCTGACTTAAGCTTCCGTGATGAATGTCAAGCGTTTTTCCCGGTAGTGGCCGGAATGACGGATGAATTCTGCGCAGGTCCGACCAGGTCGCGGCGGCGTGCCTGCTGTGCTGGGAAGCCCCCCCGCTGCGGCAGCGGGGCGGTTCGATCCAGGGATCCGTGAATCATGAAAATGCCAACTCCCACTCAACTTCGCTCAGCACGGCGATCCGGCGGCGGGCGCTTCGGGCGACCACAGCCGGTCGTCCCGGAGCAGGGTGCCGAGCAGGGCGAGCAGCTTGTGCATGACCGCGACGAGCGCGACCTTGTGCGGCTTGCCCTTGCCCGTCAGCCGCTCGTAGCAGGCTTGCATCTGGGGATTGCAGCGGATTGCCGAAGTGGCGGCCATGGAGAGCCGGTTGCGCGGATGCTCGCGGCCGCCTGCCGGCGGTTGAGCGAGCCGAGCGCGGGCATGTCGGCGCACAGGCTGGCGGCGTTGGCGGGGCCGAAGCCCGGGAATGGAGCGGATGCTCGCGGCCCGTCGCGCCAGTTCCGGGTCGGAGGCGATGCAGGCTTGCAGCGCCGTGTCGGCCTTCCTGATCAGCTCGTCGAACAGCTGGATCAGCGGATCCCCCAACTCGCCGGCGGTGTCGGGGTCGACCGGGGAGTGCAGCTTGAGCTGGGCCGCGCGCTGGGCGACATGCTTGCGCCGGATCGCGATCCAGTCGTGGAGACGGTGCAGGATAGGGGCTTTGGGCGGGGTGGCGGCCAAGCCGGAGAGGAGGCCGTAGCGGGCCAGCATGGAAGCGTCGACGCGGTCGTTCTTGGCGAGCCTGCCGATGGCTTCGGCGAAGCGCCGGGAGCGCAGCGGGTTGACGGCGATGGTTTCGAGGCCGGAGTCGAACAGGCACTGGTGCAACGGGCGGTGGTAGCGCCCGCTGGGTTCGAAGACGGCGCGGGTGACGCCGTGCTGGACCAGCCAGTTGCGCAGAGCGCGGCGGCCGGCCTTGGTGTTGGCGAAGTGCCGGGCCTGGCCGCCCGGTTCGAGATGGGCGTCGAGAGCGGACTTGCCGACATCGATGCCGGCGACTATAGTTGGGGTGGGAAGGATCATTGCTGTCTTCCTTTCGATTCAAGAGCCCGTGGACATTCCTGCGTTCCTGTCCTTTTGCGATGCGGGTCGATACCCACGCTTCCGTTGAGGGCGCACAGGAATTGCGGCGACGGGCCGACCAAGCTTAAGTACGGCTCACAAGGCCGAGGATGCAAACGGTCCGGCCCGTCGCCCTCCCTGCGCTGGGGCAGGGAGGGATCTGATACTTGCCGCAGCGGTGGCTTACGCCACCTGCAGCAAGGGAAGAGAGGTTCCCGGATCCTGTCTGGGTTCCTGCTCTCCGGCACCTCTCCAACATAAAAGGCTGCAGGCTTCGAGGGGGCCCCTTGGCAGCCTTTCGGGTCCCAGTCGGCTAGGCTGGGACGGGGTTGCGCCGGGACCATTTGGGGGCCGGTTGCTGCGAGCGCCTCGGGTACGAGCGGTTCGGGCGGGGCTTGCGCCGGCCGATCCCGACGCACGCGGCGATGCGCGTGACGGTTGCGCGGACGAACTCGGTGTGGCGCAGCAGCAGCGCCTCCAGATGCCGCGACTGGGCGGCCAGGCTGTGCTTGAAGTTGGCCTGCGGGGGCGGCTTGCCGTCGGCCGGGCCGGCCGCCTGGTACAGGGCGGCGTCGCGGTTGGTGAAGCTGCGCGTCATCGCGATCAGATTGAAGTGCGCGAACAGTTCCTGCTTGACCAGGCGCTCGGTACGGCCGTGGAACGGGTCGACCTCCAGGAATTGCTTGCTGATCTTGAAAAGTTCTTCGATGCCCCAACGGGCATAGTACAGGTCGGCGTCCCAGCCGATGCAGGTGTCGCGCGCCGCCAGCGCCAGCGCCGCGGCGGCGAAGCCCAGCGCGCCGAGGACACCGTGCTCGGAGACCAGCAGGTAGCGCAGCTGCGCCCCCACGTGCCGCGCCGCGCCGCGCGGATGCTCGCGTTGCAGCAGCTCGGTCCAGAGGCGCCGCTGGTCGTCGCCGGTCACCTCGACCAGTTCCAGCCCCTGCACCTGATCGACCCGCGCAGGCACGCCTTGCGGCTCCGGGACCGGCCGTCCCAGACCGCGCGGCCGGCAGCGGCGGCGCTCGTGACGCGGGGCCGGCAGCTGGATGCGGCCGTCCACGTCGAGCGCGCGTAGCGCCTTCATGCAGCCGGCCAGCTGGGGGTGGCCGCGCGCGTCATGGAAGCCGAACAGCTGGCGCACGCGGCGGCCAAACTCGGTCCGGCTGGCCGAGCCGACTTGCGTCAGCAACTCCTTCAGCCGGGTCGTGCCGCCGGCACTGGTGAGCGTGGCCGCGATTTGATTTTGCTCGTGCATGCCCCAGGAATGACACAAAGCAAGTACAAAAGTTAACCCCTGACTTGTGTGTCAACGGCAGACAGCCCGTTCTCCGCGTCCTCGAGGATCTCCGGCAGTCTCTCCGCCAGCTTGCGCTTGCCCTGCGGCGCGGTGATCCCGCGCTCCAGCAGGATCCCCCGCAACTGGTTGATCAGTCTCGTGCGCGCGCACACCAGGCGCTGCCGCGCGCGGTGCACGGACTGCATCGCGAGTTGCGCCTCGCTCTTCAAGGCCACGAAGCGCATCGTCGGCCGCTGGCAGGCCTCGGCGCAGGCCTCGGCGTCTTTCCAGTCGTTCTTGTCTCTCTTGACATAGGGCTTGACGTATTTCGGCGGCATCAGCCGCGGCTCGTGCCCCTGCGCCTGCAGCGCCCGCCCCAGGTAGTGGGCGCCGCAGCAGGCCTCCAGACCGATCGGGCAGGCCGGCAGGTTGGCGCTCAGTCGCAGCAGGGCGAGCTTGGTGAGGTGCCGGCGCAGGACGACGCGCCCGGTCGCGTCCATGCCGACGAGGTGGACGCTGTTCTTCGCGAGGTCCAGACCGATCGTGGCCACTGGGGCCATCGCATTCTTGCGGGACGGATTCTTGGTGGATGGCATGCTGTTGGTACTCCTTCGATTCTGGGAACTGCGGCCGCTGGCCGCATGAGCCAGTATGGCCGAGGTGGAGTGGGGGCGAACCATCCCATAACGGTTACCGACGCGGACCCTGCTATGTTTCCATAACTCATTGATTATAAATTACTTGTGTGGTTAAGCGGCTGTGCGTTACCCGTTCCATGTATCGATTCCGTGATGAGCAAGCTTCGGGCGGAGCCCACCGATGACCCTCCGATCCAAACAAACTGACCAATCCCATGCTCAGTCTGGCGGTTCTCCCGCCGACACGCGACTTCCGCTCGACCAAGCCGCTGGCAACCACTCCACCGGTTCCGTCGATTGGCACGAGATCTCGGTTCAGCGTCGCTCTCGATGCAAATGTGACGTCCGTTCGCCCGTTGGTCTGCGGGCTCACCAGCGCACCGTGGCGCGCCCGAGGGCTCCGTGATCCGTGCCGTTGAGCAATGGGCTCTCCCGGCGCAGCGCGCCGAGGCTGTAGCCCAGCCGCCAGCAAGCCCCGGCGTCCCGAGCAACCTCGCGCCGTTAGGCGGCGAGCCGGACATCGGATTGTGGACGCCCGCACCGACCGGATTCGCGCCGGACGTAGCCCCGAGCTGGCTGAGGAGATTGAGCGCCAGGTCGCGCTCCATGCCGAGCAGCCGGTCCCGGTTTTCGATCGTCCCGGTCGCCGCGTCGAGCGCCTGGATGACGTCGTTCGGGTTCGGCATGTACATCACGCCGTCGTAGGCCAGCGGCGTGCCCGACTAAAAGGCGTCGGTGAGCCCGCGCGACCAGACCATGCGCAACTCGGCGGCGGTCTGCGCGCGAACCGGCACCGCGCCTGATACCAGTGACAGCACGGCAACCACGACCAACGGGAAACGCCCTCACGCGGGGTGGGAATTCCTATTCCTCAGAGTGCCTCCAACGCTCGCCGCTGCCGCTCCAGGCGGGACGTGCGCTCGCGAGCGAAACGGGCGATGCCCTCGCAGATCGACTCCTCGTCCAGGTGCGCCTCGGCGATGACGTCCGGCTCCGTGCCCCCGCTCCGCCAGCGGTTGTCGAAGTCGGCATAGAGCGAGTACTCCTCGGTGAGGGCGCCGAGATTCGGGATCGGCGGCACGCGCTTGGTCATCGTGCTGACGACCATGCAGTCGTAGCGCGACGAGTCGGGCAGCAGCCTCTCCCGATACTCCTTCGACTGAACCGCGAACAGCTCGGTGCTGATCACGGACACGATGCGCAGGTTGAGGCCCGCCGCCTCGAGCCGCGGAATGACGGTGACCAGGTTCTTGGTCGAGCTGGAGCCCTGCACGAAGACTGTGCCCATCGCAGGCGCGCCGGGGTCGTACTCCCGGATCAGGTAGAGCCCCTTCGCTGCGGCCTTCAGGTCGCTGTCGGCGAAGGTCGACCGGTCCGCCACCAAAAAGTCCGGCCGTGCCACGTGGATGACGATGATCCCGATCTCCTTGACCGCCAACGCCTGCTGGACTGCCGCGAAATAGCCCGGCGCGACGTCGTTGTAGTCCCAGAAATAGAGGTTGACGACCTGGCCGCGCGGCAGCAGCGTCCACACCTGCGGCGCAAAGATCCCGAAGTGGGTGCGCGCGTCGGCCGCCGTCTCCGGACCCGAGTGACCGGCCAGCACGTTCAGGACCCCGAGCTCGAAGGGGCTGTCCTGATTCATCTGTGAGAACACCCGGGCGGGCGTGTACATCAGAGGCGTGAACGCGCCGTAGGTGCCGGAGACCCCCCAGACTCCGGCGTAGTGGCCGGGGTCGGTCGACGCGTTCTGGCTGACCAGCCCGATGATGGTCGACGCGTTGCCCGCTTCCTGAATTGCCGCCTTGAGCCGCGTGCCGTATGGATTGTCAACCGGATCGTAGTGGCCGAACAGGTTGGCCTTCTCCACGTTGATCGAGCCGGACAGATCGGCCGCCATCGTCATGAAGCGCCCGCCGGTCACGTAGTTCAGCCACGCGCCGATCTCGCTTACGGCCCGTCGCGGTCCCTTCTTCTCGCCGGGATCGAGGAACAGCGCGATCCGCCGCTCCACGTCCTGGCAGGTATGCGGGTTCCGCACGACCACGCCCTGCGGCTTAGTGGGCAGGTTCTCCACCTGCAGGCGCTCATCGAGGAACGGGTTGGCGGTCGGGTCGATGCCCAGCGACAGCGATCGGTCGACCGTCCCTGCGACATCGAGCACCCGCTCGGCGATCCACTCGCGCAGCCCCGCCTGCCGCTCCATTACCGACATCACCGCGTCGACGTTGGTCTTGAACTGAATCAGGCGTTCCGCCTCGGTAGCCGGGACCCCGTCGCGAATGCCGTCGAACCGGATGCCGTATGCCTGCTCGAAGGACTCGGCCAGCGTGACAAAGTAGTCGCTGTTCAACTTGAACGCGTAGGGATGGGACGGATAGCCGATGATCTGCTCGCGTCCGTTGATCCGCCCGTCGCGGGCCGCCGGCCACCAGCCCTTGATCGTCGGGCCGACCAGGATCATCGGCCGGCGATCGTCGGCCGGCCACTCCTCCATCGCCTTGAACGCGGCGAGGATTTGGTCGAAGTCGTTCCCGTCGTCGACGGTGAAGACGTTCCAGCCCCACGACACCCATTGGCGGGCGATGTCGTAGTCCGTGTAGCGCGGCTTAACGACACCCCCGACTAGGCTGTCGTCAATCCCCGCGTTGTTCTGCGACACGATCACCCGGAGCCGCTTGCCGACCTGCTGCGACAGCGCGATGTTCTTCAGTTCCTGCGCATGCCCCTCGGTAAGCGCGAACTCCCCTTCGAGCGCGAGCACCTTCAGCCCCGGCGGCGCGCCGACGTAGTCCCAGAACAGCGCCTTGCCCGCGGAGGTCGCGATGCCGATGCCGGAAGGACCGCTGTTGACGTCGTTCGTCACGTCGGTGGACTCGGCATGCCCAGCCAGCGAGCGGATGCCGCGGCCCTTCGCGTCCGCGAAGAGGGGTTGGCCGACAAGACCGTTCTTCTCCAGCAGCGTCGCCAACGCGCCGGCCCCACGGCGAAACCCCAGCGCGTCGATCGGCAGAATCGCCACCTCGGGATCGCAGGCGAAACGCGCGTCGCCGGTCGCCGCGTGCTGCCGCCGTAGCGCCTCGTACAGGATCATCCACAGCGCGTAGCAGGTCGGAATGCAGTGGCCGCCCGCCAGCATGAACTTGTCGGCGTAGGCGAACTTCGGCTCGCGCAGGTCGTAGCGCAGTCCGCCCAGAGCCGGACCGGCCAGGTGGCAGACCACGTTGTAGGGCGTATAGGCCAGCGGACCGCCGAAATGCCCGGTCTGGGCGTAGTTGCCCAGAAGACACAGGTTCATCGCGGTCATGAAGGCGACGTCGTGGAACCGTTCCCGGTCGTAATCGGGCAGCTCGACCGAATGGGCCTCGAGCCTGTCCGTCGCCGAGACGGTGTGGAGCGTGACAGCTTGCGAAACGGGGACGTGTGTGGTCATGGGCGTGCTGGCCCGGAGGCGGCTACGGATCGGCCGGGCAGGAATTGCGTACTGGACGCCAGCGGTCGCGGTATCAGCACGCGGCGGGGCGGCGAAGGCCCTCGAGACGGAGACAGCCGAGACATGGACTTCAGCGGCGCGGCCGTACTGGTTGCCGGCGCGGCGCGGGGAATCGGGCGCGCGATCGCCCGACAGTTCGCCGGACGCGGCGCGCCCCGGGCGGATCGACGTGCAGGTAGAGTCCGTTGCCGTCGCAGAAGCGGCCGGACTCGGCGACCGTCCTGCAGACGGCGGCGGAGAGGGCCTTGTCGGGATGGCGGCCTCTGCACTTGGTGGTCCGGGGTTTTCTCGGGAGATTCATAGCCTATCCCATCCCCAAATAATTTCCTGAATATAGCGAAACCGCATGGACCGCGCAAGACGAGACTGTAGCAAGAAGACATTTCTATTTCGATTTTGCCCGGGACCGTTCCGGACGGGAAGAGCCGCGGCCGGAAAGCGAGAGTAGGCGTCCGGTGCGGCCGCGATCTTAAGCGCACGGTCTCGTGGCTAGGTCGCTTCCGGACTTTGTGGTCGGCGCTGTTGGGTTCACTCACAGGCCTATCGACATAGTTGGCGGACATTGCTCGTGCGTGAGTTCCCATCCTCGTTCTCACTGCCGCCGGATCCACCGCAGGAATGGTACCGAGCATTGGGAAGAACACTGACACGAGCTAGCGACCGGACATAGTTGATGCTGGAAGTTTCGAGGCAATCGTGGATTGATGCTCACATTCGGTCTTGATGGTGCCGGATGGGCCTCCCGCATACTGGGGGGCGAGACGAGGGAGACCAGCGCAGCACGACAGACGCACGCATCTGGCGGAACCGGGTTGGGGCTGCACGGCCAGCGTTGCCATTCCGATCATTGCGTTGCGAATGGGTCCCATTCGGCCGTCACGCATTGGTTGGGAAAACGGATCAGCGGGGAACAGCGGGCAGACTTCGAGCTGCGCCAAGGTGTTCCCGACACGGCACGCATCAAGCCCTGCCGAGAAGCTTCCCTGCTGCCCACGACAGTGCCTCCATGGAAGAGTTCTGCACTCCCCCCTGACGGCCCCCTGCGGAGAACCGGCGGATGCCGTTCCACCAGACACTCCCCGCCCACCCCGGCGCGGGCTGCTACGGCGGTCCTCGCAGCGCCTGCCGATAGCGCACCATCGTTTGCAGTTGCTGGTACGCCTTCCACAGCACCTCGTTCCCCGGCAGTTCCCGGTGCTTCTTCGGACGCCAGCCCCGCATGCGCGCCAGCAGCACGACCCAACTGCGAATGCCCGGTCCCACCGGCTGGCCCCGCTCCCGCGGCGGCCGCAACCGCTCCGTCTCCGTCACGCCCTCGATCACGGCCATCTCGTCCGCCGTGAGCACCTCCTCCGCCGGCGTGTCCGGCGCGTCCCGGGCGTAGCGGTCCAGGCTGAACACCCGCCAGGCCGTGATCGCGTCGAACACCAGGCACTTGCCCAGCGCCTCCGCATCCCGCAACCGCCGGTCCTCGATCCGCGTCCCCGTCTTGAGCAGCCGGAAATACTCCTCGATCCCCCAGCGCCGCTCGTACCAGCTCACGATGCGCTCCGCCCACTGCGCTGTCCGCCCCCCCTCACTCGACAGCAGCAGCCACTCCAACGCCTCCTCCCCCGCCGGCGGGTCCGGCTCCAGTACCCGCACCAGCCACACCGGCACCGGCGCCACCGCTCCGGCCCGCCCCTTCGGCGGCAGCAACTCCACCCGCCCGATCCGGATCTCCGTCACCGCCGTCCGCTTCTGCCGCGCCCGCTGCCCCCCTTGCGACTCGATCTCCACCTTGCGACCCGTCACCACCGCCTCTTCGAAGTCCGGCTGCGCCTCGATCGGCCGGATCATCTCCGAGCGGAACGCCGCGTCCCACGCCCGCACCTTGCGCTGCCGCCCCAAGTGCACCCGCACCAGCAACCCGGCTTCCTCCGTCCGCTCCGCCTGCCGCTCGAACAATTCGAACATGTCGCTCTCGCGGTCCCCCACCACCACGACCCGCGCCTGCGGACTCTCCCGCCCCAACTCCTGACCCTGCTCGAACCCCCGCAACCAGCGCCGGCTCTCCTTCTCCTTCTCCGCCTCCGGGTCCGGCTCCTGCTCCGGCCGCGCCCACCGCTCCAGCCCGCTCACCCCCAGCGGACGCCCGCCTTCCGTGAACCCCACCGTCGCGTGCACGAACAGCCCCCGGGAACTGCTCGCGCGGTCCTGCAACGGCCCCAACCCGCTCGTGCAACCCTTCAGGTTCGTGTAGTTCAGCGTCGTCGTGTCCTGTACCAGCAACACTGTCGACTCCACCTGCACCCGCTCCAGCAACGCCTCCCGGTGCGGCTGCAAGATATCCCGATCCTGCACCTTGTCATTGTGCAAAAGGCGCGTCGCCGCCCGCAGGTCCCCCTGGTGCGGGAAGATTGCCGGCAGATCCTCCCCCGGATGCCGCTCCCAGCTCTGCCCCATCCGCTCCAGCCGCTGCCGCAGCCGCCCGTCCGGCAGGTCCGAACGCAGGTACTCCCGCCGTGCCCAGTTCGCCTCCTCGTTCAGCACCAACTCCGGGTACTGCCCCAGCTTCTGCTCCGGCTTCCGGCCCAGCTTCTGCTGCCAGTTCGCATCCAAACCCAGCAGCCAGACCGCCTTCGTCTCCACCGCCTCGCCCGCTCCCGGCGGCCGCCCCTGCGTCGGTCCCACGCACTGCCAGCCGGCCGCCTTGTAACTCGTTCCCGGTCGCGAACTTTGCACGCAGGTCTCCACCAACCAGGGCCGCACTCCGTGCTCCTGCTCCCAGTCCTGGGCCAGTCTCTTGATCGTCTTCCCCAGTACGTGCGAGGCCAGGTTCGGGACCTGCACGCCCGGGACCAGCACAAAGCGGTCGTTGCTGAGGATCCGCTCGATGTGCGCTCCGCGCGTGCGGTCGTCCCACTCCAGGAAGGCATCGCGCGGCCCCAGCCGGAACGCTGCCGCCACGAACGAGAGCACGCCCAGCGGCCCGCAATCGGCTGCCAGCAGATAGCGCAGCCGACAGCCGGGGGCCCGGCCCGGGCCCAGCGGATGGTGCTGGTCGAGCAGTCCGGCGCACAGCCGCCGCTCCGCCTCGGAGGTGGTCAGACGCACGCGGACCTCGCCGAGTTCCGCCAGCGAGCCGGTGAAGCCGGTCGACGGCACGGGCGGGTCCGGGCTGGACCGCGGGCGGCAGGCGGGCGGACCCGGCTGGGCCGGCGGCAGCGGCAGGTCCAGCTGGCCGGCCAGCTCGGGCAGCACCTTGCGCGCCGAGGCCGTGCAATACTCGCCCTTGGGGTTGCGCCAGTCCTCCAGCTCGCATACCCCGCGACCCAGGGCCGCCCGCGACAGCTGGCCCAGCTGTAATGCCTCTCGCAGCCAAGCGATCGTCTGCGGACGGAAAATGCGCAGCCCTACCCGCACTACCCCCGTTCTACACAGAACACCGCGCCAGTGTCAAGTGTGTCCGGTCGCTAGCTGACACGAGTCTCCGAAGTCAGAACCGCCCTCTGAGCTGAAGCCGAAATGTGAAGCTTGGGAGCTGTTGGACGCGGGGACTGCGTTGGCAGGCTTGATCGATAGTGGCCGGATCGCAATCCGGAAGGCCATCGGGGCTCTTGAGGGAGACATGGTAGGCCTGCGTTCGCGCATGGCCGACTCGAAGGGCATATTGAGGGGTTCACCGAGCGCGCCCCGGAAGACAGATCGATACGAACGAAGCTGCGCCTCGGATTGACGAGCACATAGGGCCGTAGACGATGGGCCGCCCTCAACAAGCGTCCCGCCCGGGTTCGGCGATCTCGGGAAAACCTTGGTATTCTAAAGAAAAGCTAGCCTCAGGGACGGCCCATCGCGCTTTCGGCGGGCGGGTGCGATGTCTGGACTTGCCGGGAGCGAGCGGTTTCTCATGCCACGCTATTTCACGCTGCAGGAAGCGGAAGGCCTGATCCCGGCGATCAGCGAATGCTTACAGGCCGCGATCGAAGCCAAGTCGCAAGTGGGCGTGATCGACAACGAAATGCAAGAGTTGTCCGCGCGGATCTGCATGGTTGGCGGCAGCGAAATCAACCCGGGTTTCGTCGCGAGGCGGAAGCTGGAACGCGTTTCGTTGGTGCATTCGATTGAAGACGCGATCAAGCAGATCCAAAGCAACGGTTGCCTAGTCAAGGATCTCGACGTCGGCCTGCTCGATTTTCCGGCCCTCCTTGACGGGGTCGAGGTGTACCTGTGCTGGAAGCTGGGCGAACCCAAGATCGAGTGGTGGCACTCCACGCAGGAAGGCTACGCAGGCCGGCGCAGGATCATGGACGAATTCGGGTACGACGGGCCCAACCTGCGCCCGAACTGACTGGCTGCCCGGGCACGGAGTCGACCGCTCGGCCTCAGCGATACGGGCGATCCGTCCGTTCGCGCCAATCGTCCCCCGTGCGAACGAACCAGTCCATGGTCAGGGCGTCGAGCCGGGCTTGCAAGCCGATATGCTCCGGCTTGCCTGCCAGGTTATCCAACTGGAGCGGGTCCTGCTCGTTGTCGTACAGCAGCCAGGGCCCGTCCTCGCGGCGAGCGTAGGTATACCGCTCGGTGCGGACGCCGCGCCAGGGCGGATACTCGTCGCGCTCAGTCGGCGTGTAGCTCTGCGCATACACCGACTCCGGCGCGGCTAGGCCCGGTCGGCCCCCAAATTCCGGCGCGAGCAAGTGTGAGGAGAGGTCGTTGCCGGACACCGAGTCCGGCGGCGGCATGCCCGCCAATCCCAACAGCGTCGGTACGACATCGACGTGCGCGAACGGTAGCGCCAGTTCCTGACCGTGCGGCACAGCCGCCGGGTAATGCACGATGCCCGGCACCTGGAGCGACTCCGCCCAGGGCTTGCGTTTCAAAAACGTGCCCTGCGATCCGAGCATGTCCCCGTGGTCGGAGGTGATCAGGAGGATCGTGTTCTCGAACTGACCGCTTTGCTTCAGCGCCTCGACGATCCGGCCGACCTCGTCGTCGAGGAACGTGATCGCGGCGTAGTAGGCGGCCAGATCCGGGCGGCTGCCGCCGAACCGGCCGGGACGCACTTCCACGGCCCCGCTCCAGTTCCCGCGCATCGTCAGCATATCCGGGTCGTACAAGTTCATGTAGCGTGGCGGCGCGACGTAGGGATCGTGCGGCGGGCCCCACTGGACAAAGGCCAGGAACGGCGTCTCCGGATCCTGCCGGATGAAGTCAATCGCTTCGTCGGTGAACACTGACGCCGAGTAGCCTTCGATCGGGATCGGTTCCGGCCCGTCCCGGAAGTACTGCATATTCCAGTAGTCGTGGGAACAGATGTTCGCCGCCCAGAACTCGAACCCCTGCCGGCGCTCCGGCTTGACGTAGCCCGGTAGGCGCCTGCCTCCCTCCAGGTGCCACTTGCCGACGAATCCTGTGCGATAGCCGTTCTCCCGCGCAATCTCGGCAATCGTGACCTCCGCATCCGCCAGCGGAGCATCGTTCACGTCGACGCCGTGCTCGTGGCCGAACTTGCCTGTCAGCAAGGTAGCGCGCGCCGGGCAGCAGACCGGACAGTTCGCGGTCACGTTACGGAGCAGGGCGCCATTGCTGGCGAGGGCGTCCATGTTCGGCGTCAGGACCTCACGGTTGCCCATGGCGCCGAGATCCATGCCGCGCCATTGGTCCGGCATCAGAACCAGAATGTTGGGCCGCGGCAGTTGGGGGCCGCCGCACGATCCCGCCCAGACCCCTCCGGCCGCAGACGCTACGAACTCTCGTCGACTCAGCATGGGCGCTAGAATCCCACGACGCGCGAGGGGTGTCAACTGGACTTGGCGGCGTGGATCGCGCGGACTCGGACTGTCAGCCCACATAGCGCCAACTCGTTCCCGCCGGCGAATCCTGCACGGCTACGCCCTGCTCCGCGAGGCTCTCCCGAATGCTGTCCGCACGCGCGAAATCCCGCGCCTTGCGGGCAGCGGCGCGCTCCTGGAGCAAGGCCTCGATTCTGTGGTCTGGGATTCTCGCCTCGGCTTCGAGGAGGATTTCGGCCGGCTGCAGCACGTCGAAGACCGAGTCGAAGAGACCCAGCAAGTCTTGCGCCTCGGCTGCGTTGCTCGGACCGAATGCGCCCGCATCGATCGCCGAATTCGAGGCCCGGATGTATTCGAACACGGCCCCGAGGGCGCCGGCCGTATTCAGGTCGTCGTCTAAAGCCTCTGTGAACTGGACGTGCGCCTTCCGCCAGTCCGCGGTCGCCGCGGCGCTGTCCGGTTCGGAAAAGCCTCCGTCTTTGACCCGGCGCTCGAAGTTCCGCAGCCTCTCGATCGCCGTCGCGGCTCCCCGCAGACCCTCGAGCGTGAAATTCAGCTGTCTCCGGTGGGGCGTGGAGACCAGCAGGTAGCGGACAGCTTCCGGCGGATGCCCCTTTTCGATCAAATCCCGCAGCGTGAAGAAGTTGCCCGCCGACTTCGCCATCTTCTGGCCGTCGACCAGCAGGTGCTCGGCGTGCACCCAAAAGCGCACGAACGGCTTGCCGGTCGCGCTTTCGGACTGCGCGATCTCGTTCTCGTGGTGCGGAAACTGCAGATCGACGCCTCCGGTATGAATGTCCAAGGTCTCGCCCAGGTAGGCGATCGCCATCGCCGAGCACTCCAGGTGCCAGCCCGGCCGGCCGGGCCCATACGGGCTCTGCCAGCACGGTTCCCCCTCGCGAGCGGCTTTCCAGAGCACGAAATCGCGCGCGTCGTCCTTGCCGTACTCGTCCTGGTCGACGCGCGCCCCAGGCTGGATCCCGGTTACATCGAGCCGCGAGAGCTTGCCGTACTCCTTCCAATTCGCGATGCGGAAATACGTCGAGCCGTCGTTCGCGTAAGTGAGGCCAGCTGCCTCGATGCCCTGGATCAGGCGGATCATCTCGGCAATGTGGTCGGTGGCGGCCGGGATCTTTTCCGGCCGCTCGAGACGCAGCAGACGGCAGTCCTTGAAGAAGGCCTCAACGTATTCGCGCGTGTAATCCGCAATCGGCACGCCCGCGCGGGCCGCACCCTGGATGATCTTGTCCTCTACGTCCGTGATGTTCATCACGTGCAGCAGGTTCCAGCCGCAAGTCCGCAGGTGGCGCCGCAGGATGTCCTGGAACGTGAACGTGCGCAGGTTGCCGATGTGAACGTAGTTGTAGACGGTCGGCCCGCAGGAATACATGCGGACCGTCTCGCCGTCGGCGGGTTCGAACGTTTCGACCCGGCGGCTCAGGCTGTTGTAGAGCTTGAATGCCACGAGTCGTCCGCGATTCCCGTCATTGTAGCGGCTTGGCGACACAGACCGGACGGCCGCCGTCTCAGCCGCACGCGGAGCGCGAGCGGAGAGAGGCAGGCCAAGGGCGATGCGGGAGGGCCGGGCGGCAATGACCGAAGCGGGATGCGGCTCACGGGCCGCCGGCGACGGTGTGTGCGTCGGCAGGTTTTCGACTCGAGATCCAAGGACGCTCCGCAGAGAGAGCCCGTGCACCGTGTCGGTGCGCTCACTCCGTGATCCGGCGATTGTCCGCGGGCTCGTGGATCCGATGGCATCGCTCGCCTCCCCAGCCCACGTCCCATTTGTCCAACGACCGGCCTGCGCTTCGCAACAGCAACGGCGCGCAGACGGGGCCCATTGATCCGTTACGCCGTTCGCAATCGGTCTCCCCTCGCAGCGAACTGCTGTTCGACCCGTCCGTTCCGAAGCATGCGACCTGCGAGGACGAGCCAAACGAGGAAGGCGGTTCCGGCGATCTGGTGCAAGACGGTCGCGGCATCGACCCAGATGAACTGCATCGCGACGCCGAGGATTGCCGATACCGGTGCAAGGGATCGCAAGCTTCCTCCGGCTTTCCATTGCAAACGCGCCGCAACAACCAGGGCGCATCCCGCCAAGGCAAATCCGGCCATGCCGGTAAGCCGCCGGAGATCGGCCGCGGCCGTGACGGAAAGGCCGAACCGGCTGGGGCCGGCGGGATCCATCGTGTCGGGCGCCGATGCCGCCAAGACGACCGCGCACGCGCCCGACAGGACCGTGCAAACACCCGACACGGCAAAGAGCACCGGGAGGCACACAGTCTCCGGTCGTTCTCGCAAGATGCAAGTCTTGCCCAGGAAATACGCGCCTGCGAGCAGCGTGATCCCTGCGATGCACCGCGCCGCGCCCCCGATGCCGTAGAGGCCCTTGCTTGCGGCAATGGCGGCCAGCGATTCGGCGAGCGCGGGTTGGTCGGCGCCTGCGGACATGCGTCCCACCACCGCGACGACGGTCACGATCGCGGTGAGCAGGAGAAGATCCCCCGCCCTGCGTCCGGCAGCGTCCGGCCGCGAAGTGAGCGGTCCCTCCGTTGCGAGTTGCGAGACGGAGGAACGGGAGCTGTTCACGGTGCTCCTCAGTGATCCATCCGGCGGCTTCGTCGGTTCCGATCCGAACCGACGCCTTCGGGGGGAGCCAAACCGTACGCCTCCAGCGCGGTTCCGCCGAGGATCCGTTCCTGCTCGCCGCCGCCGAGACTGGAGACGTACTCGGCGACGCATGTGTGCCAACGCCCGTAACCGGCCGCCAGCATGCACAGGGGCCAATCCGAGCCGAACATCAGGCGGCGGGGCCCGAAAGCATCCAGAACCGTGTCGAGATAGGGCCTCAACTGCGCCTCGGTCCAGTGGAGCCAGTTCGCTTCCGTGACCATCCCCGAGATCTTGCAGTAGACGTTGTCACGACGCGCGAGTTGCAGGATCCTCCCCCGCCAGAGCTCGCGCGATCCGTCGCAGATGCGCGGCTTCGCGATGTGGTCGAGCACGAAGACCTGGTTGGGATGGCGGTCGACAAACTCCAGGGTCTGCGGCAGATGTTTTTCGAGGATCAGGATGTCATAGATCAAGCCAGTCTCGGTCACGGCGCGGACACCGGCGTTGAAGTCCGGACGGAGCATGAATGCACCATCTGGCTCGTCCTCGAGCACATGCCGGTAGGCCTTGAGCTTGGTCTCGTCGGCAAACGATTCCAGGGTCTCGCGCACGCGGTCGTCGATCAGCGGAGCCCATCCGACGACGCCAAGGATGAAGTCGTTCTCCCGCGCCAGACCCAAAAGAAAGCGGGTTTCCTCGACCGTCTGGCGGGCCTGGACCGAGACAATCCCGGTGACGCCGACGGCGGCGATTTCCGGCTTCAGATCCGCCGGCAGGAAGTCGCGCCGGAGCAGCTGCATGTCGTCGGAGATCCAGCTGTACTCGACATCGTTGTAGCGCCAGAAGTGTTGGTGGGAATCGATTCTCACGCTGCGCCCGGTTCGCGGAGCGGCCGGCCCCACGGACACCCTCACTGCGGATCCTGGTTCTCGGCCAATCCCGTCGGCCAGACCTGGTTCCGCACCGGATCGACGAGGCCGCGGATTTCGTCGAGCAGACCCGGCGGGGTCTCGAAGTCGAACGCATTGAAGTTGCGCTCGACGTGGCGCGTCTTGGACATGCCGACCAAGACGCTGGCGGTGTGAGGATAATCGAAACAGAACTTGATGGCCACGTCGGAGACGTCGACGCCCCGGGATCGGCACAGCGCCGCGATTCGGGCCCCGGCCTGCTTGACTTCCGCAGAGGCACTGTGCCAAGGCGGCGCCCCGCGTTCCGTCAGGATGCGCAAGTGCAGCGGCGCAGCGTTGATCAGCCCGATGCCGCGTTCGGCGCAAAACGGCCGTAACTCCGCATCGAGATCGTCGACCATGAGGTTGTAGCGGGCGTAGGAGAGGATGCTGTCCACCGAAGCTCGGCTTGCCACGTCGCGCAGGATGCCGAGCGGAAGCCCCGTGATGCCGACGTAGCGGCACTTGCCGGCCTTCTGAAGCTCCCGCGCGACCGGCAGCGCTTCATCCACGACCTGCGCGCAGTCCACGAACTCAATGTCGTGCATTTGGAAGAGGTCGATATAGTCGGTGCGCAAGCGGCGCAGGGATTCGTCGATGCTGACGCGCACGCGGCCGGCCGAAAAATCGAACTTGTCGATGTCGTAGCGACCGCACTTGGTCGCGAGCACGATGTCCTTGCGCTTGGATCCGAGAGCCCTGCCGAGCCGCTCTTCGGAGAGCGTGCGTCCGTAGTACGGCGACGTATCGAAAAAGTTGACGCCATAGTCGATCGCCATGTGCACGGCGCGCTCGCCCTCGCGGACATCGATCTCCTCGAACTCGTTGCCCAGGGGCGAGGCGCCGTATCCCAGCACGGAGATTTCCACGTCGGTGCTGCCCAGCTTGCGGTAGTCCATGCTCGGAATCGGGTACCCTGCTTTTGGGGGAAGAAAGCCAGCTTAGCAACTTCTACCCGAACCGTAGTCCATGCCTGAATCGTCGCCGCCAACCGAAGCGCGCAATGCACGCAGCCTGGCAATTGATCGTGCGGGGACCGAAGAGATCCTGGCAATCATCAACGCGGAAGACGCGGGGGTGGCGCTTGCCGTCCAGAAGGAGATTCCGCGCATCGGGCAAGCGCTCGACGGGCTCGTCGCGCGCTGGGAGCAGGGCGGCAGGCTATTCTATGTGGGCGCCGGCACGAGCGGCCGGCTGGGGGTGCTCGACGCGGCGGAATGCCCGCCGACCTTCGGGACCGCCCCCGAGAGAGTCCAGGCTGTCCTCGCCGGGGGGCCGGCCGCCCTCCTGCGGGCGGTCGAGGGAGCGGAGGACCGCCCCGAGGACGGCGGCCGGGAGCTGGAAGCGCGGGGGCTTGGGGCAGCCGACGTGCTGGTCGGCATCGCGGCCAGCGGACGCACGCCCTACGTGCTGGGCGCCGTCGAGTACGCCAATGGCCTCGGAGCCGTGACCGTGGGCCTTAGCTGCAGCCCGGGTTCCGCCTTGGAGCGAGCGGCCCGATTCCCCATCACTCCAGTCGTCGGGCCGGAGGTCGTGGCCGGATCGACCCGGATGAAGAGTGGCACGGCGCAGAAGCTAGTCCTCAACATGCTCTCGACGGGGCTGATGATCCGAACCGGTTGCGTGCTGGGGAACCTGATGGTCAACGTGCAGGTCCGCAACAACAAGCTCGCAAGGCGGGCCGAGCACATCGTCCGCACGGTGACGGGCTGCGGCGCCACGGAGGCGCGCGAGGCGCTGTTGGAGGCCGGCCAGGATGTGCGCCTGGCCATCCTCATGCGAACGCACGGGCTGGGCAGCGAAGAGGCCACGCGGCGGATGGCCCGCTTCGGCAATAATCTGCGCAGGGCCCTGGGAGCGCCGAGTGGCTAACGCCCGCAGGCCCGCGCGCCGCTCACGGTCGCGCTGGCAGCCGTGTGGATTTCGAGCGCTCCGAACTGGCGCGGGAAGTGGGCAAGAGCCGCTCGGCCCTGGGGCGCTGCCTGCGCGAGTTGGTGAGCAAGGGCGTCTGCGATCTGGAGGCGGTTCCCAACCAGCACCGCGGCTCGCGCCTGCAAGTGCGCCCGGAGTACTGGCCCTACGAGCGGGAGGCGGAGCGGGAGCGGGGCGTGTCCGGGCAGTGCGCCGCGGGCGGCCGGGATGCGGGTTCGGGTCGCGAAGCGTATGTCGTGAGCGTGCGACGGATGTTCGGGAAGCCCTCCTGCATGCCGAGCTCGTTCGGCGCGGCGGACGAGCGCCTAGCGGCGGACTGGCACCGCGCGGAGGTACCGCTGGAGACTGTGCGGCGCGCGATTCTGCTCGGCAGCGTGCGCAAGTCGATGACCTTGATCGGCCGTCCAGATGGCCAGCCAATCCGCAGCCTGCGCTACTTCGAAAGCGTGCTGGAGGAGGTTCGAGCAGAAGAATTCCCCGACTGCTACTGGAAGCACCTCGAGTTCAACCTCGGCCGTTGCGAGCAGTACTGGCGCGACAAGCCCGTCACGGCACCGGGCCGTGCCCGTCCGAATTTGGAACAGGCAAACCCATCCGGCAAGGGGCCGAGCCCCTCTTCCACGGCGCAGCGTAAAGCAGAAGGGGAGACGAGATGATGATGACCATTCTTTCGGTTATAATCCCGTCAGTCGGCAGTGCAGAGGAGTTGCGAAGTCCACCTTAATCTTGCCGACTGGCTGTCTAAACAACCCAGGCCACCTCTGGGGCAATGATGGAAGTTCCTCAAGGAAGCGCCGTGCCAGCTCTCGATCGCGCCCTCAGCGTGCTCGAACTCATGGTCCAATCGAATCGCGGATTTACTCTTTCAGAGGTGAGTCGAAAGCTCGTGCTACCCAAGAGTTCGACTTACCTGATTTTGACCGCCCTGGAGCGAAGGGGCTACCTCCAAAAAGACAGTCACAGCAGGAGATATCGCTTGGGACTCAAACTAGTGAGCCTTAGCCGAACTGCCATGGAACACCTGCAACTGCGAGAGGAGGCCCGGCCTTTCCTTCAGTCGCTGATGCACAAGACCCGCTTCTGTGCTCACATGGCGGTCCTCGAGGAAAACGAAGCTATCATCATCGAAAAAATCAACGCTCCCGGGACACGCCGAATCACGACTACGTGGCCTGGGCAAAGAGTGCCGGCTCACTGTACGGGAATCGGCAAGGCGATGATCGCATACGTGTCCAACGAAGTGTTCGATCGTCAGATCAGCAGCAAGACCTTGTGGAAGTACAACAAGAACACGATTATTCTCATGCGCAAGCTCAAGCAAGATCTGGAGGACACCAAAAAACGAGGCTACTCGGTCAGCAACGAAGAGAGTCAGATCGGGTTTCGTGGCATCGGCGCCCCTGTGTTTGACGTTACCGGCAAGGTGGTCGCCGGAATCAGCATCGACGGTACGGTGCTGGAGATTCCAACGGAGTTGGTCCCGCGCCTGGGCAGAGTTGTTCAGCGAACGGCGGCAGCGATCTCCGTGTACTTGGCTCACGGGAATTCTCTTGTCTCGGAGTCCAAGGCGTCAAAGATGTCTCGGCAGGCGAACTAGCTGTAGGATGACACGTCGAACCCTGGAGGCTGAGAAGCTGTTGATCAAGATCTCGAGTCTTGCGTTGATGACTCTTGCCTGGGTCTTGCTGGAGGGCAATTTCTTTGCGTGCTGACCGACCGTATGGCCGGGCCAACGCTGGACGGTCTGCCGTGCTCGCCAGCAACGGCATGGTTGCAACCAGCCAGCCTCTGGCGGCTCAGGCGGGCTTGCAAATCTTGAAACAGGGTGGCAACGCCATCGACGCTGCGGTCGCTACCGCCGCCACGCTGGCCGTCGTGGAGCCAATGATGACTGGTCCCGGCGGTGACATGTTCGCGCTCGTCTACATCGCCCGCACGGGCGAGTTGGCCGGCCTGAACGGCAGCGGCTTTTCCCCGCAGGCAGCCGACGTTGACTTTTTCAGGAGGCGCAACCTCGACCCGATTCCGGCAACGGGGCCATTCTCCGTAACGGTGCCGGGATGTGTCGACGGCTGGGCCACTCTCTTGAAGAAGTACGGCACGATGAGCTTGGCCCAGCTTCTCGAGCCCGCCATTGAGTATGCCGAGAGTGGATTCCCGGTGTCGGAGATCATTGCCGCCGACTGGTCCCATCAGGGTGAATTACACGCCCACGATCCCCACTTCTCACACGCCTACTTCCGAGGCGGCGGGCCCCCTGCCCACGGCGATGTGTTTGTCAACAAAGCCATGGCTGAAACCTTTCGCGAGATCGCGAGAGGGGGGCGGGATGCGTTCTATCGAGGCCCCATCGCCATAAAGATTGTCGAGCACCTGAACGACCTCGGCTGGCCCATCAGGGCGGAAGACATGGCCTACCAGCATTCCGACTGGGTCGAGCCCATCAGTACCACCTACAAAGGCTATCGCATCTCCGAGTTGCCTCCCAACGGCCAGGGAATGGCTGTACTCGAAATGCTCAACATTTTGGAGGGCTTCGATCTCCGCCGGGCCCGTCACAACTCGACGCTCTACCTCCATCTGTTGATCGAGGCCAAGAAGCTCGCCTATGCCGACCTGTACGCCTGGCTGGCGGACCCGGGGCGCACGAAGCTTCCCATCACCAAGATTATTTCCAAGGAGTACGCGGACAAACAAAGGCGCCACATCGACCTGACCCGGTCCGCTTCCGAGGTCGAAACCGGGATCGACAGGACCGTCCAGAGGCCGTTCACAGGTGAGACGGTTTATCTCGCGGTCGTCGACGGGGACCGCAATATCGTCTCCTTTATCAACAGCATCTTCCATCTTTTTGGTTCTGGGGTCGTCGTCCCCGAGACCGGCATCATTCTGCAAAACCGTGGTGCACTTTTTTCTCTGGATCCGGATCATCCGAATCGAATCGAGGGCCGCAAGCGGCCCTACCACACGATCATCCCAGCCATGGTCTATCGGGACGGTAAGCCTTGGCTCTCGTTCGGAGTTATGGGCGGTGACATGCAGCCCCAAGGACAAGTACAGGTGTTGCTGAACATGATTGAGTTCGGCATGAACGTCCAAGAGGCCGGGGAGGTGTCACGTTTCCGTCACGCACCAGGAGAGGGAGTTGCGGTGGAGTCCGGCGTGGATGCCACGACCGTTGGTGAGCTCTGCCGATTGGGTCATAGCATCGTGCACAAGCCGGGTGTCTTTGGTGGCTACCAAGCGATTCAGATTGACTGGGATCGTGGCGCGCTTTGGGGAGGTACAGATCCACGCAAAGACGGCTGTGTTGCGGCGTGGTAGACGGTCCGTGGCTCGTACAAGGACCGTGACCGCAACCCACTATTAGCGGGGTATCCGTGCGGCGTAGCGGTGCCTGCGACTCTCTTCTCCGCTAACATGTGTCCATCGGATCGTTGCAGGAATGCTGGATGGGGTTTCTCACAAAGCTTCTGGTCCGTCTGCTTCGCGCAACCGCGCTCGTAACGGCAGCGCTCTGGTTCCAGCCGTGGAGCGTATCGGCTGGACCAGCAACGGATTTCCTCCAGGAGCAAGACTTCCAGGGTCGACCCGCTCTGGTTTTGTCGAACGACATCCTCGAGCTGACCGTCCTGCCCCACGGGGGGGCACTCGCGTGTTTAGTACTCAAGAATGATCCCGAGAAGGTCAACCCCCTGTGGGATTCGATCCGGGCGGCCAGGGAAGCAAGACGGCCCATGTGGGCGCACGGGTATGTCGGCCATTTCGTCTGTGTGGACGGTTTTGGGCCTGCTTCTGCAGATGAGACAGAAGCCGGGCTTTCAGGCCACGGCGAAGCGCACACCCTCCCATGGACAACGGAGTCCTCGATCAAGCGAGACGGTATCGCTGAGTTGGCGCAGTCCGTCCATCTGCCCCGCACACACGAAGTACTTCGGCGTCGCTTGACGATCGCTGACGGCGAGCGCGTAGTCTATGTTCACAGCACACTCGAGAACCTTCTGAGTTTCGATCGGCCGGTCCACTGGACCGAGCACGCGACGATCGGCTCTCCGTTCTTGGAGCCCGGTGTTACCGTCGTGGATCTATCCGACAACCGGGCGCTGACTCGGCCTGACCAACAGTCCATCGATAACCTGACCCACCGACTGCCTCCGGGCAAACTGTTCGACTGGCCGATCGCGCCCGGAATCGACCGCAGGGTGGTGGACATCCGAGTTACACCCTCATTGCCCGACTCGATCGACCATACGGGTCACCTCTTCGATCAAACCCAGGCACTCGCTTTTGCCACAGCCCTAAACCCTCGGAAACGGCTGCTGCTCGGTTATGTCTTTAAGACGAACGAGTTTCCCTGGCTTCAGAACTGGGAATACTATCCACCCCGCCGAGTGTTGGCTCGGGGCCTGGAGTTCGGAACTCAGCCGTTCGGCCTGCCACGACGTGAGGTTGTCACGCGGAACAAACTCTTCGACACCCTTCTGTATCGCTGGCTACCGGCGAGGTCCACGATTGAGGCGAGCTTTCTACTGTTCTGGACGAGAACACCGGCCGGCTTTCAGGGAGTCGATGAAATCCAGCTGGTCGACGGTAGATTGCGCATTCGAGATGAACGGTCCGGCCAGACACTGAACCTGAAAGCGTCGCGATCCCTATAGGATTTGGGACGGGTGTATTCGTTTCATTGCTTGGAGCTGGCCTGCATTCCCACCACGTTGCGAGGCAAAGTGCGTGAGAGGACCGTCAGGACGAGGCGCGCGCCGCTTGGCGTGCGGAGGTGTACTTGACAGTACATTGAGCACGGCAAGCAAGCGCAACGAAGTCACGGCGGCCCTCTCACGTGTTTCGGCCGTCAGGTGGTGATAAATGCAGCCGTACGAGACCCCGGGGTGTCGCGGGGCATACCATGAATCGTCGGCACTTCGTCGGCCTCTCCGCGTGCGGCCTGGCTGGCGCACCAATCTTTGCTGCTACAGATAAGCTTGCTGTGACCGGGCCCGAGTCCGGTCTGCGCTTGATGCTGTCGGCCAAGCCCGAGCGGCCCATACTCAAGGTGCTGCTGCCTGAACAGCCTGACACTGAGCGGGGAATTGAGATTGAGTTGCCCGAGCATGCATGGGGACGCATCCGGTGAAGGAAAACCGAGCACCGACTGTTCCTCCTGGGGTCGCCCCGCTCGGAGTGGGGGGCAGAGCCTCAATGGCGACGGGAAGATGACGGCCTACGTCACGAATTGACCTTCAAGAGCGGAGTCACGTTGTCGGCAAGGGCGCAGATGGAATCAGACGGGATTCGGTTGATCTACATGGCCCGGAACAAGACAGATCTCGACTTCCAGGAGTTCCAAGCCCTCACGTGCGTCAAGCTCTATTCACGGTTCTATGACCTATTTCTTGAACGCACGTAACTGCCCAGCTTCCGTGTTTCTTGTCAAGCGGATTGTCGGGGAAAAGTGGTGACGAGGGGCGATTGAGGCGCGTTTTTTCCACAGAGCCGGCTGTTGGTCTGGGGCTGGTCGGCAGCGGTTTCACGCGGCGGCCTCCAGTTCTCGGGCTGGCGGCTCGGCCTGCCAGAGGCGGTCTTGGCTGAGGAGGGTGTCGAGCAGGCCGGCGAGGCGGCGCATGCTGGCGACCAGGGCGACCTTGTGCGGCTTGCCGTTGGCGGTGAGGCGCTGGTAGCAGGCATTGGAGCCAGGCTCGACGCGGACGGCGGATAGGGCGGCCATATAGAGCAGGTGGCGGGGCTGGGCACGGCCGCCACGGATGGAGCGGCCGCCGCGGTGCTGGCCGGAATCGCGGTCGAAGGGTGCGAGGCCGAACAGGGAGGCGGCCTTGCGGCGGCCGAGGGTTCCGAGTTCGGGCATGTCGGCGCACAGGCAGGCAGAGTTCACCGGGCCGAAGCCGGGAGTCGACTGGATGATCGCGTCGCGGCGGGAGCGCTCGGCGTCGGCAGCGATACAGTCGCGCAGGCGGCGATCGCAGGCGGCGATGTCGGTCTGGAGGCCCTCGAGCGCGGCAGCGGGGCAGCCGGCGACCTCGGGATCGACCTCGGCGAGGAGCTTGCGGAGGGCGCCGAGCAAGTCGCTGAGCAAGCTGAGGTTGCGCGGTTGGGGCGGGGTGGTCTCCAAGCCGTCGAGGCGGCCGAAGCGGGCGAGCATGGCGGCATCGACGCGGTCGTTCTTGGCGAGCTTGCCGATCGCTTCGGCGAAGCGTCGGGAGCGCAACGGATTGACCAGGACGGTTGCGAGGCCGACGTCGGCGAGGCCCTGGTGGAGGTTGCGGTGGTAGCGCCCTGTCGGTTCGAAAACGGCGCGCGTGACGCCGTGCTTGAGCAGCCAGTTGCGCAGGGCGCGGCGGCCGCACTTGTCGTTCTTGAACTGGCGTTCGAGGCTGCCCTCGGGGATGTGGGCGTCGAGCTTCGACTTGCCGATGTCGATGCCGGCGACTACGATGGGATCGGGTTGGGTCATTCCTGCGTTCCTGTCCTTTTGCGATTCGGGGCGTTACCCACGCTTCCGTTCAGGCCGCGCAGGAATGGTTGCGACGGGCCGACCAAGCTGGGCAACGGGTCTTGCAACCCGAGGTACAAACGGTCCGGCCCGTCGCTCCCGGTGGGGCCTGGCCAGGCCCCACCGGGAGCCTCCCTGCGCTGAGGCGGGGAGGGATCTGCTACCGGCCGCGGCGGTGGCTTACGCCACCTGCGGCACTGGGGAGAGAGGGTCCAAGGTAGTGGCAGCCATCCCTCTCTCTCCGGCACTTCTCCAACATAAAAGGTACCCGATTCGGCATTTTTCGAGACGTTGGTTGACCGCTCGGTTTCGAAGGCATGGTGCTGACTGAACGACGCTGGCAGCCCATCGGCACGCGGTTCGCAAGAGGCTCCGCTCCAGGATTACGGTGATCACGCAACGCCCGAGTCTTGCAGCCCCTGCAAGGGCCTGACGGACCCCAAGCCCTTCGACGGAGCGCGAGGACTGCGTCCGCGTCGAGGGAACTCCCCTGGCCTGTGGCGCCGCAACGCCGTGCGTTGCGGGCCGCTCGCAGGCCCGGTCAGAGTGCCAGCCCGGCGATCAATTCGCCCGGGGGGCTCAGCAAGGCTTCGATGCGGTTCCAGCCCTGCTTGCCGGCCGTCGACCCAACACTGCGCAGCGTGGCGAAGTCCCGCGCGCCCTGCGCGGACCGGAAACAGCCTGAGATCTTCATGCGCAGCTTCATCATCCGCAGGTCACGCTCGGCGAGATTGTTCGTGAAAGGCACCTCGAAGTCGGTCAAGAACCGCAGCGCCGACTCCTTCCGATCCTGCAGCCGCAGGGCCAGATTGTGCCCGGGCCGGCGTTTCTTGCGCCCCCGCCGGCCCGCCTTCTCCAAGCGCAGCGGCGGCTGCGCTGCATGCAAGGCCAGCGCCTGCTCGAGCAGCCGGTCGTACCGCCGCCCGATCAAATCCACCAGCGACTGCGGCAGCGGGACAGCCTGCTCCCGCGCGATCCCGACCGCGCGATGAGCCCGCCGCAGGAGCTGCTGCATCCAGCGCGCCCAGTCTTCCTGCTCGCTCTCGACCAGCGCCTGCAACTCCCGCAGCTTCCGTGTTTTCTTGTCAAGCGTTTTCTCCAGTGATGCCGGAAATGGCGGATGGGATCCGGGGATTTCGGTGCATGGCGTTCGCGGGTGCCGGGGCGATTCCGTCGAGGCTGCCGTGGACGCTCACTTTGTTTCCTTACTCCCACTCAACTGCGCTCAGGCGGCAGCGGGCGGCGCGGGCGACCACAGTCCCGTGCTGCTGGAAACCTTCTGCGAGTCGCCACGCTTCCGCGGCACTTGCTATCGCGCCGCCAACTGGATCCACGTCGGCCGCACCCAAGGCCGCGGCAAGCTCGACGTCCGCAAAGAATACGCTCTCCCCGTCAAGGACATCTTCCTCAAGCCTCTCCAGCCCGATTGGCGCTCTGTCCTCTGCAGCTAACCCGCCCTCCACGGCTCCCCCGAACGCTTACGAGCAATCTACTGCTACCGGCTGGAGCGACAGTTGCCGGGCGGGTTTCGCACCCGCTGAGACACAGCGCCTTTCCACGGCGCACTGAATAATCCGGGCTAGGTCAGCTCCCCGATAAGCGAGCTAGCCAGGTTGATGACGGGCGTTCTGACCTTCTTAGGGCGCTTGCCTCAAGCAAAGAACTCCTCGACCGGCTTGCCAAAGTCGGTGATCGGCACGGGCCGACTGTCTGGGGTGATTAGGTGCTTATCGGGATCGATGCCCAGAGCGCGATGAATGGTCGCATGAAAATCGGGGATGGAAATAGGGCGGTCGACGATCTCGCGGCCGAGATGATCGGTTGCTCCGATGACGCGCCCTCCCCCGACACCTCCCCCAAACAAGATCGCGGAGAAAGCCTTGGAGTGATGTCCGCGTCCGCCTTGGCCGTCGAACTCCGGCGGCCGTCCGAATTCCGTGGCCACAACGACCAGTGTCCGATCAAACATCCCGCGTCTGTCCAGATCTTCGATCAACACTGACAAGCCGCGATCAAGCTGACGGATGAGCAGGTGAACACGCTCTTGGGCGAAGGCATGCGTGTCCCAACCATAGCCGTTGATGAAGTGCAGATTGAAAGAGCACTCTACGAAGCGGATTCCGTTCTCGACCAGACGCCGCGACAACAAGAGTCTCTGGCCGAATTCTTCCCCGTAGGCTTCTCGAAGATCGGCCCGTTCGTCCTTCACCGAAAAAGCGTGTTGAAACTTCTCGCTCATCATTTCGAAGGCCTTGCTCATGGTGGAAGCGTAGGCCTTCCCAGTCGCCGAGCCCGGGTGCTCTTCAAAACCGATCTGCGAAAACTCCTTGAGGACCGCTACCCGGTCCGCGTATTCGGCAGGCGAGGTGCCTCTCGGGACTTGCAGGACAGCCGGTCCGGCCTCGACGTCGGTCACGTAGACATAGCTATTCTCTCCCCCAAGGAAACCCGGACCACGTGGTTGCATGGGGTAACCAATCACAACGTACGGGGGCGCTTGAGGGTCTAAGCCTCCCAGCTCGCGCGCCACAACCGATCCCAAGGAGGGATAGACGACCGTTCCACTGGGCAAGCGTCCCGTATGGACGAAGTCCACTGCCTGGGTGTGGTTAGAGAACTGGTGATGGAGACTTCTGACGATGGCAAGTCGATCCATTCGTTCCGCGAGCTGCGGCAAGTGCTCACAGACTTCGATTCCCGAGACGGCCGTCTTGATCGGATTGTAGTAACCGCCGGGGACGTCTTTCCCGTTTCCTTTGGGTTTCGGATCAAGCGTGTCAACGTGGCACATCCCGCCCGGCAGCCAGACGAAAATGCAGCTGTCGGCTGTGGCTGCCGGTCTCCCCTTTGTCTTCACCCTGCCGTCGGGTGTCGAGGCGGACAAGTTTCCCAAGAGCGTGGTAACGCCTGCAACAGCGCCCCCTCGTGCCACTCCTCCAAGGAAGTCCCGCCGACCGAGGAGCCGGTCGCTTCTCTGCTCCGTTTGATTCTCCATTGTCATCCTTTCCATTCAAGGTACAAAGAGAAGAAACTGAGACGAATTCAGAATCACCCATAGCACCTGTTCCATTTGTTCGCGGTAGGCTTCCGTGAGTGTTACCGTGGCCGGCTCGCCCTGGCGCACTTTGAGAACATACTCGTGACCAGCGATGCTATCCGCGATGGTCACTTGCTCAACCGTGGTTTCCTTCTTGGCCTCTTGCCGAAGCTTCGCCGGAATGCGTCGGTCGTCCCAAACAGGTTTCAGGTGATGATAGACGAGCTTCAGTTCCCTTTCCGTGCCAGGTCGGGAAAGCGTGTTGAGGAACAAGTGGTTCACGAACTCTTTTTGCGGGATGTCCTCATTGGAAAGCTTGGTGTAATGCGAACGATCTGTTAATTTCACCAAGCGGGCTACCAGTTCCCCATTGGCCATGGCCAGGGGCTGCAGTGGGTTCGCGTCCGTGTCGCGCACACTCACGGGATGGGGGCGCTGGTCTCGCCAACCGAAGGTCTTCGCAAGGGTAATGATTTCCTGCAAAAGGGGTTTGGCCAAAAGGTCTACATCCTCCTCGTTGGAGAGTGTGACAATCTGCCAGGTACGCTTCGGATACCCGTAGTCAACCTTTCCGTAGGCCATCCTTTCGGACCTGAACTCTCTGCGCACGGTTCTATGCAGCGAATCGACGATCTCTTCCGCCCGCATTCGACGCTCCCCGGGAGCCGCAAACAGTGGCAAACCTCGCGAATCGGTCAGGCGCGCGAGTTCCCGTACCCGTCTTCGCTGATAGACCTGAGACTTGACGACTATTTCCTCGATCCGTTTCACACTGTAGCCACTGCCGACGAATTCCTTCACGAGGTAATCCATCAACTGCGGGTGCGAGACCTTCGGTTCGGGAGGCCAGTCGTCAACGGGCTCAGCCAGGCCTGTGCCCATCAGCCGCTTCCAGATTCGATTGACGCCAACTCTGGCGAACCGTCGTTGTTTGACCAACGATTCGGCGAACGCCATGCGAAAGGTTCGACCGGTTCCCTGGATTTGTGCAGGATCGTATGTCGCATCGAAAACAAAGGAAGGTGATATGAGATCACCTGGCTTACTGGTTACCGAGACCGCCGGCTTACGACGGCCTGGGACTTCTCCTACACTGCTCGTGGCGGGAATCGCTACGGGACCGCCGTTTAGCGTGGCGGCTATGCCGAAAAGATCGCGCTGCCTGTACTCGTTCAAGGGTGAGTCATGACAGCGAGCACACTTCATGTTGGCAGCCATGAATGCCTGGGAGATGATGTGCGCCTTGTGGGCCAAGGGAACGTCATTGTCAAGTGATTGACGAAACCCTAAAGTCCCGAACTCTTCCGGCGTTCCTTCCATCAAGACCAACTCCGTGGCAAACCGGTCGTACCCCCGATCCTCTACAAACGAGCGATGGATCCACTCCTTGAAGGAACCCGTTGCGTTGGGAACTCCACCGTATAGTTTGGGGTTTTCTCCCAACACGTCTTCCCAGTAAGCTACCCACGGCGCTGCCGAGCGTTCGTCAGCCAACAGACGATCGATCAGCAGGTCGCGCTTGTTCACCCGCGAATCGTCGACAAACTCTTCAACCTCCTCGGCTGTTGGGATCAACCCCCAAACATCGAGGTAGATCCGACGGACAAACTCGTAGTCGTTCGTGAGGGGAGACGGCCGAACATCGTGTCTAGCCAAGTTGGCGTCTATGAAGCGGTCAATCGAACTGTGGGGAGACCCCGGGGGCAATTCCGGGGGAGCTGGTTGGTTGCGCGCCGCCAGGTTGAGAGCTTGTGCATCCTGTCGCCTTTTCCAATGCTGTTCCCATTTCCGCAGACGGGGTTCACGGATCGCTTCGACCACCGCTGCCAGTCTGCTCTTTTGGTTGTCGGCCCACTCGGCCCAGCCTTTTTGCGTGTAGCGGACCGGCGAAGCCTGAGTAAGAAGAGCTAGCTCCCCCTCTCCTTTGCGGTAAACAATGGACACGTCCCGATTCAGGTTCTTCCCCGTCAGTTCCAGACGCAAAGAATAGTTGCCGCCGTCAAGAGTCAGCTTCTTGAGTTCCGTCTGGATTCTGGGAGGGGGTTCGGTGTCGGCCTGGCCTGCGCTGGACCTTTTCAAGAGTTCGGCTTTGACTGCCTTCTCAACCTCTTCGTTGTGTTCCAGAACCGCATCTTCGAGTTTGCTTTGTAGCAAATCCTGACGTGCCTGCTCGTCCGCTGCTCTGCGCGCCGCTTCGTCGCGGGCCTTCTTGTCCTCCGCTTCCTTGGCTGCGATCTCTTCGGGGGTCAGCTTCTTAGGCTTCGGCGGTTCAGAATCAAGTAGAAGCTGGTCATCGAGGTAGAATCGGGCGAAGCCTTGGCTTCTCAAGTGAAACTCGTACTCGCCCGCCGGCAGCTCTACCTCACCTTGGATCCGCAAAGCCAACGGCTCTGTTCGATGCATGGTCTGCCCCGCGGGCGAGAGTCTGCCCGGCAGGACAATCTGCCCGACTTCCGGGCTCGTCCAGGTCATCGCCGGTACCAGAGTTTCAAACGACCATGTATCACTCCAGTTCGCCGGGAGCTCCTCATAGAGTTCCACGCGAAATGGGTCTTTGCGGTGATCCAAAGGAGAGGATTGCCCTGCAAGATCTGTCGTCCCCAGACCGGCAAGCAAGGCCAGAGCGGCGGCCCAAGTTGTTTCGTAAGGCATCGAGCAGATCCCCGATCTCAGGGTTTTCTTCCTGCTCAGGGAGGCAATGCGGACCATGAACCGGAGGGTCGTGAGGCGCGGCCGCCCGACGACGGTTGCCGTTAGTTCAGCCTGTTTTACTCCCCATCTGTGCCATAGATTCGCCAGGTCGTGGCTGATTGTCAAGCGGTTTCGGGCGTTTGTTTCGTAGGTTGAACGTTTTGAGCGAGTTACAACGATGAGTATCGCCGATTACCAGGGGCGGGCGGATTCGCCCGAGATTCGATGCAGGGTGCTCCTGGATCATACGTCGAGGCCGCTATCGGCTGCCTCCGCCAGAGACGCGTTCGGGTTGATGCCGAGACCACAAACCGCCCCGGCAAAATAGATTGCCGAAAAGAGGTAAATGACCTGGTTCCAATCGCCCGCGGTACGTTCGATATCGCCGATCAGATACCCCAGCAAGGCCGGGACCAAGAATGCGCCCAGCGTACCAGCCATATTCACAATACCCATGATCACAGCCGTATGGCGTCCGGCCAGGTCCATCGTCGCGGCCCAATAGGCCGGGTTTCCCATGCCGGAAAACACGGTGCCGACAGCGATGGCAGCCACAAGTTGGTTGACGGAGGAGGACCATGCCGCGCCCAGCGTGCACAAAGCACAGACACCCAACACAGAGCAGGCCACGCCACTGCGACTGATCCATTTACTCCCTGTCCAACGGAGCAAGAGGTCAACCAGAAATCCGCCAAGCGCGGTTCCTAAAACAGTCGCAATCAGCGGAGCCATCGCCAGCAACCCTGCACTCTCACGAGTGACCCCATACCCTTTTTCCAGGAATGCAGGAAACCAGGTGACGAACAGCCCGTATCCTGCTGCTCGGAAGAAGGCGTGTGCACATAGGGCCTGCAAGCTACGGGACTTGATGACACGGGAAGCCAACGGACCGTAGAGCTTCGACCTTGCGCGGCCAGCTGTCCCGTCTTCGGTCTCTGCGTCCGCCTCAGTCTCAGCGCGCGTTCGGTCAGCCACCCGGCTGTGGGCATGGCCGAAGATCAGCCTCACTTCCTGGCGATTCACCCAAGGATGCTTTTGCGGCCTCGTGCGAAACAGGACGTAGAAGGAGACAGCCAATAAGGCGCCGACTACGGAATACATCCGAAAGACGAGTCGCCAATCGAAGGACTCCATCAGGATCGCGGTCAATCCCACGGTCACCACGCCCCCAAACGTCATGGCCGACGCCATCACCCCAGAGCCCATACCTCGTCGGTGCAAGGGTAGCCAATCCCGTACGATCCTTGACGCCAGGGGGACAAGCCCTGCCTGGGCCATACCAAACGCAACACGGGAACCCCAAAGAGGAACGAATGAGGCGACAGCCGCACTCCACACAGTGAAGGCTGACCACAACACGCTCAGAAATGGCAAAGCTGCGCGCGTCCCAAATCGGTTCCCGAGCCAGCCACCGGGCACCTGGCAGAAGAAGTAACCGAACGAGAACGCGCTCAAGACCCAGCCCATCTGTTCTGTCGTAAGGTGAAGCTCAGCCTGAATGGTCGTGTTGGCGACCGCAATACAATGGCGCGTGAGGTATGCACTCATCGAGACCAAGGCGACAAGGAAGAGTGCCAGATAGCGCACGGAGGTCGCCTTCGCGGGATTCCCTGCCTCGGCGACAGGTAGATCAGAGTCGGCGTTGTCCGGCATAGAAAAAGTTGCTCGCTTCCGCGTGCGGTGACTCGATTCACGCGGAGGGCCGCGCCGAACCGCTGAGCCCTTCCGCAGTCCGCTTAGTATCCTTGCCGCTTGTCGACTACATTCAAAAGCGGCTCTTCGTTGATGTAACGCCGAACGTTGTCAATCAACAACCGGGCACACCTTTCGCGATTGTCCGTTGTGATCCCAGCACAATGCGGCGAAAGAACCACATTCGGTAAGGAGTAGAGTTCGCTCTCCGGTGGGAGGGGCTCGGTTTCAAATACGTCAAGCCCAGCTCCGGCAATCCATCCCTCCTGCAAAGCCCGTACGAGCTCCGCTTCCTGCACGGTCTCTCCACGCCCAACGTTAATGAAGCAACTGCCGGGTTTCATGGTCCGGAATTCCTTCTCCCCGAAAAGAAACAACGTCTCCTGAGTCAGTGGCAGCGCGTTCACCACGTAGTCGGATATACCGAGAAGGTCATGCCAACGTTTCAGGGGGACCAGATCATCGACCAGGTCCGGCTCCAGATTGGTTCGCGTGTTGCGCTTGGTAGCCAGCACCTTCATGCCGAAGGCCTTAGCACGTCGAGCCGTGGCACGGCCTGTCCCGCCATAACCGACAATCCCTAGCGTCTGATTGCAGAGCTCAACGGGCTGGTACTGTTTCCAGCGGTGCTCTCGCCGATTCGCCTCCATGGTTGGAAAGTTCTTGGCGAAGAACAGGACACAGAGAATCACGAACTCCGCAAAAGCAGGGGCATAGATTGCCCGAGCGTTTGTAAGGA
This sequence comes from Bryobacterales bacterium, assembly GCA_965218615.1. GTDB lineage: Bacteria > Acidobacteriota > Terriglobia > Bryobacterales > UBA6623 > VXMF01. Next base: position 128,101 of record CBDCLH010000003.1, read on the forward strand.
TAACGGGGCTATCAATCCACTCGGGAAACAGAATCTTGTCGACGCCGGCCGAACTACTGTGAACCCATTTTAATGACCGGGCTAGATGCCAATATTTCCGGAGCCACAACCCACCCAGTACCCAGTCGAACACGATTTCGGCCTTCGGAAGCATGGCTTCGGCCTCTTCCGGACTGCGTGCTACCTGCAGATCGACGATTTCACTGAGCTCACCAACCTTCTCCATCCAGTTTCCCGGAGGGTCGCCAAGAATGAGCAGCTTTGGCCTGACATTTGTCACGCACACCTCTGGATCGATGCGAGGATCGCCACCGAGAGCTCAATTCGGTCTGCCGCCGAAAGAGCATCACACGGCGGACCCCTCCGACGCAGCGACTCCTGCCCTCGAGCACTTATACTAGAGCCCAACGAGTGGGCGTGCCGAAACGCCCAGCCGTTAAATATTCTACTGATTTGGAAGTCTCCAGTCGATTTCTCGCGCCTCACCTGATATATCCAAACTCACCTCCATCCGGATACAAGACCTCCATGCGGGCATGGTATACCTCGCGGGTTCTCTTTTGCTCTTCTGCTCCTTGATCGTGGTACTCGGTCATGCGTCTAAGGTACGCCGGATCCAAGTAACGATCGTGAGTTCTTTCCCGCCAAGTTTTCAGGTCCGCGAGCAATCGATCCTTGGTCTCCCGATGTTCGTTTTTGTCTCCCAGATTGTTGTATTCGTGGGGGTCCTTTTCAAGGTCATAGAGTTCTACCTCCGGTGGGTACTCGAAGGTCTGAAATGCCCTGTAGGTCGCCGTTCCCTTCAGCGCCTCATAATTGGGAATGAAGTACCAGTCGTATGCCCGCATGTAAGGCCGGGCAGGGCACGGGCGCTCGTGAAGCAGATTCAGAATAAGCTTATATCGCTCGTCTCGCACCGTCCTTCGGGGGTAGAAATCCGCGCATTGGTTGGAGTGATATTCAGTGAGAATCGTCTCTCGCCACTTAACTTGCTTCCCTTCGACCAACTCGTCGAGTGGAAGGCCGGTGAGGCCTTCAGGAATTCTAGCCCCCGCTAGACGCAAGGCAGTCGGAAGCATATCAATCGTCGAGACGAGTTCTTCGCGGCGAAGTCCCGCCATAGAGTGACCCGGCCACCGCACGATGAAAGGAACCTTAACTCCTGCTTCATAGGAACTCTGCTTTGCTCGATGAAAACCCGGTCCGTGATCTCCGACAAACACGACCATCGTGTTTTCGCTGTGACCGGACCTTTCGAGCGTATCCAGCACGAGCCCTACTCCTGTGTCAAGGCGCGAGACGTTGTTGTAATATCCGGCCACGGACTCGCGCAAGATCGGCGTGTCCCAGTCGCCCATGAAGGGTAACGGCTTGACTTCTTCTTTTGTATAGAGCTTCTCGGGAAGACCGCTGATTCGATGAACAGAGTGTGGAGTGTGTGGGTCTACAAAATTCACCGACAAGAAGAAGGGATCTTCCCCATTCTGGGAAAGAAACTCCTGGGTTCTCTCCGCGAATCCCCGCGAGTCCCGCAATTGGGCGCGACCGGCTTCATCGGCGGGGGCCTTCTGGTAATCCCACTGCCAGGGCACCAGAGAAGTCATGTGCGTCTTGCCGATGATGCCTGTCCGATAGCCCTCCTTTTTGAGTAAATTGGGGAGCAGCGGGGCGCCCTCCAAGACCCGGTATCCCCACTGGGCCATGCCTAACAAACCGTGTTGCTGGGGGAACAGACCCGTGAACATGCTGGCTCTCGAGGGGCTGCAGATACTTGTCGTCACGTAAGCATTTTCAAAGAGCACGCCCTGGCTGGCCAACTGGTCGATGTTCGGAGTACGGGCGATTCGGTCACCGTAACATCCGCATTGTTGGCCCAGGTCATCGGCAATGATGAATAGGATATTCGGCCTCGCCCGTCGCGATGCCTGTGAGGCGCTGGAGCTACCCGCAGCCGCCGTTGTGGCAAGTGCTGAGAAACCTGTCCGGATGAACTCTCGACGCGGAGTCCCCGTTTTTCGACTGCCCTTTTTCATCGAACGTTTCCTTTCTGGTACTTTGTCTGCCACGGGCCGCCACCCGGGCATTCATCTGCTGGGGATGCCAGCAACAAGAGAGACTGGTCGTCACTGTCACAGGGCAAGCCCTGACCTCGATGCTTCCGCCAACGATTGCCGCGTACGATCAGCTCGAAGCGAACCCTTATGGTACAGCTCCGTTTGGAACAGCCTCCTACGCGCCAGTCTTGGGACAGGCGTTGTGGCTGTCAAGGGATTCGTTGAAACCGTTCAGCACATTGAACAGTTCGTGTCTCCAACTCGGAGGTGCGAGAAGGGAATCAGCACAACACTACCTCGGTTCGACCAGCCGGTCACGTTCTGATTCCGTCGCTCAACTCCCAATCGCGACGACGGCCTTTCGGAGTCAGAGGTAAAGGTCCAGCGGCGCGTCGGCCGTGAGCCACTCAGCACCGTTCTCTGTGATCAAGAGTTGATCTTCGATCGAAATGAATATATCCCCGTCTGCGCTGTATTGGACCGTAGGCTCTACAGTCACCACCATATTGGGCTCAAGGACTGTGTCATCTACTTGTGACAGATACGGCGGTTCGTGGACCTTTAGCCCAACACCGTGGCCGGTATACGGCACCACTGCTTCATAGCCGGTTCCCTCGTACAGGTTCAGTTCGAATGCCCGTATGTCACTTACAGGAACCCCGGGCTTCAGTATTGGGATCAGCTTCTCGACCATGTCCTTGACTAAGCCGTGCGCTCTCTTCATTTCCGGGGTGATTTCACCGAACGCAATGACCCGCGACAGGTTGCAGATATATCCTTCGTATCTTCCTTGGACATCGACACGAATGAACTGACCTTGCTTTAGTGGGTTGTCCGAAGCCATTGGGGAGCCATTCAACAAGTTGAGGCCGGCTGGACCGAATACGACGTACGAGCGTTCGTTGTCCAGGCCTTCCTCGGCGAAAGCCTTAACAAACTCTCGCTCCATCTCCTTCTCGGTCATCCCGGAACGAGCCAAGCTCATGCATCTTCGCCAGACCTTACACGTGGCGTCACAGGCCCGACGTATGCGCCGGACCTCTTCGGGAGACTTGACCATGCGCAGCTTCCACAAGATGTCCTCGGCATCCGCGAAAGTCGCTCTCGACAGCAAGGAGGCCAGACGCTCGAAGTAACTCACTCCCAGGTACCGCTTCTCCACAGCGATACAGCCGTCCTCCAAGCCCTTTTCGGCCAGTACTTGTGCGGCCACATCCATCGGGTTACCCGGGTCGGGGTTGGGCTCCTTCCACCGTTGAATGTAATAGCCCGGTCCCCAGAAATGCCTTTCCTTGATCCAAGGGTCGACCATTGACACCGACGTCATCTCGCTCGCCCCGGCGACGAGAAAGGGACCCTTTTCCTCTTCCTTTGGGATGCCTATTAGAGTCTTGTGCGTTACACTGGTGTCCCACAACACATAGTAGTCATCACTGGGGAGGTGCCAGTAGTCAGCGAGATAAGTTACGCTGGGCCGGGTAGAAGCCAAGATAACATCGATCCCAGCCTCGTCCATTAACCGTGACGCCTTCTGGTAGTCAATAAGTTTCATCGTTTACTCCTTTGTATCCTGTTTAAGTGCACACCATTAGTAATCGCGTTTATAGTGTACCTTCATAGTCAGAATTAACATCATCCTCACTGCGAGACAAACCGAGTTCTTCAATGCACTTCTGCATAGTCCTGCTTGAAATAGACCGTTATCGAGAAGACGAGTAACAACCCGGCCACAACGCAAGCCAGGGCCGCGAAACTCATGAGATTGGGAATGCCTACACTCTCCTTCCACATTCCTCCCAGTAGTGCACCGAAACCGGCAATAGATGCCCCGATCAGGTTGAGCAAGCCTACGGCGGAAGACCGGGTGTCGGCCGGGATCACGTCGAATGAAGACGGCGGCAGGTTTACGATAAACACGCCCCCGCACAAGCCCAGGGCGAGAGCTGTCACCTTAGCGAAGGGCAGCGAGTCACTGTTGCCCAGCAAATGCAGACAGGGGGCCGAGAGAAGTACTCCGGCCGACACCAGCCAGAACCGTGCCGCCTTGGTGCGACGAAACAGCCAATCGGCAAGGACGCCGCCGAGAAGTAGTCCTACCGCGGTCCCCGATTGCAGGTAGGCAGTCGCTGTAAATCCCGCATCCGCCAAAGTCAGGGAGAACTTGTCGTAGAGAAAGTTAGGCAACCACGTGTACAGGAACCACAGAACAAATATCAACGTGGAGGCCGCTATGCAGAGAAGCCGGAAGGAAGGCACTCTTGCAAGTACCGTTACGGCGAGTCCCCCTGCTGATTTCTTTGTTTCTACGGGCATATCTTCCCTTGTCGTCCTCAAGAATAAGGCATACGGCACCACGTAAAGAACTCCGGCGGCCCCCAGCGAATAGAAGGCCATCCGCCAGTGCACATGCTGGGCAACGAAACCGCCCCACCAGCCTCCGAGAACCATTCCGGCGAGCTGTGCGGTGTCAAAGGTCGCAATGGCCTTTGAGCGCGTTCTGAGATCATGTGTGTTCGCAATGAGCGCCATCGCGATTGGGAAGAAGAAGGACTGTGCGACGCCCAGCATGGCACGGCAGCCCAGAAGCATGACCACGGAACTCGAAAGCCCTGACGCCAACGTAACCAGGCTCCACAACAACAGGCTGAGTGCAACCAAGGATCTCTTGGAGTACCAATCACCGACCTGTCCGCCAATCGGCGAGCCAACCGCGTACACCCATAGAAACATCGACCCGGTCAACCCGAGCTGAGTGTCGGTAAACCCGAGTTCCGATTTCAGGACGGGGAAAATCGAGAAAATCACTTGACGGTCGGCGTAGTTGAGAAGCAGCGCGACCCACATGAAGCCGACCAGAAGCCAAGGATGCGGCGGAAGGTGCGCCCTACTGCGGCCGGCGGGCGAGTGTTTGATATCGGTTCTTCCGCTAGCAAGAGGGCAGGCCCTTACGCAAAGTACCCGTCAGCAGACTTACCAAAGACCGGAAGGCATTGCGGCTGGCCGGGGGTACGGGTGTAGACGAGATGTTCGAGTGTTCCTTTGCCAATACAACAGCCGGTCTACAAGTTCACTTAGGCGCGGCGGTGGGAACAATGTCTGAGCACCTTCTTACCCGAGAATCTTCCAAGATGGGATAACGTATCTCTATCCGCGCAATCCGGCGACCACCACCCTTAATCACGATGGCCGGCTCCAGTGCAGGGGCGCCCTGAAGTCGGTCATTGTCGCCGAAGATCACACTTTCGAACAACCATCGTTAGGCTCGATCTTCAGAAATTGTACTTGACGCCAAACTGAACGACACGGCCCTCGTTGGAATTGTTTATTGTGCCGGCCGCTGGGGTGTTGATGGTCGCCGCCGGTCTGGTGAAAATCGGATGGTTGAGCGCATTGAAGAACTCGGCTCGAAACTGAATCCGGTGTCCCTCTTTGATGTTAATGTTTTTGTAGACCGCCAGGTCGAAGTTTTCCTGCGCATCGCCTCGCAGGATGTTGCGCCCGGTATTCCCGTGGGTAAACGCTTCGGGCTGGACAAAACAACTGGTGTCAAACCAACGGTCCAAGGTGGGGTTGTCCAGGCTGCCGTCGCAAATCCTTAAGGGGCGGGCCGCTTCGCCGTTATTCGTCACGTTTCCCGCCCAGGCGGGGGTGAAGGGAAACCCACCCTGGAGGTTCACAATCGTGGCAATCACCCATCCCCCAAGAACGTGCTTGCAAGCGCAAGTCACCGTCTTCCAGTCAGTGAAAGCGCGATCCCTGAGGAGTCGATGGTGGATCGCTTTGAGGTGATGACGCGCCACTCGGAACAGGTTCTGCATCGGGCCGTGGACCGAGAGAAATCGTTGGGCCTGAGCCGCCGACTTGAAGCGACGTATCCGGCGTTCCTGCTCTCGGGTGTGTTGGTGCGAGACTTCAGCTCGGTTGTTTTCGTATTGCGCGGTTCGCTGGGTGACGGATGGGAAGACCTCTCGGTGCGCAGCCGGATAGCTTCGCAGCTTGTCGCTGACGAATTGCAAAGGTGGCCGCTCTTGGTGCTTCAAGACCTTGCGAAAGAAGCGCTTGGCGGCTTTCTTGTCTCGGTGGCGTGTGATCAGGATATCGAGGACGTCGCCATCCTGGTCCAACGCTCTCCAAAGATAGTGGCGTTCGCCGCGGATCGTGGCGAACAACTCGTCCACGTGCCAGATGTCACCGAGACGACCTTGTCACCGCCGCAAGGTCCGGGCGTATGCTGGGCCAAACTTCCGGCACCAGGATCGAATCGCTTCGTAGGACACCGTGATGCCGCGCTCGGCGAGCATGTCCTCGACATCGCGAAAGCTGAGAGCGAACCGCTGGTACAGCCAAACGGCATGGCTGATGACTTCGGGCGGGAAGCGGTGACGTCGATACAGCGATTCCATGAGCCGATTGTCGCCAACCGCTGTTAACTTGCCAATGCCCAGAATCATCTTGTGTTGGACAACTTGTGCCAGCTCAAAGAGAAGTGAGACGGGAGGGTTGAAAAAGAAAGCGGGGTTCTCCAAAGCTCAAAGTTGACAAGCAAGGAGCCAAAGGAGAACCCCCTGCAGGTCTTTCAGCTACCGCATCAAGTTATCAAGAGGGCGTGGGTCGCGTCGCGCCTCAGCGATGCCAAGCCGCCCGATCCACAGGCAGAGCGCAGGCGCGATGCGGGTCGCCGCTGGCGCCAAGCCATGGCTCGCGGGCTGAGGGCCGCCGAGGCCGCCGAGGCGGTCAGTGTGCCGCGCTCGACCCTGTACCGCTGGCAACAGCGCCCCGAACACCGCTCCCGTCGGCCTCACCAGTTGTGTCAACCGCGCTGGAGCGAGGCTCTGGTCGAGGAGCTCGCAGCCCTGCGCTTGGACAACCCCGTGTGGGGCAAGCGCAAGCTGGGGCCCATCCTGCGCGACCAGGGACATGCCGTCTCCGACAGTACGGTGGGGCGCATCCTGGCCCTGCTGGTGCGCCGCGGCCAGGGTCGATCCCGTCCTCGTCTTCCGCCGCCGCTCGCAAGCCGCCAGACGTACCAAACGGCCCCAGGCCCGCCGTCTGCGCGGCGCACTCCAGGCCAGCGCCCCAGGCCAAGCCGTGCAGATCGACACCCTCTCGATCAGCCTCTTGCTCGGAAAGACCGTCAAGCACTTCACCGCCCTCGACCGCCAATCGCGCTGGTGCGCCGCCATGGGCGCATCCAACGCCTCTTCCGCTTCCGCCGCTCGCTTCCTCGACAAACTCCTCGCCTCCGCACCCTTCCCCCTCAGAGCCGTCCAGGTCGATGGCGGCTCCGAGTTCCAAGGCGCCTTCGAGGACGCCGCCCGGCAGCGCAACGTCGATCTCTGGGTCCTGCCTCCCTCAAGCCCCCAACTCAACGGTCGCGTCGAACGCAGGCTGGCCACTTGGCGCTACGAGTTCTACCAGTCCTACGGCAACCTGCTGCCCCACCGCATTGCCGATCTCAATCCCTTCATCGACGCCTCCGCCTTCAAGTACAACCACCACAGACCCCACGACGCCCTTGCTTCCCTCTCCCCCATCCAGTACCTTGCCTATCTGAGCCGACGAGCACCCCCTCCCCCGTCTCACATGTCCTGAGCCAGCACAACAGCCTTGCGTTCCCGGCCGTAAGGGTGTACCATGACCGAGCCGGAGTCCAGATCGGAAACTCCGATTGCACCGTTTCACACCGAGCACTAAAGTCTAGTGGAAGAGGTGCTTCATCCCGAGGCGTCGCCCCCGGTGGGACTAAGACGTGCTATTGTACTCGTGTTCAACGTCACGCCGGTGCCGACTCTGGGTCGCTTTCGTTTGTGTCTGCTCCCTACTGAGCGGTATGAACCGTGCGCTTTCCCAGGGAGTTGCTGTTCGATCACGGAGTCCTCAACCGGCAGCACCTCTACCTACCGGGTTGGAACCTCCTTCCTTGCGATATGAGGATGTCGCGGCTGCGGCCGGGCTGACCGGAACGAATGTCTCGGGCGCCGAGCGCCGTAAGACATTCATTCTTGAATCGACAGGCACTGGAGTGGCCATTTTGGACTACGACAAAGACGGTCTACAAGACATTTTCCTAGTCAACTCTCACCGGTTCGGGTCCGAATCAACCCCCGCTAAGCACCATCTGTATCGCAATCTAGGGAAACTACGGTTCCGGGATATGACACAGAAAGCAGGTATCGATCACACGGGTTGGGGCCAAGGAGTTTGTGCAGGGGACATCGACGACGATGGCTTCACAGATCTATTCGTGACACATTGGGGGCAGGACGTCTTGTACAGAAATCAGGGAGACGGGACTTTTCGAGATGAGACCAAAAGTCGGCAACTATCTTCCCAGAGCTTACGTTGGAGCACGGGTTGTGCATTTTTGGACTTTGATCGGGACGGTGATCTAGACCTGTTCGTAGCACACTACCTCCAATTCGATCCGGAATCGACTCCCCGGCCCGGTGAGAATGAGTATTGCCGTTGGATGGGCGCTCCGGTGGTTTGTGGACCGCGTGGACTGCCGAAAGAAACGATGTCACTCTATGCCAACGACAGCTATGGAATGTTCCGTGATGTATCCGCAAAATCCGGCATTGCGGTTCCGAAAGAGTACTATGGCTTCACCGTGCTTACGGGAGATTTCGACAACGATGGTTGGCCCGACGTGTATGTAGCCTGTGACTCAACTCCGAGCTTGATGTTTCATAACAAACAGGACGGAACCTTTGAAGAGATTGGAGTGTCGTCAGGAGCCGCTTACAACGAAGATGGCCAGGAACAAGCGGGTATGGGAGCAACTGCGGGAGACTATGATCACAATGGCCTCCTTGACATTTTCAAGACAAACTTTGCAAAAGATTTTCCGACTCTCTATCAAAACGGCGGCGACTGGAATTTCTCAGATCGAACCATCGCTGCTGGTCTGGCTGTCCATAACCAGTTTGTAGGATGGGGAGCGGCATTCGTCGACTTCGATCATGACGGCTGGAAAGACATCTTTGTGGCAAACGGCCATGTTTATCCAGAGGTCGATGAGCTGGCGTCGAGCGATTCTTTTAGCCAGCAGCGGCTTATTTTCTGGAACCGGCGCGATGGCAAGTTTCATGATTTGTCCAGTCGGGCGGGACCCGGCATCCCCGCGCGGCATTCTTCGCGTGGTGTGGCCATCGGGGATCTTGATAATGACGGCAAGATGGAAATCGTCGTCGTCAATATGAATGAACCTCCTTCGTTACTTAAGAATTTTGGCCGGACAGGAAACTCCATACTTGTACAAGCCCTGACAGGTTCCGGGAGGGACGCAGTTGGCGCTCAGATCACCCTCCAGATAGGTGATGACGATCAGATTGACGAGGTACGAAGCGGCGGGTTTCACATTTCCCAAGGCGACTTTCGCGTCCACTTTGGCATAGGGGACAAACGAAAGGGAGATATAAGTATTCGCTGGCCGCAGGGAAAAACTGAGACTTTCCGTGGCATCCCAGCGAACCGGTGGATCGTGGTACGTGAAGGGGAAGGAGTGATCAAGGTCACTAGGTTAGATAAATAAAGACGAAATCGCAAGATGAATTGTAAGTCCTTGACTTTCTCAGTATTGTCCCCTCAGGTTCAAATCCGTTCGGGCTAGCGGTGGACTTCTGAGTACACCTTGGTGCCTTTAAACGGCCTATTGAGGAACCCTTGGGGCTTCACAGGAGTGGGCTGAACAGCGTGATCCTGGAAACGGATGTACAAAGAAGTACGTACCAGATGAAAGCCGTTTACTCCAAGCATTTCCCCGCTTGGGAGACCGCAGATCTGCCGCCTCCCCCGAAGTTTAGCTGGCGACACTGGACTGCTCTCATCGGCCCCGGGCTTCTGATGGTCGGCAATGCCATTGGCGGCGGGGAGTGGATGTTCGGCCCCATTCTGACCGCACAATATGGCGGACAGCTAATGTGGCTCGCCACCGTCAGCATCGCCCTGCAAGTTTTCTACAACCTGGAAGTCATGCGTTACACACTTTACACGGGCGAGCCGATCTTCGTGGGCCTTTTTCGCACCGCGCCCGGCCCAAAGTTCTGGACTCCTTTTTATCTGCTGCTCGACTCGGGTGCCATTTGGCCCTACCTCGCCTCGAATGCCGCGGTGCCGCTGGCGGCGGTGATTTTCGGTCACCTTCCCAGCCCAGCAGACGATGAGTTTGTCCGACGGCTGGGGTATGCGATTTTCCTGGGCTCGTTCGTTCCCTTAATCTTCGGCGGCAAAGTGTACAACACCCTCGAGCGCATCATGGTCACCAAGGTTGTTCTGGTGCTCGCCTATCTTTCGTTTCTCTCCGTGTTCCTGGTAGACGCGGAGACGTGGAGCGAGATTTTCAGCGGCTTCATCCGATTCGGCGCATTGCCAGAGCAAGAGATCGATTGGGCGACGATGGCCGCCTTTGCGGCGATCGCGGGAGCGGGCGGGCTGGCAAACACCTACGCTTCCAATTACGTTCGCGACAAAGGCTGGGGCATGGGCCTGCTGGTGGGTGCCATTCCCAGTGCTATTGGAGGCAAGAAGGTTGCCCTGTCACACGTGGGCAAAGTTTTTCCCCTCCATGCCGCCAACTTGCTACGCTGGCGAGGTTGGGTGCGCCATATCGTGCGCGACCAGGCTTTGATTTGGGCGGTCGGCTGCCTGCTGGGGGTCGCGCTGCCCGCTTTGGTTTCCCTGCAGTTCATCGCGGGAGCAACGGTGGAGCCCTACGCCGCCGCCGCCATGACGTCACGCGCGATTGCCAACCAAGCGGGAGAAATCTATTGGGCTCTGACGCTGACCTGCGGATTTATTATCCTCGCCCCCGGCCAGATCGCCAACCTCGACGGCATCACGCGGCGATGGACGGACATTGCCTGGATCGGCAGCAAACATCTGCGCCGCCTTCCAGGTCAGCAGGTGAAACTAGTCTATTACACCATCATGGGAGTTTACGGGCTGTGGGGTCTTTTGGCGCTCAGGTTCACACCAAATCCTCTCGTGCTGGCCATCGCTACGGCAGTGCTGCTGAACTTTGGGCTGGGATTCTCCGCCCTGCACACCCTTTATTTGAATCGCACGTTTTTACCGCCCGATCTGCGCCCGAGTTGGGTCATGCAGCTGGGGTTGGTGGCTTGCTCCGTGTTTTTCACGGGCATATCGATGATCGCGTTGGCGCAGCGCTGGCCCCAGGTGTGGGCCTGGTTCTCGGGCTGTTCTTAGGCGCTCGGGCTGATCTGTGAACTGGTTTGCTTTTGGCAACTACATTTGGCCCACTTCGGCAGTTTATTTTGGCCCACCCTGTAAAGCATCTCTAAGTCGTTGATCTCATTGGATCTCCTTTCGTTTTTGCGGGCATTGTCCTGCGCTGCGCCCTCCGGGCTCCGCTCGAGACGACGCCCGCAAAAACGAGCGCGCTCCCTCCTACTGCCCCCGTTTCCTGTTGGCCAGCGTCCTACCGAAGCGGTAGGACTCCTCGCCCGTCTCGATGATGTGCGCCCGGTCGGTGATGCGATCCAACAGCGCTCTGCACAGCCGCGCGTTCGGGATCACCTTCGTCCACTCCGAGAACGGCAGGTTGATCGTCAGCATCAGCGCCGCCTTCTCCGCCCGATCAGCGATGACTTGGAACAGGAACTCCGCTCCCACTTCCGCCAGAGGCACGTAGCCCATTTCGTCGATCGCAATCAGCTCGTAGCGCGACCAGCGTGCGAGCACGCGGCTCAGCTGCAACTGCTGCTTAGCTTCGACCAGTTCTTTGACCAGAGCCGCTGCGGTGGTGAAGCGCACCCGCCGTTTCTGCACTCACTGGTTGAACCGGAGTATTATTGAGGCGCCACGGGGTGTAAGAAACTGACGGGAAGTCGCTCGCGCCGAGCAAGTCAGCGTGTGGCCCCAGGGCCATGACCAACAAGTCTGGCGCGTGCTGCGCCGCGCCGGGCGTGCCGGACGCAAGCCCCTGTTAGACGCCGCGCAGCGGGAACGGCTGGTATCGCTGTTGCTCGAAGGCCTCGAGGCCCACGGCTTCCCGACGCCGCTGTGGAGCTGCCCGCGGGTGGCTCGCCTGATCGGAGACGAGTTCGGCGTCGCCTACCACGCAGGCCACGTCTGGAAGATCCTGCGGGGGCTCGGCTGGAGCCCGCAACAACCGGTCGGCCAGGCGCGCGAGCGCGACGCAGAGGTGATCCGCACTTGGCAGCGCAAGACCTGGCCGGGCCTAAAAAAAAGCCCAAAACGAAGGCCGCACGCTCGTCTTCATCGACGAAAGCGGATTGAGTCAGAAGCCGCATCGCTGCCGCAGTTGGGCGCCACGCGGCCAGACGCCCGTCCTACAGTTCAACTTCAACTGGGACAAGCTCTCGGTGTCCGCTGGGCTGACGCTGCGCAACTTCTACTTCCGGCTCTATCCGGGCGCGACCGGCGCGGGGGAAGTGATCCACTGCCTCAAGGCTTTGGTGCGTCATATCGAGCGGCCGATGCTGATCGTCTGGGATCGATTGCCGGCCCACCGCAGCCGCCTGGTGCGGGAGTTCATCGAACTCTCCGAGGGCCACATCGTGACGGAGTACTTGCCGCCGTATGCGCCGGAGCTGAACCCGGTGGAGTACATCTGGTCGTACGGGAAGCAGCACCAGCTGCCCAATGTTTGTCCGAAAGACTACGGGGAGCTGAGCCGGCACGCTCGCAAAGCGCTGTGCCGCATGCGCCGCAAACCGCGCTTGATTACGGCCTTCTGGAAGCAGTCTTCTCTTTGTTCCGATTGACATGATATTATGCGGGACTTAATAGATTGCCTCTGACGTGCCCCTGTTTTATCCACCAGGCATAACTGGAAGATCTCGGCTAGCAAACTCCACAGGCGTGCGATAGCACAGGGCGCTATGGGGACGCTGCTGATTGTATCGATTGCGCCAAGCCGCGACGACGAGTCGGGCGTGGCGCAGGTTGCGAAACCAGTTCGCATTGAGGCATTCATCGCGAAAGCGCCCGTTGAAGCTTTCGATGAACGCGTTCTGCATCGGCTTGCCGGGCTCGATGAAATCGAGCCGAATCCCTTTGCCGTCGCACCAGGCACGGAACCAACGTGACCGAAACTCCGGACCGTTGTCCCCACCAATCGTCTGCGGTCGAGGTCGCCGCTCAAGGACCTTCTCCAGAGCGGCCGTCACCCTACGGCCGGTCAAAGACGTGTCGGTCTCAATGGCTAGGCACTCGCGCGTATAGGCGTCGATCACCGTCAACAGGTGCAGCACACGTCCCTGCGCGGTCGTGTCGCTGACGAAGTCCTGCGACCACTGCTGATTGGCGCGTTCGGGCGTTGGCGCGGTAGCACGAGCGCTTCGGACGAGCCGTTTACGCTTTCGCCGGCGCACCGCTAATCCCTGTTCACGGTAGAGGCGCTCGATTCTCTGGTGGTTTACTCTTTGGCCTTCGCGCCGCAGGAGTGCGCACAAGCGCCGGTAGCCGTAGCGCGGATGCGCTGCGGCGAGTTGGCGTAGCCGCTCGCACAACTCCTCGTCCCGCTTGTTGCGCGGCCGGTAGCGGTAGCTGGAGCGGTTCAGCCCCAGCAGACGACACGAACGCCGCTCGCTCATCGAGCAGCGCTCGATGACGTGCCTCACCTCCTCGCGTCGTGCTAGCGGCTCCATCCGTTTTTTTCGATCACCGATTTGAGGGCAACCTTGTCGAGACTGAGATCTGCCACCAACGTCTTGAGTCGTCGGTTCTCTTCTTCGAGCTCTTTGAGCCGCTTCAGTTGGCTGACCTCCAGTCCGGCGTACTTCGACTTCCAGGCGTAGAGACTCGCTGTCGAAACGCCGTACTCCCGGCTCCGCTCGCTGCCCTTCCTTCCCGCCTCCCGTTGCCTCAGAACCTCGATGATCTTCTCTTCGCTCAACCGACTCTTCTTCATCTCCTCGTTCTCCTTCCTGCCGGAGAACTTCCCATCCTACTTGGTCGGGTTTATCGGGGGCACGTCACCTCCTCTCTGCAAACTGGCCGTGAGTTGAGGGGCGTATTTTTTGGGGATTATATACGAAAGTGCCGAAAAAACGCGAATGTCCTAGCCTGAGCGCTGGACATTACCGGCACTTTCCTGCATACTAAGAGTATGGCAAAGGCACCGGGCAAGAACCACCGTAAGGGTATTACTTTCAAACAGTTACTCAGGAAATTCCCCACGGACGACAAGGCCGAGGAATGGATCGTCAAGCAGCGCTGGCCGAAGGGCGTGTGCTGCCCGCATTGCGGGTCGTTGCATGTACAAACGGGCTGCCAGCACAAGACCATGCCGTTCCGCTGCCGGGAAAAGCTCTGCGCGCAGCGATTCAGCACCAAGACGGGCACGGTCATGGAGGCATCGAAGATCGGTTATCAGGACTGGCTGGTTGCCGCGTTCCTGGTCATGACCAGCCTCAAGAGCGTGTCGAGCATGAAGCTGCACCGCGACTTGGGGAGCACCCAGAAGTCAGCCTGGTTTCTCGCTCAGCGGCTGCGTGCCGCATTGTCGGAGGACAGCAAGCTGTTCTCGGGGCCGGTCGAGGTGGACGCAACCTACCTGGGCGGCAAGCGCAAGAACATGAGCAACGCGAAGCGCAAGGAACTGGCGGACACGGGTCGCGGACCGGTCGGCAAGACGGCGGTCGTGGGCGCGCAGGACCGCGAGACGAATCAGGTCGCAGCGACACTCATCCAGTCGACCGACGCGGAAACACTGCAAGGATTCGGCAAGGACCATGCGGACCGGCAAGCCACCGTCTACACCGACGATGCGACGGCTTACGAGTCCCTCCCATGCGACCACGACACGGTCAAGCACTCGCTGCGCGAGTACGTCAAAGGGGACGTGCATACCAACGGCATCGAGAGCCTGTGGTCGCTGCTCAAGAGGGCGCACACGGGCACGTTCCACAAGCTGAGCCCGAAGCACCTGGAGCGCTATGTGCAGGAGTTCGCCGGACGCCACAACCTGCGGGCTCTGGACACGATCCATCAGATCAGGGGCATCCGCCGCGGGATGGAGGGCAAGCGGCTCACCTACAAGGCGCTGATCCAGGACAACGGTTTGCAGTCTGGTGCCAGGGCGGTGGCGAGATGAGCCTGAACGTCAGGAACCAGCGCAAGCAACAAGGGATGCTATAGAGCAGCCGGGTAGAAGGGGGCATTGCTGCGCCCCTTCCCCCTCAGACCCGAGCGTGCGCGTCTAACGCACTCGGTTCCTCGCACGGCAGATTCGCGCACTAGGCTCCGATCGGCTATCCCCGGAGGTTCCGTGTACGGCTTGCTGGAACTCCAGTTTCCTCACCGTTTCCCCTCCGCGGTCCTGTCCATGCGACGCCCCCCTTCCCTCGAGCGGGTCCCAGCGGCCCCGGTTCCCCGCCGTCTGTCAGTACTATGAGGGCGCTACGACTCCCCGCACGGCGTCCCTTCGGCTTATTGATTCGCCAGCCAGTACCACGCTTGCCTGCTGCTTCGCTCCCGATCCCCCGCAGGCAGAGGTGGGCCCGGACCTTTTGTTACCGCCAGGGGTCCGTCTTCCGGCCTTCTTGCGTGGACCGTACGGGGCCTCCCAGGTTCCCTGGCGAGCCATCCCGTGGCTATGCAGACGTTCTCTGACCCCGGTCGACCCAGACATCCCTCGCCGTTGACGGCGTGCCCGGTGCTGCCCCCGCTAATTGCACAACGAAGGCGTCGGCATTGATGATTTCGGGGCTCAATAGCGCCGCTTGACCACCCGCTGTGTACGCTTCACGACAGTGCGTTACCGCACGCCATGCAACACGCGCTCCCGGCTGGTGGGCTGCACCTTTGCCGGACGGGAGTCGAACCCGCTGGCTCGCTATGAAAGGTTTCAGATTGCGGTAGGGACACCGGTTACCCGGTGCCCCCCGCGCGGATCCGAGCGGGCGCGTTAACGCACTCGGCTCCTACCTCCGATGGGTGACGGCGAATCTTCGGTCCGGCCACGGATGCAGCACTCGCACAGGCGGCCACAGTTCATCACAAAGTAGGTGCAGACGTTTCCACGGGTGCCGGTCCTTTTGCGACCTCCGGCGGAGAATGGCCATCCATTCTTTCCTGACGCGTCGCTCGAATCGCCGTAGGTACGGGTGGCTGGTGGGGACCGCGAAGTAGTTATACCAGCCTCGCAACACCCTCCCCAGCCATTGCCCGGTCTCCACTTGATCCGCGTGCATGCGCCGTCGCAGCTTTGCCCGGATCGCCTTCAGGGTCCGGCTCATGCGTTTCGCCACCGGCTTGCGCCCCAGCCCGAAGCGTCCTTTCCTCGTCTGTCGGCAGTAATGCGTCATGCCGAGAAAGTCGAACGTCTCCGGCCGTCCCTGCCCACGCGTCTTCCGGTTCGCGATCGCGTACCGTCCGAACTCGATCAGGCGGGTCTTGTCCGGGTGCAGTTCCAGTCCGAACTGGCCGAGCCTTTCCTTCAGGTCCTTCAGGAACCGTTCCGCGTCCTCCTTGTGCTGAAAGCCCGCCACGTAATCGTCGGCGTATCGCACGAAGATCATTTCGCCGCGCGCTTCCTGCGGTCGCCACTTCCGCCCGACCCACAAATCGAGTACGTAATGCAGGTAGACGTTGGCGAGGACCGGCGAAATCACCGACCCCTGCGGCGTCCCCTTGCCCGTATCGACCAGTTGGCCGTCTTCCATGGCGCCCATGCGTAGCCACTTTCCTATCAGCCTGATCAGCCGCTGATCCCCGATCCGCTCGCCCAGCAACCGGAGCATCCAGTCCCTGTCGATCCGGTCAAAGAACTTGGCGATGTCGGCGTCCAGAATCCAGTTGACCTTGCGCTTCTCAATCCCGTATGCCAAGGCGTCCAGCGCGTCGTGCGCGCCCCGCCCGGGCCGGAACCCGTAGCTGAACCCGAGGAATTCCGCCTCGTAAATCGGCGTCAGGATATTGTCCACAACGGCCTTCTGGACGATCTTGTCCTCCAGTGCGGCCACCCCCAGCGGTCGCCTGCCGCCGTCCGGCTTCGGAATGTTCACCCGTCGCGACGGCGTCGCCCGGTACGTTCCCGCATGCACGCGGTCGTGCAGGTCGAGCAGTTGCTCGTCCAGCCCTCCCCCGTACTCCTTCCACGTCACTCCGTCCACGCCCGGTGCCGCATCTCGCTTCAGCGCGACGTAGGCAACCCGCAACGTCTCCGGCGTGACATGGTGCAGAAGCGCAGTGAGCTTCTCCTTGGGATTCCTCTGTATACATTGCCGTATCCGCTCGGCCCCCTGTGACACGGCTGCCCGTCCCTGCGTGCGGACCGTGCTTCGGCCTCCCGGATTCTCGTTGGTCCCGGCCCTTCGCTCCTCCCGCTCCGCAGCCGCTCGCGCCGCCTTGTTCCCGGGACTCGTCGCTAGTATGGCCGAGTCTGACTCCTTCGGATCGTGCATCTCCAGTCTTGACTCCTGTCCTTCCCTTCACGGTCCCGGCGGCGACCCGCCGGGACGACCCGAAGGCCTCCCAGGTCCCAACCTCTGTCGTACATGCGTGCCTGGGTTCTTCGACGCCGCGGAGCCCTCCCGGCCCTAGCTAGAACGGACCGCGAGGTGTTGCCTTCGACTAATGAGACGGTCTCGGCACTCCGAATGATGAAGATTTCGACGCTCCATAGCCCTGCCCACATGCGCCCCTGCCGACGCTTCGCCCGTCCCCTCACGGGAACGACCGCACGGCTCGGGGAGCGCTATGGATCAGCTCATCCTTTACCGCAGAGGACTTTCACCTCCTGACATTGGCCAGTTAGCCTGGCGCACCTCATCGCATCCTCCTATCCAGGACTTGTCCTGGCGCAAGCAATTCTCAAGATCCGAGATATAGGTGGGCTGTTGGCATCTCGCCGGGCGTTCGGGGGCGTCGCAGAGAGATTGCGAGAGCGCCAGCGGGGCATCGGCGGTAGCAAGTGGCGCATCCGGGAGCGGCTCCGAGCGCCTCTCCAGCCGTTCCGAGGCCCACGCGGCAGAGCCCTGCTGCGGGCTCCCCGACGGGCCCGGTGCTCGCCGCTGGCTGGGGCAGCAATCTCATGAGGGTGCGGGCGAGGGGCCGGCCCGCGACTCGCCTGCGCCCAGCATCGTGGTGCGCAAGCTCGTCCAGTGCGGGAACCAGAACCGCTTCGTCAAGGAGCGCAGGTCCTCGAAGCAGGTGCGACGCGGGCCGGCCTCGTCGCGGCATTGCCGCCACAAGCCCCGCAGGCAGTCCAGCAGCGTGTGCAGTGCGCAGGCAAAGAGGTTCAGCGTGGCGAGCAGATTGGCCAAGCCGTGGCGGCCGTGCCCGAAGTTCCGCTTGCTGTTGTAGCCATGGCGCGCCAGACAATTGAACCCCTCGTTCTCGACCTTCCAGCGCGCTCTGCCGAGCCGTGCAATTGCCGCCACGTTCTCGGCGGTGACCTCCAGGCTGGTGCAGAAGGTGTTGGAGTAGGTGCGCTCGCCGTGGCGCTGGATCTGGAACTCGATCCAGGTCCCGAGCAGCGCATCGTCGCTGTCGCGGAGCGGCAGGCCGTGCACCCAGCGATAGCGGTGCTGCTCGACCTGGCGTTTGTGGTTGCGGGTGCGGATCCAGCCGCTGGAGTGGGTGAAGTCGTCGTGGATCAATTCGTAGAAGCGCTTGTGCGAGCTGGGCTTGCAGATGAAGAGGAAGTCGGCTTCGAGGTGGCGGACGGTAACCGTTCGGGCGGGCCGTGAATTGAGGAGGGCGAAAGCCGGTGGGGAGGGCGGCAAAAAAACTTGCATAAAACGCTGGACACGAGAAATGGGTTTATGGCAGGCTAGCGGATGTGGAGGCGGAAAGGCAGCTGCAAGCGCAGCCGGCAGGGATGCCGGTGCAGTGCCAGTTGGAGCGGGAGTGGCGGTTGTCGTGGCAGCTGGTGGAGGCGAAGCGCCAGTGGCATGACTGGCGGAGCCTGCACCAGCGGGCGAAGGAGCGTATCAAGCAGTGGCAGTTGCGCTGCGGGGAAGCGCAGCAGAAGCTGGCGGAAGCGCAGCAGAGGAGCGAGCAGCTGCACGAGCGGATTCAGGAGTTGGAGCAGGAGACTGCGGGCCTGAAGCAGCGCAACCAGGATCTGTTGCGGTCCCCGTTCGGGAAGCGGAGCGAGAAGCGCCAGAGCGGCAGTGAGGGTGGGGCGGCTGCAGCGGAGACGGCCCGCCCGGGGGCGGATCCGGAGCCGCAACGGCCGCGCGGGGGGCCACGGGGAGCGGTCCCGCATGCGCGGGTAGAGCGGTCCGGTCTAGCGGTGCAGGAGGAGTGGCTCGAGCCGGAGGCGGACAGCCGCTATTGTGCGGACTGCGGGGAGCCCTACGCCCGCAACGGCGAGGAGAGCAGCGCATCGATCGAGGTCGATGTGCGGGGGTATGTGAGACGGATCCGGCGGCCCCGCTTCCGGGCGGGGTGCGGGTGCGCGCAGCGGCAGGGCCAGCCAGTGCCCGCAGTGATCGCGCCGCGGGAGCCCACGCTGTTCCGCGGCACGAGTTACGGACTGCGCGTGTGGGTGGCGTTTCTGCTGCAAGTGTATTGGCAGCGGCACCCGGTGCGGGCGTTCGAGCGGGAGTGGGGCGAGAGGGGGGTGCGTCTGCCGGCGGGCACGCTGCTGGGGCATGGGCGGGATTTCCTGACCTGGTTCGAGCCGCTGGAGGCGGCGATCGCAGCGCACCAGGAACAGGCGCGACTGGTGCACGGGGACGAGACCTCGTGGGTGGTGCAGGTGCGGGCGGAGGAAGGGCAGAACCCGCGTTGCTGGTTGTGGGCCTGCCTGACCGGGGACGCCGTGCGGTTCCGGGTGGATCCGTCGCGGAGTGCCGCGGCGGCCGCGGAACTGTTCGGCAAGCTGGGGCTGAGAGAGAAGGTGGTGCTGGTGTGTGATCGCTACGCGGCGTATGTCAAGTTGGCGCGGGAGCACCCGGAGCAGTTCGAACTCTCCGTATGCTGGGCCCACGCCAGGAGAGATTTTGTCACGCTGGGGCGCAAGCGGCCGGACCTGCAGGAGTGGGTGGACGGGATCCTGGAGCGGATCGGGAGGCTGTACCGACGCAACGCCGAACGGCTGGCGCAGTGGGATCCACAGAGTGGTCTGGAAGGACAGTGCGAGGCGTTCCGGGCGGCCCAGCAGCGGCTGGCAGCGGAGTGCGCCGCACTGTTCGAGCACGCCGAGCGGGAGGTGGCGATACGGACCCAGGCAGCGCAGCGGGAGTCGGACAAGGCTGGTCCGGACCCGCGGCTGGCACCGCTGCAATCCTTGTTGCGGCACCGCGAGGGCCTGGTGGTGTTTGTGAGTGTTGGGGGGCGCAGTATTCCGGCGGGGGTTTCTCGGGTTATTCCGGCGGTAGGAAGGAGCGTTTTCCCGGATTATTCATGATTTGCGGTAGGAGGGAGGCGGTGCGGTTCACAAGGGTTTTGGCAGCAGGGTCGTGGGGGTGCGTTGTGGAGCACCAACCGTAGTCGTTATCCGATGCGGTCCCGGATAGTCGAGGGGGGGGCCGGCGAGGTGGGGTTGGGCCTAGCGGGGAGCGCGGCAGCGCAGCAGGTCGTTCCAATCCTTGGCGCGTTGAGGGCGCAGGCGGCGCATGCCGGGATGCTGGCGGAGCAGGGCGAGGGCGGCCTGGTCGCCGGCAGGATCGGCGTCGTAGCCGCACAGCAAGCGGGCAGCGGGGAAGGAGTCGAGCCAGCGAGGCAGGCGGCGGGCGGTGCCGGCGGTGGAAGCGACGAGCAGGGCGGCGGGCAGGCCGGGGACGGGCAGCAAGACGGCGGAGAGGGCATCCACGGCGCTCTCAGTGAGCAGGACAGCGGCGGGCGGGGCGGAGCCGGTCGTCAGCCAGAAGCCGCCGCGCTCGCGGCGGGAGCCGGGAGCGAGGCCCTTGAAGGTGGAGCCGTCGGGGAGCGGGCAGGTGCCGACCAGTTCGGCGCCGGCGGGGGTGCCGGAGCGGTCGCGGCAGGTGAAGACGGCGTTGCGGCGGCGGTCGGCGTAGAGCGTACCGGTGCGCCGGCAGGTCTCCAGCAGGGCCGGGTCGAGGCCGCGGGCGCGGGCCAGGAAGTCACGCACGGGCGGCCAGTGCGCTGCGACGGGGCCGGGCAGGCGCAGGACGGGCGGGACGCCGGCGGGAGCCGTGGCGGCCGGGGCCGCGGGCGGGGTGCCGGCAAGGAACGCGACGGCCTCGCGAAACCCGCAGCCGCGGGCGTGCATGACCAGGTCGATCGCGCCGCCGCCGCCGTGGCCGCGGGCGTGATCGAAGAACTTGGCCCCGCGGATGCTCAGCAGCGAGCCCTCTCGCCGCCAGCGTTGGCGGTGGCGCGGGTCGCGCGTGTAGCCGAGCCGCTCGGCGAGCGGCTCGAGGGCAGCGTCGCGCACGCGGTCGGCACTCGCGCGCAGACGCTGGCGCCAAGCGGGGTCCGGGCGGGTCACGGGCGCACCTCGTCGCAGGCGCGCTGGAGGTGCTCGGCGCTGACCGTGCGGGCCTTGGCCAGGGCGGCTGCCGCGAGGGAGTAATGGGCCAGAGAGCTGACCTGCCGGGGCAGCCCGTGCGAGGCCTGGAACAGCGCTTGGCAGGCGGCGGGCTCGAACAGCGGCAGTTCGCAGCCGGCCCGGCGCAGGGCGTGCGCCAGATACGGCTCGAGTTCCTCGCGCCGCAGGCCTCGGAGGTGGTAGCGCACCACGACGCGCTGGGCGAGCGCCTCGTGATGGGCCATCGCCATGCGCCGCCGCAACTCGCTCTGGCCGACCAGCAGCAGACACAGGCGGCGCTCGGAGTCGAGGCCGAAATTGGTCAGCAGGCGGAGCTCGTCGAGCACCTCGTGGCGCAGGTGCTGGGCCTCGTCGAGGATCAGCAGCGGGAGCTGGCCGGCCTCGCCGAGGCGCAGGATCTCGCGGCGGAGCGCCTGGCAGGCCGGGGCGCGGCGGCGCGGCATTTCCAGCCCGAGCGCCCAGCCGAGCGCCTGGTAGACGTCGATCACGGTGCCGGTGGTCAGCGGGCAGTAGCAGACGCGGTACAGGCCGGGATGGAGCGCGTCGGTGACGCGGCGGCAGGCGCTGGTCTTGCCGCAGCCAGGCTCGCCGGTGAGCAGGCCGATGCCGCGCAGGTCGAGCAGGTGCCGGAGGCGGGACTCGATTTCGCTGGCGCCGGCGGAGGGGAACAGCTCGGAGCTGTCGGCGGGCGGCTCGAAGGGCAGGCGGGTCAGGCCGAAGTGCTGGCGGTACATCAGGGGTTCTCCTCGCGGTTGAGCTCGCGCAGGGCCAGCGGCTCGGCGGGCGGCGAGCCCTCGGGGGCGGGCAGCTGGTTCCCGGGGGCGTCCGGGCCGGTCGTGGCGGGCGACTCGTCGCTGGCGGGCGGCGGGTGGCGCCGCACGCGGGCGTTGGCGTGCAGGTCGAGCAGGGTGGCCCGCCCGGCCTCGCGGTTCTCGTGCAGCACGAGCAGCGGCCGCTCGGGCGGCGCGGCCGGGTCCTGCAGCAGGACGACCTTGTGCCCGGCCAGTTCGGCGTCGGTCTCGTACAGCCGGCCCCCGACGCTGACCGTGCGGGCGCGGCTGACGCGCCGCTGGAGGCGGTAGCAGAAGATCCGCTGCAGGTCGACGTCGGGTCCGGGATAGCGCACCTCGTGGCCGACCCGCGCCCAGCGGTCCAGCGGCGTGTCGCCGTCGAGGCCGTGGTGCGGCGTGTGGTGGTAGTCGCCTTCGATCCAGGCCCACAGCCGGCGGTTCAGGGCGGTCAGGCCGGCGCGTTCCTGCGGGCCGAGCAAGGGCAGGAATTCGGCTCGTACCCGGCGGAACCAGCGTTCGATTTTCCCCTTCCCTTCCGGCTTGTACGGGCGGGCGTGGATCAAGCTCGTGCCCAGCTGGGCGCAGACCACCTCCAGGTGCTTGCTGCGGTAATTCGCCCCGTTGTCGCAGTACAAGCGCAGCGGGGTGCCGCGCTTGAGGAGCGCCTGCCGGAACACCGCCAGGAAGCTCTCGACGCTCTCGGAGTAGGCGAAGGCCGCGTGCGGCACGACCCGGGTGGCGTCGTCCAGCAGGGCCAGCAGATAGACCTTGGCCTGGCGGCGCCCGGGCCCGCCCGCGGCGATCTTCGGACCGTGCATGACGTCGCTTTGCCACATCTCATTGGCGAGAGACCAGGAGAAGCGCCGCCGGTCGCGGGCATCCGGCTCCGCCGCGGGCCGCCCCATCAGCCCGGCCTGCCGGAGCAGCCGGTTGACGGTCGAGTGCGCCAGCCGCACCCCGTCCGGGACCCGCCCGGAGTCGTGCGCCTGGCGGATGACGGTCTTCACCGTCAGGCGCGGCTCGCGCTCCTTGATCCCGGTCAGCAGTTCCACCACCTCCGCCGGCAGGCTGCGGGACTGGTGGCGGTCGATCCGCCCCTTGGGATGCAGGGCCTCGAAGCCGCCTCTCCGGTAGCGGCGCAGCCACTCGCGCAGTGTGCCGAGCGCGACGCTGCGCCGGCGGCTGCCGGGAATCTCGTGCTCGCTGGCGGCGATTGCCCGCAGCCCCGCCGCCAGCTCGCCCGAGCCGGCCGGCAGGTGCACCAGGGGCCCGATCAGGCGGAACCGGAACAGCGCCACCTCGCGTCGCAGGTCGTGGTCTTCGGCGGGCATCGGGGCGGGTTCTCTGCAGGCGGCTGGAGGGCCGTTTGCCCCGACTCTAGGCCGCCTCGCCGGGCGGGGACAGTCCCGTGAAGTGTTTTTTTGCCGGCCAACCGGCTTTTCTCTCGCCCGGACCCACCCCGCCCGCAGACCGGAAACCCACCGGGGGCGGCAGCTCCGCTAGGTGCGCCGCCGCCACCTCCCGCAGCGCCCGCAGCACCGTCTCGCTGTCCAGCTGCTGCCCGAATCCCGCCAGCGTCGGCGCCACTCCCGTGAAGCGCTCCGGGTACAGCCCCTTGACCGTCACCAGCAGCACGACCACCCACTGCACCCGCCGCCCCAGCCAGCGCTGCGCGCTCGCCAGGCTGCCCTGCCCGGGCGGGCGCGCCTGCTCCACCGCGGCGGCCCGGCTGGCGGCCCCCTCCGCCACTCGCACCGCCGCCTCCACCTCCTCCAACGAGCCCGTCACGCGCGCCGCCAGGCAGTCCGGCAAAGCGCTTACCGTACGCCCCTCCCGCCGGCAACGGAACCGCCGGATCCGCGTTCCCGGGGGCTTCACCCGCGCATAGAACCCGTGCGGCGCCAGCTCGTGCGGACGCCGCCGGCACCAGGGACACTCCGGCGCGGTTGCGAGATTCCAGGCCCGCTGGCTAACATACTCCTCGTCGGTCAGGCTT
This sequence comes from Bryobacterales bacterium, assembly GCA_965218615.1. Classification (GTDB taxonomy): domain Bacteria; phylum Acidobacteriota; class Terriglobia; order Bryobacterales; family UBA6623; genus VXMF01. The sequence goes on from CBDCLH010000003.1 coordinate 152,392, forward strand.
GTGGGAAACCGAACTTGCAGGGCAGGACCGACCACGGCCCGGCGGGGCTGACGCGCGGGCCACCTATTGATACCCCGCGAGAGAGCCGCGGCGCCACGCGGTTCCCTCGCGGGGCCTACCCGGCAAGCGGCCTACCGCAAACTCCGGCTCAGCCGGAGTGCCCAATTCCCGGATTGTCTTGATTTCCAACCCTTCCGGCGTCAACGTAGTTCGAGAAAAAACCCCGCCCTACCGCCGGAATAATTTGGCTCCCTACAGTGAGGAAGGCGTTCGTGCCCATGGACAACACTGTCGTGGAGCGAGCCCTGCGGCGACCCGTGCTCGGGCGCAAGCTCAGCTACGGCTCGCACAGTGCGGACGGCGCGGCCCTGCAGGGCGTGCTGCTGTCGGTGTGCGCCACGCTGGACAGGGCCGGCATCGACCTGTGGCGCTGGCTGGAGGCGTTCCTGCGCGAGTGTGCGGGGATCGGACGGGGAGTGGTCGTGGTGGATCCGTGGGCCTGGCTGCCGTGGGGCCTGTCCGCGGAGCGGTTCCAGGCCCTGCGAGCGCCCTGGCGGTGTTCGGAGGCCGGGCCGGACCCGTGAGCGGCTCGCTGCGCTTTTGCGGCCGGGATTTCCTCCCGGCCGAACTGGACCGGATCCGCGCCCTGATCGCGCACACGGACCCGCCCCTGTCCCGCACGAAACTATCCCAGGCGGTCTGCGAGGCGCTGGACTGGCGCAAGCCCGACGGCGGCCTCAAGGAGATGAGCGCGCGCGTGGCCCTGCTGCGCATGCAGCGCGACGGCCTGCTGACCCTGCCGCCGCCGCTGAGGACCCTGCCGCGCCCGCGCCCGCTCGCGCCGTCCCCGCGCACCGATCCGCCGCCCCTCGCGCCCCTGCCCGCCTCGCTGGCCCAAGCCCGTCCTCTGCGCCTGTGCCTGCTGCGACCTTCCGATCCCCGCAGCCGCTTCTGGAACGAGTTCGTCGAGCGCTACCACTACCTCGGCTACAAGCCCCTGCCCGGTGCCCAGTTGCGCTACTTCGTGCACGCCGCCGACGGCCTCCTGCTGGCCCTGCTCGGCTTCGGCGCCGCGGCCTGGAAAACCGCCCCTCGGGACCGTTTCGTGGGCTGGGATCCGCCCACCCGCCAGCGCAACCTACCCCTGGTCGTCAATCACGCCCGCTATCTCATCCTGCCCTGGATCCGGCTCCCGTCACTGGCGTCCCACCTGCTCGCCTGCCTCCAGCGACAACTCCCCGACGACTGGCAGCAACGCTACGGCATGCGTCCAGTTCTGCTGGAAACGTTCTGCGAAACGCCGCGCTTCCAGGGCACCTGCTATCGCGCCGCCAACTGGATCCATCTGGGCCAGACGCAGGGCCGCGGCAAACTCGATACTCGTCACGAGTACAACCAGCCCGTCAAAAACGTCTTCGTCAAACCCCTCTGCCCGGACTGGAAAGCAATCCTCAATCGTTAGCTCCACGGCCGCCTTTCACGGCCCGCTCGAACGCTTACGGCGGACGAGTTGGCAGAGGGGCTGGCAGCAGTACAGGTCGTCGCCGAGGAAGACGGGCCGGAAGGGGCGCAGTTGGTCGCTGTGGGCGGGCAACCAGCGCTTGGCGGCGTGGCGTTCGCAGTCCTGCTGGCGTTCTTCGTGGGTGCGGTTGTCGTGGGGGTTGTGCTGGGGCTGGACGAAGTGGGGCAGCAGGGGCAGGGCGCGGTTGTGGCCGTCGGCGACGACGGTCGCGGCGAGCATGCTGTGGAAGGACTGCTCGGTTTTGTGTGGGCCGACATGGCGGGTCGAACACTGGTCGCAGTGGATGGCATTCGAACACTGCAATGGAATGCCGTCAAGAGCGATGGCCACGCGCCCGTCGAGGCGCAGGAAGGGATCCAGGGCAGCGTGGTCGTGGGCGGTTTGCAGGCAGTCGGCAAACAGGGGGGCGAAGTGGTCGGGGTCGTGGCCATCCAGGAGGTTTCGGATGTGGTTGTCACAGGGAATTTTCCCGACACCGAACAGGGATTGGCAATGGGAGCGAGCGTCCTTTTTCTGCATACGGCGCTGGAAGTCGAGGAAAGAGGGAGACTGGAGGAAGAAGATCGCGAAGGCGCAGGAGGCAGCGTCGGCGAGGCTGTAGCGCTGGTTGGCGCCGGTCCGGGGAGCAGGCAAGGCGGAGGCGATCTGGCGGAATCTGTCGAGGAGAGACTCAAGGACGGGAACGGAGGCCACACTTTATGTTTGAAAGCGGTGTCCGAAAAGTCAAGTCCCCAGAAATTGGTCCCTCATTCCGGGCTCTGCTGTGGCAAAAACCCCCAAAAGGGCTGAATTTAGAATCGCTGGCTATAGAGGCAGATGAAGACACGGAAGACCCCTCCCACGCCCCGCGAAGTGGAGATCATCCATCCGTCCTACCAGCCGAGTGCGGCCGAATTACGGGAGGATCTGCGAATCAACGCCACGTTCGAGGAAGCGGAAGTGTTGGCGCTCGGATTATTCCGGCCGGATACCCCGGTTTTTTCTCGAATTGCGCTGACGCCGGAATGATTGGAAATCAGGATAATTCGAGAACCGTCTTAGCACGGCGATGCGCCTAAGTCCCGTGCCTACAGTGCTCTCAGACCAGCGTCTCCTACGTTTCCTTCCGGCGGGAGCGTAAGAAAGTGGGAATACCTCCCTCCGTGCCGCCGAAATAATTTGAGATTCTCACGTCAACAGACACCGAGCGACAACATCAAGGCTCTGGTGCAACCCGTGAAAATCCGGTACGTGCTGCCCAAGAAGCGGAAGCGCTCAGGCTAGGAAATTTGCGTTTTTTCGGCACTTTCGTAGCCGGGTAGGAGAGGTCGTTACCGAGCCTCTCCCCCCACAGACCCGAGCGTGCGCGTCTAACGCACTCGGTTCTTCGCATGGCAGATTCGCGCTTGCGCTCCGTTCGGCTATCCATGGCTGTTCCGTGTACGGGGTGTTCGGAACTCAAGTTTCCGTCCCGTTTCCCTTCCATGGCCCTGCTCATGCGACGCCCCCCTTTCCTCGGACGGGTCCCGGCGGTCCCGGTTCCCCGCCGTCAGCGGTACTACGAAGGCGCTACGACTCCCCGCACTGCATCCCTTCGGCTTATTGCTTCGCCAGCCGGTACCACGCTGTGCCTGCTTGTTCGCTCCCGGTCCCCCGCAGGCAGGGGCGGGCCCGGACCCTTTGTTGCGGCCAGGGGTCCATGTTCCGGCCTTTCCGCGTGGACAGGTACGGGGCCTCCCAGGTTCCCCGGCGAGCCATCCCGTGGCTATGCGCACGTTCTCTGACCCCGGACGACCCGCTGCGCCTCGCCTGTAGCGGCGCTCGCGGTGCTGCCCCCGCAATTATAAAAACGAAGGCGTCGACATTGAGGATTTCGAGGCTCAATAGCGTCGCTTCACCACCCGCTGTGTACGCTTCACGACGTGCGTTGCCGCACGCCATGCAACACTCGCTCCCGGCTGGCGGGCTGCGCCTTTGCCGGGCAGGTGTCGAATCTGCTGGCTCGCGGTGCAAGGTTTCAGATTGCGGTAGGGACACCGGTTACCCGGTGCCCCCCGCGCGGATCCGAGCGGGCGCGTTAACGCACTCGGCTCCTACCTCCGATGGGTGACGGCGAATCTTCGGTCCGGCCACGGATGCAGCACTCGCACAGGCGGCCACAGTTCATCACAAAGTAGGTGCAGACGTTTCCACGGGTGCCGGTCCTTTTGCGACCTCCGGCGGAGAATGGCCATCCATTCTTTCCTGACGCGTCGCTCGAATCGCCGTAGGTACGGGTGGCTGGTGGGGACCGCGAAGTAGTTATACCAGCCTCGCAACACCCTCCCCAGCCATTGCCCGGTCTCCACTTGATCCGCGTGCATGCGCCGTCGCAGCTTTGCCCGGATCGCCTTCAGGGTCCGGCTCATGCGTTTCGCCACCGGCTTGCGCCCCAGCCCGAAGCGTCCTTTCCTCGTCTGTCGGCAGTAATGCGTCATGCCGAGAAAGTCGAACGTCTCCGGCCGTCCCTGCCCACGCGTCTTCCGGTTCGCGATCGCGTACCGTCCGAACTCGATCAGGCGGGTCTTGTCCGGGTGCAGTTCCAGTCCGAACTGGCCGAGCCTTTCCTTCAGCTCCTGCAGGAACCGTTCCGCGTCCTCCTTGTGCTGAAAGCCCGCCACGTAATCGTCGGCGTATCGCACGAAGATCATTTCGCCGCGCGCTTCCTGCGGTCGCCACTTCCGCCCGACCCACAAATCGAGTACGTAATGCAGGTAGACGTTGGCGAGGACCGGCGAAATCACCGACCCCTGCGGCGTCCCCTTGCCCGTATCGACCAGTTGGCCGTCTTCCATGGCGCCCATGCGTAGCCACTTTCCTATCAGCCTGATCAGCCGCTGATCCCCGATCCGCTCGCCCAGGAACCGGAGCATCCAGTCCCTGTCGATCCGGTCAAAGAACTTGGCGATGTCGGCGTCCAGAATCCAGTTGACCTTGCGCTTCTCAATCCCGTATGCCAAGGCGTCCAGCGCGTCGTGCGCGCCCCGCCCGGGCCGGAACCCGTAGCTGAACCCGAGGAATTCCGCCTCGTAAATCGGCGTCAGGATATTGTCCACAACGGCCTTCTGGACGATCTTGTCCTCCAGTGCGGCCACCCCCAGCGGTCGCCTGCCGCCGTCCGGCTTCGGAATGTTCACCCGTCGCGACGGCGTCGCCCGGTACGTTCCCGCATGCACGCGGTCGTGCAGGTCGAGCAGTTGCTCGTCCAGCCCTCCCCCGTACTCCTTCCACGTCACTCCGTCCACGCCCGGTGCCGCATCTCGCTTCAGCGCGACGTAGGCAACCCGCAACGTCTCCGGCGTGACATGGTGCAGAAGCGCAGTGAGCTTCTCCTTGGGATTCCTCTGTATACATTGCCGTATCCGCTCGGCCCCCTGTGACACGGCTGCCCGTCCCTGCGTGCGGACCGTGCTTCGGCCTCCCGGATTCTCGTTGGTCCCGGCCCTTCGCTCCTCCCGCTCCGCAGCCGCTCGCGCCGCCTTGTTCCCGGGACTCGTCGCTAGTATGGCCGAGTCTGACTCCTTCGGATCGTGCATCTCCAGTCTTGACTCCTGTCCTTCCCTTCACGGTCCCGGCGGCGACCCGCCGGGACGACCCGAAGGCCTCCCAGGTCCCAACCTCTGTCGTACATGCGTGCCTGGGTTCTTCGACGCCGCGGAGCCCTCCCGGCCCTAGCTAGAACGGACCGCGAGGTGTTGCCTTCGACTAATGAGACGGTCTCGGCACTCCGAATGATGAAGATTTCGACGCTCCATAGCCCTGCCCACATGCGCCCCTGCCGACGCTTCGCCCGTCCCCTCACGGGAACGACCGCACGGCTCGGGGAGCGCTATGGATCAGCTCATCCTTTACCGCAGAGGACTTTCACCTCCTGACATTGGCCAGTTAGCCTGGCGCACCTCATCGCATCCTCCTTGCCAGGGCTTGCCCTGGCGCAATATAATCCCCTATTTTTTGGGAATTATAACGAATACTTGACACAGGTGCCTGTATCTTATACAATATAAACATGATAGAGACACAAACGAACGCGCCCGGGCGGTCGGATCGGGAGGGAGTCAGCCTGCTCCAGCTATTCGCGATGTTCCCAAACGAGCGGGCAGCGGAACGCTGGTTCGAGCAGACGCTCTGGCAGGGCGCGCGCTGTTGCGGACACTGCGGCAGTCTCCGTACGCGTCCCGTTCCCCATCGGAAGCCGATGCCCTACTGGTGTTCGGACTGCCGCGCGTACTTCAGCGTCCGCACCGGAACAGCGATCGCGCGATCGAATGTGCCGCTCCGCAAGTGGGCCATCGCCATCTATCTCTGCCTGACGAGCCTCAAGAGCGTATCGAGCATGAAGCTGCACCGGGATATCAACGTGTCACAGAAGACCGCCTGGTTCATGCTCATGCGCATCCGCGAGGCGTGGGCCACAGAGACGAACGATCCCTATCGCGGCCCCGTCGAGGCCGACGAGACGTACGTAGGCGGTCGGCAGAGGAACATGCACGAAGCGCAACGCGCCGAGCTGGCAGGCGGCGGAACGGGCCATCTGACGGCGGTCGCGGGCGTGCGGGATCGATCTACGAATCGCGTCTCGGCCACGGCGGTGCGCGGAGCCAACTCAGAGACGTTGCAAGGATTCGTCGCCGAGCGTACGGAGCCGGACGCGATGGTCTACACCGACGAGTCCCGCGCCTATCGCGGACTCCCGCGTGCGCATGAGACGGTCCGGCACTCGGTGGGCGAGTACGTGCGCGGCGAGGCGTCGACGAACGGGATGGAATCGTTCTGATCGATGTTGAAGCGAGCGCACAAGGGCACGTTCCACAAGCTCTCTCCGAAACACCTGGACCGCTACGTCCGGGAGTTCGCCGGACGGCACAACATCCGCGATCTAGATACGCTTGCGCAGATGCGCGACACGGTCGCTCGGCTGGTCGGACGCAGCCTGCTGTATCGGAACCTGATCGCGGATAACGGTCTGTCTAGCGGGACGCGGTCGTAGCGGACGTAGCAATGCGCGGGCCAGCTTCTCCGGTGTGGCCCCTTTGAGATCCCGTTCGGGGTCGAGCATCGGTTTCATGGCGATCCTCCGTCGTTAGAATGGAATGGAGCGCCGGAACTCAAACGGCAAGAGCAGTGAGATCGCAACTCACTGAAAGAGGGTTCAACTCCCTCCCGGCGCTCCAAAGTCAAGTTCATTCCACGATCTCCAAGCTAGGATGATTGGAGCGGGAGTGGTGTAAAGGCAGCACACGCGACTCCAAATCCTGAGGTGCCGGTTCGACTCCGGTCTCCCGCTCCAAGAGCAAATTCACGACGCGATCTCCAAGCTAGGATGAAATGGAGAGACGGGACGCCGATGGTTTGGCGCGTGTCTCCGCAAGGCTCGTTTTCCGGTTCGATTCCGGCCCGTCTCTCCAAAATTAAATACATTACGCTGCCTCACGTTAGCACATGTACGTCATGGCGTCGTATATGTCTACTAGGGTTTTTCGCCCTTTATTCGCCACAGATCTATTGTACCCGCGGTGCGGACTGTGCTAGGCTGGTCGTCGGAAACACCAGTGGCGTGCCCGCATGCCGGGTCGCCTGCTGAATACAACAGTCTGAACCCAGGGCAGGGGTAGCTCCCCAAAGCCCTTGACGAACACGCAGGACCTACACAGCAAACGCTACGTGGTGTTTCCACGACCCGGCTCCACTGAACCGGCGGCGCCGGTATCACATGAGTGGAGGAAACGCCATATGACGAAACAAGGGAAGAGGATTCTAGGAGTCCTCGGAATAGTCGCGGGGATCTGGGCCCTGCCTGCCTTGTACGACGAAACGCTCTCTGACGAGCAGCGCTTCATGCGTAAGCAGCAGGAAGCCCGGATTGCGTACGAGAGCCAACAGGCGGCAAGAACACTACGATCTAACGCAGAGACAAGCCCCGATCGTGACAGAGCGCAACAACAAAGGATTGAGACATTCCGGGAAGTCTCATTCGCCTACGAATGGGACTGGGTTCTGCGCGCCGGGGTCAAGCCGGGCGGACGTCTGGAGCTGACCGTCAACGCACAGATGAGTCGCGGCTGGCCCGTCTCGGACTGCAAGGCGAAACAGAATCTGCTTGCGGATGTGTTCGAAGGCTGGCGCTCTCACAACCCCTCCGCCCGCGGCGTCCGGCTCGTGAACGTCTCGGGCAGGACCCTTGGCGTGCATCCCTATCACTGTTTCGAGTAGACGCTCGTCAACGACAGCCCGTAGCCTTGGCGGACGATGCGCTAGTCGCTTACAATAGGTCCAGCAACAGACGGGCAAAGGCCAGCGTTCCAAGCACTGGCCTTTGCGTTAGCCGGAAGGGGTCTCTGACCCCGACTATGTAAGTCAGCTTACGTAACTTACGTAAACAGGTTTGGCCTGCCGCGTCAACCCTTCCGGTTCGAAGGAGAGCCTTCGTGCCGGCAGCAATACAAATATGGCCTACGTACCACCCACCGCCGGCGCTGGTTCGTGCCAACCTGGTCCGCAGCCTTCGGAAGTTCGCCCGTTTGATACACCGGCTACACCCGCCGGACTCGGAGGAACGTGGCTACATCCTCCACGAGCTTCTTACCGGTCTGACGCGCCGGGGTAGCTTACGAACGCGACCGGATTCGCGTATTGCGCGACCGGCTTACGAGCCTCGACGTCCCGCTCGACTAGCCGCGCCAACGCTCCGTAGCGGAGCAAGATACAGGCACCTATGTCAAGTATTCGTTATAATTCCCTATTTTTTGCCTCTTCCGCAGGATCTGTGGGTTAGGAACTAGTCTCTCTCTTGCAGCAGCGTAGCTGTTGCGCCTGTGGTTGAGGGAGCCACTGCTGGCGGGCTTGTAGGAATATGGAGGTGGGAGGCTCCAGCCTCCACGAGAAAGGGGTGTTGGGGGGCGCAGTATTCCGGCGGGGGTTTCTCGGGTTATTCCGGCGGTAGGAAGGAGCGTTTTCCCGGATTATTCATGATTTGCGGTAGGAGGGAGGCGGTGCGGTTCACAAGGGTTTTGGCAGCAGGGTCGTGGGGGTGCGTTGTGGAGCACCAACCGTAGTCGTTATCCGATGCGGTCCCGGATAGTCGAGGGGGGGGGGGCCGGCGAGGTGGGGTTGGGCCTAGCGGGGAGCGCGGCAGCGCAGCAGGTCGTTCCAATCCTTGGCGCGTTGAGGGCGCAGGCGGCGCATGCCGGGATGCTGGCGGAGCAGGGCGAGGGCGGCCTGGTCGCCGGCAGGATCGGCGTCGTAGCCGCACAGCAAGCGGGCAGCGGGGAAGGAGTCGAGCCAGCGAGGCAGGCGGCGGGCGGTGCCGGCGGTGGAAGCGACGAGCAGGGCGGCGGGCAGGCCGGGGACGGGCAGCAAGACGGCGGAGAGGGCATCCACGGCGCTCTCAGTGAGCAGGACAGCGGCGGGCGGGGCGGAGCCGGTCGTCAGCCAGAAGCCGCCGCGCTCGCGGCGGGAGCCGGGAGCGAGGCCCTTGAAGGTGGAGCCGTCGGGGAGCGGGCAGGTGCCGACCAGTTCGGCGCCGGCGGGGGTGCCGGAGCGGTCGCGGCAGGTGAAGACGGCGTTGCGGCGGCGGTCGGCGTAGAGCGTACCGGTGCGCCGGCAGGTCTCCAGCAGGGCCGGGTCGAGGCCGCGGGCGCGGGCCAGGAAGTCACGCACGGGCGGCCAGTGCGCTGCGACGGGGCCGGGCAGGCGCAGGACGGGCGGGACGCCGGCGGGAGCCGTGGCGGCCGGGGCCGCGGGCGGGGTGCCGGCAAGGAACGCGACGGCCTCGCGAAACCCGCAGCCGCGGGCGTGCATGACCAGGTCGATCGCGCCGCCGCCGCCGTGGCCGCGGGCGTGATCGAAGAACTTGGCCCCGCGGATGCTCAGCAGCGAGCCCTCTCGCCGCCAGCGTTGGCGGTGGCGCGGTGAAGTGGCCCCGTTTTCGTGGACAGCTGAGATAGCGTGATAGGCAGTTGATTGCTTGCAGAGAGGGCAGGGGGTAAGGAGGCCCCGGACAATGAGCAAACATGCCTATGTGAAGGCCTACCCGAAGGAGTTTCGGGACAAGGTGGTGAAGCTGGTGCAGGTCGGTGCTCGCAGCACCCGGGAGGTGGCCGAGGAATTCGGGATCTCCGCGGATTCGGTGCGGCGCTGGATGCAACAGGCCGAGCGCGATCAGGGCAGTCGGCAGGACGGCCTGCGCAGTGCGGAGCGGGAGGAACTGGTGCGCCTGCGGCGGGAGAACCGGCGGCTGAAGATGGAGCGCGAGATCCTGTCAAAAGCAGCCACCTGGTTCGCTCGGGAGACCGATTCGATCCCGTAAGGGTGTTCGGATTCGTCAGAGCGCACCAGGGGCAGTATCCGATCGCCTGCATGTGCCGTGTGCTGGGGGTCTCCACCAGCGGGTACTACGCATGGCGGCAGCGGACGCCGAGCCGGCGGGCGCAAGAGCGCGAGGCGTTGAGCCGGAGGATCGCGGCGATCCACGTGGAATCGCGGCAGACCTACGGGGCGCGGCGGGTGCAGGCGGAGCTGCAGGCGGAGGGCGTGAGTGTGTCGCGGCAGCGGGTGGCGCGGCTGATGCGGGCGCTGGGGCTGGAGGGCGTGACGCGGAGGAAGCGGCGCTGCACGACGCGCAGGGAGCGGGAAGCGGCGGTGGCGCCGGACCGGGTCCAGCGGCGTTTCGAGGCGTCCGAGCCGAACCGGTTGTGGGTGGCTGACATCACGTATGTGCCGACCCTGGAAGGGTTTGTGTACCTGGCAACGGTGCTGGACGTGTTCAGCCGCAAGGTGGTGGGCTGGGCGATGGGCGCGCGGCAGACCGTCGAGCTGGTCCAGGCGGGGCTGGAGATGGCGCTCCAGATGCGGGCGGCGCAGGGCGTGGTGTTCCATTCCGACCGCGGGAGCCAGTACACGGCGCTGGCGTTCAGCCGGCGCTGCGCCGAGGCCGGCATCGAGCGTTCAATGGGGGCGGCCGGGAACTGTTACGACAATGCCATGGCGGAGAGCCTGTTCGCGACGCTGGAATGCGAGTTGCTGCAACGCGTTCCGTTCGCGACCCGCGAGCAGGCGACCACGGAGATCTTCGTGTTTCTGGAAGGCTTCTACAATCGCAAGCGCCGTCATTCGGCGCTGGGCTATCGCTCCCCGGTGGAGTTCGAGCAGGCCTGGCACGCGCAGCAGGCGGGGGTCTGAGCGCGGGCCGACAGGGGCGCGACGGGCCCTGACACTGGTAACGTTACCATGCACCGCGGGGCCTGTTGCCTGGCGCCCGGTCCCGCGGCGGCCCGCGCCCGGCCCGCTCAGTCCCGCCCGAAGCCCAGCGGGGGCTCGACGGCTTGCAGGGCGTCGAGGTCCAGCTCTGTGATCGCCTCCAGCTTCGCCCCCAGCGCGCTCCCGTACAGGCTCTCCGGCAGCTTCTCCAGCCACTCCCCGTAGTGCTCCTGGAGCTGCACCAAGCTCTGCACCGCGTCGCGCCAGCGTTGCGGATTCGAGCGCCGCTCCTGCGGACGGCGATAGCGGACCGGCCGCGCCCCCTCCCGGCGCCGGGCGCGATAGCGCCGCTGTTTCTCTGCGTTCGTCAAGGCCATGCCATTGCCCTCCGGCTGCTCGCGTGGTGGCGGGCTCTCCGCCCCTGGTAACGTTACCATGATCCATGCAACCGCACCGGTCGCAACGGGCGTGCCTGCCAGCCATCCCGCAGGAGCTGTTGTGCCCGGCATGGCCAGTCCGCTCCCGTGCCGACACGGGAGGCGCGAGAGGGCGGCACGATCCGCAGCCAAGTCAAAACAAAAGATGCCGGAAATGTGCTGGGGGGCGCGCCCCCCAGCACCCCCTCCCGGGGCCTCCTCACCCCTTTCCACTGCCTCTCTTGGAGAGGGGGGGAGGGGCGCTCCCCTCCCCCTGCTACCCCCTCCCCCCTTGACATCTCAAGCCCCCTGCACCATCATGGTGCCGCCCCTCTGGAGTTGCTGCAGCTGCCGCACACTCAACTGTCCACCACTCCCTAGCCACCTCACGGGTCGCGCGTGTAGCCGAGCCGCTCGGCGAGCGGCTCGAGGGCAGCGTCGCGCACGTGGTCGGCACTCGCGCGCAGACGCTGGCGCCAAGCGGGGTCCGGGCGGGTCACGGGCGCACCTCGTCGCAGGCGCGCTGGAGGTGCTCGGCGCTGACCGTGCGGGCCTTGGCCAGGGCGGCTGCCGCGAGGGAGTAATGGGCCAGAGAGCTGACCTGCCGGGGCAGCCCGTGCGAGGCCTGGAACAGCGCTTGGCAGGCGGCGGGCTCGAACAGCGGCAGTTCGCAGCCGGCCCGGCGCAGGGCGTGCGCCAGATACGGCTCGAGTTCCTCGCGCCGCAGGCCTCGGAGGTGGTAGCGCACCACGACGCGCTGGGCGAGCGCCTCGTGATGGGCCATCGCCATGCGCCGCCGCAACTCGCTCTGGCCGACCAGCAGCAGACACAGGCGGCGCTCGGAGTCGAGGCCGAAATTGGTCAGCAGGCGGAGCTCGTCGAGCACCTCGTGGCGCAGGTGCTGGGCCTCGTCGAGGATCAGCAGCGGGAGCTGGCCGGCCTCGCCGAGGCGCAGGATCTCGCGGCGGAGCGCCTGGCAGGCCGGGGCGCGGCGGCGCGGCATTTCCAGCCCGAGCGCCCAGCCGAGCGCCTGGTAGACGTCGATCACGGTGCCGGTGGTCAGCGGGCAGTAGCAGACGCGGTACAGGCCGGGATGGAGCGCGTCGGTGACGCGGCGGCAGGCGCTGGTCTTGCCGCAGCCAGGCTCGCCGGTGAGCAGGCCGATGCCGCGCAGGTCGAGCAGGTGCCGGAGGCGGGACTCGATTTCGCTGGCGCCGGCGGAGGGGAACAGCTCGGAGCTGTCGGCGGGCGGCTCGAAGGGCAGGCGGGTCAGGCCGAAGTGCTGGCGGTACATCAGGGGTTCTCCTCGCGGTTGAGCTCGCGCAGGGCCAGCGGCTCGGCGGGCGGCGAGCCCTCGGGGGCGGGCAGCTGGTTCCCGGGGGCGTCCGGGCCGGTCGTGGCGGGCGACTCGTCGCTGGCGGGCGGCGGGTGGCGCCGCACGCGGGCGTTGGCGTGCAGGTCGAGCAGGGTGGCCCGCCCGGCCTCGCGGTTCTCGTGCAGCACGAGCAGCGGCCGCTCGGGCGGCGCGGCCGGGTCCTGCAGCAGGACGACCTTGTGCCCGGCCAGTTCGGCGTCGGTCTCGTACAGCCGGCCCCCGACGCTGACCGTGCGGGCGCGGCTGACGCGCCGCTGGAGGCGGTAGCAGAAGATCCGCTGCAGGTCGACGTCGGGTCCGGGATAGCGCACCTCGTGGCCGACCCGCGCCCAGCGGTCCAGCGGCGTGTCGCCGTCGAGGCCGTGGTGCGGCGTGTGGTGGTAGTCGCCTTCGATCCAGGCCCACAGCCGGCGGTTCAGGGCGGTCAGGCCGGCGCGTTCCTGCGGGCCGAGCAAGGGCAGGAATTCGGCTCGTACCCGGCGGAACCAGCGTTCGATTTTCCCCTTCCCTTCCGGCTTGTACGGGCGGGCGTGGATCAAGCTCGTGCCCAGCTGGGCGCAGACCACCTCCAGGTGCTTGCTGCGGTAATTCGCCCCGTTGTCGCAGTACAAGCGCAGCGGGGTGCCGCGCTTGAGGAGCGCCTGCCGGAACACCGCCAGGAAGCTCTCGACGCTCTCGGAGTAGGCGAAGGCCGCGTGCGGCACGACCCGGGTGGCGTCGTCCAGCAGGGCCAGCAGATAGACCTTGGCCTGGCGGCGCCCGGGCCCGCCCGCGGCGATCTTCGGACCGTGCATGACGTCGCTTTGCCACATCTCATTGGCGAGAGACCAGGAGAAGCGCCGCCGGTCGCGGGCATCCGGCTCCGCCGCGGGCCGCCCCATCAGCCCGGCCTGCCGGAGCAGCCGGTTGACGGTCGAGTGCGCCAGCCGCACCCCGTCCGGGACCCGCCCGGAGTCGTGCGCCTGGCGGATGACGGTCTTCACCGTCAGGCGCGGCTCGCGCTCCTTGATCCCGGTCAGCAGTTCCACCACCTCCGCCGGCAGGCTGCGGGACTGGTGGCGGTCGATCCGCCCCTTGGGATGCAGGGCCTCGAAGCCGCCTCTCCGGTAGCGGCGCAGCCACTCGCGCAGTGTGCCGAGCGCGACGCTGCGCCGGCGGCTGCCGGGAATCTCGTGCTCGCTGGCGGCGATTGCCCGCAGCCCCGCCGCCAGCTCGCCCGAGCCGGCCGGCAGGTGCACCAGGGGCCCGATCAGGCGGAACCGGAACAGCGCCACCTCGCGTCGCAGGTCGTGGTCTTCGGCGGGCATCGGGGCGGGTTCTCTGCAGGCGGCTGGAGGGCCGTTTGCCCCGACTCTAGGCCGCCTCGCCGGGCGGGGACAGTCCCGTGAAGTGTTTTTTTGCCGGCCAACCGGCTTTTCTCTCGCCCGGACCCACCCCGCCCGCAGACCGGAAACCCACCGGGGGCGGCAGCTCCGCTAGGTGCGCCGCCGCCACCTCCCGCAGCGCCCGCAGCACCGTCTCGCTGTCCAGCTGCTGCCCGAATCCCGCCAGCGTCGGCGCCACTCCCGTGAAGCGCTCCGGGTACAGCCCCTTGACCGTCACCAGCAGCACGACCACCCACTGCACCCGCCGCCCCAGCCAGCGCTGCGCGCTCGCCAGGCTGCCCTGCCCGGGCGGGCGCGCCTGCTCCACCGCGGCGGCCCGGCTGGCGGCCCCCTCCGCCACTCGCACCGCCGCCTCCACCTCCTCCAACGAGCCCGTCACGCGCGCCGCCAGGCAGTCCGGCAAAGCGCTTACCGTACGCCCCTCCCGCCGGCAACGGAACCGCCGGATCCGCGTTCCCGGGGGCTTCACCCGCGCATAGAACCCGTGCGGCGCCAGCTCGTGCGGACGCCGCCGGCACCAGGGACACTCCGGCGCGGTTGCGAGATTCCAGGCCCGCTGGCTAACATACTCCTCGTCGGTCAGGCTTGTGGGAAACCGAACTTGCAGGGCAGGACCGACCACGGCCCGGCGGGGCTGACGCGCGGGCCACCTATTGATACCCCGCGAGAGAGCCGCGGCGCCACGCGGTTCCCTCGCGGGGCCTACCCGGCAAGCGGCCTACCGCAAACTCCGGCTCAGCCGGAGTGCCCAATTCCCGGATTGTCTTGATTTCCAACCCTTCCGGCGTCAACGTAGTTCGAGAAAAAACCCCGCCCTACCGCCGGAATAATTTGGCTCCCTACAAGGGGGTGCGTCGATGGAGTTGCGCACCATCTTGAACAGGGTTTACAAACTGCCCGGTTTCGTGTACGGGAAGATCCAGCTGCTCGAGGGCGAGAGCGAGGGCGAGGGTGCGCGGCTGGAAGTCGAGGTGCGCGCCCGGGCGAACGGTCGCGCCCTGTGCTCGGGCTGCGGGCAGCCGGCCCCGGGCTACGACCGGCTGCAGCCGCGGCGCTTCCAGTTCGCGCCAGTGCTGGGTCTGCCGACGTTCTTCGTCTATGCGATGCGGCGGGTGAGCTGCCCGCGCTGCGGCAAGGTGAAGGTCGAGAAGGTGCCGTGGGCGGAGGGCAAGCACCAGGCGACCGAGGCTTTCGCCTGGTTCCTGGCCAGCTGGGCGAAGCGGTTGTCGTGGCAGGAGACGGCGACGATCTTCCGCACATCCTGGGACCGGGTCTGCCGCTCGGTGGAGATGGCGGTGGAGTGGGGCCGGGCGCGGGTGCGGCTCGACGGGGTGGCGACGATCGGCGTGGACGAAATTGCTTGGCAGCGCGGGCATCGCTACCTAACCCTTGTGTAGCAGCTGGATGCAGGCTGCCGACGGCTGCTGTGGGTGGGGCAGGAGCGCAAGATCGAGACGCTGGAGGGGTTCTTCGAGTGGTTCGGCAAGGAACGCTCCCAGCGGTTGCAGGTGGTGTGCTCGGACATGTGGAAGGCGTACCTGCGCGTGGTGGCGGAGCAGGCGCGGAACGCAGTGCACGTGCTGGACCGCTTGCACAGCATGCAGAAGCTGGGCCAGGCGATCGACCAGGTGCGGGCGGCGGAAGCGAAGCAGTTGCAGGCGCAGGGCCGGGATCCGGTGCTGAAGGGTTCGCGGTGGCTGCTGCTGAAACGGCCCGAGCACCTGACAGAGAAGCAGGAGCCGAGACTGGCGGAACTGGTGAAGCTGAACTTGCGGACAGTGCGGGCGTACCTGCTCAAGGAGGATTTCCAGCAAGTGTGGGACTGTCGCTCCCCGACCCAGGCGCGGAGGTTTCTCAAGCGTTGGTGCGGGCGCGCGATGCGCTCGAGACTGGCACCGATGCAGCGGGTCGCGAAGATGCTGGGCAAGCACAGGCCGCTGGTGCTGAACTGGTTCCGCACTGGCCGGGCACATTCGTCCGGGGCGGTGGAAGGTCTGAACAACAAAGCGAAACTGGCTATGAGAAAAGCGTACGGGTTTCGATCCTACAAGACCTACGAACTGACACTGTATCATGCACTTGGAAATCTACCGGAACACGATCTTGCCCACAGATTTTGCTGAAGAACCATTTTTTTATAGATTCAGACATAAGCCTCCAGCTCACGTGGCACGGGCGTCAAACACTCGGCTCCGTCCTCGGTGACGAGCATCAGGTCTTCAATGTTAATGGACCCCACGCCCTCCACTCGAAGACATGGCTCGACGGTCAGCACCATGTCCGGCTCCAACGGGCAATCGTTTTTGTCGTTAAGGCAAGGAAGCTCGTGGACGGTTCGTCCCACGGAATGACCCGCTTGGCGGGTAAGCGGACGATAGCCAGCATTTTCAATTGTCTGCATGCATAGCCGATACATTTCCTTCCCCGTCACCCCCGGCCGTAGCGCTTCCCGGAGAGCCTGGTTGGCCTGATGGATCACCGCGTGCGCCCGTCGCGCCGCATCGCTAACTTGCCCGCCAAAAGCCAGGGAGCGGGACATGTCGCAGATGTACCCCTTGTAACTGCCCCCGAGGTCGATGCGGAGGATCTCCCCGGGTTTCAGCGGGGTGTCGGTCGTCCCGACGAAGTTGGCCCCCTTAGGGCCGAAGCCGACATGCATCCACTCATAGTGCAGACCCCGAGCGGCCATCCACCGGGCCATAAGCGCATCCAGGTCCCACTCCGTCATGCCTGTCGTCGCACTCGAGTAAGCCAGCTCGCAGACTTCGCTCGTCAGCTTAGCCGCTTCCCGCATCCGCCGAATCTCGTCGGGATGCTTGACTCTCCGCAGCTCCCACAAAATCGGTGCAGCATCTACGAATGTCGTGTCCGGGAGGGAATCTCGAAGCGCCTCGTAGTACACCATCTCAATTTGGTTCAGTTCCAGGCCGATCTTTCCTCGGTGAAGCTGCTTCGAACGGATAACCTCGACCAACAAAGGTACGATGTCAACGGCGATCGGGACCTGTTTTGATCTGCCGGAGACTTCGAAACCAGCACCCCAATATCGCCGATCTTCGATCCACATACCGTAGTTCTCCGGATATCCTATCTCGGAAGACAAGCCAATATAGAAGGGATCTGTCATCTCGTCTCGAGGCAACCCCACGAAGCTGGTATAAGAAGACCGCCCGTCCTCGGTCCGAAAGTTGTCTCGCGTCCAATGTGTCGCCCATTGGTAGTCGGTGAGATATTCAACGTTGGGTTTGGTGTGCGCGAGTAAGAGATCGATATCGGCCCTCGCCATCAGTCGAGAAGCCTTGGCATAGTCAAAAAGGCGCATGGTGTGTTTTCCCAGATAAAACCAATATCCGCCTTACGCTAAGGTTGCGAAGGCAGAATAAACTGATCCTGCATCGGTTGAATGCTAACCTCGATTCCAACATGATTCGTTTTGAAAGTCCCTCCCACTTTTACAGTTCAGCCGGGCAATGGCGAGACCGCGACCGGTCTAGCCTCGGGCGGCCTCCGACTTCGACGTGGACGACATGGAGGGGCAGATCATTCTCCGCCGCAGCTCGGTGCCGCCTGGTGCAGACAGCCACGTCTCGGGCTTGCGATCCATCGCTTACAAAGGTTCCAGACTACTCTGTCAAGGCGTCACAGTTATGGGGTTCCAAGAGCAAGATCTCCGGCAGCCTTCCATTTTCCTCGTGTAAAATCCGGAACATCTACAGACGCGCTCTTCGAAGCCACTGATTTCTCAGTCAAAGGAGCTATGGCGCTCCACGTGGCCGCGTCATAGACGTCAGTCGGAGGTTGCGTTTTGTAACGCACCGATTGGACGAAGGCGTACAATTCGAGATAATCGCTGCCGCCGTGACCGTGCTCCATTGCAGTACGACCCATCTGTCTCCACACGGGATGTTCGTATTGCCTGTAATATGTCTCAATGCTCTCCCATTCATCTAACTTTGGACTGCGGCCTTCCACATATATCTGCCCGTGCGCTCCTGAATAGATGCCCTTTGTTCCTTGCAGCCGTAGGATTAGATCCAATGGGCGAGGTGTCTGTGAGTCATAGTAAATAGTAACCGTCGCACCATTGGAAGTTTTTATGAGTGTAGTATTTATGTCGCCAAGCGCGTACGATCTCCTGGCTTTTGGGTCGTCCGGTCCCAACCTCTGAGCCAAGTAGATATTCATCCCCTTAGACCTGCAGCTCATAGAGGTCAAATGAGTGAAACGATCGCCTCGGTTGATCTTCAGCCACCAGGCGGCGGGTCCAATTGCATGTGTGGAATAGATGCTCCCGTTCCTGCTTGCAGCCTCCTCCAAATGCCACGGATGGTCAAACCGATGGAACCGTACGTCGTGTTGGTAACCAACCTCACAATGTTGCAGCTCACCGAATAGGCCCTTCTCCGACATGTTGAGCGCCAGCATCACAGGTCTCATCCAGCAGTAGTTTTCAAGCATCATCAGCGGCATGCCGGTTTTTTCTGAGGTAGTTACAAGTTCCCAGCAATCTTCAACCGTAGTTGCCGCTGGAACTTCCGTAGCCGCGTGTTTGCCCTCTTTCATGGCAGCAACGCAAATTCGAGCATGGGAATCCCAGGGTGTAGCAGCGAGCACAGCGTCCAAGTCATCGCGAGCTACCAATCGCCGAAAATCATCTGGGCCTCTCCCATAGCCTTCTGGTGGCTGGCCTCGGGTTTTCTCAACGATCTCTTGTGCCCGCTTGAGATTAGCTTCGTTAATGTCGCACACTGCTGGAATGTCGACTCCGGGAAGCTTCGCCAGGACTCTCAGCAGATTCGTACCGCGACCTCCGACCCCGACTACGCCGATTCTAGTAACTCTATCCACTGCCGACGCCGCGCTGGCTGCGCCAGCGGTCATGGTCAAGCCAGAAGAGCTAAGAAGATTTAAGAGTTCTCTACGATTCAGCATATCCTCTCTCTCCTACTTCACCCAAAGGGAGCACCCGCTACGAGTGCGCGATCCAAGGGTTAGGCTGGACTGGAATTTCCATTTTGACTCCGGCGGGCTTATCCTACACGCTTACGGCTGGGAACGCAAGCCAGTGTGCTGGCTCAGGACATGTGAGACGGGGGAGGGGGTGCTCGTCGGCTCAGATAGGCAAGGTACTGGATGGGGGAGAGGGAAGCAAGGGCGTCGTGGGGTCTGTGGTGGTTGTACTTGAAGGCGAAGGCGTCGATGAAGGGATTGAGATCGGCAATGCGGTGGGGCAGCAGGTTGCCGTAGGACTGGTAGAACTCGTAGCGCCAAGTGGCCAGCCTGCGTTCGACGCGACCGTTGAGTTGGGGGCTTGAGGGAGGCAGGACCCAGAGATCGACGTTGCGCTGCCGGGCGGCGTCCTCGAAGGCGCCTTGGAACTCGGAGCCGCCATCGACCTGGACGGCTCTGAGGGGGAAGGGTGCGGAGGCGAGGAGTTTGTCGAGGAAGCGAGCGGCGGAAGCGGAAGAGGCGTTGGATGCACCCATGGCGGCGCACCAGCGCGATTGGCGGTCGAGGGCGGTGAAGTGCTTGACGGTCTTTCCGAGCAAGAGGCTGATCGAGAGGGTGTCGATCTGCACGGCTTGGCCTGGGGCGCTGGCCTGGAGTGCGCCGCGCAGACGGCGGGCCTGGGGCCGTTTGGTACGTCTGGCGGCTTGCGAGCGGCGGCGGAAGACGAGGACGGGATCGACCCTGGCCGCGGCGCACCAGCAGGGCCAGGATGCGCCCCACCGTACTGTCGGAGACGGCATGTCCCTGGTCGCGCAGGATGGGCCCCAGCTTGCGCTTGCCCCACACGGGGTTGTCCAAGCGCAGGGCTGCGAGCTCCTCGACCAGAGCCTCGCTCCAGCGCGGTTGACACAACTGGTGAGGCCGACGGGAGCGGTGTTCGGGGCGCTGTTGCCAGCGGTACAGGGTCGAGCGCAGCACACTGACCGCCTCGGCGGCCCTCAGCCCGCAAGCCATGGCTTGGCGCCAGCGGCGACCCGCGCCCTCTTGATAACTTGATGCGGTAGCTGAAAGACCTGCATGGGGTTCTCCTTTGGCTCCTTGCTTGTCAACTTTGAGCTTCGGAGAACCCCGCTTTCTTTTTCAACCCTCCCGTCTCACTTCTCTTTGAGCCGGCACAGCCAGTTCAATCAGTTCAGCTTCGAAACGCCCGATCCAACGATTGACGCGTTCCGGGGGACGGCTCAATTTGCTGGTCCCCCGACGGAGCCGCTTACCGCTGTGTAGCCGATTGGACCGATTCGGCCACATACTCCGGCCGAGGCGGCGAGAAAACGTCGATCACCATTATATCTTCTAACGCTCTCGACCGATGTCTCTCGTTGGGGGCAAAACGGAAGAACGTGCCAGCCTCAAACACAACAAGTTTCTCCGGTTCCCCTATGAAAAATTCGATCCGCCCCTTAATTACATAGCCCATTTGCTCTTCGGGGTGACTGTGAGCATCAAAGTCCGCACCGGCTTTTGCTTCGTAGCGGGTGATCATCAGGTTTTGGCCGGACACGGTACGCCGCTGGGCAATGCCAGAGACGGCGTTCGGAGCCACATCCGCAGCTTTGACTACTAAAGCCATTTACACTCTCCTTTATCTATGTTGTCCAATAGTCAAACCATCCTACAGCACCTACGTCTGCTTAGACAAGCTCGCCTTCGGGAATCGACAAAGCCATCGGCACCTCAAGAGCGTAGTCGGACACCGGCCAAGGGACCTTCGCCTGTTCCTCAAACTGACCGTATCATGACTGAAAACACATTGTCTGAATACCCTAAGGTCGAACGTCCACAAGCAGCTTGTGGACCGTACGCGTTTTCTTCTGCTCCATCAGACGCTTGTGCGTGGCGAACTCCTTCTGACTAAGGGCCTCGTCGCCGACTCGCTTGTACGCCTGTCCCAGCAAGTAGTGGCTCGGTGCGTGCTCGGGATCGATTTGGGCGGCCCGAGCCAGCGCTTCAATAGCCTCGTGATGGCGGCCTTGCTCGGAGCGAATCTTGCCGAGGAGAAAGTAGTTCTCAGGCTCTTGTGGCCGTAGGGAGATTGCTTTCCTGAGCGCAAAGTCTGCTTTGCCGAAATCAGACTCCGGAAGGCGACGCGCCATTTGAAATTGGGCCTTGGCCTCAAAATGCCAGCTCCAGTAGTTTTCCTTGTCCAGCCGTCTTATGTGCTGCGCAGTCCTGAGCAACCTTTCCCAATTCCCCGCGTAGTCATAATTGTCTGCAAGCAATTTATATGCCGGGACAAAGAGCGGATCGTATTGAATTAATTGTTTCAAAATGTCACTGCTCTTTTCTTGATCTCCGTCAAGCTGATGAGACAAGGCCAAAGCGAATCGCAGCCTTTTTGAATTGGGCAAGGCTTTGATGCCGCTTTCAAACAGGGCTATGGCGGCCTTGTAGGCATTGTTTGTGCCAAATATCTCACCCAGGTCGAGGTAAAACTCTTCGTTGGTCGGATGAAGCCGGACAGCACTCTGGAGGTGCCTTGCGGCTTCCTCAATTCGATCCAGTCTATGCAGGGTGTTCCCCAGAAGGGCATACCACACTGCGGACTTCTCCACTGTTTTTTCGTCTAACATAGTGAGAAGGTCGACGACCAATTGGAATTCCCCTTGCTTGTAGTGCTCCATCGCAAGAGTAAGGATACGATCTCCGATGTCGGGAATCAATTGGGAGGAAGATCGAATCAGTGCGCTAGCCGTCTGAACCCGACGATGCCGTGCAAAGATCACACCGAGATTAAACCGCAGCGCGGGGTCGCCACTTATAACAGGCTTTGCTTTCTCAAGCACATCTTCAGCGAGGTCAGGTTTTTTGAGGTGCAAATATAGTTCGATGAGTCGGGCGGTGATTTGTGTGTCTGCGGGAGCCAGTAACCATGCCCGGTGCAGATGCGATTGGGCTTGCTGCCACTGATGGTCTCTGAGCTCAGCTACGCTAAGATTAAATAGAGCATCGACATGTTGGGAGTTTTGTTTGATTACCACTTGAAACTGTTCGATCGCGTCTGAGATCTGATTTTGTGCGAGATGGTTGGCCCCAAGGTTATTGCGGAACTCTATCGAGTCCGGTTCTAGCTGGACCGCCTTTCGGAAGAAGTGATTGGCGAGTTGGAGTTCGTTGCGCTCGCTGTAGCAGAGCCCCATCATGTTGTAGACGGAAGCAAAATCTGGCAAGCGGCTGAGAACGTCTTTGTAGTGAGGGAGGGCGGACTGGCAATCTCCATCACGAAACAGTTGATTCGCTTGGTCGAGTTTCTGCCGGATGCTCTCAAGACGCTTCTCATTGGGGCGCGGCTGGCCAGCGAAAGGGACCGCCATCAAGAGCAGCAACCCGAGCTGAGCCGTGACTCGTGCAGCTTCCCACGATCCCATAAGTGCCATTGCTAATCCCCAAAGACTCTGGATTCGAGCAGACAACATTTGTTGAGTCGTAAGCTCAACTTTCCATACTGACACGTCCAGTCACGTGTAGAGTTACCGGGATCCCACCCGGCTTGAACAAATGCTGGCACAGCTGCGGCCCGCAGGCGGTATTGAGAAGGGAGCGGTTACGTAAGTGCACCTCAGGCAGCCCCCATTGTTTCACCAATTGGCTGTTCACGTTCCAATTGTAATGTAGCGGTACTCCCGGTACACATGTTGCTTGGCGCAACGGTGCTGCGTGGAGATAGGCTCTGGACTGGCAGTCCGAAGATTTTACCGTGAAGCCCCGGCCACCTTCGAGTTGCTCCTGCAGCTTCCAGCCGAAAGCGGCAAACGAGGGAATCGGGAATCCATCGGCTCGGAAGTCGAACAACCTTCGACGCGAGCGATGGAGTTGGTCCCGATTCGCCGCTAGTCCGGCAATGACCTGGCTCTCGGGTTCATAGATCCAAGGGCTATCCGCCTCCAGCGTGGAGCCTCGCCAGGCGGCTGGGCTGTGCAGAGGTTCTCGAAGGGACACAATAATAAGTTCTCCCGGATGTTCATTTTGGCACTTCGTACCGCCACAGTATACACCCGGGCTGCCCGAATACCACGTTTTTCGTAACTGCCTAGCTACCCGCGCCAGCATGCACTTGACACGTTCCGGAGCGAGTGGCCTGGTCGAGACCAGTCGGCAGTGATGGCCGGATGGCCAGCGCGGTTGACAGCGACCTGCCGATACATGTAAGACTAGGAATGTTCTGGGGTTCCGGGCCGTAGCGAGGAGGCAGGCGCCCCTGCGACGGTGGGTTCGAGCGCAGAGGGCACGATGCCGGGGCGGTCACACAGCGAGCAGCGTGAGACGGGCGGGGATGATCGCCTCTCGCAACTGCTCGCGGAGAACGCCCAGCTGCGGGCAGAGATTGCCCAGTTGCGGCAGCTAGTGGAGCAGCTCCAGCGGCGGCTGGGCCTCGACAGCAGCAACAGCGGCAAGCCGCCGGCCCAGCAGCGGACGCGCAGCCAGCGGGGCCGGACCGGCAAGCGCCCGGGCGGGCAGCCCGGGCACAAGGGCGTGACCCTGCGCCAGACGGACACGCCGGACCGGATCGAGACCCATCTGCCCCCCAGCTGCGCGGACTGCGGCGCGCCGCTGGCAGCGAGCGACACGGAGGGCGAGCCGCTGCGCCGCCAGGTGTTCGACCTGAAGTGGCCCCGTTTTCGTGGACAGCTGAGATAGCGTGATAGGCAGTTGATTGCTTGCAGAGAGGGCAGGGGGTAAGGAGGCCCCGGACAATGAGCAAACATGCCTATGTGAAGGCCTACCCGAAGGAGTTTCGGGACAAGGTGGTGAAGCTGGTGCAAGTCGGTGATCGCAGCACCCGGGAGGTGGCCGAGGAATTCGGGATCTCCGCGGATTCGGTGCGGCGCTGGATGCAACAGGCCGAGCGCGATCAGGGCAGTCGGCAGGACGGCCTGCGCAGTGCGGAGCGGGAGGAACTGGTGCGCCTGCGGCGGGAGAACCGGCGGCTGAAGATGGAGCGCGAGATCCTGTCAAAAGCAGCCACCTGGTTCGCTCGGGAGACCGATTCGATCCCGTAAGGGTGTTCGGATTCGTCAGAGCGCACCAGGGGCAGTATCCGATTGCCTGCATGTGCCGTGTGCTGGGGGTCTCCACCAGCGGGTACTACGCATGGCGGCAGCGGACGCCGAGCCGGCGGGCGCAAGAGCGCGAGGCGTTGAGCCGGCGGATCACGGCGATCCACGTGGAATCGCGGCAGACCTACGGGGCGCGGCGGGTGCACGCGGAGCTGAAGGCGGAGGGCGTGAGCGTGTCGCGGCCGCGGGTGGCGCGGCTGATGCGGGCGCTGGGGCTGGAGGGCGTGACGCGGAGGAAGCGGCGCTGCACGACGCGCAGGGAGCGGGAAGCGGCCGTGGCGCCGGACCGGGTCCAGCGGCGTTTCGAGGCGTCCGAGCCGAACCGGCTGTGGGTGGCTGACATCACGTATGTGCCGACCCTGGAAGGGTTTGTGTACCTGGCAACGGTGCTGGACGTGTTCAGCCGCAAGGTGGTGGGCTGGGCGCTGGGCGCGCGGCAGACCGTCGAGCTGGTGCAGGCGGCGCTGGAGATGGCGCTCCAGATGCGGGCGGCGCAGGGCGTGGTGTTCCATTCCGACCGCGGGAGCCAGTACACGGCGCTGGCGTTCAGCCGGCGCTGCGCCGAGGCTGGCATCGAGCGTTCGATGGGGGCGGCCGGGAACTGTTACGACAATGCCATGGCGGAGAGCCTGTTCGCGACGCTGGAATGCGAGTTGCTGCAACGCGTTCCGTTCGCGACCCGCGAGCAGGCGACCACGGAGATCTTCGTGTTTCTCGAAGGCTTCTACAATCGCAAGCGCCGTCATTCGGCGCTGGGCTATCGCTCCCCGGTGGAGTTCGAGCAGGCCTGGCACGCGCAGCAGGCGGGGGTCTGAGCGCGGGCCGATAGGGGCGCGACGGGCCCTGACACTGGTCACGTTACCATGCACCGTGGGGCCTGTTGCCTGGCGCCCGGTCCCGCGGCGGCCAGCGCCCGGCCCGCTCAGTCCCGCCCGAAGCCCAGCGGGGCTCGACGGCTTGCAGGGCGTCGAGGTCCAGCTCTGTGATCGCCTCCAGCTTCGCCCCCAGCGCGCTCCCGTACAGGCTCTCCGGCAGCTTCTCCAGCCACTCCCCGTAGTGCTCCTGGAGCTGCACCAAGCTCTGCACCGCGTCGCGCCAGCGTTGCGGATTCGAGCGCCGCTCCTGCGGACGGCGATAGCGGACTGGCCGCGCCCCCTCCCGGCGCCGGGCGCGATAGCGCCGCTGTTTCTCTGCGTTCGTCAAGGCCATGCCATTGCCCTCCGGCTGCTCGCGTGGTGGCGGGCTCTCCGCCCCTGGTAACGTTACCATGATCCACGCAACCGCACCGGTCGCAACGGGCGTGCCTGCCAGCCATCCCGCAGGAGCTGTTGTGCCCGGCATGGCCAGTCCGCTCCCGTGCCGACACGGGAGGCGCGAGAGGGCAGCACGATCCGCAGCCAAGTCAAAACAAAAGATGCCGGAAATGTGCTGGGGGGCGCGCCCCCCAGCACCCCCTCCCGGGGCCTCCTCACCCCTTTCCACTGCCTCTCTTGGAGAGGGGGGGAGGGGCGCTCCCCTCCCCCTGCTACCCCCTCCCCCCTTGACATCTCAAGCCCCCTGCACCATCATGGTGCCGCCCCTCTGGAGTTGCTGCAGCTGCCGCACACTCAACTGTCCACCACTCCCTAGCCACCTCAGTGCGCGCACGGGCGCTGGGAGTGGCGCAAGCTGCAGGTGCTGCCGCTGGAGGAGGGCCAGCTGGCGTTCCAGCACGCGCGGCAGGCGTTCCGCGTGACGCACCGCACGCGCGCGCAGTGGAACAGGGAGGAAACCGTCGAGATCCTGTACGGCATCACGTCCTTGCCGCGGGAGCGCGCCGGGGCGCGCCGCCTGCTGACGCTGCACCGCGGCCACTGGACGGTCGAGAACCGCAACCACTACCCGCGTGACGTGACGTGCGGGGAGGACAGCAGCCGCCTGCGCACGGGCTGGGCCCCGGCTGCCAACGCAGCGCTGAACAACCTCGCGCTGGCGGTCGTCCTGCGACGGAAGGAATGCGACTCGGTGCCGGCGTCGCTGACGTACTTCAGCGTGCGTCGCGAGGAGGCTCTGGAGGCCATCCTGCAACCGCTTTGACCGCGCGCCGCGGCCGTGACCGCCAACCAGCAGCCCGTCCGCTGCCCGCCTGCAAGCGGTTGCGGGCGCAGTGCGTCTCACACCGCGAGCTACGCTGTCAAAGCCTCCGATGACGGTCCCAATCCGCGGATTGCGTACCGGCTCCACCGCACCTCAACCCCGTTGCAAGGACTTGGCGCGTCCGCTCGACGGATCACTGACCCTTCAAGCAACAAGGAATCGGCCCTGATCACTGGGCGTCGTACTTCAAGGTTCCGGGGGTGCTGCACTCGATGTGTAACGCGCACCATTTGCGCGAGTTACAGGCGCTGGTGGAGATCGACGGGGAAAACTGAGCACGGCGGATGCAACAGCTGCTGAGGCGGGCGAACCGGGCGGTCTGGATGGCTCGCGAACGGGGCCTTGCGCTGCCGCGTTCGCTGCTGGAGCGGATCGAGCGGCGCTACGACCAACTGGTCGGGGAGGCGCTGCCGCCGCTACGGCTCGCCAAGCCCGGGCGGCGAGGACGCAAGAAGCGCCGCCCGGGGCACAACCTGGGGCTGCGGTTGAGGGACCGCCGGGAGTCGGTGTTGCGCTTCCTGACGGATGGCACGGTGCCCTTTACGAACAACCAGGCAGAGCAGGATCTGCGCATGATGAAGCTGCGCATGAAGATCTCGGGCGGGTTCCGGTCCGAGCAGGGGGCAAAAGACTTCGCCACGCTGCGCAGCGTGCTGTCCACCGCGCGGAAGCAGGGCCGCAACCGCATCGAGGCCTTGCTGCAACAATGGCATTTTCTCCGATCATGAATCGTCAGGGTTCCGTGCGTCGGCACATTAATCCCTTGGTTTCAATGGGTTGCAGCTCCATGGAAATTTTTTCCCGGAAGTACTTGACTTAGGGACAGCGAATTAATAACCTAGTGAGAGTGACAGCTAATTTGCCATGAAATGCCCTTCCTGCGGGGGGCAAGCGTAGCCCTTGTCGCCCATCGCCGGACCGCAGTAGCTCCGATTCGGAGGTAGCGGGGGTGCGATATGGTGTAATTGGTGCAATTGCGGCTCCCGTCGAGCACCTAAGTGGCATAATGGATATCTATAGATACTCATTATGTCATTTAGGGGGTGTGCATGAGAACGGAGACGTTTACTACGCAAACGGTCATCTCCCTGCTGCGCGAGAAAACCGTCACGGAGCTGGACGAGATCCTGGAGGCGTTCGGCACTGCCAGCCGACGCACCGTCTGCCGCAAGCTGGTGGCGGCGGGCTGCCGGTCCAGCTATTCCCACTGCGGCCGCTTTTACACCCTGGACGAACTGGCCGCCTACGACGAGCAAGGTTTGTGGTCCTACCAAGGGATCCGTTTCTCGCGTGCTGGGACCCTGCTCGCCACTGCTGCTGTCTTGGTCGAGCAAGCGCCCGCGGGACGGTTCGCCGACGAGTTGGGGCGGATCGTCCAGGTCGAGGTCCGGAATGCGCTGGGCAAGCTGGTCCGCGCCCGCGGCTTGGCACGCGAGAAACTCGACGGCCGTTTCCTGTACTGCTCCCCGACGCCGCAGCGGCGCGAGATGCAGTTGCGGACCCGGCGGGTGATGCTGGCGGGAGGGTCCGGACAACCGACGCTCGACAGCGGCGACGAGCAGATCCGGCAGGCCACCGGAATGCTGCTGAGCCTGCTGGACGAGCGCCAGCGCCGGCTGTATGCCGGGCTGGAATCGCTGCGCCACGGGCGGGGTGGCGACGGCCGGGTCGCTGCACAGCACGGCATGGCCCCGGCCACCGTGGCCAAGGGGCGCAAGCAGTTGCTGTCCGGGGACTACGAGACGGATCGGATCCGCAAGCCCGGGGGCGGGCGCAAGGCGCTCGAAAAAAAACCCTGCATTGACCGCCCAACTCGTCATTCTGCTCCGCCACGACACCGCCGGCGACCCCTGCTCCGACCTGCGCTGGACCCGTCGCACCACCCGCAACCTCGCCGCCTACCTCACCGACGTCCTCGAGCTGGCGGTCTGCCCACGCACCGTCGCCCGGCTCCTGCGCGCCTTGGGCTACTCCCTGCGCGTGAACCACAAGTGCATCCCGTCCACCTCCTCCGCCGAACGCAACGACCAGTTCGAGTTCATCGACCGCTTGCGCAGCGACTGCGGCCACCGCAACACCCCGATTGTCAGCATCGACTCCAAGAAAAAAGAGTTGGTCGGACGCTTCCGCAACGCCGGCGTCTCCTGGGAACCGGCACCCGTCCCGGTCAACGACCACGACTTCCGTTCCCATGCCTCCGGCCTCGCCGTCCCCCACGGCATCTACGACACGCTCGCCAACCGCGGCTTCGTCTCGGTCGGCGTCTCCTCCGACACCGCCTTCTTCGCCGTCGACAACCTGGATGCCTGGTGGCGCAGCGCAGGCAGCTCCCGCTACCCCGACGCCTCCCAACTCGTCATCCTCGCCGATTGCGGCGGCAGCAACTCCTACCGCGTCCGCGCCTGGAAGTACGCCCTCCAGCACCACTTCTGCAATGTCCACCAGCTCCCCGTCACTGTTGCCCACTATCCTGCAGGATGCTCGAAATGGAATCCGATAGAGCATCGCCTCTTCAGCGAGATCAGCCGCAACTGGTCCGGCTGCCCGCTCGAGTCCTTCGCACTGATCCTCAACTACATCGCCTCCACTACCACCCGCACCGGCTTGGTGGTGACCTCCCGGCTCAACACGAAGGAATACTCAACCGGCATCCCGATCAGCGACGAGCAAATGGGAACGCTCAACATCACCCCCAACGAGCACATCCCCAAGTGGAACTACACCATCTCTCCCTTCCCTAACTGATAAGTTATTTCTGCGCTCCTCCTTAGGCTCGCTTTTCTGCCAACTTAGGCCTGGGGAGCGACTCGCATTGGACCCGCTGATCGAGAATCTCAAATCCACCACCTTCTTCGGCAAGCGCCTGACCCGGCGGCAGATTGCCGACATCCAGGAAACCGTCGGACGCTTCCCGAAGCTGAGCCGCACGGAACTGGGACACACCCTCTGCGAGCACCTGCAGTGGCAGACGCCGAACGGCAGCAACCGCCTGCAAAGCGCCCAGCGCCTGCTCGAGGAACTGGAGCGGCTCGGCATCCTGAGCCTGCCGCCCAAGCAGGGTCCCGGCCGCGGCCGGCAGAGACCGCTCGAGTTGGGCAGCGGCAGCGATCCCCAGCCCGCCATCGACGAGCCGCTGGCCGGCCTGACGCCCCTGCAGCTGCAGCCGGTGAGCGGCCAGCAGGCGGTCGCGGCATGGAACGAGTGGGTCCAGCGCTACCATCCGCTGGGCTACCGCCAGCCGCTCGGCGCGCACCTGCGCTACTTCCTGCTGGACCGGCACGAGCGCCTGCTCGGCTGCCTGCTGTTCGACTTCGCGGCGCGCAACGTGGTCTGCCGGGACGCGTGGATCGGCTGGCAGGGCCAGGCGCACCGCAAGTATCTCGACCGGGTGGTGCGCAACTCGAGATTCCTGCTGTTGCCTTGGGTGCGGGTGCAGAATCTGGCGTCGAAGGCGCTCGGCCTGGTGGTGCGGCAACTGCCGGAGGACTGGCAGCGGCAGCACGGGTACCGGCCGGTGCTGGTCGAGACGTTCGTCGACCTGGAGCAATACAAGGCGACCTGCTACCGGGCGGCCAACTGGCAGTACCTGGGCCAGACGCAGGCGCGCGGGGCGATGGGCGGCGTGGCGGCGAAGACGCCCAAGGGCGTCTACGTGCACCCGCTGCATCCGGACTGGCGGACGATCCTGCTGCACGGCCCGCCAGCCGCGGCCCGGCCCCGCCGGCAGCGGCCCCGCCAGACGCGGCCCGGGCCGCCGGCCGATGAGCGCTTCGTGCAGTTATGGCAGGGGGTCATCGGCACGGTGGTGCGCGTGGCGGGCGAGTACGACCGGGAGTGGCTTCGGCGGCAGCGGGTGCTCAACACGCTGCTGGTGATCCTGTTCGTGTTCCGGCTGGTGTTCGCGCCCGACCGCCGGGGCTACGGCACGGTCCTGGCCGAGTTGTGGGATCAGTGCCGCCGGCTGGACGTGGTCTTGCCGCAGCCGCAGCCGGTCTCGGCCGCGGCGATCTGCAAGGCCCGCGCCAAGCTCCACGAGGACGTGTTCCGGCGCGTCCACCGCGCCATTCTCGCGCGGGCGCCCCGGGACGGGCCCGACCGGCTGTGGCACGGCCACCGCGCCTTCGCCGTCGACGGCTCGAAGCTGAACCTGCCCCGCCCGCTGGTCGGGGAGGGCTACCGCACGCCCGCGGACACGGCCCACTACCCGCAGGGCCTGCTCAGCTGCCTGTTCCAGCTGCGCGCCCGCCTGCCGCTCGACTTCGACCTGCACGCCCACGGCGACGAGCGCCGCGCGGCCCTGGCCCACCTGCCCGCGCTCGCCCGCGGCGATGTCGTCGTCTACGACCGCGGCTACTACTCCTTCCGGCTGCTGCACGCCCACGTCGAGCGCGGCCTGCAGGCCGTCTTCCGCCTGCAGAAGAACGCCAACTCCCTCTTCCGCGACTTCGTCCTCAGCGACCGCAGCGAGGCCATCGTCTCCGTCCCGCCCAGCGCCGACGCCTGGCGCCAGCAGCCGCAGGCCGCGTTCCGGCCCTGCCGCGTGCGCCTCGTCAAGTACACTGTCGGCGCGACCGACTACACCCTCGCCACCACGCTGCTGGACCGCCAGCGCTACAGCGTCCGGGACCTCGCCGACCTGTACCACGGCCGCTGGAGCATCGAGGAGCTGTACAAGATCTCGAAGCAGATGCTGACGGTGGAGCAGTTCCATGGCCAGAGCGAGCGCCTGGTCAAGCAGGAACTGTACGCGCATTGCACCCTGATCGCGCTGACGCGGATGTTCGCCAGCCACAGCGAGGAGCAGTTCCGGGCCGCGCCGGACGGGCACTCTCGTCCGGCCCTGCAGGCGAATTTCCAGAACAGCCTGCGCACGGTGGCGCGCCACTTGGAGGGACTGTTCCTGGTGCATGCGACCACGCTGGCCAGCACCGTGCAGCGGATCCTGGAGGGCATTGCCGCCTGTCGTCAGCGACGGCGTCCGGGCCGCTCCTTCCCGCGTCGCTCACGCAAGCCCGCCAGCAAATGGAGGAACCGCAAGCCAACTGAAGCCACAAGCCCAGCCTGAGACTCACACCAAACCGGCCCCACGGGCCGGCATTCCCCCATACTTCCTTAAGTTAATGCGACTAAACGCTAAAGTTAATGCCATTGCTTGCTGCAAGGGCCCGACACCCTGCTCGCGGAAGTGGAATCCTAGCCGACGCCCTGCGTTCTCATCATCCGCTATCCCCGTTCTGCCCTTGTTGTCCCGACTGTCGCACACTCCATTCAACCCACTGATTAGTCCTCATACCCGTGGACCGGGATAGCTGGGCAGCCTTCCGTGATTGATGTCAAGCGTTTTCTGCCGTAATTCGTGGATTGATAGCGGAATCTTTCCAAAAGGCCGTGCAGTTGATGCGACCGCTTCCCGTGGGCGGCGCGAGCGAGGTTTCACTCGA
Source organism: Bryobacterales bacterium (assembly GCA_965218615.1). Taxonomy (GTDB): domain Bacteria; phylum Acidobacteriota; class Terriglobia; order Bryobacterales; family UBA6623; genus VXMF01. Next base: position 183,947 of record CBDCLH010000003.1, read on the forward strand.
AGTTGGCAAGTTGCATTTCGATCTCATCGCATGCGGGCCGAGTATGGCGGTTCGCTACGGGGAGGATCCCGGTGTGGCTCGTGACGCGCTGGCGCGGTCTGAGAGGGATCTGGTCGCGGCCAGGAGGCGGGCGCGGCTTGGCGAGCCCAACAGGTGATCCTCTCCGGTTGGAATCCCGTGCATGCCAGGAGCGGCCCCGCGCGCACGAAGCCGTCCGTGGCGGCAGGGACGGGCAGCGGGCGCGGCCTTGACCGCGCGGGAAGCGGCCCAACCCACGCTGCTTCCTGCCGCTTGCAGTGACGGTGCTTGCGCCGGTAGTCAGAGCGTGGCGGGCAGCGGTTCCCCCTCCGCACAGAGCGAGATCGAGAACCAGCAGACGCCCGAGCCTGGTCTCGCCACGGCGTGGGCCGTGCGATGCATTGGCCACGGTAACGTTACCGTTCACTGCGCTACCTGCACCCAGCTCGTGATCGAGCCGGCTGTGCCGGGCTGGCTGTGGCCCCGTTCGGATCTTGCTTCAGATTGCGATGAATGGGATCGCCTCGGAGCGCAGGACGGGCCCCCGCTGAGAAGGTCTGTTGCGAGCTGGCCAGCGCGGAGGCAGCAGCTTGCACCTGCCGGCAGCAGTGGGTCGAGCTGGAACGACGGCAACAGGCTGGCAATCGCTCACGGGAAGCCCGGAGAGTGTGCCCTCAGGCAGGCTCTGCCTCTCCCGGATTCGCGATCGATTGCTGGCAGTGACGTGATTGCGGTTTGCTCGAGTCTCCATGCAAAGCGGCAAACTGCGGAATCCGGGTTCAGGTCGCGCCCACTTCCCGCTCCCGACGCTCCAGTGACGCGAGCCGACGGCGCAGCCTCGCGACTGCGCACTCCGACCGCGCCACGTCGTCGCCGAGCTTCCCCGGGTGTGTCCGGCACCTCGTTGGCAGCATCCGGCAGCCGGGCCGCGCATTGTGGCGTCGCTTGCCATCCCGCGCAGTGTCGCGGCCGCGGTCCCTGCCGCGGCTTCCGCAGCCCAGTTCCGCAGTCCGCGCAAACCGGGGAGCCCCTGCCGTCATGCCAGAACAACGTCGTCTCTGGAGAGTCACGGATTGCCGGTTGGCCGGCAAGGCAACAACCCTGCCGGTCGGTCCGGCGTGCAGGGCAAAGGAAAGTGAGCCACAAGCAATTCATCCGTCTGGATTCCGCAGTGCGGCAGTGGCGCTGGGAACCGTACTCCACGTCGCTTCAGGCAGACCACGCTCGCTCGACTGTCGCGCCGTCGGATGCCGTACCCACAGGGGGCGCCGGGGACGGATTCCAAGTGCAGTTCCTTCAATGCGTTACGGAGTGTCTGGTGGCGTTCCGCCGTCTCCGGCGGCCCGCGCTCCGCAGCAGCCACCAAGCCCGCTGCGAGGCCAGCGTGCCTCAAGCCGAGGCCCCGGCCGCAGGGCTGGCGGGTGTCCATAGGCGGTCGTCGCGGAGCAAGGCCGCGAGCAGTCCGAGCAGCTTGCGCATGACCGCGACCAGCGCTACCTTGTGCGGCTTGCCCCGTGCCGGCAGGCGGGCGTAGACGGTGCGGAGGTCCGGGTTGCAACGGATGGCGGAGGTGGCCGCCATGTACAGGACCTTGCGCGGATGCTGACGACCGCCGCGGATGCGCCGCCGGCCGTGATGGCCACCGGAATCGCACGCGTAGGGTGCGAGGCCGGCCAGAGCGGCGGCTGCGGCCGGTGTGGCGGAGCCGAGTTCGGGCAGTTCGGCGCACAGGCTGGCAGCGGTGAGCGGGCCGCAGCCCGGAACGGAGCGAATGATCTCGCTGCGCCGACGCAGGCCGGGATCGGCGTCGATGCCGGCCTGGACCGCGGCGTCGACCTCGCGGACCTTGGGCGCGAAGCGGTCGAGCAGGGGCTGGAGCAGGTCGGCGGCCGGGCCGGCGGTCGCGGAGGCGTGCTTGCGCCAGGCAGCGCCCTGCTCGACGAGCTTGCGACGCAGAGCGAGCAGGTCGCCCAGTGCCTGCTGATTCGCGGGCTTGGGCGCAACGCTCTGGAGATGGTCGAGGCGGGCGTAGCGGGCGAGCATGGCGGCGTCGACCCGGTCGGTCTTGGCCTGCTGGCCGAGAGAGCGGGCGAAATTGCGCATGCGCTGCGGGTTGGCGAGGACGACAGTGACGCCATCGTTGTGGAGGCCTTGATGGAGTTCGCGGTGGTAGCGGCCGGTCGGTTCCAGGGCGACCCGCCGGGCATCGAGTTGGCTGAGCCAGTTGCTGAGGGCCTGGTGGCCTTCGTGCGTGTTGGCGAAGCGGCGCTCGCACGCGGCTGGATCGACGAAGACGTCGAGCCAGTGCTTGCCGACGTCGATGCCAGCGACAGACTCGGCAGGAGGTGTCGGGGGAGGTGTCATGCGTTGATTGGTATCCTTTCCAGTTGCCAAGGGGATTCCCGGGAACCTCTACTTTTGAAATGGGGATTATATAGATGAGTAACGAAAACCATCACAATTTAGCTGATTTTCGCTTGCATATTTCGTTACTTTCGTATATCATAAAGGTATGGCAAAGGCACCCGGAAAGTCAATGCGGACGGGTATAACCCTCAAGGAATTATTGGGGGATTACATACGAAACTCCCGAAACAGGGGTTGACAGCTCACTTGCGCAACCTCCGGTTTCGGGGCCTGTCGATCCAACGGACATTGACCGGGGACAGTACCGCGTCCGCGATCTCCTCCATGGAGGCTTCGATCGTGAATACCTCTTCCTTCTCGGCCTTGGTCGGCTGGTAGTCGGTCCGTACCAGCTCCACGATTCTCGGTTTGGGTTTCGTAATTGCTCACCTTGGTGCCGTCCTAGCGTGACCGATCAGATTAGAAATCTGAAACAAAAGAGTATAAATATGTTATAGATGGGGTATGGGCGAGGCGAATTCGGATCTCGGTTCGGCGCTCGACTCCGGGAAGAGCGCCCTTGTCGTTGACCTGCGAGCGAGGGTTGCGGAGTTGACCGCAACGATCACGGAGTTAGCGGCGAAGGTCGCCAAGCTGACGGCGACCAACGCGGAGCTGAGGGCCCAGGTGGCGGAGTTGGAGGCGCGTCTGGGAGCGCCGCCCAAGACACCGGCGAACTCGTCGCTGCCGCCCTCGCGCGGGGAGAAGGCGAACAAGCCGGTGCGAGGCGGCAAGCGCAAGCGCCAGGGGCGTCCGGGAACGGGACGCAAGCTGCATCCGCATCCAGACAGCGTGGTGGAAGCGCGGGCGGAGAGTTGCCCGCACTGCGGGACGGAGTTGGGCGGGGCGGAGCAGGCGCCGCAAGCGGTGTACGAGCGCATCGAGTTGCCGCCGGTGCGGCCGCACGTGACGCGGGTCACGCTGCACGGTTGCGACTGCCCGGGCTGCGGGCGGCGGGTGACGGCGTTGGCGCCGCAGGGTTTGGAACGGGGCTCGCCGTTCGGGGCGACGATCGAGGCGCTGGCGGTGTATCTGCATTACGCGCAAGCGATCAGCTACGAGCGGCTGCGCGCGTTGTTCCGGGATGTATTCGGTCTGGCGATCAGCGAAGGGGCGCTGGCGAACCTGTTCCGGCGGGTGCAGGGGCGGTTCGGGGACCAGGCGGAGGCGATCCGGGAGCGGGTGCGGCAGAGTCGGGTGGTGTGCTCGGACGAGACGTCGGCGCGGGTGAACGGGCGCAAGTGGTGGGAGTGGGTGTTCCTGGGAGCGGGAGCGGTGCTGCACGTGCTGCGGCCGAGCCGCTCGAAGGCGGAGCCGGAGAGCGTGCTGGAGGGGGGCGCGACCGGAGGTGTGGGTGTCGGACCTGTACGTGTGCCAGCGCGGGCACGCGGCAGTGTGGCAGGTGTGCTTGGCGCACCAGTTGCGGGATGCGCAGTACGCGATCGACGCAGGGGACGCAGTGTTCGGGCCGGCGCTGCAGGCGTTCCTGGTGCGGGCGATGCGGGTGGGCCAGCGGCGCGCGCGGCTGCGGGACAGTACGCTGAAGCGCCACCAACGGGATCTCGGGCGGCGGCTGGACAAGCTGCTGGAGTTGGAGCCGACGCAGGCGGACGGGCAGCGGCTGCTGAAGCGCTACGGCAAGATCCGGGACAGCCTGCTGGTGTTCGTGACGGATCGCGAGGTGCCCTTCACCAACAACGCCTCGGAGCGGGCGCTGCGACCGAGCACGATTTTCCGCAAGGTGACCAACGGCTTCCGCTCCGAGTGGGGGGCCGAGGTGTTCGGGGCCGTGCGCTCGGTGATCGGCACCGGACGCCTCAATGATCTGACGACTCTCGAGGCGATTGTCACCACTATCGAGCGACGTACCGTCCTCAAACCTACCTAGCCAGCCCCCTGGGTGAGCAATTACGGGGTTGGAGCGGGGCTCGCCGTTCGGAGCGACGATCGAGGCGCTGGCGGTGTATCTGCATTACGCGCAAGCGATCAGCTACGAGCGCTTGCGGGCGTTGTTCCGGGATGTATTCGGTCTGGAGATCAGCGAAGGGGCGCTGGCGAACCTGTTCCGGCGGGTGCAGGGGCGGTTCGGGGACCAGGCGGAGGCGATCCGGGAGCGGGTGCGGGGGAGCCGGGTGGTGTGCTCGGACGAGACGTCGGCGCGGGTGCACGGGCGCAAGTGGTGGGAGTGGGTGTTCCTGGGAGCGGGAGCGGTGCTGCACGTGCTGCGGCCGAGCCGCTCGAAGGCGGAGCCGGAGAGCGTGCTGGAGGGGGCGCGACCGGAGGTGTGGGTGTCGGACCTGTGAGGTGGCTAGGGAGTGGTGGACAGTTGAGTGTGCGGCAGCTGCAGCAACTCCAGAGGGGCGGCACCATGATGGTGCAGGGGGCTTGAGATGTCAAGGGGGGAGGGGGTAGCAGGGGGAGGGGAGCGCCCCTCCCCCCCTCTCCAAGAGAGGCAGTGGAAAGGGGTGAGGAGGCCCCGGGAGGGGGTGCTGGGGGGCGCGCCCCCCAGCACATTTCCGGCATCTTTTGTTTTGACTTGGCTGCGGATCGTGCTGCCCTCTCGCGCCTCCCGTGTCGGCACGGGAGCGGACTGGCCATGCCGGGCACAACAGCTCCTGCGGGATGGCTGGCAGGCACGCCCGTTGCGACCGGTGCGGTTGCGTGGATCATGGTAACGTTACCAGGGGCGGAGAGCCCGCCACCACGCGAGCAGCCGGAGGGCAATGGCATGGCCTTGACGAACGCAGAGAAACAGCGGCGCTATCGCGCCCGGCGCCGGGAGGGGGCGCGGCCAGTCCGCTATCGCCGTCCGCAGGAGCGGCGCTCGAATCCGCAACGCTGGCGCGACGCGGTGCAGAGCTTGGTGCAGCTCCAGGAGCACTACGGGGAGTGGCTGGAGAAGCTGCCGGAGAGCCTGTACGGGAGCGCGCTGGGGGCGAAGCTGGAGGCGATCACAGAGCTGGACCTCGACGCCCTGCAAGCCGTCGAGCCCCGCTGGGCTTCGGGCGGGACTGAGCGGGCCGGGCGCTGGCCGCCGCGGGACCGGGCGCCAGGCAACAGGCCCCACGGTGCATGGTAACGTGACCAGTGTCAGGGCCCGTCGCGCCCCTATCGGCCCGCGCTCAGACCCCCGCCTGCTGCGCGTGCCAGGCCTGCTCGAACTCCACCGGGGAGCGATAGCCCAGCGCCGAATGACGGCGCTTGCGATTGTAGAAGCCTTCGAGAAACACGAAGATCTCCGTGGTCGCCTGCTCGCGGGTCGCGAACGGAACGCGTTGCAGCAACTCGCATTCCAGCGTCGCGAACAGGCTCTCCGCCATGGCATTGTCGTAACAGTTCCCGGCCGCCCCCATCGAACGCTCGATGCCAGCCTCGGCGCAGCGCCGGCTGAACGCCAGCGCCGTGTACTGGCTCCCGCGGTCGGAATGCAACACCACGCCCTGCGCCGCCCGCATCTGGAGCGCCATCTCCAGCGCCGCCTGCACCAGCTCGACGGTCTGCCGCGCGCCCAGCGCCCAGCCCACCACCTTGCGGCTGAACACGTCCAGCACCGTTGCCAGGTACACAAACCCTTCCAGGGTCGGCACATACGTGATGTCAGCCACCCACAGCCGGTTCGGCTCGGACGCCTCGAAACGCCGCTGGACCCGGTCCGGCGCCACGGCCGCTTCCCGCTCCCTGCGCGTCGTGCAGCGCCGCTTCCTCCGCGTCACGCCCTCCAGCCCCAGCGCCCGCATCAGCCGCGCCACCCGCGGCCGCGACACGCTCACGCCCTCCGCCTTCAGCTCCGCGTGCACCCGCCGCGCCCCGTAGGTCTGCCGCGATTCCACGTGGATCGCCGTGATCCGCCGGCTCAACGCCTCGCGCTCTTGCGCCCGCCGGCTCGGCGTCCGCTGCCGCCATGCGTAGTACCCGCTGGTGGAGACCCCCAGCACACGGCACATGCAGGCAATCGGATACTGCCCCTGGTGCGCTCTGACGAATCCGAACACCCTTACGGGATCGAATCGGTCTCCCGAGCGAACCAGGTGGCTGCTTTTGACAGGATCTCGCGCTCCATCTTCAGCCGCCGGTTCTCCCGCCGCAGGCGCACCAGTTCCTCCCGCTCCGCACTGCGCAGGCCGTCCTGCCGACTGCCCTGATCGCGCTCGGCCTGTTGCATCCAGCGCCGCACCGAATCCGCGGAGATCCCGAATTCCTCGGCCACCTCCCGGGTGCTGCGATCACCGACTTGCACCAGCTTCACCACCTTGTCCCGAAACTCCTTCGGGTAGGCCTTCACATAGGCATGTTTGCTCATTGTCCGGGGCCTCCTTACCCCCTGCCCTCTCTGCAAGCAATCAACTGCCTATCACGCTATCTCAGCTGTCCACGAAAACGGGGCCACTTCACTGTACGTGTGCCAGCGCGGGCACGCGGCAGTGTGGCAGGTGTGCTTGGCGCACCAGTTGCGGGATGCGCAGTACGCGATCGACGCAGGGACGCAGTGTTCGGGCCGGCGCTGCAGGCGTTCCTGGTGCGGGCGATGCGGGTGGGCCAGCGGCGCGCGCGGCTGCGGGACAGCACGCTGAAGCGCCACCAACGGGATCTCGGGCGGCGGCTGGACAAGCTGCTGGAGTTGGAGCCGACGCAGGCGGACGGGCAGCGGCTGCTGAAGCGCTACGGCAAGATCCGGGACAGCCTGCTGGTGTTCGTGACGGATCGCGAGGTGCCCTTCACCAACAACGCCTCGGAGCGGGCGCTGCGACCGAGCACGATTTTCCGCAAGGTGACCAACGGCTTCCGCTCCGAGTGGGGGGCCGAGGTGTTCGGGGCCGTGCGCTCGGTGATCGGCACCGGACGCCTCAATGATCTGACGACTCTCGAGTCGATTGTCACCACTATCGAGCGACGTACCGTCCTCAAACCTACCTAGCCCAGCCCCCTGGGTGAGCAATTACTGGGTTTCTTGTGCACTTCTCTCCCTCCCGGTTCAGACTACCAGCCCGCGCTCCTTCAGCACGGCTCCTTCTCGGCAATCAGGCCGATCCAAGCGATAGCGGCGGCAGCCAACGTCCAGGTATCCTTGCAGGCTGCCCCTGCGGCCTGGGAACCGCTCGGCGCGCTGTACGTCTGGCTGGAGTTGCAGGGCGGGTCGCGGTAGATCAGGTCCGCCGACTCGCTGTGCAGCCCGCGCATGATGGCGCGGTTGTCCCCGTCCAGAGCGTCTGCCTTTCCCAGTTCGCTAGCGCCATCTCGTGGCGGCCAGTACAGGCACGTCCCGGTACCGCTGCAACGGCCTCTCCCGGGGACTGGCCGCAGCTCACGCCACCAAGTCCTTGTAACGCAGCCGGGTGTTGGCCGCGGATGCGACAATCTCGCCCATCTGCTGGAGCGTGTTCAGCTCGCGGACGTTGTGGCGCCCGCTGAACTCGTCCACATAGCGCTGCAGGTGCTGCGGGCTCATGTGGTGGTACGTTCCAATATAGCCGCGCTTGAGCATCGACCAGAAAGACTCGACTCCGTTGGTATGAGCCTTGCCCCGCACGTACTCGCCCACCGAGTGCTTGACCGTTTCGTGGTCGAACGGCAGCGTCTCGTAGGCGCCGGCCTCATCCGTATAGACCGTAGCCTGCAAGTCGGGCCCAGTCCTGCACGAACCCTTGCAGCGTTTCCTTGTCAGTTAACCCAACGACCTTGGCCGCGACGTGCTTGGTCGCCCTGTCCTTCGCACCGACCACGGCCGTCTTGCCCACGGCGCCCCTGCCGGTTCCTTCCAGCTCCTGCCGCCTGGCGTTGCTCATGTTCTTCCGCTTGCCGCCGATATAGGTCTCGTCTACCTCGACCGGAGCGGAGAACTGGAACCCGCCGGACTGCAGCGCTTTCCGCACGCGATGCGCCAGATGCCATGCTGTCTTCTGCGTCACGCCCAGGTCACGATGCAGCTTCATGGAAGAGACTCCCTTGAGATTGGTCGAGAGCAGGTAGAAGGCAAACAGCCAATCCCGGTAGCCGATCTTGCTCGAGTGCATGAACGTACCGGTCTTAGCGCTGAAGTTCGCATCGCAGACCTGCTCGCGGCAGCGGAACGGCATGGACTTGCGCTTTGCGCTCGTGTTTACGTTCAGCGAACCGCAACGCGGGCAGCAGACCCCTCCGGGCCAGCGCCCGCGGCACGATCCAGGCCTCTGCCGTAGCGTCATCCGGAAACATCTCGAAGAATTCCGAAACCGAAAGCCCCTTTCGATAGAGCTTTCCCGGCCCCTTCTTAGCAACTTCCATATCAACCTCTTACATAACTATTCTACAGGAAATTCCCGAATCTGTCAACCCCTGTTTCGGGAGTTTCGTATGTAATCCCCAATTATTGGGGGAGTTCCCCGATGATGCCGCTGCAGAAAAGTGGTTCATCGAGGACCGCTGGCCGAATGGGGTCTGCTGCCCGCAGTGCGGGTCAATGGACGTGCAACTCGGCTGCAAGCATCCGGCCATGCCGTTCCGTTGCCGCGAGAAGGAGTGCCCGATGCAGTTCTTCAGCGTACGCACGGGCACGGTCATGCACCGCTCCAAAGTCGGCTATCAGGACTGGCTGATTGCGACGTACCTCGTGATGACCAGCCTGAAGGGCGTCTCCTCGATGAAGCTGCACCGCGATTTGGGTGTAACGCAGAAGACGGCATGGTTTCTCGCACAGAGGCTGCGTAGGGCCTTGGCTGTCGATACCGCGCCGTTCGCGGGCCCGGTCGAAGTGGACGAAACGTACTTCGGCGGGAAGCGCCGCAACATGCGCAACGCGAAGCGCAAGGAACTGGCCGGGCGCGGCGCGGTGGGCAAGACCGCCGTGGTGGGGGCTAAGGATCGCGACTCGAACCAAGTTGCCGCGAAGGTTGTCCATGCCACGGACAAGGAGACCCTACAGGGGTTCGTGAAGCGTCACGCAGCGAAGGGCGCGAAGGTTTACACAGACGACGCGAGCGCCTACGCCTCGATGGGATTTGACCACGCTACGGTCAAGCACTCGCTTAGCGAGTACGTCAAGGGGGATATCCACACCAACGGGATCGAGTCCCTGTGGTCAATGCTCAAGAGGGCGCACAAAGGTACCTTCCACAAGCTGAGCCCCAAGCACCTGGACCGCTACGTCCAGGAGTTCGCCGGAAGGCACAACGTACGCGAGCTGGACACCATCGATCAAATGAAGTCGCTGCGCTCCGGGATGGATCGCAAGAGGCTTGCCTACAAGGCGCTCATCAGGGACAACGGGCTGGCCTCGGGGGCGCGAGGGTAAACTCAAGGGGCGCCGTAGCCTAGGGGTATGTCGAAAGAAGACCGCATCCAGGAGGCGGGCAAGGCCGCCGTGGAACTGGCCGACGCGCGCGCCCGCTTGGGTGACCTGGAGGCACGCGCCGACAACACCTGCCGTGCCCTGGGGAAGGCCCGCAAGCTCCTATGCCCCGAGGGTCGCGGGGAGCCGGTGGGTAGCATGCCGGACCTGCCTTCTACGGAAGAGCTGCGAAGCCTGCTCCAGCAGATCAGGCAGGACAGGCAGGTCGTCGAGGAATGCGCCCCGCACGCTCCAGGGTATGGGCTGCCCGGTGGCCCGGTAACCTGAAAGTATGAACCCACCCTTCACCAAAGAGCAGGTCGATTGGCTGGAGAAAGAGCTACAGCTACGAGGCAGCGAGCGCACCATGGGGGCCTTGGCCGAGGAAGCCAAGACCCGGGGCGCAGACTACAGCCTCATCCAGAAGCGGATTGAAGAACTACGTTCTGAAAGACAGCGTCATAGCCTTTCCGCCTAACGATATCTTCTTCCGGGACCATTCCGAATCCCTCCTGAACGGCGTCGAACTGCGGGCCGGTAAGGGCGCTGCACGCGGTCAGCCGCTCGCCTAGCGTGGGGTAGCTCGTTGCAAGCGCAACGCGGAGGATTTCCGTAAGGGCGTGAATCTGACCCTCCTGATGGATTAGCTGCTTCTGTAGATTGCTCATGTTCTCATCCACTTCACCCCAAGCATAGCGCCGGAACAGCGCCCCAGGCGCCATTCACTTCAATTCAAAGAAGTTGCTCAGGGCATAATAGCGCCCGAAGCGTAATTGCTCACCCAGGGGGCTGGCTAGGTAGGTTTGAGGACGGTACGTCGCTCGATAGTGGTGACAATCGACTCGAGAGTCGTCAGATCATTGAGGCGTCCGGTGCCGATCACCGAGCGCACGGCCCCGAACACCTCGGCCCCCCACTCGGAGCGGAAGCCGTTGGTCACCTTGCGGAAAATCGTGCTCGGTCGCAGCGCCCGCTCCGAGGCGTTGTTGGTGAAGGGCACCTCGCGATCCGTCACGAACACCAGCAGGCTGTCCCGGATCTTGCCGTAGCGCTTCAGCAGCCGCTGCCCGTCCGCCTGCGTCGGCTCCAACTCCAGCAGCTTGTCCAGCCGCCGCCCGAGATCCCGTTGGTGGCGCTTCAGCGTGCTGTCCCGCAGCCGCGCGCGCCGCTGGCCCACCCGCATCACCCGCACCAGGAACGCCTGCAGCGCCGGCCCGAACACTGCGTCCCCTGCGTCGATCGCGTACTGCGCATCCCGCAACTGGTGCGCCAAGCACACCTGCCACACTGCCGCGTGCCCGCGCTGTGAGGTGGCTAGGGAGTGGTGGACAGTTGAGTGTGCGGCAGCTGCAGCAACTCCAGAGGGGCGGCACCATGATGGTGCAGGGGGCTTGAGATGTCAAGGGGGGAGGGGGTAGCAGGGGGAGGGGAGCGCCCCTCCCCCCCTCTCCAAGAGAGGCAGTGGAAAGGGGTGAGGAGGCCCCGGGAGGGGGTGCTGGGGGGCGCGCCCCCCAGCACATTTCCGGCATCTTTTGTTTTGACTTGGCTGCGGATCGTGCCGCCCTCTCGCGCCTCCCGTGTCGGCACGGGAGCGGACTGGCCATGCCGGGCACAACAGCTCCTGCGGGATGGCTGGCAGGCACGCCCGTTGCGACCGGTGCGGTTGCATGGATCATGGTAACGTTACCAGGGGCGGAGAGCCCGCCACCACGCGAGCAGCCGGAGGGCAATGGCATGGCCTTGACGAACGCAGAGAAACAGCGGCGCTATCGCGCCCGGCGCCGGGAGGGGGCGCGGCCGGTCCGCTATCGCCGTCCGCAGGAGCGGCGCTCGAATCCGCAACGCTGGCGCGACGCGGTGCAGAGCTTGGTGCAGCTCCAGGAGCACTACGGGGAGTGGCTGGAGAAGCTGCCGGAGAGCCTGTACGGGAGCGCGCTGGGGGCGAAGCTGGAGGCGATCACAGAGCTGGACCTCGACGCCCTGCAAGCCGTCGAGCCCCCGCTGGGCTTCGGGCGGGACTGAGCGGGCCGGGCGCGGGCCGCCGCGGGACCGGGCGCCAGGCAACAGGCCCCGCGGTGCATGGTAACGTTACCAGTGTCAGGGCCCGTCGCGCCCCTGTCGGCCCGCGCTCAGACCCCCGCCTGCTGCGCGTGCCAGGCCTGCTCGAACTCCACCGGGGAGCGATAGCCCAGCGCCGAATGACGGCGCTTGCGATTGTAGAAGCCTTCCACAAACACGAAGATCTCCGTGGTCGCCTGCTCGCGGGTCGCGAACGGAACGCGTTGCAGCAACTCGCATTCCAGCGTCGCGAACAGGCTCTCCGCCATGGCATTGTCGTAACAGTTCCCGGCCGCCCCCATTGAACGCTCGATGCCGGCCTCGGCGCAGCGCCGGCTGAACGCCAGCGCCGTGTACTGGCTCCCGCGGTCGGAATGGAACACCACGCCCTGCGCCGCCCGCATCTGGAGCGCCATCTCCAGCCCCGCCTGGACCAGCTCGACGGTCTGCCGCGCGCCCATCGCCCAGCCCACCACCTTGCGGCTGAACACGTCCAGCACCGTTGCCAGGTACACAAACCCTTCCAGGGTCGGCACATACGTGATGTCAGCCACCCACAACCGGTTCGGCTCGGACGCCTCGAAACGCCGCTGGACCCGGTCCGGCGCCACCGCCGCTTCCCGCTCCCTGCGCGTCGTGCAGCGCCGCTTCCTCCGCGTCACGCCCTCCAGCCCCAGCGCCCGCATCAGCCGCGCCACCCGCTGCCGCGACACACTCACGCCCTCCGCCTGCAGCTCCGCCTGCACCCGCCGCGCCCCGTAGGTCTGCCGCGATTCCACGTGGATCGCCGCGATCCTCCGGCTCAACGCCTCGCGCTCTTGCGCCCGCCGGCTCGGCGTCCGCTGCCGCCATGCGTAGTACCCGCTGGTGGAGACCCCCAGCACACGGCACATGCAGGCGATCGGATACTGCCCCTGGTGCGCTCTGACGAATCCGAACACCCTTACGGGATCGAATCGGTCTCCCGAGCGAACCAGGTGGCTGCTTTTGACAGGATCTCGCGCTCCATCTTCAGCCGCCGGTTCTCCCGCCGCAGGCGCACCAGTTCCTCCCGCTCCGCACTGCGCAGGCCGTCCTGCCGACTGCCCTGATCGCGCTCGGCCTGTTGCATCCAGCGCCGCACCGAATCCGCGGAGATCCCGAATTCCTCGGCCACCTCCCGGGTGCTGCGAGCACCGACCTGCACCAGCTTCACCACCTTGTCCCGAAACTCCTTCGGGTAGGCCTTCACATAGGCATGTTTGCTCATTGTCCGGGGCCTCCTTACCCCCTGCCCTCTCTGCAAGCAATCAACTGCCTATCACGCTATCTCAGCTGTCCACGAAAACGGGGCCACTTCACTGGCACACGTACAGGTCCGACACCCACACCTCCGGTCGCGCCCCCTCCAGCACGCTCTCCGGCTCCGCCTTCGAGCGGCTCGGCCGCAGCACGTGCAGCACCGCTCCCGCTCCCAGGAACACCCACTCCCACCACTTGCGCCCGTGCACCCGCGCCGACGTCTCGTCCGAGCACACCACCCGGCTCCCCCGCACCCGCTCCCGAATCGCCTCCGCCTGGTCCCCGAACCGCCCCTGCACCCGCCGGAACAGGTTCGCCAGCGCCCCTGCGCTGCTCTCCAGACCGAATACATCCCGGAACAACGCGCGCAAGCGCTCGTAGCTGATCGCTTGCGCGTAATGCAGATACACCGCCAGCGCCTCGATCGTCGCTCCGAACGGCGAGCCCCGTTCCAAACCCTGCGGCGCCAACGCCGTCACCCGCCGCCCGCAGCCCGGGCAGTCGCAACCGTGCAGCGTGACCCGCGTCACGTGCGGCCGCACCGGCGGCAACTCGATGCGCTCGTACACCGCTTGCGGCGCCTGCTCCGCCCCGCCCAAGTCCGTCCCGCAGTGCGGGCAACTCTCCGCCCGCGCTTCCACCACGCTGTCTGGATGCGGATGCAGCTTGCGTCCCGTTCCCGCACGCCCCTGGCGCTTGCGCTTGCCGCCTCGCACCGGCTTGTTCGCCTTCTCCCCGCGCGAGGGCGGCAGCGACGAGTTCGCCGGTGTCTTGGGCGGCGCTCCCAGACGCGCCTCCAACTCCGCCACCTGGGCCCTCAGCTCCGCGTTGGTCGCCGTCAGCTTGGCGACCTTCGCCGCCAACTCCGTGATCGTTGCGGTCAACTCCGCAACCCTCGCTCGCAGCTCAACGACAAGGGCGCTCTTCCCGGAGTCGAGCGCCGAACCGAGATCCGAATTCGCCTCGCCCATACCCCATCTATAACATATTTATACTCTTTTGTTTCAAATTTCTAATCTGATCGGTCACGCTAGGACGGCACCAAGGTGAGCAATTACCCCGAAGCGGCCCGTCTTGCGGATCGTCAGGATTCCGGCGAACAGCTCGGACTTGAGCACGTCCACCGCCTCGCCCTTCTTGATGCTGATGCAGTCCCCTCCGGGCTGGCTTGCTATCAGCATGGCCGACACGGCAATCATGATGGCCTGCTTGTCGTCAGCCACGGCGGCCTCCTTGAACTTCTCCATGAAGGCGCGATCCTCGCAGGCGTACGTGTTGATCTTCGCCTTCATTTCATAAGCGCCTGCTACTGGGGCGCACAGGGCCGCAAGCAGAACGGCCAACATAACGTTTCGCATGATATTCCTCCACTGGCCGACTCCGTGGGAGCCGGGTCGTGGAAACGTCATGTAAGGCTTACGATGATGTCCTGCCTGTTCGCCAAGGGCATTGGGGAGCTACCCCTGCCCAGGTGCAAGGCTGTTGTATTCAGCAGGCGACCCGGCATGCGGGTGCCTTACCGACGTTTCCGGTGGTAAGCATAGCATATTTCAGGGTCCTTGGCCGCCAGGCCCCAAGATCCTTGATATCATGGATTTAGAAGCATCCAGCATAGATGCTCAATATGCTATGCTTTGAGCGGTCAGCCATGAACGGAAGGGGCCTAATCATCGCTGTCATAAGCGTAGGTGTCGGGCTGGGCGGTCTGACCCTCAACGGGCAGCGCACTACGAATCGGGCGATCGAAGGCTTGCGGGTGGAGATGACGGAAGTCCGCTCCGACATCGCTGATCTCCGCGAGCGCATGGCGCGCCTGGAGGGCCTCTTCGAGGGGCACGTGCAGGGTGGCTGCGATGAGTAAGAGCCCCCCGCCCCGCGTCATCGAACTGCCCGACGCTTCCTATCAGCCAGGCAAGTCCGAAATGAACGAGCCCATTCGGATCAAAGGGGCGCTCGAAGACGCGCTCCATGCGCTAACAAAGCCGGTTGCAATACGGCGGGTTTCGGCGAAGAAATGGCGCGAGCGCAAATAACTGAAAATAGGTGAGTTAATGGATTTTCGTTACTCATCTATATAATCCCCTTTGAAATGCGGGCCAGAGCCCCAACTTCCGTTCAGGTCTTGCGGGAATTGCTGCGGCGGGCGATCCAGCTGCCCAACGGTGCCAAAACACCCAGTTACGAAAACGATCCGACCCGCCGCCCGCTGCCGGGCTTGGCCAGGCCCGGCAGCGGCCTCCCCGCCATGGGGCGGGGAGATTCTTGCTCAGCCAGTCGCCAGCGACGGCGACCAGCAGAAACTTCCAAGCTGCACCCTGCGGGCTGTCTGCCCGCAGGAGCGGACCAAGGCTGTTCAGTGATGGCAGGGAGGGCCTAGCTTCGGTCGCTCCGCTCCCTCCGCTAGGCCCTCCCTGCCATCCATTCGTAAACACCCGGCTACTCCTCGGTCCCACTCCCTAACATAAAAGTTACGTTTTTTCGCGTTTAGCCCCGCACATCACTTCCGCCGGAGGGTGCTAGCAGCCTGTGGCGAAAGTCGGGTGTTCGGACTCGACTAGCTTGATCGAGTTCCGTACACTGGACGGCATGGCGATGGGTAAGAAACCGGCGGCGCGACAGCCCCCGCCGCTGTGGGTGACCACGGCGGATCTGCCGACGAGCACGGGGCATCCCTTCTTCGAGCGGTTGAATCGGGTCCTGGAAGAGGCCGGGGTCGACACCTTCGTGGAGGGGCTGTGCGCGCTGTTCTACGCGGGTCGGCTGGGACGCCCGAGTCTGCGCCCGGGGCGGTATTTCCGGTTGCTGTTCATCGGCTATTTCGAAGGGTTGTCGTCGGAGCACGGGATTGCGTGGCGGGTGGCGGATTCGCTGAGTCTGCGGGCTTTTCTGGACCTGGATGTGACCGACCGGGCGCCGGACCACTCAACGCTGTCGCGTACGCGGCGGCTGATCGATGTGGAGACGCCGACGCGGGCGGAGTTGGCGCGATTCGACCGCTCGCGGAAGAAGAAGGCGTTGAACAAGGACTGGAAGTCTCCACAGGATCCGGACGCGAAGATCACAAAGATGAAGGATGGGCGGACGCACCTGACCACAAGGCCGAGCACGCTGTCGATCTGGAATCGGGCGCCATTGTCGGGGTGACGGTGCAGGATGCGTGTGCTGGTGACCCGGAGACGCTGCCGGAAACGCTGCTGATGGCGGCCGAGCAGGTGGAGGCGGTGCAGCCGGACGGCCCGGGGGTGGCGGCGGTGGTCGGCGACAAGGGGTATCACAGCGACGAGACGCTGGTCGCGCTCAAGGCTGTCGGGGTGCGGAGTTATCTGTCGGAACCGGACCGCGGGCGACGCTGCTGGAAGGACAAGAAGAAGCAGGAGACGACGCAGCAGAAGCGTGAAGCGCAGAAGGCGTTGTATGCCAATCGCCGCCGCATCGGCGGGGCGCTGGGTTTGCGGCTTCTGCGGAGCCGGGGTGAGCTGGTCGAGCGGCCGTTTGCCCACATATTCGAGACCGGGGAGTTCCGGCGGGTGTGGGTGCGCGGTCATCCGAATGTCCGGAAGCTAGTGCTCGTGCAGGTCGCCTGCTGCAACCTCGGGCTGCTTCTGCGCCGTCTGACGGGCATCGGCACGCCCCGGAGCCTGCAGGGACGGGCTTTTTCGGCGACAGGGCTATGCGCTTGACTCCACAGCGCACAATATGTTGTGGTTGAGGTCGTGGGCGGCGATTACCCGCGAACGCTCGCCGAGTTTGAGGCGCGGTTCGCAACTGAGCAGGCGTGTCGCGAGTATCTGGTTCAATTGCGCTGGCCGGACGGTTTCGCTTGCCCGCGCTGCGGCGGCGGGCCCGCCCGCAACACCTCCCGGAATCGCTTGGTCTGCGCGTCCTGCCGCTAGCAGGCGTCGCTGACGGCCGGTACGATCTTCCAAGACTCGCGCAAGCCTCTGACCCTGTGGTTGCGGGCCGTTTGGTGGGTGACGGCGCAGAAGAACGGTGCCAGCGCGCTCGGGCTGCAGCGGATTCTCGGATTGGGACATTACGGAACCGCCTGGACATGGCTCCACAAGCTGCGGCGCGCGATGGTGCGCCCGGGACGTGACCGGCTGGCCGGTTGGGTCGAGGTGGACGAGGCGTACGTCGGCGGCAAGCAGAAAGGAGCGCCGGGACGCAAGCTGGGGAAGAAGGCCTTGGTCGCGATTGCGGCGGAAGAGGACGGGGCCGGAATCGGGCGGATCCGCTTGCAGCGCGTGCCCGACGCGTCGGCGGCCAGCCTGGAAGCGTTCATCCTTGAGGCGGTCGAGCCCGGCAGCGTCATCCGCACGGACGGTTGGCCCAGCTATTCCAAGTTGCACGACCTAGGCTACCGGCACGAAGCTTCCGTGACCGGAGGGGACCCGAGCAAGACTGACAAGTACTTTCCGCGGGTGCATCGCGTTGCTTCTCTGCTGAAGCGCTGGCTGCTGGGCACCCACCAAGGCGCTGTCGAACACAAGTACTTGGACTATTACTTGGACGAATTCACCTTCCGATTCAACCGCAGGACGTCGCGTTCACGCGGCATGCTCTTTTACAGGCTGCTCCAGCAGGCGGTCGCAACCGCCCCGGCCCCACGCCCGACGATGATGTCGCGTGACACGGCCACCGGCGCCACTGCAAGCGGAGATCTTGTGGAGTGAAGCGCATAGTCCCGACCACAATATATAGTACCGTGCGGAGTGAAGCGCATAGCCCTGTTCGGCGATTTTGGCGCTGGTCGTGCGCTGGGGGCGGCTGACGCGCGTTTGGCGGGGCAAACGGTCACTGGCGGCGTTCGCCGACCACGCGTTTCACGTCCAGGCCGCTTGAACCGGCATGATCTGCGGGCAGACTTCTGCCACAGGCTGCTAGGTCTCATCCCTCCGCTCACAGACGTTGAATGAGTGGGCTGAACGGTGGTTGAACGGCGCTCCGGCCGACACTGCTTCTTGCGAAACCATTTTGAAGCCGATAGCTGTTGATTTTCGGCCGGTCAACGCTATCCGCTCGGCGGAGGCAGTGCCCAGATCCCGCGCAGCATGTCACCGAATAGCCGCCGGCTCGGATGCCCCTCGGCCAGCAGACCCAATTAGTAGCGTGCGGACTCCCCGATCCGCGGCCTGCGTCATCGACGCGTTGGACGCCCGCCGTCCGACCGGCATCTTCATCAATAGCACTACTCGCCGTAATGTCACTATGCTCCACCACCGGTCAGGGCACGTCACAGGTACTTGGCGCTCGCGAAGCGGGGTCATGAAATCATGGCATTCTCGGCGACTCGTTTCGATAAGCCGCTAACAGATCGCCGTCGCTAGTGTAGTGCGTCAAACGGATTGACGTTTATCGAGAGTGCGCCGAGCGCGTTTGACTTTCTCCAGGATATCGGAGGCGGCAGCGGTCCAGATGTAAGGGTTGGGGTTGTCGTTGTGTTGGTCGATATAGGCGTCGATGGCCCCGACAAGTTCATCCACACTGCGGAACGTCCCTCGGCGCAGGCGCTTCTCCGAGAGGTCGCGGAAGAATCTCTCGGCCATATTGAGCCACGAAGAACTGGTCGGGGTGAAGTGGATGTGGCAACAAGTCGGGCTCACGCGCGCGACGCATGAGGGGGCATCAACGTCCTCCTACCCAAAGGCGGCGGAACAGCCGGCCGAGCGCAACTCGGTGCTCCAACCCCTAACCAATGTTAGAAGTAGTATTTCAAACCGAACTGGATGATACGGCCAGGTGATGCTCTGAAGATTTGCCCGGCCCTCGCTGTATTGATGGTGCTCGCGGGCAGGCCAAAGTCCGGATGGTTGGGCAGGTTGAAGAACTCTGCCCTGAACTGGGCACGATGCCGTTCGCCAATCGCGAAGCTCTTGTAGACGGCGAAATCGACGCTCTGAATCGTATCCCCCCGGAGTATATTCCGACCGGCGTTCCCAAAAGTAAAGGGTTCGGGAGCCGTAAAACAGCTCGTGTCAAACCAACGCTGAATACTCGGGTTGTCGAGTCTACCATCACAGATCCTGGTAGGACGAGCTCTCCGACCCGTGTTACTAACGTCACCGGACCATCCGGGCGTGTAAGGGAATCCGTTCTGAAAGGTAACAATCGTGCCAATGCTCCACCCCCCCACTAGGCGATGGAATAGCGGTGAGCTAGCCGGGGTCGAGCTGCTCCTAAAAAACGGAAGCTCGTAGATGGCACTAAAAGCGAACACGAGGGGGACATCAAACTGCGAGGGCCCTCGCATGGATCCTCGCCGGTCGCGGGGGTTGAACGCGCTCTCCCCCGATTCGCTAGCATCATCGATTGCCTTGGACCAAGTAAACGCTCCCAGAACTGTCAGCCCCTCACTGAAGCGCCGTTCGATCTTGCTCTGGAAGGAGTGATAGATCGAGGATGTGTTTTGGTCGTTCCACTGGATCGTGTTGAAGTCAGGGAAAGGCCGACGCGGTTGAATGGCTCCTGGTCCGGGCACAGGCGAATTCATGTTTATCCTACCCTGCTGCCAGTCGCTCTTGCTACCTACGTACGCAACTTCTGCGGTAAAACGACCCGGCAACAATCTCTGGACCGCCAGATTCCACTGCTGCGTGACACCAAAGGGCTTGCCCCATCCAATATTAGGCAATGGATCATGGGCCAAAAGCGACGGCCGAGGGGAGAACTTCGAGTCCGACGGCAGGAAGGTTCGCGTCGTCCGAATTGGCCTGCCATGCGCATTCACCTCGTTCAGAAGATTGCTCTCCCGGATCAAGAAAGGAGGTGACAAGTATTCGGTCTCACGGTTTCCGTCAACTTGGTTAAGGTAGACCCCATAGCCTGAACGTATGATCGTATCTGAGCCCAAGCGGTAGGCCAAGCCAAAACGAGGAGCGAAATTGTTAAAACTGTTAAAGCGCAACGATTTGTCCGGGATGCCGGACTCCGCTGCGGTAATAATCAACGGACGGTAAATCGGCAGGCTGAGTCGCAAGGACGGATGCAACGGCCAAAACTGTTCGGAAATCGACTCCTCGGTTGGCACCACAATCGCTCCCCGACCGCCGCGGCCGGCCGGGTCGAACGTTGCTATCTGATTATATTTCTCAACCGTCGGGAAATTGACCTCGTAACGTAACCCGAAATTCATCGTGAGGTTCCGAGTGACCTGCCAATCGTCTTGAATGTAGCTCCAGCTGTTCCGGAACCTAAAGAAAGACTTGCCCGGCGGGACATAGCGGCCCGCGGCGAACGGAATTCCTAGTAAATAGTCAGCTAAACCACTCCCCGTAGCCCCCGCCTGAGCTGGATTGCTAGTATACTGGCCATTGTAACTAAAACTACCCGAGCCTGCCCCGAAAGGATGGATATTTTCCTGATAAGAACGCCACGCGTGCCCAATCTTTATGGAGTGCGCCCCCCGCACCATGGAGAAATTAGCGCTAAAGTTGAAGTTATGCTCTCTGACATTAAACGCTGTTCCGGTGGGCACTCCGGTAAACCCCGTAATTCTGAATGTAGGGAGACTGGGAAACACATCAGAAACTCCCTCACCGAAACCCTGAATTCCAGCTTCCTGAGTCCAGTCGGTACCGCCTGGCTTGATATTTAAATTCACAAAGTCCACAAATGCTGATGAGTAAGAACCGCGCACCTCCAACTGAGTAGTCGCACTGTAGCTGTGGATCCAACTCGCCACAGTGGTTATGCTGGAAGTTTCCTTGTTGATGGTGCCGGGGCTGTAGTCATCTCTGGAGAATCCGTGGTAGGGACCGATAGAAAACGGGAAGCCCGCGGGCCGATAGGTGTATCGCCCCATGACTATATCTCTATCCGTCACTAAGTAATCGATCTTTCCGGTAACCTGATTGTAGTCGTTTTCGGCCGTTGGGTTATTGTTGAAATTACCGGCGATTCCAGAGCCATTGGGCAGCGGCACCCATTCCAGAAAAAGCTGCGAAATTCGGTCGAGTCGCGAAGCCGGGATGATGTTCCGGCGAAATGGATCACGCATGACAACGCCCTCCGCATTGAGGCGAGACGTGGCGGGATCGAAGATCTGCGCTGGCAACTCCGATAGCTTGCCGCCCCGCATGTCCGCGGTGGGAACAGTGGCGAGGGATGTTCGTGCTGCGTCTTCTCTCTGCCCCTCAAAACTGAAGAAAAAGAATGCCTTGTTCTTGACGATGGGCCCGCCAATCTGTGTGCCAAACTGATTCCGTGTTAGGGCCCCAACGCTACTCTGGAAAAAGCTGCGAGCAGCAAGAGAGTCGTCTCGATTGAAGTACCAAGCGGCACCGTGGAGGTCATTGGTCCCGGCCTTGGTGGAAACGTTGACGACGTTCGTTCCATAGCCGTACTCTGCAGAGAAATTGGCTCCTGAGAAGCGAAATTCCTCAATTTCATCCACATTCGGCGGGACGATGATCGTACGTGCGTGTTGGTTGGTGGCGTCACCCCCATCGACCAGGAAGAGCTGTGAGCCGGGACGCGAACCGTTGGAGACGTTTAGCGTGAGGGTGGTGGTCAGCGCGCTGGCTCCGGCGGATAATCCTTGGCTCCTCTGGAAATTAAACGAGCTTACCGCACCCGGAGTCAACAATTGTAATTGCTGAAAATCTCGTCCGTTAAGGGGCAGATCTACCACACGCTTCTGCTCGATCAGATGGGACACCTCCGCACCATCAGTTCTAAGCAAAGGAGTGCTCGCTTCCACGGTTACTTGAGTGGCAAGCTCTCCCAGTTCCAGCACGATATCAGCCCGATACGTTGCGCCGACTTCCAATCGAATATTCTCTACGACTGCCTGCTTAAAACCAGTTAGTTCGGCTGTGACGGTGTAATTTCCCACCGAAAGATTTGGGACAGTGTAGACACCGACGTCACCCGTGGTCAGGCTCTGCACAATTCCGGTGTCGACGTTGGTGATGGTGATTTTGACGCCGGGCACGACGGCCCCGGTCGAGTCGGCTACAGTCCCCACCAGAGTCCCGCGCGAGGTGCCCTGCCCAAAGAGGACTGCTGGCAGAAATAAGACTAGAACCGCAAAGGTAACCACGCAGTACCGCACCAAACTTGCGTAAGACAACATGCCACTTACCTCCATTTTGAGAGCTGAGATTTGTCTTCTCTTAGGGCCAGAACCTCCGGCTACGGGAGAAGAGCATCGTCGCTCCTGATTGTCCGCCAAACATAAGCTGCTCTAGCGGCCCCACTAGGTTGTCATTAGTCAGTGTATCGTGTGATGCATGGGAAGGCAAGAAAAAAAATCCGGCGTTCAGCCAGTTGAACACTTTCTAGTGCTCGGTCACGGCTGTCCCACTAACAGTGATAACAGGACCTATAACCTGTTTTATATCAGTTATTTATGGTTCTTCAGCAGAATATGTGGGCAAGATCGTTTTCAGGAAGATTTCCAAGTACATGATACAAAGTAAGTTCGTAGGTCTTGTAGGATCGGAATCCGTACGCTTTTCTCATGGCCAGTTTCGCTTTGTTGTGCAGGCCTTCCAGCGCACCTGACGCATGGACCCGGCCGGTTCGGAAGCAGTTCAGCAGCAGCGGCCTGTGCTTCCTCAGCATCTTCGCGACCTTCTGCATCGGTGCCAGTCTCGAGCGCCTCGCGCGCCGGCACCAGCGGTTAAGAAACCTCCGCGCCTGGGTCGGCGAGCGACTGTCCCAGAACTGCTGCAAGTCCTCCTTGAGCAGGTACGCCCGCACCGTGCGCAGGTTCAGCTGCACCAGTTCCGCCGGTTTCGGCTCCTGCTTCTCCGTCAGCCGCTCGGGCCGTTTCAGCAGCAGCCAGCGCGAACCCTTCAGCACCGGCTCCTTGCTCTGCGCCTGCAACTGCTTCGCTTCCGCGGCCCGCACCTGGTCGATCGCCTTGCTCAGCTTCTGCATGCTGTGCAAGCGGTCCAGCACGTGCACCGCGTTGCTCGCCTGCTCCGCCACCACGCGCAGGTACGCCTTCCACATGTCCGAGCAGACCCCCCGCAACCGCTGGGAGCGTTCCTTGCCGAACCACTCGAAGAACCCCTCCAGCGTCTCGATCTTGCGCTCCCGCCCCACCCACAGCAGCCGCCGGCAGCCCGCAGCCAACTGCTATACAAGGGTCCAGTAGCGATGCCCGCTCTGCCACGCGATCTCGTCCACGCCGATCGTCGCCACCCCGTCCAGCCGCACCCGCGCCCGGCCCCACTCCACCGCCATCTCCACCGCGCGCTAGACCCGGTCCCAGGAAGTGCAGAAGATCGTCGCCGTCTCCTTCCACGACAACCGCTTCGCCCAGCTCGCCAGGAACCAGGCGAAGGCCTCGGTCGACTGCTGCTTGCCCTCCGTCCACGGGTCGGGTGGGGCACTGGCGCGCGCACCCGTAGGCGGAGGATTTCCAGCCCTGCCCTTTCGGTTGCAGGGTGGGTTCTCAGTTCCGCCTTAGGCCGCGTTTCCAGCGCCCCCCCTAAAAGTAGGGTCGAGGAGAGGCGCGCTTGCCTTAGCGCGAGGGAGTAGCAGTTCGCCGACCGCTTTCGCGTGCCGCCTGCACGGCCTGCCGGTGCCTCAGTCTCTCGCCTAGCCACGGTTCCTCCCCCCGCCTCGTCAAACCCGGCGTGCCGCTTTCCGGCACCGGGCTTTCCTGTTGCCTTCCTCGCAAGGGTTATGGGCCCGTTCGGGCCGGGAGCGCTTCCGGCAGTCGCGCAATCCGGTACTGCGAATACAATCCGAGTCCGTCATACAGCCACCGCCTACTCCACCTCTTCCAGCCGTATCCCCGGCGTCCGCGCTGTCGCATCAAATGTCGCCTGATCTTCTTCTCGACCCAGTCCCTGATGTGGCTGAAGCACCGACTCGCGTGCCCGATGCGGAAATAGTTGACCCATCCCCGCAAGATCGGATTGATCAATTCCACAACCCTCCCTACCGGTTGCGAGCGATACCGCCGCAAGACCTCCTTGAGTCGTCGCAGGAGCTTGGTGCGTGCCTTAATGCGCGGCACGTACCCCACCCCCCACTTGCCCCGCAGTGTCTTGCGTCGGCGAATGTCAAACCCCAGGAAGCTGAAGCTCTCGCCCTTGCCGAGGTCCACCCGGCGCGTCTTGTCTCGATTGAGTTCCACGCCGAGTTTCGCCAGCTCTTCCAGCAGCCGTTTCCACACAGCCTTCTCCAGCCACTGCCAGCGGCGGTAGCCGTCGATCAGGATCACCACATCGTTGGCAAAACGAGCGTATTGGATGTGGAAATACCCCCCTTGCCGGGTGACTTCCCGCGCCCGCTCCAGCATCCGGTCCACCTCGTTGAGGTAGAGGTTGCTGAGCCACGGGGAAAGCACACCGCCCTGGGGCACGCCCTGCTTGCCTCCGGCCTTGAGGATGCGCTTGAGCAGCCCGAGAATCCGGTCGTCGCTCACGCGGGCCGCCACTTTCCCTAGTAGGATGTCGTGACGCACCGTGTCGAAATACGACGCCAAATCCAAGTCGATCGCAATGGTCTTGCCCTCGCCGACTGCCCTTGTCACCCGCTGCACTGCCTGCTGGGCCGTGCGCTTGGGCCGGTATCCGTAGGATCCCTCCTGCAAGTCCGCTTCGAAGACCGGCTCCAGGATCAGTTTCAGCGCACCTTGCACCACGCGGTCCCGGATCGTCGGAATTCCCAGGGTGCGGACCTTGCCGCCGTCCTTCGGGATTTCCACTTGCCGGTTCCTCGCGGGGCGCTAGGTCCCTTCGAGCAGTGCGTCCCGGATGCCTGCCAGAAACTCTTCCCGCCCCGCTTCCTCGATGGCTGCGAACGTCAGCCCGTCGATGCCTGCGGCACCGCCGTTCCGTCGCGCCATCTCGTACGCTTCGCGGAGGGTCTCCTCTTTGCACACGTGGACGTACAGCCCCCAGAAACGCCAGTCCCTGTCAGCCTTCGCCTTGCGATATATCCTCCTCCTCAGGTCTTGCAATTCAATGGACGCCTTTGTCATCTCGCCCTTGCCTCCCTTCTTGTCAGAGTCCTTGTCATCAGCAGGGCGCCTTCGCTCCGCGGGCATTACCCCGCCTCAGCGCTACTACACGCCCCTCCGTCACCCTCTCGCCTTCGGCCCATTTCCCGGTGTTGCCGGTTATAGGACCTACCTTGCTCCGACGCTTTCGCGCCGGGCCGAGGAGGTGTTGTCGCTCGGTGTCTGTTGACGTGAGAATCTCAAATTATTTCGGCGGCACGGAGGGAGGTATTCCCACTTTCTTACGCTCCCGCCGGAAGGAAACGTAGGAGACGCTGGTCTGAGAGCACTGTAGGCACGGGACTTAGGCGCATCGCCGTGCTAAGACGGTTCTCGAATTATCCTGATTTCCAATCATTCCGGCGTCAGCGCAATTCGAGAAAAAACCGGGGTATCCGGCCGGAATAATCCGAGCGCCAACAGGAGGGCTTCTCCAGTTGCTTAGCTTGTCCTTGTCATCGTGCCGCCGCTAGTACCCCGCCGCAGCGGGCCGGTCGCTCCAATCAGCTTGCGACCGCCCCGTGCTGCCTTCGCCCTACGGAAGGGGGCTCGGCCTTCGGAATCGATTTTCGAGGCCACCTCGCGTTCACTTGCGTTGCAGCCCGATGACTCGCGATCTCCCCTAGGGAGACCTTGTCGATAGGCTTCAGAAATTCGGTTTCTCTCCTCCCTGCTATCCAAGCTACGGGGCTCCTGATTGTTACCCCGGTGGGACTGTCTCCCACTGAACAAGCCAGCCTTCGCTGAACACACTTCCGTACGTCGGGTTTTCCCACGGTACGGCTTCAAGCATCAGGCACCTTGCAGTTCGCTACGGAGCCTTCCGCGTGGCCGTCGAGGTTACGGCTGATCCCGCCATGCCCCCGCACGCGTCCCGCGTTGACTCCGTCCTTAGACGGCCTCGCCCGCCGCTGGGGAATCCGCCACTGTGTGCGGCCCCTCGGCTGCGCCACCGCCACCTGCGCCCAGAGGCCCTCGCTCCGCTCGGGTTGTGTTGTCCCGGGCCTCATCGCTTACCGACCTCATCCGCCAGTCAGGAGCACTTCGCGCCTTTTCCCGGCACCGCCGGTTATAGGCACGCTCTTTGACATTCATTGGAATTGGATCCTCCTGTCTGTCCTCCTCACCTTCCGGGCTTTTACTGCTGCACTGTCCAGGATGGCCGCCTTCAGTACGCCGGGAGCCCCGCTGCGTGCTCCTCAGTTCTTCCGCAGCGGCACTGGCCATCGGGTACAAGTGAGACCCTTGGCAACTCCATTCGCCCCGCCAATCAGCTTCGTGCGGGACAGTCTTTTCGGCGCTTCATTCGTTCGCTCTCGCTACGGCCCTCCTGCTTGCTCGCCCCCCGGGCTGACCAGTCCGGTGCGACCTTCCGGCCCCACCGGCCTCCCAGGGCTTTTACTTCCGGGCTTTCAGGTCACCGGGTCACCCCCTGTGCCTGCCGGATATCACTACGGCACCAAACTGAGAATTGTGCCGGCGGGACTCTCACCTGCAAGCACAGCAGCTAGTCTCGCTGCACTACCTCCACGAACCGCTCCGACTGCTTCCGGCTGGAGCGACAGTTAGCCGGGCGGGATTCGCGCCCGCTAGGAAACCGCGCCTTTCCACGGCGCACCGTGTAACCCAATCTGGGCTCGAAAAGGCCTCAAACAGCGGCAAATGCTAGAAGTCCAGCGTGAAATGATCCTGCCCATTCCCGGGGGCCCCAGGCGGCGCGGATTGCTCCCGGACAACACCAACGCCTTCTGCCAGCATCTTCTGCAGGCCGTCTTTCCGCTCGTCGAGTCGCTCTACCGTGTGCGGCCTGTTGGCGCCCACCGGGCGATCGCCGGTCTCTCGATGGGCGGCGGGCAAGCGCTGCGTCGCGCCGCGGGCCACCTGGCGCAGTTCGCCTGGGTCGGCGCGTTCTCGGCGGCCGTCGCAAGTCCCGAACAGGATCCCGCCATGCGCGCGTTCCTGGGCGACCCTGATCGCGCCAACGGGCAGTTGCGACTGCTGTGGACCGCCATCGGCCGGGACGACTTCCTGTTGGCGCGGACGCAGGACTTTCGGAAGCGGCTCGATGCGGCGGGCATCGAGCACACGTTCCTGCTGACCAGTGGCGACCACAGCTGGCCGGTCTGGCGCGACTCCTTGGCGCGCTTCGTCCCCCTGCTGTTTCGGACCTGAGCACCGACGGCGTTTTCGGTCCCGGCTGGAGCGGCCTCGAATAACCTTGCCGTGCGATCGCGCGTCATTACGTTAGCCATTGCATAGTCTTCTCCCTGGCGGATTCAGGAGTCATGCCCCTTCCCATCCTGAGAAACCCCTGGCTGCATTCGATCGCGATCGTTGTCGGCGTGGCGGCGCTAACGGCCACAGCCATGCTCCTGTACGGCCCGGCGCCGCCCGAACTCCCGACTGCGCAAGTGGAGCGACGCGACTTTCTGCGGACGGTCCGGAGCCGCGGCGAACTCAAAAGCGCGGAGTCCGCGCAGATCACCGCCCCGCAAACTCCGGACTTGAAGATCGTCCGCCTAGCCGAGAACGGCAAGGCGATCCGGGAAGGGGACATCGTCGTGCAGTTCGACGAGGCCGCGCAGGAAGACGCCTTGATCGAGAGGCAGACACAGGTCCGGCAGGTCGATAGCGAGATCGAACAGGCCGAGGCGCAGCATGCCATCACCGATGAGCGCAACGAGATGTTGATCATGCAAGCGACCTACAACGTGGAGCGGGCCAATCTGGAGGCGAGCAAGCAGGAGATCCTGGCCGAAATCGAAGCCGAGAAAGCCAAGATCGATGTCGTG
The DNA here is from genome assembly GCA_965218615.1 of Bryobacterales bacterium. Lineage (GTDB taxonomy): Bacteria > Acidobacteriota > Terriglobia > Bryobacterales > UBA6623 > VXMF01. The sequence goes on from CBDCLH010000003.1 coordinate 211,764, forward strand.
ATCGCGGAGGGCGAACTCAAGAAGTCGGAAACGAACGCCGAGGCGAGCGACATTTCCCAGGGAGCGGACCTCGAGCGCCTGACGGAACGGAGGGGCAAGGCCATGCGGGATCTGAATCTGTCACGGACGTATTTGCGCAGCATGGTGCTGCGCGCGCCGCGCGACGGCATCGTGCACATCCTGTCCAACAACCGGGCGCAAGGCTCGTTCGGAACGGCCCGCCCGCCGTTTCAGGAGGGCGACACGGTGTGGACCGGCGCCGTGATCGCCGAGATCCCCGACTTGAGTTCGTTGCGCGCCGAATTCCGCGTCGACGAAGTGGACCGCGGGCGGGTTGCCCGCGGCCAAGAAACGCGGATCCGGATCGACGCCGTGCCGGACGCCGTTCTGAGCGGGTCTGTCACCTGGCTCAGTCCGATCGCGACGCTGCTCTTCAATCGGCTGCCCCCAGAGAAGAACTTCCCGGCTTTCTCGCACATCGACAGAATCGACGACCGCTTGCGGCCCGGCATGAGCGCGACGGTCGAGATCGTCGTCCAGCGCATGCCGGACGTGCTGGTGATCCCCAGTAAGGCATCGACGCAGATCGACGGCAAGCCGACCGTTTTCGTCAAGGACGGTGCGGGATACCGCCGCACGCCCATCGAGGTGATGGCAACGAACGGCACGGAGATCGTGGTCGCTTCCGGCTTGGAGGAAGGCGACATCATCGCGCTCGAGAACCCGGAGACCCTCGCCAATCGAGGTCGCAGCCTGTAACTTCGACGGAGTCCAAGCCATGACCAAGCTGTTGATTCGGATCCTGATTGTCTTGATACTTGGGGCGGTCGCCGCGGGCGGGTACTACATCTGGCAGCAGTTGCCCCAGGAGGAGACGGAAATTGCGCTCGCGGAGGTGAAGCGCGGCGACTTGGTCGTCAAGACCCATTTGCGCGGAGAACTGCGCGCTGTGCGCTCGCTGACGCTGACGGCGCCGAACATCGGCACACAGTCCCAGATCACCCAACTCGCGCCGACCGGCGCGCTGGCGAAGCGCGGAAACCTGATCTTCGAACTGGACGATTCGGAGCGGGTGGCGGCCCTGCAGGACAGTTTACTTTCCGTGGAGCAGATCCAGGAGGATCTGAAGAAAGCCGTGGCCGAACTCTCGATCCGCAAGAGCCAGGACGAGGTCGAGATCGTGCAGGCCAACTTCCAAGTGCGCAGGGCGGAACTCGAAGTGGGCCGCAACGAGCTGCTGGCCGCGATCGACGCCCGCAAGAACGAGCTCACGCTGGAGGAGGCGAAGCGCCGGAAGCAGAAGCTGGAAGAGGACATTAAGAACCGCCTGCAGCAACGGGAGGCCGAACTCGCGGTGCTGCGCGAGCAGCTGAACAAGGCGCAACTCGACGTGGACCGCGACAAGCGCAGGATCGAGCAGTCCCGGGTGCTCTCTCCGTTGACCGGGCTGGTTTCGATCCTCCAGAACCGGTCCGGAGGCCGCGGTGGATTCGGGCAGTCGCTGCCCGAAATCCGCGAAGGCGATCAAGTCCCGGCCGGCATGTCTGTGGCGCGACTGCTCGACTTGTCGGAGATGGAACTGCTCACCCGGGTCGAAGAATCCGAACGCGCCAATCTGCGCGACGGACAGGAGGTACTGATTCGCCTGGACGCGCTGCCGGACCAGACTGTTCCGGGAACGATCAAGCGGCTGGGGAACACGGCGGCGGCCAACATCTTCTCGGGCGAGGCGACCAAGAAGTTCGAGTGCATCATTGCGATTGACATGCGCCAACTGCTGCGCAATATCGGCGCCGAGCCCGAGCGCATTGAGAGGATCATGGCGACCGCCCGCCAGAACGCCGCCGTCGGGTACGGAAATCAGGGGAGCCGCGCATCCGCGGCGCCTAGCGCAGGCCGCCAGGGCGGCGGCCAGGAGGCCGCCAACCGCCAGCAGGGCCGCGGCCAGAGCGCCGCGAGTCAGCCAAGCGGCGGCCAACGGCAAGGCCGAGGCCAGCGTGCTGCACGGCAGCAGGAGGGTGGCCAGCCTAGCAGCGATCGCCGCCAGCGCGCGGGACACCAGGACCGCCAAGGGGCGCAAGGCCAGGGACGCGGAGGTGGTGGCTTTGATCCCTCCCGGATCCTGAGCCGACTCCCCGAAGACGCCCGCAAGAAGGTTGAGGCACTGCTCAAGGACCGCAGTCCCCAGGAGTTGAGCAACGAAGAGCGCCAGCAATTCCGAGAGATCCTGCAAGCCGCCTTCTCGGGAGGCGGATTCGGCGGGGCGCCCGGTGGCGGGGGCCGGGGCGGATCGGGCGCTGGCGGCGGATTTGGCGGGGCGCCCGGCGGCGCTGGAGGTGGATTCGGCGGTGGGCGAGGCGGCGGCGCCGCGGCTCCAGCATCCGGGTCAACTTCGTCCGGCTCCGAGTTCAGCGATGCGGAGCGAGCCGCAGCGACTTTGCCACTCCCCCCCCAGCAGGGTTCGGATCTCGAGGTCCTGCTGCGGCCCGGCCTGCTGGCCGATGCCGAAGTCATCGTCGAGAACATCCCCGATACGCTTTATATCCCGTATCAGGCAGTCTTCGAAGAAGGCGCCCGTACGATCGTCTACGTGCTCGAGGGGAGCAGGCTGCAGCCGCGACGCGTGTCGCTGGGCAGGCGCTCCGAATCCCAGGTCGCAGTGCTGGACGGACTCGAAGAGGGCGACCGCGTTTCCCTGTATCCCCCCGATTCTGCTCCTGGGCCTCCTTCGAAGACACCACAGCCCTCCTCCGGACCGTCCTTCCCAGGTGGCGGAGCCGGGAACCGCGGCGGCTGACCCATGCAGATCCTCGACGTCATGCCCGAACTCCAGATGGGGATCGGGAGCCTTCTCGCCCACAAGCTGCGCACGCTGCTGACGATGCTCGGCATGATCTTCGGGGTCGGCGCCGTGGTGGCCATGCTGTCGATTACCGAGGGCGCCCGGCAAGAAATGATCCGCTACATCGACTTGCTGGGCGTCAACAACATCGTGGTTGAGGCGAACGAGGCGCCGGACCGCGACACCTTGATCGAGGTCCGCCAAGTCTCGCCCGGACTCACGTTCCGCGACGCGCGCGCGATCGCGGCCAACACGCCGAACATCGCAAGCCTGTCGGAGCGCAAGACGTTTCAGCCGACCAGCATGCTGCCCAGCGTATCCGGCGACTTGCCCAAGCTGATCGGCGTGCGGCCCAACTACACCGACATCTACAGCATGTCGTTGATCGAAGGACGCTTCTTCACGGCGGACGAGCACTTGCGTTCCTCGCCGGTGTGCGTCCTCGGCGAACGCGCCAAGATCGGCATCCTGGGCTACGGCAGCGCAGTCGGCGAGCCCATCAAGGTCAACGAAGTCTGGCTGCGCGTGATCGGCGTCACGGCGCCGCAGTCGACCGCGGAATCCGAAGTCGAAGGGCTGGAATCGGACGACCGCAGCAATGTCATCCTGGCTCCCCTGAACTCCGTGATGCGCCGATTCGAGGACAACAGCAGCTACCTCAAGGATGAAATCGACGGCATCTACATTCGCGTGGGACCGGAATCCGACCCGATCGAGACTTCGCAAATCGTACGCGCCATCCTGAACGTCACGCACAACGCCGCCAACGACTTCTCGGTGCTCGTTCCCGCCGACCTGTTGGCCCAGCGCGAGCAGCAGCAACTCGTGTTCAAGATCGTCATGATCTGCATCGCGGGCATCTCTCTGCTGGTGGGCGGCATCGGCATCATGAACATCATGCTGGCGACCGTGCTCGAGCGGACGCGCGAGATCGGCATTCGCCGCGCCGTCGGCGCCCGCCAGCGAGACATCGTTCGGCAGTTCCTGATCGAGGCAGTCATGATCTCGATCCTGGGCGGATTGATTGGGATCGCGGCCGGATTCGGGGGATCGAGGATCATTGCCGCCATTGCCGGCTGGGCGACTGTCGTGACGGTCATCTCGATCATCGTCTCGTTCGGCGTCTCGGTGTTCATCGGACTTCTATTCGGGATCTATCCCGCCATGCAAGCAGCCAAACTCGATCCCATTGAGGCCATCCGCTATGAGTAGCGCTCTTCAAGCATCCGCCGTCCGGGCGAACCGGTTTCCGCTCGCCCTGCTGGTTCTGCTGGCCGCAGCGCCAGCCGGGGCTCAGTTCGCAACGTTCCCGGACGGCGCATACTTCCGCGAGCAATGGCAGCCGCCGCCGTACGGCGTGGAGATCGAATCCGTCTCCAACCTCGAGGACTACGTCGTCGACGGCAAGCTGGAGTTGTCTCTGAGGTCCTATCTGGAGTTGGTGATGGCCAACCATCCCAACGTCCAGATCCAAAAGCTCGCGGTGCTGCAGGCTGAAAACTCGATCCAGCGCGCGTTCAGTCCATTCGATCCGAGCTTGGTTTTGGACTTCAATGCCCTTCGCGGCACGAACCCGTCGCAGGACGTGCTGCAGGGCGGCGACGTGGTCAGTTCCCTACGGCAGGACGGCGGCTTCACATACCGGCAAACGCTCGATACCGGACTGAACTACCAGGTGGGTTTCACCGGCTTGAAGAACGCCAGCAGCAGCACGTTCCGGACCTTCAATCCGTCTATCCAGGACACGCTGGATTTCCGCATTACGCAGCCCCTGCTGCGGGGCCGCGGACGACGGATCCAACGCATCCCGATCATGATCGCCCGCTCGCGCCATGACATCACCCGCTCCCAGGCCACGGAGCGCATCCTCACGCTCATCGCGCAGGCCGAGAACATCTATTGGCAGGTGGTCTCGAACCGCGAAGCCCTCTCCGTCCAGCAGAACAATCTGGAACTCCGTCGCAGGTTCCTGGAACGCTCGCAGAGGGAACTCGAGCTCGGCGCGATCTCGCCGCTGGACATTTTCCAGCCGGAGCAGAACTTCGCCAACGCACAGGTCAGCGTGACGCGGGCGAGCTATCGGCTGCAGCAGGCCGAAGACCGCGTCCGGCGCCAGATCGGGGCGGATCTGCACCCCGACATCCGCAACCTGCCGGTGGTGCTGAACGAGTCCGCCGACCCGCCGCTCTACATGCCGAGCTACGAGCCGCAGGAGACCCTGCAAAAGGCGCTGCTGCTGCGGCCCGAGATCCGGCAGTCGCGGAAGAACATTCAGATCGACGACTACAACATCACGCGCTACACGAATGATCACCGTCCCGACCTCTCGGTGAATGCCCGGTATAGCGCGACGGGCCTTGGCGGGAACCTCTTCGAGAGATCCCTGCTCGGCGGCAGCTCCCGGCTGCTGGCGGCCGGCGGATTCCCAGCCGCCATGGGGCAGCTGTTCGAATTCGGCTTCCCCACCTACAGCGTGGGGATCACGTTGGAATTGCCGGTGCGCAACCGCCGCGCCGCAGTCGACTTGGCGAACAGCGTCCTTGAAAAGAAGCGCAACATGTACGAACTTCGCGCGCTGCAGCAAGAGATTCGGCTGGAGGTGCTCAACGCCATTACCGGCGTGGAATTGAGCAAGGCGGCCATGCAGCAGGCAGCCGTGGCGCTGGACTTCTCTCAGAAGCGCCTGGATGCGGAACAGAAGAAGTACGACCTCGGCGTCAGCACGGCCTTCATCGTTCTGGACGCCCAGGACGACTTGGTGCAGAGCCAAGCCGACCTCCTGCAGGAATCGATCGGCTACCGTCAGGCGATGGTCGCGTTGCTCCAGGCAACGGGAGAACTCCTCGAGGCGCACGGAATCCAGATTCAGTACGACTGACGCATCGACGTTGCGCCGAGGGCGCGTTCGAGACGCCCAAGAGAGCGGCGACCTCTTGGGCGAGACAACGTATCGTGGCGCGCGTGAGTCTCCGACTGGGGAAGTACCCTTTTTTCTTTTTTGCTCGCATTCGAGGATGCCATATGATATGCAAGAGGCGAAGAAAATGGAAACAATAGTACGATGATCCTGACACATCAGCAAATCGTGGAGTCGCATCGGGCCGGAGATACGGTCATTGACCCGTTCGACAAGGAGCAGGTGGAAGCGGCAAGCTACGATCTGCGGATCGGCGCGCAAGGCGCGACGACCAGCTCCAAGAGAGTTGTCAACATCCGGGAAGCCGGCTATATACTGCTGAAACCTGGGGACTTCGGCGTGGTGACGACGTACGAGACCCTGAAGTTCGGGCTCCAGAACGTGGGTCGGATCGGCCTGCGGTCGAAGTACGCGAGAAAAGGGTTGATCGCCACGATGGGGCCTCAAATCGACCCTGGATTCCATGGCAGGTTGATTGTGGGCCTTACGAATCTGACACCCAAACCGATCTGGCTAGCCTTCAAGGACGATTTTCTGTCGGTCGAGTTCCATCGGCTGGAGCAAGCCAGCACCAAGCCGTGTGCGGGGCCGTATCAAGGACGGCTCGAATTGGGTCCGGAAGAAATCGAAGCCATCACCGAGACGGAAGCGATGACGCTCCCCGAGGTTTTGACGACGCTTCGGTCGCTCAGCGCGAACGTTGGAACGCTGACCACTCAAATGAGCATGTTGAAGTGGATAATTCCCGTGGGATTCGCCGCCATGGCTATCTTTGTAACCGCTCTCAGGCTCTTCACTTGATCGGGTCTCAGCCGGCCCGTTTGAAGAATTGGCGCCGGGATCCGGTAGACGCGACCGCCGCTCGCAGGGAGGCAGCCCTGGCGCACGGCCGACAGATTCGCAAGTTCCGCAACGTACAATGAAGAGAACGTCATCGGGGCGTGGCGCAGTCTGGTAGCGCGCCTGCTTTGGGAGCAGGAGGTCCGGAGTTCAAATCTCCGCGCCCCGACCATCTAACTTGTTTGTTTTCAGCACCCGTCTGCCTTGCCTCTCGTTCCTGAAGACGGAATCGTCAAGAAACCGTCAGAAAACCGGCTCTAAACGGCCAGCACCATAAAGAAAGCCGCACCGTGCTCGTTCGCCTGCCGGTCGGGCTTGGACAGCGCTTCCCGCACCATGTTCAGCTTCGCCTGGCTGTAGCGCTTGAACACCTCGGAATCGCCTAATGAGACTTTAGGTGGACTTCTTCGTCGCTTCGTCGTGCCTACCTTGACGTTTCGAATCTTGTTCGTGTTCGTCGTACTGATCCATGATCGACCCCGGATTCTGCATGTCACGTCACCGATCCATCGAACGGCGCAGCAGATCCGCGAAGCCTTCCCTTGGGAAACAGCTCCGCGTCTCCTGCTGCGCCAGCTCAAAGAAAAATACATCCACAGTGCCCAGGAAGACCGTCCGGCTGTCATGGCTGTCAACAATCTCGCCTCTGCCGCTACGGTCCTCGAGTTGCTCGCGAGAATCCATCCCTATCGATATGGCACCTGCTTCGCCGTGCAGCGGTTTGAGCTGCACGCCGGCTATGTGGTCCGCAAAGCTGAGAACGAACTCGAACGCTACGAGGTCCTGGCTCGGTACGTTGGAAGAAGCGACGTCGTGCCGCTCCTTGACCGCCCGGAATTCGGTGAGGTTGACGAGGCAGCATGAGGCTTCTTTACGAAGTTGTGAGAGACGGTCTGGTCGTGGCTCAGACTTCGCAGATTAGCGGTTGTCCACTCACCGGAACTCCCGGAGGCGCCAGGCCCGTGCACGATCTATGTGCTCGGGTAGGAGGATTCTGCTGGTTTGTCGCGTTGCTGTGCCCTTGCGGTGGCGGAGCGCTTCTGCAGATAAAGCTGGCTCCAAGAGGCCAGGCATCGATGGGCTTTGACCGAAAATGATCACGGCACGGTGTCGCTACAGGCGTCTGTCTGGCGTAACGTCGGCTGCCGGAGTCACTTCTTTCTGCGTCGAAGCCGAGTCTGCCGGTGCGCCAGCGTGGGGATGCATGATGATAGCCCAGACTCACCCATGAAGAGCCGTCGGTCAGACTCGGCTCTGCGGGTGCGACGGCGCTTAAGCTGACAGTGATGGCTTCGGCGCACTTGTCTAGCCTAAGATCGCAACTATGGTGGAGGAGTGCTCACCGTAAAGAAACCGTCAGAAAACTCGCCCATCAAGCGGGCTAGGCCGTTGGCGTTGCGAGCGAAAGCAGACGCCCTGAAACCGCGTAACGTCAACGAGAGGAAGGAGTTGGCAGAAAACCATAGAAGACGCCCACTTGCTTTGGGAGCGGGAAGTCGGGGGTTCGAATCCCTCGGCCCCGACCATCCTGTGGGGGGGGCCGCGATACTTTGCACCCCAAACTTGATTGTCGAACGCCCCACTGGGCCCAACCTCGGGCAGTCGGTGCGCGCGTGTCGAGACACTTCGCTGGGTTCGGGGCCCGGCGAAGAAGAAGCCCTGAGCTTGGCGCACCTCGCTAGCGGGGTACGTTCACGAGAGTGACGGATGCTCCGGCGAACGTTCTCCGTCCAGTTCACAATGGGGCGCCTTGTCCTCACGACGTTGCTGCCTCGGATCGTTTACTGAAGCCAGCACGCTTGGACACGGATTCGTCCGGGATGTGAGGCTACATCTCGAGATGGAGAAGGTTGAACCCGAAGGGCCGGGTAGCTGCGGACCGACACGGAGTATGTCCTGCTGATTCGCCACGACTCCGGGAGCTGCCCTTGGCTTGCGAGTGGCTCGTGTATTCAGCAGGTAGCCCGGCGCGCGGATTGCGCCCAGTGACGTTTGCGATTGGAGGATAGCGGGGTTCGTGTAGGTTGGCGCGATAAGGGCGTCGATACGGTCCAAGGCGCTCCAAGATCTTCTCTCACGACTTGACGCGCGGTATTTCTTCGAAAGCCCGTCGTGGAGCACCTGGGGTCCGGTCTCGAGTTTCTGTCGATACCGGCAGTGTCGCGTCCTCTAGTGCTGACGCTCGCGGCCCCACACACAAAACGAGCCCACGTACGGGTAGCGGGTGTGGCTGGGGACGGGAATCTTGATGACGGCATAGGCGATGCTCTTGCCGTCCGTGATGTTGTTGAGGTTATATGGAATTGCCGAGGTACACCGACTTGGCGGAACGGACTTTCTATCAGGCGGGCTCACGCTGGCTCCCACAATAAAGCAAGGGGAGTCGAAGACATGAGCAGGTCAATGGCGCATCGCCGCAAAAACCGTCCCCCATTCACCCCGGTGAGATTCTTAATGAGAAGTTCCTCGGCCCAATGAGGATCACCCAGTACCGACTGGCCCATGCGATCGGTGTTGGATGCTCGCCGGATCCATGCGATCGTCCACGGTCAGCGGTCCATCACGGCGGAGACAGCCCAACTGTTCTCGCGCTTCTTTGGCAACTCTCCAGAGTTCTGGATGGGACTCCAAAGCCAGTACGACCTGGAAAGGGAACAGGATCGCCTTGCCGAAAGGCTCGATCAGATACCGGCGCACAGCGTCCGAGTCACTGCTTGCTCCGCCCTCACCCAAGGCCGGCTCCCGAATGTCCTACCCATGGGAAGAGGTATTTGTTGGCTAGCGACAATCAGGATTACCGTTCGCGCCCCGGAAGTTCGGGAGTGGCGGGAGAAGGGCGGCTTTGTGTGCGACCGGGTCGATGGGTAACAGCATGGCTATGATTACCTGTCCTCGCGGGAGGTCCCGGAGTTGTGTCGAGTCTCGTGGGCAGGGATTGCTCTACTCGACTGCCTTGCAGGCCGCAAGAGCATGCCGCGAAGCTTGGAACTTTGGCCTGACGCGGGGGCATTCTCGGCGCCCGCTAGGTTTTTTCGAGTCGTCGTGGCTCCGCGCCCGCTCCAAGTCGCCCTGGATGTCTCGGGCGACTTCGAGAACCTCACGCGACACGGTTGGGTCGCGCCCAAAATCCAGATTCAGTGCCGCAATAAACGGCCCGAAGAGATCTGCCGAAGGAGACTTCTCTACAAGATCCAGGACTCGGGCTGACCCAAGCCGGACGGCCAAGAGGACAAGCTGGTGAATGGCCGGCAGCAACGGTGCATCGCTTCCCGCGAGATCCTCCAGTGCGGCCGCAATATCAGCCTCGCAGCCGGGAGCGGTGGCAATCGGCATCGACCCGATCCCGTATAGGAGCCGGTCGGGAAAGCGGGTCGGACAGGCCCAGGCCGAACTGGGCGCTGCAGTGCTCCGGACCAGTCTATCCCTTCGGCTTGGCCTTTGGATCCAAGTTGCGGGCTAGTTCCGCGTCGGTCACCGTAGACGAAGCGTACCCGAGGCTGGGAACGCGAAGCTTGGCCAGCCAGCAGATTGCGTTCATGACCACCTTGCGGTACTCGTCGGCCTTCCAGTTGCGGTGGAAGTGCCCGCCCGTGAAGCCGAAGCCCCTTCCTCCGTCCTCGCGCTCGAGCGTCCATAACATCGCTTCCTTGCGTCCCTTGGCCGCCTGGATGTGCGGGAAGGGGCCCTTCGGGTACACGTACGGACCGTCGCGCGTCGCGTCGCTCGGAGCGGCGACGAGAATGGGTGTGAACTCGGCGCCACCGATTTGCCGCGGCGACCCGGCATCGAACCCGGGGCGAAATCGTATGTTGAAGTACCACTCGTCCTCGACAGCGAAGGGCCGGACCCCGTTGCTGACAGGGTGCTTCGGAAAGCGTTCAAATGAGGGCGTCCAAATTGGGTTGCAGGACCACTCGTGCTCGTAATAGCCGCCGAGCCATCGCTTGAATTCCTCGCCAGCGTCGTCCCGCAGCACCTCGACGCCATAGTGCATGCAACCGAGTCCGACGCCGCGCCGAATCTGTTTCCCCATCACGGCCAGCCGTCGGGCGTCGGCCAACGGGTGCTTCCGGCCTCCGTCGGCGTAGATCACGATGGCGTCGGCATCGTCGAGCGTTGCTTCCTCCGCCACCCAGCCTTGATCGTGCCGCTCCACGGTCAGGCCCGGCACTTGCTGAAGGCGTCTCTCGAGCAGCAGCGTCCCGGCCCGGAACTCGTGCGTGCCAGGTGGGTGGCTCGGACTGCCGGCAATCAGGACCAGTTTGCGGGCGGCACTAGCGGCGCCGAAGGAATGGGGCACGATGGCGGGAGCCCCGGCGCCGGACAGCAGCAAGCGAAGGAAGGCCGATCGAGTCATACAGAAAATCTTACTGCGAATCAGGACTCTGCGACGAGTCTCAACCCCGCAAGTCTGCGTTGCGACACCTGGGCGCACTTCGCCGAACCAGTGTCGGATCGGAACTCCTACGGCTCGCGGTTCCAGCGTCCCAGCTGGCTTCGGCCAGCGCCCGCGGACGAATCGGGTTAGGAGGACGAGGCGCCCGATGCCCCGTTCACAGATGAGTACGTATACTGTCGTGCATCGAATGTGGCTGGCAGCCGCCAACGTCTCGCTCATTAGCTCACTCTGTCGAGACGAGAGGCTCATCGGTCAACTAGACAATCCTGCCGCAGCAGTGTACGGAACGTCTCCGAAAGCGGCGATGAGTGGTTGGCCTCGAGGCTCACCGCAGCATTGCGCAAGCTCCAGATCTCGTCGTAAGCGCGGGAGTCCAGATCCGCTGCGGATGCGCGGCGCATGTTCCGGGAGGGTAGCCACGCTCACGTCGCCGTTGCGCCCAAGAGGACGCCAAGAGGACATTTGGTTCGAGCACGGGGCACATGCAAAGTAGTCTGAATCTGCTCTATTCGTGCTGACTAGTAGGAGTTCGGGAGGCTCGTCACGTGTCTGAAGTTGGCGCATTCGAAGCAAAGACGCATTTGCTGGAACTTCTGCGACGAGTGCAGGAGGGCGAACGATTCGTCATCACCAAGCACCATCGTCCCGTGGCGGCGCTGATTCCATTTCGACAGAGCGATGCGGCCAAGATCCGCGTTGCGATTGCTAGCTTGAAGGAGCTTCAGAAGGCCCACAGCCTGGGAGGACTGTCGGTTCGCGAAATGATCGAAGAAGGACGCCGTTTTTGATGGCCTTCGTGCTGGACTGTTCGGTCACCGTAGTGTCGATCTTGCAGACAAGGCCAGCGAATCGACCGATCAGCTGCGCGAATCCCTGATTGAAGATAGGGCGTTCGTCGCGGCGCTCTGGCCGATCGAGACCGGAAACGTGCTGTTGATGGCGACCCGCCGGGGACGGATCGCGACGGACGATTGGCCGAGGATTCGCGCGGATCTCGAGGCATTGCCCATTGAAATCGACCCTGTCTCCACGGATCGTGTGTGGGGTGCGGCGCTCGACCTCTCAGACGCGCACAGGATCTCGGTGTAGCACGTGATGCGCCTCGAACTCTCGCTGCGGATGCGGCTGCCGCTCGCAACCCTGGGCCGGGCCGCTCGGAGCCGCCGGACGGGCTGCGGGGGTCGAAGCGCCGTGGACTCCTTGGGCGAAGAGAGATTCGCGATGAGTTGGGTTGTCGTTCGCAGGCGGTAACTCCACCGCCCGCATCTGCGGAAGGACGCCGGGCGACCCGGCTCCAGCCAGGGAGCTCTCGGAGCCAGTAGGAGGCGCGAGATTTCAGGTTGGACAGTCCAGACAATTCAGCTGTCTGCGCCTCTTTGAGTCCACACTGGAGAATGGCGCCAACATCGCGCGCTCGCATGTGCGGCCGATGAGTAAACGCCGCAGTCCCGCCGGGCTAGCGACCGGACATAGTTGATGCTGGAAGTTTCGAGGCAATCGTGGATTGATGCTCACATTCGGTCTTGATGGTGCCGGATGGGCCTCCCGCATACTGGGGGGCGAGACGAGGGAGACCAGCGCAGCACGACAGACGCACGCATCTGGCGGAACCGGGTTGGGGCTGCACGGCCAGCGTTGCCATTCCGATCATTGCGTTGCGAATGGGTCCCATTCGGCCGTCACGCATTGGTTGGGAAAACGGATCAGCGGGGAACAGCGGGCAGACTTCGAGCTGCGCCAAGGTGTTCCCGACACGGCACGCATCAAGCCCTGCCGAGAAGCTTCCCTGCTGCCCACGACAGTGCCTCCATGGAAGAGTTCTGCACTCCCCCCTGACGGCCCCCTGCGGAGAACCGGCGGATGCCGTTCCACCAGACACTCCCCGCCCACCCCGGCGCGGGCTGCTACGGCGGTCCTCGCAGCGCCTGCCGATAGCGCACCATCGTTTGCAGTTGCTGGTACGCCTTCCACAGCACCTCGTTCCCCGGCAGTTCCCGGTGCTTCTTCGGACGCCAGCCCCGCATGCGCGCCAGCAGCACGACCCAACTGCGAATGCCCGGTCCCACCGGCTGGCCCCGCTCCCGCGGCGGCCGCAACCGCTCCGTCTCCGTCACGCCCTCGATCACGGCCATCTCGTCCGCCGTGAGCACCTCCTCCGCCGGCGGGTCCGGCGCGTCCCGGGCGTAGCGGTCCAGGCTGAACACCCGCCAGGCCGTGATCGCGTCGAACACCAGGCACTTGCCCAGCGCCTCCGCATCCCGCAACCGCCGGTCCTCGATCCGCGTCCCCGTCTTGAGCAGCCGGAAATACTCCTCGATCCCCCAGCGCCGCTCGTACCAGCTCACGATGCGCTCCGCCCACTGCGCTGTCCGCCCCCCCTCACTCGACAGCAGCAGCCACTCCAACGCCTCCTCCCCCGCCGGCGGGTCCGGCTCCAGTACCCGCACCAGCCACACCGGCACCGGCGCCACCGCTCCGGCCCGCCCCTTCGGCGGCAGCAACTCCACCCGCCCGATCCGGATCTCCGTCACCGCCGTCCGCTTCTGCCGCGCCCGCTGCCCCCCTTGCGACTCGATCTCCACCTTGCGGCCCGTCACCACCGCCTCTTCGAAGTCCGGCTGCGCCTCGATCGGCCGGATCATCTCCGAGCGGAACGCCGCGTCCCACGCCCGCACCTTGCGCTGCCGCCCCAAGTGCACCCGCACCAGCAACCCGGCTTCCTCCGTCCGCTCCGCCTGCCGCTCGAACAATTCGAACATGTCGCTCTCGCGGTCCCCCACCACCACGACCCGCGCCTGCGGACTCTCCCGCCCCAACTCCTGACCCTGCTCGAACCCCCGCAACCAGCGCCGGCTCTCCTTCTCCTTCTCCGCCTCCGGGTCCGGCTCCTGCTCCGGCCGCGCCCACCGCTCCAGCCCGCTCACCCCCAGCGGACGCCCGCCTTCCGTGAACCCCACCGTCGCGTGCACGAACAGCCCCCGGGAACTGCTCGCGCGGTCCTGCAACGGCCCCAACCCGCTCGTGCAACCCTTCAGGTTCGTGTAGTTCAGCGTCGTCGTGTCCTGTACCAGCAACACTGTCGACTCCACCTGCACCCGCTCCAGCAACGCCTCCCGGTGCGGCTGCAAGATATCCCGATCCTGCACCTTGTCATTGTGCAAAAGGCGCGTCGCCGCCCGCAGGTCCCCCTGGTGCGGGAAGATTGCCGGCAGATCCTCCCCCGGATGCCGCTCCCAGCTCTGCCCCATCCGCTCCAGCCGCTGCCGCAGCCGCCCGTCCGGCAGGTCCGAACGCAGGTACTCCCGCCGTGCCCAGTTCGCCTCCTCGTTCAGCACCAACTCCGGGTACTGCCCCAGCTTCTGCTCCGGCTTCCGGCCCAGCTTCTGCTGCCAGTTCGCATCCAAACCCAGCAGCCAGACCGCCTTCGTCTCCACCGCCTCGCCCGCTCCCGGCGGCCGCCCCTGCGTCGGTCCCACGCACTGCCAGCCGGCCGCCTTGTAACTCGTTCCCGGTCGCGAACTTTGCACGCAGGTCTCCACCAACCAGGGCCGCACTCCGTGCTCCTGCTCCCAGTCCTGGGCCAGTCTCTTGATCGTCTTCCCCAGTACGTGCGAGGCCAGGTTCGGGACCTGCACGCCCGGGACCAGCACAAAGCGGTCGTTGCTGAGGATCCGCTCGATGTGCGCTCCGCGCGTGCGGTCGTCCCACTCCAGGAAGGCATCGCGCGGCCCCAGCCGGAACGCTGCCGCCACGAACGAGAGCACGCCCAGCGGCCCGCAATCGGCTGCCAGCAGATAGCGCAGCCGACAGCCGGGGGCCCGGCCCGGGCCCAGCGGATGGTGCTGGTCGAGCAGTCCGGCGCACAGCCGCCGCTCCGCCTCGGAGGTGGTCAGACGCACGCGGACCTCGCCGAGTTCCGCCAGCGAGCCGGTGAAGCCGGTCGACGGCACGGGCGGGTCCGGGCTGGACCGCGGGCGGCAGGCGGGCGGACCCGGCTGGGCCGGCGGCAGCGGCAGGTCCAGCTGGCCGGCCAGCTCGGGCAGCACCTTGCGCGCCGAGGCCGTGCAATACTCGCCCTTGGGGTTGCGCCAGTCCTCCAGCTCGCATACCCCGCGACCCAGGGCCGCCCGCGACAGCTGGCCCAGCTGTAATGCCTCTCGCAGCCAAGCGATCGTCTGCGGACGGAAAATGCGCAGCCCTACCCGCACTACCCCCGTTCTACACAGAACACCGCGCCAGTGTCAAGTGTGTCCGGTCGCTAGCCCGCCGGGGATCCGCGAGCCTGTTACAGTAGCTCGGTGGCAGACCTAAGAATCCGTCCCCTCGCGGCTGGCGATGAGGCGCATTGGCGCCGTCTGTGGACACTGTATCTCGAGTTTTACGAGACGTCCGTGCCTGAGACTGTGTACCAAACCACCTTCGCGCGGTTGCTATCCGGTGAGCCGAATGAATATCGGGGCCTGATTGCCCTACGCGGACAGCGGCCTGTAGGGATCGCTCATTATCTCTTTCACCGGCATTGCTGGAAGGTGGAGAACGTGTGCTACCTGCAGGACCTGTACGTGGACGCCGCCGAGCGCGGAACCGGCGTCGGGCGCGCATTGATCGAAGGCGTCTATGCGACAGCCGATGCGGAAGGCTGCCCTTGGGTGTACTGGCTCACTCAGCACTTCAATGCGGTCGGCCGTCGCTTGTATGACCGCATCGGCGAGTTGACGCCGTTCATTAAGTACAACAGGCCTCTGACATGAGCCCGCGCATTCCGGTACGCGCCGCCTCATGCCGACGGTCGTTTCACGAACCCGAGACCCGGCCTGGACAGTTTCTGAACACATTGTGGAGTGCTCCAGCGGGTGACGCAACCGGTCATCTGGTGGCGTGAGTGAATCGTACCTAACGATTCGGTATGATGCCGGCATCTTTGGGTGACAATTGTCTGGAGGAGAACACAAGTGCCTTTCTTAACTGATTCCGACATCCCTTATATCGACCCCAATGTTGAGTACGTGAGCCCTAGCCGGCTTCGGGGTCTGAACGCAGAGAGGCTCCAGAGCTTAGACACGACACTGGTCGTCCAACACAACGAACGTCCCCTCGCTGTGCTACTGACCTACGAGAGGTTCCTTTCCATGCAGCGGGAGATGCAATCGCTACGGGATAGCGTCGATCTGCTCTTTGGTGACGAAGATGCGGATTTCGTGGGGAACGGTTTGGAGGATGAGGTGGACGAGAGCGACTAGGGCACCGAGGAGATCAGGGCATCTCTTGCGAATCGACCCGATGCAGTCCTTGGATGCCGCCCTCTTCCTCGGACCCCGATGACGCCAACACGGCGTCTCTGTCAAACCGCCTTGGAGTGGTTGCTTTCCACCGAACGGAAATGGATTTCAGGGGCTGATTGTCTCTTCTAGCAACCGGCCTGTGAGATCGCTCCCGATCTCTTTGGTCGGTATTGCCGGAAGGTGGAGACCGTTTGTCACCTGCAGGCGTTGCACGTGGACGCCGCAGAGCGCGGAACCGGCGTCGGGGGTGTTCGGATCGAAGCCGTCTGGCGGAAGCCGATGTGGAGAGCTGCCGTTCGGTGAGCTGGCTTGCCCGGCACTTCAATACGGACGCCGGATGCTTGTGACAGCATCGGCGAGTTGACGCCGTTTCTTCGGTACGACAGGCGTCGGCGCAGTCTTGGATCGGCTAGCTCGGATCGACGATCGAGTTCTCATCGGCTCCCATCCGGATGGTCTCGGACTGATACGGCCCGCTGTTTGGCGGGACGTTCCCACGATGCAGGAGGCGCGGCGCCACGATGGAGGACGGGTCCGGCTTGGGTACGCAGACCCCATGGAGTCGCTGGACAGCGTCGAGCACGCGGTGCTTGAGCTTGCCGACGAGGTGCGCGAGTTCATAGTGCAACTGACCATCGGTCGCCTCGAGGGCCGGTGCCCCCGAATCCGGCTGCGTTCGAAGCGATAGCCCCGGTTGTGGGCCTCGTTGCACACGGCGTGTAAATAAGAAGCGATGGCGGGGACAGGATTGGCATGCGCTCGAAAGCGCGCCGGTTGCGGATGATGGCGGCACCCGCGAGTGCCGCTGACCACTACCTTTCGGGCGAGTAGAGGCTCGCGCCACAGAGCAACGAGCCGTTTTCGCGTCTGTTGGGAGTTCAGTAATGTTGGGAGATCTACCCAACCGACTGGGAATAAAGGGATTGCCTCTGGGACTCCCAACATGACTCGGCGCCCCCTCGCTGGCAAGCGGACCCTCCTGAAGACGATTGAGTGCGCACAGGCGCCCAACAAGCGCCTCAAACAGGAAGTGAACTCCTGGGTAGAGGCCCGGAAAGTGGCAGAGTTATGTTGGGAGTTTCGGTCCGATAGGCCAATGTTTGCAAGCAGTTGCGCCGAACTGCCAACATTACTGAACTCCCAACATGATTCTTGTATTACGCTTTCGACGTGTGGATGCGGAGGAACTTCCCGAGCATCGAGTTCGAGCGGTACGCGGACGATGCCGTATGCCATTGCCAGACGCAGGGACAGGCGGAGGAGTTGAGGGTGGCCTTGGAGGAGCGGTTCGCGGAATGCGGGCTGGAGTTGAACGCGGAGAAGACGAAGGTTGTGCACTGCAAGGACAGCAGCCGGAGGCAAGAGCATCCCGTGACGAAGTTCACGTTCCTGGGGTACGATTTCCGGCCCCGGAGGGCAAGGAACCGAGGGGGACGGCGCTTCGTGAGCTTCAGTCCGGGCGTCAGCGGCAAGGCGGGCAAAGCGATCCGCCAGGCGATTCGGGGAGGGGGTGCAAAACCTCGTCAACCGGACGCTGGCCGAACTGGCGCGCGAGCGGAACGCCACGATTCCCGGCTGGATCACCTACTACGGCGCCTACTACAAGTCGGCGTTGCGGAGGGACTTGTGGCAGATTGACCGCAAGCTCGCGGTGTAACCGTTCGGACGAGCCGTGGAGCGGGCAGGCTAGCGGAGGAGCAAGAGCGCCAGTCGGGGCGCCCGTCCGCCCGTGGGATTCTCGGACCAATGCGACCGGCAACGCCGCCAGCCGCCCACGCTGCCCGGAAGCGGTGAATCACCACCGTTGCCGCTGATGGCTCGGCAGGGCCCGCGAGCCGCCCGCATGCGCGGCTGCGCCTCACTCTTCCGGTGGCTCCGTCGGCAGCGCCTGCCGAGCGACCGCCGCCACAGGCTCGAACTCGGCACTGCCATCCGAAGGCCCGGGCGTCACCGTGTGCAGCTGCGACTGCAAGAGTCCTTCGATGCGTGCGGTTCGTTCCGAGTTCCCCGCCACCAAGTGGGACAGTGTCCGGAAATCATCGTTCTGCTGCTTGGCGAGCCTGTCAAGATCCGCACGCAGCTGCCTGAAGTCCTCGCGCTGCTGCCTGGTGAGATCCTGAAGGCCCTCCCGGTGCTGCCTGGCATCCTCGCGCTGCTGCATGGCGTGCTTGTCGAGGTCGTTGCGCTGCTGCTTGGCGTGCTTGTCGAGGTCGTTGCGCAGCTGCTTGGCAAGGTCCTGAAGGCCCTCTCGGTGCTGCCTGGAATCCTCGCGCTGCTGCTTGGCAAGGTCCTGAAGGCCCTCTTGGTGCTGCCTGGCATCCTCGCGCTGCTGCTTAGCGAGATCCTGAAGGCCCTCGCGCTGCTGCTTGGCGTGCTTGTCGATCTCCGCTCGGAGCCACCGGAAGCTGCCGAACATGATCCCGGCCAGGGTGAGCAGCGAGACTGCCAATGTGGACAGAGCTGCGACCCAGTCAGGACTCACAGCAGAATTGTCGCACAGGTTCCGAACCATTCCGCCGCGCGAAGGCGCCGCCGACACCAACCATTCTTCCGGTCTCCGACGGAAGGGCATTCTGACCAGCACGGCCCATCCGAACGCTTACCTCGCGGTGTGGGTCACGCGCAAGTACAAACGCCTGCGTCGCCAGGGCTATTCAGTTGTCTGAATTCAGGGTGGCAGACAGTCGTGGCGAGGGGCTGTGCGAGCCTGTCCGCTAGGCACGGCGATCCGCGGTTCCCGTCTTTCCGACCCGCAAGGGCTGGACATTTCGTTCTGGATCTGTCACCGTGGGTCGGATGGAGCCGTTGCCGACGCCACGCCGCGCTCTGGACCTGCGCGCCGTCGCGGTGCGCCCGACCTGCGGTGCGCAGGAGCACCGGCTCTGGGACCGTCTGGTCGGGGCCCATCACTACCTGGGGTTCGGCGGCCTGTTCGGCAAGGGCTTGCGGCATGTGGCGACGCTGGGCCCGGCCTGGGTGGCGCTGGTGGGCTGGCAGGCGGCCGCGCTCAAGCTGACGGCGCGGGACCGCTGGATCGGCTGGACGCTGGAGCAGCAATTGCGGCGCCTGCATCTGGTGGCGCAGAACGCGCGCTTCGTGCTCCTGCCGGCCTTCCAGGGGGTGCCCAACCTGGCCTCGCGGGTGCTGGGGCTGAGCCTGCGGCGGCTGGCCGGGGACATGCAGCGGGAACACGGCTTTGCGGTCTTGCTCGCGGAGTCGTTCGTGGACCGGGCGCGGTTTGCCGGTACCTGCTACCGGGCGGCGAACTGGCGCTCGCTGGGCTTCACCGGCGGCTACGCACGCCAGCCGGGCGCGGTGCCGGAGTGGCGCCATCACGGCCAGCCCAAGGAGGTGCTGGTGTACGAATTGGAAGCGGATGCGAGGGCGGCCCTGGGCCAGCCCGAGGAGGACCCGGCCTGGCAAGGCCCGGAGCGGACTGCGTCGCCGCCCGCGCCCGCGTTGCGCAGCCTGTTCGACTGCCTGGGCGAGGTGGAGGACTACCGGCACGCCCGGGGCCAGCGCTACCGCCTGCGGACCGTGCTGGTGCTGGCCGTGGCGGCGCGGCTGGCCGGCTACCGCGGCGTGACCGCGTGCGCCCAGTTCGCGGCCCTGCTGGACCCGTCGCAACGCGCGGCGGTGGGCTGTTTCTACAGTCCCAGCCGGCACTGCTACACGACCCCGTCGAGCGCGACGTTCCACAACATCCTGGCCGCCCTGCCGCCGGAGACACTGGCGCACGCGGTGGCGGCGTGGACGCGGCAGCAGAGCGGGCAAGTCCCGCTAGATGAGGAGGATACGGCCTCGCAGAAGGAGGCCGGGGAGGCCCCTCGGCCAGGGCTCCTGCCGGGCCTCTCGATGGACGGGAAGGATGTCCGCGGCGCCTCCAAGCAGACAGCGGACGGCCGTCGCATGCTGGTCGCGGCCGTGGAGCACTCCAGCGGCCTGGTGCTGGGACAGGTCGAGGTCTCGAGCAAGACCAACGCGATCCCGGCGGTGCGCGAGCTGGCCGGGGAGCTGGACCTGGCCGCGCGCATCGTCACCCTCGACGCGCTGCACGTCCAGCACAAGACGGCGCGCGGCCTGCTGGAGGACTGCGCGGCCCACTACCTGGTCACGGCCGTCAAGGAGAACCAGCCGACGCTGCTGGACGACCTCCAGCACATGCTGTTCGAGGATTGTCCCGGCCACGAGACCCTCGACAAGGAGCACGGCCGCAGCGACCGCCGCCGCTACTGGGTCAAGGATCTCAGCGACCCGGACTGGAACGGCTATGCCGACCTGCACGGCCGCCAGCAGGCCATCCGCATCGAGCGCGAGCGGCATGTGCTCAAGACCGGCGAGACCAGCACCGAAGTGAGCTACGCGCTGACCTCGCTGACGGCGGAGCAGGCCACGCCCGCGCAGCTGGCGGCGCTGATCCGCAACCACTGGCACATCGAGAACCGCCTGCACTACGTGCGGGACTTCACCTACGACGAGGATCGCTGCCGGGTCTGGGTGCGTGACCTGCCGCGCAATCTCGCCTGCCTGACCAACGCGGCGATTTCGATCATCCGCTGCCAGTCCGGGTTCCGCTGGGTGCCGGAGGCCAACCGCCATTACGCGGCCCGCCCGCAGGAGGCGCTCGACCTGCTGCTGGCCCCGCCCCGGCGCTAGCCCGGGCCGCTCGCCCGCCCGCAAGCAGGGCTCCGCCTGGCCAGGCGGAACAGTACCGCTGTGTCGGCGCTTGCGACCCAGCCGGTCGACGACGCCCGGATCCCTCGTGGGAAACCCTCGGGGCCGCGCCCAGCGACTGCACAGGACGTGGAAGCAGGCATCAACCTCACCGAAACCGCTTCAATCAGGACAAAAAAATGTGCCTGCCTGCGTCGCAAGCTGCGGCGGGCCAATGCAATGGCTGATGCGCGTCGTGCAGCGCCAAATGGATCTGTTTGCGCACTGGGGGATGCTGTACGGACAGACTGGTTGAGACGAGCCGTGTGGGGGGGACTCTCACGCACGGTTCCATGGGGGCCTGGAGGTGAGATTCCCCCGGGGCACCCGACGAATCGGCCGAAATTCCGCCTGGAACTTTGGCTTAAACCAGTCTGGCGTCAAACTCATTGCACCGAACGGACGAAACCACAAGTGTAAGACTCAAGACGGTCGTTCTCTGCGTCGCTACCGGCGCAAGTGGAAGGTAGAACGCTTATTCGCGTGGCTACAGAACTTTCGCAGGATCGCGGTGCGCTACGAGCGGGCTGCAGAAAACTTCCTGGGAATATTTCACCTTGCCTGCTGCCGCATCCTAAATGCGGAGTTTATGAGATGGCTTCTAGTGTCGTTTACTCATATTGCTCTTGGTAGTGCTGCGCCTCAATTTTGAAGGCATAGGCCTGTTCACACGGTCTGTTCTCTCCGATCGATTGAGGAATTTCGATGACCAGTCCGTCCTCGTCTTGATGCCATTTCAAACTACGGTCCACTCCCAGCATCGTAATATCTGTGTCTTCCAGAGCCCGCACTGACTGAAGCACGAGTTCCGCACCAGGCCACTTCAAACTGATCGCGTAAACGTACCTACCGTCTTTGCTGCGTGTGAATCGTACGTCGTCTCCTTCCCTGTAGATGCTCCAGCGCCGAGACTTATAGATTGTTTCGCCATTAACCCGCAGCCAGTCTCCCACGTATTCCAGCCGTTCCACCGTCTCTCTGGGAAACTGGCCGTTGGACATCGGCGAGATTCCGGCCATGAAGTTACCCCCCTTGGCGGCCACATCCACCAGTGTTTCCACCAGCCACTCTTTCGGTCGATAAAGCGAGGTTGGGGAGTAAGCCCAATCACTGCCCAACACGTCCACCGTTTCCCAAGACGTCGTGTACTGACCCTCCACAAAAACCTCATGCTGATCTTTCTTGTCGGAACCTTGGGGAACGCCGCCTTCCGCACTCCCAAAGTCCCCGAAGGGTCCGATTCCACGCCGGTTCATCATCACGTCCGGCTGCAGATTCCTCATCATCTTAATGATCTCTACCATGTGCGGTCGAAAAGATTCGGTCCCCGGCCAGGACCCGTCGAACCAGAGCACATCCAGTTTCCCGTAGTTGCTGCAGAGCTCGCGCAACTGCTCGCGCTGCCGACTGATAAAACGCTCCCAGCCCTCTGGATCGGACTGCTGACTGTAGCTTGGGTCGTAGGTGGGCCCAAACTGATCCCATCGAAAGTCTGGATCAGTCCAATCTACGTGGGCGTAATACAGGCTCACTCCCAGGCCCCTCTTTCTAAAAGCCTGAACCAGGGCGCCCACCACATCCTTCTTATAAGGCGTGTCCATGATGCCGTAATGGATATAGCATTGCTCCACGGGGCCTATACCCGGCAGGGCATGGGCGCCAGGACTTCGCCTCAACGCTCTGGTCTTCGTCTTTGTATCCCACATGCAAAACCCGTCAGGGTGTTTCGTTGTCACAACGAAGTATTTCATGCCAGCCCGTTCGGCTAGAGCCGCCCACTCGTCGGCGTCGAAGCCAGTCGGATTAAACACCTGGTATAAAGTCGAATAGAGCGTTCTGAACTCCTTCGAGGTCCCTTTGAGTGGCGACGAGGCTTCGACCCCGAGCACCGAATAGACTCCCCAGTGGATCATCATCCCGAACTTGCGGTCGCTCCATGCCTCCGCCGCATGCGGAGGGGCGTGTCGGTAATTTGCATCCAATTTCCACGGAACCTGTCTGTCTTCCGCCGCGACACCCGTATACAACAGTAAGGACACAAAAATTAGAGCGAGGCTTGCCGTTGTTTTCATGATTGCCCTACATTTTGCTCTTGAATGCACCTTGAAGATCATGGTTTCACGTCAACAACAGGTGTCTTAACGACCCGGCGCCACTCCTACGAAGCAAGCAAGAAACATCTATGAAAACGGGATAGGGGTCATCGGATCCGACTGCCTCGAAAGTGCTCGCCAGAACTCGCCAGAACTCGCCAAACACGACAAACAGGCTGCGGCTATGTCACGCATGCGTTTCTATGACCGCGTTGGCTTCTGCGTGTGAGACTCCGAATCAGACGGGACGGATGGCGGCGTGAATCGCGTTACCAATTCTACCCTGGAGACCCGCAAAAGTTGATCCAAGCCAGGGCCCCGTTTTTTCAGTTCAATCGTTAGTTTGTTGCGGCCGATGGTAAGTGCATCAACCGGCACGCGCCATCGCAGGGCGAGAAACTGCATGTCTACCGACGCGGTGGCTGGGAATCCGATCATTCCGTTTCCAGGCGGAAAGTGAACCTTGTGGCCGACAATTTCGAATCGACCCTCCGTGGCAAGCTCTGCAGGCTCCAGAACGTTGTCGTTGAGCGAGACTCGCAGTACGTCCCCGGCCTGAGAAAAACCCAACGCCATCCATAACTCGGCTGTTTTGGGAATTTCGGCCACTGGAATTTGAATTGTCTTGGGACCATCAGGCACGTTCAAGTCGAACGGGATAGGAGCAGCTCTATAGGGAGTGTTAAAGCGGAGATAGTCGGCCCCCCCCACCACGCGGGGCGCGGCATCAAACCGATACGTCAGCGTGTAATGCTTGTCCTTCGTCTTGAGAGTACGCGGATCGGCGATGTCGCTGAGGAGTTGTTTTCTCCAGGTACCGTAGTTAAACCAGTTGAACGTGTACAGGCCATCGACGCCGTCGTGCCAGAGGTTGGCTGCATTGGCGCGAATCACCTCGTCAGGACAGATGCGGTATCCATTTCCGTAAGAGTAGAGGCAGCCATAGATCGGCAGTGGTCGGGTCTTCATGAGCGCTCGAAATTCCTCGAGCTTTGGCAGCTCCGTCAACCCCGGCCCAAGAATCAGCAGATCGAAGAGGTCCTCTTCAATCCAGCTCGGGACATCGAAGCCCCCTGCCAGGCACCATGCCAGCCGTTCGGGGATCCGCACCGCGATTTCGATCGGCCTTCCACGCTTGGTGGCCCTTTCATTGAGGCTCGTGCGAACAGCCCGCATGAACTGGGTGAGATATTTGCCATTCTCCCGCTCGGTCCCACGAGGGAAATACAACGTGTGGCGGAGCCAGTCGAGTTCGATGCCGTCGAAGTCCCAGCGGTCGAAAAACTCTTCGATCACTTGCAGTTTGAGAGCCTGCACGCGCGGATGACGGTAGTCGAGAGCGGTCCACAAGTCGAGGTCTTCCACCAGCCAATCGAGGTTCTGTCGTTTGAAGGTTGGCAATTCCGGATTCGGCAGTGTTCCGCGCGGATACTGGCCATCGTGGCAGTCGTTCATTCGCAGGGAAACGAAGGCTGACAGGCCGCGTTTGTGGCATTCTTCTACAATCACCGCAGGAGGATTGTGGCCCGCGTCGGCCATGCTCTTGGGGTTCAGATACTGATCCTTGGGATCTACTTCCGCGCCGCCGTACCATTTCTTGTTTTCTGGAAACCGAAATTCATCGGCCTGCCCAGGCCATTCCAGGACTTCGCTCTGATACTCCGCTACGTTACCGCTCCCGAAGCTAAACATCACCGTATCGACCCCAGTGTTCTCGATGGGTGCGAACACCAGGGAAGCAAAATGCTTGCGGGTCAGGGGGCCCTCTGATGAGTTGGGCATCACGGTCCGACCCCAGGTATGAATCATGGATCCATCCCAGTTGAACAGAAGCCGGTGCTTTTGGGACTTCGACTCTCGGTGGGTGGCGCGACGCGCCCTTCCGTGGAGTAGATGCGCTGCTCCGGCCGTGCCAATGGCCATCGCCGTTCGACGAGATATCTTTCTCACAGTGGCATCTTTCTTGTACAACTGCGCGCCCGAAGGAGCAGAATCCGTGATGAGTAGCGGCGGCTGCAGGTGTCGACGGTGAAGCAATCCTGTGATGCTTACGCCAGCATTTCCTTAATGACACGACCACCGAGGTCGGTGAGGCGTTTGAAGCGCCCGGCATGATAGTAGGTGAGCTTCATGTCATCCAGGCCCATCAAGTGCAAGAGGGTGGCATGCATATCGTGGAGGTGGTAGCGGTTTTCCGCCGCTTTAAGGCCTGTGTCGTCTGTGGCTCCCACTGAGGTGCCGCCTTTGATTCCCCCGCCCGCAAACCAGACCACCATGCCGTGCTTGTTGTGATCGCGTCCAGGATAGGTCTTGAAAAAGCCCTTGTGGTTGTCTGGAGTGCGCCCAAACTCTCCGGCCCAGACCACCAGCGTCTGATCCAGCAACCCACGCTGCTTAAGGTCTTTCAGAAGTCCCGCGATGGGCTGATCGGTTTCCTGTCCACGTCTGCGGTGATGACCGGCGATTCTGTCATGCGAGTCCCAGCCATGGCTGTAGATCTCAACGAACCTTACACCCCGCTCCACCAAGCGCCGCGCCGTAAGACATTTCTGCGCCATGGGCTCGCTAATCTTGTTGTGAAACCCGTACAGCTCTTTGATCTTCTCTGGCTCGAGGTTCAAATCCACGGCTTCGGGAACCGCGGACTGCATCCGGAACGCCAGTTCGTAATTCTTCATCCGGGCTAGCAGATCGCTGTTGCTTGGATTGGACTCCAGATAAGGTGCGTTGAAATGGTTGAGAAGCTCGATACTCGCCTCTTGACGTTCGGCTGTTACGCCTTCCGGCGGCTTCAGATCTACAATCGGAGGACCAGAGGAATTGAACGACGTTCCTTGCGTCATTGCCGGCAAGTAGCCGTTGGAGTAGCTGGTGGCTCCACTCCAGAGTGCGCGGTCGGCCATCACCACAAACGCGGGGAGGCTCTGGTTCTCCGTTCCCAGACCATGCACAACGCAGGACCCTACGGAAGGGGATCCGGGCAGAAGCGTCCCCAGGTTCATCTGAAAGGAGGCCATGGGGTGGATCTCCGAGTCAACGTACATCGACTTCAGAAAAGCCATGTCGTCCACGCAGGTGCCAAGGTGGGGAAAGATTTCGGAGACTTCCTGGCCGCACTGACCGTACTTCTTGAACTTGAAGGGACTCCCTACGTAGAGGCGCTCCTCCAGGTTCGCTCCGTCACCGCCACCGGCGTAGATGCGTGTTACTGGCGTTCCATGGTGTTTCGTCAGCGCAGGCTTGGGGTCGAACGTATCGATGTGACTCGGTCCGCCATACATGAACAGAAAGATGCAGGACTTGGCTTTGGCGGCGAAGTGCGGCAGCTTTGCTGACAGCGGATTCCGGTCCGTGCTGGCGGCCGAGAGGAATTGATCTTCATAAAGCATTGAGGTGAGAGCCAAACTTCCCAGCCCCCTACCGAAGCGATAGAAGAAATCTCTACGCCCGAATCCTCCCAGACGCGGATCGGGAAGCGGTGCGACTCGCTTGCACATCTTAACCATATGTCACTCCAAGAAAATGAACTCGTTCGTATTGAACACAACGAGGCATAGCTCCGCCAACGTACCTGTTTCCAGAAAAGCCCGGCCCTTCGATCGTTCTAACTCAGAGGGTTCTCGCTGCAGGCTCAGGCTAAAAACCCGTTCAATCTGAATTTCCGGATCACTTCCCACTTCGCCCAAGATTCGCTTTGCCAAAGCTTGGCTCTGTTCGTGGACAAAGTCGTTATTAAACAGCGCAAACACCTGTGGCGTGACCGTTGTGACATCTCGGGCGGCGCAACTTTCGTTCACGTTAGCCCCATCGAACACATTGACCATGGGATGCACGATGCTTCGCTTCTGCAGCATATAAACACTGCGTCGTTTTCTCTCTTCCTCGGGAGAAGGGTGCCACCAGGTTCCAGCGCGCTTCAGTAATTCCCCATCGATAACCGGGAAAAACCCTGGCCCGCCCGCAGCTGGCTTCAACTCCCCACTGACCGCCAGAATGCTGTCTCGAATCACTTCCGCTTCGAGGCGAAGAGGATTCATCTTCCACAGGTAGCGGTTTTCGGAATCGATCTTTGCGAATTCATCGCCTCGCGGATTCGTCATCGCTTGGCGATAGGTATTCGACTGCAGGATCAGGCGATGGGGTGTACGACACCATCTTGAGATAGACCGGATCTAGTGAGTTTGGGTTCCGACTACCTTCATTCGGTTGGCTTTGCGGATCCTTGGCTTTAACTTGTATAGTTAAGGCAAGGAGGCCTCATGCCAACTACATCCGACATCGCTGCCCTCGCGCAGAGCCGCCGCCGCATCCTCGTCCAACTCGCCGCCATCGGTGTTGTCGCTCGGTGTCTGTTGACGTGAGAATCTCAAATTATTTCGGCGGCACGGAGGGAGGTATTCCCACTTTCTTACGCTCCCGCCGGAAGGAAACGTAGGAGACGCTGGTCTGAGAGCACTGTAGGCACGGGACTTAGGCGCATCGCCGTGCTAAGACGGTTCTCGAATTATCCTGATTTCCAATCATTCCGGCGTCAGCGCAATTCGAGAAAAAACCGGGGTATCCGGCCGGAATAATCCGAGCGCCAACAATTTGTGACCTGCGCCCCGGCTCCCTCGTCCACCGCTACATGAAGTGCAGCACCTCCACCTGCCGTTGCCGCCAGGAAGGAGATCCCGGCCACGGCCCCTACTACCTGCTCGTCCGCAACCTCGAGGGCAAGCGCACTTCCCGCTCCCTGCCGACCGCCGCCGCCGCCACCGTCCAAGCCCAGCTCGCTTGCGCCAGACCGGCACCAACATCCGGGCCGAGGCAAAAAAAAGTCTGCGCGCAGGAGTTCGCCGCCGCCATCGAAGCCGAGCTCGCCCGCTTCGTAGCTCCCGGCGCGGCGGACCCCGTCGACTTCGAGGCGCTGGAGTCCCGCTTCCGCCAGCTCGCGCTGGAACTGGCGGCGCGGGCCGTGGAACAGCGCTTCAACGCCGACCGCAGCGATTACGCCGGCCCCGCCCTGCCGTGCCCCTGCAGGCAGCCGGCACGCTACGCCGGGCGCCGCGCCAAGACCGTCGAGACGGTCCTGGGCGGGCTGACCCTGGAGCGCGCCTACTACCACTGCGCCAGCTGCGGCCACGGCTTCTTCCTGCGCGACCGGGCGCTGGGCATGGCGCGCACCGACCTGTCCCCGGGCGTGACGCGCATGAGCGGCGCGTCCGCCGCCCTGGTCAGCTTCGCGCAGGCCAGCGGCCTGCTGGACGACCGGGCCGGCGTGCGCGTGGGCACCAAGCATGTCCAGCGCACCGCCGAGGCCCTGGGCCGCGCAATCGCCGCGCGGGAACGCCAGGGGCCCGACCCTGTACCTCGGCGTGGACGGCACCGGCGTACCGGTGCGCCAGAGCGAGACCGCCGGACGGCTCGGCCCGCACGCGCGAGGTCAAGCTGGTCACCGTCTGGACCGCCGAAACGCTCAACCCGCAAGGCCGACCGACCCGCGACCACGGCTCGGTCTCCTACTCGGCCGCGATCGAGAGCGCCGCTAGCCTCGACACCGACCCCCACCCGTCGGCCTTCGCCCAGCGCATGCGCCGCGAGGCCGAGCGGCGCGGCTTCACGCTTGCCCGGCGCCGCGTGATCCTTGGCGACGGAGCCCAGTGGATCTGGCGCATCGCCGCAGAAGACTATCCGGGCGCGATCCAGATCGTCGATCTCTGGCACGCCAAGGAGCATCTTTGGCAGGGCGCCCGGGCGCTCTGCGACGCGCACCCGGCGCAGGTCGAGGCCTGGGCTCACGCCCGCTGCGACGATCTCGAGCAAGGCCGTCTCGACGGCCTGCTCGCCACCCTGCGCACCCACGCCGACACCTGCGAGCCGGCCGGCAAGTGCGCCGACTACATCGACAAGAACCGCAGCCGCATGCGCTACCCCGACTTCCGCGCCCAAGGCCTCTGCGTCGGCTCCGGCGTCGTTGAAAGCGGCTGCAAGAGCATTGTCGGATCGAGACTCAAGCAATCCGGGATGCGCTGGACAGTCAACGGCGCCAACTCGATCCTCGCCCTGCGCTGCTGCGTGCTCAGCGGTGGCTATGAGGACTTCTGAGCTCAACGGGCCGAAACCCGCGAAATATCAACATAGTGTCGTACACCCAGCGGAGCAAGCAGACCAAGGCGACCAACGGGAGCCCCTTGGTCGCGCTCGGGGAAGAGAACGGTTGGAAGAAGAGCCGTCGTCGTGGTTGTGGGAAACTCGCAGAGTTTTCCAAGGCCGCATAGCGACCGACTTTTCCACGACCCCTCGCACTGGGACAACTCGGTGGGCCACTGCCCCATGCGGTTCGGCTCTTGCGATAGGTCGTATGCGGACTGCAGGCGCAGCCAGCCACCAGCGGCCTTCGGAATTTCGTCGACATACCACAGCTTCGACATGGCATACTCGTACTGCTCTAGCTATCCCGCCCGGCGGCGCTTGGAGAGACGTAGCATGCACACAGCCAAGATTGTCTACTGGGAAGAAGACGGCTCCTGGATCGGCTATCTCCAAGAGTTTTCCGACTATTGGACCCAGGGAGACACACTGGAAGACCTCGAATCCCACCTCCGCGATCTCTATACGGACATCACAAGCGGCGAGCTGTCAGGAATCCGCAGGGTGGCCGATATCGCCGTCGCGTGAAACGAACCGAGCTCGTCAAAAAGATCAAAGAGGCTGGCTGCGTTCTGGTTCGGCACGGGGCCAAGCATGACTGGTACCGCAATCCCGGGACGGGCGTTTCCCAGCCCGTTCCGCGCCATCGCGAGATCAAGGATCGCCTCGCTAGGCACATCCTCGCGCAGCTAGATTGCCGCTAGCTGGGCAGGGCAGTGCGGGCCGTGGGAGCGCCTCCAGCTCCTCGCCCCTAGGAGCCTGTGGTAAAAGTCGGCTGGCGAAAGGTCAGCGAGCAGATCACGATGAAAATACGATAGAATCGGCTGATGGCGATGGGTACCCGCAAGGTTGAGCAGACGGCGCTGTTCCTGACGGCGGAGGATCTGCCCGCAGCGCCCACGCTGCCGTTCTTCGAAAAGCTGAACGAAGGGCTCGCCCAGGCCGGCTTCGACGACTACGTCGAGGGCCTGTGCCGGAGCTTCTACGACGCTAGGCTCGGACGCCCGTCGCTGGCCCCGGGGGTGTACTTCCGGCTGTTGCTGCTCGGCTTCCTACTGGGCCTCGATTCGGAGCGCCGCATCGCGTTGCAGGCCTGCGACAGCCTGAGTCTGCGGCGCTTCCTGGGCTACGCGCTGCAGGAGGCCACGCCGGACCATTCCACGCTCTCGCGCACGCGGCGGCGGATTCCGGTGGAGACGCACGAGCAGGTGTTCGGGTGGGTGCTGGGGCGGTTGCGCGAGGCGGGCTTGGCGCAGGGCCAGGCGGTGGCGGTGGACTCGACCACGCTGGAAGCGAACGCGGCGCTGGAGACGCTACGGCGCAAGGACACGGGGGAGAGCTACCGGGAGTTCGTATTACGGCTGGCGGAGGAGGCGGGCGAGCAGATCGCGACGGTGGGGGAGAGGATCGAGTACGACCGGGGGAGGCCGGGCAAGTCGCTGTCGAACAAGGACTGGGAATCGAAGACGGACCCGGACGCGAAGGTGGCGAAGATGAAGGACGGCGGGACCGACATGGCGCACAAAGCGGAGCACGTCGTGGACCTGGAGAGCGGGGCCCTGCTGGGGGTGACGGTGCAGGGAGCGGAGCTGGGGGACACGCAGACGCTGGGTCAGACGCTGGCGGCGGCGGAGGCGGTGCAGGGCGAGAAGCCCGCGGAGGTGGCGGCGGACAAGGGCTACCACAGTGATGCGACGCTGCAGGCGCTGGCAGCGGACGGGCAGGAGTCGTACGTGCCGGAGCCGAAGCGGAAGCGCAACTGGGCGGGCAAGGAAGAAGTCAAGAAGACGGTGGAGGCGAACCGGGAGCGGGTGAGCGGGGAGCGAGGCCGGGAGGTAGGGAAGCAGCGGACAGAGAAGGCGGAGCGGTCGATGGCCCACATGTACGGGAGCGGCGGGCTGCGGCGGGTGTACTTGCGGGGGCACGAGAACATCCGGAAGCGTTTGTTAATCCACGCCTGCGGATACAATCTGGGCGTTTGGATGCGGTCGCTGACGGGGATCGGTACGCCGCGCAGCTTGCAAGGACAGGGCCTGCGCGTTGCTCGCTCGGTTTTCGCGGCGATTTCGGCGCTGGAAACGGCCATTGCGGGGCTTGTAGAGGGGTTTCTGGGCGGTTGGGGCCGGATTCGGTCGGCCCGCGCGGCACACGGTTTCGGCTTCACCCAGGCAAGCGAGATCTGGGCCAGACGCAATGGTTGACGCGGGCCTCGCGAAATCCGAGAAAAACCACAGGCTGCTAGGGCCCCTTTCGAACAGCTCGACCAGCCCCCCGCTCTTCTCCTTAGTCTCACGCTCTGGCTGGGCCCGGATCCGGGCCTACTGCGACAAACCCCCGCCGCCTGGCCTCTGCTGCCCTCTCTCCGCCCCTTTCGTCCCCTCCGCGCACCTCATTTTGCAGAGGACTCTTGACACAGCTCGGCTGCGCAGAGGTCGCGAGAGAACCCGTCAACCTAGGCGAGCCCTGGCGCTCCACCCGCCTGATCGCAGCGTGCCATTCGGCAATCGAATGCTCGCAGGTCTGACCTCCACACGTTGGACACGCCTCGGAATACCTGCGGGGTATTGTCAGTCAGAAACTCGGCGAGGCGCTCTACGGAACGTGCTCTCCTGCCGAAGTCCACTCCACCTTTTTCGGGCTATTGCGTTTTGTCGACCGCTCGCTCGCTGCGAAAAGGTCAAACCGTTGCCGGCCCAGGTCCAGTACGGCAGCTCGATGGTATCGGTGCGCGGCCTGTCTTCGCGTGCCGTCGCCCAGACTACGGGATCTGTTTGCCCCCTTGTGGCTCCCGACCTTGGCCTCCGAATCCGGTCGCAGCAGCTCGCATTGGCAACCGCGAGTAGCCCGGAGTACGCACCGCGCCCGACCCTGGTTACGCGAGGCCTCGGCATGCGGCCGTCTTGTCAGCCCCGATGTGGCGATGTATCCGACCGTCGCGCATTTGAGGCTGTCCATGTCAGCCGAAGATCGCGCACTTCCGGCAGCTGGAAATTGCACATCCCGGGAAACGGCGCGCGACGGCGCTTGATCGGCGAGGAGTTCAGAAGCACGCTGTTGTCACGAACCGGATGCAGTGGAGAGCGGCGTGAGTGGTGCACGCAACGGTGGGCAGCAGCACGTGGAGCGGGCGTTCTGGGGGCTGAAGGAAGGACTGGATGGCTGGGCTGTCTACGAAAACGCGACCACTCCACACTCGGTAGTCCCGAGCAAGCGCCGGGTATCCTCGCGCAATGGCCTGGCTGGCACCCTCTCGCCGGGATAGGGGCGCGGTGGAGTGATCGTAGCGGCCAGCCGCGGTGCAGTCCAGCCCTGTTGCTCCGCGTAGCGGAAGAAAACCCCGCAGAGCACTGGCCTGTCTCTGAGTCGAGCTGCGACCGGCGTCGTTGCGGATACCCTTCTCGTCCAGGAACGCGTCGGTCTCGGTGATCGAGATGTCCGCAAGAGGATCAGGTTCTGCGCGAGATCGGCCCAGGAACTCCAGCACGGTGTGTCGGGGGATGTGGATCGTCGCCTCACACAAGCCGCGTTCCCTGCGCAAGCAGTGGGCGCACACCTGAACCTCGGCGGCGTAAGGGGCAAGCCCGGGCAGGGAATTCTCCAGGCGGCCTGAGAATCACAGCCAAGCGGTCGAGTACCGGATGAAGCGTTGACGGGCCCGGCTAGCATTCCCGCCGCGACGCCTATGGTCTTCGGGCACCCATCGCTCCGCAGCCGCTTCGCGCCGAGACAGGCCTACGCTGCCCTGTTCACCAAGTTGGAAATTCGGCGCAGCCACTACTTGGATGAAGGCGATTGGCTTCCGCGTGGCTGGCTTGGCGCCCTGCCCGGCGCAGTGGGCCAGGTAGGCGAGCCGGAATTGGGCAAGCGGAGCGGCAACGTACCGTTCCAACGTGGCGGCCTGTTTGAAGAGTTGTTCGAGTACGTATGTCCTTGCCGCGGCGTTCCAGACACGTGGCGATTTGTTCGATGGACTCGCGTTAGGCGAGTGCGCGCTCGAACAAGGCGAGGAGGCGGCTCCACGCCCGCTCTGCCTGTGCCTCGTTGTATACCTGCGTATCTGGCGGGCACCAGCCGTGAAGCGCACCCTCGTACACCTCGATCTCCGCTGGCAATCCTGCCTGAGCGAACGCGTCGCGCAGGACATTCTTTGCCTCGGGCTGTCTCTCGTCGTCGTTCTCGGCGATCGCAAACAGGTAGTGCGCCCGCATCTTCGGCACCAGCAGGTGCGGACTGTCTGGCCGGTCGGTCACGAGGCCGCCGCCGTGGAACGAGGCCCCGGCACCGATGCGGTCCGGCACAGCAGCCGCCGTCCGCATCGTGATCGGACCGCCCATGCAGTAGCCCATCGTTCCCATCTTCCGGTTGCCGTCCACAGACGGCTGGCTGTCGAGGAAGCCCACGAACGCCCTTGCATCCATCACATGGGTCTCCGCGTTCAGTGATGCCATCAATGGCATGACCGTGTCACGCACTTCGGCGAAATTCGTGCTGCTCACGATCGGCACACGCTGGGATCTGTAGTACTGGTTGACCACCAGGACCGAGTAGCCGGATTCTGCGAGCCGCTTGGCCATCTGCTTCTTCGCGGGCCGCAAGCCGAAGGCGTCGGGCCAGATCAGGACACCGGGGTGGGTCCCGCTCGCGGGATGCACGAAGTAGCAATCCGCCACGCCATCGGGGGTGGTGACGTCGATATCGGATTCGGTGACGGCCTGGGCGTTTGCCGCGCGGGTCAGCAGTATCGCCAATCCTGCTCCAGCCGATTTGGCCCCGAACCGCCGCCGCGTTATCTCCTTTCCGCTCAGGTACTCGGTGTTGTCGAAAACGGTTCTCGCATCGCACATGTCGGCCTCCTTGCCGGGATCTTCCTCGGCGGCGACGGATCCTACCTACGCTGGCTTTGATTCTACTTGAATGTCGCTCTGGTGTAGAGGGAGTGGCCGAAACCGGGCTGCGTCGCGGCTCGAATGATATTCGCGGACCCCGGAGGAAATGGTCGCGCAGTTGCGGATCGACGCGATGATCGACGCCGTTTCGACCAAAGTGGGGCGCCGCTGCATGACGTAGATCCGAGTGGTCACTGCGGTAGGTTTGGTGTCAGGGAGCCGCGATGGGCCGTCCCTACCGAGCCGGTTGCGCGCCGTCAGCTCGAGCCATCCTCGCGGAAAGCTGAGAGCGGATGGCCGCGCATTCGCCGCACGCCCGAGTTGACGATCTCCCGCAGCCGTCCCCGCATCGATCAAGGCCACCATCCGCAAGGAACATCAGTTGGCGTTGTTCGCGGATCCCACCTCGGCGCAGACGATGCGGGCCAACCTGTTGCGCCTGTATTGCACCTCGCTCGCCTACATGCTCCTGCAGGCCCTGCGGCGCTGGGGCTTGCGGGGCAAACGGGCAGCGCGGTCGCAATGCGGCATGATCCGGCTCAAGCTGATTGAGATCGCCGTGAGGGTCCGGCTCTGTGCGCGGCCAGTACGGTTGTCGTTCGACGAAGGCCTTCCCGAAGCGGGCCACTTTCGGAACGAATCGGCGCGCCTCCAGAGCCCGCCCGCGCTATCAGCCGTTCGCGCTCCCGAGATCTTGTCGCGCTCCGCCGGAGGTCACCAGGATCACTGCGCCGACAGAGCGGGTGGCACGGCAAAACGAGTTGAAACAATCTCGGATCCGGCGGCCCGATCTCCTGGATGAGGAGTTCTTCGATCTTCGCCAGGGTGGCCTCGGTATTCTCGATTCGAGTCCCCGAAGGCAGTCGAACCATGATCTGAAACTGGCCCGCATCCACGGCCGGGAATAGCTCCGTTCCCGTCGATCGCAGGAGGGCAAGGGAGGAGACCAGCAGCAGGCCCGCACCGGTGACGACGCTCCAACGGCGCGGCAGCAATCGCCGGACAAGCCTCTCGTAGGCCGTCGCCAGTCCGACACCCTGGGGCCGGCTTGCCCCTCGAGGCGCCGCCTTCAAGACCCTGGCGCAGAAGGCCGGTACGAGAGTAATGGAGAAGACGAACGAAGCGCCCATGGCCAAAGTCGCCGCCAAGGCCACGGGGCTGAACAGATAGCTGGCCATTCCCGAGAGAAAAGTCACCGGAAAAAAGACGATACAAAAGGTTACAGTCGAGACGAGAACGGGCACTGCCACTTCCGATGCGCCCTGAAGCGCAGCTTCCCAGGGGGGCCGACCTTCCTCGACGTGACGGACACTGGCCTCGACGACCACAATGGACTGGTCAATCAAGATGCCAATGACTAGGGCTAAGCCACCGATCGTCATGGCGTTGAGAGTCGCCCCGAAGAAATAGAGACCGATCATGGCAGCCAGAATCGCCAGTGGCAGGCTCACCAGAACCAGGACGGTCGAGCGTAGGCGGCGGAGGAACAGCAGCACGACCAGCGCGGCGAATCCGGCCCCCAGGAATCCTTCCAATTGCAGGGCTCGCAAGGAATTGCGGACGTAGATCGATTGGTCGAGGACCAACTCAATCGACAGATCCAGAGCTGAAGCATCCATCTCCTTGAGACGCTGCTGAATCCGTTCCAAATTGCCTCGAATCGACCGCACGATCTCGATCGTGTTGGCGCCAGGCTGCCTATAGATGGGAATGTAAACCTGCCTCCGGCCGTTGATCCGGACGACGTTGGTCTGAATCTGGCTCGAATCCCGCACCTCGGCCACGTCACGAACAAGAATCGGAGTCCCATCTCGGATCGCGATCGGCATGTCGTTCAGTTCGTCCACCTCCGAGGGCATGGAGTTGGCGAAGATCTGGTAGTCCACGTTGCCCGCCTTCATGTTGCCCGCGGGGATGAACACGCTCTGTCTCTTGAGTGCTCGCACGACATCCATGGGCCCGAGTTCGCGAGCCTCCAGCCGCGCCCGATCCACATAGGCCAGTATGCGTCTGAGCTTCCCCCCGTACACCGCGGGAGCGATCACGCCCTGGATGGACTGCAGGCGATTGCGCAGCTCAAAGTAGGCGATATCGTAAAGCTCCTTTTCATTCATGCTGGGACTGGAAACACTCACCAGGCACAAGGGAACGGAGGCCGTTGGATCGAAGGGCATGACCATGGGTGGAATGGTTCCTGGAGGCAAATAGAACATGTCGCTGACGGCGTACGACGTCACCTGGCTCATCGCCGTCTCCAAGCTGATCCCCTCACGGAAAAAGTCCTTGACCACGCAAACACCCAACATGGCCTTGGCTTCCTGATGCTCGATGCCGACGGACTGTCCGGTCCACCTCTCCAGTCGGCTCATGATGTCCCGCTCCATAACTTCAGGAGGCATGCCGGGATAGAACGTCACGATCTGAACAGCGGGAGTCTTGAAGATCGGAAGCAGGTCGGCGGGCAATCTGCGAAACGACGTGATCCCCAGAACGACCGTAGCCAGGGCCACCACGCCGACAACATACGGGTTCTTCAGCGCAAATCGGATCATGAATGACTCATGCGAAGACGCGCCAGCGGGTCAATGCACCGGCTCAGGACCCGGCTCGCTCGATCGTGCTCGATCATTTGGTCTTGGGTACTTCGGGCATTCAGCATACCGCCCTCGGGAGACAGACCACACGATGTTCATTGGACGTACGCGCACGCGGGTGATCCAGTGCAAGGCGAGGGAGCACCCGAGTTTGGGTCTCCTCGTCGCCGGAACGCTGGGCTCGAGGCAGGGTCAGCCTTAGGAGCCTGTGGTAAAAGTCGGCTGGCAAAAGGTCAGCGAGCAAATCACGATGAAAATACGATAGAATCGGCTGATGGCGATGGGTACCCGCAAGGTTGAGCAGACGGCGCTGTTCCTGACGGCGGAGGATCTGCCCGTAGCGCCCACGCTGCCGTTCTTCGAAAAGCTGAACGAAGGGCTCGCCCAGGCTGGCTTCGACGACTACGTCGAGGGCCTGTGCCGGAGCTTCTACGACGATAGGCTCGGACGCCCGTCGCTGGCCCCGGGGGTGTACTTCCGGCTGTTGCTGCTCGGCTTCCTGCTGGGCCTCGATTCGGAGCGCCGCATCGCGTTGCAGGCCTGCGACAGCCTGAGTCTGCGGCGCTTCCTGGGCTACGCGCTGCAGGAGGCCACGCCGGACCATTCCACGCTCTCGCGCACGCGACGGCGGATTCCGGTGGAGACGCACGAGCAGGTGTTCGGGTGGGTGCTGGGGCGGTTGCGCGAGGCGGGCTTGGCGCAGGGCCAGGCGGTGGCGGTGGACTCGACCACGCTGGAAGCGAACGCGGCGCTGGAGACGCTGCGGCGCAAGGACACGGGGGAGAGCTACCGGGAGTTCGTATTACGGCTGGCGGAGGAGGCGGGCGAGCAGATCGCGACGGTGGGGGAGAGGATCGAGTACGACCGCGGGAGGCCGGGCAAGTCGCTGTCGAACAAGGACTGGGAATCGAAGACGGACCCAGACGCGAAGGTGGCGAAGATGAAGGACGGCGGCACCGACATGGCGCACAAAGCGGAGCACGTCGTGGATCTGGAGAGTGGGGCCCTGCTGGGGGTGACGGTGCAGGGAGCGGAGCTGGGGGACACGCAGACGCTGGGCCAGACGCTGGCGGCGGCGGAGGCGGCGCAGGGCGAGAAGCCTGCGGTGGTGGCGGCGGACAAGGGCTACCACAGTGATGCGACGCTGCAGGCGCTGGCAGCGGACGGGCAGGAGTCGTACGTGCCGGAGCCGAAGCGGAAGCGCAACTGGGCGGGCAAGGAAGAAGTCAAGAAGACGGTGGAGGCGAACCGGGAGCGGGTGAGCGGGGAGCGAGGCCGGGAGGTAGGGAAGCAGCGGACAGAGAAGGCGGAGCGGTCGATGGCCCACATGTACGGGAGCGGCGGGCTGCGGCGGGTGTACTTGCGGGGGCACGAAAACATCCGGAAGCGTTTGTTAATCCACGCCTGCGGATACAATCTGGGCATTTGGATGCGGTCGCTGACGGGGATCGGTACGCCTCGCAGCTTGCAAGGACAGGGCCTGAGCGTTGCTCGCTCCGTTTTCGTGGCGATTTCGGCGCTGGAAACGGCCATTGCGGGGCTTGTAGAGGGGTTTCTGGGCGGTTGGGGCCGGATTCGGTCGGCCCGCGCGGCAAACGGTTTGGGCTTCGCCTAGGCAAGCGAGATCTGGGCCGGACGCAATGGTTGACGCGGGCCTCGCGAAATCCGAGAAAAACCACAGGCTCTTAGAGCGAGCCGAGCGGAATAGCGGAAGCACGGGCGCCGGGCGGGGCACAGGAACTTGCGGAAGATATCCCTTGGCGAGAGGGCGGGCTCCAGGCGAGCGCCGAGCCGTTCGCGATCCCGGATGCATCCGACACGGACCCGCCCGGCGGCGCGGGAGCAGGGCATTCGGCGATGGTCCCGGGCGGGAGCGGCTCCTGCGTCCATGTGGCTTGGCCGACGCCGCCCGTAGTGAGCCGCCTCGACGACCCACGCGACCGCATCCGCACCCTTCCGCCGTCACGCTGATTCGACGCGGGCGGGTCCGGCGCCGGGGCCAGCGGCGGATCGGGCCGCGCACGGCATTCCAGCCTACGCCCCGTCGCTCGAGACTCCAAGAACCAGGCCCCACCTGCGGGTTCCAAGCCTGCTCGCTCCGCAGCGCCTCCGGTCGCGCGGCGCCATGCTATGCTGCGAGCCGGCCGGAACGGCTCCCAAGCTGTCGCATGGCGCAGTCGGAATTCGTCTAGGACGCCGTCCAGGTGACTGCCGAGGCGCCGCTGGACATCGAGCACCCCTGCTCGGACGGCGTGGCGATCTCCGAGACCGACTTCCAGGCCCGGGCCGTCACGGACGCGAAACACGTCATCAAGACGCATTTCCGGAACCGGCCCGACGTCTATGTCAGCGGGAACCTCTTTGTCCATCACGTGGAGGGGAACACCCGCCAAAGCGTGTCGCCGGACATCCTGGTGTCGTTCGAGGTGGGGCGGCGGGACCGCAGCATCTACAAGATCTGCGAGGAGGGCAAGGAGCCGGACTTCGTGCTGGAGGTGGCCTCGCCCTCAACGAGAGCGAGGGACTTGCTGGACAGGCGGGAGCCCTACGCGGAGTTGGGCGTGCGGGAGCACTTTCTGTTCGGTCCGATGGGAGACCCGCTGCGGCCGTCGCTGCAGGGGTACCGGCTGGACTGGGGGCGGTCCGAACCGCTGCCGTTGAGCAGGCAGCACGCGGTGCTGGGGCTGGAGCTGTGGGAGGATCAGCGGGCGCACTTGCGCATACGGCCCGAGTACGGGGGAGAACCTGCCCTCGGTCGACGACTCGGAATCAGGTCGGCGCGAGGACGAAGCCCGTGGCGCCCAACTGGAGGCGCTGCTCAAGTCAGCGCAGAGCCACGAGAGGACGACCAGTCGATGCCCACAATAATGACCGGCCGAATGAGCTCCTCACCCTCGATCTCCGGGGATTTCTGGCGTTCACTGGCGAGAGCTGCGTAATTGCGCAAGAGGTGGCTCAGGTCCTGGACGACGAAACTACGCTGGGAGTCCAAGAGTCGGCCCTCCGGCGCATTCAGAGCCTGAATCAGGCGTTGCAGGCCGCGACGCATCCACTCGGGATAAGTCCGTTCGAAGGGCACGCCCATGCGCTTGGCGTAGCGCTTAGGCTGAGCGATCAGGCAGTCAAAATCCAAACGACTTCCTGATTCCCTAGCAACGGCATCCCAATTCGAGAGGATGCCGACATCTGATCGTAACGCGAGTGAAGGGTTACTCTCGTCGCCAGTCAGGGTCGGCCTAATCTAGACGAATCGGCGCGTTCGAGAGCTGGAATCGCCGCCGCCGAGGTGATTCCCCCGAGTTGCCAGGGCTGGTCTGGTGTGACGATCGCCGACGGAACGGGCCGGTAGTCTCGGGATTGGGCTGGCGGGGGCGATCAGGTCGGACCCCCCGCCTATACCGCCACGATGTCCGTGAGTTGGCACTGGCGGCTCTACCGGCCGCAGAAAGGCTGGGCGGCCAGCAGCGGGTACGGCAGCGGCAGCGCGGCCGCTGCCGTGCGCAGCAGCTTCTCCGCCAGGGCCGCCAGGTCGTAGCGGCGATTGAAGCGGTACTGGAATTCCGCCAGGTAGCACGCCAGATGCTTCGGCTGGACCGAATGGTAGGAGCCGTCCATGGACCGCTTTACGTTCCCCAGCAGGGTGTTCACCCACGTCAGCCCGGGGGTCTCGCAGCTGCCCGGCCCCCCGCCCGTGACCGTCGCCCCGTGCCGGCCGCCGGCCGCCTCCACCCCCCGGAAGCAGGCCAGCCCGGCCGACCGAACCGTCGTGCCCCGCTCGAGGTGCTCGCGCGCCCAGCGCTCCAGCTCCGCCTTGCGGAAGCCCTCCACCAAGCTCAGCCGCAGCACCACCGGCTGCTCGCTGTCGCGCGTCACCTGCACCGCCGTCACCAGCGGCGTCTTGTTCTCCGAGCCCCGTCCCCGCTTGCCGCCGATGTAGGTGTCGTCGATCTACACGATTCCCCGCAGCTTGCGGCCGCGGTCGCGTTCCTGCATGGCCTGTATAAGTTTGTGCTTGAGCAGCCAGGCCGTGTTGTTGTTCACGGCTAACTGGCGGCCCAGCTCCAGGGCGGACATGCCGTTCTTGGCTTGAGCGAGCAGGTAGGCGGTTAGGAACCAAGTGGTGAGCGGGAGCTTGGTGGACTGGAAGATGGCGCCGGCCAGAAGGGAGACCTAGCGCTTGCAGCGGTTGCACTGCAGGACTTGGCGCGAGCGCAGGCGGCAGAAGCTGAGCGAGCCGCAGGCGGGGCAGTAGAGTCCGTCCGGCCAGCGCATGCGGAACAGCGCGTCCCCGCACCGGGGCTCGGAGCCGTAGCGGTCAAGGAAGACCGCGAGGCTGAGGCCTTTTTGGAACTGGGCCTTGTTCTTGGGCATGAGGCAGCGAGGGGATTGGATGCGAGATCCGTTCGATCGTAAGCGTTCGGGCAAGCCGTGGTGGTGCCGGAGCCCGCGGGCGGGGCCGCGATCAGGGACCGGGTTGCGCGCCTCCTGGCGACTGTTCGGTAATGGAGCGAGCGGCCCGGCCGCCGCGCCATATCGATGCAACACGATGCCATCCACAAGCTGCTGTGCTGCTTCCCGCGGGTGATCGCGGACATCCTGCAGGGCTACGTCCGCGGGGACTGGGTCGGCCGGCTCGACCTCGGCACGCTCGAGCAGGTTCCCTCCGAGCGCGTCAGCGGGGCCCTGCGGCGGCGGCTCAACGACTCGGTCTGGCGCGTGCGCTGCGACGACGGCACGTGGGTGTGGGTGTACCTGATGCTGGAGTTCCAGTCGAGCGTCGACGCGCGCATGGCGCTGCGCATGCTGGGCTACGTGGCGGCGCTGTACGAGGAGCTGGACCGGATGGAGGAGTTCCGGGACGGCAAAGTGCCGGCGGTGGCGGCGGTGGTGCTGTACAACGGTGAGGCCGAGTGGGTGCGGGAGCTCGACACGCGGGAGCGGATCGGGCTGGAGCCGGGCAGCGACCTGGAAGAGATGCTGCCGAGGGTGAAGTTCCCGGTGATCCACGAGCGGCAGGCGGGGCGGGTCGCGCCCGGGCGGGGGAACGTGGCGGGCGCGATGTTCCGGCTGTGGGGTTTGGAGGGGGTGGAGGAACTGGCGGACCTGGTGGGGCAGTTGCGGGCGTGGCTGCCGGGCGAGGAGGATCGGGCCTTGCGGGACGCGTTCGAGGTAGTGATCCGCAAGGAGGTGATCCCGGCCTATTTCGAGGGCGCGGCCGTGCGCGAGGTGCGGGGATTGGGTAATATTGAGAGCATGCTGAGGGGAAACGTGGAGCCGTTCGCGGCGCAATACGAGCGGCGCGGCTTGGAGAAGGGGCTTGCGCAGGGCGTGGAGCAGGGGCGCGAGGAGATCAAGAGCATGCAGGCGCGCATAGCCCGCACGCTTTTCGGGGACAGTGTCTCTGAGCGCCTTGAAGCCTTGCTCGCGCCGGTGACGTCGATCAGCATCCTAAGCGAGGTCGGCGATTGTGTGGCCGGATCCGCGACGGGCGGCGAGTTGCTGGCGAGAGCGACGCAGCTGGTAGCTGGAAGGCCGGACGAGGGGCAGCCTGCGGACTAGGCGCGACGCGAGCCTGAGCGGAGGGCCGAACGCTTACGTTCGATCTACTCATTACTAGCGCATTTAATTCGTTGATAGTCAGGAAGATAGTCCTGCAAGTTCAATCGGTCGATGCGGCCGTTCTCTTCTTCAAACGTGACCCTCCCATTGCCGGACGCCAACACCCCACGTGCTGGATTATGTCTTTGCCGTAGTGTTCTCTTCGTCGAGAGCGGCAATGCCGGTTAGCGCAATCGGCGGCCGGTCGGGAAACTCCGCCAC
The DNA here is from genome assembly GCA_965218615.1 of Bryobacterales bacterium. Lineage (GTDB taxonomy): Bacteria > Acidobacteriota > Terriglobia > Bryobacterales > UBA6623 > VXMF01. Next base: position 254,282 of record CBDCLH010000003.1, read on the forward strand.
CAGGCTCAGTTTTCCTCCCATCGCCTCGACGTAGCCGCTGAGGGTGGATATCAGCAGATCGCTCCGCTTTTCAATTCGGGATACGTTCTCCTGGTTGATCCCGAGCTTCTGGGCGACGCGCACTTGAGTCTGTTTTAGTGCCTTGCGCAGGTCTCTTAGGGACATCTCCTCGGCGATCAACGCCTTGGCCCGTTCCTCTACCTTCTTCCGACGCTCCGGGGAGAGCTTGTCCATTCTTTCCGTTAGAGTCGTCATTTTGTCGTCTCTCTTGTCTCTTAGCCGATCCAGATGCGTATCGAAGCGTTCGTCCGCCTTCTTGATCAGCTGCTTGTAGAAACGTCGTTCACCGATACCCGATTTGTGGCCAGCGACAAGCAGGATGGCCTTTCGCTAGGGGTCAAAGGCCAACGCGACCCGCCAGATTCCGCCAGCGGCGGTGAAGCGAAGCTCCTTCATGTTGGCATGCCGCGACCCGTTCAAGGTGTCCACCCGCGGGCGGCCCAGCGCCGGTCCGAATGCCTCAAGAAGCTTCGCCCGCGCAAGCAGCTCATCCCGCACTTCAATCGGTAGGGCATCGAATTCCGGGTCGAAGGCTGGATCGAATCCGACTTCCCAGGCCCCGCCCTAAATATGATCTAAAACGCATATGGCGTCAAGGGCATTTCGGCGGGTAGGCCCTGGATGACGTCGGCTCCGGCTGCCTGACACCCTCTCTCCGACACGTTCCAGCAGTCACCGGTAGGTATCCCAGCGACAGAGCCCTCGCTCCGTCGCGCCTACCAGCAGCAGGCAGGCGGGCACGAGCTCTTAGACGGGATGCGGATCCATGCTGGCCTGCGCCGGTGAGTCGCGACCACACCGGAGACTGAAATGGAATGGAGTTGTTTGCCGGCGACCGTGACGGGCTGGCGCTCCCGCTGGAGACCGATGCCGCGCTGGACCTGGACTTCCAGGCGCTCGAAGTCCAGGCTGTTGTTTTCAGATTGAATCGTTTTCTTTACGGTTAGGAGTCTCGCCAAAATAATCTAACCATTATGTGATCTCGGCGAGAGTGTGTAGTTCCATTCCCCATGAAAGGAATCTCGCTGGAGCGAAAGACGTTCGAACTGCTCGTCGGTGACCTTACGCCCCGTCGCATACCGGTTCTCGTCCAATTCGGATCGGATGGTCAAGCCGCCCTTGGTGGTGACCGCTCCGATCAGGTTCACCACCACCTCGCGACTCACCAGCGGCCGTCCCCGCCAGTTCTGCGTGATGTGACAGAACATCCGGTGCTCGATCTTGTTCCACTTGCTCGTGCCCGGCGGGAAGTGGCAGACCGCAACCCGCAGCCCCAGCTCGTCGGCCAGGCCTTGCAACTCCAGCTTCCACAGGCGCCTGCGACTGCTGTTGGAGCCACCCCCGTCGCACGTCACCAGCAGCCGCCCGGCCCCCGGATAGGCCGGCTGCCCCATTTCCCGCCACCAGCGCCGCAGCGTTTCCACCGCGAATTCCGAGGTGTCGTGGTCCACCCCGACGCTGACCCACCCGACGTTCGCCGCCATGTCGTAGATCCCGTACGGGACTGCCTTGCCCAGCTCCTCGTCGGGGAAATCATGCACCTGCACCTCCTCCGGCTGCCCCTGCGGCCGCCACTCCCGCCCCCCGTTCCGGTACGGCCCCACCAACTCCTTCTTCTTCGTGTCGACCGACACAACCGGCTCGCCCCGGCTCTGGAACTCCTGCACCCTCCGGTTGATGTACAGGAATTGCGCGTCCCGGTCCGGATGCTGCCGCCCTTCCAGCGTCTTGCGATTCGCCTGCAGGCTGTAACCCAGCACGTGCAGCAAGCGATTGACCGTTCGCTCGCTCACGGCGTGCCCTTCCGCCCACAACTCCTCCGCCAGCCGGGCTGCGCTGCAGCAGGTCCAGCGCAGCGGCCCCATCGGGTTCCCGCGCGTCACCGGATCGAGCTTGCGCTCCAGCGCCTCGGCCAGTTGCGGGTCCCGCTCCGTCAGCCGCTTGCGACCGCCTCCCGGACGCCGCAGCCGCTCCCCCTCACCTGGCGCGACCGCGACTGCCCCCGCCTCCAATTCCCGCAGGCCTGAGCGCACCGTGTTGCGCGACATACCGGTCGCCTCGGCGACGCGGCTGATCCCGCCCTGCCCGAGCGCCTTGGCTTCCACGGCAGCCCAGATGCGACGCGTGCGCTCGTCCAGCAGCGGCTGCAGCGCATCAAACTTGACCTTGATGCTCTCCGCTTGGCCGCGCATCCCGGCCATCGTAGCAAAGCACACCATAAAATGGTCAAATTGTTTTGGCGAGAATCCTTACTCCCCTATTCCCGGATCAGCCGTGCCGATTGGCCGTCTCGGAGATGGACGGGAGGACCCCCCTTTTTTGGCCTCTGGATTAGCGCGGTGGGGTGTGTTCATGTGCACTAGTGCGGCACCCCCGGGAGGGTCGCTCCCGTCCCATCGATCCCTGCGGGAAGGTAGGTTGAACGCTCGGTCTTTCGCTCTGGCGTCCGGATTCTCAGTGCAAGTGGCTTGAGAACGACGTGGATGAACCACCCTTGACTTACTTGCCGTCACGCATTGGCATTGAGTTGGCGGTAGGTGAAGCCGAAAGAGATACTTCTTGACGTATCATGATTTATCATGATACGCTGGGGTCCGTTGAAGAGAAGTTCACCATGTCGCAGACCCGCGAAAAATTCGCTACCCAGGTCAATGCCGAGACTCTGGCCTTTATCCGCGCGATCGCGAAGAAAGAGGGCCGCCAGATTCAGGCGCTAGTGGACGAGGCGCTGGCCGATCTGATCGAGAAGCGAAAACAGACCCGACCCCGTCCGCACGTCATGGCCGCCTATTTCTGTAGTCATGACAAGTATGGCGAACTCTACGAAAAGCTCGCGAAATGACCGACTACCTCACGCTGGCGGAAGTTCTCGCCATTCACGCGGATCAGATTGAGCGGTACGGCGGATTGCAAGGCGTCCGGGATGCCGGTCTTCTAGAGGCGGCGCGCTATCGGCCGCAAACCGGCTACTACGCCGATCTCGTCGAGGAAGCCACCGCACTGTGGGAGAGTCTTGCCCAGAACCATCCGTTCATCGACGGCAACAAGCGCACGGCCTTTGCCGCGACGTACACGTTTCTGGCGGTCAACGGGGTACAACTAACAGCGGAAGCCGGACAGGCCTACAGCTTCATTTCCGGGCTGTACGAAGCAGAAACATTCCGCTTTGACAATCTGGTGTCGTGGCTGCGACGCAACGTCAAGGCGGGTGCGTAGATCCCATCCAGTCATTAGCTGGCACACAAATCCACCTGAGCCCAGCCGTTGGGATGGCGCGGTTGAATCCGAGGGTGTCTGTAGCCCTTGGTCCCGAGCCGTAGTTTTGCCGCCGGCTTTTGAGCGCGGCGCGGTCGTGCGAAAGCGCAACCAGGATTTATGGATCAACAGCGGGATTCTGACCAGGAGCAGATAGGGGATCAGAGTTCCGATCAGTACGACAGGTGGGCCGAGCAACCCTCCGAGTAAACTAAACAGAGGGACCCTATTACTGGAAAAAAGATTGGCTCTTCCGCAAAACCTGTGGACGAGGTCGTCCGGTTCAAATCTCCTAAGTTCCTGATATAAGACGGGTTCTCAAGATTCTTGGATCGATTCCTGTACGTTTTTCTCAAGGTCGATTCCGCTCCATTACGCGCTGGCGCCGACTGGCAGCCCGTTCGCGGCCGCACCTCGACCTCGAGCAGCTCTTCCCTGTCGTGCTTTGCCAGCAGGCGGACCTTCCCGTCCACGCAGCGGAGCATCTTCCACAGCCGGTTCACGATCTCGCCAGGTTCCATCCGCCCCTTCTGCGGAGGTCGGCGACCTTCAGAACCTACATATCGCCAGAAGCCGGAGAGGCAGCCTCTGCCCCGCAAACGAGCCGAACCTTCGCTACTGCAAGAAAGAAACAAGCACTAACCCACAGATCCTGCGGAAGAGGCGAAAGATTGAACTATTCGAGCCGGAAACGTCAATATTTTTGGGGCGCCCTTCACCTTCCAGCCCCACGAGGGCGGAGAAGATGGCCCGCCTCCACCGCCAAAGCCGAAGACCGCCATCGAGCGGGTTGCCGACAAGGCCGCCTTCGAAATCGTATTGGACGGTAAGCCCAACCAAACAGAGACCGTACACGACAAGACGGAATCCAGTGCCGGTCCGAAACAATTCACTACGTGGAGTGAACTCCGGGAGTACAACATAGAGCTGCGTAAGATCGGTCTCAGTTCGGTTGACGAGTACGAAAGACACCTCAAGGTACAGGCAGAACTCGAAGCCAAGTTTGGTAAGGTCGATATCGAACCAACCCCAACCCCGAAGAACCCCCTTACCTGGAAAGAGCGGAACAGGGAACTACAAGAGGAGTATGCGGCGAAGATCAAATCTGGCTACTACGCCAAGGAGCATATGGAGCAGGTGCAACGGGAGGAGGCGGAATACTAAGCCGAAATCAAGCAGGCGGAGAAATGGAAAAGCCAAAGTGTCGTGAAGCGACCAAACAACGCCAAACCCCAAATTCGAAGTGATTCGAGAACTGAGACAGGCGTCGGCGAGTCGGTTCGGCCGACGATCTTGAAATCTCGTTCCAATCGCCGCCCATCCGAGCCAAGCGCATCGTGGGTTCGATGGTTCGCGTGACTTGGTTCAGCACGAACTTGACGTCACACCACGCACTGTACGGTTGACGCTGTATCCAGGTCGTATGCCCAGGCGGAAATCGCGAGGGCATGCCGAATCAGCTTTTCCACCGGCAGTGCCGCCAAAAGTTTTTCGTACACCCAGGCATTGGCGCTCTCGTCATCGTATTTCGGCAGGCGCCCCGGCTGCGCCAGGAATTTGAGTCGCTTGAACACCGGTTCGACTTGCCACCGAACGCGATACCACTCCAGAACGCGGGAGGCCGTGAAGGCATCTGCGGGGAACGTCGTGAACACAATCACGTATTGCGCAAACTGCAAGGTTCGCGGATGGACCTGTTTTCCTTCTCGAACGGCCTCCGTGCTGAGTTTGCCCTTCTCGATCTTGATCGCTTCCTCCGTCTTGCGGGTCGCGCAGACGCGACCCACTACCGTTTCATCGTCCCGGACGACCGCCTGGGCGGACCACGCTCGGACGGCGCCGGCTCGCTTCGGCGATGCGAGGGTTTTCAGCAAGTCGAACGGCTTGCCTCGCGAGGTCCGAAGGGGCAGCGAACCGGTATTCACGCGCACCGTGACATGACCGCCCGCAGCCACCACAGGCTGAGTGCCAGGAGCGGTAGCGTAGCCGCGGTCGGCCAGAATGCAATCGGCCTCTCGGATCGGGAATTGGGCGAACGACTGGCCCGTCCCGCGACCCTTCGTCTCGGTGAGCTTGACGGAGGCGCATGCCAGCGAGGGCAGTCGAACGCCGGCAGAGGCTTGAGGCGCCAGGCGGCCTGTGGATCTGATGGACAAAGCGCACGCCTTGCCCAGATCACCCCAGCTCAACAGCGACAACAGAACACGCTCAAGAGAACGTTGGCGGCATGATCAGACGTCGGAGTCCGTCGTCAACAAGCCGCTACGCTGTCCAATCCACCAGGACCGGCTCACCGGAGAGCGAGCCAATCGAATGCCGCCGCCTGGAATTCCTTCGTAACGACCTTTGCGAAAGATCAGAAGAAGAGCTAGATTAATCACAGCCTGACAAGGACTCCGACCATGAAGTCTAAGACCATCCTGTATTTGCCCGTAGGACTACTGCTACTGACTGCGCTTCCCGTGCTGGCGCAAACTCAGGATGCCCAAATCGACAAAAGTGACAATGCTTGGGTTCTGGTCTGCTCGGCTCTCGTTCTGATGATGACCGGCCCCGGTCTCGCCCTTTTCTACGGAGGCTTGGTTCGCACTAAAAACCTTCTCGCAACGATGATGCAGTCGTTCACCATGATGGCGGTAATGACCATTCTGTGGGGGCTGGTTGGCTACTCGCTGGCCTTCGCTCCGGGTAACTCGTTCATCGGTGGCCTCGACTATCTCTTCCTGAACGGCGTTGGAGCCGAACCCATCGGATCGATCTCCCACTTGACGTTCATGATCTTCCAGCTTATGTTCGCCATCATCACCCCGGCGCTGATCAGCGGTGCGTTCGCGGAGCGCATGAAATTCACGGGCATGCTGCTGTTCATGGTTCTCTGGGGACTCGTAGTTTACTTCCCGATGGCTCACATGGTTTGGGGGCCTGGAGGCATGATGAACGCTTTCGATGGCGGCGCCCTCCCCGCTCTCGACTTTGCGGGCGGCACGGTTGTTCATATCTCTTCCGGCGTGTCCGCCTTGGTCTGCGCTCTGGTGATTGGGAAGCGGCGCGGGTACCCGAGTGACAAGCCACGTCCCAATAGTCTGCCGCTGAGCTTTATCGGCGCCTGCTTGCTGTGGGTCGGTTGGTTCGGGTTCAACGCCGGTAGCGCATTGGCGGCTGACGGAGTCGCAGCTTCTGCCTTCGTCGCCACGCACTTCTCGGCTGCCGCGGCCGTCATCGGGTGGCTCGTTGCCGAATGGATACGCGACGGCAAGCCTAGCCTGCTGGGCTGCATCACCGGCGCCGTTTCCGGGCTGGTCTGTATCACGCCAGGATCCGGTTTCGTCTCACCGATGGCAGCTCTGATTATCGGCTTCACGGGTGGGCTGATCTGCTACTTCTCGGTAGTCGTCTTGAAAGCCAGGCTTGGTTATGACGACTCGCTGGACGCATTCGGCGTCCACGGCGTGGGCGGAACGCTAGGCGCGATACTTACGGGCGTGTTCGCATCGAGAACCATCAACGATGGTTTTGACGGCGCACCGATGGGTCTGCTCGAAGGGAACCCGGGACAGTTAGTCAACAACTTCCTCGGGGCGCTAGTGACATGGGTGCTGGCCGCTGTCGCTACGTTCATCATCCTTAGGATCGTGGATGCGACGGTCGGACTTCGTGTCGACGACGCGGACGAGATTGCGGGGCTCGACGTAACTCAGCACGGAGAGGAGGCGTATGGATCAGAAAGGTAATGTGAGAAGAATCGGATGAAAGAAGTGAAGCGACCCTTCGGTTTCAAGAGACAGGTGCTGGCATCGAGGCGCTCGAGGTTGCCATGACAATCTCAGATGTGCGCACCCACGCACGGACTCGAATTCGGAAAAGTCTGGACAGAGATTTGCCGGTAACCGTTCGGTTGAGCCGTGAAGCGTGTAGGGCACGAGAATGGTGGTGCGGTGCGAGTAGATGAACGATTCGGGAAGGACTGGATCCGGAAGCGGCGCCTGTCGGTCTGACGGCATGAACTCCGTCTGCATCCGATGCACCCCGCAGCAGGCAAGCGCGGTTCGGCCCGTGCCGGGCAAACGCCCTTCGTCGCATCGCGGTCGGCCGAATCCGCGAGATGGCCAGTTTCGACTCGGGGCGGAGGGTATTCTCGCGTCGGCACTGCGGACCGGCCCTTCGGACACTCCGGGCCGCTTCGAAGCGCAAGCCCTTCGATCTACTGCTTGCCGTCCGTCTTGCCCGGCGCGTGACGGGCCTCTAACGCTTCGATCCGCGCCTTGAGACGAGCGTTCTCCGCTTCGGCGGCTTGCCTGGCTCTTGCCTCCGCCCGCAACGCCCGTTCCGCTTGGGCCCGGGCCCGTTCCGCTTCGAGCCGTCCTTGCTCCGATTCCCGGAACGTGAGCAGGTCTTCTCCCGTCTTCGGGTCCCGGAACCGTAGCAGGTGTTCCAAACCCCGCCGGTTGTCGATTCGCACGTCCAGTCCCAGCACCCCGCTGCGGATCGATCCGTCCGCCCGACTCTCCAACGCCTCGTACCCTAGTCCCACCAGCGCGCTCCCCTCCAGCCGTTCCCCCGACCGCCGCGTCCCGACCAGCGTCCCGCTCGGGCTGAATCTCCAGTACTCCGCCACGCCCATCGAGGCGTATTCGGCCCGCTTGAGTCCGCTGTCCCGCTCCTGGTTCGAAGGCGACGCCACTTCCAGCACGAAATCCGGCGGCCGACCCGCCTCCCAGACCTTGTAGGATGTGTCCGGCAGGGCCGCCAAGCCCCGCACCACGAAGAGCTCCGGCGCCAGCTTCTTGTCCAGGTCGCCTTCCTCGTAGAACAGGTTCATGTTCGCTCCGACCTGGACGCGGGCAGCGTCGGCGAAACGGTTGCGCAAGGTGGCGAGCGCGTAGAGGATCGCGTCCACATGCCGCGGGCTCTCGGCCATCGCCTTGCCGTCCGAATAGGGGTATTCGACGAGGGCAGCGGGGCGCGCGGCGACGCGCCTATTGGCGGGAATTGTCTTGGTTGCCATGCGACAGCTCCAGGCGTCTCGCTCTCTCGCACTTAGCGTAGCAGCAGGCCGCTCGGGCGCGGAACGCACCGGGGCACCCGGACGCGTCGGCCGCAGCGAGGAGTGCAGCAAGAACCTCCGCTCGAGCCGCTCCGACTCGACCGGGCTTCGTTCCCCGGTCACCGGCCCGCAGCCGCTTGGCACGGCCCGACCGAACGGTTACCCGTGGGGAGTCTCACGGCTACTCATGCTAGGGAGGGAGTTGCGTCTTGTCCCATACAAGATGAGCCTGAAGCAGGGGCTGATTCCCATACAAGATGAGCCTGGAGAGGGGCCTAGGTAGAGACTGGGCAAGCTGTGGGCGATGGGAGTCGTCATGCAGCAAGCTGAAGCGATGAGCCTGGAGCAGATCCAGGCGTTTCTCGACGGAAGTGAGAGCGTCGAGTTCCAAGCCGAGAGCCGGGCCGCGAGGCACCCGTTGTTCGAGGCCGTTCTGCGCCAGCACCATTACGCCGAGTTAGGCCGCCCGGAGAAGGGTCTGGTCCGGCGCTTCTTGCACAAGCTCAGCGGGCTGAGCCGGGCGCAAACGACGCGTCTGATCGGGCAGTTCCTGCGCGGGCGCACGGTGCGTCCGAGCGTCTACCGCCGGCGGCGTTTTCCGACGAGCTCTACGCGCGCCACCAGCGTGCTGCTGGCGCGTGTCGACGAGGCGCCCCGGCAGTTGGCGGGACCCGCCACCTGCGCCATCCTGCGGCGCGAGTTCCAACTCTACGGGCGGCGCGAGTTCCGGCGCCTGGCGGGACTCTCGGTCGCGCACCTATACAACCTGCGGCACAGCCGCCTGTACCGCCAGCAGCGCCTGCGGGTCGACAAGATCCGCCCGACGCCCGACGCCCATCGCGATCGGCGAACGCCGCCAGCCGGATCCCCAGGGTCGTCCGGGCTCTGTACGCCTCGACACGCTCCACGCACCCGAGCAGGACGGTGAAAAGGGCGCCTACACGCTCAACCTGGTCGACGAAGTCACCTCATGGCAAGTGCTTGGCTGCGTCGAGAAGATCAGCGAACAGTACCTGCTGCCGGTCCTGGAAGAGCTCCTGGGGCAGTTTCCGTTCCCGGTCCGCGGCTTCCATTCCGACAACGGCAGCGAGTTCATCAACCACACCCCAGCGGCCCTACTGCAGATACTGCGCATAGAATTCACCAAGTCGCGGGCCCGCAGGAGCAATGACAATGCATGCGTGGAGACGAAGCGGCTGCAGCTCCGAATCAAGAGCTGTCCATAACCCTGGCCGACCCGCAATGACCGACAAGCGCGCAGCTCGTGGAATCGCCCTGCGGGCCCTGGGAGCCTTCGTGGCGGGTGTTCTGGCGCTGTCCAGCGTGCCTGTCCAAGCGAGGCCCCGGGGCGACTGGACGCGGGTCGAGAGGCTCCCGCAAGGCATCCCGACCAGGGTGCGCCTGCACACCGCGGACCCGGCATCCGGACGAAAGCAGATCAGGGGGCTGCTCGAGGCGGCCGACAGCGCCTCGAGCACCTTGAAGCTTCGCGATGGACAATCCCAAACGATCGAGCAAAGCCATATCCGCAAAGTAGCGGTTACCCGGAAGATCTCGAAGCGCTATGCCGGATGGATCGTGTTGGGCGTGACCATCGCCGCGACTTGGTTCATGGAGTTAGGGAGCGATCCGCTTTACCCTCCACTCTATATCTCCGGAGGTGGTCTTTCCGGCCTTGCCTTCTGGCGGCAAAGATGGCGCGACGTCTATCGGTCGTAGGCGGGCCGGAAACGGGCCATGCTCGTCCGCCCGGTCGAATCCTGACACTTGGCCCCAGTCGGCCGATTCCGCCAAATGGGGCGGTCTCCGGCTGGATCCGGGCGACGGCGGCGCGCTCAGAGGCCCGTAGACGGGTTTTCGGGCCGGCGGCTGTGCCCCGGGGCAGCCCGAGCCGTCTATGAGGCTGCCGGCCTCGCTAGGTTCACAAGCCTAGGCCCCGGGACGATCTCGATCACCCGGCGACAGCGACCACATCGACGACAGTCGCTGTGCAGCGCGGTTCCGGCACTGGCTCATGGTGCTCGCACAAGCTCTCGATGTGAAACCGGATGGCCTCACTGATCTCGCGGACCGCTTCCGCTTCGGAAGCGCCGGTGGCGACGCACCCGGGCAGGTCGGGAACATAGGCGGCGTAGTTCCGCGGCGATTTTTCGATGACGATCGTGTATCGCATTGATCTGGTCACTCCCCCTTCAACCCGGCTTGCTTGATGACGCTGGCCCAGGTGCCCCGCGGCAGGTCGTCGCCCGGCTTGCCCGCAATGGTCACGGTTCCCGGCCTGTCCGGATGCCGGTACTGACGATGGCTCCCCCTGGTGCGAACCAGCGACCAACCGCCCTGCTCCACCAGGCGAATTGCATCCCGGACCTTAGGCATGGCTCGGTCATTCTCCTCGCGGTTCCAACTCGAACAGCTCGCGGTCGCGGTCCTTGGAGAGGCAGCCGTCCAGTCCGGGGCATTTTGCGAGCTGGAGGCTCCGCGAGCGGCCTACGCCTCCGGCACCTCGTAATCCGGGTCGGCGTAACTGTTCCCGCAGGACTGGCACCGCGCCGGACGAGGTGCCCGATTCGGCGCACCGCAGAAACTCACCCTCAACAGAAACCCCGGGCAGTCCGGATCCGGGCAGGGCACTACAGCTCGCGAAGCCTCTGCATTTGCCTTGCTAGCGTACATGGTCCGATTATGCGCTAATCCTCGGAGCTGGCCGGTATGTCTCATAGGAAACAAACATCTCCCGGCGAGAGAGTCTCAGTCGCCTGCTGCCGGTGCGAGCGCTTCGGCAGGCCGGAACAGGCCAGCGCCCTCGATCAGGCCCTCCAGCCGCGCCACCCGTGGCTCGACACGCCCCAAGCACTGCTCGATCAGGCCCAGCCGGTCGGAGATTCCCCGTAGCGAGGTCAGCAGCACCCCGCCTAGCGCCACCCCTACGGCCAGGATCGCGATCAGTTCCGCGCTCACGTCTCGCAGTCTAGCAGCGAGGCCGACCAAAATGCCCCGGAACGGGCCGGAAACGGGCCTGGCTCGCCCGCCTGGTTGAATCCTGGCACTTGGCCCCAGTCCGCGGATTCCGCCAAATGGGGCGGTTTCCGGCTGGATCCGGGCGACGGCGGCGCGCTCAGAGGCCCGTAGGCGGGTTTTCGGGCCGGCGGCTGGGCTCCGGGGCAGCCCAAGCCGTCTATGAGACCGGTCAGCCCCGCTCGCCGCGCCATCCCCAGGCCGTTTTCACTAGGGCGACGGGACTGCTGAGGTCTCGAGCATCCGGGATACGAACACAAGGATTGCGAAGCCGAGGCCGGCCAAGGCGATCCCTATTCGAACCCACTGTCGGCGTATGTCGCCCCGGCGCTTGTTGATCTCGGCAGGCACGTCCACGGCGAGCCCTGGTTCATACCAAACATCCTTGAAGCAGGACGCGCTCCCCTTGTGCCTTCCCGACAGATGGCGGTAGGGACAGCATTTGCCTGCTGCCCCCCGCGGTCACGGTAGGGCCGCCGGTTACCCGACGCCCCCCGTACAGAATCCGTGCATGCCCGGTAGGGCACACGGCTCTTGCCTTGGGTGGTTGACGGCGAACCGTCTGTCCGGCCACGGGTGTCGGATGGTGACGTTCGGCCCTAATAGCTCGGTCATCCGCTCCATCTTCTTCCACGCAAATCGGTCGCGTTGGGAGCGACGGCGCAGGGCCGCCAGCCACAGCCGCTTCCGTCGGCGCACGAATCCTCGCAGCCACCGGCTGCTCCCGGGCACGGCGTAGTAGTTCAGCCATCCATTCAGGACTTGGCCCAGCCACCTGCCGACTTCCCACCGGTCGTGGTGCCAACGCTTCCGCAGCACCTCCCTGCTTCGCTTCCGAGTGCGGCTCATCCGCTTCGCGATCGGCTTGCGCCCTAGCCGGAACCTCCCGCTCTTCGTGGTCGTCACATAGTGCGTGCATCCCAGGAAGTCAAAGGTCTCCGGCTGGCCCTGCCCGCGTCGCTCCCGGTTCGCAGCTGCGAACCGTCCGAACTCCACCAGCCGGGTCTTCTCCGGGTGCACATCCAATCCGCATTCGGCGCGTCTCTCCTGCAGGTCCTCAAGGCATCGCTCCGCGTCCTCCTGGCTCTGGAATCCGACCACGAAATCGTCCGCATACCGCACGATGACCGCTTCGCCTCCGGGCACGTTCGGGCGCCACCTGCGCTGGAACCCCAGGTCCAGCACGTAGTGCAGGAAGACGTTTGCCAGCACGGGCGAGACATTCGCGCCTTGCGGCGTGCCCAGCCCCGTGTCAGTCCACTTCCCGTCCTGCATCACGCCCGCGTCCAGCCAGCTCTCGATCCGCCCTATCACCCTCCGGTCTCCTATCCGATGCTCGAGGAAGCGGACTAGCCAGCCCCTCTCGAGCGCGTCCAAGTACCCTCGCATGTCGGCATCCACGATCCAACTGACCTTGCGCCGCTCTATCCCGTAGGCCAGCGCGTCGAGCGCGTCATGCGCCCCCCGCCCCGGTCGGAACCCGTAGCTGAACCCTTGGAACTCCGCCTCGTAGAGCGGCGTCAGGATGCAGTCCACCATCGCTTTCTGCAGGATCTTGTCCTCCCGTGCCGCGCTGCCGAGCGGTCGCTTGCCCCCGTCCGGCTTGGGTCTCTCTACCCGCCGGACCGGTTGCGCCCGGTACGTTCCCGCAGGCACTCGGTCGTGCAGGTCCAGCAGTCGCTCTTCCAGCCCGTCCTGGTACTCCTCCCACCTCATCCGGTCCACTCCCGCTGCCGCCTCCTGCCTCAACCCGAGATAGGACTCGTGCAGTGTGTCCACGTTGATGTGGTGCAGTAACGCCGTGAGTCGCTCCTCAGAGTCCCTCGTTACAGCTCTCCGTATGCGGTCCGCTGTCTGCCTCACGGTTGCCCGGCCCCGAGTCCGGCCCGTGCGGCCGCTTCCCGCCTTGCCCTTGGCTGCACCCCTTCGCTCCCCGCGCTCCGCCGCAGGTTGCCCCGCTTTGTTCGCTCGCTTCGTCCCTACTATGGGTGCCTCCGACTTCTTCCTTGCGTGCCTCGTTGGCTTCGGTTTTCTCCTTCCCTTCGCGGCCCCGGTCCACCTCCGGGGCCCAATGAAGATCTCCCAGGTCCCGGCGGAAGGCGTACCTGCGTGCATGGGTTCCCTGACACCGCGGAGCCCGACCGTCCCTCGCCCTAGCGGAACGTCCGGTGTTGCCTTCGTCCGATCTGAAAAACTCGGCACTCCGAACCATCGCTTTTTCGGTGCTCCATAGCCCCGCCCACCGGCACCGCTACCGACGCTTCGCCGACGCCCTCACGGACGCCGCCGCACGGCTCGCGGAGACATGTGATTGGTTTCACCTTCATGTCAGGAGACTCTCACTCCCTACCTTCCGTCCAGTTAGCCTGGCGCTCCAGATCCGGGCGTGCCCGCTAAGGCATACGGCTCTTATCTTGAGTGCTTAACGGCAAATCGTTGGTCGGGCCAGGGGTGCAGGATGCGCGTGCGTGGCCATAGCCTTTCGCACAGAGCTTCCAGCCGTTCCCACTCGAACTTGTCCTTCTGCGACCTCCTGCGGAGGCTGCGCATCCAGTGCTCTTGCAGGTAGCGCCGGAACCGTCGCAGGTGCGCGTAGCTGGTCGGTGCCGCGTACTAGTTCAACCATCCGTTGAGTACCTGTCCCAGCCACCTCTCTGTTTCCAGCTTGTCTCCGTGCATGCGTCGGCGCAGCGCTTGCGCGATCGCTTGCAGCTTCCGGTTCCTCCGTGTCGCGATCGGCTTGCGTCCCAGCCCGAACCCTCCGCCCTGCGTTCGACGGCAATAATGCGTGAACCCTAAGAAATCGAAGGTTTCCGGCCTGCCCTGCCCGCGTTGGGTGCGTGCTGCGCATGGCCGCGGTCTCCCTGCAGCGCTCGCACACCGCGCTGGGGGCCGCCTTCCGCCGCAAGGCGCGCCACAAAGGCGCCTCCGTGGCGATCTTCGCCATCGCCCGCAAGCTGGCCACGCTGGTCTACCGCATGCTGCGCTACGGACAGGACTACGTCGACATCGGCGAGGTCGAGTACGAATTCCAGTACCGCCAACGAACTCTCGCCAACGTCGCCGCCACCGCCGCCTCTCTGGGCTACAGTGTCGTCCTGCAAGACGCCGCACAGCCCGCCAGCGCCTAAGCTGCAACTCGCACTGGGCCACACTCGAGGCGCCCCCGGGACTTGTTTCACATCAGCGGGCCGGGCCTTGCGAAGCCCTATAGCTGTGCGATAACCGCTTCGGCCATCTCCTTGCAGGTCATCCGGCCCCCGAGATCCCTAGTCCGGCAGGCCGGATCTCGAAGGGCGCCCTACAAGGCATCCCGGATCGCATTCCCGTCCGCCTCGAAATCCAGCCAGTCGCGCATCATCGCTGGAGACAGGATTGTAGCCAGCGTGTTCGCGAGGCCCTGGCCGGCGATGTCCGGCGCACTACCGTGCGCCGGCTGGAACACTGCGTAGGTGTCGCCGATGTCCGCCGAGGTAGCCATGCCCATGCCCCCACGATGCCCGCCGCCAGGTCGGAGAGGATGTCGCCGAACATGTTTTCCGTAACCAGCACGTCGAACCGTTCCGGCTGTTGCACGAGATACAGGGCGGTCGCGTCGACGTACAGCCGTTCGGTTTCGATCTGCGGGTAGCGCTCCGCAACGCCTCCGAAAATCTTGCGGAAGAATGCCATCGCGGGCAGAATGTTGGCTTTGTCGACCAGAGTTACCTTTTGCCGCCTCCGAACGGCGGCATCGAAGGCCGCTCTAACGATCCGCTCGGTTCCGCGACGCGTAACTCGCATCGCGTTCTCGACGGTGTCCGCCTGTGAATCGTGACGTGCCTTGCGCTCCCAGAACAGGCCCTCCGTATTCTCGCGAAACAGCACGAAATCGATTGTGTCGCGGCCCTTGCCCCTCAGAGGGGTTAGCGACTCCTGGTACAAGCGGACGGGGCGGATGCCTTGGTAAAGGTCCAGTTCCTCCCTGATGTCGATCTGGGGCGCCAGCTCGATGTCCTGTCGGAACGATTCGACACCGCCTATGGTGTTGTGTATGGACTCTCACATCGGCAAGAGAATGATCGAAATTTCATGTGTCTTGCATGCTGGTCCCGCCGAGGTTGACCCGGGGAGCGACACCATCGGCGCGCCGGGTACAGTGGGGATGCGAGGCACATTGGACGCCGGTGTTGGCCGTCATTGAACCCGATTTTGGGGGGAGTGGTTCCGGAGGCTGTGGGAATGTCCTTGGGCGGACCTAGCGCTATAGGATTCTCCATTCAACCAGAGGCAGAACCGGTAGCAGCCAAGTGGTTTCCCACGCAGCGGGAGGGAAAATGTAGGGGAATCAGGCGATGGCGTCCCGCAGTGTGCGGACGGTGTGGGCAGCCTCTCGTTCGAGCGCGACTCCGACCGTTTCCGCCGTTGCGCGGGTGGAAACCGATCCGCTCAGCCCTTGCAATGGTCCCCCAGCCCGCCAGTCGACCGGTTCCCCTGTAGGGCTTGCGGCCACTCGTCGCCCAATCCGTCACAACCTAGCGCCTGACGCTCGGGTCGGCCGGCGCTCATGGGGACAGATCGGCGCCGTACGCACCCTTGAGGTCAATGCCCGCGGAGGTGTCCGAAAGGCTCCATGTGCCGATCACGGCCAGGGGACCGTCGAGGCTCTTGCCAACGAACTTACCGCTCTGGGAGCTGCTACCGGTCCAAGTCCTTTCGCCAAGCCTGAGGTTCTGGTACCGGATGCGGACGTTAGGCCGCCTCTCGTCGAACTCCAGGACCTCGCCGAATCCATTACGCATCCTCAAGTCTGAAAAGAAGATCCCGTCGACATCCGCGCCTTCGTGTTGGAACGTCACGCCATCCTCTGCCGTACGCAGATTCCGGATCACCGAATGGATGACTGTATCCCGAAGATCCGGTCCCCATTCCACCGAGAATTCGATGCTGCCCTCGAAGATCCTTGGGTCCTCCGCTTCGACCTCCACAGCCACGGTCTGCCCGCTATAGGTCGCGTGGACGTCACGCGGATACGCCGGGTCCAGATCTTCATACACCGTCTGCGTCAACGGGCTGTAGGCGAAAACATCCGGCGGGTTGTCCGCATCGACCTCCATACTCGAGACCGAGCTTGTCCCAACCAGCCTCGCCCAGGCGCCGAACCGGGTATAGTTCGTGTGCCGATACTCGACTGTCAGTTCGTGTTCGACCGTTGCGTACATGTCGGCTGGCTCGCTGGCGGCTTCGCGCGCCGGATAGAAGACGCCGTCCTCTTCCAGGGCGTTCCTGAAGCTCCTGACGCTGCCCAAAGCCGCCCAGGCGTCCGTCAGGATTTCCTCGGCTGCCACATCGTCGGGATCGCCGCGCCGCGTGGTCGGATAGTCCTCACCGAACAGATCCTCCGCGTCTCCATCGAAGATCTTTGTATCGAGAACATCGTTCACCCTCGTCCACAGGGCCTGCCGAAGCGTGTCGTCCTCCAACTCGATAATGGCGTCCAGCACGGTCAGATGCCTCGCAATTTCGCTCCGCACGACAGTGAACAGGCGGTCACCGATCGACACGCCGCCACCGTCGGAATAGAGCTGCGAGGCCTGGAATTGGATTCCGTCCTCGTCCGCGCCACTCAGCAGGATGTCGCCGCTATCGTCAGGCTCGGCTTCGAAGAACGTCCGTGAGACCGTCCCCGCATCGTCGATGTCCGGGGCCGTCCGGGTGGTCGTCGATTTGTACTCGGCCCCGAACGACCCCGTCAGCACAGCGTTGCCGCGCGAGTTCTGGAGGTCCCAGGTACCGATCACAGCCTCTCCAGCGTCGTTAGCCTCGCCCACGAACCTCCCTTCAAAGTCACTCTCCAAGATCCTGGACGTAGGACCTCCTGGCGACAGGGGGTACAAGATGCTGGCCTCACCCGACACCTGGAACGAGGCGGACCTTCTGCTCCCGCTGAGAAAAGCGTTCGGAAGACTAATCGTCTCGACTTCGGTGAACGGATAGCTCCAGCCATCGCCGTCCTCGTTCCGGAGATTCGTGATCAGGGCGCTGACCCGCCTAGTGCTGAAGCGGGCCCGTAATTCGATCATTCCGGAATAGAGATCTGGATCGTCGCCTCCGCTCACGGCCAATGTCTGACCGCGATAGGACGCTTCGCCTCCGCTCGGCAGATCCGCCGTACTGGAAGTTTCGAGCGGGCTATAGGCGAACACACCATGGCCCTCGTCGCCATCGAGCAGCCTGAGATCGTCGAGCGCGTCGTCCTCGCGCTGCTGCTTCATGTAAGCGCCGAACCGCGTGTTCGGCGTCCATCCGAACCGCATCCTGGTCACGCTCCGCACGGCATCGAAGACCTCTTCCACGTTGTCCTCGTCCACGGTCGTGGAATTCCGGAACACCCCATCCTCCAGGGCGCGTTCGAACGCGCGGAGGCTGGACAGCGAGTCGATCACCTCTTCGAGCACGGCCACGGCCTGGGCCGTGTCGATCTCGTCGTCATCCTCAGGAATCTCCCCCAGAACATCGTCCGCTTCGGCTCCGAAGAGGCCATCCAGCGCATTGACCGCGAGATCCCACCGATCCCGAATCTGAGACGACAGGTCGTCGTCGCCGGCCTCTTCGATTTGGATCAGCAACTTGATCTGGGTCAGGACTTTCTTGAGTTCCGCCTGCGCCCTGTCCACAAAAGTCTCAGACCGCGTCACGCCACGACGCGCGAACAAGTCGTAGACCGAATACTCCGAGCCGCCCACCTCGAGGATCGTCCCCGGGTTGCCTTCGTCGTCCTTCTTCAGCTCCGGCTCGACGCCCTCGTACACAGCTCGCGTGTCGGATCTGCGCCTGGAAGGGGGACCGGGGAGGCCGGGCCCAGAGAGCAGGTCCGCGATCCAGACTCCGTCCCGTAGAGCCAGCGTGTACACGGAGCCGTCGGAAGCAGTCACGCGGGATCCGCTGCCCACCACTTTCTCGCCGTCCCAATAGCTCCCATCCTCGAGCCGAACCAGGACGATGCTGGCTCCGGACGTCCCGAGAGACACCCGGACCGGCTCCGGGATGTATTCCGCGTTCCAAGCACCGTCCCGCAGAGTCAGCCGGTACACGTTCCCATTGGATCCAGTGACGACGCGGCCGCTCTCGAACACACGATTTCCCAGCCAGTAGTTGCCGTCTTCCTCGCGCCGCAGCGTCAGAGATCCTCCGTGCTCTCCCAAGAGAACCTGGACAGAGGTCGGGATGAACTCCGACACCCAATCATCGCCTCGACGCGTCAGGCGATACCGGTTCCCGTTCGACGCCTCGACAATGCCGTCCAGGCCGAAGGGCTCGCCGTCGACGCGAAACTGACCACCCTCGGTCTGCGTCACAAGCACGGCTTCTCCGCTCTTCCCCAGGGCCACGGCCGACGGTTTCGGCGGCAGGAACTCCGCCGACCACTCTCCGGCGCTGAGCGTCAGGCGATACCGGTTCCCGTTCGACGCCTCGACGATGTCGCCCGACCCCAACGGCTTGCCGTCGGTTTGGAACTCGCCGCCTTCGGTCCGCGTCACACGGACGGCGCCTCCACTGGTTCCCAGCGTTACCGCCAACGGTTCCGGCGGCAGGAACTCCGCCGACCACCGCCCGTCACTGAGCGTCAGGCGGTATTCGTTGCCGTTCTCAGCCTCGACCTTGGCTCCGCTTTGGAACGGCTCGCCGTTCCTGGTGTAGCCGCCCGATTGCGCCGTCATCAGCGTGATCGAACCGCCGTGCTCGCCCAGCGTCACCTCGACCGCCTGCGACTGAAAGGGAGGGGGCGCCGGCGGGGGCGCCGGGGCGCGACGCGCCTCCTCGCCACACCCCATGAGCCCCGCTGCAAGCAGCGTCAAGAATCCCAGCCAGTGGAGTCGTTGCCTCCAGCGGTTAGAGGTCATTTCTGTCGATTCTTGTTTCACAGCTCGCAGTCTAGCATGCTCGCACCCGCCGTGGCATCGCATTGTGCTCTCTGCACTTATCCTCATTTCGACTCCCAAGGTGGGGACGCAGGCGATGCTCCAGCCGAGGCGCCCTTGGTTGGATGGGATTGATGGAACTCGCTTCTTGCCCGACCCTTCCGGTGACACGCCGTCAGCAGCAGGTGGGTGGCCTCGGAATTCGCCGACCGCTTCCGCGTTGCACTCGCTATGGTTGGAGACACTGCTGCGGGCGTGTGACGGCCATCACGTTCCCGTGTGGGCAGCCCAGATCGTCAGACGAAGTTCCGATTCGTTGATGGTCTCGTAGCGCGGGATCCTGCCCGAGAGGTCTTCGCTCCGTTCCAGAATCAGCGGCACGCGCTCCCCGCGACGGTCCATCAGCGTCCTCCGGGTAGATTCCAAGCCAACGATTCCTTGCGGAACCTCACACTTGGCGAGCAAGCTGGTGATCGCCTCGTTCCTAGTCGCCTGCCGATAGGCGAGCGTATCAGTCGTCATCGTAGTCACTAGCTCGCCAGGGGTGTAGATTTCGAGGCGATCCGAGAACATGCGGATCCTGATCTTCGCCTGCTGGAGCGAATAATCCCGATGAGCCACCGCATTGACCACCGCTTCGAAGACTGCCGTCATATCGTATTGAGGGGCGTCTGTGCGTCCGCGCGTCTTGCAGGCCGCCACTTTTTGGTTTCGAGCCACGAAGCAACATGTGTCCGCTACCTGTGCATCGAGTGGCCCGAAGATGTCCTTCGCGTCGATCTGATAATTGGGCTCGTCCCGGGCGTTGGCAATGCTCAAGCCCCGGTAGGCCACGGCTTGAACGAATGCGTGCCGAAGCCATTGTTCGGGCTGACGCGCTCCTAAGAGAACGCCCGCCACGGTCAGGCGAGTTTCGTCGAAGTCGTCTTGAATGTAACTACTCAGCTTCCGTGTTTCTTGTCAAGCGGATTTTCGGGGGAAAGTGGTGACGAGGGGCAATTGAGGCGCGTTTTCCCAACAGAGCCGGCTGTTGGTCTGGGGCTGGTCGGCAGCGGTGTCACGCGGCGGCCTCCGGTTCGCGGGCGGGCGGCGCGGGCTGCCAGAGGCGGTTCTCGCGCAGGAGGGTGTCGAGCAGGCCGGTGAGTCTGCGCATGACGGCAACGAGGGCGACCTTGTGCGGCTTGCCGGCGGCGGCGAGGCGCTGGTAGCAGGCCTGGGAGGCCGGTTCCCAGCGGATCGCGGTCAGGGCTGCCATGTAGAGCAGATGGCGAGGCTGGGCGCGGCCGCCGCGGATGGAGCGGTGGCCGCGGTGCTGTCCGGAGTCGCGGTCGAAGGGGGCGAGGCCGAACAGGGCGGCGGCCTGGCGGCGGCCAAGGGTGCCGAGCTCGGGCATGTCAGCGCAGAGGCAGGCGGCGTTGACGGGACCGCAGCCGGGGATCGACTGGATGCTGGCGTCGCGGCGGGTGAGCTCGGCGTCGGCAGCGATGCATTGGCGCATGCGGCGGTCGCAGTCGGCGATGTCGGACTGGAAGGCCGCGAGCGTGGTGCCGGGGCAGCCGGCAGCCTCGGGGTCGAGTTCGGCGCAGAGCTTGCGGAGGGCGCCGAGCTGCTCGACGAGCTTGCGGCGGAGGGCGAGCAAGTCGCTGAGGAGCTGGAGGTTCCGCGGCTGGGGCGGGCTGGCCTCCAAACCGTCGAGGAGGCCGAAACGGGCGAGCATCTCGGCATCGACGCGGTCGTTCTTGGCGAGCTTTCCGATGGCTTCGGCGAAGCGGCGGGAGCGCAGGGGATTGATCACGACGGTTTCGATGCCAGCGTCGGAGAGGCCTTGGTGGAGGTTACGGTGGTAGCGCCCTGTGGGCTCGAGAACGGCGCGGGTGACGCCGTGCTTGAGCAGCCAGTTGCGCAGGGCGCGGCGGCCGCACTGGTCGTTGTGGAACGGGCGCTCGAGGCTGCCCTCGAGGATGTGGGCGTCGAGCTTGGACTTGCCGACGTCGATGCCGGCAACGACAATGGAGTGGGGTTGGGTCATTCCTGCGTTCCTATCCTTTTGCGATGCGGGGCTTCACCCACGCTTCCGTTCAGGGTGCGCAGGAATTACTGCGACGGGCCGACCAAGCTGAGCAACGGGGCTGTGAGCCCGAGGTACAAACGGTCCGGCCCGTCGCCCCCGGGGGCCTCCCCGCGCTGAGGCGGGGAGGGATCTGCTACCTGCCGCAACGGTGGCTTGCGCCACCTGCGGCACTGGGGAGAGAGAGTCCGAGGTAGTGGTGACCATCCCTCTCACCGGCACCTCTCTAACATAAAAGGTACTCCGCAGGCACAAGCCCTGATCAGTGGGATGGCTGGGATTCCACTTTCGCCAGCAGGGCCGCCGGCCCTTGCAGCAAGACCTCGATGCGGTTCAGGCCCTGCTTCCGCGCGGTCGATAGTACGCTGCGTAGCGTGGCGAAGTCTCGTGCCCCCTGCTCGGACCGGAACCCACCCGAGATCTTCATCCGCAGTTTCATCATCCGCAGATCCTGCTCGGCCTGATTGTTCGTGAAGGGCACCCTCTCATCCCTCAGAAAGCGCAGCACCGACTCCCGCCGGTCCCTCAGCCGCAACGCCAGAGTATGCCCCGGTCGGCGCTTCTTGCGACCCCGTCGCCCGGTCGGCAAGGCTGGCAGGGCCTGGTGCTGGGCCCGCGCCTCCCGCACCCACTGGTCGTCGCGCCGCTCGATCCTCTCCAGCAGGGATCGCGGCAGCGCCATATCCCGCTCCCGAACGATCCACAGCGCCCGCTTCGCCCGCCTCAGCAGCTGTTGCATCCGCCGCGCCCAGGCTTCCCCGTCGATCTCCGCCAAGGCCTGTAACTCACGCAGATGATGGGCGTTGCAGAGCCCGTGCAGCACGGCCTGGAGCTTGCAGTACGACGCCCAATGAGCGTGCACCAGAATCCCCCGCAGCCCCTCCAGCAGGCTGCCCCGCTTCGCGCTCGTGCGGTAGAACGTCAGCCACGGCGTGCGCAACACGTGCAGCCACTGGGTCCTGCCTCCGATCCGGAAGCCCGTCTCGTCCAGATGCTTCACCCCGGCGGCACTCCCCAGCAGAGCGCGCACCCGCTCCGTGAAACTCCTCCAACCCGGGGCCGCCTTGCGGGTCATCCCCGCCAGCGTCGCTGCGCAGACCGGCACCCGGAACAGGTCCTGCAACACCTCCGCCAGCCGCTCCTCGGGCAGGCACTGCGCGTTCTGCAAGGACACCGCCGTGGCGGCGACGCGCGGCCCCTACTGCACCGCTGCGTTGACGCCCTCCGGGAACGCGGCCCGCGGCACGCGGCCACAGACCGCGCAACGGCAGGCGTGCGCCTGCTGTTCGCTCACCTCCAGCGGCGGCGGCGGTGCCAAATCGTACACCTGCCGACGCTGGGGCTCGCCCTCGATGGCGTCCGCCGACACCTCCGCCCCGCAATCCGCACAACTCGACGGCAGCTGGGCCTGGATCCGATCCGGCGTGTCCGTCTGGCTCAGTGTCGCGCCCTTGTGCCCGCGCTGCCCGCCCGCGGACTTCCCGCACCGGCCCCGCTGGCTGCGCGTCCGTTGCGCTGCCGGCGGCTTGGCCGGCCCATCGCTCGACGGTGGCTTCCCGCTGTTGCTGCTGTCGAGGCCCAACCGCCGTTGCAAGCCCTGCACTTGCTCTCGCAACGACTGCAACTGCTTCGTCAACTCCTCCTGCAGGGCCCGCAACTGAGCGCTCTCGGCCTCCAATTGCGCCTGCCGCGGCTCGCTGTTGGTTCGCTCCGCCTGCATCCCGCTAACGCCTGTCCTGCTCGTCACGAGCGCATCGGCTTGCTCGCAACCGTCCGCACACCCACAACATTACTATTGCTACATGGTTTCCCAGCAGAAAGTCAAGTGCTGCGCATTCCGGCCATCCCGGTTGCGCGGTTCGCGTGGAACCATCCGGCCTGCATTCCCCCCTATGCGGTACGCATCACCTGTGTACGGGGGGGGTACCTTTTATGTTAGAGAGGTGCCGGTGAGAGGGATGGTCACCACTACCTCGGACTCTCTCTCCCCAGTGCCGCAGGTGGCGCAAGCCACCGTTGCGGCAGGTAGCAGATCCCTCCCCGCCTCAGCGCGGGGAGGCCCCCGGGGGCGACGGGCCGGGACCGTTTGTACCTCGGGCTCACAGCCCCGTTGCTCAGCTTGGTCGGCCCGTCGCAGTAATTCCTGCGCACCCTGAACGGAAGCGTGGGTGAAGCCCCGCATCGCAAAAGGATAGGAACGCAGGAATGACCCAACCCCACTCCATTGTCGTTGCCGGCATCGACGTCGGCAAGTCCAAGCTCGACGCCCACATCCTCGAGGGCAGCCTCGAGCGCCCGTTCCACAACGACCAGTGCGGCCGCCGCGCCCTGCGCAACTGGCTGCTCAAGCACGGCGTCACCCGCGCCGTTCTCGAGCCCACAGGGCGCTACCACCGTAACCTCCACCAAGGCCTCTCCGACGCTGGCATCGAAACCGTCGTGATCAACCCCCTGCGCTCCCGCCGCTTCGCCGAAGCCATCGGAAAGCTCGCCAAGAACGACCGCGTCGATGCCGCCATGCTCGCCCGTTTCGGCCTCCTCGACGGTTTGGAGGCCAGCCCGCCCCAGCCGCGGAACCTCCAGCTCCTCAGCGACTTGCTCGCCCTCCGCCGCAAGCTCGTCGAGCAGCTCGGCGCCCTCCGCAAGCTCTGCGCCGAACTCGACCCCGAGGCTGCCGGCTGCCCCGGCACCACGCTCGCGGCCTTCCAGTCCGACATCGCCGACTGCGACCGCCGCATGCGCCAATGCATCGCTGCCGACGCCGAGCTCACCCGCCGCGACGCCAGCATCCAGTCGATCCCCGGCTGCGGTCCCGTCAACGCCGCCTGCCTCTGCGCTGACATGCCCGAGCTCGGCACCCTTGGCCGCCGCCAGGCCGCCGCCCTGTTCGGCCTCGCCCCCTTCGACCGCGTAATTGCTCACCTTGGTGCCGTCCTAGCGTGACCGATCAGATTAGAAATTTGAAACAAAAGAGTATAAATATGTTATAGATGGGGTATGGGCGAGGCGAATTCGGATCTCGGTTCGGCGCTCGACTCCGGGAAGAGCGCCCTTGTCGTTGAGCTGCGAGCGAGGGTTGCGGAGTTGACCGCAACGATCACGGAGTTGGCGGCGAAGGTTGCCAAGCTGACGGCGACCAACGCGGAGCTGAGGGCCCAGGTGGCGGAGTTGGAGGCGCGTCTGGGAGCGCCGCCCAAGACACCGGCGAACTCGTCGCTGCCGCCCTCGCGCGGGGAGAAGGCGAACAAGCCGGTGCGAGGCGGCAAGCGCAAGCGCAAGGGGCGTCCGGGAACGGGACGCAAGCTGCATCCGCATCCGAACAGCGTGGTGGAAGCGCGGGCGGAGAGTTGCCCGCACTGCGGGACGGACTTGGGCGGGGCGGAGCAGGCGCCGCAAGCGGTGTACGAGCGCATCGAGTTGCCGCCGGTGCGGCCGCACGTGACGCGGGTCACGCTGCACGGTTGCGACTGCCCGGGCTGCGGGCGGCGGGTGACGGCGTTGGCGCCGCAGGGTTTGGAACGGGGCTCGCCGTTCGGGGCGACGATCGAGGCGCTGGCGGTGTATCTGCATTACGCGCAAGCGATCAGCTACGAGCGCTTGCGCGCGTTGTTCCGGGATGTATTCGGTCTGGAGATCAGCGAAGGGGCGCTGGCGAACCTGTTCCGGCGGGTGCAGGGGCGGTTCGGGGACCAGGCGGAGGCGATTCGGGAGCGGGTGCGGGGGAGCCGGGTGGTGTGCTCGGACGAGACGTCGGCGCGGGTGCACGGGCGCAAGTGGTGGGAGTGGGTGTTCCTGGGAGCGGGAGCGGTGCTGCACGTGCTGCGGCCGAGCCGCTCGAAGGCGGAGCCGGAGAGCGTGCTGGAGGGGGCGCGACCGGAGGTGTGGGTGTCGGACCTGTACGTGTGCCAGCGCGGGCACGCGGCAGTGTGGCAGGTGTGCTTGGCGCACCAGTTGCGGGATGCGCAGTACGCGATCGACGCAGGGGACGCAGTGTTCGGGCCGGCGCTGCAGGCGTTCCTGGTGCGGGTGATGCGGGTGGGCCAGCGGCGCGCGCGGCTGCGGGACAGCACGCTGAAGCGCCACCAACGGGATCTCGGGCGGCGGCTGGACAAGCTGCTGGAGTTGGAGCCGACGCAGGCGGACGGGCAGCGGCTGCTGAAGCGCTACGGCAAGATCCGGGACAGCCTGCTGGTGTTCGTGACGGATCGCGAGGTGCCCTTCACCAACAACGCCTCGGAGCGGGCGCTGCGACCGAGCACGATTTTCCGCAAGGTGACCAACGGCTTCCGCTCCGAGTGGGGGGCCGAGGTGTTCGGGGCCGTGCGCTCGGTGATCGGCACCGGACGCCTCAATGATCTGACGACTCTCGAGTCGATTGTCACCACTATCGAGCGACGTACCGTCCTCAAACCTACCTAGCCAGCCCCCTGGGTGAGCAATTACTCGACCGCGACTCCGGACAGCACCGCGGCCACCGCTCCATCCGCGGCGGCCGCGCCCAGCCTCGCCATCTGCTCTACATGGCAGCCCTGACCGCGATCCGCTGGGAACCGGCCTCCCAGGCCTGCTACCAGCGCCTCGCCGCCGCCGGCAAGCCGCACAAGGTCGCCCTCGTTGCCGTCATGCGCAGACTCACCGGCCTGCTCGACACCCTCCTGCGCGAGAACCGCCTCTGGCAGCCCGCGCCGCCCGCCCGCGAACCGGAGGCCGCCGCGTGACACCGCTGCCGACCAGCCCCAGACCAACAGCCGGCTCTGTTGGGAAAACGCGCCTCAATTGCCCCTCGTCACCACTTTCCCCCGAAAATCCGCTTGACAAGAAACACGGAAGCTGAGCAGTTACGCTCCGACAAAGAACGCAAGCAGGACTGCGAACGCAACGCCGCCAAGCGCTGGTTGCCCGCCCACATCGACGAACTGCGCCCCTTCCGGCCCGTCTTCCTCGGCGACGACCTGTACTGCTGCCAGCCCCTCTGCCAACTCGTCCGCCACCTCGAAGCCGACTTCCTCTTCATCTGTAAGCCCAACTCGCACAAGCGCTGATACGAACTCATCCACGACGACTTCACCCACTCCACCGGCTGGATCCGCACCCCCAACCACAAACGCCAAGTCGAGTTGCACCGCTATCGCTGGATGCACGGCCTGCCGCTCCGCGACAGCGACGATGCGCTGCTCGGGACCTGGATCGAGTTCCCGATCCAGCGCCACGGCGAGCGCACCTACTCCAACACCTTCTGCACCAGCCTGGAGGTCACCGCCGAGAACGTGGCGGCAATTGCACGGCTCGGCAGAGCGCGCTGGAAGGTCGAGAACGAGGGGTTCAATTGTCTGGCGCGCCATGGCTACAACAGCAAGCGGAACTTCGGGCACGGCAGCCACGGCTTGGCCAATCTGCTCGCCACGCTGAACCTCTTTGCCTGCGCACTGCACACGCTGCTGGACTGCCTGCGGGGCTTGTGGCGGCAATGCCGCGACGAGGCCGGCCCGCGTCGCACCTGCTTCGAGGACCTGCGCTCCTTGACGAAGCGGTTCTGGTTCCCGCACTGGACGAGCTTGCGCACCACGCTGCTGGGCGCAGGCGAGTCGCGGGCCGGCCCCTCGCCCGCACCCTCATGAGATTGCTGCCCCAGCCAGCGGCGAGCACCGGGCCCGTCGGGGAGCCCGCAGCAGGGCTCTGCCGCGTGGGCCTCGGAACGGCTGGAGAGGCGCTCGGAGCCGCTCCCGGATGCGCCACTTGCTACTGCCGATGCCCCGCTGGCGCTCTCGCAATCTCTCTGCGACGCTCCCGAACGCCCGGCGAGATGCCAACAGCCCACCTATATCTCAGGTCTTGAGAATTGCTGCTCCCGAAGCGCTTAACTTTCGCACCCCGGTTTGTCATCGTAGGTACGGAACACTGGCAAATCCTCTATGGACCCGCTGATCGAGAACCTCAAGGCCACGACGCAAGCCATGTGCAGGTACCTGCGGGCACAGGTCGCCCATTGCGGCCTGATTCTCATCACCAGGCTGTTCCCCAAGCACCGCGAGCAGAGATTCCGGCCCGGGCCCGGCCTGGCCGGCACCGCAGGCGGACTGCAGAAGCAGCCTGAGCAGCGTTCCGCGGCACTTGGAATGGTTGTTTTCGGAGCACACGGCCACTGTGGGCCGGACTATCACCGGATCTTCGCCAGGATCGCCGGGTGCCGCCACAGATGGCACCCGCAACGCTCCTTCCGGAACCCCGCCCGCAACTGGAGGTCAGGTAAGGCAACCGCAACCGTAGCCTGAAGCGAGACAACCGGCCCGATACGCCGGAATTCCCCTTGCCCGCTTAAACGAATGCTGCAAAACGCTAAACGAATGCCATTGCCGCGACCGCGGGACGGAGCCATCCGGTGTTGGAGAGGCAGTCTGGACCCAGTCGCGAGACCTGCGCCGCGGAAGCTCCGAGCTACCGGTGGCCGCAATCCGCCATACCCGAGGCTCACTCCCGGGCGCGGTTCCCCGCTTGCGCTGAACCGGTCCAGGCTCCTACTCGTCCCCGACCTCACACGAAACAGTCCCTCGTCCATGGAGCGACTGCGCCTGCCGGGGCGGGTGCGCAAACCGGGACAGCGCAACGCGCACGGTCGAGCTTCCCGCTACGAGCAGCCTTGGAGCCGAGACCTGCGGGTCGAGACGAACATGCTCCGGACGGGACCTACGGCTGGAGTTCGGCGCCGTACACGCCCTCAATGCTGCGGCCCGAGATAGTCGAGATAACCCAATTGCCGATCACTCCCACGGGTCCGTCGAGGGTCATTCCCACAAACTTTCCATTGTGGCTGCCACTTTCGCTCGATCGGGTCAAGTGGGGGTCGCGGTACCACACCTCAAACGAAGGACTCGATCTAAACGAGGGGTCGGTCGCACTCGTCAAAGGTACGGATCCTGTAAGTACGATGCGGTCCACGTCCTCCCCGCCCACTGCGAACCAGTCGCGATCCTTAAGGGATCGCAGGTCCCGGATCACCGCCTCGAGTGCCGCATCGCTGTAAGAACCCTTCCAATAGACGGTCAACTCGATCGAGCCGGTGTAGGTTTCAGGATCGGCATCGGCTGCTTTATCCAACGCAATTGTCTGTCCACTGTAGACGGCCGTGACGTTCTTGGGATAGACATAGTCCGAGTCCCGCTCGATGGTGAATTCCGTCGAACGCAGCGGACTGTACGCGAAGAAACCCTTGCTATCGAAGCTTTCGCTGTCATCCACGGTCCTTCGCTGGACCCAGACCCCGTACCGCGTGTAATCCGTATGCCGGTACTCGACGGTGAGTTCGAGCGTCTCATCCGTCGAGTCGAAAACGGACCGCCCGTCCCGGTCCGAGTACAACCTCGAGGCATCGAGGTCTTCGAAGCTTCCCAGATCGATATGCCCGTCGGGTTCGTCGAGGTCCTTCTCAATAAATGTCTCGGAGCGCGAGCCTCTGGGCGACTCTTCGAGTTCCGGTTTTTCCGCTCTCTTGGTGGTGCGGTATTCGGCTCCGAATGCGCCGGTGAGCTTGTCTTGACCGTCCACGTTGATGTCCCAAGTCCCGATGACAGCGTCCGCCTCGTCTTTATCGTCACCCACGAACTTGCCTTGGAAGGTGGAGGTCGGCTGCGAGCCCGGAACAAAGCGTAGGTCGGCGGTACCGGCGCCGTCGACCGAGAATGCGGCGTCACCGGACCCGAGCTCGGCGATCGGGAGCCGAATGGACTCGACTTCGTCGCCCTTATAGCTCCATAGGTCGTTGTCTTCGTCCCGCAAGTTCGTGATCAGGCCCAGCACCCGTCCCGTGCTGAATCGGGCCGTCAGCTCAATGTCGCCGGAATAGAACTTGGGAGTTCCGGTTGTCTCCAGGACGGCGACCGTATCCCCCTGGAACGACGCCTCGCCCCGATTCGGAACTTTGGTTCGGTTCGACACCTCGAGCGGGCTGTACGCGAACGCCCCGACATCCCAGGACTCAGGCGCAACAGCCGAGCCGCCGTCGTGCTGGACGCCGTAGGCAGCGAAGCGCGTGTTGCTCGACGATCCGAACTGAATCTTCGAAATGGGCGCCTCGAATACCTCTTCGACGCTAGCGTCCGTGATGAGTTGGTCGAAGATGTCGTCCTCGAACTTGCTGAGGGTCGAGAGTGAGTCCAAGACTTCGTCCAGGGCTTCGATGACATCGTCAACTTCGTCAGCGTCAAGCGTTTCGTCGCGGCGCCCCGTCGGTAGTTTGCCAAGGAAATTGTTCGCCTTGGCAGCGTCGCCGAATACGCTCGCAAGCGCAGTCTGCACCTGGGCCCAGTACCCGTCCTGGCCAGCGATGTCCTCATGTGGATCCAACCCCTCGAGGTCGTAAATCTGGCGCCGATTGTAGATCGCGTCCCGGAT
Source organism: Bryobacterales bacterium (assembly GCA_965218615.1). GTDB lineage: Bacteria > Acidobacteriota > Terriglobia > Bryobacterales > UBA6623 > VXMF01. Next base: position 284,013 of record CBDCLH010000003.1, read on the forward strand.
CTCCTTGATCTCCTGCCTCGCCTCCTCGACGTAGGTCCGCGTCCGGGTCACCAAGCCTCGTCGCAACAGGTCCTGAAGCTCGTACTCCTGCGGCGTGGCATCACTGGTACCTCTCACGACGAGAGTCGTCCCTTCATCTGGATCGGGGTCCCCGTCGGACGTTCGGAAGGTCGGCTCCCGGCCGGTAGGCAGAGACTGGACCGATTCGAGGTTGTCCGAACGCTTCGTGGAAGTCCCGCCGCCGCCATCGCCAGGATCCGGTTCCACCACGGAGTGCGCTCTCGCCGTCCAACCGTCTTCCGTCAGGGTCAGCTGATAGTTGACGCCGTTGCTGGCTTCGACCAGGCTGCCGCTCCGGAACGTCCGGCCGGACCGCGCGTAGGTGCCGTCTTCGCGCTTCGTCAATTCCACCGAATCCCCGCTGCCTCCCAGAGGGACCCTGATCGTTCCGGCGTTGAACACCGCTTGCCAGGCGCCAGTCTCGGGGTCCCGAGTCAAGGTATACGAATTGCCGTTCTCGGCCTCCACCGTCTCCCCGTGCTCGATCGGTTTGCCTCGGTACGAATAGGTGCCGTCCTCCAGACGCACGAGGTCGAGGATCTCGCCCGATTCCCCGGCGGGGACTTGGACCGTATCCGGCCTATATGCCGCAGTCCATTCGCCGTCCTGCAGGGTCAGCACGTATTTACTGTTGTTGGGGCCGTCGACGGTTTTCCGGTCCTCGATCAACACCGAATCCAGCCAATACTGGCCGTCTTCCTCCCTCCTCAGCGTCACGGACCCGCCGCTCCGTCCCAAGGGGACCTGAAAGTACGTCGGCACAAATTCGGCCGACCAGCCGTCCTCGCCGAGCGTCAAACGGTACCGGTTGCCGTTGGAGGCCTCCACCACGCCGTCGTCGGCCAGCGCTTGCCCGTCCGCGAGGTAGCTACGGTCCTCCGCCTGGGTGATCAAGACCGCCTCGCCGCTCGCTCCCAACGCCACGGGCGACCCTTCCGGCTGCACAAACTCCGCCGACCAGCCGTCCTCGCCGAGCGTCAACTTGTACTTGTTGCCGTTCTCGGCCTCCACCTCGCCGTCGTCGGCCAGGGGCATCTCGTCCACGAGGTAGCTGCGGTCCTCCACTCGTGTGATCGAGACCGTGTCGCCGCTCGCTCCCAGCGCCACCATCAACGCTTCCGGCGGCAGAAACTCCGCCGACCAGCCGTCGTCGCCGAGCGTCAACTTGTACTTGTTGCCGTTCTCGGCCTCCACCTCGGCGCCGGTCTGGAACGGTTGCCCATTCCTGGTGTAGCCGCCCTGCTGGGTCGTCATCAAGGTGATGGAACCGCCGTGCTCACCCAGCTCCACTTCGACCGCCTGCGACTGGAAGGGAGGGGGCGGAGGCGGGGGTGGCGGGGGCGCTTCCTTGCCGCATCCCGCCAGCACCGCGGCAAGCAGCGCCAGAAGCCCAATCCGCTGCAGGATCAGACGAGTCCGATTCTGAGTCATTTTTACCTCTCCTTGTTTTACCGGCTCAAGTATAGCACGCGTCCCGCCGAACTCAGGAGGCGTTTTTTCCGGCCCAAGATTAAGCATAAGGGGGATTCTCAATTCCCCTTGACTTGGAGACCCCGAGCAAGCTCGCGGCCTCGGATTCAGCCCGCAGGATAGACATGGTCGTCACGATGCATTTACCTCCTGCAAGAAAACGCGCATTGCGATACGGGCCTGCTGGACTGCGCGCGCTACTTGAGTCGACGGGTGGTTCCGCAGCTGGCGGAGCACAGCCGCGCGAGTCTGGGGTACGCGCCGGTGTTCGTGGACCGCACGGGCCGTGAGGTGAGGGGCAAGAAGTTCGAGCAAGCGGACACAGGCACCTGTGGGCCCGGGACATCGGCGCGAGACAAGAGCCGTCGGTCGGACGGCCTGCGGAGGGAGGAGCGGGACGAGCTGGCGCGGCTGAGGCGCGAGAACCGGCAGTTGCGGATGGAGCGGGAGATCCAGTCAAAAGCCGCGGCCTGGTTCGCTCGGGAGACCGATTCGATTCCACCCGGGTCTTCGAATTCGTAAGAGCGCACCAGGGCCAGTATCCTATTGCGTGCATGTGCCGGCTCCTGGGTGTCTCCACCAGCGGCTACTATGCATGGCGGGGGCGGCCGCCGAGCCGGCCCGCGCGAGACAGCGAGAGGCTGAGCCGGCGGATCGCCGCGGTCCACGCCGACTCGCGGGCGACGTATGGGGCGCGGCGGGTGCACGCGGATCTGCGGGCCCAAGGCGTGGCGGTGTCGCGGCAGCGGGTGGCGCGGCTGATGCGGGCGCTGGGTCTGCAGGGCGTGACGCGTCGCCGGCGGTGTTTCACGACCCGGGCGGACCGGCGGGCGGCGCCGCCGCCGGACCGGGTCCAGAGGCGCTTCGAGGCGGCAGAGCCAAACCGTCTGTGGGTGATATCGGAACGTTCCGATATCGTCCAAATCAGAACGCTTTCCCAAGGGAGACCATTACCCAGCCGCTGGGCCCGGTAACCCAACGTGGAACCAAGGGCGAGGGTACTGAGAGTTGCGACTAGGTAACCCCCAACGACTGACGCCTCGTCGCCGAATGCCCATTTGACAAAGTGTTGACGCGGTTGTGCGTGTCGGCGGAAAGCTTACGGGGCGCTCCAGCTTGCGCCACACGGCACCGATTGTGTAGTAGGGTATATCATTAGTCTCAGACTTCCTTACATCGGCCGAGATGGCCAGACAGGGTAGGTCAGCCTAAGTTCCTACGGTTCATAGAGTTTTAGTCGTTTCCGAAGTGCCAATTGGGGTTGCGCCGGACCCGCTTTGACTGTTATAATATGTCCATGGAAAGCCCGAGCGAGGCCCTGCCGCGACCCACCGGACTGCCCGCGGCCCTGTCCCTGCAGCCGCCGGAGGCGACCGCTGTCAACGCGCAGCTGAGCTTCCTGGAGGACAGCGGCCAGGTGTATTGGTTCCTGTACCTGCAAGTGTGCGACTGCTACCTGCAAGGCGATCGCCCGGCGCGCGCGCGCTGCCTGGCGCGCTTCCTGAGGTGGGGCGTGGCGACAGCGGCGGAATTGGCGCAGGCGCTCGGGATCAGCGCGCGCACGGTGACGCGCGCGCGGCTGCGGATGCAGCGGGAGGGGGAGTCGAGCTTCGGGCGTGCGCGCCAGCCGCGGCGGCGGCACGGGATCGAGGACCCGGCGGTGCTGGCGCGGGCGGCGGAGCGGCTGCAAGGGGGCGCGAGCTTGCGTGGCGTGGCGCGGGAGTTGGAGCTGTGCTTCGAGACGCTGCGCCAGTACAAGCGCGAGGGCTTGCTGCCGGGAATCGCGGCGCAGCGCGAGAGCGGGCGGGCAGTGGGCGCCGAAGCGGCCGCGGGAGCGGGCCTCTCCGAGCCGGCCGGAAACTTGGCGGCGGACGTTCCCGAGGCTGCTGGCGCGGGTCTGGAATCCGGCGGGGCGCGCGGCGCGAGCGGCGCGGGAATTCCCGCCGAGCCGGCCGCGGGCAGCCCGCCCGGCAGCGTGGACAAGGCCGGCCGCAACCGGCGCGACGCGGCCGCTGCGATGGGCCGGGCGGCGCGGGACGTTGGCGGGCGCGTCGCGGCCAGCCTCGGCCTGCTGGCCGAGCGGCTGCCAAGCTTCGAAGCCACCGCGACCGTTGCCAACGGTGGCGTGCTGACGGCCGTCCCGGCGCTGCTGCAGGCCGGCCTGCTGCGCCATGCCAGCCTGCTGCACATTCCGCCCGGCTTCTACGGCCTGCGCTCGGTGCTGCTGCTGCTGGCCTTCATGCTCCTGGCGCGCGTGCGCAACGCCGAGCGCCTGCGCTACGAGCAGCCCGGCGAATGGGGCGCCCTGCTGGGCCTGGACCGCTGCCCCGAGGCGCGCACCTTGCGGCGCAAGCTGGACCAGTTGGCCGCCGACCCCGAGGCGCTGCACGCCTGGCGCGCGGCCCTGGCCGGGCAGTGGGCCGCGGACGATCCCGCCACCGCCGCCACGCTGTTCGTCGATGGCCATGTCAAGCTCTACAGCGGCAAGGCCAACCTGCCCAAGCACTTCGTCGCGCGCCAGAAACTGCAGCTGCCGGCCGCGGCCGGCTACTGGCTCAACGCGCTCGGCGGCGCGCCCCTGCTGTGCATCCACAAGCAGGTCGATCCGCAAATGGTGGCCGAGATCCGCCACGGCATCGTGCCGCAACTGGAGGCGCTCGGCCTGCTGGCGCCCGCCGCGGGCGCGGCGGCGGAGCCTCACCTGACGCTGGTGTTCGACCGCGAAGGCTGGAGCCCGCAGCTGTTCCGCTGGCTGGCCGCCAAGGGCATCGCCTGCATCACCTGGCGCAAGGGCGCGCAGACGGAGCGCTGGCCCGACAGCGAGTTCCGCCCGGAGCGCGTCACCGTGCGCTCGCCCTTGGGCGCGGCGACGCTCGAGGCGCAGGTCGCCGAGCGCAAGGCGCCCCTGCTGCCGGGCTGCGAGGCGCGCGAGGTGCGCTTCTGGATCGACCGGCGCCTGCAGCCGCCGGGCAAGAGCGGCCAGCCGCGCGAGCCCGTGCCCGCCGCGGGCCGACCCGCCGCCGGCCAACGCCAACCGTCGGTCATCACCACGCACCCGAGCCTGTCGGCGGCGCAGGTCGCCGGGCTCATGCGCTCGCGCTGGGCCCAGGAGAACGTCTTCAAGTACCTCAAGGAGGAGTTCGGCCTGGATGCGCTGCCGCAGCGCGGGCTGCTGCCCGTCGAGCCGCACACGCGGGTGGTCAACCCCGCCTGGCGGCTGATCCGCAAGGCCCTCGACAAGCTCCGCAACAAGGTCGGCAACCTGCGCCGCAAGCTGGCCCGCGAAAAGGCCCGGCCCAGTGCCGGACACGCCGACAAAGTCCGCGCGCTGCACTCGGAGATCGACGCGACCGACCGCTGCATCGAGGGCCTGGAGCATGCGGCCCGGCACGCCGACGAGCACGTGCCGGCGGGCGAGCTGTCCCCGGAGGAGCGCCTCATGGCCCTGCCCGAGCCGCTGCGCAACCTGCTCGACTCCCTGCGCATGATCGCCTACCGGGCCGAAACCGCGATGGCCGTCGCGGTCGCCCCCGAACTCGGCAAGCCCGAAAACGCCCGCGCGCTGCTGCAGGCGCTGTTCCGCAGCGACGCCAACCTGGTCCCCGATATCCGTGCCGGCACGCTCACTGTGCAGCTGCTGCATCTGGCGAGCCGCTCCCAGGACGCCGCCCTGGGCCCGCTGCTCCGCGAACTCAATCAAACGCGCACCGCGTTTCCCGGCACCTCGCTGCGACTCGTCTACGAACTCCTGCCCGACGACCATCCTACGAGCGCTGCTCCCCGCCCGCAACTCGCTGTCTAGCCGGAAAACCGCGACACCTCATTCTGGTCAGATGTCAGGAAGTCTGAGTCTGTCGTGGCTAAACGCTTTCAGTGCACGGGGCGTTCCTTCTGTGGACGCCGGCTGTCACGATCGTTTGGCCGCGCTTGCCTGAATGGAGAAACCCGTGTCCGAGCCAGAGGCACCTCAATCCGAATCGGTCGACGCGAAAGACCTGCCTGAAATCAGGTATGAAAAATCTTCCCAGCTCAGAGTCATTCATTGCGATGGAGCTGTAGGCACGTTCACGCCCAAGGGGTTCTTGGGGGTGTCGCTCTATTCGGAGCGCGTCAAACTGCCTGAGCAAAGTGTGCTAGGCGTGGACGGGCAGGGAGTCGTAACTGAGAGTGTCGTAGTGACCAAACCTGAGATTACCAGGGAGATCGAAGCTACGGTATTGCTCTCCGAGAGTGCGGCAGAGTCGCTAGGAGCCTGGCTTCTGGAACGAGTGCAGAAATTTAAAGGGAAGGCCAAGTGACACCAGCAACTTTACAAGGCCAAGCAATACTTCCGGAGAATGCCCCTTCCGGCTGGGACTGGGGCCAATCGGCGTCGCCGCAGGGGCGGAACGTGGACGAGTTCGATTTCTGGGACCCACCTGTCGCCACACTGTCGTCCGGTATTGAACCAGCCGAGCCAGTGCCGTATGTGATCGTATACTCTCCGATGCCTTTGGGACGTGGACTTATTCCACCTTCAAGCAGGTTTCCCGAAGACTATTTCGGCAATCTAGGAGTGACAGCATTCGCACCCCGAGATGCGGCACGCGAGAACTGGCTCGCGGTATCACTAGAGACCGCTCGCGTCCCAGGCCGAGATGCAGAAGGTAAGACACGGCTCGAGACATGGCGGCGGATCGCTCTCGAGCAGTTGGAGGATCTCGATGCGGAGGCTGATGAGGAAGAGCTCGAACGTCCGTCCGCGGAAGCACGCACCTACGCCGAGAGGTTCATTCACGAGTTCGCCAAGACCGACCTGCCACCGGCAAGTGTTTTTCCCGACGACGACCGCGGCGTTTCCATCCAGATGGAAGTGACGGGGTTCATTTTCCTGCTTACGTGTTTCGAAGGGGGGAACGGAATTTACAACGCGGTTCACGACACGTACCGCGTGACCGGTTCGTACAAGGACTTGTCAATCGCAGACATTGCCGAATCGGAGTTCTTGCAACTGACGCGGTGCTTAATGAGACCGCTCACGGAACATGCTAGCCTCGCGGATCGAACGGAATGAACTCATAGGCAGGGGCGTCTTCAGCGATGGACTCGCAGAGAAGTTACGCGACCAACGCACCCCCCTTGGAATAAGATAAAGCGCTTGTTCTCTCCCAGAGATGGAAGCGTCGCAGTCTCTGCGGACAGGCTGGACGAAGCGGATTGCCGTGCCCTAACGGAGCTGCATGATTCCAACGCTCCAACGCGGGCTCAACAGCCAAGTCAGTTCCACGGTTGGTTCGCTTGCAAGGCATACGTTTTCATGGATCGGGGCGGGACGGTTATGTCGTCGCCTACGACCCAGAATCAATACCACTGCGACGTCGACGCCAAATTGGGAGATCGAGACGACGTTCTCCAGTTTCTTAATGCAACCCCTATGGAACGGCGGTGGAAAGAGAGATGTGACGCCTGAGCGGCCCACCGGACACCCTGCCCCAGACGCCCGTTCGGCCATCCGTACGATCCTCCAGCTGTGCCACACTCGATACCCCGGCCCGGCCCTGAGCCGGATTCCGGACTCGCGATCCGCGGGCCAGGCGACCGGGCCGCCAACTCCGCAAAACCGTTTGAAGAATCGCGGCCGATCACAGACAGATCGCCGCGGCATCCTTCCCATCTCAGGACCGGAAATTTTCTCGCGGCGCTCCGATCGAAGGCCAGCGGTACCAGCGGACGCAACCGCATTACCCCCGAGGCCTTCGCTGACGTCCGTGCGCCCCTTCCGCCGGTCACCACCGCGCGGCTCTAGACGGAACTTCATTCCCCCTGAGTAAGCGTTCGAGCGAGGCGTGAGAGACGGTTTGCGGTTTAGCGGGTTTAGCGATTGAGAATTGCTTGCCAGTCGGGACAAAGAGGTTTGACGAAGATGTCTTTCAGGGGCAGGGCGTATTGGTTGTGCGTGTCGAGTTTGCCGCGGCCCTGGGTTTGGCCGAGGTGGACCCAGTTGGCAGCGCGATAGCAGGTGCCGCGGAAGCGCGGGGTTTCGCAGAAGGTTTCCAGTAGGACGGAACAGCGTCGGCTCCAGCGGCGCGATCACGACCGCTGCCGGCTCCCCTCGCCGGGCCGTGCAATCGCAAGCGGCCCGCCGACGCGGCCGCCGAATCCGCCGCACGTACCCGCTGTTATTTCTCTGTTTATCTCGGCCGAAAACGGCCATTTTTTCGTAACTGCCCAGCTACCCCCACTCGTACTCGGGTGATGCGTACTGAAAAGGGGGGAGGCCGGATGGTTCCACGGGAACCGCTCACCGGGATGGCCAGAATTCCGCAGCACTTGACTTTCCGCTGGGAAACCAGTTAGCAATAGTAATGTTGTGGGCATCCGGACCGTTGTGAGCAAGCCGATGCGCTCGCGACGAGCAGTACCGGCGTCAGCGGGATGAAGATGGAGCGAGCGAACAGCGAGCCACGTCCGGCGGACTGGCACGAGCGTCTGGCGCAATTGGAGGCCGAAAACGCGCAGTTGCGGGCCGAAAACGCCCGGTTGCAGGCGCTCCATGAGGAGTTGACGAGGCAGTTGCAGTCGTTGCGAGAGCAAGTGCAGGCATTGCAACGGCGATTGGGCCTCGACAGCAGCAACAGCGGGAAACCACCGTCGAGCGATGGGCCGGCCAAGCCATCGGCAGCGCAACGGACGCGCAGCCAGCGTCGGCGGTCCGGCAAGCGCTCGGGTGGGCAGCCCGGTCACCAGGGCGCGACGCTGAGCCAGACGGACACACCGGACCGGACCCAGGTGCACCTGCCGTCCGGTTGCCGCGAGTGCGGAGCGGCCCTGTCGGCGGCCGATGTGGAGGGCGAGCCCCAGCGTCGGCAGGTCTATGATCTGCCCGCACCGACACCGCCGGAGGTGACCGAGCACCAGGCCTGGGGCTGTCGTTGCCAGCAGTGCGGACAGCTGACGCGGGCCGCGTTCCCGGAGGGAGTGACCGCGCCGGTGCAGTACGGGCCGCGGATCGCGGCCACGGCGGTGTACTTGCAGAACGCCCATTGCCTGCCCGAGGATCGACTGGCGGAGATCTTCCGGGACCTGTTCGGGGTGGCCTTGTGCGCGGCGACGCTGGCGGGGATGAGCCGCAAGGCGGCGCAGGTCTGGCAGAGTTGGACCGAGCGGGTCCGGGATCTGCTGGTAAGCGCCAGCGGGGTGAAGCATCTGGACGAGACGGGATTCCGGATTGCGGGCCAGGGGCAGTGGTTGCACGTGCTGAGCACGGCGCAGCTGACCGACTACCGGACGAGCCGCCAGCGGGGTGGCGTGTTGGAGGGGTTGCGAGGCATCTTGGTGCATGACCACTGGGCCTCGTATTTCAAGGTGCCGGGCGTGCTGCACGCGATGTGTAACATTCACCATTTACGGGAGCTCGAGGCGTTGGCGAAGATCGACGGGGAAGACTGGGCGCGGCGGATGCAGCAGTTGCTGAGGCGGGCGAAGCGGGCGGTGGACAGCGTGCGGGAGCGGGGGGTGGCGTTGCCGCGGTCGCTACTGGAGAGGATCGAGCGGCGTTACGACGAGTTGGTGCGGGAGGCGTTGGCGTATCACGAGGGGTTGGAGCCGTTGCGGCCGGCCAAGCCGGGACGGCGGGGCCGCAAGAAGCGTCGGCCGGGACAGAATCTGGCGTTGCGGCTGAGGGCCAGGCGGGAGTCGGTGTTGCGATTTCTCAGGGACGAGAGGGTGCCGTTCACGAACAACCAGGCCGAACAGGATTTGCGGATGATGAAGCTGCGGATGAAGATCTCGGGCGGGTTCCGCTCCGAGCAGGGTGCGCAGGACTTCGCCACGCTGCGTAGTGTGCTGTCGACGGCGCGCAAGCAGGGCCTGAACCGCATCGAGGCCTTGTTGCAAGGGCCGGCCGCTCTGCTGGCGAGGGTGGAAGCCTAGCCGCCACACTCCACCCGGTTCGGATGCACGCATGCTGAGCGGACCGCACTCTAAGTGAGCCCCTCTATTCATCCAATCGATTGGGGCTCCTGTATCTGAAGAGTACCTGGGCAGTTACATTTTTTCTCGAATTAGATCGACGCCAAGAAGCTTGGAAATCAGAATAATCTGAGAACAATCGTGGCGCGGTAGCCTTGTTAACTCCTTTGCTTACAGGCTCCCCAGGCAGCCGTGTCCATGGATTCCTTCCGGCAGGAGCGTACTAGAGTGAGAAAACCTGCCCACCTACCGCCGGAGGAATTTGAGAATTGCACGCCGGAATAATCCGAGCGACAACACCGCTCACCTCGACTTCGATCCGCTCGCTGATCTCCTCCCCGTTGCGCTGGTACTCCCGCCCGCACTCCGGGCAGCGGCAACTCGCCGCATCCGGCTCCACCACCTCCTCGCGCACCGCCAGCCCGGATCGCTCCACCCGCCCGTGCGCGACGCGCCCCGGCTGCCCGCCGCGCTGCCGTCCACCAGCCTTGCCTGTGCCCGCCCTGCCTCGATCGCTCTCCGCACCCCGCCCGCTGCCGGCCCCCCGCCGCTCGCTCCGCATCCCGAACGGCTTCTTCAGCAGATCCCGGTTGCGCTGCTCCAATCCCACCTTCTCCTGCTCCAACAGCTCGACCTGCCCTTCCAGATCCGTCACCCGCCGCGCCTGCCGTCCCAGCGCTCGCTCCCCTTCCGCCAGCTTGCGCTCGCTCGGCTCCGCGCACTTGGCCTCGTACTTCGCTTGCCAATTCGCCGCCCGCTCCCTTGCCTTGCGGTGCAACTGCCGCCAGTAGTTGGCCTCCCCCTTGTTGGCGCTCGGATTATTCCGGCCGGATACCCCGGTTTTTTCGTAACTGCCCAGGTCCCGTGCTTGGTCGGCATTTGCCAGGATGTTGGCCGCTCGGCCTCGAAAGGATGGTGCAGAACGCCCCGGACAGACGGCTAGCACGGGGTTGGCGACAAGCCCGGTGCTGGGCGGATCTCGCACGCCCGGGTCTTGCGGTGGGGACGGGGACTCCGGACTTCGCCCGTGCCGTGTTCGGGAGCGGTCAGATCTGCAGCTTGGCCAGCAGTTCGTCCGGGGGCGCCAGCAAGGCTTCGATGCGGTTCCAGCCCTGCTTGCCGGCCGTCGACAGGACACTGCGCAGCGTGGCGAAGTCCCGCGCTCCCTGCGCGGACCGGAAGCAGCCCGAGATCTTCATGCGCAGCTTCATCATGCGCAGGTCGCGCTCGGCGAGGTTGTTCGTGAAGGGCACCTTGGGGTCGCGCAGGAAACGCAGCACCGACTCCTTGCGCCCCTGCAGCCGCAGGGCCAGGTTGTGTCCCTGGCGGCGCTTGCTGCGCCCCCGCCGGCCGGGCTGGGGCTGGCGCAGCGGCGGCTGCGCCTCGTGGAAGGCCAGCGCCTCCTCCAGCAACCGGTCGTAGCGCCGCTCGATCCGTTCCCGCAGGGACTGCGGCAGCTCGATCTCCAGGCCCCGCGCGATCCGCATCGCGCGATGGGCCCGCCGCAGCAGGCGCTGCATCCGTCCCGCCCAGTCCTCCCTCTCGATCTCGACCAGCGCTTGCAACTCGCGCAGGTGATGCGCGTTGCACATCGCGTGCACCACGCCCTCCAGCGTGAAGTACGACTGCCAGTGGTCATGCACGAGGCAGCCCGCAAGCCCCTCGAACATCTCGCCCCGCCCGGCACTGGCGCGGTAGAACGTCAGCAGCGGCGTGCTCAGCACGTGCAGCCATTGCGTGCTCCCGCCGACGCGGAAACCGGTCTCGTCGAGATGCTTCACCGCCGCCGCGCTCGCGATCCGTTCCCGCACCTGCCCGGCGAAGCCCCGCCAGCGCTCCGCTGCCTTGCGGCTCATCGCCGCCAGCGTCGCGCGGCACAGCGGAGCGCCGAATAGATCGCCCAGCACTTGCGAGAGACGCTCCTCGGGCAGGAACTGCGCGTTCTGCAGGTAAACCGCCGTGGCGGCGATGCGCGGGCCGTATTGCACCGGCGCGCTCACCCCCTCCGGGAACGCAGCCCGCGTCACGGCTCCGCAGTGCTCGCAGCGGCCGGCATGAGCGCGGTGCTCGGTCACCTCCAAGGGCCGCGGCTCGGGCAGGTCGAAGACCTGCCGCGTGACCGGCTCCCCGACTGCGCTGCCTGCCGCCAGGGGCACCGAGCAGCCCGCGCAGCGCAGCGGGACGTGCTCCTCGATCCGGTCCGGCGCCTCCGTCCGGCACAGCGTCTCGCCCGGGTGCCCCGCCTGCCCGCCGGACTGCTTCCCGGAGCGGCCGCGCAAGCTCCGCGTGCGCTTCCCAGCCTGCGGCTTGCCCAGCCCGTCGCTCGCAGGCGGCTTGCTGCTGTTGCGGCTGTTCAGGCCCAGCCGCCGCTCCAGCTCCTCCAGACGCTCCCGCAACAAGGCGTTTTCCGCCCCCAGCTGCGCGAGTTGCTGGTCTCTCTCCCCAAGTTGCTGGTCTCTCTCCGCGAGTTGCTGCCGCAACTCCTCGATCAGCTCCGAGGCACCGCCGCCTTGGCGGCCTGCCGTCTCTGGCATCCGGGGCATCGCTGGGTCTCTTGCGCAGGCCCAGCCGCAAGCGATCGGAACGCATCGTCATGCCGGATTCGACAGCGTGCAAGCGCTAGCTTCCGGCTCGGCCTTGCTGGAACATTTCCACTATAACATGTAGCGGCCTGCCGGGGCTGGCCCGCGTCCGTCGCTGCCGACGGTTAGCCAGAATCGCTGGCGCCGAACACGCGTATCGATGACCCCGCCACTGGGTCGGAGCCTTTAGCGAGCAGCCGCTTGCCAATCGTCTGTCACCGTCGCTCTCCATCAAGCCTTCCAAGCCGAGCGGCCAACGTCTCGGTCAATTCCCAAATCAGCGACCTGGGCAGTTACGTTTTTTCTCGAATTGCGCTGACGCCGGAATGATTGGAAATCAGGATAATTCGAGAACCGTCTTAGCACGGCGATGCGCCTAAGTCCCGTGCCTACAGTGCTCTCAGACCAGCGTCTCCTACGTTTCCTTCCGGCGGGAGCGTAAGAAAGTGGGAATACCTCCCTCCGTGCCGCCGAAATAATTTGAGATTCTCACGTCAACAGACACCGAGCGACAACACCCCTGAGCCCCGCTCAAGCTCCGCTGCGCTTCCGCTACCCGTTCCCGCCACCCCGCGCACTCCCCGCACGCCTTGCCGACGACCCACCCGCCAGACGCTCCCGCCGCCTCGACTCGCGACAACCCCCGCTGCACTGCAGTCACATTCGCTAGGCTGGCATAACAACATTTGATGTGTCCAGCGTTCCGGACAACTTTTATTGCCCCATCCTCGACGGCGCCAAGTCGAGCAAGATTTCACGGCCCGCTCGAACGCTTACAGGGGAACCAATGTGACTTGAGTGGCAAATTTCTTATAAGCAGTCACTTACCTGCTCCGAATCCGCACTCCTTCGTACCGGGCTATGTCGTTTTCTCAACCATTCCGTCTCGGCTCAATCTGACACGCTTCTCACGAAATAAACAGAGACTGGGCTATGCGCTTGACTCCAGTAACCACAATATGTTGTGGTTGCTGAGTATGCGCTTGAGTCCAGTGATTCCGGAGTCCGCTGAGGGTCGCTGGCGAGAGCGCTAGCAACCATCGCGTGGCGAGGGGCCGGTTCCGTTGCGACTGCCTGCTGCACGAGCCGGTAGAACAGCTTGCCGCGCGAGCGGGATGCCCTCCGGTTGAATCGGAAGGTGAACTCGTCCAGGTAGTAGTCCAGGTAGGGATGCCCGACGGCACCTTGGTGAGTTCCTAGCAGCCAGCGCTTCAACAGGGACGCGACGCGATGCACCCGTGGGAACTCCCGGTCCGTCCGGGCCGGGTCTCCTCCCGTGACCCGGGTCTCGTGGCGGTACCCGCGGGCCGCCAGCTTCGAATAGCTCGGCCAACCGTCCGTGCGCACCGCGCTGCCGGGCTCAACCGCCTCGAGAATGAACGCTTCCAAGCTGGCCGCCGAAGCATCGGGTACCCGCTTCAGGCGAATGCGCCCGGTCCCGGCCCCGGCCTCTTCCGCGGCGACCGCGACCAAGGCCTTGTTGCCGAGCTTGCGCCCCCGCGCTCCCTTCTCCTTGCCGCCCACATAGGTCTCGTCCACCTCGACGGTCCCGCCCAGACGATCGCGTCCCGGGCGCACCATCGCCCGCCGCAGCTTGTGCAGCCAGGTCCACGCCGTCCCGTAATGGCCCAGACCGAGGACCTGCTGCAACCCGAGGGCACTCGCGCCGTTTTTCTGCTCGGTCACCCACCACATCGCTCGGAGCCACATGCTCAGCGGCTTGCGCGTGCCTTGGAAGATTGTCCCGGCGGTCAGCGACGCCTGGTAGGCGCAACCGGCGCAGACCATGCGATTCCGCCTGGCGATCCAGGCCGACCCTCCCTTGCATCGCGGGCAGATGAAGCCGTCGGGCCAGCGAATCCGGACCACATACTCGCGACACGCCTGCTCGCTGGCAAACCACAGGTCGAATTCTGCCTGAGTCTTCGGGTAATCCTCCCTCACGACTGCAACTACAACATATTGTGGTTACTGGAGTCAAGCGCATAGCCCAGAACAGAGATACAACAGCATGGAGTCGCCTCATCCGCGATCTAGTGCGCCGTATGTCCGTGCTGCGACAGCGTCTTGTCCAACACAAAGATGAGCTAAAGGGGGTCGAGGGACCCCAGTAGAAATTGGGCAAGCTGCGGGCGATGGGAGTCGCCATGCAGCAAGCCGAATCGTTGAGCCTTGAGCAGACCGAGGCGTTCCTCCAAGAATGCGAGAGCGTTGAGTTCCAAGCCCAGAGCCGGTCCGACACGCACCGGCTGTTCGAGACGTCCTGCACTAGCACCATTACGCCGCGCGCGGCCGCCCCATCAAGGGCCTCTTGCGGCGCTTCCTGCAGAAGCTCAGTGTTGTCGCTCGGTGTCTGTTGACGTGAGAATCTCAAATTATTTCGGCGGCACAGAGGGAGGTATTCCCACTTTCTTACGCTCCCGCCGGAAGGAAACGTAGGAGACGCTGGTCTGAGAGCACTGTAGGCACGGGACTTAGGCGCATCGCCGTGCTAAGACGGTTCTCGAATTATCCTGATTTCCAATCATTCCGGCGTCAGCGCAATTCGAGAAAAAACCGGGGTATCCGGCCGGAATAATCCGAGCGCCAACACTTTTTCAGCGGCCTGAGCCTGGCGCAAACACACCCCTGATCAGGCAGTTTCTGCGCGAGCGCACCGTGCGCCGGACAGTCTACTCCAGGCGCCTCTCCCTTCTTGAAAACGGATGGCCCACAAGTCTCAGCCAAAGTCGAGTGCGCCAGCGATCCACCTGCGGGAAGCCAAGGCCTACGCGCGGCATGCCGCGGGAACTGCCGTCGCCCGCCATCGCGGAAACCTGTCCTGTCGAATGCAGGTGGAGGAGCGCACCATTCCACGGATCTCTAGCCGGACCGCTCGCTCAGGCGGTGGTGTTCGATGTCTTGCGCTTCCGCTCCAGTTCAGCAAGACGCTCTTCAGCTCGTCGCAACCGCTGTTTAGCTCGTCGCAACCGCTGTTTAGCTCGCCACGCCCGCTGTTCAGCTCGCCGCGCCTGCGCTTGGGCCTCCAGCTTGGCCCGTTCCTCCACCAGAACCTTCTCCTGCGCTTCCACAAGCGCCCGGTCCATGTCCGCCCCCGTCAGCACGTCCCGCCCCGTCCGCGGGTCCCGGAACACCGCCACCGTCACCTCCCGCGACCGCTTCCCCCGCAGATGCAGTCCCAGCGCTTCGCTCCAGCACCCCACGCTCCCGTCCTCCAGGTCGACCGGCTCCAACCGCTCGTACCCGCCCGCCGCCAGGCGGTACCCCTCCAAGGGCCTCTCCATCAGCCGTCCCTTCGGATCCAGCCTCCAGTACTCCCTCACCCCGATCCGCGCATACTCCTGCGACTTCTCCATCCGGTCCCGCCGCTCGCTCGATTCCGACGCCACCTCCAGCACGAAGTCCGGCGGCTTGCCTTCCTCCCAGACTTTGTACGTATCCCGCTCCCGCGCGCCCACCCCGAACGCCACGAACACGTCCGGCGCCAGTCTCGCCTTGGGATTGCCTTGCTCGTAGTACACGAGCATGTTGAGACCCACGTAGAGGTCCTCACGCTCCCGGAAACAGCGGTCCAAGCCTTCCTTGGCGAGAACCATGGCGGCCGCTTGCCAGCCGCTGTCGGCCATCGCCTTGCCGTCCGAGATGGGGTACTCGACCGGCGCCGACGGCGCCTTGGCCTGGGGCGCGAGCGTGGCGGCGTTCGGAGTTGGCATGAGACGTTCCCTCGCTCTAGCGTACAAGCATGCCAGCGTTCAGCGCCCCCCGCCGCTTCCGTCTACAACTGGCGTTGCGGGGTTTGGAGTTATCGCCTCCACGCCGCGCGGGAATCGAGGTCAGTCTCGTCGAGCAACGCGTCAACCGTGTGGGTTCCGTTTATTCTGGCGGGTTGGAAACCGAGGGAACAGGGTTGAGTTCTTGTTTCGCGATGTGCTCCTTTGGTGTCCAAGCACGGCGCGAACCGGCAGTCGCCGCGCCGCGGCGGTTCCGCCCTGCGGGCGGGGATTTTCCAAGGCATGGAAATCTGTCGGAACGAAGCCGCTACGGCAACCCCGGACGTAACCGCACCCGAGGGCCTCGTTCCGACAAGTTCGCCGCGCTGCGGAAGCGGCCTTCGCGGGTGGCAAGCGCGAGGTCGTCGAGGAGTGAGGTTGGCGGCGGTGGCAAAGAGCGCCTCGTCGCCGCTTTGGATGGCCTTGTAGGCGATCGCGATGGCGAGGTGGGTCTTGCCGCGACCGCCGCGCCCGGCGAGGATGAGGTTGCGGTCCACCTGTCCGGTGTCCGTCCCCCCCTGCGGCGCGCATGCCACGACCTCTCCCCTCCGACTCCCATGGCGCGGACTTGTCAAGCGACGGACAGCGCTCCCAATTCGCTCCTCGAGGACTCCTAGCGTACCGCCACCTGCCGTCGCTGGAACCCTTCCGCCGCATTCAGGAAGGATTACCCCGTTCCGCGGATCTTCGGCCCGTCCCCGCCCGCTCGCTCAGTCGGGGGCGTCCGCCGCCTTGTGCTTCCGCTCCAGTTCGGCAAGACGCTCTTCGACTCGTCGCACCCGCGCCTCGGCCTGCCTGCGCAGTTCCTCTTCCTGCCGCGCCCGTTCGTCTGCTCGTTGCGCCTGCTCGTCTGCTTGTTGCGCCTGCTCGTCTGCTTGTCGCGCCTGCTCATCCGCTTGTCCCACCTGCTCATCCGCTTGTCGCACCTGCTCGCGTGCTTGTCGCACCTGCGCTTGGGCCTCCAGCTTGGCCCGTTCCTCCACCAGGACCTTTTCCTGCGCCTCCCGAAGCGCCCGGTCGATGTCCGCCCCCGTCAGCACGTCCCGCTCCGTCCGCGGGTCCCGGAACACCGCCACCGTCACCTCCCGCGACCGCTTCCCCCGCAGATGCAGTCCCAGCGCTTCGCTCCAGCACCCCTCGCTCCCGTCCTCCAGGTCGACCGGCTCCAACCGCTCGTACCCGCCCGCCTCCAGACGGTACCCCTCCAAGGGCCTCTCCATCAGCCATCCCTTCGGGTCCAGCCTCCAGTACTCCCTCACCCCGATCCGCGCGTACTCCTTCGACTTGTACACCGGGTCCCGCCGCTCCGTCGCTTCCGACGCCACTTCGAGCACGAAGTCCGGCGGCTTGCCTTCCTCCCAGACCTTGTACGTATCCCGCTCCCGCGCCCCCACCCCGAACGCCACGAACACGTCCGGCGCCAGCCTCGCCCCGGGATTGCCTTCCTCGTAGTAGAGCAGCATGTTCAGGCCCACGTAGACCCCGTCCCGCTCACGGAAATACCGGCGCAAGGCCTCGTTGGCGAGCACCATCGCGACGGCCTGCCAGCCGCTGTCGGCCATCGCCTTCCCGTCCGAGATGGGGTACTTGACCGGCGCCGACGGCGCCTCGGCAGCCGGCTCGAGCATTCCGGCCTTGGTCGCTCGCATCGGATGTTCCCTTGGCTAAGCGTACCAGCTCGCCAGCGTTCGGCTCGGCCCCCGCTTCCGGCTCGTCTCTTGTTGGCCGAGGCTTTGTTCCGGCGCGCGCGCCTCCGCACCGCGCCTAATTCGCCACGAACTCGCGACTCCCCTCCCGCACATCCGCGAGAAGCCCTGCCACAATTCATCCAGCTCTCCCGTTCCCCCGCGTTCCGCAGCCTCCGCGGGTCCGCTTTTGTGTCGGCGCAAGTGATTGGCGGCTTGGTATTCGCCGCTAGCCGGATTCCGGAATTGCGGATGCAGGCGTCCGCGCAGGCAAACATGGAATCGCGGTGGAGATGCCGATGCTCGTGTTGCACGCGCGCGGATGGGATTGGCGGCGGAATCCAATCGAGCGACCCGAGTGGAAGCGAGGGGCGTGCAGTGACGCTGGAACGCGGCTGAGGTCGTTGCGGTTACGGAATGGTCGAGATCCGAAACATCGTGCCCAGGGGACGGAGAGGGCGAAGCGCACAGACGCCGGATCCGCACTGGTCGACCTCGTTCACAACGGTCGGACGGAGACCGTGGCTCCGGCCACGGCTGACTCGGCTGAGCCGAATCGAGCCTGTCGAGGCGCCGGGAGAGCTAGCAGCGCGAGCGGCGGCGGTAGGAGGGGTGGAGGCGCTGCCGGGGTGCGTTCTGCGGTTCGTCTCGATTCATGAACTCACTCTTGCAGCCATGAACCGCAGGCATCGAACCGGTGATCGCCCCACCAGGAATTCCCCTTCGTTCGAAGGACTAGCGCAGATCGGATGGGACCTTACGCACAGTCGTCGGAACCAATTAGCAGGGATCCGAACTTCGGGCAGTTCGCTTCGGTGAGAGCGGTTGCCGAGCGCGGTCGTCGCGGCGAACTGGACTCGCAGGCTAAGATTGACGGTAGTAACGCGTGTCCGGCACTTTCCGTACGACCTCGAATCGCATTCCCTGCACCCTCTGTGTGGTGCTCAGTGCGGGTATACCGATCCTGAACGACCTGTATTTGGGTAAACCGCTAGACCAACTAACCCTACTGTGAGCGGAACTCTTGTATCAGTGAACCCTGCGAATTGGTTTGGGAACTCCTGGATCTTTGCGAATCTTATGGGCGAGTTCATCCGGTATTTCCTGGTGCCGAGGAATAGACGACCGGCAGCCGTTGAATGTCCGACCCCAAATCGAGTGGCGTGCTCCTTCCCGAACGAGTCGACATTCATGTTGCCGCAGATGTCGAAGCAGTTCCGTGCGCTTCATAGCAACAGGGGTCTACGCTCATACCCCTCATCAAGGTAGGGAGCCTCCCTGCTGACCGCATCGTCCAAAATCTCGTTCAAAGTGATACTTAGGGTCTCGAGGAGTTCCTCTTGGGTTCGCTCCTGACAGTTCACCCCAGGAACCTGCTCGACCCATCCGATCCACCATCCAGCAGATTTACCGATTACCGCCGTGTAGCGCGGCGTTCCTACCGCTCCCATCCGCTGCCCTCCTCTATGGCGATATAGTACACGGTGTTAAGAATCTCGTCGCATATCTGGTCGCCGAGGATGCAGCCGTCTCCCTCCTCTTGCGTCATGGCCAAGGTCGAGATCCTGGCGATCTCCCTGCTGCCGGGCTGGAACTCCGCGGTCCAGGCACCGGCCTCCAACGTGAGCACGTGGGTCTTGCCGTTGTCGGCGAAGACCGTGCCGCCTCTCTCAAATACCTCGGCACCGATCGAGTACGAGCCGTCCTCGGCCTTCACGAGCGTCACGCTCGAGCCGTTCGAGCCCAGCGGGACCGCCGTTCCCGCCGTGTTGTAAGACTCGATCCAGTCTCCATCGACCATGGTCAGCGTGTACCTGTTGCCGTTCTCTGTCATCACGTCGGCGCCGCTCTCGAAGGTTTTGCCGGCAAATGTAAAGCCACCGGCCGCGGTGGTCATCAGAGTGATGCTGTCGCCCCTCTCGCCCAGTTTGACCTCTATTGATTCCGGCTCGAAGGCTGGCGGCCGAACGAGCGGAGCGGCTTCGTGCTTGCCGCATCCAGCCAGGCCAGCCAGCAGCAGGTCGGTGATACCCAATAGAGACGATCCGCGCATGACAAAGCTACGGTTCATGAGCGGGTTCCCTACGTGGTCCTTCCTCCCCGGGCCGTCAGCGGCATGAGCCTCCTTGGCGAACTGGCATCCAGGGCTTCCGGGTCCAAGCCAGCGAGGTGTCCGTCGTTAACCGATCGATCTGCGTTCGCGCGCATCGCAAAGTCTTCGGCGCATCCGATCAGCCTCCAAACCTTTGGGGCACCGCACCGTCCCCGACGCGGGACATAGGGTTCGCTACGGCACGATGTCGGCGCCGTACACACCGCTGAGGGTCGAGTCCAGAGACCAGGACCCGATCACGCCACGCGGCCCGTCAACGCTCTCGCCGACGAACTTTCCGCGGATGTCTCCAATGCCGGTCCTTTCGGGGACCCCGAAGCCCTCGTACCGCAAACGCACGGCCGGGCTGGTATCGTTGAAACCCAACACGTCGTCAGTATTGTTCATACCGTCGGCATCAAAGACGATTATCGTCACTACACCCGCGTCGTTTCCGGCGGTATCTTCGTACAACGCGCCGTCAGCATCTACCAGATTGCTGACAATGGCGCTGACACCGGAATTTCCGATAACCGCGTCCCAGCTGACCTGCAACTGGATGTCGCCTTCATAGAATTTGGGTCCGTCGCTGGGAGCAGTATCCCGGGCGATCGTCTTGCCTTCGTAGGTGACATTGATTCCGCTCGGGTAGCCCAGATCATCGGACGTGGACTTCGTCTGCTCCATCGGGCTGTACGCGAACTGGCCCGTTCCGCCCGCGGTCTGGGTGGGAGCGTCTACGGCTCGCCCGGATCCCGTCCTGATCCAGGCACCGAACCGGGTGTAGTCCGTGTTTCCATACCTGACACTTACCGCGTGCTGGACACGGTTGAAAACATCCTCCGCCTTTTTGCCGTCGAGAAGGCCGTCTTCGTCCTCGGCTGTGGTCGTTGCGCCGTAGAAGATCCCGTCCTCCGCGGTGGCTTCCTCGAACGCCCCGAGGCTATCCAGGGCGGCCAGAATGTCGTCGAGTTCCTGTTTGGCGGCAACGTCGTTCGGGCCGTCCTTCGCGTTGTTGAGGGGGTAGCTCGTCAGTTCGCCAGGGGTGGCACCAGCTTCAGCTTCGGAATCGCTGAGGATCACCACGGCTTGCTCTTGGTCATTAGGATCGCCGTTGTGGTCATACTCGGCACCGAATACTTTTTCGAGTTCCGCCTTCACGTCATCCCAGACGCCTTGCCGTCCTTCCAGAGCTCCCGTATCCACTGCGTCCGGGTCGATGTCATCCAAGGCGATGAAGGCATCCAGTCGCCCCAATTGCATCTCGATGGCCGTCTTCGCGGCTCCGACGAAGTTCGGTCCTGTGACCGTCTCTTCGCCATCGGCATACAGATCGGCGGCAGCGACTTCGATGTCCGCAAAGGGCGTGATCTTGCCTTCGTCATTCACGGGATTGACGTCACCGATCCACGCCTTGGACGTTTCTCCGTCGTCGTCGGTGGCCGGCGACTCCACGGGACGATCCGGTGCACGTTCGGCGCCGAACGCCCCTCGGATGTCGTTCGCACCGGTCGTGCCGAGCCTCCAGGCGCCGATCGCCGCCACACCAGCATCCTCGCCCTCACCCACGAGCTGACCCTTGAACTGGCTCACGGTAGTATTGCTAAAAACCTTGCTGCCGAACGAGGGCACGTAAACGATCTCAGCGTTCCGCCCCGTCGCGGGACTCAGCCATGACGCGTTGTTCTGCAGCGCGGCGCCGGGAAGGCTGATCGAAGCGACGGCTTCACCGTTATGCATGTACGGACCGTCCTTGCTCATGAGGTTCGAGACTAAGCCAACGACATTCCTGCTGCGGAAACGGACCGCGATTTCGATCACGCCAGTGTAGACGTTGAAATCCGCGCTGTGATCCTGCGCGATCGTCTCGCCCCTGTAATATGCCTCGCCGCTGCTCGGCAGATCCGCCCTACTGGATGTCTTATGCGGGCTGTAAGCGAAGGCTCCGAATCGATCAGCCGCATCCGCTGAGTCGCCGGCGGAACTGAGGGAATCCTTGGCTACACGGCCACGCCGACGCACCGAATAGACGCCGAACCGCGTGTTTTCGCTCCTCCCGAGACGCACGGTGGAGATATCCCGCACAGCGTCAAAAACAACTTCGATCTCTTCCTCTTGGATGTCCCCGCGTGAGTTCTCGAAGAGTCCTCCCTCGCCGAGGGCATCCTCGAACGCCTCCAGGCTGGCCAGAGCCGCGAGAACCTTCTCCACCTCGGTGACGATATCGGCCAGTTTCTCAGGGATATCCATGAGATGGTCTATGTCTTCGTTGGGGGTCTCTTCAGCATCTGGATCCCCGAAGATATAGTCGAGCGCATCGTCAATGTCGCTCCACCTGTCGAGGAATTGCTGGTTGAAATCGCCTTCTCTTCCCGTCTCGTCCTCATTGGCGGCTTCGATCACGGTGATCAGCGCGTCGATCCTCGCCAGAGCCCTTTCGATAGCTTTTCTCTGCTCCGCGACGATATTGTCGCTCTTGCGCACCGCCTCGCCGTCGTCGAACAAGTCGCCGATGCTGTAGTCCGCGCCATCAATCGTAAGTTTCGTGCCCGCCTCGTTGTAGGCGGTGTCCTCGTTGTCCGGGATCGTGCCCCCGAACTTGTCCTTGGACGCATCTCTGTCCGTGATGGACGCCTCGGACTTGGCGTCGAACTGCTCCGCCATGAACATGCCCATGTCGTTCCTCGAGACGCGGAAATCGTCGCCGTCGATCATGATGTCGCCCGAGCCGTTCTCGTCGAGTTCCTGGCCGCCGACGTCGTAGCCCGGCCTATCTTCCCGGCTCATCGCCATCAGGTCAATGCCTGTAATCTCCATGCTCCGAGGCTGGAACACCGGGGACCAAGCTCCAGCCACCAGCGTGAGCACGTACGTGTTGCCGTTCTCGGCCTCCACCGTGTCGCCGCTCTCGAAGAGTTCTCCAGCAAGCCGGTGCGTGCCGTCCTCGGCCGTCTCGATCGTCACGGTCGTGCCGCTGATTCCCAGCACCACCGAAACTGGATCGGGCGGGTTGAAGGCAACCATCCATTCGCCGTCCATCAGGGTCAGCGTGTACATGTTGCCGTTCTCGGCCATCACCGTGCCGCCGCTCACGAGCTCGTCCCCGCGGACCCTGTACGTGCCGTCCTCCGCCGTCTCGATCATCACGGTCGTGCCGCTGATTCCCAGCACCACCGAAACTGGATCGGGCGGGTTGAAGGCAACCATCCATTCGCCGTCCATCAGGGTCAGCGTGTACATGTTGCCGTTCTCGGCCATCACCGTGCCGCCGCTCACGAGCTCGTCCCCGCGGACCCTGTGCGTGCCGTCCTCCGCCGTCTCGATCGTCGCGCTGCCGCCGTGCTCGCCCAGGGTGACCTCGACTTGCGGTGTGTTGTACGTGGCCGTCCACTCGCCGTCCTCCAAGGTGAGCGTGTAGACGTTGCTGTTCTCGGCAGGCACCTCGGCTCCGCTCTCGACGGCTTTGCCGTCCAGCGTAAAGCCACCGACCTCGGTGGTCATCAGCGTGACGCTGTCGCCACTCTCGCCCAGTTTGACTTCTACCGCTTGCGGCTCGAAGACCGGCGCCGCTGGCGGCCGCACGACCGGCGCGGCTTCTTGCTTGCCGCATCCAGCCAGACCAGCCAGCAGCAGGATGATGATCCCCAATAGGGACGATCCCCGCCTGACAAGGCTACGGTTCATGAGCGATTCCCCCTACGTGTTCCTGTCTCGCCGGGCGTAAGCGTTCGAGTGGGCCATGAATCGTGCATGAACGAGGAAGCGCTAGCGGGACCGAGCGGCCAGGGCCCGCGAACAGACGGGACGAATCGCGACCGGCGCAGGAAACTGCGGGCGCTGGCCTCCATCGCGCGAGCCATTCCCGGAGCACTCGCCGGACCGCCCGCTTCGCGCGTGATTCCCGGGATCGCCTCTGGCCGGTCTCCGACTGGCGCCTCGCTCGCCGCAGCGGGCGCTCGGAACCCTCAGGGGGCGTTCCGGATCCAGCGGCGTACGCGGGCGCCACGGGAGTCGTGCGAGACCGCAGGTGTCTCCCGGCCCCGGAACCACACGCGGGCAGCCGCGAGCCTCCGCCAGACGCCTGTCGAGCGCGCCATGTCACTCCGTCACTCCGTCACTCCGGCGGCGGCTCGCCGGGAACTTGCTGCGCCGCCACCGCGCGCGGCTCGTCCGTAGCGGACGTAGACTGCGATGCCGTGCCCCGCTTCCCTGCCATCATCGCGTCCTGCGCGCCCTCGTTGCGAGCGGTGCGCTCGGCAATTCCGGCCAGGCCCTTAGCAAGCTCGCTGCTCCTCGCGAGGAGTGCTTCGAACTTCCTGTCGCTTCGATCCCAGGCCGCCTGGATCGCACTCTCGCGCTTCGCGGCCTCCCGCTCGAACTGCTGCTCGCGCTTTGCGGCCTCCTTTTCGAACTGCTGCTCACGCTTCGCGGCCTCCCTCTCGAGCTGCTGCTCACGCTTCGCGGCCTCCCTCTCGAACCGTTCCTCGCGCTTCGCGGCCTCCGCGTCGATTCGCTCCATCAGGGCCTGGGTGGCCTTCTCCCGCTTCGCGGATTCCCGTTCGAAGCGCTCACGCCACTCCTGGGACTCCCTGTCGAAGCGCTCACCCCACTCCGAGGCCGCCCTGTCGCTCCGCTCGAGCAGGAGTTGGAAGTCCCGCTTTTGCTCGCTGCGCCGCCTGTACACGATCGTTGCCAGCAGCGCCCCGAGAGCGATCAGCACGGTGGCTGCGGGGATCGCGAACTCCGCCCAATCGACCATGCCTTCTACTTTACATCGGCAACGAATCGACTCAATCCCTTGCAGCCCCGTTCCTCCCTCTCAGTTGCATCGAATGCGTGCGCACCGCCCCAGCCCGTCCTGGCCCGCGCTCGCCACCTCGGCGTCCGCCAAGACCTGCCGCAGGATCGGATCCCCTGGCGACCTTGCCGTACGGCCCTCCCTGCGGAGCCCGCGCCCGCACGATCCTTTCACTGTCCGGCGCACGACTCCGACCGGACCACGGGGCTGTCCTTTCCGGAGCTTTTCGTAACTGCCCACGTCTCCTGTTCGGCATTCACCTAGACGTTGGTCGCTCGGCGTTGATGGCATGGTGCTGAGCGACGCCAGGCCGACTATCAGCACGCTGCTCGCGAGAGGCTCGGGTCGTGTGTTCCGGGATCGCACTGCCGGGTACCGGGCCTTGCCCGTGTCGCGAGGTGTTGTTTCCGGTTGCAAGGCAGCGCGAGGCCGCACGGAACTCCCGCGTCTCGCACCGCTCGCCGAACCGCTCAGCATTGCAGGTCGGCAAGCAGTTCGTCCGGGTGGCTTCGATGCGGTTCCAGCCCTGCTTCCGGGCGGTCGACAGGACACTGCGCAACGTGGCGAAGTCCCGCGCGCCCTGCTCGAAGCGGAACCCGCCCGAGATCTTCATGCGCAGCTTCATCATCCGCAGGTCTTGCTCGGCGAGGTTGTTCGCGAACGGCACGGCGAAGTCGATCGGGAAGCGCAGCACCGACTCCTTGCGCCGCCGCAGCCGCAGGGCCAGATTGTGTCCGGGACTGGAGTGGCTACGGAATGGTGGACAGTTGAGGGTACGGCAGGTGCGGCAGGGCGGAAGGGAGTGGCCTCATGAGGTTGGAGGAGGCTGGGGAAGTCAAGCGGTAGGGAGCGGAGAGGGAGGTGCAAGGCGACCGACGGGAGCCTGGCGACCGGTTCGGGACAGGCCAGCCCCTGGGGGGCGTTCAACCCCGGAGACCCAGGGCGCCAGTACCGACCGACGGGAGGGAGGCTGCGCCCGCGGACGGGAGCCGCGGAGCCGGTCGAGACCCGCAGGGGGCGAGACCGGCGCAGCGGCTACGGGGGGCCTTCCCAGGCGGCAGGACCAGGCGCCAGCGGAGCCGGCCCCTAGCTCTCGGCGGGGCGGACCCCCGACGTCTGCACCACCAGCCAGTTCCGCTCGAACTCCACCGGCGAGAGATAGCCCAGCGCCGAATGCCGGCGGCGGCGGTTGTAGAAACCCTCCAGGTAGCGGAAGATCTCGCCTCACGCCTGCTCGCGGCTCGCCAACGGAGCGCGCTGCAGCCGGGTAGAAGGGGGCATTGCTGCGCCCCTTCCCCCTCAGACCCGAGCGTGCGCGTCTAACGCACTCGGTTCCTCGCACGGCAGATTCGCGCACTAGGCTCCGATCGGCTATCCCCGGAGGTTCCGTGTACGGCTTGCTGGAACTCAAGTTTCCTCACCGTTTCCCCTCCGCGGTCCTGTCCATGCGACGCCCCCCTTCCCTCGAGCGGGTCCCAGCGGCCCCGGTTCCCCGCCGTCTGTCAGTACTCTGAGGGCGCTACGACTCCCCGCACGGCGTCCCTTCGGCTTATTGATTCGCCAGCCAGTACCACGCTTGCCTGCTGCTTCGCTCCCGATCCCCCGCAGGCAGGGGCGGGCCCGGACCTTTTGTTACCGCCAGGGGTCCGTCTTCCGGCCTTCTTGCGTGGACCGTACGGGGCCTCCCAGGTTCCCTGGCGAGCCATCCCGTGGCTATGCAGACGGTCTCTGACCCCGGTCGACCCAGACACCCCTCGCCGTTGACGGCGTGCCCGGTGCGGCCCCCGCTAATTGCACAACGAAGGCGTCGGCATTGATGATTTCGGGGCTCAATAGCGCCGCTTGACCACCCGCTGTGTACGCTTCACGACAGTGCGTTACCGCACGCCATGCAACACGCGCTCCCGGCTGGTGGGCTGCACCTTTGCCGGACGGGAGTCGAACCCGCTGGCTCGCTATGAAAGGTTTCAGATTGCGGTAGGGACACCGGTTACCCGGTGCCCCCCGCGCGGATCCGAGCGGGCGCGTTAACGCACTCGGCTCCTACCTCCGATGGGTGACGGCGAATCTTCGGTCCGGCCACGGATGCAGCACTCGCACAGGCGGCCACAGTTCATCACAAAGTAGGTGCAGACGTTTCCACGGGTGCCGGTCCTTTTGCGACCTCCGGCGGAGAATGGCCATCCATTCTTTCCTGACGCGTCGCTCGAATCGCCGTAGGTACGGGTGGCTGGTGGGGACCGCGAAGTAGTTATACCAGCCTCGCAACACCCTCCCCAGCCATTGCCCGGTCTCCACTTGATCCGCGTGCATGCGCCGTCGCAGCTTTGCCCGGATCGCCTTCAGGGTCCGGCTCATGCGTTTCGCCACCGGCTTGCGCCCCAGCCCGAAGCGTCCTTTCCTCGTCTGTCGGCAGTACTGCGTCATGCCGGGAAAGTCGAACGTCTCCGGCCGTCCCTGCCCGCGCGTCTTCCGGTTCGCGATCGCGTACCGTCCGAACTCGATCAGGCGGGTCTTGTCCGGGTGCAGTTCCAGTCCGAACTGGCCGAGCCTTTCCTGCAGGTCCTGCAGGAACCGTTCCGCGTCCTCCTTGTGCTGAAAGCCCGCCACGTAATCGTCGGCGTATCGCACGAAGATCATTTCGCCGCGCGCTTCCTGCGGTCGCCACTTCCGCCCGACCCACAAATCGAGTACGTAATGCAGGTAGACGTTGGCGAGGACCGGCGAAATCACCGACCCCTGCGGCGTCCCCTTGCCCGTATCGACCAGTTGGCCGTCTTCCATGGCGCCCATGCGTAGCCACTTTCCTATCAGCCTGATCAGCCGCTGATCCCCGATCCGCTCGCCCAGCAACCGGAGCATCCAGTCCCTGTCGATCCGGTCAAAGAACTTGGCGATGTCGGCGTCCAGAATCCAGTTGACCTTGCGCTTCTCAATCCCGTATGCCAAGGCGTCCAGCGCGTCGTGCGCGCCCCGCCCGGGCCGGAACCCGTAGCTGAACCCGAGGAATTCCGCCTCGTAAATCGGCGTCAGGATATTGTCCACAACGGCCTTCTGGACGATCTTGTCCTCCAGTGCGGCCACCCCCAGCGGTCGCCTGCCGCCGTCCGGCTTCGGAATGTTCACCCGTCGCGACGGCGTCGCCCGGTACGTTCCCGCATGCACGCGGTCGTGCAGGTCGAGCAGTTGCTCGTCCAGCCCTCCCCCGTACTCCTTCCACGTCACTCCGTCCACGCCCGGTGCCGCATCTCGCTTCAGCGCGACGTAGGCAACCCGCAACGTCTCCGGCGTGACATGGTGCAGAAGCGCAGTGAGCTTCTCCTTGGGATTCCTCTGTATACATTGCCGTATCCGCTCGGCCCCCTGTGACACGGCTGCCCGTCCCTGCGTGCGGACCGTGCTTCGGCCTCCCGGATTCTCGTTGGTCCCGGCCCTTCGCTCCTCCCGGTCCGCAGCCGCTCGCGCCGCCTTGTTCCCGGGACTCGTCGCTAGTATGGCCGAGTCTGACTCCTTCGGATCGTGCATCTCCAGTCTTGACTCCTGTCCTTCCCTTCACGGTCCCGGCGGCGACCCGCCGGGACGACCCGAAGGCCTCCCAGGTCCCAACCTCTGTCGTACATGCGTGCCTGGGTTCTTCGACGCCGCGGAGCCCTCCCGGCCCTAGCTAGAACGGACCGCGAGGTGTTGCCTTCGACTAATGAGACGGTCTCGGCACTCCGAATGATGAAGATTTCGACGCTCCATAGCCCTGCCCACATGCGCCCCTGCCGACGCTTCGCCCGTCCCCTCACGGGAACGACCGCACGGCTCGGGGAGCGCTATGGATCAGCTCATCCTTTACCGCAGAGGACTTTCACCTCCTGACATTGGCCAGTTAGCCTGGCGCACCTCATCGCATCCTCCTATCCAGGACTTGTCCTGGCGCAAGCAACTCGCATTCCACAGTGGCGAACAGGCTTTCCGCCATCGCGTTGTCGTAACAATTGCCCACCGCGCCCATCGAACGCTGGATGCCCGCTTGCGCGCAGCGCCGGGTGAATGCCAGCGCGTGCAGAGCCATCTCCAGCGCCGCCCGCACCAGTGTAGGCGTTCGGTTTATTTCGGCCGCCGAGCCCCAGATTATTTCGGCGGAAGGCAGGCCGGTATTTTCACACTAGTACGCTCCTGCCGGAAGGGACCTGGGCACACGGCTGCCTGAAACCGCCTGTAGGTAAGTGGCTTACCAGGCTTTCCAAGCAGCAGCCGTTCTCGGACTATTTTGATTTCCAACCATTCCGGCGTCAACGTAGTTCGAGAAAAAACCCCGCCCTACCGCCGGAATAATTAGGCTCCCTACAACCGGACGGTTCCGCCGGGGTACTGACGGTGGCATGCACGCAAGAGGGGGCAGTAGCAACACGGGAAGCCCTGTCGGTGGCGTGCACGCGCCAAACCGGAATCCCGCAAGGGACAGGCCGGGCCGGGCCGGGTGGCGGAGAGGCCCGTAGTACTGAAGAGAGCGGGTAATGCCGAGGGAGGGAAGGGGCCTCAGGTAAGGAGAGGTGAGGGAAGGAGCGAAGGGCGCCGGGAGTGGCCATGCCTAGGACCCCGGAAGTATGTTCGAGAGCGACGGAACCACCGCATGCGAAAGCGAAGGGCAGCGAGCGCGGGAACGAGCGGGAGCCGGAACCGCGGGCGCGGGCGGCAGGGCGTGAACAGGCCTGCTGCCGGGTCCGGCAACGGGCGGGAAGAAGAAGGGGGCGTGCAACTCCCGAGACGCGGGCGGCATCCGCCGCCGCGTCATCCCCGTACAGATCGGATCTACCCGTGTGCGAGAGACATGATCCCACTGGAGAGCCCGTTGCGGGAAATCCGCACGACGGGTTCGGTGAGCGGGGAGCGGAAACGTGGCAACGCGAGAGACTGAGGCACCGGCATGGCGCGAATGCGTCACGCGAAAGCGGTCGGCGAACGGCTACTCCCTCACGCTAAAGCAAGCGCGTCGCTCCCCGACTCTACGGCCAAATTTGGCCGAGATAAACAGAGAACCAACACCCTCGCTCTCTCCCGCCGGGCCTACACCGCCGCGCTTCCGGCACCGCTTGCGCTCGCTCCGGCGCCCGAACTGCATCTCCTTCAGCTTGCGGTACTGCGAGCGCAGCCGATCCGCTTCCCGCTCCCGCCGCTCGCGCTCCTGCCGCAACCGCCCCAATTCCTCCCGCGCCCGCTCCCGCCCTTCCCGCGCCTTCGCCTGCTCCCGCTTCCAAGAGTTCCGGTCCCCTCGCAACCCGCTCAGCTCCTGTCGCTGCCGATCCCTTTCCTGCCGCAGCCGCTCGCACCCCGCGCAAGCCGCCCAGCCCTTCCGCACGGCCTGCCAAGCCGCTTGCGCCCAATCCGTGCAGCCGACTCCCATACCCGTACCCTGCCGCACTGCCTGTCGCCGTGTCCAGTGGTTTCAGCAACTCTTTTCGCCCCTCCTTCCTGCTCCCACGTTCCGCGGTCACCACCTTCCACGGCTCCTCCTAACGCGTACGTGCCAAACTCTCCAGAAGGGCTCGTAAACTGTTCCTGTGTAAGAACTTCGAGAACCCAGGTGTAGAAGATGAGTCTGACTCCGTTCGGGAATGGAGAGAACTGTTCTGCCGAGACATCAGACGCATTGACACTTCCGCGTTTACCCATCTAAGCTTGCTGCATGACGCGAATGCTCCAACTCCTCGCCATCCCCGTACTCTTCCTTGCGTGGGCTGTGCAGGCGTACGGGAGCGATGCGGTTAGCTGCGCGGATCACCGAATCTCGGCAAGCGCCGTCCGCACGGCAAACGATGTCCAATCGTTCATCCGGTGCGCAGCCGAATACTTGGTCGAGCACGGAACTGCGGAGGCGCGCCGGGCGTTCCATGAGGACGAGCGTTGGAAGCATGGATCCATTTACGTCTTCGTTGACGGGATTGCGCAGTCTGGGGAGGACGCGCTCGTCTACGTGTACCCGCCCGATCCTTTGAGGGAAGGCGATGTTTGGGGAACATTCATCGACGCGTTCGGCACGGACTACTACTACGAGCTGCACCGCATAATGTCGATCGTCGACGCGGGCTGGATCTACTACTCCATCACGAATCCCGTGACCGCGCAGGATGAGCCCAAGAGTTCGTACGTCATCGAGGTGGACTGGGACGGCCAACGCGCGGCGATCGGCGCCGGCGTCTATGCACCCGACCTGCCCGGCACCTGCAACGCCGACGAGGTGAATGCCGCCGATTTGGCGGCCGCTCCGAGTGAAGGGAAGTTGCAGCAGTTCGTGCGTTGCGCCGCGATGCTGGTGGAATCGCAGGGCTATTTCGCCAGACGCGAGCTGGTAAGTGACTCCCGGTGGAGGCATGGCTCGAGCTATGTGTTCGTGTTGGACATGATGGGGAATCAAATCCTGACCGGCAACAGAGTGCGCGTCAATGGGGTGGCTCCGCACGAATGGGGCGGAGCCAGTATGCCGATGGATCAGTTCGGTGGCAGGGACATGGTTGCTGTAGGCGACGCGTTCGGCGAGACCTTGATCTACTACCGGGGTCACGATCCGATGACCGGGCGGAGCCAGCCGAAACTCGGACTGCTCAAGCGAGTCGTGGCGCACGGGGTGCCCCTAATCGTGGGTGCGGGTTACGATCTTGCTCTGGAATCAGCGGCCGCCGGAACCGGTTGCGAAGACAACAACATTGCGGCACGCGGGATCCGCACAAGACGGGACGTCCAGGCATTCGTGCGCTGTGCGGCGGAGTACGTGTCGGAACATGGCGCCGAGGAGGCCCGTCGAGCATTTCACGAGGACGATCGCTGGCGGCACGGCCCGTACTATGTCTTCATCGACTTGATCGCGGAGCCGCACGAAGACCCACTTTCGCATATCGCTGTGTTTCCTCCCAATCCGGAGTGGCAAGGAACTTCGCAATTGCTCGTGGACAATTTCGGGACGGACTACTTTGACGAATTGCATCGCGTCATGACGTTCGTAGATGCAGGATGGCTCCACTATGCCTTCACGAACTTCGTGACCGGCAGATCCGAACCGAAGAGTTCGTACGTCATCGAGATTGACTGGGAAGGGCGCCGCGCCGTGGTCGGAGCCGGAATCTACTTGCGGGACCTACCCGGAACCTGTGCGAGCGCGGAGGTGAATGCCGCCGCGCTGGAGGCTGCTCCAAGCGATGAGAGATTGCACGAGTTCGTGCGCTGCGCCGCCCTGGAGATGGAATCGCAAGGGCACTTCGCCGCGGCCACTCTGGCTACCCAGCCACGCTGGAAGAGCGGCTCGATCTACGTTTTCGGCCTCGACACGCACGGCAACACGCTGTTCAGCGGTGATACTCAAAGCGGGCGATCCGGTGCGAGCGGTTCCGAGCTGAGTCCCGCTCGCCGGGACACGTTTGGCGGCCGGGATGTCATCAGCGCCGCCGACGCCATCGGCGAAACCTTCCTGTACTACTCGACACGCAACCCCGCCTCGGACATGCCGGGGCGCAAGGTGGCTCTCGTCAAGAGAGTCGTGGTCCAGGGTCAGCCGGTGCTAGTGGGCGCCGGCCATTATCCGGACTACAATGCGCAGCTTGCGGAGATGCGAGAGGGTGTGGGAGGCGGCACAGGCCCGGGAGGTGGAGGCTCCCAGCGCGTGGGTCAAGGCGATAGCGCAACGCTTCGCTATTGGCAAGCGCCAACGATCCTCAACCCCTATCTTTCCAGAGGGACCAAGGATGCCGAGGCCGCATCGCTCGTGATCGAGCCGCTCGCCGAGTAGAACCCGGACGGGGAGATCGTCGCCGTTCTGGCGACCCGCATCCCGACCATCGAGAACGGCGGCTTCGCGGCGGACCGGACAAGCATCACATGGAATCTTCGCGAGGACGTCGTCTGGTCCGACGGGACGCCGCTTAGCGCGAATGACGTTGTCTTCACTTGGCGATACTGCACTGCGCCCGAAGGCGGCTGCGCCCATGCGGTGCGATTCGAGAATGTCGTGTCCGTGGAGGCGGTCGACGAGCGCACCGTCACCGTCACGTTCGATGGACCGACGTCGTTCCCCTATGCGCCATTCGTGACGTTCCTGAACCCCATTCTCCAAGCGTCGCAGTTCGCCGACTGCTTGGGCGCAGCGGCGGACGAATGCCACGATGCGAACCTCGGGCCGATCGGCACGGGTCCGTACGTAGTGGCTGACTTCCGCAGCAACGCCTCCGCACGCTTCCGCTTCAACCCTCTCTACCGCGGCGTCGACTCGGGTCTTCCGTATTTCGGGGAAGTTGTCCTGCAAGGGGGAGGCGCCGCGGCCGATGCCGCAAGATCTGTTCTCCAGCTCAACGAGCCTGACTATGCCTGGAACCTCCAGGTCGAGCCCGAAATCCTGGCCTCGATTGCGTCTGGGGGCCAAGGAACCATCGTCTCGGCCTTCGCCACATTAGTCGAGCGCCTCATGCTCAACCAAACCAATCCGGATCCCAGCCTGGGCGATCTTCGATCGGAGTACGCGAACGGGACCAACCCCCACCCGTCCCTGACGGATCCGATCGTCGGCCGCGCTCTCTCCCTGGCGATCGATCGCGACACCTTGGTCAGGGTCGGATACGGAGAGCGTGCCGGCCGTCCGACGTGCAACGTCTGGCCGTGGCCGCCCGCGCAGGCTTCGACCAACAACGACGAATGCCTCGTCCAAAACTTGGAACTCGCGAAAGAAATCCTCGACGATGCCGGAATCGTGGACACCGACGGTGACGGCGTCAGAGAGCGCGAAGGCGTTCCGCTCAAGATCCTTTTCCAGACTTCGACGAACTCGGTGCGGCAGGCCACACAGGAGCACATCAAGAGTTGGTGGGCGGAACTCGGCGCCGAGACCGACCTGAAGCACATCGACCCCTCGGCGTTCTTCGGGGATGACCCGGTGAACCCGGATACCGTTGGTAGGTTCTACGTGGACGTTCAGATGTACGCCGATAGCAGTAGCGGCGTGGATCCGGAGAGCTACATGGGTTCCTGGATCACCGCTGAGATGCCTGGAGCGTCCAACTCGTTCCTCGGGCGGAACGTGCAGCGCTTCCAGTCCGACGAATACGATCGGCTCTTTGAGGAGCTTCACGACACCATCGATGCGGAGAAGCGCAACCAGATCACGATTGCGCTCAACGACCTGCTCGTCGGTAGCTACTCGATCATTCCGCTGATCCACCGCGGATTGGTGTCGGCCCACTCGAACGACATCGATGGGGTCTGGATGAACGCCTGGGATTCGGAGCTATGGAACTTCGAGACCTGGACGCGTCGCAAATAGCCGGCCTGCGTGGCTCGCGTCGAGTTCAGTTGCCCGCCGCACATGTTGGTGGCGGTCGGGGTGGAGGCGGCGGGGCGGGAGACGCATCAATCTCTATCCGCGCAGTAAGCATCGGACTGAGCAGACGCGGATTGACCCCGTCGTAACGCGGCGCGTTGCCATGCGCGTAGCGGTTGGCGCCGGTCAGAACCGACAGCAGCAGCGCACCCAGCAGATCCCGCAACTACGGCTTGCTCGGGCGGGCATAGCTCAGCGGAGCCTCCCGCACGAACGGATCGAACAGGTCCGCCTGCTTGAGGAGGTCGACGACAAAGGCAGCTGCCTCAGCGGCGTCACGGCCTCGTCGAGAGCCCATGGGACCTCGATCTTACCGGCGAAACTGTCCACCGGAAGCGTTGCCTCGACACGTGCAGGAAGGCCCGTGGAGCGTTCACCCAACGGGTGAGCGCCAGAAACCGTCAAATCGTCCGCCATGCTCTTTTGTGCACAGGATTTTCTGGCTCTCAGCCCACGACCCAACTGCCGAATCTAGGTTGAAGTACAGTAACGCCCCAAGTGCGCCCAAGACGCAATCGGATAAAGATGGAATGAGCGACGGATGTTTTAGAGACTCTTCAGATAAGCCAGCAGGTCGGCCATCTCATCTACGTCGATGTCTTTTTCCATGTCTTCCGGCATGGCGGAGACGCTCAGCGAGCGCATCTCGGCGATGCTGCTGCGCAACACCGTGTCTTCCTCGCCTTTGGCGCGGCGCAGCACCAACGTAGTGGGGGTTTGCGTGGCGATCAGCCCGGAAATCGAGCGGCCATCGGCAGTCTCGACCAGATACTCTTCGTAACCCGACTCGATGCTCTCGTTCGGCAGCAGAATGTCCCTGAGAAGATGCTCCTTATTCCGCGAAGCTACGGTGTGCAGGTCGGGACCGACCGCAAAACCTTGGCCGCCCACCTGGTGGCATTCGCTGCAGACCGCGTCGAACACGCGCTGGCCGCGCCCGGGGTCGCCCGCGCGACGTAGCGCCGCGAGATAGCTTTCGTAGATGGCGCGGCGTTCGTCCTGGCGCGACTCGCCGAATAGTTTTTCCGCCCGGCTGCGAATCGCCGAATCGGATGACACAAGCAGACGGCGACGCTGCCCGGCGCTGAGCGACCACGGCTGCACCTGTTCCGACTCGATGGCGTCCAGCAGGGCCGGCAAGCTCGCGCCATCCTCGAAGAGCACTTTCAACACGGCATCGCGCACCGCGCCGGTGTAGGTTCGCCAGGAAACGAGTAAGATTTCTCCGGCCTTGGCGTCGTGATGGCTGCCGAGCGCTTCGATGGCGGCGATGCGCAGCGGCTCAGGATGCTGTGGCGCGAGAAACGGCTCGAGGACAGGCCTGCTGGTTTCGGCGCGCCCCAACGCGAGAAGGCGCAAAGCGTACACTCGGTCATCGATCGCGGCGCCCTCCTGCCGCGCCGTCTT
This sequence comes from Bryobacterales bacterium, assembly GCA_965218615.1. Lineage (GTDB taxonomy): Bacteria > Acidobacteriota > Terriglobia > Bryobacterales > UBA6623 > VXMF01. Next base: position 319,176 of record CBDCLH010000003.1, read on the forward strand.
CGACGCTTCCCGCAATAGGGCGGGTAATGCCGCAGCGTCGCTGAGCGAAACCTTGGTGGCGAGCTTCAGAGCAACCTGGCGGACCTCCGGAGCGTCGGCTCCCAACAGAGGTATCAAGTTCCGCTCGAGGCCAGCCAGCCTCGGCCGCCGCGCCCCAGAAGGAATTCCCTCCGCCATTCCCGCGAGCGCCGCATCCCGCCACCACGCGGAATGAGCGCCCTTGTCGTTTACTACCCGCGCCAGCACGCCGGCCATGTCGCGCTCGGCCTGCCGGGCGGCCATGATCGAGGTGACCCGCTGTATAAACTCGCGTTTGCCCTCTGATTCTGTGTCGAGGAACCCGGGACGCCCGGCGATCGTGCGCCACCACCGGCCCGCGGTCTCGGCGGCTGACGTCAGGACCGCGGTTTGAAACCAGCGGTCCTCGATGTGCCGGAATCCGATCGCCTCGAGCGTTTCGAGTGCGGCGTCCTCGCGAAGTTCACCCAGAGTCAGCGCAAGCTGGAACTGGACTTTGGCGTCGGCGTCGTCGGCCAGTGTGTAAAGCTTTTGCTTCACGGCCGAGTCGCTGAGAAAGCTCTCGGCCAAACGAACGGCATTTTCTCGAACACGCGCCGACGGATCCGCCAGCGCCCCGAGCACCAGCTCGCTGGACAGCGCCTCGAGGCCTTCCAGCGTCCACAACGCGTGCAGCCGCGCGAACGCCGACCCATCTCTCGCCAACTCAGTCAGAGCGGGAATCGCCGCTTCATCGCCACGCTCGACCAGCAGCCGCTGTGCGGTGATGCGCCACCACATGTTTGGCTTTGACAGCTGTTCAACGAGCTCGCCGGAAGGCGCCTCGGCCAGTCGCGGCGCCGAGCTTGGCTGAGCCGACTCATGAACGACGCGATAGATGCGTCCTTGCTCGCTTCCGGCGTAAAGGTCGGCGCCTTCGAGCTGCTCAGGGGGAATCCATTCCGGATGCTCCAGAATCGGCCGGTAGTAGTCGACGACATAGAGCGCCCCATCGGGCCCCACGGTTGTAAAGGCTGGGCTGAACCAACTATCGGTCGAGGCCAAGAACTCCACTCCCTCGCGCGAGCGTTTAGCGACGAAGGTCGGCCCGGCGGCGGTCAACAGGTCGTGATGCACCAGATGATGCACGGGTTCGCAGACGAAGAAGCTCAGGTCGTACTCGGGAGGAAAAGCCCCGCCGGTGTAGATAGAAATCCCGGCGGCGGAAGTGAAGCTGCCCTTCTCGGAATCTTGCACGGCCGCCGCCGAGTCGGCGATCAGGTAAACCCGGGCTGCATTCTCGTGGTCCGAGGCGGACTGCATCGCCGAGGCCACCGTCAGGTACGGGTTGCGCGTCAGGTAGCGGTTCGGCACGACGACATGACGAACGTGATCGTTGTTCCAGACCGTGAACCGGTTGCCCCAGGCGTCAAACGCATTCCCAAATTCGGAATTGCCCGCGGCCGCCTCGACCTTTTTTCGAGCGGGCCGGAACCGCGCATCGGTCGAGTCGATCTCCGCGGGCGTGGCGCCCGGCTCGTCGGGAAAACGAATCGCAGCGCCAAGGTCCGCGAACTCCTTGTACCGGATCGGTGCAATCGCGCGCGGATAGGCCACGTAAACCCAGTTGTCGATCGCGTACTGCAAGCCGTTCACGCGGAGTTGCGGGTTGGTTTTGGCGAATCCGGTTAGAACGACTTGACGCAGGTCGGCCCGCCCGTCGCCGTCGCTGTCGGCCAGATAGAGAATGTCCGGCGCCGAGGTGACCAGCACGCCGTCGCGCCACGCCATCACGCCGCTCGGGAAATGCAGCTGGTCGGCGAACACGGTGCTGCGCTCGAACCGTCCGTCGGCGTCACGGTCTTCGAGCAGTTTGACGCGGCCCTTGGGCTCGGGCGCCAGGGGGTAGTCAGCCATCTCGGCCACATAGAGCCGTCCTTGGGCATCGAACGCCATCGCCACCGGGTCGGCGATCTCGGGCTCGGCGGCCACCAACTCGATGCGGAATCCGGGCGGCAGTTGAAAAGTTCCGAGAGCGTCTTGCGGCGAGAGCGGCGGCTCGCGCTTCCCGCAGGACGCCGCCCCAACGATAAGCACGCTGGCCAAGAGGGTGATCCCAATGTAAATGGACGGTCGCCGTTCTCGCATTGGAAACCCACCTCTCCTTCGCGTCTCTCGCCTCGTCATATCGCCCATCCCGCTCGCATCACGCCCGTCAGCGCTCTTGGCCGACGATACTCAAAACCGCGATCCGGCGCAAGCGTCTAATCCGTTAACGCTAGGCGTGGCGGTTGACCCTTGGCACCAGCCCGCGGGCCCGTCCTTACGCGTCGCTCCCTCTCGCTCTAGTAGAGGTTTCAGGATGTCCTTGTCGCGGATGAGCGTGATCTGGACGCGCATGCCAACCTGAGCCGGCTGCCCGGTGCGGTTGTTGAACAGCGGCAGCCAATGCAGGTCTTCGTTCGCTTCGACCCAAGATCTGGTGGATGAGCTGTCCGCCGGTGTCGGTGAGCCGGCGGTTTCGGCCGGCGTGATAGTAGGTCAGCCACATGTCGTTGAGGCCCATCAGATGCAGAATCGTGGCGTGAACGTCGCGGATATGGTAAACGTCCTCGACCGCCTTGTATCCGAGGTCGTTCGTGGCCCCGACGACCGTTCCACCCTTCACGCCTCCGCCGGCGAACCAAACCGTCATGGCTCCGATATTGTGGTCGCGTCCTTTCGTTTCGCGATCGGCCGGGGTGTCGGGCGTTCGGCCAAATTCCCCCATCCAGACGACCAGCGTGCGGTCGAGCAGCCCGCGCTGCTTGAGGTCTTTGAGCAAGGCCGCGACAGGTTGGTCGACCTCGGCGGCGTTCTTGCCGTGATTCTTGATGACATCAACGTGCGCGTCCCAAGACTGGCTGGGGGTGTACAGCTGCACGAAGCGCACACCGGCTTCGACGAGCTTACGGGCCATCAGGCAGCGCGTCCCGAACGACCGCGTCGTCTCGTCGTGCAACCCGTACATTTGCTTGGTGGCCTCGGTTTCATCCGTCAGGTCGAGCACCTGGGGCACTTCGACTTGCATGCGATAGGCGAGCTCGTAGGCGTCGATGCGAGCCTGCAGATCGGGGTTGGTGAAATGGTTGTCGAGGTATTTCTGGTTGTAGCTGCGCAGCAAATCGCGCGACGCCTGCAGCATCTCGCTCGAGACCCCCTCGGGGGAGGTCAGGTCACGGATGGCTTCCCCTTTCCAGCGCAGCACCGTGCCCTGATAGCTGGCCGGCAGGAAACCGCTGCCCCATTGCTGCGCGCCGCTGAAAGGAATCGAGCGGAAATCCGGCAGGGCGACGAAGGCCGGTAGATTCTGGTTCTCGCTGCCCAGCCCCAAGGTGGCCCAAGCGCCGAGCGAGGGATTCCCGGGCCGGGCAAAGCCGGTGTTCATCTGAAACACGGCCGCCGGATGGTTGCCGTTGTCGGCCTGTACGGAACGCACGAAGCCGATGTCGTCGACACAACTCGCTATATGCGGCAGCAGGTCCGAAACCTGCATGCCGCACTGGCCGTGCTTTTGAAACTTGAAGGGGCTACCCACCAGCACCCGCGGCTTGGCGAAAAGGCCCGGCTGATCGGTCAGCTTCTCTTTGCTCCAGTCCATCGGGCTGCCATCGTGCTTGGTGAGGGCCGGCTTGGGGTCGAACGTATCCATTTGGCTCGGTCCGCCCAGCATCGACAAGAAGATGCACGCGTTCGCTTTCGCCGGGTGGTGCGGGGCCTTGGAAAGCAGGGGACTCTGGGGGTCGCTGGAGGCCGCGCGCAGATCCCGGTTGAGCAAGTCGAGCAGCGCCAAGCCGCCGATGCCCGCGACTCCTTGGTAAAGAAAGCGTCTCCTCGCCAACTGCAAATCCATGGCAACTACTCCAGATACAAGAACTCGTTCAAGTTGAACAACACCACACCCAATCGGGTGAAACCCTCGAGCGGAGCGGATTGCGCCAGCAGTTCCCGAGCCTCCGTCACTTCGCCTTGAGAAGGCGGCCGGCTGAGAGCGAGCCAAAAAGCTTGCTCGATCTGCTTTTGAGGGTCGGGGCCGGCCGCGCGGGCGATGCGCTCGGCGAAATGCCGCGCCTCGGTGTTGACCAGTTCGCCGTTGAGCAGCGTCAAGGCCTGCGGCGCCACCGTCGTGGTATTGCGCCGCGAGCACGACTCGCTCATGTTCGCGACGTCGAAGGTCTCCAAGAAGGGCTGCAACACCGAGCGGCGCTGGAAGGTGTAAACCGAGCGGCGGCGCTGCTGTTCCGGAGGGGACGCGAACCACTTGAAGAACTCGAACCCTTCGGCGACGTCGGCGGGCACGTCGAACAGCGAGCCGGGACCGCCTGGCTCGGGATTCAGCCGACCGCTCAAGAACAAGACGGAATCGCGCAGCACCTCGGCTTCGAGCCGCGTCCAATTCATTCTCGACAGCAGGCGGTTGTCGGAATCCACCTCGCCGTGCCGCTTCCAGTCGGGGTGCCCGGTGGACTGCTGATAGGTCTTCGAAGTCAGCATCAGCCGGTGCATGGCTTTGATGCTCCATCCCCGGTTGCCGAACTCCTCGGCCAGCCAGTCGAGCAGTTCCGGGTGCGACGGGCGGTCGCCGTTTTTGCCGACGTCGCTTGGGGTACGAAGCAGCCCCTGCCCGAAGTGATGCTGCCAGAGGCGGTTGACCATCACTCGAGCCGTCAGCGGGTTGTCGGGGCTGGCGATCCACTCAGCCAGCGCGCGGCGACGCCCCGAGCTTCCGTCCACGAAGGGGATCTTGGCATCGCCGGCCGCTCCCGTGATGCATTCCAGAAAGCCCGGCTCGACCTTTTCGAGCTCGCTGTCGAGCTCCCCGCCGGCCAGCACGTGGGTATCCGGCAAATCAGGCACATCGGGTGGTACCAGATCAGAAACCGCAACGGCCACGGGCTGGTAGCGCCGGAAAAGCTCCTGGAGACGCTCTTTTTCATCCTTCGCCGCCAGGTAGGCGAGCCAGACCTCTTCGCGGAAGATGGGGTCTTTCCGGTCGCGGAAAAACTCGTTCTGAACACCCAGCTCGCGCTTGAACTCCTTGACCTTGTCATCGTCTTCGGTGACGTTCTTGCTTTCCATGAAGCGCTCGATCAAGGCTTGGCGGCGCTTGTCGAACTCTTCGGTGGCGCGATCGAGCTGGTCCTCGTGCTCGCGCCGCTGCCGTTTCATCTTGCGGTCGTATTCGGCGTCGGTAAACGCCGCCGGCCGGTCCTCCACGCGCATCGGGGCAAAAAACGCCTGCAAGCGGTAAAAGTCGCGCTGCGGGATGGGGTCGTATTTGTGATCGTGGCACTGCGCGCAGCCGACCGTTAGCCCAAGAAACACTTCGCCGGTCGTCGCCGTGAGCTCGTTGAGGACATTCAAGCGAAGCTGCCGCTGGGAGTTGGCGTCAGCTTCCCAGGGACCCATGCGCAGGAATCCCAGTGCGACCAGCCGTTCCGAGGGCTCGACCTTCTCGTCGCCGTCGAACTCGTCGCCGGCAAGCTGCTCTTGGATGAACACGTCATAGGGTTTGTCCTGATTGAATGACCGGATGACGTAGTCGCGGTAGCGCCAGGCGGTGGGCCGCTCGGTGTCGATCGCGAAGCCGTCGGATTCGGCAAACCGCACCAAGTCGAGCCAATGGCGTCCCCAGCGCTCGCCGTAGCGCGGGTCGGACAGCAGGCGATCGACGAGCCTCTCGTAGGCCTCGGGGTCGGCATCGTCGAGGAAAGCTTGCACTTCGGCGGGCGATGGCGACAGGCCGATCAGGTTGAAATAGAGGCGCCGGACACGCGCCCGGCGGCTGGCCGGCGGAGCGGGCGCCAGGCCCTCCGAGCGGAGACGCGCCCGGATAAAGCCGTCGATCGGATTGACGGGGGCGCTTTCGCCGAGATCGGGAATGGGCGGCGCCACCGGCTTCTGAAACAGCCAGTCCAGGTAGTCGTCGCGTGATGCCGTGTGCGCCAGCGGGCTCATTTCGTCGAGCGTCCGCGCCAACTGCTCGACCACCCCTGCCGGCAGCGAGCCTCCCAACGGCATCTGGGGCTGCTTGGCGCCTTTGACGTACTGGATCAGCAGGCTTTGCTCGGCCGAGCCGGGAACAATCGCCGGGCCGTGCTTGCCGCCTTTCAGTAGCGAATCGTAGCTCGAAATCGAGAGGTTACTTTGCGGTTCGGCCCCGCCGTGGCAGGGGGCGCAATGGGCCTGGAGAAGAGGGGCGAGCTGGTTTTGGAAAATCTCGGGATTTTCAGCGGCGGGCAGGCTTCCGGCTAGCACCAAAAGCCCAACGAAAACCTTCCAAAATCTGGCCATACAAGCGCCCGCGTAACCGTTCGAGCGGTCCGTGAGGGGCGGCTGGGGAGCTAGCGATTGAGGATGGCCTTCCAGTCGGGGCAGAGGGGTTTGACGAAGACGTTCTTGACGGGTTCGGCGTACTCGTGGCGGGTATCGAGTTTCCCGCGGCCCTGGGTCTGGCCGAGATGGATCCAGTTGGCGGCACGGTAGCAGGTGCCGTGGAAGCGCGGGGTCTCGCAGAAGGTCTCGAGCAGGACGGGGCGGATGCCGTAGCGTTGGTGCCAGTCGCGGGGGAGCTGGCGCTGGAGGCAGGCGAGCAGATGGGAGGCCAGGGAGGGAAGGAGGATCCAGGGCAGGATGAGGTAGCGGGCGTGATTGACGACGAGGGGCAGGTCCACCCGGGCATGCGCGTCGGCTCCCGCCTGCCCCCCGCGCGACCGCTGCGGCCCCTGGCCCGGGTCCGTGCTGCCGGTCCCCGGCCCGCCATCGCTGTCGCTCTGGCGCTTCTCGCTCCGCTTCCCGAACGGGGCCTTCAGCAGATCCTGGTTGCGCTGCTGCAGGCCCGCATTCTCCTGCTCCAACTCCCGCTCCCGCCGCTCCAACTGCCCGATCCGCTCCTGCGCATCCGCCAGCTTCCGCTCCGCTTCCCGGCACTGCGCCTGCCGCTTCGCGACCCGCTCCTGCACCCGCGCGTGCATGCTCCGCCAGTAAGGCGCCTCTTGCTTCGCCTCGACCAGCGCCCCCGACCGTGCAGGGACCCGCTCCCGCCGCCAGTCTCCGCTCAGGGCCGCTCCCGGCTCCAACACTCCCTGCGCTTCCCGCTGCGCTGCCAACTCCACATTCGCTAGCCTGCCATAAACACATTTCTTGTGTTCAGCGTTTCAGGCAAGTTTTTTCACCAATCCCCCCTCCATCCGCTCAAACTTCTCTATTCACGGACCGCTCGAACGGTTACGTCGGGAAAGGCTCCGCTGACACCGGATCCGAATCAGCAAGCCCTTGATTTTCAATGATGTAGCGAGGTGGGGATTATGCAGCAACCTCCGGCAGGATCAGGAAGCGGCTCAGCGCGACCACGCGGTGCAGTTGGCGGGAGCGCAGCTCGGCGTCCCAGCCGATGAAGGAAGGCGTCGCGCGCGGCCAGCGCCAGAGCCGAGGCGGCGAAACCCAGCGCGCCCAGTTGCGGGTGGCTACGGAGTGAAGGCATATCAGGACCAACGCAGTGATTAGTTTGCTCACCCGGAAATTATCCAGAAGAAACTAGCCCAAGGCTCTAAGCGGCCCGTCGCCACTGGATCTCAAGCCGGGTCTTGATGGACGCAACGTCCACTCTGCTTGTGGAAAGATCGTCGCGAAGCTTGTCCACCCTGCCGTCGAGCTTGCCTGCACCTGAACCCGCCACCACCGCCTGTTGCAACGACCGCCGCGGGGCGAAACCCGTAGCTGTTCTTGGAGACCGTCCGATCCCCGCGCTCCTGCAGCACCTGCGCTACCGCCCGCTGAATGAATCGGTCCAGCACCGCCGGGATGTCCAACTTGCGCACTCCCCCGTCCGGCTTGGGGATTCTCACCCATTTCACCGGTTGCGGCGTGTAGGTCCCGCTCAGCAACTGTTCCCGGATGGCCGGCCAGTGCCGCCGCAGGTAGCCCGGTAGCTCTTCGACAACAGACGGGCCTCCCGTCCGCTCCCGGACTCCCCAGATTCGCCCGGACTCGCGCCAGCGCCCGCTTGCAGTTCTCCCGCTCGCAGCCTCTCTCCAACCACTGTTCTTCCGTAGCCGGGCTTTCGGCTCGTCGCTCCGCCCCGCGGGGTTCGGTCCGTCCCCCGGCGGCCCTCGCGGAATCATCCCTACCCTCCGCCAGGAAGGCCAGCTCCAGCTGGCCCTTCCGCCGCTGGCCGCTCCGTCCGTTCGGGCCTTCGTCCCTGGCGGGCCTACGATGCAGTCTGCCGACTCCCGCCGCGCGACCAGGAGAGATCGCTCGTCCGTAGGTTCGGATTTCCGGACGAGCGGCAGGCCTCCCAAGGTAAGCTCGGCAGCCTTCCACGCACAGCCGCCGGATTGACGGTCAACACCCTGGATGGATCTAAACTTCGTCGTCCCATGCCGACTCGTCCGGCGCCGCGTGCCTCGTATCCAGTTCTTGTCCATCGGCTCGCACCTAGGCTGCACGCTTCCTTCGGACCCCGCCTCGCGGCGGCGCCCTTGCGCCTCGCTAGGACTTCACCTCGATCAGGTTGTCCAAGGGACTTTCACCCTCAGGCTGCCGAACATGCTCGGCACAAGAAAAGCGGGGGCGTATCCACCCCCTTCTAATTGGGACGCATGATCGGATCGTTTGAACCGACGCTTCGCCTCGGACCTCGACATGGCGTGGCCTGTACCGTGCGGACGGGAATGGAACGAATCGGCGTTGCCCTTGCCGCGGACGATGTATGAGCGGGCGCCTATCGAGCCGGGGATGACGCCCATGTCTCCCTGGCGCGCCCGCGTCGCTCCCTTGCGCGTCACCCAGATGTTCTGGCGGAAGCAGTGTTCCATGACGACGTAGTTGTGGTGGCGGTTCACCGCCCCTTCGCCCTTCGGCAGGCGCGCCAAGTGCGGAGCGTCGGGCCGGACCGCCCGTCCGAGAGCGTCCAGGGTGTTCTCCATCACGATCTTCCGGTTCAACCACGCATATTTTCGCGCCCATCTCACCGTGTCGACGTATGCGGCGAAGTTCTCGGCTCCTTGCGGGAAATACGCAAGGTCCTTGTCGGGAATCTGGATGAACCATCGCTCCATGTCGCGCTTCGCGAGTTCGATGCAATACCGTCCGATGGCATGGTCGATCCCGCGGGAGCCGGAGTGCGGCATGACCCATACCTGGCCGCTCTCGTCCAGGCGGACCTCGATGAAGCGATTGCCCGCGCCAAGAGCGCCCAGGTGCTTTTCGCTGCGCCGAGCCGCCCGTTCGGGCTTGGGGTGGCACTCCACGATCCTGTCCAGATCCTCGCGCCACCCGTCGCGATCGAAGCGCTCCTCGACGGACTCGGGCGCGTCGCCCCATGCGCCCCGGTCGTTTGCGCCGCCTCAATCGGTGCGCCCGCGAGGAACGCACGTTTCGATCTCCGAGCGGACACCCGCGAGGGTGTCGGGCAGGTCCTCGGCGCGCAGTCCCGTGGGCACCGCCATCATGCCGCAGCCGAGATCGACTCCGACGGCCGCCGGGATGATCGTGCCCCGCGTCGGAATCACCGATCCGACCGTCGCTCTCAGGCCCCAATGCACGTCGGGCATGGCTGCGACATGCTGGTGGAGGAACGGCAGCGACGCGACGTTGCGGAGTTGCTCCCAAGCCTGATCCCCGACCTGGACCACCCTGCCGGCCTCGCCCGCTGCTCGGGGCGGAACCCAAAGGGCCGCCCCGAGCCTGTATCGTCTGGATGAGTTGGGTCGGGTATTCCCCGACGGGTTGCTCTCCAGCATGGCCCGCCTCCGCTTTCCCGACTGGTTCTTGGACTGCATCGGACTGGGGGAATGTCAATTGCCACTGCTCAGTGTGTGGGGAATTCTCAATTACCCTTGACAGGGGCGGTCTTCGGGTCTCAGTCGGGCCGCGTTCGACCGGCTGCGATCACCGTGCAGGAGTCTGACTCGACGTTTCGTCCGCGCCGCGTAGGAAAGCGAGGTGCCCGCTTCGACCCGCCCGGTTAGCGGGGATCATCGAGAACCTGCCGCGGGCCCGCGGTACGTTGATCCCGAGGCGGACTACGAGGTGCTGCGCGTGAAGCGCAAGCGCCGCACCGCAGCCGCATGCTGAAGTGCTTGGGCGAGACCGAGACACCGCCCGACGGCAGCCTCCGCTTCGCGCGCCCCTCCAGATAGCCCGGAGGCCGGCGCTCTCAGACCTTCACCCGATCGAGGCTACGCCCCTCGTCGGCCCAGATCTTCTCCCACCCGACGTTGGCGTCATCCAGCGGATCCCTGTTATCCCGGACGACGCCGGCATCCAGGGGCTTACGCCAAGCCTCGATATCCTCTGTCGCGGCCGCGGCGAAGTCGGCTGCGGTAACCGTGCGTCCGCTGGCGGCGAGCGGGCCAGAGGCGGCGGCTTCGATGTCCCCGCCGTCCGCGTCCGGACCGGCTACGATGCCAAGACCGCCATCAACTGCATCGTTGGAGTGGCAGCCGTCTTGTTCGCCGCACCACCGGCGGCGCGGGGTTCCCAGCCCGCGGTTCGTGGAGGACTTCCACGTTCTAGGCCGCCGATCGACCAGCGCTCGCGCATTGCACGCCCTGCCCGGCACGCCCAAAATAAGAAGGGGGGGCGAATCCGCCCCCCCTGGAAAACCGCGCCTTCGCCGACGCGGGATCGAACGCTCGCTACGGCGCAAGATCGGCGCCGTACGTACCCGTGATGTCGTGGCCGGTGGCGTCAAGCGACCAACTGCCCAGTACGCCGAGCGGCCCGTCGATGCTCTTGCCGACGAACATGCCGTTGATGTCGGCATCGCCGTTGAAAGTCGTGTCTGGGATACTGAGCGTCGAGTGCCGCAAACGCGCGTCACCGTTTTCGCGATTGAAGGACAAGAGGCCGGCGCTGTCTCTTGCTACGTTGATATCGTCTGAAGTGAAGATCACGCTGTCGACGTCATTATCGCCATTTTTGTACAAAGCGCCATCGGAATTACGCAAATCACTGACCACGGCGGCGAGGGTGCCGACATTGCCGACACCGGTACCCAAGGTCGTCCACGTAACCACCAGCGCGATATCGCCTTCGTAGTATGCAACAGCATCGGCGCCGTCGTCCCGGGCGATCGTCGAGCCCTCGTAGGTGGCTTCGCCGCCTGCCGGGAAGTTCGGATCGTCGTCGCTGTACTTCGTCTGAGACAACGGGCTGTATGCGAACAGACCGTTGGCGCCTGTCACTGGTGCGGTTGGTTCCATAATCGCATTCGCTGAAGCTGTCCGATTCCAGGCGCCGAACCGGGTATAGTCCGTGTTTCCGTATTCGATCGTGACCGTATGCGAGACGCGAGCGAATATGTCAGCCTCTTTTTGCTCATTCAGTAAGGCGTTCACGTCTTCGTCATCGTTGGCGTCATCATCATGGTAGAGGATCCCGCCCTTCTTGGCGGCCTCCGTGAATGCGGCCTCGGTTTCCAGGGCCGCGAGGATCAAATTGATCTCCTCCTTGGCGGCGTCATCATCAAGTACGGTATCGTCAGCCTTGTCCCGCGGGTAGTCGATATCACCCCCGCTCACACCGTCGGTGAGGATGTTGGCTGCCGAGTTTGCGCCGAAGATCGTGTCGAGCTGCTCGCCCACTTTGTCCCAGACCGACTCCCTCCCCGTGTTGGCGGATTCCTTGTCATCCAACGCCTCCAAGCTGATGAAGAGATCCAAGCGGTCGACCAGTTCCTCGATCGCCTCCCTCGCATCCTGGACGAAGTTGGCTCCCGTGATCTTGCCCCCGCCGTCGGCGTACAGCTCCTCGCCTTTGGCTGTGATGGCGACCACAGGGGGAGTGGCTTCGTCGTCCGCCGCCTGGATCGTAAGGACGCCTTTGTCGTCCACAGAAGCATTGAGCATCGTGGCGGCCGCTCCGCCGTCGTCGGTTTCCGGCGCCGGATCGGACACGGGGTCGCCTTGCTCCGCTCCGAATGCCCCCTTGAGGTCCTCGTCGTCCGTGTCGTCGCCGATCGACCAAGTGCCGATCGCCGCCACGCCCGCGCCGACGAATTGGCCCGTGAAAGTGTTGGCGACGGGTTCGGCCTTCGGACTACCCGGAACCGCCGCGTAGACGATCTGAGCCATTGTATCATCAGGTGCCGCAAAGTCCCCGTCCTCGCCAAGCACAGCCTGTTCCAGGATAATGGTGTCGACCGTGCCGAAGCCATACGCAAACCCGTTGCCGTCCGCGTCCTTTAGGTTCGAAACCAAGCCGCTGACCCGCTTGCTGCGAAAACGGACCTGGAGTGCGATGTCGCCGTTGTAGATCTTTTCGCCGGTGCCGTCCAAAGCCATCGTGTCACCCGCATAGAACGCTCCGCCACTGCTCGGCAGATCCGCCAATTTCGCCGGCCCCATCGGACTGTAGGCGAATACCCCGGATGCCCCGGTGTCGGGCGCAGCCAAATCCACACTGGCTACCGTACGCACGGTCTTCGTGTAGAGGCCGAAGCGCGTGTTCGCCGTCCTTCCCAGGTACACGCTCGCGGACGAGGCGCGGGCATCGAATGCCTTCGCGGCGTCGTCGGCCTCGTCGATTCCGAACCCCTCAAAAACTCCGTCTCCGTCCTCGACGACCGCAGCCTCGAATCCCGCCTTGCTCGAAAGCGCCGCAACGATCATGTCCAACGTCTCGACCATCTTCTCCACTAGAGCATCGCTCAGCGTGCCAGTAGCAAGCTCGTCGAGATGGTCGTATACGGTGTCATCATCAGCAGCGCTGTCCTGGTCCCCGAAGATGGCGTCGAGCTGTGTGTCGATGGCCTTCCACTTCGCTCTGAATTGGTCGCTGAAATCGGTACGGCCGTCTTCTGGTTCTGTCTCGTTCACGGCGATCAGCCCTTTGATCTGGGCGGCCAACTTGACGACTTCGTCCTTGACCCCGGCGACGAGATTGTCTCCCTCAACCGTCGACGTGCCCGCGGAGAACAGTGTTTCGATCGGATGACTGTCCCCGTTTACCGTCAACATCGTTCCCGCCTCGTTGACGTCGGTCTCCTCGTCATCGGCGATCACAGCCAGATCCATGTCGTCGCCCACAGTAGTCCCGTTATCTCCGCCGTCGACCACGGCATCGTACTGCGTCGCCATGAACATGCCCATGTCGTCCATCGAGACGTGGAAGTTGCCGTCGTCGGTCATGATGTCGCCCGAGCCGTCCTCGTCGAGCGTCTGGTCGCCGACATCGTAGCCGTCCCCGTCTTGCTGGCTCATCGCCATCAGCGAGATCCCGGCGATCGGCATGCTCGCGGGCTGGAACTCCGCGGACCATTCTCCGGCCACCTGGGTCAGGACGTACTTGTTGCCGTTGGCGGCGTCGACGTCGTCGCCGCTCTCGAAGAGCTCTCCGGCGAGCCAGTACGTGCCGTCCTCGGCCGTCTCGATTGTCACGCTCGTGCCGCTGGTTCCCAGCGTCACCATCACTTCATCCGGCGCGTTGAAGGCGGTCATCCATTCGCCGTCCACCAAGGTCAGCGTGTAGGAGTTGCCGTTGTCGGCCATCCGCATGCCGCCGTCCATCAGCTCGTCCTCGCCGACCCAGTACGTGCCGTCCTCCGCCGTCACCACCGTCACGCTCGTGCCGCTGGCGCCCAGCGCGACGTTGACTTCCATGGCTTGGTAGGCGGTCATCCACGCGCCGTCCACCAAGGTCAGCGTGTAGACGTTGCCGTTCTCGGCGGGCAGCATGCCGCCGTCCATCAGCTCGTCCTCGCCGACCCAGTACGTGCCGTCCTCCGCCGTCACCACCGTCACGGTCGAGCCGCTGGCGCCCAGCATGACCTCGACTTCCATCACGTTGTAGGCGGCCGCCCACGCGCCGTCCGCCAAGGTCAGCGTGTAGACGTTGCCGTTCTCGGCCGTCACCTCGGCGCCGGTCTCGAAGGCTTCGCCGTCCCGCGTGAAGCCACCGGCCTCGGTGGTCATCAGCGTGATCATGTCGCCGCTCTCGCCCAGTGCGACCTCCACCGCTTCCGGTTGGAAGGCCGGCGCGGGTGGCGGCGCGGGCGGCCGCGCGACTGGCGCGGGTTCGTCCCCGCCGCAACCGGCCAGGCCGGCCAGCAGCAGGGCCATAATCCCTAATAGGGACAATCCTTGCTTGACAAAAATACGGTTCATGGTGTGTTTCCCCTTTGTGTTTCTTCCTGCCGGGTGGCCGACGACAAACGCTGACCGGCTCCCCGAATCATGGAGACTGACAGTGGCCTCACGGCTGCATCATACCACATACAGCCGCACCGCAACCGTCACTGACAAGAATACCATTCTTTTCCTGGTCCACCCTATCCGTGCCGCCACCCCCCATGCACGCAAACCAGCGGCGCATAGCCGCCCGTCCGCCCCGTCGGGAGTTCGGACACGCGCAGGACGCTCTGCCTCCACGCTTGTTACCTACCATACCGCAATCCACCGAACCCCTGTCAAGGCGTGCAAGGGAACAATCGTGCGAAGACGGACTCTTTTTTTGAGCCGGGGTGTCTGGCGCGTCGCGAGTGGCCATGGCCCGGCGGAGATCCCGCCGGTTTTGGACGGCGGGCAGGCGGACACCGGCCCGGCAGCCGCGCGGGACGGGGAGTTCATCGGCGCCGGAGGGGCTTCCGCAAGAGGAGCGGTCCGTTCGGAACGCGGCCCTCTCCTCCGGACGCTGGCCCCGGAGAGGGCGAACCGGTAGAGCCGGCCCGCTGGCCGAGGCTGCCGGGCGGCGCGGCGGGAGAGCCGCCGCGTGCGGGGCGGCCACGCCTGTTGCGAGCGTCGTGGGGCGCCGGCGGGGTGTGGATCCGGGCCGGCCGCGGCCACGCGGCGATCGGGATCGTTTGCGCGACAGCCCCATCGCAGGGCATGGGCAGCGGTCCGGCCGCCAAGCTAGCCGGCATGCGCGAGCGGACCCGAGGCGCCGTCGGAGCACGAGCGGCTTGGAGGCCGGGCTGCCTGCGGATTCGCGACGATCGGCGCGTAGGAACGTGCGCGCTGCAGGCCTGGACTGGCGGCGGAGGGCCGCCGCTTCGCGGCGCTCCTTATGGCAGCGGGCGTCCCCTTCCTTGCGTTGGCGATCGGGATCCTCATCGACCTCCGGGCCGCTGCAAGACCCCTCTTCTTCGCCGCTTTGGTTGCGGCGGGAGCGTTCGGACGGGGCCTCCCGCGTGTGCAACCGGGCGGATAGGCGCCCGGGCCGCCCGCCGCCGCTCCTCCTCGGCGCTGCGCATCGGCGCCGCCCTCGGCGTTGCGTTTTTCCACGCCGCGCCCGGCGCGGCCGTCGGGACAGCGAGCATGGCCGCGGCCGTCGGGGGAGGGTCCTGGAGTTTTGGGGCGCTGCGAGGCCTGAGCCTGGGACTGGTGGCGTGGCGGCCGCAAAGCGCAGTCGCGCATACTGGGGCCACGGAGACGGATTTCCGCGTGGCGCACTACAGCCGCGTCATCCGGGAAGAGGAGGAGGACGCCGACCGATACAGGATGCTGAGGCGCGATCTGCCGCGGCGCTTTCACCGATTGACGCCAGAGCTTGAGGTCGCGGCTCTCAAGGATCCGGCTCCGTTGACGGGCGCCCGCTGGGATATCCTGCTGGCCGCCGTGACGGAACACATCGCCCTCTTGCGCGGGCGCCCCGTGCTGGCCTGGGTCGAAGAGCCCGAACGATTCCTCGACACGCCATGGGTGGTCTCCAGAGTCCCTGGCATCGCCGCGACTCCGTGCTCTACGCGCCGGCGGCGTTCATTCGGCGCGGAGCGTTGCCGGACCCCCTGGACCTGGACGCGCGGGGCGGGCGCGAGCATGCCTGGATCCCTTGACCGGAGCGCCATCCTGAGGGCCTCCTAGGCACCCTCGGAACACCAGCGGGATCGGGGGGATTGCGTCGGCTGGGCGGGCGGCCGTGGGGCGGGTCGGACACCGATCCCAGGCGGACGGACTGGGTCCGGACGAGCCTCGAGGCGACCTTGGCCTTCTTGCCCATCGGCGGCGCGCATCCCACCAGCAGAAAGCAGCGGCGCGCTGATCCATCCATCCAATCTCCACCCCACTGTCGAGGAGGTCCCGGCCGAGGCCGGCGAAGGGCCGCCCCAGCCGCTGGCCGAGTGCTCCGCCGAGGAGGCGCGGGACGTGTGGGGGGCTCAGCCCGAGACCGCCCTGGAGGCCTCCGACAGCGACGGCTGGGAGGGGTCGGAGAAGGGACCCGCCGGCTAGCGGCCGGGGGTCGAGCCCGAGACAGCCGGACAGACGGCATCCCAACGCCCCAGCGGTCGAGGCCGCTGGGGCGTTTCCCTTTGTCGCGGTCCCCGATCCAGCACGGGCGCGAAGGCGGCGCCAGCGCCGCCCACCCTATACGCTCTCCTCTGGGCAGGTTTGTACCGCTGGACGCCAGAAGGCCTTCTACCGCACTGCAGTTGACTGCAGCCGCGGGGGCCTGCCTCCGGCCTACCGCTCGGGGCCGTAATCGCGGCCTGGCTCGTGGCGGCGCAAGGCGGCATGGCGGTGCCGGATCGCTTCCTCCAGCAGCAGATCTTGGATGCGGGCGGCTTTGCGGGGGGAGATCTCGTCCTTCGGATACACCGCGCGGTGGATCTCCTCCACCTCGCTCATCTTCCTGATCCCGAGCTTCCGGATCAGCAGCGTGATATCGCTCTCGTCGCGGCGGCAGGCCCGCACTTTCATTGCCAGCATGTGCCGCGCCGAGGCGCCTGTCACGACCAGGTTCGGCGAGTTGTACAGCACCTCCCGCGTCTCGTCGGGGCGGCCAACGATCGCTCCCACTGTCAGGGCCTTGTCGTTCAGCCAGTCGGTGGTCAGCGAGAGCTCGCGGCCCACTTCCTTCGCGGCGGCGAGCACCGTGTCGCGGGGGTCGATCTCCAGGGCGTCCACATCCATGGTCGTCTCGCTCCGGCGGTGCGCCATCAACATGGCTGCTCCGCCGATCACGTACAGGTGCGCGCGCACCTCCATCGCCCGCAGGCGTTCCGATAGCTCCCCGAAGGCCTGCTCGATCTTCTTGCGGTCGAGCGGGCGTTCCGGATCAGGGGACCCAGGCAAACCTCTCCCCGCCTCTCGCGTCCAGGTCCAGTGGGTCCGGCAGGGCGCCGTGCCGGATGAACGCGGCCGGCGCGTACAGCACCGCGTCCGAGGCCATCGTGCGATTCCTGGGAATCACCCACGGCATCTCGAGAAACCGCTCCGGCTCGTTGACCCATGCCGGGATGGGGTGCCCGTGCAGCCATGCCAGATGCTCCACCACCGCCGCCAGAAGCGAGTCCCAGCGCGTCCCGCTGAGGGACGGGGGTTCCAGCAGCGCCGCGGCCTGCAACTCGCGGCTGACGCTGTGGAACCGGCGCGGGCTGCCCCTGCCCCACAAATCGAGACTTGACTTTTGCTCCTGCGTTGTGTCATTCCTTGAGCATGCAAGAGCAGAACCGGATCTTCTCCACGCTCTCCAGCCCCGACGCCATAGCCCAGGTGCGCAAGCTGCTGGCTGCGGCTGGCCCGGCCAGCCGCACCGAAGTGGGCCGGCGCGTTTGTCGGCTGTTTGCCTTCGAGGACTCGCGCGGCCAGCTCCAGATCGCCGGTTGCATGCAGGCGCTGCGCTCGCTCGAGGCCCGTGGCCGCATCCGCTTGCCCGCACCCCGCCACGAGCGCAGGCGCTGCCGGCCGCGCTGTCTCGGACGGCCGGTGCCCGTCCCCGACGCCGTGCCCGCGCAGGCCGGCCAGATCCGGGGACTCGCGCTGGCCGAGGTCACCGACAACGACCAGCGGGAGGTCTGGAACCAGTTGATGCAGCAGGAGCATCCGCGGGGGGCGGTGCAGCACGTGGGAGCCCAGTTGCGCTACCTGCTGGTGTCCGACCACGGCGTGCTGGGGGCCTTGGGCTTCGCCGCCTCGGCCTTGGCGCTGGCCGCCCGCGACGCCTTCATCGGCTGGGACGACGAGCTGCGCTCCCGCCGGCTGCACCGCGTGATCGGGCTGAGCCGCTTCCTGATCCGCCCCTCCGTGTGCTGCCAGAATCTCGCCTCCAAGGCGCTCGGGCTGGCCCTGCGCCGCCTGCCGGGCGACTTCCAGCGCCGCTACGGCTACCGCCCGCTACTGGTGGAAACCTTTGTCGAGAAAGACTGCCACGAGGGCACCTCGCTGGCCGCCGCCAACTGGGTGCGGGTGGGCGAGACCGCCGGGCGGGGCCGCTTCGCGGCGCCCGGCACGCACGTGCCGGTGAAGACGGTCTGGCTCTATCCGCTGGTCGCGGACTGGCGCGAGCAGCTGGGCGTGAGTGTGCAGCGGCAGCCGCTGGCGGCGCTGGGCCCGGGCGCGGGCCTGGCGCAGGGCGAGTGGGCGCAGCAGGAGTTCGGTGACGCGCCGCTGGGTGATCTACGCTTGAGCCAGCGGCTGGTGCATAGCGCGGAGATCCTCGGACGGCAGCCGCTGGCATCGTTCCCGGGGGCGAGCAGGGGCAAGCGGGCGGAGATGAAGGGCTACTACCGGATGATCGACCAGCCGGACAACTCGGCGGTGACGCCGGAGAACATCCTGGCAGCGCACCGGCAGCGGACGCTGCAGCGGATGCAGGGGCAGACGACGGTGCTGTGCATCCAGGACGGTACGGACCTGAATTTTGCCGAGCACGGGGGCTGCCGGGGTCTGGGCTATAGCGGCAAGAACCAGCGTTCGGAGGGGACGCTGGGACTGCACATGCACTCGACGCTGGCAGTGAACGGGGAAGGCATCCCGCTGGGGGTGGCGCAGATCCAGTACGAGGCGCCGGACGGGCAGGCGGAGAACGGCAAGCCGTTGGAGGAGCGCAAGACGATGCGCTGGATCCGGGGGCTGCGGGCGTGCGCGGAGATGGCGGCGGAACTGGACGGGGTGCGGCCGGTGTCGGTGCTGGACCGGGAGGCGGACGTGTACGCGCTGTTCGCGGAGCAGCGGCGGCTGGGGACGGTCGACCTGCTGGTGCGGGCCAAGCACAACCGCTCGCAGGGCCAGGACGTGCCGAAGCTGTTCGACGGGATGCGGGCCGCGCCGGCGCAGGCGCGGATGGAGATTCACGTGGCGCGTCTGTCGGCGCGGCGGGCGAGCCGGAAGCAGAAGGCGCGGGAGGCGCGGGAGGCGCGGGTCGCGCAGGTCGAACTGCGCTGGAAGGAGGTGGTTCTGGGGGACCCGGACGGAGGCGGGAAGGCGTTGGGGCTGCGGTTGGTGCACGTGCGGGAGGAGACGGAGCCGGAGGGGGCGGAGCGGCTGGAATGGTTCCTGCTGACGACGCTGGCTGTGGACTCGCGGCAGGACGCGGAGCGGGTGCTGGAGTGGTACCGGCTACGATGGCGGATCGAGGACTGGCACCGAGTGCTGAAGACGGGCTGCAAGGTGGAGTACCTGGGGCATCGGACGGGTGAGCGGATCGAGCGGGCGGTGACGATCAAGGCGGTGATCGCCTGGCGTCTGACGGCGATGACGCTGCTGGGGCGGGACACGCCGGAACTGCCGACGGAGACGCTGTTTTCCGACATTGAGATCCTGGCGTTGCGGGAATTCGCGCAGCGCCGCCAGCTCGCACAGCCGGACAATCTCGGACGGGCGGTGCTGACGATGGCGATTCTGGGAGGGTATGCGAACTTCAAGCG
This sequence comes from Bryobacterales bacterium, assembly GCA_965218615.1. Taxonomy (GTDB): domain Bacteria; phylum Acidobacteriota; class Terriglobia; order Bryobacterales; family UBA6623; genus VXMF01. The sequence goes on from CBDCLH010000003.1 coordinate 338,797, forward strand.
CAAGCAGTATGCGGAGCCGGGCCACCAGATCATCTGGGGGGGCTACACGCATCTCAGCATCGCTGCGCAGGCCTATCAGTGGAGCCTGGATCAGGGTCAGGACAGCAAACTGTACCAGCGAATGATTCCTGATAAGACTTGTGGGTAAGAGGCAGGGCGCGGGAGCTGGTGGAGCAGCGCACCGTAGCGGTCGCAGTCCAGCCGCTCCCCCCGAATGATGTCGCTGTACCCCTCCAGTCCGAAGGTGTCGTACATGCCTTGATCATGCACATGGCGCGCGCTGGGGTGCGGGAGAGAGGGGGCGGGCGCGGCGAGGTCAGCTACTCTGACGCGGGGGTCCGAGTGTCAGAGCGTCGTCTCGAGCTTACGCTCTGACGCGGGTATGGGAGGCAGATGGATTCGCCGGCGGCCGGGTCCGGACATTTGCGCGCTGGCGCTATATACGGCGTCAGAGTGCAACGCTGCGGGAATGAGCCCGCCAACGGCCAGTGTCCACGCTTGGTTGCGCGCTTCCAGCGGACGCGGGGGCGCGCGATGAGCCGGCCGTACGATCCCGGCCGGGGGCGGCCCGCCTGGGCGCCCGCCCCCGTCCCCTGCGAGGACTGCGCCACGCTCCTGGACCCTAACGGCTGGTCCGGTTCCGGCCGGCAGCCGAGCGTCTGCCGAACGTGCCAGAACAAGCGGTACGAAGCCAAGCTCGCGGGCACGGCGCAGGGGGAGCGCCGCCGAAGGCGCAAGGCGCTCCGCTCCAAGAAGCGGCGGCTGGAAACGCGCATCGCGCGCGACCAGGCGCAACTTGCCGCCGCCCTCGTCGAGCTCGGCGAGCTGGCGGGCCGCGCCACGGGCGACTGACTACTCGTCCAGGTCCTCCGCGAACTCGTCGATTTCGTCCTCGTACTCGTCCATGCGCTCATCCTCGAACTGGTCGAGATTCCCCTCCTCGACCACCGTGGCCGCTTGCTCCGTGGCCGTGCCGGCCGGGGCCTCCTGGGCGATGCGCCGCAGCTCCTGTTCCGCCTGCCGGCGCCATATCGAGGTCACCTCGGCGGCCGTTTTCTCGACGAAGGTCTCGGTCCGAGTCACCAGCACGGGCGGCCCGCCGTTCGGGTCCGGCACCGATTCCGTGACGATCCGCGTGCCGTGGACCGGCTCCGCGGACCAGCTGGGCGCGCCTGGCGCCTCGGGGTTGTCCATGGCGCCTGGCTCGATCTTGCGCAGGTGCTCGACCAGCGCGGGTAGATTCCCGCTCAAATACTCCTCCAGGGCCGAGCGGAACTCCTTGATCTCCTCGTCTGTTGGCGGCGCCACTTGCGCCGGCAGCGCCGCCGCGGCGGCCAACCCCAGCGCCACTATGGCTGCATTCCATCGTTTGACTGCTTCTTCTTTATACGTGTTTCTTTATACGCGCGCGCGCGCGAGGCCGCCCGGATGCCGGTCGCTGCGCTGGGGGGCCTCGCGGCGAGGCCGAATTCTCCGTTTCCGGGATCGCGGCCGACCGCTTCGGAGCGGTCTGGTTCGCGGACCGTAACGGTCGGCGGATTCGCGGTCCGGAACCCCGGGACTCTCGGAACTAGACGGACTGGACTTCCGTGAGTGGGTTCTGGAACAGATCCTTCCCCGTCCAGGACCGCGTGCCTGGGCGGAAGGTGCGGCGAGGAAACGGCCATCGGTTCGGGATCGCCGCCGCCGCGCTGTCGGCGGCGCCGGAGATACCGCCCGGTTCGGTGCGATCGGGTGGCAGATCGGATCGCGGCGTCACACTGAGAAGGGATCGCTGGATTCGCGTTGTCTGGTTTGTTCACGGGCTTCCCTCGAAACCGGCGGGCTTCCCGCCACACGATCGAATCCGACGTCTCGTCTCCAGCATGGTGGCAGGGCAGACCTGCGTCCGGGCCCGCCCCGCGGAACGGCATTCCTCCCCGAGTCCACCGGTTTCGCGCGGTGCGTCCGGCGCACCGCATGGAACAGTCCCTGCAGCCGCAACTGCAACGCGACCCGCTTGCGCCAGCCCGGCAGGCCAACCTCCTCGCAGGCCGCGGCTGCGACCCCGATCAGGCAGCGCACAGCGTCCCACAGCAGGCTCACGTCCGTGGGTTAGTGCACGTCCGTTTCCACTGCGAACGAGTCGCAGCGACCCGCCAGGCTCGCGCCCGGCTGGCGTCCCGCCACCGCGCGCCCCGCCGCTACGAGCACCCGGTTCACCTGCTCCAGCAGATCCACCGACAGCAGCGCCACGTTGTCGATCACGGTCTGCAGGCCGAACCGGCCGCTGTCGAACCCCACCGCGCCCAGGCCCAGCATCTGGCGCACTTGGATATGGTTGTTCACCAGTTCGTGCAGCCGGTCGAAATCGCAGTTCACGCCCTGCTTGAGGATGCCCATGACCAGAACCTGCCACAGGTCCATGCCCGGCCGGCCGACGCGGCGGTCGGCGCCAGGCCGGACATGCTCCTCGAGCAGGGAGAACAGCTCGGCCCGGCGGGCCGGGTCGCAGTAGACGCACTGCAGGCCTTGCAGCACAGCGGGGATGTCGTCCCGGGATTGCGGGTTGAGCAGGATAGCGCCGATGGCGGTCGCACCCAGCTGCGGTTGCAGGCTCAGAACGCTTCGCATGAGGCTCCTTGCAGCGAGCAGCGGGCGAATCTGGCCGGCAATCGGGCGAAATCCCCCGCTTGCGGCCAGAGCACGCTCCTTTTCGCCCGCTTAAATCACGAGTAAAGCCAACTAGATCAGGATGTTAGAGGGTTTTCGGGCGGGCACTAAGGTAAGCGGTAACCGTTCGGGGGAGCCGTGAAGCGGACAGGCTAGCGGAGGAGCAAAGAGCGCCAGTCGGGTTGCCCGCCCCCCCGTGGGATTCTCGGACCGATGCGACCGGCAACACCGCCAGCCGCCCACGCTGCCCGGAAGCGGTGAATCACCACCGTTGCCGCTGATGGCTCGGCAGGGCCCGCGAGCCGCCCGCATGCGCGGCTGCGCCTCACTCTTCCGGTGGCTCCGTCGGCAGCGCCTGCCGAGCGACCGCCGCCACAGGCTCGAACTCGGCACTGCCATCCGAAGGCCCGGGCGGCACCGTGTGCAACTGCGACTGCAAGAGTCCTTCGACGCGTGCGATTCGTTCCGAGATCCCCGCCACCAAGTGGGACAGTGTCCGGAAATCATCGTTCTGCTGCTTGGCGAGCCTGTCAAGACCCGCGTGTAGCAGCCTGAAGTCCTCGCGCTGCTGCTTGGCGAGATCCTGAAGGCCCTCCCGGTGCTGCCTGGCATCCTCGCGTTGCTGCTTGGCGAGATCCTGAAGGCCCTCCCGGTGCTGCCTGGCATCCTCGCGTTGCTGCTTGGCGAGATCCTGAAGGCCCTCGTGCTGCTGCTTGGCGTGCTTGTCGATCTCGGCTCGGAGCCACCGGAAGCTGCCGAAGATGATCCCGGCCAGGGTGAGCAGCGAGACTGCCAAAGTGGACAGAGCTGCGATCCACTCAGGACTCACAGCAGAATTGTCGCACAGGTTCGGAACCATGCCGCCGCGCGAAGGCGCCGCCGACACCAACCATTCTTCCGGTCTCCGACGGAAGCACATTCTGGCTAGCCGTGAAATGGTGGTGGGGCTGCCGTATCGATGGGCCGCAAATAAAGTTGATTAAAACACTGGACACACCGAATGCTTTTGTGCAAGGCTGACGAATATGCAGGCGCAGGAGGTCGGCTGTGCGCCGAGTGAGCGGACGGAGGCAGGGGTCGGCAGGGCAGCCTGCGGGGAGTGCGGGGCGTTGCGGGAGCGTCTGGCGGAGGCGTTGCGGAGGTTGAGCGGGGCCTTGGCGGAGGCGAAGATCTGGCGGCACTTGCACGGCAAGGCGAAGGAGCGGGCCGAGCTGTGGAAGGGCGAGTGCGAGCGCCCGTGCGCCGAGCCGACGGCGCGGAAGCTGGCGGAGGCGGAGCGGTAGCTGGAGCAGCGGGAGCGGCGCAGCGGGGAACTGGAGAGCAAGCTCGAGGTGGTCGAGCAGGAGAAGGCGGGCCTGCAGCAGCGGAACCGCGACTGGCTGCACGGATACCGGAAACATCCCGGTTCCCTGCATCCCAAGCTTGGCGGAATTACAGACCACGGACAACCAGGTCTTCACCACCACCGTGCCCCCGCGGACCGAAGGGGTGGCAGACAATTACACGCTCACGATCACTGTGCGTGCGAACGGAGTGACATCATCCCTGGAGGGCGAACCGAACGAGGCCGCGACTCTGGAAGTCCGCGTGGCGCCGCCGGGGGTGACGGTACCGATCGCGTCGATGGGTCTGACGGCAAGCACTGGCAACGGCTAGGTGGCGCTGGGATGGAATGCCCCAGACAGCCCCAGCGGCCGCGCGATCATCCGCCACGAATACCGGGTGGCGGAGAGCGGCGGGGAGTTCAGCGCCTGGATGCGGGTTGGTCTGGCGGCGCGGGCCGCAACGGTGCCCAATCTGACCAACGGCGCGTCCTACGTCTTCGAGGTGCGGGCGGTCAACAGAATCGGCACGAGCAGGGCTTCCAACCGAGTCGAGTGCTAAGCCGGAAAAGCCGGAAGTGGGTACCCTGGACTTTGCGCATTTCGCCAATGGGGCTTCGATGACCTCCGACCTGGTGTTCGTGAATGTGGTCCCCCATTCGATCGGTCCCGCCATCTACTTTTACGATAACGGGGGCCATCGGATTGCCGCGGAATCGGTGGTGGATGTCACCAGAGATCTGGGGATCCAGGAAGATGGAGCCCTGAGCGTTCAGACAGAGATGGACCCCTGGGAGAACTCACGATTTCGACCCACGCGTGCGGGGAAGTCGTGACCGGATCGGTACGGGTGGTCTCAGACGGGCCCATCTCGGCGGGGTTCTGCGCTTTGACCTCCCGGACATCGGGGTGGCCGGCGTGGGAGCCAGCCCACCCGTCCGCGACGCCATCTTCCCGGTGCGTCGTCAGGAGGGAGGGAGCAACACAGGGGTTGCGACCCACAACCTGGAATCAAGTCCGGAGCTAGTGCGGTGCGAATTGATGCGAGAGGGCGTGCTGCGCGACGCCGTGAGTATCCCCTTGAAAGCCAACGGGCGGACGCCCTGGTTCATCGAAGGGGTGTTCACCGGGACCGATACGTCCGACTTCGGGGGATCGGTGCGCGGCTCCGCGCCTGAGGGGGATTGTTCGTCGGAGTGGCCTTGGAGCTGGATGCCGGCAACCGCATCTTCACCACACTGCCGGTGGTGCCGCTGCCAGAGAGGACTTCTCGGGAATAGGGTTCTATTCCAACCAAGGTGCGCGATGCGACATAGGGTCGCGCGTAAGCTCTTCTGAACACGGAAATTTCGCCGCTTTCGCGACTCCAGGTCCCCCAGGGCTTGCAGGCAGCCCATTGAGGGGGCGAATTCCCCCCGTATCCTCAAGCTTCGGCATCCCTCCCTCGTCTTGCTCGCATGGTCCCATGGGTGCGCTGAGGGATCGAGTTTCCGAGACTATGCATCATGAGATGGTCTCTTAAGACTCGGAAGGCCCGAAGACATACGGTGTGCTCCGGAGCGGAAGGATATCTCATCAAACGGTCGTTTTAGCAGACGGTTCAATAGCCGATCGTTCTCTGTCGTCCCGATGCGTCGAGGGGCCGTTCGCGAAGCTAAGCAAACGGCCATGAATTTGGCGCCCCCGATCCTACCCCATTCAAACCGCTGCTTGGGGTCGACAATTGTCTGTCGCGACAACAACAACACGTGATTTTCGATGCGGAGTGTGGGGCAGGGTTGATTTCTTCTATTTGTCCTCCAATAATTGAAAGTGGAGGAATTGGCGATGCCCCTGAACATCAAAGATGCGGACACCCATGCACTGGCGAAAAGGCTCGCGAGCCTGACCGGCGAATCGTTGACCAAGGCTGTCAAACATGCCATCCAGGCAAAACTGGAGCAGGTGGAGAAAACGCAAGGCGCCGTCCCGCTTGCCGAGGAGTTGGATCGCATTGCCCTGCATTGCGCTAAGCTGCCAAGGCGCGACAAGCGCAGTGCCGACCAGATCATCGGTTATGACGAAAGCGGTCTACCTGCGTGATGGTGATCGACACATCGGCGCTCATCGCCATCATGGGCGATGAGTCCGAAAGACGCCCCTTCAATGAATTGATTGAAGAAGCGACAGCCACCTGTATCAGCGCGGCCAGCCTGCTGGAGACACGCGTGGTTCTGTTTACCCGATCCGGCGATGACGCGATCTTGGCATTGGACGCCTTTCTTCTGAAGAGCGCCATGACTGTTGTGGAAGTTTCTCCTCGCATTGCCGACATCGCCTTCGATGCCTACCGGCGCTTCGGCAAAGGGACAGGTCACGGAGCGGCCCTGAACTATGGCGACTGTTTTTCCTATGCCCTAGCCAAGTCTCTGGATGCGCCGCTTCTGTTCAAGGGCGAAGATTTCTCCCAAACAGACATCGCATCGGCCACGGACAAAAGCGGCGAGGAGAAGAAAGGACGTGAGCGCCCTTAGTATTAGCAACGTCATGGGGCCTCTATTCCGTGATGGCGGCATCCAGGTTCTGGTGGCCACCGAGGCGGCTGGCGAAGGCATCAACCTTCAGTGCTGCCACATCCTCTTCAACTACGAGATCTCAACTACGACATCCGGCTGGAATCCGAACCGGCTGGACAGCATGCCGTTAGACTCGCCGCTACGGCCCGATAAGCAGCTTTATCGTGCTGTAAGGGACCACCGGAAGAGCGCGGCCTGCATGCCGTCTTCCGCCTGCAGAGGAACGCGAACCCCCTCTTCGGCAACTTCGTCCTCGGCGACCGCAGCGAGGCCATCGTCAGCGTCCCGCCCAGCACCGACGCCTGGTGCTAGCAGCCGCAGGCCCTGCTGCGGCCCTGCCGGGTGCGCCTCGTCAAGTATACCGCCGCTCTCTCGACTGCGTAGCAGCACAGCACCTGTGCCTCGGCCCGTCTCGAAAACGATCGGTTTTGAGAGAGCGATTGCTTGCGTTTTGAGAGTTGCTCGGAACCGGCTAGGCGGTGGGTGCAGGCTGCGTGCCCGGAAGCCGGCACTAGGCTGGGGGGGTGCGTTTCGGGACGACGAGCTTGCACCAGCCCGAAATCGGTCCATTCGCAAAAAGGTCCGCGAGCGTGCGGCAGGCAACGTCCCGTCCGTCCTCCAGGGCCCTTTCGTATGCGGTTGGATTCCCTTCAATCCTTTTCCGCCCATGCACGAGGTCGGACCGGGTCTTATAGAATCGCTTCACGGTATCGGAAACTCGCCCGCCATCATCGCGCCCCGCCCCAAGCAGTGCTCCCGCCCGTTCTTCCAGCTCCCTGGTGACACTGTGGTCGAAACTGCCATACATGACCTCCAGCTCGATCGCGACATCGACGATCCGATCCTCGGTCCCAAAGAGACCGCCTCCCCTAGCGAACGAGGCGGCGACACGGCGAATGGCGAGGCTGATCCTGTCACGCTCGCGATAGGAGTACCAATCGCTGGCGAGGCGTCCGAAGGCCTCCGCGCCGGTCTGGGAGAACTGGCGCGGACGCGGCCACACGTCTGACAAATAGGCGGATCCGTGGAATCGGCCAGCCGCGAAGTTAGGGTCGATCTTTTCTATCCATTCTGCGGCATGGACGAAGGCCGAGTTTGAAACGACGGGGGTTCGCAAGGCGATGGAGAAGAGAGCGACCAGGACGTAGCGGTCCACCCAAAAGCGGTCAAGGTCGACCTCGTAGTCTCCGGGGAAACGGTAACAGACCTTCAGGCATGCCACCCAGCTCGAATCGCCGGGGCCGTCAGTCGCTGTCTCGACTCCCGGACCCCACGTCAGGTCCCTAACGAGCACGCCTGTAGACTCAGCGGCCGTTGAGCCGCTAAGGCGCTGCGTGTTGCGGGTGAGCCACTCCTCGGGATTGCCTGGGAGATTGAACGTCATCTGTGCGTCCCGGTAGGGCGCTAGGTAGGCACCCGGACCAACGACGAACTGCCTGTCGAGATCCAATCCGTGCAGGAGCGTGATCTCATGTCCTGGCAGCTTCGCGCGCGCTCCGGCTTCCAAATACTTGTTCAGCAGGGCCGAAGCGTGCATTCCACCCTCCTTTATAGGGAGTCTTGCGAGATGTCCCACGAGGGGCTTCAGGCCGACTCGGAACCCTGCCGTGGGGAGAACGAACATTACCCCTTCGTCTCTCCCCGAACCGATCACTCCGCGGGTCAATCGGGGATGCTCGCGCAGGATCGCTCTTGCCTGCGCGGGGTCGAAGTCTAGCGACAGGTGGGCGTCCTCGAAGGCTTGCGAGGCACTGGGGTCGGTCTTGGCTCGGGCTGCGAGCGCCCGGTACTCGTGCAGGTACCACAACCGGTCGCCTTCTCTCGATTGGTGGGGAGGGCTTCCAAAGAAACGTCTGATATGAATAGGGGGCTCCACCCTCTCGGCGACGCCTTCGAGTTCGTTGGCCAACCGCTGGATCCAAGCGGCTGAGTTAAAGCGGGGATCTGCCATGAACTGGGGTAGCCCTGCAGATGTGGGCCCGGACTGGCGGCAATGGCATTCGTATACATAAAGTCGGCAGATGTCCCGTGAGTGAAGCGATAAACCATTAGTTTTCAATAGAATACGCCCCCACAAGTTTTTTCTCCCGAAGCGCTTAACTTTCGCACCCCGGTTTGGCATCGTAGGTACGGAACACTGGCAAACCCTCTAGGGACCCGCTGATCGAGAACCTCAAGGCCACGACGCACGCCATGTGCAGGTACCTGCGGGCACAGGTCGCCCATTGCGGCCTGATTCTCATCACCAGGCTGTTCCCCAAGCACCGCGAGCAGAGATTCCGGCCCGGGCCCGGCCTGGCCGGCACCGCAGGCGGACTGCAGAAGCAGCCTGAGCAGCGTTCCGCGGCCCTTGGAATGGTTGTTTTCGGAGCACACGGCCACTGTGGGCCGGACTATCACCGGATCTTCGCCAGGATCGCCGGGTGCCGCCACAGATGGCACCCGCAACGCTCCTTCCGGAACCCCGCCCGCAACTGGAGGTCAGGTAAGGCAACCGCAACCGTAGCCTGAAGCGAGACAACCGGCCCGATACGCCGGAATTCCCCTTGCCCGCTTAAACGAATGCTGCAAAACGCTAAACGAATGGGTAGTCCCTCGAATCCGCGTTGAATTTATTTTCTACCGCCGATGCGGGCGCACCGTAGCAGACCGACCAGTACGCGATCGGATCACCCCCGACCGCCCTCGCCACAGCTTGAACCACAGGCGAATCCAGAACCAATGATCGGATAGCGTCCTAAGCATCTTCGGCTTTCCTCTTGTATTCGATGATACCGCTTTCACTGTTTTCATTTTAAGAGAGAAGAAAAAGCGAAAACCGTATCATGGAGCGGAGGCGTTGGGCACTGGTTAAGCCCAGCGGTCTTAAAAACCGCCGTTCCCCATCGCGGGACTTGTGGGTTCGAATCCCACCGCCTCCGCTTGCATCTACGATACCTTTTTCACGTTTAAGAACATTTCTGAACTATTTTGTTTTACCCGTATCATTACACGGAGACGAAATAACGATGCCTTCTCTAGCATCCCTGGAAATGGCCCCGCCAGGTGTTACCAGCACCCAGCGGAGCCGTGGTCTCAGAAGACTGATGAACGACTTGACGCCAGTTGAGCCTCCCGAAACCACTTGCGTTGTTCCACGCTGCAACATGATACCGCGGCGTCAAGCATTCAGCAGTTTTCAAGACCGGAAAGGCCTTGAAAATGACCTGCCGCTATTGCTCGGCCCGCAGCGCCCTACACGGGCGCAACAAGAGCGGAACCAGAAGGTACCGCTGCCTGTCTTGCCAGAAGACATTCTCTGAACGACGCCGTACCATCGGCAACCGCTACCTTCCATTTGAGACGACGGCTCTCGTAGCCAAGCTTCTTGTGGAAGGCAACTCCATGACCTCAACCGCGCACATCGCGGAGGTCCAAGAGAACACCGTCGCATCGCTGGCGCTCCAGATAGGAGAGGACTGCGAGGACTTCCTGCGTTCCCGCATACGGAACTTCGACGTCAGCCATCTGGAGATCGACGAAGTCTGGACGTTCGTCAAGAAGAAGCAGAAGCGGGTGAAAGAGGGAGACCCGCACACGGTTGGCGATGCGTACACCTACATCGCTATTGATCGAGACACCCGATTGATCGTCGCGTGGCTGCTTGGAAAGCGTGACGCTATCAATACAGCCAGATTTATTTTGAACGTGAGAGAAGCTACGTCTCGCAAGCGATTCCAAGTTTCTAGCGACGGGTGGGAAGCATACGAGTGGGCTATCGAACGCGGCCTGTCAGATCGAGCCAGCTATGGGCGGATCGTCAAGGTCGTTCCTCCTGGACGAGTGGAAGCCGTGCTCGGCAACCCGGACGTGAGCAAGATCGAAACCACCTACATCGAGCGGTTCAACGGAACGCTCCGCCAGTGGTGCCGCCGGTTCACTCGCAAGGGGTACGCTCACTCGAAGAACTGGCAGATGCTACAAGCGGCGATCGCGCTGAACTTCGCACATTACAACTTCTGCCGAGTTCACCAGACTCTTCGAACCACTCCAGCCGTGGCGGCCGGAATCACGGATCGTCCGTGGACGATGGACGATCTTCTGGAACAGCAGTTCTCAAAATGGCAGCTACGGTAGATCTGGGTGAGATCGCGGGGTGGCTGGTGATCGGTAGAGGGGAGCATGGACGGCGAAGCAATGCCGCGAGCGAGAGTGAGGACTGCGGGTTGCACGGCGTGGGACGGGCGGGCGGAGGGCTGCGCGGTCCGGGGCGGGGCGTGGCGCAAGGCGGCCCTTGCCGACAACTGCGCAAGCCGGCCGGGCTCTGGAGTGCAGGCGCGATCCGTCATGTGGGAGCGGAGAGCGTTTCCGAGGGCAGGCCCGGCGGCGGGCGCTGCCCGAGCAGCGTCTCGAACAGGGCCGTCCAGCACGGGAAGCAGAACCACTTGGTCAGGACGCGGAGTTCCTCGAACAAGGCGCGCCGGGTCCCGGCTCGGTCGCGGCATGGCCGCCACAAGTCGGAGACGCAGTCCAGGACCGCATGCAGCGCAAAGGCCAGCAGGTTCAGCGTCGCGAGCAGGTTGGCGAGACCGTTGCGGCCGTGCCCGAAATTGCGCTTGCTGTTGTAACCGTGGCGCGCCAGGCAGTTGAAGCCCTCGTTCTCGATCTTCCATCGGGCGCGCCCGGCGCGCGCGATCGCGGCCACGTTGTCAGCGCTGACCGCGAGGCTGGTGCAGAACGTGTTGGTGTAGGTGCGCCGGCCGTTGCGCTCGATGGCGAACTCGACCCAGGTGCCGAGCATGGCGTCGTCGCTGTCGCGGAGCGGCACGCCGTGCATCCAGCGGAAGCGCTGGGACTCGACCTGTTGCTTGCGGTTGCGGGTCTGGATCCAGCCCGTGGAGTGGATGAAGTCGTCGTGCAGCAGTTCGTATCAACGCTTGTGAGAGCTGGGCTTGCAGACGAAGATGAAGTCGGCCCCGAGGTCCAGGACGAGGCGGCACAGGGACTGGCAGCAGTACAGGTCGTCGCCGAGGAAGACGGGCCGGTAGGGGCGCAGCTCGTCGCTATGCTTGGGGAGCCAGCGCTTGGCGGCGTTGCGCTCGCAGTCCTGCTTGCGGGCCTCCTCGGTCCGTTCCGGCTGGCTCGCGGCCGGGTCCTGCTGGGGCTGGACGAACTCCGGCATGAGCGGCAGAACACGGTTGTGGCCAGCGGCGACAACCGTCGCCGAGAGCATGGTATGGAAGTACTGCACGGTCTTGTCGGCACCGACATGGCGCGTCGAGCACTGCGGGCAGTGGATGGAGTCGGAGCAGTGGAGCTGGATACCGTCGAGAGCGACGAGCAGGCGGCCGCCGAGGCGCTCGAAGGGGGCGCGGGCGCCCTGGTCGCGGAGGGTGTCGAGGCAGAGGGGGAAGAGGGCGGCGAAGCGGTCGGGGTCGAGGCCGTCGAGCAGGTTGCGGATCTGGTTGTCGCAGGGGATGGCCTGCACGCCGAAGAGGGTGTGGCAGTTGGAGCGGGAGGTCTGCTCCTGCATGCGGCGCTGGAACTCGAGGCAGGAGGGAGCCTGGAAGAAGAAGGTGGCGAGGGCGCAGGAGGCGGCGTCGGCGACGGCGTAGCGCTTGTTGGAGCCGCGGCGGGAATCGGGCAGACCCGAGGCGGCTTGGCGGAAGCTGTGCAGGAGGGAATCGAGAACGGAGGCCACATTGTATCGTGGAAAGCGGCACCCGCAAAGTTAAGCCCACAGAAACTAGTCCCTTGCTCCCGGTTCCTACAAGGCCCGTAAGCACCGAAAAATCCCAAATTGAGAATTGCTTGCGCCAGGACAAGTCCTGGATAGGAGGATGCGATGAGCTGAAACCTTTCATAGCGAGCCAGCGGGTTCGACTCCCGTCCGGCAAAGGTGCAGCCCACCAGCCGGGAGCGCGTGTTGCATGGCGTGCGGTAACGCACTGTCGTGAAGCGTACACAGCGGGTGGTCAAGCGGCGCTATTGAGCCCCGAAATCATCAATGCCGACGCCTTCGTTGTGCAATTAGCGGGGGCCGCACCGGGCACGCCGTCAACGGCGAGGGGTGTCTGGGTCGACCGGGGTCAGAGACCGTCTGCATAGCCACGGGATGGCTCGCCAGGGAACCTGGGAGGCCCCGTACGGTCCACGCAAGAAGGCCGGAAGACGGACCCCTGGCGGTAACAAAAGGTCCGGGCCCACCCCTGCCTGCGGGGGATCGGGAGCGAAGCAGCAGGCAAGCGTGGTACTGGCTGGCGAATCAATAAGCCGAAGGGACGCCGTGCGGGGAGTCGTAGCGCCCTCATAGTACTGACAGACGGCGGGGAACCGGGGCCGCTGGGACCCGCTCGAGGGAAGGGGGGCGTCGCATGGACAGGACCGCGGAGGGGAAACGGTGAGGAAACTTGAGTTCCAGCAAGCCGTACACGGAACCTCCGGGGATAGCCGATCGGAGCCTAGTGCGCGAATCTGCCGTGCGAGGAACCGAGTGCGTTAGACGCGCACGCTCGGGTCTGAGGGGGAAGGGGCGCAGCAATGCCCCCTTCTACCCGGCTTGCGCCAGGACAAGTCCTGGATAGGAGGATGCGATGAGCTGAAACCTTTCATAGCGAGCCAGCGGGTTCGACTCCCGTCCGGCAAAGGTGCAGCCCACCAGCCGGGAGCGCGTGTTGCATGGCGTGCGGTAACGCACTGTCGTGAAGCGTACACAGCGGGTGGTCAAGCGGCGCTATTGAGCCCCGAAATCATCAATGCCGACGCCTTCGTGGTGCAATTAGCGGGGGCCGCACCGGGCACGCCGTCAACGGCGAGGGGTGTCTGGGTCGACCGGGGTCAGAGAACGTCTGCATAGCCACGGGATGGCTCGCCAGGGAACCTGGGAGGCCCCGTACGGTCCACGCAAGAAGGCCGGAAGACGGACCCCTGGCGGTAACAAAAGGTCCGGGCCCACCCCTGCCTGCGGGGGATCGGGAGCGAAGCAGCAGGCAAGCGTGGTACTGGCTGGCGAATCAATAAGCCGAAGGGACGCCGTGCGGGGAGTCGTAGCGCCCTCATAGTACTGACAGACGGCGGGGAACCGGGGCCGCTGGGACCCGCTCGAGGGAAGGGGGGCGTCGCATGGACAGGACCGCGGAGGGGAAACGGTGAGGAAACTTGAGTTCCAGCAAGCCGTACACGGAACCTCCGGGGATAGCCGATCGGAGCCTAGTGCGCGAATCTGCCGTGCGAGGAACCGAGTGCGTTAGACGCGCACGCTCGGGTCTGAGGGGGAAGGGGCGCAGCAATGCCCCCTTCTACCCGGCTGAAGATAGATATAGAAAGCGAGCGCCCCGGCGGATCATACTCTCCGAGGCGCTCTATGAAAGGAGGAGACCGTGCCCAATCAAACGGCCATTCCCAATCAATCAAACGATACATCCACCAGTGCAAGATCCGCAAGTAGAGACTTGCGGGAATCGGCGACGCGCCAGCGTGACCCGACTCCAGCAGTTAAAGGCACCCGGGTCGCTACCGGGAGGCGCCTCCTACCAGCACCACCCCGTGGCATGGCCACGAATTTAAATCTAGCACCCCTGCGAGGAGGCCTTTTTCGACGTGCCCGGAGAACACAGAATTGACCGCATCAACCAGCCCTGTTAGCATATAATCGTGCTGGCTGATTCTTGCCCGCACGGAGGAGAATGCTTTGCCCGCAGATGGAAAAGCCGTTATCGTCAAGTTCGAAGGGAAGGACTGTCGCGGTGTTGAGGTTGAAGTTGAGGAGTCAACGGAGCGATGGTCATTGATAAAGCTTGGTGACGGTTCCAGGCTCAGGCTCAAAGCCTCAGTCTTAACCGTAGTCAAGCTGGATGACCGTTTCGACAATGACGGCAATCCGATCTACATGGTGAAATCCACGAACCTCCTGAGCGTGAATTCACCAGACAGTATCCGAAAACAGCCCCAAGGTTTGGATCAGAAGGTTCAGTAATGGAAGACACACACTCATTTACCAGTGAACACATCCCGAGTTTTTCGACCGTAGCTGGCGCGATAGAGTATTGCAATACATCTCAGCATCGGGATGCATTGACTTCATCTGCGCCATTGCCGCCTCCAATTCGAGTGGTGTCGGATGACCGTGTGGAAATCAACTATAAATCGATGGTGCGAGGTGAACTGTATAAGTTCCAGGTTCATGGTCTTTGGTTCGTCACTATACTTCAGCCCCGCGCTACGCAACCGGATATCTACTACGTTCCTAGCGATGGATGATTTTGTACTTCCAGCAATGCTAGCTGGATTGGCGGTGAAGCTGAAACATCTAGTTTTCCGTCAGGGCGACATCCCCATATGCAGCACCCGCCCGATTCGCGGCGGGCGTGGCATGCCATGGAGCCGAAAGGTTCTTGTACATCCACGAGAAGATAGGTTAGAAGTCTGTTGGGCGGAAGGTCAGGACGATTCCACCGCAGCGAAGAAGGAATAGGCGAAGACGCAACAGGAGGGAGCGGTGTCTAAAGTAAACGGATCGACCGCGTATTCCTAGTGCAAAGACACTATACTAGTAACTGGCGGGCCCGAGGGGACTTGAACCCCTGACCATCGGATTAACAATCCGGTACTCTAACCTGGCTGAGTTACGGGCCCGCTACCTATTATCTCAGAGCCCCGCAAACTCTCTAGATTCAAGAGCTAACGCAGAATCGAGGGACTACCAACGAATGCCATTGGGGCTGGCGGGGACGAGGGGGCGCTGCCCGCTGCGCGCACCCTGCATATCGCACCGTCGCGAAAACGATCGCTTGCGAGACGGTTGGCGGGCAGATCTCACACGGGGTAGTCTAGTGGCGTGACCGCCCTCTTCCTCGAAATGCCCCCGCCTCGATCGCCGCCTCGCGTAGCGTCTTCATGCCCCTTATCGCCCCGTCGGCAAGGGTCCTGCTCCCGAGCGCGCCCAATGTCGGGAGCACCATCACGGGGAGCGCCGCCTCCGATTCGTCCAGTGCCGCGCACTTCTTGCCGGGCACCGTCTCGGTTGTCACGACCTGCACCTCGATGCCGGACTCGAGGGCGGGGGAGATCAGGCCGGTCTTCGTGTCGTAGCCGCCCTTCAGGTCGGTTCCCTGGGCGCCGAGGGGCAGCGCCGCCGGCAGGGGGGGTGCTTGGTGCTCTTGAAGTCATGACGCCAATCTAGCATGGCGGGGCCGCCGCCCCGCCTGCAGGCGGCTACTCCCTCGTTGCCGCAATCCAGCAAATCAGCCGCGACAGGTCATGCGCCCAAAAGAGGCGGAGCCCTTGTTGTTGGGCGTCAATGAACGACCTTGCTCGGAACCTCAGAAGCCAAGGGCTAACAGCTTGTCGGTCCGAGGCGGAGCTTTGCTAGCTATTAGGCTTGGAGTTTTGTTCAAACCATCGCGCGTAGTCACGTATCTTGTCGGCGGAATCATCATCGCCGAATGCCCTCGTGGCAATTCCGAAAGCGAATATTCCCCGGCAGAAATAGTTCCATAGGTCTCTTCGTTGTGCCTTGCCAGCCCCAGTTCCCTTGATTCCGCCCATATGGAATCGAGGCGGGTTGCCTCCGAACATTTCCATTGTCTGCGGAGATGCCACGTGGATGTAGCCCGAGTAGGCCTTGTCAATTGTGCGGAGAACCTCGGCGGTTCGGCTTGGATCAAATGGAGAACCTGGGATAGCTGCGATTAGACGGGCGTTGTGGGCACGTATCTTTTGTCGAGGTACCATTGGCCGTCTTTGAGTTGACGAAAGCGGATCGTCCGCATCGAACTCCTCTTCGAAAAACGCATCCAGATGTAACCGTTCGGGCGGGCCGTGAATTGAGGAGGGCGAAAGCCGGTGGGGAGGGCGGCAAAAAAACTTGCATAAAACGCTGGACACGAGAAATGGGTTTATGGCAGGCTAGCGGATGTGGAGGCGGAAAGGCAGCTGCAAGCGCAGCCGGCAGGGATGCCGGTGCAGTGCCAGTTGGAGCGGGAGCGGCGGTTGTCGTTGGAGCTGGTGGAGGCGAAGCGCCAGTGGCATTACTGGCGGAGCATGCACCAGCGGGCGCAGGGGCGTATCGAGCAGTGGCAGTTGCGCTACGGGGAAGCGCAGCAGAAGCTGGCGGAGGCGCAGCAGAGGAGCGCGCAGCAGCAAGCGCGGATCCAGGAGTTGGAGCAGGAGCATGCGGGCCTGAAGCAGCGCAACCAGGATCTGCTGCAGTCCCCGTTCGGGAAGCGGAGCGAGAAGCGCCAGAGCGGCAGTGAGGGAGTGTCGGCAGCAGCGGAGACGGCTCGCCCAGGGGCGGATCCGGAGCCGCAGCGGCCGCGCGGGGGGCAACGGGGAGCGGTCCCGCATGCGCGGGTGGAGCGGTCCGGTCTAGCGGTGCAGGAGGAGTGGCTCGAGCCGGAGGCGGACAGCCGCTACTGTGCGGACTGCGGGGAGCCCTACGCCCGCAACGGCGAGGAGAGCAGCGCATGGATCGAGGTCGAGGTGCGGGGGTATGTGAGACGGATCCGGCGGCCCCGCTTCCGGGCGGGGTGCGGGTGCGCGCAGCGGCAGGGCCAGCCAGTGCCCGCAGTGATCGCGCCGCGGGAGCCCACGCTGTTCCGCGGCACGAGTTACGGACTGAGCGTGTGGGTGGCGTTTCTGCTGCAAGTGTATTGGCAGCGGCACCCGGTGCGGGCGTTCGAGCGGGAGTGGGGCGAGAGGGGGGTGCGTCTGCCGGCGGGCACGCTGCTGGGGCATGGGCGGGATTTTCTGACCTGGTTCGAGCCGCTGGAGGCGGCGATCGCAGCGCACCAGGAACAGACGCGACTGGTGCACGGGGACGAGACCTCGTGGGTGGTGCATGTGCGGGCGGAGGAAGGGCAGAACCCGCGTTGCTGGCTGTGGGCCTGCCTGACCGGGGACGCCGTGCGGTTCCGGGTGGATCCGTCGCGGAGTGCCGCGGCGGCCGCGGAACTGTTCGGCAAGCTGGGGCTGAGAGAGAAGGTGGTGTTGGTGTGTGATCGCTACGCGGCGTATGTCAAGTTGGCGCGGGCGCACCCGGAGCAGTTCGAACTCTCCGTATGTTGGGCCCACGCCAGGAGAGATTTTGTCACGCTGGGGCGCAAGCGGCCGGACCTGCAGGAGTGGGTGGACGGGATCCTGGAGCGGATCGGGAGGCTGTACCGACGCAACGCCGAACGGCTGGCGCAATGGGATCCACAGAGTGGTCTGGAAGGACAGTCCGAGGCGTTCCGGGCGGCCCAGCAGCGCCTGGCAGCGGAGTGCGCCGCGCTGTTCGAGCACGCCGAGCGGGAGGTGGCGACACGGACCGGAGCGGCGCAGCAGGAGGCGGACAAGGCTGGTCCGGACCCGCGGCTGGCACCGCTGCAATCCTTGTTGCGGCACCGCGAGGGCCTGGTGGTGTTTGTGACGAAGGCGTTCGTGCCCATGGACAACAATGTCGTGGAGCGAGCCCTGCGGCGACCCGTGATCGGGCGCAAGCTCAGCTACGGCTCGCACAGTGCGGACGGCGCGGCCCTGCAGGGCGTGCTGCTGTCGGTGTTCGCCACGCTGGACAGGGCCGGGATCGACCTGTGGCGCTGGCTGGAGGCGTTCCTGCGCGAGTGTGCGGGGATCGGACGGGGAGTGGTCGTGGTGGATCCGTGGGCCTGGCTGCCGTGGGGCCTGTCCGCGGAGCGGTTCCAGGCCCTGCGAGCGCCCTGGCGGTGTTCGGAGGCCGGGCCGGACCCGTGAGCGGCTCGCTACGCTATTGCGGCCGGGACTTTTCCCCGGCCGAACTGGATCGGATCCGCGCCCTGCTGGCGCACACGGACCCGCCCCTGTCCCGCACGAAACTATCCCAGGCGGTCTGCGAGGCGCTGGACTGGCGCAAGCCCGACGGCGGCCTCAAGGAGATGAGCGCGCGCGTGGCCCTGCTGCGCATGCAGCGCGACGGCCTGCTGACCCTGCCGCCGCCGCTGAGGACCCTGCCGCGCCCGCGCCCGCTCGCGCCGTCCCCGCGCACCGATCCGCCGCCCCTCGCGCCCCTGCCCGCCTCGCTGGCCCAAGCCCGCCCCCTGCGCCTCTCCCTGCTGCGACCTTCCGACCCCCGCAGCCGCTTCTGGAACGAGTTCGTCGAGCGCTACCACTACCTCGGCTACAAGCCCCTGCCCGGCGCCCAGTTGCGCTACTTCGTGCACGCCGCCGACGGCCTCCTGCTGGCCCTGCTCGGCTTCGGCGCCGCGGCCTGGAAAACGGCCCCTCGGGACCGTTTCGTGGGCTGGGATCCGCCCACCCGCCAGCGCAACCTACCCCTGGTCGTCAATCACGCCCGCTATCTCATTCTGCCCTGGATCCGGCTCCCGTCGCTGGCGTCCCACTTACTCGCCTGCCTCCAGCGACAACTTCCCGACGACTGGCAACAACGCTACGGCATGCGTCCCGTGCTGTTGGAAACGTTCTGCGAAACGCCGCGTTTCCAGGGCACCTGCTATCGCGCCGCCAACTGGATCCATCTGGGCCAGACGCAGGGCCGCGGCAAACTCGATACTCGTCACGAGTACAACCAGCCCGTCAAAAACGTCTTCGTCAAACCCCTCTGCCCGGACTGGAAAGAAACCCTCAATCGCTAGCTCCACGGCCGCCTTTCACGGCCCGCTCGAACGCTTACATCCAGATAGCCTTCGTGCAGAGGGGTTGGCCTTTCAAAACCACTCACCAGAAAGAGGATATCGTCTTGAATCTCGTCGAGGATCCTCTGATGGGAGCCCACTTCTTGAAAAAATCCACGATTCGACAATAGCCGCGCTGCGTGGAGAGTACTGACCATGCGAGCGAGCTTTTGAATGACCGCTTGGTGAATCGACTTCTCTCCGTAACGGAACACGAATGAGCTCTTAGTCGGTATGGACTGAGGTGGAGGAACTTGACTTGCCAAGCGGTGGACGGTCTCCTCCATATTACGCAAGACCCCTGCGTAGACTTGGTCCAATGACTTGGCTCGAACCATTTGGCTATTTGTCATGTGGCCTCAGTTCTTCACAAGGGCAAACTTGCTGACCGAGGACCTTGTACCTCGGGCTCACCATGGGCGCCAGCGTCTCTTGGCTGCTCTGCCGCAAGGCCACCGCATACTCAATTGCGGCCGAGGCCGCGCTAGCCGAAGCGGACAAAGCCAAGATCGCTGCGTCAGGGGACAGCTGACCGAAGTGCATGCGGCGCAGCGAAACCCGCCGCAACCGGTGACGCCTCCCTTCTCGCGGCCGTACAGCAACGGACCTGCGCGCCCAGTCCCGAAAACGATCGTGATCGCCGCGCCTACTTCTTGGGCGGAGGGGGCGGAGGCGGAGGCGGCGCGTTCGGCGGGCGCCTGATCGGCGGCCAGCTACTCTCCCTGATTACCCGGCCTGTCCCTGGCACGCCGCACCCTCTTCGGTCAACTCAGAATACACGAACTGCTCCCACCGGGTAACCGCCTTTTGGTCCCAAGGGGCTCCGGTGCTGGCAAGTACCCCAAGTTCCCTAGCACGACGCTGAAGCGCCATGAACCTGCTTGCCGCATCGTCCTCGTACCATTCCGACCAGACATCGTTGTATTCGATGCGGAGGTCCTCCCAAGCAGCTTGCAGCCTCGCAAGCGTCACGATCTTCTGATCTAGATTCGCCGCGATCGACCATGCGTTGAGAATCGCAACGATCGCTGCGAGCAGCGGCGTCAGCTCTGACCACGGCCCTCCGATCGCTGATACGACCGCACCCGAAGACAACCCAAGGGAAAGGCCGACAACCCACTGCTTCCGCCTCATGTATCGAGACAGCATGTCTCCGAAGTAGAGCGACCTGACTTGCGCCTGGCGCGCCTCCCTCCAGACCTGACCGGCATCGTTCTCGGTCATGTTCGCCACCAATTGGATTGTAGTCCATGCCGGTCCGCCACGTCGCGAAAACGATCGTTTTCGCGACTATCCCGGGCTGGATCAACGCGACAAGGGTTGGCCGGCCTCCATGAATCGGGCTACAGCGCTGTGGGCGGCAGCCGCTGGGTGATATCTGTGGCGAGCCGTCCGCCGCTGGAGTTGCTGTGGATGCTAACGGAATCACACCGGCCTCGGTTGAGAAGTCCGTAGCGCCTCACCGTCCCAAGGCGTATAGCGGCCGCGAAAAGACCATACAACACCTCGTCTATTCCAATCGAAGAATGAGCCTGAAGGGGAGTAGGGGGAGCTGCGAGTGTAGGTAGTGTAGCAGGGGGTAGAAGGGAGGGAGAAGAGACGGGGGAAGGGGGTGAAAGGGGGAACGGGGGCGGTAGCTCCCTTCCCCCTCCCTCACTGGAGAGCTGGTCTGGGGGGGCCGGACGGGAGTTGCTGCGGGGCCGGAAGGTGGGGGTTTTGGCGGGTCGTCACCAGGGCAGGGCCAGGTTCTGGCAGGTGCGTTGGAGGGTGCGGAGGCGGTCCTGGAGGCGTTCGGCGAAGAGTGTGTCGGAGCACTCGGTGACAGGGGCCTCAAGGGACACGAGCGTCACGCCGGGACGCAGAACGCGCTGCGGCTCGGGCAGCGCCGCCAGCGCTTCGTAGGGCGTGCACCAGTCGCGGTAGACCTTGCGCGGCTTGCCGCGAGGGTCCGGCCGTAGCGACCCGAAGGCGCACGGCCGGTGGAAGTTCAGGTACGGGTTCAGCCAGTCCCGGTAGAATTCATGGATCGCCGCTGTGGCCGGGGAGGGCAGGAACTGGTAGCCCATCCACTTGCGCACCACCGCCCCATTCTTGCTTTCCACCAGCGCATTGTCATTGCTCCGGCGGGCCCGCGATTTGGTGAACTCGATCTGCAGTTTCTCCAGCAGGGCCGCCGTGGTGTGGTTGATGAACTCGCTGCCGTTGTCGGAATGAAAGCCCCGGAGCGGGAAGGGGAACTGCTCCAGGAGTTCTTCCAAGACCGGCAGCAGGTACTGTTCGCTGATCCTCTCGACGCAGCCAAGGACTTGCCATTGCGTCACGTCGTCGACCAGGTTGAGGGTGTAGGCGCCCTTGGCTCCGTCCTGTTCGGGCGCATATACGGTATCGACGCGCACGTAGCCGGGACGGCCCTGGGGATCCGGCTGGCGGCGCTCGCCGATCGCGGTGGGCGTGGGACGAGTCTTGTCGAGGCGCAGGCGGTGCTGGCGGTACAGGCGGCTGTGCCGGAGATTGTATAGGTGTCCGACGGAGAGTCTCGCCAGGCGCCGGAACTCGCGCCGCCCGTGGAGTTGGAACGCGCGCCGCAGGATGGCGCAGGTGGCCGGCCCGGACAGTTGCCGGTGGGCCTCGTCGACGCGTGCCAGCAAGATGCAGTCGGCGCGCGTGTAGCGGGTGGGGAAGCGCCGCCTGCGGTAGACCGGCGGGCGCACCGTGCGCGTGCGCAGGAACTGCCCGATCAGGCGCGTGGTCTGCGCCCGGCTCAGGCCTCTGAGCTTCTGCAGGAAGTGCCGCAGGAGGCCCTTGGTGCGGCGGGCGCACTGGGCGTAATGGTGCTGGCGCAGGACGGCCTCGAACAGCCGGTACTTGGCGGACCGGCTCGCGGCTTGGAACTCGATGCTCTCGCATCCCTGCAGGAACGCCTCGATCTGCGCGAGGCTCAACGATTCGGCTGGCTGCATGGCGACTCCCATCGCCCGCAGCTTGCCCAGATCCTACCTAGGCCCCTCCACCCTGTTCAGGCTCATCTTGTCTTGGAATCAGCCCCTGCTTCAGGCTCATCTTGTATTGGACAAGACGGGCACTGGCTGGGCGAACCAGAGTCGACGCGCAGTCCGCAGCGTCACTGCCCGCCCGAGCATTAGTGAAGCACCGCTTGCCGTTGCGTTGGCGAGATCCATTGCCGTCGAAACCGAGGGAGACGAGAAGCACGCACGACTCTCCAGGTGGTCGGTGTTGCCGTGGATGGCTTCTGTGGTTCACTGAAGTCGGATTAAGAATGTGGGGCGTAAAAAAAACCGACGATGCCGAAGCCAACCATTAAGCTGGTTGAACAGAAAGACGGAGGTTGGGAGATCGAGTTGCGGAGTCCCAAGGACTTCGACGAAGTGCTCGGTCGCGATGTACTGAACGCGTTCTGTCGATGCTTCGTCCATGCTGACCGCTTGAACAGCATTACCAGTTGCATGTACGCGAGCGAGCAGCACCATGGCCGAGACTCGGTGGCTTACGGGCGCGACCTCGACACGCTCATGTGGTTCACGATCGGGACCCTCCGCGAGTTGGCTAGAGCGATTCAGCGGCTCCGTAGCGCTCTAGCGAAGCGCCAGCTGCTCGACCACAAGAGTGAACCGTGGGTCGCGCTCAGAGAACTCGAAAAGCGGTGGGAGAAGGACGCGTTTTACCGGAAGATGAGAAACTCTGTAGCCTTCCATGTTGACGAGGAGGTTGTCAATATAGGGTTAAACGAACTGCTTAAAGAACCTCATGTGACGCTGGCGAAGGGCCAGGGAAGTAAGATAGTCGGCTTACGCTGGGTTTTCTAGCACTTCATAACGGACTGGATATGGGTCACGGCGGTTACGGGGAGTTCCTTGACGTGGTGATGGATGACCACAGCGTCGCCGGTAAGGCTATTCAGGAGGCCTTCATTCTTGCCGCCCAGGCAGCCGGTGTTCCATTTGGCGACGGGTGATCCCGCCCAGTCGGTATCGATGACGGCCGGGTCTGCAGACGCGGCGGCGCCTCGTACCACCTCCTGACCTTCAGCTGTCTGCTGAGGTCCCGGCGGCGTTCTGGACTAGGCGGTCAAGTTTCTCCGCGACGACCGTAAGGAAGTGCATCGTCCCAACGTCGGAACCTGACCGAAGGCGCGGATCCGTCCAGGCGGTAGAGTCCGGCAAAGGGCGGCGCGGGCGTGTCGGGCCGCTGCAACGCCTTGGCGGCGCGAGGAAGCTCCCAGCTCGTGACTGCGGCCCACACGACCAAGGCCGCGAGGGCGGCGACCCCCGGGATGGCGTCCCTCCTGTCCCTCGTCGAGGGTTGCCTCGCGTTCACGCTAGCGCCGCGCACAAGGCGGACGGGATCGCCTATCGTCTGGAGGCCCTGGCGATTGAATTGCTCTCCGGGGGATGGGTTCCCGGCGGTCTAATTCGGATCGACCGCCAAGGTATCCCCTGCCTGTGAGTCGAAGGTGTCCACCTCGTGTCGCCAGCCAACCGCTTTCTTGAGGTCGGTCACTGGATCGCTTTTGCTCATGCCCACGCCTCCGGGTCGGCCTCGCGATCCAGCAGGCGCATCGCGTGGAAGTGGACGGTCGTCCACGGGATGTCGCTCGCGACCCGTTGGTTGGAGCTGAACCAGGGCTGCGAGGGACTTGTTGGGTGGTTCTGGCGTGCGTCCACGAAACGATCGTTTTCGCGACGGCTGGTGCTAGACTGCACTTGTCATCGTTGCCGGTGCCGCGTGTCGAGCCACGAGGACAGCAGATCAGGTGGGTTTGCAAGAAATCATGTGCGGAGCCAGCCCATTTGTAATTCAGGAGTTTGCTCCGCAAGATCTGCTGGGGCCGCTCAATGAGATCGAAAGGAAATTCGCACCGGAAGTGCGGTACGTGGCGGGTGTCGATAGTCTTCTCAGGTCAGGCCGGCGGGTGTCGATCGTGGGGTCGCGAGAGGCCTCCCCGGATTCGATAAGGCGGACGCGAAAGCTGGTGAAGGCTCTTGTGTCACGCAACGTGGCGGTAGTGAGCGGGCTCGCGGCGGGAATCGATACGGCTGCTCATTCCGCAGCGATTGAAAACGGAGGATTCACGATCGCTGTTCTAGGCGGCGCGGTGGACGTGGCATATCCGAGAACCAACAGTGATCTCCATCGAGAAATCGCCTCGTCGCACGCCGCCGTGTCCCAGTTTCCAGCGGGGTCGCCGCCCCGTCGGCATAACTTCCCGATGCGGAATCGGACCATGGCGCTACTCTCGGATGCGACCGTCATCGTGGCTGCCGGCGAGCGCAGCGGTACGGTGCACCAAGGATGGGAGGCGCTCCGGCTTGGACGGGATTTGCTGCTGCTGGAGTCATTGGCGGACAAGGGCTTCCCTTGGACCGAGGCTCTGCTCAACTACGGCGCCGAGGTGCTGAGCGACGAAAACTTGGTGATCTGGCTGGATTCGCTCCCGGAGCGCGTCGTCTTCGACGAGGCGGCGCTTGTCTTCTAGCCGGCCATGGACTTGCTGAGCGACGCCTTTTGCGGTGATCCCTCGTATCCGTTCCAGATGGGCGCGGAGGAGGGGAACTCAGCGAGAAGTCGAGACGATTCCGCGACTCGCTCAAGCGAGGTGAGGAGACCAAGATCTCAAGACTTGCCGAGCGCATCGGCCGTCACCCAACAGATGTCGGCGTCGCAGATGGGCTCAGAGAGGATGTCGTACTGGTTCCCATGCCTCGGAGTGCGCCTCTCAGCGAGGGGACGCTGTGGCCCGCAAGCATGGCTGCCAACGCGCTAGTGGATCAAGATATGGGCGCGTGCGTGCTCCCGTTACTGGAACGAATTTTCAAGGTCCAAAAGTCTGTGACCGCCCCGCAGGGAAAGCGGCCGAAAGCCGCCGACCACCTGAAGTCCTTCAGGGTCTCGTACCCGTAATTGCTCACCCAGGGGGCTGGCTAGGTAGGTTTGAGGACGGTACGTCGCTCGATAGTGGTGACAATCGACTCGAGAGTCGTCAGATCATTGAGGCGTCCGGTGCCGATCACCGAGCGCACGGCCCCGAACACCTCGGCCCCCCACTCGGAGCGGAAGCCGTTGGTCACCTTGCGGAAAATCGTGCTCGGTCGCAGCGCCCGCTCCGAGGCGTTGTTGGTGAAGGGCACCTCGCGATCCGTCACGAACACCAGCAGGCTGTCCCGGATCTTGCCGTAGCGCTTCAGCAGCCGCTGCCCGTCCGCCTGCGTCGGCTCCAACTCCAGCAGCTTGTCCAGCCGCCGCCCGAGATCCCGTTGGTGGCGCTTCAGCGTGCTGTCCCGCAGCCGCTCGCGCCGCTGGCCCACCCGCATCACCCGCACCAGGAACGCCTTCAGCGCCGGCCCGAACACTGCGTCCCCTGCGTCGATCGCGTACTGCGCATCCCGCAACTGGTGCGCCAAGCACACCTGCCACACTGCCGCGTGCCCGCGCTGGCACACGTACAGGTCCGACACCCACACCTCCGGTCGCGCCCCCTCCAGCACGCTCTCCGGCTCCGCCTTCGAGCGGCTCGGCCGCAGCACGTGCAGCACCGCTCCCGCTCCCAGGAACACCCACTCCCACCACTTGCGCCCGTGCACCCGCGCCGACGTCTCGTCCGAGCACACCACCCGGCTCCCCCGCACCCGTTCCCGAATCGCCTCCGCCTGGTCCCCGAACCGCCCCTGCACCCGCCGGAACAGGTTCGCCAGCGCCCCTTCGCTGATCTCCAGACCGAATACATCCCGGAACAACGCGCGCAAGCGCGCGTAGCTGATCGCTTGCGCGTAATGCAGATACACCGCCAGCGCCTCGATCGTCGCCCCGAACGGCGAGCCCCGCTCCAAACCCTGCGGCGCCAACGCCGTCACCCGCCGCCCGCAGCCCGGGCAGTCGCAACCGTGCAGCGTGACCCGCGTCCCGTGCGGCCGCACCGGCGGCAACTCGATGCGCTCGTACACCGCTTGCGGCGCCTGCTCCGCCCCGCCCAACTCCGTCCCGCAGTGCGGGCAACTCTCCGCCCGCGCTTCCACCACGCTGTTCGGATGCGGATGCAGCTTGCGTCCCGTTCCCGCACGCCCCTTGCGCTTGCGCCGGCCGCCTCGCACCGGCTTGTTCGCCTTCTCCCCGCGCGAGGGCGGCAGCGACGAGTTCGCCGGTGTCTTGGGCGGCGCTCCCAGACGCGCCTCCAACTCCGCCACCTGGGCCCTCAGCTCCGCGTTGGTCGCCGTCAGCTTGGCAACCTTCGCCGCCAACTCCGTGATCGTTGCGGTCAACTCCGCAACCCTCGCTCGCAGCTCAACGACAAGGGCGCTCTTCCCGGAGTCGAGCGCCGAACCGAGATCCGAATTCGCCTCGCCCATACCCCATCTATAACATATTTATACTCTTTTGTTTCAAATTTCTAATCTGATCGGTCACGCTAGGACGGCACCAAGGTGAGCAATTACTCGTACCCTGCGTTGCAGCCCGAACGGATAGCGATCGTGGACGATATAGTCACAAGCGGCGCGACGATGCTCGCGCCTATTTCGGCGCTGTCGGACGCGATTCCCAGTGTGTCTGTACGCGAATTCGCATGCATCCGCACACAATCGACAGGGGAGCTAGAGGCCAACTGCGAGAGTCGGCCAGCAGTTCTCAAAATGGCAGCTACGGTAGATCTGGGTGAGATCGCGGGGTGGCTGGTGATCGGTAGAGGGGAGCATGGACGGCGAAGCAATGCCGCGAGCGAGAGTGAGGACTGCGGGTTGCACGGCGTGGGACGGGCGGGCGGAGGGCTGCGCGGTCCGGGGCGGGGCGTGGCGCAAGGCGGCCCTTGCCGACAACTGCGCAAGCCGGCCGGGCTCTGGAGTGCAGGCGCGATCCGTCATGTGGGAGCGGAGAGCGTTTCCGAGGGCAGGCCCGGCGGCGGGCGCTGCCCGAGCAGCGTCTCGAACAGGGCCGTCCAGCACGGGAAGCAGAACCACTTGGTCAGGACGCGGAGTTCCTCGAACAAGGCGCGCCGGGTCCCGGCTCGGTCGCGGCATGGCCGCCACAAGTCGGAGACGCAGTCCAGGACCGCATGCAGCGCAAAGGCCAGCAGGTTCAGCGTCGCGAGCAGGTTGGCGAGACCGTTGCGGCCGTGCCCGAAATTGCGCTTGCTGTTGTAACCGTGGCGCGCCAGGCAGTTGAAGCCCTCGTTCTCGATCTTCCATCGGGCGCGCCCGGCGCGCGCGATCGCGGCCACGTTGTCAGCGCTGACCGCGAGGCTGGTGCAGAACGTGTTGGTGTAGGTGCGCCGGCCGTTGCGCTCGATGGCGAACTCGACCCAGGTGCCGAGCATGGCGTCGTCGCTGTCGCGGAGCGGCACGCCGTGCATCCAGCGGAAGCGCTGGGACTCGACCTGTTGCTTGCGGTTGCGGGTCTGGATCCAGCCCGTGGAGTGGATGAAGTCGTCGTGCAGCAGTTCGTATCAACGCTTGTGAGAGCTGGGCTTGCAGACGAAGATGAAGTCGGCCCCGAGGTCCAGGACGAGGCGGCACAGGGACTGGCAGCAGTACAGGTCGTCGCCGAGGAAGACGGGCCGGTAGGGGCGCAGCTCGTCGCTATGCTTGGGGAGCCAGCGCTTGGCGGCGTTGCGCTCGCAGTCCTGCTTGCGGGCCTCCTCGGTCCGTTCCGGCTGGCTCGCGGCCGGGTCCTGCTGGGGCTGGACGAACTCCGGCATGAGCGGCAGAACACGGTTGTGGCCAGCGGCGACAACCGTCGCCGAGAGCATGGTATGGAAGTACTGCACGGTCTTGTCGGCACCGACATGGCGCGTCGAGCACTGCGGGCAGTGGATGGAGTCGGAGCAGTGGAGCTGGATACCGTCGAGAGCGACGAGCAGGCGGCCGCCGAGGCGCTCGAAGGGGGCGCGGGCGCCCTGGTCGCGGAGGGTGTCGAGGCAGAGGGGGAAGAGGGCGGCGAAGCGGTCGGGGTCGAGGCCGTCGAGCAGGTTGCGGATCTGGTTGTCGCAGGGGATGGCCTGCACGCCGAAGAGGGTGTGGCAGTTGGAGCGGGAGGTCTGCTCCTGCATGCGGCGCTGGAACTCGAGGCAGGAGGGAGCCTGGAAGAAGAAGGTGGCGAGGGCGCAGGAGGCGGCGTCGGCGACGGCGTAGCGCTTGTTGGAGCCGCGGCGGGAATCGGGCAGACCCGAGGCGGCTTGGCGGAAGCTGTGCAGGAGGGAATCGAGAACGGAGGCCACATTGTATCGTGGAAAGCGGCACCCGCAAAGTCAAGCCCACAGAAACTAGTCCCTTGCTCCCGGTTCCTACAAGGCCCGTAAGCACCGAAAAATCCCAAATTGAGAATTGCTGGAGAGTCGGCGTCAACGCTGCGTGCTACACTCATCGTGGGAATTTCCGGGCGATGGATCCCCGAGCGACGCCCCCGCGTGATCAGAACGCGCGACCGCGCCGCGAAGCAGTAGCCGAAGCCCACCCTCTGCCCGCAACGTATGGCCAATAGCGTGGGTCTCAAGAGCGATCCCTCGCTAGGATCTGGATCGACGGAGCCCAAGACGGCGAATGAGTTCGAACGCGTGAGCAGAAAATCCAAAGCCAGGGAGTAAAGTGAGTGCATACCCGATCGGCGGACGCGCCCGGGAGGCTCTGGCGCCTCGTCGCAATTCTGACTGAATACCAACGCAGGTCGGCCCCCGCCCGGTCGCACAGGCGCCAAGCCTCGGGAAAACCGCCGAACTCTCGGGGGCTGCAACCGACCCCCTCGTACGAGCTGGATCGTTCCGGCGGCGGTCGACTCCTGAGGCAACCAATAAACACGACCGTCCCTCACGTGGACGGGAGCCGCCACACCGAGCGTTTCGGTTCTCCGTGCACGCCGCCAAGATGGCGAACCGCAGCCATCCGCCTGGCCTGCTCTCTCGCTTTGTTGGCAGGCGCAATGCTTTCCGTGCCCGACCTGGCGACTGCGCAGGACACCACCCTGAGCGCGCTGAGCCTATCGGAGGGCCGGGCCATCGACTTCTCCAGCGACGACACGGTCGACAAGGTTTACTCCACTGGCGTCGCCAATGTCGTGGACAGCGTGACGGTCACCGCGACGGCGACGGCCAGTGGGGCCAGTGTCACTATCGCTCGAAGTGACCACCTCGGATTCGAGGTCGACCCTGCAACCACGGGTCATCAGGTAAGCCTGGAAGTGGGGTTCAATCTCATTACCGTCACCGTGTCGCACAGCGGGGCCTCTCGGAAATACCACGTCGTCGTCGGACGGGAATCCCTGGCTGCCAGGGGTTGGCAAGCGGTGAAGGATTTCGAGGTGCTTGAGGGCACTGAGAGGGCCAGCGGCATCTGGTCCAACGGAACGACCATGTGGGTGGCGGACTCGACCGCTGCACAGCCCCTCGATTCCGGTTACGACGCCTGCGACCAGATGTTGGACGAGGAACATGTGGAAGATCCCACCCCGCTCACGGGAACAGCTCCCCGGGCCAGGATCTATGCGTACAACTTGGCAACCAAGGCCCGTGATAGCAGCAACGATTTCACCGATCTGGACTGCGCTAACACGCATATTGGAGCCATCTGGTCGGACAGAACAACGATGTGGGTGTCGGACTGGTATGACGGGATGCTCTATGCCTACAAGATGTCGGACAAGTCGCGCGACGAAACCGAAGACTTCGATTTCCTGGTTTCACAAGACAACGTGGGGGGCTGGGGCCTGTGGTCGAACGGAACCACCATGTGGGTGGCGGATGTCTATGACGAAATGATCTACGCCTACAAGATGTCGGACAGGACTCCCGACCCGAGCAAAGACTTCGACCTAGAAACGCTCAGTCCCGGTGTATTCGGGTCGCCGCGCGGTATCTGGTCCGATGGAACAACGATGTGGGTGGTGGATTCAATCTTTGACAAGATCCGCGCCTACAAGATGTCGGACAAGTCGCGCGACTCGAGCAAAGACTTCGACTCCCCCCGAGACACTCAAAATCTCTTCCCGCGCAACCTCTGGTCTTTCGGCAAGACCATGTGGCTCTCGTTCGCTGGGTCCGACGGAGGCAACCCGTTTGGAAGATATCGAAACCTCAAGAAGATTTACTCCTTCGACGCGACGGGAGTGGGCGCCCCGCAACCGCCGTCGGTGACTGGGGGAACCCTCTCGATTGCGGACAACACAGCGCCCGAGGACTCGGGCACGATCGACTTCACCATCACGCTCGCCCGCAGGGGCACCTCCGTTGTGACGGTGGCGTACGCGACATCAGGCGGAACCGCGACCGAGAATGTCGACTACAGACGCACGCAAGGCACGCTTCGATTCGCCGCAGACGAGACCTCGAAGACGATTTCGGTGCCGGTCACGAACGACCAGTTGAACGAGGATAGCGAGACGTTCACGGTCGAACTAAGCAACCCGTCGAACGCGAGAGTTTCGAGGGCAACGGCCACGGGGACGATCACGGACAACGACCTCGAACTGCCCACTCTTTCGATTGAGGACTCGAGCGTTGTGGAAGACGCGGGACCCATTCAATTCACGGTGAGACTCGAGCCGGCAAGCGGACGGCAAGTCACCGTTACTTATGCAACGAGTGGCGGGACGGCCACGCAAAATCAGGACTACGACCGCACCAGCGCAACCTTGACATTCGCGGCAGGCGAGAGGCTAAAGACGATTCCTGTGACGGTGACGAACGATACGTTCGACGAGGATCCCGAGACATTTACGGTAGCGCTGAGCAGCCCGCTCAATGCGACGTTGTCCCCGGACGATGACGAGGCCACCGGGACGATCATCGACGACGACGGACCGCCGTCGCTGTCGATCGCGGGGGCAGCGGCTAGCGAGAGCGATCGCAGGATCGGTTTCAAGGTGACTCTGGCCCCAGCGAGCATTCTGGAGGTCACGGTGTCGTACACCACCCAGGACGGGACGGGGCCGGAGGCGGCGACAGCAGGCGAGGACTACGATGCTGCGGACGACGCGCTGACATTCTCCGCAGGTCAGACAGAAAAGACGATTTTCGTAACGGTCACGGACGACGACTTCAACGAAGTGGACGAAACCTTCACTGTGATCCTGAGCAACCCGACGAACGCGGAGCTACTGAGCAACCTAGCCACGGCTCAGGGCACGATCGAGGATGACGACCTTGAGCCTGTTCTGTCCATTGCCGACGCCTCGGCAAGCGAGATCCTGGGCGCCATCGAATTCACGGTAAGCCTAAACCCGGCGAGTGGCAAGCAGGTCAGAGTGACTTACGCGACGTCGTCCGGGACGGCGATGGAGGGCGTGGACTACACGCCGAAAACGGGGGCGCTGATTTTCGATCCGGGGGACGAGTCAAAGACGATTTCGGTAACCGTCAACGACGATGCCCTCAATGAGGCGGACGAGACCTTCACCGTGACGCTGAGCAGCCCGACGAACGCGACTCTGTCATCGTCGGCAACATCGGCTACGGGAAGGATCCAGAATGACGACCCCGTACCCGGAATATCGCTTCTAAACCAAAATCTCACCAAGAGTGAAGACCAGGGCAGTATCGATTTCACTGTGACGTTGGCCGAACAGAGCGGGCAGAGAGTTACGGTGTCGTACGAAACCGCGGATGGGACCGCGCGGGCGGGGGCGGACTACACGGAAACGAGCGGACTCCTGACGTTCCAGCCGGGGCGCACGTCGGAGACGATTTCGGTCCCCCTCAAGAACGACATGGTCTTTGAGGGACCGGAGACTTTCACGTTGGGGCTATTCGATCCGTCCAACGCCATGCTGACGACCGCTGAAATCACTGGAACGATCACCGACGACAACGCCGACACTGAGTCCACGGCCATCTCCCTGAGCGTAGCCCCAAGTACGGTTTCGGAGGGAGGCGGCTCTCAGACGGTGACGGTGACGGCTGAGTTGGACCAGAGCGCACGCACCGAGGACACGGTTGTCCGTGTCACCGTCGTCGGTACCGGTGCTTCCGATGTCGTCGGATTCGATCCGGTGCAAGCCTTCAACGTGACGATCCCGGTGGGCAGAACCAGCGCACAAGGTGATTTCACACTGACGCCGACGAACGACAATATCGCCTCGGGGGACGAAACCCTGACCGTGAGCGGTGCGGCGGGAGAGCTGACAGTCACGGTCGCACGCTTGACCCTGAAAGACAACGACGGCACGGCGACGAGCATCACCTTGTCTGTGGAACCCACCAGGGTATCGGAGGCCGAGCAGTCGAGGACGGTGACGGTCACGGCGCGACTGGACGGCATCGCGCGAACGGTAAACACGGTAGTGAGCGTGGACGTTAGCGCCTCAACAGGCGTCGTGGACTTCAGCGCCGCGCCTGCATCCTTCAACCTTACGATCCCGGCGAACAGCGATAGCGGTGAGGCGAGCTTCACGCTGACGCCGACGAACGACAATGTCGCCTCGGGGGACGAAACGGTGACCGTAAGCGGGAGTGCTCAGAACCTGAGCGTCAGCAGTGTGACTCTGACGCTGCAAGACGATGACGTCGAGTCAACAGAAGTCATCCTGTCGGTGAATCCGGACCGCGTGTCGGAAGCCAACGGCCAGACGCCGGTGACGGTCACGGTCACGGCAACGCTGAATAGAGGCGAGCGAACCGACGAAACCGTAGTGCAAATCACGGTCTCGGGCAGCGGGGCGACGGATGTGGTGGGGTTCTCGGCTTTGCCGTCCTCCTTCCCGGTCACGATTCCGCCAGAGATGAGCGATGCGGCAACGGAGTTCACGCTGACACTCGTAGACAATGCGATCGACGAGCGAAACGAGACGCTGACACTTAGCGGAAGCACCACCGTTCCCAACCTGGATGTTCGCGCAGCGAGGTTGACCCTGACCGACGACGACGGTCCATCACCCCCGGGTCCGGGGCCTCCAGTCGGCCCAGATGAGGGAGTCACGTTCATTCCGGATTCCGAGGACACCCAGGAACTCCGGTCTGCTCGCGGAGATGGAGCCCTAGGCAGGCTGGCGCCGACCGCTGCGCAGTTCGCGATTTGGACCGATAAGCCCGGGTACACGTTCGGCCAGCAGGTGCTGTTGTATCGCACCATGGATCCGATGGAAGACGAGAACTATTACACGTTGTTCTATTACCGGGAGAACATCGAGACGGGCGAGCGGCGCTATTTTGCCGCAGGGCTTCGCTCCACGCGTCTGCTCACTGAGCTTGTCGACCACTACGGGATGAGCGAACCGGACTTCCGGATCGATCGGATGGAGCGCATCGGACAGCAGCTGATCTGGGCAGGCACGACCCCGGAGCCCGGCTTGTGGCACTTCGTTGCCGAGTTGCGCGGTCCCGACACGACACAGCTAGTTAAGAAGGTATTCGCTAAGTTCGTCGTCGTGCAAGACGCGCCCGCGCTGGTGGGCACGGGAACAAGCACGACGGAAATCGCGATGGATACGACATGGACCAACGACACGATCCACAAGCTCCGGGCAGGAGTGCTCGTGAAGTCCGGGGCGACCTTGGCGATCGAGCCCGGCGCCCTGATCCTCGCCCAAGGACATAATGCCGCAATCACCGTCGAGAAGGGTGGCCGGATCGTGGCCGAAGGGAGGCCGGAGTCACCGGTCGTGATGACATGCGATGCAAAGCTCGGAAAGCGGCAGCCGGGCTGCTGGGGCGGTCTGACGCTGCGGGGCAACGCGCCGATTGCCAACGACCAGGGCAGCATGGACAGCGCACTCTCCGAGACAGAGTCGGCTTACGGCGGCGACGATCCGAACGACTCGAGCGGCGCTCTACGGTTCGTGCGAGTGGAATTCGCCGGGGGCGGTTCGGACCCCGCGAATCGGCCCGCCGCGCTCGGTCTCCACGGCGTGGGCTCCGGCACGGTGATCGAGCATGTCCAGGTGCACGAGAGCTTGGGCGATGGCATTGCGTTCCGTGGCGGCACGGCCCACTGCGGCTTCTGCGTGTCGAGCGGGGCGCAGCAAGACTCTCTGGACTGGGCGCAGGGGTGGCGCGGCACGGCGCAGTATATGTACCTCCAGCAGGGACCGCAGGGTCAGCACGGCATCGGAGCGAGCGACGGCGCGGACCCGAGCCTTCGATTGCCAGTACGCCCGGCCCTGTACAACGTCACGCTGATCGGCGGCGCATCGCTCGGCGCGCAATCGTCGAGCGGGGACGGGATACGGCTTGGCGGTGGAGCGACGATCTTGGCGCGGAACGTAGTGCTCACAGGCTTCGGCGGGTTTGCGCTCGACGTGCGCGGCAACTCGGTTGCGCCCTTCATGGGGGGTGATAGCAGCCTGCGAAACGCGATCCTGCACGCCAACGGCAACCTGCAGGGAGCCGCCCAGATCAACGGCGGGATTGACTCGTACGTTGAGTTCATGGATACGGACCCGATGCTGCTCCACGTCCGCTACGAGGCCAACCCCGATCCCCGACCGAAGAGCGGTTCGGCGCCGCTCGTGCTCGGTGCTTCAGCCGTACCGCCTTCCGACGGTCCCCTATCAAGCGCGGGGGAGTACGTCGGCGCATTCGGCACGAAGAACTGGCTTACCCAGTGGACGTTCTTCGGGGCTGAGTCGGACTACGATGTCCGACCAACGAATTGACCCGACGCGGCTGGACGATTTCCGGCCTTGGGATGGAGGCCCTTTGCAAGGGGAATTACATGCAAAGGTCACAATTGGCTAGCGGTAGTTTACTGCCATTTGGCCCTGACTCGCTGAGCTGACAAGCTAAGCCTTTGATAGGCAAGGATGTATGCGTTCTTGGGAGCCTGGTTTTTGTATTACCTAGTTTTTTGGGGCCCTGTAATTCGTCTTTTTATTCTTATATAGTTGACAATAGACCCTGGCTTCTGGTATCTTTGTATTACCTTAAGAGGCACCCATGGCCAGCATCATCGCCAAACGCCAGGGCAAGAACACCTACTACTACGTCGCCGTCTCCAAACGCGTCGACGGCAAGCCCCGCATCGTCCAGCAAACCTACCTCGGCAGGGCCGAGCGCATCGCCGCCCTCGTCCGCGATCGCACCGCCCCTATCCCCCTCGAGGCCACCTCGCGCGAATTCGGCCTGCCCGCCGCCCTCTGGCAGGCCGCCCAACGCTCCGGCGCCTTCGAGGCCCTCCTCAAGCTCTGGCCCGCTCCCCGCCAGGGCCCCTCCACCGCCCACTACCTTCTGCTGGCCGCCTTCCACCGCATCTGCGCCCCCGGCCCCAAGACCGAAGTCGCCGACTGGTACCGCGCCAGCATCCTGCCGCGCCTGTGGGGCTTCGCCCCCGAGCGCTTCCGCTCGCAAGCCTTCTGGGACTGCTGCGAGCGCCTCGCCGTCGGCGCTGCCGGCGGCGCCGCCCCCGACGACGCCCTGGAGCAGGCCCAATCCCAGTTGCTGCAGGCCTTCCGCGGCCGCCACCTGGTCGGCTCCCGCGTGCTGGCCTACGACACGACCAACTTCCACACCTGGATCGCCACCACCAACACCCGCAACACGCTCGCGCAACGCGGCCGCAACAAGCAGAAGCGCCACGACTTGCGCCAGGTCGGGCTGGCCTATGCGCTGGACGCGCAGCACGGCTTGAGCCTGTGCCACCACGTCTATCCGGGCGCCGTGCCGGACAGCGAGGAGCTGCCGGCGGCGCTGGGGCGGCTGGAACGCATGTTGGAGCGGGCGGGGATCGCGCGCGAGGAGGTGACGTTGGTGCTGGACAAGGGCTCGGCGGCGCTGGACAACACGCTGGAGTTGCAGCAGCGCGGACTGGGCTGGGTGGCGGCGCTGCCCTGGAACCAGGCGCCGGCGGGCTTGCGCGCAACAGACGAGGAGGAGTTGAAGCCCGTCGGCGGCGCGCATCCCGGGGTGCGCGCGGCGGCGCAGCGCTGTCGCGTGCACGGCGGCGAGTCTCTGTGCGTGGTGCAGCACTCGACGGGGTTCGCCGCCGAGCAGTTGCACAGCACGAGTCTGTCGCTGGCGAAGGCGACGCAGGCGTTGCGGCGGCTGGCGCGGGAGCTGGCCAAACCGCGGGCGCGTTGCACCGAACAGGGTCTGCGCCAGCGCCTCGCGCGCTGGCTGGCGCCGAACTTCGTGAGTCAGCTGCTGAGCTACGAGTTGAGCGGCGAGGAGGGCCGCTGGCGGTTGGAGTACGAACTCGACAATGGCGCGCTGCAACGGCTGATCGGCGAGCGTTTCGGACGCACGACCCTGTTCACGAACCGTCTGGACTGGAGCGCCGCGCAAGTGGTGGAGGCGTATGGCGGGCAGCAGCACGTGGAGCGCGTGTTCCGCGGGCTGAAGGGTGGGGAGTGGCTGGGCTGGGGACCTCTGCAGCACTGGACCGACAGCAAGATTCAAGTGCATGCCTTCTACTGCATGCTCGGGATCTCGCTGTTGCAATATCTGCACAAGCAGGCCGAGACGGTCTGGCCGGGCCTGTCGATGGAGGACTTGCTGCACGAGTTGCGTCAGATGCAGCAGTTCGAGTTGCTGTATGCGGGAGCGGGCGGCAAGGGCAAGCCTCGGGTCGAGACGGTGATGTCGAAGCAGACGCTAGTGCAGCAGAGTTTGGCGCAGGTTTTGGAGCTGGATCAAGTGCTCGCGGGCACCTCAGGGTAATACACCACCCTGATCGATAACTGTTTCCCGATCAGTATGTTACAGGCGCGTCTAGCCGATCCACAGTAAACTACCGCTAGGGGCTAGTGAGTGTCCCCCTCTCGCAATGAGATCAAAGCCTGGTGACTAACCCGAGCAGCGGCGATTACGGGACAGATAGCAGATCCCGTGACCGCATCCCCGACCGAACACATCCTCGCCTACGACATCCCGCCATACCTCGTCGAATGGGAGCGAGGATGGCTCCGACCGTAGCCAGTCGGCGATGTTCTTGGCATTCTTGTGTTCCAGTGGACCTGTACGGGGTTGACTCGGGTATATGAAGACCGGAATTTTGACCTTTCTCAGGTGCGTTTCCTAGGAAAGGATGCTGTTTGATCGTGAAGAACTGCTGCCTCACCCTTCTGGCCCTGGCCTTCCTGCTCGCCGCCGGCAGCGTTCCCGCTCAAGCTTCCGAGCAGGCTTGCGTCATCGTCCTCGAAGGCCAAAACCAGAACCGGACGGTTGCCGGAGCGGTCAATGTAGAGTGCGGCTTTCCCTACGAAACATATGCTGCGCCCTTTGGGAATTGGGGTGTTCCCTCGAATTACAGCCCTCTTCTTGAGGACGGGAATCAGTTTCGTGGGTGGAAGCCCATGGACGATCCATTGACAAAGCAATACTGGAATTCGTGCACCTCACTCCATCCGCCGCCAGACTGCGACTACTACAACGCCAATAGCTGCGTGACGCAATCGTCGCCCACCACCGTTACGCACGGCCGCATGTACTACCGGACTAGGGTGGAAAGCTGTCCTCCTGACCTTCCTGGCTCGTTTCCCGTGCCGGGTTCGTATAACGGCTGTCAGGATGGCGAGAGAACCGTGACACAAGCTAGCAACCACATGACACTTGACGAACTCGACGACTGGTTCGGGAGCATCTCGGGAGATGGACACGACCGAGTTGGAACCCTCCGCTTTCCCGGCACCTCCGTCACGCTCACAGACTGCGAATATGATGGGTGCCCCGAGGAAACAACGGCTTGGGTCCCTAGGGAAGATGACCTTTCTTCATCGGCGCACGTGGAAGCCCAGTTGCGGATGAAGGCGCACGCCTACCTTCAGGGATTCTGCGACTGGAGCTGGTAGCCAAAAGAAAGGAAAGGAGGAAAGCAGAATGCGGAACACAAAGGTGCTTGACTTCATGGGCAGCGCCGTTTTGCTGAGCTTGGCCGTCTCGGTGCCGGCCGCCGCACTAGAGATCCAAGGCACGCTTCGGAACGTGAACGGGAATGCGCTCAGCGGAACGATTACAGTCGTTCAAGAGACTCCCAACGTGCGCTTCACCCATCATGAGGTGGATGAAACCGGCCAGTTCAAATTTGTGGCCGACTCCGCGGGGGAACTACTGCTGCATGCTGTGGCCCTGTACCACCCCACGGCCGAGCACGTGATCCCTGCCGGGACCAGCGGGGCGGTCACCGTGGACTTCGCGCTGCCTTGAGGTCAGAACGTGAAGGTTCGGGTGGTCGATTCCTTGGGCAATGGGGTGCCGGGAGCCGCCCTGCGGGTCCGCTACGACGAACCGGAAAAGCCCTCGCAGCGGGTGTCGTTCGAGACCGAGGAACGCACCGATGGCGACGGCTACCGGCTGCTGCAAAGTGTGGGCATCCAGGTTCCCTTCGTGGTGGATGTCCTGGCCCCCAACTACCCTCCGACCTCGTCCAAGCTCACCAAGCTGGCCGCTGGGGAGACTCAGATGGAGGACATCGTTTTCGGGCAACCGGACGCGACTGTTGTGGTGGGGCTGGTCGACAAGGTCGGGAACGCGGTTTCCGGCGCAGGGATCCTGCTGCTGGCCGACCCGGCGGGACTGCCTGCCGATTCGCGGGGTTCCTGGCTGCATCACCGGGCCTTCCGGCAACGGGCGATGACCTCCTCCCTGGGCAATGCCCGCTTTACCGGGGTGCCTCCGGGGCGTATCATCGTGCCCGTGAAGACGGCAAGCGACACCCTTGAGCATCGCGCAACGGCAGTTTCGAACGAGGAGTTGCGGGTTGACTTGGTGTTGCCGTGAGGAGGCTCATGAGAAGCTACGGTTGTTTTTTCGAGATGACCGTAGTCGGGGGGCTCATGTCCCTGCTGTTAGTGGCCGGTTTGCCGCCGGCGGCGGCAGCGGGGAGCTGCGAGGGCTGGGATACACCGAAGTTCTTTAAGTCCGCCACGGTGGAGGAGGTGACCGCCTGTCTCAGCGCCGGGCGGGATCCGAACCAGCAGGACAGACAAGGACTCACCGCCCTGCATCGGGCGGCGCGGGAGACCGGCGACCCGGCCGTGATCGAGGCGTTGCTGGAAGCGGGCGCCAACCCGAGGGCGTCCACTATAGCCTTCAGGCTGCCCTGGCATTTCGCGCGGAAGACCGGCAAGATCAAAGGCTCTGAGGCCTATCAGCGGCTCAGGCTAGCGCCGCCGCAGAAGGCGGACTGGTCCGGAGTGCAGGCCGTGCCGTACAATCGAAAGACCGAGGTGCAGCTGTACAAGGACGAAGCCTCCCAGGGAAACCGGAAGATCAAAGGCCGCTTCGACTCGGCCACGGCCGACTCCATCACGCTGAGGCTCAAGGACGGGCAAACGCGCACTATAGAAAAGCAGGCCGTGAGCAAGGTGCTCACCCGCGGCCTGCTGTTGACACACAAGTCAGGGGTTGACTTTTGTACTTGCTTTGTGTCATTCCTGGGGCATGCACGAGCAAAATCAAATCGCGGCCACGCTCACCAGTGCCGGCGGCACGACCCGGTTGAAGGAGTTGCTGGCGCAAGTCGGCTCGGCCAGCCGGACCGAGTTTGGCCGACGCGTGTGCCAGCTGTTCGGCTTCCATGACGCGCGCGGCCACCCCCAGCTGGCCGGCTGCATGAAGGCGCTACGCGCGCTCGACGCGGACGGCCGCATCCAGCTGCCGGCCCCGCGTCACGAGCGCCGCCGCTGCCAGCCGCGCGGTCTGGGACGGCCGGTCCCGGAGCCGCAAGGCGTGCCTGCGCGGGTCGATCAGGTGCAGGGGCTGGAACTGGTCGAGGTGACTGGCGACGACCAGCGGCGCCTCTGGACCGAGCTGCTGCAACGCGAGCATCCGCGCGGCGCGGCGCGGCACGTGGGGGCGCAGCTGCGCTACCTGCTGGTCGCCGAGCACGGTGTCCTCGGCGCACTGGGCTTCGCCGCCGCGGCGCTGGCGCTGGCGGCGCGCGACACCTGCATCGGCTGGGACGCCGACCTGCGCTCCCGCCAGTTGCATCGCGTGGTCGCTCTGAGCCGCTTTTTGATCCGTCCCTCCGTGCACTGCCAGAACCTCGCCTCCAAGGCGCTCGGGCTGTGCCTGCGCCGCCTGCCCGCCGACTTCGAGCGCCGCTACGGCTATCGCCCGTTGCTGGTGGAGACCTTTGTCGAAAAGGACCGCCAC
Source organism: Bryobacterales bacterium (assembly GCA_965218615.1). Lineage (GTDB taxonomy): Bacteria > Acidobacteriota > Terriglobia > Bryobacterales > UBA6623 > VXMF01. Next base: position 378,971 of record CBDCLH010000003.1, read on the forward strand.
GCGGGCACCTCGCTGGCCGCCGCCAACTGGGTGCTGGCGGGCGAGACCGCCGGGCGCGGACGCTTCGCGCCGCGCGGCGCGCGCGTGCCGCTGAAAGCGGTCTACCTGTACCCGCTGGCGCGGAACTGGCGCGCGCAGCTGGGCGTGGCGGCGCCGCAGCCGCTGCCGGCGCTGGGCGCGGGCGAGGGCCTCGCGCGGGACGTGTGGGCGCAGCACGAGTTCGGCGGCGCGCCGCTGGGCGATGTACGCTTGAGCAAGCGCCTGGTGAAGAGCGCGCAAATGCAGTCGGAGCAGCCCCTGGCGTCGTTCCCGGGGGCGGCCGGGGGGAACTTGGCGGCGGTGCGGGGCCACTACCGCATGATCGACCAGCCGGCCGCCTCGGAGGTCACGCCGGAGAACATCCTGGCGCCGCACCGGCGGCGCACGCTGCAGCGGATGCAGGGCCAGCAGGCGGTGCTGTGCCTGCAGGACGGCAGCGATCTGAACTTCGCCGAGCACCCCGGCTGCATCGGCTTGGGGCTGATCGGCAAGAACAAGCGCGCGGCGGGCACGCTGGGGCTGCACATGCACTCGACGCTGGTGGTCAACGGGGAGGGCCTACCGCTGGGGGTGCCGCACATCCAGTACGAGGCGCCGGACGGGCAGGCCGACAAGGGTCGGCCGCTGGAGGAGCGCAAGACGTACCGCTGGGTGCGGGGGCTGCGGGCGTGCGCGGCGCTGGCGGAGGAGCTCGACGGGGTCCGTCCGGTGTCGGTGATGGACCGCGAGGGGGACGTGTTCGCGCTGTTCGCCGAGCAGCGCCGGCTGGGGAGCCTCGACCTGCTGGTGCGAGCCAAGCACAACCGCTCGCTGGGCCAGGGCGTGCCGAAGCTGTTCGACGCGGTGCGGGCGGAGCCGGCGCAGGCGCGCCTGGAGATTTATGTGGGGCGCTTGTCGGCGCGGCGGGGCAGCCGCGGGCAGCAGGGCAGCGAGGCGCGCGAGCAGCGGGCCGCGCAGGTGGGGCTGCGCTGGAAGACGCTGCAACTGCCGGCACCGAAGGGGGGCGCGGCGCCGGTGAGCCTGAACTTGGTGCACGTGCGCGAGGAGACGGAGCCTGCCAACGCCGAGCGGCTGGAATGGTTCCTGCTGACGACGCTGCCGGTGCAGTCGCGGCAGGACGCGGAGCGGGTGCTGAACTGGTACCGCTTGCGGTGGCGGATCGAGGACTGGCACCGGGTGCTGAAGTCGGGCTGCAAGGTGGAGCACCTAGGGCATCGGACGGGAGAGCGGATCGAGCGGGCGGTGACGATCAACGCGGTGATCGCCTGGCGGCTGACGCTGATGACGCTGCTGGGGCGGGAGACGCCGGAACTGCCGGCCGCAGTGCTGTACTCGGACATCGAGAGCATGGCGCTGAACGATTTCGCGAGGGACCGCAAGTGTAGGCGTTCGGTTTATTCCAGCCTCTGAGCCCCAGATTATTCCGGCGGAAGGGAGACAGGTTTTTTCACATTGGTACGCTCCTGCCGGAAGGGAACTGGGCGCACGGCTACCTGAAATAGCCTGTATCTAAGGGCTTAACAGGATCTTTAGGCAGCAGCCGTTCTCGGATTATCTTGATTTCCAGTCTCTTTGGCGTCAAGCTAATTCGAGAAAAAATGGCCGTTTTTGGCCAGAATAAACAGAGAACCAACAGCAAGCTGCCGCCCCCGGACAATCTCGGGCGCGCGGTGCGCACGATGGCGATCCTGGGCGGCTAGCTGAACCGCAACAAGGAGCCGCCGCCCGGGCATCAGAAAATCTGGTCCGGCTACACGCTCCTGAACGCTGCCTCGCAGGCCTACGAGCGAGTCATCCGGATGCAGCAAGCTAGCGATTTGTACAAACGAGTGGTTTTACCCTGACTTGTGTGTCAACGGCAGCCCGCGCCTGCTCGAACGGCAGCATCGAGAGGCCGCCTTCGATGTCGATGTCCGCCTCCAGGCACAGGCCGTGGAACAGCACCGCGTCGTATCCGATGTCTAGGTCGCCCGGCACGGCGGTTGCGTCTCCACCCCCGGCGGAGTCGAGCAAGGCGTGCAACTCTCCGGCGGCCGCGTCGAAGCCGTCCCCCGGCAGTTCGTCCGCGCGCGCCATCAGCCCCCCTATCAGGTCCGCCAGGGACGTCAACCTGCCATGACTGCGGATCCTGACTCAGAAATCGTCGTTGTCAATGAGCGGGCCGACGACGCGCCACAGCGTGGGATGCGACCGTAGGACGCTGCGAACCGGGTCTATCGCCGCCCGTAGCGGCGCGTACCACTCGTGCTCGCCGAACATCCCTCCGTGGTGTGCTCGGGCATAGATCATTCCCAGGTCTTCCAGCGGAAACGGCGTCTCGTCCCGCCCGTCACCACGACACGCTCGCGCGGATTGTGCCGCCAGTAGTCCCGCAGGAACGGCCCCTGCGCCTCGGACAGCCCGCGAAGCGCTCGAGCGAGCCGGTCGATCCAGTTTCCGGCCTCGAGTTCCTCCAACTTCATGCGCCCTCACCAATGTTCAAGCGACGGACCTGCAACTCGACGTCCCCGCCGCTTCGGCCCTACGCCCGCTCACGCCCCCGTCATCCCCTTCCACGGCTCGCCCGGGAGTAGCGGGATCAGCCGCTCGGATACCGTGCGAACCGCTTCCGCCGGCAGCCACTCGAAGCCCGGCCTGAGTAGCGCGCTCATGTCGGCATTGAACTGCGCATCGCCGATCTTGCCTGCGAGATTCCGTTCGAACATCGCGCGGGTCACCGGACTGCCCTCACGCTCCATGTACTCGCCGAACCCCGCCACGATCCGTTCGGCGTCGCTTCGCTCGTCGGTGAGGCCCACCGCCAGGTCGAAGAGATCCCGGCCCTTGCGGCGCTGATAGAGCGCTCTCAGCTTTGTTGCCAGCAGCTCGTCGAGCTCGAAGGTCGCGATATCCGCCATTCCGGAGTACCACCGCGAATCGACCGAGAACGCGCGTTTCTTGAAGCCCAACACCGCAATGTGTTCGCGAGTATTGATCTCCACCTTGAGACGCAGCCGCATCGCCGGCACGTCCTCGGACAAAAACCGGTAGCCGAACCTCACCCGGCCTTGCGACTGCTTCCACCGCGCTTTGCCCAGCCAGGGATCGAGGACGCCTCGCAAGCCGTCGATCAAGGGACCGGCAGGCCCTGGCGCAACCTGCACTAGATCGATATCCTCGGAATAGCGCGCGGGCGGAGTCAGGTAGAGCTTGTACAGCGCCGTGCCTCCCCGGAAGGCCAGCGCCCCGGCAAGAACCGGATCGGAGAACATCTCGACCAGGGCGCGGCTGATGATCAGGTCCTGCTCGACCTGAAAGTCCTCGCTCCACGGCGCCCGCTCCCGCCATTGGGTGATGTAGTCCCGCGGGATCACGCGTCCGTCTCGACGTCTGCGTTCACGAACAGCCGCCAGTCCTTCGAGCGCAGCGCACTCTCGGCACTCGCGCTCGGCAGGAGCTTCGTGAAGTTCCTTGCGCGCTGCCGCACATGCTCCTTGAGAAGCACGGCTTTATCCCCAGCGCCGACATGCTCGAGTAGGTAGCCCAGGCGCTGCGCCCAAAGGATCGACGCGGACCCAGAAGCCTCGACGAGGCGCTCCGGGTCCATGTCGTCGCCGAGCTCGGAAAGCACGCCCGCAACCCGGTCCACGCCGCCAGCGCGATGCATGTATCCGGCTAGATCGACCGCCGTCGCTTCCACCGTCGAGACCAGAACCGTTCCGCGCGGATTGTTGAAGCTCTCCACTGGCACGCCAGCGAGCTCCCTGCGCGCGCCGAAGGCGACCCTGACGGAACCGCACACGATCGCCGGGCGGTTCCTCTCCAACATCACCTGGAATTCCTGCGGGCGATGATGGGCCGCGCCGTGGTACTGCGCGGCCGAGAGCAACCCGACATAGTAGCGGGCGCTCCGGTACTCCATGAGCGCCGGGACGAACTGGTCCGCCGGCAGGCAGCCGAGCCGCCTGTACTCGGGCGGCACGATGACGTAGAACCCACGCGCCGGACTTGCGATCTCCCCCTTGGCTGCGCAGCGGCTCAGCGCTTGGCGTGCCGCTTCCTCGGAGACCCCGAGCGCCGAGCAAAGCTCGGACGAGGTAAAGTGATACCGGCCGCGGGCGGCTAGGTCCGCGATGACGTTGCGGGTTCGCGGTGCGGAAGATGCAGACATGACGCCAGCAAAGTAGTACAATTCGTCACATTATCATAGTGAAGTCGTAATTCGCCCTGCCCGTGCACCGATGATCGCCTCGGCACCGGCCTAAGGGCGGCAGAGGAGTCTATGGATGGACCGTGACAATCGGCTGCGATCCCTATACGAGGAGGTTCTGAAGGCGCTGGAGGAAGCCCTTACTTGGCTGGAGCGGCCTCCTGCCGAGAGCGTGGACGCACACGACGCGCGGCGGTCGGGGATGTTCCACCTCGGGGCGGCTGGCGGACTCGCGTTTTCCGGTCAGCTGCGGGGGATTCAGTCGGAGGCTTTGTTCGATGACATCTCCGATGCCGCCGAGAAGGGGGACTTGGACCAAGTTGGCCGGATCCGGCGGACGGTTGTAGCCAGACTGGCGTCGGACCACCTGCCGGACGAACCTTCCCCCGGTAAGGACGGTCTCGATTGGGAGACCGGGCCCCTACAGATGCTTGCCGTCTTGAACGAGGCGCGCAAGGCGCGGGAAGAGGGTGATGCCGTCCGCTACTCCCTCATGGCGGGGTTCCTCGTCGGCCTCATGCCAGAGGGGTCGCAGTGGGGGATCCGATACCGGCACGGTTCCCTCAAGGACGCGGTGCTGGCTGCCCACGACCGAAAACCCGAGAAAGCCAGGACTTGGGTAAGAGCAGAGTCGATCTCGCCGCGGGAGCGGCAGGGAGGGTCGGCGGGCACAGACCCGCGTGCCCTTCTCCTGCAATGGGTGGGAGATCGCTTGGCCGCAGCGCATCGACTGTCCTGCCCAATGTTCTTCCGCTTCGAAGGTGAGACGGAGAATGAACGCCGGAACCGAGAGGCCGAGGAAAGGGCGTACTACGACAGGGAGGAAGCTTCCATTCAGCGTGCGCAGGAGTTCGGTAGGCGGATCGCCGGCCCAGATGGCGAGGGCATATGGGTTCCAGCGAGTCATTCCCTGAACCGTGCCCTTGTGCTCGGATCTCACGAGCAGGACCACCCGGTTGACGGCGACCACGAGACGTGACGGCCACGCCAACGGTGGTCTGAGCGGTCTGTCAGGCGTTCGGGCGCTCGGCGATCCGGGAGCGACACGTCCATTCACGGCCACGAAGCGCAAACGGGGTGCCAGGACAAGCGCTACGGGCACCGTGGCGGCGGTCCCCTGCGGGAGCGGCGGAACCGCTGCCAAATGTGACTGCGGCGCCGGACGGATCCGTGGCGACACCTAGAGCATCGTTTCCGCGCGCCCGCTACGCCTTGCCGAGGCGCCAGACCCTTCGTGCAATGTCGGAAGAACCGCCCTCGCAGCTCGCCTCGGCCTTCACCTCGCGCATCAGCGACCTAGCGCTCTTGAAGCACCTGATTGTCTCCACTCCCCACTCATAGGTCGGTTTTGCAGGGGCGCCTCGCCCGTTGGCGAAGACCAAGCATCCGGTTACCTGTACGCCCGGCGCCCAATCCCGAACGGCCTCGACGTTGAGTGCGATTCGCCGTAAGGTCTCCTGCAATTCGAGCTGGGAACGCGCCCATGCTTCGTTTCGATAACCCATAGCCCGCGCGGCGTCGCCACGAGGTGGTCGATGTCCCCAACCTTGGCGATCTCCTCCACATGGTGCACCACTGCGCACCGTTCTCGAGTCAGCGCGTACTCGATCGCCTGTCCGACCGCCTCCTCGGCGCGCGCACCGTTCCCCATGTCCGGCAATCGCCAGCCGCGCGCCCACTTGTACAACGCCGCGACTAGGAGCCCCACTGCCGGCAACAGCACGAACACAATGGTCCATTCCGTCCCCAGCAGTCGATCATGCGCCAGGCTAAGCGCCGCCCCCAGCGCGCCGCAAAGCCATCCGACCGCGAAAGTCGCTAGCCTCAATTCCCAAGGGAAGAGGAGCATGTGACAAGTGGAGGTCAGGCGAAGTTGATTTTGAGGGCGCGGTTGTGGAGCCAGGGGATGGAGGTGGTGGAGTCGGAGTAGCCGGCCTCGATGAGGTGCGGATTGTGGGCGCGGCGACCGAGCGTGACGACGATCTGGTGGTCGCTGATGTCGACGCTGGCGCTGGCGTCGACGAACTTGCGGAACAGGGTGGCGGGCTCGGCGGTGCGGAAGCGTTGGCCGGCGCGGGTAGCGAGGAGGCGGTACAAGGCGCTGGCCATGACGGTGAGCTGGACGTCGAGGTCGATGCGGAGGGGCACGGCGGCGGACAGCGCGTCCAGGTGGAAGAAGTTGACGGCATCGGCGATGGTGTTCTCGATCAGCATGCGGCGGGCATAACGGTCGATCAGCTCGCACGGGGAGGCGCTGAGCTGGTTAGTGAGCAGCAAGGTGGAATTGTCGTGGCCGAGGTCGCGGATGGCGATCTGGCGGATGGGGAGGGGGTAGTCCTGGAGGCGGACGGTCTGGTCGAGGATGCGGGGGGTGCGGTAGCGGCGGCCGACGTTGGTGAGCTGGACAGGGCGCCACTGGTCGCGGGGCAGGGCGAGCAGCTGCTCGACCATCTTGGCGCTGCGGCGGCGCAGGGTCAGGAAGGCGATGCCGCGGGTGTTGTTTTCAGGATTAATTCGTTGGAATCCCGCGGTTTTGGCCCGAATTATCCCGTGACGGATCGGTTGAGAAAGCGGTTTAATCTGGCACGGGCAGCGGTGTCGTAAAGCGGGATCGCGAGCGCGAAGCTGGCGAGGCCAGGCCTCCGGTTCCTGCAGCCGCAAGCCGCGCACCGGGCTCGGGCGCAGCCGTTGCGGCCCTTCCTCGCTGACCTGCGCCGCCGCCACGAACGGCGTCTTGCCCGCCGCGCCCCGACCGCGCTTGCCGCCGCTCACCTCCCCACCCAGGTAGGCGTCGTCCAGCTCCACCGTGCCCTGCAACCGCTGGCTGTCGTCCCGCTCCCGCATGGCCTGCATCAGCTTGTGCTTGACCCTCCAAGCCGTGTTATAGCTCACTCCCAGCTGACGCTTCAGATCCATCGCCGAGATGCCGTTCTTGGACTGCGTGAGCAGGTACATGGCGCGGTGCCAGATGCGTAACGGCAGCTTGGTGTTGTCGAACAAGGTGCCCGCCGTGAGCGACGCTTGGTGCTTGCAGCGGATGCACTGCCAGACCTTGCGCGTACGCAGGCGGCACGACTGCTGGTACCCGCAGGCGGGGCACTGGAAGCCTTCCGGCCAGCGTGCCTGGAACAGCGCATCCTCGCATTGCGGGTCCGTTCCGTAGGACTCCAGGAACTCCGGCAGGCTCTGTCCCTTCTGCAACTGGACTTTGTTCTTGGAAATAGATAACGCCTTTATCCTCAGTCATTTATTACACCTCTTGCGGCGTTCTAAGTCAACTGGTTCGAAGCACAAATCCATCATCTCTCAGCCCCCTAACTATGGCTGAGACTTGCAGGTAATCAGGAAGAGGTTTGACGAAGATGTCTTTCAGGGGCAGGGCGTATTGGTTGTGCGTGTCGAGTTTGCCGTGGCCCTGGGTTGGGCCGAGGTGGACCCAGTTGGCAGCCCGCTAGCAGGTGCCGCGGAAGCGCGGGGTTTCGCAGAAGGTTTCCAGCAGGACGGGCCGGTGTTGGGGCGCAATCGCCTCGCCGTGCGCCGACCGACCGAGACTCGCGGCCCGAGCCGCAGATCGCGGGCGCCGAACTCTACCGCGCCAGCCATTCGCGGAACCGACAACCCAGTCTCCGGACGTGCGTCCGATGCTTGAGATCGACCCGAGTCAACCGCTGATTGGCGCCTCGGCGATCACGGCTCCGGGGCAGGAACGGACAGGGCCTCTTCAAGGTCAGAAGCGGCGCGCGCGCGATGCGGGAGTCGCACCACGCGGCGCCTCCCGCGCGGCATCGGAACGACGGCGGCAGGCGCCTGTCGAGCGCACGGGATGTCATTCCGGGGACGGCTTGTCGGGGATTCGTTGCGCCGCCACCGAGTGGGGCTCGTCCGTTGCGGACGGCGACTTCGACGCCGTGCGGCGCTCCCCTGCCGTCATCGCTTCCAGGGTTCCCTCGTTGCGCGCAGCCCGCTCGGCAATTCCCGCCAGCCGCTTGGCAAGTTCGTTGCTCCCGGCCACGAGTGTCTCGAAGTTCCTGTCGCTGCGGTCCAAGGCCGCCTGGATCGCCCTCTCCCGCTTCCCGGACTCCTTGTCGAACTGCTCCTGACGCTCCCTGGCCTCCCGATCGATCCGTTCCATGAGGGCCTCGGTTGCTCTCTCCCGCTTCCCGGCCTCCTTGTCGATCCGCTCCATGAGGGCCTGGGTTGCTCTCTCCCGCTTCCCGGCCTCTCTGTCGCTCCGCTCCCGCCACTCCTTGGCTTCCCTGTCGCTCCGCTCCCCCCATTCCGCCGCCGCCCTGTCGCTCCGCTCCAGCAGGATCTGGAAGTCCCGCTTGTGCTCGCCCCGCCGCCTGTACGCGATCGTTGCTAACAGCGCCGCGAAAGCCACCAGCACGGCAGCTGCCGCGATCGCGAATTCCGTCCAATCGCCCATGCCTCCTACCCTACATCACCAACGAATCGACTTCGTGACCGGCCGCCCCGTCCCTCTATCCCGCGGCATCGAATGCCCGGGAATCGCCGCCGCCCGTCCTGGCTTCCCGCGACCGCCAAGTCGGCGGCCGCCAAGGCCCGCCGCAGGATCAGATCCCCTGGCGACGTGGTCGCCTAGCCCTCCCTCCCGAGCCCACGCCCGTGCGATCCTCTCGCGTTCCGTCTGGAGCGCTCCGACCGCGCCACACGGGCTGTCCTTGCCGCAGCTCTTCTTCACGCCCAGCAAGAGAATCTGTTCACGCTGCATGTCCGCCGCCACCGCCCGCCCGATCGGATACACCCAGTAGAGTCGGGGAGCGACGCGCATGCTTTAGCGTGAGGGAGTAGTAGTTCGCCGACCGCTTTCGCGTGCCGCGTTCGCGTCGTGCCGGTGCCTCAGTCTCTCGCATTGCCACGTTTCCGCTCCCCGCTCACCGAACCCGCCGTGCGGCTTTCCCGCAGCGAATGTAGCTAGCTACATTCGCTGCGTAATGATGGCGCGCTGAGTTTTCCTAGCAGTGCGTCCAGCGCCAAGCGCACGTTCTCGCCCGCCGGTTCGCGGGACGCACCGTCGGCTCTCGGCTTCAGCGCTCCCCGGTTCTCGGTGGGCGGGCGCGATGCTTCGGGAGCCGCCGCCAGTCGGGTCGCCACGACCTTCGGAGCCGCTCCCAAGAGAGGCGTTCCCGCCCCCGGGATCTCGTCTGCGACATCGGGCGCGAGTGCGCCAGGGTCCTGGGTAGCAGGGCGGAGGGGGCGGTCCGGCCGCATCTTGGCTCAGCACCGGCAACGAAGTCGAATTAGGCCAAGGACTTCGGAGTGGCCCGGCTTGGCGATCGGGGAGCCTGTCGCGCCGTGAAGGACGATCCAACGAGTGCCTCGCCCAGCACCCCGGCGGCCACATGAAGGCATCGGGAAGCCCTACTCGCCGCGCGCCGAAGGCGCCACCTCGACCTTCACGTCGCTGTCGCACCACGCCAACCGTTACATTGTGTGGACGGAAACGATCGGGATGCCCGGCAACGGCGCGAACTCGAATCGCCTCCGCAATCCGGCCGCAGCGCCCCGGCCGACAGTAGAGTCGGGGAGCGACGCGCGCACCTTAGCAAAGAGGCAGTAGCTGTTTTGGGGTAGTCCTACGGCTTTCGCCATCTGTAGGTGCCTCACTGGCCCTCTCGCCTAGCCACGTTTCCGCTCCCCGCTCACCGAACCCGGCGTGCCGCTTTCCGGCACCGGGCTCTCCAGTGGGATCATGCCGCTCGCACACGGGTAGATCCAGCTCCGACGGGAATGGCGCGTCCGTTTTTTTTCCGTCCGCGTCGCGGGAGTCGCACGCCCCCGGCCTCTTCCCGCCGGTCGCCGCACCCGGCGGCAGGCCTGTTCACGCCCTGCCGCCTGCGCCTGCCGCCCCGGCTTGCGCTCGTTCTGCATTCGCTTCCCTTCGCTTTCGCATGCGGTGGTTCCAGCTCTCCCGAACACAATGCCGGGGTCCTAGGCACTGCCACTCCCGGCGTCCTTCGCGCTTTCCCTCACCTCTCCTCACCTGAGGTCCCTTCCCTCCGCCAGCGTTACCCGGCCTCTCCGGTAGTACGAACCTCTCCGCCACCCTGCCCGGCCCGGCCTGTCCCTGGCGGGATTCCGGTTTGGCGCGTGCACGCCACCGGCAGGGCTTCCCGTGTTGCTGCTTCCTTCCTCTTCCATGCGTGCCAGCGCCAGTACCCCGGCGGGTGCCGGTCGGTGCCTGTGACGCTCTCTTCCCGACCCGCCGCCGGCCTTCCCCCTAACTACGAAAGGGTCGGCTCCCGCGTTAAATGTTTCGAGGCCTGCTCGGCGTTTACTCGCGTTCTAGCCCGCATGGTCGCTGAGCCGCCCAAGGCGGCCCTTTGACACCAGAGTGCTTCAGCCCATTTCGTTACCTCCATGAACCGCCCTGGCTGCTACCAGCCGGAGCATCAGTTGCTGGGCGGGATTCGCACCCGCTGAATGGAAGCGCCTTTCCACGGCGCACGCAGTTCTCAATTTGGGTTTTTTGAGCGCCGGCGGTTGTTTTGGGAGCCCGGATCGCAAGCATAGTTTCTGGGCACTTGACTTTGCGGCCGCTGCTTTTGGCGATGGGATGTGGTCCAGACTCTCAATTCCCAGACCCTCGATTCCCTGCTGGCCAGCTTCCGCCAAGCCGCCTCCGCACGCCCCGCTCCCCGGCGCGGCTGCAACCAGCAATTCTCTGTCGCCGACGCCGCCTCCTGTGCACTCGCTCCCTGCTTCCTGCAGGCCCCCTCCTTCCTCGCCTTCCAGCGCCGCCTGCAGGACCAGGAGGCCCGCTCCAACTGCCAGTCCCTGTTCGGCATCGAGCGCATCCCGACCGACACCTGCATCCGCGACCTGCTCGACGGCGGCCCCTCCGATGCCTTCGACGCGCTCTTCCCCGCCGGCCTCGACACGCTCGCCGAGCACGGTGCCCGCGCCCCCTTCCTGCGCCTGGATGGCCGCCTCCTCATCGCGCTGGATGGCATCGAGTTCCACAAGTCCTACAAAATCCATTGCGACCACTGCGGCACCCGCCACGTCGGCCAGGCCCAGACCCCCCAGTACTTCCACTCCCTGGTCGCCGCCGCCGTCGTCGCCGACGGCCACACCCGCGGCATCCCCCTCAGGCCCGAGTTCGGCGGCCCCCCAACTGATTCCTCCGCCACCGCCGACCTCCCCCCCGACGCCCAGAAGCAGGACTGCGAACGCAACGCCACCAAGCGATGGATCTCCAAGCATGCCAACGACTTAGACCCTTACCGCCCGGTCTTCCTCGGCGCCGACCTCTACTGCTGCCACCCCCTCTGCCTACTCCTTCAAAAGCACCACGCCGACTGGATCTTCGTTTGCCAGCCCCCCTCCCACACGTGCCTCCAGGACTTCCTGCACGAGTCCCTGTAGCACTCCACCGGCTGGCTCACCGTGCGCCACGCCCAGCACCCGATTGCATCCCACCGCTACCGCTGGCAGAGCGGCGTGCCCGTGCGCGACGGGGCCGACGCCGGCACCGGCACCGGGGTCCAATTCACCATCCGGCGCAAGCCGCGCGACGGCACGGACTGGGAGCAGACCGACCCCAACACGTTCTGCACCAGCTTGGCAGTGACGCCCGCCAACGTGGCCGAGATCGCCCGCGCCGGCAGAGCCCGCTGGAAGATCGAGAACGAGAGTTTCAACTGCCTGTCCCGCCACGGCTACCACAGCAAACACAACTTCGCTCACGGCTCCGACGGCCTGGCCAACCTGCTGGTGGTGCTCAACCTGCTCGCCTGCGCCTTCCACTCCGTGCTCGACTGCCGGCGCGGCCTGTGGCGCCAGGCCCGGGCGCGGCTCGTCACGCGACGCGACTTCTTCCGCGACTTGCAGACCCTGACAAAGTACTTCCCTTTCCCGCACTGGACCGCCCTGCTTGAGACGCTGCTCAAGAAACGGCCGCCACCCGCCCTGTCCCGCGGGCCGACCCGCGCCTGACGTCCCGACCGCCCACCAGCCCCGCCGCACCCGCCCCTGCGGGCCGCAGTGCGGCCCTGCGGTGCCAGACTCCCGGCCCGCCCCCCAGAGCACTGCCCCGTCACCACAGCGCGGCGCTGGCACGGCCCGCCACACTGCGATTGGCGCTTCGAGAACCGGCGTCCACGCCAATCACGCCCAATAGATCTGCCACTTTGAGAATCGCTGCCCGGCCGATGGGGATATTGCGCGTACTATCTTCTGCGCGCTAGACTTCCCCATGAGGGGTTTGCGTCGGCTTCCCGCAAATCCCCACGAACCATGATCGAAGCTTCGGACAGCCGTCGGCTCGCGCGTGGCTCCGCCGCCGCCGATCCGTCGGTCGAACTCGTCTCGGCGGATCGGGCCTGGGTTTCGCATCGACGGCAGGGGGCGATTTGCGGCGCCCGCCAAGAGAGCCCGGCGTGGGCGACTGTCCGCGGCGCACCGCAATCGGGGGGCTGACATGCTGCGGGCGATCTTGCAGTGCTCCGCGCTCGGGAGCTTCGCGCTGATTGCTGCCGCCGCTGCCTCCGAGGCCGACGTCCAAGACCCGACGATCCTGGAGCGCCGCTGTCTGGCGTGCCACGGTTCGGAGACTCCCATGGGCGGGCTGGATCTGACGACTCGCGGCGCGGCGTTGCGCGGCGGCTCGCGGGGACCGGCTCTGGCGCCGTCGGATCCGGCGAACAGCCTGGTGCTGGTTCGCGTGCTGGCCGACGAGATGCCCCCCGGCTCGCCTCTTTCGCGTTCCGACAAGGAGGCGCTCCGGAGCTGGATCGCCGGCGGCGCCGTGTGGCCCGACCGGATCGCGGCTCGGCGCGCCGGGCGGGACTGGTGGTCCCTCCAGCCCCTGCGCGAGACCCAACCGCCGACCCCGGGGTCCGCGCCGGGCGCGTGGCTGGCCTCGCCGATCGACCGCTGGATCTTCGCCGGCTTGGACGGCGCCGGACTGCGGCCCGCTCCGGAGGCCGATCGCCGCACCCTGATCCGCCGCCTGAGCTTCGCCCTGCTGGGACTGCCTCCGGATCCCGGGGACGTGCAGGCGTTCGTCGAGGACACGTCTCCGGGCGCCTACGAAAAACTGCTGGACCGCCTGCTGGCTTCTCCACACTACGGCGAGCGCTGGGCGCGCCATTGGCTCGACCTGGTCCGGTTCTCGGAAAGCGAGGGCTTCGAGCGCGACCTCCCGCGCGATTACGCCTGGCCCTACCGCGACTACGTCATCCGCAGCTTCAACGCCGATAAACCGTATCTCCTCTTCGCCCGCGAGCAGCTGGCGGGCGACGTGATCGAACCGGTGACTCCGGACGGCATCGTCGCCACGACCATGCTGACGCTCGGCGCCGTCGACGCCGTGGGCCTGACCTCCACCATCCCCGAGGAACGGGCGCAGATCCGCGAAGACTTCCTCGAGGAGATGCTCGGAACCGTGACCCAGACATTTCTCGGTCTGACGGTAAATTGCGCCCGCTGCCACGACCACAAGTTCGATCCGATCGCGCAGGAAGAGTACTACCACATGAAGGCTGCGTTTCAAGCGGTCTGGCCGCCAACTCGTCCTGTGACCTCGGGAGGGCTCGACGCGCTGTTTCCCTACGGCACGCCGCTGTTCACCCCCGCGGAGCGGCGCAGCCGCGAGGGACGCATCGCGCAGCTGCAACGGCGCATCGAGGGGATCGTCGCCGAAGTAGGCCGGCTCTACCGCGCCGTGCGCCCGGCGGATTCCTTCGGCGGCGCGCCCCGGCCCGTCGCGCGATGGACCTTCGACGTCGACGGACGCGCGGACTTCATGCCCTTGCATCTCCGCTTCGAAGGGGCCGTCGAGAAGGCTGCGGGCCGCTTGCGCCGGCGGCCGGATCCCGAGCCTTCGGCGAAAGACAAGGCCAACGCGGACGAGGACCCGGACGTGCAACCTGCCGTCGCGGTCAGTGTGTCTCTGCCCCGCGAGATCCGCGTCAAGACTCTCGAGGCCTGGGTCCATGTCCGCGCCGCGCCCAGCGAGGCTGCCACGCTCATGGAGATCCGCGGACAGAGCGGCTACCGGGCGGCCCCGTTCGACGGGATCCGCTTCATGGCCAAGGAGACCCCGCACTGGGAGAACCTCTCGGTCGGCCGGTTCCGTTCGGCGGACACCGGCGGCCCTCGCGAGGACCTGCAGCCTGGAGACCGCATCCAGATGGCCATCGCCTACGCCTCGGACGGCGCGATCTCCGTCTACCGCAACGGCGCCTTATACGGAGAGCCGTACACACCGGACACAGGATCCCCGCAAGGGCGCCTGCAGGTCTACCGGCACGGAGACGCCTTGGTGCGGTTTCCCCTGACCGAGGAGTTCGAGATCTCGGAAGCGCGGCTGTACGAGACCGCCTTGTCCGAAGCCGAGATCGGCGCCTCGTTCCGAGCGGGCATCCGCGACTCGACCAAGGCGGAACTGCGGGCCCTGATGGAGCCGTCGGCGCGCGAGCAGGTCATGGCTCTCGAGCGCGAACTCAAGCGGGCGCGGCGGGAACGCGGCCGCATGGCGGAGCCGGCGCTGGTCCACGCAGCATCCATTCGGTCCCTGGAACCGACGCATGTCCTGATCCGGGGCGCCGTCGACCAAAAAGGAGCCGAAGTCGGGCCGGCCGGGCTCTCCTGCGTCGCGGGCATGCCCGCGAATCTGGGATTGCCGCCGGGCGCCGCGGAGGGCCGCCGCCGCCAAGCGATGGCGGAGTGGATCGCCCATCGCGACAATCCGCTCTTCGCGCGCGTGCTGGCGAACCGCATCTGGCAGCACCACTTCGGCCGGGGCTTCGTGGTCAATTCCAGCGATTTCGGCTACAACGGCGGCCAGCCCAGCCACCCGGAGCTGCTGGACTGGTTGGCGGCCGGCTTCGTCCGCGAGGGTTGGAGCTTGAAGACGCTGCACAAGCGCGTGCTGATGTCGCGGACCTACCGCCAGTCCTCGCGCTTCGACGCGCAGGCCGCGTCTCGCGACGCCGACAATCGCCTGCTCTGGGGATTTCCCCCGCGCCGCCTCGCCGGCGAGGAGGTGCGGGACGGCATGCTGGCGGTCAGCGGCGGTCTCAACCGGCAGCTGCACGGTCCGAGCTTCCGTCCCTTCGAGGTGGGCGCCAAGCGAGGGAGTCTGCGGCGCTACGATCTGACCGCCCACGACACGCCCCCCATGCGCCGCCGCACGGTGTACCGGATGAACATCATCACGGGCGGTGATCCCCTGCTGGAAGCGCTCGACTGCCCGCTGCCCTCGGTCAAGACGCCGCAGAGGCGTTCGACCACAACGGCCCTGCAAGCTCTGAGCCTGATGAACAATGCATTCGTCCAACATCGGGCGCGCGGTCTCGCCGCCCGGCTGCGACACGAGGCGCCGCATCTGGACCGACAGATCGAGAGGGCGTTCCTGCTGACATTCGGCCGGCCCCCGGACGCGGGCGAGCTGACCGCCAGCCGCGCTGTCGCGGAACGCGATGGACTGGAATCCCTCTGCTGGGGGATTCTGAATACAAGCGAGTTCCTCTATGTTCGCTAGCCGGTCTCGCAGACAGGTGCTGCTCGACGCCGCCGGAGGTTTCGGTTGGCTGGCGTTGGCGTCCCTGCTGGGGGGCGGGAAAGGGCGCGCCGCGCGCGGCGGCGGCGCGCCCCACTTCGCCCCCCGCGCCAAGCGTGTCCTGCAGGTCTTTTCCCTCGGCGGGATAAGCCACCTCGACACTTTCGACTTCAAACCGGAACTCCAAAAGCGGGACGGCATGTCCTATTCGATGCCCACGTTCTTCGGCCAGGGCGGCAACCTCTGGGCCTGTCCCTGGGACTTTCAGCAGCACGGAGAAAGCGGCCAGTGGGTCAGCAGCCTGCTGCCGAATCTGGCGAAGCAGGCGGACAGGCTGACCGTGGTGCGCAGCATGGTCGCGAAGAGCGCCAACCACATGCCTGCCGTCGCCCAGATGAACACCGGCTTCGTCCTGACCGGCTTCCCGGCGATGGGAGCCTGGGTGACCTACGCCCTGGGCACGGAGAACGAAAACCTGCCCTCGTTCGTGGTGCTCCCCGATCGGCACAGCCATCCGTGGGGAGGTTCGGCGCAATGGACCAACGGCTTCCTGCCTGCGACGGTGCAGGGTGCGGCGTTCCGCACACACGCGGATGGGCCGCCTGTGCCCGACTTGACGCGGCCGGCCGAGGTGTCGGAGGAGGCCCGTGCCGGGGCCATCGATTGGCTGCAGGACATGAACCGGCGGTACGCGGAGGCGCATCCGGGCGACTCGAGCCTGGAGGCGCGCATCCGCAGCTACGAGGTCGCGGCGCAGATGCAGGTCAGCGTGCCCGAGATCGCCAACCTGGACCGCGAGACCGAAGCGACACGGCGCCTCTACGGGTACGACAAGGACGAAACCAAGGACTTTGCGAAGAACTGTCTCCTAGCTCGGCGACTGCTGGAGCGCGGCGTACGCTTTGTCCAGATCTACCAAGGCGGCGCCGGCAAGAGCTGGGACGCGCACGGTGAGCTGATCAAGAATCATGAAAAAATGGCGGGCGAGTATGACCGGCCCGTTGCCGGGCTGCTCGAGGATCTCCACAGCCGGGGCATGCTTGAGGACACGTTGGTCCTGGGCGTCACGGAGTTCGGCCGCACCCCCGTGTCGCAAGGCGCCGGCAAGACCGCCGGCCGCGACCACCATCCGAGTTGCTTCACATGCTGGATGGCAGGCGGAGGGGTGACCCCCGGTCTCAGTTATGGGGCGTCCGACGAGCTAGGCTACAAGGCGGCTGAAAACCCAGTCGAGATCTACGACTTGCACGCCACCGCACTGCATCTCCTGGGGCTCGACCACGAACAGCTCACCTTCTATCACAACGGCATCGACCGCCGCCTGACCGATGTGCACGGCCGCGTGGTCGAAGCTCTGTTCGGCTGACCCACGGATAAATCCGCGCACACGATCTTCACGCTCAGCGGACTACCGCTCGCGACTCGTCGTCCGATGGCCGCACCGCCCCGGACCTGCCATGCCTCGCTTGGCGCGTGTGCGCGCGTGTCAGGGCATCGAAGAGGCCGCTGCGCTGTGCGCGAGATCCGGCTCAGGGGTCGCCACCGGATCCGTGCTGGAACGGCTCCGCAGTCCTCAGATCCAAATTTCGGGGGCTGCCGGACCCCTGACGCCGTGTGCGCATTCCGCCGCTCCCCGTCCGACCAGACACAGCATGCCCAAATCTCGCGGGCTTGAGTCTGACAGGCTACTGGCCCCTGCGACACTCTTCGAGCTGTCCCTCTGAGCGCCGACGCGGGCCGGGTGGGGGACATGGCCTGGGAACCTGTCGAAGCCCGGCAATCCGCGCAACGAGTGCCCCGCGCTCACCACCCTCCGCGGCTCCCTCGAGCAACTTGCGGCGGCGACCGTGATCGACTCGTCACGGTTCCACTTCCTTGATCAACTGCAACTCTGGTTCAGCAAGGATGTTCACCAGTCCACTTTGTCCGGCGAATTCCAAAACACGGTCGTCTTAAGCAGGCAGTTCTGGGAGGAAATCAAGAATCACCCCATACCCGTCGATCTAAACGTCGTGCGGGCGTTGGCATCCTCGGCTGGTTGCTTGGACTTTCTCCTTTGGCTGACCTGGCGCAGTGGGCTTACCAAGCGCGAAGACCGCATCCCACTCTTCGGAGACAGGGGCCTCAACCACCAACTCGGCACGAACCGGTACAGCCGTCCGCGCAACTTCAGGCGGCAACTGGAGCGCTGGCTCCGGGTGATTGGAAATCTTTGGCCTGAATGTCCCGCCAAGCTCTCTGAGGATAGGAAACACCTGCTCGTCAAGCCCGGCCGGGCTATCCACAGTCGATGGTGACTACGGGCGGTTTTCCACGTGAAAAAAGGCGCGCCCACCAACCCTAAGTTGTTGATCCTCCCATTTGCGTACGTGAAAAAGGGCGCGTTTTGTAGGCCTAAGTTACTTATAAACAAAGTGTTACGGAACAGCAAGTAGTTTATTCCTAGGTAACCGTTCTGCGGAGCCGTGGATCGTATGCCACCGACGCACCATTGGCAGGCCGCAGGCGTGGTCCGGACAGGTAACGTGACCGCACGGGTCGCGGTGCAATCGCCTCGCCGTGCGCCGACCGACCGAGGCTCACGGCCCGAGCCGGAGATCGCAGGCGCCGAACTCTACCGCGCCAGCCATTCGCGGAACCGACAACCCAGTCTCCGGACGTGCGTCCGATGCTTGAGATCGACCCGAGTCAACCGCTGATTGGCGCCTCGGCGATCACGGCTCCGGGGCAGGAACGGACAGGGCCTCTTCAAGGTCAGAAGCGGCGCGCGCGCGATGCGGGAGTCGCACCACGCGGCGCCTCCCGCGCGGCATCGGAACGACGGCGGCAGGCGCCTGTCGAGCGCACGGGATGTCATTCCGGGGACGGCTTGTCGGGGATTCGTTGCGCCGCCACCGAGTGGGGCTCGTCCGTTGCGGACGGCGACTTCGACGCCGTGCGGCGCTCCCCTGCCGTCATCGCTTCCAGGGTTCCCTCGTTGCGCGCAGCCCGCTCGGCAATTCCCGCCAGCCGCTTGGCAAGTTCGTTGCTCCCGGCCACGAGTGTCTCGAAGTTCCTGTCGCTGCGGTCCAAGGCCGCCTGGATCGCCCTCTCCCGCTTCCCGGACTCCTTGTCGAACTGCTCCTGACGCTCCCTGGCCTCCTTGTCGATCCGCTCCATGAGGGCCTGGGTTGCCCTCTCCCGCTTCCCGGCCTCCTTGTCGAACTGCTCCTGACGCTCCCTGGCCTCCCGATCGATCCGTTCCATGAGGGCCTGGGTTGCCCTCTCCCGCTTCCCGGCCTCCTTGTCGAACTGCTCCTGACGCCCCCTGGCCTCCCGATCGACCCGTTCCATGAGGGCCTCGGTTGCTCTCTCCCGCTTCCCGGCCTCCTTGTCGAACTGCTCCTGACGCCCCCTGGCCTCCCGATCGACCCGTTCCATGAGGGCCTCGGTTGCTCTCTCCCGCTTCCCGGACTCTCTGTCGCTCCGCTCCCCCCACTCCTTGGCTTCCCTGTCGCTCCGCTCCCCCCACTCCGCCGCCGCCCTGTCGCTCCGCTCCAGCAGGATCTGGAAGTCCCGCTTGTGCTCGCCCCGCCGCCTGTACGCGATCGTTGCTAACAGCGCCGCGAAAGCCACCAGCACGGCAGCTGCCGCGATCGCGAATTCCGTCCAATCGCCCATGCCTCCTACCCTACATCACCAACGAATCGACTTCGTGACCGGCCCCCCATCCCTCTATCCCGCGGCATCGAATGCCCGGGAATCGCCGCCGCCCGTCCTGGCTCCCCGCGACCGCCAAGTCGGCGCCCGCCAAGGCCTGCCGCAGGATCAGATCCCCTGGCGACGTGGTCGCCTAGCCCTCCCTCCCGAGCCCACGCCCGTGCGATCCTCTCGCGTTCCGTCTGGAGCACTCCGACCGCGCCACACGGGCTGTCCTTGCCGCAGCTCTTCTTCACGCCCAGCAAGAGAATCTGTTCACGCTGCATGTCCGCCGCCACCGCCCGCCCGATCGGATACCTCTATGTCAACTCGATCCAAGTGCGAATCCATCATTTCTCAGCTTCCTAACTATTGCTGAGACTTACGGGTAATCAGGTTCTCAATTGCGAAACTCGCTACTGAGTGGCAGATTCGTAAGTAAAGTTCGAAGCGAGGTCAGCATCGCCTGTTGGTAATTCTGGGGATCGACCAGCCGAAAGACGCGGAATCGGGTGTTGCTGTTTGAGGGTTTCAAAGTGGTTCTCAGATCTTGATCCACATTAATCGCGGATGGGACAAACTCGTATACCCGGGACGTTTTATATCCCTCAACTGGGGCGGATAGAGCTGCCCAGGTGTCGCCTTTGCGATAAAGCTGGCGCCTAGCTGCATGGAGGAAGGTCACGGTGCTCCACATGTTCCGGTACGATTTCCACACTTTCTGTTTGAGCCCGTACTCTTGGTGAGTCTTTTTCAAGTAAGCGATTGGGTCTTCGTGCGAGGAAATCTTTTCCCCTAGCGCGTATAGGAAATAGTTCTGCAGAGGATGCGGAAGCACATCGAAGATCTCGCGCTGCTGAAACCTCCAATTGGTCTGATGAGGTCCAGCCTCCCACCGTCCGGCAATGAATAACTCGGGGGATCCACGGCCGTCAAACGATGGGGCCCAATAAATAGGAAGGTTCGACTGCATCAAACGAAGGTAGGCCTGGGGATCGAGAAAGGGGTTCCACTGGAAATCGCCCACGCCGCTGTTGCCCGCGTTGACGTAGATCCGGTCGACCTTCTGTTCGAACAACGCCGGCTCACGATTGAACGCTGCGGCGACATCCCGAACGCTTCCAACGGTGATGATGACAACCCTCTGATCCGACTCCCTAAGCGTGCGGAGAATGAGGTTCACGCCGGACTGCGCAGTTCCGAACTGGTTCAGGGCGGCGTCTTGAGGGTAACGAAGGGGATTGAGCAGACCGGTAGCATAGGGGGCTTGACGGCCGGTGAGAACGGTCATCTGCTTCACCGGAATCTCGCCAGGTTCCCTCCGCTGCTGCAGTCCTTGGTCCAGGATGATAGCCCGGATATCGAGTTCAGGCACTGAGTACAAAGTGGCTAGATCCACCGTGTCATCCGGGTCACCCGGAGGGTGAAACAAGTCCGTAGCGTAGATGACAGGGACAAGTTTGCTTTGTTGCCCCATCAAGGCTGGCGTTACAAAGAGAAATGCCGGCACGAAAAGGAAGAGCCAAGTCAGGTCCTTACGCCCGGCGAAACCACGCATGACATACCCTCCCTTGGACAAATCGTCTAAACAGGAATTCCCGACATTGGTCTCCCCGGCAATCGTATTGTACAGCCGGTCGCTCAGACCAGCAATTTTTTTACGACCAAGGCAGCGATTCTCAAAGTGGCAGATCTATTGGGCGTGATTGGCGTGGACGCCGGTTCTCGAAGCGCCAATCGCAGTGTGGCGGGCCGTGCCAGCGCCGCGCTGTGGTGCCGGGGCAGTGCTCTGGGGGGCGGGCCGGGAGTCTGGCACCGCAGGGCCGCACTGCGGCCCGCAGGGGCGGGTGCGGCGGGGCTGGTGGGCGGTCGGGACGTCAGGCGCGGGTCGGCCCGCGGGACAGGGCGGGTGGCGGCCGTTTCTTGAGCAGCGTCTCAAGCAGGGCGGTCCAGTGCGGGAAAGGGAAGTACTTTGTCAGGGTCTGCAAGTCGCGGAAGAAGTCGCGTCGCGTGACGAGCCGCGCCCGGGCCTGGCGCCACAGGCCGCGCAGGCAGTCGAGCACGGAGTGGAAGGCGCAGGCGAGCAGGTTGATCACCACCAGCAGGTTGGCCAGGCCGTCGGAGCCGTGACCGAAGTTGTGCTTGCTGTGGTAGCCGTGGCGGGACAGGCAGTTGAAACTCTCGTTCTCGATCTTCCAGCGGGCTCTGCCGGCGCGGGCGATCTCGGCCACGTTGGCGGGCGTCACTGCCAAGCTGGTGCAGAACGTGTTGGGGTCGGTCTGCTCCCAGTCCGTGCCGTCGCGCGGCTTGCGCCGGATGGTGAATTGGACCCCGGTGCCGGTGACGGCGTCGGCCCCGTCGCGCACGGGCACGCCGCTCTGCCAGCGGTAGCGGTGGGATGCAATCTGGTGCTGGGCGTGGCGCACGGTGAGCCAGCCGGTGGAGTGCTACAGGGACTCGTGCAGGAAGTCCTGGAGGCACGTGTGGGAGGGGGGCTGGCAAACGAAGAGCCAGTCGGCGTGGTGCTCTTGAAGGAGTAAGCAGAGGGGGTGGCAGCAGTAGAGGTCGGCGCCGAGGAAGACCGGGCGGTAAGGGTCTAAGTCGTTGGCATGCTTGGAGATCCATCGCTTGGTGGCGTTGCGTTCGCAGTCCTGCTTCTGGGCGTCGGGGGGGAGGTCGGCGGTGGCGGAGGCATCGGTTTGGGGGCCGCCGAACTCGGGCCTGAGGGGGATGCCGCGGTTGTGGCCGTCGGCGACGACGGCGGCGGCGACCAGGGAGTGGAAGTACTGGGGGGTCTGGGCCTGGCCGACGTGGCGGGTGCAGCAGTGGTCGCAATGGATTTTGTAGGACTTGTGGAACTCGATGCCATCCAGCGCGATGAGGAGGCGGCCATCCAGGCGCAGGAAGGGGGCGCGGGCACCGTGCTCGGCGAGGGTGTCGAGGCAGGCGCGGAAGAGCGCGTCGAAGGCATCGCAGGGGCAGCCGTCGAGCAGGTCGCGGATGCAGTTGTCGGTAGGGATGCGCTCGATGCCGAACAGGGACTGGCAGTTGGAGCGGGCCTCCTCGTCCTGCCTGCGGCGCTGGAAGGCGAGGAAGGAGGGGGCCTGCAGGAAGCAGGGAGCGAGTGCACAGGAGGCGGCGTCGGCGACAGAGAATTGCTGGTTGCAGCCGCGCCGGGGAGCGGGGCGTGCGGAGGCGGCTTGGCGGAAGCTGGCCAGCAGCGAATCGAGGGTCTGGGAATTGAGAGTCTGGACCACATCCCATCGTCAAAAGCAGCGGCCGCAAAGTTAAGTGCCCAGAAACTATGCTTGCGATCCGGGCTCCCAAAACAACCGCCGGCGCTCAAAAAACCCAAATTGAGAACTGCTGCGACCAAGGTGAGCATCAGCCTGTGCTGTCGCCCCCGACCGACTCACTGTTCGGCGGCTGGTCGCTCTCGACGATCGTGCAGGTTCGCAGCGGATTGACCGTCAATGTCTTGGGGCCGCCGACGCTAGGAAATCCGGATCGGCCGGACCTGGTGCCGGGGCAGCCGATCAAGGCCCCGAACTACCATGCACCGGATGCTCAAATCAATCCTGCAGCCTTCACTATAAAGGCCGGCGAGTTTGGCACCACCCAACGCAACATTGCCCGGGGGCCCTCGTTCGGGCAGTGGGACCTGGGAGTGCTGAAGAACATTCAGTTGACTGAGCGCGTCCGGCTGCAGTTCCGGGCCGAGCTCTTTAACATCTTGAACCGTCCCAACTTCAACAATCCGAACAGTACTTTGTGCAACGGAGTGACGCCCACCGGCGAGTGCATTCCCAACGCCCTGTTCGGAGTGAGCACAAGCACGGTCGGGAACGTCATCTCTTTCGGAGGTGGAACATCGCGCCAGGTGCAGCTTGCCCTACGGTTGCTGTTCTGACGTTTGTGGAGGACGCGTTTCCACTTGACTTCACAAATGGTCGGGCGCAAGCGCCCGCCCCGCTTCCATTGAACGCCCGATGAAAATCACGCGGAGACGCTTTGTGGAGGCAACCTCAGCAGGGTTCGCGCTCGGCTGTCAGGTTGCCAAAGACGTTTCACCGCTGCAGAATCTCTTTGATACATCACGCTTCGAGGACTTTCTTTCGCGCCACGATCCTGTCTGGGAACTTCCCGCGAAGAAGTGGGAACAAGGGCTGCCGCTGGGCAACGGAGATCTTGGCGTGATGGTATGGGGCAGTGGTAATCCCTTGATGTTTACGTTGGGGAAGACAGACTGGTGGGAAACCCGGCACTGGACCCCCGATTCGGAGCACTTTAAGTGGCGCAATTTTCGTAGGCTGATCGAGTCAAAAAAACTCGGATCCCTCTTTTCACCGTCGAGTGAAGAAAAAGCCTTTCAGCGACCGCGAGGACCTAATGGCGAGTTCACGGCTGCCCGATCCGGCACCCCGCCTCCGTATGCCACGCGCCTACCCGTGGGGAGATGCGAACTCCAGCCCGCAGGTCGGATTAGAACGGCAACGATGCGACTTAACCTACACACAGCGACCGGTAGCGGGGAGCTGACAACGGATCGTGGCCAAATCCGATGGCGATGTGTCGTTCATGCGAGCCAGCCTTTGATTATTGTGGAGCTGGACTCAGATGTTGCAGAAGAGAGCGCTGAGTTTTCCGTTGGCTCGTTCAGCGACGCCAGATGGGGTTCCCCTGAGATCATTAATACGCTCAAGACCTGGGGATATCCGGCGGCCCGAGAAAGCAAGACGGGGCCTGTGAACCACTGGTCCCAGGATACGCCGGTTGGCGGCCAGTGCGCAGTGGCCTGGCGCGAGTACTCACTGAGCAAGAGCAGACGGGTGGTATTTCTCGCCATTGTTTTCACAGCGGATTCCCGCCAAGCAGTGGCGAAGGCGGACCAGGTTGTTTCCAGCGTCTCTCCGGAAGACCTTCCCAGCCTAGTGGCGTCGCACAAGCGCTGGTGGGCCAGTTATTACCCAGCCTCTTTCCTGTCCATTCCAGACACGCGCCTGGAAGCCCTCTATTGGATGGAGATGTATAAGCTGGGCGCAGGCACGCGTCCTGACAAACTGCCGTTAGCCGTAACGGGCCCCTGGTCGGAAGACAACAGGATGTCGCCATGGGGCGGGACGTACTGTTACAACATCAACGTGCAGATGATTTATTGGCCGATTTACACAGCCAATCGCCTGGACTATGGGAGATCTCTTTACAGGATGATTGACCAATCCCGACCCCGGCTGCGAGAGTTCTGTCGGCAGTTTTTCGAGCGCGAGGGAGAGTTCCTGTCTCATACGTCGGACATGCATGGGAATCCGACCTATGATTGGGCCGTCGCGGAATTCGAATTCAACGGTTTGTGCTGGGTCAGCCACCATTACTGGCTGCACTGGCGCTATTCCCAGGACCGGGAATTCCTTCGCGAGCGCTGCCTACCACTGATGAAAGAGGCGGTGCGCGTTTACCTCGACGAGCTGAAAGAAGGTGCAGACGGCCGTCTCCATCTACCGTTAGGGTTCTCGCGGGAGTATCGCGGGCGTGGCAAAAGCACCTGGGGCCCGGATCCTACTATCGACCTTGCCATGATCCGGTTTGTCTGCGGTGCACTTCTGGAAGGACATCGGGTGTTGGGCACCCACGACCCAGAAATCCCGCGCTGGAAGACGACTTTGGAAAAACTCGCGCCATATCCAGAGGACAACAAAGAAGGCCTAGCCGTGCGGGCCGACCTCCCCTACGAGACATCCCATCGTCACCCCTCCCAGCTGGTTCCGTTGTACCCTTTGAAACTCCTGACTTGGGAGAAAGACCGGGAGTTGATTGAGCGTACCTTGCGGAACTGGATCTACCAAGGGCACGGGGAGTGGGTTGGGTTCACGTTTGCCTGGGCGGCTTGCATCGCAGCCCACGGGAGTCGCGCCCCCTTGGCCCGGACTATTTTGCTGGATTACCTCGACCGCTATACGACCGAAAACAGCTTCAATATGAACGGAGCCGTCGAAGGCAGCGATCTCACAATATACTCCGGGTTCGTTTTCACGGCCGAGGCAGGCTTCGGGGCCGCAGCGGCCATTCAGGACATGGTGTTGCAGAGTCATGACGATCTCGTAAGGGTATTCCCTGCCGCCCCTCCGGCTTGGTCCGCTGCCGAGTTTTGGAATCTCCGTGCGGAGGGCGGTTTTCGCGTCAGTGCGGTTCGTCGCGACGGGAAGACCCGATGGGTGCAAATCACTAGCGAAGCTGGGGGACCATGTCGTGTCAAGACTGAGTACTGCGAGGGGGTATTGGAAACCAGAAGCTCAGCCGGGCCAAAGTCGACTAGGCAGGAAGGTGACGCGATCGTTTTCGATACCGTACCCGGCGAGGAAGTGTGGATTGGCCCAGCAGGCCAGTCATCTAATACCTCTATCCGAGGTCTTCAGGGTCGGGAGGACGAGTATCACTTCTTTGGCGTAAAGCATGTTCCGAGATGGTGAAACGAACAGAATCACCGAGTTGTCGGTTGCCAAGACTCAGTCTGTCTGAGATTTCGGGCTACGGCTACTGACTTCTCTACTGAGTCAGGTCAGGCAACAGAGGAGCCAGCTTTCGGATCGCTGCTCAAGCCTTCCATGTGGGGAGTTCGGCACGGCCAACGCAATATAGCTTGAGGCCACAGCGCCGAGGACTGGGACGAGCTGCTACTGCCGGAGATCGAACGCCAACTGGCCGAAGGCAACCAAGTCACCTTTCGCGCCGACGCAGCCTGCGCCAAGCCCGAGATCTACGAAGCACTGGAAGAGCGTGGTATGGACTACGCGATCCGCATTCCGGCCAATAAGAGCCTGGAACTGGAGATCGAAGACATCCTGTTTCGGCCACCGGGTAGGCCGAGCGCCAAGCCCCTGGTGCGCTACAAGAGCTTCCGCTGCCGGGAGGGTAGAGGCGACAGCTCGGAAACACCAGCAGTGGCGGGTCGCCGACGGGCAGCGTCGGAGAAGTGTGGCTGGCAGCATGCTTGCGGTGTCCCGACGGGCCGCTCAACGGCCCGCAGGACGCCGATCGGAGACCAAGCCGGTGTCGAATGTGAGACGACCACGACAATCATTCATCGGAACCGTCGCTTTGGCTACCCTAGCGCTGCCAGGACAACCAAAATGGAAATCTTGGTTTGAATGATCTTGTCCCCATTTGCGAGCCTAATGGCGCTCACGATCCCCGTTGTGACAGTCCCTTCGAGACCCAGAGGACTACCAACTAGAAACACGGTCCCCCCACCTGCAAATCTCGGGAGTTACCGAGCTTCACTGAGGGAAGAGCGAACTCATATGGCCGCGACATCACCATCGCACGACTTGACGCCTCCAAGGACCGTTCGTTACGGCGGTCGCCATTGGCTGCTGAAGGGGGACGAATGCGCAAGCCCGCTACCCGGAAGCACTGGGCGGGAGCACCGTCGAGTGTGCTGGTAGTGGTGCTGCTGGTGGTCTTCACCAGTTGCCGTGGGACCCCCAAGCAATCAGCGTCCCGGCCCAACGTGATTCTGGTGATGACCGACGACCAAGGCTATGGCGACGTAGCGGTGCACGGGAATCCCGTCATTAAGACCCCAAACCTCGACCGCCTCCGCTCCGAGAGTGTGCGGCTCACCGATTTCCATGTCGATCCCACTTGCTCCCCCACGCGCTCGGCGCTGCTAACCGGCCGCTACTCCACCCGCACCGGCGTCTGGCACACGATCATGGGCCGTTCGCTGATGCGCCCGGAAGAAGTCACGCTGGCCGAAGTGTTTCGGGATGCCGGCTATCGCACCGGGATCTTCGGCAAATGGCATCTTGGGGACAACTACCCGCTGCGCCCTCAGGATCAGGGCTTTGAGGAGGTCTTTGTCCACGGAGGCGGAGGGGTGGGTCAAACGCCTGATTACTTCGGCAACGACTACTTCGACGACACCTACTTCCGCAACGGCGTGCCTGAGCAGGTGGAGGGTTACTGCACCGACGTCTGGTTCAACGAAACATTGCGATTCATAGAAAGCAACAAGGAGCAGCCGTTCCTTCTCTATCTGCCGACGAATGCACCGCACGGGCCGTTCCTTGTCGCTCCGGAGTACAGCGAGCCCTACCGCCAGGCCGGGCTGAGCGAGATTCTCGCCAACTTCTACGGCATGATCACGAACTTCGACGACAACATGGGGAGGCTCCTGGAGGGTCTGGAGAATCTCGGGCTCGCGGACAACACCATCCTCATCTTCATGACCGATAACGGCTCGCAGGTGGGCGCGGCCGACGAGGAGTTCGAGCGCTACTTCGGCGCCATCGAGGAAGGAGCGTTCCGGGGCTTCAACGCTGGTATGCGCGGGCGCAAGGGATCAGAATATGACGGTGGGCATCGCGTGCCGTTCTTTATCCGATGGCCCGCCGGGGGCCTCGAGGGCGGACGGGACGTCCCGCAGCTCACGGCCCATATCGACGTTCCGCCGACCCTGATGGGGTTGGCCGGCATTGAGCAGACCGAAGGCCCGCCCCTGGATGGAGCCAGCTTGGCGCCGCTCCTCAGGCGCGATTCCGAATCGTGGCCGGAACGAACCCTGTTCGTGCATTCGCAACGCATCGAATACCCGGAAAAGTGGCGTAAGTCGGCGGTGATGACCGAGCGTCACCGGCTGGTAAACGGCGAGGAGTTGTACGACATCGAAGCCGACCCGGGGCAGGCCAATGATCTTGCTTCCGAACGGCCAGAACTGGTGGCCGAGCTGCGCCGGGGCTATGAAGCGTGGTGGCAGAGTCTGTCCAGCGGCTTCGACGAATACGTCCGGATTGGAGTGGGATCGGAGGCTGAGAACCCCGCGCACCTGACGGCCCACGATTGGCACGCCCCCCAAGAGCAGGTGCCCGGGGACCAAGAACACATCCGCAATGGGCTACTGGGCAACGGCTACTGGGAGGTGGAGGTGACCCAGCCGGGAAAGTATCGCGTCAAGCTGCGGCGCTGGCCGCCGGAGGCCGAGGGGCCGTTGGAGGCCAAGCACGCCCGAGTCAAGATCGGAGACCCCAGCAAGGAACAGGACGTGTCGGCTGGAGCCACATCCGCCTCTTTCGAAATGGATCTTCCGGCTGGTCCGGCGAGGCTGCAAACTTGGCTGACGAAGCCCGACGGCTCCGAACGCGGCGCCTACTACGTGGAAGTCACCCGGCTTCCGTAGCTCAAGCGCGCTGCCGACAGCGAGCGCTGGCGGCGGCACAGCGGTCCGATCCCGGCTGCCTTGTCGGTCCTCTTTGACCCATCGTGATTCACCTCCAAACTCGTTTTTGGAAAACCTGTACGCGCTTGAACGCCACTGACCGCTTGGTCTACAGCGCTCGGTCGCCAGAGATTTGACCCACCCCTCTCCCTCGACTCGACGGAGGCGTGCCGTTTGCCAGGTTCGACATGTCAGTTTGTAAAGGCATGCGCTTGAGTCGGAGGTGTGCCCAAGAGTGTGCTCATCATGACGCGACTCGGGGCAACACTCTGCAAATGCTAGCTTTTAGAATCAGTCACTTACAACCCGCCGCGACTGGAGGGGACCCCGTTTCCTAGATTTAGGTTCTAGTGGGCTACGCCCGTGGGGGTTCGACTCCCCCCGTTCGCACCAATCTCATTCCATAGGTCTTATCGCTACCGAAGCCCACGGCCAGTTTACCCGCCCGTGCAGATTTGACTGCGTTTTTGACCGCTTACCCTTTCTTGCTTCCTCCACTAATTCCTCGTGATGGCGTTCAAGTTGCGCTGCGGCGTCATGCAGGTCACGCGTGCTCACGATGTTGTATCGGTCAGAGACCGAACGTGTTTTCCATCCGCCGATTTGCATGACTACCCGTTCCGGCACACCCCCACGCACTAAATTTCGCGCTCCGGCCCTGCGCAGGTCACGAAAAAGGCAGGTCGGTTGATCCCTCTTCTTGTCCCAGAGTCCGGCTCGCTTGCAGGCTTCGTCCCATGCACCCCTGAAATCCAGAACCCGATTGGTTCCGTCTCGCGTAAACACCCACCTGTTAGGTGGGGTACAGCGTTTGGCGTTTCTCGTCGAGCATCTTTAACATCTCGAGGAGTTCACCGAAAAGCGACAGGATACGCGGCTCCGCGCTCTTTGTGTCGTCACCGTAGAGGCGAACTTCCTTAGCGGCATGGTCGACTCGTGACCACAGTATCCGGAGCGTCTCCCCTTTCCTGTAGCCCGTGTTTCGTCGGGCTTGGTTGATCTGCCCTTGAGTGAGACCTTCTGCCTCACTGAGGTCTGCGTCGCTAAGGTCTGCCAGGAGCAGGTCCGCCAGGCAGAGGTTCGCCCCAGAGAGGTCTGCTCCGCGGAGGTTCGCTCGGTAGAGGTACGCCCGGCGAAGGTTCGTCCCACTCAGGTTCGCTAGGTCCAGGTTCGCCTCGCGGCGATCCGCGTGCATGAGATCGGGACGTATTTTGGGATTCTCTTCCCTCCACCGGTTCCAGACATCTACGCCCGGCCTGGGGATGTCTAGATGTCTCGGATTTGCCATAAACTCAAGGTGCTCTCACAATCCGGTCCGGATGTTCACGATGGCGCGCGTCCGTCTAATCGTTGGGCCTCCGGCTTCTCGAGCTAGTTCGGCGACCTTTGAACCTTCTCCGGTAGCTTCGTGTCCCTTGCGGTGCTGAGGTTCGCCCCACCTAGATCTGCCCCACGCAGGATCGCAGTGCTGAGGACAGAACTCGCGCCCAAAACGTCAGCCCATATAGCAAACCAAGCACCTGCCTCACTTAGAAATCAGCGTGCCATAGCCCTGCGCGGTCCCCGGGAGTCTACTTCCGACTGTTTCTCCTCGGCTTCCTACTCGGCATCGATTCCGAGCGCCGCATCGCGTTGCAGGCCTGCGACAGCCTGAGCCTGCGGCTCTTCCTCGGCTCCGCACGGCACGAGGCCACGCCCGACTATTCCACGCTCTCGCGCACGCGGCTGTGGATTCCGGTCGAGACGCGCGAACAGGTCTTCGCGCGGGTGTTGGGGCGGCTGCACGAGGCGGGTCTGGTGGCGGGCGAGGCGGTGGACTCGACCACCCTAGGATTTCCGGTTCGACAGCAGAGCCTAATGGAGAGGATTTCTTGGTCGAATTCCCAAGCGCATCCAACGAGGTGAGTTCGCAGGCCTTGCAGGGTCGGAACCCGCGCGCTGTTCCCGAGGCTGACAGCCTGTCGGGCGTGCGCCGTGTCTACTGCTTCACCGCTCGGGTCCAACGGCCCGGTCCCTTTCCGCGGATCGATCCGGCCAGGGCATCTTGACCGCCGGCCGCCGTGGCGCGTCCTGGATCCCAAGCCCGGCCGCCACGGGCCATTCGATGCGGTCCCGCCCCGACCCGGCGACGGGACTGGCCGGAACCCGGGCTTCCGCCCGCTCTTCACGACCCTGCTCTCTCACGCGCCCCCGCTCCAACAGGTAGTCGCTCATGTCCTGCGCGTCCTTGCTGGCCCGGTAGATCTCGCGGGGATCCTCCTTCAGCGCTTGGATCCACGACCCGACGTATGAGGCGTGCCTCGACGGATCGTGACCGATCTGCAAGCGGTCGCCCGTCATCATCGAACTGATCTCCGCCCGCAACTCCTCCCGCGCGTAGTCGCGCGACCTGAAGCCGTCTTCGATGCCCTTCGTCAGGGTGCTCCGGTTCAACCGCTCCGGATGCCCGGTCCAGTGCCCGAATTCGTGCAGCGCCGTCTGGTAGTAGCTCGGTGCGCTGGGAAACTGCTCCTTGAACGGCAGGACGATGCGATCCCGGCTCAGAT
The DNA here is from genome assembly GCA_965218615.1 of Bryobacterales bacterium. Lineage (GTDB taxonomy): Bacteria > Acidobacteriota > Terriglobia > Bryobacterales > UBA6623 > VXMF01. The sequence continues at coordinate 410,164 of CBDCLH010000003.1, forward strand.
CGTAATAGGCCCGGTCCGCCCCCGAGTGCTCGATCACCGCTCTGGAGTGCTTGAACAGCCGCTCCGCAGCCTCGTGCCTGTCCCACGTGTGCGATCCCGCCCGCAGGGGCCTCGCAGGCAGTCCGTCGCACTGCTCCGCGTTGAAGACCGTGTACTGGTAGACGCGGGGCGAAGGCAGCGCCCTGGTTTCGTAGACGGGCTGCCCCTTGTCGTCCAGCAGCGGCTTGCCCTGCCTGTCCCGGGCCAGGCGCTTGGCCTCGAACTGCCAGAAGAGGATCGCGCAGCCCTTCTCGCCGCGCCGCACTTGCCCGTCCAGATCCTTGATTTGCTTGTACGTCCCCCAGCGCTCGTCCGAATAGCCACGCTGATCGGCAGTGCTCGCCAGCCACACGGAGTTGCCGCCCCGGTACGGCTTGCCGGACTTGACGTTGTACGGCAGCGCCTTCTCCCCGGGCTTCCAGGCTTGCGTCCACGGGGCCGCGCCGCGCTCGATCTGAGCGATCAGGGAGTCCGCCACGCGGCGGTAGTAGTCCTCGACCTTGGCGCGCGGATCAGAGCGAGCCATCGCCAACCCCTCCCTCGTCACCGAAATCCGCCGGATCCTCGGCCGCCTCGAACGCCTCTTCGGCCTCGTCGCAGTCTTCGATCCAAGCCCCACAAGCGCGGGCCGTGGCTGGGTCGGTCTCGACGATCACACCCGCCTCGAGGGCGCGGCCCACCTCTTCGGGAGTCGTCGCGCGCCGCAACGGAGCGGCTTGGCCTCCCGGTGCCCGCACGATGCCGTCCATTCGTTTCATGCCTCGTTCCTCCGTTCCGGAATCCTGCCGTCCGGGCCCTCCGCGAGCGCCCGGCACTCCCAGCGCCTCGTAGCTCCGTCGAAACGTTCCACCCGGATCGCTTCCGCCACTCCCCTTCGCCCTCCCCTCCGCTCGAGGTGCAGCACGAGGTCGATCACGTCGCCGAGTAGATCCTGGACCGCTCCGTACGGCAACCCGATCCCGGACTGCAGCACGCACGACGCGCAGCGCTTGAGCGCGTTGTAGGCCGAACTCGCGTGGAGCGTCGACAGCGACCCGTCGTGGCCGGTGTTCAGCGCTTGGAGCAAGTCCCAGGCTTCGCCGCCGCGCACCTCGCCCAGCACGATCCGGTCCGGCCGGTGGCGTAGCGCCGCCCGCACCAGGTCCCGCACCGTCACCTCCGGAGCGTCCTCGGTCGCCCTCCGCGCCGCGAACCGCACGAGGTTGGGGTGCGCGAGGGGCAGTTCCACGGTGTCCTCGATGACGATGACCCGCTCGCTCTCGGGAATCAGGGCCGCGATCGCCGCCAGGAGGGTGGTCTTGCCCGTGCCCGTGCCGCCGCTCACCAGGATGTTGCGACGCTGCTCCACCGCCTCTCGCACTGCGTGGTACAGGCCGCGAGACAAGCTCCCTGAGATGACCAAGTCGCCCAGCGACAGACGGTGACGCGCGAATTTCCGGATCGTCAACACGGGTCCCCCGAAGCTGCACGGCGGCAATGCCGCGGCGATACGAGACCCGTCGGGCAGCCGCGCGTCCAGCAACGGCCGCTCTTCGCTGATGTCGTCCCCCAGGCCCCTGGCGATCGCCAGGGCCGCGCGTCGCACCTGCAGCGGCTCCAGCCGCACCCCGGGCAAGGCTTCCAGGGCGCCTCGGCGCTCCACGTAGACGGCGTCCGGATTGATCATCACCTCGGTCACGGAGTCGTCCTCGAGCAGCCCCATGACAGGCTTGAGGAACGGGGCGATCAGGCGAAACGCTGGCTGGTCCTTCAGGCCCACGACCAAGCCTCCAGACGACGCCACTCCGCAGGGAGGTCGGACTCGTGAGATCGGCGTAACAATTCTATCATTATAGAGCTTATAATATCTATATTATGATTCAATCGTCAAGGAATAGCGCCATAAATTCTAACTTTCTATCTATTTTCTGCGAATCCGCAGCCGCCCCGGGAGGTGAACGCGATGCGAACCGAGACGCTCCAGCGTTTCGGTTGTCGATCTGCGCGGCGCGGGTCGTTCCCAAGAGGTCCCGTTCTGAACCCGTCGGGGCGGCAAGGAGCCCTAGGTATCGCCGGTACGGACCGCCGCATCGCATCCGCATTGAACTGTAATCGCTCTCCGCTGCTGCAGTTTCAGCGGCCGCTACGAGGACCGTTGCGGCTACAGGTCATCTTATTCTTGGGGCGTAATTGCTCACCTTGGTGCCGTCCTAGCGTGACCGATCAGATTAGAAATCTGAAACAAAAAACGTAACTGCCCAGCTCCCGGATTCGGCATTTTTTGAGACGTTGGTTGGCCGCTCGGTCTCGAAGGCATGGTGCTGAACGACGCTGCAAGGCCATCGGCACGCGGCTCGCGAGAAGCTCCGCTCCAGGATGGCGGCGATCACGGACGCCCCAGTCTTGCAGGACCTGCAAGAGCCTGACGGACCGCTCGCCCCTCGACAGGGCGCCAGGACTGCGCGCGAGGGGCTGGAACTCCGGTGCTCGCATTGCGCCCGTATCGCGGGAACTCCCCTGGCCTGTTGCGCGGCATCGCCGCGAGCCCACGCGTGGCGAGCCGCTCGCAGGCTCGGTCAGACTTCCAGCTCGGCGAGCAAGGCGTCCGGGGGTTGCAGCAGGGCTTCGATGCGGTTCCAGCCCTGCTTGCCGGCCGTCGACAGGACACTGCGCAGCGTGGCGAAGTCCCGCGCGCCCTGCGCGGACCGGAAACAGCCCGAAATCTTCATGCGCAGCTTCATCATGCGCAAGTCGCGCTCGGCGAGGTTGTTCGTGAACGGCACCTCGAAGTCGGTCAGGAACCGCAGCGCCGACTCCTTGCGATCCCGTAGCCGCAGGGCCAGATTGTGCCCGGGGCGGCGTTTCTTGCGCCCCCGCCGACCCGGCTTGGGAAGGCGCAGCGGCGGCTGCGCTGCATGCAAGGCCAGCGCCTGCTCGAGCAGCCGGTCGTACCGCCGCCCGATCCGCTCCACCAGCGACCGCGGCAGCGGGATGCCCTTCTCGCGCGCGATCCCGACCGCCCGATGGGCCCGCCGCAGGAGCTGCTGCATCCAGCGCGCCCAGTCTTCCTGCTCGATCTCGACCAGCGCCTGCAACTCGCGCAGGTGATGCGCGTTGCACGCTCCGTGCAGCACGCCTGGCAGCGTGAAATACGGCTGCCAGTGGTCATGCACGAGGCAGCCGGAAACGCCCGCGAACATGTCCCCCCGCCCGGGGCTGGCGCGGTAGAACGTCAGCCGCGGTGTGCACATCACATGCAGCCATTGCGTGCGTCCGCCGATACGAAAGCCGGTCTCGTCGAGATGCTTCACGCGCGCCTTGCTCCCGATCAGGTCCCGCACCCGCTCGGCGAAGCCCTGCCAGCGCTGCGCCGCCTGGCGGCTCATCGCGGCCAGCGTCGCGGCGCACAGCGGAGCGCCGAACAGATCCTGCAGGACTTGCGCGAGCCGGTCCTCGGGCAGGAAGTGCGCGTTCTGCAGATAGACCGCCGTGGCCGCGATGCGCGGACCGTACTGCGCCGGCGCATTCACCCCCGCGGGAAATCCCGCCCGGGTGGTCGCTCCGCAGCGGCTGCACAGGCAGGCATGCGCGCGGTGCTCGGTCACCGGCAAGGGCCGCGGCTCGGGCAGGTCGAAGACCTGCCGGGTGCTCGGCTCGCCCACCCTGTCGGCTGCCGACAAGGGCGCCGAGCAGCGCTCGCAGCGGAGCGGAACGGAACGTGATCCTCGATCCGGTCGGGCGTCTCCCTCCGGCGCAACGTCGCGCCCGCGTGGCCCGGCTGCCCGCCGGACGGCTTCCCGCTCTTGCCTCGCAAGCTCCTGGTGCGCGGCTTGGCCGGCGGCTTCTTCAGCCCGTCGCTCGAAGGCGGCTTGCCGCTGTTGCCGCTGTGCAGGCCCAGGCGCCGCTCCAGTTCCCCGAGGCGTTGCCGCAACTCGGCGTTTTCCGCCTGCAGCTGCCCGAGTCGCTCGTCTCTTTCCGCGAGTCCCTGCTGCAACTCATCGATCCAGTCCGAGGCACCGCCACCCTGTGGGCGCACCGTCTCTGCTTCCATCCGGGGCATCGCTCCGTCTTGCGCAGGCCCAGCCGCGAGCTACGGGAACCAATCGTCATGCCGACTGCGACAGCGCGCCAGCAGGTTGCTTCCGGCTCGGCCTTGCTGGAACATTTCCACCATAGCATGTAGTGGGTTGCCGTGGTCGCGAGCACGCCGGCAGTCGCTGCGGGCGGCAAGCAAGGACCGCTGCTGCCACAGGTGCGCATCGAATACCGCAACATTGGACCGGAGCCTCTGGCGCGCCGCGTGCCATCGTCTGTCAGCATCGCTCAGCACACGCCTTCCAGGTCGAGCGGCCGACGTCTCGGTAAACGCCGAATCGGGGAGCTGGGGTTACGGGAACGGTGGGAACAAAACGGTATTCCCATCAGCGTCGAGGAAGCCGAGTACGCTCTACGATGCCTCGGATATGCCGCTCCGATTCAGTGAGAGGGATAAGGCTAGCGCAACACAGTAATTCTCAATTTGGCCTTTTTCTGTCTCGCGAGCCGCTGAGGGGCCGGTAGCAAGGGACCAGTTTCTGGGGACTTGACTTTGCGGGCACCGCTTTCAAACATAAAGTGTGTCCCCCGTTTCCAATGCCCGAGTGCTCGAGTCCCTTCTGGACCGCTTCCAACAAGCCGCCTCCGCCCTGCCCGACCCCCGTACCGGCTCCAACAAGCGCTACGCCGTCTCCGATGCCGCTGCCTGCGCCCTCTCCACGTTCTTCTTCCAGTCCCCCTCCTTCCTCGACTTCCAGCGCCGCATGCACGAGGAGTCCGCCCACTCCAACTGCCACTCCCTCTTCGGGGTCAGCAAGATTCCGAGTGACAACCAGATCCGCAATCTGCTCGACGGTCTCGACCCCTCCCTCTTCGCCGACCTCTTCTCCCTCTGCCTCGACACCGTCCGCGACCAAGGGGGCCTCGACCCCTTCCTGCGCCTCGACGGCCGCCTCCTCATCGCCCTCGACGGCATCCAGTTCCATGGCTCGGACTCCATCCCTTGCGAGCAGTGCTCGACCCGCCATGTCGGCCAGCACAAAACCAAGCAGTTCTTCCATACCATGCTCGCGGCCACCGTCGTCGCCGACGGCCACAAGCGCGTCCTCCCGCTCCTGCCGCTGTTCGTGCAGCCCCAGCACGACCCCGCCGCGAACCGGCCCGACCGGACCGAGGACCAGCGCAAGCAGGATTGCGAGCGCAACGCTGCCAAGCGCTGGCTGCCCGCCCACATCCCCCACCTGCTCCCCTACCGGCCGATCCTGCTCGGCGACGATCTGTACTGCTGCCAGCCCCTCTGCGCACTCGTCGCCGACCTCGGCGCGGACTTCCTCTTCATCTGTAAGCCTAGCAGCCATAAGACGTTATACAAACAGCTCCCCAACCGCCGCATCTGGTCCACCGGCTGGATCCGCACCCGCAACCAGCACCAGCAGGTCGAGTCCCATCGCTACCAGTGGAGAAACAACGTGCCGCTGCGCGCCGGCGACGACGCCCTCCGGGGAACCTGGATCGACTTCGAGATCTGCCGCAACGGCGAGCGCACCTACCACAACTCGTTCTTCACCAGCTTGAAGGTCACGGCCGACACCGTGGCCGCGATCGCGCGGGCGGGCCGCGCCCGATGGAAAATCGAAAATGAGACGTTCCACTCCCTGGCGCGCCACGGCTACCACCTCAAGCACAACTTCGGGCACGGCCAGGACGGCTTGGCGAACCTGCTCGCGACGCTGAACCTGTTCGCCTTCACGCTGCACTCGGTCCTGGACTGCGTCGCTGACTTGTGGCGGCGCTGCCGGGACAAGGCTGGCACCCGGCGCCGCTTCTTCGACAAGCTGCGCGTCCTGTCGGAGATGTTCTGGTTCCCGGACTGCAACGCGCTGCTGACTACCATCCTGAGCCCACCCCGCCGACCCTCGGCTGTTCCGGCGCACCCGCCTGCCCCGTCATGACGCCCTGTGCCTGCCGTTCGGCCGCTGCCGGGCTCCTGCGCGAGCCCACGCCTGACCTGCGCGTCGACAGGCCCGCCCACCGACTCCAGCCCCTCCCAGACGGCCCTCTAGTCTCTGCTGGCGATTCCGAGCGGCCTGGCTTGCTTCGCACAAGCAGTCCATGCCGAGTGCGACCGTTCGCGATGACCCCAATACCTTGGTCAGACCACCTATTTTGAGAACTGCTGAGCGCAACACCCAAACCACAGAGAGAATCTACCTGAACTGTCCTGCCCCCCTTTGGGTACGGCGCCAACTCTTCCCTGTTGAACGCACCAGCTGCACATGATGAAACCGGCGTTGTGGATTGCGATCGTACCGCCAGCTTCGAGATGTTCAATCCTGCACATAGTGACTCCACCTGCCCTCGGAACCGGGTAGGTGCGGGGATTTTACACGATTGAAAGGGCAGCGGCCCTGAGGGCCGCGCCGCCTATTCGCACGCCTCCTCGTTGACGCGCAGGTAATCGACCACGAACAGGTCTAACTTCCGCGACAACTCCGCCATGATGGCATCCGCGTCCCCGCCGTGTGGCCCATGAGCGAAGGATTCGTTCCATAGCGCCGCCAAGGAGCTGTACCCAAACTCATCGGTAAACCGCTTGTAGTATGCGACCTCGGCATAGACCGCTGTCCCCGACACATGAAGCAGCACGAACAGCAACGCGCTATCCGTTTTCGCTTTGTCCTTCGCATACAGGCGCGCTGGTCGCAAGCGGCTCTCAGCGGCCGCCCTCAAATCCGACTCGGTGAGGCCGATAGCCCTTGCTTCGTTGCTCAAGCTAATGCTCAGGTCCATGGGTCTGCAAGCGTTGAACAACGCAAAACGGAAGGTCATATACCGCTTCGAACCAGGTGGCAGACGATGCAGATAACTCTTCCCGATGTCCTGCCCAACAACCGGCGGCGTCAGTAGCAGCGCGAGAAAGAGCGCCCAGGCTCGATTCATGCCGAACAGTGTAGCCGCGCCCAGCTCCGCGCGCTAAGGCACGTGATGCCCACAAACACGCTCGGTTGGCCCACGTCGAGAGGCCCCGATGCAGGCTCACAACTACCAACCGCACGATAGTGGATGGTTTCGAAGCAGATATCGAAGGCCCGAAGTGCAATGAGAGGTGGGCGGGCAACGGTATTCCTGCCCACCTCGGCGATTATCGGATACGGAGGAGATGTGGGAAAGAGAGGAATGTGACCTCCGACCGGCGTTCGGGATTAGCCGTTGCAGGGGGTGGGATCCAGCCTAATTAACACACCCTCGATGCTCTCTCGTTCCTCGGGATCCTCGATCACCATGAAGCGGAAGAGCTTCCCACCGCTGTCGCGGATGCATGCAGATTGATCGCTGGAGCCCCTCTGGTGCTCCGCCAAGCGCTCCAGAAGGCTTTCGGCCCTGCCGACATACACGGAGTTCTTCCCGCTGTCCGCGATGCAGTAGACACCACCCTCGTCCGAGGGAGCACGGAATCCAATCTCGTTCCCCTCGAAGGGATACCAGTCTGACCAATTGCCCTCTCTCATACCAATTGGTTAGACCACTGAGTCGGCCTCTCGGGACGACGATGACCGACGGGGACTGGATCTCGCTTGCGGATGTCAGCTCTTCGTTCGGATCCAACTACGATCCCCATTGCGAGGCAGAATGCTCGGACGTGGTTAACAGTTGTTACTCGAGTAGCGGCAGCGACGAAGAGATCGAGGAGTGTGTCAGTTCCGTAGAAGGCGATTTCGCGAGTGCGGTTACGCAGACCGCGAACGAGCAAATGTCCATGAGCATCAAGCTGGGATGGGTGTCGTAGGGGATCGGCGGCTGGGATGACGAGCAGGACGGGAAGCAGTTCTGGCAACGCCTCAGGCCGCTGCCGACACGTCCTCGCTCGCGACCTCAGATTTCGTGGGCCACTGGCCGATGCGGTTCCGCTCCTGGGCCAAGTCGTACCTAGCTTGCCGTCTCATCCACGCATCCGCCTTGCCCCAGCCCGCTGCTTCCAGCTTCAGGGCCAGCGATACAGAGATGGCCGCCTTCCCGTTCAGCACACGCGACAGCGTGACTCGCGACACACCCAGCTTCCGTGCAGCCTCGCTCACGCTCACGCCTTCGTAGACGCCCTCGACCGCTTCCATGCAGCCGTGGTAGATATGCCGCCCCGGATGCGACGGGTGGCGCCGCAGCCAAGCGTCGTAGGGAACGTTCTCGTTGCTCTCGCCCATGAGTTCCTCCTAGTGGTAATCGATCAGGTCGACGTCGAACACATCCTCGCCCTTAGCACGGAACACGATGCGCCAAGTGCGATCCACGCGCACTGACCACTGCCCCCTGCGATTACCCTTCAGCGGGTGCAGCCGGTAGGTAGGCTCGGCCAGTTCGTCCAGCGGGCTTGCATCGTCCAGTGCATCGAGAATCTGCTTGATCCTCTCGGCGTGTTCCGGGTGCAGCTTGCTCGCGTTACCATGCACGAACCATCGCCGCAGGCCGCCGTGCCGGATGCTCCGTATCGCCACATGATACATCGTAATGCATTGTGGTCAAATCGCTCGGTTTTGCGCTCTGTGGCAATTATCCAACATAGAGGGAGCGGCTCCGGGAGCTTCCCCGCTGCCTCGCTAGGCTGTCCGCATGCGCCGGGAGTTGGCCGCCCTTCCCCTCGCAGTGCTGCTGGCACCGGCGGCAGCCGGGCAGGATGCCGAGCGCTTCCAGTTCTTCAACGCCTGCCGGCCCGTGTGGCTTGTGATCCCAGCGTATGGCATCGGCGTCGAATACAAAAAGGCGGCTCTCGATGAGTTCGGGTCTGTCAACTACGCGACGACCTGGAACTCCGGCGCCACCGGCACGCACGGCGGAGACGCGAGCTGCATCGTGTCGATCCTCTCGCAGCACCTGGACAGGTTCCTGGCCGCATACCTGCGCGTCAATGAAGAGGCCTCCAACTCCCTCGCTCCCCGGCCCTAGGGAGTGCTTCGCGCCCGTACTGTAACGGATCACGAAGGCCACACACACCTCATTTCCCCCTCCGTGCTTGACACCAAGATGAAAGCTGCGCTTCAGTCACCTCACCCATCCAGCCGACCCAGAGAATGGTTGGGTATGATGTTCGCATGCCTAGCAACAACGGCGATAGAGCCAAGGAAGTGACAGCCAGCACTGGCGGAGCTGTGTTAGGGGGCAGTGCCGCATCTACGATCGGCGGCGCAGGACTCGCAATTGGAGGAACTGCTTTCGCTATCCCGGCAGTCGCCGTGATCGGGGCAGGTGCATTGGCCGGTGGAGCGGTTGGATACGGGCTTTTCAAGGCATACCAGAAGCTCCGTCCGCCCCAGAATCCACCCGTGAAAACGCGGCCCTGGCCGAGCTGCTGGCCGAGTTCATAGCCGAATACCTGCAGGTGAATGAATCCGCCTGCACCGCAAGGTGGGCAAGCGAGCCCCTATAGCCGCTCGTGTTGATCGCCGGCGGATAATCCAGGAGCGCCAATTATCGGACATGTACCAAGCGGTCCGCGAGGGTTCCCCCGGCCGTCCTGCTAGGCTGTCCGCATGCGCCGGGCCCGGGCCGCGTACCTGCGCGTCAACGAAGAGGCCTGCGCCCCCGCACCATCGACGCGCTCCGGCCCCTGAATGGGCTGTGGAGAGGCCCGCTTCGCCTCGCATTTCTTTCGCGCCATAGGGGGTGATCCCCGCCGGAGGGTTTGGCGAAATCGGCCGACTGGGGACCCCACCCCACCGTCACAAATCGCCCAGGAACGCGAGAGAGGGCCGTTTCCGGCTCATTACGGGGCATTCTGGCGGCTGTCTGCCATGGGCTGGCTGGAGCGCCCGGACCGGAGTTGAACCGTCCTCTCCCGGCTGGTCGCCGGGTGCATCACCGCTATGCTTCGGGCGCACTCCCATGTTCCCATAAGCTACCGGAGACTCCTGGCGTGTGCCAGTCGCCGGATCCGCCGCAGGCAGCTGCTAGAGTGCGACTGTGAGTCCTGAACTGATCGGCATCCTGAGCGTCGGCGCGGCCCTGGGCGGTCTCGTCCTCACCCTGGGTGGGCTCATGCTCACCCTGCAATCCCGCACCGACAAGCGCCTCGACGCGTTTAAAGGCGAACTCCGGCGACTGACTGAGCGCGTGGCCCGGCTTGAAGGCCTGATCGAGGGCTCCGGCCTGTTCCGCCACGCCGAACCCTCCGAAGCGACCGGCGACTAGGCTGTGGTTCCGGGGGTAGCCTAGGCCGGTCCCAGCTGCCGCGAGACGCTTAGGCGGCTTCTACGAGCCTCGGATTTCTGCGAACCGGACCGAAAACGCCGATTTGAGACGTTTCGGCCTCCTGACGGGGAAAACCCCGTCCAAGCGCCGCAAACGCCGTGGCGGGCCGTTTCCGGCGATTATCGGACAGTGCGATGACCCTTTTCGCTCGCTCGCGCGCCGAGGTCCAGTCCGTGGAGCGGGCAGAGGTTTAGCTCGGAACGGAACGCCGTACGACAATACGGGAATGCCCCAGCACCAAGCCGAAGAGGCCAGCTTTCCCCCTCCTTTCATCGAGTGGGTCGCGGGGAAGAGAGGCGGCGACAACCCGCGCGGCAATTTCATTCGAGATACTCGCAGGATCTTGAGACAGGGAGTTGCCGAGGCGGATCTCGGAGGGAAGCTAGCGACAGCCTGCCCGGAAGCCCTGAGGGAGTACCGTAAACTCGAATCGGAGTACCGGCGGCGGTTTGGCACTGGTCCGTCCGACCCGGACTACAGGCATCGGCGCGAGCAGGCGGTGAGACTGTCTTGGTACGAAATTCGCTGGCGGGCGCTGCCGTATGTCGTCTATATCTGCCGCAACGGGAACATCGTTCTCGGGAACAGGCGCTATCTGCCCCTGTGGGTCTGGGAGCGGAAGCCTAGCAGCCAGGTCGGCACACCCGACTGGAAGCCCGTCAACGAGCGCGCCTTCGTCCGGGGCATTGTCATGTCGCTGCATACTTACAGCGACAGCAACGCCGGCCTGCCTCGAAACAGGATAATCGCCCACGTGAACGCCATGCTCGAGACCTTCCGGCTAGGAGGCCTTCCTTCCGACTGGGAGCGGCACCGGCAGGCTACGGACCGCAAGGCGTGGGATGCCTGCTACTCGCCGCCTGAAGAGGATGAAGGCCGCCGCGAGGGCATCACTCTCGATTACAGATAAGGCTGTCTCCCCGGATCTGCAGAGCACGCCCCCCGAATCTCGTCTCCAGCTTGCAGTCCACTTTGTGCGCGATGCGCTCCGAGCTGTGGCTGTTCAGCTTCAGCGATATACAGGACGGGTTTTGTCGCAGCTCAGCGCGAGTCCGGCTCATCGAGCCTCCTGAGTCACAACATGCAGGCTTGTTCCCACGGAAGTCAAACGCAGATACCGAGGTCACAGCTCCAACGAAAGGCAATTATCGGACACGTAGGGGGCGAGCGGCGAGAAGGCTTGATGCTCTTCAGATCCTGAAGACAGCTACGCTTGAAACGTGGGGGTCCGCTCCTTCGGCAACCGCGCCACGAAGAGATTCGCCCGCGGCGACCGTTGGCGACTCCCCGCCGAGCACGCCGAGAAAATCGACTACCTGCTCAAGCTCTTGGACCGCGGCACGTCTCCTGAGGATCTGCGCACGGCAGGGGTCCGCGTCCACCGCCTGGCCGGCGACCGCAGGGGCTTCTCCGCCATCGAGGTGTCCGCGAACCTGCGCATCGTCTTCCGCTTTCGGGACGGCAACGCGTATGATGTGGAGGTGGTCGACTACCACCAGAGCTAGGACAGCGACATGGGGGAATGGATCCAGGCGCTCGAGCCGGAGGAACTGCGGGCCAGGGTGGACAGTGTCCGCGGCAACCCGCCGCACCCCGGCAGGATCCTCCGGAGCATCCGGTTCGAGGATCCGCAGACCATCCGCGCTGCTGCCGAGCAGTTGGGTGTCGAGTGCGCCGAGCTGGAGCGCGTGCTGGACGGCAAGGCCCCCATCACCCCCGAACTGGCGCTGCGCATGGAATCTGCGTGGAATTCCCGCGCCGACCTCTGGCTGGATCTCCAGACAGACTACGACTTGGCCCAAGCTCGGCGAACGCAGCAACGCAACGTGGCGGCCTGAAGGTAATTATCGGTCACGGAAGAGTAGCTGCCGCGGCGACCATCCCCTGCAGGACCCGGGGCCCGGCCCGAGCGCAACCGGGCTATCGACGCCGCCTTATCCGCGGGGCGGGCCGGCGCTGCGTGGCCGCGGGCCGCAGACGACGAGAACCGCAGCCAGGCGCGGCACCGCGTTCCGGACGGAGAAGTGGCCGCGGATCGCGATGGCCTCCCGAGCCTTTAGGAACTCGCGCAAGGGACCGTCCTCGAAGGCTTCGAGCACCGGATCGAAGCGCAGCCTCGGCACTCGCGCCCGCACGGCCGCCTCCTCGCCCGGGCCGGCCTTCCAGCAAGGGGCCGCGACGCAAGCCGGGCGGGCGTTTCTCCGCTTGGCTCGGGCGCTCCCGCGCCCGCCTTCGCGGCTTCCCGCCCGCCGTTGCTAGCGTCGTGGCGCACAGTGTAAGAGCGTAAGAGTGCATAGCGTCAGAATGTCCTCAGCAGGCGGTAGCCCAGGTCGTCGAGGCGGATGCCCGGCGAGATGCCGCCGCGAAACGACGCCCGGCAGGCCCAGGCGCCGCCGCCCCAGCTACCGCCCCGAAGCACCCGGTTCGAGCCCGAGCTAGGACCCGTGGGATCCGTCACAGAGCCGCCCGGGTACACCCCCCACCAGTCCTGCACCCACTCCTCCCCGTTCCCCAGCATGTCGTGCAAGCCCCACGCGTTCGGCGCTTTCCGCCCCACCGGCTGCGTGCGTCCCCCGCTGTTGACCCCGTACCACGCGATCCCGTTGAGACTCCCATACCGGTCGAGGCTCGTCCCCGCGCGCGCCGCGTACTCCCACTCCGCTTCCGTCGGCAACCGGTACCGGTTCTCTCCGATCCCAGCGTTCAGATTCCCGATGAACGTCTGCGCGTCATGCCACGAGACCTTCTCCACCAGACAGCTCCCGCACCCCGAGAAGTTCGACGGGTTCGACCCCATCATCGCCTTCCAGACGTCCTGCGTCACCTCGTGCCGGCCCAGCCAGTACCCCCGGCTGATCCGCACCCTCGTCACCGGCCGCTCGTCACTATCGGCTTCCGCACTCGTCGAGCCCATCAGGAACTCCCCCGCCGGAACCCATACGAACTCCATCCCGCCGAACACCCGCGATGCCCCCGCTGGCAGCGCCGGTTGCGTCGACACGGCGTCCAGCGCCTCCCTGGCTTCGACCAGCATTGTCACCGCCGCCCCGTAATGCTCGCCCTCCCGCCCCGCCAGCGCCAGGTACCGCGTCAGCGCCTCCACCGCCTCCTCGTGCAGCCCGGCCCTTTGCGAGACCTCCCCGTACTCGAAATGGAACCCGTCCGGAAGCTCCAGGCCATGTTCCTGCTTCAGTCCCAGGATCCGGTCCAGGAGTTGCTTCGCACCTTCATAGTCCCCGTCCCCAAGCCGCTTCTTCACCTGCTCCCTGTACAGGTCCGCTTGGATCTCCGGCGGCAACTGCACGGCCGTGCCCTCAGCCGGCAAAGCCAGCCAGAGACATGCCACCGCCATGGCGAACCCCGCCCGGGCCTGGTTGGCCCCGCCCCGGCCGCGCTCCCCGACCGTCACCCGTTCCGGGCATTCATCGGACACGGTCCCAACCTGCTGCATCTCCATAGCGCCATCAAGGTATCAGGACGATCCCGACCAGGACATCTCGGTAATCGAACTTCCAGCCCTGCCGCGCCTTGCTGACATCTCTGCTCGCGAGAACCAATGCCGCCCTAGGACGGCAATTATCGGACACGCAGGAAGGCCTGCCAGGCCTTCCTGCCCGCGGGCAGCGCGGGCCGGAGATTGCACAATTGTTTCGATATCGTTACAATCTTCGCGGTTTCGACAGCAATTCCGCGCATGATCGCCTGGAGGACCTGCATCGCGGCCCTGGCCGTGTTCGGCCCGCATCGAAGAAAGAAATGCATCGCCAAAAGAAGCCTGTCGGCACCGGAGCCCTGCTCCTGATCCTGCTGTCAGCCGGTCCGCCGTTCCTGGCTGCCCAGACACAGCCGGTCACCCGCACGTCGTTCGAGTCATCCGCGCCGGAAGGCTACACCGCAGTGACGCTGGCCACCGGCGGCCGGGTCTGGGGAGTTCCGGCAAGGTACACCAGCGATTCCGACCCTGGCACTGTGGCGTACATGCTGCTCGGAGAGCTGAAGGGATGTGACTTCGCCAATGCAGAGGCTGACAGGCAGAGCAAGGTATATATCAAGACGCAGCCCCTAGGAACCCTGAACGACTACGAGTCCAAGACGGTCTGCCGGAAGACCAGCAGTCAATGGCTGACTTCCTGGCCTGGAGTTCGCATAACGCACCTGTTCTTTTTCGACGAGAGCAGCCCGAGCAACACGCGCGAGGCCACCTACAACGAGACTACAGAAGAGTACTCCATCGACACGTCCACTCACTTCTCCCCACTGAGCTTTCCCGAGGGCACGTTCACGACAAGATCCGTCGAGGAGAACTCCTTTGCCGGTATCAATGTCGGCAGTCCGGTTTCCGCCGTTGGCAGCGGTTCGCTGACCTACACGATGAGTGGTGCCGATGCGGACAGCTTCTCGATCATTGCAGGTACTGGCCAGATCCGCACGAAGAAGGGTGTGACCTACGATTACGAGACCACGGACCGGTACTCCGTGACGGTCGGCGCACAAGATGGCAGCGGCAACACGGACACCATTGCCGTGGCCATCGAAATCGTGGATCTGGGTCCTTCCTGCATGGCTCCGCCAGACTTCCGACCCATCGCCGGAGACAGGAGTGTCACGGTCAGTTGGACTCCGCTGGAAGACATCGCAGGCAGGGCGCGTGTCCAGGGCTACCAGGTCGAGATGCGACAGGGATCGAACGGAATCTGGGGAACCACCAGGACACTGCTGGGCCGTGAGGTGACGGGAACGGTGTACAGCGACCCAGTGAACGCTACGCCTTACCAGTTCCGCATCCGGCCCTTGCAGGCTGAAGGCGACTGCGAATGGCATGAGTCGGAGATAGTCACGCCACAGCTCTCGCAGCAAGCGCCCCAGGACCCTGACGAGCACTTCAAGAGAGTCGGTCGTCGGCCTGTCGGAACTCCTGACAGGAACTATCGGTTCCTGAGCCCGGACCGGTGCCGTCACACCACCGGGGGCTCGACGCTGGACGCCACCTGCCGGTATGCGAATACGGGCCCGAGTTCGGGAACGATCACCCTGGAGTTCGATGATCCATCCCAGGCAGGTTGCGAGGTTTCGCTGGCCTATTCGTCACTGACATCCGGATCGTTCCATGACGAGTGCTTAGGCGCCGGTGTCCGTGTCGCGGTCGACTTCGACACATCCTTCCGCCTTCCGCCCCTGCCGGAAGGGGAGGAGCAGGCTATCCCGAGAGCGCCACGCTCGCAGGAGGAATTCGACGTGCTGGCATGGGGCCGGGAGGATCTCATTCCGGGACTCGGGTTCATCTGCCTGCCAGGCATCCCGGATTGCGGCGAGTTCACGCCAGGCGAGGCGTGGCGGATCGAGCGCGATCCAGCCGCACGCACGATCACGTACACCCCAGGATCCTACTCCTACGAGAAAACGGGGGCAGCTCAAGGCGTTCTGACGTTCGAGGGTAATGATGGCAAGACTTTCGTCTTCACCCTGGATGTCCAGCCCTCCGGGAGGATGCAGGTGACAGTCGCCGACGCTGACGGAAACTCGCCGGGATGGCCCGGGATGCCGAACACATTGCTGGAGGGCAGCTCGCTGCCCATCCTGCTGCCTATCCCGCCGTCCTGGTCGGCAGCCATCGAGATTGAGACCGATGGGGCTCCCGAGGACTGGGACGGACTGGAAGACCGGATACCCACCCCCGCCAGCCCAGCGGATCCCGATCACCCTCGCCTTCACATTGGTGAGCGTCTCCTGCTCGGTGACGTGTGGGACAGGGCATTCACTGGGGCTGATGGCTCTCGTAGCTCGCCACTCGCCTGGACACCCGTCTATAGGAAACTCGGCCGCAATCGTGCGGTGTGGACCATCTCGTTTTCGTGGTGCGGCGAGGTCTGTGGTTCCGAGGACAATATTTCGGAGTTCCAGCGAGCTTTGGAAGGTAGCACGTGGGTCTTCGACATCAGCTTCCTAACAGAGGATTCAGGCACTATCGAAGTCACTATCAAGCAGGAAGGGGAAAGCCTGATCACACTCGACAATTTCTTCCTCGACCTGAAGGCCGGAAGCAGCAGCACTGACTCGTTCCCCAACGAGCTGACGCTTCCGGACGAGGCTCCTCAGGCATCCGGCCAGGACATCACCGAAGTGCAGATCGCGCCCGTGACCAGTGCTGCAGGCATTGGACAGAATGACATCCAGACCTTCCTTGTCAACAATGTTGGCTCGCAGCCTGCAAGCTACTCCCCCGGAGACTGGCTGGAGCCCAAGGACGGAGGCAACCAGCGGATGATGGTGGTGGCATCCAGCCAAGCTGCAACCGCTGGACCGGCATCCCAGGCACGGCCTTCCAAGCCGCTCGCACCTGCCATACCTACAGCACTGGGTAGACTCGCCGAACTCCGGTCCTACCAGCCGGCAGGTGCGTTGCCGCCACGGCAGCAGTCGATGAATCCTGCACTCACTCAGATATCCGTCGTTTGCATGCAGCTGGAACGGGATGTACCGCTGCGCGGTGCCAGGTACTTCTCCCAGCCGAAGACAGCCGAGGGAGATGTGCAGACGTGCCAGAAGAATTGCGCAACGGAAGGAGGCGATGCTATCCAGCGATGCGTCTGGGACTGCGAGACGAATCCCTCCGGTGACCCGTACACGCCTCTCGAAAGCTGGACCGTGTCCGACGGGAGGGTGCAGTTCTTCTTCTTCAGCGCGGGGCAATGCGTCAACCTCGACAACAGCACCCTAAATGGCGTCACCTACACGATTCACAGCTCGAAATGGCAAAAGCGGGCCGATGCAAACAATGCCTGGACGGATATCTCGGGCACGGAGCATACGGGAGGCGTCTGTTCCTACTCGCCCAGCGAGTCCGGCCAGTACCGAGGAGTGGCGGAGATCAGCATCGACGGGGAGAGAGGAAAGTATGCCACCAAGAACATCCTGACCGTCGAGGGAGAGCAAGTCGATTCTCAGCCAGCGCAACAGCTAGCGCCGTTGAATCAGGCTGCGTTTAATGAACTTGTCCTGAACAAGCGCATAGCGACGGACATTCCGAACTATCACGTGGATTTCACAGCCGCAGGCCGTTTCCAAGAGACGCAAGGATCGAACGTCTGGAGCGGAACCTACACGTATGTGAACACAGGGACGGACACCGGAACGCTGACGCTCAACTACAACGACGGCGACCGCTGCACGTCCAACCTGACGTTCGCTTCACCAACGGCGGGCACGGTGTCCTTCCGGTGCGACGATGGATCGAGTGGATCGACCAACTGGACACTGACGGACATCCCGTAACCCCGCAAGCCAGGATGCCTGTTTGGCTTCCAGGCAACCCCTTCGATGGACTGGCAATTATCGGACAGGGAAGGGGCGTGAAACAGGATCCTGACCGCGTACCTGCGCGTCAGCGAGGGGGCCTACGGCCCCAGAGTCGCTGGGCCATAAAGATAGCGAAACAGCCAACAGGCCATCCTACGGCCACGCCAATACGTCCTGCCTGCCCGGGCGAGGTCAGCGGGTAGACCAGAAGAAACAGCCAGCCTGCACAAAAACCTGAAGCCACGAGTCCGACCAGTCCGACTAAGCATCCAACGGGCACTCTCTTGCGCGGATGCCAAGACCACAGTGCATGCAGCGCGAAACTACTTGAGACGACGAATACTATCTGGAACGAATCCATCGCCCAGCATCTTATCCCTAAGTTCTCGATCTCGCCGACGGACGCGAGCCAAAGTAGCGAGCAAGAATTGAATCCGCTCACGCCACGAAGCCCACAGATTGTGCGAGATAGGTGAGTGCGGCCCAGCGCCGCTGCCGCGAGCAGAAATCGGACGGCTACTGGCCGACCGTCTCGCGGTCGGGGACTTGCATGTGCAAGCTTTCGAGGCGTTCCACGCGCCGATCCGTGCGCTGTTCCGACGCGGACAGGTCGGCGCGGATTTCAGCGAGCTGCCGGTTGGTGTCGTCGATCCGCTTGTTAATGTTCGAGAAACCGTGCAGCATCAAGCCTGCCAACG
Source organism: Bryobacterales bacterium (assembly GCA_965218615.1). Lineage (GTDB taxonomy): Bacteria > Acidobacteriota > Terriglobia > Bryobacterales > UBA6623 > VXMF01. The sequence continues at coordinate 428,451 of CBDCLH010000003.1, forward strand.
CGCCGACGGCGGCGGTGACCAAGGCAGCGAGCGCGATCCAGTCCGAAGCATCCACGAGGATCAGCGGTAATTGCTCACCCAGGGGGCTGGCTAGGCAGGTTTGAGGACGCTACGTCGCTCGATGGTGGTCACAATCGACTCGAGAGTCGTCAGATCATTGAGGCGTCCGGTGCTGATCACCGAGCGCACTGCCCCGAACACCTCGGCCCCCCACTCGGAGCGGAAGCCGTTGGTCACCTTGCGGAAAATCGTGCTCGGCCGCACCGCCCGCTCCGAGGCGTTGTTCGTGTACGGCACCTCGCGATCCGTCACGAACACCAGCAGGCTGTCCCGGATCTTGCCATAGCGCTTCCGCAGCCGCTGCCCGTCCGCCTGCGTCGGCTCCAACTCCAGCAGCTTGTCCAGCCGCCGCCCGAGATCCCGTTGGTGGCGCTTCAGCGTGCTGTCCCGCAGCCGCTCGCGCCGCTGGCCCACCCGCATCGCCCGCACCAGGAACGCCTTCAGCGCCGGACCGAACACCGTGTCCCCCGCGTCGATCGCGTACTGCGCGTCGCGCAGCTGGTGCGCCAGGCAAACCTGCCACACCGCCGCGTGCCCGCGCTGGCACACGTACAGGTCCGACACCCACACCTCCGGTCGCGCCCCCTCCAGCACGCTCTCCGGCTCCGCCTTCGAGCGGCTCGGCCGCAGCACGTGCAGCACCGCTCCCGCTCCCAGGAACACCCACTCCCACCACTTGCGCCCGTTCACCCGCGCCGACGTCTCGTCTGAGCACACCACCCGGCTCTGCCGCACCCGCTCCCGGATCGACTCCGCCTGCTCCCCGAACCGCCCTTGCACCCGTCGGAACAGGTTCGCCAGCGCCCCCTCGCTGATCTCCAGCCCGAACAGCTCCCGGAACAACGCGCGCAAGCGCTCGTAGCCGATCGCTTGCGCGTAATGCAGGTACACCGCCAGCGCCTCGACCGTCGCCCCGAACGGCGAGCCCCGCTCCAAACCCTGCGGTGCCTCCGCCGTCACCCGCCGCCCGCAACCCGGGCAGTCGCAACCCCTCAGCGTGACCCGCGTCACGTGCGGCCGCACCGGCGGCAACTCGATCCGCTCGTACACCGCTTGCGGCGTCTGCTCCTCCCCGGCCAGCTCCGCCCCGCAGTGCGAGCAACTCTCCGCGCGGGCCTCGACCACGCTGTCCGGGTTCGGATGCAGCTTGCGCCCCACTCCCGCACGCCGCTTGCGCTTGCGCTGGCCGCGCCGGACCGGCTGGTTCGCCTTCTCGCCCCGCGAGGGCGGCAGCGACGAATTCTCCGGAGTCTTGGGGGGCGCACCCAGGCGCGCCTCCAGTTCCGCGACCTTCGCCGTCAACTCCGCGACCTTCGCTGTCAACTCCGCGTTCGCCGCTCGCAGTGCAACGATGAGGGCGACCTTGGCGGAGTCGGTCAGGGAATCAAGATCTGGAAGTGGTTCACCCACATCCCCTTTGTAACATTTCCAGAATCACTTGTTTCAGCCTTTCCGTCCGCAAGTGCCGAACAAGCCCGATTGACCAGTTTGTGTGGCCCCTAGGTGAGCAATTACGATCAGCGTAGCGGATTTCCCTATGGAGTGGGAACTACCCGGCGGGTCGGCCCTCACCTGCTTACCAGCAAGGGGAATTATCGGACATGGAGGAGGGTGGTTCTCAAGGGTTCCGATGTCCTGCTAGGCTGTCCGGCATGCGCCAAGCACTGGCTTCCCTTTCCCTCGCCGCTCTGCTGGCGGCGCCGGCCGCCGGGCAGGGTGCCGCGAACTCATACGAGCACTTCCAGCTCTTCAACGCCTGTCGTCCCATGGGCCTTTATATCGAAGAATTGCCTGGTAGCGCGACGAGCATCGGCCTCTCCAAGACCGCCCTGCAGGCGGCAGCGGAGAGCCGCCTGCGGGCGGCGCGCCTCTACGAGGACGGAGGGGAGCGGATCTCGCGCATCTGTACGTCAACGTCAATGTGGGCGGTCCGGCAGTCCACGTCTCGGTCGAGTACAAGAAGGTGGTTAGCGATGAGTTCGGAACAAAAGCCCCCGCAACCACTTGGAACGACGGGTCCACCGGCACCAGCGGGAATGCCGGCTACATCGTGTCAGCTCTCTCGCAGCACCTAGACACGTTCCTGGCCGCGTACCTGCGCGTCAACGAGAAGGCTTGTGGCTCCCCTGCGCCCCGGCCTTAGGCGTGGATTCCGACGAAGGTGACCGGAAATGGCCAGATCGGCGACGGACGCTTGTCCCGGGCATCAGGAGCGTGTAAACTCCCTCGAGCCCGCTTTGGGTTCGAGGAAAGGCGAAGGAATTACTCCCATGAAGCTAGGTTCGCAACCTGATCTGTTGGAGCGCGATGACGTGCTGGGGCGGATGGCCGCCCGGCCTGTTCGGCTGATCCGTCGCAGGCTCGGAACCAGTCTCGAGCGCCTGGATTCGAGACCCGGGGATCAGGACTTGGCCCCGCTGCGTTCGCTGCTTGCCAAGGCACTACGGAGAAATGGCGGCACCGTCGAACTGGGGACGCGTTGGCACTTGGCTGCGACCGAGACTGGCGAGCGGCTGGAGGCGTCGCTGTGGTATGGCGATCTGCCCGTTGGTCCCCCCTATATCCGGCTGGCGGGCACGCGAGCGACTAGAACGAAGCTGTCGGAGATTCGGGCAAGCGAGGCCGGGCTGACCGCGCTGAGGGAGCCGGAGCGCACTGTGGCAGTCCTGGAATCGGTTTCCCTTGAACGTCTCATTGCGTGGGCTTGGCTTCTGTCACCGGACCGCATGTGATCAGGCCCCAAGCTATCGTCCTGCCCGCCTCGCAGGCGTTCATCGAGGTTTTCGTCGAGATCTGAAACTGCCGGGAGGGCGGACCTCGTCAGATTGACGACTTTCAGGAGATGTGATTATCGGACACGCAGCAGGGCCGCTCGCAGAGCTCATGTGCAGGCTCTCAAGGACTTCCCTGCCGGCCTCCGTCGTCGCAGACCGGAGTGACGCGGCGCGCACAGGCAAGGAGATCAATACGCCGAGCCGCGGTGAGATGCCGCAATCATCGATACGACGCGTTCCTGGTCATCAATCTCGTAGAAGAATCGCCAAGACCCGATCCGGTATCTCCACGTCTCTGGCGTGTAGCCCTTCAGCTTGCGAATGTGCGGCCCGAAGTGAGGGTGCTCACGCAGCTGTGGGTAGACGAATCGCCGCAGCTTGCCGGCGATCTCTTCGTGACCAGCCCGGGCGATCGACTGCAGGTCCTTGCGGCATTGCTCGGTCTCGAAGATCCGGTACTCATGCAACGAAGTCGCCCCTCCGCTGGTGAGCCTGTTGCGAACCGGCCTTCAGCCTACGGACCAGCGCGTCGTTGCCCAGAATCCCGGCCATTTCCCCGTCATCGACAAACTGCGCCTCCCTGATCCGTGCCAGAGCAGCGGTCGCAATGAACTTCGCCAGCGGTCGCCGCTCGGCCGCTGCGGCCTCCTGCAACTCGTCGTATGCGTCCTTTTCCAACCGCAAGGTTACAGTCCTAGCCATGTTCTTCTCCCACTGGCGAATTCCGTGCCTCTGGACAACGGCATCGGCATCAAGTCTGCCACCACGATCATATCGCCCTCCGTGCTCCCTAGCACTGACCGATCCCCGGCGGCGTCCGGCAGCGGCAACTCCACGCGAACCGGCGAACTTCACCCCCTTGGACACGAGGATCCCGGCTCGACCGCCCCCAAGAACCCAATCAGATGCCGGGATCTCGGTCTTCTTCGACTCGAATTCTGCATCAGTGAGCACACCGACGGCAATTATCGGACAGGGAGCGGGGCCACCGCACCGGGCCGTGTGCGAGGTCATTGCCGCTTGCCGTCCACGAACGGCCCTTCTTCGACCTGCTCGAATTCCAAGCCGACACCGTCGTCTTCTACCCGTCGGAACAGCACCCAGGGGCCGTTCGCCCTGCCGTCCCGGAGGAGGCCCGTGCTTTCGTGCTCTTGGCCAGAACTTTCTTCAACAACACGTGCAATCATGTCTTCTAGTTCGTCTCCGCTGCTAGTCACCTTGAACGTCCACTTGAGCGTTCCCGTCCCCGCAGCTGCAGGTAGCACACCGCCTGCAGCAGCAGGGCACCGCCATCGGAGGACATGCGGCCGCTGTCAAATCCGGCGCGCACTTAGTGGTGGCCCTGATCGGTAAGATATACGCGCTAGTCCTTCGGAGATATCACAAGAGTGGAACCGTCGTCGTTTAAGCACGTTTTTTCGGTGCTCATCGCATTTCGCAGAGGATTTTTGGCGCGGCGGCGCGGCAAACGGGTGCGGGAGGGTGCGGGAGGAAGGCTCGCGGCCGCGCCGGTGCGCCAAAAATCAGATGGAGTGAACCGCGGGGCCGGATGTGCGGTATGGGAACCTGTCCCCGTGACCTGTTGCGGATCAAGGGGTTAGGATCTGAACAGGTTCCCATAACGCTATCGCGCTGCGACGTCTCCAAGCATGGCGAGAAGCTCGTCCTTCACGCCGTCGAAGGATCCCTTGCGGAGATTCGGCGGCTGCCGGGCTGACAGGATGTCGAGCTTGTTGGCCGGATCGACGCGCAGATACATTTCGGTGGACTGCAGGCTGGCATGGCCGAGCCAGAGGGCGACCTGCCTGATATCACCAGTTGCCTCGAGTGTATTGAGGGCACATGCGTGCCGCAAGGCGTGCGGCGTTACAGTCTTGCCTGAAATCGAAGGAACTGCGCGTGCCGCGGTTTCGGCGTGCAGGGCGAGTCTCTTGGCAAAGCCACGCCGCGTCAGGCCGGTCCCGAAGGCATTCAGGAAGAGATGCCTGTCGGTACCATCCGGTCGGACACCGAGCCATTGGCGGAGCGCGCTGCGGGTTTCCTTCCACAGCGGCAGGACACGCCCGCGGCGGCCCTTGCCCATGACTCGGATGCTGTCGAGTGCCGGCGTCTTGAGGTCTTCCAGGGCAAGGCCAACCAACTCCGAGACCCGCAGGCCGGCATTGTAGGCCAGGCACAGCATCGCGCGATCCCGCAGGCCGGTGACCGTGTCGGTAGCGGGGGCCTCGAGCAAGGCCCGGACCTCGGCATGGTTGAGATAATCGACCGGCGGCAGATCGCCTTTCTTCTGGGGCAGGGCATGAACCTGTGCCGCCAGATCGAGGCATTCCGGGTGTCGGAATTCCAGGTAGCGGAAGAAGGACTTGATCGCGGACAGGCGTGCATTGCGGGTCCGCACGCCGTTGTCCCGGTCCGCCTCGAGGTGATCGAGAAAGGCGAGCAGCGTCGTTGTGTCGAGATGGCCGACCTCCAGCTGGCACGGTCGGAGCTTGTGACGCCGCGCTGCGAAGACCGCCAGCAGCTTGAAGCTGGCGGCGTAGCTCTCAATGGTATGCGGGCTGGCGCCGCGATCGCGCGGCAGGTGCTCTCTGAGGAAGACCCCCAGCGGCCGTGCAAGATCACGCATCGTGCCTCCTCCCCGCATGCAGTCTTTCGGTTGCTGCGGACACCTGGTTCAGCAGGACCGGCGTCGCCTCGAGGTACCAGTAGGTATCGGTTGCGCTGGCATGGCCGAGATAGGTGGAGAGCGCGAGCATGTGCCGGCTGATATCCTTCCGATCGCCGGATACGGCGCTCTCCAGAGCACGCACCGCAAAGCCGTGGCGCAGATCATGCAGGCGCGTGCCGGGCTCGCCCGGCCCCCCGCGCAGGCCGAGGTGACGCGCGAGCCAGATAAAGGTATGGGTCAGATAAGCCGGACTGACCGTCCGTCCGCTGGCGAGAACAAAGAGATGGTCATTCTGGCTGCTGCATCGCAAGCGGATCTCCAGATACCGCTCCAGTGCCGTCCGTACGCTCTCGTGCAGGCAATGGCACTGACTTAAGGATTTTCTTGCTGACTTAAGGCTGCGGGCTTCGACTGGGCCCCTTGGCAGCCTTTCGGGTCCCAGTCGGCTAGGCTGGGACGGGGTTGCGCCGGGACCATTTGGGGGCCGGTTGCTTCGAGCGCCTCGGGTACGAGCGGTTCGGGCGGGGCTTGCGCCGGCCGATCCCGACGCACTCGGCGATGCGCGTGACGGTTGCGCGGACGAATTCGGTGTGGCGCAGCAGCAGCGCCTCCAGATGCCGCGACAGGGCGGCCAGGCTGTGCTTGAAGTTGGCCTGCGGGGGCGGCTTGCCGTCGGCCGGGCCGGCCGCCTGGCACAGGGCGGCGTCGCGGTTGGTGAAGCTGCGCGTCATCGCGATCAGATTGAAGTGCGCGAACAGTTCCTGCTTGACCAGGCGCTCGGTGCGGCCGTGGAACTGGTCGACCTCCAGGAATTGCTTGCTGCTCTTGTAGAGTTCTTCGATCCCCCAGCGGGCGTGATACAGGTCGGCCAGGGCGGCGACGCTGTAGCGCTGGCGGTCGAGCAGGGTGGCGCCGAGGATGTACTCGGTGCCGCCGTGCGTGTACTTGACCAGGCGCAGCGGGACCGGTCGCCAGTGGGTGCGGGGATGCTTGCGGCGCAACTCACGCAGGGCATCGGGGCCGGGGAAGATCTCGGCCACGGTATCGGTTTGGTCGCTGGCGATGAAGCGGTCGAGGGCCTGGCCGGCCTTGCGACGGATGCGGAACACGGCCTGCAGGCCGCGCTGGCGATGGGCGCAGAGCAGTTCGAAGGAGTAATAGCCGCGGTCGTAGACGACGACGTCAGGCGGTGCCAGAGCCTGGAGATGGGCGAGTGCGGCGGCGCGCTCGTTGCCGTGGGCGAGGAGGTCGAAATCGACGGGCAGCTTCGAGTGCAGGCGGTACAGGCAGCTCAGCAGGCCTTGCGGGTAGTGCGCCTGCTCGCTGGGCAGGGCGTAGCCGGCGTCGAGCAGCGGGCGGGGCAGGTTCAGCTTCGAGCCGTCGACGGCGAAGACGCGATGGCCGTGCCAGAAGGGGCCGGGCTGGTCGGCGCGCTGGAGGATCTCGGCGTGGAACTGCAGGAAGACGCCGGGCTGGACCTTGCGCCTGGCGCGGACCATCGCCGAGTCGGAGACCGGCACCGCCTGCGGCAGGGGCACGTCGAGGACGCGGCAGTGGTCCCACAGTTCGGCGAGCGTGGCGGTGTAGCCCTGGCGGCGGGGGGCGAACACCAGGCGGAAGACGAACAGCATCACCAGCAGGGTGTTGAGCACGCGCCGGCGCACTTGCCAGAGCTGGTCGTGGGCGGCGGCGACGGCGCTGAGCGCGCCGATCAGGTCCTGCCACATGCGGACGAAGGTCTCGTCGGGGGCCGCCGCCTCCGGCGCGGGCGGGCGTCGCGGCCTGGGCTGGCGGGGGCGCGGCCCGTGCAGCAGGATCTCGCGGCAGTGCTTCGCCAAGGGGTACACGTAGACGTCCTTGCGGGTCCGCCCCGCGTCGGGGCGGCCCCGGGTCTGGCCCAGGTGCAGCCAGTTGGCGGCGCGCTAGCAGACTCCGCCGAAACGCTCCGGATCAACGAAAGTCTCGAGCAGGACCGGCCGGCAGCCGTAGCGGCTGTGCCAGTCCTGCGGCAGCTGCTGGACGGCCAGCGACAGCGCATGACTGGCCAAGTTCTCGACCTGGACCCAGGGAAACAGCAAGAAGCGAGGCTGCCCGACCACCAGCTGCAAGTGCTGCTTGTACGCGCCCTCGCGCCAGCCGACCCACGTGTCGCGGCAGGCCAGCGAGTGGGTCGCCTGGCTGAACAGCAGGCAGCCCAGCGGGCGCGCGTGCCGGTCGAGCAGGAAATAACGCAGGTGCGGGCCGAGCGGCTGGCGCTAGCCAAGGTAGTGATGCCGGTCGACGTATGCGTTGAACAACCCGGCCTGCTCCGGGCCCTCCGCCCGTTGCAGGCGCAGCGGAGCCAAGTCCCGCAGGTCGGCCTGGATCCGCGGCTGCGGGTCCGTGCGTGGGGTCCGCGCAAGCGGCTGGCGCGTCCCGTGCATTTTCTCCTCGCGCTTCGGCGGCAGCGTCAGGATGCCCTCCTTGTGCAGCGCCTCGAGCAGGCCTAGGCCGGCCGCGACGCGGTTCTTGCCTGCCGGGGTACGCCAGCGCAGGTGCTCGCAGATCGTCTGCGCCAGTTCCTTGCGGGCCAGTGCCGGGAACGTCGCCACCGTCTCTTGGACCTGGGCGATCTGCTGCCGCGTGAAGCGCCTGCCGAAGAAGGTGGTGGACTTGAGATTCTCGATGCGGGGATCCATGGCAGCTCCCAGGAAACCGGTTCTTGCCTACCATGGCAAATTCCGCCCAGGATGTCAAGGGGCTTTTTCGAGGCCGGTCGGAAAACACTGTAAGTGCTTCTGCATCCGTGTCTTGGAGGTCTGCCAGGAAATCCGGCTACTGTCTTGCTTATGTCAGGGACATTGCTCGTGCAGGGGCACGAGCCGCGCCCTGCCGAATTTTGCGTTGCGGATCTGCAGCCCGTCCGGCGTGACGTCCTCGAGTTTCAGGCCGACGGCTTCCGAACGCCTCAGGCCGGTCGCCGCGAGCAACCCGATAACGTGATGGAAGGTCACTGGTGTGATGGAGCCGGCGGGTGGCAGTTCCAGGGCCGCATCCATGACCTGGCGGATCTGGGTCAACGACAGGAGCCGTGGCGGCGGCCGGTGACGTGTCGCACGGCCAAGGGCGTCGCGGTGGGGAATCTCGTGCCGCTCATCCTCGGCATGCAGGTAGACGGCCAACCCGCAGACAAGATGAAGCCGCCTCTGTTTCTGACGTAGCGCCGCTGCCTGCGACGCCCAGGCGAGAGCGGTCTCGACGCGAACGAATGCGTCACCCCGAGCCTCGGCATGAGCGGCAAAGCTGCCAAGCAGCTGCTTGGGTTCCTGGAAGGACAGGCCCGTGGCACGCTTGAACGCGACGTAGGACATAACGTGGTCGGTCAGGGTCATCAGAGTTCCCCCGGCCAGGGCTGCGCCACAGCGAGAAGCATCGGGACATCCACGCGAGCGTAGAGTGCGGTCGTCTTCACGGATTGGTGGCGCAGCAGAGCGCCGATGGCCTCCAGCGAGGTGCCGCCGCGCAGCAGATGGGTTGCTCTGGAATGACGGAACAGATAGGCGGCCGGGAGGCCGTCGCCAGCGATCCCGGCCCGCTTGATCGCCCGTCGCACGATGGAACTGACCGTTGAGCTGGACAAGCTGCCGTGCGGGGCGAGGGACCGCAGGAACACCGTCGCGTCTTGGGTGCGCGGTCGCGCTCGGACGATGTAGTCCTTGAGGGCGTTCCCGGCCTCCTGCGGCAGTGGCAGTGCCGCACTGCGGCGCGACTTTCCGCTGACTGTGATGAGCGCTTGCTCCCAGTTGATATCGCCCAGCCGCAGGGCGGTGATGTCTCCGGAGCGGAGTGCGAGCCGTGCCAGCAACAGCAGGACGGCCCGGTCCCGCAATCCGATGGGTGTCGTGGTGTCACAACTCGCGATCAGCGCCTCGATGTCTTTCTCCTCGACATACCGGGGCAACTGCGCCCCAGGCTGCCGCAGGCTCGCAGGGACCGCGCCAACGAGCCCCGGGCGGCACAGCCCGTTCGCGGCCAGGAAGCGCAGGTACGACCGCAGTGCCGTGGATTCGTTCGCGATCGCGCCCCGCGAACGGGATTGCGCACGGTCCAGAATGGCCGTGCGGATCGACGCCGCATCATAGGTGTCCGGGCTGTCGCCGAGCAGCCGCAACAGCGCTCGCAGGGTTCGCTCGTAACTCCTCAGGGTTGTATCGCGGAGGCCGCGATGCTGGCGTAGCCAGCTGAGGAAGGCGTCGACGTGGGCACCACGGTTCGCGTTCGGTTCCGGATCACGCCAGTCCGCAACCACGCCCCGGTCGACCAAGAAGCTGGCAAACCTTGCGAGCGTCCCAGCAACGGCGCGGCTTCCAGAGAATGCACCGGGCCGGCTGAAGAACTGCGGATTCGCGCAAGCGCAGTCATGGTCGAGAAACCGCTGCAGGACGCCGCCGTCGATCTCTGCCAGCGCCAAGTCCGAGCGCTAGAGCCAGACAACGAAGTGTCGACAGGACGACTGGTACAAACGAATTCTCGATTCCCTGTAGCGTTGGGTCGTCAAAGAGCCCGTGAACGCTTCCACGAGCCGGCCACCGGTGACGATAGCGGACGGAACGGCCGCCTGCCCGGTCTCGATCAGGTAGCCGAGAACACGATTCGCCTGCCATCTTGAATGCTCGTTCAGCTTGGAGCGGAAGTCGGCCGGGCAGACGCAGTTGTGGATCAGGAAGCCGTCAACGCCGCGGATGTCCAGCGCCGCAACGTCCGATTCGTTGACCGTCAGCCAAGCCAGCATATGGCGGGCTGTTCTGGTCAGGTTGCTGACGGTGCTGGGCGAACAGCCCAGATTGTTCAGATAGGCCTCGTAGGCCGGAACGACCCGGTCAACGTGTGCCTGGAATACCCCGGGCGATGCCTGGGGCCGGAAGGGTAAAGCCATGATTCATCTCCTGTGCTGGTAAGAAACCAACAGGAGATTACAATACAGTTATGGGAACCTGTTCAGCTCATAACCCCTTGATCCGCAACAGGTCACGGGGACAGGTTCCCATAATCATAGGGTTCCCATACTGGATGAAGGACGGGATGGATCCGCGTAAGTCCAGTAACGTGTGGAGTTTCACCGCTGCCTTCGTGGCACGGAAGGTCGCCCAGGGGAACACTGCCAGGCACAGGTCGACGGTGGAGGAGTCGAGCGCGTACACGGTGCTGTCCAGTTCGAGGCCGAGATCCTCGCCGACGTAGAGAGTGCGGGCGCGGACGATCAGGCGCTGAGCCAGATCCGCGTGTATCCGCCAGTCGCGACGCTCGTTGGCGCGGGCCAGCGTCGAGATATGGACGGGGGAGTCGAAGCCCGCGTGGTACAGCTTGGCCGGAACGGCTCCCAGGCAAGCGGTCACGTCCCGCAAGCCCCGGCGCCCGGTCAGCTGGGCGAAGGCCATGGCGCGGAACTGCTGGGTGCAGCTCAGGCTGTGCACGCGGCGGTCGCCATCGTAGCGGTCCACGATCCGCGAGAAGGTCTTCCACGGCAGAAACTGCATGACCTGGGAGAAGAGGGTCTGGCCTCGATACATACCGAGACTGTAGGGAAGTCGCGGGGACCACGGCGTTCCCGGGGAGTCGGTTCCGTCGACGGTCCGTCCAGGCTTGGAGGATTCAAGTCCCGGACACCCAAAATCTCTAGTAACTGAATGAATAATAGGGACTTATAACTCAATCCCGTGAGCTTAACGCGACACTAGTGGGTGATCCTATTGAAGACACAGACGGGCTGCTGATCCGTAAAGATCAATTCACGTACATCGAGCTTTTTGATTTGCCAGAGTAAAGAGGAGATAGAATTATGTCCATGGCACAGTCAGAAGAGCAGCAGTTCCTTCCTGAGCATTCTCAACAAGGCCGCGGTCGGGAGACTTGGGTACCGAATGAGCGAACAGATAAGACCTACGTTCCGGAGAGTGGTGGCCCTTCGCAACCATCACCACCCCGGGGAGGGACTGCAGGAGTGCGGCCGTCGGGAGGTGGATCCTCGGGTCAAGGTAATCAAGACCGGCCGGGGGAAAATGCCCGGAAAGTTGGTGACGGCTAGCCCATCTTTAGCACCCTATTCTACAACTCGCTCAAAATGAATCGGTTGTGCGTCAGGAATCCGGCGTAACGCCGAGCGCGTCGTAGATCACCTGCTGGCTGGCCTCCGCCTTAGTCGCCTTGCGCACGTGCAGGCTACGCCCGTCCTCCCGCCGGAACACCGCCGACACCCGCTGCTGCCCCGCCAGCCGCTGGCTACGGGTCGGTTCCAAATCAACTGGCCCCTGCATTCCGGGGCGGCATGACGCGCGACGGCGGCGATTATCGGACATCGAAGGAAGAGGAGGCCCGCCGCCGGCTGGCGGGCGGTTCCCCGCTCGGCCCGGGCGCATCCGCGCCCGCCTTCGCGGCTTCCCGCCCGCCCTGCGGATCGTGACCCTGCACAGGGTAAGAGGGTACCAGAGCCCAGGGCTACTCCGTCCTCAGCAGGCGGAAGCCGAGATTGACGTTGCGGTAGCCGGGCGAAAAGCTGAAGCGAAACGACGCCCGGCAGTACCCGGCACCGAGGAGCCAGCTGCCGCCCCGATCCACCCGGCTCGAGCCCGAACTAGGACCCGTGGGATCCGTCACCGTCCGGCCCGGATACTCCCCCTTCCAGTCCTGCACCCACTCCCACACATTCCCCAGCATGTCGTGCAGCCCCCAGGCATTCGGGTCCTTCTGCCCCACCGGATGCGTGCTGCCCCCAGCGTTGTCGTCGTACCACGCGATCGCGTCCAGGTCTTCGGAGTACCGGTCCCGGATCGTCCCCGCCCGCGCCGCGTACTCCCACTCCGCCTCCCTCGGCAGCCGGTACCGGTTCCCTCCGGACCGCCCGTTCAGACTCCGGATAAACTCCTGCGCGTCAGCCCAGGAAACCCTTTCCGCCGGGCACCGATCGCATCCGGAGTTCTCCGACGGGACCGTTCCCATCACCCCCTGCCACTCCGCCTGCGTCACCTCGTGCTTGCCCAGCCAGAAACCCCGGCTGATCCGCACCCGCGTTACCGGCTGCTCGTCATCGTCCGCTCCCGGACTGACAGAGCCCATCCGGAACTCCCCCGCCGGCACCCAGACGAACTCCATCCCGTCGAACACCCGCGATGCCCCCGCTGGCAGCGCCGCTTGCGTGGACGCGATCTCGACTGCGTCCAGCGCTTCCCTGGCTTCGATCAGCGTTGTCAGTGCCGACCGGTAATGCTCGCCCTCCTGCCCCGCCAGTGTCAGGTACCGCGTCAGCGCTTCCACCGCCTCCTGATGCAACCCGGCCCGCTGCGACACTTCCCCGTACTCGAAATAGAAGCCATCCGGGAGCTCCAAGCTGTGTTCCTGCTGCAGTCCCAGGATCCGGTCCAGGAGTTGCTTCGCACCCGCATAGTCCCGGTCCGCGAGTCGCTGCTTCACCTGCTCCCTGTACAGGTCCGCTTGGATCTCCGGGGGCAACTGCGCGGCCACGCCCGCAGCCGGCGAGGCCAGGCAGAGACAGGCCGCCGCTAGCGCGCCCCACGCCCCGGCTCGGCTGGCCCGCTGCTTGTCGCAGCCCCCGGCCGTCACCCGTTTCGGGCATTGATCGGACGCGGCCCTCGCCTGCTGCCTCCCCATGGCTCCATCAAGGTATCAGAACGGTCCCGGCCAGGACATCGCGGCAATCGAACTCCGGGGTTCTCGTGTCGGGTGGTTGCGCGGTGCCTCCAGCAGGTTTGCGCCGGGTTGCACGGATCGTGTGTGGAACGCCCGCCGGCACTGGGGGTGCGCTGGATCGTATCAACGAACCGTCACCACGATGCTGGCGCGAGAGCCGGCGCCGCCTGGATGTTTCCAGCTTTGCGTATCCACGTTCAGGCCCCCCACCCGAATCTGACCGGTGTTCGAGTCGGCGTAGGAACAATTCCCCTTGCGGCCTGTTCCGTTGATCGCGTAGAGCTCGATACCGTTGCGGCCCTCGCTCACGGAGACGGACTGGCAGGCCCATGCGTTCACGATCTCCCCGCTGAACACGGCCCTCCCGTTCACGGCAATGCGCACCCCGTCGCCGTCCTCGCATTCATGATCTCGAACACAGACTCTCACGGTGCGATCCCCGCTCGGCACAGTCACGTGAAAATCAGGTAACGGCATAGTTTCGACGTCGCCAGGGACGGAGGTTGAATCGGGAGCCCATCGCGTCGCGATGACCTCGTTTCCCTTGGACCTCGCATTTCTCTTGTCGGATTCGATATCCGAATAGGACTTGCCGGGATAGTCCTCGATGAAGCAGAGCGCACCCCGATAGGGATCAGGCAGCCCGTAGCTCGCTCCCAGGAAATCTTGGAACTGGCGCTGCCATCGATCAGCGTTCGGCGTATACTCGCCTGCCCGAAACACAGCCGAATAGAACACGCGCCCGGTGGGCGATGGATTGTCTCTGTCGTAGTCAAGGTAACTGCAATAGACGGGAGGCCCCTCCTGCCCCCAATGGCATTCGGTTCAGAGAGATCGGCAGCTATTCTGTTGGTCGGCTGCTAGGTTCCTGATTTTCAAGAGGATACGACTCCCTCAAATTTTTCCCCCGGTGGGCTTGACTTGAGCGCCCGGATTTGCAAGGGTAGGGATGGAAGCTCTGAGGCCGCCATGGACCCGCGCATCGAGAACCTGCAATCGACGACTTTCTTCGGCAAACGCCTCACCCGCCGGCAGATCGCCGAGATCCAGGAGACCGTCGGGCTCTTCCCGAAACTGAGCCGCCACGAGCTGGGACACACGATCTGCGTGCATCTGGGCTGGCAGACGCCCAAGGGCAGCAACCGCATCCAGCTCACCCTGCGCGTGCTCGAGGAGTTGGAGCGGCTCGGCATCCTGACCCTGCCGGCCCTGAATCCGGCCCTCGGACGGGGCCGCCAGCGGCCGGTCGAGGCGACCGAGCGGACCGCTCCCCAGCCTGCGCTCGAAGAGCGCCTGGCCGATCTCCTGCCGCTGGCCTTGCAGGTGGCGGCCGAGCCGGAGCCGGTCGCGGAGTGGAACGAATGGGTCGAGCGCTACCATCCGCTGGGATCCCGCCGGCCGCTCGGCCCGCATCTGCGCTACTTCCTGCTCGACCGGCAGGGGCGCAAGCTCGGCTGCCTGCTGTTCGACTTCGCCGCCCGCAACGTGGCGTGCCGCGACGCCTGGATCGGCTGGCAGGGCCAGGCGCACCGCCAGCACCTCGACCTGATCGTCGGTAATTCCCGCTTCCTTGTGTTGCCCTGGGTGCGGGTGAAGAACCTGGCCAGTCACGCGCTGGGACTGGCGCTGCGGCAGCTGCCGCAGGACTGGCAGCGGCGGCACGGCTACCGCCCGGTGCTGGTCGAGACGTTCGTCGACCCGCAGCAGTACAAGGCGACCTGCTACCGGGCGGCCAATTGGCAGTTCCTGGGCCTGACGCAGGGGCGCCAGGCGAAGGGCGCGGAGCCGGCCAAGCCGGCCAAGGGCGTGTACGTCTACCCGCTGCAGCGCGCCTGGCGGACGATCCTGCTGCACGGGCCGCGGGCCGCGGCCCGGCCCCGCCAGCGCGCGCCGCAGGCGGTGGAGGAGGCGGCTGCGCAGCCGCAGGCGGAGGACCGCTTCGTGCAGCTGTGGCAAGGGATCCTCCAGACGGTGGTGCGCGTGGCGGGCGAGTACGACCGGGAGTGGCTGCGGCGGCAGCGGGTGCTCAACACGCTGCTGGTGGTGCTGTTCGTCTTCCGCCTGGTGTTCGCGCCCGACCGCCAGGGCTATGCCCTGACCCTGGCCGAGCTGTGGGAGCAGTGCCGCCGGCTGGGCGTCCAGCTGCCGCAGCCGCAGCCGGTGTCGGCCTCGTCCATGTGCGCGGCCCGCGCCAAGGTCCGCGAGGACGTGTTCCAGCGCCTTCACCGGGCCCTTCTCGAGCAGGCTCCCCGGGACGCGCCCGACGGGCTGTGGCAAGGCCACCGCACCTTCGCCGTCGACGGCTCGAAACTGAACCTGCCCCGCCCGCTGGTCGGCGAGGGCTACCGCACGCCTTCGCCGGCGGCCCACTACCCGCAAGGCCTGCTCAGCTGCCTGTACCAGCTGCGCGCGCGCCTGCCGGTCGATTTCGATTTGCACGCCCACGGCGACGAGCGCCGGGCGGCCCGGGCCCATCTCCCGGCGCTGGCCCCCGGCGATGTCGTCGTCTACGACCGCGGCTACTACTCTTTCCGGCTGCTGCACGCCCACGCCGAGCGCGGCCTGCAGGCGGTGTTCCGCCTGCAGCGGAACGCGAACGCGCAGTTCCGCGACTTCATCCGCAGCGACCGCAGCGACGACATCGTGACCGTCCCGCCCAGCGACGAGGCGCGGCGCCAGAGCCCGCAGGCCGCGCTGCGGCCCTGCCGGGTGCGCCTCGTCAAGTACACCGCCGGCGCGACCACCTATACCCTGGCCACGACGCTGCTGGACCGCCAGCGCTACCCCGTCGCGGAGCTCGCCGATCTATACCATGGCCGTTGGAGCATCGAGGAGCTATATAAGATTTCCAAGCGGCTGCTGACGGTGGAGGAGTTCCATGGCCACAGCGAGCGCGGGGTCAAGCAGGAGCTGTTCGCCCATTTCACCCTGATCGCGATGACGAGGCTGTTCACCAACCACGGCGAAGAGGGCTTCCGGGCCGGGCCGGGCGAGCACGGCCAGGCGGCCCTGCAGGCGAACTTCAAGCACAGCCTGCGCACCGTGGGGCGGTCGCTGGAAGCGCTGTTCCTGCTCCACGCAACAACGCTGGCCCGCACGGTCCAAGAGATCCTGGGCAGCATTGCCAAGTGCCGCCACAGACGGCGCCCGCACCGCTCCTTCCCGCACCTGTCCCTCAAACCTGCCAGCAAATGGAGGTCCCGCAAGCCAGACTCAGCCGCAGCCACAGCCTAACGCGCGAAAAATCCGGCTCGAAGCGCCGGAATTCCCCTTTGATCCTTAACCGAATGCGCTCAACCGCTAAACGAATGCCATTGCTCCTGCCCCGCAGCGGCCGCTGACCAATAGAGCGCAACCGAGAGAACGGCCGCAAGCGCGGCGAACCGATGGGGGTTGATGCGATTGAGCATGTGCAGTCCTAGCCCGGAACGACCGAGCGAGACGACCTTCATCTCTTGCAAAGCAATTATCGGACATCTTTAGAGGCGCGCCCGGAGCCCCTTGCGCGCGTGGCAGATATTGGAGCCCGCCGACAAGTCGCATGCCGGCCGGCCGCTCGCGCGATATGTTGACCGGCGGGAGCGATTTGCCCGAGCGCGATGCGGGGCGTTAATCGAATCGTTCGTACGCGGCGCGGGCTCGCCTTTGGGGCGAGCCGATCCGGTCGGTGGCGGCGCGTTTCGGTGTCGGGATTTCGTGCGTGCCGGGAGGTGTGGCGCGCCATCGCAAGACCGGGAGCGTGGCACCTGGCAGGATCGGTGGGCAACGTCGAACCGAAACACGTCGATCCCGGATGTCTTCGTCCGAGGCTTCTCTCATTCCGGCGGGACGAGAACGAGTTTACCGGTAAACCCCTTGGCCAGGAATTCCTCCTGCGCCCGGCCGATCTCGCCCACTGGGAATGTCTTTGTGACGAGAGGACGATTTTCGCCGCGCTCGATATATGAGACCAGGTGCCCGAAGACCGCGTCTTCCTGAAAGGTGCAGCCGAACAGGGTCAGGTCCTTGAGGTAGAGCGTCCGCACGTCCAGTTCGACCAGCGGGCCGGCAATCGCGCCGGCGGTCGCGTAACGCCCGCCGCGCCGGAGCATGTCGAGGAGCCGGGACCAGGACGATCCGGCAACAAGGTCGATGACCGCGTCGACGCTGTCGCGGCCGATTGCGGAAACGAGGTCGGCATTCCGGTCGACAACCTCGTCCGCGCCGATTGCGCGCACGGCATCGGCCTTGGCGGCGCCCGCGACGGCGATGACATGGGCACTGCGGCGTTTGGCAAGCTGAACGGCGGCCGAGCCGACGCCGCCCGAGGCGCCGGTCACGAGCACGCGCTCCGCCCCCACCGAGGCGCGGTGTAGCATGTTCTCGGCCGTCGAGTATGCGCACGGGATCGAAGCCAGCTCCGCGTCGGACCAATCGCATTCGACCCTGTGTGTTTCGCGGGCGGGCGCCTTGACGTACTGCGCAAACGCGCCGTCGCATTCCGAGCCGAGGGTCCAGCATTCATACGGGCGATAGTCGACAGGGCTGCGCAACATGTTGCGAACGATCACGCGCTCGCCAATGCGGCCGCAGTCCACGCCCTCGCCCACCGCCACGATCCGGCCGCAGCAATCGGCGCCCTGAATACGGGGAAAGTCCAGCGCGGCTCCCAACCAGCCGGCATCCGCATCGTTGATCCGGTCGAAGCCGTCCGCGCCGCCGGCGCCGGTTGCATCGCCGACCGTCTTCGAGTACCACCCGATGCGTGTGTTGATGTCGGTATTGTTGACGCCCGCGGCCGCCACTCTGATGAGGACTTCGCCGGCGAGCGCCACCGGTGCCGGGACGTCGCCGCGGTAGCGCAGCATGTCGAGCCCGCCGTGGCCGACAAGCTGAACGGCAGACATCTGCGATGGAATTGGCGAAAAGGGGGTATCCACTTGCTTGGACCACACGCTACATGTTGGGGTCGGACTTCGAACTCCCTCCCACGAGCCGACGGTACGGCACCGGATCGACTTGTACGGCGTTCTGAAGCAGGCGGTAGAACAGCAGTCCGCGCGCTCGTGAACGCCGACGATTGAAGCGGAATGTGAATTCATCGAGGTAGTAGTCCAAATGCTTCTCGCTCACCGCTCCTTGATGCGTCCCCAGCAGCCACCGCTTCAGAAGCGACGCCACGCGGTGCACACGGGGCATCAGTTTGTGTGCCGGGTCATCGCTTTGGCTCAGAATGGTCACCTGGTGGGTGTAGCCCTTCTTCGCGATGTCGTTGTAGCCTTTCCATCCATCCGTGTGAACCACCGCCCCGGGGCGGACCGATTCTTCAATGAATGGGTGCAGACTCTGGCTCGAGACATCGTGGACCCGTCGCAACCGGATGCGGCCGATCCCTCGCCCGTGCTCCTCGGCCGCGACGGCAACGATCGCCTTGTCTTCGGTGTGTCGGCCGCGGACGCCTTCTTCCTCCCCACCGACGTAGGTTTCATCCACCTCCACAGCCGTTGCGCCGATCCCGCTGGGGCCGGACCATCGCACGCCGCAGCTTGTGGAGCCAACTCCAAGCTGTCTGGTAGCTGCCCAGGCCGAGCACCTGTTGCAGTCCCAAAGCACTCCCTCCGGATTTCTGGCTGGTCACGTGCCACATCGCTTGAAACCACACTCGCAGGGGTTTTTGCGTCCGTTCAAAAATCGTCCCCGCCGTCAGAGAGGTTCGGCGCCGACACTTTCTACACTTCAGGTGGCCCGTATTGGTCAGCCAAGCCTCGCTGCCAGCACATCGCGGACATCGGAAGCTCTCCCGCCACCGAACCCGTTGCAGAAACGCTAGACACGCCGCTTCCGAAGAGAACCAATCGTTGAACTCCTGCAGGGTCCTAGGATAGTCAACGCCGCCAATAGGAT
Organism: Bryobacterales bacterium; assembly: GCA_965218615.1. Lineage (GTDB taxonomy): Bacteria > Acidobacteriota > Terriglobia > Bryobacterales > UBA6623 > VXMF01. The sequence continues at coordinate 447,519 of CBDCLH010000003.1, forward strand.
GCGGCCCGGACTCCTCAGCCATCCCGGAATTCTACATCTTGTGGCTGGTCCAAGCAAGTGGATACCCCCTTTGGCGAATTCACTCCGGAACTCCCGCTGTATTGCCCGGCAACGGCCGTTCCGGTGCCGGGTTGGGCGCTCATGAGGCCTGCCGTCATTAAGCAGTCTAGACTTGTTCAGCCCACAGACCTGCAATTGTGGCTCCACTTCGTACTGGGGTGGTCCGTCGGACAGCCAGCCAAGGTATATTCCAGAACTCTGGGGAGGCACTGGGATGGCGACGAAACGGCGGTGCGGCTGCGAAGCGAAGGCCCGAAGACGACGGTGTGATTCGTCGCGGGACTCGCGCGACTTCTGGAGTGGATCGCTCGGACGATGAGCACGGTGCGGTCCGCGGAGGGCTCCGATGGTCCGGTAGATTCCCGTCTACAATGAGGGGTGCAACAAGGGAAGCATGGCCGGTCTATTGACTACAAGTCATGTGTTATGAATTACTTACTAGTTACGGCCTGACGGTGCTCAAGGGCAGCGCCATGAGCTTCGATCTGGGCGTCGATGCCAATCGCCTAGAAAACCCGGGCCGGGGGGGCGCGAAGCATGGCGTGCTTGGCTGGCTCACGGCGCGCTGGTAGGCGCAGGCTCCACGTCGGCATTGTCACATTCATTCATTGGAACACTTTTTGATCAGGCCGAAGTTTTGTGCCACTTGTTGTGAGTGATTAGATGAAGGCGTTGGCTTCTTGAGACCGAGCAGCCTGGGTCGTGATGGAACGCCCCAGGCTTGGAAGGGAGGAGCTGAGCGATGCACCTAATCGGATGCGATTTCACACACGTTTTCAGCAGATTGCAATGATGGATTGCCAGACCGGCGAGATCATCGAGCGCCGACTGGACCGCGACCAAGGAAAGCGGGCCAGACCATCCCCCGCCGGCTCGCGTCTACAGGGCACCCGTGCAACGCTAAAAGAGTCCGCTTGGGCAAACACTCTTTGGGGGAGCCGAGGAGCATCTCGGCATCGACGGCGATGAAGGGCGTTGGTGCGTGAATCGGCGGTGGATCGGATGATAACGTCGGCTCGGGGCACTGGTCCATTCCCACTACAGCACGGCTAGGTGTTTGCTCTTGGCCCCTACCACCGCCGACAGGGGAATCGTTCGGTCGAATGTCGCCAGGCGCCCCTCCCTTTGGACCGCCAATGAAAGCAGGTATAAGTCGGTCACTTGCTTGGGGCCTAGAATTCGCTCCGAACGGAACCGGTCGCTGTCAGTAATCGATGAGTCGTCCGGCCAGAATGCGTGTTCCTGCTGGCGCGTCGCCATGCCGAGGATGCGGATCGCCTCCGGCGTGGTGACAGAATTGGGATAACCTGATTGCGATATCACGCGGACAAAGCCGTTCTGGGTGAGGGGACAAGAGGCCCAGCCTGACGCACGGTTCTGCTCCCACCAAACGTGCGCTCGATCATGATGGACGTGCCCCGGATCGAGCAGCGCGATCAGTACGTTCACGTCAAATAGGACCCTCATTCTCCCGGCTCTGCCTCAAGCAACTGATCAACCTGGCCGGTTGCCACAATGTTTCTCTTCCCGGGGAGCAACTGAAAACCGTTCCGTATTACAGAGGCTTCGGCCGGCTGACCCTGGAGCGCTGCCCGAGCCAGATCGGAGAGCGCCTTGCCAGCACTCTTCTTTTCGACTGCTGCCAGATTCTTCACCGCGAACAGCACGTCATCGTCAATGTCCAGTGTGGTTCGCATGCATCTGATGCTATCACATCATAACGGGGGTTGCGCGGTGATGCCAAAGAACGGCTCACTTAGGTGAATCTTGCTCTCCCACAGTGAGGGCTGATCGGGTCGTCGCGGGTTCCACCAAAAATCAGTGAGGTCGGCAATCAGAGCAGCGGCGGTCGCTTCGCGGTGCTTATCCTCGTAAACCAGCGAGACATGAGCACTGAACAGGCGCTTCATCTGGTTGCGAAGCCGGGTTTGTGTTCTCCCACTGCTGTCGTAGACCCCCAATGTCCGCATGAACTCGGAGAGCGAACGACCCATAACCAGCTCGCGGCTTTGGGTCCGTACCGCTTCGGTCGAGACCCAAGCCATCAGCAAACGGGGCAAGTTGCCGAAGGGGAGCTTGTTGCCGCCACCGGCGACCATGTAGAGCGTATAGGGACCGTTGACGCGTTTGTATTGAAGCCGGTTGCCGGGGTTGCTCCGGGGCAACGAGCAGAGCGCCATCGTTCGCGCCATGAAGCCGCGATCCGGGTCCGCTTCGCTGGCCCCGACCAACTGGTTTACCTGATCGGCGAGGGTGAAGCCCCGCCGCGCCGATGGTGGGGTTTCGCGGAGCGCCTGGACGGGGCCGCCCAGATCGGCCAAGGCTTCAGCAGCGGGAACCAACTCGCCGCGTTGACGCTGCATGGCTTATTCTCCCATGCTCCTCAGACAGAAGGGGGTCGCGCGATCCGGGCACTGCCCCGGCACCAAGTCTACCGCCGCGACTGGTCGCTTAAGCTCCCTGGGCCGATCCCAGGAGCTACGAACGCCTCACGCTGAGTTCAACGTCCCGCAAGTAGGTCAGATACCTTTCGCGTAAGTTGTCAGGAGCCGCATCGAGTTCCCGGCACTTAGCCGCTACCTTCTCGTGGTCGAATTCCAGCGGGTCGGATGAGTGGGCAAATTTGTTACGAATCTCTCCGACAACACGTAAACCATTTCGGGTTTTCCGATCATAAAGTCCGAGGGCATAACCAAGTTCTATCGTGCCCCAGAAGGACAGACGCTTGCATACTTTGTTGTCAACGTTATGGAACTTCTTTTCCTCTATAGCTTTTTTTAGCCGGTCCTGGAAAAGCGCTGCGGCAAGAACAGCGGCACCTCTGTCGCTCTCTCCGTCAAACAACTGGTAGAAGTTGTAGGCCTCGTCCCAAGCCTCTTCGATGGTTTCTTTGAGCGTTTTTTCTTCCTCACTCATCCAATTTCTTCCTCTTCAGCCGCCCGCGCCGCTGCGCCACCGGGAATCGCCAGCAGCGCGAGAAAACCGCCAGCCATCCCGGCCAGGGTGCCGATCATAAAAACCAAGGCTCCGGACGCTCCATTGTCCGCGAATCCCCTTTGAGCTGGTGCAGCCGCCAGCCGGGCAGGTCCAGGTTCCGTGGCGAACGTGCATCTTGCAGCGCGGTCAGCACACGCCGGATGCGCTCCACATGGTCGGCGTTCAGACCGCTGGGGTCGTCCGGTTTGCGGATCGGGATGAGATCGGCTGAGAGAGGGGTAAATCCGGTGGTTTTTCGTGCCCCAAAGGACCGCATGGTTTTTGCCCCGCCCTCAGCGGGGGGGGGTGGGGCACGATTCCGGCTCAAGGTGGGGCATAGCCACATTCCGCTATCTCTCTCATTTCGCTGTGGTTATCCCCTGTGAATCGCTCCCACCGTGCCGAGCGGGAAAAAAAGAGGGGGACGAGAGCGCCCCCCCCCAAGCGGGGGGGCATGCGGACACGGATAGCTGGCATTTGGGGCATGCCTCTATCCGGTCCCATGCGGGTCGCTCTCGTCCTCATTTATCCCTGCGGGAAGGCTCGGAACAGCCCCCCTTTCCCCTCGCGCTTCATCGTGTCGGATCGGTCCTCGCCGTCAAGGGTTCGCTTCGCCGCTTCGCGCCCTGGACGGCTCCGGGCCGATCCGAAAGACGCGCTGCTTACGAGGGGAAAGGGGGGTTCGGGCCGTGGGGTGCGAGGGCGAGTCGCTAGTCCGCTAGTGCATGATAAAGGATATTATCATTCATATTTGGGGCGAACGCGCCGAAAGGAACCTTTCGGCCATACCAGGACGCCTTGAGCCGCAGCCGAGGGGCGCGGCGCGTCAAGGCGGGCGCTCAACGCTTAACGATGGAGTATTGCGTGTGCTTATCTAGCTTCCCTTCCTTCCGTCCCCACCAACCCGGCCAGCGCTGTGCGCGGGCGAGGCGATCGTAGTCCTGCTGCGAAAGGGCGATGCTAGCGGTTATCACCTTGGCGCTTGGCGCTTGGCACCTGAGATTCCAGAGACGGCAGCGGTAGTACGCCGCGCCTCCAAGGAAGCCGAGAACCAACGAGACGGCCTCCTCTGCGAGGAACCGGACTACTACTTCCATTGCCTGTGCCATCATGTTTTTCCTCCCGGGGGGCTTCCTTGGGGCAGGGCTATTCAGTTGTTTGAATTCAGGGTGGCAGACAGTCGTGGCAAGGGGCTGTGCGAGCCTGTCCGCTAGGCTCTGCGATCCTGGGTTCCCGTCTTTGCGACCCGCCAGGGCTGGACATTTCGTTCTCGATCTGTCAGCGTGGGTGGGAGGGAGCCGTTGCTGACGCCAGGCCGCGTTCCGGACCTGCGCGCCGTCGCGGTGCGCCCGACCTGCGGCGCGCAGGAGCACCGGCTCTGGGACCGTCTGGTCGGGGCTCAGCACTACCTGGGGTTCGGGGGCCTGTTCGGCAAGGGCTTGCGGCCTGTGGCGAGGCTGGGCCCGGCCTGGGTGGCGCTGGTGGGCTGGCAGGCAGCCGCGCTCAAGCTGACGGTGCGGGACCGCTGGATCGGCTGGACGCTGGAGCAGCAGTTGCGGCGCCTGCATCTGGTGGCGCAGAACGCGCGCTTCGTGCTCCTGCCGGCCTTCCAGGGGGTGCCCAACCTGGCCTCGCGGGTGCTGGGGCTGAGCCTGCGGCGGCTGGCCGGGGACATGCAGCGGGAGCAGGGCTATGGCGTCTTGCTCGCGGAGTCGTTCGTGGACCGGGCGCGGTTCGCGGGCACCTGCTAGCGGGCGACGAACTGGCGCTCGCTGGGCTTCACCGGCGGCTACGCACGCCAGCCGGGCGCGGTGCCGGAGTGGCGCCATCACGGCCAGCCCAAGGAGGTGCTGGTGTACGAATTGGAAGCGGATGCGAGGGCGGCCCTGGGCCCGCCCGAGGAGGACCCGGCCTGGCAGGGCCCGGAGCGGACCGCGCCGCCGCCTGCGCCCGAGCTGCGCAGCCTGTTCGACTGCCTGGGCGAGGTGGAGGACTACCGTTGCGCCCGGGGCCAGCGCTACCGCCTGCGCACGGTGCTGGTGCTGGCCATGGCCGCCCGGCTGGCCGGCTACCGCGGCGTGACCGCGTGCGCCCAGTTCGCGGCCCTGCTGGACCCGTCACAGCGGCAGGCGGTGGGCTGTTTCTACAGTCCCAGCCGGCACTGCTACACGACCCCGTCGAGCGCGACGTTCCACAACATCCTGGCCGCCCTGCCGCCGCAGACACTGGCGCACGCGGTGGCGGCGTGGACGCGGCAGCAGAGCGGGCCAGTCCCGCTGGATGAGGAGGATACGGGCTCGCAGAAGGAGGCTGGGGAGGCCCCTCGGCCAGGGCTCCTGCCGGGCCTCTCGATGGACGGGAAGGATGTCCGCGGCGCCTCCAAGCAGACAGCGGACGGCCGTCGCATGCTGGTCGCGGCCGTGGAGCACTCCAGCGGCCTGGTGCTGGGACAGGTCGAGGTCTCGAGCAAGACCAACGAGATCCCGGCCGTGCGCGAGCTGGCCGGGGAGCTGGACCTGGCCGGGCGCATCGTCACCCTCGACGCGCTGCACGTCCAGCACAAGACGGCGCGCGGCCTGCTCGAGGACGGCGCGGCCCACTCCCTGGTCACGGCCGTCAAGGACAACCAGCCGACGCTGCTGGACGACCTCCAGCACATGCTGTTCGCGGACTGCCCCGGCCACGAGACCCTCGCCAAGGAACACGGCCGCAGCGACCGCCGCCGCTACTGGGTCAAGGATCTCAGCGACCCGGGCTGGAACGGCTATGCCGACCTGCACGGCCGCCGGCAGGCCCTCCGCATCGAGCGCGAGCGGCATGTGCTCAAGACTGGCGAGACCAGCATCGAAGTGAGCTACGCGCTGACCTCGCTGACGGCGGAGCAGGCCACGCCCGCGCAGCTGGCGGCGCGGATCCGCCACCACTGGCACAGCGAGAACCGCCTGCACTACGTGCGGGACTTCACCTACGACGAGGACCGCTGCCGGGTCTGGGTGCGCGACCTGCCGCGCACTCTCGCCTGCCTGACCAACGCGGCGCTCTCGATCATCCGCTGCCAGTCCGGGTTCCGCTGGGTGCCGCAGGCCAACCGCCATGACGCGGCCCGCCCGCAGGAGGCGCTCGACCTGCTGCTGGCCCCGCCCCGGCGCTAGCCCGGGCCGCTCGCCCGCCCGCGAGCAGGGCTCCGCCTGGCCAGGCGGAACAGCACCGCTGTGTCGGCGCTTGCGACCCAGCCGGTCGACGACGCCCGGGCCGTCTGCCCGGGGCCCTCGTGGCAGGCCCTCGGGGCCGCGCCCAGCGACTGCACAGGACGTGGAAGCAGGCATCAACCTCACCGAAACCGCCTCAATCAGGACAAAAAAATGTGCCTGTTCCTTGGGGCTACTCCATGAGCGGGAGCGTCATTGATGATAGCGGGCGCGATAATTACAAATACTACCGTAGGGGCATGGCCCTCAGCCACGTCCTCCAGGTCCGCCTCTCCCCGGACGACTTCGCCCGGCTCGATGAATTGCGGCGAGAGCGGCACCTCAACATCTCCGCCTGGGCGCGACACGTCCTGCTCGCTGCCCTCAAGCACGACTTCCCGCAAGCTTCCACCACAGGCGCGGCTGCTGGCGCCGCGCGAGAGAGCGGGCTCTCCAGCCCGCCTGCGCCGCTCCGCGGCTGGCATCCGGCCAAGCTGCCAGGCGGGGCTTGGGGAGCGGCCATCGAAGGCCCCTCGGTGGGCAAAACCCATGCTGCAATCGCCGGCCGCCAAATCCTTGTCACGGATCGCAAGGGGGGAAGCTGGCCAGCGGCCGTGCTGCAAGTTGTCGAGCACACGGACAACCGCGTGTTGGCGCGCACTACCCCCCGCCCGAGAAAAGAGGGCCGGAAGGGCTGAACGCCCGACACGGATACTCCAGATCAACCCCGGCTGGGTCGGCGACGACTGGCCACCGGGAAGGGCCTCCTGATGCCTTCCACGAAAGCGCCGCTCGGCCTCCTCCTCGCCATGACAGTGGTGTTCCTGCTCATCGTGTGGCTGCTGATCGACGGCCACTATGAGGTCCTCCTGCTACTGCTGGTGGTAGCCGCGGTGTGCTTCTTCGCGCACTACTCGGAAGGCCGCCAAGCGAAACACAAAGCCGCTCGGAAGAGACTTGTGGAAACCTTTCAGGAAAGTCAGCCCGAGATCGTGGGCGAGTTCATGAGAGCCGCCTGCGATCCGGATTACGCCCGCAAGTATGCCTACACCTTTACCACCTCGGACTGGAATCGGCTGGCGGAGCGATGGCTGGCAGAGACGGGCCGCGGCGACCCCCGGAGAGATGCGCGGTGGCTCGCCGCAGCCGCAAGAAACGCTTACTCGCTAGAACGGACCGGCCATTTCTACCACGAACTCCGCCCGGTCGAATTCGTAGCGCCCGACCTCGGCAACCTCCCGCGCAAGATGCAGGAGCGGCGGGCCAACCCCAAAGGAAGAAAACCTTCCTGAACTTTTTTAAAACAATCTATTCAGTGCGACGACTGCGGCCGGTCTGCTCGCTCTGCAAGAACGTCCGGGCCTACCGCAGGCGCCGCGCACCAGACCGAACGACAGGGGAAGAAACTTTCTCGCGCTTGCGCGGGGCGATGGAGAGCCCTCGGACCGGACACAACTGGTCGTTCGTGTCGCCGTCGTCGGGTTGGCATTCCACGTGAGTCTGGAGTTCCACAAGTACGTGCGGGATCCGCGCGAAGGGGCCGATTTTCGGCCTGGAGCACCCAAACCCCGTCCGAGGCCTCCTGAACGCAGCCAGCGCCAAGAATCGCCCGAAGTCGGCTCTTCTCGGAGCGCTGAACTCTGCTAGCGAGCTGGCCCTGCACCCGCGAGGGGGTTACGCCCCCGCAACCCCCGTTCCCCCAGCCGGGCGGCCAGGGGCGATCTCTTACACAGGTGCTATGCTGTGTCCGCGACTCCGGGCGGCTCCCACGGAAAGCAGGCCGATCGCGCCGCCGCGCCGTGTGCTCCGCTCAATTCGGCCCCCTGGCCTGAAACCGTTCCACTCCGGGCAGAAGTGCGGCAGGCGACCCCGCCTGCCGCTCACGAACACTTGGCGGCACCGGCGCAGCTGAGCTCGGCTGCAAGCCCTTGCCCCCGCGGGCGGACTACCGGTGTTGGTTCAGTCTAACGGCCCTACGCTGAACAGCCGCAAAGCAGCGCTCCGCAATCCGGGCCTCTCGCAGGTCTGCTCCAGCACCCGCCCGCGGCACAGCGAGGGCTCAGGGATTCCAGGGCGCCCTAGGCTGCCATCGGTCTGCTAATCGCTGGGTGTGTTCTTTGAATCTGTCCCCTTCCAACACTTGACCACTCCGGGTGCTCTTGGGCCTGCCCGCAGAATCCCCGCAGTTTCTGAGCTTATCGGGTACGGGAAGGAACCCAGTGTATGAGGCGCGATAAGTGGGGTTATGCCAGTAGTTCTCAATTTGGCCTTTTTCTGTCTCGCGAGCCGCTGAGGGGCCGGTAGCAAGGGACCAGTTTCTGGGGGCTTGACTTTGCGGGCGCCGCTTTCAAACATAAAGTGTGTCCCCCGTTTCCAATGCCCGAGTGCTCGAGTCCCTTCTGGACCGCTTCCAACAAGCCGCCTCCGCCCTGCCCGACCCCCGTACCGGCTCCAACAAGCGCTACGCCGTCTCCGATGCCGCGGCCTGCGCCCTCTCCACGTTCTTCTTCCAGTCCCCCTCCTTCCTCGACTTCCAGCGCCACATGCACGAGGAGTCTGCCCGCTCCAACTGTCACTCCCTCTTCGGTGTCAGCAAGATCCCGAGTGACAATCAGATTAGGAATCTGCTCGACGGTCTCGACCCCTCCCTCTTCGCCGACCTCTTCCCCCTCTGCCTCGACACCGTCCGCGACCAAGGGGGCCTCGAGCCCTTCCTGCGCCTCGACGGCCGCCTCCTCATCGCCCTCGACGGAATCCAGTTCCATGGCTCGGACTCCATCCATTGCGAGCAGTGCTCGACCCGCCATGTCGGCAAGCACAAAACCAAGCAGTTCTTCCATACCATGCTCGCGGCCACCGTCGTCGCCGACGGCCACAACCGCGTCCTCCCGCTCATGCCGCTGTTCGTCCAGCCCCAGCACGACCCCGCCGCGAACCGGCCCGACCTGACCGAAGACCAGCGCAAACAGGATTGCGAGCGCAACGCTGCCAAGCGCTGGCTGCCCGCCCACATCCCCGCTCTGCTCCCCTACCGGCCGGTCCTGCTCGGCGACGATCTGTACTGCTGCCAGCCCCTCTGCGCCCTCGTCGCCGCCCTCGGCGCGGACTTCCTCTTCATCTGTAAGCCTAGCAGCCATAAGACGTTATACAAACAGCTCCCCAACCGCCGCATCTGGTCCACCGGCTGGGTCCGCACCCGCAACCAGCGCCAGCAGGTCGAGCACCATCGCTACCAGTGGAGAAACAACGTGCCGCTGCGCGCCGGCGACGACGCCCTGAAGGGCACCTGGATCGACTTCGAGATCTGCCGCAACGGCGAGCGCACCTACCACAACTCGTTCTTCACCAGCCTCAAGGTCACCGCTGACAACGTGGCCGCGATCGCGCGGGCCGGCAGGGCCAGATGGAAGATCGAGAACGAGCAGTTCAACTGCTTGGCGCGGCAGGGCTACAACCTCAAGCACAACTTCGGGCACGGCCGCCAGGGCCTGGCCACTCTGCTCGCCACGCTGAACCTGTTCGCCTTCGCGCTGCATGCGGTCCTGGACTGCGTGTCCGACCTGTGGCGGCAAGGCCGGGCGCGCGTCGGCACCCGGCGCAAGTTCTTCGCGACCCTGGGCTTCCTCACGGAGTGGTTCTGCTTCCGCAGTTGGACCGCCCTGTTCGAGACCGTGTTGAGGAAGCGCCCGCCACCGCCCGATCCCGGGGCGCCCGCGTGCGCCCCCTCATGACGCAACCTGCCCGCCATTCTGCCCGCGACAGGCTCCTCTTCCAGAGGCCCTCAGCGGGGGTGCGTTGCGGCAAGTCCATGACCGCGTCATTGCCGCTGCCAGACGACTCGCCCCCCCGGATACCGACTCAACAGCCGTCCGATCACCCCGCAACGGGTTCCAACGGCGCACACAAACGCTCGCAGATTCCACCCCACACGAGTCAGACCCCCCATTCTGAGAATCGCTGGGGTTATGCACTATTAATGCCCCCTCGGGCCGCTCGCGGGCATGGGGAGAGTTCAGTTGCATCGCGGATTTCTGACCACACCGAGCTTGGGTGGAACTCGAAGCGGACCGTCTGGGCACAATTGGACCGAGCCGATTTAATGTGGTAACAATAACTCTTGGCGATCAAGTTCGACACAGCGAAGCGCAATGCCACACTTGAGGCTAGAGGACTCGACATGGCTCGCGCCGGCGAGCTGTTCGCCGGCGCTACCCTGACCGTTGAGGACGACCGGCAGGACTACGGAGAGGACCGCTTCATCACCATAGGGTTTCTTGACAGGAGGATGGTGATCCTCATCTGGACGCCTCGCAACGGCACGCTTCGTATTATCAGCATGAGGAAAGCTAATGAACGAGAACAAGCACTCTACACACCAAGGTTTTGATCGGGATGACGCGCCGGACCTTTCCGGGCATAGCTGGCCGGAGAAGTTCGCCAAGGCTACCGTTCGCCGTGGTCGGCCACCGGTGGCCAAGCCAAAAGTGTCCACCACCATCCGCCTTTCCCACGACGTGATCGATCACTTCAAGGTGGACGGGCGCGGATGGCAGACTCGGATCGACGAAGCCCTTCGCGAGTGGATCAGGGAGCACGACACCGCGTGACCCATCATGAAATGCCAGCTTCCCATCGCCACCGAAGTCGGCAACCTTGACTTATAAGGCCGTTGAAGAGGCGTCGTTTGTGGTCCAGTGAACAGTCGGTTTTTCACCGGTCAGTGACTGATAGTCCTTGCGATCCCATCGTCTGACGCTCCAGCGCATCGCCACGTACGTTGGAAACGCAACACCATAAAGCCACAAAGCAATCCAGACTGCGGCCGTTAGCATTTGAATGTCCAGAGACAGAGAGAAGCTGCTGATCTCGAAGAGGATCTCCAAGACCCACTGCACCCGGTCGGGTATCACAAAGGACAACCATTTCGCGAGCTGCAAGGTGAAAGCGTGGAGCGACTCCAAATAGTGCCCAACGGCTCTCACTCCAACGTACAACAATGACAGGGCAGGCACGAAGACCCACCATGATTTCTTGCGATACTTTCGGCGCGAACGACCTAAGAACACAGAACCGCTCCCAGCGGTCAACACATCCTTCACGCGCTTTCGCCGCTTGGTTTCGCCGGCGCATTGCTCGGCAGCCTGGTCTGAACTTGGCCGGAAGAGAGGCGGTTGTTCCAACTTTGGTACGTCACCGGTCTTGTTGCGGATGAGCGCCTCCAAGCTTCCACAATGCTCTTTGATCTGCGCGTCAATGAGAGTATAGCCGTGGTACATCAAGGCTTCCCGTTCGATGAAACTAAACTGGTCCAGATCGGTTCGGATCCTACCCAACGCGGGGATGTACTCGGAAGGTACGCGCGGCGGCGTGTTGGGCCTGTCCTTGAGGTTCAAAAACAAATGCACATACGCAAATTCTCGACCGCTTTTGTCGGGCCCCTTCCACAAGCGGAGGATCTTGATCATTTTCCTCCGCAGCTGGAACTGAAAAATGGAAACGGTTCGCTCCAAAACTTTGAAGGCCCGAATTCCCAGCTGATGAACCAGCTCCATCTGCCCAGCGGCATCGCTGACGAGCAGGACGTCGAAGTCGTCACGGTCCGTCGCTGGGCCCTCGTCGCCGTCCAGTAAGCGATCGAGGCTAATCAAAGCATCTATTCCCTGGTTGTCTGCGGCGCCCCCATCTACAAGCTTGTCTCCCGATATCGTCGTAGGGGGAAACAAGCCGGGGACTCCGGAAGATGCTCCTACGACCCTCGACAGCTTCAGTGTGTTCCGATTTACACGGTGCAGTTCGCGGATGCGCGATACTGGCTCTCGTGTGAACCCTTTTCGCTCGCCTGTGAGCAGCGACGTCGTGTTTAGCACAACCGTCGGTCCGGTCAAGACAAGAGAGCTTTTCTCCACTTCGCAAGGTGCCTTGTCGTGGGGCAACGTGACAGCGGGCAACTGGTCCAGCGTTTCGTCGTGATAGAACCACTTGTCGTATTCTTTCTGCATTATGTCGGAGCGAGAAAGAGTGGGCCACAGGCTTTTGATGAAGAGAATTGGATGGTAGAACGGAGAGAACACCGTCGCCCTTGACCGCAGGTTGTGGTCTAGGGCTCGGGAAAAGCAGTCGGCGATTTCTTCGAAGATCTCAAGTCGGACCTTATCAAGCTGGTCCAGTTTGTCTTCCAGGTTTCCCCGGCGTCGACGCAGCCGCTTCTCCATCTCGATCACGTAATAGGCTGCTATGACTGATCCACCCGAGACCGCAGAGATCGTATGGACGTACTTCATGATCCCGAGTTCTTCGAGTCGGCGAATCACCCCCAGGTGGAAGAGCGAAGCCCAAAATCCGCCCCCGGAAAGAGCAAGACCAATCCGGGGGATCTTGGCCTTATCCGGTGATGTGCCGGTCATGCTGATCCCTCCTTCACTGTACTGATGCCACTCATGTGGTCTCTAGGACCCTTTCTGCCGCGCTCGCACCATCTCCAGGCCTCGGCACCTTCGTAGGACACCATTGTCGGTAAACATGGTAGTAAACGAGCGGCTCGGGGCCCGTCGTTGGGAACCTTCTAGCGCCGCAGCCGGTCGATGTCGATCACCTTGCCGCCGCGGCGAACCTCGGAGAACGCCTCACGTCCTTAAGCGGGTTCCGGATCCTCGATATCGAGCCCCTGCAGCTCGCGCTTGAGACGAAAGGCCTCCCGCTCGGCCCGGATCGCGGCCTTCAGCGCCGAGGATTTCGGGGTCAGCCGCCGGCGCAGCTTGAAGGCGATCTCGGAGAGGCCGGCGTGGGCCTCGGCTGCGGTTGAGACCATCTCCTGGCGTTCGTCCTCGCTCATGCCCTCAAACATACCACCGCGGGGCATTTCCCCCCTGCGGCCGCCCGGCCCGTAAAAAACCCGCCCCTGAGAAGCCCGCAGAGGCGTTCCTGGCCTCGAGCCGGACCCTGACTATCTGGTAAATCGCCCCGCAGAAACGCTTTTGACGGGTCCCTTTCCGAGCCGCTGCGGGCCGCGGGGAGGGGTTGATTTTGGGTCTGATATTGGTTATGATAATGTCTCTTATTCTTCACTAAATCGAGCCGCCACTCCACCGCTCCGGCCCGTGCACTTGGCAGCCCGAACTGCCAAAACCAGTCCCGCGACGCTCAAAAAGAGTTCCCAGGAAGCCCCCAGAGGTGTTTCTGGCCGAGAGATGGACCCTGAGCACCTGGGGGTTCGTCTCGCTCGCTGGACACGCGGCCGCAATGCCAAGGCAGGCAATCGCCGTTCTCAGGGAGACTTTCGTTCGCTCGATTATTCCCCTTCAGGGGGTAGCGCCCAGATTACTGTTGAAATACTGAGCCCGACAGTTTTGGGCAGCTTCGTCTGACTGGACTTGTAGGAGTTGTCATGATTAACTAAGTTGTTCAGACTAAGCTTCAGACTTCCTGACATCTGACCAGAATGAGGTGTCGCGGTTTTCCGGCTAGACAGCGAGTTGCGGGCGGGGAGCAGCGCTCGTAGGATGGTCGTCGGGCAGGAGTTCGTAGACGAGTCGCAGCGAGGTGCCGGGAAACGCGGTGCGCGTTTGATTGAGTTCGCGGAGCAGCGGGCCTAGGGCGGCGTCCTGGGAGCGGCTCGCCAGATGCAGCAGCTGCACAGTGAGCGTGCCGGCACGGATATCGGGGACCAGGTTGGCGTCGCTGCGGAACAGCGCCTGCAGCAGCGCGCGGGCGTTTTCGGGCTTGCCGAGTTCGGGGGCGACCGCGACGGCCATCGCGGTTTCGGCCCGGTAGGCGATCATGCGCAGGGAGTCGAGCAGGTTGCGCAGCGGCTCGGGCAGGGCCATGAGGCGCTCCTCCGGGGACAGCTCGCCCGCCGGCACGTGCTCGTCGGCGTGCCGGGCCGCATGCTCCAGGCCCTCGATGCAGCGGTCGGTCGCGTCGATCTCGGAGTGCAGTGCGCGGAGCTTGTCGGCGTGCCCGGCACTGGGCCGGGCCTTTTCGCGGGCCAGCTTGCGGCGCAGGTTGCCGACCTTGTTGCGGAGCTTGTCGAGGGCCTTGCGGATCAGCCGCCAGGCGGGGTTGACCACCCGCGTGTGCGGCTCGACGGGCAGCAGCCCGCGCTGCGGCAGCGCATCCAGGCCGAACTCCTCCTTGAGGTACTTGAAGACGTTCTCCTGGGCCCAGCGCGAGCGTATGAGCCCGGCGACCTGCGCCGCCGACAGGCTCGGGTGCGTGGTGATGACCGACGGTTGGCGCTGGCCGGCGGCGGGCACGGGCTCGCGCGGCTGGCCGCTCTTGCCCGGCGGCTGCAGGCGCCGGTCGATCCAGAAGCGCACCTCGCGCGCCTCGCAGCCCGGCAGCAGGGGCGCCTTGCGCTCGGCGACCTGCGCCTCGAGCATCGCCGCGCCCAAGGGCGAGCGCACGGTGACGCGCTCCGGGCGGAACTCGCTGTCGGGCCAGCGCTCCGTCTGCGCGCCCTTGCGCCAGGTGATGCAGGCAATGCCCTTGGCGGCCAGCCAGCGGAACAGCTGCGGGCTCCAGCCTTCGCGGTCGAACACCAGCGTCAGGTGAGGCTCCGCCGCCGCGCCCGCGGCGGGCGCCAGCAGGCCGAGCGCCTCCAGTTGCGGCACGATGCCGTGGCGGATCTCGGCCACCATTTGCGGATCGACCTGCTTGTGGATGCACAGCAGGGGCGCGCCGCCGAGCGCGTTGAGCCAGTAGCCGGCCGCGGCCGGCAGCTGCAGTTTCTGGCGCGCGACGAAGTGCTTGGGCAGGTTGGCCTTGCCGCTGTAGAGCTTGACATGGCCATCGACGAACAGCGTGGCGGCGGTGGCGGGATCGTCCGCGGCCCACTGCCCGGCCAGGGCCGCGCGCCAGGCGTGCAGCGCCTCGGGGTCGGCGGCCAACTGGTCCAGCTTGCGCCGCAAGGTGCGCGCCTCGGGGCAGCGGTCCAGGCCCAGCAGGGCGCCCCATTCGCCGGGCTGCTCGTAGCGCAGGCGCTCGGCGTTGCGCACGCGCGCCAGGAACATGAAGGCCAGCAGCAGCAGCACGGAGCGCAGGCCGTAGAAGCCGGGCGGAATGTGCAGCAGGCTGGCATGGCGCAGCAGGCCGGCCTGCAACAGCGCCGGGACGGCCGTCAGCACGCCACCGTTGGCAACGGTCGCGGTGGCTTCGAAGCTTGGCAGCCGCTCGGCCAGCAGGCCGAGGCTGGCCGCGACGCGCCCGCCAACGTCCCGCGCCGCCCGGCCCATCGCAGCGGCCGCGTCGCGCCGGTTGCGGCCGGCCTTGTCCACGCTGCCGGGCGGGCTGCCCGCGGCCGGCTCGGCGGGAATTCCCGCGCCGCTCGCGCCGCGCGCCCCGCCGGATTCCAGACCCGCGCCAGCAGCCTCGGGAACGTCTGCCGCCAAGTTCCCGGCCGTCTCGGAGCGGCCCGCTCCCGCGGCCTGCCGATTACACACAAGTTAGGACTTGACATTCGCATCGTCTCTGTGTCATTCCTTGGACATGTACGAGCAAAACCAGATTCCGGCCACACTCGCGAGTCCCGAGGCGATGGCCCGCGTCAAAGCGTTGCTGGCGGCAGCGGGTGCGGCCAGCCGCACCGCAGTTGGCCGCCAGGTCTGCGAGCTATTCGGCTTCCATAACGCCCGCGGTCGGCCCCAGCTGGCCAGCTGCATGCAGGCCCTGCGCGCTCTCGACGCCGCCGGCCGCATCGAGCTGCCCGCTCCCCGCCACGACCACCGCCGCTGCCGACCGCGCCGCCTGGGCCGGCCCGTGCCCGCTCCCATCGGTGTCCCCGAGCGCGTCGACCAAGTGCGCGGGCTGGCACTGGTCGCGGTCGAGAACGACGGCCAGCGGCGAGTCTGGAACGAGCTCGTCGGGCGGGAGCATCCGCGCGGGGCCGTCCAGCACGCCGGCGCCCAGCTGCGCTACCTGCTGGTCTCCGAGCACGGCCTGCTGGGGGCGCTCGGCTTCGCCGCCGCGGCCCTGGCGCTGGCCGCCCGCGACACCTGCATCGGCTGGGACGCCGACCAGCACGGGCGCCAGCTGCACCGCGTGCTCGGACTGAGTCGGTTCCTGATCCGTCCCTGCGTGCGGTGCGAGAACCTCGCCTCCAAGGCCCTTTCCCTGGCCCTGCGGCGCCTGCCCCGGGACTGCCAGCAACGCTACGGCTACCGCCCGCTGCTGGTCGAGACCTTTGTCGAGAAAAGCCGCTACCAAGGCACCTCGCTGGCGGCCGCCAACTGGCTGCGCGTGGGCGAGACCGCCGGACGGGGCCGCTTTGCGGCCGGCGGGGCGCGGGTGGGGGTGAAGGCGGTCTGGCTCTACCCGCTGGCGCGCGACTGGCGCGCGCGGCTGGGCGTGGCCGAGCCCGGGCCGCGGCCGGCGCTGGAGCTGGGCGAGGGCCTGGCCGGGGACGTGTGGGCGCAGCACGAGTTCGGGGCCGCGCCGCTGGGCGATGTACGCTTGAGCCGGAGGCTGGTGCACAGCGTGCGGATGCAGGCGGAAGCGCCCACGAAGTCGTTCCCGGGGGCGGCGCAGAAGGACCTGGCGGCGGTGCGCGGCTACTACCGGCTGATCGACCAGCCGGCGGACTCGGCGGTGACGCCGGAGAACATCCTGGCGCCGCACCGGGAGCGCACGCTGGGGCGCATGCAGGGCCAGACCACGGTGCTGTGCATCCAGGACGGGACGGACCTGAACTTCGCGGAGCATCCGGGCTGCGTGGGACTGGGGTATATCGGGAAGAACAAGCGCTCGGCGGGCACGCTGGGGCTGCACATGCACTCGACGCTGGTGGTGAACGGGGAGGGCATCCCGCTGGGGGTGCCGCAGATCCAGTACGAGGCGCCGGACGGGCAGGCGGAGCGGGGCAAGCCGCTGGAGGAACGCAAGACGATGCGCTGGATCCGGGGGCTACGGGAGTGCGCGGCGCTGGCGGGGGAGCTGCAGGGGGTGCGGCCGGTGGCGGTGATGGACCGGGAGGCGGACGTGTACGCGGTGTTCGCCGAGCAGCGGCGGCTGGGGAGCGTGGAGCTGCTGGTGCGGGCGCAGCACAACCGTGCGCTGGGCAAGGGGGCGCCGAAGCTGTTCGAGGCGGTGCGGGGGGAGGCTGCGCAGGGTCGCCTGGAGATTCACGTGGCGCGGCTGAGTGCGCGGCGGTCGAGCCGGGGGCAGAAGGGCAAGGAGGCGCGCGAGGAGCGCACAGCGCCGGTGGAGCTGAGGTGGCAGGGGGTCGCTCTGCCGGACCCGGACGGGCGGGGGGAGGCGCTGCGGCTGAACCTGGTGCACGTGCGGGAAGAGACGGCGCCGGCGGGGGCGGAGCGGCTGGAATGGTTCCTGCTGACGACGCTGGCGGTGGCGAGTCGGCAGGACGCGGAGCGGGTGCTGGAGTGGTACCGGCTGCGGTGGCGAATCGAGGACTGGCACCGGGTGCTGAAGGCGGGCTGCAAGGTGGAGTACCTGGGGCATCGGCGGGGCGAGCGGATCGAGCGGGCGGTGACGATCAACGCGGTGATCGCGTGGCGCCTGACGGCGATGACGTTGATGGGCAGGGACACGCCGGAGCTGCCGGCGGAGACGCTGTTTGCGGAGATCGAGATCGCGGCCTTGAAAGACTTCGCGAGGGACCGCCGGCAGGCCGCGCCGGACAATCTGGGGCTGGCAGTGCTGACCCTGGCGATGCTGGGCGGGTATCTGAATTTCAAGCGCAAGCGCTATGCGGCACCGGGCCATCAGGTCCTGTGGGAGGGCTACACGCGGCTGGCCGCGATCACGCAGGCATTTGAGCGAGCCCGCCGACTGAGCGAATCCAGCGAGCTATACCAGAAGCTGCGTCCAGACAAGACTTCTGTGTAAACGGCAGCCCGCGGCCGCTTCGGCGACCACTGCCCGCCCGCTCTCGCGCTGCGCCGCGATCCCCGGTAGCAAGCCCTCGCGCTTGTACTGGCGCAGCGTCTCGAAGCACAGCTCCAACTCCCGCGCCACGCCACGCAAGCTCGCGCCCCCTTGCAGCAGCTCCGCCGCCCGCGCCAGCACCGCCGGGTCCTCGATCCCGTGCCGCCGCCGCGGCTGGCGCGGACGCCCGAAGCTCGACTCCCCCTCCCGCTGCATCCGCAGCCGCGCGCGCGTCACCGTGCGCGCGCTGATCCCGAGCGCCTGCGCCAATTCCGCCGCTGTTGCCACGCCCCACGTCAGGAAGCGCGCCAGGCAGCGCGCGCGCGCCGGGCGATCGCCTTGCAGGTAGCAGTCGCACACTTGCAGGTACAGGAACCAATACACCTGGCCGCTGTCCTCCAGGAAGCTCAGCTGCGCGTTGACAGCGGTCGCCTCCGGCGGCTGCAGGGACAGGGCCGCGGGCAGTCCGGTGGGTCGCGGCAGGGCCTCGCTCGGGCTTTCCATGGACATATTATAACAGTCAAAGCGGGTCCGGCGCAACCCCAATTGGCACTTCGGAAACGACTAAAACTCTATGAACCGTAGGAACTTAGGCTGACCTACCCTGTCTGGCCATCTCGGCCGATGTAAGGAAGTCTGAGCTTATGGAGCGATGTCATGCGCACCTTCAACATGCACGAAGCCAAGACCCATCTTTCGCGTCTCGTCGAGGCCGCTGCCAATGGCGAACCGTTCATTATCGCGCGGGCGGGCAAGCCCGTCGTCAAAGTCGTCGCCGTGGAAGCGCCGGGTGCCGGGTCCGCCCGCCGGGTCGGGTTCATGGCCGGAAAAATCTCGCTGCGCGAGGATTTCGACCGCATGGGTTCCGAAGAGATCAAAGCTATGTTCGAAGGTGCCGGTTGAATCTCCTTCTCGACACGCATGTTTTGCTTTGGGCGGCGGGCGCGTCGCGGCGGTTGCCGGACGATGCGCGTGCTGATAGAGGATCCAGGGAACGAGTTAGTCTTCAGCGCCGCGTCGCTTTGGGAGGTAGCCATCAAAAACGGGCTCGGGCGAGAGGAGTTCAGCGTCGACCCGCGATTGCTGCGCCGGGGGTTGCTGGAGAACGGTTATGTGGAACTGGCCGTGACGGGTGCCCACGCAGTGGCTGTGGATCTGCTTCCGCCAATCCACAAGGATCCGTTTGACCGCATCTTGGTCGCACAGGCCCAGATCGAAGGGATCACGCTTTTGACAGCGGACGAAGTCGTCGCGCGCTACCCAGGGCCGATCCGGGCGCTTTGGGGTCACTCCTCCATTGGTTAGAAATTGCACGTTAAGGAGTGCTGCTGGCATCAACCCCACCACGGCATTGCTGGCCTCCTGTGAAGGCTCACGGCGTGATGAGGAAACAACAGCTTGGTTCGAGGATCGACTACGCATGAGAATCACCAACCCGTTCCAGGGTAGTCTCTTCGCCAACGATTTCCTTAAAGATGCGATCACTCGTCTCGACGACTGGCAGGATATCGGCGAAAGTGCACTCTCCGCCTTAGAAGCCTCTGGCACGATGTTTTCGACGGCTTCCCCATCACCGGTTGGCCTAATGAAAGCCAGCCCGAGGACGATCTGATCTGGCCTGTCCTGGCGCAACTCGGGTGGACGGCGAGTCTGCGGCAGCGGAACCTCGGGGAACAGGATTACGGAGTAGCGAAGGGAGGAGTCATAGCAGCGCTGTGCTCCTTTCAGGACGTCGCTACACACGGCAGCGTCCGTCGAGCCGGTCTGGTCCCGCCGATCCGCCGTTTCGGTACAGTGCCCCCTCGGTTAACATAACGGCGATTATCGGACACGGAGGGGCCCGCACCGGTAGGACCTCCTAGTTCGATACGGGCGCGCGGAATCTTACGCGGAACACCCCGCAGTAAAGCGGAAACGGACCGCCCTCCCCGTTCCGGCGCTTAGCCCGGGTTCGGGCCTCCCGGCCTCAATGCCGCCGCGGCATGGCATACTCGTACAGCACTTTACGTGCGCCGGGCCTTAGGTCTTCCCGGATCTTCCTGCTTTTCGGAAGCGTTGTCCTGGTCACCGGGCTGCTTGCCTCCTTGCGGCAGCATCAGCATCCGGTGTTTGGCTGGAATCTTGTAGATCCCTTTCATCCGCGAGCCGTAAAAAAATGGGGCTGCGAGCGGAAGGGTTCTTGCGTAGGCCTTCAATCTGTCCAGTCCCGTGAGTGGATCCCCGAGCCCGGTGATCTCTACAAATATGATGGCAACCCCCATCGCAACCCATCCCGGCGATCGTTTCGCGAAAGGGCGGTAGATGAGCACCTTGCGCACGGCCCCCTTTTCTATGGTGCGCGTTTGCCCGTCCTTGAACCTCAGCGTGATGGAGTCGGCCGTGGCCGAGTCGAACCGGCCTGTGATCTTCCGGTGTCTCTGAGAGGCGACGTCCTCGTACAGCCGCACCGCGATCTTTGCATTGTGCGACACGGCCTGCACGCGGGACCAGTCCGCCTTCGGCGCCCGCAGCATCCTGAGCCGCTGATAGGCGTCAGAGTTCTTGATCTTGTTGTTCTTCCGCGCGAAATGCCCCGGCCTCCTGCCGGCATTACTGGACGCCCTCGGGTTGGCACCTGCTTCCAGCAACGCCTCGATCACGGCTGGGTCGCCGGTCTCCCGCGCCGCCCGATGCAGGGCAGTGAGTCCTTGTCTGTCCGGCCGGTTCGGATCTCGCCCGGCGCGGAGACAGGCGGTCACCTCCTCCACCGTCGCGGACGCAAAAAACTCCACTGTATTCCAGCCCTCGCAGCTCCCCGCTGCTGCCGCCGCCGTGGGCAAACCGACCACAAGCAACAGGGGCACCAGTCCGGCAGCCGTGCCCGTCTTGCGAAGCCTGCCGTGGTTCATAGTCAGCTTCCTCCGGGCACCGTCATGGCAGCACCAGGCTGACCTGAAGCTCCTGGTCCGAAAACGCGGTCCCGCGATGCTCGACCGCGTCGCTGGCCGTCTTGACCCGCACGATGATCCGCCCTGGAGGCACCCCGGTAAAGCGACCATTGCCCAGCGCCGAAGTCACCGCCCGTTGCCGAAAGGCCCGGTGATGCAACCACGAGCCCCGCGCATCGGCCGACAGACCGGCCGGGTCGGCCAGCAGCATCACCCCGGCCCCGGACACCGGGTGCCCCACCTTGTCCACCAGCCCCACCACCACCGTCGCGCCCGGTTGGCCCAGAGCGATGTCCTCCATGGCGGTATCCCCGGGGTTCAGCTTGGTGCGCTTGGACGTTGCCGGAGGATAGTTCGGGGCCAGCACGTCCACCACGAAGGGAACCTGGACGCCCACGCTTTGTAACACCAGATAGCCATCCCCATTCGGTGACTGCCTCGCTATCGAACGACACCCGCCGAACGGGCTTCTCCGGTTCGTGGTAGCGCACCCGCAGCGCCGCTCCCGGCACCCCACTGCCCGAGGAATCCACCACCCGCACCTTCACGTTCCAGCCGACAGGCAGTCGGAAGTTCACGGTGACGACCCCGCTGGTCCCGGCCGCGATCACGTGCTCGGCCGTGGGGTGGTGCAGGGCCATCGCATGCAGCAGCAGTTCCCCCGCCGAGTCGGCCACGAATTTGAACCGGCCGGTGGCATCCACCTCATGATGGGTCAAGCGCACGTGGGGAGTCTCTTGAATGACCGTAATCGTTCCGCGCAGCGCTTTCCCGTTCACGTTCTGCGGCGTCCCTTGGATCTCCAGCGCGGCGGCCGGCAGGCAGACGGCCAGACTCAGGAAAACGGCCCGGCCTGCGAAGTCAAGCACCTTTGCGTTCCGCATGCTGCTTCCTCTAGTCCCTTCGGTCGGCTACCAGCTCCAGGCACAGGATTCCTCCAGATAGGCACGCGCCTTCATGCGCAACTTGGCTGTGACCGAAGCGGGGGTCGTCAGATTGACCCAGTCCGTGGTTCGCTCGGGGCACCCATCGTAGTCGCAGCCCGTGAGTGTGACCGAGGTGCCGGGGAAGCGCAGGGTCCCAACCCGGTCGTGTCCATCCACTGCGGGTTCCCCGAACCACTCGTCGAGTTCGTAAAGGGTCATGTGGCTGCTGGCTTGTGCCACGGTGCCCTCGACGCCCTGGCAGCCGGTATACGAACCCGGCTCGGCCAATGGACCAGGCACGGCAGACGGGCAGCTCTGCGCCGCGGTCCGGTAGTACATTCGGCCGTGCGTGACGGTGGAGCCCGACGCCTGCGTACTGCAGCTCCCGTCAGGACCAGCGGCGTTGTAGAATGCGCAGTTCGGTGCCTGAAATTGCTCTCGTTCCGTTGTGCAGGAATTCCATTGCCTCTTGCCGTCTAGGGGCTTCCAGCCACGAAACTGATCCCCGTCTTCAAGCAGACGGCTGAAATTCGAGGACACGGCCCAGTTCCCAAAGGGGGCCGTATGCCCGTCGCCCCCACATTCTTCATTGACCGCCCCGGCCACCGTGCGGTCGCGGTTTTGGCCTTCCAGGACGATGATGCAAGCCTGCTCGGCAGCTTGAGCCGGAACGCTGCCAGCAGCGAGCAGGAAGGCCAGGGCCAGAAGGGCGAGCCAGCAGTTCGCCAGTAAGCGTTCGGGCGGGCCGTGAATTGAGGAGGGCGAAAGCCGGTGGGGAGGGCGGCAAAAAAACTTGCATAAAACGCTGGACACGAGAAATGTCTTTATGGCAGGCTAGCGGATGTGGAGGCGGGAAGGCAGCTGGAAGCGCAGCAGGCATGGATGCCGGTCCAGCAGGAGCCGGAGCGGGCGTTGTGGTTGGAGCCGGTGGAGGCGAAACGCCAGTGGCATTACTGGCGGAGCATGCACCAGCGAGCGAAAGAGCGCCTCGAGAGGTGGAAGTTGCGGTGTGGGGAAGCGGAGCAGAAGCTGGCGGATGCGCAGCAGAGGAGCGAGCAGCTGCACGAGCGGATCCAGGAGTTGGAGCAGGAGAATGCGGGCCTGCAGCAGCGCAACCGGGATCTGTTGCAGTCCCCGTTCGGGAAGCGGAGCGAGAAGCGCCAGAGCGGCAGTGAGGGTGGGGCGGCTGCAGCGGAGACGGCCCGCCCGGGGGCGGGTCCAGAGGCGCAGCGGCCGCGCGGGGGGCAACGGGGAGCGGTCCCGCATGCGCGGGTAGAGCGGTCCGGTCTGCCGGTGCAGGAGGAGTGGCTCGAGCCGGAGGCGGACAGCCGCTATTGTGCGGACTGCGGGGCGCCCTACGCCCGCAACGGCGAGGAGAGCAGCGCATCGATCGAGGTCGATGTGTGGGGGTATGTGAGACGGATCCGGCGGCCCCGCTTCCGGGCGGGGTGCGGGTGCGCGCAGCGGCAGGGCCAGCCAGTGCCCGCAGTGATCGCGCCGCGGGAGCCTACGCTGTTCCGCGGCACGAGTTACGGACTGAGCGTGTGGGTGGCGTTTCTGCTGCAAGTGTATTGGCAGCGGCACCCGGTGCGGGCGTTCGAGCGGGAGTGGGGCGAGAGGGGGGTGCGTCTGCCGGCGGGCACGCTGCTGGGGCATGGGCGGGATTTCCTGACCTGGTTCGAGCCGCTGGAGGCGGCGATCGCAGCGCACCAGGAACAGGCGCGACTGGTGCACGGGGACGAGACCTCGTGGGTGGTGCATGTGCGGGCGGAGGAAGGGCAGAACCCGCGTTGCTGGTTGTGGGCCTGCCTGACCGGGGACGCCGTGCGGTTCCGGGTGGATCCGTCGCGGAGTGCCGCGGCGGCCGCAGCACTGTTCGGCAAGCTGGGGCTGAGAGAGAAGGTGGTGCTGGTGTGTGATCGCTACGCGGCGTATGTCAAGTTGGCGCGGGAGCACCCGGAGCAGTTCGAACTCTCCGTATGCTGGGCCCACGCCAGGAGAGATTTTGTCACGCTGGGGCGCAAGCGGCCGGACCTGCAGGAGTGGGTGGACGGGATCCTGGAGCGGATCGGGAGGCTGTACCGACGCAACGCCGAACGGCTGGCGCAGTGGGATCCACACAGCGGTCTGGAGGGACAGTGCGAGGCGTTCCGGGCGGCCCAGCAGCGCCTGGAAGCGGAGTGCGCCGCCCTGTTCGGGCACGCCGAGCGGGAGGTGGCGACACGGACCGGAGCGGCGCAGCGGGAGTCGGACAAGGCTGGCCCGGACCCGCGGCTGGCACCGCTGCAATCCTTGTTGCGGCACCGCGAGGGCCTGGTGGTGTTTGTGACGAAGGCGTTCGTGCCCATGGACAACAATGTCGTGGAGCGAGCCCTGCGGCGACCCGTGCTCGGGCGCAAGCTCAGCTACGGCTCGCACAGTGCGGACGGCGCGGCCCTGCAGGGTGTGCTGTTGTCGGTGTTCGCCACGCTGGACAGGGCCGGGATCGACCTGTGGCGCTGGCTGGAGGCGTTCCTGCGCGAGTGTGCGGGGATCGGACGGGGAGGGGTCGTGGTGGATCCGTGGGCCTGGCTGCCGTGGGGCCTGTCCGCGGAGCGGTTCCAGGCCCTGCGAGCAGCTTGGCGGTGTTCGGAGGCAGGGCCGGACCCGTGAGCGGCTCGCTGCGCTTTTGCGGCCGGGATTTCCTCCCGGCCGAACTGGACCGGATCCGCGCCCTGATCGCGCAAACGGACCCGCCCCTGTCCCGCACGAAACTATCCCAGGCGGTCTGCGAGGCGCTGGACTGGCGCAAACCCGACGGCGGCCTCAAGGAGATGAGCGCGCGCGTGGCCCTGCTGCGCATGCAGCGCGACGGCCTGCTGACCCTGCCGCCGCCGCTGAGGACCCTGCCGCGCCCGCGCCCGCTCGCGCCGTCCCCGCGCACCGATCCGCCGCCCCGCGCGCCCCTGCCCGCCGCGCTGGCCCAAGCCCACCCCCTGCGCCTCTCCCTGCTGCGCCCCTCCGACCCCCGCAGCCGCCTCTGGAACGAGTTCGTCGAGCGCTACCACTACCTCGGCTACAAGCCCCTGCCCGGTGCCCAGTTGCGCTACTTCGTGCACGCCGCCGACGGCCTCCTGCTGGCCCTGCTCGGCTGCGGCGCCGCGGCCTGGAAAACCGCCCCCCGCGACCGCTTCGTCGGCTGGGATCCCGCCACCCGCCAGCGCAACCTGCCCCTGGTCGTCAATCACGCCCGCTATCTCATCCTGCCCTGGATCCGGCTCCCGTCACTGGCGTCCCACCTGCTCGCCTGCCTCCAGCGACAACTCCCCGACGACTGGCAGCAACGCTACGGCATGCGTCCCGTGCTGTTGGAAACGTTCTGCGAAACGCCGCGTTTCCAGGGCACCTGCTATCGCGCCGCCAACTGGATCCATCTGAGCCAGACGCAGGGCCGCGGCAAACTCGATACTCGTCACGAGTACAACCAGCCCGTCAAAAACGTCTTCGTCAAACCCCTCTGCCCGGACTGGAAAGAAACCCTCAATCGCTAGCTCCACAGCCGCCTTTCACGGCCCGCCCGAACGCTTACGTTCGCCATCATCAAACAGCAGTCTTACCACGCCCACTATATCAATGGGGGTCCGGGGCTTCCGCGTCCAGGCCAGCGCGGCGTTCGCCGTGAACCGATCGACCTGCGTACGCGCGCACCGCAAAGTGTTCGGCGCATCCGATCGGTCTCCAGACCCGTAAGGCGCCCCACGCTCCCCGACGCAGGACGCACCGTTCGCTACGGCGCGAGGTCGGCGCCGTACACTCCGTGCAGGTTCGAACCCAGGGACCAGGAGCCGATCACGCCGCGCGGCCCATCGACGCTCTCGCCGACGAACTTTCCGCTGATGTTCCCAGAGCCGCTCCTGTCGGGAATCCCGAAGTCCGCGTACCGCAAATGCACGGCCGGGCTGGTATCGCTGAATCCCAACACGGCGCCGGAATCATTCATGCCGGCCGCGTCAAAGACGATCCTCGTCACCAGACCGGCCTCGTTGCCGGAGGTATCTTCGTACAATGCGCCGTCAGCATCTCGCAGGTTGCTGACAATGGCGATGACACTGGAGTCTCCGAGCGTCGCGTCCCTCCTGACCTGCAAATCGATAGCGCCTCGATAGAATGTGGGCTCGTCGGCGGGAGCCGTATCCCGGGCGATCGTCTGGCCCCTATAGGTGACTTTGGCTCCGTGCGGATAGCAGCAATTATCGGACATGTACCAAGCGGTCCGCGAGGGTTCCCCCGGCCGTCCTGCTAGGCTGTCCGCATGCGCCGGGCCCGGGCCGCGTACCTGCGCGTCAACGAAGAGGCCTGCGCCCCCGCGCCGTCGACGCGCTCTGGCCCCTGAATGGGCTGTGGAGAGGCCCGCTTCGCCTCGCATTTCTTTCGCGCCATAGGGGGTGATCCCCGCCGGAGGGTTTGGCGAAATCGGCCGACTGGGGACCCCACCCCACCGTCACAAATCGCCCAGGAACGCGAGAGAGGGCCGTTTCCGGCTCATTACGGGGCATTCTGGCGGCTGTCTGCCATGGGCTGGCTGGAGCGCCCGGACCGGAGTTGAACCGTCCTCTCCCGGCTGGTCGCCGGGTGCATCACCGCTATGCTTCGGGCGCACTCCCATGTTCCCATAAGCTACCGGAGACTCCTGGCGTGTGCCAGTCGCCGGATCCGCCGCAGGCAGCTGCTAGAGTGCGACTGTGAGTCCTGAACTGATCGGCATCCTGAGCGTCGGCGCGGCCCTGGGCGGTCTCGTCCTCACCCTGGGTGGGCTCATGCTCACCCTGCAATCCCGCACCGACAAGCGCCTCGACGCGTTTAAAGGCGAACTCCGGCGACTGACTGAGCGCGTGGCCCGGCTTGAAGGCCTGATCGAGGGCTCCGGCCTGTTCCGCCACGCCGAACCCTCCGAAGCGACCGGCGACTAGGCTGTGGTTCCGGGGGTAGCCTAGGCCGGTCCCAGCTGCCGCGAGACGCTTAGGCGGCTTCTACGAGCCTCGGATTTCTGCGAACCGGACCGAAAACGCCGATTTGAGACGTTTCGGCCTCCTGACGGGGAAAACCCCGTCCAAGCGCCGCAAACGCCGTGGCGGGCCGTTTCCTGCAATTATCGGTCATGGAGGTGGAGGCCGCGGAGAGCCGCCTGCGGGCGGCGCGCCTCGACACGGAGGATTGGGCCAAAGCGGATTTGGCGCGACTGTACGTGAAGGTCAACGTGGTCGGCCCGGCGTTCAATGTCTTGGTCCAATACAACAAGTTCCTGACCGATGCGTTCGGGGCAGCTGGTTCCGCGGCGACCTGGCACTCGGGTGACGCCGGCACGCTCGGCGGTGACGCGAGCTACATCGTGTCGGTTCTCTCGCAGCACCTGGACAAGTTCCTGGTCGCGTACCTGCGCGTCAACGAGCCGGCCTGCGGCTCCGCCCCACCCCGGCCCTAGAGGTGCTTGGCACCGGGCGCTTGCCACGGGCGGGGGCAGGGTGTAAAATCCGCCGGCTCCGCCCGAATCCCGGGACAAGGGCGCTCTCTGGAAGGAGAACAGGCGGCAATGAAGCACTTATCCGACGAGGAACTGAAGTCCCGGTTCAAGGTTTCAAGAAGGTCCGTGCGGCGCACGATGGACCCACACACAACCGTCCGTCTCGATCTTGCGTTCCTCGCAGACGGGAAGGCCCCTCAAGGCGTGGCAGTATCCGTGTCCCCGATGGTTCCCGACCTGGGCGCCGGCTACAGGCTTCTCGACGACGGCGAAGTATGCGATTGGCTGTAGCGCTGGGGGTTCGCGATCGACGAGGAGACGGAGGTTCCGCAACCCGCCCAGACGGTCAACGCGGCGGACCCTATTCCCATGTGGGGCGGCCTGCCGGCCCTGCTGGCGTTGCTTGCGCAAGAATCCTGACGCTGCTTCTCAATTGGCGATCCGCCCGAAATTGCCGGACACGGCCTGACGGATGGCCTGCGGCCACAAGGGCCGCCTATGCACGGTAACCTGCCTCGCGCTGGTGCTGCAGGGCAATGGCACTAACTTTAGCTTCCGTGTTTCTTGTCAAGCACATATCCGGGCAGAGATGTTCCGGAGAGGCGATTTTCTTGCATTTCTTTCCGGATGGCGAGGTTCGGTTGGGAGCCGCTCGTCGGTGTGCTCATGCGGCGGCCTGCAGTGCGTGGGTGGGAGGCTCGGGCTGCCAGAGGCGATCCTCGCGGAGCAGGGTGTCGAGCAGGCCGACGAGCTTGCGCATGACGGCGAGGAGGGCGACCTTGGGCGGCTTGCCGCGGGCGAGGAGTCGTTCGTAGAAGGCCTTGGCCGCGGGTTCGCAACGGACCGCGGAGAGGGCCGCCATGTAGAGCAGGTGGCGAGGCTGGGCGCGGCCGCCGCGGATGGAGCGGCCGCCGCGGTGCTGGCCGGAGTCGCGGTCGAAGGGAGCGAGGCCGAACAGGGAAGCGGCCTGGCGACGGCCGAGGGTGCCGAGCTCGGGCATGTCGGCGCAGAGGCAGGCGGCGGTGACGGGGCCGCAGCCGGGGATCGAGCGGATGCTGGCGGCGCGGCGGGAGAGTGCGGTGTCGGCGGCGATGCAGGTGAGCATGCGGCACTCGCAGGAGGCGCTGTCGGCCTGCAAGGCGTCGAGGGTGGCGCCGGGGCAGCCGGCGGCCTCGGGGGCGAGTTCGGCGCAGAGCTTGCGGAGGGCGCCGAGCTGTTCGACGAGCTTGCGGCGGAGAGCGAGCCAGTCGCTGAGCAGCTGGAGGTTGCGCGGCAGGGGCGGGGTGGCATCGAGGCCGTCAAGGAGGCCGAAGCGGGCGAGCATGGCGGCGTCGACGCGGTCGTTCTTGGCGAGCTGGCCGATGGCCTGGGCGAAGCGCCGGGAGCGCAAGGGGTTGACCAGGACGGTCTCGAGGCCGGCCTCAGCGAGGCCCTGGTGGAGGTTGCGGTGGTAGCGGCCGGTGGGCTCGAAGACGGCGCGGGTGACGCCGTGCTTGAGCAGCCAGTTGCGCAGGGCGCGGCGGCCGGGCTTGGTGTTGTCGAACTGGCGCTCGAGGCGGGAGTCGAGGATGTGGGCGTCGAGCTTCGACTTGCCGACGTCGATGCCGGCGACTACGATGGGATTGAGTTCAGTCATTCCTGTGTTCCTGTCCTTTTGCGATTCGGGGCGGTACCCACGCTTCCGTTCAGGTCGCGCAGGAATGGTTGCGACGGGCCGACCAAGCTAAAGTACGGATCTGATATCCGAGGATTAAACGGTCCGACCCGTCGCCCCCGGCGGGGCCTGGCCAGGCCCCGCCGGGGGCCTCCCTGCGCTGAGGCGGGGAGGGATCTGCTACCTGCCGCAGCGGTGGCTTGCGCCACCTGCGGCACTGGGGAGAGAGGGTCCGAGGCAGCGGCGGCCATCCCTCTCTCCGGCACCTCTCCAACATAAAAGGATTTTGCCTACTAACTTAAGCTTTCAGGCTTCGACGGAGCCTGCGGCAGCCTTTCGGGCAGGCACATTTTTTTGTCCTGATTGAAGCGGTTTCGGTGAGGTTGATGCCTGCTTCCACGTCCTGTGCAGTCGCTGGGCGCGGCCCCGAGGGTTTCCCACGAGGGATCCGGGCGTCGTCGACCGGCTGGGTCGCAAGCGCCGACACAGCGGTACTGTTCCGCCTGGCCAGGCGGAGCCCTGCTTGCGGGCGGGCGAGCGGCCCGGGCTAGCGCCGGGGCGGGGCCAGCAGCAGGTCGAGCGCCTCCTGCGGGCGGGCCGCGTAATGGCGGTTGGCCTCCGGCACCCAGCGGAACCCGGACTGGCAGCGGATGATCGAAATCGCCGCGTTGGTCAGGCAGGCGAGATTGCGCGGCAGGTCACGCACCCAGACCCGGCAGCGATCCTCGTCGTAGGTGAAGTCCCGCACGTAGTGCAGGCGGTTCTCGATGTGCCAGTGGTTGCGGATCAGCGCCGCCAGCTGCGCGGGCGTGGCCTGCTCCGCCGTCAGCGAGGTCAGCGCGTAGCTCACTTCGGTGCTGGTCTCGCCGGTCTTGAGCACATGCCGCTCGCGCTCGATGCGGATGGCCTGCTGGCGGCCGTGCAAGTCGGCATAGCCGTTCCAGTCCGGGTCGCTGAGATCCTTGACCCAGTAGCGGCGGCGGTCGATGCGGCCGTGCTCCTTGTCGAGGGTCTCGTGGCCGGGACAGTCCTCGAACAGCATGTGCTGGAGGTCGTCCAGCATCGTCGGCTGGTTCTCCTTGACGGCCGTGACCAGGTAGTGGGCCGCGCAGTCCTCAAGCAGGCCGCGCGCCGTCTTGTGCTGGACGTGCAGCGCGTCGAGGGTGACGATGCGCGCGGCCAGGTCCAGCTCCCCGGCCAGCTCGCGCACCGCCGGGATCTCGTTGGTCTTGCTCGAGACCTCGACCTGTCCCAGCACCAGGCCGCTGGAGTGCTCCACGGCCGCGACCAGCATGCGACGGCCGTCCGCTGTCTGCTTGGAGGCGCCGCGGACATCCTTCCCGTCCATCGAGAGGCCCGGCAGGAGCCCTGGCCGAGGGGCCTCCCCGGCCTCCTTCTGCGAGGCCGTATCCTCCTCATCTAGCGGGACTTGCCCGCTCTGCTGCCGCGTCCACGCCGCCACCGCGTGCTCCAGTGTCTGCGGCGGCAGGGCGGCCAGGATGTTGTGGAACGTCGCGATCGACGGGGTCGTGTAGCAGTGCCGGCTGGGACTGTAGAAACAGCCCACCGCCGCGCGTTGCGACGGGTCCAGCAGGGCCGCGAACTGGGCGCACGCGGTCACGCCGCGGTAGCCGGCCAGCCGGGCCGCCACGGCCAGCACCAGCACGGTCCGCAGGCGGTAGCGCTGGCCCCGGGCGTGCCGGTAGTCCTCCCCCTCGCCCAGGCAGTCGAACAGGCTGCGCAACGCGGGCGCGGGCGGCGGCGCAGTCCGCTCCGGGCCTTGCCAGGCCGGGTCCTCCTCGGGCTGGCCCAGGGCCGCCCTCGCATCCGCTTCCAATTCGTACACCAGCACCTCCTTGGGCTGGCCGTGATGGCGCCACTCCGGCACCGCGCCCGGCTGGCGTGCGTAGCCGCCGGTGAAGCCCAGCGAGCGCCAGTTCGCCGCCCGCTAGCAGGTACCGGCAAACCGCGCCCGGTCCACGAACGACTCCGCGAGCAAGACCGCAAAGCCGTGTTCCCGCTGCATGTCCCCGGCCAGCCGCCGCAGGCTCAGCCCCAGCACCCGCGAGGCCAGGTTGGGCACCCCCTGGAAGGCCGGCAGGAGCACGAAGCGCGCGTTCTGCGCCACCAGATGCAGGCGCCGCAACTGCTGCTCCAGCGTCCAGCCGATCCAGCGGTCCCGCGCCGTCAGCTTGAGCGCGGCCGCCTGCCAGCCCACCAGCGCCACCCAGGCCGGGCCCAGCGTCGCCACATGCCGCAAGCCCTTGCCGAACAGGCCGCCGAACCCCAGGTAGTGATGGGCCCCCACCAGACGGTCCCAGAGCCGGTGCTCCTGCGCACCGCAGGTCGGGCGCACCGCGACGGCGCGCAGGTCCAGAGCGCGGCGTGGCGTCGGCAACGGCTCCATCCGACCCACGGTGACAGATCCAGAACGAAATGTCCAGCCCTTGCGGGTCGCAAAGACGGGAACCGCGGATCGCCGTGCCTAGCGGACAGGCTCGCACAGCCCCTCGCCACGACTGTCTGCCACCCTGAATTCAGACAACTGAATAGCCCTGGCCTTTCGGGTCCCAGGCGGCTAGGCTGGGGCGGGTTTGCGCCGGGACCATTTGGGAGCCGGTTGCTGGGAGCGCCTCGGGTACGAGCGGTTCGGGCGGGGCTTGCGCCGGCCGATCCCGACGCACTCGGCGATGCGCGTGACGGTGTCGCGGACGAACTCGGTGTGGCGCAGCAGCAAGGCTTCCAGATGCCGGGACAGGACGGCCAGGCTGTGCTTGAAGTTGGCCTGCGGGGGCGGCTTGCCGTCGGCCGGGCCGGCCGCCTGGCACAGGGCGGCGTCGCGGTTGGTGAAGCAGCGCGTCATCGCGATCAGATTGAAGTGCGCGAACAGTTCCTGCTTGATCAGGCTCTCGGTGCGGCCGTGGAACTGGTCGACCTCCAGGAACTGCTTGCTGATTTTATAGAGTTCTTCGATCCCCCAACGAGCATGGTAGAGGTCGGCCAGGGCGGCGACGCTGTAGCGCTGGGGGTCGAGCAGGGTGGTGCCGAGGATGTACTCGGTCCCGCCGTGCGTGTACTTGACCAGCCGCAACGGGACCGGTCGCCAGTGGGTACGGGGCTGCTTGCGGCGCAACTCGCGCAGGGCATCGGGGCCGGGGAAAATCTCGGCCACGGTCTCGGTTTGGTCGCTGGCGAGGAAGCGGTCGAGGGCCTGACCGGCCTTGCGCCGGATGCGGAACACGGCCTGCAGGCCGCGCTGGCGATGGGCGCAGAGCAGTTCGAAGCAGTACTAGCCGCGGTCGTAGACGACGACGTCAGGCGGTGCCAGGGCCTGGAGATGGGCGAGCGCGGCAGCGCGCTCGTTGCCGTGGGCGAGGAGGTCGAAATCGACGGGCAGCTTCGAGTGCAGGCGGTACAGGCAGCTCAGCAGGCCTTGCGGGTAGTGCGCCTGCTCGCTGGGCAGGGCGTAGCCGGCCGCGAGCAGCGGGCGGGGCAGGTTCAGCTTCGAGCCGTCGACGGCGAAGACGCGGTGGCCGTGCCAGAGAGGGCCGGGCTGGTCGGCGCGGAGGAGGATCTCGGCGTGGAACTGCAGGAAGACGCCGGGCTGGACCTTGCGCCTGGCGCGGACCATGGCCGCGTCGGAGACCGGCAGCGCCTGCGGCAGGGGCACCTCGAGGGCGCGGCAGTGGTCCCACAGTTCGGCCAGCGTGGCGGTGTAGCCCTGGCGGCGGGGGGCGAACACCAGGCGGAAGACGAACAGCATCACCAGCAGCGTGTTGAGCACGCGCCGGCGCACTTGCCAGAGCTGGTCGTGGGTGGTGGCGACGGCGCTGAGCGCGCCGATCAGGTCCTGCCACAGGCGCACGAAGGCCTCGTCGGGGGCCGCAGCCTGCGGCGCGGGCGGGCGTCGCGGCCTGGGCTTGCGGGGGCGCGGCCCGTGCAGCAGGATCTCGCGGCAGTGCTTCGCCAAGGGGTACACGTAGACGTCCTTGCGGGTCCGCCCCGCGTCGGGGCGGCCCCGGGTCTGGCCCAGGCGCAGCCAGTTGGCGGCGCGCTAGCAGACTCCGCCGAAACGCTCCGGATCGACGAAGGTCTCGAGCAGGACCGGCCGGCAGCCGTAGCGGCTGTGCCAGTCCTGCGGCAGCTGCTGGACGGCCAGCGACAGCGCATGACTGGCCAGGTTCTTGACCTGGACCCAGGGCAACAGCACGAAGCGAGGCTGCCCGACCACCAGCTGCAAGTGCCGCTTGTACTCGCCCTCGCGCCAGCCGACCCACGCGTCCCGGCAGGCCAGCGAGCGGGTCGCCTGGCTGAACAGCAGGCAGCCCAGCGGGCGCTCGTGCCGGTCGAGCAGGAAATAGCGCAGGTGCGGGCCGAGCGGCTGGCGGTAGCCCAGGTAGTGATGCCGGTCGACGTATGCGTTGAACAGCCCGGCCTGCTCCGGGCCCTCCGCCCGCTGCAGGCGCAGCGGAGCCAAGTCCCGCAGGTCGGCCTGGATGCGCGGCTGCGGATCCGTGCGCGGGGTCCGCGCAAGCGGCTTGCGCGTCCCGTGCATTTTCTCCTCGCGCTTCGCCGGCAAAGTTAGGATGCCCTCCTTCTCCAGCGCCTCGAGCAGGCCCAGGGCGGCTGCGACGCTGTTCTTGCCTGCGGGGGTCCGCCAGCGCAGGTGCTCGCAGATCGTCTGCGCCAGTTCCTTGCGGGCCAGCGCCGGGAACGTCGCCACCGTCTCCTGGACCTGGGCGATCTGCCGACGCGTGAAGCGCCTGCCGCAGAAGGTGGTGGACTGGAGATTCTCGATGCGGGGGTCCATGGCAGCGCCTAGGAAACCGGTTCCTAGCTACCATCGCAAATCCGGCCCAGGATGTTAAGGGCTTTTTTGAGGCCGGTCAGAAAACACTGTAAGTGCTTTTGAATCCACGTCTTGGAGGTCTGCCAGAAAATCCGGCTACCGTCTTGCCTATGTCAGGGACATTGTGCTGCAGGGCCAGCACGGTCACTTGATCGCCCTCATGACGGTACTGGGTGACGTAGCCGCTGTCGCCGAAGTCGATCAGCAGTTCCCGGTATTCGGGCATTTCCTGCACGGGCCTGCCGATCCGGGGATGCTGCCCGAGTCCCCGCACGGCCTCGCTGATGGCGGCGGCGGCGCGGCGCGCGGCGGCCGGGCTCTTAGGCCGCAGGAACGCGCGCAGGCGCTCCAAGTCGCGCAGGGCGGCGGGCGCGAAGCTTACTCGTGGCACGCCGGAGCAGCCGTCTCGGATTCCCTGCCCCAGGTGGCGAGCCACGCCAGCACCTCCTCGGAGCTGGCATGCAGGCCGGTCTCCCGGTATTCCTCCCAGGCGTCGAGTGCCGCGCGCAAGAACGCGTCACGCGCCTCTTCCCGCTCGACGTACTGGCGGATCGCGTCGCGCATTAGCCAGTGCGGGGTACGCTGCCGTCTTGCCGCGAGGCGCTTCATGCGCTCGCGCATTTCCGGTTCGATCTTCACGGCTACGGAAACGGCTGGTGTACCCACTGCTGTGCCTCGCAAGTATCACTTGGTATTACTATATACCACTGCCCCGCCGAAAAGCTTCACTCCCTGTACGCTCGAACAACGGGGTTGGAAGGCCGTGTCCACCGCTGAAGGCGAGTACCGGACATTCTTGAAGTCGCCGGGCTTTTCTCGACCGGCGTCCGGGATCAGCCGTTGCAGGGGGTGGGAGCCCGCTGAAGCAACATATCTTCAAAGCTCTCTCGTTCCTCGGGATCCTCGATCACCATGAAGCGAAAGAGCTTTGCGCCGCTGTCGCGGATGCATGCAGACTGGTCGCTGGAGCCCCTCTGGTGTTCTGCTAGGCGCTCCAGAAGGCTTTCGGCCCTGCCAACATACACGGGATTCTTCCTACCGTCCGCAATCCAATAGACACCGCCCTCGTCTGAGTGCGCTGCAAGCACCAAGCGTCGCTCACCGCGGGCGCCCTGTTCGACAACACCAAGCTGCCGTTACGCACCTGGTACCTCGCCATGTACCTGGTCACGCAGTCCAAGAACGGCATCTCGGCGATGGATCTCAAGCGTCAGCTCGGAGTGAGCTACAACACGGCTTGGAGGGTCAAGCAGAAGCTGATGCAGGCCCTGCGCGAGCGGGACGACAGCCAGCCGTTGCAGGGCGCGGTGGAGCTGGACGACGCCTACCTGGGCGGGGAGGCGAGCGGCGGCCAGCGCGGACGGGGAGCGGCTCGCAAGCAGCCGTTCGTGGCGGCTGCGCAGGTGAGCGAGCAGGGGCGGCCCGAACGTTTGCGGCTGAGCCCGGTGGGCGGCTTTCGCCTCCAAGAGCTGGAGGCTTGGGCGCGTCGGCGCCTGCAGCCCGGGACGGTGGTGCGCTCGGACGGGCTGAACTGCTTCCGCGGGGTGGTGGCGGCCGGCTGCGAGCACCAGCCGCGGGTTACCGGCGGCGGCAAGGGCAGCTGCGCAACGCCCGGTCTGACCTGGGTGAACACGCTGCTCGGCAACGTCAAGCGGGCGATCGACGGCACGTATCACGCCTGCGACTCGCGCTACGCGGGGCGCTACCTCGCCGAGTTCGCCTACCGCTTCAACCGGCGCTACCAGCTGGCCGATCGCGTCCCGCGGCTCGCCTATGTCGCGGCGCACACGCCGCCGCTGCCTCAGCGCCTCCTAACTGTGGCTGGTACTGCTGGGTAATCAGGAACCTCTTTGTCCCGACTGGAAAGCGATCCTCAATCGCTAAACCCGCTACACCACAAACCGTCTCTCACGCCTCGCTCGAACGCTTACTTCCAGGCCTTCTTGCGGATGAGTCTATGCTGTTGATTAGAAACTGGCTAGAGGAGAAACGAAGGGGGATTACATACGAAACTCCCGAAACAGGGGTTGACAGCTCACTTGCGCAACCTCCGGTTTCGGGGCCTGTCGATCCAACGGACATTGACCGGGGACAGTACCGCGTCCGCGATCTCCTCCATGGAGGCTTCGATCGTGAATACCTCTTCCTTCTCGGCCTTGGTCGGCTGGTAGTCGGTCCGTACCAGCTCCACGATTCTCGGTTTGGGTTTCTTGTGCACTTCTCTCCCTCCCGGTTCAGACTACCAGCCCGCGCTCCTTCAGCACGGCTCCTTCTCGGCAATCAGGCCGATCCAAGCGCTAGCGGCGGCAGCCAACGTCCAGGTATCCTTGCAGGCTGCCCCTGCGGCCTGGGAACCGCTCGGCGCGCTGTACGTCTGGCTGGAGTTGCAGGGCGGGTCGCGGTAGATCAGGTCCGCCGACTCGCTGTGCAGCCCGCGCATGATGGCGCGGTTGTCCCCGTCCAGAGCGTCTGCCTTTCCCCGTTCGCTAGCGCCATCTCGTGGCGGCCAGTACAGGCACGTCCCGGTACCGCTGCAACGGCCTCTCCCGGGGACTGGCCGCAGCTCACGCCACCAAGTCCTTGTAACGCAGCCGGGTGTTGGCCGCGGATGCGACAATCTCGCCCATCTGCTGGAGCGTGTTCAGCTCGCGGACGTTGTGGCGCCCGCTGAACTCGTCCACATAGCGCTGCAGGTGCTGCGGGCTCATGTGGTGGTACGTTCCAATATAGCCGCGCTTGAGCATCGACCAGAAAGACTCGACTCCGTTGGTATGAGCCTTGCCCCGCACGTACTCGCCCACCGAGTGCTTGACCGTTTCGTGGTCGAACGGCAGCGTCTCGTAGGCGCCGGCCTCATCCGTATAGACCGTAGCCTGCAAGTCGGCCCAGTCCTGCACGAACCCTTGCAGCGTTTCCTTGTCAGTTAACCCAACGACCTTGGCCGCGACGTGCTTGGTCGCCCTGTCCTTCGCACCGACCACGGCCGTCTTGCCCACGGCGCCCCTGCCGGTTCCTTCCAGCTCCTGCCGCCTGGCGTTGCTCATGTTCTTCCGCTTGCCGCCGATATAGGTCTCGTCTACCTCGACCGGAGCGGAGAACTGGAACCCGCCGGACTGCAGCGCTTTCCGCACGCGATGCGCCAGATGCCATGCTGTCTTCTGCGTCACGCCCAGGTCACGATGCAGCTTCATGGAAGAGACTCCCTTGAGATTGGTCGAGAGCAGGTAGAAGGCAAACAGCCAATCCCGGTAGCCGATCTTGCTCGAGTGCATGAACGTACCGGTCTTAGCGCTGAAGTTCGCATCGCAGACCTGCTCGCGGCAGCGGAACGGCATGGACTTGCGCTTTGCGCTCGTGTTTACGTTCAGCGAACCGCAACGCGGGCAGCAGACCCCTCCGGGCCAGCGCCGCGGCACGATCCAGGCCTCTGCCGTAGCGTCATCCGGAAACATCTCGAAGAATTCCGAAACCGAAAGCCCCTTTCGATAGTGCTTTCCCGGCCCCTTCTTAGCAACTTCCATATCAACCTCTTACATAACTATTCTACAGGAAATTCCCGAATCTGTCAACCCCTGTTTCGGGAGTTTCGTATGTAATCCCCAAACGAAGCGGGCTTGAGACCATGGTGCGACCACAGCAGTGAATCGGCAAGCACTCGCAACCACGGTGCGGTTGGCGTTGTGGCTGCGAGCCGATTCAGCTCTCCCTCCCAGTTCTCGCGACGACCTCATACGAACGCTCCTTCAAAGCGCTCCGCTGCCTGAAGAGCGGGATTGCAGTAGGGTCGCTCACGGCCTGCGGGGCGTCAGCTTACGATGTGAGCTTGAGTGCAGCGAACAGCAAGCCTAGACCGGCGAACAGCAGAGCGCCGAGGCGAATCATGAGGCGTCGTTCCACTTCGAGGAGGCGCTGTTCCAGTTCGCGAAGGTCGGCCTTCGTGGCAACGTGTTCGCTGACTGCGGATCGCATGGCGTCGACAATGGCGTCGGCGTGCTTGGGGTCGAGTCCGGCGGCCTGCAAGTTGCGAGCTGCTGTCAGCGTGTCGAAAGTGGTCATCTTTCTCGCTCTCGATCCTAGATTAGCCGATGCAATGACGCAACGCGCGAGCCCACACGCGCGGGCCAAGGAATTCCTTTTGCACAAGCGGTCCGTCTCCCATTGCAGGTGTCGTACGATCGCGAAAACCGCCTCGCCCCAAGCCCCGAGAGCCGCTCCATCTGTCGGTATGGATCCGGCTGCCCGGCCCCACGCGAGCAGCACCGGGCGGATTGACGAGCGCGAACTGCCGCCGCGCGACGATGCCGGGACGGTTGGAACTGGTGGAGCGGCTGGCGCTACTAGCCCGCCGCCCGGATGGCTGCTGGTTGGTGGACAGCGAAGGATCTCGCCTCAGTGGTTGCCGACTGCGAGGTCGAGTGTGGCCAACTCCTGTGGCAAGCTGGCAAACTTTGCGTGGCAGACAAGAACTACCGCCGTGAAGAAATGACAAACGCGGTGGTTCTACCCTTGACAGGCGCCAAACCGAGGAAGTTCAACGGACGTTGGTTGGTGCCAGTATCAGCGCTACTGAAGGATTCAGAGCTTCTCAGCCTACATGACGGCGCTCGCAGGATTCTCCTTGATATCCTGGCGGAGGTCCGGGTGCTTGAGCCGAACATCACCAGATGATCGGCTTAGGTTGGTGTTCCTCAAGGGTGAGCGATGGACGGTGTCCTTTTCCTTGGCCTATAGGGCAGGTGCTTCGTCACTTCCGGCAGTGATCTTCAGGCACCAGACTTAGCGTCCGCATTTGATCTCGGTCCCAATCTGCGCCTTGTCGCCAACAGTGGCGTAACCGTCACGCTTCCACCAATCGAGACCTCCGATCAGTTCACGCACTTGAAAGCCAAGCGTCAGGAGCTTCAGCGCTGTCTTCGTTGAGGCATTGCATCCGATGCCGTCGCAATAGCAGACGTAGGTCTTCGATTCGTCAAGTGACTCCGTGGAATTGAAGCAGAGTTCCTTGTGGGGCAGATTAAGCGAGCCCGGGATATGCTCTCGGGCGTGGGCCTCGGCAGAACGGCCATCGACCACGATGACGGGCTCGTTTTTGCCCAAGGCCACGTAGAGATCCCACGAATCGATTTCATAAGCGAGCTTGCGCTGGTAGTGGTTCATCTGATCGATGTCCATGCTAGGTTCCTTCTGTTGATGTTAGCGGTCTTGATCCGAGTTGAGGGGAGCGCTGGGGAGGCCTTGCACGACGGATTCATTCTCGGAATGGGTGTTGTGATGCAACGAGTTAGGCCAGGGACTGGGTTTCTTGACGGAATTCCTGTATATCGGGAAGATGGCCAATTGGAACAGCCCCCGCGCCAGCGATGCGAACGAGTGGGAGGTGCCGGACTTGAGCGAGGTCGTGCTGCGCTTGGCGCGGTCGGACGAGCGTTTGGAATGGGATCGTCTGATGGACGAGCAGCAGTACTTGGGATTCAAGCAATTGGCCGGTTGGGGGCTGCGTTACGTGGCGGAGTGGCGGGGGTGGGGGTGAAGAACTTGGGGTCGCGGGTGCTGGGCGCGAATGTGCGGCGGTTGCGTGAGGACTGGGAAGCGCAGTGGGGGCATCCGCTGGAGTTGGCGGAGACGTTCGTGGACATCCGGCGCTACCGGGGCACAGTGTACTTCGCGGCGAACTGGACCGCGGTGGGGTTGACGAAGGGGTACGCGCGGGCGCACGGGAAGTACACGGACAAGCACGGGCAGAAGAAGATGCTGGTGTACCTCGTTTACGCTGCGGCGAACACGCTGCCTATGCCGTGTCGCTTCCTAAAGTTGGAGGAGTCTTATGGGTAATCAGGTTTCCCTTTGTCCAGCCCCGCCTTGGCGCAGGCATGCTCAAGCACCTCGCTGTGAAGCTGTGGATCACCGCTAACTAAGTGGCTGAGCCGGCTGCCAGGCGTGGCCATCGCGGCAGCTATGGCGTATAGGAGAGCCTCGTCAGTCTCGCGAGGCTGCGAGTCGGGAAGCCATGCCGTATGCTCAGCCAGCCCCGATACAGCCGCGCCCACGCGCCATTCGAGATCGCCCGCGCGGTGTTCCAGCAACCTCACGCACGATTCCAGTGCTACCAGCCGCCGATCCGTCCGGGACTGGCCCGAGTACACCAAGGCAAGCGAGATCTGGGCCAGACGCAATGGTTGACGCGGGCCTCGCGAAATCTGAGAAAAACCACAGGCTCCTAAGCCGGCGAGATTTGGGCATGCCGTGTCTGGTCGGCAGGGGCTCAGCGGGAGGCGCGCACGGCGTCTGGTGTCCGACAGTCCCGAGATTTGGATCTGAGGCCTTCAGGGCTGTTTCAGGGCGGACCTGGCGGGTTGCGGGCTGCCAGAGCCACTCTATTCGGATTCGGAGGGAAAGTTCAACGGGCCACTGGTTGGCGGGCTGGCTCGGATCGAAACCTCGGCCTTGGCCTTTGCGATCCTGGTCGAGATCGTCTGCTCCTCTAGTGGAAGCGACAGGGAATATTCCACTATCCACCGAGGCCGACGAATGTCGCGGAAGACGAGGATTCGGCGGTGGTGGTGGATGCGGCGGCGACCCCTGATCCGAATCTCGTGCACAGTGCGGCGGCCTACTCGATGCCCCGGTACTCGCGCCCGCCCGCCAAGCGAAGCATGGCGGGTCCAGGGCGGTGCGGCCATCGGATGCTTCGAGAGCGGTAGCCCTTTGAGCGTGACGACCGTGTGCGCGGGTTCATCCGGAGGGCAGCCAAACAGAGCTTCGACCACGCGGCCGCGCACATCGGTCTGGCGGCGGTCGAGGCCGTTGTGAGAGAAGGCGAGCTGCTCGTGGTCGAGCCCCAGCAGGTGCGGCGCGGTGGCGTGCAAGGCGCAGATCTCGACTGGGTTTTCGGCCGCCTTGCAGGAGCGTGGCCGGATCCATAAGGCTCTCGACTACGACGGCCTCGTCGAGGGCCTCGCGGCCGAGACGATCCTGGCCGGCCTGACCTCCTAGGTGCGGGCCAAACTCAACGCACGGGCCTTGCGGCCACCGCAGACCATTCCTGGCATCGACCGCGCATCGCGGGCATCGAGACACTGGACATCACCGAGAGTAAGTGTTAAGTTGTTCTTATCAGGAAATATCCTTGAAGTAATCTATATAAAGAAGAAATAAAAATGAAAATCTTAGACATTCAACGCGATCTTGAAGACAGCCTCGCCAACTTGGCGACGGCGACTCTGCCGCCCTCGTTGGAGGGATTAAGGCACCTGCCCGTGGGCGACCGCAATCCCCAGGTGAGAATTCGCAACCGAGATAAGGGCAGGCAAGTCCGCGAGGACGCCGCCGCCCGCTACTTTGATCCGGATCGTTGCGAAGTGGTGATCCGATTCGGACCAGTTGAGACTTCTCACGATGAGGACGACCGGCGCGAATCGAGCGCGCTCCGCGAGGAGGAACGGGCCGCCGCGTTCGATTTCGAGACGGCGGCAGACCAGCTCCTCGATGCGCTCAAGCAAGCCGAACGGACGCGCCCATTCGTGGGCCTGAAATGGTTCCGCGACCAGTTTCTTCCCGCGTGCGGCCACGATTGGGCCCGAGATCCGAGGACCAGCGGCTCTCTGCTGCGCCATGCAACGGATCAGCGCCTCGTCCTGACCAGCCAGGTCCCCAACCCCAATCAGCCACTCCACCCGGTTACCGCCATACGGGTCAATCGAAGACATCCTCGATTCCAATCGGAGGCTCCGGGGCGCGGCGCCGGGTTCATGCCCATCCGCATACGGGGCGGCTCGATCTCCGACACCGTCCTCAGCGAAAGACGCTGACCTGGGCCGATGGCGAGCGTCTATTTGGACACAAGCGCGCTGGTCAAGCTCTACATCGAGGAAGAGGGCACGGCGCGGGTCGTCGGCCTAACGGAAGACCTGGATGGCGTCCAGGTCATCATTCTGGACGTCACCCTGCTCGAGTCCCGGTCGGCGGTCCGCCGACGAGAGCGAGAGGGCGATATTGTGGGAGCGGACGTTGATCGGATTCTCAAGCAGATCGAAGAAGACGCATCGTCGTCCTTCCAGGTACAGCCTTCGACCTCCGCGGTGATCGAGGAGGCCGCCCGATTGATCGACCGGCACCTGCTCAGGACCTATGACGCGCTTCAGCTCGCCGGATGCCTGGTGGTCCGCCAAAGCCTGCCGGGGCCCTTCACGTTCGTCTGCGCGGACGCGCGTCTGTGTGAAGCCGCGGGCCTTGAAGGGCTGGCCACGCTCAATCCAATTTCACCGTGAGGGCCGGTCCAACTTCGGTAGCAGATCCCGGTAGGCGCCTTCGACTGCGGCCGTCTCCGAGTCGGTGAGTGGCGCGAGCCCCACCGCGTTCGAACTCGGCGGGTCGCGTCCCCTGGCGTGGATTTGGAGCTTTGGGCGACCGCCTCGCCGCAGCCACCGCCGAGAGTCCGGCGCTGGCCAGCCTAGCCAGAACGTAAGCGGATGGGTCGTGTTGCGTGGCCGCGACAAGCTCGCGAGCAGGGAACGGAGGCCGGCCGCCGAGGCGGCGACGCGCTCCAAACCCGCTCCGAACCGCACGAGCGGTGTACTGATCATGAGGGTTAGTACTGGCATATTCGATCGCCCGCTCGGGGCTGCCATCGACACGCAATTGGAACTCGACTCTCGGTCAGGCCGTGTGCCACTGCCTAGGCCTTGTCGCAGTTTCCAGCGACTTTAGATTCCGAATCGCACGGTTTCTCTTTGCGCGAGCAAGCCGCTTGATACTATGACCAGAATGAGGCGGCTACTGCTGATCTGCGTGATCGTATCCCCGTTGGCTCTGGCGGGCGACAACTGGCCTCAGTGGCGCGGACCGAACCTCAATGGCACGAGCGACGCCACCGACCTTCCGATCAGGTGGAGTACGACGGAAAACGTGAAATGGCGAACGAAGCTGCCGAGCTGGGCGGCGGCGACGCCGATCGTTTGGGGCGATACCGTTTTCGTGACGTCGGCCGAAGAAGGCTCCAGCCTGAATCGTCCGAATTCGCAGCTCTTCGATGGAGGAGACTCTGGTCGGGACCGGCTCTACCTGATAGCGATCAACCGCGAAACAGGCGCTGTCCGCTGGCGACAGTCCATCGGGCGCGGAAACCGCATCGGAAACAAGCAGAACATGGCTTCGCCCTCGCCGGTCACGGACGGCGAGCACGTTTGGATAGTCAACGGAAATGGAGAACTTCGCTGCTTCGATTTCTCCGGTCGCCAAGTCTGGATGCGGGACATGCAGAAGGACTACGGCAAGTTCGGAATCCAATTCGGATACGCATCGTCACCGCTTCTCCACGAAGGCGTGCTCTTCCTCCAAAACCTGCAAGGGATGTATACGGATGACCCGTCGTACGTTCTGGCGGTTGATGCTGCGTCAGGAAAAACGATCTGGAAGGTCGACCGGCCGACCGATGGCCGGCACGAAACCCCCGACTCCTATTCGACGGCGACTCTGGCCAAGGTCGATGGCGACTTCGTTCTCATCGTGGCGGGGGCCGGCTATGTGACGGGCCACAGCCTTGAGACGGGCGAGGAGATATGGCGGGCTGGCGGACTCAATCCGAATGACGCGACGAATTACCGAACGATCGCATCGTCGCTCGTGGTCGACGATGTTGTATTGGTGCCGTCCCGGAGAAGGCCTTTCATTGCGTTCCGGACTGACGGCACGGGCGACGTCACCGATTCCAAGAGACTGTGGTCTACAGATTACGGACCCGATGTTCCGACCCCGACGAGCGACGGCGAACGACTTTACATCATCGACGACAGAGGAATCGCTCTCAGCTTGCACGTGCTTGATGGAAGCACCGTCTGGGACCGCACGCGAATCGAGCCCGGCACCTACAGCGCTTCGCCATTGCTCGCCGATGGGAAGATTTACGCGGTCAGCGAAGAGGGGACGACGACCGTCTTGAAGGCCGGCGATGAATTCGAGATCCTCGCCGTGAATCGACTTGATGACTATACCTTGGCATCTCCTGCCGAGGCAGGCAACCAACTGTTCATCCGCACTGCCGAGTACTTGTACTGCATTGGGAAACGGTGACGCGGACACTTGGCTCTGACTTTTCCCTGGCGTTCCAGAACAGTTCGTTCAGTCCCGAATCCGTCCCTACGAGCCCTAATCGACGCCTGACGCCCGGACGAGGAGCGCGCTGAGCCTACGACGCAATAAGTCCGGCAACCCGTCCAGGAGCAGTTCCGCGAAGGATGTCTTCTCCGGACCACCGGTCAGGATCTCGAAGCAAGTCCGTTCGATGGCATGCGATTGCGCGTCAGGTTCCGCGTCGTTTCCAGCCGGCTGCGGGAATGCCACGACCGGCCGCCCCTCCGCCTGACGGCGGCTCCTGCGGATGCGGCCGGCGTGCCGGCGCTCGGTTGGGGCCGAGTCGACGGTGGTTGACGCATATGCTGATACGTTCAGACTCCAACCGTCTTCGGGATGGAGCGATATGGCGGATCAGGAAGCGGAGACGTTCCATTCCCCACAGACTGCGTCGGCGCTGTTTTCCGGGCTGTTCCTACTCCGGCGCGCGGCGGACGCTTGGAAGGCGGAGACTGACATGCCGCCCAGGCTCTTTTCAAGGAGTGGATCTGGTCTCGGGAATTCGATCACAGCTTCGGCGGGCAGCTGCGCCGGATTCTACTCTCCAGCAAGCAGGTGCTCGCCATCCTCGACGGGCTGGCGCTGAGTTTGCAGGTTCTAGACCATATATGGTCTAATTAGGTCATGAATCAGACAGCGAAGGTGTCGGAACTGAAGGCGAAGCTGAGCGGATACCTCGCGCAGGTGCGCAACGG
This sequence comes from Bryobacterales bacterium, assembly GCA_965218615.1. GTDB lineage: Bacteria > Acidobacteriota > Terriglobia > Bryobacterales > UBA6623 > VXMF01. The sequence continues at coordinate 492,299 of CBDCLH010000003.1, forward strand.
AGCGACGGTCACGGTGTGTGACCGCAAGACACCGATCGCTCGCCTTGTGCCCGTCGACGATGATGCCGGAGGAGTCGAAGTGCTGGAGGCGGCCGATGCCGAAGGCCTGCCGGTTGGGCAGCGCATTAGGCTCAAGAAACGGATCGACGTCGTTGCGCTGCTGCGCGCCGATCGAGCCGACCGTTGACGATCTATCTCGATACCAGCGCGGTGCTTCGCGCGCTGCTTGGCGACGGCGACCCCTTGCCGGAGTGGGGCAAGTGGGATCGCGCGTACTCGAGCGAGCTGATGGGCGTCGAGGCACGGCGCGCAATCGACCGTCTGCGTCTGGAGCGCGCACTCGATGATGAAGGCTTGGCGGATGCTCACCAGGCGCTCGCGGCGACGGAGCGCGCGGTCGGCGTAATTCGCTTGACCGCTGCAGTCCTGCGCCGAGCAGGCCAACCAATGCCGACCGTCGTTAAGACGCTCGATGCGATCCATCTGGCTAGCGCCCTGCTTTTCGCGGAGCACCGCGCGGCCGGGCTCGTGTTCGGCACGCACGATCGGAGCCAAGCTACCGCGGCCCGTGCGCTCGGTTTCGAGGTAGTCGGAGCGTCCACTCGAGCTTGACGCGCTCTGCGCAGAATCGAGCGGCTTTGGCCGGGTGTCTGTGAAATGATCCCCTGCCTTGGAAGGCGCCCCCGGCAAATGACCCGCCAGCGCAGCACCAGTCACGACCGGCCGATCACCCGTGCCTACCTCGGCGCGAAGTCCGATTGGGTTCGGAAGAACGTTCAGCCCTCAAGCCAATTCCGGGCGCCAAGGGCGCCGATCTGATTTCCATCCCGCCTCGCCCTAGCCCGAGTCCGCCATTCTGCGATCGTCTCGATCAAAGTGCATAATCAGATCTAGACGAATCGGAGCGTCCTCGGGTCATGACGGGGAATTTCCAAGTTCGCCGGCCAGGCTGCAGGAGCGCCGGCTGGAGCGGTTCAAGTCGACCCGTACCGCCCAAGAATGTCCGAAACCCTTGAAACCCCGCACAGGGAACGCGCCAAAGCGCACAGTCTCGCCACAAACAAAGATCCCCGCCGCGCCTCCAAGCCTCGTTCAGCCGAACAGTTCGGCCCGTTTCTCGAACATGGAAGCGGCCTGACAAGGGGCCGGGAGACCTCCCCTGCATCACTCGGGGCTCCTGTCGATATTCGCAGTCGGTATTGTCTCGCGCGCCACTACGCCTTAGAAGATGAAGCGAAGTCCGAAGCGTGCCGAGATCGGATCCAGGAACCGGTCCAACTGTAGGAAGCGTGGATCCTGGGTCGCGCCCTGGGAGGCCGCGATTTCCTGATAATCGTAACCACTCAGGACTTGCGAGACGGGATCGCCAGGTTGCCACAAGGGAAGGGGCTGGCGGTACAGACTCCGAAACGTCCGCAAACCCGTCTTCTGGTTGAAGAGGTTGATGACGTTGAAGTTGATTTCCAACGATTTGGTTTCATCCGAGAAAGGGTGGAAACGCTGCACCAGGGAGAGGTCCGTCTGAGTCCAGGCCGGGTTTCTCCCATCACTGCCGCGGTTGTTCACTATGACGTCCACGTGTTCCAGTTCGACTGTCCGGGTGATCGGGGTTCCGCTCATGGCGCGGAAAAAGCCGCCGACTTGCAGGTCCCATGGCGTGCTGTAGGCCCAATTCACCTTGAGCTGGTTCGTCCTGTCGGTGCCCAAAGGTCCATCGACCAAGTTGCCACGGGCGTCGTAGTTGAGGAACCAGAGATCAAAATCGCGATCAACATTCGGACTGAGGCGTCCGTTCTCGTCCGAGCTTCCCAGGCCGGAATACAGGCCGTGAAGCTTGGAATACACATAGGCGATGTCCGCAAGCCACTTGTCGCGGAAAGACTTCCGCAAGCGGACTTCAAAGGCTTTATACGTCCGCTTCGGTTTGGGCGTGGTCGGTAGACCCGCTTCTAGGAACCTGTCGACCGAGAGGCCGCGCCCTGGGTTGGTGATGTAGTAGGCTTCACCGGCTGGGGTCTGACGGCCAACGTCTTCGATCGCCTCGTCGAGGTTTTTTCGAGTGTATCGGAACGAAACGACATAGCCCTGCGCGGCCTCGTACTCGAGCCCTGCGACGGCCCCCGTCATCCGCATGGGCTTCAGATCGGGATCCAGGTCCTCGAACGACGGAAGACGCCAGTTCCTCGTCTCGACGAAGGTTCCCGGATAGCGCCCTTGGCCCGACAGCCCGCCGATCTTGGTCCAATCGAGCGTGGCGTCGTCCATCAGGTAGTAATGGCTCAACCACTTGAACCCTCCAAACGATCCCTGGGCCATCTCGAGCTTCATTGCGTCGTAGAACCGGCCCCAACTGCCGACGAGCTTGAGCTTCGCGTTGCCAAGGACGTCATAGGCGAAGCCCAGGCGAGGCGCGACCTTGTCCGCGAAGTTCCATTTGAACGCCGCCCCGGAAAATCCAGGAAGGTCGCTGAAGGATGGAATCTCTTCTTGCTCCAAGCGAAGTCCGAGATTCAGGGTGAGTGCGCCACCTATCGTCCAGGCATCCTGCAAGAAAAGGGCCTGCCGGTTCGTGCTGACGTTCGCCACAACGCCAAACGGGGCCCGTAGCTCGTAGTAACCGCACGGATCGTATAGAGCGCCGTCCGGACCGGTACAGGTGCTGGTGCGGACAGTCCCGTCCACCATGTTGTACGGGCGGGCGTAGTTGTACAGGATGAAATCGAACTTGTACGCTTCGTTAATGTCGTGTGCGAGCCCGTTGAACTGCCAGCCGAAGCGAAGGCTATGCTGTTGGCCGGCCGTACTGGCCAAATAGCTACCACTCAGGGATATCGTGCTTTTCTTTTGGAAATCCTGCGAAGTGTTGAAACTTGCAGCATGTCCGATAGTGGAGAAACCACGGGGGCGATACAAGGGGTCGTCCGGCGAGTATCCGACTAGGCCGGGCGATTGGAGGAGGCGGTGACGGATCTGGTTCGGACCGAGGAATTGTTCCGTCTGGATCGCGTTCAACCCCCACCGGGCATCCACCACCAGGACCGGGGTTGGGGTGATCATCGCGGCTCCCGTGACCGTGTAGCCGGGGTGTTCGAATCCTTCGTTCGCCCACTCGAAGGTCGGGTTGGAGGTGCCGTCGCGATGGGGCAATCCGCCCTTCCAGTCCGACCAATCCGACGCGAATGACGTCATGAGCCTGACTTTCTCAGCGGGCTGGATATCAATCTTGGCCGTACTGCTGCGCAACCGGTCCTTGCGCTTGAAATCACCCGCTTCTCCGGACGTGAACGTGACAGTGCGCATCCGATTTCGGACTTGCGGCAGGAGCGCCCCGAAGAACCAGGCGCGATCGCGCCGTATGGGTCCGCCCAAAGTGAAGCCGAATTCGTTCGTAACATCATCGTCTTCCGCATCGAACACGTATTCGGACACGTCGACGGACTGGGTCGGATCGAGGCGCAGACGCTTGCTCGGCGCACCCGCCAGTACGCTTCCGCTGCCGTACCACAGCACGCTACCGTGAAAGCCGTTTGCTCCGCTCTTGGTCTGGACGCTGACCACGCCGCCCATCGCGCCGCCGAATTCCGCCTCGTATCCGGCGGTCTTCAACTGGAACTCCTGCACCGTTTCGACGCGTAGGTTCTGGTTGTTCAACCCGCTGTAGATGCTTGTCGTATCAACACCGTCGACATAGAAGACGTTCTCCGCACCGGATGACCCGTCGACGGATATTCCACGGACCTCTCGCCCTCTGTGAGTCACGTCACCCGCCTGGGCTTCGATGTTGACGCTCGGCGTAAAGCGCGCGTAGTCGGTGAAGTCTCGACCGCCAGCGGCATTCGTAAGCCTCTCGCCTGTATAGACCGATGCCGACTCGCTCTTGAACGTATCGATCGCCGCTGCGCCGGCCTCGACCATGATCGTGCTGTCGATCTGACCGACCTCGAGGGCCATCTCAACCGCAAAACTTCGTCCTACCTGAACGACGACTTCTTCATTCACCGCAGTTTGGAATTCCGGGACGCGGGCGATCACTGTGTAGGTTCCTGGTGGAAGGCTGCTATTGATGACCAACCCTTGATCATCGGAGACACCGAAGACCGGCCGGATCAACACCGCGCTGTTGAACTCGACTTCGGCTCCGGGGATTACGCTACCGGTCTGGTCGGTTAGGATGACACGGAGTCCGCCGACCTGTTGCTGCGCAACGACAGGAGCGCGTATTGCGGCCATGCAGACAACCGCCAGCAATACAAGGGCCTCGGGCCGTTTTTTCGTCTTCTCAGGTCCTCCTGATGGACGCTGAGACTTCAAGAACGGCTCCTGCTCTTCGACCTAGGGACCCGAGAGCATTCGACCATTGGCCGCACCTATTCTATCCGGCTACTAGGCAATTTCGATGTTCGCGACCGATGATCGAAGCCCGATACAGCGACAACTCGTAGCGGAACAACAGCGCCGAACGAGACCGGCAAGAAGTGCTCCGGGCGCTTTCGGGAAGTGATCCTGCAGTCACCGAGTCCGTCTTCGGCGCTTGCATACTCCGTGTTCCAAGCGAACCACGCGATCGAAACCGACTCCGTGTTCCTGGATTTGCACCCCGGAGCATCCTGGGCCTCCTTCGTCGCGGGCGCGCAGCAAGAGCTGCGCTGCCCTCGAGCCCGTTTCGCGAATGCAGACCCACAGCCCGCGAATGGAACGTGCAACAAGCATAACCCCAATCCACCGGCCTCGACGACGGACACTCGGTCAGCCCCAGGCTCGACACTCGCAAACCGCAGTCACTGCCAGAGTCTTTCTTGGCCTGCAAACAATGCTGGAAGTCAAGCACTCAACCGCATGGATCGATTCCACGTATCCGGGAATCATGGAGTTGCGGGCCGGGCGCCGATCATCCTGGCGTCGACGACGCGAGTGGGGCGATCCGAGGGGCAACCACCAGCATGAGCGAGGGGCTGCCCGAGTGTGGATCTTGCGCGGCCTGACCGTCCCGTCCGGTACCGACGATCTACGGCCTGCGCCCTGCCGCAGCGGGCTGATTCCGCGAGCATCCGCGAACCGCCTCCCACCGACGATTCCCATCCCCGCTCCCCAGCGCTCTGGCCGCCGCAGCGCTGGCAGCCGCTGGCTCGTCGCCCGGAAATATCTTCATAGAGAATAAAATCCAAAAAATATGAAAATCTCCGGTCGATAGCGCTTGACAGAATATCTATTAATAGATTATAGTCTCTTTACATGAGTTCCCCAGCGGATCGGTTCGCCAGGCGCGAAGCACCAACCATCTCAGCATCGGCTCCGATCGGCCATGGATTCCGACCCTGCGGAACTCTCCCCCTTCTCTCTCCCACCAAAGGATGCAATCCCATGCGCAAGCGATTCCAACTCCACGCCGCCCAGAGGCTCGGCGCTCTGCTGCTCACCGCGGCGGCCCTGCCCCAGGCGCTTCTCGCCCAGGGAATCAGCCCCTGGCTGCAGGCCGTGACGGTCCTGCAGACCGCCTTCACCGGCCCCATCGCCCGCGGCCTCAGCCTGGTCGCCATCGTCATCGGCGGACTGATGTTCGCCTTCGGCGAGGGCGGCAGCAAGCGCGCCCTCGCCGGCCTCATCTTCGGCGTCGGCATGGCCATCGGCGCCGTCAACTTCATGCAGTGGCTGTTCCCGTGAGCCCCGCGACCGACACGCACGGCGCGTACCCGGCGCTGAGCCGCCCATTGACGGTGCTCGGCTGCGAGCGCCGCCTGTTCCTGGGGGCCGTTTGCGTCGGCGCGGCGGCCTTCTCCTCCTTCAACGCGCCTCTGGCGGGCGTCCTGCTGTTCGGCTGCGGCTACGGGGCCGGGCTGCTCGCGACCCGGCTCGACCCTTGCCTGCCGGCGGTCCTGCTGCGCTCCGCGTCCTGCAGCCGCCGCTACGACCCCGCCCTGCGCGCCACAGGGCCCGACCTACTGGAAATCGTCGAGGAGCTGTCCGCATGAGTCGACACGAACCGGCTCCGCTGCACGCGCAACTGCCCTGGCTCGGCTTCGCCAGCCGGCGCAGCGTGCTGACCAAGAGCGGCGAGCTGCTGGCCGGGGCCCGCCTGCGGGGCGCTCCCTTCGAGTGCCGTTCGCCTAGCGAACTCGCCTATGCGGCGCTGCGCTGGACCCGCGCTCTGAAGAGCCTCGCGCCCGGCTGGCGCATCCGCTGGCAGGCCCGCAAGCGCCGCCTGACGGCGCTGCCCCAGCGCGACCGCGGCGACCCTCTGGCGGCTCGCGCCCGGGAGGCCCGCCACGCCCATCTGCTGGGCCAGGGCCTGTATTCGATCGAGGCCAGCGTGTACTGGCTGTGGGACCCGCGCCTCGCGCCGGTTCCGCCCCGCGACGGGCGCGCCCGCCGGGCCCGGGCGCTGCTTGCGCGCGCCTCGCACTGGCTCTCCCAGGAGCGCACCAAGCGCCTCTTAGGCTCGCAGGTCGCCGCGGCGTGCGAGCGGTTCGAGAGCACCGTCGCCGCCTTCCGCGGGCTGGTCGACGATGTCACGCCGCTCGAGCCCCTGGAGGCAGAGGACTTGTTCCGGGATCTGGCGTTCGCCGCCAACTCCCGCCAAGCCGCGCTGGCCGGCCGCTGCCTCTCCCCGCACGGCCTCGACCGCCAGCTCGCGCTCAGCGATCTCGAGGCCCACCGCGATCATCTCCTGCTGGACACGGAACGAGTCGAGACCTACGCCTTGCTGGAGCCCCCGTCCGCCACGCGGGCGCACCTCTTCGGCGCCATCCTCGACCTCGACGCCGAACTTGACCTGGCCGCCGAGTGGCGCCGGGAGGACTCGGCGGCCTCGCGCCGCCGCATCCGCTCGGCCCGCCGCCATTACCACCAGCGGCGGTACAGCATGCTGGCGCACGCCTCCGCCGGCGACGCTCCGCCCCAAGCGCAGGGAGCTCTCGAGGATCGCGCCGCCGAAGCGGAATCGGAGCAACTGGGCGAAGCCCTACGGGAGCTCGAGGTGGACGGCCTGCCCTTCGGCGAGCACTCCTTGAGCGTCGTCCTGCGGGCGCAGGATGCTTCCGCGATCGAGACCGCGCGCCCGGAGTTGCTGCGCATCGCGGCGGCCGCCGACGCGCGCTTCCACCGCGAGACCTACAACGGCTTGAACGCCTGGTTCTCCATGGCGCCCGGCAATCACGTGCGGCAGCTGCGCCATAACTACCTCTCGGCCGCCGTGGCGGCCGACCTCGCCCCGCTCTGGGCCGTGTCCGAGGGCAGCGTCCGAGACGAGCACCTGGCGGACGAGCATCTCGCCATCTTCGAAACCCGCCGCCGGACGCCCTTCTACTTCGCCGCCCACGCCGGCGATATCGCCCACACGCTGGTAATCGGGGCGACCGGCTCCGGGAAGAGCTTCCTGCTTAACTTCCTGCTCGCGCAAGCCCGCAAGTACGGTCCGCGCGTCTGCATCCTCGACCTGGGCGGCTCCTACCGGCACCTGACCGAGCTGGTCGGCGGCGCCTACCTGGAACTGCGCATCGGGGAGGGCGGCATGCCGTGCCGGCTGAACCCGTTCCGCGCCCTCGAGCCGACCCCCGACAACCTGCAGTTCCTGGAATCGTTCGTGCGCATGCTGCTGGACGTCGAGGGCAAGGCCTGCGACGCCCGCGAGCGCGGCGAAGTGCGTTCGCAGATCCGCGCCCTGTACGAACTCGAGCCCGAATCGCGCACGCTCTCCTCCTTGCGAGGGCTGCTGCCGGCCGGGCTGCGCGCGCCCCTCGGGGCGTGGACCGGCGGCGGCGTCTGGGGATCGGTCTTCGACAACCGCGAGGACACCTTGACCCTGGCCGACTGGCAGGCTCTCGATCTCGCGGGAGCGGCCGGCAAGCCCGAACTGGCCCGCGCCCTGCTGTACTACCTGCTGCACCGCCTCGGCGCCGCGGTCGCCGCGCCCGAGGAACTCGGACGCTGGAAGCTGCTCGTCGTCGACGAAGCCTGGCGCTTCCTGGCCGACCCGCAGATCGGGGCCTACTTGGGCGAAGGCCTCAAGACCTGGCGCAAGTGCAACGCCGGCGTGATCCTGGCGACCCAGTCGCCCGGGGACGCCGCCCGCAACGCCAGCCTCTGCCGCACCGTGGCGGAGAGCTGCCTGACCAAGATCTTCCTGGCGAATTCCGAACTCGACCCTGCGGAGTACGCCGAAGCGTTCGGACTGCGGCCCGCCGAGGCCGACGCGATCCGCGCGCTCGTTCCCAAACGCCAGCTGCTGCTGCACCGTCCCGGCTCGGCCCAAGTGCTGGACCTCAGCGTCGACAAGCGCAGCTACTGGCTCTACACGACCAACCCGCTCGAGGCCGCCCGCCGCCGGGACGCCATCCGCGAACTCGGCTTCGAGCGCGGTCTCGACTCTCTCTTGGAGGACTGAACGGATGACAACAACATTTCGCAACCTGCGAGCCCTGGGCCTGCTGGCCCTGGCGGCCGGTGCGATCGCGGCGGCGCGCCTCGACGGCCGCGAGGTCGAGGCCGGACCCGACGAGGTGATCGAGGTGCGCGCGCGGCTGCGCTTCGCGACCGCCGTGGTGCTGCCCCCGGACGAGCGGATCCTGGACTGGGTCTGCGGCGACGCCGAGTACTGGAGCGTCCAAGGCGCAGCCAACCTGGCGTTCGTCAAGCCCACGGCCGAGGGCATCCAAACCAACGTCACTCTGGTGACGGACAAGGGCAACGTCTACACCCTGCTGTTTCGCGAGACGGGCGACGCCGAAGGCGAGCCCGACCTGAAGCTGTTGCTGCGCCCGAAGGGCTCCCCAGGCGAGGATGCCGCCGGGCTGGCGCCGCTACATTTCGAGCCGCGCGGCGCCGCGGCCGAGTTCGAGCGGCAAGCGGAGCTGGCCCGCGCCAGGGCCCGCGAGGCCGAGCAGCGGGCGCATCTCGAGATCGCCTCCGGCTTGGAGGCGTTCCGCGCTTCCTACCCAAGCACGCTGCGCTTCGACTACGAATGGGACAGGCAGGCGCAAGCCGCTCCGTTCCACGTGCGGGCGATGTGGCGCGACGACCGCTTCAGCTACATCCGGGCCGACCCCGAAGAGGCCCCCGCGCTGTACGAGTCGCGGGACGGCGATCCCTCCTTGGCGCCGTACGACTTCGTGGACGGGTTGTACGTCACGCGGCGCTTGCTCGGCGACGGCTGGCTGCAGATCGGCAAGCGCAAGCTGCGCTTCCGCCGGATCCGCCCGCGAAGCGAGCGTTCGCCATGAAGCGCATCCTGGACAAGATTCCGACGCCGCCCGGCGCGCTGCCGGCCCGCGCGCAGAGCTGGCTGTTGCTGGGACTCACCGCGGTGATCGTGATCGCGCTGCTGACCTTTCCCGGACAGGCCGACGGGCCGCAAGAGACCGACTCCGGGCAAGCCGCCGCGCCGGCCGCTCCCGGCGCCGGCTCCCCGGTTGGCGTCAGTTCCGTCGAGAGCGCGGCGCAGCGCATGCGCGAAGCGGCCGCGCGGGAGGCCGAGCGGCGCCTGCGGACCGAGCTCGGCGCGCCCGAACCGCGTCCGGACGGCCTGCCGCCTTCGCCGGCGCCGGCCGCGGACGATCCGTACCGCGCGCAGGCCGGAGGCTATGCCCAGGCCCCCAGCGCCGAGGAGCAAATCGCGCTTGAGGAGCGACTCCGGCGCTACCGGTCGCTGCGCGCGCCAGCGCTCGTGCAGAGCCATCGCGCGGTCCCGGCCCGAGCGTCCGCCGGGACGTCCGAGAGCCCGCCGATGTCCGTCCCCTTCGCGATCGGAGAGGAGCACGCTGCCGCGCCCGGGAATCCGGAACCGGCCTTCGCCGGCAACGCGCCGGAACCGCCTTCCGAACCCAGCGCCGTCCCGGCGCGCGACGGACTGCATGTCCTGCGCGAAGGCGAGTTCCTGGAAGCGGTTCTCACGAATCGCCTGAGCGGCGACTTCGCCGGGCCCGTCAACGCCATGCTGTCCGCCGACGTCTACGACCGCTCGCGGCAGCGACTCCTGATTCCGCGCGGCAGCCGCGCCCTCGGCGCGGCCAGCCGCGTCGAGGACTGGGAGCAGGTTCGCCTAGCGGTCGTCTTCCACCGCTTGATCCTCCCGGACGGGCGCTCCATCGACCTCGCCGAGAGCACGGGCCTCAATCAGATCGGCGAGAGGGGCCTCAAGGACCTGGTCAATCGCCGCTACGCTTCCACGATCGCCGCCGCCGGAGCGGTCGGCGCGCTGGCCGGGCTGACGCAGGCCGTGAGCCCCCAGGACGCCTTCGTCTCGCGCCTCGGCTCGGCCCGTCTTGCGTCCGGCGCGGGACTCTCCCAATCCGCCATGCGGATGCTCGACCGCTACCTCAACCGCCTGCCCAAAGTCGCGGTCCGCGAGGGCCACCGGATTCGCATTTACCTGACCGCGGACCTCAAGGTCCCCGCCTACCGCGCCGGGCGCTCAACCCCGCCGCTGCGGCCCGGCGCGCGCGCCGCGGCCGCCTACCAAGGAGACACACCATGATCAAGAAACCCGCCATCCTGCTCGCATTCCTGCTGCTGCTCGCCTCCCCGGCTCCCTCGTTCTGGGGCGCTTTCTTCGCCGGCATCGGTAAGGCCTTCGGCAAGGCCATCGGCTTGGCCAGCGGCGGCTTCGACGCCGCCGGGCTGATGCCCGTCACGATCAAGGCCGCCCAGCCCGTCGTGGACGCCGCGAATCGACGCCTGGCCGAGCTCCAGCGCATCAACACCTTCGCCAGAGACACCCTGGATCACTACGCGGGCATCGCCGGCACGCTGCGCGATCTCGGCAATCTCCAGCGCTTTCGCGCGGAAGCGACCCAGTGGCTGCGGAGCGCGTCGGCGGATCGCTACGGCACCAGCGGTCCATGGACCCGCGCGCTCAACGGCGAGGCGACGCCCGGCGCGGCCGTCGCCGCGTACGGACGGGCGGCCGCGCCCGTGCCGGACTGGAGCGCCGCCCTGCCGACCCTGCCCGGGCCGCTGCAAGCGAGCGTCGAGCGCGAGCACGCCACGCTGGAGCTGACCGACGCGGCCTCGGTGCGCTCGATGGCCGTTCTGGGAGAAGTCCGCCGGCTGGCGCCGGAGCGCCGCAGGGCGCACGAAGAGCTGGAGCGGGCCGCCCTGGATCCCAGCAACGACTCGCAAGCCCTGCCCGCCCTGCTGGGCAAGGTCTCGGTCGGGCAGGTGCGCCAGATCCGCGGCGCCGAGCAGACCAATCAACTGCTCGACGCGCTGCTGGAGGCCGAACTGGCCGGCTTGAAGCGCGACCGCGACCGCCTGGCGCGCTCGATGGAGGCGGCCGCCGAGTACCGCGCCCTGGCCGCCGCGCAGCCCGCCCCCAGCTGGCGGATGCCCTAACGGGGCGCTCCCGGAGCCATCGACATGCAGATCCTGCCCACTCCGCCGCCCATCCCGCCGACCGATCCCACCGAGTTCCCCCTGCTGTGGGCGTTCTCGTCCATCGACGCCGCGATCGTGGACCTGGCCCCGCTCTTCGTCGGAGAGGGACTGCTGCTGTTCCGCGCGCTCGCCGCGCTCACCATCGCCTGGTTCGGCATCCAAACCGCCTTCGAGGGCCAGGGCATCCCTTGGGGCCGCTTCCTGCCGATGGTGCTGGCCATGTCCTTCAGCCTGGCCATGCTCCGCTTCTACACCACCGACGCGCCCGGACTCGGCATGCCCGTCTCGACCCTCCCCATCCGCGCCGCCGACTTCTACTCCCGGCAGATCGACGGCTTCATCACCTGGAACTTCGCCCAGTCCTTCCACGACGGCTGGAGCGAGTTGACCTCGTGGAGCTTCTTCGATTTCTTCATGGGCGCCGGCTCGCTGATCTGGACCTTCGTGATCCTGCTCTTCAACACCGCCTGCACGGCCCTGCTGATCGCCTCGATCGCGGCCGGCCGCGTCGCCGCCGGGGCCTGCGTGGCGCTCGGGCCGCTGTTCATCCCTTGGCTGTTCGTGCCCAAGATGGACTTCCTGTTCTGGGGCTGGCTGCGCTCCTACCTGCAGTTCTCGTTCTACACGGCGGTGGGCTGGACCTTCCTCGCGCTCGTCACCTTCATGCTCGACGGGGTTTGGAGCGCCGTGCCGCCGGGCCTCAGCGCCCAGGTCACCTGGTTCTTCTATTCGGCGGTCGTGCTGCTGGTCGCGGTGCTGTCGATGTTCAAGGTCCACTCGCTCACCCATTCGATCTTTCACGGCGGCGGCAGCTTCGCCAGCGGCGCGAGTTCCGCGGTCGCCACGGCCGCGCGCCGCTTCGTGTCCTAAGGAGGCCCAGCATGCAACCGCAAGAAGCGTATGCCGAGATTTGGGCGGAGGTGCTGTCCACCAACCGCTACCTGAAGATCGCCCTCGGGGCGCTCTCCCTGCTGTGCGTCGGGCTGCTGCTGCTGTGCTGGCGCACGTTCGACCGCTTCGAGCACCTGTCCCCGCTGGTGGTGCGCATCGACGAGGTCGGGCGCGCGGAGGCTGTCGCCTACGAGGCGGCGGCCTACCGCCCGGACGTGGCCAAGCCGGAGGTGAAGTACTTCCTGCGGCGCTTTCTGGTGCTGCACCGCGAGCGGCGCCGCGGATCCGCGCTCGAAGCTTGGAAGAGCTCTCTGCTGTTTCTCGACGCGCCTCTGGCGCGGCGGCTGGTGGAGGAGCAGGAGGCGAGCGGCGAACTGGTGCGGTTCCTGGGCGGCGCGGGGGCCGAGATCGAAGTCGAGATCGACGCCGTGCAGGTCCAGCCGTCGCGCGAGGAGCCGTACCGGGCGCGGCTGGACTTCACCGAGACGTTGCGCGACGCGACAGGGCGTTCGGCCCGGCGGCGGCGCTGGACCTCGGAATTCGAGTTCCGCTTCCTGCCCAGCCCGCCCCGGGAGTTGCTGGCGGTCAATCCGCTCGGCCTCTCGATCGCGTACTTCCGCAGCGACCGGATCGCCGATTGAGCCATGGCCCGCATCGCACTGGGACTGACGATTTCGATCGGCGGCGCTGGCGCCTGGCTGGCGCTGGAGGAGTTCCGCTACCTGGCGCCGTACCGCGACGAACTCGCGAAGAGCTACGGCTGGGCCGTGGCCGCCTACGCGCTGGCGCTGGCGTTCGACCTGTTCGCCTTCCTGTACTGGCTCTGCCGGCGGCTGGGTCTCGGCGATGCCGGCCGCAAGCTGCGGCGGCTCGAGGGCGAGGTGCGCCGCGGCGCCACCTTCGACAGCGAACTGGCGGATAGGCTGCGCAAGCAGGAGCAGGGCAACGCATGAGCCGGTTGCCCGAGGACAGGGAGCGCGACCGGCTGCGTACTTCGGAACCCGTTCGCCCGGTTCCGCAGCGCCTCCCTCCCCGCAAGCGCCAGCGGGCGATCGACACGGGGCTCGCCGCGAGCGACGTGCGCAGCGCGCAGCGCTCCGCGGTTCGCGAGGTCCTGTGCGAGACGAGGCCCGGACGAGTCGAGCGAGCCGGCCGGGGCATCGCCCAATGGGGCCGCTATCGCCTGGCGGCGGACAGCGTCGAAGCGTTGCGGGTCGCCGGAACCTTCGGTGTCGTGGAAACCGGCGACTTGGCCGCTACGTTCGCGTCCCGGAGGCGCGCCTCGCAAGCAGTGCAGGAACTCGAACAAAACGGCCTGTTGCGACTCGAACGCTTCCGGCGCGGCAACCGGCTGCTCGAGACAGCGTCCCTCACGCGGAGCGGCAAGCGGCTGATGGAGCGCGTGGTCGATCCCCGGGACCCGCGTGACGAGCAGGCCCAGAGCTATCGAGCGGGTCCCGCCCGCAGCTCGCAAGTCCTGCACGATACGGCCGTGTACCGGGCCGCGAGGATGGAAATGCAGGCGATCGAGGCGTCGGGAGGGCGCGTGCGCCGGATTCGGACGGACGACGACCTGCGCGCTCTAGCGTGGCGTCGCGTCGAGACGGCCAAGCGCGCGGGTTCCAGTTCGGAAGAGGCCCAAGCCGTTGCAGCCGCCTCGTTGCGCCTGACCGTCCGGGACGGCAAGCTGACGCTACCCGATGTCCGCATCGAGTACGCGGAGCCGGTCGCGGACGGCGCGGCGTTTGTCGACGTGGAGATCGCGACGCCGGACTACCGCGAAGCGGGCTTGCACGCGAAGGCCGCGGCGGGATTCCGCGTCTATCGCATGAACGCGGACGGCGGCTTGGCGACGGACGGACCGGCGCAGCGAGGGGAGCCGTCTCGATGAGCGGACTCGCGAATCCTTCGCCGAGCCTCGATCCGGGCGGAACGCTTCCCGTGGAGAGATTGCGAGAGACCCTGCGCGAGCGGGCCGCAGGCTTGGCGAGCCTCGGATACCGCGCCGACGACGCGGCGTTCCTGGCCGCGGCGGCGCTGCTGGGAGGCTACTTCCTGCGCCGCCAATACCGCGCCTTCGGCGGGCGGCGCTCCCGTAGCGCCGAGACCCGGATGCTGCGGCTGGCCGCAGCGAACGGCCACGCATCCGCCGTGGTCGGCAAGAGCTTGTACCGGCTGGGCGGCGCGTCCTTGCACAGGGCTCTCGGCTGCGAAGGCGGCCGCGCGCGCTGGGGCCGCGCCCGGCGGGCAGTCAAGCAGCGATTGCTGGCGCTCGACTATTTCCTCGCCTTCGGCGATGGCGGCCGATGGCTGCTGAGCGAGGCCGACAAGGCAGGCTATTTCTGCTCGCTGGGGATCCCGGCGGACAAGTTTCCGGCCTCCGCCCGGAACCGGGGAGGCAAGCCTCGGATCTTCGCCGACGGCTTCCCGCTCCAGGCGGCGGTTGCGGGCCCTGCGGTTGTCGGGTTCTGCTACGCGCACGCCGGAGCGGCCGAGGGCGGCATGCTGCGGCGCCTCGAGCGGCACGAACCGCTGGCGGCGGCGCTGGAGGAGCGGGGCATCGCGTGCGCATGGACCGTCCTGGCGGACAGCCCCGCGCAATTTCCTCGGCTGCGGCATGCCTGGAGGCGCTGGCGAAGCCGACTCGAGAGGGATTGGACCGAAAGGGAGTACTTCGAGCTGCGGCTCGCCGTGGAGAAACGCCTCTGGAAAGCCCTGTCGCGGGAATCGATCGAGCGCTACGTGCGGCTGCGCGCCGAGGTTCGGACCGATGGAATCGAACGCCGCTACAACGCCTGGATCAAGAGCGGCGCGCCTTCCCGCCAACCCGGAGACGCCTTCGCGGCGTCCTGCACGTACCGCGAAGCGCTGTTGGACCACGATTATTCCGCAGCCGACGCCATGGCCGGGTAGGGCGCTTCCTGGAGGAATATCCAAAGGGTGTCGAGGTTGATGGACCCGCACGGTTTCGCACGCGGGGCCGCGACGCTCGGCAGCGAGGCGCGAGAGGACGGCCATCGTGACTGCGCGAGCCGACATTGGCCCCGTCAGGAATGGGGCGCGAATGCGGAGGCTCCTGACATGAAAATGCTCTCTTGCCGGCCCCGCTGCCGGCGCGGCGCTTCCGAAGCCGGAACTCGGCATGCTCCCTCTGCTGGACGCGGGAGGGGCGCGCGATGACGCAAGTTCTCGCCCTTGCAGCGGCTGCGGGAGGGGCCGCCCTGTGGCGCTGGCTCGCCCCCTGGCCGACCGACGATCCGGCGCTCGCGTGGATCGCCATCCGCTCGCCGCTCGGCTACGACCTGCTTCGCTGGGGCTACGCGCTCTGCTGGGTCGCGACGCCCTTCTGCCTGGTGCTGGTCGCGGCCACCGTCTACGGACTCGTCGTCGAGCGGCGCGAAGGGGACGCCGCCGGAAGCGAGCTGCCGCCTTGGCCGGACGACAGCGACACCTTGCAACTCGTGATCGGCGAGACGCACCGCCGCACCCAGCCCGGCCCCAGCGCACGGCCCGGCTGGCTCGTTGTGCTCCGCCGCGGCTTGCACACCGGCACGGCCGTCTTCGGGGCCGTGGGCTCCGGCAAGACATCTTGCTGCATGTACCCGTTCGCGCGGCAGGTTCTGGGATGGCATGCGGACAACCCGGAACTCCGGCCCGGCGGGCTGGTGCTGGAGGTCAAGGGGGACTTCTGCCATCAGGTCCGGCGCATCCTCGAGCGCGCCGGGCGCGCCGAGGATTACGTCGAACTGGGCCTCCACGGCAGTTGGTGTTACAACCCCCTGGAATCGGACCTGGATCCGTACTCGCTGGCCTACCAGATCGCATCGCTTCTCAACCAGCTCTTCGGCAAGGGCAAGGAGCCCTTCTGGCAGCAGGCCTACACCAACTTGGTGAAGTTCGTGATCCTGCTGCACCGCATCGCCGACGACTACGTCACGCTGCAAGACGTGTACCGAACGGCTCTGGACGAGGACCGTCTGGAGCAGAAGATCGACGAGGCGCGCGAAGCGCTGGACTTCGCGCCGCAAGCGCGAGTCGGTTCCGAAGAGTACGCCCGCTACGCGGCCAGGCTGCCGGGTCGCAACTGGCAGTACGACGAGGCGACGGGCGAGATGACCGTCCGCGCGGACCCCGAGCTGGTCGACGCGCTCAAGGAGCGCAAGACCGCCTTCTCCCTGGTGGAGCCGGAGCCGGTGGGCGACGCGCAGAGGCACTTGCAAACGGTGGTCAGGTGGCGCCGTCACGACTGGGGGAAGCTCGACGGCCGCCTGCGCAGCTCGATCGTCGAGGGCGTCAGCGTGTTCCTGTCCCTGTTCGACCAGCCCGAAGTGGCCGACGTCTTCTGCCCGCCCAAGGAAGTCTACAGAGACAATCGCCCGCGTCGCGGGCGCTGGGCGCTGCCTCCGATCGGCGAGGCGCTGGAGGCCGGCAAGGTGCTGGCGCTCAACCTGCCCATCGGCGCGAACCCGGCCCTGGGCCGGGCCATCGGCGTCATGCTCAAGCAGGACTTCCAGCGCGCGGTGCTCGCGCGCATCCCGCGCATGGCGCAAGAGCCCGGACGCGCCTGGCGCGACATCGCGTTCGTCTGCGACGAGTACCAGAATTTCGCAACGGCGGGCGAGAGCGATCCGGGAGGGGACGAGAAATTCTTCAGCCTGTCGCGACAGGCGCAGCTGGTCGCTCTGGTGGCGACGCAGTCGATCAGCTCGCTGCGCTCGGCCCTGCCGGGCGAGTCCTGGCGAACGCTGCTGCAGACTTTCCGGACCAGGATCTTCCTGACGCTGGCCGACGAGTCATCCTGCAGGCAGGCGTCGGAGGCCTGCGGGCAGGCGGAGCGGCTCAAGGAGCAGTATTCGATTTCGGAATCGTCGCAAGCGGGCGTAGGCCTGCTGAGCGGGCGGGCCGGAGGCGGCAAGGGCACCTATGGAGTGACCAAGTCGTACGCCCCGCGGCGCGAGGCGGTGTTCCCGCCCTCGGCCTTCGCCGAGCTGCGCAACGCGCAGGCGATCGTGGCGGCCTACGACGGCCGCAATCCGCTGCCGCCGACCTACTGCTATCTGAAGCCGTGGTACCTGCCGGCGGAGAAGGGCTATTTCGAAGCGGTGGAGGAGGGCAAGCTCTGAGCAAGACGGGCCGCCTCTCGATCCAGGTCTTCATACGCTACAGGGATCCGGTCGCATAACCTTGATCGTCAAGAATCGATTTGTGTTTTGGTCGATAGCCTCTCGTCTGCTGACTTTCGCCACAGGCTCCTAGGTCCGATGCCCCGTTGGCTCCAGCGACGGTCTTCGAGCGGTCGCGGGCAAGCTGCGTTGGATGGGGCTGCACGCCGCCTTCCGTCCGGCTCTGGCGCCGCCGTGACGGAGCCGCTGTCCAGCAATCCCCGAATCCGCTCCAGGGCCATGTTGGACTCCAATTCGAGATGTAAGATCCTGCGATGATTCCCACATCGCTCTCAAGCCCTCGCTCGGACTCCTCGCCCGTTGGAAGAGACTATCGATCACCGCTTGTCTGGAGCGTTCATGCAAGGAACTGTGTGATGCGTGAAAGCCCGCTCTTGGCTACTTGCGGCGAAATCTTGGCTTGACTCCTGAACTGCCAACTGGCCGACGGTGCAGCCCGAGGAGACGGAAACTGTTGTCCGGCTTCACGATACAACTCCGGAATCGACTGTCAGGTGTCGCCAAGAAGCGTAATCTCCGTGTTTTCATCCGCAGCCACAACCCTGCCTCGCTGGACGCCCTGCCGGAAGATGCGGCGCCGAACGTGGTGTTCTGTTCTCGCCGATCCAAGACCGGTTCCAGCCGCCCGCGGCGCCTGATGGACATTTCGGACTACCCAGTACTCATCGCGCAGGGGCGGTCGGTCACCTGAGGGCGCGCGGGATCATCGAACGGTTCGTGAAAACTCGTGCGGGGCCCGAAATACGAAAAGGGGAAACAACGCGCCCACTCCTGGCTGACGGAGCTTCGAGAACAGGCCGGATAACCGGCGATACCAAAGATCGTCATCGTCGACACACGCGTGCTGCTCAACGTGTTGGACATCCCCGGGTTCAATCAAGATCGTGACATGGTCCCTAGGCAATTCGGAAAGCTTGTGGACGCCGAGGCCAGTCCTCTAATCCCGATGGCGGCCATGTTCGAAACCGGGGATCACATCGCCGATCTCCGGGACCCTCGGCAGCGGCGGCGCTATGCCGAGACGTTCCGCGCTGGAATCCGCAAGACGCTGAGGGGAGAGCGACCCTGGGTTCCGATCCCTTTTCCGGACTCGCAAGAACTCGCGGAATGGCGGGAGGGTTTTCCGGAATACGCCATGAGTGGCCTGTCGACCACTACGGCTCGGGAAGCTGCCTGCGCGCTTCACCAGAGTCGACGGGTTCGCATCTGGTCTCTCGACCGGCGCTTGCAGAGCCACGACCGCAAGCCTCCAAGATGGACTCGTGACCGGAAATGAGAAACGCCGGTCGTACCTCCGACGCCACGTCTGAATCGGAGGCAATCAAGCGCGGTTCTTGGCGTTCCGCCGTCTAAGGGGAGAGCGGAAGATCGATGCGCGGGCGGCCCCTACGGCACGGCCCCAGGGCTGTGCAGATGGAACTCCGCGCCCCGCTCTGGCAAATCATCAGGTATGCGACATGGTCTCGAAGGCCTGCTAGCCTCCTTCGGCGCGACCGCTTGCCCGCCCGCCGGGCAACTCGATACGCTAGGAGTACCGCATGGTCAAAACCGAGCGAGAGTACGCTGCCGACATCGTCCAGGTCGGCAAGCTGGTGTTCCAAAAGGGCTGGGTCGCCGCCAATGACGGCAATATCTCGATCCGGCTCGACGACGAGCGCATCATGTGTACGCCCACGGGCATCTCCAAAGGCATGATGCACGTCGACGACATCATCATCGTCGACTACGCGGGCGAAAAAATCTCGGGGCGCCTCGCAGGCACCTCCGAGATCAAGATGCACCTGAAGATCTATGAGCTGCGAGAGGATGTCAACTCCGTGGTGCACGCCCATCCTCCCACCGCCACGGGCTTCGCCGCCGCCGGCCGGGCGCTCGACACCGCCTTGCTCCCGGAAGTCGTCATCGGCCTGGGCTGCGTCCCGCTTGCCGGCTATGGGTTGCCCGGCACCGATGCGCTGACCGAGCCGATGCTGCCGCTGATCCCCAAGTACGACGCCCTTCTGCTCGGCAACCACGGCGCCGTCAGCTACGGCCAGGACGTCATGCAGGCGTATTTCCGCATGGAGGTCGTCGAGCACTTCGCCCGGATCAACTTCGTCGCCGAAATGGTGGGAGGCGCCCGCGCTCTCCCGCGCGTCGAGGTCGATAAGTTGTTCGAATCGCGGGGGCGTTACGGCGTCGCGTCTCGCGCGACTGCCGAGCCGGGTTGCCCGGTCGCCGCCGAGGATTCGGGAGCAACCGCGACACCGGACGCCCGGATCAGCGACAATGGTTTTTATGTCACCCGGGACGAACTGGTCCAGTTGCTGGAAGAAGCGATCCGGGCCAGAGGAGGATGAGTGATTCATGGGTGAGGCTCTCGGATTAATCGAAACGCGCGGATTCGTTTCACTGGTCGAATCCGCCGATGCCGCCGTCAAGGCGGCCAATGTCACGCTGGTGGGCTGGGAGAAGATCGGTTCCGGCTACGTCACCGTCCTCATGCGTGGGGATGTCGCCGCCGTCAAGGCCGCCACCGACGCCGGGGCCGCCGCGGCCCGCCGCGTCGGCGAGTTGATCTCCGTCCACGTCATCCCGCGCCCGCACAGCAACCTGGACAGGATCTTCGCCATCTCGCCCGTCGGCAACGGGTAGCCGGCCAGTCCGTCCGAAGCAAGGATCCTTGGCTCTATGATCCTGGCGCGTGTCGTGGGCAATGTCGTCGCCACCCACAAGGATCCCAGGCTCGATGGCAAGAAGCTGCTCGTCTTGCAGCATCTCGCCCCGGACGGACGGCCAAGGGACAACTACGTCGTCGCCATCGATACCGTCGGCGCCGGCGCACGCGAGCAGGTGATCTGCGTCGCGGGTAGTTCCGCACGCATGGCGAGCGGGATGCAGGACACCCCCGTGGACACCGCGATCATCGGCATAGTCGACGAGGTCAGCCTGCTCCCCGGAGACAGCTGATGCGCTTGGCGCGTGTGGTCGGGAGCGTCTGCGCGACTGTCAAGGATCCTCAGATCGAAGGCATCAAGCTCCTGCTGATCCAGCCTATCCACTCTGACGGCTCCGACGTGGGAGTTCCCATCGTGGCGCTCGACGCCGTCGGCGCGGGCGCCGGAGAGACCGTCTACTGGTCGGGACGCCGGGAGGCTTGCTTTGCCTTCGACCCGCCCGTGCCGTCGGATGCCAGCATCACCGGCATCGTCGACGCTCTGAGCGAGGGTCCCGCATGATCCTCAGCAAGGTGATCGGCGAAGTCGTCGCGACCTGCAAGCACCTCTCGCACGAGGACATCAAGCTGCTGCTTGTGCGGCGTCTGGACCCCCTGGGACAGGAACAGGGTGAGCCGTTCGTCGCGGTCGATGTTCTCGACGCGGGCGTTGGCGACACGGTTCTGCTGACCCTGGACGGTTGGGCGGCTATGACCGCCGTCCAGCGCAGCAAGGCGCCGATCGATGCGGCCGTGATCGCAGTCGTGGATGCGGTCGAGTGGGACCGCCAAGAGTCCTGACACACAGCCTTCAGCGCGTCCCCTGCTGGTACCATGACGGTTGATGCAGCGGGTCAGCCGTCGTCGCTTCTTGGCCGCGACGACCTCCTCGGCGGCGCTGTCGGCGGCAACCCGAGGCGCCCGCATCGACACCCCGCGGACAGAACTTCGCGATGCGCTGACGGAACGGGAGATCTACCGCCTCACGGACCCATCCGTTCTGCATCACCTGCCGCGCTATCACCACCGCTTCATCGCACGCAACAACTCATTTCTGTTGCTGGCGGCCGAGCACAGCGGGACGCGCCAACTGTACCGCCTGAACCTCAAACGTAGTCGGCTCACGCAGCTCACGACCGGAAACGGCATTCACCCCTATGCCGCGCACCTGCGAGGCAATGACCGCAGCTTCTACTTCCTGCAAGGCAATAACTTGCAGCAGGCTGACCTGAATGGAGGCGGCCGGCAGACCCATTACAGCTGCCCGGACGGCTGGATCTTGACCGGCGACATGGACATCTCCCTCGGCGAGCGCTATGCGGCCCTCGTCGAGATGCGCGAAGACCACTGGGAGCCGACTCCGCGCCTGCAATTCGAACGCGAGCCGCTGAGCCGCGTGCGCATCGTCGATCTCAGTCGACAGTCTTCGCAGCGCCGCAACTGGATAGCGACCGAGGAGCGCCGCTGGCTCGCCAGACCTCGATTCCGCCCGTGGCGATCCCAGGTGCTGTATGCGCGGGAGGGCCCATGGCAACGGGTCCGGAGGCGGCTTCAGATGATTAACCTCGACGGGACGGCGCGTACGAGCATTCGACCGACGCGGGACGGAGAGTACTTGGGACAGGCGTATTGGGTTCCCGACGGCTCGCGCCTACGCTACGTGCACTACCCCGATGCGCGGGGTTGGCGCGCGAGCATCTGCAGCATCCAGCCCGAAACCCGCGAAGAGACGACCGAGGCGCCCTGCTCCGCTTTCGGCTGGTTCGAAGAGAACGCCGACGGGTCCGTGATCGTGGGCGCCAGCCGACGGCCCTCCGGGCCCAACCTATATGTGCTCTTCCCCAGAATGCAGCGAGAAATCACGCTCTGCGAACATCTCAGCAGCCTGCAACCCTACCCCATCGCGGGAACCAGCGGTATGGATCCGTTTGCGGCCGCGCCCGACCCGGCGCTATCGGCGGACAGTGCTTGGCTTTACTTCGTAACCGACAGGGAGGGCATGCCGGCGCTCTACGCGATGCCGGTCGACGACCTGGTTGAGACGACGGCCCAATCTTGAGGGGACCGCTCTCCCGCAGGGTACGAGGCGCCCCTCATGACCACGTCGTTCGGACTCGCCGCTGGATTCGCTGCGAGCCCGTCGAATGCGCGCCTCGGCAGGCCGGCCGAGCCGTCGAGCCGAAGAACGGGTAGCTGGATCCCTCACTGGCCGGCTGGCGGGTTGCGCCGGTGGGGGAACCGGCGCGTCCATGATTCTCCGAGTACGCCGTGCGGGAGTCGGATCCGGGTTGGGAAGAGAGCAACGATGCCGTTGGCTTTTTGGGAACCAAGATCCGCACGAGAGTCCTGGACGAAGGATCGGCTCGGCAACGGCTTGGCGAATCGGAATATCCACTCCTGTTCTTGGTGCGTCAACGGGAAGAGAAGGTGCGGAGTCTCGCCGACGAATACATGTTCATCCTCCCCTCCCGACGAGTCCACCGGCTCCGGAATCCTAAGGAAGTTCGGTGCCTGTCATTGAAACTCCTTCCGAGCGGCCCGCCGGAGCGCTATTTCGCGTGTTGCGCGAGGTTGGGGCTGATCCGGACCTGGCTTTCGAAGCGGTTGAGGAAGTCGGCTTTCGGGCTGGCCAAAACGTCGTGGCCGAAATTGGGGTGCGAATCGAGCGCCTGGAGCATCAGTTTGAGACGCGGGTCGAGCAGTTGCAGACCGAGACCGCGGCCCGCTTCGACGTTGTGAACACCCGCTTCGACGCTCTGGAAGGCGGGATCGAAACCCTGCAAGAGCTCCTTTGGCCACTCGTCATATCTCTACCTGATTACCCACCAGTCCCAGCCAAAGTCAAGAGGCGGTGAGGCAGCGGGGACGTGTCTCTCGCGGATGCCGCCATGCGCTCCCGCGTCCAGGCTGGCCTCGACTTGATCCTCAAGCATTGGGAACCCCATTTTGGTCGCTCCGCATCGAACGGATTCGGCTAGGCAGCGTCCTTCTTCAAGTCCGCGGACCGACCTGGCTCCCATCGAGGACGTGCGGGCGACGGTCCAGCTACAGACGCATCGTTCCATTGCACTTCGGCGAAGGGCCACTGTTGCTGGCCTCGGGCTTGCGTGACGGGACCGAATCGGGGTTACCCTGAATACGCTTGGAACCCCAGCATGCGCGCCAAGAGACGCAAGCCCGGCCTCAGAACGCCGGACCGAAGGCGCCCAGGGAAGGCTGTGGACAGCAGGGCAGCTGCCGTCGGTCCTCGCCAACAACCCCGCTCGGAGCGCGCCCTGTGGCTGGCCCTCGTGGTTGTGGCGGCTGTTGCGATCGCCGCCGTGGCGGCTCTGGAGCGCGGCAGCGTTCCGAATCCAACGGACACAAGTGCGGAGCTTGGACGATCCGATGCCGAGGCGCCTCGGCACGTTGCTCCCGCGGACGCCGGCTACATCGATACCGTCGCCTGCGCGGGTTGCCACCAAGAGATCTGGGAGCAGTTTCGGGAAACCGGTATGGGGCGTTCCTTTTCCCGAATGCGCCCGGACGTCTCGATCGCCGACTTTGATCGCAGCAACACGTACTACCACCCAGCGTCGGACCGCCACTACCACATGTACCGCCAGGGGGACCTCTTCTACATGCAGCGCAGTCAGCGCGGGCCTGACGGCGGGCCGATCAACGAGGTCGAGAAACGAATGGAGTACGTTCTTGGGTCCGGGTACAAAGCGCGAGCCTATCTCACGCGCAACTCCCAAGGCGAACTCTTGCAGTTGCCCGTGGCCTGGTACACCGAACAAGGCGGATTCTGGGCCATGAATCCCGGCTATGACCGTCCGGATCACGACGGGTTCTCTCGCCGGGTGAAATTCGACTGCATGTTCTGCCACAACAGCTATTTCGACACGGGGCCCGCTGGGGACGCGTTTGACGCCGATCCGGTCTACGGAGACGACCTGCCCGAGGGCATTGACTGCCAGCGCTGTCACGGGCCCGGGCAACCGCACCTGGACGCGCTGGCGAACGAAGCGCCCGAGGCCGAGGTCCGCGCGAGCATCGTCAATCCCGGGAGGCTCGCGCCCGAGCGCGAGCTGGAAGTCTGTTTCCAGTGTCACCTGCAATCCACCAGCTTCCGCCTGCCGTATGCCAGCCAAAGGCCCGGTCGAGCGATCCTCTCGTATCGGCCCGGAGAGCCGCTGGCGGACTACATTCTGCACTTCGACCACCCCTCCGGCAGCGAGTACGACGACAAGTTCGAGATCGCTCACGCCGCCTATCGCCTGCGGAAGTCACGCTGCTTTCAAGAGAGCGCTGGCGGTCTCACCTGCACCTCGTGCCATGACCCCCATCGGCATTTGGCGCGGAACCCGCGGCATTACACGTCCGTGTGTCTGGACTGTCATCAGAAACCGCAGTCGCGCATGCCCGCCGACAGCCGGCATCGGGCCTCGGCCGACTGTGTGGGCTGCCATATGCCGCAGCGCCGAACCGACGACGTCATCCACGTTGTCATGACGGACCATTTCATTCGGACGCGCCAACCCGAGCGCAACCTCCTGGCGCCCCGCAAGGAGATCATCGAGGGTCCAGGCAGCGGCTATCAGGGCGAGGTCGTTCTTTCCTACCCGCCCACACTACCTGCGACGCCCGAAAACGAGTTGGATCTCGCGGTCGCCCAGGTCGAGGCGGGCGCCAACCTCGAAGACGGCCTGCCGAGGCTCCGGCGGGCCGTCGAGACGTACCGGCCGCGCAGCCACCATTACTATTACGAACTCGCCGAAGCCAGCTTCAAGGCCGGCAATCTCGAGGAAGCCTTCGATTGGTGGGAGGAAACGATTCGACGCAAGCCCGACTTTCTGCCCGCCCTCCGAAACTACGGCAAGGAATTGGCCGAGGCTGGCCGGTCCGACCGGAGCCTCGAGATCCTCCAAAGGGCCCTGGCCATCCGTGAAGGGGACCCGCGATCGCTCCATGGCATGGCGCTGGCCTACTTCCTCCAAGGCGATTCCGCCGAAGGGCTGTCCGCTCTGAGGAAGGCTCTCGCGGCGGACCCGGATGACCCACAAGCACACGACCTCCTCGGGACGCAGCTCTATCAGGCGGGCGATATCTCCGGCGCGGAGAAGGAATTCCGACATGCGATCCGATGGAATCCTCGCCACCCGACGGCGCATGGCGATCTCGCCAGCTTGCTCGACGAGCAAGGCCGATTGGATCAAGCCGAATACCACTACGAGAACGCCGTGGCCGTCAGCCCGGACTATGGCAAGGTCCGGCGCGACTACGGAATCTTCCTGGTGGACCACGGGCAACGATTCGAGGAAGGGATCACTCATCTACGGACCGCCGTCCGCCTCGATCCCGAGTCGGTCGCGGCCCAAGTTGCCCTGGGGTATGCCTTGAGCCGGAACGAAGATCTTCGTGAAGCGATTCAAGTACTCCAAATCGCCGTCGCGCGCGAGCCGTCCAACCCGAGCGCCCATCTCTACCTCGCGGGTGCGTTCGAGCGGCAGGAGGAACTCACGCAGGCGCAGACCCACTATGCGGAAGCGATCCGCTACGATCCCTCCAATCACTTGGCGCGCTACGGGCTCGGCGCGGTCCTGGCCAAACAGGGGGAAATCCAGCAAGCCTTGCGGCACTTCGAGACCGCGGCGCAAAGCAGCAATCCCGCGCTCCGTGACATTGCCCGCGACGCGGCGCAGGTTCTGCGCGGAGGTCCCCAACCATGAATCCCGTCATGACAACCAGACTGCTGGCGGCGCTGGCGACCGGTCTTCTGGCCCACTGCGGCTCTCCGCCGCCGGAAGCTACCCGGATCGGCTCCGAAGCGCAGCTTTTCGTGGGTCACCATTTGGTCAGTCACTCGCATGGAGTCCGACGGACGCTCCACCCTGGGCGGAAGCTCGGAGAGCCGGTCCTGGTGGCGGATCGGCCCTGGGAAGGCGAACGACTCTACGTGTACGGAACCGTCGATTACGACCGTGCCGAATGCATCGTCAAGATGTGGTGCCTCGCTCGCCTCGGGCCCGGCTACGAGACGAGACTGCCAGGGCTCGGGCGGCACGGTGACCTCGTTCTCTACGCCACGTCGAAGGACGGTATTCGATGGGACAAGCCCGGCCTCAACCTGCATCGATTCGACGGGTCAGGGGAACAACAACATCGTCCTGCTGAATCTTTCGTAATTATGCACTTGACACAAATCTAAGGGTGTGATACCATCATTGTAGATGGTCAAAAACACCTTTGATTGCAATACTTTCCGGCTTCTTGGCGAGCTGGTCCAGCTCCCTTTTCAGCCGTTTCCCGAAAATCCTCTCGGCGATCTCGGAATCTGGCTTGTCCACGATGTTCCGCGGGAGCCGTCGTTTCCGCTTGGAGTTCTTATTCATGACTGACACAACCTCACTCAATCTCATTCACCTGATGGATCGATTCCAGACCGATGACAAGTGCCGGGACTTGCTGGAAGCCCTGCGCTGGCCGAACGGCAACGTGGCATGCCCGCATTGCGGTTGCGGTGTGCTGTGCGAGATCGCTCCCCGCAACCAGTGGGACTGCCTGGCCTGCCGATACCAGTTCAGCGTCACGTCCGGAACCATCATGCACGATTCGCACCTGCCGCTGCGCAAGTGGCTGATCGCGATCTACCTGATGCTCGAATCCAAGAAGGCGATCTCGGCCCAGCAGATGATGCGGACGCTCGGCATCGGCTCCTACCGCACGGCCTGGTACCTGTGCCACCGCATCCGCGAGGCAATGGGCAATGACCCGTTCGAGGGGCCCACGCTGTTCGGCGTGATCGAGGTGGACGAGACGCTGGTGGGCGGCAAGCGCAAGGACGTGGGCTCCGGCTACCGCAAGAACAAGACCTGGATCGCTGGGGCGCTGCAGCGCGGCGGGCAGGTCCGCCTCCGGCGGATCCCCGATATCAAGAAGAGGACGCTCCACGACTTCATCGCGCGCAACATCAAGGACGAGGCCGAGGCGATCTACACGGACGAGTTGAAGTCCTACCTGGGCATCGAGGACGACGACACACGCCACGAAACGGTCAATCACTCCGCAGAAGAGTGGGTGGTCGGGGACATCCACATCAACGGCATCGAGGGTGTCTGGTCGCTGTTCAAGCGCTCGATTGTCGGCGCGTTCCACCACAGCAGCAAGAAGCACCTGGACCGCTACCTGGAAGAGATGGAGTGGCGCTTCAACAACCGCGACAACCCCTACATGTTCCGCGAGACCATGAAGCGCATCCTGAATACGCCTCCGCTCACCTACCGGGAGCTGGTAGACGGCAAAAAGGCGGCTTAGTCGTTCTTGAAGACCTGGACGATTGGATCCCTGATGAACGGGACGAATAGAACAATACAGGCCCCGCAAACCCCCGCAAGCAGCGGCACCCATCCCGAAACCCCGTCTGTCATGAGATACTCCGCGAGGCCTGCAATAATTGCCCCGACGATTGCAGCGAGGGCAGCGAGCGTCCCACCACGCTAGCACCCTGCCAGGTTTGCGTGAAGTGCATAATTACGGAATCTTTACAGCCCGGCCGTTCTCGTGGACCCGACCGGTCACGACCCGCAGCGGCGGTAGCGCATGCTGGCTTGGAACTGGGAGCTGGACCGCTATGGGTACTGGCGCGCGTATTCGGCTGACGGGATCGCATGGAAGGAGTACAAGCAAAGTCCCGTTCTCTTCGAAACCAAGGAAGTGCTGGAAGCGATGACGACCACGCGGCGCCCGGGGGACGGAGCCTATTGGGCATTCTTCCGGCTGTGGGAAGACGTCCGCGGCTTCCGCCGCCGCGCCATCGGCGTCTCCCGTAGTCCGGACTTTCAGCACTGGTCCGCAGATCTGGTAGCCGCGGCGTCGGCTTGATTCGCTCTTGGTGCGGACGCATTCGAAACACAGGCCAAACGCCCCCCAGTGACAGGGATCTCTGAAAACATCGCCGCAGGCGTCCCAGTCCGCGCAGCCCCAGCGCCTGCCGCGTGCTGCCGTCTCGAGATCGGCTGGGGCGGGGGCAGGGACCTCAGTATTGAGATTCTGCATTTCGGCGCCCGACTCCCGGACCATCTCTCTCGGCGACAAGCATGGTGTTGCAGCTCGCGCCAGTGCCTCGCACGGCGTGCCCATGTGGATTGATTCCGCTGACAGCCACCCGGCGGGCTCTGCGGGATACTTTCCTGCATGGACCTTGCCGCCTCCGGGCGCTCTCTGGCCGCGGAACGGTCATTCACGGCGCGCAAGCCCCCCAGTACACTGAGTGCAGGATTAGGAAGGCCATGGAACGAGATTTTCGCGTGGCGCACTTCAGCCGTGTGATCCGGGAGGCTCTGGATGACCACGAGCGCTACCGGATGCTGATACACGATCTGCCGCGCCGCTTTCACCAGTTGACACGCGAGCTTCAGGTTGCGGCGCTCAAGGATCCGGCTCCGCTGACGGGCACTCGATGGGATGTCTTGCTGGCCGCCGTGACGGAACACATCGCGCGCCTGCACGACCACCCTGTGCCGGCCTGGGTCGAGGAACCCGAGCGCTTCCTTGACATTCCATGGGTGGTCTACCAGTGGCCCGCCATCGCTGCGGGCTCTGTGCTCTACAGCCCAGGGGCGTTCATTCGGCACGGGGCGTTGCCGGACCCCCGGGACCTGGACGCGCGGGGCGGGGAACAACATGTCTGGACCCCTTGACCGCGAGGCCATTCTGCGGGCCTTCGACGCGCTCTCCGGACACTTGCGGGAAAAGGGCGTAAGGCTGCACCTCTATGTCGTGGGGGGCGCCACGATGGCGCTCGAGCACCGACGCAGCCGGACCACCTTCGATGTGGACGCCCTGATGATTCGCGAACGCGCGACCGTCCTGGAGGCTGCCCAGCGCGTCGCGGCCGATCAGGGATTGCCCGAGAACTGGCTCAACGACGACGTCAGGAATTTCTACTTCATGCCGCCCCGGCCCGACCGCAGAGCAAGCACGATGTACGAGTCCCCAAATCTCGTGGTGACCGGAGCTTCCCCGGGCCACATGCTTGCGATGAAGCTTATGGCCGGGCGTGGCAGCGACCTCGAAGATGCCGCGGTGCTTCTGCGTAAGCTGGACCTGCGGACACTGGCCGAGGTCCGCGAGATCCACAGGGAGGTCTTCCCGCACGACGGCATCCCCGTCCGCGTCATCCCGCAATTGGAGCGAATGCTACGCGAGATAGCGCAACATGGGGACCGGGAGGGCGCCCGCCCAACGCTGGCGCGCGGTCCCAAGGGCCGCGGCCGGGGCGACTCCGGCCCGGAACGATAGTTGCCGCCGGGAAACGGTCGCCGAGCCCCCAGGCAAGCGCTTTGTGGCGTGTAGCCGCGCGTGGGGCGGCAAGATCCGACTATGCGTGGGAGCGCAGTTACGCCGCCAGGGGTGCGGAGCGAACGTGTCGTGGCCGCCGAGACGCCACGGGAGCGGACACTGGACGGGTCGGCGCAAGCGGCCCGATGCCCCGCGTGGGCCGGCGCACCCGCCGGACACTGTGACGCGCCGAGCGCTCGGCCCGGCTCCCGAACTCCTGGCAATCGAGCTTCTTGTCAGGATCAAGGCGCCGAATATGCGTCCAGGCGCATCGTCGGGCGCCTAAACGGATCTGGCCAGATCAGGATCCACCCTAGGATCCGACACCCGGGAGACAACGTGGACAGTACGGGGACATCCTGTCGACTCCACTGCCGGGGAAGGATGCGAGGCGACGCGGCTGCCGACTCCGACTCCATGTGAGCCTAACAAGACCGGTCCGATGCAAGAACCGGGTTCGACCGTACCCCTGAAGCCATGAGCTCAAGCGTGTGACACCCGTCGACTACATTATCGTGGCCGTCTACCTCCTCACGGTGGTTTGGATGGGCGGCCGCTTTAGCGCCGGCCAGAAGTCCCTGAAAGAGTTCTTCTTGGGCTGCCGGAACATCCCGTGGTGGGCCGCAGCGTGTTCGGGGATCGCGACCATGGTCAGCGCGATTGGCTACCTGGGCGCGCCGGGACAGGCATTCGCATCGGACTGGACGTATCTGCAGGCTCGAGCCGCTTGGCCGATCGCCATCTTCATTACCTGCATTCTGTTCCTCCCGTTCTTCTACAGGCTGGAGCTCTACACGGCCTACGAGTACCTGCAAAAGCGTTTCGACTTGAAGACCCGGCTTCTCGCAGGCGTGGTCTTCATCCTGTTGAAGTGCTTCTATGTCGCCATCGCGATCTATGCCCCGGCTCTGGTCGTAGCGGAAATGACCGGACTGTCCTTCGTCTGGATCGTCTTGGGTGTCGGCGTCCTGACGACGTTCTACACCACGCTGGGGGCCATGCGCGCGGTAATCTGGACCGACACCATCCAGTTCGTAGTGCTCTTCGGCGGTGTCGTCGTCGCGTACTTTGCCGTCGTGGAAGGAGTGCAAGGCGGATTCGGGGAGATCCTCGCGGTCGCCGAATCGGAGGGCAAGCTGCGTTTCCTCGATTCTTAGGCGAGCGTCACGACGGAATTCACCGTCTGGGGCGGTCTGATCGGAGGCACGTTCTTCCTGCTCAGCCAGTACGCGGCGGACCAGGCTGAGCTGCAGCGGTTTCTGGCCACTTCCTCGGTGCGCAACAGCCGCCGGGCTCTGGTGTCGACGATGGTCTTCACATCGCTCTATGGGGTTGTGGTCGTCTTCATTGGAACCGCGCTATTCGTCTTCTATTTGCAACATCCAGAACAAGGCGGCCTTGGGATCAATCCCGACCGTGTATTCCCCAAGTTCATCATCGAGCGGTTTCCGATCGGCCTTCGGGGCCTGTTGATCGCCGGTGTGTTCGCTGCCGCGATGTCGACGGTCAGCTCCGTCCTCAATTCCCTTGCGACGGTGACAGTCCGGGATTTCTACGAGCCACTGTTCCGCGCGCCGGGTTCCGTGAAGCTCGCGCGCTCGGCCACGCTGGTGTTCGGCTTCGGGGCGACGCTTCTCTCGCTGTACGCGGAGTCCTTCGGAACGATTCTGGTCGGCTCGGGAAAGATTCGAAACTTCTTCGGCGGAAGCTTGATCGGCGTCTTCCTGCTAGGGATGCTCGCGCCATCCGTGAACGGCGCGGGGGCCTTTCTGGGCATCGTGACGTCGTTAGCCGCAACGGCGGCGCTGTCGTATATGACGAATGTGTTCTGGATGTGGTACGGCGCGTTTGCGACGGCGGTCTCGGTTGTCGTCGGCCTGGCCTACAGCTACGGGACGGAGCGCCGAAGAGCAGTTGGGGGGACTCGTTTGGCAACGTAGGCGGTCGAGGCAATCGGCCTGAATGGCCGCCGCCAGGATGCAAGCCCGTCCTGGTCCCTGGAGTGGAGATGAGCCGATGCTTTGGCGCCGAATTGCGAAGGTCCGGAAGGACTCCGGCGCACGACCGTCGAGTCAAGTGGTTGACGATGCAGCTACATCACAGTATCATTGCACCGTGAGAACGACGGTAACCCTCGACGACGACATCTACGAAGCCGCGCTCTGCCAAGCCCGTGCGACCGGGCAGCGACTTGGACGCGTCCTTTCCGACATGGCGCGGAAAGCGCTGATGCCGGACCCACAACCCCTGCGGGAGGCCCAGCGGCGGGGCCGCTTTCCGGCGTTCGAGGTGCCTCCCGGCACTCGCCTGATCCCTGCCTCGCGCATTCAGAAGGCCCTTGACGAGGATGGGATCATCTGAGTCTGAGAGCCAGTTGCTGCTGGACACCAACGCGCTGGTGGCTCTTGCGTGGCCGAATCACCAGTTTCACCGGGCGGTGGTGGCCCGTCTCGAGCGGCAGCCGACGCCGCGTTGGGCGACTTGTGCGCTCACTCAACTGGGTTTCGTGCGGCTTTCTTCGAACCCCGTCATCGTCGGGGTGCGCATGACTCCCTCGCAAGCACTCGGCATGCTGGCCGAGTTGGTCCGGGACGGCCAACATCGGTATCTGAAGTCCCTTCCCGCGCTTCCGCGCGTGGAGAACCATTTCCGGCGCCTCTTGGGGCATCAGCAGGTGACGGATGCTTACCTGCTCGCAGTCGCCGCGACGAACGACGCGATCCTACTGACGCTAGATCGGCGTTTGGCGCCGCCGGACATGGTGCGCACGTCTGTCGAAGTGATCGCCCCATAGACTGTGGCCTAGCGCTGGGACACAAATGACTCTGACTCCTGACTGTTGGCAGAGAGTGACCAGTAGAGCGCGAATGGATTCAGAGGGGCTAAGGCAAGTCAAGCCGTGGACGGTACAGCGACAGGCACTGAGCGACAGCAACAGGAGGGAGTCTTGCACGGACCGGACGACTATCACAGTCCGCGCCTATGTGCGTTGCCTGGATTCCTCTCCGAATTCAACTGTGTCCGATCCCTGGGAAGCGCTCGACGACTGCCTATACAATTGGCATACACCGTTAATTTAGCTGGAGTGCGAACGTACTCCACCGAAACGAGGATGTCGGATGGCCCAAATGAACCTCCGCGTGAAAGATGATCGTCTGACGTTCATTGATCGGGCTGCAGCGATACGTGGCGTGACGCGTACCGAATTCGTGCTTCGATCGAGCGAAGCGGCAGCCATCGAGACGTTGAACGAGCGCCCTGTGATTGCGCTTGATCCAGGGACGTTCGATGCGTTTCTTGCTGCGCTCGATGCACCGGTAGAACCGAGTGGCCAGCTGAAGCAAGAGTTTGCCCGGCAGCCGCAGTGGGAACGTTAGCCGCTCCAGAGCCGATCAGCGGGAATCACGACGTTTCGCAGTTACCTTCGCTCTGCGTAGAACAGCATAGGAGACTGAACTCTGTCTAGTTAGGTGTGTAAGTCCTGTTTTTGGTGGTGGAAGGCTTCGCACGGGCATTCAAGATCGCCATGGGCCTTCTGATTCTCTACTGGCTGTTCGTGCGTCATCGAGACGGTGAATCCCCAATGCATTAGCGTTCGGCCAGCTTCGTAGTCGTTTCGCGGCCGGGACGGGTGGCTCCGCGACGCCGTAAGGGAACCGGCAGGACAGGAATCCACCATGAGTCTGAGCGAAAGGGGCTGGTTGTACGAGCGGCTCAAGGAGCGCCCCATGCCGGTTTTCAGATACCCTTCGACTTGCTTCGGGTGACAGGCGGCGCAAGGCGAATCGGCCGCGTATCCAGAAACACACAACAAGGCCAGGATGCCGGCCGACACGAGCTGGCGCACTCGTCCGCTTGTCCTCACCATGTCGGGACTTCCATGTCGGCACGCTCGCTGGATTCGAACTGGAAAGCGGAACAGGGCATGCTCGGCTCTTCGCGGGAATGCGTCACAGCCTTGGAATCCTCGTCGACGGCCCGGGCTGTCCTGGCGATCCTTGCGCCCACAGCGGGCCCGTACGCGCCGAACGTCGTCCGCGGCGATGTGCGTCGGGAACAAGGCGGAGTCCCCCGGAACGGGCGCCCCGCGGCCCCCGAACAGGCGGGTCCTCAACGGCGAGCAAGAGGACGAGAGCGGCGGCGACTCTGTGATCTCATCTTGATTCGTCCACGACCCTCGACCGCGGCCCAGTCTCGCGCCCATGCGCATCTCCTTGGGTCAATCATAGGCCCACGGGACGTGTCGCCACCACGAGCAGTCCAACTCGGATGCATGGACCGTGGGCGAGCCCGCGGTCAAGGCTGGATTCGCGTCTGCTCGCGCGCTCGCTCATACAGTCGCCGAATACGTGGGTCCGCGACGGGGGAAATATCCAGCGCCCGGGCCAGGACGCGACTTGCGTCCTCCCACCGTTCCTGGCGGGCATAGATCTCGCCCAATCGACCGAGCGCCACAGCGTGCTCCGGATGGTGTTCGATCACTTGGGTCAGATGACTCTCCACCTGGTCCGAGCGGTCTTCCGCGGCGTACAGGTCCGCGAGCAGCAGCCGCGGGTCCGGTTCGTCGGGCCGAAGCCGCACGGCGCTCTCAAGTAGAGCCACCGCGCGTTCCGTGTTGCCCAGAGTCGCATGCAGGCGACCAATGCTTTCCGATGTGTGGAAGTCGATCAATGCGTCCAGCGGGGCAAGCGTGCGCGCCTCGCGATACGCCTGAAAGCCGTCTTCGGCCTGACCGTTTCCCAAGGCGAACGTTCCGCGATAGAAGTGCCTTCTGGCAGCTTCGCGGCGCTCGATCTGCTGGATGACGTCCTCGCGCGCGGCTCCCAGCGCTTCCAGGTCCAGCAATGACACCACGCTTGTCTTCAATCGGGTCAGCTTCTGGATCGTTTCCCACCCGAGCCGTCTGTTGGTGTAGTTGTTGCGCGGCGTCGAAAATTCGATGCGCGGTCGATCATCGGTATTCAACGGCGCATCCGCTACATATTCCGCGAGTTCCTGGCCGGCCATCAAAAACGCGCAGAGCAGGCTGAATGCGTCGTCGCCGAAGACGAGCCCGCGCGAGACTTCCCTCCGTGCCAGACGCTGGCGGAGGCGCGCGACATCGATCTGCGGAGGGCCCTCCCTCCCGATCAGGCCGACGACCGGAAACATCATGTCCGGATCTCCCAACCACAGCTCCACGTGGGGGAACACTTCCAGGAACGTCGCCGCGATGATACGGAACTCGTCCTCGGTCAGCTGGTAGAGCGGCGCCCACTGGACCAGCATGCCTCCGTCCTGCAACCTCGTCCTGGCCAGCCGGTACTGCCCTAGCGAGTACAGGCTACCCGTGCCGGCCCCTGCCGGAAAGAAGATGTCGGCCACGATCACGTCGAAGCGTTGGTTGGTAGTAAGCAGGAAATTGCGGCCGTCCCCGACGATGAAGCGGATCCTGTCATCGCTGAGAACGTCGTGGTTTTGTTGCGAGAAGTACGGCGCCGTGTCCGCCAAGCTCGCGACCAAGTCAACGATCTGGACGCTTTCGACCGGATGCCTCGCGACCGCGCCGGCGGTCATGCCTGCTCCCATTCCGATCGTCAGCACCCGGCGGGGATTCGGATGGAGCAGCATCGGGATATGCCCCAATCCCTGCGAGGACCGCGCGCCGAGCCTTCCCGCCTGAACCTTGTCGTCGATCATGAGTACGACGTTGTCCGCGGTCTGCTCCACGCGGACATTGGCAACCAAGCCGTCCTTGTAATACAGGACGCTCCTCGCGTCGGCCGACGTGCCGATGCCAACGTAGAGGTCGGTCGTATGGCCCGCCAGAAGCCCGGCCACCGCGAGGACCGCCGTCGTGACCATGGCGGACCGCTTCGTGCGCGCGCTGACACTCGGCGCCAAGCCGAGCAGGACAAGGCCGAGCAAGACGTTGATGGCTGCCACGACCATCATCCCGTGCTTCACGCCGATGGTTGGGATGATCACGAATCCGGCCAAGAAAGAGCCCCCGATCGCACCCACGCAGTTCACCGCATAGACACCGCCAACGGTCTTCCCCAGCCTCTCCAGGCGGGACGCGCAGATTCGGCTCGCCAGAGGGAAGGTGCTGCCCAGCAGCAAGGTCGGGATCAGCATCACCGCGAAACACAACAAGAGCTGGAGCGTGATCATGGTTCCCCAGTCGGCTTCCGAAGGTTGGATGAACTCCGACGCCAAGCCGGGCATCGCGCGAAAGAAGTGGATCAGACCCAATGCATGCAAGCCGATCGCGATCTGGATGGCGCCGAACCAGAAGACGAGCCTTCTGGACCGCTGGAAGAATCGGCCGTACAGATAGCTCCCAAGCCCGATTCCGCACAGAAACGTCGTCAGGATCAAGGTGAAGCTGTAGGTCGTTGAGTGCAGGGTCACCCCGAGGTTGCGCGTCCAAAGGACCTCGTATCCGAGCGCCGCGCCTCCGGAAATCCCGAACGCTCCCAAGACCAAGAGGATCAGCCGCGGAGAATGCTCCGGAATGGCGTCCCCGGCAGCCGGTCCGAGTGGCGCGGAGCGCTTCGAGCGCCCGGAGCGCCGCGTGTAGCGGGCGTCGCGAGGAGACCCGGTCGGCGGCGGTTGGACCGGTGGCTGGGCCGGCTCGGACACCGATTTCGACATCCGATGCAGACCCACTGCAAGAGCCCCAACCACGAGGTTGAGAACAATGGCGAGGGTGTGGGTTCTCGCCACGCCCAGGCTCTCGATGAGGACGAACCCTGTGATCAGGCATCCCAGAGACGCCCCGACCGTGTTGACGGCATAAAGGTACCCGAGATCCTTTCCGATGCGTTCCCGGGCTTCGACCATGAACCGGCTCAAGACCGGCAAGCTAGCCCCCATGAGCGTGGTCGGCAGCAGGATCAGCAGAAAGCAGACTAGGAACCGAGTGAGCGACAAGACATAGAACGAGGCCGAGGCATGCTGCGTGAGCACCGCATCGACGCCCTGCGCGTGGGGGATCAGAGCGGGTACGAAGACCGCGTAGACCCCGATCCCCAATTCCAACAAGCCATAGAGGAGCAGCGGCTTGCCGAATCGGTCGACGACCCTTCCAAACACGAAGCTTCCCAGTGCAAGCCCCGCAAAGAACGCCGTCAGGACCGTGCTGACCGCAAGGACAGTGGCGCCAAAGACGAGCGTGAACATGCGGACCCACAGCAATTCGTAGATCAGTCCGGTGAAACCGGTCACGAAAAAGAGGCCGAGCAGGACCGGTTGGAGACGACGTATCATGCGGTGAGTTCCGATTCGTCCGGCGCGGAATCGAATGGGCGAAAGGCTACCGTAACAGTTGCTACCGGGAGCCGCAATGAGCCGGTCCACATGCGAGTCGCCCGCATCGCTGGGTGCACGGCTTAGTCAGCGATCGGCGGGCGCTCCTTGAGAGTCACCCCCTGATTGACCTCGACATCCTCGAATTCCCGGCGCCGGTCGTGCGGCCAGCGGACCGTCACACGACCCGCAAGGCCGCAGCCGCCGAGACCGAAGTGCACGCGCGGGTCCTTCCTCGACACGTAGCTGCCACCGTTGCGAACCGTGGCGTATTGCCGCTTGCCGCAGTATTCGATTTCGACGCGGCCGCCAATGCCCTCCCGGTTCCCCCGAGCGGCTTCCAGACGTACGCCCAACCACGAGTTCTGGACTGGCGAGCCGTTCTTCAGGAGCGCGGGCGCGCCATCGATCGGAAGGAATAGCAGGTCGATCTTGCCGTCGTTGTCGAAATCGGCGCTCGCGGCTCCCCTGTAGGAGTTGGCTGCAGCCCCTTCCACCGCCCGCGCAGATGCGCGAAAACGGCCCGCGCGGTTTTCCAGGATGCCGATGGGCTGGTGATAGGTGGTCGTCGCCAGGTCGCCCGCAGTCGGGTACACGTGGCCATTCGCGACCCAGAGGTCCCGGTCCCCGTCGTTGTCGAGATCGGAAAACCCGCATCCCCATCCAAGATACGGCACGGTCTCGTTCCTGAGGCCGACCCGGAACGACACGTCTTCGAAGATTCCCGGCGCTTGCTGTTCGAAGAGCGGAAAGTGATCCTCGGAGAAGGTCGTGGTGAACAGATCCTGGTCGCCATCGGCATCGTAGTCCCCCACGCAGACACCCATGTCGGCCTGGGTCTCGCCATCCGCGTTGTAGGCGAGTCCGGCGGCAAGCGCATCTTCCCCGAAAGTGCCTCGACCCTGATTGACGTACAGGAAATTCGGGGACGAGTCGTTCGACACGAAGATGTCCAGTCTCCCATCCCGATTGAAGTCGTCGAAGACCGGCGTGAACCCGTAACCCGGCTTGGCGGCCAGAACACCGGCTTCTTCCGTGATGTTGGAGAATGTTCCGTCGCCATCGTTTCGATACAGGACATCGATGCCGGGCTCGAGTTGCAGGGGGCCGCAGAATACACCCATGCCGAGGTAGTCGCAAACTGGCGCCTTGCCTTGGACAGGTAGCGTTTCGAGCCCGAGATAAGCGGCCACGTACAGGTCTAGATCACCATCCGCGTCAAGGTCTCCGAAACTGCTTCCGGTATGCCAGGCATGGGCCTGCCTCAAGCCGGCCCCCGCGCCGACTTCCGTGAAGTTGCCGGCGCCGTCGTTGCGATACAGAAGATCCCGCCCAATGGTTGTGATCAGGATGTCCACGTCACCGTCGTTGTCATAGTCCGCGGCGTTGGCCCCGGTCCCCCAGTACGGGCAGGCAAGACCGGACTGCTCGGTGACATCCTTGAACGTCCGTCCTTCGAGATTTCGATAGAGATACACGCGCCGGGCGCCACTCGAAGGCGTTTGCCCGGCCACGATCTCACGAAGTTCGCGCATCGTCGCCCCGCCCACGATCAGGATGTCCATCCACCCATCGTCGTCGTAGTCGAGAACCGCGACGCCGCTCCCATTGGCTTCGGCCATCCAGTCCTTCCCGGATCCGCCGTGAGAGATCCGCGGAGTGAGTCCAGCTTCCGGGGCGATATCGACGAAGCGCAGGGAAACCTCCGCGGATGCGGCGAGGATGCGGGGCGTGCTCAGCGCCAGCAGGGAAAGAGAAGCGAGCGCGGCCGGCCGACCATGTAGGGCGCGAGACGCGCTCACGGCTCGCGTAGCCTCTCGAACAGCGTGAGGCGCCTGCGAGCTTCGTCCTCTTGGCCAAGTTTCATCAGCACACGCCCCAACTGGTAGTGGGCATCCGCGTTGGTGGGTTCCGCGAGGACAACCTGTCGGAGTTGTTCTGTCGCGTCCTCGGGACGCGCAGCCGCGCCGTACGCAACACCCAGCTTCGTTCTGGTCTGCAGCGAAGATGGATTGCGTTCCAGGGCTCGCTCGAGGAGCACGACTGCTTGCGCGGCATCCCTCTCGGCAAGCAAGAGGGCGCCCAGGTTGTAGTAGGGCCACTCGGAGCGCGCCGTGTCTTGCTGCTCCAGATCGATCGCCTTCCGGTACGCGTCCTTGGCTTCCTCGAAATGCGTCAGGCCCTCCAGCGTCTGCCCCAGGTGGTTGCGGGCTTTCACACTGCGCGGGTCGAGCTCGATCGCCAGTCGAAACGACGCCAACGCCGGTGTGAGTTTGGACCGCTCGAAGTAAACCCGCCCCAGGTAATACCGCGCGTCAAAATCCCGGGAAAGCAGCTTCGCTGCGCGTTGCAGGTCGTGCTCGGCCCCGACTCGGTCCCCCAGCATGAATCGGGCTAGCCCGGAAATCTTTCGTGTTTCACTTCCTTCGGGCTGCCGCTCGAGGTATCGGCCTGCCCAGTCGAGGGCCTCGTCGTAGCGGCCCGCTTAGAACTGGATGTAGGCCTTCAAATGCAGTGCAGGAAGATAATCCGGGTTCCTCGCCAAGGCAAGGTCCAACGTCCGGTCGGCAACTTGCTTCCTGCCTTCACGCGTATCACAGACAGCAAGCTGGTAGTAGGCCTCGGCAGGTGGATCGTGCGTGTTTGCCACCAAGGCTTCGAGAATCTTCCGGGCCTCCGCGAGACGGTCTTGAAGGATGAGTTCCGAGGCGTTGCTGATCGGATCGCTCTCTGGGAGTTGGCTGAAAACGACGCCCACAGGCACGAACGCCGCCATCAGAAACACAACGACGCATGGAAGGCTCCAGGATCCCGGATGCATGGACGACGCTGGACTCTCGGTTCCATCGTACTTGAGTTTCGACGCATACCGGCGCCGACACGATCGTGACCGCGCCGCAGAGACCATCGGCCACGTTTTCAGAGAGATGGAGAACGAGGCAGTCGATGCATCCCGAGCGGAGGTTACCATGGTTACCGGGATGCGGGATGTTGGGGCCCACTGGCGTCTAGGTCGGACTCGCGTCACGAGCGCTGACCGCCCGGGCCCGCGGCGCCGGAGCCTTGCTTGCCGGATCCGCGCAAGGCGCGCTCGAGCCCTGGGCGTTCTGGCCGCGGCGCTCATCCTTTGGTTGGATCCGGCGCCGGCGCAGGACGAGAGACTGCGCGACCTCTATACAAGAGCGCAGGCGGCGCAGCAGGCCGGCGATTTCCAAGCCGCCGCCGGCTACTACGAAGAACTCGTGCGCCTGCGGCCCGATCTTGCCGAGGCGCACGCGAATCTCGGTTCGATCTATTACCAGATCCGCGATGACGCCAAAGCGGAAGCGGCCTTGGAGAAAGCCATCCGACTGAACCCGAGGTTGGGCGCCCCCTACTTCTTCCTGGGCGTTGTCGCGTCGCGACAGAAGAACCACGAGAAAGCGATTCGCCACCTGGGAACATCGGAGACATTGGATCCCTCCAATCTGATCGTTGCGTATTACCTCGGAGAAGCCTACTTCGCGAACCGCCAGTATGCCGAGGCCATCCCGGCGTTCGAAAAGGCGACTTCACACACGGATCTCAGGGCCGATGCCTATTACTACCTGAGCAAGGCTTACGGAACGCTTTCCACGCAGGCCATGGATCGGCTCGCCGGGGAATTTCCCGATTCCTTTTACATCCACCTCGCCCGCGGTTATTACCACGAGGGCCGTAGGAATTGGCAAGAAGCCGAAAGAGCCTATCAGGCGGCGCTCAAGAAGAACCCCGGTACGCTCGAGCTGGAGGCAAGACACCGCTGGGTTGGCCTCAACGCGGCCAGGGAGGGCCCGGCCGGACCGCCACCGCCGCTTCCGGAGAAGGGAGTGACGATGCTGGGGCTGCTGTACCGACCGCCATCCGAGGAGGAGATCGACCCTCTGCTCCGGGAGTACAGGAATCGATTGCGCCCTGGTCCGCCGATGCGGGGCTCCGCGGAATCACTGTATCGGCTTGCGGAAGAGTATCAGATCGCCTCGTACCTCGCCGCCCGCTGGATCAACAAGAATGATTCTGGCTCCTACCGCGCCCACCAGCTCCGTGCGCAGTTGCACGAGTCGAAGGGCGAGACCGATGACGCGGTTCGGGAATACCATGCGGCCCTGCAGTTGAAACCAGATCTCCAAAACGTCCATTTCGCCGTCGGCAGCCTGCTCTGGTCCCTGTCTCGATTCGAGGAAGCCCGGCCCGAGCTGGAAGCGGAATTGCGCATCAATCCCGGCCACCCCGAAGCGCACTATGTCCTCGGGGACATTCTTCAAGTCGCGGGGAGCAATGACGAAGCCAAGAAGCACCTGCTGGAAGCTCTGCGCCTGAAGCCGGACCTGGTCGCAGCCCACTTGGCCATCGAACGCATCTATTTCGCGGAAGGCCAATTCGACAAAGCACTCGACCAGATGAGAACCGTCGTGCGCCTGTCGCCGACCAATCCCACCCCCCACTATCGAATGTCGATGCTCTACCGTCGGCTGGGCAAGACGGAGGAGGCTCGGAAGGAGTTGGAAGCATTTCAGCGACTTCAGAATCGCTAGAGAGGGCTCGTCCTTGCGCGGCATTGCCCAAGAGGGTTCCCAGTTCCCTATGCGCAAGTGGCCTTCTGCTACAACCGCTCGACGTGTTAGGCGCACGGACCCCCGCAAGGCGCTCGCCGACGGCGTCGTGAGCATTGCCGATCAGCGCCCGCCAGCGTTCCCCTGGAAGGAGTGCCGCTTCTAGAAAACCAACTCCTGGCGGGTCTATGATCGTTCCCGTTCTCCTCCCGGGATGCCAAAGCGGATCAACGGCGGCAGGCCGTGGGATGCGCCGCACCCGGTGGGCTCATCGGCAACCGCAAAGCTCGCCCCTTCGGCCCTGGCAGAGGGGTGTGGTCGTCTGGACACTACTGCCGACCTTGGGCTGCAGATAGATATATTCAGACTTCCTGACATCTGACCAGAATGAGGTGTCGCGGTTTTCCGGCTAGACAGCGAGTTGCGGGCGGGGAGCAGCGCTCGTAGGATGGTCGTCGGGCAGGAGTTCGTAGACGAGTCGCAGCGAGGTGCCGGGAAACGCGGTGCGCGTTTGATTGAGTTCGCGGAGCAGCGGGCCCAGGGCGGCGTCCTGGGAGCGGCTCGCCAGATGCAGCAGCTGCACAGTGAGCGTGCCGGCACGGATATCGGGGACCAGGTTGGCGTCGCTGCGGAACAGCGCCTTCAGCAGCGCGCGGGCGTTTTCGGGCTTGCCGAGTTCGGGGGCGACCGCGACGGCCATCGCGGTTTCGGCCCGGTAGGCGATCATGCGCAGGGAGTCGAGCAGGTTGCGCAGCGGCTCGGGCAGGGCCATGAGGCGCTCCTCCGGGGACAGCTCGCCCGCCGGCACGTGCTCGTCGGCGTGCCGGGCCGCATGCTCCAGGCCCTCGATGCAGCGGTCGGTCGCGTCGATCTCGGAGTGCAGTGCGCGGACCTTGTCGGCGTGCCCGGCACTGGGCCGGGCCTTTTCGCGGGCCAGCTTGCGGCGCAGGTTGCCGACCTTGTTGCGGAGCTTGTCGAGGGCCTTGCGGATCAGCCGCCAGGCGGGGTTGACCACCCGCGTGTGCGGCTC
The DNA here is from genome assembly GCA_965218615.1 of Bryobacterales bacterium. GTDB lineage: Bacteria > Acidobacteriota > Terriglobia > Bryobacterales > UBA6623 > VXMF01. The sequence goes on from CBDCLH010000003.1 coordinate 534,647, forward strand.
GACGGGCAGCAGCCCGCGCTGCGGCAGCGCATCCAGGCCGAACTCCTCCTTGAGGTACTTGAAGACGTTCTCCTGGGCCCAGCGCGAGCGCATGAGCCCGGCGACCTGCGCCGCCGACAGGCTCGGGTGCGTGGTGATGACCGACGGTTGGCGCTGGCCGGCGGCGGGTCGGCCCGCGGCGGGCACGGGCTCGCGCGGCTGGCCGCTCTTGCCCGGCGGCTGCAGGCGCCGGTCGATCCAGAAGCGCACCTCGCGCGCCTCGCAGCCCGGCAGCAGGGGCGCCTTGCGCTCGGCGACATGCGCCTCGAGCATCGCCGCGCCCAAGGGCGAGCGCACGGTGACGCGCTCCGGGCGGAACTCGCTGTCGGGCCAGCGCTCCGTCTGCGCGCCCTTGCGCCAGGTGATGCAGGCAATGCCCTTGGCGGCCAGCCAGCGGAACCCTCCGACCCCCGCAGCCGCCTCTGGAACGAGTTCGTCGAGCGCTACCACTACCTCCGCTACAAGCCCCTGCCCGGTGCCCAGTTGCGCTACTTCGTGCACGCCGCCGACGGCCTCCTGCTGGCCCTGCTCGGCTTCGGCGCCGCGGCCTGGAAAACGGCCCCTCGCGACCGTTTCGTGGGCTGGCATCCGCCCACCCGCCAGCGCAACCTACCCTTGGTCGTCAATCACGCCCGCTATCTCATTCTGCCCTGGATCCGGCTCCCGTCGCTGGCGTCCCACTTACTCGCCTGCCTCCAGCGACAACTCCCCGACGACTGGCAACAACGCTACGGCATGCGTCCCGTGCTGTTGGAAACGTTCTGCGAAACGCCGCGTTTCCAGGGCACCTGCTATCGCGCCGCCAACTGGATCCATCTGGGCCAGACGCAGGGCCGCGGCAAACTCGATACTCGTCACGAGTACAACCAGCCCGTCAAAAACGTCTTCGTCAAACCCCTCTGCCCGGACTGGAAAGCAATCCTCAATCGTTAGCTCCACGGCCGCCTTTCACGGCCCGCCCGAACGCTTACCCGTCGCAGGGGCGCCTGCCTCCTCGCTACGGCCCGGAACCCCAGAACATTCCTAGTCTTACATGTATCGGCAGGTCGCTGTCAACCGCGCTGGCCATCCGGCCATCACTGCCGACTGGTCTCGACCAGGCCACTCGCTCCGGAACGTGTCAAGTGCATGCTGGCGCGGGTAGCTAGGCAGTTACCAATAATCCTGAAAATCGGTGGCCCCGAGAGGCTGGTGGTGTGATACGCTGTACGCGAAAGGTGCACAGCGTGGTTGGTTCGCCGAAGCCTCAGTCGGTCGAACGGGAGCGAGTTGAGCTACGGGCGGTCCTCGATTCGGGCATCTTCGACCCGGCACCCGTGCTGGTACGTTTCCTCTCCTATGTTGACAGTGCGCTTGTACCACGATAGATGGAGTTTCCTGGGCATGTAGTGGGACTGCGAACGGGGATTCCGATAGCGGCAACCGAGACGACCAGGTTGTGGGGTAGACAAACCACAACGTAACAAGAAGGAGCAAAAACCGATGAGCCGTACGCAAGTAAGTCCTTTCGCAACTTTAGCCCTGGCTGCAGCCATCGCGGTCGTGATGGCCAGCCCAGCTTACGCACAGGCCATTGGGGCCACCGCCACGGTGACGGGGCAGGTCGCGGACGCGACCGGCGCCGTGATCCCCGGCGCCCGACTGACCCTGGAGAATCTCGCCACACAGGTGGTCGTCGAAACCACCTCGAACGAGCTTGGGTACTATCGATTCTCCTTCTTGCGCCCCGCTTCTTTTGTTCTGACGGCGGAAAGCGTGGGCTTCAGCATCGCAACGGTTGAGAACATTACTCTGTTGGTCAACCAGACACAGAACGTCAACTTCAGTTTGCAACCCAGCGCTGTTCAGGAGGTAGTGACCGTCACCGCCGCCGGGGCGGTGCTGGCATCGCAGACCTCGGAACTCGGCGAGGTGGTTTCCGAACGGCCGATTCGGGAGTTGCCGCTTCTGCTGCGGGACCCCATTTTCCTGGTGAACCTGGTTCCGGGCGTCACCGCCGACCACAGGACGCCGGCGGCACCAGCGCTGAGTAATTTATCGTTCCACGGCCGGCTCGGTTTCACGGCCAACGGCGGCATGCGGAACCAGGCCACTGCCATGGTGGACGGGATGGACATTACGTTCACGATCGCTTCTATCAATTCCATTCCCATCGTGCCGACGCCCGACTCGACGCAAGAGTTTCAGCTGATGACGAACAACTACTCGGCCGAGTACGGCCGGGGCAGCTCGTCTCTCAACATTGTCACGAAGAGCGGGACGAACGAGTTCCACGGTTCTGTTTACTGGTTCCTGCAGAACGACAACCTCAATGCGCAAGACCTCTTTCTCAACCGGGCCGGTGGGAAGAAGGCCGAAAGCAAACGCCACCAGGCCGGGTTTTCGCTGGGCGGGCCCATCGTCAAGAACAAGCTGTGGTTCTTCGGAGATTATGAGAAGCTGCACGACGGGACGCCGCGGACCATCAGCACGCGCGTTCCCACCAGCCCCGAGCTGAGCGGCGATTTCTCGGACCTCTTCACAACGGGCGGCGATCCAATCACCATTTACAATCCGCTCGATACGTTCACCAACGCGGCCGGAAAGATCGAGCGGCGGCGCTTCCCGAATAACCGGATCCCGTCGTCCATGATCAATCCATTTGCGTCCAAGTTGGGTCCGTACTGGGGTCCTGGGCCGAACGATCCCGGGCTGCTCGGACCCAACGGAGAGCGGACCAACGTAAACAATCTCGTTGTGTCCGGCCCCAAACTTCAGAAGTGGAATCGGTGGGGCATTAAGAGCGACTACCAGCATAGTGCGAAGCACAAGTTCATGGGACGGTTCTCGAGAAGCTTGCTGATTAACCCGATGGTGAACGTATATGGCACCGTTGCGACTGATCTCTTCCTGAGCAATCGAGACGGCCGGCAACCGGGGGAAAACGCCGTTGTCTCCTGGACATGGACCGCTTCTCCAACCTTGATGATCCTCCAAGGGGTGAACTATACGTGGTTCCGCGACCTCAATCGGCGCATTGAGGGCGATTTTGGCTTCGATCTCCCATCCCTGGGGGGACCTTTTAATGACCAGCGCCTGTTAAGCTTCCTGAACTCTTACACAGGGGGCTGGGCGTTCCCATACATCAACCTGAGCGGCTACGGCAACTTAGGGAACCGTTTTGACCAAATCCTTGACGAGCCCGCCGCGAATTTCTCCTACCAACTCGGCGTGCTCAAGACGCAAGGTTCGCACACGCTGAAGACGGGTTTCCACGCGCACATTCGCGATGTGAATCAGAACCAGTTTGTCGGTGACGGAGGCCAGTGGAACTTTTCCGGAGGTTTCACGAACGGCCCCGATCCGCTGCTGCCCTCGCCGAACACCGGGCAAGGGCTGGCAACGCTGCTCTTGGGCTTGCCGACCGGCGGCGACATGAAGTCGGGATATACCACGGCAACAAGAAGCAAGTATTTCGCCCTGTATGTTCAGGATGATTGGCGCGTGACGAACCGTTTCACTCTCAACCTGGGTCTGCGATGGGAAATAGAAACGCCGTTCACGGATCGCTTCGATCACTTCGCGCGGTTCGATCCCCGCGTGCCGAACCCGCTCGGGGAAAGAACCGGGCCGAACACCAATGGCAAGACCCTCAACCAGTACTTCCAGGACCTGAAGGGCAAGCCGCTGTTGGGAGGGCTCGTATGGCCCAGCACCCCGGGTTACGGCCGAGGGATTGAGAGTGCGGACGCGGACAACTTTGCGCCGCGTTTGGGATTCGCCTACCGGATTACGGACAAGCTGGTCATGCGCGGCGGCTTTGCGAGGATCTTCGCCGTGTCGAATGTAGCCGCGACCCCCAGCGGTGTCGGTGTTCCGGAGAACGCCGCCGAGACTCGGCTTGTCGCCACGATCGACGGGATTAATCCGAACGCCACGATCGACAATCCCTACCCGGCGGGGTTCGTAACGCCGAAATTTGACGCGGACGGATTGCTGGGCGTTGTAGGACACGCTATGAACGCCGGGATAGTCAACGGGCCAACCAGGACCCCCTCTCAGTGGCAATGGAACTTTGGATTCCAATACGAGATGCCGGACCAGTCCATTGTTGAGTTGGCCTACGCCGGCGGTCGTGGGCGAAACCTGGCCTGTGGCCACTTCATGTGCGGGGACCAGGTGGCGGAGAAGGACTTCATGAGGTTGCAGGATGCGGTGAATGGTACCGTTCCCAATCCGTTTTTCGGGATCATTACCGACCCCACTTCGGCCCTCTCCGCGCCTGAGAGACAGTTGGGCCCGCTGCTCAGACAGTGGCCGCAGTATAACGGCGTGTACATTGCCCAACCCACCACGCAGGGTCCGAATGGCGACACGTTCAAAAGCGCCTTTGAGTCGTTCCAACTCAGCTACAGGAAAACCAGCGCTGCCGGACTGACTTTTCAGTTGGCCTACACGTTTTCAAAAAACCTCACCAACGCCGACGCCTTTGACGGAGGCTACCTTGGGCCAACGAGCGGCTACTACCAGGACCAGGTTACCTTCAAGGGGGAGAAAGCGCTGTCCGGCGAAGACGTAACTCATCGCCTGGTGGTTGGCCATGTCTATGCACTGCCATTCGGACGTGGACAGCGCTTCGGGGCCGGCTGGCCGGCGGCTTTGGACAAGATTGCCGGCGGCTGGGAGGTGTCCGGGATCGTCAATCTTTCCAGCGGATTCCCGATCCCACCTGGTGACAGTCTCAACAGGACGGGAGGTTTCCCCGTTAGCTGGGGCGCTGGTAACCGTCCCAATTTGGTCGGCAATCCTTGTCTCGCCTCGGACCGGCCACGCGGGGACAGGATCGCACAATCGTTCAATGAGTCCGCGTTTCAGCATGCGGAGCCATTTACCTTCGGAAACGCACCGCGCGTTCTCAACTGTCGTGCCGACGGTATTAAGGAATATAACTTCGCCGCGATCAAGCACATTGCCATCACAGAGAGATTCAGGGTTGACTTCCGTGCTGAGTTTTTCAACGCCTTCAATCGGCCGCAGCTCAACTTCCCGAATGCGACCTTCGGAAGCGGCTCGTTCGGCAGGATTTCGTCCCAGCGGAACTTCGCGCGAAAGATCCAATTTGGGTTGAAAGTGATTTTCTGATCCCAAGGCCTGGAGGATGGACCTCCATCCTCCAGGCCTTGGGGGTTTCTCCGAGACAGGCGCGGTGCCGAGCCAGATTCCCGCGCTGGTCGCTCCATCCCGACCGGTGCCGCTGTTGGCGCAAAGCTCCAGCCTTGCGGGGTGGGTCTGCGTGCCGGTCTTTCTTCGCGGTAGGAACTCATCACGGGAGATAACCGCGCAGCTTGGGAGAACCACCAGAGCCAGCAACGGAAGCCGATGTAGAGGCGCTGAACAATCTTCGTGAGCAGGTGGCCAACGCCTACGACACCAACGAGGCGTCCAGAATTGGGGCGCTCTACACCGAGAATGCGGTGTTAATGCCACCGAATGAGCAGGGCGTCGTTGGAAGGCCGGCAATCGAGGTATGGTTCCAGTCCTTCTACGATCGGTTTATTGCCGAGCTAACACTCATCTCACAAGAGTTGGAGGTCGCTGGGACCTGGGCGTTCGACCGCGGCGCTTACACGATCAAGGCGGCTCCCAAGGCCGGCGGACAGCCTGGAGAAGACAAGGGCACTTTCGGGAGCGTAGACGTTCTCGTACACTGTGCCGGCGGCCCAGTTTCGGGTTGTCTGGAGACTGTGAGCGAGGATGCGTGGTACGGGGTATTTGACCTCCGTGTACATGCAATATTCCACCTATCCCGCGCTACGATACCATTTTATGAAGCAGTAAGGGGAGGGCGCCGTCGTACTGATTTCTTCCGTCGCTGGACTCCGCGGCTGTCCGGGCGCAATCGCCTACGGCGCGGTGCAAGGGACGATTCCGCAACTCGTCCGCTCCATAGCGCGCGAGCTGGCCGATGACAACATACGCGTGAACTGTGTCTCGCCCGGAGTCATCCGCACGCGATTTCAGAGCGCCCTCACACCGGGTCAAGTCAAGAACAACTTCGATAATCCTATTCCGCTTCATCGTGAAGGCAGGCCCGATGATGTCGCAGATGCGATTGAGTTTCTTGTAACGAATGGTTTGGGTGTGGCTACTTTGGAACGACGGTCCAGTTGGGTGGGTGAAGGCGCTGCTGGTCCTGTTCAACATGGGAGAGCCAGTAGCGGTCGAAGTCCCGGCTTAGGTAGATCGCTCTGAGTTTGACGACAGCCTCTGCCATGTCTTCGGTCCAACGCGCCCCTGAGCGCTCCATGCGGTCCTTGATCAGGTTCTTGCACGCCCCTTCGACCGGGCCGCTGGCAATGGGCCAGCCTTGGGCCAGGTATTCGTCGTATCGCATGCGGTGGCGGTTGCGGTAGAGATAGGCGGCGACCCCCAAGCAGCGTTTTGCGCTTGGTCCTGGAGAGGGCGCGCTTGGTGACGCTTCGGCAAAGGCCCTTGACGAGCTGGCTGACCTCGCCAAACAGGATTCACAACGTGCGGTCGAGCACCCAGAGTTCGGCTTCCAGGCTCCCTTCGGCGTGGAAGACATCAGCGGCTTTCCATAGCTTCTCCAGAACATGCATCAGGTCCAGGATCAAGGTGACCTTCAACTTTCCGTCGACCGGCGTTTGCAGAGCCCGCTCGCCGTCAGTCAGAGCCACCCGGGTCTTGACACCCGTCGGGTCACGCCGACGCATCTCCTCGGCCACCTCGTCGATGACGGCGGTCTTGCCCTTGACCAGACTGGCCCACACCCGCTTGGCTCTGCGGACGTGGCGGAGTCGGCGTGTCAGTGGCTGTCTGGCGGCGGCTGCGAACTAAGCTCTCGATCACCTCTTCGGGTGTGCGCACCCACGGTTGGCGAGTGAACACCGCGGCCACGGTGGCCATTCTCTTGCGGTTGACCTTCTGTCCTTTGGTGAGGCGCACCGTCGGCTGAGCCCCTCCCGGCTTGACCAGGGGAATGCCCTTGCCGTCGATGGCCGCCACCAAGATCGAGCCGCCGGTGGTTTTGGGGAACGGTTGCCGGTAAGAGGCGTCGAAGTCCTGCGCGGCGTCCCGGACGATCTCCTCCGAACTGCGCTGGGAGACGCTGACACCGAGGAGTTCCGTGATGGACTCAATGGATTCCTGGAAGGGGGGTTGCACCGCGGCTTTGACGAGCTGCCGCTGGAGTTCATAAGAGAACGAGCGCGCGGAGAGAGCCAGCGCTTGGTCGAGCGGGTAGATGCTGGGCGAGCCAGGGCGGGAATAGCCGATCTGGGTCAGTTCCACCGTGCCAAAGATCGTGGTGACGGAACGCGTGCTCAAGCGACGGTGGGTGGTGTATCGCACTTGGCCGTCGTGGCGCTGCACGAGCAGGGTGGGCCCCACGTCTCCGTGGCCTCGCTGCAGGAGGTGAGCCTGGAGCAGCAGGCGCTGGCCGCCATGGGACGAGACCTGCGGACTCTCCGCCGCTGGCTCAACAAAGCCGTCTTGTGATTGCCAGCGGTCTCGTTGCCTCGCACCAAGAACATATCGGGCTTCCCGTGGACGGGTTGTCGGGCAAAGCTAATGGGCCTAGGCCGGAAGAATCCATTCAATGAATGAAGGGTTGCTAACACTGGTCTCTCCGATCTCGATACCGAGTTGGAGCAGTTCGCCGTGAATCCTTGGAGCACCCACATCGGGTTCTCGCGGCTCATCCATCGGATCAGATCGCGGACGTCTTTCGGAACCGCGGACCCGCCGGGCTCGCCGCGGCGACTCTTCCAAGTCTAGAACAATCGAAAGCCTTTGCGACGCCATGCGATGGCCGTTTCCGGCTTGACGATTACCAACGCGGAGCGCCAGTCGGTCCAAACGTTGGACAGCCACGCCCAGAAGAACCGGTCCGCGCTCGTCAACTTTGGTCGCTTCTTTGCCGAGCGCTGAAGTATGCCGACTTGGTGGCGGAGAGCCATTCCAGTTGTAGTGCGCCTCGGGATTTCAGCAGCGACGACAGGGCAACCACCAAGCCTAGCAGTACGCAAAACGTCGGGCGAAGGAACTTGCGGATGACTTGTAACTCTCATCTTCTCAGACAGGTCGGGATTTGCGGAGGGACAGCCGTTCTTTTCACCTGCAGCAACACCTCGCTTGTCGTTCCCGTTCCTTACGGGCGGATTGTCGTCCTGCCTGTGATCTGGTTGACACGCTCAGCGATTCTCAGTTTGGCCTTTTTCTATCTCGCGAGCCGCTGAGGGGCCGGTAGCAAGGGACCAGTTTCTGGGGGCTTGACTTTGCGGGCACCGCTTTCAAACATAAAATGTGCCCCCCGTTTCCAATGCCCGAGTGCTCGATTCCCTTCTGGACCGCTTCCAACAAGCCGCCTCCGCCCTGCCCGATCCCCGTACCGGCTCCAACAAGCGCTACGCCGTCTCCGATGCCGCTGCCTGCGCCCTCTCCACGTTCTTCTTCCAGTCCCCCTCCTTCCTCGACTTCCAGCGCCGCATGCACGAGGAGTCCGCCCGCTCCAACTGCCACTCCCTCTTCGGCGTCAGCAAGATTCCGAGTGACAATCAGATCAGGAATCTGCTCGACGGTCTCGACCCCTCCCTGTTCGCCGACCTCTTCCCCCTCTGCCTCGACACCGTCCGCGACCAAGGGGGCCTCGACCCCTTCCTGCGCCTCGACGGCCGCCTCCTCATTGCCCTCGACGGGATCCAGTTCCATGGCTCGGACTCCATCCATTGCGAGCAGTGCTCCACCCGCCATGTCGGCAAGCACAAAACCAAGCAGTTCTTCCACACCATGCTCTCGGCCACTGTCGTCGCCGATGGCCACAACCGCGTCCTCCCGCTCATGCCGCTGTTCGTCCAGCCCCAGCACGACCCCGCCGCCAACCGGCCCGACCTGACCGAAGACCAGCGCAAGCAGGATTGCGAGCGCAACGCTGCCAAGCGCTGGCTGCCCGCCCACATCCCCGCTCTGCTCCCCTACCGGCCGGTCCTGCTCGGCGACGATCTGTACTGCTGCCAGCCCCTCTGCGCACTCGTCGCCAACCTCGGCGCGGACTTCCTCTTCATCTGTAAGCCCAGCAGCCACAAGACGTTATACAAACAGCTCCCCAACCGCCGCATCTGGTCCACCGGCTGGATCCGCACCCGCAACCAGCGCCAGCAGGTCGAGTCCCATCGCTACCAGTGGAGAAACAACGTGCCGCTGCGCGCCGGCGACGACGCCCTGCAGGGCACCTGGATCGACTTCGAGATCTGCCGCAACGGCGAGCGCACCTACCACAATTCGTTCTTCACCAGCCTCAAGGTCACCGCTGACAACGTGGCCGCGATCGCGCGGGCGGGCCGCGCCAGATGGAAAATCGAGAACGAGCAGTTCAACTGCTTGGCGCGGCAGGGCTACAACCTCAAGCACAACTTCGGGCACGGCCGCCAGGGCCTGGCCAATCTGCTCGCCACGCTGAACCTGTTCGCCTTCGCGCTGCACGCGGTCCTGGACTGCGTCGCGGACTTGTGGCGGCGCTGCCGGGACAAGGCTGGCACCCGGCGCCGCTTTTTCGACAAGCTGCGCGTCCTGTCGGAGATGTTCTGGTTCCCGGACTGGAACGCGCTGCTGACGACCATCCTGAACCCACCACGCCGACCCTCGGCGGTTCCGGCGCACCCGCCTGCTGCCCCGTCATGACGCCCTATGCCTGCCCTCCGGCCGCTGCCGGGCTCCTGCGCGAGCCCACGCCAGAGCCGCGCCTCGACCGGCCCGCCCACCGACCCAAGCCCCTCGCAGACGGCCCTCCAGTCTCTGCTGGCGGTTCCGAGCGGCCTGGCTTGCTTCCCACAAGTAGTCCCTGCCGAGTGCGACCGATCGCGATGACCCCAATACCTTGGTCAGACCACCTATTTTGAGAACTGCTGTTGACACGCTAGTACGCACTATGCCAAAGTGCATTGCTAGAAGGCTGATATGAGCGACGCTGGATGGTTCGGTGGCACTCTTGCAGAAAAGGCGTATTTGGAGATACGAGAGAGAATCCTGCGTGGCAAACTTCCTATGGGTGCCGCCATGGCGCGCGTCAGCTCGCCGCGGAGCTGCGGATGAGCCTGATTCCGGTCTCCGAAGCGCTACAGCGTCTCCAGCATGACGGGCTGGTTGAGAGCAAACCAAGGGTCGGAACTCGAGTTCGTGTCCCCACGCCTGAAGACATTCGAGGTCAGTACAACGTCCGCGAGGCGCTCGAGTGTCATGCCGCAAGGTTGTTTGCCGAAAAGGCTAGTCCTCGGGAGCGAATCGAACTGACCCGGTCGGCAGAACAATTAGATTTATTCTTAGCGCGCGATTCCACCAAGGATGATCCGGACTTTAATTACGCAGTCCACGGCTCGCACTTTAACTTCCACATGAGAATCGCCGAGTGCGCGGGAAGCGGGCTCTTAAAGAGGCTATTGAGAAAGAACATATATTGGTGTTCAACTGGTTATTCCATGCCTACCGTCGACTCGCTCTTCCGCCCACTTTCACAGTCAACTGATCAAGGTTCTAGTGGAGGGGGATCCAAACGCTGCAGAAGCGGCTATGCGACACCATATCCAGTATGGGCGGGAAGAAGCGATAGAGCTAATACAACTCGCGATCGGCCATCCCTGGCGAGCACACGCCGCACACCGCAGGGTGACCTAGTGACCACCGCCGCGGGATAAGTAAGGTTGGAGGGAGAGTCGTCCAATGAAGAATAGCAGGCGAAGATTTCTTGCAATGTCCGCGTCGGGCTCGATGATAGCCGGTGTAATTGCAGCACTCGGGCAAGTCCCTTATCACAGACAGTACACCGGCGCCGCCGGCGGTGATCTGAGCCCAGGCACGGTCAAGTTGGACTTGCAACGGCGAGACACCGCCGGCGCCGTCATACGGAATTCCGTGAATCTGGATCCAGCCAAGGCAGCTGTGGTTGTAGTCGATATGTGGACCCAGCACCACTGCCCGGCGGCGGCGGCGGCCTTTGAAGCCATGCTCCCCGATATGAACCAGACACTCGATGCACTGAGAAAACTGGGCATTCAGGTGGTATTCGCATCCTCAGGCGACGATCTGAAGAGGTGGGACAACAAGCCGCAGCGGCTACGCATTACCAAGCTTGAAGATTGGGCGATGCCAATGCCCAACGGTTTCATGGGTGGCAAGATGCCAGATCGGCCTTATGCATTTGACTGCCTATGCAAGATAACATCCGTCGACCCGGTCACAAAGGAGCCTTTCCGATTGTGCCGGGGACAGGAATTGCTTCGCCAGCAGCACCCGAAGCTGAAGGTGAAAGACCAGGATCTGTTCATTGCGGCGGGCCATTACCGAAAAGCAAAGAAAGGGGAAATGGCTCCCGCTCAGACTTGGGGAGAACCCGGGCAGCAGGAGTTGTGGAACCTCGCGCAAGAGGAAGGAATCACCCACTTGATTTACACGGGAGTCGCCACCAACATGTGTGTGACCGACAGGGAGTTCGGCATGGTCCACATGAAGCGGCTTAACCTGGTGCCGATCCTTGTCCGGGACTTGACGCTGTCAATGACCTACAACGGCTACAACCCCTTTACGAAGAAACTGGACCCGAACTTCACGCCGGTTGATGGTACGGCACTGGGACTCGAATACATAGAGAAGGAGATCGGGGCCACCATCGATCGTCAGCAGTTGATCCGAGCCGCCGCAGTTTTGCGGTAGATACCGCGGCCACGCCCTGTAGAGTCGGAGAGCGGCGCGCTTGCTGTAGCGTGAGTAGCCGTTCGCCGATCGCTTTCGCGTGACGCCTCCGCGTCGTGTCGGTGCCTCAGTCTCTCGCCTTGCCACGTTTCCGCTCCCCGCTCACCGAACCCGTCGTGCGGATTCCCCGCAACGGGCTCTCCAGTGGGATCATGCCGCTCGCACACGGGTAGCTCCGCCACGGACGGGGATGGCGCGTCGGCTAGATGCCGCCCGCGTCTCGGGAGTTGCACGCCCCCCTTCTGTCAGTTCCGGATATTATGGCCGGTTCCTCTGCTCTAACATCTCCGGAACATTCTCTATCCTCCCTTGTTCGGGGTCCGCATGCGGACGCCGGGGAGAGGGAGGTGTCGGAGATGTACGACGCAATGAAGCGACGCGACGTGCGACTGCTGACGGAAGCGGGCGTGCCGCAGGAGCGGATCGCGAAGCAGTCGGGCGTGTCGGTGCGGACGGTGCGCCGCATTCTGGGCGAGGGGCCGCCGGGAGACGCCGGCGGCGGCGGCGCGGAGTCCGGGGAGGGCGGCGCCGAGCCGCGGCCGCAACGGAAGGGCCCGGGCCGTCCCTCGGCTGTGGCGGCCTACCGCGAGACGGTCGCGAAGATGCTGGAGAAGGAACCCGGGCTGAAGAGCCTGGAGTTGCTGCGGAGGTTGCGCGAGCGGGGCTACGCGGGGGGCAAGACGGCGGTCTACGCGCCGGCGCAGGAGCTGCGGCCGCGGTCGAGTCGCGTGCTGGGGCTGTTCGACGGGGTGGCGGGGGAGTTCAGCCAGCACGATTTCGGGGAAACGGTCGTGGACTACGTCGGCGGCGGGCGGGAGAAATTTCAATTTTTCGCCTCGCGGCTGAAGTGGTCGCGCTATGCGCTGGTGACGACGGTGCCAGACCAGAGGGTGGAGAGCTTGGCGCGAGCGCTGGCCGAGCACCTGGAGGGGTTTGGGGGCGTGCCATTGCTGGCGGTCTTCGACCGTCCCGAGACGATCGCGGTGCAGTCGGATCCGAAGAGCGGGCGGGTGCTGGAATGGAACCGGACCTTCGCCGACGCGGCGTTGCGCCTGGGCGTCTCGCCGGAGGTTTGCTGGCCGCGGCGTCCGAATCAGAAGGGCGCGGTCGAGAATTTAGTGGGCTGGGTGAAGGGGTCGTTCTTCAAGGTGCGGCGCTTGGGGGACGCGGCCGACCGGGAGGCGCAGCTGAGGGAGTGGCACGCGGCGAGCAACGAGCGGCACCCGAACCGGGCGACAGGGCGCGTTCCGGCCGCGATGCTGGCCGAGGAGCGCGAGCGGCTGCCGCCGCTGAAGCTGTGCGCGGAGGATCTGGATCTGCGCTTTCCGGTGCGCGTACGCGAGACGGCGATGGTGGAGTGGGAGGGCAACCGCTACACGATGCCCCCGGAAGCGATGAGCCTGCCCGCCACCCTGCACGCCTTCCGCGGCCGCGTCGTGATCGTCGCGGGCCGCCACCGGGCCGAGCATCCGTGCCTGAACGGGCGCGGCGAGGTGTCGGCGCTGAGCGCGCACCGGGCCGCCAAGCTGGCCGAGATCAGCGGCCGGCGCGGCAAGCTCTACGCAATGCGCCAGCAGCTGCTGGACCTGGGCCCGGCCGGGGCGGCCGCCGTGACCGAGCTGGTGCATCGCCGCGGCGGCCGCGGCTGGTACGACGAGGTGATCCGGCTGCACGAACTGCTCCAGGCGCACGGCTCGCAGGCCCTGCGGGCCGCCCTGCGCCAGGTGCCGGCCGGCTCGTTCTCCGTCGGCGCGGTGCGCCGCACTCTGGCCGCCCGGAGGGAAGTACTACATGTGCCGCGACGCGGTCGTGCGGCACGGGAAGAAGGCGTGCCAGTCGATCCCCGCGGAGGCCGTCGATGCCGCCGTGGGGCGCTTCGCGGTCGCGGCGATGAACGGCGAGAACATCGCCCTCGCGCTGGCTGTTCAGGAGCAGGTGCGGGCCGACTTCACCGAGGCGGACGCCCAGCGCGCCCTGCGCATCGAGCAGCTGGGCTACGAAGCCGAGCTGGCCCAGCGGCGCTACTACGCGGTGGATCCGGTCAACCGGCTGGTGGCGGCCCCGCTGGAAGCGGCCTGGAACGAGCGCCTGCGCGAGCTGGAGGAGGCCGTGCGGGAACGCGACGAGCGGCGCGAGGCCCGTGACGAGGAGAGGTCCGCGGACCAGGTGCGGCGCATCGAGACGCTGGCCCGCGACTTCGCGCAGGTCTGGGACGCGCCCGCGACGGACCACGTCGACCGCAAGCGGCTGCTGCGGCTGCTGGTCGAGGACGCCACGCTGGCCCGCGAGGGCTACGAGGTCCGCCTCGATCTGCGCCTGCGCGGCGGCAAGGCGCTGGCGCTCGGCCCGGTCCAGCTGAACCGGCCGCGGCATCTGCAGCATCCCGTGTGTCCCGCCACCGTGGCCGCACTGGACGCGGCCCTGAACACGCACGGCGACGCCGAGGCCGCCGAGATGCTCAACCAGGCCGGACACCGGTCCTGGAACGGCGCCCCCTACACCGTGCGGCATGTCTACCGGCTGCGCCAGCGCGTCGGGATGAAGGGGCATCTGGAGCGCCGCCAAGCCCAGCTGCGCGCCCAAGGCTACGTGACCGCTGGCGAACTCGCCCGCCAGCTGGGCCTGTGCTGCTCGAGCGTGCACACGCTTGGGCGGCAGGGCCGGATTCTCCGCGAGCCGATCAAGACCGGACGGAGGCCCAGCGCCATGTACAAGCTGCCGCCCGGCTACGATCATGGGAGGCAAGGCACTGCCAGCTCGTCGCCGCCTGCCTCCGAGACGAGTCGGCCACCCGGCGATGCGCGACTGTTCGGAAGGGACGCATCATGAAACCATTGACTTGTCTCTCGGGCGAAACGGCCTCGCCGGCACGATGGCCGTGCCATAGTGCCGCGCCATCTCCTTGTCGCTGCGGTTCAGCACCGACTCGTACCGGCAAGCGTGCGTCACGCCCGACTTCAGATTGTCGGGCACGAAGGTCCTGACAACTCCCCCAAAATGCTCCAAGGCCCGCACGTGCGAGGCGATCCACGACTCCACGTCCTGCCCCCAGCTCGCTTCCGTGTAAAAGTACGAACTCGCTCCCAGCACCGCCACGAAGATCTGTGCCTCGCGCGTCTCGCCCGTTGCCGCCTCGTCCACCGGCACGGTCTGCCCTGCGTAGTCCACGAAGGCCTTGTCCCCCGCCTTGTGCTCCTGCAACATGACCAAGTCCTTGCGGGATTTCCACTGCCGGTACAACTCGCAGTATGGCCTGTAGCTGTACCCTTTGGGGTGCTGCTCGCGGTACTCGTGCCAGACCAGCTGCAAGGTCAGGTGCTTGCGCCGGGTCAGTTCCTTGTGCACCGCCGCGAAATCGAGCGCCTCCCGGCGGGTGCTCGGCTGCGCCCCGGCGGGCCCTCCGTACAGCCGCTCCTGCAGCTGCCCTGCGTCCAGGTCCGGTTCCAAGGGCCACGCCAAGCCGGCCTGCCCGGCCAAACGCAGCACCTTGTTGACCGCTCCCACCGACAACCCGCACGAGCGGGCAATCTCCCTCTGTGAACAGCCACACTCGTGATGCAGCCTCAGCATTTCTCGAATCGAATCCATAGCGACCCTCGCATTGGACATAGCGAACTCCTTCCCGGGATGGAGTTCGCTCCCTTCGCTACTGGCCGCGACGCTCCGATCCCTGTCCCGAAGGATGGGGAACGGCGTTCACGTTCGATCGGAATGCAGAGGATTTTTTGCCCGGCGGCGCGGCAGTCAGGTGCAGGAGGGGGAGCAGGAGGCTCGAGGCCGCACCGGTGGGCAAAAAATCGGTTGGACTAGACCGAGGGCTCAGGTCTTCGCTATGGGGATTGTTTGGACGGGAGTGGGTGTGCGGGATGGTTCCGGGTGTGTGTTGCGGGGCGTGAGCAGGGGGTAGGAACTGCCGGGACGGGTTGGGCGGGATCCGGGAGGGCGTGGGAGCCGGCCAGGAAGCAGAGCGGAGGGCGCGAGCGGAGGGGTGGACGGAGGTTCTCCGTGCCGCTGGCGGGGTCGGCTGAGCGGGGTCGGGATGCGGAGCGGAGAGACGGCAGTCACGATGTATCCTCGGGCAGCGGGGGGGCGCGAGCGGGGCCGAAGGTCTCGACCAGCGCCATGGATCCGCGGCGGCACAGCGGGCACTGGCGCAGCGACTGGCCGGTGAGTGTCTCGAATCGGTCGCGGGAGTCGGGCGGGGGAGCGGCTGCCGGCTTGGGCTCGGGCATGCCCAGCAGGCGTCGGCAGAGGGCGAGTTTCTCGCGGCGGTGGCAGTTGGCGAGGAAACCGCCGTGGCGGATGCGGTGGAAGTCGGGCGGCAGGACGTGCAGCAGGAAGCGACGGATGAACTCCTCGGCGGGCAGCGTCATGGTTTTCCAGTGGTGCTGCTGGCGGTAGTCCTTCCAGCGGAAACGGACGCGGCCGTCTTGGATGTCGAGGAGGCGGTCGTTGGAGATCGCCACGCGGTGGGTGTAACGGCCGAGGTAGGCGAGGACGCGGGCGGGACCGTCGAAGGGGGGCTTGGCATAGACGACCCACTCGGTGTTGCGCAGGGGGCGCAGGTAGCGGTCGAAAGCGGCGGGATCCTCGAGGTGGGCCAGCGGGCCGGACAGGCGCAGCCGGCCTTGGCGGAAGGCGCGCACGAGGCCGGCGAGGAAGAGCGTGCGGAAGCGGCGGGACAGGACGCGGACGGGCAGGAAGAAGCCGGGCCGGCAGGCGATCCAGCGGTCGCCGGCCGGGGAGGGGCCGCCGCCGGGAACGACGCAGTGCAGGTGGGGGTGGTAGCTGAGGTTCGCGCCCCAGGTGTGCAGGACGGCGAGGAACCCGATCTCGGCGCCCAGGTGCCGGGGATTGGCGGCGATCTCGCGCAGGGTGCGGGCGGCGGCGCGGAACAGCAGGTTGTACAGGGCGCGCGGGTTCTGCAGGGCGAGGGCGGCGATCCTGGCGGGAAGCGTGAAGACGACATGATGGTACTCGCAGTCGAGCAGCTCGCCGCAGCGGTTCTCGACCCAGGCAGCGCGGGCGGAGCCCTGGCACTTGGGGCAGTGGCGGTCGCGGCAGGAGCGGTAGCAGAGGCGGCGGTGCCCGCAGCGGTCGCACTGTTCCACGAGGCCGCCGAGGGCGACGGTGCGGCAGCGCTCGATGGCCGTCATGACGCGTCGCTGCAGGGCGCCCAGGGAGCCGCCGCGGCGTTTGCGGAAGGCCTCGCCGTAGCGCCGGAAGATGTCCGCGACCTCGAGCCGCGGGCGGGTCACCGGCCCGCCTGCGAGCCGTCGCCGTCGGCAGGCTGCGGGCAGGGCAGCAGGTCGAGCGGGCTAGTCGCGGAGCAGACCTGGGAGCAGGCGACCTGCAGGTAGCGGGCGGTGGTGGCGAGGCTGCGGTGGCCGAGCAGCATCTGGATGGTGCGGACGTCGACGCCGTTCTCGAGCAGATGCACGGCGAATCCGTGGCGGAGCGAATGCGGGGTGAGGGGCTTGTCCAGGCGGGCGTAGGCGCGCGCCTTCCGGCAGGCGTAGGCGACGGTGCCTGGGCTGACGTGGCGCCCGGGACGCCGGCCCGGGAACAGCCACTCGCCCGCGGGCCGGGTGCGTCGCCAGTAGGCGCGCAGGATCTCCAGCAGCTTCGGCGAGAGCATGACGTAGCGGTCCTTGTGGCCCTTGCCCTGCTCGACGCGGAGGACCATGCGCGCGGAGTCGATATCGCGCGGGCGCAGGCGGACAGCCTCGGAGATGCGCAGGCCGGCCGCGTAGCAGGTGGTCAGGACGGCGCAGTGGCTGGGATTGGCGACGCCGTCGAGGAAGCGGACGACCTGCTCGGGGCTGGGAACGACGGGCAGCTTGCCGGGCTGCTTCGGGGCGGGCAGGACCTCGGGGATGTTCCAGGCCTTGCCGAGGGTCACCCGATAGAGGAAGCGCAGGGCTGCGGTGGCGACGTTGAGGGAACTGGGCGAAAGCTGCTTCTCGTTGGTTAGGAACACCTGATAGTCGCGGATCTGCTCGGGGCCGAGCCGGTCCGGGGACTGGTCGAAGTGGCGGGCGAAACGCGCGACGTGGCTGATGTAGCTCTCCTGCGTGGCGGGGGACAGGTTGCGAACCTGCATGTCGTCCGTCATGCGACGGCGAAGGGGTGTCATGGGAAGCCTCCTTGTGGGATCGAATGGAATGCGCTGCCATGGGCAGCGGATCCATGCTTCCGTAGCGGGAACTTCCGCGCAAGGTGTGCAATGAGGGGAGTGGCCCTGGCAGACGGACCTATCGGAGTATCGGAGTAGGGGAATCCGCGCTATCGATCAGCCACCGGTACCGCGAAGCGGTTTAGTCCAATGACCGTTCACGTTGAACCGGAATCTGCAACGCGCGGACAATTGCGTGTTGATCACGGTGTGGGTGCCGCAGTGATGGTCCCACTCGCCGTGCATGAGCTGCACGTACCGAACCCCGCGCTCGATGAGCCGTCGAGCCAGCAGACAGTTGTTCGCGAAGGATTTCTTACCTGGTTCGGTCCCATACATGCGTTGGATGTGCTCGGGCTCCGCGGAAATGTCCATCAGCTCGGGCACGCTGGTCTGCTGTCTGCGTTCCCGCTCCCAACTCATGGGTTGCTTCGACGGGGCCGTGCTGTCGAAAGGAAACGCGATCCTTGGGCTGTGCTGCTTTGCGTGCGAGAACCCGTATCGTGCGCCCATGCCGGTTGCTCAGCCAAGTCGTCCCGATCGCCCGGCTGTGGCAGAACAGGCACTGCTCGCTATCGATGTAGTCGGGGACAGGCCGGCCCACGTGGTTCGAGCCCCATGCGGCCGGATCGAGGGATTGCTGGACCTGGCTCAGGCTTGGCGCGACCGACAGCAAGCGAGCCACCGCCCAAACCATGCGATTGGCAGCCGGGTAGAAGGGGGCATTGCTGCGCCCCTTCCCCCTCAGACCCGAGCGTGCGCGTCTAACGCACTCGGTTCCTCGCACGGCAGATTCGCGCACTAGGCTCCGATCGGCTATCCCCGGAGGTTCCGTGTACGGCTTGCTGGAACTCCAGTTTCCTCACCGTTTCCCCTCCGCGGTCCTGTCCATGCGACGCCCCCCTTCCCTCGAGCGGGTCCCAGCGGCCCCGGTTCCCCGCCGTCTGTCAGTACTATGAGGGCGCTACGACTCCCCGCACGGCGTCCCTTCGGCTTATTGATTCGCCAGCCAGTACCACGCTTGCCTGCTGCTTCGCTCCCGATCCCCCGCAGGCAGGGGCGGGCCCGGACCTTTTGTTACCGCCAGGGGTCCGTCTTCCGGCCTTCTTGCGTGGACCGCACGGGGCCTCCCAGGTTCCCTGGCGAGCCATCCCGTGGCTATGCAGACGTTCTCTGACCCCGGTCGACCCAGACACCCCTCGCCGTTGACGGCGTGCCCGGTGCTGCCCCCGCTAATCGCACAACGAAGGCGTCGGCATTGATGATTTCGGGGCTCAATAGCGCCGCTTGACCACCCGCTGTGTACGCTTCACGACAGTGCGTTACCGCACGCCATGCAACACGCGCTCCCGGCTGGTGGGCTGCGCCTTTGCCGGACGGGAGTCGAACCCGCTGGCTCGCTATGAAAGGTTTCAGATTGCGGTAGGGACACCGGTTACCCTGTGCCCCCCGCGCGGATCCGAGCGGGCGCGTTAACGCACTCGGCTCCTACCTCCGATGGGTGACGGCGAATCTTCGGTCCGGCCACGGATGCAGCACTCGCACAGGCGGCCACAGTTCATCACAAAGTAGGTGCAGACGTTTCCACGGGTGCCGGTCCTTTTGCGACCTCCGGCGGAGAATGGCCATCCATTCTTTCCTGACGCGTCGCTCGAATCGCAGTAGGTACGGGTGGCTGGTGGGGACCGCGAAGTAGTTATACCAGCCTCGCAGCACCCTCCCCAGCCATTTGCCGGTCTCCCCTTGCTCCGCGTGCATGCGCCGTCGCAGCTTTGCCCGGATCGCCTTCAGGGTCCGGCTCCTGCGTTTCGCCACCGGCTTGCGCCCCAGCCCGAAGCGTCCTTTCCTCGTCTGTCGGCAGTACTGCGTCATGCCGAGAAAGTCGAACGTCTCCGGCCGTCCCTGCCCGCGCGTCTTCCGGTTCGCGATCGCGTACCGTCCGAACTCGATCAGGCGGGTCTTGTCCGGGTGCAGTTCCAGTCCGAACTGGCCGAGCCTTTCCTTCAGGTCCTTCAGGAACCGTTCCGCGTCCTCCTTGTGCTGCAAGCCCGCCACGTACTCGTCGGCGTATCGCACGAAGATCCTTTCGCCGCGCGCTTCCTGCGGTCGCCACTTCCGCCCGACCCACAAATCGAGTACGTAATGCAGGTAGACGTTGGCGAGGACCGGCGAAATCACCGACCCCTGCGGCGTCCCCTTGCCCGTATCGACCAGTTGGCCGTCTTCCATGGCGCCCATGCGTAGCCACTTTCCTATCCGCCTGCTCAGCCGCTGGTCCCCGCTCCGCTCGCCCAGCAACCGGAGCATCCAGTCCCTGTCGATCCGGTCAAAGAACTTGGCGATGTCGGCGTCCAGAATCCAGTTGACCTTGCGCTTCTCGATCCCGTATGCCAAGGCGTCCAGCGCGTCGTGCGCGCCCGGGCCGGAATCCCGTAGCTGAACCCGAGGAATTCCGCCTCGTAAATCGGCGTCAGGATATTGTCCACAACGGCCTTCTGGACGATCTTGTTCTCCAGTGCGGCCACCCCCAGCGGTCGCGTGCCGCCGTCCGGCTTCGGAATCTTCACCCGTCGCGACGGCGTCGCCCGGTACGTTCCCGCATGCACGCGGTCGTGCAGGTCGAGCAGTCGCTCGTCCAGCCCTCCCCCGTACTCCTTCCACGTCACTCCGTCCACGCCCGGTGCCGCCTCTCGCTTCAGCGCGACGTAGGCAACCCGCAACGTCTCCGGCGTGACATGCTGCAGAAGCGCAGTGAGCTTCTCCTTGGGATTCCTCTGTATGCATTGCCGTATCCGCTCGGCCCCCTGTGACACGGCTGCCCGTCCCTGCGTGCGGACCGTGCTTCGGCCTCCCGGATTCTCGTTGGTCCCGGCCCTTCGCTCCTCCCGCTCCGCAGCCGCTCGCGCCGCCTTGTTCCCGGGACTCGTCGCTAGTATGGCCGAGTCTGACTCCTTCGGGTCGTGCCTCTCCAGTCTTGACTCCTGTCCTTCCCTTCACGGTCCCGGCGGCGACCCGCCGGGACGACCCGAAGGCCTCCCAGGTCCCAACCTCTGTCGTACATGCGTGCCTGGGTTCTTCGACGCCGCGGAGCCCTCCCGGCCCTAGCTAGAACGGACCGCGAGGTGTTGCCTTCGACTAATGAGACGGTCTCGGCACTCCGAATGATGAAGATTTCGACGCTCCATAGCCCCTAGCGACCGGACACACTTAACACTGGCGCGGTGTTCTGTGTAGAACGGGGGTAGTGCGGGTAGGGCTGCGCATTTTCCGTCCGCAGACGATCACTTGGCTGCGAGAGGCA
The DNA here is from genome assembly GCA_965218615.1 of Bryobacterales bacterium. Classification (GTDB taxonomy): domain Bacteria; phylum Acidobacteriota; class Terriglobia; order Bryobacterales; family UBA6623; genus VXMF01. The sequence goes on from CBDCLH010000003.1 coordinate 555,904, forward strand.
TTACAGCTGGGCCAGCTGTCGCGGGCGGCCCTGGGTCGCGGGGTATGCGAGCTGGAGGACTGGCGCAACCCCAAGGGCGAGTATTGCACGGCCTCGGCGCGCAAGGTGCTGCCCGAGCTGGCCGGCCAGCTGGACCTGCCGCTGCCGCCGGCCCAGCCGGGTCCGCCCGCCTGCCGCCCGCGGTCCAGCCCGGACCCGCCCGTGCCGTCGACCGGCTTCACCGGCTCGCTGGCGGAACTCGGCGAGGTCCGCGTGCGTCTGACCACCTCCGAGGCGGAGCGGCGGCTGTGCGCCGGACTGCTCGACCAGCACCATCCGCTGGGCCCGGGCCGGGCCCCCGGCTGTCGGCTGCGCTATCTGCTGGCAGCCGATTGCGGGCCGCTGGGCGTGCTCTCGTTCGTGGCGGCAGCGTTCCGGCTGGGGCCGCGCGATGCCTTCCTGGAGTGGGACGACCGCACGCGCGGAGCGCACATCGAGCGGATCCTCAGCAACGACCGCTTTGTGCTGGTCCCGGGCGTGCAGGTCCCGAACCTGGCCTCGCACGTACTGGGGAAGACGATCAAGAGACTGGCCCAGGACTGGGAGCAGGAGCACGGAGTGCGGCCCTGGTTGGTGGAGACCTGCGTGCAAAGTTCGCGACCGGGAACGAGTTACAAGGCGGCCGGCTGGCAGTGCGTGGGACCGACGCAGGGGCGGCCGCCGGGAGCGGGCGAGGCGGTGGAGACGAAGGCGGTCTGGCTGCTGGGTTTGGATGCGAACTGGCAGCAGAAGCTGGGCCGGAAGCCGGAGCAGAAGCTGGGGCAGTACCCGGAGTTGGTGCTGAACGAGGAGGCGAACTGGGCACGGCGGGAGTACCTGCGTTCGGACCTGCCGGACGGGCGGCTGCGGCAGCGGCTGGAGCGGATGGGGCAGAGCTGGGAGCGGCATCCGGGGGAGGATCTGCCGGCAATCTTCCCGCACCAGGGGGACCTGCGGGCGGCGACGCGCCTTTTGCACAATGACAAGGTGCAGGATCGGGATATCTTGCAGCCGCACCGGGAGGCGTTGCTGGAGCGGGTGCAGGTGGAGTCGACAGTGTTGCTGGTACAGGACACGACGACGCTGAACTACACGAACCTGAAGGGTTGCACGAGCGGGTTGGGGCCGTTGCAGGACCGCGCGAGCAGTTCCCGGGGGCTGTTCGTGCACGCGACGGTGGGGTTCACGGAAGGCGGGCGTCCGCTGGGGGTGAGCGGGCTGGAGCGGTGGGCGCGGCCGGAGCAGGAGCCGGACCCGGAGGCGGAGAAGGAGAAGGAGAGCCGGCGCTGGTTGCGGGGGTTCGAGCAGGGTCAGGAGTTGGGGCGGGAGAGTCCGCAGGCGCGGGTCGTGGTGGTGGAGGACCGCGAGAGCGCTTGGGGCGGCAGCGCAAGGTGCGGGCGTGGGACGCGGCGTTCCGCTCGGAGATGATCCGGCCGATCGAGGCGCAGCCGGACTTCGAAGAGGCGGTGGTGACGGGCCGCAAGGTGGAGATCGAGTCGCAAGGGGGGCAGCGGGCGCGGCAGAAGCGGACGGCGGTGACGGAGATCCGGATCGGGCGGGTGGAGTTGCTGCCGCCGAAGGGGCGGGCCGGAGCGGTGGCGCCGGTGCCGGTGTGGCTGGTGCGGGTACTGGAGCCGGACCCGCCGGCGGGGGAGGAGGCGTTGGAGTGGCTGCTGCTGTCGAGTGAGGGGGGGCGGACAGCGCAGTGGGCGGAGCGCATCGTGAGCTGGTACGAGCGGCGCTGGGGGATCGAGGAGTATTTCCGGCTGCTCAAGACGGGGACGCGGATCGAGGACCGGCGGTTGCGGGATGCGGAGGCGCTGGGCAAGTGCCTGGTGTTCGACGCGATCACGGCCTGGCGGGTGTTCAGCCTGGACCGCTACGCCCGGGACGCGCCGGACACGCCGGCGGAGGAGGTGCTCACGGCGGACGAGATGGCCGTGATCGAGGGCGTGACGGAGACGGAGCGGTTGCGGCCGCCGCGGGAGCGGGGCCAGCCGGTGGGACCGGGCATTCGCAGTTGGGTCGTGCTGCTGGCGCGCATGCGGGGCTGGCGTCCGAAGAAGCACCGGGAACTGCCGGGGAACGAGGTGCTGTGGAAGGCGTACCAGCAACTGCAAACGATGGTGCGCTATCGGCAGGCGCTGCGAGGACCGCCGTAGCAGCCCGCGCCGGGGTGGGCGGGGAGTGTCTGGTGGAACGGCATCCGCCGGTTCTCCGCAGGGGGCCGTCAGGGGGGAGTGCAGAACTCTTCCATGGAGGCACTGTCGTGGGCAGCAGGGAAGCTTCTCGGCAGGGCTTGATGCGTGCCGTGTCGGGAACACCTTGGCGCAGCTCGAAGTCTGCCCGCTGTTCCCCGCTGATCCGTTTTCCCAACCAATGCGTGACGGCCGAATGGGACCCATTCGCAACGCAATGATCGGAATGGCAACGCTGGCCGTGCAGCCCCAACCCGGTTCCGCCAGATGCGTGCGTCTGTCGTGCTGCGCTGGTCTCCCTCGTCTCGCCCCCCAGTATGCGGGAGGCCCATCCGGCACCATCAAGACCGAATGTGAGCATCAATCCACGATTGCCTCGAAACTTCCAGCATCAACTATGTCCGGTCGCTAGCCATAGCCCTGCCCACATGCGCCCCTGCCGACGCTTCGCCCGTCCCCTCACGGGAACGACCGCACGGCTCGGGGAGCGATATGGATCAGCTCATCCTTTACCGCAGAGGACTTTCACCTCCTGACATTGGCCAGTTAGCCTGGCGCACCTCATCGCATCCTCCTATCCAGGACTTGTCCTGGCGCAAGCAATTCTAAATTGCCGCCTATTTTGGGTTTTTTGCCTCCGCAGCTTCCGGAATGAGGGACCAATTTCTGGGGGACTTAACTTTTCGGACTCCGCTTTCAAACATAAAGTGTGGCCTCCGTTCCCGTCCTTGAATCCCTCCTCAACAGATTCCGCCAGATCGCCTCCGCCTTGCCCGATCCCCGGACCGGCGCCCACCAGCGCTACAGCCTCGCCGATGCTGCCTCCTGCGCCCTCGCCACCTTCTTCTTCCAGTCCCCCTCCTTCCTCGACTTCCAGCGCCGCATGCTGGAGGAGTCCGCTCGCTCCAATTGCCAGTCCCTGTTCGGGGTCGCGGACATTCCTTGCGACAACCACATCCGGAATCTCCTCGCTGGCCACGACCCCGACCACTTCGCCCCCCTGTTTGCCGACTGCCTGCAAACCGCCCGCGACCAGGGTGCCCTCGATCCCTTCCTGCGCCTCGACGGCCGCCTCGCCGTCGCTCTCGACGGCATCCAATTCCAGGGCTCCGATTCCATCCACTGCAACGACTGCTCCACCCGCCCTGTCGGCAAGCACAAAACCGTGCAGTACTTCCACACCATGCTCGCAGCCACCCTCGTCGCCGACGGCCACAACCGCGCCCTGCCCCTGCTGCCGCACTTCGTCCAGCCCCAGCACAACCCCCACGACGGCCGCTCCGACGCCGACCGCAAGCAGGACTGCGAACGCCACGCCGCCAAGCGCTGGCTGCCCGCCTACAGCGACCAACTGCGCCCCTTCCGGCCCATCTTCCTCGGCGACGACCTGTACTGCTGCCAGCCCCTCTGCCAACTCGTCCGCCACCTCGAAGCCGACTTCCTCTTCATCTGCAAGCCCAGCTCTCACAAGCGCTGATACGAACTCATCCACGACGACTTCACCCACTCCACCGGCTGGATCCGCACCCGCAACCCCAAACGCCAGGTCGAGCAGCACCGCTATCGCTGGATGCACGGCCTGCCCGTCCGCGACAGCGACGATGCGCTGCTCGGGACCTGGATCGAGTTCCCGATCCAGCGCCACGGTAAGCGCACCTACTACAACACCTTCTGCACCAGCCTGGAGGTCACCGCCGACAACGTGGCCGCGATCGCACGGCTTGGAAGAGCTCGCTGGAAGATCGAGAACGAGAGTTTCCATTGCCTGGCGCGGCATGGCTACAACCGCAAGCGGAACTTCGGGCACGCCAGCAACGGCTTGGCCAATCTGCTCGCCACGCTGAACCTGCTCGCCTTCACGCTGCACACGCTGCTGGACTGCCTGCGGGGTTTGTGGCGGCAATGCCGCGACCGAGCCGGCACGCGCCGCAACTTCTTCGAGGACCTGCGCGTGATGGCACAGCGGATCTGGTTCCCGAACTGGACGGAGTTGCTGCTGACAATCCTGGGCCAACGCTCAGTGCGCAGCGGCCCCTCGCCGGCACCCTCATGCGACCGATCGGGTATCCAGCGCCGAGCGCCGGGCTCGTGGGGGAGCCCGCAGTCGGAGCCGCTCCGGGATGCGCCCCTTGCTACTGCCGACGCCCCGCTGGCGCCCCCACAACCTCTCAGCGACGCCCCCGAACGCCCGGCGAGACGCTAACAGCCTAACTGTATCTCGGGTCTTGAGAATTGCTGTGCGATTGGCAGCCGAGTAGGGGAGGTCGTTACCGAGCCTCCCCCCTCACCGACCCGAGCGTGCGCGTCTAACGCACTCGGTTCGTCACAGGTCAGATTCGCTCAAAGAGAAGAGCCGTCTGAGGGGGCTGCACGCGTGCCACCGGTAGGGGATACCGCTGGAGCAGTTCCCGCATGGCGGCCCAGGTCAGCCGCGCTTTGCGGCTGCGGCGCGAGAGCCATTTCCGCCAGATGCGAGCGACTTGATAGCTGTAACCAGCGAGTCGCACGCTATTGCCCCGGAGTCCGTAGTAGTTGGCATGCCCTCGACTCACGCTTGCGAGATGGTCTCGCTGGGCGCCCACTGCGTCGTGCCGGTGTCGTCGACACCACTCGCTCACAGCTTGCAGCGCGCGGGCGAACCGTTTCCGGGCCGTACTCTGTCGCACAACCAGATATCCGTTCCGAGACCGCACCCAGCAGTGAGTGAAGCCCAGAAACTCAAAGGTCACGCGCCGTTCCTGCCCGGTTGACCGCCGCCGGAAATCGAGGTACCGCGTCTTGTCTGGGTGCAGCTTCAGCCCGTATCGACCAAGCCGCTTGCCCAGGACCGCCAACACGCGCTGGCCATCTTGTTCGTTCTCGAAGAGCATCACGGCATCATCGGCATAGCGCACCAGTTGGCAGCGCCCCTGCAGGCGTGGCCGCACCTCCTGTTCGAACCATTCGTCCAGCACGTGGTGCAGGTACAGGTTCGCCAGCAAGGGGCTGACTACCCCGCCTTGGGGCGTTCCACTCCGGGGCCGTTGCAGGACGCCCTCGTCGAGCACCCCGGCCTTGAGCCACTTGTTCAGCATCTTCCGGATGACTCCATCCTTGATCCGCTGGTCGAGAAACGCCCGGAGTTGGCCGTGTGGAATCGTGTCGAAGTATTTCGCGATGTCCATGTCGATCACCCACTGCATCCCGCCGTGGAGGCCTGCACGCACGGCGTGCAAGGCATCGTGGGCGGAACGGCCCGGGCGAAAGCCGTGCGAGCACGGCAGGAAATCGGCTTCGTACACCGGCTCCAGCAGCATCACGATCGCTCGCTGTGCCACCTTGTCCTCGAACGTGGGAATGCCCAAGGGCCGCTGCGTGCCGTCCGCTTTCGGAATGTAGTGCCGTCGCACCGGCGGTGCCTTGTAGCGGCCCGACTTGATCCGTCCCAGCAGGCCCTCTAAGTTGGCCTCCAGGTCCTTCTCGTAGTCGGCTGCTGTCGCCCCGTCGATGCCCGGCGCGCCATCCTTGCGCGTTTGCCGGTACGCTTCCCGCATCCATTCCAGATCCAGGTGTCGATGCAGCGTCGTGAACACCCACTCCGGGTGCTCCCCCGCCAGTTCGGCTATCCATTGTCGTTTCGTGGACGTGTTTGTAGAACTCATCGTTTCTTCCATCGTTTCCCTCCAATGGTTCTGTCCCTGCGGTGCCCCCCTTCCCTCGGACGGGTCCCGGTGGTCCCGGTTCCCCGCCGTCACCAGTACTATGAGGACACTACGACTCCCCGCACGGCGTCCCTTCGGCTTATTGGTTCGCCAGCCGGTACCACGCTTGCCTGCTGCTTCGCTCCCGGTCCCCCACAGGCAGGGGCGGGCCCGGACCTTTTGTTTCGGCCAGGGGTCCGTCTTCCGGCCTTCTTGCGTGGACCGTGCGGGGCCTCCCAGGTTCCCTGACGAGCCATCCCGTGGCTATGCAGACGTTCTCTGACCCCGGTCGACCCAGACACCCCTCGCCGTTGACGGCGTGCCCGGTGCTGCCCCCGCTAATCGCACAACGAAGGCGTCGGCATTGATGATTTCGAGGCTCAATAGCGCCGCTTGACCACCCGCTGTGTACGCTTCACGACGTACGTTGCCGCACGCCATGCAACACGCGCTCCCGGCTGACGGGCTGCGCCTTTGCCGGGCGGGAGTCGAACCCGCTGGCTCGCTATGAAAGGTTTCAGATTGCGGTAGGGACACCGGTTACCCGGTGCCCCCCGCGCGGATCCGAGCGGGCGCGTTAACGCACTCGGCTCCTACCTCCGATGGGTGACGGCGAATCTTCGGTCCGGCCACGGATGCAGCACTCGCACAGGCGGCCACAGTTCATCACAAAGTAGGTGCAGACGTTTCCACGGGTGCCGGTCCTTTTGCGACCTCCGGCGGAGAATGGCCATCCATTCTTTCCTGACGCGTCGCTCGAATCGCCGTAGGTACGGGTGGCTGGTGGGGACCGCGAAGTAGTTATACCAGCCTCGCAACACCCTCCCCAGCCATTGCCCGGTCTCCACTTGATCCGCGTGCATGCGCCGTCGCAGCTTTGCCCGGATCGCCTTCAGGGTCCGGCTCATGCGTTTCGCCACCGGCTTGCGCCCCAGCCCGAAGCGTCCTTTCCTCGTCTGTCGGCAGTAATGCGTCATGCCGAGAAAGTCGAACGTCTCCGGCCGTCCCTGCCCACGCGTCTTCCGGTTCGCGATCGCGTACCGTCCGAACTCGATCAGGCGGGTCTTGTCCGGGTGCAGTTCCAGTCCGAACTGGCCGAGCCTTTCCTTCAGGTCCTTCAGGAACCGTTCCGCGTCCTCCTTGTGCTGAAAGCCCGCCACGTAATCGTCGGCGTATCGCACGAAGATCATTTCGCCGCGCGCTTCCTGCGGTCGCCACTTCCGCCCGACCCACAAATCGAGTACGTAATGCAGGTAGACGTTGGCGAGGACCGGCGAAATCACCGACCCCTGCGGCGTCCCCTTGCCCGTATCGACCAGTTGGCCGTCTTCCATGGCGCCCATGCGTAGCCACTTTCCTATCAGCCTGATCAGCCGCTGATCCCCGATCCGCTCGCCCAGCAACCGGAGCATCCAGTCCCTGTCGATCCGGTCAAAGAACTTGGCGATGTCGGCGTCCAGAATCCAGTTGACCTTGCGCTTCTCAATCCCGTATGCCAAGGCGTCCAGCGCGTCGTGCGCGCCCCGCCCGGGCCGGAACCCGTAGCTGAACCCGAGGAATTCCGCCTCGTAAATCGGCGTCAGGATATTGTCCACAACGGCCTTCTGGACGATCTTGTCCTCCAGTGCGGCCACCCCCAGCGGTCGCCTGCCGCCGTCCGGCTTCGGAATGTTCACCCGTCGCGACGGCGTCGCCCGGTACGTTCCCGCATGCACGCGGTCGTGCAGGTCGAGCAGTTGCTCGTCCAGCCCTCCCCCGTACTCCTTCCACGTCACTCCGTCCACGCCCGGTGCCGCATCTCGCTTCAGCGCGACGTAGGCAACCCGCAACGTCTCCGGCGTGACATGGTGCAGAAGCGCAGTGAGCTTCTCCTTGGGATTCCTCTGTATACATTGCCGTATCCGCTCGGCCCCCTGTGACACGGCTGCCCGTCCCTGCGTGCGGACCGTGCTTCGGCCTCCCGGATTCTCGTTGGTCCCGGCCCTTCGCTCCTCCCGCTCCGCAGCCGCTCGCGCCGCCTTGTTCCCGGGACTCGTCGCTAGTATGGCCGAGTCTGACTCCTTCGGATCGTGCATCTCCAGTCTTGACTCCTGTCCTTCCCTTCACGGTCCCGGCGGCGACCCGCCGGGACGACCCGAAGGCCTCCCAGGTCCCAACCTCTGTCGTACATGCGTGCCTGGGTTCTTCGACGCCGCGGAGCCCTCCCGGCCCTAGCTAGAACGGACCGCGAGGTGTTGCCTTCGACTAATGAGACGGTCTCGGCACTCCGAATGATGAAGATTTCGACGCTCCATAGCCCTGCCCACATGCGCCCCTGCCGACGCTTCGCCCGTCCCCTCACGGGAACGACCGCACGGCTCGGGGAGCGCTATGGATCAGCTCATCCTTTACCGCAGAGGACTTTCACCTCCTGACATTGGCCAGTTAGCCTGGCGCACCTCATAGCATCCTCCTATCCAGGGCTTGCCCTGGCGCAAGCAATTCTCAAAATGGGGGAACTGGCGAGTGTGGGGTGGAACTGGCGAGCGTTGGTGCTGGCCGCGAGGAGGCCGGAGCGGGGCAAGCCGGGGGGCTGGGGAGGCGGATTGGGGTAAGTGGGCTGCATGACGCGTGCCCTGACGGGGTCGCGTGCCGGGCGCGACGCGACCCCGCCGCTGGCTCCCGCAGGAGCGCGTCGCTGGCCGGGTGTCTGGCAGGCTGCGTCAGGACGGTGCGAGCGCGGCCGCCCGGGGATCGGCGGGCGGCGGGCGTTTCCCGAGCATGGTCTCGAACAGGGCGGTCCAGCCGGGGAAGCAGAACCACTTGGTGAGAAAGCGGAGTTCCTCGAAGAAGTCGCGCCGGGTGCCGGCCCGGGCCCGGCACTGCCGCCACAGGTCGCAGACGCAGTCCAGGACCGAGTGCAGCGCGAAGGCGAGCAGGTTCAGCGTGGCGAGCAGGTTGGCGAGGCCCTTGCTGCCGTGCCCGAAGTTGCGCTTGCTGTTGTAGCCGTGGCGCGCCAGGCAGTTGAAGCCCTCGTTCTCGATCTTCCACCTGGCTCTGCCGGCGCGGGCGATCGCGGCCACGTTGGCGGCGGTGACCTGCAGGCTGGTGCAGAACGTGTTGGTGTAGGTGCGCTCGCCGTTGCGCTCGATCACGAACTCGATCCAGGCCCCCTGCACGGCGTCGTCGGAGTCGCGCACCGGCAGCCCGTTCATCCAGCGGAAGCGGTGTACTTCGACCTGCTTGTGGCGGTTGCGGGCCTTGATCCAGCCGGTGGAATGGATGAAGTCGTCGTGGAGAAGTTCGTGCAAACGCTTGTGGGAACTGGGCTTACAGACGAAAAGGAAGTCCGCCCCGAGATCGAGGACCAGCCGGCACAGGGGCTGGCAGCAGTACCGGTCGTCGCCGAGCAAGACCGGCCGGTAGGGGCGCAGCTCGTCGACGTGGGCGGGCAGCCAGCGCTTGGCGGCGTTGCGCTCGCAGTCCTGCTTGCGCTGTTGCTCGGTCAGTTCGGGCCGCTGCGCGGAGGGGTCCTGCTGGGGCTCGACGAACGCGGGCATGAGGGGGATGACGCGGTTGTGGCCGTCGGCGACGACGGTCGCCGAGAGCATGCTGTGGAAGTACTGCACGGTCTTGTCCTTGCCGACATGGCGGGTCGAGCACTGCGGGCAGTGGATGGAGTCGGAGCAATGAATCTGGATGCCGTCCAGAGCGACGAGCAGGCGGCCGCCGAGACGCTCGAAGGGGCCGAGAGCGCCCTGCTCGCGGAGGGTGTCAAGGCAGCGGGGGAACAGGTCGGCGAAGCGATCGGGGTCGCGGCCGTCCAGCAGGTTGCGGATCTGGTTATCGCAGGGGACGGCCTGCACGCCGAAGAGGGTGTGGCAGTTGGAGCGGGAGGTCTCCTGCTGCATGCGGCGCTGGAACTGGAGGAACGAGGCAGACTGGAAGAAGAACGTGGCGAGGGCGCAGGAGGCGGCATCGGCGACGGCGTAGCGCTTGTTGGGGCCGCGCCGCGGATCGGGCAGCGCGGAGGCGGCTTGGCGGAAGCTGCTCAGGAGGGAATCGAAAACGGAGGCCACATCTTATGTTTGGAAACGGCACCGGCAAAGTCAAGCCCCCAGAAACTGGTTCCTTGGCGCGGTTCCTAAACGCAAAAATCCCCAAATTGAGAATTGCTTGTGCGATTGGGTTTTTTCTTGACCTGTAACTACGAACATGTTACAGTTTTGGGTGCCATGGTAGTGGTTGTCGAGCGATTAGGGCGGGGAGTGAATCGGCTTGCGGCTAGATTCACTTTTGTTCCTCCCCCTTCGGTCTCAAGCGGTTTTCGCCTTCGGCGTCAAAGGTTTGGGTCGCACCCAGGGGCGACGGCCCATAGCACGCATCCGCGACCGTGTTCAGCATTACAAGATCAGCGCGCGCGTCCGAAACACCCCGTTTCAGACGAAGCTTCAGTCCCTCCCCTGGCACCCACCAAGAACACGGGAATAGCGACTTTTCTAGGCTCTACTGTATTTTCGCATATAACCACGTTACTCCAACGACCACAAGGGTCACAGTGTAAAGCGGTCTACCGCCGGGACACTCACGGTCCGAAGCGGAAGACCTTCATCGCAAATCCTCAAGAAGTATTCACATATAAGATCAAAACTCAGGAACCATTAATAGGAAGGAGAGTCCGATCATGGCGATAGAGCTGGGGTTGAACTTTGATTTTATTCGTTCCGCAGACAAGTCGTTTGCCGTGGCGGTAGAGCGGGCTGCCGAATTGGGTTACCGCTATGTAGAGCCGTTTGTTCACACGGGGCGAGAGCTCATGAGTGAAGCGGGGTATTACCACTCTTTCTCGATGGAGCAAGATCCTCTTGTGATGAAGGAGACTCTGGACCGCCACGGAGTGCGAGCTTCCGCCCTGAGTGCTCACTGTTCGTTGATGCGGCCGGAAATCAGCGTTCCCTACCTCGAAAGAGCCATCCGGTTTGCTGCCGCTGTGGGAGCGCCAATTGTGAACACGGATGAGGGGGCACGGCCTAGCTGGATGAGCGACCAAGAGGCGTTTCAGATGATGGGCTACACCCTCGGCGTCGTATTGGGAACGGCAAAACGTTACGGCGTATATCTGGGAATCGAGCCTCATCAGAGTCTTACCCGTACCACCCAAGGTCTAATTCGAATCGCGACGCTCGTCGAGTCTCCGCTCCTTAGGGTGAACTACGATACAGGGAATGCATATCTTGCGGGTGAGAATCCATACGAAGGTCTGCGAGCGGTTGGGAAACTGCTCGTTCATATTCATGCGAAGGACATTAGTATTCAGCACTCGGAGGCCGAGCGCGGCAAGGTCACAGGAACGCCGGTGGGCTGCGCATGTGGCGATGGGGTGCTGAATTGGGAAGAGATCCTCAACATTCTGCGCGAGGTGGATTATGACGGCGTGCTTTCGGTTGAGTGTGGAACAGAGGAGCAGGCAGCTCGCAGCCTGACCCATCTTCAGGCGCTGATTTCGGAGAGTACGGTCAGCCGTGCGTCGACGAATTAGGAATGCCGCTTGCATGTATGGGGCGTGCCTGACGTGTTGCGATGGACTCCGTCACCCGACGGCCCCGCAGCGCGCATGGATTTCCTGAGAAGGTGAGATTGAAAATGTCTGAATCGGTGATTCATTTCCGTGATGATAGGCTTCTGCGCTATCTAGCTCGCCTCCTGGTTGTGCTTTTTTCGTGGTGCGCCTGTCCTTCGGGATTCGCCCAAGAGGCTCAGGTTGGCCAATGGCGCTCCTACGGAGGGGATCCAGGCGGCACACGATTCTCAGCGCTTAAAGAGATCAACCGCCACAATGTCGGCAAACTTCGTACGGCATGGACTTATCACACGGGTGAACTTGAGCTTATGCGGGAGGCTCGCATCACAAGTTCAGGCTTTGCTTGTACACCCTTGGTTGTTGACGGAGTGATGTACCTCAGTACCCACTCAAGCCGCGTGATCGCTTTGGATGCTGAAAACGGAGTTGAATTGTGGAAATACGATGCACAGGAAGGAAGACGCATAGAAGATCGTAGGTTCCAACCACATCGTGGCGTTTCCTACTGGGAAGGGCCATCGCGCGACGGAGAATCAGTAGATCGGCGCATTCTATTTGGTACTGTCGACGCACGTTTAATTGCCCTAGACGCGGAGACTGGTCGACCACGTCCCGATTTCGGAACACGAAAGGATGGGAGCGTCGACTTACGGATCGGAGTGGCAGATCGATTTCCTGATTCGTTTTATACCGTGACCTCTCCCCCGGCAATTTATAAAGACTTGGTAATCACCGGTTCGCGTGTACAAGAGGGCCCACCATCGCTGGGAGCCAGCGGGGATGTACGGGCGTACAATGTGCGAACCGGGGAACTGGTCTGGCAGTTTCACACAGTCCCACGGGCGGGAGAAATCGGCCATGAGAGCTGGGAAGGCGAGTCCTGGAAAGACCGATCCGGCGCCAATGTGTGGGGAGTGATGAGCGTCGATAACGAACGAGGAATAGTCTTTCTCCCCATTGGATCGCCCGCGTACGATTATTATGGCGGAGACAGAAAGGGTCATAATCTGTTCGGTAATGCGTTGGTCGCCTTGAATGCGGAGAGCGGCAAACTACGCTGGTATTATCAGACGGTGCATCACGATATTTGGGACTATGATCTGCCCGCTCAGCCAAATCTGATTACCGTGAACCGAGGAAGCCGATCCATTCCGGCAGTTGCTCTGGTTACAAAAATGGGTTTTGTCTTCATTCTGGATCGGTTAACAGGTCGACCCCTTTTCCCTGTCGAGGAGCGCGCCGTTCCGCAAAGCACAGTGCCCGGGGAGGAGACTTGGCCGACGCAGCCATTCCCGCTTAAGCCACCGTCATTGATCCGGTCGAAGATTACGAAAGAAGATATTAGCGAGGTCACTCCGGAATCCAAGCGCTACTGCATGGAGATTTTCGCAAAGGTGCGGCACGAGGGTATGTACACCCCGTTGGGCCTTTCGCCTACGCTTTTTTATCCAAGCACTCTGGGTGGGGGTAACTGGCATGGCGGTGCTTTTGATCCAACCACGGGACTTCTTTACGTGAATGTGAACGAAATCGGGGTCGTACATAACCTGGAGCCTGACCGCGACATACCGAAATCCTACCGGCTCGTTCGGAAGAAGCTAGACGACTGGTACTTTACCGACCGGAACAACTGGCCGTGCCAAAAACCGCCCTGGGCTACACTGAACGCCGTCGATGTCAGCAGTGGTGAACTCGTATGGAGAGTTCCACTGGGTGTGGTTGAGGAGCTTGTGGCACGGGGGAGTGGGACTACCGGAGCGAAGAATATGGGTGGTGCTATCGTCACTGGGGGGGGACTCGTTTTCATCGCAGCTACGGCTGATCAGCGGTTTCGGGCATTCGATGCGAAGACGGGGGAAGAACTGTGGGTCACCAAGCTTGAAGCCAGCGGTCACTCGACTCCCGTGACCTTTCGTGGGAAGAAGAGTGGCCGACAGTACGTCGTTGTCGCGGCGGGAGGCGGAGGGTTCGCAAGCAAATCCACAGATCCGTTGAGCGATTCGGTGACTGCATTTGCCTTACCCGATTTAGCCCAGCAGACTAGGCCCTAGCCAGTAAAATTTGAGTTTGCTGGCAGTAATGGTAGTTAGAGGTGTTACCGCGGTGAAGTGCTTGGGCGCCACAATGCTTATCGGTTTGAGTGTTGCTGTTTTGTGTGCCGGCCAGGAGCAGCCCCGTCCGCGCATTCTTCGACCCGTCGATCGGTCAATTCTGGCCGCTGTTCCTTTCTCGGTGATCGCGCGGGCTTCGGCGCAGGCGGAGCTGCGACTTGACGGGAAATCCGTGGCGATCGCCCGGCCAGCAGCTGCCGTCCTGACGGCCACGCTTTTCGTGCCGGCCGGCCGGCACGAACTAGCTCTGCTTACTCCGGCTGGCGAGCACAAGTTGAGTTTCTTCGTCGTCGGCGTTTCGGAGGAGGCCGGTGCTCCACAGGACTGGGAACGCTACCGAGTTCACCCACCTGCAGCTACCTGCGACATGTGCCATGTCGTCATGGCTGGTGCTTGGACGATCAAAGGAGGATCCGTTTCGAAGAATTGCTTCAAGTGCCACGACCTCAAAGAATTTGAGCAGTTGCACACGGCTGTCCTGAGGCCCTTGCCGGACTCGCACGATATGGGTAACTTGTCCCGGTGTCAGCGGTGTCACGACCCTCATGGCTCCCAGGAAAGAGCCCATCTTAAGGCGCCGGGCGAAACCGGGTGTCGGGTGTGTCACCAGTGACGATTTATTAACCCGCATTGTAACTACTCAGCTTCCGTGTTTCTTGTCAAGCGGATTTTCGGGGGAAAGTGGTGACGAGGGGCAATTGAGGCGCGTTTTCCCAACAGAGCCGGCTGTTGGTCTGGGGCTGGTCGGCAGCGGTGTCACGCGGCGGCCTCCGGTTCGCGGGCGGGCGGCGCGGGCTGCCAGAGGCGGTTCTCGCGCAGGAGGGTGTCGAGCAGGCCGGTGAGTCTGCGCATGACGGCAACGAGGGCGACCTTGTGCGGCTTGCCGGCGGCGGCGAGGCGCTCGTAGCAGGCCTTGGAGGCCGGTTCCCAGCGGATCGCGGTCAGGGCTGCCATGTAGAGCAGATGGCGAGGCTGGGCGCGGCCGCCGCGGATGGAGCGGTGGCCGCGGTGCTGTCCGGAGTCGCGGTCGAAGGGGGCGAGGCCGAACAGGGCGGCGGCCAAGGGTGCCGAGCTCGGGCATGTCAGCGCAGAGGCAGGCGGCGTTGACGGGACCGCAGCCGGGGATCGACTGGATGCTGGCGTCGCGGCGGGTGAGCTCGGCGTCGGCAGCGATGCATTGGCGCATGCGGCGGTCGCAGTCGGCGATGTCGGACTGGAAGGCCGCGAGCGTGGTGCCGGGGCAGCCGGCAGCCTCGGGGTCGAGTTCGGCGCAGAGCTTGCGGAGGGCGCCGAGCTGCTCGACGAGCTTGCGGCGGAGGGCGAGCAAGTCGCTGAGGAGCTGGAGGTTCCGCGGCTGGGGCGGGCTGGCCTCCAAACCGTCGAGGAGGCCGAAACGGGCGAGCATGGCGGCATCGACGCGGTCGTTCTTGGCGAGCTTTCCGATGGCTTCGGCGAAGCGGCGGGAGCGCAGGGGGTTGATCACGACGGTTTCGATGCCAGCGTCGGAGAGGCCTTGGTGGAGGTTACGGTGGTAGCGCCCTGTGGGCTCGAGAACGGCGCGGGTGACGCCGTGCTTGAGCAGCCAGTTGCGCAGGGCGCGGCGGCCGCACTGGTCGTTGTGGAACGGGCGCTCGAGGCTGCCCTCGAGGATGTGGGCGTCGAGCTTGGACTTGCCGACGTCGATGCCGGCAACGACAATGGAGTTGGGTTGGGTCATTCCTGCGTTCCTATCCTTTTGCGATGCGGGGCTTCACCCACGCTTCCGTTCAGGGTGCGCAGGAATTACTGCGACGGGCCGACCAAGCTGAGCAACGGGGCTGTGAGCCCGAGGTACAAACGGTCCGGCCCGTCGCCCCCGGTGGGGCCTGGCCAGGCCCCACCGGGGGCCTCCCCGCGCTGAGGCGGGGAGGGATCTGCTACCTGCCGCAACGGTGGCTTGCGCCACCTGCGGCACTGGGGAGAGAGAGTCCGAGGTAGTGGTGACCATCCCTCTCACCGGCACCTCTCTAACATAAACTCGCATGATCGGTTCGCCGCTCACCCCGACGGCATGAAACACTCCTATACTTGAAGCGTCGTTCGAGAGAGCGACAGTGCCTGTATCGTCAAGCGTTGAGGAATCCCAGATCCGGAGCCTTGGGCCATAGATCGGGGCTGCCCCTGAGTTCGGTTGGATTCGGCACGCTCGCGACGGGCATCACGCACGACCCCGTCTGGGGCACCTGCGGATCGCGGGATAGGATTATTGTATGCGGACTGCTCGCTCGATCCCGCTGTTTCACAACAAAGGTACTCCGCAGGCACAAGCCCTGATCAGTGGGATGGCTGGGATTCCACTTTCGCCAGCAGGGCCGCCGGCCCTTGCAGCAAGACCTCGATGCGGTTCAGGCCCTGCTTCCGCGCGGTCGATAGTACGCTGCGTAGCGTGGCGAAGTCTCGTGCCCCCTGCTCGGACCGGAACCCACCCGAGATCTTCATCCGCAGTTTCATCATCCGCAGATCCTGTTCGGCCTGATTGTTCGTGAAGGGCACCCTCTCATCCCTCAGAAAGCGCAGCACCGACTCCCGCCGGTCCCTCAGCCGCAACGCCAGAGTATGCCCCGGTCGGCGCTTCTTGCGACCCCGTCGCCCGGTCGGCAAGGCTGGCAGGGCCTGGTGCTGGGCCCGCGCCTCCCGCACCCACTGGTCGTCGCGCCGCTCGATCCTCTCCAGCAGGGATCGCGGCAGCGCCATACCCCGCTCCCGAACGATCCACAGCGCCCGCTTCGCCCGCCTCAGCAGCTGTTGCATCCGCCGCGCCCAGGCTTCCCCGTCGATCTCCGCCAAGGCCTGTAACTCACGCAGATGATGGGCGTTGCAGAGCCCGTGCAGCACGGCCTGGAGCTTGCAGTACGACGCCCAATGAGCGTGCACCAGAATCCCCCGCAGCCCCTCCAGCAGGCTGCCCCGCTTCGCGCTCGTGCGGTAGAACGTCAGCCACGGCGTGCGCAACACGTGCAGCCACTGGGTCCTGCCTCCGATCCGGAAGCCCGTCTCGTCCAGATGCTTCACCCCGGCGGCACTCCCCAGCAGAGCGCGCACCCGCTCCGTGAAACTCCTCCAACCCGGGGCCGCCTTGCGGGTCATCCCCGCCAGCGTCGCTGCGCAGACCGGCACCCGGAACAGGTCCTGCAACACCTCCGCCAGCCGCTCCTCGGGCAGGCACTGCGCGTTCTGCAAGGACACCGCCGTGGCGGCGACGCGCGGCCCCTACTGCACCGCTGCGTTGACGCCCTCCGGGAACGCGGCCCGCGGCACGCGGCCACAGACCGCGCAACGGCAGGCGTGCGCCTGCTGTTCGCTCACCTCCAGCGGCGGCGGCGGTGCCAAATCGTACACCTGCCGACGCTGGGGCTCGCCCTCGATGGCGTCCGCCGACACCTCCGCCCCGCAATCCGCACAACTCGACGGCAGCTGGGCCTGGATCCGATCCGGCGTGTCCGTCTGGCTCAGTGTCGCGCCCTTGTGCCCGCGCTGCCCGCCCGCGGACTTCCCGCACCGGCCCCGCTGGCTGCGCGTCCGTTGCGCTGCCGGCGGCTTGGCCGGCCCATCGCTCGACGGTGGCTTCCCGCTGTTGCTGCTGTCGAGGCCCAACCGCCGTTGCAAGCCCTGCACTTGCTCTCGCAACGACTGCAACTGCTTCGTCAACTCCTCCTGCAGGGCCCGCAACCGGGCCTTCTCGGCCCGCAACTGAGCGCTCTCGGCCTCCAATTGCGCCTGCCGCGGCTCGCTGTTGGTTCGCTCCGCCTGCATCCCGCTAACGCCTGTCCTGCTCGTCACGAGCGCATCGGCTTGCTCGCAACCGTCCGCACACCCACAACATTACTATTGCTACATGGTTTCCCAGCAGAAAGTCAAGTGCTGCGCATTCCGGCCATCCCGGTTGCGCGGTTCGCGTGGAACCATCCGGCCTGCATTCCCCCCTATGCGGTACGCATCACCTGTGTACGGGTGGCGGTAGCTGAGCAGTTACCCCCGCATTTTCAATTTGATGTTTGACATCCCGACCTTCCAGCGGCCTTGAGCGTCTTTATTTATAGGGGCTAGAGCCCGATGAGGACGCCAGGGAGGTCAACACCCAATGGGTGAAAAACAAACCAAGCCATTCCAGCTAAGTTTCAACGGCTTGTTGAAAGTCGATTTCCAGGGATCGCACGTCACTTCCGACGGTGGCCTGATTTTGGTTCGCGAACTGGACGAACGGCTCGGTCTCGGAGCACTGATTGAGGAGCATCTCACCGACTCCCGGCAAGGCACAAACAAGCAGTTCACGCTCGCTGATCTGTTGCGGCAGTCGGTCTACAGCCGCTTGGCGGGCTACGAGGACCTCAACGACGCCGAACGGGTTTCGATCGATCCGACGGTTCGGCTGATCGGTTCGCAGAAGATCTGGGATCGCGGTGCGGCCTTGACCTCGACGCTGCACGGCTTCGAGACGGAGATGCTGGCGAGCGAAGAGAACCTGCTGAGGCTGATGGCGCTGAACCGAGAGCTGGTCGGGCAAGCGGAGGCGTGCGACGGCTCCGAGCGGGTCGTTCTGGACATCGTCAGCAACATGACCCTGCCCAGTCGCTCGGTGGTACGTTTCTACAACAAGCGTGGCACGGCGGAGCAGTGGATCAAGGAAGGTAAGCACGCGACGCACTGGACGCGGCTGTCGTGCCATCGCTTCCGGGCTAACGAGGTGCGCTTGCAGTTAAGCGTGCTGGTCTACAACCTAGGGAACCTGTGGCGGCGGCTCGGACTGCCAGGGCGGATCAAGAGCTGGTCGCTGACGAGTTTGCAGCATCGGTTGATGAAGACGGGTGGTCGGCTGATCAAGCATGCGCGGTATTACTGGCTCTTGTTGGCCGAAGGATATCTGAACCGGAAGTTGTTAGGCGACATGCTGGGGCGGATTTGGGCGCTGCCAGTGCCGGGAGGCTAAAGCCCACGGCCCGGAACAGCCAGCGTACGAGGGTTGCCGAGGGTCGGCGCGGGAGAGATGTTGCCAAAAAACCCTCTGCGGTCACCGGAACGGCACGATCGAGCAGATTCGAAGGTGGGAGCAGCAGCGAAAGGAGTACCGAACCTGGCAGCAGCGCAAAAAAACGGTTGCATGGCGACCGTGGATCGGCTACACTGTCGGTGATAGAGCGGTCCAAATGGAGATTCTGGATTAGCATGATACGGAGGAAACGAACAATGAGATACATTGGGAAATGGGTAAGCGGCGTTGTGAGTCGACTCTACTCAGGCTTGATAGTCGGTATCTGTGTGTGGCTTGGCCTCTGCGGGATCAGCAACGCACAGACCTCGACCGCAACAGTGACTGGCACGGTCATGGATGAGTCGGGAGCGATCATCCCAGGGGCCGAAGTCACTTTGACGAACTCGGATACGGGTGTTGAGCGGCGTACTGTGAGCAACAGCTCCGGCACCCATGTGCTTCTAAACATCCCCCCCGGGAGGTACGAACTTCAGGTTAGCGCAGAAGGCTTTCAGACAGTGAAGCAGTCTGAGTTGACACTTGCAGTAAATCAGACGTTGACGCTTGATTTCACTCTTAGGGTAGGCGACGTGATCGAAGTAGTGACTGTAGAAGGCTCGGCCATAGAAATCCAAGCCTCAACAGCGGAGCTTGGTGCGGTCGTTACCACGCAGGCCGTGGTCGATCTGCCACTCAATGGAAGAAACTTCACTCAGTTGCTCCGGCTCACACCTGGTGTGTCGCCGATCTCCGTTGCGCAGAATGCCAGCGGCTTCGCATCTACAACCACAGCCGGCTCGGCTTTCACCTTTCCGTCGATCAACGGGCAAAACAATCGGAGCAACATCTATCTGTTAGACGGAATCAACAATATTGGGACTTTCGTCAACTCATACGCTGTTCCCCCAATCATTGATGGCATTCGAGAATTCAAAGTGCAATCGCACAATGACCAGGCGGAGTTTGGTGGTTCACTGGGGGGGATTGTCAACGTAGTAACGAAGTCAGGCACGAATGAATTTCATGGCGCTTTATGGGAGTTTCTACGAAACGACGCCCTCGATGCCAGAAACACCTTCTTGCTCGACAAGACGCCCTTCCGCCAGAACCAGTTCGGAGGCTCACTTGGGGGCCCCGTAATTTTGCCAAAGTATCATGGCCGCAACAAGACCTTCTTCTATGCTGCGTTCCAAGGCTTCAGGTACAGGCGCCCAACCGACGCCCTGTTTCGTGTCCCCACCGCAGCTAATCTTGGCGGTGATTTAAGTGACGAAACAAGGCGAATCTTCAATCCGTTCACTACAAGAGCGGATCCCAGCAACCCAGGTCAATTTGTTCGGGACCCCTTTCGTAATAACCAGCTTCCTGCGTCGGTGCTCGATCCGGGAATGGTTCTCTTCGCTAACACCACCCTTCCCAATCCCGTTGCAACGGGGGTTGCCGACAAGAATGCCATAGATTCAGGCTCCTTTACACAGGACCAACTCGACCAAACTTACAGGGTCGACCAACTGGTCGGATCGAACGATTTCTTCTGGCTCAGGTATTCCAGACTCGATCAAGGGTCCGACGGTAGCGCAGGCCGTGCAGAGGTTGCCGGTCTGGGGGATCAATGGGCGACAAATTGGGGTGTCAGTTATACACACACTTTCAGCCCGACCACGATTATCGATGTCAGGTATGGAGAGGCTTTCCTGGAAATTGACACTTTGCACCGATTCCGTAGCGTACCGCCGGACTTCGCCCAGCAGATCGGTTTTGATCCGACGTTCTCTACAAGCCGAAGTGGCGTCCCTCTGACACCCAGTCTCAATGTGCTCAACTTCTTCAGCGGTGGTGAAAGAGACCAACGGTTCACGATGTCTGACATTAACCAAGTTGCCGCGAACGTGTCAAGAATAGTCGGCACTCACACTTTCAGATGGGGTGGCGAGCTGTCGACCAACGGATATCGAGGAGATTCGACAATAAACTCAGTAAGGTTTGGAGCCCCCCAAACGAGTGACCCTTCAAGGCCAGAGGGCACAGGGAGCGAGTTGGCATCGTTCTTACTGAATACCCCCGACAGCGCTACCAAATATGACACTCCAGAGGACCTTCGTTGGGGAGGGGTACTAGGCTTGTACGTTCAGGACCAGTGGCGTGCTAGCCAGAAACTGACGGTCAATATCGGCCTACGTTATGACCGCACATACAAGCCGCCGTTTGGTACGGAAAAATCCCCACCGAGTCTGTACATCGGTAACTATGACCTCCAACGGGGGGTGTACGTGATTCAGAAAATGCCCCCACCCTGCTCGCAGACGGGGACCGCCCCTTGTATTCCGGGCGGCACGTTGCCTGAGAACGTCGAGCTTGACCCGCGAGGAAAATTCTTCTTCGATGACAAAACCAATTTCCAACCGCGCTTGGGTCTGGCGTATCGGATGAATGACAAAACCGTACTTCGGGCGTCCTTCGGTATCTCGTTCGATAATTGGGCCGGAGTAGCTGAGAACAGTCAGGGCATTTTAGGGAGCTGGCCAAGCATCGGTCTGAGGACAGCCCAAAACATGAACAATCAGTTGAGTACGTCAGTCCGACCCAACAGAAAAGCCACAAACCCGTTCCCAGAAGGGGAACTACCCGCCCTTACGCCGTTTAAGCAGCAGAATTGGTATATCGACCCACACGAGCGGCAACCGTATTCGTTGCAATGGAATTTCGGCATTCAGCGTCAACTGCAGGACTCGACAGTCCTGAGCGCCAATTACGTTGGTTCCGGCAGCCGCAAGCTAGTGCTGGGAGGGTTCTACAACACCGCACTGACTCCTGGACCAGGGAACCCAAGTGATCGCTTTCCCTTCCCTCACATCACGCCAACCTTCTACGACCGAACATGGGGCAGAAGCAACTATCATTCCTTTCAATTCCTACTTGAAAGAAGATTCAGGGGTGGGCTGGGGTATATGCTGTCTTATACCTGGTCGAAGGCAATCGACATAGGAAGCTCGGGTTGGTATGGAGTGGAAGGACAGTCTGTTCAAGACCCTTACACCTTCAACAACGATCGAAGCGTGGCGGGCTTCGACCTTCCCCACATATTTGCGTTGAATTGGGTCTATGAGCTTCCGCTAGGTCCCGGCAAGAGACTGGATCCGACAAATAGAGTCCTGAGTCACATAATAGGTAATTGGCAGATCAATGGAATCGTCACCTTGAACTCGGGTACGCCATTCACTCTGCAAGTCCCGGGCGACCTAGCCAACACGGGCAATTCTCGCTATCTCCGGCCGAATTACATAGGAGGGGAAGCGGAGTTAGCAAACCCAACGCCAGAGCGCTGGTTCAATACCGACGCGTTTGCCACACCCCGGCCGTTCACATTCGGTAGCCACGGCCGCCACATGTTGCGGTCCGATGGTGTTTCGAATATGGACTTCTCGGTCTTTCGGAAATTCCGAGTCATAGAAGGGCATCATTTGGAGTTTCGCGTCGAGATGTTCAATGCTTTTAATTCGCCTGTTTATGCGAGACCGAACAATAACCTGCTCAGCAACATCTTCGGAGTAGTTACTCGTACGTCGAACTTGCCGCGGCAAGTTCAGTTAGGCTTGAAGTACGTGTTTTGACAATGCTGATCAGCTTGCGGCGGTCCTAGGGGGCTTGAGAGAAGCCAAAGGTGCCTGTAGAGTCGAGGAGAAGCGCGCCTGCCTTAGTGTGAGGGAGTAGCTGTTTGCCGACGGCTTTCGCCTCGTGTCGGTGCCTCAGTCTCACCCAAAGCCACGTTTCCTCTCCCCGCTCATCGAACCGGACGTGCCGATTTCCAGCATCCGGCTCTCGGACGAGATCATGCCTTCGCCCACGGGAAACTGGCCGTCTTCAGCTTGAGGCGTGTGAGGCCATAGTCATCCCATAGCCTCTCGCTCGGGTAGCGCACGTATCTCCCCGACTTCACCTTGTGCTTCCGACACAGCCACTGGCGTAGCCGCTTCTCCGCGTGCGCATCCACGGCGCAATACGCCGGGCTAACCTGTCCCAACTGGAAGTAGTTCGCCCAGCCGAGCAGGGCTCGGTTCAGCCGCGCAACCACCTGTTCCGGTGGCAGCAGCCCGTATCGTGCTTGGGTTAGCTCACTGATCTTGCGGCATATGCTGCGGACGCTCGCCTTGCTCGGGCGCGTGCCGATATAGGCCCGGCCCGTGCGCGGACTGTAATTGCGTCCGATGCGGTACCCGAGGAACTCGAACGGCTCCTCCGGCGTCCGCAGGCAGCGGGTCTTCGTCGCGTTCAGTGGCAAGCGGAGCTGCCCCATGATCCGTTCGACGACGGCCCGCAGGGCTTCCGCCGGGGCCTTGCCGCAAATCACGAAGTCGTCCGCGTAGTTCACAATCTCGGCGCCGAACCGCCGGGCGTGGCCCAGCAGCTTCCAACCTAGGAGGAACCGCCGCATGTAGACGTTGCTCAGCAACGGGGAGATCGGTGCACCTTGCGGCGTCCCTTTCCTCTCCCGGCGCGCCCGGTTCGTGCGGCGCTGGCCGCCCTTGCCGTCGTCCTCCACCACAGCCATCTCCAGCCACAGCTTGATCCAGCCCAGCATCCGCCCGTCGCTCACGCGCCGCGCGATGGACCGTATCAGGTCCGCGTGCGGGATCTCGCCGAAGTAGTACTCGACACACTACCCATCTCGAAGAGCTTCCGGAGTCGGTTGCGATCACGCGGCCGTCCCATCCGCTGGCCGGCAGGACCTTGCCAGTCCTGACTCAGGCGGTCCGGAACGAAAAACTCACGCTATTGCTGCTGTTCCCCAACGGGGACCGCCGTTTCGTGCCGGTCGCATGGACAGACGCTGTCCCGGCCGAGTGGCTGGATCCCCCGCCAGTTCACGCTGCAAGCCTCGCTCCGCTCGTCGACTTGCTGCGGGCGCGCGCCATCGTCGACGCTCTTCTGCAACGGCTCCCAGCCGCTCAGGAGACTCCCGCTGCAAGCCTGTCCCCCGCCGCCCCGGCGGCAGCTGACACTGGCGTTCCCGGACACGCCCGCCCCGAGCGAGGCGATCGGGGAGACGCTCGATCCCGCCACCAGGCACGCTGCCCTGCAAGCCCTGGCCCGCATCCTGGCACGAACCGCGGTCCGGCCCGGCCCACAGGAGCCCCGCCATGACTGAAACCGGCATCCTGCCTGCCCACCGCCAGCGCCAGGCCTTCGTTTACATCCGCCAGTCGAGCCCGGCCCAGGTCGAGCGCAACACCGAGTCCACGCGCCGCCAGTACGCCCTGGTGTTGGCGCTCGGATTATTCCGGCCGGATACCCCGGTTTTTTCTCGAATTGCGCTGACGCCGGAATGATTGGAAATCAGGATAATTCGAGAACCGTCTTAGCACGGCGATGCGCCTAAGTCCCGTGCCTACAGTGCTCTCAGACCAGCGTCTCCTACGTTTCCTTCCGGCGGGAGCGTAAGAAAGTGGGAATACCTCCCTCCGTGCCGCCGAAATAATTTGAGATTCTCACGTCAACAGACACCGAGCGACAACACCCTGGCAGCCCGTGCCGAAACGCTCGGCTGGCACCCCGACCGCAGCATCATCGTCGACGAGGACCTCGGCCTCTCCGGCGAGTCCGTCGACCAGCGCGACGGCTTCAACAGCCTCGCCGCCGACGTCGCCCTCGGCCGCGCCGGCATCGTGCTCGGGCTCGAGGTCTCGCGCCTCGCCCGCAACAATGCCGACTGGTACCGCCTGCTCGACCTGTGCGCCCTGACCGACACCCTGATCGCCGACTTCGACGGCATCTACGACCCAGCCCGCTTCAACGACCGCCTGCTGCTCGGCATGAAGGGCACCATCAGCGAAGCCGAGCTGCACACGCTCAAAGTGCGCCTGCTGGAAGGCATCCGCAACAAGGCCGCCCGCGGCGAGTTCCGCTGCACCCTGCCGGTCGGCTTCGTCTGGGGCGCGCGCGACGGCGAGGTCCGCTTCCATCCCGACGAGGAAGTGGTGCGCGCGATCCGCAACGTCTTCGAGCGCTTCGCCGCGCTCGGTTCCATGCGCCGCGTCTGGCTATGGTTCCGCGACGAGGGCCTGCAGTTCCCCGTCCGCCTGCGCAGCGGCGACGGCATCCGCTGGATCCCGCCCGCCTACAGCTCGATCGTCCAGGTGCTGCGCAATCCCGTCTACGCCGGGGCCTACGCCTTCGGCAAGTCCCGCCAGGAACGCGACCTCGATGAGCAGGGCCGCATGCAAAAGCGCCTGCGCCGCCTGCCGCGCGCGGAATGGCACGTGCTGCTGCCGGGCCATCACCGCGGCTATCTAGACTGGGAGACGTTCGAGGCCAACCGGGCGCGCATCGCAACCAACCGCCGG
This sequence comes from Bryobacterales bacterium, assembly GCA_965218615.1. Classification (GTDB taxonomy): domain Bacteria; phylum Acidobacteriota; class Terriglobia; order Bryobacterales; family UBA6623; genus VXMF01. Next base: position 580,820 of record CBDCLH010000003.1, read on the forward strand.
CCGCGCCCGCACCGTGTCGGAGGGAGCGTGAGAGAGGGATCCGCCTTACTGCAGGGACTCGCGATCTGCGGGAACTGCGGGCGTCCCCTGCGCACCTACTACCTCGGACGCCTCTCCTCGCCGAACTACCACTGTCCCGGCCAGAACATCGTGGAAGGGAGGGCCACCTACTGCTTGCAGATCGGCGGCACGCAAGTCGACCAGGCCGTGGCCGCCAGCGTGCTGGAGGCGGTCCGCGCCGGCGGAACCGAGGCCGCGCTGCGGGCGATCGAGCAGGTGGAGAGCGACCACGACGCCGCGCGGGCCCAGCGGCGCCTGGCGGTCGAGCGGGCCGCCTACGAGGCGACCCGGGCCGAGCGCGCCTACCGTGCAGTGGATCCGGAGAACCGCCGCGTGGCCCGCGGTCTGGAGCGGGAGTGGGAACAGCGGCTGGAGCAACTGGAGCGGGAGCGGGCCGAGCTGGCGCTGCGCGAGCGGGAGTGTCCGCGAGAGCTGAGCGCGGAGGAGCGCGAGGCGCTGCGGGCGCTGGGCGAGGACCTGCCCCGGGCCTGGAACGCCCCCACGACGACCGCGCGGGACCGCAAGGAACTGCTGCGGGCGCTGCTGGAGGAGGTGCTCCTGGATGCACCCCGCAACGAGCCGCGCGCCCGGATCCGGCTCCTGTGGCGAGGCGGGCTCTCGACCGAATTGAGCATCGAGCGCCCGCGCAACCGTCCGCCGATCGTTCGCACGGACGAGGATACGATCGAGCTGCTGCGCCGGCTCGCAGCCCATTACCCCGACACGGTCATTGCCGGGATTCTCAACCGCCAGGGCCACAGGACGGCGTACGGCTTGCGGTTCACCCAGTCGCGCGTCTCGAGCCTGCGCACGAACTGGAAAATCCCCTGCTGCAAGCCGTCGGAGCAGCCTCCGGACGGGCAGGTCCTCAGCGTCCGGCAAGCCGCCAAGGCACTGGGCGTGGCACCCTCCACGATCCACCGCATGCTGCACGACGGGTTTCTGGCCGGCGCTCAGATTACGCCCGGAGCTCCCTGGCGGATCCGCCTCACGGACGAGTTGCGCCAACGCTTCGTGCAGGACGCTCCCGAGGGGTACGTGGCGATGCAAGTCGCGACGGCCCGGCTGGGCGTGTCCCGACAGACCGTGCTGGAGTGGTGCAGCGAGACTAGCTGCTGTTCTAGCGGGTGTAAGTCCCGCCGGCGCAATTCTCAGTTTGGCGCCGTAGTGATATCCGGCAGGCACTCGGGGTGACCCGGGGACCTGAAAGCCCGGAAGTAAAAGCTCTGGGAGGCCACGCGGCCGTGTGCCGTGGCGGTCTGGTCAGCCCGGGGGGCGAGCAAGCAGGAGGGCCGTAGCGAAAGCGAACGGAGCAAGCGCCGAAATTGTCTGCCGCATGAAGCTGATTGAAGCGGAGGTTCGGAGATGCCAAGGGTGTCACTCCTACCCGATGGCCAGTGCCGGTACGGAAGCAACTGAGAGGTGCACGGACCGGGTCCCCGGCGTACTGAAGGCGGCAATCCTGGAGAGAGCAGCAGCGCAAGTCCGGAAGGTGAGGAGGACAGACAGGATGATCCTAGGAATGTCAAGGACCGCGCCTATAACCGGCGGATGCCGGGAAGGGGCGCGGAGTTCTCCTGACTGGCGGATGAGGTCGTCAAGCGATGAGGTCCGGGACAACACAACCCGGTCGGAGCGAGGACCTCTGGGCTCAGGTGGCGGCGACGCAGCCGGGGGGCCGCACACAGAGGCGGAATTCCCCTGCGGCGGGCGGGGTCGTCGACGGACGGAGTAAACGCGGGACCCGTGCGGGAGCATGGCAGGGTTGGCCTTAACCCCGACGGCCCCGCGGAAGGCTCCGTACCCAACTGCGAGGTGCCTGATGCTTGAAGCCGTACCGTGGGAAAACCCGACGTACGGTTTTTAGGGGGGGCGGCTGGAAACGTGGCCGATGGCGGAACTGAGAACCCACTCTGCAACCGAAAGGGCAGGGATGGAAATCCTCCGCCTAAGGGTGCGCGCGCCAGTGCCCTACCCGACGATCAAGCGCGGCAAGCTGGAGGCCGTCACAGTCCTCCGGGGACGCCGTGGCGGATTGCGTGTTCGGCTCCCCGCCGATGACCACCCGAGCCTGTTCGAGGAGTCCGCACTGTCGAACGACAAATGCGAGTTCCGGGCCTTCAGGCCGCGCCGGTTTCCCGCGCGCGGCGCTCCAGCCACGCGAGCCGACGGCGCAGCCTCTCGACGTCACGCTCCGACCGCCCCGCCGCGTCCCACAACGCGTCCAGCCGGGCCTGCTCGGCCGCCAGCGCCTGCCGCACCGAGGCCGCCTCCCAGTGCCTGTACTCCACCCCTTGCCCGGCCTCCAGGGCCCGCGCCCGCGCATTCCGCCGGCGCTTGCCGCAACGCGCGCAACGCCGCGCCAACGGCCCCCTCCGCGGCCGTCGCAGGGCCGCCCCGCAGTCCGCGCAAACCAGAGGCTGCATGCCGCTAGCCTAGCAAATCCATGCCTCACATGAGCCACTGTTTTCCCGGCCACCCGCCCGCGCCCCGCAGCGCACCTCCCCGGCCCCCTGCTCCAGTCTCAACTCCATCTCTCCTACCAGGGGCGAGCGCAAGCCCCTCCTCTCTCTGCTACCATGCACGGGCAGCATTGCTCGGGAGCGGCTCCCTCTGCCGCTCTCCAACCTCCGCGATCCAACCGGCAATTCCAGTCGCCATCGGCAGTTCCAGTCATGGTTAAGCATCTGCACGCCGCGAAGAGCCGAGTTGCAATGAGTCAAGCTCGCCGAGCCCACACTCAACGGATCGCGTGCATCATGCGACAAAGAACTGAAAAAAAAGAGTTATGAATCAATCACGGCCTGTGACCGCAATTCAGATTAGTTCGTGAGCAGTATGAAGACAACTCCAAATAGTTCGACAGATCTCCGTCCACGATCTCCCCGTGCCCAGTGTTCACCAACCGATGCGCGTGTCGCACTGCGTCCAGCGCGCTCCGGCCTTCCCTATAGGCATACTGTTCCGGTTGCAGGTCCGCTTCGAGGATCGGCGTCAGCACCAGCATGGCCGCCGTCTGCGCTACCCGGTCCCGGATACACGGTATGCCTAGCGGTCGGAATTTCCCCGGCTGCTTCTTCGGGATCAGCACCTGCCGCACCGCGTGCGGTCGGTAGCTGTTCTCCCTCAGCTCTCTCGCCAGTTCCCCCAGCCATCCGCCCACGCCTCGCTCCTCGATGCGCTCGACTGTCTCGCCGTCCACTCCGCAGGCCCCGCCGTTCCGGCGCACCGCCTGCCAGGCGGCAGCTATGACGTCCTCTCGCCACACCTTGTCGCTCAGCGTGTAGAACCGGAAGCCCGGGTGTAGGGAGCCAAATTATTCCGGCGGTAGGGCGGGGTTTTTTCTCGAACTACGTTGACGCCGGAAGGGTTGGAAATCAAGACAATCCGGGAATTGGGCACTCCGGCTGAGCCGGAGTTTGCGGTAGGCCGCTTGCCGGGTAGGCCCCGCGAGGGAACCGCGTGGCGCCGCGGCTCTCTCGCGGGGTATCAATAGGTGGCCCGCGCGTCAGAGTGCTTCAGTCCATGTCGTTACCTCCATGACCCGCTCCGACGGCTTCCGGCTGGAGCGACAGTTAGCCGGGCGGGCTTCGCACCCGCTGGGAGCCAGTGCCTTAGCACGGCGCACGTTGTATCCAAGATTATTTCGACTGGCAAATCCCAAATTGTTGTAACTACTCAGCTTCCGTGTTTCTTGTCAAGCGGATTTTCGGGGGAAAGTGGTGACGAGGGGCAATTGAGGCGCGTTTTCCCAACAGAGCCGGCTGTTGGTCTGGGGCTGGTCGGCAGCGGTGTCACGCGGCGGCCTCCGGTTCGCGGGCGGGCGGCGCGGGCTGCCAGAGGCGGTTCTCGCGCAGGAGGGTGTCGAGCAGGCCGGTGAGTCTGCGCATGACGGCAACGAGGGCGACCTTGTGCGGCTTGCCGGCGGCGGCGAGGCGCTGGTAGCAGGCCTGGGAGGCCGGTTCCCAGCGGATCGCGGTCAGGGCTGCCATGTAGAGCAGATGGCGAGGCTGGGCGCGGCCGCCGCGGATGGAGCGGTGGCCGCGGTGCTGTCCGGAGTCGCGGTCGAAGGGGGCGAGGCCGAACAGGGCGGCGGCCTGGCGGCGGCCAAGGGTGCCGAGCTCGGGCATGGCAGCGCAGAGGCAGGCGGCGTTGACGGGACCGCAGCCGGGGATCGACTGGATGCTGGCGTCGCGGCGGGTGAGCTCGGCGTCGGCAGCGATGCATTGGCGCATGCGGCGGTCGCAGTCGGCGATGTCGGACTGGAAGGCCGCGAGCGTGGTGCCGGGGCAGCCGGCAGCCTCGGGGTCGAGTTCGGCGCAGAGCTTGCGGAGGGCGCCGAGCTGCTCGACGAGCTTGCGGCGGAGGGCGAGCAAGTCGCTGAGGAGCTGGAGGTTCCGCGGCTGGGGCGGGCTGGCCTCCAAACCGTCGAGGAGGCCGAAACGGGCGAGCATGGCGGCATCGACGCGGTCGTTCTTGGCGAGCTTTCCGATGGCTTCGGCGAAGCGGCGGGAGCGCAGGGGGTTGATCACGACGGTTTCGATGCCAGCGTCGGAGAGGCCTTGGTGGAGGTTACGGTGGTAGCGCCCTGTGGGCTCGAGAACGGCGCGGGTGACGCCGTGCTTGAGCGGCCAGTTGCGCAGGGCGCGGCGGCCGCACTGGTCGTTGTGGAACGGGCGCTCGAGGCTGCCCTCGAGGATGTGGGCGTCGAGCTTGGACTTGCCGACGTCGATGCCGGCAACGACAATGGAGTTGGGTTGGGTCATTCCTGCGTTCCTATCCTTTTGCGATGCGGGGCTTCACCCACGCTTCCGTTCAGGGTGCGCAGGAATTGCTGCGACGGGCCGACCAAGCTGAGCAACGGGGCTGTGAGCCCGAGGTACAAACGGTCCGGCCCGTCGCCCCCGGGGGCCTCCCCGCGCTGAGGCGGGGAGGGATCTGCTACCTGCCGCAACGGTGGCTTGCGCCACCTGCGGCACTGGGGAGAGAGAGTCCGAGGTAGTGGTGACCATCCCTCTCACCGGCACCTCTCTAACATAAACGTCATGAACGGAGTGCCGTTCACCCCGACGTCATGAAACCCTGGGCGGTCGTTCGGCGCGCAATTGCAGGGAAGATGAGCCTCCGCCCAAGATCGATTCCTGCTGTGGAATCCTAGATGGCGGAGGCGGGGCAGTGACCGAATCCTTTAATGGAGGGGGCAGTCCCCGGAACATAAACTGGTCCAGGGTTTCCCTGTCGAGCCCCGCATTGTGCCAGGCCCTCGCGGGTCGTGGACGCGCAACAAATCGAGCCCCGTCCCTGCGACGGGTGTCACCTTTCGGGAACCCCGCCCCGCTTCCGCCTCAAGGAGGGTATCACGAATGACAGACCATGCCACCACCCGCACCCACAGCCTGCACGTGGTCGAACCGCGCGCCGCCGGCCTCGACGTCCACAAGCTGCAGCTGACCGCCACCACGCTCCTGTGCGAGCCCGGGGGCGGCGATCCGCTCAGCGCCACGCGCGCGTTCCGCACCACGCCTGCCGGGCTGGCCGCGATGACCGCCTGGCTGCGGCAGCAAGGCGTCGCAGCCGTCGCCATGGAGGGCACGGGCATTTACTGGGAGCCGCCCTACGAAGCACTCGAATCGGCAGGGCTGCGGATCTCCCTGCTCCACGCGCAGCAAGTCAAACAGCTGCGGGGCAAGAAGACCGACTTCAAGGACAGCCAGTGGCTGGCCCGCGTGTGCCAGTTCGGCATCGGCACGCCCAGCTACATCCCGCCGCTGGCATTCCGCGAGCTGCGCGGCATGACCCGCAACCGGCGCAAGTTGGTCGCCGACCGCAGCCGGGCGCGCAACCGTATCCACAAGCTGCTGGACCGCAACGGCCTGCAGCTGGGAGGTGTCCTCAGCGACATCTTCGGCCTCAACGGACGGCGCGTCCTCGACGGCCTCGTCGCGCAACAGCCCCCGGAGACGATCCTCGCCGGCCTGACCAGCCACGTGCGCCCCAAGCTCGAGCCACTCGCCGAGACGCTCGCCGCCACGCTGGACGCCGAGTCGCTGTGCCAGCTGCGCGGCCACCTGCTAGCCTGCGACCATGCCAGCCAGCTAATCGCGGACCAGGATCGCCGCATCGCCCAGGCGCTCGCCGCCTGGCACAGCCAACTGGACCTGCTCCAGACCATCCCGGGCATCGACCGGCCCAGCGCCTGCGCGATCCTGGCCGAGATCGGCCCCACGCCGGCGCAGGACTTCCCCGACGCGGCGCACCTCGGCGCCTGGGCCGGCGTCTGCCCGGGCAACAACATCTCCGCCGGTAAGCGCCGCTCCGGCCGTGCCCGCAAGGGCAACCGCCACCTGCGCCAGGCGCTCGCCGAATCGGCCCACGGGGCCGTACGCACCCAGGGCTCGCAGTTCGCGGGCTTCCAGCGCGCCCTGACCGCACGCATGGGCTACAAGCGGGCCATCCTGGCTACGGCCTACAAGCTGCTGCGCACAGCTTATGCCGTGCTGCGCGACGGGCAGCACTACCGGGATCCAGGGATCGACTACGAGAAGCTCCACGTGCAGCGCAACGCGCCGCGCTGGCTGGCCCAGCTGCGCAAGTTCGGCTACGTGTCCAAGCCAGCCAAGTCAGCTCAGCCCGCCTGAGCCGGGAGTTCCGCGAGCGCGGCCGCCACCAGGGACATAGAACGGGGCTGCCCGGACCGACCGACCGCTCGCTTCACGCCCGCTTGCCAGTCAATCCATCCACGCCCGCTCGTATAACCGTGCGGTCAAGGTACCGCTGTATCCCCACGAGCAGCGGGTTTCACAACAAAGGTACTCTTCAGATACAGGAGCCCCAATCGATTGGATGAATAGAGGGGCTCACTTGGAGTGCGGTCCGCTCAGCATGCGTGCATCCGAACCGGGTGGAGTGTGGCAGCTAGGCTTCCACCCTCGCCAGCAGAGCGGCCGGCCCTTGCAACAAGGCCTCAATGCGGTTCAGGCCCTGCTTGCGCGCCGTCGACAGCACACTACGCAGCGTGGCGAAGTCCTGCGCACCCTGCTCGGAGCGGAACCCGCCCGAGATCTTCATCCGCAGCTTCATCATCCGCAAATCCTGTTCGGCTTGGTTGTTCGTGAACGGCACCCTCTCGTCCCTGAGAAATCGCAACACCGACTCCCGCCTGTCCCTCAGCCGCAACGCCAGATTCTGTCCCGGCCGACGCTTCTTGCGGCCCCGCCGTCCCGGCTTAGCCGGCCGCAACGGCTCCCACCCCTCGTGATACGCCAACGCCTCCCGCACCAACTCGTCGTAACGCCGCTCGATCCTCTCCAGTAGCGACCGCGGCAACGCCACCCCCCGCTCCCGCACGCTGTCCACCGCCCGCTTCGCCCGCCTCAGCAACTGCTGCATCCGCCGCGCCCAGTCTTCCCCGTCGATCTTCGCCAACGCCTCTAGCTCCCGTAAGTGGTGCATGTTACACATCGCGTGCAGCACTCCCGGCACCTTGCAATACGAGGCCCAGTGGTCATGCACCAAGATGCCTCGCAACCCCTCCAACACGCCACCCCGCTGGCGGCTCGTCCGGTAGTCGGTCAGCTGCGCCGTGCTCAGCACGTGCAACCACTGCCCCTGGCCCGCAATCCGGAATCCCGTCTCGTCCAGATGCTTCACCCCGCTGGCGCTTACCAGCTGATCCCGTACCCGCTCGGTCCAACTCCGCCAGACCTGCGCCGTCTTGCGGCTCATCCCCGCCAGCGTCGCCGCGCACAAGGCCACCCCGAACAGGTCCCGGAAGATCTCCGCCAGTCGATCCTCGAGCAGGCAATGGGCGTTCTGCAAGTACACCGCCGTGGCCGCGATCCGCGGCCCGTACTGCACCGGCGCGGTCACGCCCTCCGGGAACGCGGCCCGCGTCAGCTGTCCGCACTGCTGGCAACGACAGCCCCAGGCCTGGTGCTCGGTCACCTCCGGCGGTGTCGGTGCGGGCAGATCATAGACCTGCCGACGCTGGGGCTCGCCCTCCACGTCGGCCGCCGCCAGGGCCGCTCCGCACTCGCGGCAACCGGACGGCAGGTGCACCTGGGTCCGGTCCGGTGTGTCCGTCTGGCTCAGCGTCGCGCCCTGGTGACCGGGCTGCCCACCCGAGCGCTTGCCGGACCGACGACGCTGGCTGCGCGTCCGTTGCGCTGCCGATGGCTTGGCCGGCCCATCGCTCGACGGTGCTTTCCCGCTAGTGCTGCTGTCGAGGCCCAACCGCCGTTGCAAGGCCTGCACTTGCTCTCGCAACGACTGCAACTGCCTCCTCAACTCCTCATGGAGGGCCTGCAACCGGGCGTTTTCGGCCCGCAACTGCGCGTTTTCGGCCTCCAATTGCGCCAGACGCTCGTGCCAGTCCGCCGGACGTGGCTCGCTGTTGGCTCGCTCCACCTTCATCCCGCTGACGCCGGTACTGCTCGTTGCGAGCGCATCGGCTTGCTCACAACGGTCCGGATGCCCACAACATTACTATTGCTAACTGGTTTCCCAGCGGAAAGTCAAGTGCTGCGGAATTCTGGCCATCCCGGTGAGCGGTTCCCGTGGAACCATCCGGCCTCCCCCCTTTTCAGTACGCATCACCCGAGTATGAGTGGGGGTACCTTTTATGTTACGCATGACCGGTGCGGCCGCTGCGCTGGTCAGCTTCGCCCAGGCCAGTGGACTGCTCGACGACCTGGCCGGCGTGCGGGTGGGCACCAAGCACGTGCAGTGCACCACCGAGGCCCTGGGCCGCGAGATGGCCGCCCTGGAGCGGCACGCTCCGAACGCGCCGGCGCCGCCTCCCGCCCCGACGGTGTATCTCGGCGTGGACGGCACCGGCGTCCCGGTCCGGGCCCGCGAGACTGCTGGGCGCCTCGGCAAGCAGCCCGACGGCTCCGCCCGCACCCGCGAAGTCAAGCTGGTCGTCGTCTGGACGGCCGAGTCGCGCGACGAGCAGGGCCGTCCCGTGCGCGACCCCGGCTCGGCCAGCTACACCGCCGCCATCGAAAGCGCGGCCAGCCGCGACACCGATCCGGCCCCGTCCGAGTTCGCCCGGCGCATGCGCCGCGAGGCCGACCGACGTGGCTTCCCGCTCGCCCGCCGGCGCGTCCTCCTGGGGGACGGAGCAAACTGGATCTGGCGAGTCGCCTCAGAGGACTACCCCGGCGCGATCCAGATTGTCGATCTCTGGCACGCGAAGGAAAAACTGTGGGAGGTCGCCAAGGCGCTCTTCGCCCACGACAAGGCTCTGGTCGAGCCCGGGGCCGACGCCCGCTGTGACGACCTCGAGCAGGGCCGTATCGACGGCCGGCTCGCCACCTTGCGCGCCCACGCCGGCACCTGCGAGGAAGCCGGCCTGTGCGCCAACTACATCGAAAAGAACCGCAGCCGCATGCGCTACCCGGAGTTCCGCCAACAGGGCCTGTGCGTGGGCTCCGGAGTTGTGGAGTCCGGCTGCCGCACGGTGGTCGGTCGGCTCAAGCGCTCGGGGATGTACTGGAGTGTCAGCGGCGCCAACGCCATCCTCGCCCTGCGCTGCTGCGTTCTCAGCGGCAACTACGAGGACTTCTGGGCTGAACGGGCCGAAAACCCATGCATCCAAGCCGAAATCCAAACATAGTGTCGTGCACCCACCGCATTGGCCAACGGCGAGCCCTGGAAAAAGCTGTGTTCTCGATCCGAACTTTGCATTGGCTCGAAATCAGCTCAGCCTGGTCTACTTGGAACAGGGCGACTTGCCGCAGGCCGAGAGCTAGTTCCGAATGGCGTTGGGCGTCAACCCCCAATGTGCCGACTGCCAGGCGAACCTAGGCGTACTCTATGGTCGAGAAGATTGATACTGGCCGACCAAGGGCGTTTGAATGAAGCTGAGGTGCAGCTTCTGAAGGTACTGAAAGTGGAGCGAGAGAATCCGTACGCCCTCACCGCTCTCGGGATGATTCAGACACGTCTTCATAAGCCCGAATCCGTCTTGCAGAGAGGGGGCGGTCCAGAGCCTGAGAATGCTGAGGCATCGATAAACCCGAGAGCGCGTGTCCCCGAGCCGAACTAGAAAGGGCGGAGAGTTCCGCTTGCTGCCGGATGCCTGGACGCAAAAACTCCGACGTGCCCCTAGTGTCGGTTCCGGAAATTATGGCGGGTTTGGCTGACCTGAATTCGTCGGCATCGAGTCTATCCTCTCTCTCCAAGGGGCCGCGTTCGCGGCCCCGGGAAAGGGAGGAGATTATGTACGACGACAGAAAGCGATAAGACGTGCGTCTCTTGCTGGCAGCCGAGGTGCCGCAAGAGCGCGTAGCGCAGCAACTAGAAGTCGCGCTGCGGACGGTGCAGGGGATCGCGCGGGAGATGCGCGAGGAGCCGCGACTCGCGCGGTCACGCTCCGCACTCTTGTTCCAGTCCCCCAGTCACGCCCAAGCTAAGAAGAATCCGCCGTGGCTCCCAACCCCTCAGGGCTCTTTTTTAGTCCGCATCCAGGGCGGCGCGTTGTGGGGGAGGGCCAGTGCGCGGCTGTCCGATAGGCGTTGCGCTCTTCGGTTTCCGTCGGTCGAACCAGAAAGGGCTGGACATTTCGTTGTCGATCTGTCACATTGGGCCGTATGGAGTCGCTGCTGGCGGGAGGTCGCGGTCTGGATGTGCGCGCCGTCAGCGTGCGCCCGACCTGGGGTGCGCAGGAACATCGTCGCTGGGACCAGCTGGTCGCGACGCATCACTACCTGTCCTTCCAGGGTCTGTTCGGCAAGGGCCTGCGCCATGTCGCGACCCTGGGTTCGACCTGGATTGCGCTGCTTGGCTGGCAGGCAGGCGCGTTGAAGCTGACCGCGCGGGATCGCTGGATCGGCTGGTCCCAGGAGCAGAAACTGCGCCGCCTGCACCTCGTCACCCAGAATTCCCGCTTTGTGATCCTGCCCGGATTTCACGTCCCGAATCTGGCCTCGCGGGTACTCGGGCTGAGCCTGCGGCGGCTGTCGGAGGACATGCTGGCGGCGCACGGACACCCCGTCCTGGTCGCGGAAACCTTTGTGGACCCGGCGCGCTTCGCCGGGACCTGCTACCGGGCCGCGAACTGGCGCCATCACGGCCAGCGGAAGGAGATTCTGGTGTTCGAACTGCAAGCCAACGCCGGCGCGGCCCTGCGCCAGCCCGCCGAGGAGCCGGACTGGCAGGGCCCGGCCAGGACCGCGCCCCCGGAGGCGCCCCAGCTGCGCAGCGTGCTCGTGCTGGCGGTCGCCGCGCGGCTGGCCGGCTACCGCGGCGTGACAGCCTGCGCGCAATTCGCCGGCCTGCTGAGCCAGCAGCAGCGGCAGGCCGCGGACTGTTTCTACAGCCCCAGCCGGCAGTGCTACACCTCGCCGTCGATCACGACGTTCCACAACATCCTCGCGAGCCTGCCACCGGAGACGCTGGAAACCGCCGTGGCGAAGGGGGCCCGGCAGCAGAGCGGGAATCCACGGCAAGTCCAGCCGAACGAGGAAGATACGGGCCACGAGAGCGAGCCGCCGAAGCGTCGGCGGACCGCGGGCATCCCGGCGGTCTCCATGGATGGGAAGGATGTCCGCGGCGCCTCCAGGCAGACCCAGGACGGCCGCCGCATGCTGGTCGCGGCCATCGAGCATGGCAGCGGCCTGGTGCGGGGACAGCTCGAGATTGACAGCAAGACCAACGAGATCCCGGCGGTGCGCGAGCTGGCCGACGCCGTCGAGATCTCCGGCTGCACCGTCACCGTCGACGCGCTGCACGCCCAGCACAAGACAGCGCGCCACCTGCTCGAGGACTGCGGCGCCGACTACCTGGTCACCGCCATCAAGGACAACCAGCCGACGCTGCTGGCCGACCTGCAGGCCATGCTCTTCGGCGACTCCCCCGCCTATGAAACCCGCGACAAGGAGCATGGCCGCAGCGACCGCCGCCGCTACTGGGTCAAGGACCTCTCCGACTCCGCCTGGGAGGGCTATGCCGGCCTCTACGGACGCCGCCAGGCGATCCGCATCGAACGCCAGCGGCAGGTCCTCAAGACCGGGGCCAGCAGCACCGAAGTGACCTACGCCCTCACCTCTCTGACCGCCGACAAGGCCACTGCCGAGCAGCTGGCGGCCTTGGTCCGCAACCACTGGCACATCGAGAACCGCCTGCACTATGTCCGCGACTTCACCTACGACGAAGATCGCTGCCGCGTCTATGTCCGCGACTTGCCACGCAATCTCGCCTGCCTGACCAACACCGCGATCTCGATCGTCCGCTGCCAGTCCAGGTTCCAGTTCCTGCCGGAGGCCAACCGCCATTTCGCGGCCCGGCCGCAGGAGGCTCTCGACCTGCTGCTGAACCCGCCCGCCCGCTAGCCCGCGCCCTCCCGCCTCCGTTGCGCTCCACGCCTTCCAGCGCGGCACGCTAGCGCTGTGCCCGCTGTTCTCGACAACACGTCCAAGAGGCTCGGGCCACCTGCCCAGCGCCCTCGCGGCACGCCTTCGGGCCGCGCCCGGCTACCCACAAGACGTGTGAGTCGGAATCAACTTCGATGAGACGCCCCAAATCGCGACAAAAAAATGTGCCTGCCAACCCCTTGACTTCTCCAACCTCCTCCGCCATCATGAGACCATTCTCTTCTGCCCTGCCGCACCTGCCGCACCCTCAACTGTCCACCATTCCGTAGCCACTCCAACTCGACTATGAGAGCTAAACGAGATGGCGTCCGGGGTTGCCGTAGCGGCTTCGTTCCGACAGATTCCCATGCCTTGGAAAATCCCCGCCCGCAGGGCGGAACCGCCGCGCCGCGGCTACTGCCGGTTCGCGCCGGGCTTGGACACCAAAGGAGAACATCGTGAAACAAGAAATCAACCCTGTTCCCTCGGCTTCCCACCCGCCAGAATTTACGGAACCCACACCTAGAAGTGATCGATAACTTCCGGAGGCCTTCCAAACAACTCTCCGGGCTGGTGACACAGGCCGGGATACCCCCCCTTACCGTGCGGAAGGGTGGCGCACCTGGCGAGTGCCCATCCAACCCGTGGAAGTTTTTGCCTGAGAAATCTCTACAGTGCACGAGGCCGAATTTGGGCGCGCGCGGCAAATCCAGGAGGCACACCGAATAGCATGTTTAAGAAAAGACTAATTACCCTACTGTCACTTCTGCTCCTTCTCTCGGGATCGACCGGGACTAGCGCTACGCGAGAATCCAGGGATCCATTGTTCCGATCCGGTGCAATCCGGGCGCTAATCCTCTCTGGGCGAAATAACCATGACTGGCGAGAGAGCACGCCATTCCTGAGGAAGATCCTGCTGGCAACCGGTCGGTTCGACGTTCGAGTGGTTGAAGAACCGGCTGGTGTGACGGCACACACAATGGCTCCCTATGACGTACTAGTCCTGGACTATAATGGCCCACGTTGGGGCGAGACCACAGAGAGGGCGGTAGAAGAGTTTGTTCGATCTGGCAAAGGGCTCGTCGTGATTCATGCTGGAAGTTATGCGTTCGCGGGATTGCCCGTGTTAGGTGATCGTCACGCGCGCACCGGAATTGTTGAGGCTCCTTGGCCAGCCTACGGCCCAATGATCGGCGGGTTATACTCGGAAGATTTCACAAAGGGCCACGGTCTTAGACACTCGTTTCGTGTTCGGTTCGTCAATCCGAGGCACCCGATTACAGATGGCATGGGAGATGGGTTCATCGCGACCGACGAATTATATCACAATATGCGAATGCAGAAGGATGTAAACGTCCTAGCTACAGCTTTTGATGATGTCGAAATTGGAGGCAGCGGAAAAGACGAGCCGATTCTGTGGACTGTATCTTACGGGAAGGGAAGAGTGTTTCACACGACTCTCGGCCACGATCTGGTGGCAATGCAAGAACCAGGGTTCACAGCCACATTCGCGCGAGGAACTGAGTGGGCGGCGACCGGCGGGGTCACAGTTCCGGCGCGGTGGAGGTTGCAGACAAAGGCTGAGAATCCTGTGCGGGCTCTGCTTGTGACAGGTGGACACGAACACGACGCTGCTTTTTACTCGATCTTCGATGATTACGACATTTCGTCTGTTGTGGAACCTGCTTCCCGCGCCTACAGAAAGGACTTGCGAACTCTCTTCGACACCGTCGTCATGTATGATTCGAACCAAGAGATTGACGACGCTGAACGTAAGAACCTTGCAGAGTTTCTCGAGAGTGGAAAAGGACTTGTAGTTCTTCATCAAGCTCTGGGCAACTATAACTCGTGGCGCTGGTGGTACGAGACGGTGGTAGGGGGTAGGTATCTGCTGACGGCAGATCAGGGTTTAGGAAAATCAACGCAGACGCCCAAGCAAGAACTGTTTATAAAGCGGGTCGAGCAGCATCCCGTAACTGCTGGGGTCGGTCCAATGCACCTCTGGGATGAGACTTACAAAGGCATGTGGATTTCACCGGATGTGACGGTATTACTCAGGACTGATAACCCGACGAGTGATGGCCCAGTGGCCTGGATCAGCCCGTACACTAAATCGCGCGTGGTAACGGTTCAACTGGGACACGACGGAATGGCCCATAACGATCCAGGATATCGCCGGTTAGTTAGGAATGCGCTTCTTTGGTCTGCCGGGAGGACGAAATAAAGGGACGCTGAAGCCCGGAAGATTCTTGGAGATTTCATCGAGGGACGGAGAAGGGAGTGTGTCAGTAAGCGTTGGAGCGGGGCGTGAGATCGTGCTCGAATTGGCGGCTTGAGGGGTTGGGCGAGAAAAGTTGCCTGAAACACTGGACACATCGAATGTAGAGTCGAGGAGAAGCGCGTCTACCTTAGGGGGAGCGCAGAAATAACTTCTCAGTTTGAGAAGGAGGATATGGTGTAGTTCCACTTTGGGATGTGCGTGTTGGGGGTGATGTTGATGGCGGCCATCTGCTCGTCAGTGACGTGGATGCCGGTTTCGTATTCCTTGGTGTTGAGTTGGGATGTCACCACCAGGCCGGTGCGGGTGGAGGTGGAGGCGATGTAGTTGAGGATGAGTTCGAAGGACTGGAGAGGGCAGCCGGACCAGTTGCGGCTGATTGCGCTGAACAGGCGATGTTCGATGGGGTTCCATTTCGAGCAGCCTGCAGGATAGTGGGCGACGGTGACGTCGAGGCGGGTAACTGCCCAGCTACCCCGGACCTCGGGCAGGAGCACCGATCAGGTGGGTGCATGGAGTGTGCGACGGTCGGGATGCAGGGCGTTGGCTAGGATTCGACTCGCGCGAGCAGGGCGTCCGGCCCTCGCAGTAAGGCCTCGATGCGGTTGAGGCCCTGCTTCCGCGCGGTGGACAGTACACTGCGCAGCGTGGCGAAGTCTTGCGCACCCTGTTCGGACCGGAACCCGCCCGAGATCTTCATCCGCAGCTTCATCATCCGCAGATCCTGTTCGGCCTGGTTGTTCGTGAAGGGTACCGTGAAATCCGTCAGGAAGCGCCACACCGACTCCCGGCGGTCCCTCAGTCGTAGCGCCAGGTTGTGCCCCGGGCGGCGCTTCTTGCGTCCCCGCCGCCCGGGCTTGGCAGGCCGCAGCGGCGGCAGCACCTCGTGATACGCCAGCGCATCCCCGACCAGTTGGTCGTAGCGCCGCCCGATCCGCTCCCGCAGCGAACGCGGCAGCCCAATGCCCCGCTCCCGAGCGATCCACACCGCCCGGTTCGCCCGCCTCAGCAGCTGTTGCATCCGCCGTGCCCAGTCTTCCCCGTCAATCTCCGCCAGTGCCTGTAACTCCCGCACATGGTGCGCGTTGCACAGCGCGTGCAGCGCCCCGCGGACCTTGAAATACGGTGCCCAGTGATCGTGCACCAAGATGCCCTTCAGTCCCTCCAGCAGGCTGCCCCTCTGCGCGCTCGTGCGGTAGAACGTCAGCCACGACGTGCTCACAACGTGCAGCCACTGCGTCTTGCCGGCGATCCGGAAACCCGTCTCGTCTAAATGCTTCACTCCGCCTGCGCTTACCAGCAGGTCGCGTACCCGCTCCGTGCAACCGCGCCAGCACTGGGCCGCCTTGCGCGTCATCCCCGCCAGCGTCGCCGCGCAGATCGGCACCCTGAACAGGTCCTGGAACACCTCTGCCAGACGGTCCTCGGGCAGGAAATGCGCATGCTGCAGGTACACGGCCGTGGCGGCGACCCGCGGGCCGTACTGCACCGGCGCGTTCACGCCTTCCGGGAACGCGGCCCGCGTCACGCTGCCGCAGACCCGGCAGCGGCAGGCGTGCGCCTGGTGCTCGGTCACCTCCAGCGGCTGCGGCGGGGGCAGCTCGAACACCTGACGACGCAGCGGCTGGCCCTCCGTGTCCTGCACCGACAGCGTCACGCCGCAGTCGGCGCAGTGCGGCGGCAGGTGGGTCTGGATCCGATCCGGCGTCTCCGTCTGGCACAGGGTCGCGCCCTTGTGCCCGGGTTGCCCGCCCGAGCGCTTGCCGGACCGGCCTCGCTGGCTGCGCGTCCGCCTCCCAGACGGCGGCTTGGCAGGCCCATCGCTCGACGGCGGCTTGCCGCTGTTGCTGCTGTCGAGGCCCAACCGCCGCTGGAGTTCCTGCACCTGCTGCCACAACGCGGCCAGGTCCGCTTGCAACCGCGCGATGGCCACCTTCAACTCGCCGTTTTCCGCTCGTAGCTCGGCGCTCGCCGCCCGTAGCTGGGCGTTCTCCGCTTGCAACTGCGCGAGCCGTTCGTCCCCGCCCGTCTCGCGCTGCTCGCTGTGCGATCGCTCCGGCATCGCCCCGCCTGCACCCGGACCCACCGCCGCTGGCGCCACTGCCTCCTCGCGACGGCCCGGATCTCCAGAACATTCCTAGACTTACATGTATTCGTGACACGCTGTCAAGCGCACCCCGGCAATCCGGCCATCCCTGCCCCCGGTCTACTTTGGACCACCCGTCCGTCCCGCACTCTCCACTATTCGGGACGTCTCAAGTGCATGCTGGCGGGGGTAGCTGGGCAGTTACCGAGGCGGTGAAGATTGCAGAAATCGTGCTGGAGGGCGTGCTTCCAGGCGTGGGTGCGCTAGGAGTTGCTGCCGCCGCAATCGGCGAGGATGACGAGCTGGGAGGCGTGGGGATAGCGGGAGCGGCCCTCGCTGCAGCACCAGGCATGGAGGTTGTCGACGGCGAAGTAGGCGGTGTCGCTGGAAACGCCGACACGAACGAAGCCGCGGTTGGCGCGGGTGTCGTAGATGCCGTGGGGGACGGCCAAGCCGCTGGCATGGGAGCGCAAGTCGTGGTCGTTGACCGGGACGGGTGCCGGTTCCCAGGAGACGCCTGCGTTGCGGAAGCGTCCGACCAACTCTTTTTTCTGGGTGTCGATACTGAGAATCGGGGTGTTGCTGTGCGCGCAGTCCTGGCGCAGGCGGTCGATGAACTCGAACTGGGCGTTGCGTTCGGCGGGGGAGGTGGAAGGAATGCACTTGTGGTTCACGCGCAGGGAGAAGCCCCTGGCGCGCAGCAGCCGGGCGACGGTGCGCGGGGAGACCGGCAGGTCGAGTTCCGCGGTCAGGTAGGCGGCGAGGTTGCGGGTGGTGCGACGGGTCCAGCGCAGACCGGAGCAGGGGTCGCCCGCCGTGTCGTGGCGCAGGAGAACCGCGAGGCGGACGGTCAGCGCAGGCTTTTTTTTCCAGCGGCATGCGTCCTCCGCCCGGGCGGCGGGCCCGAGCGCGGAGCACGTCCCCGGCGCGCAGTTCGCGGCGCCCGCGGGCAACCGTGGCCGGATGGATTCCGAGCTGCGCGGCGACGCGGGTATCGCCACCCCGGCCATGCTCCAGCGACGCGAGTCCCGCGAAGAGCCGTCGCTGCTGCTCGTCCAAGGTGCTGAGATAGAGCTGGCGGGCGTCGGCCAGTTCCGGGCCGGCTGGCGCTGCGGCGGCCAGGGTCGGCCGAGGCGTCGCAGGCTCGGGCCGCGACTGAGACCGGCCGGGAACCGCGGCCGCGGCGGACGGGGACGCCCCGGCGACGGTTTCCGGAGAGGGAGCGGAGGCCTGTCTGGCCAGCGTCTGCCGTCGCGCGCGCGCAGCCTCGGGAGAGAGGTAGAGGTAGCGGTCGCCGAGCTTGACACGGGTCAGCCGCTCGCTGCGAGTGAGCTTGCGCAAGGCATCGGTCGTGGCAATGCCGAGGATGGCATCCAGTTCCTCCACCAGGAATCCGGAACGGGCTGTGCGCACGAAGTGCTCGGCGGTGGCGAGCAGGGAGCCGCGCGAGGAGAAGCGGATGCCGCGGAAGGACCACAGGCCGTGCTCGTCGAAGCGTGCCGCTGTGCGCAGGGCGTAGAAGCCCCCGCTATGGGCATAGCTGGTGATGTGCGGCACTTCGCGCAGCTTGCGGACGACGGTGCGCCGGCTGGCGGTACCGAGGGCGGCGAGCAGCTCGGGCATGGAGGCGACACGCTGGCGACGCAACAGATCGATCAGGGACTGGGCATGGAACTGAACGGGTCGCATGAGGCGCAATGACAACTATAATTGTCATTGCGCCATCATGACACGAACCGTTAACCCTCGGCAAGTCAGCAGTTTAGTGCCCCCCGTGGTCTGCAGTCATCACCGCCACCGCCCTCATTCTGGTTATCGCTCAACTACAATCGACAAATCCTATAACTTGTTTCTGCGCTGCCCCTTAGCGTGAGGGAGTAGCCGTTTGCCGACCGCTTTCGCTTATCGTCGGTGCCTCGGTCTCACGCTTAGGAGTCTCGCCAAAATAATCTAACCATTATGTGATCTCGGCGAGAGTGTGTAGTTCCATTCCCCATGAAAGGAATCTCGCTGGAGCGAAAGACGTTCGAACTGCTCGTCGGTGACCTTACGCCCCGTCGCATACCGGTTCTCGTCCAATTCGGATCGGATGGTCAAGCCGCCCTTGGTGGTGACCGCTCCGATCAGGTTCACCACCACCTCGCGACTCACCAGCGGCCGTCCCCGCCAGTTCTGCGTGATGTGACAGAACATCCGGTGCTCGATCTTGTTCCACTTGCTCGTGCCCGGCGGGAAGTGGCAGACCGCAACCCGCAGCCCCAGCTCGTCGGCCAGGCCTTGCAACTCCAGCTTCCACAGGCGGCTGCGACTGCTGTTGGAGCCACCCCCGTCGCACGTCACCAGCAGCCGCCCGGCCAATGGCACTAACTTAAGGTTTTCGGCATTAACTTAAGGGCGAGGGGCCTGAGGGCAGTCCATTTTGCAGGTTCCGGGCACTCAGGTCATGGGCATCGGGGTTGGCATCGAAGCAGCTAGGTTGTCGCCGCCTTGCGCCGGGACCATTTCGGGGCCGGCTGCAGCGAGCGCCGCTGGTACGAGCGGTTGGGACGCGGCTTGCGCCGACCCGTCCCGACCCACGCGCAGATGCGTTCCAGGGTCTCGCCGACATACGCGGAGTGGCGCAGCAGCAGACCCTCGAGATGCTGGGACAGGGCGGCCAGGCTGTGCTTGAAGTTCGCCTGCGGCGCCGCCTTGCCGTCCGGCTGCCGGGCTGCTTGGCACAGGTCCGCATCCCGGTTGGTGAACAGCCGCATCATCGCAATCAAGTTGAAATGGGCGAACAACTCTTGCTTCACCAGGCGCTCGCTCTGGCCGTGAAACTGCTGGACCTCCAGGAACGATTTACTGATTTTGTACATCTCTTCAATGCCCCACCGCGCATGGTACAGGTCGGACAGGTCGGCGATGCTGTAGCGGCGGCTGTCGAGCAAGGTGGTGCCCAGCACGTACTTGGTCGTGGCGTGCGTGTACTTGACGAGGCGCAGCGGGAGGGGCTGCCAGTGCGTGCCGGGATACTTGCGGGACAGGGTCCGCAGGGTAGCGGGACCGGGCAGGATGGTGACGAGCGTGTCGGTGCCGTCGCCGTCGATGAAGGCATCGATGGCGGGGCAGATGTTGCGGGGGAGGCGGAAGACGGCCTGCAGTCGGCGCCGCCGGTGGCTCCAGAGCAGTTCGAACGAGTAGTAGCCGCGGTCGTAGACGACCAGGTCGGGGGCGGCCAGGGCCCGCAGATGGGCGCGTGCGGCGGCGCGCTCGTTGCGGTGGGCGAAGAGGTCGAAGTCGACCGGGAGCCGGGACTGCAGGCGCAGCAGGCAGCTGAGCAGGCCCTGCGGGTAGTGGGCGTGCGGGCCGGGCGGGTCGTAGCCGGCTGCGGCCAGCGGGCGCGGCAGGTTGAGCTTGGAGCCGTCGACGGCGAAGACGCGGTGGCCCAGCCAGAGCGGTCCGGGCTGGTCGGCGCGGCGCAGGATCGCGGCGTGGAACTGCAGGAAGACCTGGGCGTCAATCCGCGGCCGGGCCTTGCACATGGCCGCGTCGGAGACCGGCTGCGGTTGCGGCAGGGGCACGTCCAGGGCGCGGCACTGGGCCCACAGCTGGGACAGCGTCGTGGTGTAGCCCTGGCGGCGCGGCGCGAACACGAGGCGGAACACGAACAGCATCACCAGCAGCGTGTTGAGGACGCGGCTGCGCACTTGCCAGAGTTGGTCGTGAGCGGCGGCGATGGCGCTGAGCGCGCCGAGCAGGCCCTGCCAGAGGGCGACGAAGTCCGCGTCGGGGGCCTGCGGCTGCGCCGCCGGCGGCGGCCGTCGCCGGGCCTGCGGGCGCGGCCCGTGCAGCAGGATCGAGCGGAACGGCTTCGTCAGCGGGTAGACATACACATCCTTGGGGCTGCGCCCGGCGTCGGCGCGGCCCTGGGTCCGGCCGAGATGGATCCAGTTGGCGGCGCGGTAGCAGGTGCCCTGGAAGCGCGGGGTTTCGCAGAAGGTTTCGAGCAGGACCGGCCGCGTGCCATAGCGCCGCTGCCAGTCCGCCGGCAGCTGCCGGGCTGCCAGCCCCAGCGCGTGACTCGCCAGGTTCGGAACCTGCACCCAAGGAAACAGCAAGAAGCGAGGCTGGCCGACCACGAGGTCGAGGTGCTTCTTGTACTGCCCGGCAGGCCAGCCGACCCACTCATCGCGGCAAGCCAGCGAGTGGGTCGCCTGGCTGAACAGCACACAGCCCAGCCGGCGCCCGTGCCGGTCGAGCAGGAAGTAGCGCAGGTGCGGGCCCAGCGGCTGGCGGTAGCCGAGATAGTGGTGCCGCTCGATGAATTCGTTCCAGAGTTGGGTGTCCTCCTGCTGCTCGACCCGCTGCAGGCGCAGCGGCTGCAGGTCCCGCAGGCTGGTCGCGATCAGCGGCTGGGGATCGGTGCGCGGGGTCGCGGCCACCGGCGGGCGCGGTCCCGGGCGCATGTTCTGCGTGTGCTTGGGCGGCAGCGTCAGGATGCCGCCCTGCTCGAGCTGTTCCAGCAGGCCCAGGGCGGCCGCGACCCGGTTGCCGCCAGCGGCGGTGCGCCAGTTGAGGTGCTCGCAGATCGTCTCCGCCAGTTCCTTGCGGCTCAGGGCCGGGAACCTGGCCACCGTCTGCTGGATATCGGCGATCTGCCGGCGCGTGAAGCGTCTGCCGAAGAAGGAAGTGGACTTGAGCTTCTCGATGCGGGGATCCATGACAGCCACCAAGGAACCTGTTCTTGGCTACCATCGCAAATCCAGGCTCGCATGTCAAGTGGTTTTTGCGGCCGTTCGAAAAAAATCTGCAAGTGCATTCGAATCAACGCATTGGAGGTTTGCTGAGAAATCTAGATTCCGGCTAGCCTATTTCAGTGCCATTGGCCGCCCGGCCCCCGGATAGGCCGGCTGCCCCATTTCCCGCCACCAGCGCCGCAGCGTTTCCACCGCGAATTCCGAGGTGTCGTGGTCCACCCCGACGCTGACCCACCCGACGTTCGCCGCCATGTCGTAGATCCCGTACGGGACTGCCTTGCCCAGCTCCTCGTCGGGGAAATCATGCACCTGCACCTCCTCCGGCTGCCCCTGCGGCCGCCACTCCCGCCCCCCGTTCCGGTACGGCCCCACCAACTCCTTCTTCTTCGTGTCGACCGACACAACCGGCTCGCCCCGGCTCTGGAACTCCTGCACCCTCCGGTTGATGTACAGGAATTGCGCGTCCCGGTCCGGATGCTGCCGCCCTTCCAGCGTCTTGCGATTCGCCTGCAGGCTGTAACCCAGCACGTGCAGCAAGCGATTGACCGTTCGCTCGCTCACGGCGTGCCCTTCCGCCCACAACTCCTCCGCCAGCCGGGCTGCGCTGCAGCAGGTCCAGCGCAGCGGCCCCATCGGGTTCCCGCGCGTCACCGGATCGAGCTTGCGCTCCAGCGCCTCGGCCAGTTGCGGGTCCCGCTCCGTCAGCCGCTTGCGACCGCCTCCCGGACGCCGCAGCCGCTCCCCCTCACCTGGCGCGACCGCGACTGCCCCCGCCTCCAATTCCCGCAGGCCTGAGCGCACCGTGTTGCGCGACATACCGGTCGCCTCGGCGACGCGGCTGATCCCGCCCTGCCCGAGCGCCTTGGCTTCCACGGCAGCCCAGATGCGACGCGTGCGCTCGTCCAGCAGCGGCTGCAGCGCATCAAACTTGACCTTGATGCTCTCCGCTTGGCCGCGCATCCCGGCCATCGTAGCAAAGCACACCATAAAATGGTCAAATTGTTTTGGCGAGAATCCTTAGTCACGTTTCTTCTCCCCGCTCATCGAACCGGACATGCCGATTTCCCGCATCGAATGTAGCTAGCTACATTCGATGCGTTATATAGCCACGCCAGTGTAAGCGTTCGAGCGGGGCGTGAGAGACGGTTGGCGGTTTAGCGGGTTTAGCGATTGAGGATTGCTTTCCAGTCGGGACAAAGAGGTTTGACGAAGATGTCTTTCAGGGGCAGGGCGTATTCGTTGTGCGTGTCGAGTTTGCCGCGCCCCTGGGTTTGGCCGACGTGGATCCAGTTGGCAGCGCGATAGCAGGTGCCGCGGAAGCGCGGGGTTTCGCAGAAGGTTTCCAGTAGGACGGGCCGGAGGCCGTAGCGAGTGTGCCAGTCGGCGGGCAGTTGCCGCGCGCTGCGGGCGAGCAGGTGGGAGGCGAGATGGGGGACGCGGATCCAGGGCAAGACGGCCACACAACCCCCACATTGCGGGGAACAAGGTCACGGTTCACTACCGCTTCCATCCGCTGGCTGGCCAGCGGGTGACTCGAGTGCAACACCGGTCCTGGCGAGGCAACCCGATTCTGATCGTTGCCGATGCGCACGGAAGGCGCTATCACATTCCCCAGTGGATGACGGCTCCGGAAGCGTCGCAGTGGGTCGTGCGGGAAGTGCCGCGCCTCTCCCTGGCAGCGCTGGCGGACCTGCGCGACCTGGTGTCGACGTTCCTGCGCGAGCCGCCGTCCGCGGGGCAAGGAGAACCCTATGAAACACAACCAGCGCCAAGGTCGGCAGGCGTGCCTGTTCGACCCCCTGCCCCGGGTCCGGCTGGCGCCGGAGCTGCGGCAAGCCGTGCTGCCGGCCTTGGCCGCACTGCTCGCGGCGGTGCTGCGCCAGCCCGCCGCAACCCCGCGCGAGGGAGGCCCGCATGACGGCGCCTGATCGAGGACTGCTCACGGCGGACCACCTGCGGCGCAAGGCGTTCGTCTACGTACGCCAGTCATCCGACTTCCAGGTCCGCAACCATGTCGAGCGCCAGAAGCTGCAGTACGCGCTGGCCGGCCATGCGCGGGAGCTGGGCTTCGGCGAGGTGGCAGTGATCGACGAGGATCAGGGCACCTCGGGCGACGGCGTGGAGCGGACCGGCTTCGACCGCCTGCTCACGGCGGTCTGCCGGGGCGAGGTCGGGCTGGTGCTCTCCCTCGAGGCCTCGCGCCTGGCCCGCAACGGCCGCGACTGGCACACCCTGCTGGACTTCTGCGCCATCGTGGGCTGCCTGGTCGGGGACCGCCAGCGGCTGTACGATCCCGGCGCGGCCGACGACCGGCTGTTCCTGGGGATGAAGGGCAGCTTCAGCGAGGCGGAGCTGGCGATCTTCCGGCAGCGCTCGCTGGAGAGCCGCCTGGCGATGGCGGAGCGCGGCGAGCTGTTCACGAGCCTGCCGGCCGGCTACGAGAAGGCGGACCGCTGGCAGATCGAGATGAGCCCGGACCAGCGCCAGCAGGACGCGGTCCGCCTGGTGTTCGGCAAATTTGCCGAGTTGCGCAGCGTCCGGCAAGTCTACCAGTGGTGCCGCAGGGAGCAGGTCGAGATTCCGGTGCGGCGCCTTGGGGCAGGGATTGTCTGGAAAGTGCCGACCGACTCCAGCCTCTACTCGATGCTCTCCAACCCGATCTACGTGGGGGCCTACGCCTTCGGGAGGCGGCGCCAGGAGACGGTGATCGAAAACGGCCGCAAGCGCGTGCGGAGCGGGATCCGGAAGTCCGATCCGCAGGACTGGACCGTGCTGCTGCGGGACCGGCACGAGGGGTATATTACGTGGGCGGAGTACGAGAGGAACCAGGAGTTGATCGCGGCCAACAACAGCAAGGTGCGGGGCGCGGTGAGGCCGGGCCGGGCACTGCTGGCGGGGCTGCTGCGGTGCGGGTGCTGCACCCTGCCCTTTACCCATAAAGTGACTTGACAAACTGGACAGGATCTGTTCTCAATGAGACATGCAACAGCAGCATCGCATTCTCGAGACGATTTCCAGTCCCGAGGGCCTGGCGCGCGTCGCGGCGCTGCTCGCCGCCGAGAGCTTCTCCCATCGCACGGCCCTCGCCGACCGCGTGTGCGCCGAATTCCGCTTCGCCGATGCTCTCGGCCAGCCGCAGCTCGCTAGCTGCCTCAAGGCCCTGCGCACCCTCCACTCCCGCAGCTGCATCGCGCTCCCACCTCCCGTCCGCAACGGCGGTCGCGGCCTGCCTCGACTCCTCGGACGGCCCGTCCCTGCCCCCCTGCTCGTTCCCCCGGTTGTCCACCAGATCGAGGGGCTGTGCCTCGACCTGGTCCGCACCGACGAGCAGCGCCGCACCTGGAACGAACTCATCGAGCGCGAGCATCCCCAGGGCGCTGCCTGCCATGCCGGCCCGCAGCTGCGCTACCTGCTCCTGTCCCGCCACGGCATCCTCGGCGCCATCGGCTTCGCCGCCTCCGCCCTCGCGCTCGCCGACCGGGACCGCTGGATCGGCTGGGACCCCGCCCTGCGCCTCCAGCAGCTCCATCGCGTCCTCGCCCTGAGCCGCTTCCTCGTCCGTCCCTCCGTGCGCTGCCGCAACCTCGCCTCCAAGGCCCTCGGCCTGTGCTTGCGCCGCCTCCCCGCCGATTTCCTCCTGCGCTACGGCTATGCCCCGCTGCTCCTCGAAACTTTCGTCGACCGCAGCCGCCATGACGGCACCTGCCTCAAGGCCTCCAACTGGATCCCGGTCGGACTCACCGCCGGCCGCGGCCGCTGCGCCCCGACCGGCACCGCCGTGCCCGTCAAGTCGATCTTCCTCTATCCCTTGCGCCCCGACTGGCGCCGCCAGCTCGGCCTCCCCGACCCCCAGCCGCTGCCCGACCCCGTCGCCGGACTCGAGCGGCCGGGCTGGGCCGCGCTCGAGTTCGACGGCGCCCCCCTGGGCGATGTACGCTTGAGCAGGCGCTTGGCGCGTAGCGCCGCCGTGCTGGCCGTTGCGCCCAGGGCCTCGTTCCCCTCCGCTGCGCAGTCCGACCAAGCCCTGATGAAAGCCTACTACCGTCTGATCGACCAGCCCGCCGACTCGGCGGTGACTCCCGAGAACATCCTCGCCCCGCACCGCGCCCGCACGATCCAGCGCATGCGCGGCGCAGAGGCGCTGCTGTGCATCCAGGACGGCACCGATCTCAACTTCGCCGAGCATCCCGGCTGCGAAGGCCTGGGCCTGATCGGCAAGAACTCCAACTCGAAGGGCACGCTCGGGCTGCACATGCACTCGACGCTGGTCGTCAACGGGGACGGTGTTCCGCTGGGCGTGCCGCTGATCCAGTACGAGGCGCCGGACGGCAAGGCGGAGAAGGGCAAGCCGCTGGAGGAGCGCAAGACGCAGCGCTGGGTACGCGGGCTGCGGGACTGCGCCGCGCTGGCCGCCCGGCTCGGCGGCGCGCGGCCGGTTTCGGTGCTGGACCGCGAGGCGGACGTGTTCGAGCTGTTCGACGAGCAGCGCCGTCTGAGCACGGTCGACCTGCTGGTGCGGGCCAAGCACAACCGCAGCCTCGGCAAGGGGGTGCCGAAACTGTTCGACGCCGTGCGGGCGGCACCGGCGCAGGCGCGCCGGACGATCCATGTGCTGCGCAGCTCGGCACGGCGGGGCACCCGGCGGCAAGCGGCGAGCGAGTTGCGCGAGGCGCGCCAAGCGGAGGTGGCGCTGCGCTGGCGCAGGGTACGCCTGCCCGCGCCAGGCAAGGGAGCCGGCGGGGGGCGGGAGCCGGTCGAACTGAGCCTGGTGCATGTCTGGGAGGAGTCGGCCCCGGCCGGGGCCGAGCCGCTGGAATGGTTCCTGCTGACCAGCCTGGAGGCGAGCAGCGAGCGGCAGGCGGAGCGGGTGCTGGAATGGTATCGGCTGCGCTGGCGGATCGAGGACTGGCACCGCGTGCTCAAGTCCGGCTGCAAGGTGGAGTACCTGGGGCACCGGCGGGGGGAGCGGATCGAGCGGGCGGTGACGATCAAGGCGGTGATCGCCTGGCGCCTGACGGTGATGACGCTGCTGGGCCGTGACACGCCCGAGCTGGCGCCGGACACGCTGTTTTCCGACACCGAGATCGCGGCCCTGGGGGATTTCGCGACGGATCGCCAGCTGGCGCCGCCCGACAATCTCGGGCGGGCCGTACTCACCACGGCGATGCTGGGCGGCCATCTCAATCGCAAGCATGACCTCGCACCCGGGAACGAGGTGATCTGGGAAGGCTACACGCGCCTCGCGACCATCGCCCAATCCTACGAGCGTCTCCTCCGCTTAGGCCCGACCAGTAACTTGTACCAAAGCATGCCCAAATCCGCGACTTGTGGGTAAAGGGCAGCCCGCACCGCAGCAGCCCCGCCAGCAGTGCCCGGCCCGGCCTCACCGCGCCCCGCACCTTGCTGTTGTTGGCCGCGATCAACTCCTGGTTCCTCTCGTACTCCGCCCACGTAATATACCCCTCGTGCCGGTCCCGCAGCAGCACGGTCCAGTCCTGCGGATCGGACTTCCGGATCCCGCTCCGCACGCGCTTGCGGCCGTTTTCGATCACCGTCTCCTGGCGCCGCCTCCCGAAGGCGTAGGCCCCCGCGTAGATCGGGTTGGAGAGCATCGAGTAGAGGCTGGAGTCGGTCGGCACTTTCCAGACAATCCCTGCCCCAAGGCGCCGCACCGGAATCTCGACCTGCTCCCTGCGGCACCACTGGTAGACTTGCCGGACGCTGCGCAACTCGGCAAATTTGCCGAACACCAGGCGGACCGCGTCCTGCTGGCGCTGGTCCGGGCTCATCTCGATCTGCCAGCGGTCCGCCTTCTCGTAGCCGGCCGGCAGGCTCGTGAACAGCTCGCCGCGCTCCGCCATCGCCAGGCGGCTCTCCAGCGAGCGCTGCCGGAAGATCGCCAGCTCCGCCTCGCTGAAGCTGCCCTTCATCCCCAGGAACAGCCGGTCGTCGGCCGCGCCGGGATCGTACAGCCGCTGGCGGTCCCCGACCAGGCAGCCCACGATGGCGCAGAAGTCCAGCAGGGTGTGCCAGTCGCGGCCGTTGCGGGCCAGGCGCGAGGCCTCGAGGGAGAGCACCAGCCCGACCTCGCCCCGGCAGACCGCCGTGAGCAGGCGGTCGAAGCCGGTCCGCTCCACGCCGTCGCCCGAGGTGCCCTGATCCTCGTCGATCACTGCCACCTCGCCGAAGCCCAGCTCCCGCGCATGGCCGGCCAGCGCGTACTGCAGCTTCTGGCGCTCGACATGGTTGCGGACCTGGAAGTCGGATGACTGGCGTACGTAGACGAACGCCTTGCGCCGCAGGTGGTCCGCCGTGAGCAGTCCTCGATCAGGCGCCGTCATGCGGGCCTCCCTCGCGCGGGGTTGCGGCGGGCTGGCGCAGCACCGCCGCGAGCAGTGCGGCCAAGGCCGGCAGCACGGCTTGCCGCAGCTCCGGCGCCAGCCGGACCCGGGGCAGGGGGTCGAACAGGCACGCCTGCCGACCTTGGCGCTGGTTGTGTTTCATAGGGTTCTCCTTGCCCCGCGGACGGCGGCTCGCGCAGGAACGTCGACACCAGGTCGCGCAGGTCCGCCAGCGCTGCCAGGGAGAGGCGCGGCCTGCCCATGCCCCACAAGTAGGGCTTAACTTTTGGGCCTGCTCTGTGTCATCCCTGGGGCATGCACGAGCAGAGTCAGATTGCCTCGACCCTCTCCAGCGCCGACGGCATGACGCGGCTGAAGGACCTGCTGGCTGAACCCGGCGGCGCCAGCCGCACCGAGCTGGGCCGGCGCGTCTGCCAGCGGTTTGGATTCCTGGACGCGCTCGGCCGCCCCCAGCTGGCCGGCTGCATGAAGGCGCTGCGCGCGCTCCAGGCGCGCGGCCGCCTCCAGCTGCCCGCCCCCCGGCACGGCGGCCGGCTCTGCCGGCCCCGCCGGCTCGGCCGCCCCGTGCCCCTGCCGACCGCTGTGCCCGCGCGCGTCGACCAGGTGCAGGGACTGGCGCTGGTCGAGGTCACCGGCGACCACCAGCGGCGCACTTGGAACGAGTTGATGCAACACGAGCATCCGCGCCGCGCCGCGCGTCACGTGGGCGCCCAGCTGCGCTACCTGCTGGTCTCCGACCACGGCGTCCTGGGCGCGCTCGGCTTCGCCGCCTCGGCCCTCGCCCTCGCCGCCCGCGACGCCTTCATCGGCTGGGACGCCGACCTGCGCTCCCGCCAGCTGCACTGCGTGATCGCTCTGAGCCGCTTCCTGATCCGTCCCTCCGTGCGCTGCCAGAACCTGGCCTCCAAGGCCCTCGGGCTGTGCCTGCGCCGCCTGCCGCACGACTTCCAGCGCCGCTACGGCTATCTCCCTCTGCTCGCCGAGACGTTTGTCGAGAAAGACCGCCACAAGGGCACCTCGCTGGCGGCCGCCAACTGGGTCTGCGTGGGCCAGACCGCCGGGCGGGGCCGCTGCGCGCCCCGCGGCCTCAGCGTGCCCGTGAAGTCGGTCTACCTGTACCCGCTGGCCCGCGACTGGCGCGAGCAGCTGGGCGTGCCGGCGCCGCAGCCGCCGCAGGCGCTGGGCCTCGGCGAGGGCCTGGCCCGGGACGCCTGGGCGCGGCACGAGTTCGGCGGCGCGCCGCTGGGCGATGTACGCTTGAGCAAGCGCCTGGTGCAGAGCGCCCAGATGCAGTCGGAGCAGCCCATGGCGTCGTTCCCGGAAGCGGTCCAGAGGGATCGGGCGGCGGTCAAGGGCTACTACCGGATGATCGACCAGCCGGCCGACTCGGAGCTGACGCCGGAGAACATCCTGGCACCGCACCGGGAGCGCACGCTGCGGCGCATGCAGGGCCAGCGGACGGTGCTGTGCCTGCAGGACGGCACGGACCTGAACTTCGCCAGCCACGGGGGCTGCGCGGGGCTGGGCAGGATCAGCAAGAACAAGGGCTCGAACGGCACGCTGGGGCTGCACATGCACTCCCTGCTGGCGGTCAGCGAGGAGGGCCTGCCGCTGGGGGTGCCGCACATCCAGTACGAGGCGCCGGACGGGCAGGCGGAGCAGGGCAAGCCGCTGGAGGAGCGCAAGACGTTCCGCTGGATCCGGGGGCTGCGCGCGTGCGCGGCGCTGGGGCAGGAGCTGGACGGCGTCCGGCTGGTGTCGGTGCTGGACCGGGAGGCGGACGTGTTCGCGCTGTTCGCCGAGCAGCGCCGCCTGGGGGCGGTCGACCTAGTGGTGCGGGCCAAGCATAACCGCTCCCAGGGCAAGGACGTGCCGAAGCTGTTCGACGCCGTGCGGGCGGAGGCCGCGCAGGCCCACCTGGAGATCCATGTGGAGCGCCTGTCGGCGCGTACGGCCGCGCGCGGGCAGAAGCAGCGCGACGCGCGCGCGGAGCGGGTCGCGCAGGTGGGGCTGCGCTGGAAGGCGGTGGAGCTGCCGTCGACGCAGAAGGGCGAGGCGGCGGCGAGGCTGCACCTGGTGCACGTGCGGGAGGAGAGCGAGCCGGAGGGGGCGCAGCGGCTGGAATGGTTCCTGCTGACGACGGTGGAGGTGGAGTCGCGGCAGGACGCCGAGCGGGTGCTGGAGTGGTACCGGCTGAGGTGGCGCATCGAGGACTGGCACCGGGTGCTGAAGTCGGGCTGCAAGGTGCAGGAGCTGGCGCATCGCAGGGGCGAGCGGATCGAGCGGGCGGTGACGATCAACGCGGTGATCGCCTGGCGGCTGACGCTGATGACGCTGCTGGGGCGGGAGACGCCGGAACTGCCGGCCGAGGTGCTGTTCTCCGCCATGGAGATCGCCGTCCTGGAGGATTTCGCGCAGGATCGCAAGCTGGTGTCGCCCGACACTCTCGGGCGGGCGGTGCTCACGGCGGCGTTCATGGGCGGGTACCTCGACTTCAAGCGCAAGACGTACTCAGCACCAGGCCACCAAGTCCTCTGGAAGGGTTACATGCGGTTGACCGCCGGTGCGCAAGTCTTCGAGCGAGCAATGCGCCTGAACCAAGCCAGCAAAGTCTACCGCCACATGAGTGACGAAACCAGTTGTGGGTAAACGGCAGGGCGCGGCACTTCCCGCACGACCCACTGCGACGCTTCCGGAGCCGTCATCCACTGGGGAATGTGATAGCGCCTTCCGTGCGCATCGGCAACGATCAGAATCGGGTTGCCTCGCCAGGACCGGTGTTGCACTCGAGTCACCCGCTGGCCAGCCAGCGGATGGAAGCGGTAGTGAACCGTGACCTTGTTCCCCGCAATGTGGGGGTTGTGTGGCCGTCTTGCCCTGGATCCGCGTCCCCCATCTCGCCTCCCACCTGCTCGCCCGCAGCGCGCGGCAACTGCCCGCCGACTGGCACACTCGCTACGGCCTCCGGCCCGTCCTACTGGAAACCTTCTGCGAAACCCCGCGCTTCCGCGGCACCTGCTATCGCGCTGCCAACTGGATCCACGTCGGCCAAACCCAGGGGCGCGGCAAACTCGACACGCACAACGAATACGCCCTGCCCCTGAAAGACATCTTCGTCAAACCTCTTTGTCCCGACTGGAAAGCAATCCTCAATCGCTAAACCCGCTAAACCGCCAACCGTCTCTCACGCCCCGCTCGAACGCTTACGAAGAACTGATACCCGCGGCCCGCCTTGGAGACATCGTCGCCGAACGGCCCGCTGTCCCCTGCCCAGAGGTTGCCGTCATGGTCCATGCAAAACCCGTGCGCCTGCACGAACATCCCGTCGCCGAAGGTCTGGACGGCCTTGCCCGTGCGGTCGAGCTTGACGATCGGAGGGTCGGAGCGGTGATGGAGCCAGGCGCCGCCCTCTCCATCCGGGATGATTCCGATGGAGGCCCCCCAGCGGACACCCTGGGGGAGTTCACCCCAGTCCTCGACCATCCGGTAGGGATTGTTCATGGCATTGGCGGAGGACTGCGCCGGTAAGTCCCCGGGGGCGACGAGCATGAGCGCACAGGTGAGCCAGAGCTTCGTTCGGATGGTCTCGAGCATGAGGATTCTCCTCCGGTAGTCCGTTTTGCACGGCCGCACGACGCCGGGGCCACCACGACCCGATCACAGTGGACTGGCTTCGTTACGCAGCGGACAGCCAATGGTACCCGAACGTTCGACGTGGTCTGAGCCGAGTCATCGTGGCGAAGCGATCCGGTGCTTGGAGCCGGCGCCGGAAGTGACCCCAGTCGGCAGCGCCGTCCGGAAAGAACTCATCGAATCGCTACGAGCTGTGGATCCGCAACAGCCTTAGCGCCCGGCGGCATTCCCGGCGCGCAGCCTTGCGATCGTGGCCAGCGTCCGCCGCACCTCAGGATCGTCCGGTCCGATCTCGGCCGCCCGCTTCAATTCCGCCTCTCCCCCGTCCAGGTCTCCGGAACGAGCGTAAATCAGGCCGAGATTCTTGTGCAACAAGAACTCGGTGCGGCAGCCGCGACAGATCTCGATGGCCTCCCGGAGTTGCTCGATTGCCTTCGCCACATCGCCCGCCTGCAGCGCAGCCAGGGCGAAGTTCCCCAACGTGTCGGCCCGCTCGCCGATACGTTGCTGGGATCGAGATGACTGAAAGCGCTCCTGATAGCGCCGCGCCGCGGCGGGACTCTCCGTCCGCAACTCGCGGAACAGGTTGTAAAGGGCTTCACGGTGGTTCGGGTCTAGGTCGACGGCACGCTTCCAATGCGCGATCGCGGCCGTCCGGTTCCCCAGCGCCAACTCCATCTGGCCCAGCTCATACTGGCCGCGGGCGTCTCCGGGCTCCAGAACGACATATCGGCGCCAGAGCTGCGCCGCCGCGGCGGCATTCTCCAGCCGCTGCTCGGTCAGTGCGAGGAAGTACAGCGCTTGGGAGTGGTCGGGCTCCTGCGCTACAGCCTTCTCCAAGTCCGCCTTGGCTTCCGCAGCCCGGTCGAGCTGGAACAGCATGCGGCCACGGTTGAACCGCGTGGCCGAGGCGTCGGGGGCCAAACTCACGGCTTCCGAGAACACCGCGAGCGCCTCGTCGGTCCTGTGTGCGTCCGCGAGCGCGATGCCCAAATTGAGTCGCGCTTCCGAGGACTCCGGATCGAGCCGCACGACCTTCCGCAGTGTCCCCACGGACTCCTCGGCGCGGCCGAGACGGACCTGGATCATCCCGAGCGCCGTCAAGGCCTTGGTGCTCCGCGGACGCAACCGCACAGCCTCGAGAACCTGGACTTCCGCCTCCTGGAATCGCTCTTGTCCAGCCAGCAACAACCCGAAGTTGACGTAGGCCTGCCCGTATTCGCGGTCGTCTTCGATCGCACGCCGGAAGTGCTCACCAGCCTCCTCGTTGCGACCCTGCCGGCCGTAGAGGACGCCCAGATTGTTGTGCGCCTCGGCATACTGCGGACTCAATCGCACCGCTTGCTTGAGGGCGCCCTCGGCCTGTTCGAACCACCCGAGATTGAGGTAGAGGACGCCCACGTCGTTTTGGGCCTTCTCCATGCCCGGATCGAGTTCGAGGGCCTTCTTGAGGGCCTCGTGCTGGTCTCCCTTGTTGCCAAGCTCCGAATGAGCCAGCGACATGTCGTAGTAATAGCGGGCGTCGGCCGGATTCAGACGGATGGCTTCCCTGTATTCCGCCAGGGCTCGGGCCGCCTCTCCCGCGCCGAGGGCCGCATTCCCGCGGGAGGCCGCGCTCTCAGCTTCGCTGGCGGTCAACTCCTTCTGTTTCTGGTCCTGGAACGCACGCAGCTCCGCTTTCGCTTCGGTTTCCTCGCGCAGCGCTCGAAGGACGCGGCCCAGCTGGAACCGAGTGTCCGCGGAAGCCGGGTCGAGCTCCTTGGCCTTCTCAAGGTGCACCCTGGCCAGGTCGTGCTTCTGTTGCCGCGCCAGGACGAATCCCAGGTTGTAGCGCGTGTCGGCGTGATTGGGTCGCAACGCAGCGGCGCGCACGAGGTCCTGCTCCGCGTCGGTATAGCGGCCAACACCGCGGAGCGCCACGCCACGGAGGTGATGCAGCTCGAATTCATCGACCTCAGGCGGGCGCCGGACGCCGTACCGTTCGACCAGCTGGAGCACCTCTTCATGCTTGTAATAGTGCGCCAGCGCCTTCGCGCCCGACATGCGCGCGACGTCGTTGTCGGGATCCAGTTCAAGGACCCGGCCGTAATGGCGCGCTGCGGCGGGGAAATTCCCGGTCCGGGCGTAGGCGGTGGCCAGGTTGAAGTGCGCGCTGGCCGAGTCGGGATGGGATTCCACCAATGCGGCCAGGACGGCGACCGCTTCTTCGTACCGGCCATCCCTAGCATAGACCACACCCATCATCATTGGGATATCGAGACTGTTCGGATCGGTTTCGCGGGCTTGTTCCAAATAGCTGAGCGCGGCGGAGAATCGTTCCTGCTGCATGCGAACGCGGGCCATTCCGAAGAGCGCCTGCGCGGACCGAGGCTGCAGCCGCAACGCGGCTTGAATCGGATCCTCCGCCGCTGCCGGATCGCCACCCTCCAGGAGCACGAACGCCCAGGCAAGGTTTGCTTCGACGGAGCTTGGATTCAGTCGAACGGAGGCTTCCAGGTGCTCGGCCGCCCCCCGCAACTGCCCGAGCTTGGCCAGCGCCAACCCGAGGTTGAAGCGCGGCTCCCAATACGTCGCGTCCTGTTCGATCGCGTTGCGGAAAGCCTCGATCGCGCACTCGGTGAGGCCCTGTTCGGCGTACACGCCGCCTAGGGCATTCCGCAGGCCCGCGGACGGGTCCACCGCAAGCGCTGGCTTCAGGCTGGCCGGCGGTTCGCACTTCGGTTGGGCGAGAACGAACCCGCAAGACGCCACTGCGAGCCCCGTGACGAAGGCGGACATGCGACGTTGAGGCGACGAGCCGAACACTGCTATCTGACAAGTGTACGCGAACGAACCGGCCCGAACAAGGCGCCGGCCGGGCGCCGGCCGGGCCGCCAGAAGTGGATCTTCAACCCAAGCCGAATCGGACACTGCGTACTTCGCGTGCTGAAGATCTTGCCGAAATTGGGATTGTCGAGCTGCGCGGTGGGACGGTTCCAGGTCGGGTGATTGGTGGCATTGAACATCTCGACCCGCAACTCGATGATCTGGTCTTCCGTAATGCGGAAGTTGCGGAAGATGGACAGGTCGAGATTCGCGAAGCTGTCGCCGTTGAACACGTTGCGCCCCAAGTTGCCGAACGTGAAGGGCCTCGGAACCTCGAAGGCATTCCGATTGCGCCACTGGCCCGGACCTCGACTTGACGGTTCCGGATCGCCTACCGACGTTCGCGCGCAGATCTCCCCCATTGATGTTTTTGGAGCCGGCGTCGCCCATGTTGGCGAGGTCGCGCGAAACTCCGACATGGCAGTTCTGACCCAAGGCGAACTGCAGGATGCCGTTGATCTGCCAGGGTCCAAGGATGTGATCCAGGACCTTGTTTACGGTTCGCAATCGGCCTCCGACTCCGGTGGGAACTTCGTACACCCAACTCGTGGTGAGGACCTGCGGGATGTCATACGTGGACGGACCTCAGTTGTCGTTGAACTTGCACGGATCTTGGGGATTGCAGCCGTCCTCATTGAAGTATCCCGAACAGTGGTCGAGCGATTTGCCCATGGTGTAGGAGATGAGATACGAGAAGCCGTCGCTGCGCCCGCGTTTCATTTGGAACTGGAACGCGTTACGGCCCTATCTGCGAACCCATTGAGAAAAGGAGGGAGAGCGACTGAGCTGTTTGGGGCCTGGAGCCCCAAGGTGAGACGCTCGGCGACCCATCTCAGACGCACCTAGACTTGACCCGAGTCTGCGGTGCATGTCCAATGTCAGACTCTCTCAATCTCATGCTCCACCCTGTGTCTCCGCCCTCGACACAGGCCACCCTGGAGGTGTCGAGGGGAAACCGGAGCATCGGTTCCCGCCTGGACCTCGATCGGAACCACGAACCGGCGCAAGTCAAGCCAAGCCGACCGCAGTCCCAGCGGGTTCAGGGGGTGTTCGGCGTACGGCCTTCTCAAAGCCGTTCGAGCATCCGTAGCGCCTGATCCGCCTTCGGATCCTTGGGGTCCAGCGTCATCGCCTTCCGCAAGGCTTGCTTGGCTTCCGTGAAGCGCGAAAGCGCCGCGAGCGTCAATCCGTGGTTGACACGCGGGTGCACGGCACCGGGGTCATCCTCGACGGCCCGGCGGAACAGGGCTTCCGCATCCGCATAACGCCCCTGCTTGGCGTACAGTACGCCCAGGTTGCCGCGCGGTGCGGCATACTGCGGCCTTGCTTCGATGGCCGCCTTCAACGCTGCCTCGGCCTCGGCCTCGCGTCCTTGGGCCGTCAGTGCGATCCCCAACTCGTTGTGGGCCTCGGCCAAACCGGGATCCAGCGCGAGGGCCTTGCCCAGAGCTTCCATCCTCTCGGCGTGACGCCCCCAATGGCATTAACTTTAGCGTTTAGTCGCATTAACTTAAGGAAGTAGGGGGGGGGAATGCCGGCCCCTAGGGCCGGTTTGGTGCGAATCTCAGGCTGGGCTTGCGGCTTCGGTTGGCTTGCGGTTCCTCCATTTGCTGGCGGGCTTGCGGGAGCGACGCGGGCAGGAGCGGCCCGGGCGCCGTCTCTGGCGACAGGCGGCAATGCCCTCCAGGATCCGCTGCACGGTGCTGGCCAGCGTGGTCGCATGCACCAGGAACAGTCCCTCCAAGTGGCGCGCCACCGTGCGCAGGCTGTTCTGGAAATTCGCCTGCAGGGCCGGACGAGAGTGCCCGTCCGGCGCGGCCCGGAACTGCTCCTCGCTGTGGCTGGCGAACATCCGCGTCAGCGCGATCAGGGTGCAATGCGCGTACAGTTCCTGCTTGACCAAGCGCTCGCTCTGGCCATGGAACTGCTCCACCGTCAACATCTGCTTCGAGATCTTGTACAGCTCCTCGAGGCTCCAGCGGCCGTGGTACAGGTCGGCGAGGTCCCGGACGCTGTAGCGCTTGCGGTCCAGCAGCGTGGTGGCGAGGGTGTAGTCGGTCGCGCCGACCGTGTACTTGACGAGGCGCACGCGGCAGGGCCGGAACGCGGCCTGCGGCTGCTGGCGCCAGGCGTCGGCGCTGGGCGGGACGGAGACGATGGCCTCGCTGCGGTCGCCGAGGACGAAGTCGCGGAAGAGGGAGTTGGCGTTCTTCTGCAGGCGGAAGACGGCCTGCAGGCCGCGCTCGACGTGGGCGTGCAGCAGCTGGAAGGAGTAGTAGCCGCGGTCGTAGACGACGACATCGCCGCGGGCGAGCGCGGGCAGGTGGGCCAGGGCCGCGCGGCGCTCGTCGCCGTGGGCGTGCAGGTCGAAGTCGACCGGCAGGCGGGCGCGCAGCTGGAACAGGCAGCTGAGCAGGCCCTGCGGGTAGTGGGCCGTGTCCGCGGGCGTGCGGTAGCCCTCCCCGACCAGCGGGCGGGGCAGGTTCAGCTTCGAGCCGTCGACGGCGAAGGCGCGGTGGCCGTGCCACAGCTGGCCGGGCTCGTCCCGGGGGGCTCGCGCGAGGATGGCGCGGTGAACGCGCCGGAACACGTCCTCGTGGAGCTTGGCGCGGGCCTTGCAGATCGCTGCGGCCGAGACCGGCTGCGGCTGCGGCAAGGCTACCTCCAGCCGGCGGCACTGCTCCCACAGCTCGGCCAGGACCGTGCCGTAGCCGCGGCGCTCGGGCGCGAACACCAGCCGGAACACGAACAGGATCACCAGCAGCGTGTTGAGCACCCGCTGCCACCGGAGCCACTCCCGGTCGTACTCGCCCGCCACGCGCACCACCGTGCCGATGACCCCCTGCCATAACTGCACGAAGCGCTCATCGGCCGGCGGCCCGGGTCGCGGCTGGCGGGCCGTGCAGCAGGATCGTCCGCCAGTCCGGATGCAGCGGGTGCACGTAGACGCCCTTGGGCGTCTTCGCCGCCACGCCGCCCATCGCCCCGCGCGCCTGCGTCTGGCCCAGGTACTGCCAGTTGGCCGCCCGGTAGCAGGTCGCCTTGTATTGCTCCAGGTCGACAAACGTCTCCACTTGCGTCACGCAATGCTATACCGGAAGGGGCTGAGCCGCCTGACCCACCGGATGCGGTCACGATCAAGCGCCCTCGACATCTGCTGGAGGGGACGATGGTGTCGGTCATCGGCTTGCGCCACGCGGGGCGTCGCGGCCTGAAGGTGAACGTCCGTCTGCCGGACGGGAGCAGTTGCTGGCTGCCGGTCTCGTGGACCAGTCTCGGCGCGCCGGCGCCGGGTTCGCCACGGCTGGCCGGGGAGTTGCCGGACTTCCTCGCCTTGCGTAACCTTGTCGGGACTCTCGCGGAGCGTAGCGGAGCTGCTGATGGAGGAAGATCGGACACTGCCGCTGCTGGAGTGGGAGGAACGCTGGCAGCGCTGGCACACGGTGCCGCCAGCGGATCGGACAGGCCTGGTCCGGGAACTGTCGCGGGTGATGCTGCGGAGGGGGGCCGGGGAGGCGGACGATGAGCGCGCGGAAGATCACGGCCCGGCAACTGGAGCGTCTGGCGGTGCTCTATGGGCGCCAGTCGACGCCGAAGCAGGTGCTCGGCAACCGGGAGTCGAGGGCGCGGCAATACGGCCTGGCGGAGCGGGCCGTGGAGCTGGGCTGGAGCCGGGATCGGATCCGGACGATTGACCGCGACCAGGGGCAGCGTGCCGGGGACACGGCGAAGGGGACGCGCAGCGGTTTCCAGGAGCTGTGCCGCCTGCTGGCCCTGGAGCGGGTCGGGGGCGTGTTCGGGATCGAGGTTGCGCGCCTGGCCCGGAACACGGTGGAGTGGTTTCAGCTGCTGGACCTGTGCCGGGTGCACGCGGTGGCGATCATCGAGGACAGCCAGGTCTACTTGCCGAGCCGGGACGATGACGAGCTGGTGCTGGGCATCCAGGGGACCCTGTCGGCCTCGGAGCTGTCGGTGCTGCGGGCCCGGATGGAGGGCGGTCGGCGCAACAAGGCGCTGCGCGGGGCGCTGTACTGGCGCGTTGCGGCCGGCTTAGTGCGTAGCGGAGAGACCATCCGCAAGGACCCGGATCAACGCGTGCAAGGCGCGCTCCTGGCGGTGTTCCGGACGTTCCGGGAGGCCGGGACGGCGCGCCAGGCGGCGGCGCTGTTGCGGGACAGGGACATCGAACTGCCGGTGCGGGACCACTCCGCGGGCCTGACCCGGTGGCAACCAGCTTCCTATAGCCGGACCCTGCGGGTCCTGAAGAACCCTGCCATGGGAGGAGCCTACGCCTAGCATTGCCGGCGCGGCCGGGACCGTAGCACGCCACTGCGTCCGGTCGAGGAGCAGTGGGAGATCCTGCAGCCGGAGCAGCATGAGGGGTATGTCAGCTGGCAGGCATGGCTGGAGGTCCAGGAGCAGCTGGCGCGGAACCATGCGCACCCGGAGGGGACGCGGGGGCCGGCGCGGGAAGGGCCGGCCCTGCTGCAGGGCTGGTCGTGTGCGGGCATTGCGGCTACGGGATGCAGGGGCACTACAACGCGCAGGGATGGGGCTATCAGTGCGCCTCGCCGGACCCGGCCAGCCGCCTGCCGCGGGGTTGTTTCTCGGTAGGCGGCAAGCGCATCGACCGGGAGGTGGCGCGCCGGTTTCTCGAGCTGGCGACCGCGGCGGGCGCCGAGCAATGGCACTGAAATAGGCTAGCCGGAATCTAGATTTCTCAGCAAACCTCCAATGCGTTGATTCGAATGCACTTGCAGATTTTTTTCGAACGGCCGCAAAAACCACTTGACATGCGAGCCTGGATTTGCGATGGTAGCCAAGAACAGGTTCCTTGGTGGCTGTCATGGATCCCCGCATCGAGAAGCTCAAGTCCACTTCCTTCTTCGGCAGACGCTTCACGCGCCGGCAGATCGCCGATATCCAGCAGACGGTGGCCAGGTTCCCGGCCCTGAGCCGCAAGGAACTGGCGGAGACGATCTGCGAGCACCTCAACTGGCGCACCGCCGCTGGCGGCAACCGGGTCGCGGCCGCCCTGGGCCTGCTGGAACAGCTCGAGCAGGGCGGCATCCTGACGCTGCCGCCCAAGCACACGCAGAACATGCGCCCGGGACCGCGCCCGCCGGTGGCCGCGACCCCGCGCACCGATCCCCAGCCGCTGATCGCGACCAGCCTGCGGGACCTGCAGCCGCTGCGCCTGCAGCGGGTCGAGCAGCAGGAGGACACCCAACTCTGGAACGAATTCATCGAGCGGCACCACTATCTCGGCTACCGCCAGCCGCTGGGCCCGCACCTGCGCTACTTCCTGCTCGACCGGCACGGGCGCCGGCTGGGCTGTGTGCTGTTCAGCCAGGCGACCCACTCGCTGGCTTGCCGCGATGAGTGGGTCGGCTGGCCTGCCGGGCAGTACAAGAAGCACCTCGACCTCGTGGTCGGCCAGCCTCGCTTCTTGCTGTTTCCTTGGGTGCAGGTTCCGAACCTGGCGAGTCACGCGCTGGGGCTGGCAGCCCGGCAGCTGCCGGCGGACTGGCAGCGGCGCTATGGCACGCGGCCGGTCCTGCTCGAAACCTTCTGCGAAACCCCGCGCTTCCAGGGCACCTGCTACCGCGCCGCCAACTGGATCCATCTCGGCCGGACCCAGGGCCGCGCCGACGCCGGGCGCAGCCCCAAGGATGTGTATGTCTACCCGCTGACGAAGCCGTTCCGCTCGATCCTGCTGCACGGGCCGCGCCCGCAGGCCCGGCGACGGCCGCCGCCGGCGGCGCAGCCGCAGGCCCCCGACGCGGACTTCGTCGCCCTCTGGCAGGGCCTGCTCGGCGCGCTCAGCGCCATCGCCGCCGCTCACGACCAACTCTGGCAAGTGCGCAGCCGCGTCCTCAACACGCTGCTGGTGATGCTGTTCGTGTTCCGCCTCGTGTTCGCGCCGCGCCGCCAGGGCTACACCACGACGCTGTCCCAGCTGTGGGCCCAGTGCCGCGCCCTGGACGTGCCCCTGCCGCAACCGCAGCCGGTCTCCGACGCGGCCATGTGCAAGGCCCGGCCGCGGATTGACGCCCAGGTCTTCCTGCAGTTCCACGCCGCGATCCTGCGCCGCGCCGACCAGCCCGGACCGCTCTGGCTGGGCCACCGCGTCTTCGCCGTCGACGGCTCCAAGCTCAACCTGCCGCGCCCGCTGGCCGCAGCCGGCTACGACCCGCCCGGCCCGCACGCCCACTACCCGCAGGGCCTGCTCAGCTGCCTGCTGCGCCTGCAGTCCCGGCTCCCGGTCGACTTCGACCTCTTCGCCCACCGCAACGAGCGCGCCGCCGCACGCGCCCATCTGCGGGCCCTGGCCGCCCCCGACCTGGTCGTCTACGACCGCGGCTACTACTCGTTCGAACTGCTCTGGAGCCACCGGCGGCGCCGACTGCAGGCCGTCTTCCGCCTCCCCCGCAACATCTGCCCCGCCATCGATGCCTTCATCGACGGCGACGGCACCGACACGCTCGTCACCATCCTGCCCGGTCCCGCTACCCTGCGGACCCTGTCCCGCAAGTATCCCGGCACGCACTGGCAGCCCCTCCCGCTGCGCCTCGTCAAGTACACGCACGCCACGACCAAGTACGTGCTGGGCACCACCTTGCTCGACAGCCGCCGCTACAGCATCGCCGACCTGTCCGACCTGTACCATGCGCGGTGGGGCATTGAAGAGATGTACAAAATCAGTAAATCGTTCCTGGAGGTCCAGCAGTTTCACGGCCAGAGCGAGCGCCTGGTGAAGCAAGAGTTGTTCGCCCATTTCAACTTGATTGCGATGATGCGGCTGTTCACCAACCGGGATGCGGACCTGTGCCAAGCAGCCCGGCAGCCGGACGGCAAGGCGGCGCCGCAGGCGAACTTCAAGCACAGCCTGGCCGCCCTGTCCCAGCATCTCGAGGGTCTGCTGCTGCGCCACTCCGCGTATGTCGGCGAGACCCTGGAACGCATCTGCGCGTGGGTCGGGACGGGTCGGCGCAAGCCGCGTCCCAACCGCTCGTACCAGCGGCGCTCGCTGCAGCCGGCCCCGAAATGGTCCCGGCGCAAGGCGGCGACAACCTAGCTGCTTCGATGCCAACCCCGATGCCCATGACCTGAGTGCCCGGAACCTGCAAAATGGACTGCCCTCAGGCCCCTCGCCCTTAAGTTAATGCCGAAAACCTTAAGTTAGTGCCATTGGGGCGCCGAGGCGGCAAGCGAGGCAGCGGCCGAGGCGGCAGGGCGTGCCGAGGACGCGTTACGCCGCTGGGAGCAGGCGCTGGAGCACTGCCGCTACGAGGCCAGGCTGGCGGAGCGGCGGTACCGGCAGGTGGATCCCGACAACCGGCTGGTCGCGGCGACGCTCGAGCGGGAGTGGGAGCGGGCGGAGGTGGCGCTGAAGGAGGCCGAACAGGCCCTCGCCGTGGCCCGCGCCGAGCAACAGGAGCCGCCGTCACCGGAGTTTTTCGCGGAACTGGGAGCCTCCCTGGCCCGGGTGTGGGATGCGCCGACCACAGCCAACGCCGATCGCAAGCGCCTGCTCGGCTGCCTGGTCGAGCAGGTGACGATCGAGCAGCGCAAGGAAGCCGGCCGGATCGCCGTCAGCGTGCATTGGCGGGGCGGGCTCGTCGACGATCTGGAGTTCCCGAAGATCGTGCATGTCCCGCAGCCGAAGCGCACCGCTGCGAGCACGCTCGAGCTGATCCGCAACCTGTCCGTCCACTA
Organism: Bryobacterales bacterium; assembly: GCA_965218615.1. Classification (GTDB taxonomy): domain Bacteria; phylum Acidobacteriota; class Terriglobia; order Bryobacterales; family UBA6623; genus VXMF01. The sequence continues at coordinate 622,915 of CBDCLH010000003.1, forward strand.
CAACGACCGGACGGTCGCGCGCATCCTCAACCGGCAGGGACGGCGCACCGCCCAGGACCTGCCGTTCACCGCGGAACTGGTCGGCGGCCTGCGACGGTCCCGAGGCATTCCCGCCCACGTGCCGCCACAGGAAGCCGGCGCTGCCTCCTGCATCGCGGTCGGTGTCGGCGACGCCGCGCGGGAACTCAGGGTGGACGAGGCCACGCGGTACCGCTGGGTCCACGCCGGCCTCGTGCCGGTCACCGACCCCGGCGTGGAGGGGGCCCCGCTACGGGTGCGGATGACGGACGAGTTGCGGGCCCGCTTCCGCCCCGAGGCGCCGGCAGGGTTCGTGCCGGTCGCGACCGCGATGCGGCGTCTTGGAGTGACCCGCCAGTCCCTCTGGAACCGGATCCAGGCGGGCCAGCTGGCATCCTGCCATGTCACCCACGGTAGCCGGCGCGGCCTCTATGTGCGGCTGGAGGAAACCGCCACGCTACCCTTGTTCGAGAGCCTGGCCTCCGCCGGGAAGGAGGACGAATGACCCGGTCCTTCCAGGACTTTCCCGCCCAACACGGCAACACCGGTCCGGTCCATCCTGCAGGCGTCGCCGCGGAGGGCCTCTCTCACGGCGTAAAAGGGCTGGAGGACAATTCCGCGAATCGGGGCAAACACAGCTTTTTCAAGCACTTGTGCAACATTCCACCAATCAGCGATATGGAGTAGCAGTCTAATGCCAACGTCTCGACCAGCACCGGCCGGTACCCGTGCTGCCGCTGCCAGTCCTGCGGCAGTTGCCGCACCACCAGGCCGAGCGCCTTCGACGCCAGATTCTGCACCCGCACCCAAGGCAACAGCAGGAATCTCGAGTTGCGCACCACCCGGTCGAGATACTTGCGGTGCGCCTGGCCCTGCCAGCCGATCCACGCGTCCCGGCAGGCCACGTTGCGCGCCGCGAAGTCGAACAGCAGGCAGCCGAGCAGGCGCTCGTGCCGGTCCAGCAGGAAGTAGCGCAGGTGCGCGCCGATCGGCTGGCGGTAGCCCAGCGGATGGTAGCGCTGGACCCACTCGTTCCATGCCGCAACCGCCTGCTGGCCGCTCACCGGCTGCAGCTGCAGGGGCGTCAGGCTGGCCAGCGGCTCGTCGATGGCGGGCTGGGGATCGCTGCCGCTGCCCAGCTCGAGCGGTCTCTGCCGGCCGCGGCCGGGACTCTGCTTGGGCGGCAGGCTCAGGATGCCGAGCCGCTCCAGTTCCTCGAGCAGGCGCTGGGCGCTTTGCAGGCGGTTGCTGCCGTTCGGCGTCTGCCACTGCAGCTTCCGTGTTTGTTGTCAAGCACATATCCGGGCAGAGATGTTCCGGAGAGGCGATTTTCTTGCCTTTCTTTCCGGATGGCGAGGTTCGGTTGGGAGCCGCTCGTCGGTGTGCTCATGCGGCGGCCTGCAGTTCGTGGGTGGGAGGCTCGGGCTGCCAGAGGCGATCCTCGCGGAGCAGGGTGTCGAGCAGGCCGACAAGCTTGCGCATGACGGCGACGAGGGCGACCTTGGGCGGCTTGCCGCGGGCGAGGAGTCGTTCGTAGAAGGCCTTGGCTGCGGGTTCGCAACGGACCGCGGACAGGGCCGCCATGTAGAGCAGGTGGCGAGGCTGGGCGCGGCCGCCGCGGATGGAGCGACCGCCGCGGTGCTGGCCGGAGTCGCGGTCGAAGGGAGCGAGGCCGAAGAGGGAAGCGGCCTGGCGACGGCCGAGGGTGCCGAGCTCGGGCATGTCGGCGCAGAGGCAGGCGGCGGTGACGGGGCCGCAACCGGGGATCGAGCGGATGATGGCGGCGCGGCGGGAGAGTGCGGTGTCGGCGGCGATGCAGGTGAGCATGCGGCGCTCGCAGTCGGCGATGTCGGTCTGCAAGGCGTCGAGGGTGGCGCCGGGGCAGCCGGCGGCCTCCGGGGCGAGTTCGGCGCAGAGCTTGCGGAGGGCGCCGAGCTGTTCGACGAGCTTGCGGCGGAGGGCGAGCAAGTCGCTGAGCAGCTGGAGGTTGCGCGGCAGGGGCGGGGTTGCCTCGAGGCTGTCGAGGAGGCCGAAGCGGGCGAGCATGGCGGCGTCGACGCGGTCGTTCTTGGCGAGCTGGCCGATGGCCTGGGCGAAGCGCCGGGAGCGCAAGGGATTGACCAGGACGGTCTCGATGCCGGCGTCGAAGAGGCCCTGGTGGAGGTTGCGGTGGTAGCGGCCGGTGGGCTCGAGGACGGCGCGGGTGACGCCGCGCTGGAGCAGCCAGTTGCGCAGGGCGCGGCGGCCGGGCTTGGTGTTGTCGAACTGGCGCTCGAGGCGGGAGTCGAGGATGTGGGCGTCGAGCTTCGACTTGCCGACGTCGATGCCGGCGACTACGATGGGATTGAGTTCAGTCATTCCTGTGTTCCTGTCCTTTTGCGATTCGGGGCGGTACCCACGCTTCCGTTCAGGTCGCGCAGGAATGGTTGCGACGGGCCGACCAAGCTGCGCTGCGGATCTGTCATCCGAGGTGCGGACGGTCCGGCCCGTCGCCGCCCGGGGGCCTGGCCAGGCCCCCGGGCGGCCTCCCCCCACTGGCGAGGGGAGGGATCTGCTACCTGCCGCAGCGGTGGTTTACACCACCTGCGGCACTGGGGAGAGAGGGTCCGGGGTAGTGGCGACCATCCCTTTCTCTCCGGCACCTCTCCACCATAAAAGGTGCTCGCAGAGGGTGTGTCCCAGTTCCGTGCGGCTCAGCTTCGGGAAGCGTCCGACGGTTTCCTGGATGTCGGCAATCTGCCGCCGGGTCAGGCGCTTGCCGAAGAAGGTGGTGGATTTGAGATTCTCGATCAGCGGGTCCAATGCAAATCGCTTCCCAGACCTAAGTTGGCAGAAAAGCGAGCCTAAGTCAAGTACTTCCGCAAAAAAATTTCCATGGGCTGCAACCCGTTGAAACCAAGCGATTAATATGCCGACGCACGGCACTCTGACGATTCATGGTCAGAGAAAATGCCATTGGTGACGCCCCAGGGCGGCGAGCGCAAGCGCCATCCCGTACTGCAGCTTTGCGTCTCCCGGGTTGTAGCGAACCGCTTGGCGATACTCCCGCAGGGCTGCCGCCGGGTCGCCGTTGCGCAGATAGGAGCCGCCCCGCGCCGCGGCCCGCACCGCCATGCCTTCGTTCTGGCTTTGCCGCTTGCGCTCCTCGAAGGACGCCAGTTCCCGTTCGAGGGTGGCCGGATCGTCGAGTTCCCGCAAGACCGCGATCAACTCAAACCGAATCTCCTTCGAATCCGGGTTCAGATCCCGGGCCCGTTCCAAGTGCTCCCGGGCTTCCTCGTAAGCCTGCAGCCGCGCCAGGACGAGTCCCAAGTTGCGCTGCGCATCCGCTCGGACGGGCTGCAGAGCGACTGCCCGCCGGAGGGTCGCCGCGGCGTCCTCGAGTCTGCCGAGGCCACGCAAGGCGATGCCGCGAAGATGGAGCACCTCAAAGGCATCAAGCGCGGCTGGGATCGCTTCGCCCCAGCCTTCCGTCAGGTCCCGGGCCTGCTGATGGCGGTTGAGATTGACCTCGGCCTTGGCGGCCGAAAGACGCGCCAGAAGATGTCCTGGATCCAGTCTCATGGCCATGTGAAAGTGCGTCGAGGCCTCCTCATACCCGGCATAATCGACGAATTATGCCCTGTAGCGCATAACTTCCCGACTGCCGCAACTGATCAGCGAGCGTGAACTGCTTGTTTGTGCCTTGCCGGGAGTCGGTGAGATGCTTGCTGATCAGTTCTCCGAGACCGAGCCGTTCCTCCAGTTCGCGAACCAAAATCAGGCCACCGTCGGAAGTGACGTGCGATCCCTGGAAATCGACTTTCAACAAACCGTTGCAACTTAGCTGGAATGGCTTGGTTTGTTTTTCACCCATTGGGTGTTGGCCTCCATGGCGTCTTCATCGGGCTTTAGCCCCTATGAATAAAGACGCTGAAGGCCGCTGGAAGGTCGGGATGTAAACATCAAATTGAAAATGCGGGTTCCGAGCTTGTTTCGGCCCGATCTCTTCAACGTCGCACGAGACTACCCTACATTTCTGCTCACTGCGTCAGCACTTTAGATAGACAATCATCATACTGTTTTTCCTGAAATTGTAATCTCTTGGCGAATTCAGGGCTTTCAGCTCCCAGATCGGCAGGCAGCCCAAGCTCAGCGTAGTGTAGTAAATTAGCTAGAAGTTTCTCGGCTAGCGCGTCTCGTGCCAGGTTCGGAACTAATTCAAGGCTCGTGAGAATGATCCTGCCCTTTCCGTGAGAATAGATTTGAACTGCCGGCCCCGTCTCCTCCACGGTTCTTACAGGTGTCTCGATGCTGTTGACCGGGGCGACGTTGCCGAACTCGCGGCCCATGAAGTCTCCGCTCGGAACGTCCTGATAAACGGCGTGATGGGGCACAGGGATACCCGCCAGGGGCTCTGTGAGTCCCCAGCTATATGGCCCTACCCGGGGTTGCCACAGCGGGTGTCGCCGGCTGGACACTCGGAATGGGAAAATGTTCGCCACCGCTACAGGGCTCAAACTCAGAAGGGGGTGGATAGCAGCTCCCGTCAGCCCGGGTCCGTCTTCGGGCACACCGAGAAATATGGCCGTACAGCCACGCTCGATCCAACCGAAGAGCCGGAGGAACTTCCGGAACTCAGTCGGTTGTCGCCACAGCGCCGAAAACTGCGTCACCACTATGACCCTCGGTCGTGAAATCTGATTGCCAAGTTTGAAATGCTCTACCCCACGCATCCTGAGGAAATACTCTAGTTGTCCAGCTACGTCGAAAAGGGCAAATGGTCTGGAAGGCCATTGGATGTCGTCACGATGCAACATCGTAAAGTAGTCTTCTCGCTGGCTTAGCCTTTTATCACCATCCCAGAGTGCAGCCTCAACGGAATAACGACCAGAAGGCCCGGAAACCCTTACCTTCTCCTGAAAAACCACAGAAACCCAAGGCCGGGCCTGCACGTTGACCTCTTTGCTAAACACCTCGCGTCCCGAGGGGGACTGAATGTGGATCGTCAGTTTCTTCTGCCCATGAAGCTGCTCTTCGTTCACCAAACTAACCTTGACGTCTACGTCCTGCCCAGAGCGAGCATTCATTGGTGAACAACGCAGGATAAGCACAAGCGGTTTGTTCATCTCCTGCATTACGGAGAAAGCCTTCTTGCGTTTGTTCCGCCAGAAATCAACAATCCCATCGATCTCTAGGGCGTTGGAATCGAAAAGTTGGCAGAAGCCATAACCTCCAACGGCGGGATTAGCTCGCAAGGCTTCGGTGTGCTGGCGGACCATGTCGGCCTGAAACTCTTGGCTCGCCTGTTGCAGCTTTTGAAGATCGCCAAAGATCTGCTTTAATATTTTAGATTCTTCAAGGGATTTCGTACGCAGTTCCTTTAAACGTAAATAACCCCGATAATCCTCAGTTTCCATCCTGGTCTGGTCGCGGTAGCTCTCAACCATGGCTTCCACATCATCCATCCCCCCAAAGCCATATTCCGTGATGAAAAACAATTCCCCAGTGCCCGACCGCCTATTCCAATAGTCGTAGACCTCCTCGGAAATTGGGGCGCCGGGATAACTGTGCTCGGTGAGGTAAGGCACACGCTCTTTGGAATAGGGAAGATAATAGTGGGAATGTCCGGCGGCCGTCTCTGTTGTCAACCTAGTTGGGTCCAGCTCGCGAGTTCGCTGACATAGTTGGCCAACGACCTTGATGGCTGGGCTGAGTTCATTAATCATGTTCCATATCACGATGGAAGGTCGGTTACGATCTCGCCTCACTAACTCGGTTACCTCCCTCATCCCACGGGCCAACATCTGTTTGGAGTCGCGCATTGCGCCCAGGGGTGGCTCCTCCTGTAACAAAAAGCCGAGTTCGTCAGCAGCGTCCAGCACGCTCGGAGGGGCGGGCTTGATCAACAAGCGAAAGCAGTTGAAGCCTGCTTCCTTGGCAATGTGTATTTCTCGATAAGCGAACTCGCGGTTCGGGGGATAGGCCAGCGTGGTAGGATAACAACCCTGATGATCGGAACCTTTCAAGAAAATGCGCTTCCCATTCAGATTGAAATAGCCATCTTTGATGGTGAACTCTCGCAGACCAAACCGAGCTGTGAGGCTGTGGCGCCCTCGCTGGCCGTCATGCACAGTCACCTCCGCAATGTACAGGTACGGATCTTCAACCGACCAGGGATGTGGGTCGTCGATCTCAATTGGCACATCAACTCGGTTCAATCCAACAGAAAAGTGCAATGGTTTCTCACCGTGGCCAACAGTCTTCTCCGCCTGCCTCCACGGCTTAACAGCCACGCTAACCTTGCCCTCCACTGGGCTTTGCTCCTTGTTTGTGCACTCCACATGCGCTTCAATCGCGCCGCCAGCCAGCTTGGGCTCGATAAAGACGTCGGAGACATACAGAAGGTCAGTGCTTAGGAGCTCCACTGGTTGCCAAATCCCACCATAGTTGAGTCCCCAGCGCGCGGACTGCTGCCCCATTGGGATTTCCATGAAGTTAAACTGCTCGAGCACGCCGTCGCTCGTGCCTTCCCACCCAGGCAAACCGAGGAGGTTCTGCACCAGTGGCCGTGGTGGGTCCACCACTCGGACCACCAACCGATTGGTGCCCCCTATCTTTGCCGCATCTGTGATGTCGAGTTCGAACGGTGTGAAACCACCTTCGTGGTTTCCCACCTCCACTCCGTTTAGCCAAACCTGAGCAAAATAATCTACGGCCCAGAACTTCAGCCTTACCACCTGGTTTCGCAGATCGCGAGACATTTTGAAGTCCTTAAAGTACCAGGCCACCCCGCCCTGGAAATCCGGCAGAAACTCCTGCCAGCAGGATGGCACCGTGACATCGACTGCCCTGGCCACACGGTCTGATGGCTCGTTTTTGTACCAGAATTGCTGTCTGCCTATGTTTTCCGAATCCAAACGCAATCGCCAGGGTCCAGCCAGAGCGCGCGCACCCGGATAAAAGTCCAGCAGTTCATCCGCTTTTCCAGGACCCTGACCGGCATGGCCGATCGAAGGACTGGTCACGGCCATGCTCAGGGCCGCAGTGCCCACTTGTAGTTGCCGCAAGAAATCTCGCCGCTCTATATTCCCCAGCTCCCGATTGACGTGGCTTTTGTTCAAAGTAGTGCCCTCCCTTGATATCATCGGTGGTTTTCTCAAGCCCATGCCGTCTCAGATCGAATGGCTGCGCGCTGCTTCGTAGCGAATTCCTGAGGTAGTCTCGGTTGTTTGGACAGCTAGTCGGCAAGATTAAGGTGGACTTCGCAACTCCTCTGAACTACCGACTGAAGACATCATAGCCGAAAGGGACATCATCATCATCCCGTCTCCCCTTTCTCTTGCCGCCGTACCCCGGAGGAAGGGCTGGAACCCTCTCCGGGCAGGCGTGTCTGGTCCAGATTCGGACAGGCACGCCGCGGCGCGGCGGCAGGCCTGTCCCGCCAGTACTGCTCGCAGCGGCCGAGATTGAACTCGAGGTGCTTCCAGTAAGAGGCGGGGCAGGACTCTCCGCGCACCTCCTCGAGCAGGCTCTCGAAATAGCGCAGCTTCCGTGTTTTTTGTCAAGCACATATCCGGGCAGAGATGTTCCGGAGAGGCGATTTTCTTGCATTTCTTTCCGGATGGCGAGGTTCGGTTGGGAGCCGCTCGTCGGTGTGCTCATGCGGCGGCCTGCAGTTCGTGGGTGGGAGGCTCGGGCTGCCAGAGGCGATCCTCGCGGAGCAGGGTGTCGAGCAGGCCGACGAGCTTGCGCATGACGGCGACGAGGGCGACCTTGGGCGGCTTGCCGCGGGCGAGGAGTCGTTCGTAGAAGGCCTTGGCTGCGGGTTCGCAACAATGGCATACGGATTGTGAGAACGGGTAGATGTTCCGTGGAAGTCCGTTAGAGGGCTGATTCCAGGGAGGATACAGAGCCCGCGAATTTCTTTCCCGCAAGGGGTTAACTTCTCCGCCCGAATCTGGCAGGGTAGTCGTGGATGACCGAACCGCCTCCCATCGACCCTCGCATCGAGCGCCTCGCTTCCACGACCTTCTTCGGCAAGCGCCTCACCCGGCGCCAGATCGCCGATATCCAGGAAACCGTCGCACTCTTCCCCAAGCTGAGCCGCAACGAACTCGGGCGCACCCTCTGCGAGCACCTGAACTGGAAGACACCGCGCGGCCGCAACCGCATCCAGCTGGCCGTGCGGCTGCTCGAGGAACTCGAGCGGCTCTCCATCCTGACGCTGCCGCCGAAGCAGCACGCGCGACGGAACCCGAACAAGCCGGTCCCGACGGGAGAGCGCAGCGAGCCCGGGCCCGTCATCGACGCTCCGCTGGCCGACCTGCAGCCGCTCCGGCTGGAGACCGTGACCGAGGCGGCGGGGATCGCCGCGTGGAACGAGTGGGTGCAGCGGCAGCACCCGCTGGGGTACCGTCGGCCGGTCGGGGTCCACCTGCGCTACTTCCTGCGGGACCGCCAGGGGCGCCTGCTGGGCTGTCTGCTGTTCGACTTCGCGGCGCGCGAGCTGGCCTGCCGGGACGCGTGGATCGGCTGGCAGGGCGAGGCGCACCGGAAGCGGCTGCAGCTGGTGGTGCGCAACGCGCGGTATCTGCTGTTTCCCTGGGTTCGCGTGAAGAACCTGGCGAGTCATGCGCTGGGCCTGGCCCGGCGGCAGTTGCCGCCGGACTGGCAGCGGCAGCACGGCTACCGGCCGGTGCTGCTGGAGACCTATATCGATCCGCAGCAGCACGCGGGGACCTGCTACAAGGCGGCCAACTGGCAGTACCTGGGGCTGACCCGCGGGCTGCCCTTTACCCATAAAGTGACTTGACAAACTGGACAGGATCTGTTCTCAATGAGACATGCAACAGCAGCATCGCATTCTCGAGACGATTTCCAGTCCCGAGGGCCTGGCGCGCGTCGCGGCGCTGCTCGCCGCCGAGAGCTTCTCCCATCGCACTGCCCTCGCCGACCGCGTGTGCGCCGAATTCCGCTTCGCCGATGCTCTCGGCCAGCCGCAGCTCGCTAGCTGCCTCAAGGCCCTGCGCACCCTCCACTCCCGCAGCTGCATCGCGCTCCCACCTCCCGTCCGCAACGGCGGTCGCGGCCTGCCTCGACTCCTCGGACGGCCCGTCCCTGCCCCCCTGCTCGTTCCCCCGGTTGTCCACCAGATCGAGGGGCTGTGCCTCGACCTGGTCCGCACCGACGAGCAGCGCCGCACCTGGAACGAACTCATCGAGCGCGAGCATCCCCAGGGCGCTGCCTGCCATGCCGGCCCGCAGCTGCGTTACCTGCTCCTGTCCCGCCACGGCATCCTCGGCGCCATCGGCTTCGCCGCCTCCGCCCTCGCGCTCGCCGACCGGGACCGCTGGATCGGCTGGGACCCCGCCCTGCGCCTCCAGCAGCTCCATCGCGTCCTCGCCCTGAGCCGCTTCCTCGTCCGTCCCTCCGTGCGCTGCCGCAACCTCGCCTCCAAGGCCCTCGGCCTGTGCTTGCGCCGCCTCCCCGCCGATTTCCTCCTGCGCTACGGCTATGCCCCGCTGCTCCTCGAAACTTTCGTCGACCGCAGCCGCCATGACGGCACCTGCCTCAAGGCCTCCAACTGGATCCCGGTCGGACTCACCGCCGGCCGCGGCCGCTGCGCCCCGACCGGCACCGCCGTGCCCGTCAAGTCGATCTTCCTCTATCCCTTGCGCCCCGACTGGCGCCGCCAGCTCGGCCTCCCCGACCCCCAGCCGCTGCCCGACCCCGTCGCCGGACTCGAGCGGCCGGGCTGGGCCGCGCTCGAGTTCGACGGCGCCCCCCTGGGCGATGTACGCTTGAGCAGGCGCTTGGCGCGTAGCGCCGCCGTGCTGGCCGTTGCGCCCAGGGCCTCGTTCCCCTCCGCTGCGCAGTCCGACCAAGCCCTGATGAAAGCCTACTACCGTCTGATCGACCAGCCCGCCGACTCGGCGGTGACTCCCGAGAACATCCTCGCCCCGCACCGCGCCCGCACGATCCAGCGCATGCGCGGCGCAGAGGCGCTGCTGTGCATCCAGGACGGCACCGATCTCAACTTCGCCGAGCATCCCGGCTGCGAAGGCCTGGGCCTGATCGGCAAGAACTCCAACTCGAAGGGCACGCTCGGGCTGCACATGCACTCGACGCTGGTCGTCAACGGGGACGGTGTTCCGCTGGGCGTGCCGCTGATCCAGTACGAGGCGCCGGACGGCAAGGCGGAGAAGGGCAAGCCGCTGGAGGAGCGCAAGACGCAGCGCTGGGTACGCGGGCTGCGGGACTGCGCCGCGCTGGCCGCCCGGCTCGGCGGCGCGCGGCCGGTTTCGGTGCTGGACCGCGAGGCGGACGTGTTCGAGCTGTTCGACGAGCAGCGCCGTCTGAGCACGGTCGACCTGCTGGTGCGGGCCAAGCACAACCGCAGCCTCGGCAAGGGGGTGCCGAAGCTGTTCGACGCCGTGCGGGCGGCACCGGCGCAGGCGCGCCGGACGATCCATGTGCTGCGCAGCTCGGCACGGCGGGGCACGCGGCGGCAAGCGGCGAGCGAGTTGCGCGAGGCGCGCCAAGCGGAGGTGGCGCTGCGCTGGCGCAGGGTACGCCTGCCCGCGCCAGGCAAGGGAGCCGGCGGGGGGCGGGAGCCGGTCGAACTGAGCCTGGTGCATGTCTGGGAGGAGTCGGCCCCGGCCGGGGCCGAGCCGCTGGAATGGTTCCTGCTGACCAGCCTGGAGGCGAGCAGCGAGCGGCAGGCGGAGCGGGTGCTGGAATGGTATCGGCTGCGCTGGCGGATCGAGGACTGGCACCGCGTGCTCAAGTCCGGCTGCAAGGTGGAGTACCTGGGGCACCGGCGGGGGGAGCGGATCGAGCGGGCGGTGACGATCAAGGCGGTGATCGCCTGGCGCCTGACGGTGATGACGCTGCTGGGCCGTGACACGCCCGAGCTGGCGCCGGACACGCTGTTTTCCGACACCGAGATCGCGGCCCTGGGGGATTTCGCGACGGATCGCCAGCTGGCGCCGCCCGACAATCTCGGGCGGGCCGTACTCACCACGGCGATGCTGGGCGGCCATCTCAATCGCAAGCATGACCTCGCACCCGGGAACGAGGTGATCTGGGAAGGCTACACGCGCCTCGCGACCATCGCCCAATCCTACGAGCGTCTCCTCCGCTTAGGCCCGACCAGTAACTTGTACCAAAGCATGCCCAAATCCGCGACTTGTGGGTAAAGGGCAGCCCGCGGGAGCCAGGCGCAAGCCGGCCGGCCAAGCCGCCGAAGGCGGTGTATGCCTGCCCGCTGCGGCAGGACTGGCGGGAGCTGCTGCTGGGCGGGCCCGCCGCCGTGGCCCGGCCGCGCCGAGCCCCGCCGGAGAGGCCGCCGCAGGCCGTGCCGCAGGACCGCTTCATGGCGATGTGGCAGGAGATTCTGGCGGCGGTGGTGCGGGTGGCGAACGAGCACGACAGCGCCTGGATGCGGCGGCGACGGGTGCTGAACACCCTTTTATGTTGAACACAGTGAGACCGGAGATCGGCAGGATGTTCCGAGAGGGGCGGCGAGTGCTGGACCGCCCGGGTCCGTCCGTGAGGACGCGCGTTCCGGTTTGTGCAAGAGTGGAGTTTCGCCCGGTCGCCATCGACGGCGACCGGCGCATCGGAAATCTCCCCGTCTCGTGGCGGGGAGGCCGCCGCCGGGCCTGGCCAGGCCCGGCGGCGGGCGGCGGGTCGGATCGTCTTAACACCCGGGTGCCTGGCACCGACCAGCAGCTGGATCGCCCGCCGCAGCAATTCCTGAGAGACCTGAACGGAAGAACGGGCACTGGCCCGCATCCCAAAAGGATAGGTTCGCAGGAAGCCCCTGGCCGCTAGAAAGGATATCCAACATCCCATGACAAATCCCGCAGCAACCACGGCCGAGCCAGTCGCCGGCATCGATGTCGGCAAGCTGTGGCTCGACGCCTGCGCCGATCCCGCCGAACTTTCCCGCCGCTTCGAGAACACCCAGGTCGGCCGCCGCGCCCTGCGCAACTGGCTCCGCAAGCTCGGAGTGCGGCGCGTCGCTCTCGAGCCCACCGGGCGCTACCACCGCCAGCTCCACCAGTGCCTCCACGACGATGGCGTCGCCGTCGTCGTCGCCAATCCGCTGCGCGCGCGCAACTTCGCCCGCGCCCTAGGCCAGCAGGCGAAGAACGACCGCGTCGACGCCGCCATGCTCGCCCGCTACGCGCGCCTCGAGCACGTCACGAGCACGCCGCCCAAGCCGCGCAGCTTGCAGGAGCTCAGCGACTGGCTCGCCCTGCGGCGCAAGCTCAGCGAGCAGCGCGACGCCCTGCGCAAGCAGGCCGGGGAGTTGGGCGGCCAAGCCGCCGCGCTCCTCGGCTCCCTGCTGGCCGCCTTTACCGATAAGCTCCAGCAGACCGACAAGGCCCTGCAAGCCTGCCTCGAGGCCGACCCCGCGCTCTGCCGCCGCCGCGCAATCATCCTGTCGGTCCCGGGCTGCGGCCCGCTCAATGCCGCCAGCCTGTGCGCCGACCTGCCCGAACTCGGATCCGCCAGCCCCGCCGAGGCCGCCGCACTGGCCGGCTTGGCACCGTACGACTGCGATTCCGGCGGGCACCGCGGCCGCCGCCGGATCCGCGGCGGCCGCCGCCATCCTCGCAAGCTGCTGTACATGGCCGCCACTTCCGCGATCCGCTTCAATCCCGGCCTCAAAGCCTTCTACGAGCGGCTGGCCGCACAGGGCAAGCCGCGCAAGGTCGCACTGGTGGCGGTCATGCGCAAGCTGCTCGCCCTGCTCGGGGCCCTGCTCCGCGACGACCGCCTGTGGTCGCCGGAAGCACCCGTCAGCGGAGCGCCCGCCTGCGCGAAGTTGAGCAGGGGTAAGTGCTATGAGCGTCCACGCAGCCCTCGATCGAACCGCCCCGGAACCCCCGGGCCAGCCGGAGACATCCGCCGCCTACGGCTTCGGCTGCCTGGCCTGCGGCGGCGCCATGCCGGTCGGCCGCCGCGGCCCGATGCCGACCTACTGCCGCCGTTGCGCCAAGCGCTTGCAGAACCTCCGCGCCCGCTCCGGCCACGCCGCCGATCCCCGCTCGCCCGTCCCGCGCCAGTGCCTCGCGGCGCGCGCCGAACTCCTGCGCTCCGCCATCCGCAACGCCCACGCGGAACTGGCCGAGGTCGAGCGGCGGCAGGTCGAACTCGAGCGGCTCTCCCGCGATCTTGACCGAACTGCGGAGGAGACCCGGCGACACGCCCTGCCCTCGAAATCGCAGAGTTCATCGCCCATTCCCGGTATTGTCGGGAAAAACGCTTGACATCCATCACGGAAGCTGCTGGACCGCCAGCGCTACCCCGTGCGCGCTCTCGCCGACCTCTACCACGGCCGCTGGAGCATCGAGGAACTCTACAAGCAGATGCTGGCCGTGGAGCCGTTCCATGGTCAGAGCGAGCGCCTGGTCCGGCAGGAACTGCACGCCCATTTCAGCCTGCTCGCGATGACCCGGCTGTTCGCCACTCACAGCGAGGGCGGCTTCCGCAGCGACCCGGGCAGACCGGCGATGCTGGCCAACTTCCGCAACGCCCTGCAGACGGTCGGGCGCAATCTGGAAGGGCTGTTCCTGCGCTACGCGCTCACGCTGGGCGAGACCGTCGGCCAGATCCTCGGCAGCCTTGCGGGGTGTCGCCAGCGATGCCGCCCCGGCCGCTCCTTCCCGCGCGTCTCCCGCAAGCCCGCCAGCAAATGGAGGTCTAGCAGCAAGTCCACTCCGACCCCAACCCCAGCCTGAAGCCCGCAAAACTCGGCGCGAACCGCCGGGATTCCCATGTTCCACTAAACGAATGCGCCAAAACCGCTAAACGAATGCCATTGCCAGCCACACCGGGCGCTATCTGAAGGAACGGCTGGCGCTGGAAGCGGGCTGACCTCCCGCCGGAGGCTCAAAGGACGACGAGGCTGCTTGGGCTCGCCGTCCGTACCGCGGCCAGCGCGTTCGTCTGGTCGAAGGGTACGAGGTGCTGAATGGACTCTCCCATCAGCGGGCAGACGGCCGAGCGGGACAGCGCGGTCATACGCATCACGTCGCGGTGGGGTGAGAAGCCTGGGCGGCCTACCTTGATGGGGAGCGCAGGCAGATCGGCCCGCTGCACCGGTGACGCCCACGGCTCGTTCGCGATGCGCGGTTAGCTGCGCTCGGGTCCGCTGCCCGCTGCCGGACCGTTACCGGCTCCCCGGCCCCCTATCGGGAGCCGGTGTGCGTGAGCGACGCGGCCGGGGACGTCATCGGGAGCGGGCGCTCGAGCATGGAGCGGGGGCTCTCAGAACGGAAGTTATGCCCCTGACACTGACGATCCGCGACACGGACGGAGTGGTCCAGGCTATTGTCGAGAACAAGGTCTGGGGGTGGGCCACTTTTGCCCTCGCGCGGGATCGCAGGTACAGGTGGCCGATGGCCCGGCCCACCTGCGTTCGTGAGCACCTGGTTCGGCGGGATTGCACACGTCGCCGCCGACGGCCCATGCCGCGCCAACCTCTGCGCCGCCGCTGCTCGTTGGCCCCCGCGTCCTACGGCCTATTGGCCAGGGCTATTCAGTTGTTTAAATTCAGGGTGGCAGACAGTCGTGGCAAGGGGCTGTGCGAGCCTGTCCGCTAGGCACTGCGATCCTGGGTTCCCGTCTTTGCGACCCGCCAGGGCTGGACATTTCGTTCTCGATCTGTCAGCGTGGGTCGGATGGAGCGGTTGCGGACGCCAGGCCGCGTTCCGGACCTGCGCGCCGTCGCGGTGCGCCCGACCTGCGGTGCGCAGGAGCACCGGCTCTGGGACCGTCTGGTGGGGGCCCATCACTACCTGGGGTTCGGGGGCCTGTTCGGCAAGGGCTTGCGGCCTGTGGCGAGGCTGGGCCCGGCCTGGGTGGCGCTGGTGGGCTGGCAGGCAGCCGCGCTCAAGCTGACGGCGCGGGACCGCTGGATCGGCTGGACGCTGGAGCAGCAGTTGCGGCGCCTGCATCTGGTGGCGCAGAACGCGCGCTTCGTGCTCCTGCCGGCCTTCCAGGGGGTGCCCAAGCTGGCCTCGCGGGTGCTGGGGCTGAGCCTGCGGCGGCTGGCCGGGGACATGCAGCGGGAGCCTGGCTATGGCGTCTTGCTCGCGGAGTCGTTCGTGGACCGGGCGCGGTTCGCGGGCACCTGCTAGCGGGCGGCGAACTGGCGCTCGCTGGGCTTCACCGGCGGCTACGCACGCCAGCCGGGCGCGGTGCCGGAGTGGCGCCATCACGGCCAACCCAAGGAGGTGCTGGTGTACGCATTGGAAGCGGATGCGAGGGCGGCCCTGGGCCCGCCCGAGGAGGACCCGGCCTGGCAGGGCCCGGAGCGGACTGCGCCGCCGCCCGCGCCCGCGCTGCGCAGCCTGTTCGACTGCCTGGGCGAGGGGGAGGACTACCGGCACGCCCGGGGCCAGCGCGACCGCCTGCGCACGGTGCTGGTGCTGGCCGTGGCCGCGCGGCTGGCCGGCTACCGCGGCGTGACCGCGTTCGCCCAGTGCGCGGCCCTGCTGGACCCGTCGCAACGCGCGGCGGTGGGCTGTTTCTACAGTCCCAGCCGGCACTGCTACACGACCCCGTCGATCGCGACGTTCCACAACATCCTGGCCGCCCTGCCGCCGGAGACACTGGCGCACGCGGTGGCGGCGTGGACGCGGCAGCAGAGCGAGCAAGTCCCGCTGGATGAGGAGGATACGGGCTCGCAGAAGGAGGCCGGGGAGGCCCCTCGGCCAGGGCTCCTGCCGGGCCTCTCGATGGACGGGAAGGATGTCCGCGGCGCCTCCAAGCAGACGGCGGACGGCCGTCGCATGCTGGTCGCGGCCGTGGAGCACTCCAGCGGCCTGGTGCTGGGACAGGTCGAGGTCTCGAGCAAGACCAACGAGATCCCGGCGGTGCGCGAGCGGGCCGGGGAGCTGGACCTGGCCGCGCGCATCGTCACCCTCGACGCGCTGCACGTCCAGCACAAGACGGCGCGCGGCCTGCTCGAGGACTGCGCGGCCCACTACCTAGTCACGGCCGTCAAGGAGAACCAGCCGACGCTGCTGGACGACCTCCAGCACATGCTGTTCGAGGACTGCCCCGGCCACGAGACCCTCGCCAAGGAGCACGGCCGCAGCGACCGCCGCCGCTACTGGGTCAAGGATCTCAGCGACCCGCGCTGGAACGGCTATGCCGACCTGCACGGCCGCCGGCAGGCCCTCCGCATCGAGCGCGAGCGGCATGTGCTCAAGACTGGCGAGACCAGCATCGAAGTGAGCTACGCGCTGACCTCGCTGACGGCGGAGCAGGCCACGCCCGCGCAGCTGGCGGCGCGGATCCGCAACCACTGGCACATCGAGAACCGCCTGCACTACGTGCGGGACTTCACCTACGACGAGGATCGCTGCCGGGTCTGGGTGCGCGACCTGCCGCGCCATCTCGCCTGCCTGACCAACGCGGCGATCTCGATCATCCGCTGCCAGTCCGGGTTCCGCTGGGTGCCGCAGGCCAACCGCCATGACGCGGCCCGCCCGCAGGAGGCGCTCGACCTGCTGCTGGCCCCGCCCCGGCGCTTGCGACCCAGCCGTCGACGACGCCCGGGCCGTCTGCCCGGGTCCCTCGTGGCAGGCCCTCGGGGCCGCGCCCAGCGACTGCACAGGACGTGGAAGCAGGCATCAACCTTACCGAAACCGCCTCAATCAGGACAAAAAAATGTGCCTGGCCTATTGGCCTGAGCGCTCCGGCCGGCGACCATCGACGTATCATGGTGCGTGCCCATGAGAATCCCAGTCGCCGTTGTCGCTCTCCTGTTCGGGACGGTGAGTCTGGCCGCAGCCGACGGTGAGGAGTCGTACCGGACCCGGTGTGCCCTGTGCCATGGCGGCGACGCCGCCGGCAGTGACCGGGCCGGGTCGATCCTCGCGACGGTGAATGCGAGCGATCCGGACCAATTGGCGCTCGTCATCAGCGACGGGGTACCCACCCGGGGGATGCCGGGGTTCGAGATCCCGGACGACGAGCTGACGCCGCTCATTGCGTACCTCAAGGAGGTGGCCGCGGCTGCGCCGGCAGCTGCCCGCGACCCGCGGGCGCCGCAGCCGCGACCGGCCTCGATCCCGCTCGTCGGGGGCGATTCCCTCGAAGGCACCATCCTCAACGAGAGCGGGTTCGACGCGCAGTTTCGGACTTCCGGCGGCGATATTCTGCTGCTCCGCCGCGAAGGCGACGCGTACCGCGAGGCGGCTGTAGAACCGTACGTCGACTGGCCGACCTACCACGGCAGCGATACGGGGAATCGCCACAGTCCGCTCGACCAGATCGATCGGCGTAACGTCGACCAACTGGCGCTGCAATGGTTCTTTCCCATTGCCGACATGCCGATGATCGAGGGCACGCCGGTGGTAATTGTCGGCGTTATGTACGTTACCGCCGTCAATCAGGTGTATGCGCTCGACGCGGCCACGGGGCGCGAGATCTGGCGCTACGTGCAGCCGCGAACCGAGGGCCTCGTGGGCGACCCGGCTATCGGTCTCAATCGGGGGGTCGCGGTCCACGGTGACCGGGTGTTCAGCGTTACGGACCATGCCCATGTCATCGCGCTCGACCGCTTCACCGGCGAACTGATCTGGGACACCGAGATGGACGACTACCGCGAGCACTACGGCGCCATCGTGGCGCCGCTGGTGGTGGGCGACCTCGTCGTTGCGGGCATCAGCGCCGGGGACACCGGGCTGCGCGGCTTCCTCGATGCGTATCACGTCGAGACCGGCGAGCGCGCGTGGCGCTTCTGGACCATTCCGGCTCCGGGCGAGCCGGGATCGGAGACCTGGGGCGACCCGGAGGTGCTCCGCCGCGGCTGCGGCGCCACTTGGTTGACCGGCAGCTACGACCCCGAGCTCGATCTTCTCTACTGGGCCACCGGCAACCCGTGTCCGGACATGAACGGCGACCGGCGTCCGGGCGACAACCTGTACACGAACTCGGTGGTGGCGCTTCGGCCGCGCACGGGCGAGATGGTGTGGTACTTCCAATTCACGCCGCACGACACCCACGACTGGGACGCGCAGGAGCCGCTGCTGCTCATCGACGAGGAATTCCGGGGCCAGCCGCGCAAGCTGCTCGTGCAGGGCAACCGTAACGGCTTCTTCTACGTGCTCGACCGCACGAACGGCCAGTTTCTGCTCGGCCAGCCGTTCGTGAACCAGACTTGGGCCGAAGGGCTCGACGACTCCGGGCGCCCCATCGTGCTCCCCGGCTCAGAGCCGACCGAGAAAGGAACGGACGTCTGCCCGGCCATCTACGGTGCGACGAACTGGTGGTCGTCGAGCTATCACCCCGGGACGAAGCTCTTCTACCTGATGGCCCTCGAATCGTGCATGACGTACACGAAGGATGACGCGGAGTGGCAGCGTGGCCGGAACTGGATGGGGGGCACGATCTGGCTCGCGGACGGCGCGCCGAACCAGAAGTTCATCCGCGCGCTCAACATCCAGACCGGCGCGACGGTGTGGAGCTACGCGCAGACCGGGGAGGCGCGCACCTTCTCGGGCGTCCTGTCGACGAACGGCGATGTCGTGTTCTTCGGCGAAAATAGCGGCGCGTTCGCCGCCTTGGACGCACGGACCGGCGCGTCGCTCTGGCACCTCCAGATCAACCAGGAGTGGCGGGCTTCGCCGATGACCTACATGGTGGGCGGCCGGCAGTACGTCACGATTGCCTCCGGGCTCGGATTTTGGGCGTTCGCGCTGCCCTAACACCCATGCAGGTTCCGCAGACGTTCATGCTCGTGCGATACAGGCCATAAGTCATTTACTAATAATCGTTTATGATTCGTAAACGCGGACTGAGCGGGTCAGGACGTATGGCGGAATCCAGCCCCATCCCGTATATAATGGTGGAATGTATGTTGTAGCCAACCCCGCCCCGACACCCCGCAGAACCAAGCGCCGAGGACGCCATCCCGACAAGGCGCTCTCGGCCGCCTTCGTCCGTTCCGCGCCGCCAGGAAGGCACGCGGACGGCAACGGCTTGTACCTGTTCGTCCAGCCGACCGGCACCGGAAGCTGGGTCCAGCGGCTCGTCATCCGCGGGCGGCGGCGCGGACTCGGACTCGGCGCCGCCACGCTCGTCCCGCTCGCCAAGGCCCGCGAGCAGGCCCTCGCCAACCGCATGCTGGCGCGGTAGGGCGGCGACCCCCTTTCAGAGAAGCGCCGCGTCCAAGGTGTTCCGACCTTTGCCGAAGCCGCCCACCGCGTGCTCGAACAGAAGCGCGGCGGCTGGCGCGGCCGGTGGCACGCTCAGAACTGGTGGCGCAGCATGGATCGGTACGTCTTCCCCCGCATCGGCCAGCGGCCGGTCTCCGAGGTCAACACGGCCGACGTGCTGGAGATCCTCACGCCGATCTGGCACGTCAAGGCGGCGACGGCCAGAGAGGTCCGCCAGCGCATCCGCTCGGTGCTGGAGTGGGCCATCGCCCTCGACATGCGCGCCGACAATCCCTGTGACCGGGTGCTGCCGGTGCTCGGTCCGCAGAACGACATCGTGACGCACCGGCAGGCGCTGCCGCACAAGGACGTGGCGGCAGCCCTCGAGACGGTGCGGACGTCGAAGTCCGGGCAGCCTGCCGTCAAGCTGGCGTTCGAGTTTCTCGTGCTGACGGCCGCCCGGTCGGGAGAAGTCAGGCTCGCCACATGGGACGAGATGGATGCGGCCGGCCGCGTGTGGACCATTCCGGCCATGCGGATGAAGGCGAAGCGCGAGCACCGTGTTCCGCTGTGCGGGAGGGTGCTGGAGATCCTCGACGTCGCGCGGGCGCTCGGCGACGGCAATCCGCTCGTGTTCCCGATGCGGAGCGGGCGGGCGATCGCCATGTCGACGCTGCCCAAGATGCTCCAGTACCACGAGATCGCCGCCGTCCCACATGGCTTCCGGTCGTCGTTCCGGGACTGGGCGGCCGAGCGGACCGACCACCCGCGGGCTGCCGTTGACACACAAGTCAGGTTAAAACCACTCGTTTGTACAAATCGCTGGCTTGCTGCATCCGGATGACTCGCTCGTAGGCCTGCGAGGCAGCGTTCAGGAGCGTGTAGCCGGACCAGATTTTCTGATGCCCGGGTGGCGGTTCCTTGTTGCGGTTCAGGTAGCCGCCCAGGATCGCCATCGTGCGCACCGCGCGCCCGAGATTGTCCGGGGGCGGCAGCTTGCGGTCCCTCGCGAAATCGTTCAGCGCCATGCTCTCGATGTCCGAGTACAGCACTGCGGCCGGCAGTTCCGGCGTCTCCCGCCCCAGCAGCGTCATCAGCGTCAGCCGCCAGGCGATCACCGCGTTGATCGTCACCGCCCGCTCGATCCGCTCGCCCGTCCGATGCCCTAGGTGCTCCACCTTGCAGCCCGACTTCAGCACCCGGTGCCAGTCCTCGATCCGCCACCGCAAGCGGTACCAGTTCAGCACCCGCTCCGCGTCCTGCCGCGACTGCACCGGCAGCGTCGTCAGCAGGAACCATTCCAGCCGCTCGGCGTTGGCAGGCTCCGTCTCCTCGCGCACGTGCACCAAGTTCAGGCTCACCGGCGCCGCGCCCCCCTTCGGTGCCGGCAGTTGCAGCGTCTTCCAGCGCAGCCCCACCTGCGCGGCCCGCTGCTCGCGCGCCTCGCTGCCCTGCTGCCCGCGGCTGCCCCGCCGCGCCGACAAGCGCCCCAGTTCTGGAAATTCGCCTGCAGGGCCGGACGAGAGTGCCCGTCCGGCGCGGCCCGGAACTGCTCCTCGCTGTGGCTGGCGAACATCCGCGTCAGCGCGATCAGGGTGCAATGCGCGTACAGTTCCTGCTTGACCAGGCGCTCGCTCTGGCCATGGAACTGCTCCACCGTCAGCATCTGCTTCGAGATCTTGTACAGCTCCTCGATGCTCCAGCGGCCGTGGTACAGGTCGGCGAGGTCCCGGACGCTGTAGCGCTGGCGGTCCAGCAGCGTGGTGGCGAGGGTGTAGTCGGTCGCGCCGACAGTGTACTTGACGAGGCGCACGCGGCAGGGCCGGAACGCGGCCTGCGGCTGCTGGCGCCAGGCGTCGGCGCTGGGCGGGACGGAGACGATGGCCTCGCTGCGGTCGCCGAGGACGAAGTCGCGGAAGAGGGAGTTGGCGTTCTTCTGCAGGCGGAAGACGGCCTGCAGGCCGCGCTCGACGTGGGCGTGCAGCAACTGGAAGGAGTAGTAGCCGCGGTCGTAGACGACGACATCGCCGCGGGCCAGCGCGGGCAGATGGGCCAGGGCCGCGCGGCGCTCGTCGCCGTGGGCGTGCAGGTCGAAGTCGACCGGCAGGCGGGTGCGCAGCTGGAACAGGCAGCTGAGCAGGCCCTGCGGGTAGTGGGCCGTGTCCGCGGGCGTGCGGTAGCCCTCCCCGACCAGCGGGCGGGGCAGGTTCAGCTTCGAGCCGTCGACGGCGAAGGCGCGGTGGCCGTGCCACAGCCGGTCGGGCCCGTCCCGGGGCGCCCGCGCGAGAATGGCGCGGTGGACGCGCCGGAACACGTCCTCGTGGAGCTTGGCGCGGGCCTTGCAGATCGCCGCGGCCGAGACCGGCTGCGGCTGCGGCAAGACCACGTCCAGCCGGCGGCACTGCTCCCACAACTCGGCCAGGACCGTGCCGTAGCCCCGGCGGTCGGGCGCGAACACCAGCCGGAACACGAACAGGATCACCAGCAGCGTGTTGAGCACCCGCTGCCGCCGGAGCCACTCCCGGTCGTACTCGCCCGCCACGCGCACCACCGTGCCGATGACCCCCTGCCATAACTGCACGAAGCGCTCATCGGCCGGCGGCCCGGGCCGCGTCTGGCGGGGCCGCTGCCGGCGGGGCCGGGCCGCGGCTGGCGGGCCGTGCAGCAGGATCGTCCGCCAGTCCGGATGCAGCGGGTGCACGTAGACGCCCTTGGGCGTCTTCGCCGCCACGCCGCCCATCGCCCCGCGCGCCTGCGTCTGGCCCAGGTACTGCCAGTTGGCCGCCCGGTAGCAGGTCGCCTTGTATTGCTCCAGGTCGACGAACGTCTCGACCAGCACCGGCCGGTACCCGTGCTGCCGCTGCCAGTCCTGCGGCAGTTGCCGCACCACCAGGCCGAGCGCCTTCGACGCCAGATTCTGCACCCGCACCCAAGGCAACAGCAGGAATCTCGAGTTGCGCACCACCCGGTCGAGAAACTTGCGGTGCGCCTGGCCTTGCCAGCCGATCCACGCGTCCCGGCAGACCACGTTGCGCGCCGCGAAGTCAAACAGCAGGCAGCCGAGCAGGCGCTCGTGCCGGTCCAGCAGGAAGTAGCGCAGGTGCGCGCCGATCGGCTGGCGGTAGCCCAGCGGATGGTAGCGCTGGACCCACTCGTTCCATGCCGCGACCGCCTGCTGGCCGCTCACCGGCTGCAGCTGCAGGGGCGTCAGGCCGGCCAGCGGCTCGTCGATGGCGGGCTGGGGATCGCTGCCGCTGCCCAACTCGAGCGGTCTCTGCCGGCCGCGGCCGGGACCCTGCTTGGGCGGCAGGCTCAGGATGCCGAGCCGCTCCAGTTCCTCGAGCAGGCGCTGGGCGCTTTGCAGGCGGTTGCTGCCGTTCGGCGTCTGCCACTGCAGGTGCTCGCAGAGGGTGTGTCCCAGTTCCGTGCGGCTCAGCTTCGGGAAGCGTCCGACGGTTTCCTGGATGTCGGCAATCTGCCGCCGGGTCAGGCGCTTGCCGAAGAAGGTGGTGGATTTGAGATTCTCGATCAGCGGGTCCAATGCGAGTCGCTCCCCAGGCCTAAGTTGGCAGAAAAGCGAGCCTAAGTCAAGTACTTCCGGGAAAAAATTTCCATGGAGCTGCAACCCATTGAAACCAAGGGATTAATGTGCCGACGCACGGAACCCTGACGATTCATGATCGGAGAAAATGCCATTGGGCCTCGACCCCGCCCTGCTCGACCTCTGCCGCCGCGACGGCATCCTCTACGCCGATCACCGCCGCAACGCCGTCTTCCTCTGCCGCGACCCCCAAAGCCAACCCACCGGCGCCGAGATCGTCGGCACCCGCCCCGCTCCCGATGGCCGCACCTTCAAGGGCATGGCTCCCGGTTCCCGCAAGGCCCAAGGCGGCTTCTGGCTGCCCGCCGCCGCCGCTCCCGACGCCCTCCTGCTCACCGAAAGCGCCGTCGACGCCCTCTCCGCGCTCCTGCTGCTCGCTCCCGCCCTGCCGCCCGACACCCTCGTCGCCTCCACCGCCGGCGTCGCCGCCGCGCTCCCCCGCTGGCTGCAAGCCTTCCACGCTCCCCAGACCCTCTGCGCCTACGACGCCGACCCCGCTGGCGACCTCGCTGCCGACGCCCTCCGACTCCACACCCCCAACTTCAGCCGCCTCCGTCCCGTCGGCGCCAAGGACTGCAACGACCTGCTCCGGCGTTCCCCCTCGCCCTAGCCACCTCACGCGCCCTGCACGCCTCAACACGCCGCCCCTCTCCCCTACTACTAGAAAACTCCCGCTGCCGAGTCCCGCACCGGCACTCGAGGTTCCCACACCCCCCTAACTCTCTTCTTGCAGTAGCGAATCTACTTGAAAAACGCCTCCCGCCCCTGCAGGAATAATCTGAGAATCCCCACGCGGAACTATGTGGGATACAACAACGGTGCCGCCCCCGCACTTATAAGAACGAAGGCGTCGACAGTGAGGATTTCGAGGCTCAATAGCGTCGCTTCACCACCCGCTGTGTACGCTTCACGACGTGCGTTGCCGCACGCCATGCAACACGCGCTCCCGGCTGGCGGGCTGCGCCTTTGCCGCGCAGGTGTCGAACCTGCTGGCTCGCGGTGCAAGGTTTCAGATTGCGGTAGGGACACCGGTTACCCGGTGCCCCCCGCGCGGATCCGAGCGGGCGCGTTAACGCACTCGGCTCCTACCTCCGATGGGTGACGGCGAATCTTCGGTCCGGCCACGGATGCAGCACTCGCACAGGCGGCCACAGTTCATCACAAAGTAGGTGCAGACGTTTCCACGGGTGCCGGTCCTTTTGCGACCTCCGGCGGAGAATGGCCATCCATTCTTTCCTGACGCGTCGCTCGAATCGCCGTAGGTACGGGTGGCTGGTGGGGACCGCGAAGTAGTTATACCAGCCTCGCAACACCCTCCCCAGCCATTGCCCGGTCTCCACTTGATCCGCGTGCATGCGCCGTCGCAGCTTTGCCCGGATCGCCTTCAGGGTCCGGCTCATGCGTTTCGCCACCGGCTTGCGCCCCAGCCCGAAGCGTCCTTTCCTCGTCTGTCGGCAGTAATGCGTCATGCCGAGAAAGTCGAACGTCTCCGGCCGTCCCTGCCCACGCGTCTTCCGGTTCGCGATCGCGTACCGTCCGAACTCGATCAGGCGGGTCTTGTCCGGGTGCAGTTCCAGTCCGAACTGGCCGAGCCTTTCCTTCAGCTCCTGCAGGAACCGTTCCGCGTCCTCCTTGTGCTGAAAGCCCGCCACGTAATCGTCGGCGTATCGCACGAAGATCATTTCGCCGCGCGCTTCCTGCGGTCGCCACTTCCGCCCGACCCACAAATCGAGTACGTAATGCAGGTAGACGTTGGCGAGGACCGGCGAAATCACCGACCCCTGCGGCGTCCCCTTGCCCGTATCGACCAGTTGGCCGTCTTCCATGGCGCCCATGCGTAGCCACTTTCCTATCAGCCTGATCAGCCGCTGATCCCCGATCCGCTCGCCCAGGAACCGGAGCATCCAGTCCCTGTCGATCCGGTCAAAGAACTTGGCGATGTCGGCGTCCAGAATCCAGTTGACCTTGCGCTTCTCAATCCCGTATGCCAAGGCGTCCAGCGCGTCGTGCGCGCCCCGCCCGGGCCGGAACCCGTAGCTGAACCCGAGGAATTCCGCCTCGTAAATCGGCGTCAGGATATTGTCCACAACGGCCTTCTGGACGATCTTGTCCTCCAGTGCGGCCACCCCCAGCGGTCGCCTGCCGCCGTCCGGCTTCGGAATGTTCACCCGTCGCGACGGCGTCGCCCGGTACGTTCCCGCATGCACGCGGTCGTGCAGGTCGAGCAGTTGCTCGTCCAGCCCTCCCCCGTACTCCTTCCACGTCACTCCGTCCACGCCCGGTGCCGCATCTCGCTTCAGCGCGACGTAGGCAACCCGCAACGTCTCCGGCGTGACATGGTGCAGAAGCGCAGTGAGCTTCTCCTTGGGATTCCTCTGTATACATTGCCGTATCCGCTCGGCCCCCTGTGACACGGCTGCCCGTCCCTGCGTGCGGACCGTGCTTCGGCCTCCCGGATTCTCGTTGGTCCCGGCCCTTCGCTCCTCCCGCTCCGCAGCCGCTCGCGCCGCCTTGTTCCCGGGACTCGTCGCTAGTATGGCCGAGTCTGACTCCTTCGGATCGTGCATCTCCAGTCTTGACTCCTGTCCTTCCCTTCACGGTCCCGGCGGCGACCCGCCGGGACGACCCGAAGGCCTCCCAGGTCCCAACCTCTGTCGTACATGCGTGCCTGGGTTCTTCGACGCCGCGGAGCCCTCCCGGCCCTAGCTAGAACGGACCGCGAGGTGTTGCCTTCGACTAATGAGACGGTCTCGGCACTCCGAATGATGAAGATTTCGACGCTCCATAGCCCTGCCCACATGCGCCCCTGCCGACGCTTCGCCCGTCCCCTCACGGGAACGACCGCACGGCTCGGGGAGCGCTATGGATCAGCTCATCCTTTACCGCAGAGGACTTTCACCTCCTGACATTGGCCAGTTAGCCTGGCGCACCTCATCGCATCCTCCTTGCCAGGGCTTGCCCTGGCGCAATATAAGTGCCTTCCTGGAAAGGACTTGTAGCTCTAATTGCATTGATTCCTCTCCTGCGGCAGTGAATCTATTTGAGAATCAGTCGCGCTGGCTGTCGGAATAATGTCCTGACGATTTCACGAAATAAATATAGAAACAACACCAGCATGAGCTACGATCTGCGGCGCCTGTGGCTGCACGGCCTGATCGAGCGTATCCCGAAGACGCGCCGCTATCGGGTCACGGACGCGGGCATCCGCACCGCGCTGTGCTTCCAGCGCACCTATGCGCGGATCCTGCGCCCAGCCCTGGCCGCCGTGCACGATCCGCGGCCGCCCCGCGACACCCGCCTGCAACGGACCGTGGCGGCGTTCGATCGCGAATTCAAACGACTCTGGGAGGGACATCCGCTCGCCGCCTGACCTGCATCGATCCGCCAACCTTGACTCATCTGTTACTGTCGTCCTGGCTCAACGAATCTAGATGCCTTCGCTTGGAATCTGCGACTGACCCTTTAGTGTTTTGGGATCGCAGCTAAGGTAAACATTCGAAGAGTCTTGGAGAGACATTATGCAACGGCGCAACTTCTTGAGATCGCTCACCGGGTTGTTACCAGCTCCTCTTTTCGGTCAAGCCGGTCCGAGTCCCCCGCTTGTGGTCACCGAGCAAGCCATGCGAGCGACCTGGGACTCCTTGACGTTCGGAGGGGTCACCGCCCAGGCGTTCGTGGTCGATGTCGGCCTCCCGTCGCGGCTAGTGGCCTGGGAGGCGGCGCAGCACGTCCCTTGTATGGAAATCGAAAGGGGGCGGCTGTGGCTTTACAGCCAATGGCTAGAAACCGGTGGCGCCGCTGCGCGCTCTTCCGGTAGCTTCGAGCCGATGGCGGATCAGCAGAACCGCTATACGCATGCTGAAGTCACCGAACTCGGCCCGGCGCGTATCGTGCTCCACTGGCAGTATGCTCTCTTCAACCGCAACACACAACGCATCTTTCACGGCAACACGAGGGCAGAAGAAATTTACACCGTCTATCCCGACGGCGTAATGGTGCGCAAAGTGATAGCCTTTCCCGGCAACCAAAATCCGGTCGAAGGACAGCCCGTCGTGTGGGAAACCGCTGAAATGGGGCTCATTATCGGGCCGGGCAATACACTGGAGAATATGATCGACCCAACGGCTGCCCTGCGAGTAAGAAGTGGCTACGGGAAATCGCACGAGGTCCGCTGGCCCCAAGAGAATGGGCGATTCAAGTACCCCCGTGGTCCTGCTGTCTTTTTGTGTAAGAGTGCCCCTGAGTCCCGTGATTGGCGCACTTATATCTTTCGTGTCGGACTACGGCACATGCCTGAACCTTTTATCGTGGTTCCGAACCGAAAAGATTATTTTCCCCGGATTCCATGTGCAGCTTGTGGCGGCAACCATCCCGCGTTCTTGGTACGGACAGGACCGGGTCATAACAGACATTGGCCCGGGTGTGTGGGGGAAGATTGCCCCAAGCCATATCGCGTTGGGATTGAGGAGATCCGCCCCGAGCTTCCGACCGGTCACATGGCCTTAGTGAGTATTCTTCCCTGGGTGCATCCCAGCTGGATAGCGCGGGACTCAGACTTCCTTACATCGGCCGAGATGGCCAGACAGGGTAGGTCAGCCTAAGTTCCTACGGTTCATAGAGTTTTAGTCGTTTCCGAAGTGCCAATTGGGGTTGCGCCGGACCCGCTTTGACTGTTATAATATGTCCATGGAAAGCCCGAGCGAGGCCCTGCCGCGACCCACCGGACTGCCCGCGGCCCTGTCCCTGCAGCCGCCGGAGGCGACCGCTGTCAACGCGCAGCTGAGCTTCCTGGAGGACAGCGGCCAGGTGTATTGGTTCCTGTACCTGCAAGTGTGCGACTGCTACCTGCAAGGCGATCGCCCGGCGCGCGCGCGCTGCCTGGCGCGCTTCCTGACGTGGGGCGTGGCGACAGCGGCGGAATTGGCGCAGGCGCTCGGGATCAGCGCGCGCACGGTGACGCGCGCGCGGCTGCGGATGCAGCGGGAGGGGGAGTCGAGCTTCGGGCGTCCGCGCCAGCCGCGGCGGCGGCACGGGATCGAGGACCCGGCGGTGCTGGCGCGGGCGGCGGAGCTGCTGCAAGGGGGCGCGAGCTTGCGTGGCGTGGCGCGGGAGTTGGAGCTGTGCTTCGAGACGCTGCGCCAGTACAAGCGCGAGGGCTTGCTGCCGGGGATCGCGGCGCAGCGCGAGAGCGGGCGGGCAGTGGGCGCCGAAGCGGCCGCGGGAGCGGGCCTCTCCGAGACGGCCGGGAACTTGGCGGCAGACGTTCCCGAGGCTGCTGGCGCGGGTCTGGAATCCGGCGGGGCGCGCGGCGCGAGCGGCGCGGGAATTCCCGCCGAGCCGGCCGCGGGCAGCCCGCCCGGCAGCGTGGACAAGGCCGGCCGCAACCGGCGCGACGCGGCCGCTGCGATGGGCCGGGCGGCGCGGGACGTTGGCGGGCGCGTCGCGGCCAGCCTCGGCCTGCTGGCCGAGCGGCTGCCAAGCTTCGAAGCCACCGCGACCGTTGCCAACGGTGGCGTGCTGACGGCCGTCCCGGCGCTGTTGCAGGCCGGCCTGCTGCGCCATGCCAGCCTGCTGCACATTCCGCCCGGCTTCTACGGCCTGCGCTCCGTGCTGCTGCTGCTGGCCTTCATGTTCCTGGCGCGCGTGCGCAACGCCGAGCGCCTGCGCTACGAGCAGCCCGGCGAATGGGGCGCCCTGCTGGGTCTGGACCGCTGCCCCGAGGCGCGCACCTTGCGGCGCAAGCTGGACCAGTTGGCCGCCGACCCCGAGGCGCTGCACGCCTGGCGCGCGGCCCTGGCCGGGCAGTGGGCCGCGGACGATCCCGCCACCGCCGCCACGCTGTTCGTCGATGGCCATGTCAAGCTCTACAGCGGCAAGGCCAACCTGCCCAAGCACTTCGTCGCGCGCCAGAAACTGCAGCTGCCGGCCGCGGCCGGCTACTGGCTCAACGCGCTCGGCGGCGCGCCCCTGCTGTGCATCCACAAGCAGGTCGATCCGCAAATGGTGGCCGAGATCCGCCACGGCATCGTGCCGCAACTGGAGGCGCTCGGCCTGCTGGCGCCCGCCGCGGGCGCGGCGGCGGAGCCTCACCTGACGCTGGTGTTCGACCGCGAAGGCTGGAGCCCGCAGCTGTTCCGCTGGCTGGCCGCCAAGGGCATTGCCTGCATCACCTGGCGCAAGGGCGCGCAGACGGAGCGCTGGCCCGACAGCGAGTTCCGCCCGGAGCGCGTCACCGTGCGCTCGCCCTTGGGCGCGGCGATGCTCGAGGCGCATGTCGCCGAGCGCAAGGCGCCCCTGCTGCCGGGCTGCGAGGCGCGCGAGGTGTGAAGTGGCCCCGTTTTCGTGGACAGCTGAGATAGCGTGATAGGCAGTTGATTGCTTGCAGAGAGGGCAGGGGGTAAGGAGGCCCCGGACAATGAGCAAACATGCCTATGTGAAGGCCTACCCGAAGGAGTTTCGGGACAAGGTGGTGAAGCTGGTGCAGGTCGGTGCTCGCAGCACCCGGGAGGTGGCCGAGGAATTCGGGATCTCCGCGGATTCGGTGCGGCGCTGGATGCAACAGGCCGAGCGCGATCAGGGCAGTCGGCAGGACGGCCTGCGCAGTGCGGAGCGGGAGGAACTGGTGCGCCTGCGGCGGGAGAACCGGCGGCTGAAGATGGAGCGCGAGATCCTGTCAAAAGCAGCCACCTGGTTCGCTCGGGAGACCGATTCGATCCCGTAAGGGTGTTCGGATTCGTCAGAGCGCACCAGGGGCAGTATCCGATCGCCTGCATGTGCCGTGTGCTGGGGGTCTCCACCAGCGGGTACTACGCATGGCGGCAGCGGACGCCGAGCCGGCGGGCGCAAGAGCGCGAGGCGTTGAGCCGGAGGATCGCGGCGATCCACGTGGAATCGCGGCAGACCTACGGGGCGCGGCGGGTGCAGGCGGAGCTGCAGGCGGAGGGCGTGAGTGTGTCGCGGCAGCGGGTGGCGCGGCTGATGCGGGCGCTGGGGCTGGAGGGCGTGACGCGGAGGAAGCGGCGCTGCACGACGCGCAGGGAGCGGGAAGCGGCGGTGGCGCCGGACCGGGTCCAGCGGCGTTTCGAGGCGTCCGAGCCGAACCGGTTGTGGGTGGCTGACATCACGTATGTGCCGACCCTGGAAGGGTTTGTGTACCTGGCAACGGTGCTGGACGTGTTCAGCCGCAAGGTGGTGGGCTGGGCGATGGGCGCGCGGCAGACCGTCGAGCTGGTCCAGGCGGGGCTGGAGATGGCGCTCCAGATGCGGGCGGCGCAGGGCGTGGTGTTCCATTCCGACCGCGGGAGCCAGTACACGGCGCTGGCGTTCAGCCGGCGCTGCGCCGAGGCCGGCATCGAGCGTTCAATGGGGGCGGCCGGGAACTGTTACGACAATGCCATGGCGGAGAGCCTGTTCGCGACGCTGGAATGCGAGTTGCTGCAACGCGTTCCGTTCGCGACCCGCGAGCAGGCGACCACGGAGATCTTCGTGTTTCTGGAAGGCTTCTACAATCGCAAGCGCCGTCATTCGGCGCTGGGCTATCGCTCCCCGGTGGAGTTCGAGCAGGCCTGGCACGCGCAGCAGGCGGGGGTCTGAGCGCGGGCCGACAGGGGCGCGACGGGCCCTGACACTGGTAACGTTACCATGCACCGCGGGGCCTGTTGCCTGGCGCCCGGTCCCGCGGCGGCCCGCGCCCGGCCCGCTCAGTCCCGCCCGAAGCCCAGCGGGGGCTCGACGGCTTGCAGGGCGTCGAGGTCCAGCTCTGTGATCGCCTCCAGCTTCGCCCCCAGCGCGCTCCCGTACAGGCTCTCCGGCAGCTTCTCCAGCCACTCCCCGTAGTGCTCCTGGAGCTGCACCAAGCTCTGCACCGCGTCGCGCCAGCGTTGCGGATTCGAGCGCCGCTCCTGCGGACGGCGATAGCGGACCGGCCGCGCCCCCTCCCGGCGCCGGGCGCGATAGCGCCGCTGTTTCTCTGCGTTCGTCAAGGCCATGCCATTGCCCTCCGGCTGCTCGCGTGGTGGCGGGCTCTCCGCCCCTGGTAACGTTACCATGATCCATGCAACCGCACCGGTCGCAACGGGCGTGCCTGCCAGCCATCCCGCAGGAGCTGTTGTGCCCGGCATGGCCAGTCCGCTCCCGTGCCGACACGGGAGGCGCGAGAGGGCGGCACGATCCGCAGCCAAGTCAAAACAAAAGATGCCGGAAATGTGCTGGGGGGCGCGCCCCCCAGCACCCCCTCCCGGGGCCTCCTCACCCCTTTCCACTGCCTCTCTTGGAGAGGGGGGGAGGGGCGCTCCCCTCCCCCTGCTACCCCCTCCCCCCTTGACATCTCAAGCCCCCTGCACCATCATGGTGCCGCCCCTCTGGAGTTGCTGCAGCTGCCGCACACTCAACTGTCCACCACTCCCTAGCCACCTCAGTGCGCTTCTGGATCGACCGGCGCCTGCAGCCGCCGGGCAAGAGCGGCCAGCCGCGCGAGCCCGTGCCCGCCGCGGGCCGGCCCGCCGCCGGCCAGCGCCAACCGTCGGTCATCACCACGCACCCGAGCCTGTCGGCGGCGCAGGTCGCCGGGCTCATGCGCTCGCGCTGGGCCCAGGAGAACGTCTTCAAGTACCTCAAGGAGGAGTTCGGCCTGGATGCGCTGCCGCAGCGCGGGCTGCTGCCCGTCGAGCCGCACACGCGGGTGGTCAACCCCGCCTGGCGGCTGATCCGCAAGGCCCTCGACAAGCTCCGCAACAAGGTCGGCAACCTGCGCCGCAAGCTGGCCCGCGAAAAGGCCCGGCCCAGTGCCGGGCACGCCGACAAGCTCCGCGCACTGCACTCCGAGATCGACGCGACCGACCGCTGCATCGAGGGCCTGGAGCATGCGGCCCGGCACGCCGACGAGCACGTGCCGGCGGGCGAGCTGTCCTCGGAGGAGCGCCTCATGGCCCTGCCCGAGCCGCTGCGCAACCTGCTCGACTCCCTGCGCATGA
Source organism: Bryobacterales bacterium (assembly GCA_965218615.1). GTDB lineage: Bacteria > Acidobacteriota > Terriglobia > Bryobacterales > UBA6623 > VXMF01. The sequence goes on from CBDCLH010000003.1 coordinate 654,669, forward strand.
TCGCCTACCGGGCCGAAACCGCGATGGCCGTCGCGGTCGCCCCCGAACTCGGCAAGCCCGAAAACGCCCGCGCGCTGCTGCAGGCGCTGTTCCGCAGCGACGCCAACCTGGTCCCCGATATCCGTGCCGGCACGCTCACTGTGCAGCTGCTGCATCTGGCGAGCCGCTCCCAGGACGCCGCCCTAGGCCCGCTGCTCCGCGAACTCAATCAAACGCGCACCGCGTTTCCCGGCACCTCGCTGCGACTCGTCTACGAACTCCTGCCCGACGACCATCCTACGAGCGCTGCTCCCCGCCCGCAACTCGCTGTCTAGCCGGAAAACCGCGACACCTCATTCTGGTCAGATGTCAGGAAGTCTGATACGATGGCGGCGATCTGATATCCTCTCCGGTTCTCGAAGATCTTGGCGGTGGCAAGTTTAACGTGGGGGGAAGCAGGGTGCAGTTTGCTCTGCGAGTTTCCAAGCTGCTCGGCCAGCTTCCGGTAACTGCTGCCCACAGAGTAGAGGAGACTGTCCTTTTGATCGGCTTGATCAGCTTTCGCGAGCGCCTCTCGAAACGAATTGGCAGCTTGGCTGTACGCGAGATGAGCCATGTATGCTTGGCCCACGTACGTCGCGCTTGCGACGGTGGGCTGCATTTTGTGCGCGAACTCCAAGTGTCCCAACGCTTTCTCGACCCGCGCCGTCATCAGGTATGAACTCCCGAGCAACAGCCGAGCGCCCACCATGTTAGGTTCCAAGCGGATTCCTTTCTCGAAGGCCGCGATGGCGGGGGCATAATCTTTGAGCAAGTAATAGACGAGTCCCAGGTTCTGGTAAACGCGGGGAATTGCGGTCGGAAACTTCTCGAGGATCAGCGAGTACTCACGGGCGGCGGCGGTATAGTCTTGGCCGCCTTCCGCCTGCTTGGCGGCTCGGAAGTGAGACTCGATGAAAGAGCGATCCTCGAAAGTCAGGTCCGTGCTCTGCCCGAGGCTGCTGGGCCCGGGAAGGAGCAGAGCGAGAGTCACAAGCAATGGCAGGTACGACAACGCTCTTGGGAAGTCGAGCCACAGGCCGGCGCGATGAATCAGTCTTTCCTGAATATTCGCCATGCTCTCAGTTTCCGTTCACAAGCACGACGCGAATCCAGTGGTCCGTGAACATGGAATGACGCATTACTCGTGTACGCGGCATGTGGCACGAAGAACAATCTCTGGCCCCGACTGAGCACATGCTGCCGTCGTCTCTAGCCCCCGCTTGGTGGCACGAAAGACAGGAATCATCGAATTCTCTCGTCATGTTGCCGACCGCATCTTCGTGCGGGTCGTGGCAGGTCGTACATTTCAACTCGCCGAAGCTTTCATTAAAGCACCGGCTGAGCACGAGACGCTGGCTAGGAAGGCGAACAGTCTGGGGCGTTGTTTCGATAAAGCGGATGAATGCAAAGTCGCTGTCTTCTGGTGGGGCGCCATGGCAAGCTCCGCACATTTGAACCTGTGGGAACCCTTCCATCCGACCCGGTTGAAAGATCATCAGATCGTTGAGTGTTCCCGCTTGCGCCGCATGCACATGCTCTAGCCCGGGACCATGGCAACGCTCGCATCGAACTCCCATCTCGTTCCGAGCTGGCGCCCGCTCCTGTGCGTCGTAACCCGTGGTATGACACTCGAAGCATTCACTGATCTCGCTCTCGGACAGCTGCCGCCCCAAGCTTTCCTCGGCTGTCTTCGGATCTCGCCTCTTGGCGCCAGTCGTGAAGTCGAACCCGTTTAGAACCTCGTACCAGCTCAAGCGGCTTTCTATAAACTGACCTTGTTCATTGCGACCGACGGGGGTGATGCCCTTGGCGCCGCTTCCAAAGGCCCACTCGGGAAGAAACGAAGTCTCCTCCGCGCCCCTGCGAGATCTCAGTCGAAGCCGACCCTGGTCCGTCAGCTCAAGAGTCAGTTGCGAATCCGAGGAAGCGTCTGTGCGCTCAGCAGGCAAATACAAGGTCAGTTCACGTGGCTCGTTCGCTGGGCGAAGCGAACGAGCATGGCTGCTTACCCCCTGACGGCTGTATATCTCCGCGTGACAGCTCTTGCAAACCGCCGAACCGGCGTAGGCCGATTCCTGATCCCAAAAGTGCTTCGGGTCTTCAAGATATCCTTGTGCCCTGGAGGCTGGGGCCTTCCAGAGAAAAATAACTGCCGTCAGCGCGAAGATCGCTGGTGGCGAGGCTATGCGCCGCCCAGTTCGAGGTCTACTGTCCCACTCAAATGTAGTCTGCTCGTAGCGTTTCTTCAGCATCTTGGTGGCGTGTCACAGCAAAACCTTCACCCGTTACGGAACCTTCAATGCCGCGGACGATCTCGGGCAAGCTGCGGTGGGCACGCGGCATTCCGGGAACCAAATTCATGCCAGACAATCTTATGCAACAGCCTGCTAGGTTCGACCGTCTACGGTAGCTTTTCCAGTTGGCGCCGCTGCACCATTTCCTGGAGCCAGCGGTCTGAGGCCTCTGTGACTTCGTTGGGCCCCAATATCCGTGCCTCCTGGAACGCTTCAACCGCTTTCTGGTGCTCGCCGGCCCGGCCATAGGCAACCCCGCACCGGTAGAAGTATATCCCGCGTGGGTCCAACTGAACAGCCGTCGTCAGATTCCCGAGCGCACCATCAAGGTCGTTGGCCGTCAGCGAGAGGTGACCGAGGATATTGTACGCACGAGCCAGCAGTTCTTTCTTCGTCCTCAACCACTTCCGCCTCTCTGCCCCCTGGGGCATTGCCAGGTTCAGAAGCAACGGAAGCGCCCGATGGATGTGGCGCTCGGCAAGGCGCCTCGTCTTTGTGAACGTCTCCTGGCCATCGTCGAGTTGACCAGCGTAAATCTCTGCTAACGAGATCAGCGCGTGAACGTTGTCCGGGTGGACTTGGAGAACCGCGTCCGCCGCCGTTCGTGCTCCTTTGGAATCACCCAACTCGAGGCGAGCGTCCATCTCCATGAGAAGGACAAATTCGAGAAACTCGGAATCAGGATAATCTTTGGCGAATGTTCGAGCTCGTGCGATTGTCTCGGCCGCCTCCTGAGCCTCATAGACCAACCCAAAACGGTCCAACTCGTCTCGAGTTTTCGCTCGAGGGTTCGCCGAGGCGGACGTCAACGGATTGATTTGGGAAAATCCGAACTCGATCGCAAACAACGCGACTAGCGCTGCCACCACCCGCTGCGCCGCACGGCCCCGTTCCCACCGGCTATCTCGGTGTTCGGACATACAGCTCTTCCAACTCGCGGAAACTCTCGAGTTCGTCGGCGGCCTTCCCTTCATCCCCTCTCTTCAGATAGATCTGTCCCAGAAGATATCTAGGTTCCGGATACGTGTTGTCTATTGAAATCGCTTTTCTTAATGCGACGATTGACTCCTCCACGTGTTGCAGTTTCCACTTACATTTTCCAAGCAGGAATTGGCTCGTCGATGATTCGGGACTAATCTCGACAGCGTGCTGGGCGAAGGCTAGGGCTCTTTCGGGACGGTCGGCTTCCAAGTACAACTCCGCCAAGTATTGATAGGGAAGGTGGTCGGGCGATCGTCGCTCGTCGGCCATCCTGGCTGTTTCCAGGAGGGCAGCTTCCGCCTCCTCAAGGCGACCCGTCCAGCGCAGACAGAGTCCCAGGAAATATCGCGCTTTGAAATGCTGAGGGTCTAACTCAATTGCGCGGCGGAAGGCGGCCTCTGCCAAATCCAGTCGATGCTCCTTCTCGTAGAAATACTTCCCTTCAACGAAGTAAACAGCGGGCATTTCGGGAGCCAGCCCTTTAGCCGCGTCTAATTCCTCCTTGAAGAAGTGCCCCTGGTTGAGCTCGGAATACGCTTGCGCAAGGGCGAGGTGCGCCTCGCCGAACCCAAGATCGACCGCATGGCGAAGCGAACGAATGGACGCGAAGAACCGGTTCTGGTTGAAGAGCGCCGCGCCCAGCCAGTAGTGCCCTTGAGCAGCTGAGGGGCAGAGGCGGATCACCTCTCTACCGACCGCTTCGAGGGCTAGCCAATCCGAAGCCTTGACCAAGGTAGGGGTTTCGCGCAGTGTTGAACGGGAAAGCTCGCTGGAAGCACAGGCAGCCGCCACCTCGTCCGTTGAGGCCACCAGCAGGAGGAGGCAGAAAACCGACCGTAGACCCACGGCCCAATGGCGTAAAACGCCCCTTCGGCAGGAGTCATCACGGCCATGGCCCTGGGAATTGGTCACGTCACCATTGGATCCTCATCCGCAACTGAACCACCTTGGGACCATAGATTTGATCCGGTTGAATCTCGCCGAACGAGGACTCGGTGACACCTTGCCCAAACTTGAACGTGATCCAACGGTGTCGGTTTAAGCAATTGATGCAGTCCGCTCCAATCACGAGGCGCACCTGCTCTGTGATGGGAATCTGCTTGAAGATCGTCAAGTTCTCGTTCAAGTTGCCGCACTGCCGCGTTTCCTGGTCGAACTCTGGAGCGTTACCTTGCTGGTAGTCCCCCTCCGCCTGGTAGGCCAGGGGCCGTCCCGTACGTGCGGCTTGTTCGGGGTTCCCTGCATTGAGCAGGTAGCTCCTATTCGGATTGCCGAATTCCATCTCTCCGCAAGCGAGGTTGCTGCGAATTGGCACGCCGTGGACTCGGTCCGCACGGTGCTCGGGCCCGTTGGGAATCGGAACCGAGAGACCACCCGAGACCGAAACCGGGTACCCACTCATGTACTCCTGAACTCCCGCGACGGTCCATCCGCCGAGGACGAATCTGCTGAAGCCTGTCGGCTTGCTAGCCCACTTCTTCCCGGGCCCGAAGGGCAACTCATAGGAGTAGCTCAATATGAATCGCTGCGGCGTGTCGAAACGTTCGACGGCCTTGTCCAACTTGCGGTTGTACTGATCGGCTGGTTCGGCGCCGTAAGCCCCGGGCCCCCAGTCCGTATCCGCGAGTTGCTTCGACGCGGTCCAATGAATCAGGAACGAGAGACCATTCGAGTAACGCTGCTGCGCCTTGAGCATGAGCGCATGATAGTTGGCGCCCGTTACGATCGCGGCGTCATTGTTAATGTTGTTGTACTGCGGAAACCGCCGTAGCGACCGCGACAAGGCGAAGTCGCCCGGGAACTCGGGATACGGCTTGGAGAGCCCCGCAGCCCGCACGTCCGGATGAGTGATCGGCATGTTCAGCAACGGCCCCAGACTGCGGTATTCGGGAAACAATTGATTGACTGGGCCGTGGTCGGACGCGTGCCGGAGCAGGTTGCCCAAGTAAGTCGCTTCGACGTAATTGCTCACCTTGGTGCCGTCCTAGCGTGACCGATCAGATTAGAAATCTGAAACAAAAGAGTAGAAACATGTTATAGATGGGGTATGGGCGAGGCGAATTCGGATCTCGGTTCGGCGCTCGACTCCGGGAAGAGCGCCCTTGTCGTTGAGCTGCGAGCGAGGGTTGCGGAGTTGACCGCAACGAGCACGGAGTTGGCGGCGAAGGTTGCCAAGCTGACGGCGACCAACGCGGAGCTGAGGGCCCAGGTGGCGGAGTTGGAGGCGCGTCTGGGAGCGCCGCCCAAGACACCGGCGAACTCGTCGCTGCCGCCCTCGCGCGGGGAGAAGGCGAACAAGCCGGTGCGAGGCGGCCGGCGCAAGCGCCAGGGGCGTGCGGGAACGGGACGCAAGCTGCATCCGCATCCGAACAGCGTGGTGGAAGCGCGGGCGGAGAGTTGCCCGCACTGCGGGACGGAGTTGGGCGGGGCGGAGCAGGCGCCGCAAGCGGTGTACGAGCGCATCGAGTTGCCGCCGGTGCGGCCGCACGGGACGCGGGTCACGCTGCACGGTTGCGACTGCCCGGGCTGCGGGCGGCGGGTGACGGCGTTGGCGCCGCAGGGTTTGGAACGGGGCTCGCCGTTCGGAGCGACGATCGAGGCGCTGGCGGTGTATCTGCATTACGCGCAAGCGATCAGCTACGAGCGCTTGCGCGCGTTGTTCCGGGATGTATTCGGTCTGGAGAGCAGCGCAGGGGCGCTGGCGAACCTGTTCCGGCGGGTGCAGGGGCGGTTCGGGGACCAGGCGGAGGCGATTCGGGAGCGGGTGCGGGGGAGCCGGGTGGTGTGCTCGGACGAGACGTCGGCGCGGGTGCACGGGCGCAAGTGGTGGGAGTGGGTGTTCCTGGGAGCGGGAGCGGTGCTGCACGTGCTGCGGCCGAGCCGCTCGAAGGCGGAGCCGGAGAGCGTGCTGGAGGGGGCGCGACCGGAGGTGTGGGTGTCGGACCTGTACGTGTGCCAGCGCGGGCACGCGGCGGTGTGGCAGGTGTGCTTGGCGCACCAGTTGCGGGACGCGCAGTACGCGATCGACGCAGGGGACGCAGTGTTCGGGCCGGCGCTGCAGGCGTTCCTGGTGCGGGCGATGCGGGTGGGCCAGCGGCGCGCGCGGCTGCGGGACAGCACGCTGAAGCGCCACCAACGGGATCTCGGGCGGCGGCTGGACAAGCTGCTGGAGTTGGAGCCGACGCAGGCGGACGGACAGCGGCTGCTGAAGCGCTACGGCAAGATCCGGGACAGCCTGCTGGTGTTCGTGACGGATCGCGAGGTGCCCTTCACCAACAACGCCTCGGAGCGGGCGCTGCGACCGAGCACGATTTTCCGCAAGGTGACCAACGGCTTCCGCTCCGAGTGGGGGGCCGAGGTGTTCGGGGCCGTGCGCTCGGTGATCGGCACCGGACGCCTCAATGATCTGACGACTCTCGAGTCGATTGTCACCACTATCGAGCGACGTACCGTCCTCAAACCTACCTAGCCAGCCCCCTGGGTGAGCAATTACGCTAATGGGGCACTCCCGACGACGGCCCTCATTCCGCCCGTCCTATTGTGGCGGCCGGGCCAGCCGATTGACGGGAAACCCGCTATTGGCCCAACTTCTCTCCTTGAGAAGGCCATTTCACTCTAATCTAGACGGTGCCTAGCTATCATAGTAATTCACGATATGTCTTATGAAGATACGCCCACTTTCCGCAGAACTGTCACTCTTATTCGCACAGGATTATGGCTTCTAATCTTGACTTCCTCGATGGAGGCACAAGCCGTTGCTACCTTGAAACCGCCGACTTTCTCTGAAATTGCTGGCCAAGCTGGCATACACTTCAGGCACCGTGCTTCCAAAACGACACAGAAATATCTAATCGAAACGATGGGAGCTGGCGTAGCATGGTTGGATTATGATGGAGACAGCCGACTGGACTTGTTCTTCGTCAATGGGGCAGCCATCAAGGATCCGATGCCCGAGAATGCCAAGCCTGACAAACATCTTCCTCGGTATTGGAATCGACTCTATAGAAACCTCGGAGGTGAAATATTCGAGGATGTGACCAGAGCTGCTGGATTGCGTGGAAGCGGATACGGCATGGGGGTTGCGGTGGGAGACTATGATGACGATGGCTGGCCGGACTTGTATGTGACCAACTTCGACGGAAACCTTTTGTTTCGCAACGAAGGGGACGGAACATTCAGGGATGTGACATTACGGGCCGGTGTGGCCGCCGGGGGCTGGTCGACCGGAGCCGCGTTTTTGGACTATGATCGTGACGGCAGCCTTGATCTGTTTGTCGCTCGCTATATCGACTGGAGTTTTGATGACAACCCCTTGTGTGAAACGACATCCGGTTCCGCGAGAATGTACTGCCACCCTGACCTCTTCGAATCGACCACACACTTGCTGTACCGCAACGTAGGAGATGGCACGTTCCGCGAAGTGGGGCAAGAAGTGGGGATCGCTGATTCTACCGGCAAGGGTCTGGGAGTTGCACTAAACGACTACGATCGGGATGGTTGGATTGACATTCTTGTAGCCAATGATTCCTTTGCTCAGCAGCTGTTTCACAACAAAGGTGATGGAACCTTTATTGAGGAGGCCCTTCCATTAGGTGTCGCATATGATGCGGATGGTCAAGAGTTCGCGGGTATGGGGATTGACTTTGAAGACTTTGATAATGACGGGTTGCCAGATGTATTCGTAAATGCACTTTCACTTGAAGGGTATGTTCTATTACGTAACGAGCATACCGAGTTCACGGACATTGCCGGTCATACTGGGATTGCCCCTGCGAGCTTGCAGTTTTCCGGCTGGGGAACCCAATTCATCGATTTCGACAACGACGGATGGAAGGATCTTTTTGTTGCACAAGCACATGTTCTGGACAATATCACTCTTGACTACCCGGAGCTCTCATATGAGCAACCTCTTCTGATGTTGAGAAATATAGAGGGGAAGTTTGAAGATATTTCTGCCCAAGTCGGTGCGGCATTTCGGACCCCATGGGCCGCACGTGGTGCATCGTTCGGCGACTATAACAATGATGGTTTCGTTGATGTGGCTGTGAACACAAACGATGGGGCCCCGCTACTTCTCCGAAATAATGGGAATAGAGGTCGATGGATCACTGTGAACGCGATCGGATCAAGGAGTAATCGGGATGGCATTGGCACCCAAGTGCGAATCATCGGATCTTCTGGAATGGAACAGCACGGGATGGTTTCAACAGCCGGCAGTTACCTCTCAGGGAACGACAGGCGTTTGCATTTTGGGATGGGGGAAGACAGGACAGTGAAGGAAATTGAAGTTGTCTGGCCTAGCGGTGTTGTGCAACGACTTACCGATGTCACTACGAATCAGATCTTGTCCATAACGGAACTGCCCAGAGAGTGAGACGGTGCTCACTAGTCAATGCACTTAGTCTGACTTATCGTGCTACAGATGATGGTGGTTCGGCACCGACGATCTTCACCCTGAGTCTCTTTGAACCGGACTTGAATGTTGCAAGGTGAGAGATGCTATCTTGCGCCCACGTCATTAAATTCTACTCGATATCAGGGGCGCATTGTCCGCGAGGGACAAAGGATGCACTGATAGACTACTCAAGAGCGGTTCCCCGAACATGCGAGGAGGACGATGGGTGCGCTGGAGTCAGTATTCGGGCCTTCAAAGGGCGAGATATAGTCAAAGATTGCCGCAGAGATTGGCGGAGATTACGTCGATGGCGGCTTTTGGGGCAAGGACGTTCTCTCGTACAAGCATGGCGAGTGGGAAATCCTACTCGACACCTACACCGTCACAAACTCGACGGGCACGGCGGGAATATCAACAACGGATACGCAAACTGCCAAGGATCAGCTTTGAGATCAAGTGTGACGAGGGCCACTTTCGCGAGACGTCCCCTGATGGGGTTGACATGTTGTACTTTGAATGCATGGGAGTTATCAAGAAGGCTGACATCTTGAGATTCCTATTCGAACTTTTTTCATTGACGCTAGTGCGTTTCGTTGAGATAGACTCGGCGTATAAACGTGATCTGAGCGTCACATTGAAGTAGATTGATTGTGCCGAACCAATCTTAGAAGATTCGGCCTTATGACGTCTCTCTTATGTATCTAGCGTTCCGAACTCCAATTCATCTTGGACTGATCTAAATGACTATATGCGAACCTTATCCATGGATAGAGATAGGTATTTTCTAGTCACTTCTGGGTATTTTTTGATTCAACGTGAACGTTGTTTCTGATTTGAATTGAATTCCGAGGTCACGCACCCATGAATATTAATCCCAATCCGGCAGGACAGGTGCTGGGGTATCGTGAAGCACTCCAAGGGAGGCGGGCTCGTTTGCGGAAGGAAGTTCGCGACACCGACACCGAGAATCGAGGATGCGTTGAAGTCTCCCCTTCTGGATGCTGAAATCCGATACATTTGCAGAGTCCGGAAGTGTCACGAACGATATGGCTAAGATCAACCAAGATTCCTTAGACGCTAGCGTCATAGCCCGAGCCCAGGGATGCCTGCTTGGCCAGCTCGCCGGGGACGCACTAGGCAGCTTGGTGGAGTTCCAGACACCAGAGCATATTCTGCAAGAACATCCCGATGGTGTTCGGAATCTCGTTGACGGAGGGACCTGGAACACGATCGCCGGACAACCAACGGATGATTCCGAGATGGCGTTGTTACTGGCCCGTTTGCTGGCAAACCAGGGCAGATACGACCCCGAGCAAGCTAGGAAGGCTTATGTCTTCTGGCTCGACTCGGGTCCCTTCGATTGCGGAATGACAATTGCCAGCGGTCTGCGTGGACGCCCCAATCCGGACAGCCAAGCCAACGGCGCGATGATGAGGATCAGTCCAGTGGGTATCTTCGGCGCCAACCATGACTTGGCAGAGGTGGCTGACTGGGCTCGACAGGATGCGGCGCTCACTCATCCGCATCCGGTCTGCCGGCAGGCCAACGCGCTGTATGCAATGGCAATTGCCGAGGCCGTTCGTGCTGCATGCGATGCGAGGTACCTCTATGAGCGGATCGCAGCCTGGGCCGAAGACATGAATGTGAATAATAGCGTCCTTATTGCCATCCGAGGTGCCGCTGCCGCCCCTCCCTCCAACTACATCAGTCAACAGGGTTGGGTTCTGACGGCGTTTCACAACGCTCTCTGGCAACTCCTCCATGCGCAAGATCTGGAGGAAGCCGTGGTCGACACCGTCATGCGCGGCGGAGACACCGACACCAATGCGGCCATCTGCGGGGCGCTCGTTGGCGCCGTGTACGGTCGGGACGCGATTCCCGCGCAATGGGCCGAATGCTTGTGCAACTGCCGTCCTGCAGCCGGGCAGCTCCATGTTTTCCGTCCTCGGCCAGAGTGCTTCTGGCCGGTGGATGCGCTCGAGTTGGCCGAGGATTGCGTGCGCCCTCGAGCGATTTCGGGGGGCAACGGATCCATTGAGCACTAGTGCAGTTCCCGTGCATCGCAACTACGGAGCAGTCCATCCGGGGTTGCTACTAAGTGCCTGGGCTGCGGGCCTACCGCTAGCACCCTTTCCTTTGCCATCGCAGCCTCGGCTTCCGAAGCTCCGTGTCAACGGCAGTTGAAGATTCCCCGCCCAAAGAGCGGTGGTGATTGATCTCCACGCAGTCCAGTCCAGCATGGAAACCAGTCGGGGTCACGGAGGCGGCTCTTCGGGAGCACATCTTGTCCCTGCGGTAGCGCCCCGCCGCCTCACGGCCTTCCTGTGGCCGGACCATCAATTGCGAGTGGTGGGCCAAGCCATGAGGCGTCCCGGTTCCTTGGGTACTCTTCCCGGCTAGCCGCCGGACACCAAGGCCGATCTACCGGCGGCTTTGACCCAGCCTGCTCAGCGTCTCTCCACTCTGTCGAGCGTCTTGACCCCGCACCACGCTACCGCATCTCCTCCTTCCAGAGTTGTCCAACTCAGTTTCGAGGTGGGAACTTTTGAATCACTCCTGACAACCGCTTCGGCTTGATGCGAGAGCTGCTCCGGAGACAGCCTGATCTCGCGGCCTCGCCCGTCTCTTGACGCGAGTGAGAGTTTGGAATACAAATGACACAGTGGACGTATCAGTTTGCGGCTGCGGAGAACCAATCCGCGAGCCAGCGTAAACGGAGGCCCGACACGTTTTGCTTCGACACGAACTTCATGCTCCATTTCTCATGGGCGTCCTTCTTTGTTGGCTGCCTGCAGTTACCTCTAGTCTGTTCCCGGTTTTCCTTCAAGCTCAGGATCCAGCGTTGTCCGGGGGCCTCCAGCGCGATCTAGGGCAGGTTCGTAACGAGAACACCCGAGAACCGTCCACTGCCAGTGCGCATATCCGGCTGGGATTGGACTTGAACCAGAAAGGGGATCTAGTAGGTGCTATTGCCGAATTCCAGTCGGCACTTCAACTTGATCCGAACGACGCTGAAGCTCACTATCACCTTGGGCGTGTGTTTGCTCAGGCCGGTGGCCTTGATGATGCCAAGAATCAGTTTCGGCGCTCTCTCACGATCAAATCGGATTATGCAACAGCTCATCGAGCTCTCGCCGCCGCCCTAAAAGTTACCTACAAGAAGAAGTCAGACTTACAGGAAGTCATCTCCCATCTCGTCCAGGCCATTGAATCGGAACCTCGCTATGCCGAGGCCCATGCGGACTTGGGGATGGCTTTGGCGGATGCGGGAGATCTGGAAGAAGGTCTTTCGGCACTTCGATTGGCTATTCGGTTGAACCCGAATCTCTCCAGGAGTCACTTCTACTTGGCAGAAGTGTTGCGTCGGCAAGGGAACATCGAGGGTGCCACGGCAGAGCTTCGAACCGCCGTAGATCTGCAGCCCAGCTTTGGCGAAGCCTACTATTTCTTGGGCTTGCTGCTTGATCGGCAAGGCGACAAGAAGGGAGCCATAGCAGAGCTGCGAGATGCAGTCAGACTGCAACCAGAATTCGCAGAAGCACGTTACTTGCTTGGACGCTTGTTGGTGCAAAGCGGAGATCGGGAGGAAGGCACAGCCGAGCTCAACGAATCCAAGCGTCTTCGAAGTCAGGAGAAAGCCCGACTCCAAGCAGCCAGACACAATAATCGAGGAGTGGAGTTGGCTCAGTCGGGCAAACTCAGCGAGAGCATAGCTGAATTCCGGAAGGCTGTGACAATGAATCCTGAGTATGCCATGGCTCACTACAACTTAGGTATCGCCCTTGCGGACAGCGGAGACCTGGAAGGCGCAAGCGCAGAGTTGATGGCCGCGTTGAAGTTGAAGCCCACGAGCGCCAAGTTGCACTATGGCCTGGGGAGCGTTCTCCATCAACGAGGAGACATCCAAGCCGCGACAAGTGAGTTCCGAAGGGCCTTAAGACTTGACCCGCATTTTGAGGAGGCTCGAATCAGCCTCCAAGAAATACTCAATCGATGAGGCTCTGATGCCGCGCCCCAGGGTTGGAATTGGACACTGCGTAAGAGCATCGGGTAACAGCACACTCTTGGAGGAAGACGCAGTGAACGGCAAACAGATGAACGGCGTAAGGACAGATGGCCCGCCGTGGGACCAGCGCACTTTCCGACCGGACTGATTGGTGCGAGCCCGACCCGGACGGATGGGTGACAGCCTAGCTGTTTCCGCTGGTCCGCACGGTTCCCCGCGAGGCCGACTTGCTGCAGGCCAGGACTACAGGGTCCCTGAAACGATCCACGGCCCGCGCACATTCGTTGCAGGTTCCGGTAATTCTGGTACCCCGAAATTACCGGAACCTGCACCTGAGGTCTTGGGCGGCGCGGCTATAGGATGCGACCGTCCACATTGAACCGCAGCGTACCGTGGTCCGCATCGGACGCCGCACAAACCGTCCCTTCCGGATCGATTTGGGCTTCGGCGAGGGAGTACAGCCGATCCCATGTTCGGGAACAATCCCCTACGCTTGGTCTTCGGTGGATCCAATCCGATCATTCACCTCAATCATTGTCTTTGAGAATCGAGGCTCGGCTTGGCGGATGTCTCGGCTTCCGCCAGATTACCAGTAGGGTCCAGCGGGAGCATAGTGCTGTCGGCCGAACAGCATGTCGGCATAGTTTCCCTCCGGGATCGGAGTCCCAGCGGGAAGAGTGTACTTCTCGACGATGTCCTCATTCAGCTCAATACCTAGGCCCGGGCCCTGGGGCATAGTGATCTCGCCGTCGATCACCTCGAGTCGGTCGACCGTCAGGTCGTCGATGAGCGGGTTGCCGGTTTGGTCCACCTCCACCGTTATGCTGGTCGGTAAGGACGCGATCAAGTGCATGTTTGCGACTAGCGCGACTGCGTCGCTCCAAGTGTGGGTCGCCACCCGAAGACCTCGTTGTATCGCCAACTCGCCGATGCGGCGGCACTCGGTGATCCCGCCGGCACGAGAACAGTCCGGTTGCACGATGTCCACCATCTTCCGGTCCATCAACTCGCGGAAACCTTGGACCCCAAAATCGTTCTCGCCCGCAGCCAACGGAATACTCCCGAGATCAGGTCGCAACGCTAGATAGCTGTCTATGTCTTCCGGCGAGAATGGTTCCTCTAGCCAAAACACATCTGCCGCATGAAAATCCGGAACCAGGCGGCGCACCTGATCGAGTGAGTAGCGTCCGTTACCGTCAACCAGGAGACGATTCTCGGATCCAATCTTTTCCCGGATGCCCTTCAGGCCAGCGCGGTCATAGTCACAGTTCTTGCCGAGACGGGTTTTCATCGCGCGAAAGCCGTTCGATAAGTGACGAGCCGCTTCGTCGGCAAGCTCCTCAACGTCGTTCTTCCACAAGAGGCCGCTGGCGTAAGCCGGAACGGCATCCCGGTGAGCGCCGAGTAACTGATAGATAGGTTTGCCCGCCACCTTGCCGCGAATGTCCCAGAGCGCAGTGTCGATTCCTCCCAGTGCCGAGATAGCGGCGCCCTTACGCCCGTACCAACGTGTGACTCGGTAGGATTTTTCCCAGAGGCTCTCAACTTCAAGCGGGTCCTCCCCGACCAGTAGATCACGCAGTTGGTCTTCCACGATCACACGCACGAGCTCGGGGTGCGAGTAAACCGAACCAATGCCCTCAGCCCCAGAATCCGTCATCACGCGAATCAGTGAGGAGAGTCGGCCCGTGCAACAGCCTCCCGCGAACTGGAACTCCTGACCGGGAGGGTAGGTGAATTGCAGGTTGACGACTTCCAGGTCGGTTATTTTCATAACTCTTTCCAATCTGATTGGTGATTCAACCGGAAATCGGTCGTGATCTTGCGGCCCTACATGGTCAACTGCTGAATTGTTGAATAGCCCATCATAACTAGCATCACTGCTGATGTGAGCCACAGCGCGAGAGTGATCCAGCGTTTGGGGAGAATCGCCTTCGGAAGGTGCGCATGGCGTAGGTAGATTGTGCAAAAACCGATTATGGGCAACATCAAAGCCTCCGATACCCCACTGATCTTGACCATGAGTACGGGCTCCTGCAGAAACATGAAAGTCAGTGCAGGCGCGAGAAGCAGAATCACGACAAAGACACGAGTCACTCGCAACCTCATCGCGTAACTACGTGTGTCGTAGACACGCATGATCGCTAGGAAGTCAGCAAGAAGTCTGCTGTGGGCGGCGGTCGACGCAAATACCGTGGAGTAGAGCACCGCCACGGCCCCGGCCAGAAAGAGATCGCGCGACCATGGCCCCAGGGTCGCAGTGTACATGTTAGACAGCGTCTTGACCATCTCAGCCCCCTGTGGAACGACTCCCAGGCTATGCAGAATACCCGCTCCCAGAAGGTAGAAGGCCACGGTTGAGACGGTGTAGATGACCATTGAGTTCAGAACGTCGACCCCCATGACTTGGATCCATCCATGAGCCCGGTTTAGCCAAGCAGCTGAGTTATCTCTGCGGCCTGTGAACCGCGCGTACCCCTTTTCAAGGCACCAATATGGATAGATCACCAGTTCCGTGGCGCCGACACCTGTGATTCCAAACACAGTGACGGCAGTCACGAATCCACCCTCGGGCAGATGGAATGACAAGCCGTTCATGAGTTCGGCCCAGGAAAAGTACTCCGGTTGTTTGAACAGTAATACCGCGCAGCCCACTGTCAGGAAAGTAAAGACAACGATCAGGCCCATGGCGACCTTCTCGACCAAGTTGTAGCGGCCCACTATCAATAAGATCGCTGTCACAATGCCCACGATCCACACCCAGACGTTGATCGATATCGAGGGGAAGATCGTGTTGAGAACTTCCGAGATGGCCCCCATCATGCCGCCCACCGCAAACATGACCATCGCGACCATTACAAACCACAACCAAACGACCCATGACACTCGCAGCCGAGGTCCGGGGACTCGGTTGAAGGCTTCCAGTGCGGTCTCCCCAGTGCCGATGACGTACCGGCCGAGTTCATTTTGCACCACGACTTTGATGGCGCAGCTCACAAGGATGAGCCAGAGTAGGGCGTAGCCGTTCTCGGCCCCGAGTACGGTCGTCGCGATTAGCTCGCCCGATCCGACGATGGCGCTGGCCAGGATCAGGCCCGGCCCAATACGCCGGAGGATCGAGACAAACGTGCTCGGTGGATCTTCGACTGCTTCAGGATGAAGCTGATAGGGGTCTTCAACCGTGTGGTTCGACATGAGAGAACTTACGTGGGGGCGGAAACTCGTTAGGAAATCCTATCGCACGGCAGCGGAGGGGCAGACAACGTACAGCCTTACTTGATCTCGAACACAATTTCACAGGTGTGGCCGTACTCATTCTGATGGGAACGATTCACTCGTCATAATGCGACCAGCCTGCGCACGGGCTGAAGTGGGCTCCACAACGGCGCCGGCGTACTTGAGAAAGGCCATCAAATCGACGATTTGGTCTCTCCGGAGGGTATCTAGCAGGCCGACCGGCATGATTGACACGGCACGCTTGTCGCGTTCGATGATGTCGCTCTTGTCAATGGTCACGGCTAGGCTGTCGTCGCCGCTCGACTGGACAGTCAGGAAGTGCGCCCCTTCTGCAGTGATGATACCTGTCGCAACATCGCCGTTGGTGAGCACAAAAAGATAGTTCATGTATTCTTCTTCGATTGTCTTGGAGGGCTCCAGGATTTCCCGCAGCACGCGTGAGCTGTCGTCTTCGTAACGTTGGAAGACATCGCTGAGGTCTGGGCAAAAATCTCTGCCCAGCTCGCCGATCCGGTGGCATTTGGCGCAGGTGGCAGTTTCGAAGACCTCTTGGCCCGCAGCACTTCTGTCCGCATCGATGTCGGGCAAATCGTCCACTAGGTCGCTAAGCGTCCACTCTGTGTAGTCTAGGTCCGTGAGCGGAGGGGGATTCTTCAAGTATTCTTCCATGCTCTCCACAACCAAGAGATGGCCGAACATCCGCCTCCAGTGTCCATTGAACGTACAGAGGTAGGGATAGTCGCCGGGCTCCGAAGGAGCTTCAAAGTTTAACTTCTCTGTCTGGCTGGGTTCGAGCAACCTAGTTGCGTAGAGGACTTTCGGGGACGGGGGGACATAATACCTTCCTTGCGAATCGGGTCTAGCCGGCCTGGGCAACCTATCGGCTGCCATCCCGATTTCTTCACGGGCGCCCGGGACGGTAATGACCAAGTTGTGAGGCATGAAATCCTGGTTCTCCAGCACAATTTCTACGCGCTTACCGGTCTCAACGACGATTCGCCTCTTGTCGTAGCTCGTTTGATCAACAAGGGTCCGGAGCTGGACGACTGTCACCCCTAGACCGTCCAGAATCCTGCGGATCCTGTTGCTGGCCTCGGCATCGAGCATGGAGGCTAGCTCATTGCCGAGTCGGACCGCGTCCAGGAACGCGGTTCCGGTTCGTTCATTGACTGGGAACTCGAGGACGTACGCTACGATGGCCTCGGCCAGAGGCGCGACTGCCGTGTTCGGCCAATGTTCCTGGCCGATACGCAAGATCGAACGAATGGCGACCGGCTGCTCGACGCCCCCGCGAATGAACCCGGCCAGCGTCTTGAAGGATTCCTGGTCTTGACCCGTGAAGGAAGGCAGGGTCTCAATCGCTGCCCGGCGGAGTTCAGGTGCGTCCGTCTCATGCAGGAGGGATTTGATCCTCGGGTAGAAGGCATCCTTCCGTTTTGCGTCCGGCACCATCGGAATCGCCTGCAAGAGATCGTACACGCGGCGATTCTGGCTCGAGGCTAGCCGCCACACCTCGTCGGCCGGGACACTCATGACCAGCGCGGCGTAGGATGCGGCCTTGGCCGCACTGACTTCTGAGACGGTCACGGTTTGTTCCAGCCGGTCGCGCGCTTCTGCCAGCTCGGAAGGTTCTTGCTGGAGCAATATATTGCTTAGTTCCCGCTGAAGCTTGGCCGACTTCTCCCCGACTCGCTCAGCGCCGGCCAGGATCTCGCTAATCGCGTCCGACCCATTCAGATCAGCCAGGGCGAGGATAGCCTCGCGTCGATACTTGCTCGCCAGACCGTCGCGTGCTATCAGCGCTTCGTAGACTGGTCGATACTTCGGATTGCCCGCGTCGCGTTCCACCCGCACGAGCTGATCGTTAGACAGCCGTTGGAGCTGGTAGGCCACCACACTCGGTTCGTGATCGAAAAAGATGCGTGGCTTGACGCCTGAGATGTCTGGCTTGGCATCGTTCTCGTGGAGACCCAAAGGAAAGATCACCAAGGCGATCGCCCCAGTCAAAAGCAGGCACGCGCTAAGCAAGAGCTTGTACCGAGGGCCAATCACGGTCTGGTTGATCTGGAACGTTCAAAGAAGCCCATGGTGTCATCCAGAGCATTTTGCATCCCGGGATCCATCGTGAATCTTGCGGCCTGTAGGGCAACTTCGGGAGCTTGATCCGAGGAGCTGAACCCGCAGGCCAGGACCGCTTCCATGCGCACCCGAATGTGCTCGTCTTCAACCAGCTTGGCTAGCCAGTCGATGGAATCGTCGATCTTGTCCTGCCAGTAACGGAGCACGCGCGTCGCAGCCGTGCGGGCCCGGTAGTCCTTCGCCTGCAGCAATCTGTACAGTAGATCCGGCTCGACCACTTCCAGCCCCTGGTAGATCCAGAGCGCCTCGAGAAGAAGGCGTTCGTGCTGCGGATCTGCGGGGTCAAGAGCAGCGACCCATTTCTCGAGCGCCGGGACGACCTCATCGGGGTTGCGCTGTTGCAGTTCTCGGCGAGCGAAGTGGCGAGTGGTGTTTTCGTACTCCTTGAGCAGCTCTAGCAGCACAGGGCTCGGCCGGCCCACGATCCCTGGCTGCTTCAGCAGCGGATTGGCTGGGTAGGTGATGCGCCAGACGCGGCCGCGATAATGGTCGCGCCCCGGATCGCGTTTCGAATAGGCGGTGTTTTCGATAACCGGTGAGCTGAAGTCGAGGACGTAGATGGCTCCATCCGGTCCAAACGTCATGGCAGTCGGTCGGAAGAAAGGATCCTTGGTCGCCACCAAGTGAGGTGTCACACGCTTGACTTCGTAGCTCGTTCCGTGCTCCTTGATGTCGTACCAATAGGTGCCGAGGAAACCGTGAGTCGACAACTCGTTGACCAAGAATCTCCCTTGGGCCTGTTCCGGGAAATGACGATTCCGGATGATCTCCATTCCGGCGGACGGCGCGGTACCCTCCGGGGCAAAGGAAAGAGGGGGTTTCCCACGCCGGCGCTCCTTCCTCTTGGGATAGACGAAGTTAGCGGTCAAGATCGGCCTGCTGTAGTAGTTCCCACCTGAGGCGTCGAGAAGCAGCCACTGGCCCCAGTGATCGAATACCTGGCCCCATGGATTCGCAAATCGATGCGAAATCAGAACATCGAATCGCTGAGATCGAGGCATGTAACGGAAAACACCGGAGTTATACAAGCGGCGGGGACCATACGGCGTCTCCACTTGCGTGTGGAAAAAGGTGCCCTCCATGAAATAAACGGCGCCGTCGGGCCCCCATCTGTAGTTGTTGATGGAATGCTCGACATCCTCGGATCCAAAGCCATGCAATACCATGCGGACTTCGTCAGCCCGGTTATCGCCGTCCGTATCTTGAGCATGGATGATATGCGGAACCTGCGATATGTAGGCGCCCCCGTCACCTAGGGCGAAACCATGAATCATGTCTAGCTTGTCGA
Source organism: Bryobacterales bacterium (assembly GCA_965218615.1). Taxonomy (GTDB): domain Bacteria; phylum Acidobacteriota; class Terriglobia; order Bryobacterales; family UBA6623; genus VXMF01. The sequence goes on from CBDCLH010000003.1 coordinate 674,030, forward strand.
TGAAGACAGTATGCTTGTCCGCCACGCCGTCCTGATCGGTGTCTTCGAGAATGACGATCGAGTCCGAGGGCTGCTCGCCCGGAATCGGCTGGGGCCAAGTGGGCGTATTAGCGACCCACAGGCGGCCCTCAGCATCGAAATTCTGCGCCATCGGGTCAGACTTCCTTACATCGGCCGAGATGGCCAGACAGGGTAGGTCAGCCTAAGTTCCTACGGTTCATAGAGTTTTAGTCGTTTCCGAAGTGCCAATTGGGGTTGCGCCGGACCCGCTTTGACTGTTATAATATGTCCATGGAAAGCCCGAGCGAGGCCCTGCCGCGACCCACCGGACTGCCCGCGGCCCTGTCCCTGCAGCCGCCGGAGGCGACCGCTGTCAACGCGCAGCTGAGCTTCCTGGAGGACAGCGGCCAGGTGTATTGGTTCCTGTACCTGCAAGTGTGCGACTGCTACCTGCAAGGCGATCGCCCGGCGCGCGCGCGCTGCCTGGCGCGCTTCCTGACGTGGGGCGTGGTGAAGTGGCCCCGTTTTCGTGGACAGCTGAGATAGCGTGATAGGCAGTTGATTGCTTGCAGAGAGGGCAGGGGGTAAGGAGGCCCCGGACAATGAGCAAACATGCCTATGTGAAGGCCTACCCGAAGGAGTTTCGGGACAAGGTGGTGAAGCTGGTGCAGGTCGGTGCTCGCAGCACCCGGGAGGTGGCCGAGGAATTCGGGATCTCCGCGGATTCGGTGCGGCGCTGGATGCAACAGGCCGAGCGCGATCAGGGCAGTCGGCAGGACGGCCTGCGCAGTGCGGAGCGGGAGGAACTGGTGCGCCTGCGGCGGGAGAACCGGCGGCTGAAGATGGAGCGCGAGATCCTGTCAAAAGCAGCCACCTGGTTCGCTCGGGAGACCGATTCGATCCCGTAAGGGTGTTCGGATTCGTCAGAGCGCACCAGGGGCAGTATCCGATCGCCTGCATGTGCCGTGTGCTGGGGGTCTCCACCAGCGGGTACTACGCATGGCGGCAGCGGACGCCGAGCCGGCGGGCGCAAGAGCGCGAGGCGTTGAGCCGGAGGATCGCGGCGATCCACGTGGAATCGCGGCAGACCTACGGGGCGCGGCGGGTGCAGGCGGAGCTGCAGGCGGAGGGCGTGAGTGTGTCGCGGCAGCGGGTGGCGCGGCTGATGCGGGCGCTGGGGCTGGAGGGCGTGACGCGGAGGAAGCGGCGCTGCACGACGCGCAGGGAGCGGGAAGCGGCGGTGGCGCCGGACCGGGTCCAGCGGCGTTTCGAGGCGTCCGAGCCGAACCGGTTGTGGGTGGCTGACATCACGTATGTGCCGACCCTGGAAGGGTTTGTGTACCTGGCAACGGTGCTGGACGTGTTCAGCCGCAAGGTGGTGGGCTGGGCGATGGGCGCGCGGCAGACCGTCGAGCTGGTCCAGGCGGGGCTGGAGATGGCGCTCCAGATGCGGGCGGCGCAGGGCGTGGTGTTCCATTCCGACCGCGGGAGCCAGTACACGGCGCTGGCGTTCAGCCGGCGCTGCGCCGAGGCCGGCATCGAGCGTTCAATGGGGGCGGCCGGGAACTGTTACGACAATGCCATGGCGGAGAGCCTGTTCGCGACGCTGGAATGCGAGTTGCTGCAACGCGTTCCGTTCGCGACCCGCGAGCAGGCGACCACGGAGATCTTCGTGTTTCTGGAAGGCTTCTACAATCGCAAGCGCCGTCATTCGGCGCTGGGCTATCGCTCCCCGGTGGAGTTCGAGCAGGCCTGGCACGCGCAGCAGGCGGGGGTCTGAGCGCGGGCCGACAGGGGCGCGACGGGCCCTGACACTGGTAACGTTACCATGCACCGCGGGGCCTGTTGCCTGGCGCCCGGTCCCGCGGCGGCCCGCGCCCGGCCCGCTCAGTCCCGCCCGAAGCCCAGCGGGGGCTCGACGGCTTGCAGGGCGTCGAGGTCCAGCTCTGTGATCGCCTCCAGCTTCGCCCCCAGCGCGCTCCCGTACAGGCTCTCCGGCAGCTTCTCCAGCCACTCCCCGTAGTGCTCCTGGAGCTGCACCAAGCTCTGCACCGCGTCGCGCCAGCGTTGCGGATTCGAGCGCCGCTCCTGCGGACGGCGATAGCGGACCGGCCGCGCCCCCTCCCGGCGCCGGGCGCGATAGCGCCGCTGTTTCTCTGCGTTCGTCAAGGCCATGCCATTGCCCTCCGGCTGCTCGCGTGGTGGCGGGCTCTCCGCCCCTGGTAACGTTACCATGATCCATGCAACCGCACCGGTCGCAACGGGCGTGCCTGCCAGCCATCCCGCAGGAGCTGTTGTGCCCGGCATGGCCAGTCCGCTCCCGTGCCGACACGGGAGGCGCGAGAGGGCGGCACGATCCGCAGCCAAGTCAAAACAAAAGATGCCGGAAATGTGCTGGGGGGCGCGCCCCCCAGCACCCCCTCCCGGGGCCTCCTCACCCCTTTCCACTGCCTCTCTTGGAGAGGGGGGGAGGGGCGCTCCCCTCCCCCTGCTACCCCCTCCCCCCTTGACATCTCAAGCCCCCTGCACCATCATGGTGCCGCCCCTCTGGAGTTGCTGCAGCTGCCGCACACTCAACTGTCCACCACTCCCTAGCCACCTCATGGCAACAGCGGCGGAATTGGCGCAGGCGCTCGGGATCAGCGCGCGCACGGTGACGCGCGCGCGGCTGCGGATGCAGCGGGAGGGGGAGTCGAGCTTCGGGCGTCCGCGCCAGCCGCGGCGGCGGCACGGGATCGAGGACCCGGCGGTGCTGGCGCGGGCGGCGGAGCTGCTGCAAGGGGGCGCGAGCTTGCGTGGCGTGGCGCGGGAGTTGGAGCTGTGCTTCGAGACGCTGCGCCAGTACAAGCGCGAGGGCTTGCTGCCGGGGATCGCGGCGCAGCGCGAGAGCGGGCGGGCAGTGGGCGCCGAAGCGGCCGCGGGAGCGGGCCTCTCCGAGCCAGCCGGGAACTTGGCGGCAGACGTTCCCGAGGCTGCTGGCGCGGGTCTGGAATCCGGCGGGGCGCTCGGCGCGAGCGGCGCGGGAATTCCCGCCGAGCCGGCCGCGGGCAGCCCGCCCGGCAGCGTGGACAAGGCCGGCCGCAACCGGCGCGACGCAGCCGCTGCGATGGGCCGGGCGGCGCGGGACGTTGGCGGGCGCGTCGCGGCCAGCCTCGGCCTGCTGGCCGAGCGGCTGCCAAGCTTCGAAGCCACCGCGACCGTTGCCAACGGTGGCGTGCTGACGGCCGTCCCGGCGCTGTTGCAGGCCGGCCTGCTGCGCCATGCCAGCCTGCTGCACATTCCGCCCGGCTTCTACGGCCTGCGCTCGGTGCTGCTGCTGCTGGCCTTCATGTTCCTGGCGCGCGTGCGCAACGCCGAGCGCCTGCGCTACGAGCAGCCCGGCGAATGGGGCGCCCTGCTGGGCCTGGACCGCTGCCCCGAGGCGCGCACCTTGCGGCGCAAGCTGGACCAGTTGGCCGCCGACCCCGAGGCGCTGCACGCCTGGCGCGCGGCCCTGGCCGGGCAGTGGGCCGCGGACGATCCCGCCACCGCCGCCACGCTGTTCGTCGATGGCCATGTCAAGCTCTACAGCGGCAAGGCCAACCTGCCCAAGCACTTCGTCGCGCGCCAGAAACTGCAGCTTCCGGCCGCGGCCGGCTACTGGCTCAACGCGCTCGGCGGCGCGCCCCTGCTGTGCATCCACAAGCAGGTCGATCCGCAAATGGTGGCCGAGATCCGCCACGGCATCGTGCCGCAACTGGAGGCGCTCGGCCTGCTGGCGCCCGCCGCGGGCGCGGCGGCGGAGCCTCACCTGACGCTGGTGTTCGACCGCGAAGGCTGGAGCCCGCAGCTGTTCCGCTGGCTGGCCGCCAAGGGCATTGCCTGCATCACCTGGCGCAAGGGCGCGCAGACGGAGCGCTGGCCCGACAGCGAGTTCCGCCCGGAGCGCGTCACCGTGCGCTCGCCCTTGGGCGCGGCGACGCTCGAGGCGCAGGTCGCCGAGCGCAAGGCGCCCCTGCTGCGAGGCGCGCGAGGTGCGCTTCTGGATCGACCGGCGTCTGCAGCCGCCGAGCAAGAGCGGCCAGCCGCGCGAGCCCGTGCCCGCCGCGGGCCGACCCGCCGCCGGCCAACGCCAACCGTCGGTCATCACCACGCACCCGAGCCTGTCGGCGGCGCAGGTCGCCGGGCTCATGCGCTCGCGCTGGGCCCAGGAGAACGTCTTCAAGTACCTCAAGGAGGAGTTCGGCCTGGATGCGCTGCCGCAGCGCGGGCTGCTGCCCGTCGAGCCGCACACGCGGGTGGTCAACCCCGCCTGGCGGCTGATCCGCAAGGCCCTCGACAAGCTCCGCAACAAGGTCGGCAACCTGCGCCGCAAGCTGGCCCGCGAAAAGGCCCGGCCCAGTGCCGGACACGCCGACAAAGTCCGCGCGCTGCACTCCGAGATCGACGCGACCGACCGCTGCATCGAGGGCCTGGAGCATGCGGCCCGGCACGCCGACGAGCACGTGCCGGCGGGCGAGCTGTCCCCGGAGGAGCGCCTCATGGCCCTGCCCGAGCCGCTGCGCAACCTGCTCGACTCCCTGCGCATGATCGCCTACCGGGCCGAAACCGCGATGGCCGTCGCGGTCGCCCCCGAACTCGGCAAGCCCGAAAACGCCCGCGCGCTGCTGCAGGCGCTGTTCCGCAGCGACGCCAACCTGGTCCCCGATATCCGTGCCGGCACGCTCACTGTGCAGCTGCTGCATCTGGCGAGCCGCTCCCAGGACGCCGCCCTGGGCCCGCTGCTCCGCGAACTCAATCAAACGCGCACCGCGTTTCCCGGCACCTCGCTGCGACTCGTCTACGAACTCCTGCCCGACGACCATCCTACGAGCGCTGCTCCCCGCCCGCAACTCGCTGTCTAGCCGGAAAACCGCGACACCTCATTCTGGTCAGATGTCAGGAAGTCTGTGGCTGGCGACTTGTACGTGTCAGCGAGCCCCATCAGCCGGGCGGCCTCGCGTGGCGCCAACAGCCTTGACCGTATTGCGTTTCCTTGGACGATCATCACGGTCTGGCGACTAGACCCGCCTTGCGGAGTGCGTAAACACCCGGCGACGCCGTCGAATCGAACTTCCGCGCGCTGTACTCTCCCACCTTTACCATCGGGTCGCGTTCGCCGATAGATTGTTCCGACCATTTGGCGGCCTGCGTTTTTCGCTGTCTCGACCTTCTCGAGGTTCGCTTCGCTCATCATCGCCAGTAGCCTCGTGGTTTCTGAGCCTGAATGCCACAACGCATTCGCCGGTTCGTATTCGATGAGATTCGCAAGTGTCTGAAGCCGCTTGGGTGGTAGCGGTAGACGCCACCAGAGCCACTCTTCCCGAACCAACGCTGACAATGCGTTAACGGCCGCACTGAGCGCCCTCGTGCGCCACGCTTTTCCCGGAGAGCATTGCGTCGGCCCCACCGGGACTCGAGCGCCTTTTCGCACCGCGACGATGAACAGCCGAGGACGGGACTGCGGAACGAATTCGACCACGTCGAACACAAGAGCGCCGAACCGGTAGCCGGCCGTAGCGATTGCCGAACCTATAGCCGAGAAGTCACGTCCCCCGTGCGAGGTCAATGCGCCGCAGACATTCTCGATGACAATCATCGTCGGCGCACGCCCCTCGTCGGCCAAGCCTTGCATCAGTTTCCAGAATGGCCAAAACGTGCCGGACCGCTTCCCTTGCAAGCCGGCGCCGGAACCAGCAAGCGACAAATCTTGGCACGGGAATGACGCCTACGACAAGTCAACCGTTCCCGGCAGATACGAAGTGTTCAGTTGTGCGACGTCGGCCCGTAGGACTACCGATCCACCCCAGTTCTCGATGTAGTTTCTCTCCTTCTTGAGATCGATATCGTTCGCGAACACACAAGACCAGCCTGAGCCCAGGCCTGCCCGGGCCATCCCTCCGCCAGCGAAGAACTCGTAGAACGACGAATGCTACCTGCGGTTGATTCGATCCCCGATTCGACGGCACCCGAAATCTATGTCAGCAAGAGAACGCGCCCCAGTCGCGGTCGGCGGGCAATTGCTGGAACAGTCCCGGGACTCCGCCGGTTGGTCTTCCGAAGATGGGCAAGCCGTGAGGGCCATGGCCGTTCTGGCACGTGCGAATCGTGGGTGTCATAGCATCGGAATACAGACTATTTTATGTTCCCATCCTGATTATAATCTCATTTCGTTGCTGCCGTCGGACGCGAGGCGGTTACGCAGTGGCGGACTCGAATCCAAAGTGAACGTCCTCAATAATACGACGAGTGACTCGCCGCGCCCCGGCGGTGCGAACGAAGCCATCAGACTCCGTGTTCCGATTACGAACACCGGGACGCCGGGACCCAGGGGAGAGGCCTCACTCGCGTTCGGTTTCGTCGAGCCAGTCCGGCCGCTTGAGCACCTCGCGCGGACGGCTGCCGTCCGGGGGGCCGATAATGCCATCCCGTTCCATCGCATCCAGGATGCGGGCCGCGCGACCGTAGCCGAGGCGCAGCCGGCGCTGCAGCGTCGAGGTGGACGCTTTACCCATCTCGAGCACCAGACGGACAGCATCCCGGTACATCGGGTCGTCGAAGCCGGCGTCGTCGTCCTCGTCCGCTTCGTCGGATTCGCCGTCTGGGGATTCGAGGTATTCGTTTTTGTACTCCGGACTGGCCTGTTCCCTCCAGTGTTCCACCACGGCCTGGATCTCGTCCTCCGAGACGAGCGGGCCGTGCAGTCGTCTCATGCGAGCTGCGGGCGGGAGGAACAGCATGTCCCCTCGTCCCAGCAGGGATTCGGCCCCCATGGAGTCCAGGATCGTGCGCGAGTCGACGCGTGTGGCGAGCAGGAACGAGAGACGCGCCGGAATGTTGGCCTTGATCAGGCCCGTGACCACGTCGACGCTGGGACGCTGTGTCGCCAGCAGCAAATGGATGCCGACGGCGCGCGCCATCTGCGCCAGCCTGGTGATCGATTCTTCGACCTGCCTGCCGGCGCTCATCATCAGGTCGGCGAGTTCGTCGACGATGACGACGATATAGGGAAGCTTCTCGACAGTTTCCTGCTTGCTTCCGGCTCCGGAAGAACTCTTCCCGAGTTCGACGTTGTCATTGAACTGGCTGATGTTGCGGACGCCGTGCTGGGCCAACAGTTGCAGGCGGCGTTCCATCTCGCGCGTGGCGTTCCTCAGGGCGTTGTTTGCCTTCTTCATGTCGGTGATGACAGGTGTCAGCAGGTGCGGGATGTCCCTGTACAGGCCCAGTTCCACCGTCTTCGGATCGACCAGAATGAAGCGCACCTGTTCCGGCGTGGCGCGCAGCAGGATCGACATGATCGCGGAGTTCACCATCACGCTCTTGCCCGAACCCGTTTGGCCGGCGATCAGCAGGTGCGGCATGCCGCTCAGGTCAGCGCAGTGGATCTTGCCGTTGATATCCTTGCCCAGCGCAAAGGTGAGCATGGACGGCGACTGCCGAAAACTCGGCGAGTCGATGACCTCCGTGAGGGCGATGATCTCGCGGTTCTTGTTGGGCACTTCGATCCCGACCGTGGGCCTGCCTGGGATGCGTTCGACCAGGATCGATTCGCACTCGAGCGCCAGGCACAAGTCCTCGGAGAGGTTGACGATCTTGCTGTATTTCACGCCTCGGTCCGGTTTGAATTCGAAGGTCGTCACGACGGGGCCCGGGTTGATCTGGTTGACAGATCCCCGCACTCCGAATTCATCGAACTTCTCGACGATCTGCCGGGCGGTCTGCTGCAGTTGCGCCTCGTCGTAGGATTCTCTCCCGAACGGCGGGTTGAGTAGCGAGATCGGTGGGATCTTATACCGCGGCTTCGCGCCGCGCAGAGGTCTGCTGGGGCGAACGGCCCCGCCTCTTGGGATCTCCTCCTCGTTCCCGGCGAATTCACCGTCGTCGCGTGCGGAGTCACCTCCGTTCGTGTAGGGAACGATGGGTGGCGCTCTACCTTGCGATTCTGCGGCCGTCTTAGGTTCCGGCGGTGACCAGACGGGGTCTCCCGGGCCGGGCCCTGGCTCCGGCATCGAGGGCGGGGACGTGGATGGTTCCGGATCCACGGTACTTGTGGAGATGGGCGTCTTGAGAGGTTCCTCCACTTCCCTCGCTTGCGGCGGATTCCTAGGTTCCCTCGCCGCCTGCCCGGACCAGCCGAACAGGCTGCCGAGCTGCAGCGAGGTCAGCATGTACAGACCGACCGCCGTCAAGGCCGCCATGAGCAGGACCGTCCCGCCGACGTTGAGCACGGCGATCGAAGCTTCGCTGACAACCTTGCCCAGAACTCCCCCCGGGTGCACGGTCTGTTGCCAAGCGTCCGGCAGAACGATCTGCAGGAGTTCCGTCAGCGATTCGAGCAGGCAGCACAACACGGTCGTCAGCAGCGCGCCTCCGCCGATCCGCCTCCACGCGTGCTTGGACGGCGACGTGCGGATTCTGTTCCAACCGAGCGAGATGAGCCAAACCGGCAAGAGGAATCCCGCTAGGCCGAACGACTGCAGGACCAGATCCGCGGCGAACGAGCCGGGCAGCCCCATCCAGTTGCTGGCCCCGGCCGCGTCTACGGCGACGTTGCTCGATGGGTCGGCCGGCGAGTAGGAAACCAAGCTCAGAAACAGGCCGATCGACAACAGCAGAAGCAGGATCCCCGAGACTTCCTGCAAGCGCGGGTTTTCGACGAGGAGTTTGATTCTCATCCGTCTTGCCCGAAGTCGATCAAGAAGGCCAATGGCCCGGACGTGCTGGCAAGAAGTAGCACGATTATCCCAAATGCCCAGCGGTAGTACACGAACGGCGCCATCGTGGACCGCTGCAGAAAGCGCAAGAATGCCGTGATCACGGCGTATCCGGCCGCCGCGCTGACGGCTACTCCCGCGGCTACGGCGGTGGCCTCCTGCGGCCCGGGCATCGCGCCATCGAGCGTGTCCAATCCCGTTTTCAGAGCCGCGCCGAGAACCACGGGCATCGCGAGCAGGAACGAGAAGCGCGCCGCATCTTGGCGCCTCAGCCCCAGAAACAGGCCGGCCGCGATCGTGATGCCCGCGCGCGAGGTTCCGGGGACAAGAGCCAAGGCCTGGGCGCAGCCGATCAAAAGGGCGCCGCGTAACGACAGCGCATCCAGACCAAGATGCAGGCGGCTTCTCTCGGCCCACCAGATCACGCAGCCGACCGAGATCAGCATCACCCCGATCACAACCGGAGTGCGCAGGTGGGTTTCGATGATCTCCTGCAAGGCGAGACCGGCGCAGGCGGCCGGGACTGTTGCCGCCGCCAGGAACCACAGCAGGCTTGGGTTGTCGTACAAGTCCCGGTCCGGGTGCTGGGGTCCGGGCTCGAGGATCCGTCGGCCGCAGGCGAGTCCCAAGATACGGATCCAGGTACGCGCAAAGTACGCCAGGAGTGCGAGCAGTGTGCCGAAATGGAGCGCGACGTCGAAGAACAGGCCCGGATCGTCCCAGCTGAGGAGCCAGCGGACCAGCACCAAGTGTGCGGAACTGCTGATCGGAAGGAATTCGGTCAGCGCCTGGACGAGCGCGAGCACAACGACCTGGAAAAGATCCATCCTGCGGCCAGCCTAAAGTCTGCAGTCGCCCGGTGTCCACACGCCGGTGGGCAGTGACGAGCGGAACAGCCGGACGGTCACGCGGCGGTGTGCGCCGCGGCGGCGGACTCGAAGGTGCTGATCAGATTGCCCGAGGCATCGAATGGCGGTTCCACCGCTGGCCCGAGGGCCCGGACGGCGGAGTTGGAAGCTAGTTCCGGCAGAAGGTTCTCGCTGACCAGCAGGTGTCCGAGGTCCAGAGTATTGCGGATCCACACGACCGTGCATTGCGCGGTATCCAGCTTTCCGCAGGTCGGGAGCACCCGCTCGATGCATTCGCGGTCGGTCGGGTAGTGCAAGGGCGTGAATCCCGCCGCTGTCGCAGACGCGGTCAATACGTTGACCCAGGTTGCTCGGAAGTCCACCTGCTCGACCAGCCGGTCGTGGACCACATCGGCCAAGCCCATGCCGACCGCGTTGCCGTACGTGTTCCCAGACAAGTTTCGGATGAAGATCCTGCGCACCTTGGGCACGTCCTTCCAGACGTTCGGTCCGTGGTCTCCGCCGCGGTTGACCACCTTCGTATCCATGCCCGCGCCGCTGATGTCCTTTCCAATCTCGTCCAAGATCAGCAGATCCACTTCGGTGGCCGGGAGGTTCGGCTTCCACGACTTGACCCGCTCGAGCAGCTTTTCTTCCTGCGCAGCCATGCCCTCGGCGCCCAGGGCGTGAACCTCGGCGGTATTGTGGTGGGCGTCCTCCAGGATCGCCAGCCCCCCCAGCATCTTGCCGGTCTGCAGCACAGTGGCGCCCACGCTGCGAATGACGCGGTACATGCCGAGGCGAAGCGCCCAGCTGTGATAGCGCTTGGCTCCCTCCCACTTCCCGAGGCCGATCGCCATCATCTTGTGGATGCCGCTTTCGAGCGGGCCTTCGAAGTCCGTGTGCCACTTGACACGCCCGCACAGCATCACACCGTCGCTTTCGTAGGCGCGACGGTCCATCGAGACATCGATGCCTTCCGGGGTCGTACCGACCGGCACGACCTCCAGCGAACTCTCGACGGGCGCTCCCATGCTGTTCTTATCGATGCCGTAGTGCGCCAATACATCCGCCTGTCCTTGGGCTGTGGCCGCTCCGTGGCTACCCATCACGGGGACGATGAAGGGCTGCACGCCGCGGGACTTCCAATGGTCCACGACCGCCCTGGCGATCATAGCCATGTTGCGGATGCCCCGGCTGCCGACACCGACCGCAATGCGGCTGCCGGCCGGCACGCGACGCACCCACTGCGCCTGCTCCATCTGCCGACGCACGGCGTCGGCGACATCGGCCAGGCTCCGGTCAGGGAACTCGTGCAGGACGGGAACGAGTTTTTGTATCCGCATGGTTCTCGGTTGTGTGCAGCGCACCTCGGCTTAGATGACGTTCTGCATCGATCGGAGGTAGGACTGAATTCGGTCGCCGTAACGCACGAGCAGTCCATTCTCACTGTACTCCCGCAGCTTCTGCTGGCGGAAATAGTCGAAGATCCCGTTGCGCTTCTCGGAGAGCAGGGTGGCGCGCAACTCTTCCCCCTCGGTGGTCAGCGCGGACTCTTCCGCGGTCTGCAACTCGAGGGTGCGGAATACGATCCAGAGGTTTCCTGCGGCGACCGGACCCTGCAGTTCACCGCTTGTCTTTGTGAACGCGTCCGGGCCCAGCAGGCTGACCGGACCGATGCCTTCGAGCTCGCCGTCTCGCTTGAGGAACTCGGTACTGCTCATCGGCAGACCGTTGCGGCGGGCCGCGGCGCGGAGGTCATTCTCGCTGTCGCGCGCCCGCTGCGCGAGTTCCTCGGCCCGCGCCCGTGCAAGATTGGCGGACTCCGTGTCGATGTAATCCTGCCGCACCGTAACGTCGACTTCCTCGTACTGGGCGTCTCGCGCCGGGATCGGTTCGTCGACAATCCCGATGTAGAGCGTGTCGTCTTGGGTAGCGCTGAAGACTTCGCCTGCGGGCTGCTCGAACACGGCCCGCACCAGGGACGCAGCCTTCGGCAGTTCCTGGGGGAGCTCGGATCGGCTAAACGCGGGGAACTCCTGGAACGGCAGCCTGAGCTGCGCGGCGGCGTTCTCCAGAGCCTCACCGGCCTGTTGGGCGGTGACCAGTGCGTTGTCCATGAGGGCGTAGCGGGAGCTCTGGGCTCGCTCCGCCTTCAGGTCTCCGCGGATCACCTCGCGGACCTCGCTGAGCGGCTTGACGCTGCCGCTCTCGCGATCGTCGAGGCGGATCAGGTGGTAGCCGAAGTCGCTCTTGACGGGCGCGCCGATCAACTCGCCCGTCTGGAGTGCGAAGCTTGCCTGCTCGAACGCGGGATCCATCATGCCCCGCGTCACCCATCCGAGGTCCCCGCCATTGTCCGCGTTGCCGGGGTCCTCGGAATGTTCCTGAGCCAACTCGGCGAAATCGGCGCCGCCGCGCAATTGCTCCAGCACCGCGTCAGCTTTCTCGCGGGCCGCCGCAACCTCGTCCTCCGACTTATCCATGGTCGAAAAAAGGATGTGTCGCACCTTGATGCGTTCGGGATTCTCGAAACGGTACTGGTTCTGCGAGTAGTAGAGTTCGATCTCGGTGTCGGAGACTTCGTGTTCGGAGGTCCCCGCGTCTGGACCGACCGTCATGAGCTTCAGCGGCCGCCTCTCCGCGTGGCGGTAACGCAGCTTGTTGGAATCGAAGTATTCGCGCAGCCGCTCCGGACTTGGCGAAATTTCGTTGTGGAGGCTGTCCCCGTCCACTGCTGTCCACTCGATCCGAACGCTGTCGTTTTGCTCGTGGAATCTCCGTTGGAGCTCCTCATCGGTAACGCTGACGCCGTCGGTCACCATGCGCTTCAAGCGCAAGTCGATCGTCAAGTTGTAGAGAATCTCGCGCTCGAATTCTACGACCGTCCGGCGGAATTGTTGGCGAACAAAGCCCTCATACGCGCGCGCCCCCACGAATTTGCCGTCCGGGAAGAGCACGTCCGGGAGTTGCTCGTGGAGCCAGTGGGCGAGGTCTTCTTCGCTCGGCACGAGACCGAGCTCGCCCGCTTCGACGAAAAGCACGCGCTCGGCGATCAGATTCTCGACGACGCTGGCGGCCATCATTGCGATCGCCTCCGCCGGCGTATCGTTGGAACGGTACTGGCGCAACTCGACTTCAACATCCCGCGTGGTCACCGTCAAGCCGCCGACCTCGGCCAGAACATCGGCGCTGCCGGGGCCGGCTGGACCGAACACGTTCGGGACGAGCGTGATGACCATGGAGCCAGCTACGAGAAAGAGCACGACTCCCATGATCCAGCGCAGCACTTTACCCTGGTTCTGAAATAGCTTCAGCATGGAAAGAGTCCTTGGACGATCTCCGCGGCGGCAATCACACGCCCGGCCGGCCGGAAGCCGGCGCAGCCGGAGTTTTAGGAAATCACTGCTTTGCAGCAGCCAGGATCACGTGGGATCCGGCTGTTTCCGATTGTACTATGAGCACCGCCGACTAAGCGGCGAGAGCAAGCTGCTGGCGCACCAGGCCATCCGTGCGTGGCGCGAGAGCTGTCACTGACTCCACCCCGTTGGCGAGGAGATACTCCCTGGCCCGCTCGATGCCGAACCCGACCTGCGAGGGCCTGTGGCTGTCGTCGCCGAAACAGAACGGCAACCCCGCCTCCACGGCGAGCCGCACCAGCCACGGCGCCGGATACGGATCCGAGAGACCCTTGCGCCAGGCTGCGGTATTCAAGTCGAGGATGCAGCCGTGGATCCGCGCGGTCTCGAGAGCGCTCTCGGCGGCCCGCCGGATCCGCGGCGTGGCGAGGTCGGCGCCGACCGGCGCGTGCAGGCGCGGCAGGTCGAGATGGGCGACCACCTCGGGCTCGAGCGCCTCGATCATCTCGCCGACCAGACCGTAGTAGCGCTCACCGAGCTGCTCGAGCCCGCCACACTTTTCCACGGCGGCGCGAAACTGGGCGGGCGTCTCGTCGATCGAAATCTCCTCGACATGGTGCACGGCCCCCACCACGTAGTCGAAAGCGTACCGCTCGCGGAGCGAGCGCATCGCCTCGGCGTAACCCGTGGCCGGGACGACCTCGGACTCGAAGCCCCGCAGGACCACCAGCCGATCCTGGAACTCACGCTGCAGGCGGCCGCACGCCGCCGCGTAGGCTTCGAACTCGCGCTCCAACGTCTCGACCGTGTATCCCTTGCTACGCTCCGAGTCGTACAGGAAGCGAGCCTCGCCCCGCGGAGCATGCTCGGTGACTCCGTAGGCCCCAAAACCGGCCGCCACCGCGGCCTCGAGGATGTCCTCGAGTGAGCCCTCGGCGTGCTCGCAGTAGGGGCCACTGTGACCGCCATGCAGCGAAACCTTCCAGGGAACGGGAGCCATGCTTCCAGAGTAGTGCCAGCCGCCGTGCGGGCGAGCTTGCCCGCTCTCGGCTCCTTGCGCGACAATCGGCGCCGATCATGAGCGATGCTGCGGCCACGGAACACTACTTGGCGATCGACCTGGGCGCGAGTAGCGGACGCGTCATGGTGGGCCGTTTCAATGGAGAGCGAATCGCGGTCCAGGAACTGCATCGGTTCGAGAATCCCGGCATACAGGTGTTGGGTAGTCTGCACTGGGATGTCCTGCGGCTGTTCCGGGACGTGCAACAGGGGCTGCAGGCCGCCGCGAAGGCGCGCCCGGTTTCTCTGGGCGTCGATACATGGGGGGTCGACTTCGCGCTGTTGGGCCGAAACGGGGAACTGCTCGGCAATCCCCATCACTACCGGGACAGCCGAACCTCCGGCAAGATGGCCGAGGCGCTCGAACTGATCGCGAAAGAGGAGATCTTCGAGCAAACGGGCCTGCAGTTCATGGAGATCAATACGCTGTTTCAGCTGTTCTCCATGAAGGGAACGGCCCAGCTCGAGGCGGCGAGCTCGCTGCTCATGATGCCGGATCTGTTCCATTACTGGTTCACGGGCGAGCAAGCCTGCGAGTTCACGGACACCACGACGTCGCAATGCTACGATCCGCGTCACAGCCAGTGGGCCTATCGTCTGCTGGAGGCCCTGGGCTTGCCGACTGGCATCTTCGGGGACGTCGTCGAGCCCGGGACCGTCTTGGGCGGTTTGCGTCCGGCGGTCGCGGACGCGTGTGGACTGCCTCGCATGCGCGTCGTCGCTCCGGGGACACACGACACTGCGTCGGCTGTCGCGGCCGTGCCGGCCGCGGACGGGGACTGGGCCTACTTGAGTTCCGGAACTTGGTCCTTGCTGGGCGTCGAGTCCGAGCGGCCTCACATCACCCCGGGGGTGCTCGAAAAGAACTTCACGAATGAGGGCGGCGTCTGCCGCACGACGCGCCTGCTCAAGAACATTTGCGGGCTCTGGCTGCTCGAGGAGTGCCGGCGCGAATGGGCGCGGCAGGACGTCAACACTCAGTACGGCGCCTTGGTAGCTCAGGCAGCCGGCAGCGAGGCGTTCCGTTCCTTGATCGATGTCGACGATCCGGCGTTCGTGGCTCCTGGTGACATGCCGGGCAGGATTGCGCAGGCATGCCGTCGCACCGGCCAGCCCGAACCCGAGACGACTGGTGAGTTTGCGCGCGCGATTTTCGAGAGCCTGGCGTTGAAGTACCGCATCGTGCTCGCGGATCTTGCGGCCATCACCGGCCGCAGTCCCGCCACGCTGCACGTTGTCGGCGGCGGTTCGCAGAATGAAATGCTTTGCCAATACGCTGCGGATGCCTGCGGCATCCCAGTGGTGGCAGGTCCGGTGGAAGCGACGGCAGCCGGCAACGTGCTGATGCAAGGCGTCGCCGCCGGCCGAATCGGCGACCTCGCTCAGGGCCGCGAGATCGTCCGGCGGTCCTTCCCGCTGGTGCGCTACGAGCCGGACGCGCATTCGGCCGCGGGCTGGCGCGAAGCGGCTGACCGGCTCTCGCGCCTGCAGCCAAGCTGAGCGCAGGTCCTGGCGACCGGGTCCCGAGCCGGATGCTACTCTGCAGGGCATGTCCGTGCTGAACGTCGCCCTGATTGGTTACGGCTTCATGGGGAAGGCGCACAGCAACGCCTACGCCCAGGTCGGCCACTTCTTCCCGCGTGTGCGCAAGGTTTGCAGGAAGGTCGTCTGCGGCCGCAACCGAGCCGGACTGGAAGCGCTCGCGCAAGCCTGGGAGTGGCAGGAAACGGAGACGGACTGGCGTCGCATCGTCGAACGCAAGGACATCGACGTGGTCGACATTTGCACGCCCAACTATCTGCACGCGGAAATGGCCATCGCCGTGGCTGAGGCCGGCAAGATGGTGCTCTGCGAGAAGCCGCTTGCCAATACGCTGGCCGAAGCGCAGGCCATGGCGACGGCGGCCGCGACGGTCCCCAACTTCGTCTGGTTCAACTACCGTCGAGTCCCAGCCGTGGCGCTAGCGCGCCGGCTGCTCAAGGAAAGCCGACTTGGCCGCATCTACCAGTACCGGGCGCACTACTTGCAGCAGTGGGGACCGGATCCCTCTCGCCCTAGGAACTGGAAGATGGCGAAGCGGACCGCCGGCTCCGGCGTGAACGGCGATCTCAATTCGCACTTGCTGGACACCGCGATGATGCTGCTCGGACCCATCCGCGAGCTCTCCGCCACCCTGGAGACGTTCCTCGCGGAGAAGCCCGACCCCGCGCGTCCCGGCCAGACCTACGCTGTCGACATTGACGATGCGGTGCTCGTGCAGGCGCGCTTTGCCAACGGCGTTCTGGGGACCTTCGAAGCGACGCGCTTTGCGACCGGCTATCAGAACGACAACAGCTTCGCGGTCCACGGTGAGCGCGGTATGCTGGAGTTCCATTTCGAGGATATGAACCGCTTGGAATTCGCCGATTCCGGGGACGACCCGGATCTACGCGGCCGTCGCAAGGTCCTCGCTCCCAGCCCCGGCCCGAAAGGGGATCCGCACTATTGGAAGCCCGGCCATCCGATCGGGTACGAACACACGTTCATCAGCTCGCTAGCGGACTTCCTGGCCGGCCTGGATTCGGGCGATCCCGCTCGGCCAACGTTCGACGACGGATTGGCGGTGCAGCGCGTGCTCGCCGCCATCGAGGCCTCGGCGGCGCAACGCGCCTGGGTGGAGACCGGGCTCCAGCAGACCGGGGTGCGATCGGCGTCCGTTCAGCGGCTCTCAGGACCCAATACAGGAACGCGTCGAGCCCAGGGACTGGCCCCTGAGGGCCGCATGCCTGAATCCCGTTCCAGGCGCCACTCCCGCACCGGGACGAAGGGATCCGGCCCTCCGCGCCAGAGAGGGTAGAATCGGCGTGGTTCTGGTGGCCTCGACCAGGGCAATTCATATGCGCCACGGGCAGTCCTCGATCCGGAAGTCCGGCGCCTGGTCCCACCCCAGTCACCGTTGGATGTCTCGCTTTCCAGCGGTGATGTTCGTCATTGGGGCCCTCACCGCCACGCTGCTGAACGCCCAGCAACTGGAGCCGCCCCAGTCGGGCGCCACCGCGGCGGCTTCATCCAGCTTTCTGGACAACTTCACCTGGCACCCGGGGGGCACGCGTGAAGCCGCCATGTGGCAAGTGTTGATCCTGTTCGGCATCGGCGACCCGGCCGGCGTCGAGTGGGATGGCAACCTGTCCATTCGAGGCGGGGAGATCCTCAGCATGGAGGCCCACCGCCAGGAGCCGCCCGACCGCATCCTCCCGCAAGGTGGCTGGAAGTTGCGCACACAGAGGATCCGGGTTCTGTTGGGCTCCGGAATCGTGCCGCGGCCCATCCCCACCTTCCGCGAGGAGACCCTGCCGAAGGGGCTGTGGGTACGGGGCAGCGGCACCGGCGCGACTCAGGTCTCCATCCGCACCGCCCAGGGCGAATTCGCATTCCAGCCGATGTCGATGGAGTTCGGGCCGTGGACGCGCGCGCTGAACGGGCGTGTCGGGATTCAGCGTACGCCGCCGGCCACGGATCTGTCCGGAACCGAACTGCGGCAGCATGACTCGCCCGCCATCGCCGCCGATGCCGACGGCAACTTGTTTACGACTTGGTACAGCTATCACGACCGCCGCGAAGAACTCAACTTTCGCCGCTATCACGAAGGGCGCTGGTCGCGGTTGGTTCCGGTGGGCCGCGCCGCGGAAGACCTCTGGCGCCCGCAGATCGCGGTCGACGGCAGCGACAAGCCCTGGCTCGTGTACTCGCAGCGTCCCGCGCTCGACGGTCCCGGTAACTGGGACATTTACGCCATGGCTTGGGAGGACGGCGCCTGGGGACGCCAGCACCGCCTCACCGACAACCCGCTGCCGGACATCGAGCCGCACATCGCACGAGCCGATGATGGCACGATCTACGTCGTCTGGCAGTCGATGGTGGGGCGCCATTCGCAGGTCCGCCTGCAGTACCTGCGCGATGGGCGGTGGTCGGAGACCGTATCCGTGACGAACACTGCCGCGAACGACTGGGCACCCGCGGTTGCGACGGGTCCGAACGGCGGCGCATGGATCTCATGGGACCGTTACGGCGCCGAGCCCGAAGGCAACTACGATGTCTTCGCGCGCAGTTTTGCGCCGAGCGAGGGCCTCGGACCCGCAATCGCCGTCGCTGCGACAACGCGATTCGAGGCGCACTCAAGTCTCGCGGTCGATTCGCAGGGCCGCCCTTGGGTGGCGTGGGAGACCTCCGGCGTCAACTGGGGGAAGGACATGGGGCGTGGCCTCGGAGACCGCCAGCCCGGCACCTCGCTTGGCGCGGCCCGGCGCATCGAGATCGTCTGCTATGACGGGGGCCAGTGGAAGTCGCCGCCGCTGATCAGCTTCGATGATCCGCTGGCCGCAGGCTCGACTGGCGAAAGCCGCCCCCAACTGCTCTTCGATCCCGACGGCAACCTGTGGATGTCGTTCAAGCGCCGTTATAGCCGCCGCTCGTATCGACCGACAAGCTACTGGGAGTACTTTCTGACGCGTCTCGATGGGAACCGCTGGACGGAACCCGTCACGCTGCCGCTGAGTTGGGCGCGCAAGAGCACGCGCATGGGCTTGACGGTTGCGGACGGCCGCCTCTGGGCGTTCTGGCCCAACGAGAGCCGCCGGTGGGCCTTCGCCAGCCGCCCGCGCCTGAACCGGGTCGTCGCGGGTTCCCTGGAACTCCCCGGACCGGGCTCCCGGCCCCGGTTGCGTCCCTACCGCCCGGATCCGGGGGAGCCGCGTCCGAACTCGCACCCGACCGAGATCGACGATGTTCGTTTCATTCGCAATTTCCGCGTCGAGCACGCCGGCGTGACCCTACGCATCGTTCGCGGCGATCTCCACCGGCACACCGAGCTCTCGCAAGACGCAGGCGGCATGGACGACGGCTCGCTTCCCGAGTTCTATCGCTACATGATCGACGCCGCCGCGATGGACTTCGGCGCGTCCACCGACCACCAAGCGGGAGGCACGGATTTCTGGAACGCGATGACGCAGAAGCTGGCCGACATGCACCACTTTCCGGAGCGCTTCTCCACTCTCTACGGCTACGAGCGCAACCCGGGCAATCCGTTCGGCCACCGCAACCTGATTTACACGCATCGCAACTACCCGATCGTGCCGTTCTTCATTCCGACCCACCCGCGGTTTCTGTTGCCCGACAGTCCCGACGGCGAACTGCTGACCTTCAGCTCGATGGGATTCGGGAGCGGCGTGCGCAACGAGACGAAGCTGCTCTATGACGTCGCTAGGGAGACCAAGGGCTTGGCGATCCCGCATACGTCCGGCACGAGTTCGATGGGCACCGATTGGCGCGACAACGACCCCGACGTCGACACCGTCGCCGAGATCTACCAGGGGGCGCGGCAGAATTACGAGCACAAGAATGCGCCCCGGGGGGTCCAGGACGGGGAAGAGGACGCCGCCGCCGGAGGCTTTCAGGAGCCGGGCATGCTCTGGAACGCGTGGGGCAAGGGCTACAGGATCGGCGTGATCGCGAGTTCCGATCACTATTCGACGCACATTTCCTACGCGATGGTCTACACGCCAGATACGAGCCGCGAGGCGATCCACGATGCCATCCGCAAGCGCCGCACGTACGGCGCAACGGACAACATCGTGCTGGACTTCCGGATGGGCGGGGCCTTCCAGGGCGAGGCGATCGCTGCGGCTGAGCCTCAACGCATCCGAGTGCGCGCGAGGGGAACCGACGCGATCGCGGCGATCCATCTGATTCGCGACGCCAGCTACATCTACAAGACCGAACCGGGCCGACCCGAAGTCGAGTTCGAGTTTCTTGACGCCCAAGCCGGACCAGGGGAGCACTGGTATTACGTCCGAGTCGAACAGGCCGATGGAGAGCTCGCTTGGTCGAGCCCGATTTGGATCACACAGGGGAAGTAGGTGTTGCTGGGGGAATCGGCGGCGCGAAACCGAGGTTGTTCCGGAGCGACGCGGACCAAGCCTCGATGCTCCATGGCGTGGCTCGGCGTGAGCGCTGGGGGTGCGGCCCCAAGAGCCCCGGAATTTGATCCCATGAATGGAGCCTTTGCCTGAGTTCGCTACGGGCCGCTTCCAAGGCAGGAAATATCCGAGGCGCAAGGCCGATCCCGGGTCCCGATACGACAACGCCTGCAGACCGGTTCGGCGCGGGGACCAGTCCTTGCATCCGGAACGGACAGTCCCTGCTCCCCAACGGATTTCTTGGTTTCGCGGTCGCTGGGCCGCTCCACCGCCTCCTCTGGGGGCACTGCAACGGCGGAGATCGGCCGAACCCGAGGGCCCAGGAATCGCGTCGGCGCAGACTCCGGAGGCGGAACTCCTTGGCATCACAACGGCCCGCAGCAGTCTATATTGATCCTGGAGACGAATCGAATGAAGAATGCTCGTTTTTCCGCTGTCGCGTCGGCCCTCGGGATGGTCTTCGCGTTCGCCGCCTGCACGGAGCCGACCGCGCCTGGCCCGATTCCGCGCTACGATGCCGAAACGTTCTTCGAGACGACCACGATCACCGGAGCGTCCTTCTCGCACGATGAGGAGCGAATCCTGATCTCAACCGACGCCACCGGGGTCTTCAACGCCTATAGCCAGCCATTTGACGGGGGAGCCCCCCGACAGCTGACCCGATCGGAGAGCGACTCGGTCTTCGCTGTCGGCTGGTTTCCGCACGATGACCGATTCCTCTATACGGCGGATCGGGGCGGCGACGAGTTGAATCACTTGTACGTGCGCGAAAACGACGGCTCCGTCCGAGACCTGACGCCCGGTGATCGCCTCAAGGCGATGTTTCGCGGTTGGAGCGGCGATCGGAAGTTCTTCTGGGTCATGACCAACGAGCGTGACCCTCGCTACTTCGATCTGTACCGGTACGGAGTCGACGGCTATGAGCGGGAACTCGTCATGAAGAACGAGGAAGGCTGGATGCCAGGCGCCATCAGCCGCGACGGCCGGTGGGTTTCGCTCGGCAAGCCTCGGACGAACGCCGATAGCGACATCTATCTCTGGGCCACTGGGACTCCCGAGAAGGCTCCGGTCCACATCACCGCGCACGAAGGGAACGTACAGCATTCCTCGCTGGTGTTCTCGCCCGACAGCACCAAGCTCTACTACTTGACCGACGGTCACGGTGAATTCACGCAGGCCTGGGCCTACGACCTCGAAACGCAGGCGCACTCAGCAGCTGTGGAAGCCGACTGGGACGTCGTCTTCGTCTCCTTCTCCGAAACAGGACGCTATCGGGTCACGGGCATCAATCAGGACGCCCAGACTGTCGTCACCATTCTCGACACCCAGACTGGGCAAGAGCTGCAAATCCCCGACCTCCCGCCCGGGAATGTCAACAGGATCGTCATTTCTCGAAGCGAATCAAGGATGGCCTTCTACCTGAGCAGCGATTCCTCCCCGCCGAACCTGCATGTTCTCGAGTTCGCGGACCTGGCGGCTCGGCGTCTCACGAACAGCCTCAACAAGGCGATCTCCGCCGAGCATCTCGTGGATGCCGCAGTCGTTCGCTACACGAGCTACGACGGCTTGGAGATCCCCGCTCTGCTGTACAAGCCGAAGACCGCCTCGGAAGTCAGCAAAACGCCCGCTCTGGTCTGGGTCCACGGCGGCCCCGGCGGACAGAGTCGAAAGGGATACTCGCCCACGATCCAACACTTGGTCAATCAGGGATTCGCGGTCCTCGCCGTCAACAATCGGGGCTCGTCGGGATATGGAAAGACCTTCTATCACATGGACGACCAGAAACATGGCGATGTCGACTTGAAGGACTGCGTTTGGGCGCGGAGGTTCCTCGCGTCCTTGGACTGGGTGGACGACTCGAAGGTCGGCATTATCGGAGGCAGCTATGGCGGCTATATGGTCGCGGCCGCGCTCGCTTTCGAGCCCGACGCCTTTGAGGTCGGCATCAATATCTTCGGCGTGACCAACTGGCTGAGAACGCTCAAGAGCATTCCTCCCTGGTGGGAAGCTCAAAAGGAAGCGCTGTACGCCGAGATGGGTGACCCGGTGACAGATGAACAACGGCTCCACGCGATCTCGCCCCTCTTCCATGCCGGCAATATCGTGAAACCGCTTCTGGTCGTTCAGGGGGCCAACGATCCACGGGTCCTGCAGGCCGAGAGCGACGAACTCGTCGAGGCGGTGGAACAGAAGGGTGTTCCCGTCGAGTACGTGCTATTCCCCGACGAAGGCCACGGTTTTCGCAAGAAGGCCAACCGCATTACGGCGTCCAGCCGGTATGTCGAGTTTCTCGATACGTACTTGAAGGGGGGATCGGTGGAGTGATGAGCACCAGTCCGGCATGTTGGGACCGGCGGGTCCTTCCTGCCACGCTTTGCGGCATCGTCGACGTCCTCGCGCGGCTGACGCCCCATGTCACGCTCGCTGTGCGCTGGCGGGCCAGCTTGGACGGCGGAGGCGCGGCCCAGATCGACGAACCCCTGGGCGTTGCCCGCCGGCTTGTCGAAGCGAATAGCCTTGCGAAGCCTGGATGGGATGGCGCGAGATGATTTGCTGCGGTCCGTGTGAGGGCTTGTCATCAAGATCGGCTGCGGTCCGGCATCGATTCTCATGGGCGCTGCGGCGGGGAGTGCGTTCCCGCCGTTGCGATGGCTTGGGGGGCGCGCGTGGCGAGGCAATGCCGCAAGTGCTTATTCCGGGGATTGCCGCTGCCGGCCAACAGAGATAGAATCCTTTTTGGCTGAAGCTATACTGGGCTCGACAAGGAGCGAATCATGAGAGTTCTCTTTCTCTTCTTTGGCGCGATCGGACTGCTCATCGCCTGGACTTGTAGTCCGACTCCTCCTCCCGTCAGCACCAACCTCGAGCAAATCGCAGACGGAGTCTGGTTTCGCGTGGGGGACAGGGACCAAGGGCATTGCAACAACGTCGTGATCGACCTCGGCGACGGCCTGCTCGTTGTCGACGCCAACTTTCCAAGCGGCGCCGAAGCATTGATGCAGGATCTGGAATCGGTCACTGACAAACCCGTCCGCTACGTGTTCGACACCCATCACCACGGCGACCATGCGTACGCCAACGCGGTCTGGACGCGCGCCGGAGCCACAACGCTTGCCTATGTCGGCGTCGCCGAGGAAATGCAGCGCTACGAGCCAGCCCGCTGGCAGGAAGCCGTCCAATCGCGCCCCGATGTCGCCGCCGTGGGAGACGATACCGTCGAGCCTCCGCAAGAGACGTTTCGTGACGTCCCGCACGTGTTGGAAGAGGGCGGCCGCCGCGTCGAGTTCCACCACTTCGGCTGGGCCCACACACGCGGCGATGGATTCGTCTTCCTTCCCGAGGAGGGGATCTTGTGTACCGGTGACGCCATCGTCAATGGCCCGTTCAACTACACCGGTGACGGCAACACCGGGAACTGGCCCAGCGTTGCAAGCCAGGTTGCAGCACTGGAGCCCAGTCGCGTCCTGCCGGGGCACGGTTCTGCCGGAGGCCCTGAGATCATCGATGGGCAGCGCCGTTTCTTCGAGGAGTTGAACGCTGCTGTGGAAGGGCCGTTTTCAGAAGGCGCGCCGCTCGAAGATCTCGTCACCCTCGAAGATGAAGTGGCGGTAGCCACGACGATCGAGCTTTCCGACTCCGTTGGCAACTGGGTCGGTGATAGTTTCGCAGAGCAGGTGCGTGTCCGCTATGCAGAACTTGCGGAAGGCAAGCCGCATGGTGAAATCCTCGGCGGCCCGTAGCGCGCCCAGCGCGTAGGCTGGGACCGTCGGCCCGTTCGGGGAGCTGGCGCGCGGCGCGACCGCATCGGCCCGACGCAGCCTACAGGCGGGGAGAGCTGCGGACAGGAAGTACGCGAAGAGGGTTGGAGAAGTGGGGCCCTTGATATGATCGGTTTGCGGGTCCACTGTCCGTATTCCGCAAGATGCAGACCCTATTCGACGCTCCGCCTGCGGAGCCCGGTCTGTTCGGGCGCTTCAAGCAGGCGGTTTCCAAGACTCGGGAGGCGCTCACTGAGCAGATCGGCGAGATCTGGGAAGGCAAGCGCGAACTGGATCCCGAACTGCTTGAAGACCTCGAGATGGCCCTGATCGGGGCCGATTTGGGGGTCCGCACTACGAGCGAGATCCTGGACAGCGTGCGCGAAGGCCTCGGGCGCGAACGGCTGCAAGATGCCGCCGCGATCAAGGCCTTGATCGCGCGCCACATGCTCGAGATTTTGGAAGGAGCAAGCAACAGCTCGGAATCGCCGTCGGCAGCGGCGGCGCCGGAGGTAATTCTGACTGTCGGTGTGAACGGCGTCGGCAAGACTACGACGATCGGCAAGCTAGCGCACCGCCTGTGCGCGGAGGGCCGCAGCGTGATGCTGTGCGGGGGCGACACCTTTCGCGCAGCGGCCGCCGAGCAGCTGGCCATCTGGGGCGAACGCACGGGCTGTCCAGTCGTGACGCAGCGGGCGGGCGCGGATCCTAGCGCCGTGCTCTACGATGGCGTGCAGGCCGCCAAGGCGCGCGGCTTCGATACCCTGATCGTCGATACCGCGGGGCGGCTTCACAACAAGGCCGGACTCATGGCCGAACTCGCGAAGATCCGGCGTACTGCCGCTCGCCTGGTGCCTGGAGCGCCCCATCAGGTGCTGTTGGTGCTGGATGCCGTCACGGGTCAGAACGGTCTCGAGCAGGCGCGGCAGTTCACCGCCACCGCGGGAGTGACCGGGCTGGTGCTAGCCAAGCTCGACGGCACGGCCAAGGGCGGTGTCGTGGTCACCATTGCCCGTGAGCTAGGGGTCCCGATCCTCTGGGTGGGCGTGGGCGAGCAGGCTGCGGACTTGGTCGCGTTCGATCCCGCGAGCTTTGTGCGCTCATTGTTTCCCGAGTAGGAGAACGCATGACGGCGGACGATCGACGATGGCTGCGGGAGGCGATTGAGCTGGCGCGCCGCGGGATCGGACTGGCCAGCCCCAACCCGCGGGTGGGGGCCGTCGTCGTTGATGCCTCTGGCGAGAAGGCTGGCGAGGGTTGCTACACCTACGAGGGACGCAAGCATGCGGAGGTTCTGGCCCTCGAGCAGGCCGGTGGGCGCGCCCGTGAGGGCACGATGTATGTCTCACTGGAGCCTTGCAGCGTGCACGAGCGCACGCCGCCCTGCGTGGAGGCGTTGGTGGAGGCGCGTGTGGCGCGCGTGGTTGCGGCCACGCGAGACCGCAACCCCGCTGTTGACGGATCCGGTTTCGAGCGCTTGCAACTGGCCGGGATCGAGGTTGCCGAGGCCGACGGGGCATTGGCCGCCGAGGCGCGCCGTCTTAACGCGGCTTTTTTCCATTTTGCGCGCACAGCCAGGCCGCTGGTGACGCTCAAGACCGCGGCCACGCTCGACGGTAAGATCGCCGCGCCCGATGACAATACGGGTTGGATCACCAGCGAGGCGGCCCGCTCGCACGTGCAAGGTGTGCGCCATGCCCACGACGCCATCCTGACCGGCATCGGCACTGTGCAGGCCGACGACTGCCTGCTGACGGATCGGTCGGGCCTCCCGCGTCGGCGCGCCCTGCTCCGCATCGTCGCCGACTCGCTGCTGCGCTTGCCGGTCGACTCGCGGATCGTCGAATCGTATGCCGAGGACCTGGTCGTCGCCACGACATCGGCGGCCTCCCCGAAACGGCGCCAGGTCTTTTCGCGGCGCCGCATCCCAGTGCAGGTGTTCGACTCTCCGACCGGGCGGGTCGATCTCGCGGGGTTGCTCGACTGGCTCGGCGAACGGGAGATCGTCTCGTTGATGATCGAAGCTGGCTCGAAACTCAACTGGGCGGTGCTGGAGGCCGGAGTCGTCGACAAGATCCTCCTGTATTACGCCCCCAAGATCCTCGGAGGCTTCGACTCGCTGCCGATGGCCGGCGGTGTGGGCCGCCGCTCCAGGTCCGGGGCGCTGCAATTGCGCAATCTGCGGACATTCATGGTGTCCGAGGACGAGTTCGCGGTTGAAGCGGATGTTGTGAAGGATGTTCCGGGAGCCTCGGAGCCTGCGGCGAACGGGCTTGGCGGATGAAGGCGCGCCCGGACCGGGACGATGTTCACGGGAATCGTTGAAGAAACGGGCGAGGTCCGAGAGATGGCGCGCTCGGCTGCCGGCGCGCGCCTCGTGGTGGCGGCGAGCGAGGTGCTCGGCGACCTCGAAGAGGGCGAAAGTCTGGCCGTCAACGGATGTTGCCTGACCGCGCTCCGGTCGGATGCGCGCACGTTTTCGGCTGACCTTTCTCCGGAGACTCTCGACAAGACGAACCTGGGCTCACTGCGGCCGGGCTCCCGCGTGAACCTGGAGCGGCCGCTGCAACTGACGGGTCGCCTCAGCGGGCACTTCGTGCTGGGGCATGTGGACGGGACTGGGGAGGTCCAGTCCTTCGAACCGCTCGGGGACGCCAACTGGTGGCTGTCGATCCGGACGCCCCGAGCACTCTTGCAGTTCCTGGTCTACAAGGGCAGCATCGCCGTCGACGGCATCAGTCTAACCATCGCCTCGCTCGACGACGACACGATCGGGATCGCGATCATCCCCCATACCTACGAGAAGACGACACTCGCCGGCGTCCGAGCCGGGACTGCCGTCAACCTCGAGTGCGACATGCTGGCCAAGCATGTGCACCGGCTGCTGACGATCGGTTCGGACCTGCGCTCCGAGCCGGAGGCGGGCGCCTCCGACCAACAGCGCAGCGGGGCGCGGCGTTCAAGCGGCTGACTCGGCCGCCAGACTTGCAGGGATCCCCTCGCGGTAGGTCGGGTAGCGCAGCTGCAGCTGCAGCAGGCGTAGAACGGCCGCACCGTTGACACGGCGGTCCGCCCGCCGCGTCTCGCTGAGCTCCCCCGAAGGAACGGGGGCGGGAATCTCCAGCCCGAGCAACTCCGCACACAAGCTGGCCACCTCGCGCGAGAACGCAGGCTCCGCGTCGGCCACCGGATAGGTTCCCTCCAGCCCGCGTTCCATCGCCGCGGCGACGATCGCCGCCAGATCCTCGACGTGAATCCGCGACACGTAGCGATCCCCGTCTGCGGACAGTCGAAAACGGCCGGCGCGCATCGCTGCATGCACGCCCCGGCCGGGGCCGTAGATGGCCGCCGGCCGGAGGACCAGGGAGGGGGACCGATGTGCATGAACGGCCTTCTCCGCCTCGGCTCGCAGGCGCTGGCGCTCGGTCGCCGGCGCGGCTGGAGTCGACTCGTCAACGACGCGGGCCGCACCGTAAACGCCGGTCGTCGAGAGGTATGTGATGTGACTGGGACGGCCATCCAAGGCGGCGAGCAATTGCCGAGTGGGCTCTTGGAGAGTGTCGCCTACTCGCAATACCGGGATGGAACACAGCACCCGCGCTCCAGCTACGGACGCACGCGCACCCGCGTCCGTGAGGACATCGAAGCGTAGGACGTCCGCGCCGCGCTGCCGCAGGTCGGCCAATTGCTGCCGCGCGCGCGTCGTCGCGGTCACCCGCCAACCGCGTTCCAGCAATCGGAGCGCTACCCGTCGGCCGGTGTAGCCGCAACCGAGGATCAATGCATCGCGCGGCACGCTCTTCCCAGCAAAGCACGATCCCGCAGACCCGATCAAAGCCAAGTGTCGAGCTCGCCTGCGGCCCAGTCGACGGCCTCAGAGTGATCTCCGAATGCCTGCAGCCAGCGGACGTCCGAAGTCCTGCGGCGGAACCAGGTCATTTGGCGCTTGGCGTAGCGTCGCGTCTCGCGCGCGGTCGAGGCGACGGCCTCCTCGCGGGTGCATGCCCCATCCAGATAGCGCAGGCACTGGGCGTATCCCAACGCCGCAAACGGCCTCGCGCTCCTGGGGATTCCGCGCTGCAGCAGACCCTCGACTTCCTCGATCAGGCCGCCGTCGAACATCTGGTTTGCTCTCCTGGAGATGCGTGCGTAAAGCTGCTCCCGAGGCGGGTCCAGTCCCAGGACCAGCACCCTGTATCCCTGCAGCCGCTCCCCGCTGCTCCGCCATTGCTGCGTGATCGGCCTCCCACCCAGCAGCGTCACTTCAAGCGCGCGAATCAGCTTCGGCTTGTCGTTCGGGTGGATCTTCGTCGCGGCCGTCGGATCGAGCCGCTTGAGGATTCGCCAAAGGTGACCCGGTGGACGCCGCTCGGCCGCTTGCTGCAGTCGCTGCCGCAGCTGGAGGTCTCGCCCGGGGCTGGGGAACAGGCCCTGGAGCAACGCCTCGAGGTAAAGGCCCGTGCCTCCGACGAGCAGCGGCGCTCCACCGCGCGGACGGAGTCGTTCGAGCGCCGCACGCGCGTCACGCGCATAGTCTCCCGCCGAATACTCCTGAGTCGGCTCGACATGGTCCAGCATGTGGTGAGGAATCCCCCGTCGCTCGGAAGGAGGAGTCTTGGCGCTGCCGATGTCGAAGTGTCGGTAAACCTGCACCGAGTCGTAGTTGACGATTTCGGCGTGGACGCGCTCGGCGAGCCGCAGGGCCAACTCGCTCTTGCCAGCGGCCGTCGGACCGGCCAAGGCGATGCACGGCGCGGGTTCCGGCACGGCTACGGCCCCGCCTCGCTCGTGGGGCGCGGCTCGGCCCTCATGGACGCCTCGCAAGCTCCGGGAACCACAAGCGGCGCGCCGTCTCCCCGAGGATCTGTCGACGCGCGTTGTCCGACAGCGGCAGCTGCGTGCGATAGATCTCCAGATGTTGGCCGTACGTCAGCGGCCGCGCGTACTTCTCCGTCGGAAAATGCGATCCCCAGGCGCAGCGCTCGGGTCCGAACAGGTCGATGACGCGCAGCACCGCGTCGTGCATCGAGGAGCAGGGCCAACCATCACGGCAGCCGTCCGCGCCGTTGGCGATGAACGAGAGCTTGGTGTAGAGATGGCGGTGCTGCGAGAGCCGCTCGAGAGCCGCGAGTGTCTCGGCGAGCGGGCCTCCTGCCTCCAATCCCAGACTGTGGTCGAGCACGACCGGCAGGCTTGGGAACGCTCGCAGAAGGCTGTCGAGTTGGTCTCCGAGCCCGTATCCGCCCAGCACGTTGACAGGGAGACCCTCCTCGCTGGCGGCTCCCCACAATGCGCGCACTCCGGGATGGTCCAGGCGGTTGCCCGGAGCCGGCACGCTGCGCAGGCCTCGCATGCTGCCTTCGCGCGCGTAGCGGCGCAACGCCGCCGGCGATCCTTCCTCGAGCGGGTCTAGCGTGCAAATCCCCGCCGTCCAGTGTGGATTCTCGAGCGCGGCGGCGCGGATGTAACGACTGTCGAAGCCATAGAATCCACTGACCTGCACGATGGTCACTGCCCGCACATCGTGGCGTTCGACCTCGGCAGTCAAGCGCTCGAGAGTCCCGCTCCCGGGGGGAGGTCGCGAGGGGTTCTGCTTGGGCGGGTAGGTGGACTCGTCGGTCGAGAACAGGTGTGCGTGGGTGTCGACGATCAGCATGGCTGGCCTTGGGTCCCGACTAGTGTATCGGCCCGGTGGGCGGTCAGCGCCGCGGCTCGCCGCCGACCCAGACCGGCAAGGAATACGCGCGCGCCCCGTCGAGCTGGTCGATCCGGACGTAGTAGTAGTCGCCCGGACACAACGCGCCCGTATCCAAGAAGTCGATCTCGGACTCCATCGGCAGCTCACCGCCGATCACCTCCAGGGTGACGGAGTCCCGATCCATGCCCTCGGACAGATCCTCGCGCGCGAACCCTTCGGAGAGTTCGTGGAGCGCGATCTCGAATTGACGGGCCGCCACGCCGCGTAGCGGCCGCACGGGCACGGGCGACTTGCCCCATTCGCGGCCCGCTCCGAGTTCGAACGACACTTGGGTCGACGGGGATGCCCCATCGAGTTCGAGCAGGAGCGTGTCGGCCTGCCCTCGAGTTCCCGTATGGAAGTGCACGACATCGCGGTCCGCGCGGTGGACTCGGGCCCATCTCTTGTGTGGATTGTCGAAGTGCAGGGGCCGCATGGCGACCAGCTTCGCTCCATGGACCGACAGCGACCCGCGCCAGGGTCGATACCCACGCGGGTTGTCTCGGAAGAAAGGCTCGGATGAAGACTCGAAACCGATGACCAGTTGGGCGTTGCCGGAGAGTTCAGCCTGCAGCAGGCGCTTGCTGTAGACCGTTTCGCCATTCTTGATGACTGCCATGCTGGCGGCCCGGGGAGGTCCCGATCGCCTTGGCGCGCAGGCGCCGCGTCACCGTATACGGCAGGCGGTTCCCCATGTCGACGCCGTTCAGGTCCGCCTCGAGGATGATGCGTTGCGCATCGGTGACGGCGGAGGCTTGGCGCTGCTTGGGCGCGTCGAAGATGGCATTGACGGTTTTTTCGGGCACCCGAGTGTCAGCCAGGCCGCCGAACTGGCTCAGCGAGCAACTCGGTTGCCGACTCGATGCCCCACTGTAGCCGGGCCGGGACCTGGGGTCGTCGGAAGCGGCCAGGAACCCGATTTGATGCCCCTGGCGCAGGCAGTAGTTGCCGAACCACTCGAAGGCGCCGTGGATCGACATGATCTCGACCGTGTTTTCCAGCTCGGGGTCGTTGGTTCGCCAGTCGCCGGCTTGGTGCACATGGGGAACGATCAAGACATCCTTGCTGCTGTAGCGTGCCCGCAGACCCTCGTAGAGACCGGTCAGCGTGGGCGCCATCTGGGTGCCGACCGGGTGGCGTTCGGCGAGCGGAAGAACACGTTGTGATGGCCTCCCCAGGCCCGGCGCAGAGTCCACTCGTAACCCAGGAACGCGATGCACTCCCCCGGCTCCGTGTTGCTCTCGGCCGCCCGGCGCATCGCTCGCCACTCGAAGTCGTCGAGCCAGATGTCGTGTTCGGAGAGGCTTAGAAAATCCAGACGCGCGTCTTCGCGGGCAAAGCGGTAGGAGCGTTCGATCGATCCTTGTCCTTCCGCCATGCCGGTGTGCGTATGGGTCTCCCCCCAGTAAAGCCGGTAGGGCGGGTTGCGGCGGACCCAGACCGGGTTGCTCAGTGCGTCGATCTTGCCGTCCTCGCTCACGACTCGGAACCGGTACGCACCCTTGTCGTCCAGACGGATCGACTCGATCTGCCGCACGGCCTCTCCGCCCGCTTCCAGGGATCGGAAACCGTTGCCGTCGAGAGAGATGTCCGCAGCCGGCATGCGGCCCGTCGCGCGGTTCCCAGCAGCGGCCTCCCAACGGATCGAGAGATTGAATGTTTCCCCGCGCTCGATGATCGAGGGGGCGACCGCCGCGACGCTGGCGGCGGCGTTGCCCACGATCTCATAGGACGGCCAGCGGGGCGTCGGGAAATGCCCGGATCCGTCCAAGTCGATGTCGATCGGCAGCATCGATTGGTCCGTGGCGAAGGTTTGTTGCAGCCAGCCCGGCGAACCTCCCCGGCGGTCGCCGTACACGAGCGTGAGCGTGTCCCCGGACTGCAGCGTGCCCTGCTAGACCCGGAGGGCGGGCATCCGGCGGCCTGCGGGAAAGCCGCCGTGCATCCCCGCCAGCGGAACCGATGTCTTGCCGAGCCGATCCTTGGGGTTCGAGGTCGTCGCAGAGAGGTAGTGCGGAGCCGCAGGGTCCTCGTGTTGCACCAAGCCACCGTCCGCCTGCAGTTGCTTGGCAACCATCACCCGGGCGCCCGGGCCGAGCGGGATCTCGCTGACTGTATTAGTCTGCTTGACAGTTGCCCAGGAGCCCGCGCCGGGACATGCCCGCAGTGGCGCCCGCGAGCAGACCGCCAAGCCGTGCCGGGATGTCCAACTCAGGTGGGCCGACGACTGGCTTCGCCCCCTAGATTCCGTGTGCGTAAAGCGACGATGGCCGAGCCCGCTCGAATCGGTGGCGGCGGTTCCGCCGCACGAGCTGGGCCGCGTTCCCTGCGGGAGGCGACCCGTTGCGCCGAGTGTGCAAGCTTGCGGATCGGGGGCTTGGCCATGTCTGGGAATGGTACGAACTCTCCCTGCCGAAAGCTGCTGGCGTGCCAGCGCTGGAGAAGTGCCAGATGTTCCTCGTTCTCAGCGGGCGGCGCCTCGATCCAATCCCTGTCCGCCAAGGCGTCGCGCAGCAAGGCGCCGACTGCGGCCGTAGACGGCTCGCCTCCTCCCCATCCGACACGGATGCTCTCTTGTAGCGAGCCCTTGTACAGGGGTGTGAGTTCGAGGAACGCCTCCTTCGCCGATCGCTGCAGCACCATCCCGTGCTGCATGCCGACTTCGCGGGAAAGCTCACCCCGCAAGCGGAGGGCTTCCTTGGTCTTGGCCAGGAGTCTGTGGTGGCGGGCGGCCGATTCGAACTCCATCGCTGCGCTCGCTCGGTCGCGCGCCGCCTCCGCTTCCTGCAGCAGGGACTCTCCGTCCGTCGAAAGGAAGCGCTTCATGCGGTCCACCTCGGCGGCGTACTGTTCGTTGTCGCAGGCGGCTTGGCAAGGGCGCAGGCAGAGTTGCAGTTCTCCCCAGATACAGCCGGGGTGGTCGGGCGAGGGGTGGAGATTCTGCGTGCAGCGGCGGACGCGGAACAGGTCTAGAAACGCGGCCTGAAACTGCTCCGCGGCGTTGCGGTTCGGGAACGGTCCGTAATACAGCGCCTTGCTACGGGCGAGATGCTGCGTTAGGCACGTCCTGGGAAAGCGGTTCCGCAGCAGGAGCTTAACGAATGCCGGTGGGCGCAGCTTGAGATACGCGCGATAGTCTTCGGGCCGGAATCGCTTCGCGGCGCGGTACAACAGCAAGTCGGATTCGAACGCCGAGCCCGTGCGGCAATAATGCACGCCCGAGGCGGTTTCGCGGAGGGTGATGCGCACCGAGGGGGCGTCCCGAGGCCGAAGAAGGCGGAGCAGGCGCCGGCGCAGATTCGCGGTCTTCCCGATGTAGGGCAGCCCCTGAGCGAATTCGATGCGGAATACGCCGGGGCCAGCTTGCACGGCACGGAGAGCGCCGTCTTCCTTCCACTGCAGGATTTCGATGGAGTGCGTCATCGCAGCGGCGCTCTATGGCTGACGCTAGAGTATCTCAAGGTGGTTGCCGCAGGATTGGCCGCGGCCGTGGTCTCCGCCGCATGCCTGCTGGCGGCTTGGCTGCGCACGCCTCGCCGCATCCACGTCGGCCTGGCTGGCTGGACCGGCTGCACCGTGCTGAGCGCGAGCCTGCTACTGCTGACTGGCTCGGGACCGAAGCCCGTCTTCCTCGTCCCGCTGGCCTGGAGTGGGTATGCGCTGGCCGTGGATGCGGGCGTCTACTCGATTCGCGGCCATTCCTTGCTGCGCTCGCGCCCCGAGGCGTTCGTCTGGTTGGCGGCGCTATCGATATTCCTGTGGATGCCATTCGAGTGGTTCAACCTGCGCTTGGCTGGCTGGTACCATGCCGGGCTGCCCGCAGGGCCGTTTCGCTACTTGTTGCTGGGCTGGTCCTTCACCTGCATCTGGCCTGCGCTGTTCGAGACGGCGGACCTGATCCTGGCGGTTGCGGCTCGGCATGCGAGATGCCGAAAACGAGTTCGGTCCGCGCGGCTTCCGGTGCGCATCTGGCCGGCAGTTCTGGCCGGGGCCGTTTGCCTGCTGGCGGCTCCACTTGTCCCTCGCCTGGACTTCGGCGAGCATCTCTTGGCCTTGACTGCCGTAGGGTTCCTCCTATTGCTCGATCCGCTGAATCTCCGCTTGGGCCGGTCCAGTCTCTGGCGGAATTGGATTGCGGGACACCCCAGCCGGATCGCAGCGCTCATGCTTTCGGGAGCGTTTTGCGGTCTGCAGGCGGACCTGCTGAACTACGGGGCGGATGCCAAGTGGTATTTCATCTCGCGTTTCGGAGGGGATCTGAGGGTTTTCGAGTTGCCCCTGGCGGCCTATCTGGTGTTGCCGCTGTTCGGCCTGCAGGCGTTCGCCATGTACGTGTTCGCTGCCTCCGGACTAGGCTTGCCGCTCATCGAGCTTCCGTCACCTAGCTCGGAGGGGACGGCCGGCGGTCCGGCCCCACCGCAAGGCGCAAGCTGAGGCGACCGCGCTACATCGGCAGGACGGCGGTGGGCGCGTCTTGCGAGGCTACCAGGATCGAGGTCCCGCCGGCGCCGACGGAATCAAGGGCGTGCTGCGCATCCATCTCGGCGATGGCTGGATGGTTGTTATGGCTGCTCAGGTGCGCCAGCACGAGAGTCCGCGCGCGGCGGTCCCAGTCTTTGGCTAGGTACTCGGCGACGGCGCTGTTGGAGAGATGCCCGTCGCGGCTCATGACACGCTGTTTGACCTCCCACGGGTAGGGGCCGGATTTGAGCATTTCGAGGTCGTGATTCGACTCGAGGACGAGCAGGTCCGTACCCGTCAGGTGATACCGCACAGAGTCGGTCATATAGCCTAGGTCGGTTGCGATCGAGAGCTTGCGGCCGTTGCGGCGGACGCAGAAGCCGACCGGATCGATGGCGTCGTGCGAGACGGTGAACGTCTCAATCTCGAGGTCGCCGATCGCGAAGCCGCGCCCGGCCTCGAAGCACACAATCTCGGGCGCTGCCTTGTTCCAGGAAACCGTCCCGGCGGTCAACTCGGTCATGTAGACCGGCGCTCCGGTTTTGCGCGCGAGCACCTCGAGACCGCGGACATGGTCGGAGTGCTCGTGCGAGACGACAATCGCGTCTAGCGCCGCGGCATCCTCGCCGATCGCCTCCAGCCGCCGTTGAATCTGGCGGCAACTGAATCCGGCGTCGAAGAGGACGCGAACCCGATCCGTGGCAACGAAGGTCGCGTTGCCGGAGGAACCGCTGCCGAGGACGCAGGTACGCAGTGTTGCGGAGTCTCCCACTTGGACGCTGTCGGCAACAGGAGAGGCGAACTGTCCGAATCCCGGGGCAGCGAATGCGTCAACGATAGCAGATCGCGATCCGCCGCCCGAGGCGACGCGGGCGGCCGAGGAGGCGCCGCACCGGCAGGGCTCGGGGGGCTCGGCGCACTGGTGCTGACCGCCCAGCCCTACCCCCGGTGGACCTTGAGCCGTTCCAAGGTTGTCGGCCAGATGTCGGGATTGAGCATGTGTTCCGGTTGCTGCCGCCCCAAGGCCAGCCTGAGGTTCTCGATGGCGTCCGAGAGAATCCTACGCTTTCCGGTGTACGACGCCGATCCGACATGGGGGGTCACGATCACGTCGGTGCGGTGCAGCAGGGGGTTGTCGGCCGCGGCGGGCTCCGGATCGGTGACGTCGAGGCCCGCCCCGCGCAGACGCCCGCTCTCCAGCGCCTCGAGCAACGCCGCTTCATCGACCAGCCCGCCCCGTGAAACGTTCACAAGGATCGAGCCCTGCTTCATCTGCGCCAGCGTCCCCGCATCGATCAGGTGGCGCGTCTGAGGCGTCAGCGGCAGGTGCAGAGAAACGATATCGGACCGCGCCAACAGCGCCTCGAGGGAAGCAACAGGCTCGACGCCCAGTTCGCGGGCGCGGTCCGTGTCGATGAAAGGATCGTATGCCGACACCCGGGCCCCAGTGGCGACCAGGATGCCGGCTGCTCGGGATCCGATGCGGCCCAGGCCGACCAGCCCGATCCGGGAGTCGAACAGTTCGAGCGCAGAGTGTCGTCCGTAATGGTCGGGACGGCGGTCGTGGATCAAGCGGTGCGAAGCCTTCTTAACGTCCTTGGCGACCGCAAAGAGCAGGGCCACGGCGTGCTCGGCGGTCGAAATCGTCGGGCCGTCCGGAGTATAGATGACTGCGATACCCCGCTCGGACGCGGCCTGGATATCGATGTTCTCGTAGCCGACCCCCATGCGCGAGATGACCAGAAGGTCCGTGCAGCGATCCATCAGCGGCCCGTCGTAGTGCAGGCCGCCGGCCAGGATGCAATCGGCTTCGGGGAACACGGCCAGGATGTCGTCGGGAGTTGCTGACCCGGGGCCGATCGGTTCGGCGACTCCCTTCAGCAGCGGCAGACAATCCTGCAAGATCTGCCGCTCGGACCAGACCTTGAACATCCTTCGAGTCTACTTGAGAGGCCGGTTCGTGCCGGGGCGCGAGTGGACTCGCGGCTCACAGAGTCTCGGATCGGAGCCCATGTTCACGGGTTCATTCTGGAGCGGAGTTGCTACCGTAACCGGAAGGAGGAGTCCATTCATGGCAGTCCAGCCCATTCCCGACGGATACCACTCCGTGACGCCCTACTTGATCGTGGACGACGCCGCCGGAGCCTTGGAGTTCTATAAGAAGGCCTTCGGAGCGGTTGAAGTGCTTCGCATCGACGGGCCGGAAGGCAAGATCGGCCACGCCGAATTCACGGTCGGCGATTCGCATGTCATGCTCGCGAGCGAGTTCCCGGAAATCGAAGCGCTGGCGCCGAGTTCGATTGGGGGCACCCCCGTCACGTTGTGTATCTACACAGAGAACGTCGATGCGATGTTCGCGCAGGCGGTTGCTGCGGGAGCGACTGAACTCCGTCCGCTGATGAATCAGTTCTACGGCGACCGCTCGGGACTGCTGAAGGATCCTTACGGCCACCGTTGGACGCTCGCCACGCACATCGAGGATATCTCGGACGAGGAGCTCAAGAAGCGCGCCGAAGCCATGTCCCAGCAGGCCGCCCCCCTCGACCAGGAGCCCGCCACCTCCCAGTAGCCGGCAGATCCGGAATGCGTGCATACGTGCCCTGACACCAGACACGGTGTCGGCATCACGGGGCGGTGGCGGGTCCAGGACTCGTCGAAGCGGTCGCACGGCCGGTGCCACGGTTTCCTGGCTGACCTGCGGGTGATGCTCCCTTGCCGCTTGGAGAGAGTCTGCCGGAGTCCAGATTCAAGTCGCGGCATACGTGGCAGCGCTCCATCGGGATCAGGTTGCGGCCATGAGGCTGAGAGCTGGAGTCCCGGGCATCGCATTCGTCGAGTGATATAGAACGTGAGCGGCGAAGCTCGCGGATTGCACCAGTACGTTCCGGGCTCGCATCAGGAGACATCCTTGATCTGCCTCTGATCACATGCCTCCAAGTCGCGAGCGGCCAGTCCGCCGACTCTCTGTCGAGACAGCGAGAGACCGCCATATTTCCGACGCTTGGGTCATCCCCGACGGCTGTGATCCAGCGCTTCCTGAAGGAAAGCGTAGGGTGCGGCGTCCTGCTTCCTGATCATCGGAAGCGAGGTTGAGGTCTCGGTCCTTCGCACCTGGGTAGCCATGCGGACCGAAGTGTCGCTCGATGCCGTCTATCGCCAAGCGAGCCGCCAGCTGGACGTCCCCGATATCCGCGACCCTTGGCTGGATGACTGTGCGGCATTTCCGATCAACCCGGGGATAACCCTCGATCAGGCACTCGAGGAGGCCGACGTCTACCTCACACGGGACCACCGGTCGCAGGGAAGCGCGTTGCCGACGGCGCCGGCGAACCGCTTCCGCAGTCCGGCGGCCGTGACCAAGCGGCGGCTGGCGGCCGAACAGGCGATCGTCGACACGCCAGCGGCGACCTGCTTTCCGTTCAACCACGGTGCGCCATTGCGCCACGGGGTCTCGGAGGCCATCTGAGCAGACTTGCAGAATCCCTATCGCGGGCCGCCTGTGGACGCGGTTCCTCCATCCGTGTTCTGTTTGCGCCGCGTGACACCCAGGAAAGCCGCGCTCGCGACGGAGATGGACGGCACGATCACGCACTCATCTGGGCACGGATTCCGCCGGACCTGCACGCGTGCGCGCTGGCGCCGCCTTTCGTTTGGGACGCCGCTTGCCCGGGACGCAGCCGCGATTCGATGCGCCGCAAGAATTTACTTGAGAGTTTGGCGATCTCTGCGCCGCTCGGCTCGAACCTGAAGACCTCGAGGGAGAGCCATCCCGTGTAGCCGAGATCCTTCAGCGCCTGCATCGGGATCGAGAAATCGTACGTACCGGTGCCCGGATGACGGCCGTCCATCTCGTTGATATGCACGTGACGGATCAAGGCGGAGTGCTGCTTGATCAGCTGGTCGTGCGGCGCCTCCTCGGCTACGGCGTTGTGTGTGTCGAACATCGTTTGGACCGCCGGATGGCTGATTTCGCGCACCATCGACACGGTTTGCTCCATCGATGTCAGCACGTCGCACAGGTGCGGCGCGAGCGTCTCGGGCAAGATCGTGACGCCACGATCCTGCGCGTGCCCGGCTACTTCGGAGAGGCCGTCCCTGAGTCTGCGAGTCGCTTCCTCGACGGACGTGCCCTCGACCGTGCGCCGTTGCCGACCCGATCCCAGGATCATCATGCCGCCATCTCCCAGGTCGGCACAGAGATCAATCAGCTTGCGGAAGTAGACCCAACTGCGGTTGCGCACGGCCGCGTCGGGCGTCGTGACGTGCAGTTCGCCACGCGGCACAGTCAAGAGGCTGTGCAGGCCGACATAGCCGAGGCCCTCCGATCCGATGACGTCCCTATATTCCTCGCGCACGGACGCCGGGATCGAGGCCGGATCCTCGGAGAGCGTGAAGGGAGCGATCTCGATGCCCGCGTAGCCGGTATCAAGAGCGCCGCGGCAACCTGCGGCGAAGTCCCATCCTTGAAACGTTTCGTTGCAGATCGCGAGCCGGAACCTCCCAGTCGTCTCAGGTTCCGAGGTCGCCCTCGGCTTGTCGCCGTGCTGCAAGGTGCCGCAGCCGGCGGCCGCCAGCAGCGCTAGGATCTCGCGTCGGTTGGGTCTCATAACTTGAACAGTCTCTTCGCGTTTCCGCCGAAGATCCGAGCCTGGTCGTCGTCCGGGAGATTCAGGCTATGTACGCAGCTGGCGATTGTCTTGGGATCGACCCAAGGATGGTCGCTCGAGTACAGCATGCGTTCGGCCCCGACGTAGTCGATGCCGTACTGAATGGCCATCGGGATCGGCGAAACCGCGTCTAGGTAGATGTCCCTAAGGTACTCGCTGGGAGGCTTCGTGATATTCTCCGCCCCGCGCTTGAGCACTTGAGTCTGGTGATCGAGGCGTCCGATCAGGTAGGGCAGGGTGCCGCCCACATGCGGGCAGACTAGTTTGAGATTCGGGAATTGGTCGAGCACTCCCGAGAGAATTAGGCGCGCCAGCGCGATCGTCGTGTCGAACATCAGGCCGAGGCCCGCCACTAAGTTGCGTCCGACTGTCGCGTCGTAGGTCGTGGGATAGGCCGGGTGAAGGAGAACCGGGACGTCGAGGCGCTGGACGTGCTCGAACAGCGGCCGGTAGCGGTCCTCGTCGGGGAACGAGCCATCGAGATTCGAGTACAGCAGCACACCCTTCATGCCCCGTTGGTTGACGCACCGGTCGAGTTCCTTCAGCGACGCGTCAATGTCTTGGAGGGGAAGGACAATCAAGCCGAACAGTCGCTCCGGATACTGCCTGGCTAATTCGCTGATGTAGTCGTTCACCATCTTCGCGACATGTGGGCCGTCCTTGCCGAAGCGCTCTGGGCCGGGATCGTTGATGCTCAAGGCCGTCATGGCGATGCCCGCCTCGTCCATGTCGGCGAGCTTGGCGTCGATGTCCATGTGCCGGTCGCGCAAGCGCCGGCGCCATTCGCCTACGACAACGTAGGTGCCCCCGTCCTTGCGGTAGGCGTACGGTGGATCCTTGCGCTTCTCCATGAAGGACACAAGTTCCGGCACGAATAGGTGGCTCTGGCAGTCGATGGTGAAGTGCTTGGGCTTCACGTACGTCCCCGTTGCGGCTGCTGGCACGACGGCGGCGCCTTGGGACTGGATGAATTGTCTTCGGTTCAGAGTGGTCATGGCTCCCGGCGGCGGAGCGCCGCCGGGCACTAGTATGGGCAATTCCGCGTCCAGCACACATCACGCTCACGGCAACGCTGTCACGGGGGGCCTCCCGCCCGCTGTCGGACGACAGCGGTTCGAGTGCCTTCGCAGCGTTGTGCCTACAACGCAACGGGCAATCGAGTGCCGCATCCCTACGTATGGAATCTGGCACCTTACCGGTCCCAATCGATCGGGGAATTCGCGACGGGTCTTTGCTGTCGTGATTCGGTCATATAATGTTGCCGCTCGACGGCGCCTAGGATCCGTAAGCCTGAGATGCATAGCAATTCCCGGCACGCAGGAGGACAATTTCGATGGCTTTGGACAAGATCGCGTTCGAACAGGCCTGTGGAAGATTTCGGAAACAGTTCCCGGACTTCAAGGATTTCGGCTCCCCTGGCGAGGGGTACCGCAAGGAGGAACGCGACTATAAGGATGAACTCTTGGATCTGTACGGTCGGCGGGTCGAGCCCTTGGTCGCCGACGGACCACCTAGCCAGTTCCTAGACGCCTATCTGGGCATTCTCCGGTGCAGGTTAGAGACCATGCGCGGCCCGCAGAATCTAGTCGGCTGGAGAGCGCTGACGAATCTGGACGGTCAAGCAGCTAACAAAGCCGAAATCGGCTCCCTGTTGCAGGATGTCCTCCGTGACGCTGACGGCGATTCGGCGCCTTGGAGTGCGGCAATCGATAGATACGGACGCAATGCGAACGAGCAACTCAAGAATCCTTGGCGAGTACGGCAATTTTTGGCCGTTCTTCTAATGCTCCATCGACCGAAGCGTCAAGTCAGCCTGACAATCCAGGCGTGGAACGACTCGTCCAAGATGCTGGCAGGGAAGGCACAGATCAAGCATGGTTCCGTGGTAACCGGCGCGGAGGTTTCGCGTTGCCTCGCCTTTGCCCGCGAAGTCAAGCGATCGTTGGAGGACGCCGGGTGGCGACCGCGCGACATGATCGACGTCCAGAGCTTTCTCTGGGTGATCGTGCAAAGGGACCAAATCACGCAACCCATCGGAGCTGGGGAACCAGGGAATCCTACCCTCGAAGAGATCGGCGAGGAGATCGAATCGCATGGAATGCGGATCGAAGATCGCACCCTGCGGCGATACCACTACGCTCTACAGTCACGAGGCATCGTGATCTTGGCCGGTCCGAGCGGAACCGGCAAGACTTGGTTGACCAAGCTATACGCGAACGCCGTTAGAGCCGAATACGAAGTCGCGCCTGTCGCCCCCAACTGGGCGGCGAACGAAGACTTGCTCGGCTACTTCAACCCCATCGAGAAAGCGTTCCACGCGACACCGTTCTTGGAGTTCATCGACCGAGCAGCGAAGGCTTGGGACGAGCACAAAGAAGCGGCGCCTGACTTCCATCTGGTCTTGGACGAAATGAACTTGGCGAGGGTAGAGCACTACTTCAGCCTGTTTCTCTCCCTCATGGAGACGCGTCGGGATGGCTATGTGCCGGTGACGAATCTCGCAGGCGGAAGGAGCGTCCGCATTCCTCCGAACCTCAAGTTCGCCGGAACCGTCAACATGGACGAGACAACGCATGGATTCGCCGACAAGGTCTTCGACCGAGCGCAACTGATCGAGCTACAGATCAGCCGCCCAGCAGTCGAAGCGCACCTGGCAGATGCTCCTTATTCGAGGGACCTGCTCGATTTGTGGGATGCGATGGAGGGGGCCTCCCCCGTCGGATTCAGGGTGCTCGATGACATCGGAGTCGACATTGAACTTGCCGGCAAGGATGACGTGAAGTGGGAATCGGCGCTTGACGAGCAGATCGTCAGCAAGCTACTGCCGAAGCTGCGAGGCATCGAGCCGGCATCCGC
Source organism: Bryobacterales bacterium (assembly GCA_965218615.1). Lineage (GTDB taxonomy): Bacteria > Acidobacteriota > Terriglobia > Bryobacterales > UBA6623 > VXMF01. The sequence goes on from CBDCLH010000003.1 coordinate 715,464, forward strand.
CCGAGCCCTCGAGCGGGTGAATTCCCTCGTACAAGGCAGGTTCCCGCTAGCCGCCTCCAAGTGCGAGTCGATGATCCTCCGTCACCAAGTGAGCGATGTCGTCAGTTTTTTCTGAGCCGCCCCGGTTCTATTCGGACACGGTCACACGAGAGCCGCTCCCCAATGGGCCCGGTGAATGGCGGGAGGCTTGGCTCGCAATCCCTGAGGATCTTGGGAATTGGACAGAGGTTCGAATTTGGGTACAGGGACGTCCGGCCGCCGTCTCTCGCGCTCTGGCCGATGGCGTTTCCCAGACGCTTGCGCTGTGGCCTCGTTCGGGCCCAGGGAGACATCGGATCGAGGCAATTGGCAGGGAGAGCCGCTGGGAAGCGAGCATTGAGATCGTTCCGCGGACAATCGCCCCGACCGCCTTCGCTGCGATGCTGGAAGATCTCTCGCATCGTCTGCCCGCATCTATCGCGTTGTCCCTGGCACGCAGCGGAGCGAACCTGCCTCTCAATCGCACTGCACTTGATCAGCTCCGCCTGCCGGAGGAGCTGGAGCGTCTCCGCCACACCGTTCTCGGCTGGCCGGACGGCACGATCGGCCTTACTGCAGTGCTCGAATCCGTAGCCCAGTCGCCGATTACGCGACTCGTCCGCGAGCCGGAGATCCGCCCAGTGCGGAGGGCGCTTCGGCCAGACCTCACTAGGCTGGGACCGATCCTCGGCACCATGCCGAGCGACAGCCGGGGTCGCCCGCGACGGATCGTCGACATGCGTCCTGTGGAGAGCTTCGACACGGTTGAGAACCGCTTCATCGCCCACTTCGCCCGCATCGTCGCGCGGCGTCTGAGGCGTCTAGTTGGACTCGCAGAAAGGGTTCCGGCCCTCGATGCCAAGGAAGTCGGGACCCTGTTCGGCCGCCTGCGCCACGCCGCCAGGGGGCTGCGCGACTTTGATGGCTTGCGTCCTCTTGCTATGCCTCCTTCGAGCCAAGCCATGCTTCGCCTCGCTCCTTACAGGCGTGGTCTCGGAACATGGCGCCGTTTCAGGCAGTCTCTGTCGGCGACCCTCGAGGATCGCCGCCTGGATGCCCCGACGCGCAATCTCCCCGAACTCTATGAATTGTGGGGCACTCTGTCAGTGATCTCGGGTGCGTTGCAAGCCGTATCGAAAGCGGGCTGGACCATCGAACGGCAGCAACTCCTTGGGGAGACGCCGTACGGATTCGGGGTGCGCGCTCTGCCGATCGGCCAAGCTGCGTTCGTCGCCTGCTCTCCCGATGGCCAGCGTCGGCTGCAGTACGTGCCTCAAGCCGTCGCTAAGCAGGGTGGACAGCCCCTCGCAAGTATCAGCCACACTATGATTCCCGATGTCGTAATCCTGGTCTACGACGGTTCGGAGTTGGAGACCGTGCTCATATTTGACCCGAAGTACAAACGCTATGACGACAAGCCTGTTGACGGGGATATCAACAAGATGCATACCTACCGTGACGCAATCCGCGATCGGCGCGGTCGGCGCGTCGTCACCTACGCGGGCATCATCTATCCGGGCGAGGGCCGGGACTACTCAGGCGAGGTTGGGGCGCTCCCGGGTGTTCCGGGCTCGACCTCGCCTACGGGAGCAGCTCGCGAGAAGGTGCTTGAAGCGATCGATTCGGCATCTGAGCGACCTAGAGCGGCATGACCCTGCGAGTCGGGCTGAACGAATACGCTAACGCGCCAAGCTAAGCCAAGGTCGGCCGCAACGGACGTATGCGCTTGCGCGCTTGACTCAGGTAGCCCCTGCCTGTGTTATGCGTGGACGATGGAGGATGGTTTCCGGGATCCGCACGCACTCGAGATCCAGTTCGTCGCGGAGGATACGTGTTGGGAAGACCTGGCTCAGCTGCCGTGGACGGTACGAGGGGACCGTCCTGAGCAATCCCAGGGCGGCGGGCCAGTTGCCGCCGAAATCGCATTGGATGGCATCGTCGCTGTAGAGTTGGCGGACCGGAAACGACCCCCGTGGTCAAGTCTTGGCTTCGAAGCATTGCACGGCTATTTCGGACAATCTTTTCCCGGCTTCGACCATGTCAACACGAAGCCTGTTGTATTGTGATCACCCCGAAGCTCCTCTAACTCGATGCGCGTATGACTTCCAGACCACAATAGCCCTCGAGAACAGCTGGAACTGACGACGAGTCCGCAACAACGTAGTCTTGTCGGCTCTTGAAACGGTTTGCCGAACTGGAGTGTCTATGAGCTTATGAAACGCTCAGAACCGTGGATGGGGCAACCCTCCTCGGCAACACGCCAGTCGGTCGCTGCGACTCCCCCTCTCGGGCGCCAAGACGACTCTGCGGTTAGATCTGTCGAGTCCGCTCGTCCGTGTGCGAGGACGCCGATGATGCGACGCCCCCCCAAGCGTTGGTTCCACGAGATCCTCTGTCGGAGCCAGAGAACAATGGATCGGAGAACGCCCTTGGGTCCAGTGGCGCTGTGCCTTCTCGCACTGCTCACTGCCGTTGCATGTAGCTCCAAAAAGCAGGCGCGGATCGTGAACGCCCCGCCGAAGTCGGAAGTAGGGAAAACTCAAGCAGGAACTGCAACAAGGCCGTTAGGCGTTGTGGGAGGAAATGTTGTCACAACCGCGGCTGAAAAGACTATAGGCTTAGGTCTCGTAGAGAGCGTACCGGTACGGCGGGAGCATCGGACCGACTATTTCCGCGACCAGGGAAGAGATCGCTTCACCGCCTTTACAACGAATCCGGTGAAAGTCGTAGCTGAAGAACCCGTGTCGACGTTCTCGATCGACGTCGACACGGCCTCGTACAGTTTCATGCGCGCTTCGCTGCAACGGGAGGTCTTGCCCCAGAAGAACGCGGTGCGGGTCGAGGAGATGATCAATTATTTCCCCTATAACTACTCAACGCCCGAGGACCGCAGTACGCCGTTCGACGCCACTGTTTCGCTGATGCCGACGCCATGGAATGCCGCTACCCGGCTCTTGCATATCGGGATCAAGGGCTATGAGTTGGACCCCGGAAGGCCACCGCGTACAAATCTGGTCTTCCTGATCGACACCTCGGGTTCCATGAATGCGCCCAACAAACTGCCGTTGCTGGTTAGCTCCTTCCAACTGTTGCTCGACGCGCTTTCGCCGGATGACACCGTGGCGATCGTTACCTATGCAGGTTCCGCAGGCGTGGTTCTCGAACCGATCAAGGCCGTTGAGCGGACTACGATCCTTGCCAGCCTGGAAAGCCTCCGCGCGGGCGGGTCCACCGCCGGCGGAGAGGGCATCCGCCAAGCCTATCTATTGGCTGAGCAGAATCTCGCCAAAGACGGCGTCAACCGTGTGATCCTCGCCACCGATGGCGATTTTAATGTCGGCATCACCGACCATGAAGAACTCAAGAGTTTCATTGCGCGCAAGCGCGCGAGCGAGGTGTTTCTGTCGGTGCTCGGCTTCGGAATGGGCAACTACAACGATGCCTTGATGCAGAATCTGGCCCAGAACGGCAACGGCAATGCCGCCTATATCGACAACTTGTTGGAAGCTCGCAAAGTGCTGGTCGAGGAAGCCACCTCGACACTGTTCCCAATCGCCAAGGACGTCAAGATCCAGATCGAGTTCAACCCCGCGCTTGTCCGCGAGTATCGGCTCATCGGCTATGAGTCCCGCATGCTTGCACGCGAGGACTTCAGTAACGACAAGGTCGACGCAGGGGAAATCGGCTCTGGACACACTGTAACCGTGGTCTATGAACTAACCCCAGCAGGCTCGGGCGCTGAGCGCATTGGGAAGCTTCGCTATCAACCCGAGGCTGCGTTGCCTGACAGTGCCTTGGCGGACGAGTACGCGTTTCTCAAGATCCGCTTCAAGCTGCCGGATAGGCGTACAAGCGCCCTCATCACTCGAGCGGTGAGCCGTGCTGACGAGATCTCCGAAGCCGGCAGCATCGCACAGGAAGCCCGATTCTCGGCAGCCGTGGCCGGCTTCGGGCAACTCTTGCGTGGTGGCCGCTATACCGGCGATTTTGACTATGACGATGTGATCGCCTTGGCCGTGGACGCCAAGGGTGAGGACCACTTTGGCTACCGCGCCGAATTCGTCAATCTCGTACGTTTGGCCAAGTCCGCAGCCGCCTTGGCTCCGTTCCGACGCGAATGAGATCGCCGAGTAGACCTATGAGCTTCTGATACCGCTCGACCGAGCGTCCGATGTTGCTCACGCGCCGGGCTGCGCGATTGACGCTGACGCCGCGTAAGATCCAATCCGGACTGGGCGCCTTCCGGAACGCTTCAGCAGCCGAATCCTCCCGCCGCATCGTTTCGGAAGTGTGGTTCTGCGTGCCGTCGGGGTCGAGACAGATTAGCCACAAGATGATTCCCCGATGTTGCGGTGCTGGTCTACGACGGTTCGGAGCTAGAGACCGTGCTCGTGTTCGACCCGAATTACAAAGGCGACGTCAACAAGCCTATTGACCGGGATATCAACAAGATGCCTGCGTACCGGGACGCGATCCGCGATCGTCGCGTTGTCACCTACGCGGGCATCGTCAACTCGGACAAGGGCCAGAACGATTCGGGCGAGGTGGGAGCGTTCCCGGGCATTCCGGGCTGGGACTTGCCGGCGGCAGGACTCGCGAGAATGCGCTGACGCGCCACGTTAAGCCAGGATCGGCCGCAACACGTGGCCGCCTATATCCGTCAGGCGGAAGTCGCGGCCTTGGAAGCGGTACGTGAGCTTCGTGTGGTCGATTCCGAACAGGTGGAGCATCGTGGCGTGGAAGTCGTGCACGTGAACGACATCCTCGACGGCGTTGTAGCCCAATTCGTCCGTATTGCCGTAGCTGAAGCCTCCCCGGATCGGGCCGCCCGCCATCCACATCGAAAACCCCTTGATGTGATGGTCGCGTCCCGCTGCGACGCGGTCGCCCTGCGACATCGGCGTGCGCCCGAACTCGCCACAGAAGACGACCAATGTGTCTTCATAGAGGCCGCGTCGTTTCAGATCCCTGACCAGCGCGGCCGTGGCTTGATCGACGTACTTGCAACTTGTCTCGATGCCGGACTTGATGCTGCCGTGGTGGTCCCAGCCGCGGTGGTACAGGTGGATGAAGCGCACGCCACGCTCGGCCAGCCGACGCGCCAGAAGGCAGTTGGAGGCGTAGGTGCCGTCGCCTCCTTCAGTCCCGTACATTTCGAGCACATTCCTTGGCTCGCTCGAGAAGTCGACCAACTCGGGAACGCTCATCTGCATCCGGAACGCCAGTTCGTACTGCGCGATGCGAGTGTCGATCTCCGGATCATCGACCATTGAGCGCTGGAGTCCGTTCAACGCGCCGATCGTAGCGATCAGGTCTCCCTGGCTCTCGCGATCCACGCCTGCGGGATTGCGCACGTAATTAACCGGGTCGCCGGTCGAGTTGAACTTCACTCCCTGGTATTTGCTAGGGAGGAACCCCGCGGCCCATTGGCGCGATGCGATAGGCTGATCCTGCGCGCCGCCGACCGACGTTAGGACGACGAAACCCGGCAGATCCTCGGACTCGCTGCCGAGACCGTACGTGATCCAGGAGCCCATCGAAGGACGACCCGGGATGCGGAACCCGGTGTTCATGAAGGTATGGGCGGTGTCGTGGTTGATCTGTTCGGTGGTCATCGACCGCACGATACAGATGTCGTCGGCGACTCCTCCGATGTGGGGAAGAAGCTCGGTCATGTGCTGGCCCGACTTGCCGTAACGCTTGAAGGGGTGCTGCGGACCGAGGATCCGGAGTTCCTGTCCCTGGAGTTGCGCGATCTGTTGGTTCTTTGTGAAGGACTCCGGCATCGGCTCGCCGTCGCGTTTCTCCAGTTCCGGTTTGTAGTCGAACAGCTCCAGATGCGCCGGGCCGCCCGCCATGCAAAGAAAAATGACGCGCTTAACCCGGGCCTGCAGGTCCGGGAAGCCCTCGGCTCCAGCTTGGCTGGCGAAGAGCTCGGGCCGGAGCAGGTGCGCCAAACCGAGGCTTCCCAGGCCCATCGACGACTGGCCCAGGAACGCCCGGCGTGTGAGAAGCCTCTTAATGGTTGCCTCCATACAGATGCCCTTTCCCTAGTACTTCATGAGGAACTCGTGCTTGTTCAGAAGCGCTCTGGCGACCGAAGTCCAGGCCGCCATTTCCGCCTTGTCTGAATCTCCCGGGATCTGAAACAGTCCGGTCGTGAGCAGCGCACGGGCTTGCTCGGCGTTCTTTCGATAGTGCTGGTGCTGTCGATCTAGAAGTGCCAGCACCACGGCCTGTTCCCGGTCGGTGGCGGCGCGGGAGAAGGCCCTGCGATAGGCGTACTCGATGCGGTCGCGAACATCGTCTGATCCCGATGCGAGGATCCGAACGGCGAAGGCCTTGGCCGCTTCGACATAGGACGGGTCGTTCAGCAAAACCAGAGACTGCAGCGGGGTGTTGGACTGGGCCCGGTCGGCTGCGCACTCCTCGCGCGACGGGGCGTCGAAAGCCTCCATCGAGGGGTGCAGGTAGGTCCGCTGCCAATGGGTATAGAGCCCGCGCCTGTATTGATTCTCGTCGAGATCGGCGCGATACTCGCGCTTCGGAAAGTTGAGTTCCTGGTAATGGCCGACCGGCTGATACGGTTTGCCGCTCCGGCCGCCGACCTTGGTGTTGAGAAGCCCACTGACGGCCAAGGCATTGTCGCGGATGAATTCGGCATCGAGGCGTGTGACCGTTTGGTGGCCGTGTAAGCGGTTTTCGGGATCCGCGGCCCGCAACTCGGGCGACGGCTTGCTGGATCGACGGTACGTCTCCGAGAGCAGCATGCTGCGGACGATGTGCTTGACGTTCCAGCCGCTCTCCATGAACTCCACGGCGAGCCAGTCCAGCAGTTCCTGGTTCACGGGTGGCTCGCCCTGGGATCCGATGTCGTCGACGACCTTCGAGATCCCCGTTCCGAAGAACAGCTTCCAGAGACGGTTGACGAACACCCGCGCAGTGAGCGGGTTGTTCGTATCGATCAGCCAGTCCGCCAGATCTAGCCGATTGAGCCTGCCTTCGTTGTTCGGGATTTGATACAGGAAGTGCGGCGCTTGCGGCTCGACGACTTCGCCGGAATCGTCCATCCAGTTGCCGCGCGGCAGCACGCGGATGGTGCGCGGCTCGACCGACTTGGAGACGAGGGTCTCGTCGGCGTGATCCAGCATCGTCCTCCTCCGGCGCTCGAGGGAACGGATCTCTCTCCAGTACGGGTTGTTCTCGGTTCGCTTGCGAAACAGTCGCTCCATGCGTTCGCGCTGCGCGTCGGTCCAGGTGTCTGAAGACAAGAGTCGGGCGCTGCCGTGGCTGACTGGGAACTCGGGAGCGACCGAGTCTGTGATCGAAAGGCGCTGGCGATAGGCCAGTCCGTGGAGCCCGAAGATCTGGTCATAGACGGACGTGACGGCGAGCTTGTCGCCGGCCTGGACCTCGAGGGGTTCCTCCAAGACGAGAATGGCCCGCCGTACGCCCTCATCGTTGGGGTTCCCCGTCCATCCGGTGTGGTGGTTGCCGTCAAGGACACCCTGGAGACGGGAACTGGCATCCTCCGAGTCCGCCAGGAATGCCTCGATCGCGACCCGGCGGGGCGCCTCCCCAGGCCTCAGCCATCGGATTTCGATCTCGCCGAGGAAGAAGTCCTCGCATTCGTGCGTTGGAAACATCTCCACGAGGAGCGCGCTGATACGGCCATCCGCGAGGTCGCCTTCCACGACTTGGGCCAGCTTGCCGGGTTTGGAATCGCTGTCGAAGCGCGGGCGAACGTAGCCTCCCGTCTCGGCCACGATCGCGAAGTCGTCGCAGTCCTGGATATCGGGGTGGCTGCAGTCGTTGGCGACCGCCGAAGGAACGAGTACCTGCCAGCGGGCGAGATTCTCACGGAGTTCGGCGGCAAAGCTGCGGAGGTTCTCGGCGTTGGACACGAGTCCGTCTTGGCCCTGCAACCGCAAATGCTCGATCCGGGTCTTGATCTCGGCAATCCCCTTCCGCGCTTGCAAGCTCGGCACGAGCATTTTCGAGCCCCAGTCGCCGTACCCGCTGAAGACCCCTTCCTCTTCGATGTCGGCGAAAAACGCCTGCATGGAATAGAAATCCTTGGCCGAGAACGGATCGAACTTGTGGTCATGGCACTCGGCGCAGCCCATCGTCGAGGCCATCCAGACCGTCGAGACGGTGCGCGCGCGATCCGCGGCGTACTTGGCCAAGTACTCCTTGGCCTGCGATCCACCTTCGTTGGTCATGCGCCCGAGGCGGTTGTAGGCGCTGGCAACGCGTTGCTCCAGCGTGGCGCCAGGGATAAGGTCGCCGCCGAGCTGCTCGCGTGTGAATTCGTCGAACGGCTTGTTCTCGTTGAACGACCGGATGACGTAGTCCCTGTAGGGGTAGACATTCACGGCCACGTCCCCGTGAAATCCGACGGTATCGGCGTAGCGCACGAGGTCGAGCCAGTGCACGGCCATACGCTCTCCAAAGTGGCGCGAAGCCAGAAAGCGATCGACGAGCCGAGTAAAGGTTTCCGGTTCAGTGTCGCGTTCGAAGGCCGCGACGGTCTGGGATTCCGGCGGCAGTCCTGTGAGATCGAAGCTCAAGCGCCGAGCCAGGGTGAGGCGATCCGCCTCCCCGACAGGTGCAAGTCCTCGTTCACCCAAGAGATTGCCGACCAGGAAGTCGATCGCGGCCGGCCCAGCCGGAGCCTCGGGCCGTTGCGGAGGCATGTAGGCCCAATGTGGTTCGTATTCCGCCCCATGCTCGATCCATTGGGTGAGCAACGCCCTCTGCTCGTCCGTCAGCTTCTTGTCGGAGTAGACGGGCGGCATGCGTAGGATTTCGTTGTCGCTGTGGATCCGCGACACCAGTTTGCTGGCTTCCGGATCGCCCGGAACGATCGCTCCCCGAGCCAGCGCCACGTCGCGCTGATCCAGCCTCAAGTCCGCTTGGCGGGCATTGCGATCGGGCCCGTGGCACGCGAAGCAGTTGTCGGAGAAGATCGGCCGGATGTCGCGATTGAAGCGGATTTCATCGGCCTGCAGGCAGAACGCTCCCGCAAACCAAGCGGGTACAAGGAGTCTCGCTATACGCGTCATGGCTGGTCACCCTGGATCGCAGTAATTGCTCACCTTGGTGCCGTCCTAGCGTGACCGATCAGATTAGAAATCTGAAACAAAAGAGTATAAATATGTTATAGATGAGGTATGGGCGAGGCGAATTCGGATCTCGGTTCGGCGCTCGACTCCGGGAAGAGCGCCCTTGGCGTTGAGCTGCGAGCGAGGGTTGCGGAGTTGACCGCAACGATCACGGAGTTGACGGCGAAGGTCGCCAAGCTGACGGCGACCAACGCGGAGCTGAGGGCCCAGGTGGCGGAGTTGGAGGCGCGTCTGGGAGCGCCGCCCAAGACACCGGCGAACTCGTCGCTGCCGCCCTCGCGCGGGGAGAAGGCGAACAAGCCGGTGCGAGGCGGCAAGCGCAAGCGCCAGGGACGTGCGGGAACGGGACGCAAGCTGCATCCGCATCCGAACAGCGTGGTGGAAGCGCGGGCGGAGAGTTGCCCGCACTGCGGGACGGAGTTGGGCGGGGCGGAGCAGGCGCCGCAAGCGGTGTACGAGCGCATCGAGTTGCCGCCGGTGCGGCCGCACGTGACGCGGGTCACGCTGCACGGTTGCGACTGCCCGGGCTGCGGGCGGCGGGTGACGGCGTTGGCGCCGCAGGGGTTGGAGCGGGGCTCGCCGTTCGGGGCGACGATCGAGGCGCTGGCGGTGTACCTGCATTACGCGCAAGCGATCAGCTACGAGCGCTTGCGGGCGTTGTTCCGGGATGTATTCGGTCTGGAGATCAGCGAAGGGGCGCTGGCGAACCTGTTCCGGCGGGTGCAGGGGCGGTTCGGGGACCAGGCGGAGGCGATCCGGGAGCGGGTGCGGCAGAGTCGGGTGGTGTGCTCGGACGAGACGTCGGCGCGGGTGAACGGGCGCAAGTGGTGGGAGTGGGTGTTCCTGGGAGCGGGAGCGGTGCTGCACGTGCTACGGCCGAGCCGCTCGAAGGCGGAGCCGGAGAGCGTGCTGGAGGGGGCGCGACCGGGGGTGTGGGTGTCGGACCTGTACGTGTGCCAGCGCGGGCACGCGGCAGTGTGGCAGGTGTGCTTGGCGCACCAGTTGCGGGACGCGCAGTACGCGATCGACGCAGGGGACGCAGTGTTCGGGCCGGCGCTGCAGGCGTTCCTGGTGCGGGCGATGCGGGTGGGCCAGCGGCGCGCGCGGCTGCGGGACAGCACGCTGAAGCGCCACCAACGGGATCTCGGGCGGCGGCTGGACAAGCTGCTGGAGTTGGAGCCGACGCAGGCGGACGGACAGCGGCTGCTGAAGCGCTACGGCAAGATCCGGGACAGCCTGCTGGTGTTCGTGACGGATCGCGAGGTGCCCTTCACCAACAACGCCTCGGAGCGGGCGCTGCGACCGAGCACGATTTTCCGCAAGGTGACCAACGGCTTCCGCTCCGAGTGGGGGGCCGAGGTGTTCGGGGCCGTGCGCTCGGTGATCGGCACCGGACGCCTCAATGATCTGACGACTCTCGAGGCGATTGTCACCACTATCAAGCGACGTACCGTCCTCAAACCTGCCTAGCCAGCCCCCTGGGTGAGCAATTACGGATCGCATGCAACCCAGGCGAGCGCGGAGGGTCACGGCATCCGGATCCAACGATAGTGTAGGCCAACTCACGCTCCCCGGCATGGCGCCAACACTCGCTTGCCCAGACCAGGCGTCGAAAGGTGTGGCTTTTCCTGGCAATTTCTGTCATCCTGCTTCACACGGAGCAGCCCTCCGGGATGCTTTTTCTAGGAGGGAGTGGAGCACCACCATGCATACATCGGCAGAATCGGTTCATCATTCGCGTTCCGCCCGGATCGCCGTGCTTGTGGTCCTGTGCGGCATCCTGATCATTCCAAGCCTGCTCGCTCAATCGAGCGGTTTGAGCGGGGTTGTCACCGACGAGACTGGCGGCGTGATCCCCGGGGCCACGATCGATGTCATGAACGAGGAAAACGGCTTCCAACGCTCCGCGACTTCCAACGAAGCGGGGATCTTCACATTCGCCCAGCTCCCGCCCGGGTCCTACACGCTTTCCGCCGTACGGGAGGGATTCACGCCCGCGCTCGTCGAAGGCATCTCGGTGCTCGTCAACACAAACGTCTCGTATGACGTGGTTTTCGGCGCTGTCGAAGCGGTCGAAGAGGCTGTCACGGTCTCCGCTTCCGCAGCGCAGTTGAATACGACCGATGCTTCGATCGGGAACGCGTTCGGAACCAAGCCGATCAGGCAGCTGCCGCTGAACGCACGCAATCCGGCAGGCCTGCTCTCGCTCCAGGCGGGCGTCACGTTCTTGAGCGCTGATCCGTTGGACTCGCAGCAAGCGGGAGACATCCGGAACGGTTCCGTAAACGGGGCTCAGAGCGACCAGTCGAACGTGACACTCGACGGAGTCGATGTGAACGACCAAAACGGACGCTTGCCGTTCACAAGCGTGCTTCGCAACACGCTTGACTCGATTCAGGAGTTCCGCGTCGTGACGACCACGGCGAACGCGAACCAGGGCCGGTCGGCGGGTGCGCAGGTCGCGCTGGTTACGAAGAGCGGAACGAACGCAATCCACGGGTCGCTCTACGAGTTCCACCGCAACACCACCACGGCGGCAAACGACTTCTTCAACAACAGGGCCGGCGTCGACCGCGCCAAGCTCATCCGCAACGTCTTCGGAAGCTCGGTCGGCGGTCCCATCAAGGAGAACCGAGCGTTTTACTTCGCCAACTACGAAGGGCGCAGGGACGCTAGCGAGGGTAGCGCGGTACGCAGGGTTCCCAACGACTCGATGCGCAGTGGCTTTGTCAAGTACCGGGATGCCGGAGGAGGGGTGCAAGAACTCGACCCAGCGTTCATCCGCTCCAACATCGATCCGCTAAAAATCGGTCCCAGCCCAGCCGCCCTGGACTACTTCCGGTCCTTTCCGGATCCGAACGATTCCACTGTCGGCGATGGGCTGAACACGGCCGGATACAGGTTCACGGCCTCGACCCCTCTTATCTGGAACACGTTCATATCGAAGGTGGACTGGAATGCGGATCGGAACGGCGCCCACCGCATGTTCGTGCGCGGCAACTACCAGAACGACCGCATCGGCAGCGTGCCTCAGTTTCCCGGCCAGCCTCCGAACAGGGAGACCCAAGACACCAGTCGCGGGATGGCGTTTGGATACACGGGCTTGATCGGGAGCGGCGCCGTCAGCACCTTCCGATACGGCTTCACCGGCCAAAAGGTGAATCTGTCGGGCGTGCAGACGGCATCCAGAGTGAGTCTCGGCGATAGCATCATCGACGACATCACGGGCACGACGACGCCCGAGGCAAACTATTTGCCGACACAGACCGTGTCAGAAGACATCTCGGTCCTGCGCGGGCCGCACTCCCTGCAATTCGGCGGGGTGTTCCGCTCGATTCGGAACCGCCGCTTGAACTCCGCCAACAGCTTTCATTTCGCCAAGCAGGCAGCCTGGGCGTTGACGGACGGCCCCGCCTTGTTCGACACGCCTCTCGGCACGGCGCCCGCGAGCCCCGGATCCTACAGGGAGACCATGGCGAGCGTCCTAGGAATCGTCAACTTCTTTGACGCGAACTACAACTATGACCTGCAAGGCACGGCGCTGGCGTTGGGAGAACCAGTCAGCCGGACATTCGGTATGGAAGAGCTTGAACTGTACTTCCAGGACACTTGGCGCGCCAAGCCGGGCCTGACAATCACAGCGGGGCTGCGCTGGTCGTTCATGCCGCCTGTGAGGGAGGTGAACGGACTTCAGGTCAGCATTACGCCGAGTCTCGACCAGTACATCGCACGCCGTCTGGACTTGGCCGCGAACGGCCGTCCTACCCGCGAGGCGGGGCCCATCGGCTTCGTGGGGATCGACGATCCCCAAGGCGGCCCGCTGTGGGCAACGCACTCGAGGAACTTCTCGCCGCGCCTAGCCATCGCCTTCTCGCCGCAGACTCGCGACGGATTTCTGGGCAAGCTGTTCGGCGGCCCCGGAAAGACGTCGATCCGCGCGGGTGCGGGCCTTTTTTACAACATTTTCGGGATGAGCATGATTCAGATGGTCGACCGCAACGCGTTCGGCCTCACAAGCAGGGTGACGAACCAGAGCTTCACTGTCGGGACAGCGCCCCGCTTCGAGGGGCCGCTGAACATTCCTGCCCGAGGAATACTGGCTCCGCCGCGGGGCGGGCCCGGCACGCCGAATCCCTCCGGCCTGGCGTGGAGCCAGGGAGTCGATTCGAGCGTGACGCCGCCGTACAGCATCAACCCCACGCTCTCGGTGGCCCGCGAACTTGGCGGCGGCTTCCTACTGGAGGTCGGCTACGTCGGACGGCTCAGCCGCAGGCAGCTCGTTAACGACACCGCTGTGGCCCAGTACGTCAACTTCAAGGATCCGGCGTCGGGCCAGTACCTGCTCGACGCGCTCCAGGAACTCGAGCTCATGATTCGCGGTGGCTGGCCGACCCAGTCCGTGCCGACGGTCGGATTCTTCGAGAATCTGTATTCCTCCGCCGCTACGCGGGACCTGACCGCGACCCAGCGTGTATACGAGGTCTTGAGATCCAATAGCCCCGACACAGGCACAGCGCTCTACTACCTCGACTACGCTTGTACCCCGGTCTGCAGCGATCTCGGCCAAGGGCTGTACATGAACCCTCAGTTCTGGGGCTTTGACGCGTTACGGTCTTACGGAACCGCGACCTACCACTCGATGCAGATTTCGCTGCGCAAGGGCTTCTCCAAGGGACTCCAGTTCGACTTCAACTACACCCTTTCCGAATCCAGGGACTTGGTGTCGGTCGGCCCGCGGCGCAGCCAAGGGGAGAGATTCGGCCAGATTCCGGGCGACACCTACTGGTCCACGTTCAGCGTCATCAACTCCTGGGACCGCGAGGCCCAAAGAGCGGTTTCCGATTTCGACATGCGCCACCAGGCGAACGCGAACTGGGTGGCGGAACTGCCGTTCGGGCGAGGTAAGCCGTTCCTCGGCGGAATGGGCCCGGCTGGGCAGGCAGTGCTCGGCGGTTGGCAGATCAGCGGCCTCTGGCGCTACACATCGGGCCTCCCACTCAGCATCCTGAATGGCCTTGCATGGCCGACCTGCTACTGCTACCAGCACTTCGCCGAACCCATCGGACCGATACCGGCGCAGACGAACACGACGAACGCCGCTCTGATCGGGGGCGGCACGGGGCCGAACGTGTTCAGCGATCCGAAGACCGCCCTTTCATCGTTTCGGCAGGTCGTGGTCGGCGGGGTGGGGCAACGCAACAATCTGCGCGGCCATGGGATCTTCTCGGTGGACATGGCTATCGGGAAGCGCTTTCAGATGCCTTCTGAGGGTCACAGCCTGCAGTTCCGAGCCGAGGCGTTCAACTTGACGAACAGCGTGCGGTTCAACGCGGACGCGTGGGAGACGCTGTCGTTCACATTCACCGGGAGCTTCGGAAACTACTCGCGGGTGATGATTCCGGCGCGGGTCCTGCAATTCGCCTTGCGGTATGAGTTCTAGCAATGGCGCGGCGGGCCCGGGCTGCTCATGATCTAGCGGGAATCGGATGCCACCTGTGGGCGGATTGCGATCCCCTTGGGCGGAAATGCGGTTCCAATGGAACTAGCCAAGCCCGATGTGGCGGCGCTGCCCCACCACGGGAGTTGCAGGGACAGCCTCAGACTTCCGGACATCGTCACATTTAGCCTGTTGCGGTTTTCCGGTGTCGAGCGGTTGCTGAGGCTTTAGGATAGCCACTCGTAGACAAGCCTTAGCTGTGTTCCACGATAGATCGTGCGCGTGCCGTTGAGGACCTCGTACAGGTAATTGCTCACCTTGGTGCCGTCCTAGCGTGACCGATCAGATTAGAAATCTGAAACAAAAGAGTAGAAACATGTTATAGATGGGGTATGGGCGAGGCGAATTCGGATCTCGGTTCGGCGCTCGACTCCGGGAAGAGCGCCCTTGTCGTTGAGCTGCGAGCGAGGGTTGCGGAGTTGACCGCAACGAGCACGGAGTTGGCGGCGAAGGTTGCCAAGCTGACGGCGACCAACGCGGAGCTGAGGGCCCAGGTGGCGGAGTTGGAGGCGCGTCTGGGAGCGCCGCCCAAGACACCGGCGAACTCGTCGCTGCCGCCCTCGCGCGGGGAGAAGGCGAACAAGCCGGTGCGAGGCGGCCGGCGCAAGCGCCAGGGGCGTGCGGGAACGGGACGCAAGCTGCATCCGCATCCGAACAGCGTGGTGGAAGCGCGGGCGGAGAGTTGCCCGCACTGCGGGACGGAGTTGGGCGGGGCGGAGCAGGCGCCGCAAGCGGTGTACGAGCGCATCGAGTTGCCGCCGGTGCGGCCGCACGGGACGCGGGTCACGCTGCACGGTTGCGACTGCCCGGGCTGCGGGCGGCGGGTGACGGCGTTGGCGCCGCAGGGTTTGGAACGGGGCTCGCCGTTCGGAGCGACGATCGAGGCGCTGGCGGTGTATCTGCATTACGCGCAAGCGATCAGCTACGAGCGCTTGCGCGCGTTGTTCCGGGATGTATTCGGTCTGGAGAGCAGCGCAGGGGCGCTGGCGAACCTGTTCCGGCGGGTGCAGGGGCGGTTCGGGGACCAGGCGGAGGCGATTCGGGAGCGGGTGCGGGGGAGCCGGGTGGTGTGCTCGGACGAGACGTCGGCGCGGGTGCACGGGCGCAAGTGGTGGGAGTGGGTGTTCCTGGGAGCGGGAGCGGTGCTGCACGTGCTGCGGCCGAGCCGCTCGAAGGCGGAGCCGGAGAGCGTGCTGGAGGGGGCGCGACCGGAGGTGTGGGTGTCGGACCTGTACGTGTGCCAGCGCGGGCACGCGCCGGTGTGGCAGGTGTGCTTGGCGCACCAGTTGCGGGACGCGCAGTACGCGATCGACGCAGGGGACGCAGTGTTCGGGCCGGCGCTGCAGGCGTTCCTGGTGCGGGCGATGCGGGTGGGCCAGCGGCGCGCGCGGCTGCGGGACAGCACGCTGAAGCGCCACCAACGGGATCTCGGGCGGCGGCTGGACAAGCTGCTGGAGTTGGAGCCGACGCAGGCGGACGGACAGCGGCTGCTGAAGCGCTACGGCAAGATCCGGGACAGCCTGCTGGTGTTCGTGACGGATCGCGAGGTGCCCTTCACCAACAACGCCTCGGAGCGGGCGCTGCGACCGAGCACGATTTTCCGCAAGGTGACCAACGGCTTCCGCTCCGAGTGGGGGGCCGAGGTGTTCGGGGCCGTGCGCTCGGTGATCGGCACCGGACGCCTCAATGATCTGACGACTCTCGAGTCGATTGTCACCACTATCGAGCGACGTACCGTCCTCAAACCTGCCTAGCCAGCCCCCTGGGTGAGCAATTACTCGTACAGAGGTTCTACGGCGCGATCATGGGCCGGGTCAGCGAGCCGTAGGAACTGCACCGTCGGGGTTTCCCGGGCGGCGTCCGGCCGCAAGTTGGCGTCGGTCCGAAACAGTGCTCGCAGCGCCGAGCGGGCGGTTTCGCGCTGCTTGCCCAGAGCGGCCGCGACCGGCGACGGCAGCGCGGTTTCGGCGCGGTAGGCAACCATGCGCAGCGTGTCGAGCAGTTCGCGGGTCGGCCAGAACCCGCTTGGGCACCTCCGGACGCCGAGCGCACAACCTCTCGATTTCGCGCTCATGCGCGGCGATCGCCTCCCGCAGCTTCCGCGCCCTGCCGTTGCCCCACAAATCAGGGGTTAACTTTTGTGGTTGCCCGGTGGCATTCCTTGGGCATGCACGAACAGAATCAAATCGCCTCCACCCTCACCAGCGCCGATGGCACGCCTCGGCTGAAGGACTTGGCTCAAGCCGGCTCTGGCAGCCGGACCGAGGTGGGCGGGCGCGCCTGCCAGCTGTTCGGGTTTCATGACGCGCGCGGCCACCCTCAGCTGGCTGGCTGCATGAAGGCGCTGCGCCGTCTGGATGCTGGCGGCCGCATCCAGCTGCCCGCCCCGCGCCACGCGCAACGGCGCTGCCAGCACCGCCGTCTCGTTCGGCCGGTGCCCGAGCCGACGGACGTGCCCGCGCGGGTTGACCGGGTCTGGGGACTGGCGCTGGTCGAGGTCACCGGCGACGGCCAGCGGCGTGTCTGGAACGAGCTGATGGAACGCGAGCATCCGCGTTGCGCGGCGCGTCACGTAGGGGCCCAGCTGCGCTACCTGCTGGTCTCCGAGCACGGCGTGCTGGGCGCACTGGGTTTCCCCGCCTCGGCCCTGGCGCTGGCCGCGCGCGACGCCTTTATCGGCTGGGACGCCGAGCTGCGCTCCCGGCAGCTGTAGCGCGTCGTGGCGCTGAGCCGCTTCTTGATCCGTCCCTCGGTGCGCTGCGGCAACCTCGCCTCCAAGGCGCTCGGGCTGTGCCTGCGCCGCCCGCCGCACGACTTCCAGCGGCGCTACGGCTACCGCCCGCTGCTGGTGGAAACATATTTCGAGCAAGACCGCCACGAGGGTGCCTCGCTGGCCGCCCCCAACTGGGTGCGGGTGGGCGAGACCGCCGGGCGCGGCCGCTTCGCAGCCCTGCTACAAATCTGCTACCTGTGCCAGATTGAATCGCTTTCTCAACCGTTCCGACACGGGATGATCCGGTCCAAGATCGCGAGATTCTAACGATTCAATTCGGGAAACAACAGCGCGCCCGGATCTCGTTCCAGGAGAGCCTCATCGCCGACAGCCGGTATTCGTCACTCCAGCAGGCGCAGCATAGCGAGTACGCCGCCGAGGATCGCGAGTGTTTGTGCGAGCATCGCGCCGGCGAAGCGCCACGTCAGGCGGGCCTCAAGGCTGACAAGCTCGGCGCGTAACGCCTCTGGCGTCACCTGTTCGCCGTGTTCGGCGGCCTACCGGAGGGCGTCCGTGATCGCGTCGGCCTACTCAACGGAAAGGCCGGCACCGGTCAACTGGCAGGCGATAGCCTGCGTGTCGAACACGGAATCCGTGCTACCACGGGCGCTCGGGTGGCCGTGCAGTTGTGGCTAAGGCACGGTCGTTGGCGATGCCGCCCGGCAAGGTGCGATCCCGATCCCGGTCCGTCCGCGGACGGTGCCCGTGGTCCACTGACGTCGAATTCAGAACGGGGGGCGCTACGAGGGGAACACGCGCACGAATGAAATATAAGCCATGTATTTTCAATCAGTTACATACAGTCACGCATGGGACGGTGTGGAAGTCGAGGCCGAGGGAGGAGCCGGGGCGGAGGCCGAGTTATTGGGCGCCGTCGAGCTAGTCGACGGGAGCCTGGAGGGGGCGGTTGGAGTCGTTGCGCTGGTCATGGGAGCGGCGCAGGAGGCGGGACAGGCCGGCGTCTTTGAGGATTTTGGAGACGGTGGAGACGGAGGCGGGCAGGCCGTCGAGCTGGAGGCGGTCGGAGATTTGGTTGGCGGAGAGGTTGCGGGAGCGGAGTTGGAGGACGCGCTGGTGGAGGTGGGCACGGGGATCGTCGGGGGCCGGGCGGGGCGGCCGAGGTGTTTGCGGAAGTCGGAGAGGATGTTGCGGAGGGAGCCCGGGGAATAGCCGAGGCGGCGGGCGGCCTCGGTGAGGGGGAGGCGATCGACGAAGAGGGTGCAGAGGGCTTCGTAGCGGCGCTGGTTGGGATTGGAGGGAACAAGGAAGCGATCGGCGAGGTCTTGCATGGCGATTGGTAAATCAGTTAACAAACTAGAGGATGACAATCAAGCGAAATCCCCGCCGCAGAGGGGCATTCAGGGCGCAAACGCCCCCACTGCGTCATATTCAGATCCCTGTTGGGAATTCAGGCCAGGGCATTCCGGCCGGCGGGGCCGAAGCAATGACGCGGCAGATCCCGATTCGATTCCGGCATGCGAGTCCGAGGAGACAGTTACCTACAGATCCGTATTCGTGGGAGCCGTGAAGGGTAAGGTGCAGAGGTTGGACGGCCACTCGGGCTGGAGGTGCTTGAGGAAGATGTCCTTGGCAGGGGGGCGTATTCGTTGTGGACGTCTAGCTGGCGCGCCCTTGGGCGCGACCGATCTGGACCCAGTTCGCGACGCGATAGCAGATGCCGCGGAAGCGTCCCGACTCGCGGGAGGTTTCCAGCACGGCAGCACAGGCGACTCGCAGGATCGGCCACAGCGGAGCCGTCTCCGCCATGACACCGCATCATCACGCAAGCCGAGACGGGGCGTCACATTCCGGATACGCCGCAACCTACCCATGGACCGCGCCGCTTCACGGGCTAGCCCTACCGTGTAGCCATAAATCTGACAGGACAACGTGTTTCTGATCAGCTTTCGATGGCATGGTTCCGGGCGCTCTCCAGCCCGATTCGATGCCCCAGCGTCGCTTTCGTCAGCGTGTCGTAGCCGTGCCACATGATCTGGTTGCCGGGCTCGGGATCGTGCTTGCGGTCCCGGTAGCCGCCCAGGTGCGCCACCAGGCGCACTGCGGGCCCCAGCCTGTCCGGGCCCGGCTGGCCGAACTTGCGGGCGTAGTCGCCCAGGAAGCCCAGCTCGTGGTTCGTGAACATCAGTTCCGCCTCGCAGTCGGGCACCTGCCGTCCCAGCAGCGTCATCACCATGATGCGCCACGCGATCACGCTCTGGATCGCGATCGCGCGCTCCAGCCGGTCCGCCGTGCGGAACGCCAGGTGCTCGACCCGGCAGCCCGACTTCAGCACCCGGAAGAAGTCCTCCACGCGCCAGCGCTGCAGGTAGTGCTGCACGATCTCCGCCGCCGCTTGCGCGTCCCCCACCTCCAGGCTGGTCAGCAGGTACCACTGCACCGCCTCCTCGCCCGCGGGAGGATCCGTCTCGACGATATGCACCCCGCACACGGGGACCGGCGCGGCCCCCGCCCGCGTTGCCGGCAGCCGCAGCCGCCGGAACCGCAGCTCGCACGCCGCCAGCCGCTTCAGCCGCGCCGGCCGCGCCTTCTTCTTGCTCGCCTTCGGCCGTGCCGTCAGGCCCGCGATCTCCACCTCGACCCGGCCGTCGGCCGCCCCCTCGGCCATGGCCGCGAACAGCTTCCGGCCCTGCTTGTCGAGCTTGCGGTCGTGCTTCGCCCGCACCAGCAGTTCCACCCGGCCCGCCTGCCGCTGCTCGTCGAACAGGTCGAAGAAGTCCGCCTCCCGGTCCATCACCGCGATCACCCGCGTCCGCCGCGTCAACGCGCGGGCCGCCCCCAGGATGTCCCGGTAGCCATCGATCCAGCGCTGCATCTTCCCCCCGCGCTCCGGCGACGGCGTGCCGAATCCGCAGCGCAGCACCCCCAGCGGCAGCCCCTGCGGCGTTGCCGCCAGCGTCAGGTGCAGGTGCAGCCCCAGCGTCTTGCCGCTCGTCTGGTTGCGTCCGATCACCTCCAGCCCGCTGCAGCCCGGCCGCGTCGCGAAGTTCAGGTCGCTGCCGTCCTGGATGCACAGCACCGCCCGCTGGCTCCGCATCCGCTGCAGCGTCCGCTCCCGGTGCGGCGCCAGGATGCTCGCCGCCGTCACCGCCGTCTGCTCCGGCTGCTCGATCAGCCGGTAGTACCCGTCCACCGCCGCCGCCTCCCCGCGCGCGCTGGCGCTGATCGCCCGCCCGGGATATTCCGCCAGCAGTGCCGCGCTACGCACCAGCCGCGCTGTCAGCCGCTTGTCTCCCAATTCCGCACCTCCGAACTCGTGCCCTGCCCAGCTGGCGCTGGCGAGGCCCTCGCCGGGCTCCAGGCGCGGGGCATGCTCCACCCGCTGCACCCCCAGACGCCGCCGCCAGTCCGGCTGCAACTCGTACATGTAAATCGACTTCACCCCCGCCGCCCGGCGGTTGCGCCGGTCCTGCCGGCCGCGCCCCGCGGTGCGCCCGACCGGCACGAAATTGGCCGCCCGCAGGCTCGCCCCGTCCCGCTCCGGCTCGACGAACGTCTCGACCAGCCACGGACTGTAACCGTAGCGCTCCCGGAAGTCCCGCGGCAAGCACCGCAGCACCCGCCCCAGCACATGGCTGGCCAGATTCCGGCAGCCCGTCCGGATCAGGAACCGGCTCAGGCACACCACCATGTCCAGATGCGCCCGCCGCTGCGGCTCGCTCCAGCCCATCCAGCGCTCCCGCGCCGCCAGCCGCAACGCCGCCGCCGAGAAGCCCAGCGCCCCCAGCCAGCCGTGCTCGGAGTCCACCAGATAGCGCATTTGCGCCCCCGCGAAGGTCGTCATCCCCTGCCGGTGCTCGTGCGCGATCAGCGTGTTCCAGACCCGCCGCCGCACGGGCTCCGACACCGCCAGGATCGCCAGCCCCCGCACTCCCTCCAGCCGCTCCGGAACGCTCCCTGCCAGGGCCGCGCCGTCCGCCAGCAGACTCGGCTTGCCGCCGCCGGCCACGCACCGCCCGGCGGGCGGCAGCGCGATCCGGTCCGTGCCCGGCGCCAAGGCGCCCAGCGCCTTCAGGCAGCCCGCCACCTGCAGCCGGCCAAGCCGGTCGCGGAAGTCGAACTCGTCACAGATCCGGCGACCGGCTGCCCGGCGACTCGCAAAGTGCTCCCGGGAGAGAATCCCCGCTATCCTCTCAATGGCAGCCTCATCGCCAAGGCTGTGCTGGATCTGGGACTGCGTTCTCACTAACCATGGTCTAACACAGCCCCTATCCCGTTGTCCAGTACTTTTTTTGACTACACGGTAGGGCTAGCCGCACCCCTGTGGGGACGCGGCGCGGCAACGCAAGGCCGACCGGACCTGCGCCGGCCGACCTCGTGAGGGGCGAGGACTCGATGCCTCGCCCGCGTCGGTCGGTCTAGAAGCTGCTTCCCCAGTTGTAGGCCAGCCGCATGTAGTAGTACCCGCCGTTGAAGCCGAACGGCGTGGATTGCGGGTAGAGGTTACCGGACCCCCTGAACGCGCCGGGGTTGGTCTCAGGGTAGTTGTTGAAGATGTTCTGCCCGCCGCCGGAAAGGGAGAACGACTCGGTCAGCCTGTAAGTGGCTTCAAGGTCGACCAAGTACTCGCCCGGGTAGTTCAAGCCGTCTTCCCTGTCGAAGAAATCGCCCCAGTAGTTCAGGCGGGCAAGAATGCGGAACCTTCCGGCATTCTGCCGAACGGTGAAGTTCCAGCGACTTTCCGGGAACGCGTTCTCGAAGAGGTTGATCCTCGCGTCGTCAAATGTTTCCGGGTCCCATTGCGTGACACTTGTCTTGGTGTGGTTCAGCAGGAAGCTGAAGATCGTGTCGCCTTGGAGCAGGACCGGAGCGTACGTGGCCACGATATCGATGCCTTGCGTCGTGGTGCCCACCTGGTTCGTGAAGAACCGGAACGTGCCTAGGTTCGATGCGGCCGAGATGCCCTCCGCGACGAGCTGGTCGACCTGGTCGGGCAGTAGCGAGTAGCTCTTCGACAGCGAAAGCCTGTCGGACATGTCAATGCGGAAGTAGTCGGTCGTGAAGCTGAACTGCCCCTTCTCGATCACGGCGCCTGCGGTGTAGTTCCGCGACTTCTCCGGCTGCAGCGGCAGGCCGCCGACCAACTCGGCCACGGCCGACTTGGACGGGATCACGCCCTCGTTGATCAGGTCTCCGAGTTCCGGTTGGAAGATGGTCGACACGTTGAATGCATTCTGCTGTCCGGGCGTGGGCGCCCGAAAACCGCTGCTGGCTGCGGCTCGAACGGAGAAATACTCGGTGAGTTCGCCGCGCGCGGCGAACTTGTAGTTGATCGTCGAGCCGAAGTCGTTGAACCTCTCGGCCCGGACGGCGCCAGCTATCGTGTACGGGCCGTCAGGCCCCCCGATCTCAATGTCTCCGTACACCGCGTAATTCCGGCGGTCCCAGACGCCAACCGCGATCGGCCCGAAACCGGAGAAACCGTTGGAGGCGGCAGTGAAGCCCTGCGGCGCAAGAGGGCCGAACTGCCACGAGGCCCGTTCGCCGCCGCCGATCTCGAATTCCTCGTTCCGCCATTCCACGCCGGTTGCGATGTGGATGTTATCGGACGCCGCGTAGCCCAGATCGAAATTGAAGTTCGTCTCCGTCTGCTTGTAGCTGCCGGGATCGAACGACGTAGGCGAGTCCGGCCCCATCGAAGCGTTCACCGTGTTGTAGATGAAGAAGTCCACGAAGTTCTCGCCGACGCTGACGCTGGCGTCCCAGACGACGCCCGTTCCGAGCGTGCCGCGAAGGCCCGCGACAACCGAGGAGTCTTGGACGTCGCCTCCGAACTGCGGGGTGAAGCCGCCCGGCTTTCCGTCCGGGGCGCCGAGGAACGGCTGGTGGAACGTGAAGCAGTTCGGATCGCCCAGAACCGTGTCGAAGGCATCCTGGTCGAGAATCCTGCCAGCGTTCACCCGCACTGTCGGGCACCCGGCGGAGCCATCCAGAATCCCGTCCCTGGCGTCGATCAGGTCGCCCACGAGCAAGGTGTTCCCCCCATCGCCGCTGTAAACGCCCCCGCGGGTGTGCGGGTTGCGGAAGTAGAAGCCGCCGTCGACATGCTTGGTCGCGTAGTTCGTGTGCGCGTAGACCTGCGTCGCCCCGCGGAGATACTTGCCGAAGTTGCCGAAGAACTTGACGTCGTCGTCGATTCGGGGCAGGCCCCAAACCTGGGCGGTCGGGCTTCGCACGTGGGTGTTTCCGTTGGTAATGAGCTGCGAGGCGTCGTAGCGCTGGACGGCGCGGTTCGTGGGCTCGGAGTTGCCGTACTCGACGCTGAGGTTGGCGAAGCCCCCCTGCCCGAGCGGCAAGCCCACATTCCCGGCGAACGTGATGTTCTGGCCGTCGCCCGCTCCGAAGCCGCCGGCTGTCACTTGCACGCTGCCTCCCGAAGGAGCGTCCTTCAGCACGAAGTTCATCGCGCCCGCGATCGCGTCCGAACCGTACTGGGCCGACGCGCCGTCGCGCAGCACTTCGGCCTGCTTGATCGCGATTGTCGGGATGGGCGCCAGGTCGGGGCCCTGGGCGCCGTCCGTGGGACCGATCGAGACCCAGTGGATGACAGCGGCGCGATGGCGGCGCTTCCCGTTCACTAGGAGGAGCGTGTGGTCGGGAGCTAGATTGCGCAAGCTCGCGGGCCGGACAATCGTGCCGGCATCGCTGATCGGATTCGCGCTGACGTTGAACGACGGCACGGTGTTGCGCAACTGGTTCACAACATCCGGATCGCCCTGCTCGGCGAAGTCCGAGGCTGAAACGATGTCAACGGGCACTGCCGACTCCAGCACGGCGCGACCCTCGGTGCGACTACCGATGACGACGATCTGCTCGGAAACGGTTGCCAGAGCCAGGGTAATCCTCGCCTCCCCTGACGAGTCCGCCCAGGTGATCTCTGCAGGCGCCAGGTTCGGAGCGAAGGCAATGACGGAGTGAGGACCCGCGCCGAGTCCGCAGAACGTTGCGACGCCGAGGTCGTCGGTGGGCTGCTCCGTCGCGCCGATCACGACCGTCGCATTCTGGACGGCCGCACCCGACGGGTCCAGCACGGTGATGTTGAGACAGTCCTGCGCGATCGCGGGCTGGACCGCTAGCAGCAGTCCTACCGCGATGCTGACAAGGGTGGCTATACGCGCGCCCTCGGACCTGGGGGATGGATCGGCCGGTTTGTATAGTTGTCCGAAACAGGGCTTGCGGATCATTGTTCTCGTCCTTTCGATTTTCCGGAGATTGATCTGTCTAGTGCTGACTGGGCACTCCGATTGGGAGACATTACGACGTAATGTAAATTGTATACGTGTGTACTATGGCACAGCTGGATCTCTAGTTCAGGCACATCAACCTTGCGCTCAATCACAGAGGGCGGGGTTTCGGTGCAGAACGGGAGCAATGCGGGTGGGGCTGCGCATCTTGAAGCCGGAGAGTTCACTGGCTGCGGCGGGAGTTGTAGCGGGGGGAGCTGGGCGCGGCCTCGGCGTGCAAGGCCCTGCCGCAACGGTGGGACAGGCGGTGTCGGTGCATCTCCCGCCTGCGGCAGGCGGGGTCGGCAAAAAAACTGGGGGGGCATAGGCGCTAACTTATCAGCGATTCTAAATTCAGCCCTTTTGGGGTTTTTGCCACAGCAGAGCCCGGAATGAGGGACCAATTTCTGGGGACTTGACTTTTCGGACACCGCTTTCAAACATAAAGTGTAACTGCCCAGGTCCCGTGCTTGGTCGGCATTTGCCAGGATGTTGGCCGCTCGGCCTCGAAAGGATGGTGCAGAACGCCCCGGACAGACGGTTAGCACGGGGTTGGCGACAAGCCCGGTGCTGGGCGGATCTCGCACGCCCGGGTCTTGCGGTGGGGACGGGGACTCCGGACTTCGCCCGTGCCGTGTTCGGGAGCGGTCAGATCTGCAGCTTGGCCAGCAGTTCGTCCGGGGGCGCCAGCAAGGCTTCGATGCGGTTCCAGCCCTGCTTGCCGGCCGTCGACAGGACACTGCGCAGCGTGGCGAAGTCGCGCGCTCCCTGCGCGGACCGGAAGCAGCCCGAGATCTTCATGCGCAGCTTCATCATGCGCAGGTCGCGCTCGGCGAGGTTGTTCGTGAAGGGCACCTTGGGGTCGCGCAGGAAACGCAGCACCGACTCCTTGCGCCCCTGCAGCCGCAGGGCCAGGTTGTGTCCCTGGCGGCGCTTGCTGCGCCCCCGCCGGCCGGGCTGGGGCTGGCGCAGCGGCGGCTGCGCCTCGTGGAAGGCCAGCGCCTCCTCCAGCAACCGGTCGTAGCGCCGCTCGATCCGTTCCCGCAGGGACTGCGGCAGCTCGATCTCCAGGCCCCGCGCGATCCGCATCGCGCGATGGGCCCGCCGCAGCAGGCGCTGCATCCGTCCCGCCCAGTCCTCCCTCTCGATCTCGACCAGCGCTTGCAACTCGCGCAGGTGATGCGCGTTGCACATCGCGTGCACCACGCCCTCCAGCGTGAAGTACGACTGCCAGTGGTCATGCACGAGGCAGCCCGCAAGCCCCTCGAACATCTCGCCCCGCCCGGCACTGGCGCGGTAGAACGTCAGCAGCGGCGTGCTCAGCACGTGCAGCCATTGCGTGCTCCCGCCGACGCGGAAACCGGTCTCGTCGAGATGCTTCACCGCCGCCGCGCTCGCGATCCGTTCCCGCACCTGCCCGGCGAAGCCCCGCCAGCGCTCCGCTGCCTTGCGGCTCATCGCCGCCAGCGTCGCGCGGCACAGCGGAGCGCCGAATAGATCGCCCAGCACTTGCGAGAGACGCTCCTCGGGCAGGAACTGCGCGTTCTGCAGGTAAACCGCCGTGGCGGCGATGCGCGGGCCGTATTGCACCGGCGCGCTCACCCCCTCCGGGAACGCAGCCCGCGTCACGGCTCCGCAGTGCTCGCAGCGGCCGGCATGAGCGCGGTGCTCGGTCACCTCCAAGGGCCGCGGCTCGGGCAGGTCGAAGACCTGCCGCGTGACCGGCTCCCCGACTGCGCTGCCTGCCGCCAGGGGCACCGAGCAGCCCGCGCAGCGCAGCGGGACGTGCTCCTCGATCCGGTCCGGCGCCTCCGTCCGGCACAGCGTCTCGCCCGGGTGCCCCGCCTGCCCGCCGGACTGCTTCCCGGAGCGGCCGCGCAAGCTCCGCGTGCGCTTCCCAGCCTGCGGCTTGCCCAGCCCGTCGCTCGCAGGCGGCTTGCTGCTGTTGCGGCTGTTCAGGCCCAGCCGCCGCTCCAGCTCCTCCAGACGCTCCCGCAACAAGGCGTTTTCCGCCCCCAGCTGCGCGAGTTGCTGGTCTCTCTCCGCGAGTTGCTGCCGCAACTCCTCGATCAGCTCCGAGGCACCGCCGCCTTGGCGGCCTGCCGTCTCTGGCATCCGGGGCATCGCTGGGTCTCTTGCGCAGGCCCAGCCGCAAGCGATCGGAACGCATCGTCATGCCGGATTCGACAGCGTGCAAGCGCTAGCTTCCGGCTCGGCCTTGCTGGAACATTTCCACTATAACATGTAGCGGCCTGCCGGGGCTGGCCCGCGTCCGTCGCTGCCGACGGTTAGCCAGAATCGCTGGCGCCGAACACGCGTATCGATGACCCCGCCACTGGGTCGGAGCCTTTAGCGAGCAGCCGCTTGCCAATCGTCTGTCACCGTCGCTCTCCATCAAGCCTTCCAAGCCGAGCGGCCAACGTCTCGGTCAATTCCCAAATCAGCGACCTGGGCAGTTACCATAAAGTGTGGCCTCCGTTCCCGTCCTTGAGTCTCTCCTCGACAGATTCCGCCAGATCGCCTCCGCCTTGCCTGCTCCCCGGACCGGCGCCAACCAGCGCTACAGCCTCGCCGACGCTGCCTCCTGCGCCTTCGCGATCTTCTTCCTCCAGTCTCCCTCTTTCCTCGACTTCCAGCGCCGTATGCAGAAAAAGGACGCTCGCTCCCATTGCCAATCCCTGTTCGGTGTCGGGAAAATTCCCTGTGACAACCACATCCGAAACCTCCTGGATGACCACGACCCCGACCACTTCGCCCCCCTGTTTGCCGCCTGCCTGCAAACCGCCCACGACCACGCTGCCCTGGATCCCTTCCTGCGCCTCGACGGGCGCGTGGCCATCGCTCTTGACGGCATTCAATTGCAGTGTTCGAATGCCATCCACTGCGACCAGTGTTCGACCCGCCATGTCGGCCAACACAAAACCGAGCAGTACTTCCACAGCATGCTCGCCGCGACCGTCGTCGCCGACGGCCACAACCGCGCCCTGCCCCTGCTGCCCCACTTCGTCCAGCCCCAGCACAACCCCCACGACGACCGCAGCGACGCAGAGCGCAAGCAGGACTGCGAACGCAACGCCGCCAAGCGCTGGTTGCCCGCCCACAGCGACCAACTGCGCCCCTTCCGGCCCGTCTTCCTCGGCGACGACCTGTACTGCTGCCAGCCCCTCTGCCAACTCGTCCGCCACCTCGAAGCCGACTTCCTCTTCATCTGTAAGCCCAGCTCGCACAAGCGCTTATACGAACTGATCCACGACGACTTCACCCACTCCAGCGGCTGGGTCCGCACCCGCAACCACAAACGCCAGGTCGAGCAGCACCGCTATCGCTGGGTGCACGGCCTGCCGGTCCGCGACAGCGACGATGCGGTGCTCGGGACCTGGATCGAGTTCCAGATCCAGCGCCACGGCGAGCGCACCTACTCCAACACCTTCTGCACCAGCCTGGAGGTCACCGCCGAGAACGTGGCGGCAATTGCACGGCTCGGCAGAGCGCGCTGGAAGGTCGAGAACGAGGGGTTCAATTGTCTGGCGCGCCATGGCTACAACAGCAAGCGGAACTTCGGGCACGGTAGCCACGGCTTGGCCAATCTGCTCGCCACGCTGAACCTCTTTGCCTGCGCACTGCACACGCTGCTGGACTGCCTGCGGGGCTTGTGGCGGCAATGCCGCGACGAGGCCGGCCCGCGTCGCACCTGCTTCGAGGACCTGCGCTCCTTGACGAAGCGGTTCTGGTTCCCGCACTGGACGAGCTTGCGCACCACGATGCTGGGCGCAGGCGAGTCGCGGGCCGGCCCCTCGCCCGCACCCTCATGAGATTGCTGCCCCAGCCAGCGGCGAGCACCGGGCCCGTCGGGGAGCCCGCAGCAGGGCTCTGCCGCGTGGGCCTCGGAACGGCTGGAGAGGCGCTCGGAGCCGCTCCCGGATGCGCCACTTGCTACCGCCGATGCCCCGCTGGCGCTCTCGCAATCTCTCTGCGACGCCCCCGAACGCCCGGCGAGATGCCAACAGCCCACCTATATCTCGGATCTTGAGAATTGCTGATGGTAACCATGAACTAATGCGGTGTAGGATATTATCACACTGTGTGCAGATTCCGACCGAAAGTGAACACCTGTTCCAACAGTTGTCATTTTGGCAAGTCTGGTAGGTGGAGTTGAGATCGCCAAAGTGATTTGAGGGCCTGGATTGGGGCACGGACGGTGCCACTAGCAACGGTGTACAGGCGGTAAGCCGAGGCGCGGGGCGGGCGTCCGGCGGACGGCGCGGCCAACCACCCTTCGAAGCGCACGGGGGCTTGCGTCGGCTCCGGGGGCCGGACGGGCGTTCGACTGCGGACGCGATGCATCACGTGGATCCAGAGACCGCTTCCAGCGGCAGACCCGGTGGCGGGCGTTGCTTGAGCATCGTCTCGAACAAGGCCGTCCAGTGCGGGAAACAGAAGTACTCCGTCAAGACCCGCAGGGTCTCGAAGAAGGCGTGCCGGGTCCCGAGCCGTTCCCGGCATCGCCGCCACAAGTCGCCGACGCAGTCCAGGACGGCCTGCAGCGCGAAGGCGAACAGATTGAGCGCCGCCAGCAGGTTGGCGAGTTCGTCGCTGCCGTGCCCGAAGTTGCGCTTGAGGTTGTAGCCGTGGCGCGCCGAGCAGTTGAAGCCCTCCTCGATCTTCCAGCGAGCCCGGCCGGCCCCGGGCGATCTCGGCCACAGTGTCCGCCGTGACCGCGAGGCTTGTGAAAAACGTATTCGTATACGTGCGCTTGTCCTGGCGTTCGATGGCGTATTCGATCCAGGCGCCGAGCACCGCGTAGTCGCTGTCGCGGACCGGCAGGCCGTGCATCCAGCGGAAGCGGTGGTGCTCGACTTGCTGCTTGCGGTTGCGGGTCTTGATCCAGCCCGTGGAGCGGATGAACTGGTCGTGCGACAGTTCGTACAACCGCTTGTGCGAGTTGGGTTTGCAGACGAAGAGGAAGTCGGCTCCGAGATCGAGAACGAGGCGGCAGAGGGGCTGGCGGCAGTACAGGTCGTCGCCCAGGATGACCGGGCGCTCGGGGCGCAACTCGGGGAGATGGCCGGGCAGCCAGCGCTTGGCGGCGTTGCGTTCACAGTCCTGTTTCTGGATCTGCTCGGAGAGTTCGGGGCGGCTGGCGGCCGGGTCCTGCTGGGGCTGGACGAAGGCGGGCAGGAGCGGCAGCACGCGGTTTTGGCCGTCGGCGACGACGGTCGCCGAGAGCATGGTGTGGAAGCGCTGCACGGTCTTGTCAGCGCCCATGTGGCGGGTCGAGCACTGTTTGCAACAGCTGGAATCCGAGCCACAATGCATCAGGATGCCGTCGAGCGCGACCAAGAAGCGACCGCCGAGGCGTTCAAAGGCTTGGAGGGCGCCTTCCTCGCGCAGGGTGTTGAGGCCCAGAGGGAAGAACTCGCGGAAGGCATCGGGAGCGATGCCGTCGAGCAGGTTGCGGATCTGGTTGTCGTAGGGGATGTTGCGGACGCCGAAGAGAGTCTGGCAGTTGGAGAGGGAGGATTGGTCCTGAACGCGGCGCTGGAAATCGAGGAACGAAGGGGACTAGAGGAAGAGCAGAAAGAAGGCGCAGGAAGCGGCCTCGGGGATGGAGTAGCGCTTGTTGCGTCCGTGGCGGGGATCGGGCCAGGAGGCGGCGCTCTGGGGGAAGGCGGCCAGGAGAGGCTCTAAAACATTCGGCACGTCTCATGATTTATATGTCCGAGGTCCTGTGTACAGTGGGTGCAGTATGCACTCGGTCACCCCCTGCTCTCGATAATCACTCTGGCGGCCTGTGAAATCCCAAAATGAGAACTGCGTGCGCCGTGGAAAGGTGCTTCCCTCTGGCGGGTGCGAATCCCGTCCAGCAACTGACGCTCCGGCTGGTAGCAGCCAGGGCGGTTCACGGAGGTAACGAAGTGGGCTGAAGCACTCTGGTGACAAAGGGCCGCCTAGGGCGGCTCAGCAAGCATGCGGGCCGGAACGCGAGTGAACGCCGAGCAGACCTCGAAACATTGAATGCGGGAGCCGACTCTTTCGTGAGTAAGAGGAAGGCCGTCGGCGGACCGGGAAGAGAGCGACAGAGGCACCGATCCGCTTCCGCCGGGGTAAGGGCGCTGGCACGCATGGAAGAGGAAGGAAGCAGCAACACGGGAAGCCCTGCCGGAGATGCGGCACGCAGCAACTGGAACCCCGCGAGGGGCAGGCCGGGCCGGCAGGGTGGCGGATAGGCCCGTAGTACCGAAGAGGCGGGGTAACGCCCGCGGAGGAAAGGGGCCTTGAGTGGAGAGCAGGACGGAAAGGAAGCAAGGCATGACCACTGACGAAGGTCTAACCCGAACTTCACTGTAGCGAAAACGGCGTAACTCTTTTCCCTAGAACAAGTTACCGGCTTCCGAAGGCCCCCGAATCTGGATTTATGTTTCCATGTAATTAAGAGCTTGACAGCAGTTTCGCCCTTTGGTGGAATCATTTCTCATCATTAGTGTTTCCATGTAAGACCGCCCTGGCCTTCTACGTCGAGTCCATCCCCAACCGCAACAGCCCCCCGGCCGTCCTCCTCCGCCAGGCCTGGCGCGATGGCCAGCGCATCCGCCGCAAAACCATCGCCAACCTCTCCAAACTTCCCCCCGCAACCGTCGCCGGCATCCGCACTCTGCTCCAAGGCGGCGTCGCCTTCCCCCGCCTCGACCAAGCCGTCTCCATCCGCCGCTCCCTCCCCCACGGCCATGTCGCCGCCGTCCTCGGCCTCTGCCTCCAGCTCGGCCTCCCCCGCCTCCTGCACCGCTCCCGCTCCCGCAACCTCGCCCTCGCCGCCCTCGCCGCCCGCCTGCTCCACCCCGCCTCCAAGCTCGCCACCGCCCGCAGCCTCGCCCCCGACTCCGACTCCTCCTCCCTCGGCTCCCTGCTCGCCCTCGGCCCCGTCTCCGGCAACGCACTGCTCGCCATGCTCGACTGGCTCCGCCAGCGCCAGCACTGGATCCAGCGCAGCCTCGCCCGCCGCCAGCTCCAGGACGGCACGCTGCTCCTCTACGACGTCACCTCGGCCTACCTGGAAGGACACTCCTGCCCGCTGGCCGCCTTCGGCTACAACCACGACGGCAAGCAGGGCAAGCGCCAGATCGTCTGCGGCCTGCTGTGCGCCGCCGACGGCTGCCCCGTCGCCGTCGAGGTGTTCGCCGGCAACACCGCTGATCCCACCACCGTCAGCACCCCGGTGCGGACCATCCGCGAGCGCTTCGGCATCGCCCGCATCGCGCTCGCCGGCGAGCGCGGCATGCGCACCACGGCCCGCCTGCGCGAGGACCTCGAACCGGCCGGGCTGGACTGGATCTCGGCCCTCAAGACCCAGGACATCCGCCCCCTGCTCAAGCGGCCCAAGCCGCCTCCCGGGGCGGATCCCGCCGCCCTCAAGGCCCCGCTACGGCCCGGCGAGCTGGTCCCCGAGCAGGTGGCCGAGATCCGCAGCCCGGACTGCCCCGGCGAGCGCCTGCTGGTGTGCCTGCACCCGCGCCTGCGGGCCGCGTGGGCCGCGAAGCGAACCGCAAGAAGATGGAGAAGCACTTCGCGATCGAGGTGAGCGACGACGCCCTGAGCTGGGCGCGCAAGCAGGAGCGGATCGAGGCCGAAGCGCGGCTGGATGGCATCTATATCGTGCGCACGAGCCTGCCGGCGGACGCGCTCGGGGCGGAGGCCGCGGTGGCGGCCTACAAGAGTCTGGCGCGGGCTGCCGTTTACACACAAGTCACCCTGGACGCATCTTCTGATAGAGCTTGCTACCCTCGCTGAGCCGTCGGGTCCGTTCCACCACCTGCGAGATCGTGGCCAGCCTCGTGTAGCCCTCCCACAGCACCTTGTGCCCCGGCACCGCGTACTGCTTGCGCTTGTAATTCAGATACCCGCCCAGCATCGCCAGCGTCAGCACGGCCCGCCCCAAATTGTCCGGCGGCGGCTGCCGCCGATCCTGCGCGAAATCCTCCAGCGCCGCCAGTTCGATCTCCGTGAACAGCGTGTCCGCCGGCAGCTCCGGCGTGTCCCGTCCCAGCAGCGTCAGCAGTGTCAGCCGCCAGGCGAT
The DNA here is from genome assembly GCA_965218615.1 of Bryobacterales bacterium. Classification (GTDB taxonomy): domain Bacteria; phylum Acidobacteriota; class Terriglobia; order Bryobacterales; family UBA6623; genus VXMF01. Next base: position 748,189 of record CBDCLH010000003.1, read on the forward strand.
CACCGCGTTGATCGTCACCGCCCGCTCGATCCGCTCCCCCTGCCGGTGCCCCAGGTACTCCACCTTGCAGCCCGCCTTCAGCACCCGGTGCCAGTCCTCGATCCGCCAGCGCAGCTTGTACCACTCCAGCACCCGCTCCGCCTCCGGCTGCGTCTGCACCGCCAGCGTCGTCAGCAGGAACCATTCCAGTCGCTCCGCCCCCTCCGGCTGCGTCTCCTCCCGCACGTGCACCAGGCGCAGCTGCAGCGCCGCCTCCTGCCGGTCCGGGTCCGCCAGTTCCACTTCGCGCCAGCGCAGCTCCACCTGCGCCACCCGCTCCTCCCGCGCCTCGCGGCCCGTCTGCCCCCGGCTCGCCCGCCGCCCCGACAGCCGCGCCACGTGGATCTGCATCCGTCCCTGCGCCGCCTCCCCCCGGACCCAGTCGAACAGCTTCGGCACGTCCTTGCCCAGCGAGCGGTTGTGCTTCGCCCGCACCAGCAGGTCCACCTTCCGCAGCCGCCGCTGCTCCGCGAACAGGGCGAACACGTCCGCCTCCCGGTCCAGCACCGACACCGGCCGCACCCCCGCCAGCTGCCCGCCCATCTCCGCGCATTCCCGCAGCCCCCGGATCCAGCGCATCGTCTTGCGCTGCTCCAGCGGCTTGCCCCGCTCCGCCTTCCCGTCCGGCGCCTCGAACTGGATCTGCGGCACCCCCAGCGGCACCCCTTTCCCGTTCACCACCAGCGTCGCATGCATGTGCAGCCCCAGCGTCCCCGCCGAGCCCTTGTTCTTGCCGATCAAGCCCAGCCCCACGCAGCCCGGATGCTCCGCGAAATTCAAGTCCGTGCCGTCCTGGATGCACAGTACCGCGGCCTGCCCCTGCATCCGCTGCAACGTGCGCTCCCGGTGCGGCGCCAGGATGTTCTCCGGCGTCACCTCCGAATCCGCCGGGTGATCAATCAGACGGTAGTAGCCGCGCACCGCCGCCTGGTCGTTCTGCGCCGCTCCCGGGAACGACTTGGTGGGCGCTTGCGCTTGCTGGTCCACGATCTTCACGAGCCGCTGGCTCAAGCGTACATCGCCCAGCGGCGCGCCGCCGAACTCGTGCTCGGCCCACACGTCCGCCGCCAGCTTGTCGGCCGCGCCCAGCGCCTGCGGCGCTTCCGGCGCGGGCACGCCCAGCTGCGCCCGCCAGTCGCGCGCCAGCGGGTAGAGCCAGACCGCCTTCACCGGCACCGCGGTCCCGCTGGCCGCGAAGCGGCCGCGCCCGGCGCTCTCGCCGACCCGCAGCCAGTTGGCGGCGGCCAGCGAAGTGCCCTTGTACAGGCCTTTCTCGACAAAGGTTTCCACCAGCAGGGGGCGGTAGCCGTAGCGCTGCTGGCAGTCGTCCGGCAGGCGGCGCAAGGCGAGCGAGAGGGCCTTGGAGGCGAGGTTCCGGCAGGCGGCGCCGGGGCGGATCAGGAAGCGGCTCAGCCCGAGCACGCGGTGCAGCTGGCGGCCGCGCTGGTCGGCGTCCCAGCCGATGAAGGCGTCGCGGGCGGCCAGCGCAAGGGCCGCGGCGGCGAAGCCGAAGGCCCCCAGCACGCCCTGCTCGGAGACCAGCAGGTAGCGCAGTTGGGCACCGGCGTGCTGGACGGCGCCGCGCGGGTGCTCGCTGCGCATCAGCTCGTTCCAGATCCCGCGCTGGGCCGAGTCGCTGACCTCGATCAGTGCCAGCCCGCACAGCTGGTCCACGCGGGCGGGCACGCCGACCGGCGGCGGCACGGGGCGGCCGAGACCGCGCGGGCGGCAGCGCCGGTGGTTATGCCGGGGCGCGGGCAGTCGGATCTGGCCGGCGGCGGCGAGCGTGCGCAAGGCTCGCAGGCAACTGGCCAGCTGGGGCTGCCCGCGGGCGTCCAGGAAGCCGAACAGCTGGCAGACCCGGCGGCCGATTTCCATGCGGCTAGCCGAGCCGGCGGCCGCCACCAGCGCCTTGACGCGCGCCAGGGATGCGGGATTCGAAAGCGTGGAGGGAATCCGGTGTTGCTCGTACATGTCCTAGGGATGGCACACTGGAAATCCACTTGTCAAGTCCTATTTGTGTGTAAACGGCAGGCCGCGGGTGGAGCGGGCCTTCCGCTCGCTGCAGACGACCCAGCTGCAGGTGCGGCCGCTGTATGTGTATGCGGAAGAGCACGTGCGCGGGCACGTGTTCCTGTGCCTGCTGGCCTACTACGTGGAATGGCACCTGCGCCGCAAGCTGGCACCGCTGCTGTTCGAGGATGCCGAGCGCGAGGCGGCCGCGACGCGACGGGACTCGCCGGTGCAGCCGGCGCGGGTTTCGCGCGCGGCCGAGGCCAAGGCAGACACCAAGCGGACTCCGGACGGGCTACCGGTGCAGAGCCTGCGGACCTTGCTGGAGCATCTGGGATCGTTGACGCTGAACCAGGTGACCCTGCCCCAGGCCGACCAGCACGAGTTCCAGCTGCTGGCCAGGCCCACTCCCTTGCAGGCCAAGGCGTTCGCCCTGCTGGGAGTGGACCCCGACCAAGTTGTTTCCAGTAAGATGGCAGGTTGAATTCGCGTAACTGCTTTCAATTGCCGGGATTAGCCAGCAATTGGCGAATGAAGTTCAGACTAAGCGACGGGAGTGGAGCAAGGTTTGTTCACGAAGGAGGGAAGAACCTGTGTGGTCCGGGAGCTGAGGGGCGGTCTGAAGTGGCCAGGGTGTCGGCTCAAGGTGCAGGCGTGGAGGAACGAGGGATATGCGCCGGACTTCGGCAGCCGCGCTCTTGCTCCGGGGCAGGCAGCAGTGACCTGACATTCTCAGCCCAGGGCGCGCATCGCCCTCGCGGCGAGCGAATCCGACAAGATGCGATACTGACCCGTCGAATTCCGGCTGCGGACAACAGGGCAGTGGATGGTCTAGTCCGGCCTTGGAGCCACATCGATGTTTCACGGGAAGCCGCGTCTGAATTCTTGTGTCCCGCCGCTCTGTTCCGCGTGGCCAGTGTAGCTTCACTTGGAGCTGCGCGACCCAAGAGAGGATTCGGCAAGCGGCCAGTGACGGGCCTCAGGTCCGTCTTGGCCGGAGAAACCCGTCTCCTGATCGTCCTTCGCCCCTGGCGTGTCGAAGCCGATTCCCGCTGCCGCCGCTTGGAATTGGCCGGCTGGTATCCTTGATTGCGGGTTCGGTGCTCCCGTAGCCGGGTGACGTCTGACTGCTGTCGAGGCCGGGCCGCGATTGCTTCCGCTCGCCGAATTCGCCGTGGACGCTCGGATCGGATCTCTTTCGGCTCGCAGGAGCTTGGCGGTGGCGGTGTGCGCCTTCCTGGGCTTCGCCTGCCAGACCAGTTCTGAAGGGGACGGCCCGGACCCTACCTCCGTTGCCCCGGGTCCTACCTCCAACCAGGAAGAGCCCGTCTCCGAGCCGTCGGACTCCGGCTGCGCGCGGCCGGCCTCGGCCTCCGTTTCGTTCGAACAAGGTGATCAGCAGATTCGGGTTCTGCTTGGCGGCAAGCCGTTTACGGCGTTCCACTACGGAGACCAGTGGGACAAGCCGTTCCTGTATCCCTTGCGTACATCCTCGGGGACAGCCATTTCACGCGGGTACCCCGTGCAGCCGCGCCCGGGCGAGAAGCGTGATCACCACTGGCACCGCGGCATCTGGTACGGCCACGGCGATCTCAATGGCCACGATTTCTGGCGAGAACTCGGACGCGACAAGACCGGCATGGTGGTGCCTCTGTCAGCGCCAGCCTTCGAGGGAGGGACAGAGCGCGGCATGCTCGTGGCGGAACTCGGGTTCCGGACCGCGGAGGGCCAGGTCCTCGGCAGCGCTTTCCATCGCTACACGTTTTCCCATCTGGGCAGCCTAATTTTCATTGATGCAGCGATCGCGATTCGGGCTGATCGAGAGCAGGACCTCCGTTTCGGCGACACGGACGACGGCGGATTCGCGATGCGCTTATCGGACGATTTTCGGCAGGATCACGGGGCCGTCTTGCTCAACTCGGAAGGCCAGCGGGATACCGAGAATATCTGGGGGCAGGCGGCGCGCTGGGTCGACTACTCGGCGGCGGTGGACGGGAAGCGGGTCGGAGTGGCTCTCCTGGACCACCCGTCGAACCTCCGGCACCCAGCCCGCTGGCATGCCCGTGGGTACAGCCTATGCTCCGCGAATCCCTTCGGGCTGGCCAGTTTCACGCGCGACAGGACCCGCAAGGGCGGGTACACGTTGCCTCGGGGCGAGACTCTGACGTTCGGCTATCGCGTGATTATCCACGAAGGCGAAACGGCGCGCGAGGACATCGAGAGCCTGTATGCCGACTTTGCTGCGCGGCAGGCTCCGTGAGGGACATCTTCACTCGAACGCCTTGCTTACCGCGCTGTTGTCGGCTGCCCGAATCCCAAGGCCAACGCCTGTTCAAGCAGTTGTACGTGCAGCTCCCACCGAGGATGCTCCGCCGCATTGCGCCTTTCCGTTGTCACGAGATCCCCCTGCAGCATCTTGCGTCCCATGACGTCCATTGCCCGCGAGTACGACGGGACGGCCTTCAGGATCTCCAGCGCCTGATTCTGTGGGAGGCCGCAACGCGACGCGAAGGCGAGTCCTCGGGCCAGGACCGCGCGGTTCAGGCCTAGCTTCATACCGACGCCACTCCTGCATTAGGCCCGCATGTGGAAGATTCGCCGCCCCAGGCATCACGGGATCGGCAGGGGTGCAGAAAATGCCGCCCTCTTTCCTCCCGCTATCGCGATCGCCTCGCCGAACCTGGTGGCTCGAAGCGCCGATCGTCGTGGCCAGGTTGTGGTGTCCCATCTCAGTCAGCCGGTCCCCGAACGCTACCGCATCGGCTGGGTCGCCCGTTGTCGTATTCAGGACCGTGCCGCCCGAGCGCAGGGCTGGGCCGATCTTCCGCAGAACACCACCCGCGACGCGGGATCCGGGCAGGCTCAGTAGGATGCGGCGGCATTTCCCGGCGACATCGGGAGCAGACTCTGCAATGGCGCCTCCGGCGTAGCTGAACTCGCTGGGGCGGTCCGCATCGAAGTCGAATCCATGCACGGAGAACTCCGCTGCGAGCAGTAGTTCTGCGACGGCGGACCCAACCAACCCCGTGCCGACCAGACCGACGTGTTCCGACGCCAAGGCGCTCTCCGGATGGTGGAAAGACGCCCATCGTAATCCCGAAGACGAAGCGTGACAGCGCTCCTCGTGGGGTGTCGCCCCGGCGCAGTTCCCGTATCTGTCTGCTGCTGAGCACGCAACACGTCGATGTGGGAAGCTGGAGGCGGTGATGGGCCCTGGGTGTGCGCGCCCCGCAGTTCGGTCCAAGACTGGCCGGGGCGCCCGGCCGTCGATGGGCCCAAGGGCCCTCTGCGCGCTTGTTCTTCTGCTGGTTGCGGGGGACCTGGTGGCCCAGACGCCCGGGCAGGTCCTGGAGATTCGAGTGCGGACGGACCCCGCCGGCACCCGCATCCGCCCCCTCGAGAGCATCGCGCTCCAGGTCCAGGCTTATGGCCTGCCGACCGGCGACCGCGACGGAGGAGGCTGGGTGCGCCTACGGCGGGGGCCGGCAGCCTTTCATTTGCGGGATACAGACGCAGGATGGATTTCCAAACCCTTCCGGTTCCAGGGAGGCGATAGCCTGCCGTTTTATGGCACACAGGCGACGGGTCCAGCCTCACGGCTGCTCGACATGGCGCGCCAACAGGAATTGCTCCAGGACACGGTCCTCTTCACGGCCTCGGATCGAGAGGGCGAGGTAGTGCTGACCGCGACGCTGGAGGGCAAGAGTGCTTCGATTCGCATTCAGGTGGACTCGGAAACCCCGTCGAAGACTTCGAAAAAAGAGATTCGCTTCGAGCCCGAACCGCGCTCGAATGCGCGGTACAGGGCGCTGGTCGAACACTATGCCCCCTTCATCGCCCAAGAGACTTGGTTTCAGCCGAAGTCGGACTATCTCGCTCGGTTCGACTTGGACGGGGACTTGCGGGGGGACAACAACTGGGACAACGCGCCGATAGGGAGCGCGCAAGCATACGTGTACTACGCCGTGATCGAGTCGGAGACGCACTGGTTCCTGATCTACAACTTCTTCCATCCCCGGGACTACTCCGACAAGTGCGTAGCCGGCAGCTGCCATGAGAACGACAACGAAGGGATGATCCTGACGATCGTAAAGGACGGCTCGCCGATGGGACGCCCGCTCGCGATGGAGACGCTCGCACACAACAAGATCTATTCCTACCGAGCCGATCCGGGTGTCCGAAGAAACCTCCACGGCCTCGACGGCGACGTCGAGTTTTTCGAAGATTCACACCCGCTCGTGTTCATCCAATCCGGAGGTCACGGAGTCTATGGGCCGGGCGGTCACGCCCGTTACTCTCTGAAAGAAGATTGGTTCGAGGCTGGAACCGGAGTGACCTATGTCTACAAGGGCGTTGCGGAGCGGCCGAGGCATCCGGCGGCCCGGGAGGTTGGTTACGATCTGCTACCGATCTATGACCATTGGTGGGTGCCGGCTCACGAGGAACTGGGCAAACGGCCGGAGATGTTCAGTGCCTACTTTCGCTATCAACCCTACGGTGGCCGGCCTCTTGCCGAGTATTCGAGACTAGCCGGGGCGTTTCGTGGCCGCCGCCACGGCTCGAATATGGCCAAGCCCTTCTGGGCTTGGCACGATAGCCGCGCTCGGAAGCGAAGGTTGGTCGCTACGGGCCAGTGGGGACTGGATCCAGCCTACGCGCTTTCCCGGAATCTGACGTTGCCGCAGCCGTATTCGCTGCGCTATATTTTCAATCCCTATCTCGGGATTGGGACGCCCTCAACTGGCGAAGTCGATTGATGAGCGCTGGCCTCAGCCGGCTCCTCAGGCATCCAGCGCAAACGCGACGAACTCGTCGCTGGGCCGTGCGCAGTTCTTCCCAGCCCTCCGGCTGCGGTCGCAACCTGTCGCCGGCTGCGCACGCCTTGGCGGCTGACGTTGGCGTAGCCGCCAGCGTCGGGTTGATACTGTCATATGGACTCGCCAGTCTCGGGGTCGAAGGACCCGAACTTCTCGTCCTGAATCGAACCGACGAACTTTCGTCTTCAGACATTTTTGACGGGTCCGCCACTGCTGAGTGTGCCGCTGTCGGCGAGCCTTTCGTGTTCGCCGAGCGCAACCCCACGCCATCTGGTTCCGAAGTCCGGCGGCTAACCGCCGAAAGCGCCATCGGCAATTGAGACCTGCGGCGTGGGAGCTGCTTTCGCATCGCGCTAGCCGATGGGCGGTTCCGCCGGAGCTTGGGAAGCTGGCCCGTCGAAGGTCGCGGCGTGGACGGTCAGAGGCGGGCCACGCTCGCTCTCGTTGCCGTTTGTGTCCACGGCGGTTAGAGCGTATTCGTGGGCGTGGTCCGGCGCGGCTGAGAGGTCGCTATAGCTGGTTCCCGAAACAACAGGCGCGAGCGCGACCCCGTCCCGAAAGATCCGATAGCCGGCGAGGTCCTTCTCCCGGTTCGCCAGCCAAGACAATTCCACCGAGGTCGTCGTTCGCACGGCTCGAAGACCCTTCGGAGCCGTCGGCGCGAATCTGTCGGTCGGTGTCACGGCCACTGTCTCCGAGAGTGATCCTTCCACCCACCCAGCTTCGGACCCGCGATACGGGCGCAGTCGGTACAAATACGTGGCGCCCCAGCGGATGGAACGGTCGACAAACGAGGATTCAGCCACGCGCCCGAGCGGGGCGAACTCGGCCTCGTCCCCGGACGCCCTCTCCAGCTGGTATTGGTCAGCCCGTTCGGCGGGCCGCCAAGTCAGCGACACGCCCTCGGGCACCACCTCCGGATCGATCCATGCGGCTCCAGCCGGAGGCTCCAACGGCTGGAGGCGTACCTGGTTCGAGTAGCCGGCGTGGCGTCCTGCCCGGTTCCAGGCCGTTGCCACCAGGATTGTCATCTGTCCGAGCCGCCAGTCCCCCAGTGGCATCGTCACTTGCAGCCGCTCTCCCGGCTCGCTGCCGGCGAGTTCGCCCGCCTCGAGAACGCGGACTTCTTGGCGGTACTCGTCGATCGTCTCGCGGGTGAGATCGGCGGAGAAGCCGGGCACATCGATCGCCCACAGTGTGAATCCCCCGAGGCGCCTAGCGATGGTGTTCTCCGTCGTGTATAGAGGCCAGCTCCAGTGGATGGCGATCTCGTCTCCGATCTGCTCGGCCGCCAGATCGCCGATCGGGCGCGGCAGATTCGCCAGGGGCGGCAGTGGGTCGCCGATCGAGCCGCAGGCACCCAAAAGCACCGATAGCCCCGTGAGGGACCACACACGCCTCCCGAGCCGCGTGGTCGTTCGCTGCTCCCCTCCGGGCATGCCCTATAGGATGTAACGGCTCAGATCCTGGTCCTTGACGATGGCCGCAAGCTGATCGCGCACGTAGGCCGCGTTGACCTTAACGGTCTTCGCCTTCAAATCGGGCGCGTCGAAGGAAAGCGTGTCGAGCAGTTTCTCCATGATCGTATGGAGCCGACGCGCCCCGATGTCTTCGGTCTGCTCGTTCACGGTCATCGCAGTCCTTGCGATCTCCTCGATCGCGTCGGGCGTGAACTCCAGATGTACTCCCTCTGTGTCGAGTAGCGCCACGTACTGCTTGGTGAGGGCATTCTTGGGTTCGGTCAGGATGCGGATGAAGTCGTCCTTGGTCAGCGGCTTGAGTTCCACGCGGATGGGGAAACGCCCCTGTAGTTCCGGGATCATGTCGCTGGGCTTCGCCACGTGGAATGCCCCCGCCGCGATAAACAGGATGTGGTCCGTGCGGATCATCCCGTGGCGGGTGTTCACGGTCGTGCCCTCCACGATCGGAAGCAGGTCGCGCTGGACTCCCTCCCGGCTCACCTCGGGCCCGCGGCCTCCTTCGCGCCCCGAGATCTTATCCATCTCGTCGAGGAACACGATCCCGGCTTGCTCGGTCCGATCAACGGCTAAGCGCGTGATCTGCTCCATGTCGATCAGCTTCTGCTCTTCTTCTTGCGCCAAGGTGTCCAGAGCATCGAGGACGGTCATCTTACGGCGCCGCGTCTGCCCGCCGAAGATCCCGGGCAGCATTTCCTTGATGTTGATGTCCATCTCCTCAACGCCCTGATTGGTGATGATCTCGATCGGGTTGTTGCGGTTCTGGATCTCGATTTCGACCATGCGGTCGTCGAGCTTGCCATCGCGCAACTGCTTGCGCAGCTTCTCGCGCGTCGCCTTGGTCGTGTCTTCGTGGCCCTCTGCGTCGGGCTTCTGGGGCGGCATCAGGATCTGCAGGAGTCGGTCCTCGGCGTTCTGCTCGGCCCGATCCGCCACATGCTCGATCTTCTCTTCCCGAACCATCTCGACCGCGGTTTCGACGAGGTCGCGAATCATAGAATCGACATCGCGGCCGACGTAGCCGACCTCGGTGTACTTGGTGGCTTCAATCTTGACGAAGGGAGAGCTTGCCAGCCGCGCGAGCCGGCGGGCAACCTCGGTCTTGCCAACGCCGGTTGGCCCCATCATCAAGATGTTCTTCGGCATGACCTCTTCGGCCATTTCGGGTTCGAGCTTTTGACGCCGGATCCGGTTGCGCAGGGCGACTGCAACCGCACGCTTGGCTTCCGCTTGCCCAACGACGTGCTTGTCGAGTTCCTCGACGATTTCACGTGGAGTGAGTTCGTCGAGCGAGGCGGAATTCGAGTCCGAGTGCCCAGGCAGGTAGATCACCATAGCGTCAGCCCAACTCCTCGAACACGATGTTTGCGTTTGTGTAGATGCAGATCTCCGAGGCGATCTTCATCGCCGCCTCGGCCACTTCGCGCGACCCCAGCGTCGTGTGGTCCAGTAGGGCTTTAGCAGCCGCCACGGCGTAGGAGCCGCCCGAGCCGACCGCTGCGACTTGCTCGTCGGGCTCGATGACGTCGCCCGTGCCGCTGAGCATCAGAGTCGACTTGCTATCGGCGACCAGCAGCAGCGCCTCCAAATGACGGAGGGTCTTGTCCAGGCGCCAGTCCTTGGAGAGTTCGACCGCGGCGCGGCTTAGATTGCCGCCGTACGCTTGCAGCTTTTCTTCAAAGCGAGTGAATAGGGCGATGGCGTCTGCGGTCGAACCGGCGAAGCCTGCCAGAATCTGCTCGTTGTGCAGGCGGCGGACCTTTTTCGCCGAGGACTTGACGACCTCCGACCCCATCGTGACCTGCCCGTCCCCAGCCATCGTGACCTTGTCTCCACGGCGTATACACAGCACGGTCGTGGAGCGGATTTGGGGGTGAGCAGCCATCGGCCTCCGAAGCTGGTGATTTCATTATAGGGAGAACCGCTGGCACCGTTCCCGATCGCCAGTCCATCGGCGCTTCCGATTCGGAACGGCGGCGGAGGCGCGGCGTCCGGGGCGTACCGGCAGCCCAATCAGACGACGCCCAGCATGCTTGGCGTGTCCGACGGGTCCGAACTGGGAGCCCGTGGGTCCACAAGGGCGCGGATCAAGGGGATATCGCAAATGAGCAACCCCAGAGCGGCGGCGCGAACCGCCGAAGCCGCTCGTCCCGGGCGCCCGCGCGCGCTGTGCTCGAAAGGCGGATCTTGGACAGATCACGCTCATGCGGCTGAACGAGGGATCTCGGGCGCACGAGGGCGTTTCGTCGCAGCTCGCTGCTTCCGGTCGTCGACCCCGGCGGGTCCGATCGTCTTGGAGTCGAGAGCTTGCGGAGCGCTACCCCAATCGCCAGCGATCCAGAGCCCGTTCAACCATTGGGCGCACGGCGTCTCGAGCCTCTTGGCGGTCCATACCGGCAGCCAGTAGAGCGTCGTAATCGGTGTGATGGTGCCTGACATGCGCCTGAACGGCCAATTCAAGGGCCGTCTTATCGAACCGCCGCGCGCCGGCTGACCGACCCACCCGGCCGGAGTACTTCAGGCAGGCATGTTTCGCGATCGCTTCGCGCTCTTCAGAGGTGCATTCCGGAAAGACCCTTTCGATCTGCTCGGCGAACTTCGCCACATACTCCCGATCGACTCGCATGCGCCGATCGGCTTCGCGCGCGCGGGCTGCTTGGCGCGCATCGGCGTCCGCTAAGCACTCTTTCTCCGCACGCGTGAGCGCCTCCTCCCCGACCAGGACACCCTGGCGCTCATAGCGCTTCCGCGTTCGGCTGAACCGTACGACCACAGGCGAGAGCGTCGAATGCTTCCTCGCACGTCTCGTGAGCGCAACATCTCCGCTGGCCAGGAAAACGAGGTGATCCAGATCCGCGCAGGCGAGACAGAGCGGACGGTCTCTCTCCATCCTCAGGAACCTGCCTTTGTGTAGTTCCTCGCCGCATTCCGCACACTTCGAATCGCGGACGATCCAGAAGACGACGATGTCCCGCTTCGGCGCCTGAGAGGCGCGTGTTTGAGCGCTCCCGATCGTGGAAGGCATCTTGCGTCTGTCCTCTACTACCCTACCGTCCGAACGGTTTGAGGTCTTCGACTACCGTGAGGCCTGACATGGAGGGCGACGGGCGCGTCCTGCTGCGGACGGTCTTCGTGTTCAGCCAGGATCATGTGCGTTGGCAGGTCTTGCTGCGCATGCCGGCGTATTACGTGGAATAGCGCCGGCGGCGGCGTCTGGCGCCTCTGCTGTTAGGGGAGCAGGACCGGGCGGCTGTGAGCGCGCTGCGGCAGGCGCTGGTGGAGAAGGCGCAGGTCTCGAAAAGCGCCAGGGCCCGGCCGACACTACGAAGGCGCCCGAGGGGCTCCCCGTGCACAGTTTCCAGACGCTGCTGGGGGATCTTGGCACGCTCACATTGAACGAGGTGACGCTGTCCGACGCCCGGGAGCGCCCGTCCCCAATGGTCGCCAAGCCGACGCCGTCGCAGGCGAAGGCGTTCGACCTGCTCGAAGTCGATCGAGGTAGGTCTGTCGCCAGTAAATCGGTAGGTTGATTCCGTCTATGTTCCCGCTATGGCTACGATTATTCGAATTCCGGAAGTGCAGTTCCGGCAAGGGGAAGTCACGAGTGTTGATCTGGCGAGAGTGCGCCGCTCTGGCCGGGCTCCTGCGGGACGGACGTGCCGGAGGCGGCGCCCCCTGGCGAAACGTGTCGATTGCGCCGCTCGGAATCGATACATGGGATCAACATATTGGCGGGCACTGTCGAACTTCGATGCAGGAATTGACAGGCCGACTGAGGCAAGACATAGAGATCAGCCGAGGAGGCTACCGGAAGGGTCCCCATAAACGATTCATTGTGCACAGTATGGTGACGATTCAAGTGGTCCTGGACAGCGATCTTTTGCGCGACGCTGACCAAGCTGCTAAGCGGGCCAATGTCAACCGTTCTGCGTTGGTCCGCGACGCGTTGCGGGAACATCTCCGCCGTATGCGCATCCAGGACTTAGAGCGGCGCGACCGCCAGGGCTATGAGCGGCATCCTGACACGGATGACGAGCTGGTCGGTTGGGGAGGCGCAGCATCATGGGGCGACGAATAGAGCGCGGCGAAGTTCGGCTTTGTCAAGTTCCCGGCGACAAGCGCCGCCCCGTCGTCGTATTGACCCGCTCGTCGGCGATTCCGTATTTGACGCGGGTGACTGTGGCGCCCATCACGTCCACGATCCGGATCGTACCGTCGGAAGTCGTCCTCGATGTCGAGGACGGGATGCAAGCACGCTGCGGGGTCAACCTGCACAACGCGGTCACCGTAGAGCGGCAATGCCTTGGGCAGCGCTTGACCCATCTGAGTCCGGCTCGGTTGCGAGAGGTCCGCGACGCACTCCGATTCGCCCTGGGTTGCGATTCGCGGTAGTCGAATCTTTCCCGAACAACCCATTAGCGCTCTCCGTCGCCCCGCCAACGGGGTTCCACCCCTCCGACCGCCAGCCCTATCCGAACGGGAACCCCGATGGAGGCCGTATGCGACGCTCCACACATTGGCCAGCGAGTCCGGGCCGTCCGCTCGACTGGCGATCCGCCTCACAGACTGAGTTGCGCCTGGGCTCCTGAGAGGTCCGAGGCGGCCGACTCTTCTCTGATAGGATGACCCCAAGCCCATGGCGCGGCAGTCGAATGGAGGACAGTCGGCCCCGGAGATTCCGGACCGCATGTTCTTTCGCATTGGCGATGTCAGCAGCATCGCTGGCGTCGAAACCCACGTCCTGCGCTTCTGGGAGACCGAGTTTCCGGCCCTCTCCCCGGCCAAGACAGCCAAGGGCCAGAGGCAGTACCGGCGCAAGGACGTCGAAACGGTGCTGGCCATCAAGCGCCTGCTCTACGAGGAGGGGTACACGATTCCAGGAGCGCGCAAGGCCCTGCGGTCGCGTGAGCGCGTCGCGGACAGCCCCCCACCAGCCGAATGGGCTGAGGACGTAGCGGAGCGGCAGGTTTCCCCGCCCGGCCTCCAGGAGATCCGGACCAAGTTGCAGCAGATTCTGGAACTGCTCAAGCCCTGAAGCCGCGCGGCCCGTCGCCTCTTCAAACAGCCAGCGTCAGCATCGCCTCGTCGCGGGAGACTTCCTGGTAGAGCGTGTCGCGTTCCACCGGATCCCGGCCCGCCCGCCGGATCAGGCGCAGCAGCTGGTCCCGGCGGAGAGACTGAGGCGTCTGCGCTCCCGCGTCGTGGTAGATCTTTTCCTCCACCACGGTTCCGTCGATATCGTCCGCGCCGAAACGTTGCGCCACCTGCGCGATCTTCGGCGTCAGCATGATCCAGTACGCCTTGGTGTGCGGGAAGTTGTCGAGGAGCAGGCGCGCCACCGCGATGGCCTTGATGTCCTGGAAGCCCGATGTCATGGGCAGGTGATGCATCGGAGTGTTCTCCGGGTGGAAGGCCAGCGGGATGAAGGCCTGGAAGCCGCCTGTGTCGTCCTGGAGGGCGCGCAGCCGCAGCAGGTGGTCGACTCGGTCTTCAGCAGTCTCGATGTGCCCATAGAGCATCGTGGCATTCGACTTCAGCCCGAGCCCGTGGGCTGTTCGGGCTGTCTCGATCCACTCGTCGCCGTCGATCTTGTGGTCGCAGATGATGCGCCGCGCGCGCTCGGAGAAGATCTCCGCGCCACCGCCGGGCAGAGAATCGACGCCGGCGTCGCGGAGTTGTTCGAGCGTGTCCCGGATCGGCAGTTTCTCGCGTCGCGCCAGATACCCGATCTCGACCATCGTCAGCGCCTTCAAGTGCACCGCGGGGAAGCGCTCCTTGAGCCCGCGGAACATCCTGGCGTACCAATCGAGGCCGAGTTCGGGGTGCAGTCCACCGACCACATGGAACTCCGAGACGGCTTCGCTATAGCCGATGCCGGCGGTATGCCAGACCTGCTCCAGCGACATCGTGTATGCAGTCGGGTTGCGCTTCTGCTTGCCGAAGGCGCACAGCTTGCACGCGGCCACGCAGACGTCCGTCGGATTGATGTGCCGGTTGACGTTGAAGAACGTCCGGTTGCCGTTCAGCCTCTCGCGGACTGTATTGGCCAAGTATCCAACCGTGAGCAGATCCTCGGAGCGGTAGAGCGCCACGCCGTCGTCGTAGGAAAGTCTTTCCCCGGCCCGGACCTTTTCGGCGACCGGGTGCAAGCGGGTGTCTGCGATCCGAGGAACCATCGGGCTCTCAGGAGTTTCAAGATACCACGGCGCCGGCGGACCCTTGCCGGCCCTCCGGAGTGGGTCCCGATCCTGGCGATGAAGCCGATGCATGCATGGATGGCGACCGGGGGCTTGCATGCGATCCCCCGTCGCAGGACCGTGGATCCGTCTTCACGCGTACCCCGAACTGGACGACGCGGCTTGCGGGACGGCGCCAGCGCCTCGAGGTGCTCGACCGCGCAAGACGCTCGACTGTGGTTGCTCGCACTGCTTTGCGGCTTCGCCGCGCTCCACCACGCCGTCGCCCAGGATATCGCGGGTGGCCCCCCCCAACGTCATCTTGATCGTTGCCGATGACCTCGGCTACGCCGACGTGGGTTTCCAAGGCCTGCGCGAGTTCGATTCGCCGCACCTGGATCGGCTCGCCGCCTCGGGCGTCCAGTTCACTCACGGCTACGTGGGGCATCCGTATTGCAGCCCGACTCGCGCGGGGATTTTCACGCACCGCTATCAGTAGCGATTTGGGCACGAGCACAATCTGCCGTACGAACCGCTCGGCGACACGATCGGGACCCCTTTGGACGAGGTCCTACTCTCCCAGGTCATGCGTTCTCGGGGGTACGCGACGGCGGCCGTCGGCAAGTGGCATCTTGGGGACTCTCCGAAGTTCCTTCCGCACCGTCGCGGCTTCGAGCTCATCTTTGGCTTCTCCGGCGGCCACTTCAATTACTACGGGGTTCCCAACCGGCGTCAATCGGCCATGCGCATCGTCCGCAACGATCAGGCCGTGCTCCGCGGCTGGCTCTCCTACCTGACCGACGACTTCACGCGGGAGGCCGTTCGCTGGATCTCGGAGCAGGGAGACCATCCGTTCTTCCTGTACCTCGCCTACGACGCCGTGCACGCCCCGAACCGCGCCCCTCACAAGTATCTCGATCGGACCTCCCAGATCGAGTTCGGCTTTCGCAACGTTTACGCCGCGATGACGCTGGCGATGGACGACGGCATCGGAGAGATCGTCAGAACACTCACTTCGCTTGGGCTGCGGGAGCGCACGCTCGTCATCTTCGTCAACGACAACGGCGGCCGCCTGAGCACGGACAATTTCCCCCTGCGTGGGCACAAGGGGATGCTCTACGAGGGCGGCGTCCGCGTCCCGTTCCCGTCCGGCGAGTCGCCGGAGAGATCGTGGCATCTCTGAAGAAGCTCTACGACAACTGGAACTCGGAACTCGTCGACCCGCTCTGGACCGACCCGCATGCTGAAAATGTGCAGCGACAGCGAGAGCAAGTCCTCCGAAACCGGGAGGCTGCGCTCCTGAGGACGCGATAATTCCTCTCCGAAGGGCTTTGGGCTTCCTCGAATCAGCCAAGTCTGGGGAGTCAAGGAAGACGGCCGGCCGGCCGGCGGCGTAGCGGGATCGACCGAGATCTCCGCAGACGCCTCGACGGCTCATGCCGCTGTGGACCGTCCCCGTCGCGAGGTCACGGCAGGGCGTTGCCGAACCAGAGGTCGCCAGCCCAGAACGCGAAGAACAGCACGCTGACCCATCCATTGACCAGGAAGAAGGCCGCGTCGACGCGCGAGAGGTCGTCTGCCCGAACAAGCGAATGCTCGTATAGCAGCAAGGCGCCGACGACGCCGATACCCACCAGTCCCAGCGCGCCAAGCTCCATGCTCCACCAAGCCAGCAGTAGCAAAGCCACCATGCCACTGTGTAGCAGTCGGGAGATGCGCAGGGCTGCCGCGACTCCAAGCCGAGCCGGGATGGAGTGCAGTCCGGCCGCACGGTCGAACGCGATGTCCTGGCACGCGTAGACGATGTCGAATCCGGCTGTCCAGAGCATCACCGCCACCCCCAGGAGCAGAATCTCGGAGTCGACTGTACCGCGCACGGCGATCCAGGCGGCCGCCGGTGCGATTCCGAGTGCGGAGCCGAGCACGAGATGCGAGAGCGCGGTGAATCGCTTAGTGTAGGAGTAGCCGAGTACCAGGGCCAGCGCGCAGGGGCTCAATTGCAGGCAGAGTGGATTGAGCTGCGCCGCGGAAACCACAAAGATCCCACAGCAGCCCGCCACGAAGAGGGCGAGGAAGCGCTGGGAGATCCGTCCCGCCGGCAGAGAGCGCCCAGCCGTCCGCGGATTGCGGGAGTCGAGCGAGGCGTCAGCCAGTCGGTTGAATGCCATGGCGGCCGAGCGCGCGGCCACCATCGCGACGACGATCCAGACAAGTTTCCATCCGAGGTCCGAGGCCCCAAGATCGGTTCCTCGCACCGCGAGCAACGCGCCGCTCAGCGCAAAGGGCAGGGCGAACACCGAATGCTGGAACTTGATCGCCTCCAGCACCTCGCGCGTTTGCGAGACAAGGGTGGTCATGATCGCGTTCGCAGCAGGCCCGCCAGGGCCCGCCCCTGATCGGACCGGCGCATCAGGCTCTCGCCGACCAGAAAACACTGGTAGCCGGCCTCCATCAATCTCTCCAAGTCGTCCGCCGTGCGGATGCCGCTTTCGCTGATGCCGAGGACGCCATCCGGGATACTCCCTGCGAGGTCCAGCGAAGTCTGCAGAGAGACTTGCATGGTTTTGAGGTTGCGGTTATTGACGCCGACGAGATCCGCCCCAGCGGCAAGCGCACGTTCCAGTTCACCGTGGTCATGCACTTCCACCAGCGCATCGAGGCGCAGCTCCCGGGCCGCAGCCAGCAGTTCGCGGAGTTCGGCGTCGCCCAGCACCGCCACGATGAGAAGGATGCAGTCGGCTCCATGCGTGGAAGCCTGCAGCAGGTGGTAACGGTCAAGCGTGAAATCCTTGCGCAGCACGGGCAGGGACGTTGCCGTACGGGCCGCCACCATGTCGTCCAGCGAACCTTGAAAGAACTGCTTGTCCGTCAGCACGGACAGGGCCGCCGCTCCCGCATCCTGGTAGCTGCGCGCGACTGCCGCCGGATTGAAGTCCCGCGCGATTACGCCCGCGGAAGGCGATGCCTTCTTGATCTCCGCGACAATAGCGGGCCGTTTCGACTGCAGCGCGGAGCGGAACCCTCGCCGTGCGGGGATCGTTTTCCCCTCAAGATCCGCCTGTTTGACGAGGACGCTCTCGGCGACTAGTTCCGCCCTCTTGCGCAGGACAATCTGGTCCAAGACCGTGAGGCCCTCGGCGTGCGGCGCCCGCATCACATGTACAGTCCGCCGCTGACGTTCAGGACATGCCCGGTGATGTACCCTGCGTCCTCGCTGGCGAGGAAGCAGACCGCCGCAGCGATTTCCTCGAGACGGCCCATTCGGCCCAGCGGCACCTGATCCAGTATCTTCGCCTGCGCGCCTTCGTCGAGTTGCGCGGTCATTGCAGTATCCACAAAGCCTGGCGCGACGGCGTTAACGGTCACGTTGCGGCCGGCCAACTCCAGCGCCAGAGTCTTGGTGAGTCCGATGAGCCCCGCTTTCGAGGCCGCGTAGTTCACTTGCCCGGGGTTGCCCGACAGTCCGACCACCGAGGACACGTTGATGATGCGTCCCCAGCGTTTTCTCGCCATCGGCCTCATCAGGGCGCGGGCACAGCGAAAACTGCCGGTGAGGTTCGTATCGAGCACACGCTCCCAGTCCTCGTCGCGCATGCGCATTGCCAAGCCGTCACCGGTGATCCCGGCGTTGTTGACGAGGATGTCGATGTCCCGGCCATGTGCGGCTGTCATTGCATCGATCGCCTGCTGATCACGGACATCGAGATTGACAGCCTGCGCATCACCGCCGGCCGCGCGGATCTCCTCGACCAGAGAGGCCAGCTTGTCGGCTTGTCGCGCCCCGGCAATGACGCGCGCTCCGTGGGCGGCCAGCGCCTGCGCGCACGCCCGGCCAATGCCCTGGCTGGCTCCCGTGACCAACGCCACCCGGTTCTTCATGCGACGACACGCTCCAGACTGGTGAGATCATGTGTGCTGCTCCCGCGCAGCGCACGGTCGATACCGCGCAAGAGTCCAGTGAGCACCCGGCCCGGGCCGACTTCGACGTACCGCTGTACCTTCCGGGACGCCAAGCATTGTACCGTCCGCTCCCACAGGACGGGGTTCGGGATCTGCTGCTTGAGTCCTTCGCGGGCGTCCGCGCCTGTGTGGATCTCGCGAGCTTGCCAGTTGTTCACGAGCGGAATCTTCAAGTCCGCGAAACGGACGGCGTCGAGTTCAGGCGCCAGTTCTTGCTGCGCGGGCGTCATCAAAGCGCAATGGAACGGCGCGCTCACCTCAAGCAAGACCGCTTTCCGGGCGCCTGCCTCCCGCGCGAGATCGACTGCCCGTCCAACGGCTGCCGCATGGCCGGCGATGACGACTTGGGAAGGGGTGTTCAGGTTGGCGGGCGATACGACTTGACCTTGGGCAGCATTGCAGCACACCTGCTCTGCCGTTGCTGCGTCGATGCCGAGGAGAGCGGCCATGGCGCCGATGCCTTCTGGAACCGCCTGCTGCATGCAGCGCCCACGCTTGCGCACAAGCCGCACCGCGTCCTGGAACGCGATGGATCCCGCCGCCACGAGTGCCGAGCATTCCCCCAGACTATGCCCGGCGACGTAGTCCGCGCGGACGCCCATCTCGCTGAGAACGGCAAGCGTGGCGACTGAAACCGTCAGGATGGCGGGTTGGGTGTTCTCCGTGAGCTTGAGCTGCTCGGCCGGACCCTCGAAGCAAAGCCTCGAGAGTTGAAAGCCCAGCGCTTCGTCGGCTTGCTCGAAGACCGCTCGAGCGGCGGCATATTTCTGGGCCAGATCGCGGCCCATGCCAGGCGCCTGGGACCCCTGTCCCGGAAAGAGGAACGCAGTCACGGACATCGGAAGTCCGCCAAGCTCCGAGTGTAGCAACACCCGATTTCGGCCTTCGGCCTCCCTTCATGAGTGCGAGAATCGATCCAGTGCGGGCCAAGTTGAAGGTCGAAAAGCTTGTGTATGGAGGAGCGGGCCTAGCGCGGCACGCGGGCACTGCTGTCTTCGTGCCCTATGTGCTGCCCGGCGAGGAACTCGAAGTCACTCTCGCGCGGCCCGGCAAGGGGATCCTGCAAGGCCGTCCGCTCGCCTGGGAGACGCGTTCGACCGATCGCGAGGAGCCCCGCTGCCCGGTGTTCGGTCAATGTGGCGGCTGTAACTACCAGCACGTCCCGTACAAGCACGAATGTTCATTCAAGGAGGAGATCCTGCGTGAAACGTTGCGACGCGTTGGCGGCTTGCGCTGGGAAGGCCCCGTCGAGATCGTGGCGGCGGAGCCCTGGGCCTACCGCAACCGGACCCAACTGCGCCTATCTTGGCGCGACGGCAGTCCCCAAGTCGGGTTCTTAGCCGCTGGGTCGCGGCGCCATGTCGCCACGCCCGAGTGCCCCATCAACTCGCCCAAGTTGAACGACCTCCAGCGCGATCTCCTGGAGATGGCCGCGGACCGCAGACTCCCAAGATCGTTGCGGGCGATCGAGTTCTTCACGGACGAAGACAGGGTGCAGATGAGCGTGCTGGAGTGTTCACGGCCGCTGCCGAAGAGGTTCTTGTCTTGCTGTGCGCAGCGCATAGATGGATGCTGCGGTGGAGCGCCGCTGGACTACCGCTGCGGCGCGGACGTCTTCCGGGTTAGCAGTCAGTCGTTCTTTCAGGTCAACCGGTTCTTGGTCGACAGTCTGGTCGGTGCGGCCGTAGGACCATCCGGAGGGGATCTTGCTCTCGACCTTTACTGTGGCGTCGGGCTGATGACGTTGCCGCTCAGGCGCCGCTTCCCAGACGTGATCGCGGTCGATTCAGGAGCGGCGGCGATGCGAGACTTGCAGCACAACGTCCGGCGCGCCGGACTGACGGTGCGCGCCGTGCAAATGAGGGTCAAGGAGTTCCTGGCGGGTCTCGAGGAACGGCCGGATTTGGTCGTGGCCGATCCGCCGCGGGCGGGATTGGGCGCGGCGGTCGTCGAGCAGCTCGTGCGCCTGCAGCCGCCCCGGCTGCACTTGGTTTCCTGTGACCCGGCGACTCTCGCCCGCGACCTGAAGCTCCTTATGGCGGGCGGGTATGGGGTCGAGTCTGTGACGATGATTGACCTTTTCCCGCAGACCTTCCACATTGAAACCGTCGTTGTGCTGCTGCGGCCGTAGCGCCCTCGGTTCCCAGGCGCGGCGGGGTCCCGGATCGTGCCGGCCGTCTCGCATGCGATCGATAGGATGTGTCGATGCCCGACGTGCGGTTGGCCCTCACGCCCTTCCCTCGAATTCCGGCGCCAGTGGCGCTCGAACGGGAAGTGCGCGAAACTGAACGGCGGGAGATACCAAAGATGAGTTGGCTACGGCAATGCCAGAGTTCCATCGCGGCGGCGCTGCTGACGGTCGCCTTCGGGGCCGCCGCGCCCCTTGCCGGTCAGCAGATCTCGGGTCGCGCCCTCCAGGACGCGCTTCTCGGCAGCCGCAGCGAAGCGCTTCAGCGCGAGGCCTATCCGACGGCCCGCACGGGCGGCAACTACATGCGCAACTACTACTTGCCGCCGACGGCAAGCACGCCCTGGCGCCCCAGTTTCTCGCCCGACGGCGAGTGGATCGCCTTCAGCATGGCGGGCTCGATCTGGAAGATCCGCATCGGCGAAGACATCGCCTACGAGTTGACTGCCAATGCCACGTACGATTCGTCCCCCGTCTGGTCCCCGGACGGGCGTTGGATCGTCTACACCGCCGATGATCACTACCGCAGCATCAACTTGATGCTGCTGGACACCACGACCGGAGAGAGCGCCGCGCTCACCCGCAACGAGCATGTTCACCTGGATCCCGTATGGTCGCCCAACGGTTCCCGGATCCTCTACGTCTCGACCAACCCCGGCGGTTGGTACAACCTCTACGCGATGCCGCTGCAAAACGGGGTTCCCGGGGAGCCGGTGCGGTTGACCGAAGACAACGCCTACGCCAACTCGCGACTCTATTTCGGCAGCCAGGATCTGCATATCCAACCGACCCTGTCTCCCGATGGCAAGGAGATGATCCTAGTCTCGAATCGAGGAATCCCACTCGGGTCGGGCGCCCTATGGCGCGCGCCGGTGGTTCCAGACTCGATGTCGCAGGCCGAGCAGATCCTGCGCGAGGAAACCCTCTACCGCACGCGCCCGCAGTGGTCGCCCGACGGCGCGCGCATCGTTTACAGCTCGCACCGGGGGAGCCAGTACAACAACCTGTACGTGCTCCCGGTCCAGGGCGGCGAGCCCTATCAGCTCACGTTTGGAGAGTGGGACCACTTCGAGCCGCGCTGGTCGCCTGACGGGGAGTGGATCGTCTATGTCTCGAACCAGCACGGAGCGACGGACCTTCGGCTGCTAAAGACCTTCGGCGGCAAGGAGCGGGTGATCGAAATCCGCCGGCGCGTGTACCGCCGGCCGCATGGGACGTTGCGGGTCGCCGTCACCGATGCGGACACCGGGCGGCCCACGGAAGCGCGGATCCTTCTGCGCGCCTCGGATGGCAAGGCCTACGCCCCCCCGGGAGCGTACCAGCGGGTGGCCTCACGCAACTTGCACCTAGACTTCTTCCACACTGGTGGGGAATTCTCGCTCGACCTGCCCGCCGGGCAGGTCTCGATCCTGGCGATGAAGGGATTCGAACGCGAGCCCGTTGCGGCCGCGGTCGAGGTCGAAGCTGGCGCCGTGGCCTCGCTCCGCCTGAATCTCGAACGCTTCACCGACTACAAGGCTCGGGGTTGGTACAGCGGCAGTGACCACGTGCACATGAACTACGGCGGCAACCTGCACAACACGCCGGAGAACTTGCTGTTCATGGCGGCCGCCGAGGATCTGGACGTGATCGGTGAGAAGATCGCCAACAAGGACAACCGCATTTTCGACCACCAATATTTCAACGGCGCCTTCGATCAGGTTCGATCGACTCCAGAGCGGATCCTGGCCTGGGGCCAGGAGTACCGGCCTCCGTTCTACGGGCACATCAACTTCATCAACCTTCAGGAGCATCTCCTCTCGCCGTTCACCACAGGCTACGAGGGCACCGCCATCGAGAGCCTCTATCCGAGCAACTCCGACATCTTCCGGATGGCGCGTGATCAGGGAGCTCTGGGGGGCTACGTCCACCCGTACTCAAGGGATCCGCCCTCGGTCGGGTACGCGGTGGCGCGCGGGTTTCCCGTCGACCTCGCCTTGGACTTGATCACGTACTTGGAGGTGATGACGAGCGCTAGGCATGCCCGGCACACCACACGGGTCTGGCATCGTGCTCTGAATTGCGGGTACCGGGTCACGGCTTCCGGCGGCGAGGACTCGATCACCAATCTCCACCGCACGCCAGCAATCGGCGCGGCGCGGATGTACGCCTATCTCGGTGACCGTCTCACATGGGACCGATGGGTCGACGCGGTTCGCGAAGGCCGAACGTTCTTCACCAACGGGCCACTGGTGCAACTCAGCATCAACGGGGAGATCGCCGGCGGCGAGATTCGATTGCCGGAGGAAGGCGGGACCGTGGAGGTGGACGCGCGGATGGAGACGGCGTTTCCGGTCGGGAAGCTGGAGTTGATCCGGAACGGCGAGGTATTGGAGGAGATCGCGCTCCGCGAGGGAGGGCGTTGGGGGGAACTTCGCAAGCGGATCCCGGTGGAGCGTAGCGGCTGGTATACACTGCGGGCCACGACGGAGGAGCCGGTCTTCCCGATCGACGATAGCCACCTGCACGCCGAGACGGGCCCGGTTTACGTCTACTGTGGCGAGCAGCCGATCCGATCGGCGGAGGACGCGCAGTACTTCATCCGCTGGATCGATGACATCACGAGGCAAGCCGAGGAGCATCCCGGATGGCGCTCCGACCGCGAGCGCGAGCATGTCCTTGGGCAGTTCAAGCAGGCCCGTGCGGTCTTCGAGCAGCGCGCCCGTGAGGCGGACCGGTAGGGGTCCCGCATCCGGTGCCCCAGAGACCCGAGGGGACCAGAACACCGATCCCGCTGAGATTCGTGCGGATGGGAAAAAGGCAAGGTCGACGCCCTCGCTACGGTTCCTCGCGACAGAGGTGATAGGTGTCGAGCTTGGATGCCATCGACTTGGCGCCCAGGAACACGCCCGCTGCCGGGAGGAAGAGGTGGTTTGCCTTGGCGGGAAGCGGAGCTGGAATGGTCCACCAGCTCAGCCGAGTGTTCACCGGCTCCGGCGGCCCGATCCCGCCCCGTGACGAGAAGAGATGATCCGACCGATTGATGTTGCGTTGGGAAACTGTGACCGGATCCGGTCTCGGTGATCGGGCGGAAGCGCGTGAGAAAGCGAGTCCAGGGAATTCATCGGGGAGGAGGGACTGAGGCCGCTGCCAGGCCTGAGCGGGCCGCTGACTCTGGAGTGGGACGGACTGACGCTGCAGGGAGCCCATGCGGCAGGCAGGTTTGCGTGGCGGGCAATCCGAGCGGTCTGTTGGCGGCTGACTACGACAAGCATCCCACACAGATGCAGCAGCAGATGTACATCACCCAGCAACTGTTGTGGCACGGGTGGAAGGAAGGCGCCTGGCGAGTGTCCATTCCCGCCAGCACCGTATGTCCAAGCTGGTTGCTCAGTACGGCCAGCCGTAGCTTCCGACCGTCGAGACTGCGCTGACGTGGACCGTTACGCAACGAAGTAGCCCTTCTCGACATTAAATTGCGCAATCGCATTGATGTCGCGTATAGGACGACAGAGAATGCGTGAACGGGGGCGCGGCTAGCGGTCCACTTGCGGTATCCGGCGGAAACTATCTATCCCAAGGTCTTGCTCCCGGCATTCGGAGCGTAGGGCTTGGACTCTCGAATCGGCTATTTTCGTCCGTCGGCGTTGCGCTGATCAAGCCATTACGCAACTATATAGCTCTTCCGCAATATAGAGCCGCACAACAGTCTGAATATTGCGCAAGAGTTGCTATAATTGCGCATACAACCCCCGCAACATGCGGAATACAAATGCCTAGATTGATACCGGAGGAAGAACTGCGGGCGATCGAGACTGCGGTTCGCGGCCAACCGGGAGGACTCTCGGCTCGGCAGATAGCCAACCGTCTGCCGTCCGGTCCTTCCCACCGTACTCTGCAATTCCGGTTGAGACGCCTCGTGGACGACGGGCGCCTCGTAATGCACGGCGCACGGAGTCGCGCCAAGTACCGCCTCCCATCGGAAGCGAGGGAGCCAACCCCCGCCCAGATGCCGATACCGCTAACAGAACACAGCGTCCGGCTGGTAGAACGCTTCGAGAAGCCGTTGCGAGCCCGGACGCCTGTTGGCTACCAGAGAAAGTTCCTCGATTCCTACCGACCGAACTCGAGCGCCTACCTTGATCTGGGAGATCGAATCGAACTCGGGAAGGCTGGTCGGCCAAGGACGGGACCGCATCCTGCCGGGACATACGCGAGGCGGATCCTGCAACGGCTCCTGATCGACCTGTCGTGGAACTCGAGTCGGCTCGAAGGGAACACCTATACCCTGCTCGACACCCAGCGCCTAATCGAATTGGGAGAAGCAGCAGAGGGCAGAGACATCTTCGAAACCCAGATGATCATCAATCACAAAGAGGCGATTCGCTTCCTCGTCGACGGCGTCGATGAAATCGGTTTCAATCGCTACACAATCTGCAATCTACACGCCATCCTCGCGAGCAACCTGCTGGCTGACGAGCAAGCAGCGGGTAGATTGAGGCATATTCCCGTTGGCATCGGAGGATCGGTGTTCCACCCGCTGGAAGTGCCGCAACTCATTGAGGAATGCTTCGACCAGATCCTCAGCAAGGCACCTGCTATCCGAGATCCGTTCGAACAGTCCTTCTTCCTGATGGTCCACTTGCCCTACCTTCAGCCATTCGACGATGTCAACAAGCGCGTGTCGCGGCTCGCCGCGAACATCTCGCTGATCAAGGCCAACTTATCTCCTCTTTCCTTTGTGGACGTGCCGCGGTCTCTTTACACCCGCGCGATGCTCGCCGTCTACGAACTGAACGACACGAGTCTCCTGAGAGATGTCTTCCTCTGGGCCTATGCCCGGTCCGCAGCACGGTACGCATCCGCCCGGCAGTCGCTGGGCGAACCCGATCCATTTCGCCTACGCCACCGCGACGATCTGCGGGAAGTTGTTAGCGAGATCATTCGAATGCGTATCGACAGGAGAGCGGCAAGTGGCCACATTGAACAATGGATGGAGACGAGAATCGACGCCGCGGCGCGAGAGCGGTTTCGTCAAGCGGCCGAGAGCGATCTGCTCGCACTAAGACAGGAGAACTTCGCACGCTTTCGAGTGAGACCCTCCGAGTTCAACGCTTGGTGGCAGGTTTGGACTGGAGGGGCTGACTCCAGAGCTGAGTGATCCACACTGCTGCGGTCGCACATGCCGAAGCGCGGCGGTCCGCTGGTGGTTCCAGCGGGTCAAAATCCGTTCCGCGTAGGCGGTTGGTCACCGGACGCAAGTCTCTGTGTTGGTGCGCAGACGGGACCCGGAAGAGACAGCGTGGCCGAAGTCGGGTGCGGACGAACCATCCTATCACCCTGTCGCTATTGAACTCCAGCGATTCTCAGAATGGGGGGTCTGACTCGTGTGGGGTGGAATCTGCGAGCGTTTGTGTGCGCCGTTGGAACCCGTTGCGGGGTGATCGGACGGCTGTTGAGTCGGTATCCGGGGGGGCGAGTCGTCTGGCAGCGGCAATGACGCGGTCATGGACTTGCCGCAACGCACCCCCGCTGAGGGCCTCTGGAAGAGGAGCCTGTCGCGGGCAGAATGGCGGGCAGGTTGCGTCATGAGGGGGCGCACGCGGGCGCCCCGGGATCGGGCGGTGGCGGGCGCTTCCTCAACACGGTCTCGAACAGGGCGGTCCAACTGCGGAAGCAGAACCACTCCGTGAGGAAGCCCAGGGTCGCGAAGAACTTGCGCCGGGTGCCGACGCGCGCCCGGCCTTGCCGCCACAGGTCGGACACGCAGTCCAGGACCGCATGCAGCGCGAAGGCGAACAGGTTCAGCGTGGCGAGCAGAGTGGCCAGGCCCTGGCGGCCGTGCCCGAAGTTGTGCTTGAGGTTGTAGCCCTGCCGCGCCAAGCAGTTGAACTGCTCGTTCTCGATCTTCCATCTGGCCCTGCCGGCCCGCGCGATCGCGGCCACGTTGTCAGCGGTGACCTTGAGGCTGGTGAAGAACGAGTTGTGGTAGGTGCGCTCGCCGTTGCGGCAGATCTCGAAGTCGATCCAGGTGCCCTTCAGGGCGTCGTCGCCGGCGCGCAGCGGCACGTTGTTTCTCCACTGGTAGCGATGGTGCTCGACCTGCTGGCGCTGGTTGCGGGTGCGGACCCAGCCGGTGGACCAGATGCGGCGGTTGGGGAGCTGTTTGTATAACGTCTTATGGCTGCTAGGCTTACAGATGAAGAGGAAGTCCGCGCCGAGGGCGGCGACGAGGGCGCAGAGGGGCTGGCAGCAGTACAGATCGTCGCCGAGCAGGACCGGCCGGTAGGGGAGCAGAGCGGGGATGTGGGCGGGCAGCCAGCGCTTGGCAGCGTTGCGCTCGCAATCCTGTTTGCGCTGGTCTTCGGTCAGGTCGGGCCGGTTCGCGGCGGGGTCGTGCTGGGGCTGGACGAACAGCGGCATGAGCGGGAGGACGCGGTTGTGGCCGTCGGCGACGACGGTGGCCGCGAGCATGGTATGGAAGAACTGCTTGGTTTTGTGCTTGCCGACATGGCGGGTCGAGCACTGCTCGCAATGGATGGAGTCCGAGCCATGGAACTGGATTCCGTCGAGGGCGATGAGGAGGCGGCCGTCGAGGCGCAGGAAGGGCTCGAGGCCCCCTTGGTCGCGGACGGTGTCGAGGCAGAGGGGGAAGAGGTCGGCGAAGAGGGAGGGGTCGAGACCGTCGAGCAGATTCCTAATCTGATTGTCACTCGGGATCTTGCTGACACCGAAGAGGGAGTGACAGTTGGAGCGGGCAGACTCCTCGTGCATGTGGCGCTGGAAGTCGAGGAAGGAGGGGGACTGGAAGAAGAACGTGGAGAGGGCGCAGGCCGCGGCATCGGAGACGGCGTAGCGCTTGTTGGAGCCGGTACGGGGGTCGGGCAGGGCGGAGGCGGCTTGTTGGAAGCGGTCCAGAAGGGACTCGAGCACTCGGGCATTGGAAACGGGGGACACACTTTATGTTTGAAAGCGGCGCCCGCAAAGTCAAGCCCCCAGAAACTGGTCCCTTGCTACCGGCCCCTCAGCGGCTCGCGAGACAGAAAAAGGCCAAATTGAGAACTACTGATTGAACTCCTGTCCTTCAGAACCGACTGAGCGTCGGCCAAACTCATCTTCTCGCAAAGAGCCCCCGGGATCGTGGCGGAGCCAATCAAGCCAAGATGCGTCGGATTCTGTGACCATGCGCATCAGGCGAGCGGTAGTTCCGGCCACCGATTCGGAACAAATACACGCAGCAGGATTCCTACGTGGGCAAGTGCACCTCGAACGTTAACTGATTCCACGGGTATTCCTGCACGCTTGGCGATCCAAATATTGCGGCAATCTGAGCCGATGACATATCCATTGAATCTCAATCGGCCCACCGCAGCCGCACGGACCCCTTCGTCGTACGTCCCGCCCCTCAAAGCCGCGCCGCCGCGCTAAGGACGCTCTTCGTTGGCGAGACTCCCTTCATTGACTCCACAGTTTCATTGGCCATCGCCGGACGCTAATAGTTGGTCGTATTCGACAACCGACCGAAGTACGGGTCGCTACGCCAGATGATTCAGAAGTACCAAAGCAGGGCCGCTCGCAGGCCGACCCCGCTGGGGTCGAGCGAAAGTGGAACCTTGACCCCCACGTCATCGAACGGAATGACCCTTCCTGCGCTTCCAAAATCGGTGAAGCGCAGTTCGCCTCGAATCGCAACACTTCCGACCCTCTTTTCCAGACCTCCCCCCGTCACCCACCCCGTGAAATTCTCGTCGAACCTGTCCGTCCCGGATGTAAATTCGTCGACAGCCGTGCACGGCTCGGGATTCAAGCACACTGTATAGTCCGTCCGGAATCCCGTTTTGAAGCGGCGCAGGCCGACCAGCGCATACACGCTCATGCCAGACCCCCATCCGAGAATCGGGATTCCGGTACTCAGCCGAACCGTCAGGCCGTAGCTTCTATCCTTGTCGAAAGGTACCCCCACCCGGACACAGGTGATGCGTACCGCATAGGGGGGAATGCAGGCCGGATGGTTCCACGCGAACCGCGCAACCGGGATGGTCGGAATGCGCAGCACTTGACTTTCTGCTGGGAAACCATGTAGCAATAGTAATGTTGTGGGTGTGCGGACGGTTGCGAGCAAGCCGATGCGCTCGTGACGAGCAGGACAGGCGTTAGCGGGATGCAGGCGGAGCGAACCAACAGCGAGCCGCGGCAGGCGCAATTGGAGGCCGAGAGCGCTCAGTTGCGGGCCGAGAAGGCCCGGTTGCGGGCCCTGCAGGAGGAGTTGACGAAGCAGTTGCAGTCGTTGCGAGAGCAAGTGCAGGGCTTGCAACGGCGGTTGGGCCTCGACAGCAGCAACAGCGGGAAGCCACCGTCGAGCGATGGGCCGGCCAAGCCGCCGGCAGCGCAACGGACGCGCAGCCAGCGGGGCCGGTGCGGGAAGTCCGCGGGCGGGCAGCGCGGGCACAAGGGCGCGACACTGAGCCAGACGGACACGCCGGATCGGATCCAGGCCCAGCTGCCGTCGAGTTGTGCGGATTGCGGGGCGGAGGTGTCGGCGGACGCCATCGAGGGCGAGCCCCAGCGTCGGCAGGTGTACGATTTGGCACCGCCGCCGCCGCTGGAGGTGAGCGAACAGCAGGCGCACGCCTGCCGGTGCGCGGTCTGTGGCCGCGTGCCGCGGGCCGCGTTCCCGGAGGGCGTCAACGCAGCGGTGCAGTAGGGGCCGCGCGTCGCCGCCACGGCGGTGTCCTTGCAGAACGCGCAGTGCCTGCCCGAGGAGCGGCTGGCGGAGGTGTTGCAGGACCTGTTCCGGGTGCCGGTCTGCGCAGCGACGCTGGCGGGGATGACCCGCAAGGCGGCCCCGGGTTGGAGGAGTTTCACGGAGCGGGTGCGCGCTCTGCTGGGGAGTGCCGCCGGGGTGAAGCATCTGGACGAGACGGGCTTCCGGATCGGAGGCAGGACCCAGTGGCTGCACGTGTTGCGCACGCCGTGGCTGACGTTCTACCGCACGAGCGCGAAGCGGGGCAGCCTGCTGGAGGGGCTGCGGGGGATTCTGGTGCACGCTCATTGGGCGTCGTACTGCAAGCTCCAGGCCGTGCTGCACGGGCTCTGCAACGCCCATCATCTGCGTGAGTTACAGGCCTTGGCGGAGATCGACGGGGAAGCCTGGGCGCGGCGGATGCAACAGCTGCTGAGGCGGGCGAAGCGGGCGCTGTGGATCGTTCGGGAGCGGGGTATGGCGCTGCCGCGATCCCTGCTGGAGAGGATCGAGCGGCGCGACGACCAGTGGGTGCGGGAGGCGCGGGCCCAGCACCAGGCCCTGCCAGCCTTGCCGACCGGGCGACGGGGTCGCAAGAAGCGCCGACCGGGGCATACTCTGGCGTTGCGGCTGAGGGACCGGCGGGAGTCGGTGCTGCGCTTTCTGAGGGATGAGAGGGTGCCCTTCACGAACAATCAGGCCGAGCAGGATCTGCGGATGATGAAACTGCGGATGAAGATCTCGGGTGGGTTCCGGTCCGAGCAGGGGGCACGAGACTTCGCCACGCTACGCAGCGTACTATCGACCGCGCGGAAGCAGGGCCTGAACCGCATCGAGGTCTTGCTGCAAGGGCCGGCGGCCCTGCTGGCGAAAGTGGAATCCCAGCCATCCCACTGATCAGGGCTTGTGCCTGCGGAGTACCTTTTATGTTAGAGAGGTGCCGGAGAGAGGGATGGTCACCACTACCTCGGACTCTCTCTCCCCAGTGCCGCAGGTGGCGCAAGCCACCGTTGCGGCAGGTAGCAGATCCCTCCCCGCCTCAGCGCGGGGAGGCCCCCGGGGGCGACGGGCCGGACCGTTTGTACCTCGGGCTCACAGCCCCGTTGCTCAGCTTGGTCGGCCCGTCGCAGTAATTCCTGCGCACCCTGAACGGAAGCGTGGGTGAAGCCCCGAATCGCAAAAGGATAGGAACGCAGGAATGACCCAACCCCACTCCATTGTCGTTGCCGGCATCGACGTCGGCAAGTCCAAGCTCGACGCCCACATCCTCGAGGGCAGCCTCGAGCGCCCGTTCCACAACGACCAGTGCGGCCGCCGCGCCCTGCGCAACTGGCTGCTCAAGCACGGCGTCACCCGCGCCGTTCTCGAGCCCACAGGGCGCTACCACCGTAACCTCCACCAAGGCCTCTCCGACGCTGGCATCGAAACCGTCGTGATCAACCCCCTGCGCTCCCGCCGCTTCGCCGAAGCCATCGGAAAGCTCGCCAAGAACGACCGCGTCGATGCCGCCATGCTCGCCCGTTTCGGCCTCCTCGACGGTTTGGAGGCCAGCCCGCCCCAGCCGCGGAACCTCCAGCTCCTCAGCGACTTGCTCGCCCTCCGCCGCAAGCTCGTCGAGCAGCTCGGCGCCCTCCGCAAGCTCTGCGCCGAACTCGACCCCGAGGCTGCCGGCTGCCCCGGCACCACGCTCGCGGCCTTCCAGTCCGACATCGCCGACTGCGACCGCCGCATGCGCCAATGCATCGCTGCCGACGCCGAGCTCACCCGCCGCGACGCCAGCATCCAGTCGATCCCCGGCTGCGGTCCCGTCAACGCCGCCTGCCTCTGCGCTGACATGCCCGAGCTCGGCACCCTTGGCCGCCGCCAGGCCGCCGCCCTGTTCGGCCTCGCCCCCTTCGACCGCGACTCCGGACAGCACCGCGGCCACCGCTCCATCCGCGGCGGCCGCGCCCAGCCTCGCCATCTGCTCTACATGGCAGCCATGACCGCGATCCGCTGGGAACCGGCCTCCCAGGCCTGCTACCAGCGCCTCGCCGCCGCCGGCAAGCCGCACAA
Source organism: Bryobacterales bacterium (assembly GCA_965218615.1). Lineage (GTDB taxonomy): Bacteria > Acidobacteriota > Terriglobia > Bryobacterales > UBA6623 > VXMF01. Next base: position 779,637 of record CBDCLH010000003.1, read on the forward strand.
GGTCGCCCTCGTTGCCGTCATGCGCAGACTCACCGGCCTGCTCGACACCCTCCTGCGCGAGAACCGCCTCTGGCAGCCCGCGCCGCCCGCCCGCGAACCGGAGGCCGCCGCGTGACACCGCTGCCGACCAGCCCCAGACCAACAGCCGGCTCTGTTGGGAAAACGCGCCTCAATTGCCCCTCGTCACCACTTTCCCCCGAAAATCCGCTTGACAAGAAACACGGAAGCTGAGTAGTTACGTCGAAAGACCAATCCTCGCGCCAGTTCTCTCCCAGTTGATTGCGCCCCTCGGAGGCCCCCACTCCTGGCAAAATGCCCCGCACCGTGCCGGCGTGATAGGCCGTGTCACCCTCGGCGCTCAAATAGACGCCGGTCGGGCCTAAGGACATGCGGTAGCCGCCCAGGAAACCCACGCCGAATGCGGCCCTCGCTACGGAATCGTCGGATCGAAACACACGGCCCTGGTTAGCTGCAATGTTGCTCGGATCGGTGTTGTCGACGGCTTTCTCATACAGCACATCCAGGCGTTCCCCCGTTGCGGTAACGCCGACATAAAAGCTTCCCCCTTCAGCAAGTGTCACACCTGGACCCATGGCGCCCCAGAGCACTCCCGCCGCAAAGCAGCACCAGCTACAGGTTCTTCGGTTTCGAGTAGTTCGCATTGCATTTCCGATTAGACGCCCCGCAGGATAGGCCAGCCAAGAGGCCCGGAAATCGCGACTATAACACGTGACGCGGCTTCATGCGCGTGCCAGCGTCGGTTGCTGTCTGGTACTAGAGCATCATCAGAATCGAATGGGTATGTCTTTGAATCAGCTGGAGTTCGACAGCACAGTTCGCCACCGAGGAATCCTGTTGGGAGTACCGATTCCGATTGCGGTGGCCCAACGGATTCTGTTGCTGGAGCTCCCGACACGGCAAGGGGTGGAGGGCGGGCGAAGCGCTGGCCGCTGCGTGGACGACATCCCTATCGAGCGGCTGTGAAGTTCGCTCCAGGGTGGGCTGTTCCTCGCTCTTCCAGGCCAGGGAGAGCATCGTCGGCCGCTGGCAGGCCTCGGTGCCCCGAACTCGTTCTTGCTCCTACTGACGTAGGCCTTGATGCACGGGGGCATCGGTCGGGACGCGCGCCTCTGCGCCTGTAGGGCCATCCCGAGGGAGCGGATGCCGCAGCAGCCACGTTGCCGAGGATGTGGGCGGCGCTCTTCGCGGGTTCCCGGCCGATCGCGGCGGCCGGCGCCGTTGCGCTCGTGCGGGATGGTTTCATGGAGGAGAGCATCCCCGTGGCGCCCCTCCAATTCTCCGGACTGCGGCCTCCGGCCGAGGTTGGGCGCGGACGAACCATCCCATCGATCGGTCGTTCTTGAACCCCGGTCCTACGGAACGGACAGAGACCGGGCCGCACTCGCTTCCTGATGAAGAGGCCCTGGGCTCGTGGCGTCCATCAAGCCAGGATGCCTCGGATCACGTTCCCGTGCACATCGGTGAGGCGGTAGTCCCGGCCGCCGAATCGGAAGCTGAGGTTCTCGTGGTCGAGGCCAAGCAAGTACAGAACGGTGGCATGCAGGTCATGGACCGTGCATTGGTTCTCCACGACGCGGTAGCCGTACTCGTCTGTCTGGCCAAAGACGAAGCCCTTCTTTAGGCCGCCCCCGGCCATCCACATGCTGAAGCCGAATGGATTGTGGTCGCGGCCAATCGTGCCCTGCGCGAATGGCGTCCGGCCGAACTCGCCCGAGAAGATCACCAGCGTCTCGTTCAGGAGTCCGCGCGCCTTGAGGTCCTTCAGTAGAGCGCCAACAGGTTGGTCGACAGTCAAGGCGTTGGCGGCGTGGCCGAGTTCCAGCTTGTTGTGCTGGTCCCATGGATTCCCCATTCCATCGGTCTTGCCCGGAGTGTTGACCATCGTCAATTCCACGAACCGCACGCCGCGCTCGACCAGCCGCCGCGCCAACAGACATTGCCGCGCATAGACGGCTGTGGAAGGATTGGAGGAATCGAGGCCGTACAGCTTCTTCGTCGCCTCGCTCTTGCCGCCGAAGTCGACCAGTTCCGGCACGGTGCTCTGCATGCGGTAGGCGATTTCGTAGTTGCTGATGGCGGCTTCGATCGGCTCATGCCCCCCCATGCTGTTGAGGAAACCCTCGTCCATGCGACGCACGAAGTCGAGCTGCCGCCGCTGCTGCGCATCGGGCCCGGCCGGCACGATGTTCCTGAGGGGTTCGTCGCGGCCCGGGTGAATGAGCGAAGCCTGATGCACCGACGGCAGGAATCCGTTGCCCATCATGTTGATGCCGCCGTGCGGGATGCCGCCCCCGCCGGTGACTACGAAGCCGGGGAGATTCTGGTTCTCGCTACCGAGCCCATAGGTGACCCAAGCCCCCAGGCTGGGGAAGCCGGCGAACGGCAAGCCGCAATGGAAGTAGTAGTTCCCCTGGGCGTGCTCCATGAACTTCGCTGTCATGGAGCGGACGACGCAGAGATCGTCGGCCATGGCTCCGATATGCGGAAAGATGGCGCTGACAGGAATTCCGCTTGCCCCGTACCGCTGGAACCCCCAGGGGCTCGGGAAGATAGACCCGTCCTTGTTGAACATGGTCCGCTCGGTCTTGAACGGCATCGGTTGCCCCGCTTCCTGCGCGAGCCGGGGCTTCGGATCGAAAGAATCGACTTGCGACAGTCCGCCTGACATGTAACAGAAGATGACGTTCTTCACCTTCGGCGGGAAGTGGGGAGCCCTGGGCGACAACGGAAGTCTGGAGGAGGGCTTCGCTGCCGCGCTGCGCGCTTGCTCCGCCAAGAGCACCGACGCGGCGAGCATGCCGAACCCGGTCGAGGTCCGTCGCAGTATCTCCCTGCGGCTGAAGCGGCGACACTGGACGAATGCCTCGTACGGAGCGGAAACCTTCAGATTCTTAGCGGACATAGAGGAATTCCTTGAAGTTGAAGAGCGTGTGCGCGAGCCGGCTCCAGACCTTGGCGTCGCGCAGGACGGAGGATTCGGCCGAACCTGCTTCCGCAGCGAGGCCAGCCACGTACTCGCCGGTCTCGTGGCGTTCCCCAGGAGTCGGTGGCCGCCCCAGGGCCTTGATGAACATATAGTCCACCCGACTCTCCACGGAATGGGCTTCGCCCGCGGCCAAGCGATGCCCCCAGGCATCGGCGAGGCTGGTGACGAACGGACTGTTCATCAGGGCCAGGGACTGAGCCGGCACGTTGGTCAGGTCTCGCTGTCCGCGCGTCGTGGATGGCGTGGGCTGATCGAAGACTTCCAGGAACGGGTTCCTGGCGTTGCGGCGAAGCTGCTGGTAGACGCTGCGCCGATCATCCCCGTCAGCCAGGTCCTTCTCGTTCGCGTTATCGCAGCCCGCGCCGTACACGCTACGGGTGCAGGGCGGGGCGCCGAACATGGACTCGTCCAAGCGTCCGGAAACGGCCAACAAGGCATCGCGGATCGCTTCCGCCTCAAGCCGGCGAACCGGCATGTGCTGCAACAGGGTGTTGGATGGATCGACCGTGCGCGCGGAATCCGACGGCATGCTGCTCATGCGGTACGCGCTGGTCGTCACGAGTAGCTGGATCAACTCCTTGATCGACCATCCGCTCTGGACGAAGCGGTCCGCCAAGTAGTCGAGCAATGCCGGATGTGTGGGTCGCTCTCCCAGAGAGCCGAAGTTGTCGGGTGTCGCAACGATCCCGCGGCCGAAGATGTGACGCCAGATCCGGTTGACCATCACCCGCGCGGTCAATGGATTGGAGGGACTCGCGATTTCGTCGGCCAACCGCAGCCGCACGGCGCCCGGATCGGAGTAGCGCGCACCCCCCAAGGCAGCCAGATACTGCCTCGGAACCGGTGCGCCAGGTTTCTTGGGATCGCCTCGGATCAGGAGTGGTTGATCGGGTGCGCCCTCTTCGACTACCGCGGGGAACCGGCGCGGCACTGGAATCTCCGCCTCAAGTCGTCGGTACTCGTCGACGAGCGGGCGCAGCGTCTCCAATTGCTTCAAGGATCTCGGCACGAGTCCGCGTCGCACGAAATAGTCCAGGAAAGCCGCCTGTTTCTCGTCGAGTTGTCCGTTACGCCATGCCTGCACGGCCCGAACGAGTCGGTGGCTGAATAACTGCGGGAGTTCCTCCGCGGAGCTGGGAGCCTCCGCCTCCAGCAGATACAGCATCGGCACGACGGTGTCCTTGGGCTCATGCTTGCCGTTGTGGAAGGCGACGGCCGCCGCGCCTATCGCTGAGCGGCCGTGCGTGGGGCGCGCCGGCTGGGGTTTCTTCGCGATGTCGATCGGATCGTAGAAGAAGTTGGTGGCATCGTCCCGCGTGGCGAACTCGATGTACCCCGTAAAGCCCTTCCAGAAGTCTGTTTTCCAACGCCCCCATCGCATGGTGTCGCTACGTGGGCTGTAGCGCTGCTGGTAGATGCCGGCAAGTGGCAAGGGGTAGTTCTCGATGATCAGTCGCGCGAAGCTGATCTCGCCGCCCAGCACGCGCACGCTGATGTAATCCGTGTCGATTTCGAAGCGAGGCGACTGCATCACTCCGGAGTGCTTCGTCGAAAGAAGGTGCGTGTAGGCTCCGCCTGGATACAGTCCTTCGAGCACACGGCCGCCCTCGTGCGGGATCCGGAACTCGCCCGGGGACGATGGCTGGCCGCTGAATCCGCTGCCGTGGCCCAGCCATCGGCTGTAGTCAGATCCGCTCAGATCCCAGATCCGCTCGAAGTGCTCGTCGTTAAAACCCTGTCGCTCTTGAGCCTCCAGACGCCAAGACTTCTGCAAACGCCGCCAGGATTCCCGGACCTGCGCATCTTCGTGGCCGCGCAGCTTCAACCAGGCGTGCAACGGACTTGACTCGTCGCAGGCGGCTTCCTCCAAGGCTCTCCGGACGGCCGTGGCGTCAGCGTCCCAGAGGCGTTGCCCCACGCGTTCGGCCGCCGGAATCCACTCCGCAGCAAGCGCCGCTCGGATGCGAGCCTTCAGGTCTTGGAGCTTCTCGGTATGCAGGAGCAGCGTCTGCGGGTCGTCGATCGCGCGCATGGTCGGACGCGCTCCGTAGAACACGCCGAACAACGCGTAGTAGTCCTGCTGGCTGATGGCGTCGAACTTGTGGTCGTGGCACCGTGCGCACGAAATCGTGAGTCCTTGGAAGGCCTTGGAGAATACCTCGATCTGGTTGTCCGTCCACTTGACGCGCTCCTCCCACGGATCGACGGGCTGGTACCCGAGTTCCAACACCCGCAGGTGCGCAGTGCCCAGAATCGATTCGTTGACCTTTTCGCTGCGCTCGATGCGCGGGTGCTCCAGCAAGTCCCCGGCTAAATGTTCCCGAACGAGTTGGTCGTAGGGGATATCCCGGTTCAAAGCTCGGATGAGATAATCCCGGTAGCGCCACGCGCCTGGAGTCCCCGGGTCGCCTTCGCTTCCGTGCGAATCCGCGTAACGCACCAGATCCATCCAGTGGCTCGCCCACCGCTCGCCGAAGTGCTTCGAGTCCAGCAGCCGCCGCACGAGCCGCTCGTAGGCATCGGGCGATGTGTCCCGTACGAACGCCCGAATCTCCCCTGGAGTCGGCGGCAACCCCGTCAGATCGTAGGTCAGCCTTCGGATGAGCGGATGGCGGTCAGCGGAAGACGCGGGGCGCAGTCCGCGCTCCTCGAGCTTGGCCAAAACGAATCTGTCCACCACGTTGGTCGGCCACTCGGAGTCGCGGACTGCGGGAGGATCGCCCGCTCGGACCGGCTGCCAGGCCCAGTGCGCCCGCTTGCGAGCTTCCAGATCGAAGACCCCGGACTGCTCATCCTGGTCGGCTGGAACCTCTGTCCAGGACGCGCCCATCCGGATCCACGAGGCCAACGCGTCGATCTTTCCCTCCGGAAGACGGCCTGTCGGAGGCATCAAGAGCGGCTCGCCACGCACGAGTTGTAACAGTCGGCTCTTGTCGGGGTTCCCCGGCACAATCGCGGGTCCCGAGTCGCCGCCTTGGAGCAGACCGTCGCGGCTGTCGAGCCGCAGGCCCGCGAACGGCGTCTCCGTCCGGGAACTGTGGCAGGAGTAGCAGTGCGCGGCCAGCAAAGGCCGGATCTCGTTCTCGAAGAACTCGATCTGTTCGGTGGAGGGAGTTGCGGACCGTAGCGGCTCAAATCCAAAGCCGAACGCAAGCCAAGCCAGCGCCGCCGCTGCGCAGCGCCACCGAGTCGGCACTCTGAGCATCTCTATTTCCCCAGCCGGCCCTTGAGGCTGCGTTTCCGGACTCCGCTCACCTGACGCTCCGTTGCCGCTTCGCTTCTCGCCTCGCTCGTGGCGGGATCGCCATCGCGGCCACCGCCCTGCAACTCCAGTCCAAAGTGTAGCTCCCAATGCCCTGTCCACGGCGACCCTTGACTGCACCTTGGCAAGACCGCATCCGGACCTGTCCGAAGGTCGGGGAAGCGGACCCCTGCCGCGCGAGAAGGGCCGATTGGATGAAGCGCTGTTCGGGGAGGGCCACTGAGGTCGGCAAGGCGGCTAGAATCTCGAGCGTGCTCCCCCGAATCCTTCTCGTCGCCCTGCTCGCGAGCGCATGGGATGCGATGGCGGCGGTCGATGCGGCGATCGATCGCTACGTGGAGGCGGAGATGGAGTTGAACAGCATCCCTGGCCTCTCCCTCGCCGTCGTCGAGGACGGCACAGTCTCGTACCTGCAAGCCTACGGCGTTCGAAGCGCTGAATCGCAGAAACCGATGCGGGTGGAAACCCCGGTGGAGTTGGCTTCTGTAAGTAAGGCGTTCACCGCGCTCGCGGTTCTACGCTTGGAGCGCGAGGGGCATGTCGACCGCGACTCCCGCGTGACTACCGTCCTGTCCGAGCTCGACGACGCCAACTGGCAAGGCGTGACGCTTCGCGACCTGCTCCGACATCGGAGCGGCCTCCGCCGCAGGCACGACTTCCTCGTGCCCTGCTGTCGACAGCGTGGAGATTTCGACTTGGACGGGGCAGCCCGGCGCCTGGCCGGCGCCGACCTCGAGAGCCCGCCCGGCGAGACGTTTGCCTACGCCAACAGCAACTACGTGTTGTTGGCCGCCGTCGCGCAGCGCGTGTCCGGTCTCCCATTCCCCGAACATATGCGGGAGACGATCTTCCGGCCACTCGGCATGCGCCACACGACGACGGAGGAAGCGGAGGCGCGCTCATGGGGCAGGGCCGACCCCCATGAGTGGCAATGGGGCCGCGTCCGGGTCAGCCCATCGCACTTTCTGGGCTGGTACGGCAGTTCCCTCGTCAAGGCGAGCGCAGCCGACATGGGCGCTTACATGGACGCGCTCTTGGACCCGGAATCGACGCACACCATCATCCCGAATTCTGCGCGCGCCTGGTGGGAGAACTTGGAGCAAGACTATGATCTGGGCTGGTCCGTCCAAACCGCGGCTGAATGGCTTGACGGCGAATTCGTCCTGGAGCATACCGGCGAGATCTGGGGCGGCAACACGGCAGCTGTATTGGCGCCGCAGCGGCGCGCCGGTGTGGCAGTCCTGACCAACCTGGGGACCAACCGCGCCAGCCGCGTTGCCCGCGCAATTCTCCGCAGCCGCGACGGTTCTCAGCTCCCCCCGCCGCGAAGGATGAGCCGTACGGAGATTCCCGACACCTGGGCTATGGCCTTCCTGGCGTCAGCCGCCGCCCTCTTCGCCGCGATCCTCGGGTACGGACCGCGCATGTTGTGGCAAGTCCGCCGAGGCATGCGCACTTGGCAGCCGACGGGCTGGCGAGTCGCGCGCGCTTCGGCGCTGACCAGTCTTGCCGTTGCGTTGATCCATCGCGCCTTCTGGGGTTCGGGCCCGCCCCTCGGGGCGTTCCCCACCACTGTCCGGCTGGCGTTGCCGGCGCTCGTGGCCAGCGTGACGGCGCTGCTGCTTCTGGCGGCCACCGTCGGCTTGGCGCCCAAGCTGAGACGCTGAAGGAGTCGCGTCGACCACTGGAGCGGGCTGCAAGCTCCACCGCCCGCGCTGCATCGGTGGCGAGTGGGCGCGCTGGCGCTCGAGAACGCGCATGGCCTGGACCAGCTTCGCCCCGCCCGAGTGCCCAGGCTTGTGGGCGGGCCGCTCCAGGGGGACGAGGGTAGCCCCGCAAGCCGCCAATCGAAGGCGCGAATGCGAGGCGACGTCCGACCAGTGCTTATCCCTGGATGCGCTTCTCGCGTCCCTTCCACTCCCGCTCCCGCAGGACGAACTTTTGGATCTTGCCCGTCGCAGTCTTCGGCAACTCCCCGAACTCGACATGCTTGGGGCACTTGAAGTGCGCTAGGCGCTCGCGTGTGAACTGGATGATGGCTTCACCGGAAACCTCGACCCCGGGCCGCGGGACGACGAAGGCTTTGGGCACCTCGCCCCACTTGTCGTCCGGGACGCCGACGACGCAAACCTCGAGTACGCCGGAGTGTTCCATGACGACCTTCTCGACCTCTTGGCTCGAGATATTCTCGGCGCCTGAAATGATGATGTCCTTCGCCCGGTCCTGCAGTTCGATGTAGCCGTCTGGATGCCAGACGGCAAGATCGCCCGAGTGGAACCACCCTCCCCGGAACGCCTCCGCGGTGGCTTCGGGGTCGTTGAAGTAGCCCGTCATGACCATGTTGCCGCGCATCACGACTTCTCCCATTGTTCTGCCGTCGCGCGGGACATCCTTCATCTCCTCATCCACCACCCGTAGCCCGTTGCCGGCGACCCCAAATGGAACTCCCTGGCGAGCCTTCACGCAGGCGCGCCGTTCCGCATCGAAGGTGTCCCAGGCCGCCTGTTCGGCGCAGATCGTGTAGGGACCGTAGGTTTCCGTGAGCCCGTAAAGGTGATGCACGCGGGCGCCCATACTCTCCATCGTGCGGATGACCTGAGGGGCGGGAGGCGCGCCGGCTGTCGCGATCGTGACGCCGCCAAGGTCCTGGCCTTCCGCGTCCGGACTCGAGTAGAGCGCCGTCAGGACGGTGGGAGCGCAGCACATGTGCGTCACGCCCCACTGGCCGATCAAGCGATAGATATCCGCCGGTATGACCTTACGCAGACAGACATTCGTCGCGCCGACCGCTGCGATCGACCATGGGAAACACCAGCCGTTGCAGTGAAACAGCGGCAGGGTCCAAAGGTAGACGGAGCGCCAGTTCATCCCCGTCTCCAGCGCTTCGCCGATTGCGTTGATCCAGGCGCCGCGGGCGTGGAAGACGACCCCCTTCGGGAAACCTGTCGTGCCGGAGGTGTAGTTGATGCAGATCGTGTCGCGCTCGTCGATGGGCTCGACGGCCGTCGGCTCGGCCGGCGCCGAAGCGAGAAACTCTTCGTATTCAGGACCGGGAATGTCGTCCGCCCGTGGCGCCGCGTCCACGATCTGAACGTAGGCCTCGACCCCGGGAACTTCCGCCCGCAGGCCGCGCACCGTGTCCCCGAACTCCGAGTCGAAGATCAGAACCTTCGCGCCGGAGTGATTCAAGATGTAGGCGATCTCGCGGGACGACAAGCGTATGTTGAGAGGCACGAGGACCGCGCCGATGCGCATCGGGGCGAACTTGGCGTCGAGCATCGCCGGGATGTTCGGCGCGAGGATCGCCACGCGGTCGCCGCGCCCAACTCCCCTGGCTTGCAAGGCGGCGCCGAGCCGACGGACCCGTTCATCGTACTGGGCATAGGTATAGACGATGTCCCCGTGGATGACGGCCGGTTTGTCGGGATACACCAAGACACTGCGGTCCAGGAAGGACAGTGGCGAGAGAGGGGCGTGGTGGACGGACGCATTCATGGCTAGGCGCAAGAGTACACGACTTGCAACGCCCATCGCTAGACTGCGGCCGCGAAGCGTCCCGCGTGTTGCCTAGGACCGAGCACTGAAGCTGGCTGCCGAAGACCGCCGCTCCTTGACGGCCTGCCCCAGTTCCAGACGCATTCGGTCGTCGCAGCGCCCGGATGAGAATCTTGTGCGCGAGTGCTTGGACGTAACAGCAAGCATATTAGCGATTCTGATCGTCGTTTCCAAGTACCTATTCCCAAGCAACGCGAAATTACTCGAGTAGCTTCTTGACGAACCAGCATACCGCGCTCATCGTGAGTCCGATGGTTAGTCCATTAGCCAGTAAGATCCTCACCAGTCTCTTTTAAGATTGACATTTCTTAGTTCTTCTAAGGTGGAGTTCCCGGACCAGCAGGAGCCTTGGCCATATCGCTATAAATGGCGTAGTCGCATCCATGCCGATGCTTCCGCCAAGCGCCAAACTGATTCTGAATCTGAAGGTTGTCCCCCATAGAAATCATCTGTTTCAGAGCCCTAGCCGCAATGTTTCCGTAATACCGCTTCTGATCGAAGAATCCCCCGATCCAGCGATGAGAGAACAGAAGATACCGCCAGTGGGTGTGCTATGCTGAAGGCCTTCCAGAGCCACGGAACCTGCGATCAGCGCATTTTATAGTGCCCGGTGCATCTCCGAGTTGGACGCCGTTCGAGTTCGTGTCGGCGACGAGACAGTCCGTCACCAAGCCGTAAAGTATGTGATTCTCGCTATTGGAACTTCGATCGGGATCATTCTTCTAAAATGTGAGAGAATACCGTACTACAGTAACCCTTACTAAGGTGGGACTCATGAGATACGATCCTGACGAATTCTCCTCGCACGCGTACGAGGTGAAGAATCTCTACATGGAGGGCTCGTCGTTCAAGACCGTTTTCTTCTACCTTCATGCTGGCGAGTCGGTAAATATAAAAATAGACGGCGTCCTCAGAAGAACTAACCTCTGGATGGAGCCCACGGAATCCGAGCCAAAGAGGGAGTATCATGTGTTCCTGGAAATAAAACCACGAGACAGCATGGGAACAGTGGACCTTTACATGAGCAAAGTTACCGTAGAATGGAAGGAAGATAACGCATGAAATCCATCAATATTCAAGCGGTCAATACACCTCAATTCCCATTGCAATTGTGGGATTCATATAAAATCCCATCCAATTTCGCGTTAATTGAGGAGGGCAACGCGTGGATTCTGGGTTTGACAGCCAAGCAGATATTGCCATATGATTTTCACATAGTCACGAAGTTACAAAACAACATCAACGCATACGAGAAACGGGTTAACGTGCTACGATACGAGGGAGAATTGGACAGGATTATGCTAAACGGACCGTCCGAGGTAGATTTTTACTTGTTCGTAAAATCGGTTCCATATACGCGAAGGGCATCGATAGTTCTTCTCGATAATGGTAATCTTCGAGCTGTTTGGGGGGACGAAGACGGATCCCATTTCGGGATCCAGTTTCGTGGCGAGCGGTCGGTAAGTTACGTGATATTTAAACGTCGCTCATCTACATCGGATGTTTCGCGAGTGTCTGGCAAGGACACAATAGACGGAGTTAGACAGCAGATTCGCGCTTTTGGTCTCGAGACACTGTTGAATGCATGATAGGCCAAGACCTAACCGACGACAGCCATGTGGTCCGCTATGCCCGGCCTACACTGATTCGCGAAAACGGAAGTGTGGGTGGCGAGGCATTCCAACTCCGGCGTGAAGAATCCAGCTTATCTATTAACTGGCTCGAGTGTTTCGCGGGATTCTCCAGCTCGCAGAGGCTTGACGAGGTCAGGCGACTAACTAGGCTGCGAATGCGTCGGAATGGCCGACTCGCCGAATTGCTCGTGGGGTACACGAAGCAGTATGTGTGTGGTGAACTCAACGGCATTCGTTTTCTACACCAGCCATTAGCCGCCGAAGGTGAGTTTGAAGCCGACCCTTCCCATAGCGAAATTGTAGGATTGCCGCAGGTAGACTCCCCAGACGCGGAGTTGATTGGTGATTTGATCGCTGAGTGTATAGAAGCCGTTCATCCGGCAGTGTAAGAAAACTGATCGGGCGCGCCCCGGGATCATGTATCCGTCCCCGTACGGAGGAAAACGTTTCTGTCAGTTGAAAAGCGATGCCCCCATCGTTGAGGACCTATCGTCCAGGGCCAGACCGCAACGCACTCACTGGAAACAGTGTATTGCATGGTCTCTGAACGAACTCCCATTGACGTACTCAGGATCTTTCGAATCTTTCGAGGAAACGAGAATTCTTGGCGTGCCGACTGCCTTCCGGCTCGGGCGGCGGGGGAGGCCCGTCGACGGAGGCAAGCATGGCTACAACCAGGAGAGCGGCGTAATGTCTCATTCGGAATCCAATGACTGGCTGGGCGTTGAGTCCAGTGATACGGCAATTGGCCGGAATCTCGTCAATGCGGGACTTCGTCTGCTTTGTTCTCACGAGAGAGCAGCGCCTTCTTGCTGGAGCGGTACTCTGCCATTGCCTGCCCTGGTTGATCGTGCTGCTCTTTCTCGACGCAAGGCCCTCGCTATCAACGTACCCTGTAGAGGGCGTCGCCTAACCCGAATTGACCCTTCGATGCAATTCCCCATTGAGCCGCGGTGCGGCTAAGACGGCATATAGTCCCCCCTGCAAAGGGGGTCTTTCCTTGAGTCTGTTCGCCGAAGACATCGCGATACCCTGTAAGAGGCTGTTGCACCGCGGCCGAGAAGGAGATTCAGGATCCATGAGTACATCTCGACGTTCCTTTCTGGCATCCGCGGCCCTTGGCTCCGCCGTCCCTGTGACCGCCGCGTCCGCCAGTCGGATCGTGGGCGCCAACGACCGCATCCGCTTGGGATTGGTCGGCTGCGGAGGCATGGGCCGAGGCGATCTTCGCGACATGCTTCGCGCCGGCAAGACCGAAACCGTCACCCTCTGCGATGTCGACACGTCGCAGATGGAGAAGACCCAGGAGAGCGTCGTCGCAGACTTCGACCAGCAGGCCCAATTGCAGACGCGGGATTTTCGGCGCGTCCTCGACCGCCACGACATCGACGCGGTGATCGTGGCGACTCCCGATCATTGGCACGCGCTGCCGACCGTCGAAGCCTGCAAGGTCGGCAAGGACGTCTATGTCGAGAAGCCACTCGCAATCACTGTTTGGGAGGGTCGCCAGATGGTCGATGCGGCGCGCAAGTACGAGCGCGTGGTGCAGATGGGCACACAGCAGCGTTCTGGATCGCAATACCTCGCGGCGAAGGATTACATCGACAGCGGCAAGCTGGGCAAGGTGCGCCTTGTGCGTTGCTGGGCGTATCTGGATTGGAAGGGCGAGACGCCGCACCTGCCCGATGGCCCTGCACCGGGCGGCGTTGACTATGACATGTGGCTCGGCCCGGCCCCGAAGCGTCCCTACAACCGCAACCGCTCCCACGTCAACTTTCGCTGGTACTGGGACTACTCGGGCGGCTTGATGACCGATTGGGGCGCGCACATGATTGACATCGCCAATTGGTACATGGGTATCAAGTCTCCGACGTCAGCGATGTCGGTGGGCGGCAAGTTCGCCTACCCCAAAGACGCGATGCAGACGCCCGATACCCAGCAGGTTCTCTACGACTTCCCGGACTTCTCCATGGTCTGGGAACATGCTCTCGGCGTCGGCCGAGGCCCGGCGGACCGCGAGCACGGCGTGATGTTGCACGGCGAGAAGGGCATTTTGATCGTCGACCGACAGGGCTGGGAAGTGCGACCGGAAACGGATAGCATCGACAAGTCCGTTCGGGAGTACAGGTCCGCGGGCGTACCGCACCAAGCCTACCATCCGCACCGCGAGGACATGCACCTCGATCACGTCAAGAACTTCTTGGATTGCATGCGCACGAGGAAACGGCCGCGGTCCGATGTTGAACTCAGCCACGATTCGATGATCGGCTGCCACCTCGGCAACGCGGCAGTACGCACAGGTCGGCGGGTCTACTGGGATGTCGACAACGAGCGAGTGGTCGATGACCCCGAGGCGAACGCCATCATGTACAAGCGCCCGTACCGCAAACCTTGGAAGCTCGAAGTCTGAGCGATGATCCCTGGGCTTGCCGCGCCGCTCAGGACAGTCTCCAGGGTGTTCGGTAGGGCCGCCCGAGCATGGAATTGGCCGCTTTGTCGCCCACGATCCGCTCCTTCTTCGGATTCCAACGGAACCCGCGGCGCTTCAGGATCGCGATGTTGCCCAGGTGCGCGATCGTGACCGAGCGGTGTGCGGCCTCGATGGGGGCGACCGTCGGCTGCCGCGAGAAGCAACTGTCGATGAAGTTCTTGACGTGGTCGTCGCTGCGGTACAGCCTCACTTCGCTCCGGCCGAGGGGCTCGGTTAGCAGTCCGCGCGCGCTCGCCTCGTGAGTGCCGCGATTGGCCCAGGCCCAGCCGTCCTTGCCCTCGAATCGGACTCCGGGGCGCTCCTTGTCCGAGCAGATCAGCCGCACGCCGTTGGCATACTCGCACTCGAAGGAGAACTTCGTTGCGGTGTCGTAGATCGGATGGTCCTCGAACTTGCCGTCAGGCGCGTGGATGGCGACGGGCCCGGAATTGTCCATGCCCAGCCCCCACTGGGCGATGTCGAGATGGTGGGCTCCCCAGTCCGTTACCTGCCCGCCCGAGTAGTCGGACACCCATCTGAAGTTGACTCCTACCCGTGCCGGGGCGTAGGGCTTCTCGGGAGCGGGACCGAGCCACATGTCGTAATCGAATCCGTCCGGCACGGATTGCGGCTCCGTCAAGTGCGCCGTTTTGCCGTAATCCGGCCGGCCCGAAGGCAGGCCCACCCGGACCGTGTGCAGCTCGCCGAGACGGTTGTTGCGTACGAGTTCGCATACGACGCGGAAATTGCTGTCGGAGCGCTGTTGGCTTCCGGTCTGCCAGACGATGTCCGCCTTCGAGACGGCATCCGCCATGGCGCGGCCCTCTCGCACGGTGAGCGAGAGGGGCTTCTGTCCGAAGATGTCCTTGCCCGCCCGGGCGGCGGCGAGCGCGATCAGCGCGTGCCAGTGGTCCGGCGCTCCGATGTAAATGGCATCGATATCACTTTGTGCGACGACTTCACGGAAGTCTTCGTGCACTAAGCAGGAGTTGTCCTTGTAATGGTCGTTGACGAGTCGCCGCGCCGGCTCACGGCCCCTTACGGTCCCGTCCCAGTACCCTCCGCCCTCGCGGTTGACGTCGCAAACCGCCCGGACCCGAACTCGGTTGTCCCGCAGGAATCGCCGCATCCAGTTCGTGCCGTTGTTGCCGGTGCCGATGAATGCGATCGACAGCTTGTTGCTCGGCGCTTCCTGCGACAGCACGCGCGCAGGCACGATACACGGGAAGCCCAAGACGGCGGATCTCAAGAACGCGCGACGTTGTGGATCGATGGATGGCACAGCGGCTACCAATAGTATTCCGAAAGCGAGCCTGCTGGTGCGCCCGGTGCGTCAAGTCACCCAGAGCCGGAGAGAGCCGGCCCTTGGGATCGGATTGAGGCCCTGCCGCGCGCGACTCGGCCCTCTATGGTCTTGTCGCATCCGCGCCGCCGCTCCAGCCACCCTCGACCAGCGGACAGGCAGCGCCACCGTCTCGATTGTCGATAGATCCAGGCGTCCGGAAGCCTGATTGATGTCGAATCCGATGACTTCGCGTTGGGCGTCGAGGGCTGTGTTAAGGCCGCTGGGGATGTCTCGTGTTTCGGTCTCAGGTGCCGACTGGAGCTCGATCTACGAGCCACCGTTTTCGGAGTAGTCACGCAGTTTCATGAATCTTCCATTCGCAAGCGGCGGTTGAAGAATGCGCTGTGGCTCGTTGCGCCGTCCTCCAGCGTCACGACGCTGGGGATGCGCGACCCAGATTCGCCCGGACGCATCGCCCACGAGGAACTTAACCTCAAAACCGCTTCCGACTTGGACGGTCCGGCGGATTTCTCGTCAATCGTTCGAAAACTATGGGTGGCTGCTGGACAGCATGACGGCGAGTGGACATGCAGAGGGTTGCCTGCGGGGAGCCGAGACTCCGGCCGCCGACCCTGCCGCCCGATCGGTTTCGAGAGTCCGAGGGACGGCTTCGGATGCTCGGACACGCATCAAGCCGGACGCCGCGAGAGGTATGATGTTAAATATCCGTTATTCATACTGGAGGATTCATGCGAATTTCTGAACGAGGCCAAATCACTATCCCCAAGCTTCTAAGGGACCGCTTCGGGATGAATCGCAACGTTGAAGTTGAGATCACTGCTACCGACCAGGGCCTCCTCATCCAGAAACGAACGGCCGCGAAACACCCTGTGGATCGGGTCTACGGTATTCTCGGCGGCAGTGGGAACACCGACGATTACATCGAGGATATCCGGGGCAGGTGATCACAGCCATCGACACGAGCGTCCTGCTGGATGTACTCCTGCCCGACGAACATCACGGCCCGCAGTCGAGGCAACGGCTTCGCGCCGCCTACGACGGAGGCGCAATCATCGTCTGCGACATCGTATACGCGGAACTCGTTCCGGCGTTCGGTGATAGAGCGGCCCTGGACGGGGCGTTGCAGGCGATCAATGTGAAGCTCTCCCCGATCAGTGCTTCCATCGCGTACGAAGCGGGGCTGCGCTGGATGCGCTACCGTCGGGCCGGTGGGCCACGGACACGGATCATCTCCGACTTCTTAATCGGTGCCCACGCCGTTGCTGCGGCCGATATCTTCCTCACCCGGGACCGCGGCTTCTACGCGACCTATTTTCCGGAGTTGATGAAACCTTGAGTCCCTCGCGGGCCTTCGTTTGAGATCGGAGAGCGACTTGGGCCTTCGTACGGGCGCCGCTGTATGACGTGGTGCGGTTTCGTATTCGAGGCTCACGACAGTCGGATCGGTGCGGCGCGCAGGCCCACCTTCGGTAATCGTGTTGAGCAAATCACAGCGCGGAGCCCCGCAACCGCCGGATCGGCTGGCTCGGAGGGAGGCCCCGTCGTTGCGCGAGGGACCAGCCTAGCCAGGCACTGTCGATGGAGGCGATTCAGCGTCGACCCGCGCTCGACCCGACCTCCCCAGCGCGTTACCACACGAGACCCCTCCGACCGTCCCGCCCCGTCTAGGACGCATCCTTCGACCGGATCCGGGGCTGCGCCTCGGCCAAGAACTGAGCCTGGGTCCGGGGACCTTGGTCGCCTCCGCTGCGATGGCGCACCGCCACCTGGCCCGCCTCAGCTTCGCGTTTGCCGACGACCAGCATATACGGGACCTTCTGCAGTTGCGCCTCGCGAATCTTGAATCCGATCTTCTCGCTCCGCGCATCTACTTCGACCCGCAAGCCCGCTGCTTTCAGGTCACGGGCCACTTTCCCCGCGTAGTCGTTCTGCGCGTCCGTGATGGGCAGGACGACGGCTTGCACCGGCGCCAGCCACAGCGGGAACGCACCGGCGTAGTGCTCGATTAGCACTCCGAAGAAGCGCTCCAGCGATCCCAACAGCGCTCGATGAACCATCATCGGCTGGTGGGCCTTCCCGTCGGCGCCGATGTACTCGAGTCCAAATCGCCGTGGGAGGTTGAAGTCGAACTGGATCGTTGACAGCTGCCACGAGCGCCCGATGGCATCGACCATCTTGATGTCGATCTTGGGCCCGTAGAAAGCGGCCTCGTCCGGCATCACCTTGGCTTGGATCCCGCGTTTCCGCAAAGCCTCGAAGAGGCTGTCCTCGGCGAGCTTCCATTCTGCGGGCGTCCCGGCGTATTTGCCGCTCTGGCCTCCGTCCCAGGTCGATAGCTCGACGGCGAAGTCGGCGAAGCCGAAGACCCTGAAGATCTCCATGGCGAAGTCCACGCAGCCGATGACCTCGGACTCGACTTGCTCCGGCGTGCAGAAGATGTGCGCGTCGTCCTGCGTGAATCCCCGTACGCGCAGCAGCCCGTGCATCACTCCGGACCGTTCGTAGCGGTAGACCGTTCCGAGCTCGGCCAGCCGCACGGGAAGGTCACGGTAGCTTCGCAGCGCGTTCTTGTAGATCAGGATGTGGAAGGGACAGTTCATGGGCTTGAGCTGGTAGAGAGCGTCGTCCAGCTCGATAGGCTTGAACATGTCGTCCTTGTAAAACTCAGTGTGCCCCGAGGTCTCCCAAAGTCCGCGCCGCGCGACGTGCGGCGTTGAAACGAGGCCATATCCGCGCTGGACGAGTTCATCAAGCAACCAGTCCTCCATAATGCGGCGGACCGTGCCGCCCTTGGGGTGCCAGAAAATCAGGCCCGGTCCCGCCTCTTCCTGGATGCTGAACAGGTCGAGTTGCTTGCCGAGTTTCCGGTGGTCGCGCTTCTTGGCCTCCTCGATCCGGTTGAGATACGCCTGCAGATCCTTCTTGGAAAAGAAGGCGGTGCCGTAGACGCGCTGCAGGTGCTCGCGATTCTCATCGCCCTTCCAGTACGCGCCTGCCACGAAGAGCAGCTTGAATGCCTTGATGCGTCCCATCGAGGGCACGTGCGGGCCCCGGCAGAAGTCCACGAATCGATCGCCGGTCCTGTAGACCGACACCTGTGGATCGTCGGTCTTCTCCTCGATCAGTTCGCACTTCATGAACTCGCCCTGCTCCCGGTACTCGGCGAGTGCCTGCTCGCGTGGAATCCAGACGCGTTCGTTCTTGGGATCGCGCTTGGCGATCTCCCGCATGCGCGCTTCGATCTTCTCGAGATCCTCGGGCGTGAAGGGCTTCTCTCGGAACATGTCGTAGAAAAAGCCCTGCTCGGTCGGAGGTCCGACGCCCAGCTTGGTCTCCGGGTAGAGTTCGAGCGTCGCCGCGGCCAGCAGGTGGGCCGCGGAGTGCCGATAGACTTCTAGCGCTTCTTCGTTGCGGTCCGTCAGGAACCGTACGCGGGCGTCCTTGTCCAAGGGCGCTACGAGGTCCGTCAATTCGCCGTCGACTTCGGCGACCAGCGCAGCGCGGGCCAGACCGGGGCTGATCTTTGCGGCCACTTCCAGAGCCGTCGTGCCCGACTCGATCTGCAGCTGGTGGCCGTCGGGCAGGGTGACTGCGATGTTGGACATGGTGCGCGCTGTTCCAGAGTGACGCGGGGAGCCGCGCGGAACGTGGTCTGAGATTTCAGTATCGCTCGAAGGATTGGCGCTCGTCAGGGATCCCAGCTTCCGGCAAGCGCTCCCGCAAGTAGTCGACCATCTCGCGCTGGCCGCAGAAATACGCGTCGAGGCCGCTTCGCCCTGCCAGAGCCTCGTCGACATGGGCGGTGGCGCGTCCCCGCCTCCCCTCCCAGCCGGCATCTTCACCGCTGACTGTGGGCAGGAATCGGAAACCCCCGAGGCGGCCGGCCAACTCCGCGAACTCGTCGCCGTAGAGCAGGTCCCGGGAGTGTCGCGCGCCGAAGACCAGCGTTGCCTGCGCCCGCGGATTGGCGGTCAGTTGCGCCAGGAAAATCGCCCGCAGTGGCGCGATGCCTGTGCCTGCGGCGAAATAGACGGCCGCCCGCCCTGGATCGAGAAGCCGCATGGTCCCGGCCGGGGCGCTGCAAGCGACGGCGTCACCGGGCCGCAGGCCCCGCAGGTGGCTTCCGAAATCGCCCTCGTGCTGGATGCAGAGCTGGATCTGCCGATCGGGCCGTGGCGGCGAGGCGATCGAGTAACAACGCATCGCTGGCGCCCCGGAGATTTGCGCCGAGAGAGCCAGGTACTGGCCCGCCTCATGTGCAAAGGGGGCCTGGAAGACGAAGTGGCTGACCCGGCCGCTCAACGGCCGGCTCTCGATCAGGCGAAGGGTCCGCATGCCCTGCTTCATTGTCTGCGGGTTACAAGCTCGCGAGAAACGTCGTCAACGCGGCCGGAGGCGCCCTGGGTGCTGAGGCTCGCAGCTTGCGGCATGTAGCAGAGAACGTGCGCGATCGGCCAGGATGCCCGCCAGATCCGGGTGCCCGTCCAGCGGGGGAGACGCCTCGAGTTGCAACTCCGGGTGCTCGGCTCGGATGGCCCTTAGAAGCCTGGGCAGGTCTTCGGTGAGGTGCCGGCCCATGGTCAGGAAATACGGCGTCACGAGCACGGTTCGCACTCCGGCCCCCGCGAGTTCTCCGACAGCCTCGGCCAGCGTCGGAGCCGCCAACTCGAGGAAGGCGGTGCGATACAGGGCGATGCCCGCCAGTTGGGAGGACTCGCGGGCCACCTGCCTGACCGCCTCGTTGGCGGCGGTCACGCGGGAGCCGTGTGCGAAGACGACCAATCCGATCGATTTGCCTTCAGCCAAGGTATACTGCCCGATTCCGATGGACGCCTTCATTATTACCGCCTACTTCGTCGCCGTATTCGGCGTGGGCTTCTATCACTCGCGAAACAAGAACACGACGACCGAGTACTTCCTGGCCGGCAAGCACATTGGCTGGTTCGCAGTCGGCGCCACGCTGTTCTCCACGAACATCGGCAGCGAGCACGTCATCGGCTTGGCAGGCTCCGGAGCGTCCAGCGGTCTGGCGGTCGGCACCTACGAATGGTCCGCCAGCTTCTGTTTACTCTTGCTCGGCTGGATCTTTATTCCCCAGTACCTTCGCAGCGGCGTCTTCACGATCCCGGAGTTCCTCGAGAAGCGCTTCAGTCCGGGGTGCCGTTGGTACCTGACTACGGTCTCGCTGCTGGCCTATGTCTTGACGAAGATTTCGGTTGCCCTGTTCGCGGCCGGAATCCTGACTCGGGAGATCTTCGGCTGGGACTACATGACTACGGCAGTGCTGCTGGTGATCGCGACAGGGATCTACACCATCACCGGCGGCCTGTCGGCGGTGATTTACACGGACCTGTTGCAGGCCTTCATTATGATCGGCGGCTCGGCATTCCTGGCTTGGCTCGGATTGAGCGAAGCTGGGGGATTCGCCGCGCTCCGGGAGGCCTTGCCGGGAGACTTTTTCCACATTGTCAAGGAGATCAACCACCCCGAATACCCGTGGCTCGGCACCACGCTAGGGACATTGATCCTCGGTACGTGGTACTGGTGCACCGACCAGGTGATCGTGCAGAAGACGTTGAGTGCGCGGAGCCTGCCGCATGCGCGTGGCGGAACGATCTTCGCGTCGGCGTTGAAGATCCTCCCCGTTTTCATCCTGGTCCTGCCTGGGCTGATCGCTCGGGCACTGTGGCCCGGAGAAGCGACCGGCGACACCGCGTTCCCGTTGCTGGTGCAGCGGCTTTTGCCGGCCGGGCTGTCGGGACTGATGGTCGCCGCACTGTTGGCCGCACTGATGTCGTCTCTGAGCAGTGTCTTGAACTCCTGCTCGACGCTCGTCACGATGGACATCTACAAGAAGCTAAGGCCTGCGGCAAGCGAGAAGCGGCTTGTTTTCGTCGGACGCTTGATCACGGGCGTCGTCGTCCTGGTCAGCATCGTGTGGATTCCGATGATCCGCTACCTGAGCGGCGAAGTGTACCAGTACATGCAGAGCGTGCAAGCCTATATTGGCGCGCCGATCACGGCCACGTTCTTGCTCGGGATCCTGTGGAAAGGTGGGACTTCGCGGGCCGCGTTGACGACGCTGTTCGTTGGAGGCGGGGCGGGAGCGGCACGCTTCATGCTGGACATCCTCTACAAGGCCTACGGCGTCGATTTGGGGCCGCTCAACGGCTTGGTCCAGATTCCGTTCTTGAACTACAGCGTGGGCGTTTTCTTCGGCTGCCTGATCCTCTTCTGGGTGGTCAGCAAGCTGGACGGCAGGCCGATCGCTGCGCGGGTAGCCGAGCTGACGGTCGATTGGGCCGGGAAGAGGGCATCCGCCGACCAAGCTGGGAACGAGAAGCTCCTAGCCGTGCTTTCCACGGCGGTGGCCTTGGCCGTGCTCACGCTGTGGTTCCATTTTCGGTAGCGCTTGGCTGAGGCGGAAGCCCGCGGAACTGGCGACCAGCCTGCAGGGGGTGCACCGCACTCACCGGGGGCGGGCTGCCTTCTCGGTTCGACAGCCCTGGTGCAGAGCGCCGTGTCGCCGGGTCCGGCGACTCAGGTGACAGGTGTGCTCGGGCAATGCGCGCTATTGGCTGGAGGCCCGATTGGCCTGTCATCTGGCTGCTCCGGCGACCCGGAGAGCAGTCTCAGACTTCCTTACATCGACAATTTGGCGAGATCGAGTGAATCGGTATAAGCCGTTCTAGCGCACGGGGTTACGTTTTTCTTGCAATTGGTGTCGCGGGCTTGACATGGCCGGTTCGGTTTTTTTAACATGTCCACATGAAAGGCGGCGCGGCGCACCCCGCACCCTCCCCACTCCCCGCTTCGCTCGGCCTGCGGCCCGGTGACGCGATCCCCGTTAACGCTCGCCTGAGCATGCTGCTGGACGCCGGCCGCTGGGTCTATTTCCTGAACACGGACCCGATCGACAGCTGCGGCGTCGAGGACCGGCCAGGCCGCGCGCGCTGCCTCGGCCGCTTCGCGCTGCTCGGACTGGCCACGCACGCCGAACTGGGCCGGGCGCACGGGATCAGCGCGCGCACGGTGGCCCGTGCGCGGCGACAGATGGAAGCGCGCGGCGAGCAGGACTTCGACAAGCCGCGCAAGCGCCGCAGGGCCGGGCGACGTGCGACACGGCCGGGCGGGCGCTGACCAGCCTGGGGCCGCTGCAGGAACGGGAGCCGCGTTTCGCCGCGGCCTCGGCGGTCAGCGGGGGCGGGGTGCTGACGGCGGTTCCGGCCTTGGTGCAGGCCGGCCTGCTGCGCCACGAGGGCCTGCTGCGCCTGCCCAAGGGCTTCTACGGCGTGCGCTCGATCCTGCTGCTGCTGGCGTTCCTGCTGCTGGCGCGCGTGCGCAATCCGGAGCGGCTGCGCTACGAGCAGCCCGGGGCATGGGGTGCCTTGCTGGGCCTGGACCGCTGCCCGTGCGAGCGCACGCTGCGGCGCAGGACGCGCCAGCTGGTGGCGGATGCGGCCGCGCTGGAGACCTGGCGCGGAGCCTTGGCGCGGGACTGGGCGGCCGCCGATCCGGAGGCGGTCGCGACGCTGTTCGTGGACGGGCACGTCCAGGTCTACAGCGGCCAGGGCCGCCTGCCGAAGCACTTCGTGCCGCGGCAGAAGCTGTGCCTGCCGGCCGCGGCCAGCTACTGGGTGGGGGCGCTGGGGGGGGGCGCCGTTGCTGTGCGTGCACAAGCAGGTCGATCCCGCGCTGGTGGCGGAGTTGCGGGACGGGCTGCTGCCGCAGCTGGAGGAGCTGGGCCTGCTGCCGGCCGCGCAGGAGCCGTCGAGGCCGCGCCTGACGCTGGTGTGCGACCGGGAAGGCTGGAGTCCGGCGCTGTTCGGGCAGCTGGCGGAGCGCGGGATCGCGGTGATCACCTGGCGCACGGGGCTGCAGGCGGAGCGCTGGCCGGACAGCGAGTTCGTCCCGGCCCGCCTGGCGCTGCATGCGCCCGGCGGCGAGCAAGCGCTGGAGGGCCGCATCGCCGAGCGCAAGGCGGCTCTGGGGAACGCCTGCGCGGCACGCGAGATCCGCTTCTGGATCGACCGGCGCCTGCGCCGGCCGGGCCAGAGCGGCCAGCCGCGCAAGCCGCTGGAGCTGGCGGGCCAGCCGACGGCGGGCGAGCGCCAGCCGGCGATCCTCACCACGCATCCCACGCTGCCCGCGGAGCGGGTCGCGGGCCTGCTGCGCTCGCGCTGGACGCAGGAGAACTTCTGCAAGTACATGCGCGCCGAATTCGGTCTCGACACGCTGGCCGCGCACGCGCTCGTGGGGGTGGATGCCGACGAGCGGGTGGTCAACCCGCTCTGGCGCCGGCTCGAGCGCGCCTTGCGGAGGCTGCGCGGCAAGGCCGGGCACCTGCATCGCAAGCTGGCGGCCGAGCGCGGCGCGCGTTCGGAGAAGGCCCTCCAGCTCCAGGCGGAGGTCGCCGCGATCGAGCGGCGCATCACGGGCCTGGAACTGGCGAAAAGCGACGTCCAGCAGCATGTCCGGGCCGGCGACCTGTCGCCGGAAGAGCGCCTGCAGGCCCTGCCCGCCCCGCTGCGGAACCTGCTCGACACCCTGCGCATGATCGCCTACCGCGCCGAAACCGCAATGGCCGGCGCGGTCGCGCCGGAACTGAGCAGGCCCGAGAATGTGCGCCCCCTGCTGAAGGCACTGTTCCGCAGCGACGCCAGCCTTCTTCCCGACCCTGCGGCCGGCACTCTGACCGTGCGGCTGCTGTACCAAGCCAGCCGCGGGCAGGACGCCGCCCTGGCTGCACTGCTCAAGGAACTGAACGAAACCGCCACGCTGTTTCCCGGAACCGACCTGCGCCTGGTCTACGAAATCCTCCCCGACAATCCCCTCACGTCAACCGTTGCCCCAACGCACCCAGAACCGGCATCTCCTCCCGCAATCATGCCAACGTAAAACAACCGATGTAAGGAAATCTGAGGCTTGCGCGGATCCCAGGACTCGTTGCCGGAGATTTCCCGGAACATGCGCGGAAAACGGCCAAATGGCGGATCGAGGCCGCGCGCGAGGATCCTGGCGACACCTGGGGCAAACGCGACCCTCTCGGACCCCTCAGCCGGAAGACCGAACTGGAACGCCCTAGAGCTTCGCCAAACGCCCCCCGATGAAGACCGCGTGCAGTTCCCGAAGGTTGTGGATGTTGTCCAGCGGATTCGCGTTCAGGATGATGAGATCGGCGCGCTTGCCGGGCTCGAGCGAGCCTCGGTCGTGCGAGAGGCCAAGCGCCGCCGCGCTTCCGCTCGAGAAGGCCCGGATCACGTCCAGGTTCGAGAGCCCCGCACGCTTGAGAAACACGGCCTCCCTGTACTCGAAGTAGCCTTCCAAGCTCCTCGGATTCCCAGACCCGCTGGCCAGTCCGATACTGACACCAGCTGCCGCAAGCTTGCGCAGGTTCCCGCGAGCGGTCTCGAAACGGTGGATTCTGCGCGCGCGGTCCGGGTCGAGCGCCTGTCGCATCCGCACGGGTCCGCGCAGCAACCCTGCGACGCCCGGCGGCAGCGACCGCTTCAGGTAGCGGTCGTCGAGCCAGTCGGCGCGGTCGCCGTATTCGAACTCGATTGTTTCGGCGCTGAGGGCGGGCGCGTAGACTGTGCGATGGGCCAACAGCTTCTCGATAAAGGGGCCGTCGACCTCCCGATCCGTCACGCTTCGCGCCAGGAAGGTCGCACCGGCCTCGACGAGTCGGGATGCTCGGGATGCGGTCGGGGTGAGGATTGCGACGCGCAGTCCGTGGCGCCTGGCGCCCTGCACGATCGCCTGCGAGATCGTCAGGGCGAGAGGCGCATCCGCGCCTTCGACGGTCTCCGAGATCTGGATGAAGTCCGCTCCGGCCTTGGACAAGCGGTCGACAGCCTGACGGGCTTCCTCGACGCTCTCGACGAGTGCGTACAACGATTCCATGCCGGCCGTGCGCGCCCAATATCCGCTCGTTCGGCTGAAGGCCTGTACAGGCGTCACGACGCGCGCGGCGCTCTGGATACGGCCGGTGTCGATCCCGTCGCGGATCTCCCGTAGCGCGCCGCCGACCTGTCCCAGGGTCGTCGTCGTCGTGACCCCGTACGATGCGTAGGTTCCCAGATGCTCGAGGATCTGGGTGCCGGTAAAGCTCTCTTCGAAAGGCGGAACGCCGCGGGCCAGTCCGGCCTGGCCGCGGAGATTGATGATGCCCGGAATGACTGTCTTGCCGGATGCGTCGAGAACCCGTGCAGCGGGTGGAGCTCTCACGGTGCGCTCATCGGCGACGCGCACAATGCGGCCCTGCTCGATGAGGATGGCGGCGTTCGGCCGCGGCGCGCTCCCGGTGCCGTCGATTACAAGCGCGTTCCGGATGAGAGTGGCGGTCTGCGCGGACGCGGTGGACGGGTTGGGCCAGCCAACAGGCAAAGCCAGTAGAAGCCAGACCGCCAGCGAACCGCTCTTCAGTGCGTCGAGACGGGCCTTGGACGGGACGGGAAGGGGCGCCGCGCCCCGCGGCCGGCGGAATGCAGAGCAGTCCTGGAAGCCGGCACGGAGTCGCGGATTCTCCAGCGGCCGGAATCGTCTATCCCGATGCGAATGCGAAAAGCCTGAGGCGACCAGCCGGCCGCTCCACTCAGACAGGCTGCCCCGCAGGCAGTCCCCGCGTTTCCCGCAGCGCTCCAGGCGGGGAGCGGCGGCCCGATGGGATGTGTCTCGGTCGGCGGCAGTCCGAGCCCGCCAGGGCAAGGCGAGGGTCTCAAGATGCACGCGGTCGCAACCTTGTTGGGTCGGCTTGGAAGCGGCGAATGCCCGCATCACGCGGCCTCGCGATACGGACGGAGTGCATCCCACACGAATTGGACACCGTGTCCCGGTCGGTCCGGCGCCTCCGCGTAGCCTGCCGACACCTCCAGCGGATGTTCCAGAAAGCGCTCCAGTCCGAAGCCATGGACTTCGAGGAAGGACGCGTTGGGTACCGCAGCCAGCAGACCGACATGCAGGTCGTGCACGCCGTGGGACGTGACAGGCAGGTTGCGGGCCTCCGCCAAGTGGGCGACCTTGATCCACCCCGAGACACCTCCGCAATTGGAGACGTCGGGTTCCGGAAACGCGACCGCGCCGGCGCTGATCATGGCTTCGAACTCCTCGAGCGTGTGCAGGTTCTCTCCGGCGGCGACCGGAAGCGGCCCTTCTCGTTGGATGCGAACGTGGCCGGCGACGTCAAAGGGGGCGGTCGGTTCCTCCAGCCAGTAGACGTCATATTCAGCGAGGGCGCGGGACGCTCGGATCGCTTCCTCGACGCTCCATTTCATGTTGGCGTCGACCATGAGCGGGGTATCCGGTCCGATCCATCCCCGGACCGCGCGCACCCGCTCGATATCCTCGCGCAACCGGGCGCGTCCCACCTTCATCTTGATCGCCCGGAAACCGCGCTCCAGATTGCGCTGCGTCTGCTGTTCCAGGGCAGCGAGCGGAAGGTCGAGGTCGATGCCTCCGGCGTAGGCGCGCACACGCCGATCGTGGCCGCCAAGCAGACGCCAAAGTGGCTCGCCGGCGGCCTTGGCCTTGAGGTCCCAGAGCGCGATGTCCACGGCCGAGATCGCAAAGCTGGCGGGCCCGCCCCGTCCGACATAGTGCGTGCCCCACCACATCGAATGCCACAAGGATTCGACGCGCCGCGGATCTTGGTCCAGCACAAGCGGGCGGAGGTCGTCCGCGATGAGGTGCGCGATCGCCGCGCTGCCTGTCGTTCCGACCGCGTAGGTATACCCCAGTCCTTCCAGCCCGTCCGGGGTACGCAAGCGGACGACAACCAACGCGAAGTGGTGGATGGCGCCGTGCGTGGAATCGCTGAGCGGTTCCGGCAGCGGAATCGCGTAACGGGAGACTTCCACGTGGTCAAGCTTCATGTCTGCTGCAGATGAGAGTACAGGAATCGATGCTGGGATCGCCTAGTACAATGGGCCTTCGCCGTGAATGTCGCGGAATGCAGGCCCAGCGCGATCGCCCGCGACGCAACCGGACGCATCGGTAGTGCCTTCGCTCGTTTGCGGTCCGAGGGCGCGCGCGGCCTGATCGCCTATTTAACAGCCGGGGATCCTTCGCCCGCGCAGACCGTCGGTCTGATCCTGGCTCTCGAACGTGGCGGCGCGGATATTGTCGAGCTCGGCGTGCCGTTCTCGGATCCCATTGCCGATGGCCCGGTGATTCAGCGGGCCAGCGAGCGGGCTCTCAAGGCCGGAACCAACGTCAAGACGGTCTTGCAGCTCGTACAGGCTCTGCGCGAGAGGTCGGAGATCCCGGTGGTGATTTTCAGCTACCTGAATCCCATTCTGCGCTACGGCTTCGAGCGCTTCGCGAAGGATGCCGCGCGTGCCGGTGTTGACGGTGCGCTTCTGACCGACCTGAACATCGAAGAAGCCGGGCGGTACGTAACGGAGATGCGCCGCCATGGCCTCGATTGCGTCTTCCTGGTCGCGCAGACGACACCCGGCGAGCGCATTGCCGAGATTGCGCGACACTGCAGCGGCTTCATCTACCTCGTCTCGCGGGCCGGCGTGACGGGCGTCCGCGACAGTATCTCAAGCGAGGCGATTCCGCTGCTGCAGCGAACGCGCCAAGCGACCGTCCTGCCGTTGGCCCTGGGATTCGGCCTCTCGAAGCGTGAGCATATGGAAGAGATTGCGCCGTACGCCGAGGGCGCCGTTGTGGGAAGCGCGTTCATGCGTCTGATCGAGGAACACGCGGCCACAAACCACCTTGAGGACAAGCTGGAAGCCCTGGCCCGGGACTTCAAGCGCGGGCTTGCGCTCCGCGAACGCAAGGGGGAGAGGCCGAGCGGAGAATCATGAAAAGCCTGAGTGATTGGCGGAAGGAGATCGATGCGCTCGACCGCGAACTCGTCGCGCTGTTGAATCGTCGCGCGACGAACGTGCTCGGACTCGCCCCTTTGAAGCGGGAGCAGGGCGTGCCAGTATACGAGCCGGCCAGGGAACGGCGGGTCTTCGAAAACATCGTTGGGTCGAACCGAGGGCCTCTTTCGAATGAGTCTCTCAAGTGCATCTACGAGGCTGTGATCGACGAGATGCGTGCGATGCAGAGGCAGCGAGACGAATAGGCCCATGGGGGCTGTGGAGACGGTCACGGTTGCCGGAGTCGGCCTGATTGGCGGCTCGTTCGCGCTCGCTCTGCGCCGCGGAGGCTTCCGGGGGCGCATCGTGGGCGTCAGCTCGCCAGCGACTCTCGCGCGGGCGCTCGAACTCGGCATCATCGATGAAGCGCAGTCCCTCGAAGAGGCCCTGCCGCGCTCCGACTTGATCTACATGGCGCAGCCCGTGCCTCGCATCATGGAGCAACTTGCGTCCGTGCGGGCGCTTGTCCCGCCGCATGCCCTGGTGACGGACGCCGGCAGCACGAAGCGGGTGATCGTTGACCGGGCGCGTCGATTGTTCGACGGTGAACCGGTCTTTCTCGGAGGCCATCCGATGGCCGGCAAGGAAGGCCGTGGTGTCGACCTGGCCGAGGCCGCGCTGTTCGAGAACGCCGTCTACGTGCTGGTTCCGACGGGCCGGTCGATGCCCGACTCGCCAGTCGTCCAAGAGTTTCGTGGCTGGCTGGATGCGATCGGCTGCCGGCAGAAAGTGATGGAAGCAGAGGAGCACGATCGGGTTGTCGCCTGGACATCGCATTTGCCGCAGCTAACTTCGACCGCGTTGGCCGCGACGATCTGTGAGCATCTGGTGGCGGCTGACCCGTTGGACATCGCCGGCGACGGCCTGCAGGACATGACACGCTTGGCCGCCAGCCCGTACGAGATCTGGGCCGGAATCCTGGAAACGAATCGCGGTCCGATCGACGAGGCGCTTGCCGCCCTGATCCGCGAGCTGGAATCGCTGCGCAGCGCGCTCCGCACCGACGATGCGCGGGTGCAGTTCGAACGCGGCAGAGCGCTGCAGGACAGGCTGCAACGGAAACAGCCCCGGTAGCCCGGCGCGGGCGCCGGCGGAGGGAGCACGCGGTGCGGTCGGCCGCCGCTTGGCACGTCGAGTTCCCCTTGGCGCGGCCAGGTCTACGGCCGTTCGACCCGTCGAGTTGGCCTGGGCTCAGGAGGCGGCTCGGCAACGAGCGGCGACCCAGCATGCGGCGGTCCCTGCGCCGTCAGGCAGCGCCGGCCGTCCAGCAAGTGCTACGCCGCTGCGGGAACGGGCAACTTAGGGGCCGTCCTCCAAAGGCGCTCCAGGTCGTAGTAGTAACGCTTTTCCGGCGAAAAGACGTGGACGATGAAATCGCCGTAGTCCAGTAGGATCCACTCGGCGTTTTGATAGCCCTCGATGCTGAGCGGCCGCCGCCCCACAGTCTTGAGTTCGCCGTGGACGGAATCGGCGATGGCTTGGATTTGCCGGGAGTTGGCGCCATGGCAGATCACGAATTGCTCTGTGAAGGTGCTGACCTTGCCGATATGAAGCACCGTCAGGTCCATGGCTTTGCGTTCGAGAGCGGCTCTAATGGCGCGTTGCCAGTCTTCCATGCGGCGTCGTCAGTCCTCGTCGTCTCCAGGCGCTTCAGTAACTATCTTAATCGAGGCGCCGAGAGCGCGTGGCAGCATAACCGGCAGTAAAATGAACCGGTATGCCGTTCCACGCATGGCTCATCGCGGCCTTGCTCGTTCCCGGTATTGCGGCGGCGCAGCCGGTCCGGGAAGCGGCTGACCTGCAGCGTGTGCGGGATCTCGTCCGAGCGGGCGCGCTCCCCCGCAAAGCTCTCTTGGAAGCGGAGACTGAGTATTTGGAAGTCGGCTACCGTGAGACTTTGCGCCGCACGCTTCTCAGTGAGACTCTCGAGCCGAGCGAAATCCAGACCATGCTGGATGCTGCCCAGGGCCTCCAGAAGATCATGCAGGAGAGGTTCGACCGCACGATGCTACAGGTCCAGGCTGGCGCCGTGCCGGCCAAGAAGCTGCAGGACGCGAAAGACGGACTCGATGCCGCCATGCGCCAGTCCGAACTCGCCGAGTCTCGCGCCAACTTGATTCACCAGATGTCACGCATGGCCGCCGCCGAAAGCTACCTGGAGGAACTCGAGAGCGAGGAGCTTGCGTACCGTTTCGAGGGCTTCAACGACTACGAGCAGGAACTGTTGAGCGAGATCGATGAGATGTATTTCCTCGCGTTCGGAAGCAGTCCTCCGATCAGCGCGGAGGGGGACACGGCGGTGCACCGCGCCATGGGACTGGACCACACGGGACGGGTCGATGTCGCACTGCACCCCGATTCGGAAGAGGGCATGTTCCTGATCTACATGCTCGAGAGCCTCGGGATTCCGTACATCGCGTTCCGTAGCGCGATCCCCGGCCAATCCACCGGACCGCATATCCACGTCGGGCCGCCCAGCGATCCGATCGGGGATCGGGATCCGCTGCTCCGCTTCCATTGATCGCGGCAAGCTCGGCAGCCGACTGCGAAGCCGCATGCAGGGATCAGGAAGGGAGCGGCTCCAATGGGTATTGCGTTACGGACTGTCACGAGCGAGAAGAACTGGACCGCATGGACGGCTGCGAGGACCATGCGCGGGTGGAAATCATAGAGTGCTTCGAAACCAACGGGCGCTGTGGTCGGGCATCCTCGTCCTCCTCCCGAAGGCGGGTGCGCCCCATGCTATGATCAGGCTCCATGCCGCGAGGCTATATTCCCATCTTGATCTTCATTGGGATTGCTGCCGCGTTCCCTGTGGTCACCCTGCTGGTTGCCAAGTTGATCCGGCCCAGCGCCCCCGGGAAAGTCAAGCTGCAGGCGTACGAGTGCGGCATCGAGTCGGCGGACGAAACGCGGGGGCGCTATTCCATCCGCTTTTATCTGGTCGCCATCTTGTTCGTCATCTTCGAAGTCGAAACCATCTTCCTGCTGCCGTGGGCGATCCAGTACGACGTTCTGGGGCTGTTCGGCCTCGTCGAGATGCTGGTCTTCCTGGCGATCCTGATCGCGGGCTACATCTGGCTCTTCCGCCAGCGCGCCTTGAAGTGGGCCTGATCGCGGCGTCCTGCGCCACGTAGTTCTCGAGGGCCGGGCGGCATGCCCCAAGCCAGTTGTGCGATCGGGGCGCGTGCCCGCAAACGTTACTTGATCCGGCTCAGAAAGATCGGCAACCCTGCCTTCCGGCCGTATGCCGGCAGATAGCGCTCCGTGTCATACATCGTCTCGACGTCGACCGTGCGAGCCGTGCGCCCGGTCGCCGGAATTTCGGCGTCGACGTAGCAGCCGCTCTGAATCGCCATCATCCTGCCGGAGCCTCCGTCCGTGATGCACTCCACCGCCATCGCCGCGAATGTGATGGCCGCCATCCGGTCCAGGAAGTCCGGCGCGCCGCCGCGCAGGTCGTAGGTGAGGTCGCTCACGACCGTTTCCTCTCCGAGGCGCTTCTTGACTTCCTGGCTGAGCGCCTCGGCGATGCTGACTTTCTTGCGGTGCCCATAGGCGTCGGCGTCTCCATGCTCCGTGACAGAGTGCCCGGTCCAGGTAGCGCCTTCCGAGAGCACGACGAGCGCGTAGTTGCTGGGATTGTCCCGCTTCTCGTCGTGCAACAGCCGGAGCAGGTGCTCGAGTTCGAATGGGTGTTCCGGGATGCAGCAGTGGATCCGGGTTACGTATGCCGTGTACAGAGAGGTGAAGCCGGCGTCGCGCCCAAAGACCCGGAAAATGCCGATCCGCTCGTGCGATCCCACCGTCGTCCGCTGGCGGCTGATGTTGTCCACGGCGCGCGTGATGGCGGTTGAGAATCCGATGCAGTACTCGGTGTTCGGCACGTCGTTGTCCATCGTTTTCGGAATGCACACCACCGGAAAGCCCTCGTCGTGCAGCCGGCGGGCGTAGCTCAGCGTGTCGTCGCCGCCGATCGCGATCAGGTGATCGAGCCCCAGTTTCTCCAGGTTGTCGAGCACGACGGGCGTCAGGTCGACGAGGCCGGGCTCGACTTCCTGGATCGATCCGAGCCGGGGCCTCACCCATTCGGGAACCTCCGCGACCTGCATCCGCGAGGGCTTCGTCCGCGTCGTGTGCAGGAACGTTCCGCCGCTGCGGTCGACGGTTCGCGTATTGAGCAGGTTGAGCGGCAGCATGTAGTCCGGGTCTCCGCCGCCGGCGCCCCGGATGTGCGTCAACCCCTTCCAGCCGCGGCGGATGCCGATCACCTCGATGCCCCGGTCCACGCTGTATTGCACGGCGGCTTTGATCGCGGAGTTCAGGCCCGGCACGTCGCCGCCGCCCGTCAGGATTCCGATTCGTTTCGCATTCATCGCATGGACAGTCCTCTCATCCAGTTGCGGGTGCGGGCCTCCGGCAGCGCCCGAGCGCCTAATCCGCTAGCGCGGCCGGGGCATCTGCGGTCCCGCCCAGGTAGGGCTGCTCCAGGACCCCGGTCTCCCAGCCGAGATGGTTGATGTAGAGCAGGACGAGTTCTTCCGGGTAGCGTTCCCGGAACCGGTCGAAGACCGTCCGCTCCCATCCGCTGGCCAACTGTTTCGTGTAGTCGGCGTCCTTTTCGAAGAAACCGTTCTCGTCGTGCTCGATGCCCAGGAGATCCAGAACTTCGACGATCAGGACGATATTGGACACCAGCACGGCTTGCGTGAGTTCGCGCGCCAAATCGCTGTCGCCCTGGGCAATCCGCTGCCACATCTTGGGGGCTGCGGCGCGCAACTTCTGGCGGTTCAGCGTGTGTAGCCGGGAGCGGATCTTGATCGCTTCATACACGCCGTAGGTCTTGAGCGCGCCAATGGAGACGGTTCTGACCAAGCGATCGGAACGCCCTTCGCCGAGCGCCTGATAAACCTGGGCCAGATCCATTTTCCGGAGCATAGCACAAGGTCACTTGACCGCTTCAAACTCAAAAACCAGGGCTTTGCCGCGCACCAGGAAGCACAGGTAGTACTCCCAGAACCTGCGAAATCCGCGGGAATGGTTGACGGCGAACTCGAACCCCAGCAGCCTCCAGAACCGCAGCAATTTCACCTGCAGCCGCAGTTGCCGGAAGCGGCAACGGGAGTAGTAGTCGAAGCCGCCTTCCTCGGTGAAGTAGCGGAACGAGAATGAGTTCAAATGCCAACGGTGCGTCGGGTCGGCGAACGAACTCGCATCGGAATAGTGCGGCGTCTCGATCAGCAGTCGCCCGCCTGGCTGCAGGACCCGGTGGGCCTCCTCCAGGATCTCCACGATGCTGGCCAGATGCTCCACGACGTGGATCAGGCAAATGGACTGGATCGAATTCCGGCGAAAGGGCAGCCCCCCGTGGTCCACATCGGCCAGGACATCGGCGGCGGTGCGGGGATTGCGGTCGACGCCAATGGTCCCGGGCCGCTTGTTCCGCCCGCAGCCGATGTCCAGTTTGGGAGCCTGAGATGCCAAGCGATCGATTGTAACCGGGTCGTGATGAGACCGGCCGAGAGCGTTCAGTGGTCCGCCACTCCTCCGTCCGGGAAGCGCAACTGCTGACGGGTCACGGGGACGTACGGGCGCTTGGCGCCCACGGCCTCGTCGAAGGTGACGCCCAGACCTGGCCGGTCGGGAGGGAGCGCGAAGCCACCCTCGTAGCGAGGTCCGCCTCCGAGAAAGAATTCGTCCCAGAAGGGGTTCCGCTTCCCGGACGAGATCTCCTGGATGGCGAAATTGGGAGTCGAGAAATCCACGTGCAGCGAGGCCAGCGTCGACACCGCGCTCTGCGGGTTGTGGGGACACAGCTCAATGCGATTCGCTTCGGCGATGGCCGAGATCTTCTTCAACTCGAGGATGCCGCCGCAGTGCACGACATCCGGCTGGATGTAGTCAACGAGGTGTCGGTGGCAAAGTTGTGAGAACCCGTACTTGGTGAACAGCCGCTCGCCGGTCGCGAGCGGGATGGTCGTCATAGAACGCAAACGAGCCAGCTCCTCCAGGTCCTCAATCTGCGTCGCTTCTTCGACGAAGTACGGACCGTACGGTTCGGCTTGGCGGCAAAACGAACTGGCCATTGTCGGGGTCGTCTTGCCGTGCAGGTCGATGCAGACCGCGAATTCTTCACCCACGCCTGCGCGCACGGCTTGCAGGTTGGCGATGCCTTCCCGGACGGAGCGGACGGGCTCAATGACGTCGTCATGCGTCGTGATGAAGGCCCCTTTGCCTGCGGTCCAGCCCGCTTCGCGAGCCGCAACCCAGCGCTCGGCATAGGCTCCCGGTGTCGGACCTCCTCCAGGGTGCACATACATCTGCACCCGCTCGCGAGCCTTGCCCCCTATCAGTTGATAAATCGGTTGCCCCAGCGCCTGTCCAAGAATGTCCCACAGAGCGATCTCGACGGCGCTGATGGCGGAGTTGAGGATCGGTCCGCCGCGCCAGCGGGGCCATCGGTACATGGCCTGCCAATGCATCTCGATGTCCGTGGGGTCGCGGTCGACGAGATAGCGGCGATGCTCGTCGATGGCGGCCTTCATCGTGGCCGCCTTCGAGGTCACGGATCCTTCGCCGACGCCCACGATGCCTTGGTTCGTGTAGATCTTGCAGAAAACGTAGTTCTTGCCGGCTGAGTGGTTGACGATCCACGATTGCAGATCGGTGACTTTCAGATGCAGGGGCTTGGCCTTCTCGCGGGCTGCGGCGAGGCTGCCCTCGGGCCCCAAGATCTCAGGCAGGGCGGCTGCCCCCAGAGCGGCGGGAAGCTGGAGCAAGGTCCTGCGGGAAAACGGTACGGATCGGTTCGAGCGGTGCGGAGCGGGCATGGTGCACCGACAAGTCTAATCCGTCCGCTGCCGCAGGCGGGCCAGGTCTTTGCGTCGGACACGATATTCGCATCGTATGATGGGAGCGGCTGGACGGGG
This sequence comes from Bryobacterales bacterium, assembly GCA_965218615.1. Taxonomy (GTDB): domain Bacteria; phylum Acidobacteriota; class Terriglobia; order Bryobacterales; family UBA6623; genus VXMF01. The sequence goes on from CBDCLH010000003.1 coordinate 814,672, forward strand.
TATGCGACCACTACTAACCACGGAGCAGATCGAGGAGTACGCCAGGAAAGGGTTCTTGCACCCGATTGACGCCCTGGGACCGGACGAAGCGGCGCTGCACTATCGCCAGTACGACCGCGTCGCGCAGTTGTTCGGGGGTTCTCCGAAGGCCGTGCAAATGAGTCAAATCCATCGCTTCTACGACTGGGCGTGGCAACTGGCGGCGCATCCGGCCGTGCTCGGTGCGGTGGAATCCGTGCTCGGTCCGGACATCCTGCTCTGGTCCGCTTCCGTGTTCCCGAAGTCGGCCCACGACCCGGGGTATGTCACCATGCACCAAGACGGCACCTACTGGGGCCTGGAGGGGGGCGCCGTTACGACAGCCTGGATCGCGTTGACCGACAGCACACGGGAGAACGGCTGCATGCGGCTGCTTCCGGGGTCCCACCGTCGCGCCATCCAGCCGCATACGGACACCTACGCGGCCGACAACCTGCTGACCCGCGGACAGGTGATCCAGGCGGACTACGACGAAACCGACGTCGTGGACGTGGAGCTGCGAGCCGGGCAGATGTCCTTGCACCACGTGCGGGCGATCCACGGTTCCCATTGCAACCGGTCCAGCCGGCCAAGGATCGGATTCGCTATTCGCTACATGACCCCGGACGTGAAGCCGGTGCGCGCCGGAGAGAGCGCGGTTCTCGTGCGCGGTCTGGACCGCCATGGCAATTGGGAGTTGGACAACCGTCCGCCGGACTACTCCACGCTGGAACAAGCTGTCCGCGCCCACCTGGAAGAGGCGGACCGGTTCGTCGCCGCGCTGACCCGGGGCTAGGAGCACTTCTCCTCGGCGGGCGCCGATGACGCGGATCGACTGGCTCTTGGCGATCGGCGTCAATGCGGCCATCGTCTCCGTGGCTTGGCTTCGCTCACAGCGCCCCCAGGATGCAGCGGACTGGCAACTCGCGGCGCGGCGGCTGACGTGGCCGCTGATCGGGCTGTCGCTGTTCGCGACGGCGATCGACAGTGGGGACTTCGTCGCTGTTGTTGGGGGAGCGTACCAGTTTGGAATCGCCTATCTCTCGACTTGGTGGCTGGGCATCCCGATTGGCTGGCTGCTCGCGACGAGCGTGGTGTTGGTGCCCGTGTACCGCGCGGGATTCTTCACCAACGCCGAGTATCTCGAAGCGCGCTTTGGCCCCGCGATGCGCCTGGTTGGGGCCCTGGTCCAAATCCAACAGCGCACGCAAGTGATGGGCAACATGGCGTATTCGCTGTTCCTGTTGCTCGGTGCGATTACGGGCTGGGGAGCGACGACGTGGTGGATCGTCGTCGGCCTAGCCGTGTTGGCCGCGATCTATACCGTCAGCGGGGGGTTGCGGGCGGTCGTTGCGACGGATTCGATGCAAACCGGCATGATTGTGCTGGCCGCGGGCTCCCTCTGGGCAGTGGTCTGGTCCCGGCTCGGAGGGTGGGACGCCCTGCGGGACCGGTTGTTCGCAACGGACTCGGAGCTTCCGGAGCGCATGCTGACTTTTGGCGGCTTGTCCGGACCGGGTGCGCCGCTGGTGCTGGTCTTGTTCGGGTGGATCGCGGCGCATGCCGCCTACTGCATCGTCAATCACTCGCAGTCGATGCGCCTGCTCGGCGCGCGGCGGGAATGGGACATGCGGGCCGCGGTGACCTTGTCTTCCGCGGTTTTGGTTGTCGTCATGTGGTGCAACGTGTCCCTCGGAATCATGGGCCGGGCATTGTATCCGCACCTCGAGCAGGGCGATAGCGCGTTCCCGCACCTCTTTGTCGACCACTTGGGTGCAGGACTGGCGGGCTTGGTCCTGGCGGGCGTTCTGGCGGCCTGCCTGTCCACCTATGACTCGATCGGTTCCGCGCTCGGCGCAGTGTTCACCCGGGATGTGTTCTGCCGTTTTCTGGCGCCACACGCCGGCGAGCGGCTCAGTCTGGCCGCCACGCGCGCAGCCGCGGTGCTCTGCATCGCGGTCTCGTTCCTCTACGTGCCCTTTCTCGGAGAAGGAATGGTGGCGTTCTACCTCCGGCTGTCCAGCGTCGCCGCCGTGCCGTTGGCGACGGTGTTCGTGGTCGGTGTCCTCACGCGCGCGCATCGGGGATCCGGGATTGCGGGGCTCCTCGTCGGTGTTGGCTGGGGCTTGGTCTCGATGCTGGGCGACAGGTTGGACTGGGCGCTGCCCGCATGGTGCACCAGTGTCTGGTGGAGCTACCTTTGGGCAGTGGTGGTCACCGCGGGCGGCATGCTTGCCTACACCGTTCTGCGCGGGCGAGCCGCTGCTGCTTCGGTTGCGGGACTGACGCTCGCAAGCTGCCGGCGCGGGCAGGCTTATTCCGGTTCGGGGGCGGGCTGGCTCGAGAGCTCGCGGCTCGCCGTGGCCTTGCAGACCGCCCAGCGTGCGCGGGGGTTCCAGGCGCGCTGGCGTCCGGAATGGGTTACCAGTGTCCTGATCGCGCTGGCGGCAACTGTTTTCTTCGTTGTATTTCGTTGAATGGGGACTACTTGTGGCGACGCGCGGCTGGCTCGGAACGCACCCGCGAGGCGCTCGCGCTTCATCTCTGCCTGCCGGTGCTGGGCTATAATTCGGGCTTATGGTCGGGCAGACGGAGGTTCGCGTGCCGGCCTCGAGCGCGAACCTGGGACCCGGCTTCGACACGCTGGGACTGGCGCTGGGGATCTACCTGACCTGCCGGTTCCGTCTATCCGCCGAGACGCGGATCCGGGTTGCGGGCCGCGATGCGGAGTGCATTCCTGTCGGCCCTGAGAATCTGATCCTGCAGACCGGGCGACAGGTCGCCGCGAGGCGCGGCCAGGACCTGCCGCCCGTGGAGCTTGCGATCGAGAACGAGATCCCGGTCGGCAAGGGTTTCGGGTCAAGCGCCGCCGCTCTCGTCGCAGGCGTCGTGTTGGCCAACCGCGCGCTGGGCCTGGGCTGGGACGAGCACCGTGTGCTCGATGAGGCCGCCCGGATTGAGGGGCATCCCGACAACGTCTCCGCAGCAGTGCTCGGCTCCGTGACCGCGGCGGCGATCGGCGATGACGGTATCACGCGCGCCGTCCGCTTGGAAGTGCCGCGCGCGTTCTCGGTGGCGGTGGTCTGTCCCGACTATGAACTGTCAACCCCGAGCATGCGCGCGGCTCTGCCCTCCCAATACTCGAGGGAGGACGCCGTTTTTAACATCCAGCGCGCGACCCTCCTGGTCGCCGCGCTCCTCAAGGGAAACCGTGAAGCCTTCCCGGTCGCGTTTGAGGACCGCCTGCATCAGCCCTACCGCCAAGCACGCGTACCGGGGCTTGCGGCGATCCTCAAGCTGCGCGTGCCGGGCCTCTTGGGCTGTGCGTTGAGCGGCGCCGGACCGGGCGTCCTGGTGTTCTATGAGACCGGACGGCAGCAAGCCGTCGATGCTGTCGGCCGCGAGTTCGAGAAGGTTGGCTACCGGAGCGAAGTCATGTTCGCGGACCTCGACCGCAGAGGTCTGATCGTGCGAGATGCCGTGGAGGAACGATGGAGCGAACCCGTGAGGCGCTAACGAAGTTGGGTCTTCCCAGCGAGGATCCGCACCCTCCGCCGGACTCGCCGAAACGGTTTCCGGACGGCGCCCAGTACCGGATCGAGATCCCTAGCACCGAAGGTCCCGCGGCCTTCCACGCGCTACTCCAAGAGGCCGACGCCAGGGAGGTTCCCGTGCATCGGGTGAGCCAGGGGAGCGGGATCATGTTGCTGACCGACGACGAGATCCTCGAGATGGCGGCGTTGGGCCGGAATCGACACATCGAAGTCAACCTCTTTGTGGGGCCGCGAGCGACGTTTGACATCGGAGCGCAGGCCTATTCGGCGGCCGGCAAGACCTTGGGACTGAGCCTGCGCGGAAGCGAGCAACTGGTCTTTGCCATCGAAGATGTCCGCAGGGCCGTGCGGCTCGGGATCGGGAGCGTGCTGGTCTCCGACATCGGCCTGCTCGCCGCGCTGGGACAGATGAAGCGATCCGGAGAGCTGCCGGAGGATCTGATCTTGAAGACATCCGTCATGATGGCGCCAGCCAATGCGGCGGCGGCCCGGATCTTGGAAGAGTTGGGTGCGACGACGATCAATGTTCCGTCCGACCTGACACTGCCGCAATTGGCTGGGATCCGCGCCGCGATCGATGCGCCGATTGACTTGTACGTCGAGGCGCCCGACAACATCGGGGGCTTCGTGCGCCACTATGAAGTGCCCGAGTTCATCCGAGTCGGGGCTCCGCTGTACGTCAAGCTCGGCCTACGCAACGCACCCGATATCTATCCCAGCGGCAGCCACATCGAATCTACGGTGGTGGCGCTGTCCCGGGAACGGGTCCGGCGCGCGCGGCTTGTGTTGGACAGGATCGCGGAGTACGCTCCGGACCTCACGATGTCGGCGCTCGGATGAGGGACGTACGAGACTGGACGGACGGCGGCCGGCTCTGGCAGGGTTGGCTAAGGAGCGCCATCCGAGGAGTGGAGACGATCCGATGAAAGAGCCTTGGCGGACCGATCAGGAGTTCTTCGCGCTGGCCCGGCGCGAATTGTTTTCCGCCGTCGTCGGCGATGTCATGGACCAGCTCGGCTTGCTGCACCAGTTCTTGCCGCCCCAGATCCGCCCCTTGCGTGGGGAGATGCGTGTGTTGGGACGCTCCATGCCTGTCCGAGTTGCGGATCTGCCTGAGGAAGTTCCCGACGCCGATCCGGACCCATCGTTCGGCTTGCTGCTGGAAGCTCTGGACGACCTCCAGCAAGACGAGGTCTATGTCTGCGGCGGGGGGGCCCCGCGCTACGCCCTGTGGGGCGAGTTAATGAGCGCGCGGGCGATGCGTCTGCGAGCCGCTGGCGCTGTGGTCGACGGCTACTACCGCGATACGGCGGGCATTGCTGCGCTGCGATTTCCAACCTTCGGCTATGGAGCCTACGCCCAGGACCAAGGCCCGCGCGGAAAAGTTGTGGAATACCGTACAAGCATCAAGATCGGGCAGGTCTCAGTGGACCCGGGCGACATCGTCTTCGGCGATCAGGATGGAGTCTGCGTGGTGCCGCGGCGGCACGAAGTGGAGGTGTTCATCCGGGCTCTCGAAAAGGCGCGCGGGGAACAGACGGTCCGCCGCGAGATCGAGGCCGGCATGTCCGCGCGCGAAGCCTTCGCCAAGTACGGCATCCTGTAGCGCCCGGACGTTCAAAAGCGGATCGCCACGATTTCGCCGTCGACCGGACCGCCGCCTGGCAGCTTCCGATACGCTATTGCGACCACCCAGCCGCGCGCAGCGCACGGCAACGCTTTTCCTCGAAAGGGCCGGTTGATCAGGCGGGGGGAGCGGTCCGGGTTCTCGCGCAGGACAAGCCTCTGGAACGACGAGTGCACGACCACCTTTCGGTCGCTGTCCGAGCAGTCGATCCAGGCGATGCGCCCATGCACCAGCCACGTCCCAGAGGGTGGCCAGCGGCGGCTGATCGAAGGCCGGCGTGAACCAAGTCGCGGCGCAGTCCAGGGCGAGAGTTCGGAAGGCGCTGGCACGTCCACACGCGAGACTGGGACGGCGGCGGCGAGCGCTGGCGGTGGGAGTGCCGCGAAGGCCTGGTCTTGGCGCCGTCGAATCTCGAGGACTTCGCGTTCCACCCGACGCTCCCAGCCGGGGAAGCGGGCGAGCTGACGCAATTCGTCGAACGCACCGGCCCAGTCGCCCTGCAGCATCCGCGCGTGCGTCAACGCCAGCTGGTGCGTCGGCTCCCACGGCATCGTGTCTCGGGCCCGCCGCGCGAAGCGCACCGCATCCGCGGCGCGCTTGGCGGGGTCCGTCCCCGGCCGCATCCGCAGCAACGCGTAGCGGTACGCCGTGCGAGCGCGCGTGTCGCCCAAGGCCAGGGCCAAGCCGTAGTGCCGCTCCGCCAGATCCTGCTTCCCCCGCATCAACTGCACCGCGGCGTAGGCCGACTGGATGCGGGCGGCCCTGGGAAACTCCCGGACCAGCAACGATAGCTGGGACTCCGCCGAGCCGACGTACTGCAGGTTCCGGTGCACCTCCGCTTCGAACAATGGGATCTCCCACTTCGCCGCGGGGACGGCGTCGGGAACGACGTCGGCGGGGACACGGACGCCCAGCTCTCCGTGCGCATTCTGCTGCAATTGCGCGGCGTACCGCTGGAGTGTCTCGTCCAGGCCCGCGGAGCCCAACTCGGACAGAGACCGATAAGCGGCCTCCGGCTCGAGCTTCGCGATCCTGCCGTGCCGCCTCGCGAGCCAGTGGACAAGAAGCCAGGATTGTGCTTCGAAGAGCTCGGGCCGGGCGGCTTGGCCGCCTTCCTCGGCCGCCAGCAGAGCGGGCCATGCCAGCCACGGCCACCGCTCGAGCGTCGGGAGCAGGTCTGTGTTCAGAGGTGCGCCGAACTGCGATTGCGTCAAGCGCGCCAGATACACGGCCCGGCCCTCCCGGAACCAGGGCGGCCAGTCCGGGTCTTCGAGTTGGTGCGCGTATTCGTGGGCCAAGGTAACCCAGGGGCCTGGGCGCGCATGCCATGCCACCATGACCAAGTTGCGATCGAGTCCTCGAATGTTGACCCCGCGAACTCCCGAGGGCGGGACCTCTCGCAGCAGCGCATGAAGCTGCAGCATGTTCGGCAGCAGCAGGATGTCCAGCGGACCATCAGCCCGCCGAGCCACCCCCAGACCCTCCCGTAGGAATTGCGCCCGAATCGTTTTCAGGACCCCTGCCGCGGACGCCACGGCTTCGGCGTCCAGTCCCGGATATTCGCGGGCCAGCACGCGGAAGTGTGGGCTCTCCGCGACCCAGTCCGATTGGGCGGCCAGGGCCGGAAGCAGCGCGAGAATGCACCCGAGCTTGAGGAGAGCGGCGCCGCGCGGGGGCGGCCGTCGACCGGAGAGTGTCATCGAACGGTCCGAGTTCGCCGCTTGGCGGAATCCTTCGGCGTGGCAAACTCCTTGTGCTCAGGACACGCCCCGCAAGGCGAGGCGAGTCCGAGTCTGAGCTCATGGTACGCTTGTACAAGTACTAAGACACGTGCCAATTCTGATCGTTCTTGTTTTGGCGTTCTCCGCGGCCGCGCAGGCCGAACCGAACCTGCGCGCCGACTCCCAGTCCCAGGCCGAACAGAACCGACTGGCCGATGACGACCACCTCTCGCGCATGCAGGACCAGGCGATGGTGGCGCGCTGGGCCCGCTTGCAGCTCCTGGTTCCCGTCAAGGAGAAAACGCGCAGCTACTATCTGCACGCTGTGGCCTCCGACTACCGGTATCTGCGCCCCTGGGCGCACCTGCTTCTCGAGCGCCTCAGCCAGCAATACCGGAACCGCTTCGGCAAGCAGCTGCGGGTGACAAGCCTGATGCGGACTGTGAGCTATCAGAAGAGCTTGGCCAGGCGGAATGCGAATGCGGCCCCGTCGACCGGGCCCACGGCATCCGTTCACCTGACCGGCGCCTGCTTGGATATTTCGAAGAAGGGTATGACGCGCACGCAGCAGCGGTGGGTCCGCAACGTTCTCTCGCGGTTGCACGATCGCAAGTACCTCTACGCAATCGAGGAGTTTCGGCAACCGGCGTTCCATGTTCTGGTCCACCGCCGCTACGAGAACTACGTAGCACAACAGACCGCAGCCTCCAGGAAATAGCGGGCGCAACTCTCCCTGCTGGGATGAACTCATCCACGCCCGAGGTGCTCTGCGAAGCCGAGGGCCGCGCGGAAGCGCCCGAAAAGGTCTTTCTGCGTGTATTCCGCTCGCTCAAGCCCCGCGCGGAGGCCCCGGAGTTCGACGTGCAATTCCGTCCGTTCGCGACGGTTCGCTCGACCATCTGTTTCGAACAGGACGGACCCCGCATCGTGGCCAAGCTGAGCGACCTGCTGCAGGATGCGCCTGGCGAGGTCCTGGAAGCGCTGACGACAATTCTGCTTGCCAAGCTGTACCGCGAGCGGACCCCAGGCCACGCCAACAAATCCTACCGCTCCTGGCTGAACAGTCCGGCGACCCACCAGCGGATGCTGCAAGCGCGCAGAGCCCGGGGCCGCAAGCACCTGCTGCCTCCGCGTGGGCGCGTCCACGACCTCGATGCGTTGTTCGACCGGCTGAACGAGCGCTATTTCAACGGGTCGCTGCACAAGCCCACTCTCGGCTGGAGTCCCCAGACCTCGCGGAGGCGGTTGGGACACTACGATGCCGCGCACGATGCCATCGTTATCAGCAGCATCTTCGACAGGCAGCAAGTGCCCGTCCTGCTCGTGGAGTACGTGCTCTACCACGAGATGCTGCATGTCCAACACCCGGTACAGCTGCGGGGCGGCCGGCGCCGGGTCCATACGCCGGAGTTTCTGGCGGATGAGAGCCGCTTTGCCGGCATCGGCGAAGCGAAGCGCCTGTTGCGTGCACTGTAGTCCGCGCCGCTCGCAGCCGGGGGTAGGCGCGTGCCGTGCATGTGGCAGAATGAAGCCGCGATGCCGTCAGGGCTGCCTTCGTGAAGAATCTTTCTCGGGGCAGCCGCTGCGTCGTCCGCCGGACGCGTCGCGGGCGCGCACGAACGAATCCATGTCGGCATCATAGGCGTCGGCAACATCGGGACGCGGCACCTGCAGCGCCGTCTGCTGCCGATGATGCGCCGCGACAACATTCTCCAAGTCGTGGCCGCAAGCGACATCTACGAGCGCGCGAAGTTGCGCGCCAAGGAGATGATCGGGATCGGCGACCGGGACAGCCATCACGCCTACGAGGACCTGCTCGCTCGGGACGACGTGGACGCTGTGGTCATTGCGACGCCCGATCACTGGCACGCCAGGATGGCGATCGATGCCATGCGGGCGGGGAAGGACGTCTACCTCGAGAAACCGATGTCGCGGACGATTCCCGAAGCGAAGGCGATCGCCGAAACGGCCCGGGACACCGGAAGGGTTCTGCAGATCGGCAGTCAATGGGTTTCCGATCCGGCCTATGCCCAAGCGCGCGAGATGATCCGCAACGGCTGGACCGGTCCGGTCGTGATGGCGCAATCGAGCTATTCGTCCAACCACGTCGCAGGCGTCTGGCAGTACTACGTCGACGAGGAGGCCAACTCGGGAACGGTGGATTGGACGCGCTTCCTGGGCGATGCCCCCGCGCGGCCGTTCAGCGCGGAACGGTTCTTTCGCTGGCGCAAGTACTGGGACTTCTCAGGCGGCATCGGGACGGACTTCCTGTATCACCGGCTGAGTCCGCTGCTCTATGCGCTGGAACCGCGGTTCCCGGAGCGTGTCAGCGGACACGGTGGGATCTACTTGTTTCCGAACCGCCAGGCGCCGGACACCTACTCCACGACGATTGAGTACGGAGACATGGTTGTCAACCTGGTGGGCTGCTGCGGCTCGCAGGCTTCCAATGTGCTGCACGCACCGGCTCTGTACGGTCAGCGGGCGTCCATTTCGATGGCTCCCGGATGGGTGGAGGCGCGGCCCGAAAAGCTCTACGCAGACGAATTCCGCCAACACACGGGGCTGGACTTGGTCCGCGTCCAGGTGGACAACCGGGACCAGCAAAGGGTGCGCACCGCGCACATGCTGAATTTCCTGGACTGCATCAAGACCCGCGCCAAGCCCATCTTCGATGCCGATTTCGGCTACCAAGTGATGGTCGCGATCAAGCTGGGAGTCGAATCGTACCGCACGGGTCGCCTGACGCACTTCGACCCGAACACAGAGCGAATTCTAGACCCCGCCCGGCCTCGCCATCCCGGCTACGAAGGCGATGGCGCCAATGATCCCAATCCATCGCCTGGCTACCGGAAACGGCCGGCCGAATGAGGCGCCGGACACGCCCGGCCATCCGGGGATTTCGTGTACGGGGCTCGTCTCAAGCGTCGCTCACAGTGCCTTTTGAAGTGCTTCTCCGAGAGCGCTGACTTCCTTCGTCGTGGATTCCTTCTTGGGCTTGGGGTTGTACTCGGGGCTGCGACGCCGGGAATACTTGCGCTGTTGCTGCTGCGGCCGTTCTCCCTTGGGGTGGGCGGCCTTGGCGCGCAGAAGCTTGCCGTCGATGGGGGCGCGGTTGAAACGGCGGATGATGGCGTACATCTCCTCTTCGTTGGGCGCCTCGACGAAGGCGTAGCCTTTCGATTCCTGGGTTTCGAAGTCTCGGATGACGCGGACGGCGTCGCAGACCAAGTCGCTGCTCTCCAGCCAGGACTTGATGTCATCCCCCGTGACCCAGGTCGGCAGGTTGCCGAAAAAGATGTTGTGTCCCATGTTGGGCTAGATTCTTCCTGTTTGATGGTTGGCCCCTTGTAAGATCCCAGGGGTCTGGATGCGAAGCGCTCGTGCGCTCTTCGGGTCTCAAGAATACCACATTAGCAGGGCGGATCCATCGTTTTTCTCGGCATGCGCTCCGACAAAACACGCCTAATTGCGCCAGGCGGAACTCGGCGCGGGAGGTAGTCATATCGGCGACCTGGCAGGCGCAAGTTCTGACCCAGCCAAGGCTGACTACCACCCCGAAGCTCGTGTTGCATCTCCCGGGTGTGCCTGGGGCTGCGACCGCTAGGCTCTCTCACCTCTTCACGGCAGGGAGTTGATCGCCTGCCGAGGACTCGCTCGGGAGGTTGCTTGCGCGTGTGCTTGGGAGCTCAGGCAATCTCCAACCCTGAACTCTCGAAGCGGCGGAAATCCTCCTCGTTAGCAGTTGCGATGGGCGCCCCTTCAGCCAAGGCTACGGCCGCAATCATGCTGTCGACCCATAGCCCACGCCTCCGTCCCGACTCGTTGAACAATCGTGTGGCGGTCGCGGCGTGGTCGTCTGTAAAGTGCCTGCGTTTCCCCACGATCTCGGCGGTCAACGCCAAGTCGGATCCCTGAAGTGGGCCGCACAGAAACTCCGCCCAAGCGACGGTGCTCATGACTAGGATCTCGCCGGCCGCAACCCACTCCCGAAGCTTGCGGTCTTGGGGCGATCCCAGCTCCAGCGCTCGAATGAGGAAGCTCGTATCCAGATGAATCATCGATCGTCAGGGGCCAGCCGTCGGGCAGCAGCTCGACGCTCATCCTTCGTGGCGCGCTCCCACTCAGCGAGGTCGACCCTGCGTGCACGCAGCGAAGCCTGGAGACGGTCGAGTGCCTCCAGCGCGGTGCAGGTCGCGGGGGGTCTCCTGCCTCGCTGCTGTCCGAATGGCGCGCCGCAACACTTCGGACTTGGTTACATTCCAGCGTTGCGCAAGGGTCTCCAGAGTGCGAACGGATTCGACATCAAGAGAGTACGTAGACTTGATGGTCAAGGTGGCCATATAACTAGAATATGGCCATACTGCGGCGCGTCGAGCAGTCGGCGAGGAACGATGACCGGGCAGTTGGTTTTTCGGCGCCTCCTGGCGTTGCATGAGTTCGACCCTGTTCCCGCAGTGTGGTGTGCTGGGACGCTTGGCGCCGGGTGTGCGGGCTCCGCCAGGCCCAGGACTGAGGTCCGCTCTCATCTTTCCATCCGTCGTGGGGCGCGGCTGATCCCTTCCAATCGCTATAATTCCGAGACCGTGGCGCGGACATCCCGCAGAGATTTCCTGGCTGCGAATTCGGCTGTTTTGCCGTGGAGTCTGGCGGCCCGGCTTCGCGGGGCCAGCCGCACGAAGTTTCGGCTGGCCGTCACCACGGATGAGATTGACGACGACCTCGCCGTCGCACTCGCGTTTCTGCAGCGCCACCGCTTGCAGTACTGCGAGATCCGCGAGCTGTGGGATCGCTACAACACCTCGCTTCCCGTGGCCAAGATCCGGGAGGCCCGGCGGATGCTGGACGACGCGGGCATTCGCCTAGCGATCCTCGACACGGCATTCTTCAAGGTCCCCCTGCCCGCCGCTGGCTCAGTGGCGGGCGCGCAAGCTTTGGAGGGGCAGTGGAGATTGCTGGATCGGGCCTTCGAGCGTGCGAGCATCCTGGGCGCCCACCTGATCCGGACATTCGCGTTCACGCACAAGCGAGGCGAGACTCCGGATGCTTCTTCCTATCCGTGGATCTACGATCTCGTGGAGGAATCGGCCGAACGCGCCCGGAAGGCCGGATTCCGTTTGGCTCTGGAGAATGTGGCGGATAGTTATGTGGCTACCGCCGCGCACTCTGCGGACCTGCTGCGAGCGGTTCGGTCGCCGGCCCTGGGATTGACCTGGGATCCGAACAACTCGGCGCGGGCGCGCGACCCGGAACCCTTTCCGGCAGGATACGAGGCGCTAGACTCGAATCGCATCTGGCACGTGCACTTCCGTGACTACCGCCGCCGATCGGACGGCGCCGTGGAATGGTGCGGCGTTGATGACGGAGAATTCGACCATGTAGGCCAGCTACGGGCCCTGCTCCGGGACGGCTATGCAGGCGCAGTCTCGTTGGAGACGCACTACAGGATCCGCGGCAGCAAGGCGGAGGCGAGCGCTCACTCGTTGCGGGGCTTGCTGGAGGCAGTCGGGCGCGTCTAGATGCCGTCGCCGATCCACGGCAGGATCGCTGGTGATCACCTCGCGCCGGCCAGCTCTTGCGACGGCGGCGCCGTCTCACGCAGGGCCGCGCAAGGGCGGGTCGCCGGGAAGGACCTCCGATGCAGCTGACGAGCCTGGACTGGCTGATCCTAGGCTCGTTCCTGGCGCTCTCTCTGGGGATAGGCCTGCGCGTCTCCCGCAAGGCGGGCAGCGACTTCTCGTCGTTCTTCCTGGCCGGCCGCAAGCAACCCTGGTGGCTGCTCGGTGTGTCGATGGTGGCGACGACGTTCTCGACCGATACGCCCAACCTGGTCGCGGATATCGTCCGCCGCGACGGCGTGCTGGGCAATTGGACTTGGTGGGCCTTCCTCCTGTCGGGGATGCTGACTGTCTTCCTCTACGCGAAGTTGTGGAGGCGCTCCGGGGTCGCCACCGACGTGGAGTTCTACGAGATCCGCTACTCCGGCCGCACAGCCTCGTTCCTGCGCGGCTTCCGGGGGATCTATCTCGGATTGGTATTCAACGTCCTGGTCATGGCGGCCGTGACGCTGGCCGCGATCAAGATCGGCTCGGTGATGTTCAGCTGGAGCCCGCTCCAGACCGTGGTCGTCGCCGCCAGTGTAACTCTGGCCTACAGCGCGTTGGGTGGCCTCCAGGGTGTGTTGCTGACGGACCTGATCCAGTTCGCCATGGCGATGGTCGGCTCCGTCGCCGCGACCGTCTATATCGTGCGATTGCCGCAGGTCGGCGGATTGGAGAGCTTGCTCGCGCATGCCGAGGTTCGGGACAGGTTGGCGTTCTGGCCCTCGTTGGAGTCGATGACATGGAGCGACCTCGCTCCAGTATTTTTGATCCCTCTCCTCGTGCAGTGGTGGGCAGCGTATTACCCCGGTTCCGAGCCCGGTGGCGGCGGCTATCTCGTTCAGCGGATGCTGTCGGCAAGGGACGAGTCCCACGCGCTCGCCGCGACTCTGCTCTTCAACTTGCTGCACTATGCCATGCGCCCGTGGCCGTGGATCTTGGTGGCCCTCGCGTCCCTGGTGGTCTTCCCGGGGCTAGACGACATCCAGCAGCGCTTCCCGCAGGTCCCCGAGCAGGTCGTGCGGAACGACCTGGCCTACCCGGCGATGCTGACCTTTTTGCCCCCGGGCCTGCTCGGGCTCGTGGTGACGTCACTGGCAGCCGCCTACATGTCCACGATGTCGACGTCCGTCAACTGGGGATCCTCGATCCTCGTCAACGACGTCTATCGCAGGTTCCTGCAGCCGGGCGCCGCGCAGCGGCAACTGGTCTGGGTCGGCCGCCTGTCGACGGCGTTGCTGATGGTTGCCGCTTGCGCCGTCTCACTCATGATCGAGAGCGCATTGGGCGTTTTCCAGATGCTCTTGCAGATCGGCGCCGGAACCGGACTGCTGTACCTGCTGCGGTGGTTCTGGTGGCGGATCAACGCGGCCACCGAACTGACGGCGATGATCGCATCCTTCTCCGTCGCCATGCTGATGCCGCACCTCGGAAGCGGCCTCGACGGTTGGCAGCAGCTGTTGGTCGGGGTGGCGTTGACGACCGTGTGCTGGTTGGTGTGCGCGTTCGTGACGGCGCCGACCGACCAGGAAACACTGATCGCGTTCTATCGCCAAATCCGACCGGGAGGCCCGGGCTGGGCCCGCGTCGCGCGGCTCGCAGGTTGGGATGCGGCATCCCCTGTGAGCCGCACGCTAACGGCGCCTCTGGCGGCTGCATGTCTGGGCTCGGTCACGGTTTACGCCGTCCTGTTCGCAACCGGGTTTTCGCTATACGGGATGCCGGCCCGGGCTACGGCAAGCGGGACCGTGGCGCTGCTCGGCGGAATGGCGCTGGCGTATCTCTGGCTCCGGCGTGGCGAACACACCGTGGAGGGTCCGTAACCGCTCCGCGCATGGCCCCAGACCGCTGCTCGAGAGACGGCGCAGCTGGAAGTCCGCACCTCTTGCCGGCGGCGCGGTTGAACGTCTCGAGGCGTGTGACGAATCCGAGCGACCGCGCCAAGCGCCGGCCTCGCCGTGCGTCACCGCCGCTGGTTCAGCCAGTCGTACGCGAGCTGTCGCCGATGAATGGGCCAGCCGAGCGCCGAGACATCGATGAGGAACCTCCCCGAGCCTGTCGACCGCACAGGAATCGAACGTTCTGGCTGTTCCGCATCGCCGAAGAGAGACGGCCAGGCCCAGACAGCCAACAACACCAGGAGCGGATTCCAGGAACTGTTTCGCGTCGGGGATCCACTCCCTGGACCTGAGCGATCCGCCGCGGGTCCGATCGGGGTTGGAAGGTTGGACTGATTGGATGAATCCTACACAGCGATGCCGTACCGCTGGGCCCTCTTACAATTCGCTTCGCTTCCCTGGTTTTCCTCGTCGTCGGCGATGTTGCGGGACATCGACGGGAACGAGCACGCGTTGCCCGAAGCGTCCGGCGCGAAGGCCACGGTTGTCTACTCCGTGACCCATGACTGCCCAATCTCGAACAGGTATGCGCCCGAAATTCGGCGTATCTGCGACAACTACTCGCCGCACGGAGCGCGCCGTCCCATGGCCTGCGTCGATCCGATGACAACCGCTGAGCAGGTCCGGGAGCACCGTCAAGCTTACGGAAGCGCCCAACCCGCGGTGCACGACGAGGATCGCGAACTGGGCGAACTAGTCGAGTTGGCTGGCACCACCATCACGCCGGAGTCCACGGTCTTCGACGGCGCTGGATGCTTGGTCTACCGCGGACGCGCCGCCGCGGTCGAGTACCGCGCTTCCCGAGTGGCCAGCATCCGCGCCCCAGACTCACAAGGCCATCGGACCCCGACCAAGTCCAGTGCTTAACACCCCGGGCGAGAGCGGGTCGGCCCCGCTCTCTGACTCCTGGGTCCGGCGTAGTCGCCCCCGGAGCCCTTGGCTGTCTCGGCTCCTCAAAATCGACGAGCTGGCGTTGCGGCTCTCGGGCTCGTCGGGCGCGGAGCCAGCTAGATCCGGTCGAAACACCCCGCCTTCCGCAGCACCGCGTCACGAGGATGGGTCGCCTCCTTAGGAACGGGCCGCCGCACTACAATGGGCAATTCCCAATGTCCAAGAGTTCCAGGCTTTTTCTGTTCGCTGCTGGTTTGACGGCCGCGCACCTGACCGCCTCTGCAGCTGACTCGCCGCAGCTGCCTCCCGTGGCCGACCGCGAGATCGACTTTCTGCGCGATATCGATCCCATCTTCCAGCAGCACTGCTACATGTGCCACGGGGACGAGGCTGTCATGAACGGCTATAGCCTCTGGCGCAAGAAGAGCGCAGTGCGTGGCGGGTACTCCGGGCAGCCGGCCATCCGGCAAGGAAATAGTGCGACCAGCCGGCTGATTCACCTCGTCGCGGGACTGGAGGAGAACCTTCTGATGCCGCCGACCGGGAGCAAGCTCACAGACGAGCAGATCGGGATCCTGCGCGCCTGGATCGACCAGGGTGTCCCTTTCGCCAGCTCACGATTCGACGACAGCACCAGGAGAACCGAGGAACCCTGGCGGCACATGGACTACGGCCCCGTCATCTCCGCGAGTGTGACCGTGCGCGAGCCGGAGGACCCGCGTGCCGACAAGGGTCCAGAGGACAACGTCAGCTACAAGTCCCACGCCATTCTGCTGGCGGAGGATCGCAAGGCGGGGGTTCTCTTCGACACCGAGTTGCTGCGCATGGCGGCTGGCTGGATCGGCGCTCAATACGTTCTCACTGGAACCGTATACGACTGGAAGCACGGGCCTCACCCGTACCTGGATGGCGCGCCTCTGTTCGAAACGCCCGTCGCGCCCGGATGGGCGCGCGATGGTAGTTTTGTGGACCCCCGCCCGGAGGGTTTTGGTCCGCTGCCCGCGAACTGGGCCAAATACAAGGGCCGCTACATGTTCGGTGACAAGGCCGTGCTGCACTACAGCGTCGGCGAAGCCGATGTCCTGGAGATGGCGGGCCTTGGAAGCGAATGGGGTCTCGAACTGCTGACCCGCACGATCGAGATCGGTCCCACGCGCGAGCCCCTGCTGCTCGAGGCGGCAGCAGTCCGCGGAGGCTCGGCGCGGCAATTGTCCCTCAAGAAGCTCAATCCAGGGCGGGGCGCTGCCGTCGAACACATGGTGCACCTCGGCGAGAACGAGGGGACCGTGGTCGGCGTGACCGGACTGAGCAAGAGAGGGAAATGGGACCTCTCCGCGCCCGGCGAGGTGCGGCTCCGGATCCCGCAGTCGTCCGAAGTGCAGCGCTTCACGCTGTACTATACCCGGCTGGACGCCGGTCGTCTGGGAGCGTTCGCCGGCGCTTTGCGCGACGCACCCAGACCCGAACGCCTCGAACCGTATACCCGAGGGGGCTCCAGCAGCTACCGGCGTACGGTCACCACGCGCGGCCGTCTAGGCGCCGTCGACGGTCCTTGGACCGTGGACGAGATCGCGCTGCCGTTCGAGAACCCCTGGAACTCCTGGTTTCGTCCGACCGACTTTGCGTTCTTTGACGACGACCAGGCGGCTGTGGCGACCTGGTCGGGCGATGTCTGGATCGTCGACGGCGTCGACGCGGACCTGGACGAGCTGACCTGGAGGCGCTTTGCCGTTGGATTCCATATGCCACAGGGTCTGGAAGTCGTGGACGGAGTGGTCTATGTGCTGGACAGAGATCAGATCACCCGCTTGCACGACTTGAACCAGGACGGAGAAGCGGACTACTACGAGAACTTCAACAACGACTTCCACGTCACCCACCACTTCCACGAGTTCACATTCGATCTCGACCGTGACCGCAACGGCGCCTTCTACTTCGCCAAGGCGGCGCGCCATGCCCTGCCGGCCAAGGTCAAGCATCACGGAGTGATCTTCAAGCTGGATCCTGATGGCAAGAACCTGGAGGTCGTCTGCACAGGTTTCCGCGTGCCGAACGGTGTCGCGGTCGGCCCGAACGGCGAGATCACAACCTCCGATCAGGAGGGGCACTGGATCCCTTCCACGCGCGTTAACCTGTGCTCGCCAGATAGCTTCCACGGGTACATGTGGGGTGGGAGCGTAGATCCCTCCCGAACGGAGTACGACGACCCGATCACCTGGCTGCCGATCTCGGTCGACAACTCCGGCGGCGGACAAGCGTGGATCAACACTGACCAGTGGGGTCCGTTCCAAGGCCACCTCGTGCACTCCTCATTCGGCCGGGGCAAGATCTTCTTGATCCTGATGGAGAAGACCGGAGACAAGGTCCAAGGAGGCGCGGTCGAGTTGCCCGTCGACTTCAACGCCGGCCTGCTGCGGCCGGACTTTCGGGATGGCGACGGCAACCTGTATCTGGCTGGCCTGTACGGCTGGGGCACCAAGCGCAAAGCCGTGGGTGGGTTCTACCGCGTACGCTACACCGGGCAAAAGGTGCTCGTTCCTAGCGAACTGCACGTCAGCCGGCAAGGCATCGATGTTTCCTTCCTGCAGGAGCTCGACCCCGCGACTGCCGAGGATCCCGGCAATTACGGGGTGCGGCGCTGGAACTACAAGTGGCTCAGCCGGTACGGCTCCGACCGTTGGAAGCTCGACGGCGAACCGGGAATCGAGGAACTGCGCGTGCGGAGCGTCCGGCTGCTGTCTGACCGCAAGACGGTCCGGATCGAAGTTGAGGACCTGCGTCCAGTCATGCAAATGATGACGCGTATGAGCATCCGCACAGCGCAGGGGGAGCGCGTCGAAACCGAGATCAGCCACTCGATCCACGTCCTTCCGGACCAGCCGGGCGAGCCTTTTGTGGCCAAATTCGACTAGCGCCTCGCCCGCCGTCGTTCCTGAGCCGTTCGAGCACTCCCCGGCCGAGTTCGATGCGCCGTCACGTTCCGTGAATTGGCGTCATGGCATCCATGCGTTGGTCACCTCAGGCACCTTGGGGCAACTCGGAGACTTGGCCTGGGAAACGGCTTGTCGAAGGGCTCTCCAGCCCGACAAGGAGATTGTTTTCAAGTCTTTGGGCACGACTCGCTCAAGATGAAGGTCTATCTTGGGTTGGATTCGAAGGCGGAGGCCCGGCGTGCGGCGATCGTGTTGTACGAGGAGGCGGATGGCGACGGTTTGATCTTAGACGGCCAAAGCCGCTACTTAGAACTGCGCGGGATGGTGACGATCACAGCCTAGTGCCGGACCGGCGCGAGCCGAGGCGCGGCCGCTGTCGATACCATCGCCGACGGGAAGTCCGCAATCCAATCGCGGCGCACACATGCCGCGGAACTCAGCGTCGCCCCGAACCGGATCGCAGCAGGGGGCCGTTTCTTGGGGGGACGTGGCGGCTGTCGCCGGATTGATGGCGGGCTGGACGGTTCGCGAGCGGACGGCGCGATCAGCTCCCGACCCGATGCGCGGCCGTTCTTGAACACCGCGATGGATGCCTCGCCGAGACGACGCTGGGCCGAGCAAGTTCCTGGGAGCACGCCGCTCCAGCATGTCTCTCGCGGCAGGCCGCCCGGCATCCTCTTGCACGCCAAGGCCGATCGCGCGTTGTAGTCCGGAGCAAGAAGATTTCGCACCGCTATGCAGGAGAGCGGCAACCGCTGCGAACGCGTCGGTTTGGAGGGGCCTACCTCCACCTTCACAAGCTTCCACTCAAACGAGAGAAGCGCCTGTTGCGATGTCCTGCGTCGCATGGACCACTTCCTGGCCGCATTGGGATACCCGGACGGCGAGCCCACCGCGGAGCAGTGCGACGAGTGGATCCCCTGTTACCGCGACGCGCTCAGGTTCCTGGACGAGCTCATTTTTCCGGAAAGGGAGAACGCGTTGGCGGCCCGTTGGGACGTTCTGGAAGAGCGCCGCGAAGGCGCGGCCTGCCGTTTACACACAAGTCACCCTGAACGCATCTTCTGATAGAGCTTGCTACCCTCGCTGAGCCGTCGGGTCCGTTCCACCACCTGCGAGATCGTGGCCAGCCTCGTGTAGCCCTCCCACAGCACCTTGTGCCCCGGCACCGCGTACTGCTTGCGCTTGTAATTCAGATACCCGCCCAGCATCGCCAGCGTCAGCACGGCCCGCCCCAAATTGTCCGGCGGCGGCTGCCGCCGATCCTGCGCGAAATCCTCCAGCGCCGCCAGTTCGATCTCCGTGAACAGCGTGTCCGCCGGCAGCTCCGGCGTGTCCCGTCCCAGCAGCGTCAGCAGTGTCAGCCGCCAGGCGATCACCGCGTTGATCGTCACCGCGCGCTCGATCCGCTCCCCCTGCCGGTGCCCCAGGTACTCCACCTTGCAGCCCGCCTTCAGCACCCGGTGCCAGTCCTCGATCCGCCAGCGCAGCTTGTACCACTCCAGCACCCGCTCCGCCTCCGGCTGCGTCTGCACCGCCAGCGTCGTCAGCAGGAACCATTCCAGTCGCTCCGCCCCCTCCGGCTGCGTCTCCTCCCGCACGTGCACCAGGCGCAGCTGCAGCGCCGCCTCCTGCCTGTCCGGGTCCGCCAGTTCCACTTCGCGCCAGCGCAGCTCCACCTGCGCCACCCGCTCCTCCCGCGCCTCGCGGCCCGTCTGCCCCCGGCTCGCCCGCCGCCCCGACAGCCGCGCCACGTGGATCTGCATCCGTCCCTGCGCCGCCTCCCCCCGGATCCAGTCGAACAGCTTCGGCACGTCCTTGCCCAGCGAGCGGTTGTGCTTCGCCCGCACCAGCAGGTCCACCTTCCGCAGCCGCCGCTGCTCTGCGAACAGGGCGAACACGTCCGCCTCCCGGTCCAGCACCGACACCGGCCGCACCCCCGCCAGCTGCCCGCCCATCTCCGCGCATTCCCGCAGCCCCCGGATCCAGCGCATCGTCTTGCGCTGCTCCAGCGGCTTGCCCCGCTCCGCCTTCCCGTCCGGCGCCTCGAACTGGATCTGCGGCACCCCCAGCGGCACCCCTTCCCCGTTCACCACCAGCGTCGCATGCATGTGCAGCCCCAGCGTCCCCGCCGAGCCCTTGTTCTTGCCGATCAAGCCCAGCCCCACGCAGCCCGGATGCTCCGCGAAATTCAAGTCCGTGCCGTCCTGGATGCACAGTACCGCGGCCTGCCCCTGCATCCGCTGCAACGTGCGCTCCCGGTGCGGCGCCAGGATGTTCTCCGGCGTCACCTCCGAATCCGCCGGGTGATCAATCAGACGGTAGTAGCCGCGCACCGCCGCCTGGTCGTTCTGCGCCGCTCCCGGGAACGACTTGGTGGGCGCTTGCGCTTGCTGGTCCACGATCTTCACGAGCCGCTGGCTCAAGCGTACATCGCCCAGCGGGGCGCCGCCGAACTCGTGCTCGGCCCACACGTCCGCCGCCAGCTTGTCGGCCGCGCCCAGCGCCTGCGGCGCTTGCGGCGCGGGCACGCCCAGCTGCGCCCGCCAGTCGCGCGCCAGCGGGTAGAGCCAGACCGCCTTCACCGGCACCGCGGTCCCGCTGGCCGCGAAGCGGCCGCGCCCGGCGCTCTCGCCGACCCGCAGCCAGTTGGCGGCGGCCAGCGAAGTGCCCTTGTACAGGCCTTTCTCGACAAAGGTTTCCACCAGCAGGGGGCGGTAGCCGTAGCGCTGCTGGCAGTCGTCCGGCAGGCGGCGCAAGGCGAGCGAGAGGGCCTTGGAGGCGAGGTTCCGGCAGGCGGCGCCGGGGCGGATCAGGAAGCGGCTCAGCCCGAGCACGCGGTGCAGCTGGCGGCCGCGCTGGTCGGCGTCCCAGCCGATGAAGGCGTCGCGGGCGGCCAGCGCGAGGGCCGCGGCGGCGAAGCCGAAGGCCCCCAGCACGCCCTGCTCGGAGACCAGCAGGTAGCGCAGTTGGGCACCGGCGTGCTGGACGGCGCCGCGCGGGTGCTCGCTGCGCATCAGCTCGTTCCAGATCCCGCGCTGGGCCGAGTCGCTGACCTCGATCAGTGCCAGCCCGCGCAGCTGGTCCACGCGGGCGGGCACGCCGACCGGCGGCGGCACGGGGCGGCCGAGACCGCGCGGGCGGCAGCGCCGGTGGTTATGCCGGGGCGCGGGCAGTCGGATCTGGCCGGCGGCGGCGAGCGTGCGCAAGGCTCGCAGGCAACTGGCCAGCTGGGGCTGCCCGCGGGCGTCCAGGAAGCCGAACAGCTGGCAGACCCGGCGGCCGATTTCCATGCGGCTAGCCGAGCCGGCGGCCGCCACCAGCGCCTTGACGCGCGCCAGGGATGCGGGATTCGAAAGCGTGGAGGGAATCCGGTGTTGCTCGTACATGTCCTAGGGATGGCACACTGGAAATCCACTTGTCAAGTCCTATTTGTGTGTAAACGGCAGGGCGCGGCTGGTCTCAGACGGCTGGTACACTCTGTTCGATGACGCCTAGGATTCTCTTCAGCCTGCTGGTCCTCTCGCTGGTCGCGGGCTCGGCGCAGGAGCGCGATTTCGCGCCTGACAAGCAGATTGTCTACAAGAGCTTCGACAAGGATCCGCTGGAGTTGAACGTCTTTCTGCCGCCAGATTGGAAGGCGAGCGATCGGCGCGCGTCAATCGTGTTCTTCTTTGGCGGAGGCTGGATCGGGGGGACACCGACGCAGTTCTACCCGCAGAGTCGGTACTTGGCGTCGCGCGGCATGGTCGCGGTCAGCGCACAGTACCGCACGCGCAACAGCCACGGCACATCCCCGATCGAATGCGTAGCTGACGGCAAGTCGGCGGTTCGCTGGATGCGGCAGCATGCTGCGGAACTCGGCATCGATCCCAATCGGATCGCCGCCGGGGGCGGATCCGCAGGAGGCCACGTCGCAGCCACCACCGGTGTGATCGACGGACTCGACGAGCAGACCGACGATCTTGCAGTCAGCTCAAAGCCGAATGCAATGGTGCTGTTCAATCCCGCGACTGACATTGCCAAGCATCAGCTCTGGGGAGCCCGCGCACCCGAAGGGTCCCCACTCCAGCACGTCGACAAAGACGACCCACCGGCCATCGTCTTCCATGGTCGGGCCGACAAGACCGTACCCTACGCCACCGCTGCGGCGTTCTGCGACGCGATGCGGGACGCGGGGAACCGATGCGAATTGATCGGCTACGGCAATCGCCCCCATGGCTTCTTCAACTACACCCGCAGCCGGGCCGCCTACACGAACACGGTTTGGCACATGGACCGCTTTCTGGCCTCCCTGGGTTACGTTGAAGGCGAGCCGACCGTTGGACGGCCAGGCGATCCGACTTGGTAGCTGCGCCTCAGCGGCGCAGCGAAAATCCACTTGCCGAATCGCTCCACGCTACCTCCGACCGGCTAGGCTGCGCCGGAATTGGATCGGTCCTGGGGTGTTGCCTCCGTCTCGCGGGCGGCCGGAGGGGGACCGTGGAGACTTCCAGCATGAGACCGACCAGCAGGCCGGGGCGTGCCGCTCGCGCGTTCGTCATCCGCTCCCGCAGCGCGTTTGAGTGCAAGCTCCGACCGCGTGTAATAGCTCCGGAGCCCTTGGGTGCGCGGTCGCATTCGCGGCCCGCAAGGGCCGGGCCCACGCCTCGCTTCTAGAGTGCGCGACCCTTGATGGCCAATCCGCGCCCGACTGCGCGCAGTGCCTCCTCGATCCGGTTGATATGGGAGCGATGGTTGCGCCAGGCAAAGTCCTGGATAGGAGGAAAGCGATGAGCTAGAAACCTGTCATTGCGAGCCAGCGGGTTCGACACCCGCCCGGCAAAGGTGCAGCCCACCAGCCGGGAGCGAGTGTTGCATGGCGTCCGGTAACGGGCGTCGTGAAGCGTACACAGCGGGCGGCGAAGCGACGCTAGGGAGCCCCGAAATCCCCATCGCCGACGTCTTCATTTTCCATCTAGTGGGGGCAGCACCGGAAGCGCCGCGACGGGCGAGGCGCCACGGGTCGACCGGGGTCGGAGAACGAACGCAGAGCCGCGGGATGGCTCGCCAGGGAACCTGGGAGGCCCTGTCATGTCCACACGAGATAGCCGCAAGAGGGGTGCCCGGCTACACACAAGGCCCCGGGCCTGCCGCTCCCCGTCTGCGGGGCGGCGGGAGCGCTGCGGCGGACACGAAACGAGCAGGCAGCGTGTGGTACCGGCTGGCGAAGCAATAAGCCGAAGGGAGGCCTGGGGCTGTTGGCGCTCGGATTATTCCGGCCGGATACCCCGGTTTTTTCTCGAATTGCGCTGACGCCGGAATGATTGGAAATCAGGATAATTCGAGAACCGTCTTAGCACGGCGATGCGCCTATGGCGTCCGGTAGTCCCGTGCCTACAGTGCTCTCAGACCAGCGTCTCCTACGTTTCCTTCCGGCGGGAGCGTAAGAAAGTGGGAATACCTCCCTCCGTGCCGCCGAAATAATTTGAGATTCTCACGTCAACAGACACCGAGCGACAACACCTGGCAGGGAGTCGTAGCGCCTGGATAGTACCGCTGACAACGGGGAACTGCGGCCTGCGGGACCCGGATGAGGGAAGCGAGGCGTCTCATGTGCAGAGCCATGGGAGGGAAACGTGGCGGAAACATCGAGTTCCGGCACCCCGTACACGTAACGATCATGGATAGCCGCTTAGGCGCGGGAGCAACAGTTCCCTGCGAGAATCTGTCATGAGAGGAACCAAGTGCGTTAATCGCGCACGCTTGGTTCTGTGAGGGGCGGGGCTCGGTAACGACCCCGCCTACTCGGCCGGGGGTCGGTGAGCTTGGAGATCGCCGAGGGTGTCAGGCCCAGGCGGGAGCCTAGCTCTTTCTTGCTTGCGCGTTGGCGCCGCATGGTGGTGTACAGGTCGAGCTTGGCGGCGACAACGGCGGGCACGGCGACGGGCACTTGGCCATTGAGAACCGGGCTGGGCGAGGGGATGGCTTGGCGCTCCTCAACGTATACACCAAGCGCCACCGCGAGGCAGTCCTCGGCCATGGAGAGGGCTTCCGCGCGGTCCTCGCCGCCCGTGAGAGCCTCGGGTATGTCGGGGAATCTCACGAAGAAGCCGCCATCGTCCTCCGGCTCGAGACTGCAGGGATAGACGTAGAGCATGATCGAAACTCCTTCTTGTCGATGCCGAGTTGGTCGAGCATGGATGCGAGTAGCCGCTTGCCGAGGTGAAGCGCGCCATGGATGCCCTTGCCAGTGCCCCGGTCGAAGCGGACAGGTAGACCAGATCGCTTGGCATTGCGCCGAACCCACCTGAGGAACTCGGTCCCGTTCAGACTCGAACATACATGTTCTAGTAAATCTTCTCGGTCAAAATACTCATAAAGGTCAAAGAACAGTGCATAGGCGTCTTCGCTTAATGGAGTGCGCATGCCGTTCCGGCAATACCGCGGCCCGCTGCTCTGACGCCGCTCCGCTCGCTACGGCGCGAGCGCGGCGATGGCTTCATGCAGCGCGAAGGGTGCCTACGACGTGCCAATCTCTTCGCGAGAGTTTCGAGATTCGAATGGGTTCTGGCAGCCGGGGGAGTCCGGGTGCGGGCGGAGCTGCAACGGTCCTGTCTCCGGGTCGACGGCGTTCGGGGTCTGCACCGCGTTCGATTCGACGGAAGGATAGTTGGACTCCGAGCGCACCAACTACGGAATCGCGGCCGTGCGTAAGCAACAGAGGAGCGGGGCCACATTCTGGGTTCCATAACGCAAAGGACATCGAATCGACTTCGCACTCCGCAGTCGGAGCGCAGCCTGAGCGGGTTGGCGATTACGCGGCAACTGGCGACACCCGGAACACAACATACGCTCGTCTCTTCCGCTTTGCCGCTCGTAATCAGTCGCTGCCCGTCTTGAGCTGCCGAAGCACTGCTGCACCTAGCCGAAGCTCCGGACCGCACCGGTTAGTCGCATCGGAATCCGGGCTCGGTCCGAGAGGGAGGGGGAAACGTATTCCTAGGATACCATGGCGCTGATGCGTGTGAGCCTGCTTCTGCTGCTGGCGGCGGCAACCGCGTGGCCGCAACTGTGGCCTCCCCAGCGCCAAGTGCCGTCCGGCCCGGCCGATACCCTCTACTACAACGGCAAGATCATCACGATGTGGTCCGACCGCCCCGTTGTCGAGTCGATGACGGTCGCCTCGGGCCGCATCCTCGATATTGGGACCACCCAGCTGGTCGGCCGCAAGACCGGACCTCGCACGAGGCAGGTCAACCTGCACGGCAAGACGTTGATTCCGGGCCTGATCGACAGCCACGTCCACCCGATTGGCGCCGCGCTGGCGGAGTCCGACGGTACGATCCCCGTTCTGCACAGCTTCCAGGACTTGCGAACGCATGTGGAGCGGGCGCTCGAGTCCGGAGATGGACCGGTCGTAGTTCCCAAGGTTTACTCCACGCGGTTGCGCGAGAGGCGCTATCCCGACCGCTGGGAGATCGATCAGTACTCCGGCGGCCAGCCCGTGGTATTCGACAACGGCTACGCAGCAGTCCTCAATTCGGCGGCTCTGCGTATGGCCGGCATCTCGCAGGAAACGGCTGCCCCGAGCAACGGCAAGCTCGTCCGGAACGATGCAGGCGAGCTCACCGGCCTCATCATCGGGGCGCGGCAGTTGGTCGCCCCGCTTCTCCGCCCTGGGCGCTACAGCCACGCAGACCGCGTGCGGGCTCTGGAAGCCATGCAACGGGCATACAACCGCGCAGGGCTGACGAGCGTGATTGACCGCAGCCAGAACGCCGCCGGCCTGCGAGCCTACCAGGAACTGTGGCGGACCGGGGTCATGCGCGTGCGGAGCTATGTCACCCGCACCATCAACGCGGAGCGTCCACTCGAGCAGGTGCTGGCCGAAATTAAAGGCCTAGCACCCGTGACTGGATACGGAGACGAAATGTTCCGGATAGGATCTCTGAAGGTCTTCCTGGACGGCGGAATCCTGCTGGGTACGGCCTACATGCGCGAGCCGTACGGCGAGAACACCCAGGTCTACGGATTCCAGGATCCCGGCTATCGCGGGCAGCTGCGGATCCGCCCGGACGACCTCGTCGCCATCGTTCAGGCCGCGGCGCGGCTGGGCTGGCAGGTGACGGCCCACACGACCGGAGGCGGTTCGACGGACATCCTGCTGAACGCGTACGAGTCCGTGGACCGCGAAGTCCCGCTCGCGGACCGGCGCTTCACGCTCACGCATGCCAACTTCCTCAGCGGCGAGGCCATCCGCCGCGCCGCGAAGTTGGGCGTTGTGGCCGACATGCAGCCCGCTTGGTATCACTTCGACGGACCGGCGCTTTCGCGGGTTCTGGGTGCCCATCGGATGGGGTTTTTCCAGCCCTACCGGACGATCTTGGATGCAGGTGTCATTGTCGCGGGCGGTTCCGACCACATGGTCAAGTTCAACGCACGCGAAGCCATCAATCCCTACGACCCGTTCTTCGGCATGTGGATGGCGGTGACTCGAGTGACCACGGACGGATCGGTCCATAACCCGGAGCTGAGCATCACCCGCGAAGAGGCGCTGCGCATGTGGACTTGGAACGCGGCCTACCTCTCCTTCGAGGAGCACGTGAAAGGCTCACTCGAACCCGGGAAGTACGCCGATTTCGTCGTTCTCGATCGGGATATCCTGACCTGTCCGCTGGACGAGTTGCCGCACACGCAGGTGCTGGAAACGGTCCTCGGCGGAGAAACCGTGTACGCCAAGCGGTAGAGGCAGCTAGTCTCCGCTGACTGGCGCCAACGGCTGCGAGGTAGGCTCGATCCGCATCAGCACCTTGCGAGCGTCTTCCTCGGTAAAGTCCGCAACGCGCGACGACACGTTCATCGAGCAGAAGCTCGGACCGCACATGGAGCAGAACTTGGCGGACTTGTAGCCTTCCTCGGGAAGCGTCTCGTCGTGCATGCTCCTCGCCGTCTCGGGATCCAAGGCCAACTCGAACTGCCGATTCCAGTCGAACTCGAAACGCGCTTTGGAGAGTGCGTCGTCCCAGGCACGGGCGCCTGGCCGGTGACGAGCGACGTCCGCCGCGTGCGCAGCAATCTTGTACGCGATCATCCCCTGCTTGACATCTTCCTTGTTCGGCAGCCCGAGGTGCTCCTTGGGCGTCACGTAGCAGAGCATGGAAGCGCCATGCCAGCCGATCATCGCGGCGCCGATCGCCGACGTGATGTGGTCGTAGCCGGGTGCGATATCCGTCACCAGCGGACCGAGCGTGTAGAACGGAGCCTCGTGGCAGATCTCGTTCTCCTTGTCCACTTGGAGCTTGATCTCATCCATAGGGATGTGCCCCGGGCCTTCGATCATGACTTGGACGTCGTAGTCCCAGGATTTCCGAGTCAGTTCTCCGAGAGTCTCGAGTTCTGCGAACTGCGCATCGTCCGAGGCGTCGGCAATCGATCCCGGCCGCAGGCCGTCGAGAGTCTCGAGTTCTGCGAACTGCGCATCGTCCGAGGCGTCGGCAATCGATCCCGGCCGCAGGCCGTCGCCGAGTGAGAAGCTGACGTCGTACTTTTGGAAGATCTTACAGATCTCGTCGAAGTTGTCGTACAGCATGTTCTGCCGGTGGTGGCGGACCATCCACTCCGCCAGCAGCGAGCCGCCGCGGCTGACGATCCCCGTGATGCGATTGACCGCCATGGGCACGTACTGGATCAGAACGCCGGCATGGATCGTCATGTAGTCCACGCCCTGTTCAGCCTGCTCCTCGATCACGTCGCGCATGATCGGCCACGTCAGGTCCTCGATCTTGCCGCTCACGCGCGTCAGGGCTTCGTAGATCGGGACTGTTCCGATCGGGACGGGGGAGTTGCGGATGATCGTTTCCCGGATGCGCGGGATATCGCCGCCCGTGGAGAGGTCCATCACGGTGTCGGCGCCGTACTTGACCGAGTACCGGAGCTTTTCGAGTTCTGCGGTGATGTCGGAGGTTGTGGCCGAGTTGCCGATGTTCGAGTTGACCTTGCAGCGGGCCGCTACGCCGATGCACATGGGCTCGAGGTTGCTGTGGCGGATGTTGGCGGGGATGATCATCCTGCCGCGGGCGACCTCGTCTCGTATCGTCTCCGGCGGCAGGTTTTCCCGTTTGCCGATGTAGTCCATCTCCTCGGTCACAATCCCGCGGCGCGCGTAATGCATCTGCGTGCGAACCGGATCTTCGAGGCGCTTGGCCATCCATTCTGATCTCATTGCGTCCCTACCTCCAGCCTGTCGCCAGCCGTCATTATTATGTCACCGGACACTGCGCACGACAAATAGACGCGTGGGACTGCCTTGCCTTTCCACGGGACACCGCCAGCAGGGCGCCTCGGCCGCGGGTGGGGCTGACCGCTCCGCGCTCTGGTGTGTCGGCGCGTGGGGAGTTGAATGCGGGCGGAAAATCCGCCATCATATTGTGCTTCCCCTGCCCCATGCGGGTCCGGATCCTGTATCACGACCGCTGCTTCGACGGCGCATGTTCCGCGGCGCTCTTCTCGAGCTACGTCAAGCGGCAACTAGCTCCCGGTGCGCGCATCGCGTTCACGGGTCTCTTTCACCGCGCGGAGCAACTCTTCGACGACAACCAGTTCGACGGCGACGTGAACGTCATCGTGGATTTCAAGTACTCCGCGTCCGAACGCGTGACTTGGTGGTTCGATCATCACCAGAGCGCTTTCCTCTCCAGCGGAGATGCGGAGCACTTCCGACGTGATACATCCGGCCGGAAGTTCTACGATCCCAACTACAAGTCCTGTACGAAATTCATTGCGGATACGCTGGCCGCAAGGTTCGGATTTTCCAGCGCGCACCTTGCGGATCTGATCCACTGGGCCGACATTCTGGATGGAGCGCGGCACGAGAGCGCCCAGGCAGCGATCTCCATGGCGCAGCCCGCCTTGAAGCTGAACCTCATCTTCGAGTCGGCAGAGCGGAATGTCACGGCCGAAGTGATTCCGCTGCTGAAATCCGAATCGCTTGCGGCCATCGTCTCCCGTCCCGAATACGATGCGGTGTTCCAGCAGCTCTACGAGCGTCACCTACGCACCATCGAAACGATTCGGAAACGGGCGGTGCACCAACGAGGCGTCGTCTTCTTTGACTTGGTTGACACCGATCTGAAGGGCTACAACAAGTTCGTGCCCTACTACCTCTTCCCGGACAGCCTCTACACCGTGTCCGTGCTGGATGGCGGCTTCCGGGCCAAAGTCTCCGTCGGCTCGAATCCCTGGGCGCCCGGGATTCCGCCCCACAACCTCGCGGCGTTGTGCGAGCATTACGGCGGCGGCGGGCACGCTCGCGTGGGCGCGATCAGTTACGGGCCGAACGAGTTCGACAGGGCCCGCTCGACGGCCGCCGAGATCGTCGGGATCCTTTCCCAGGCCTGAGACTCTATGGAGACTGCCTGCTCCGCGTGCATTCGACCCATCGATGTCGTTGCGCATGGCGCTCCAGCGCTCGGGCGCGGTCCCGGGGAATGAGCGGTGGGCGCCGCTCGCCGGTCCGAAAGCACGACCATGCCGCATACCGCCGATTGACGTCCATCTATACAAACTGTATATATGGGATGGAGCCGGTCCCAATGGGCATGATGGATCAATGCCGACGGGCTTCGAGTGGGATGGGGAGCAGAATCGCCTCAACCATTCGAAGCACGGCGTCAGCTTCGAGGAAGCGAGCACCGTCTTTGACGGTCCTGTATTCACCGCTCCCGATGACCGCCGGGATTGCGGTGAGGAGCGCTTCATCAGCTACGGCACAATCGGAGAGGCAGTTGTGGTCGTCGTGGTTCACACTAGCCGCAGGGGACGAATCCGGCTGATTTCAGCCCGCAAGGCCAATCGTAGAGAAATGCAGGCTTACTATGACCATCTCCAAGACAGGGCCCGAGGCGATCAGGTCGATCCAAGACGAGGACAGCGACTATTCGGACATCCCGGAAGCCGGTAAGGACTTCTGGCGGCGCGCTGAGCTTCACATGCCGTGGCCGAAGAAGGGGGTGTATGTGCGTCTGGACGCCGATGTCCTCGACTGGCTGAAATCGAAGGGCAAGGGCTACCAGACCCGGATGAACGCGATGCTGCGGGCGCTGATGGAAAGCGACCGGTCCGCGAGCTGAGCCAGCAGTTCTCCTGGATCAGGACCAGGTCCGCGCACCGCCTGAGTTCTTCGTCGCACCATGGAGGCGCAAGCCGTCCCCGGATGCTCGGTGTTGTCCCACCGTCAAGGTTGGACTGCACGACATCGCCATTGCACGAGACGAGCATATCGATCCGGCGAGCGCCGTGACTGACGCGGGCGACTTCGATGCCATGCCGGATGACCCGGTACAGGATCAGATGCCGACCGCCGGGGAAGGATCGGCATGCATCCGTACCCTCGGGACTCGCCGGTCCAAGCTGCGGGCGCCCGGCAGACAGCGAGCACGCTTCCCCGATGTCATCGAGCGAGCGGTCCGCCGCCGCATCTCGGACTCTCCGGCAATCTGTTGAAGATCCTCCGGAACCCGTCTTGCGTATACTGTTGGGACTCACAGTATGTACGGCGAGTAGCCCTAGAGAATCTCGAATGTGTGGAATCGCCGGGTACTGGGATAAATCACGGAGTTCCTCGGCGCCTATCGGCTCGACAATACTCGATATGCTGCGGGCTCTCGACTGCCGCGGACCGGACTCGGCGGGCGTGGCCCTGTTTCACACTCCGGTAGATAACGATCTCGTGTTGCAAGTCAAACTGGGGGAACACGGCTTCCCGAGCGATCGGGGCGAGGAAATCATTCGCGGCGTGGCCGCGCCAGCCGTGGTTAACAAAGTCACCAGGACGGGCGCCTATCTCCGCATGACAGTTGAGGGTTCGGTGAACGCCCAGGAGCTGGCAACAACGATCGAGGCGGTTGCCGGCGACGTGGAAGTGGTCAGCATGGGGTGGTGTCTCGAGATCGTCAAGCAGGTCGGGTCGCCCTACCGGCTGCAAGAGACGTTTGGGGTTGCTGAGACTCGCGGATCTCACGGCATCGGCCACACGCGCCTCTCGACGGAATCCAAGGTCGATCTCAGTCACTCGCAGCCGTTTTGGGCTCACGGATACCCTGATTTGGCGATCGTTCACAACGGCCATATCACGAATTACCACCGGATGCGGCGTCTGTACAAGCAGCGCGGAGTGCGTTTCTACACGGAAAACGACTCGGAGATCATCGGGGTTTACGTTGCCGAGGGCCTTGGGAAAGGGTTGCCGCTCGAAGAGGTCCTGCGCGGGGCGCTCGATGACTTGGACGGTTCGTTTAGCTGCCTGGTGGCGACAGCCGATGCGATGGGGTTCGTGAGAGATTCCTTTGCCCACAAGCCTCTGCTCTTCGCCGAGAGCGACGAGTTCGTGATGGTTGCTACCGAGGAAATCGCGATTCGCGCGGCGCGCACGGGGCGGTACGACGTGCGGGAGGCTCAGGCCCGGGAAGTGAAAGTATGGCGGAATTGAGCTGCACCGGACGAAGCGTCCGCGAGATTAACGCGGAGATGCGAAGTCTGCTCGCTGCAGGAGAGAAGGTTGTGGTCACATCACCAGGCGCCCGCCACAATCTCGGCGTGGCATTGCTCGAGCCCGGCACGGTCACCTTCGAGGGCAGTGTCGGCTACTATTGCGGCGGCTTGAGCGATGGGGCCACGATCCGCGTCAAGGGCAGCGCCGGATGGGGTCTGGCGGAGTCGCTCCTCGGTGGCGAAGTTACAGCCGAGGGGAGCGCCGGCAGCAGCGCGGGCGCCGCGATGCGCGGAGGCGCCGTGGTGATCCATGGAGACTCCGCGGCGCGTACGGGAGTCTCGATGAAGGGCGGGCTGATCCTGGTCGGCGGCAACTGCGGCTATATGAGCGGTTTCATGGGTCAGAAGGGCGCCATGATCATCTGCGGCGACACGGGCGAGGGCTTCGCCGACTCAATGTATGAAACGGTCTGCTTTGTCGGGGGCGAGATCCGAGAACTCGGAAATGACACCGTCGTCTCCGAGCCTTCCGCGGAAGACATCCAATTCCTTGCCAACGCTCTTGTCCGGCATCTTCCACGACGGATCCTCTCCGGTGTTCCCGAACCCCGGAAGTTCAGCAAAGTCGTCTCGGGCCGCAAGCTCTGGAACTTCGACAAGGCCGAGTGGAAGGTTTGGGAGGAGGCACTTTAAATCCCGATGTCCGATTCCCCAAGCCATCGCCCCGCCTTGCAAGGCAGCGGCGTCTTCCCTTCACGAGTCATTGATGACATTCAGACCAAGGCGGAGAGCGGCGTCTACCGAATTCGCGGCTACGGAACGCTGCGCGAACGGCGCTGGGCGACGTTCGATGATCTCACCTTCTTGCCCAGCTCCTTGACCCGCATTCCTCTTGAGGGATACCGGGAAAAATGCTCCACGAAAACCGTGCTGGGGACGCGGTTTGCCGAAAAGCCGATCGAACTTGAGATCCCCATCATGATCACGGGGATGAGCTGGGGAGCGCTTTCCTATAACGCGAAGGTGGCGCTAGCCAAGGGCGCCTCGGCCATCGGCTCGTCGAATACGACTGGCGATGGCGGCATGCTGGCCGCCGAGCGCGCGAACAGCCGTGTGCTGATTTATGAGGTTCTGCCTTCGCGCTACGGCATCGACGTTCATCACATGCGGATGGCCGATGGGATTGAACTCACGATCGGCCAGGGCGCGAAACCGGGTACCGGCGGGCTGCTGCTCGAATCGAAAGTATCCGACACGATTGCCAAGCAGCGCGATCTGCCCGCAGGGGTCGACCAGCGCAGTCCGGCTCGCCACCCCGACATGCTGGGCCCTGACGACATGATCATCAAGATCGAGGAGTTGCGGGAAGCCACCGACTGGCAGGTCCCTATTTTCGTCAAGCTTGGCGCAAGCCGGGTCTACGACGATGTAAAACTCGCGGCCAAGGCCGGGGCCGATGTTGTCGTGGTAGACGGTATGGAAGGCGGCACGGGCGCCTCGCCCGCAATCATGCAGGAGCACACGGGAGTTCCCACACTCGCCGCAGCTTGCGAGGCCAGGGCTGCTCTGGAGGAGATGGGCCTGTTTGGGAAAATGCAATTGATTATCGCCGGGGGCATCCGGGACGGCGTGGACGCCGCCAAGGCCATGGCTTTGGGCGCGGACGCCATCTATATCGGAACCGCTGCGTTAATTGCGCTCAATTGCAACAAGCCCATCTATGTCGAGGACTACCATACGCTCGGCACCGAACCCCATTTCTGTCACCACTGCCATACGGGCCGCTGTCCAGTGGGCGTGACGACACAAGATCCGGAATTGATGAAACGGCTGCCCATCGATGAAGCAGCGCAACGAGTTACGAATCTCTTGAGGGCCATGTCCCTCGAAATCCAGATGCTCGCAAGGGCCTGCGGAAAGTCGGATGTTCACCATTTGGAGCCGGAAGACATGGCGGCGCTGACCCCGGAAGCTTCGGCGGTTTGCGAATTACCGTTGGTGGGCACACGGCGCGTTTGGGGACGCTGACCCGGCGTCTGAACAGGTTGTTTGACGGTGTCATTTTTGATCACTTGTCCTGAATGCGGCGAGCGAAGCGTCTACGAATTTCGGTTCGGCGGCGAAGTCCTGCAGCGTCCGCAGCCGGGAGCGCCCGCCGAGGACTGGTTTCGCTACAGCTCCCCCAGCTTCATCACATCAAGGTACTTCGCCAGTGGGCCGGCATCTGCGACATGACACCCGATTTCGCGCCGGTCATCGGGGCCGGCGAGGAACTGGACAACTTCTACGTGGACATCGGGTGGGGGACCTACGAAGGCGGCGCCGGCCGCTGGCCGGTATCTGGCGGAGTTGATTGCGGCGAAGAAAGTGCCTAAGATTATTGAGCCTTTTTCGCCCGGAAGGTTCCGTAGCGGGCGTTTGGTGGGCGAGAAGGCGGCGGAGGCCGTATCGCATGGAGGCATTGATGAGGATTTCTGACGGGAGGCGGATATGACGGCGGATCAGGCCAAGAAAAGGATCGAAGACGAGGGGATTGAATACTTGTTGTGCTCCTTCGTTGAGATGAGCGGCGCGCCCAAAGCAAAGCTCGTCCCGGCAACGAACTTTGACGAAATGTCGCAAGAGGGCGCCGGCTTCGCCGGCTTCGCGGCAGGCCACATTGGCCAAGGACCTCATGACACCGACATGATGAACATCCCGGACCTGAACTCACTCACGGTCCTGCCTTGGCGTAAGAACGTCGCCTGGCTGGCTGGCAACGTCCACGTCAGCGGCGAGCCCTGGCCTTATTGCCCGCGCACCATCCTGCTCCGTCAACTCGAAAAAGCCCGGCTGGAAGGCTACACCTTCAACGTCGGCGTGGAACCCGAGTTCATGCTGTTGAAAGAGAACGATAGCGGCCGTTTCGAGCCCTGGGACCGCTACGACACCCTCAAGAAGCCGTGCTACGATCTGCGGGCCCTCCACCGCAACCTCGATTTGATGACGACCATCATCGGTTACATGCAGGAGATGGGCTGGGGACCCTATGCGAACGACCACGAAGACGCCAACTGTCAGTTCGAGATCAATTGGCACTACAGCGACGCTTTGACCACCGCGGACCGCAACACGTTTTTTAAGTGGATGGTTCGCACCGTCGCCGAGAAAAGCGGCTTGTGGGCGACGCTGATGCCGAAGCCTTTCGCTCATCTAACGGGCAATGGCACTCACTACCACATGAGCCTGGCAGATGTGACGAGCGGTGAGAATCTCTTCCTCGACGAAAGCGACGGGCTTGGCTTGTCCCAGCGAGCCCGCTGGTTTATCGGAGGCATCCTGGAACATGCCGGCGCCCTGGCCGCCGTAACGTCGCCCATCGTGAACAGCTACAAACGGCTCATCCGCTCCGAACCTCACTCGGGCGCCACCTGGGCGCCGGTCTATATTACTTTTGGACCCTCCAATCGTACGCAGATGATTCGCGTTCCCGGAGCGGGCCGAATCGAGAATCGCACCGCGGACGGAGCCTCGAACCCCTACCTCGCTTGTGCCGTCGCCCTGGCCGCCGGCCTCGACGGGATCGAGCGGCAGCTCGACCCCGGTACGGCGAACAACGAAAACCTTTACACCCTCACCGAGGCCGAGCTTAACGACCGCGGAATCCGCTTTCTGCCGACGTCGTTGAATGAGGCTCTCGACTGTCTCGAACAAGACGAAGTCGTCAAACGGGCGTTGGGTGAGACCTACGCCGACTACTTCATCGGCGTCAAGCGGGAAGAGTGGCGCGACTATCACCGCAGCGTCAGTCAGTGGGAACTCGACAACTACCTCAACGTGTACTAGCGGATCAGGCTTTTTGCGCCTGCTCGGTCTCGCGCTCGTAAAATATATAGGAGCGCGTCGCGGCATGCCATAGGTCCAGCCCGGCGTCGAGCGCCTTGCGGGCGGCTTTGGCGTCGCGGGATCGAAGCGCCTTGAGGAGGGGAATGTGAGAGACCGCATCCCGCATCAAATCCTCGCTCGAATGGGAAGAAATGCGGATCGAGGTAAGGCCCCGAAGAGGCAGAAAAATGCGGCGCAAGGCAACCTCAAGGAAGTCGTTATATGAGGTTTTCCAAAGCGCTTCGTGCCACAAAAAATCCGTCTGCAAAAACCGACCAATATCTTTCGCACGAGCGGCGGATTCCATCCGTCTATAAAGCTGTTCCAAATGGGCGAGCTGTTCGTCCGAAGCAAGACGGCAAGCTTCCTCAATGGCGAATCCTTCCAACACTCGGCGCAGCTCGAAAATTTGGCTGATCTCGTCCGGGGTAAGTTTGATTACGAAAGTGGCAGAGTTTGGCTTTTTCGTAACCAGTCCCTCGCTCTCAAGCTGAATTAGGGCTTCGCGGACGGCCGTTAGGCTGGAGCCGAAAAGAGCTGCTAGTTTGCGCTCGACGATTCTTGCTCCCTCTGTTAGGGATCCGGTCAGGATGCTTCTCTAAATTTTGCGGTGATACGCAATCGCAGGGTGTTGGTTTCAAGCTTCTCAAACACCATAAATCTCTTGTGTTTTGCGAGTAAAGTATAGCAAAATGGGGTACCGCACCGCAATGCTGACCGGCGTTGTGAGCCTGGACTCGACTGATGCCAGGCGATCATCGGTGCGACTAGGACTGCTGTCGTCCCGTCTCGGTCACGGCGCCTGGAGTCCCGATCGCCCATCGCTCCGCGCGACAGCCGAGTAGGGGAGGTCGTTACCGAGCCTCCCCCCTCACCGACCCGAGCGTGCGCGTCTAACGCACTCGGTTCGTCACAGGTCAGATTCGCTCAAAGAGAAGAGCCGTCTGAGGGGGCTGCACGCGTGCCACCGGTAGGGGATACCGCTGGAGCAGTTCCCGCATGGCGGCCCAGGTCAGCCGCGCTTTGCGGCTGCGGCGCGAGAGCCATTTCCGCCAGATGCGAGCGACTTGATAGCTGTAACCAGCGAGTCGCACGCTATTGCCCCGGAGTCCGTAGTAGTTGGCATGCCCTCGACTCACGCTTGCGAGATGGTCTCGCTGGGCGCCCACTGCGTCGTGCCGGTGTCGTCGACACCACTCGCTCACAGCTTGCAGCGCGCGGGCGAACCGTTTCCGGGCCGTACTCTGTCGCACAACCAGATATCCGTTCCGAGACCGCACCCAGCAGTGAGTGAAGCCCAGAAACTCAAAGGTCACGCGCCGTTCCTGCCCGGTTGACCGCCGCCGGAAATCGAGGTACCGCGTCTTGTCTGGGTGCAGCTTCAGCCCGTATCGACCAAGCCGCTTGCCCAGGACCGCCAACACGCGCTGGCCATCTTGTTCGTTCTCGAAGAGCATCACGGCATCATCGGCATAGCGCACCAGTTGGCAGCGCCCCTGCAGGCGTGGCCGCACCTCCTGTTCGAACCATTCGTCCAGCACGTGGTGCAGGTACAGGTTCGCCAGCAAGGGGCTGACTACCCCGCCTTGGGGCGTTCCACTCCGGGGCCGTTGCAGGACGCCCTCGTCGAGCACCCCGGCCTTGAGCCACTTGTTCAGCATCTTCCGGATGACTCCATCCTTGATCCGCTGGTCGAGAAACGCCCGGAGTTGGCCGTGTGGAATCGTGTCGAAGTATTTCGCGATGTCCATGTCGATCACCCACTGCATCCCGCCGTGGAGGCCTGCACGCACGGCGTGCAAGGCATCGTGGGCGGAACGGCCCGGGCGAAAGCCGTGCGAGCACGGCAGGAAATCGGCTTCGTACACCGGCTCCAGCAGCATCACGATCGCTCGCTGTGCCACCTTGTCCTCGAACGTGGGAATGCCCAAGGGCCGCTGCGTGCCGTCCGCTTTCGGAATGTAGTGCCGTCGCACCGGCGGTGCCTTGTAGCGGCCCGACTTGATCCGTCCCAGCAGGCCCTCTAAGTTGGCCTCCAGGTCCTTCTCGTAGTCGGCTGCTGTCGCCCCGTCGATGCCCGGCGCGCCATCCTTGCGCGTTTGCCGGTACGCTTCCCGCATCCATTCCAGATCCAGGTGTCGATGCAGCGTCGTGAACACCCACTCCGGGTGCTCCCCCGCCAGTTCGGCTATCCATTGTCGTTTCGTGGACGTGTTTGTAGAACTCATCGTTTCTTCCATCGTTTCCCTCCAATGGTTCTGTCCCTGCGGTGCCCCCCTTCCCTCGGACGGGTCCCGGTGGTCCCGGTTCCCCGCCGTCACCAGTACTATGAGGACACTACGACTCCCCGCACGGCGTCCCTTCGGCTTATTGGTTCGCCAGCCGGTACCACGCTTGCCTGCTGCTTCGCTCCCGGTCCCCCACAGGCAGGGGCGGGCCCGGACCTTTTGTTTCGGCCAGGGGTCCGTCTTCCGGCCTTCTTGCGTGGACCGTGCGGGGCCTCCCAGGTTCCCTGACGAGCCATCCCGTGGCTATGCAGACGTTCTCTGACCCCGGTCGACCCAGACACCCCTCGCCGTTGACGGCGTGCCCGGTGCTGCCCCGCTAATCGCACAACGAAGGCGTCGGCATTGATGATTTCGAGGCTCAATAGCGCCGCTTGACCACCTGTAGGCGTTCGGTTTATTCCAGCCTCTGAGCCCCAGATTATTCCGGCGGAAGGGAGGCAGGTTTTTTCACATTGGTACGCTCCTGCCGGAAGGGAACTGGGCGCACGGCTACCTGAAATAGCCTGTATCTAAGGGCTTAACAGGATCTTTAGGCAGCAGCCGTTCTCGGATTATCTTGATTTCCAGTCTCTTTGGCGTCAAGCTAATTCGAGAAAAAATGGCCGTTTTTGGCCGGAATAAACAGAGAACCAACACCACCCGCTGTGTACGCTTCACGACGTACGTTGCCGCACGCCATGCAACACGCGCTCCCGGCTGACGGGCTGCGCCTTTGCCGGGCGGGAGTCGAACCCGCTGGCTCGCTATGAAAGGTTTCAGATTGCGGTAGGGACACCGGTTACCCGGTGCCCCCCGCGCGGATCCGAGCGGGCGCGTTAACGCACTCGGCTCCTACCTCCGATGGGTGACGGCGAATCTTCGGTCCGGCCACGGATGCAGCACTCGCACAGGCGGCCACAGTTCATCACAAAGTAGGTGCAGACGTTTCCACGGGTGCCGGTCCTTTTGCGACCTCCGGCGGAGAATGGCCATCCATTCTTTCCTGACGCGTCGCTCGAATCGCCGTAGGTACGGGTGGCTGGTGGGGACCGCGAAGTAGTTATACCAGCCTCGCAACACCCTCCCCAGCCATTGCCCGGTCTCCACTTGATCCGCGTGCATGCGCCGTCGCAGCTTTGCCCGGATCGCCTTCAGGGTCCGGCTCATGCGTTTCGCCACCGGCTTGCGCCCCAGCCCGAAGCGTCCTTTCCTCGTCTGTCGGCAGTAATGCGTCATGCCGAGAAAGTCGAACGTCTCCGGCCGTCCCTGCCCACGCGTCTTCCGGTTCGCGATCGCGTACCGTCCGAACTCGATCAGGCGGGTCTTGTCCGGGTGCAGTTCCAGTCCGAACTGGCCGAGCCTTTCCTTCAGGTCCTTCAGGAACCGTTCCGCGTCCTCCTTGTGCTGAAAGCCCGCCACGTAATCGTCGGCGTATCGCACGAAGATCATTTCGCCGCGCGCTTCCTGCGGTCGCCACTTCCGCCCGACCCACAAATCGAGTACGTAATGCAGGTAGACGTTGGCGAGGACCGGCGAAATCACCGACCCCTGCGGCGTCCCCTTGCCCGTATCGACCAGTTGGCCGTCTTCCATGGCGCCCATGCGTAGCCACTTTCCTATCAGCCTGATCAGCCGCTGATCCCCGATCCGCTCGCCCAGGAACCGGAGCATCCAGTCCCTGTCGATCCGGTCAAAGAACTTGGCGATGTCGGCGTCCAGAATCCAGTTGACCTTGCGCTTCTCAATCCCGTATGCCAAGGCGTCCAGCGCGTCGTGCGCGCCCCGCCCGGGCCGGAACCCGTAGCTGAACCCGAGGAATTCCGCCTCGTAAATCGGCGTCAGGATATTGTCCACAACGGCCTTCTGGACGATCTTGTCCTCCAGTGCGGCCACCCCCAGCGGTCGCCTGCCGCCGTCCGGCTTCGGAATGTTCACCCGTCGCGACGGCGTCGCCCGGTACGTTCCCGCATGCACGCGGTCGTGCAGGTCGAGCAGTTGCTCGTCCAGCCCTCCCCCGTACTCCTTCCACGTCACTCCGTCCACGCCCGGTGCCGCATCTCGCTTCAGCGCGACGTAGGCAACCCGCAACGTCTCCGGCGTGACATGGTGCAGAAGCGCAGTGAGCTTCTCCTTGGGATTCCTCTGTATACATTGCCGTATCCGCTCGGCCCCCTGTGACACGGCTGCCCGTCCCTGCGTGCGGACCGTGCTTCGGCCTCCCGGATTCTCGTTGGTCCCGGCCCTTCGCTCCTCCCGCTCCGCAGCCGCTCGCGCCGCCTTGTTCCCGGGACTCGTCGCTAGTATGGCCGAGTCTGACTCCTTCGGATCGTGCATCTCCAGTCTTGACTCCTGTCCTTCCCTTCACGGTCCCGGCGGCGACCCGCCGGGACGACCCGAAGGCCTCCCAGGTCCCAACCTCTGTCGTACATGCGTGCCTGGGTTCTTCGACGCCGCGGAGCCCTCCCGGCCCTAGCTAGAACGGACCGCGAGGTGTTGCCTTCGACTAATGAGACGGTCTCGGCACTCCGAATGATGAAGATTTCGACGCTCCATAGCCCTGCCCACATGCGCCCCTGCCGACGCTTCGCCCGTCCCCTCACGGGAACGACCGCACGGCTCGGGGAGCGCTATGGATCAGCTCATCCTTTACCGCAGAGGACTTTCACCTCCTGACATTGGCCAGTTAGCCTGGCGCACCTCATAGCATCCTCCTATCCAGGGCTTGCCCTGGCGCAAGCGTTTCTCATTTTGGGATTTGGCAGGCCGCCGGAGTGATTTTCGAGAGCAGTGGGTGATCGGGTGCATCCTGCACCCACTGAACACAGCGCCGCTCGTTTGTAAATCATGAAGTGCACCGAACGTTTTAGAGCCCCTCTTGGCCGCCTTTGGCCAGATCGCCGCCTCCTTGTCCGATCCCCGCCACGGACGCAACAAGCGCGACTCCCTCCCCGACGCCGCTTCCTGCGCCTTCTCCCACTTCTTCCTGCAATCTCCCTCCTTCCTCGAATATGTGAACTTGGCCGCTATGTGATGTAGGAGCCGCTGGCCAACTGCACAAGGGCCGGGCTCGATTCCACGTCACACAACGGCAGGCCCTCACAGCGCCCGGATGAACGCCATCAAGCCTTTGTCCTCCCTCCAGGGCTTGGCCTGCGTCGGTTCGCTTCCGTCGCAGCGGGCGATCGCCTTCACCTTCGTCTCGAGATCTGAGCACGCACTCGGCGGTCAGGTCGAGCACGGCCAGCCGCTCGACCGGCTTGCGGGCGCGGTCGGCGACGAAGGGCAGCAGCAGAGCCAGCGTGTCGCGGTAGCTGAGCTGCGTGTTGCGGGCCAGGTTGTGCTCGCTCACGAGATGCTCGGCGAGAAAGCGCCGCAGCCAGGGACCGAGAGCGTCTGCGTCAGTCATCGCGGCCTCCCGCGTAGCGGTCGAAGCGCCGCGGGGCCTCGTCCAGCAGTTCCGGGGTCATTGCTCAGGTAGACTTGCGTCGAGGCGACGCCGGCGTGGCCCAGGTAGGTGGACAGTGACAGCAAGCGCCGGACGTCGGCACCCTGGCGGTGCCAAGCGGTCAGCCGATGGCTGGCGAAGGCGTTAGTCACGGCGGCGCCGAACTTGCGGCGCATGGCCCGAACGGGCGTACAGCCGCACGGGGCATCAAGCGGCGGACGCAACTGAACTGGACGCGGAACGAAGCAATTCAGCCGCTGGCCAAACACAAACAGCGCAAAGCAACCAAATAACGAGGTCCCCGCCCAAGCCCCTGCCTATCGAAATTTTCTACGGGACGGACTCCTAGGGCCGGTCTTTCAAGGGCAGGTTGCTCTCGGGGATGACTCGGAGAATGCAGATCGCTGCTGCCGCGCGCTGCCACAGGAGGATGTTATTCTCATTTCCTCCCTCGGCGTTCAAGAATAGGAAGGGCACAAAGCCGGATGCGCATCACAAACGTAAGGGTCACGCACTATGAGTCTTCCGCCTGGGGAGATTTCTATGAGCGCGAGGCGGAACTTCACCTCGTTACCGCGATGGCCATCTATCCGCAATATCAACACCCGATCTCAACTTGGCGTCCCCCAGAGGGAATGTGCTTCGTGGAAGTTGAGACCGACGAGGGCTTTACGGGCATCGGCTGGTGTGAAGACTATTGCCAGGCAACGAGCCAGATGGTTGAGCATCACCTGTCGCGCTTTCTTATCGGCGCCGACCCCCGCGATAGAACCCTCTTGTGGGACCAGCTCTTTCGCGCCTCGATTCCGTACGGCCGCAAGGGCGCCGCTCTGTACGGC
Organism: Bryobacterales bacterium; assembly: GCA_965218615.1. Classification (GTDB taxonomy): domain Bacteria; phylum Acidobacteriota; class Terriglobia; order Bryobacterales; family UBA6623; genus VXMF01. The sequence continues at coordinate 856,799 of CBDCLH010000003.1, forward strand.
ATCAGCGCTCTAGATATCGCGCTTTGGGATTTGGTCGGAAAATCTTGCAATCAACCCGTCTATCAGCTCTTGGGCGGGAAGGTCCGCGATAGCATTCCCACCTACGCCAGCCATCTGCACTATGAGAACTCGGAGCACTTTTGCGCCGAGGCCGCAGATTATGTTGACAGGGGCTATCGAGCCATGAAGATGCGGTTCAAGTGGGGTCCGGCCGATGGCTTGGAAGGTATGAACCGCAACGTCGAGTTGGTGAAGATGTTGCGGGCAACGGTGGGCGATTCGATTGATTTGATGGGCGACGCCTACATGGGCTGGACGGTTGAATACGCCAAACGTATAACGCGCATGCTGGCGCCTTTCGACTTGAAATGGATCGAGGAACCCTTGATGCCGGACGAATTGGAAGGATACACGGAACTGACCCGGAGTTCCCCGGTTCCGATTGCCGCTGGCGAGCACGAGTTCACTCGCTACGGATTTGATCTGTTGATCCGCAATAAGGCGGTGAACATTATCCAATTCGACATGGGCCGAGTAGGAGGCTTTACCGAGGCCAAACGGGTTTGCGCGATGGCTGCCGCCGCCGGCCTGCCCGTCTGTACTCATGCCTACGGGTTGCCGACGCTGCACTTCATCACCTCTGAACCCGCCTGCCTGATGGCCGAACACTTCCCGGTCCCGGTCTGGATGCGAGAGAATCAGCCCGAGACGGATTTCTTTGACGGCGCCCCTTCCCCAGTCAACGGCATGGTGACGCTAAGCAACTTACCTGGGATGGGATTTAAACTCAAGCTGCCGGAGGGTTCGACGGTCACGTAAAGCTTTGGTAAGGGCGGGTCGAGTCAGGTGCCGCACGCTTTCAGCATGCAGTGTCGCAATTCTTGGCGACATATCTTGCCGTGTTAGCGCTAGTTTGGTTTAGAGCGCGCTGAGTAATTCGAAAGCCATTGGCATGAGTCTGCTCGATTGGATTATCGTCTTCGCCTTCAACGCTCCAATCATCGTCTTCGGACTCATTCGCAGCAAGGACACCAAGTCCAGCGCCGACTGGTTTCTGGCGGGCCGAAGCCTGCCCTGGTGGATGGTCGGCTTGTCCTTGTACGCCACCGCGATCGATTCGAGCGATTTGGTCGCGGACGCGGGCGGAACGTATGTCCTTGGCCTGAGCTATTTTGTCGCGAACTGGGTTGGGGTGATTGTTGGTTGGGTGCTGGCGGCGCACTACATTTTCCTGCCCATGTATCGGGCTGGGATGTATACCAACGCCGAGTATCTGGAAGCCCGTTTCGGTCCCGCCGCACGCGTGTTGAGCGCTTTCGTGCAGGTGCAATATCGGACTCTCATCCTGGGCATCATCGCAACCACCGTGTATTTGGTGCTTGCGATTGTATGCGATTGGGGACAAGCCGCTTGGTGGGCCGTGGGGGCGATGGCGGTTGTGGCCGCAATCTACACGGCGCTGGGCGGGCTCAAGTCGGTGGCGCTGACCGACGCTCTGCAGACCGTCGTCATGGTCATCGCGTCGGTGACGTTGTTCATCATCGTTTGGAATGCGGTCGGGGGATGGAGCGGGTTGGAACAGAAGCTGGCGGCCCACCACCCCGATCTGAAGCGGCAAATGCTGCACGTGGGTTCCGATAGGGTCGACAGGGAATCAATCGAGGGGAAGTCGGCGTCTGAGATCGAGAACCTCTTGCTGCTCGGAGGCTCCTATGACGAGAGCGGACAACAGATCGTCAAACGAACGCAAGCTTGGCTAGTCTGCATTGCGTTCTTCATCGTCGGGCTGTCCTATTCCATTGTGAACCATACCCAGTCGATGCGGATGTTCGGGTCGCGAAGCGAGTGGGATCTCAAGATGTCGGTGGTCGTTTCGAGCGTTCTGCTGATCGGGACGACTTTCACGAATCTGATGATGGGCGTCATCGGCCGGGGCCTGTTTCCCGAGCCGAGTTCGATGCCGTTGGAAAGTGCGCTGCAAGTGCGCGACTCGATTTACCCGCTATTGGTCCGCGATCTGACTCCCTGGGGACTCAAGGGCCTGGTAGTTGCGGGCGTGATCGCAGCGATCTTCTCGACGTTCGACTCG
>CBDCLH010000004.1:0-186217 GCA_965218615.1 Bryobacterales bacterium
CAAGTACAAAAGTTAGGGAATTACATCGCAAAGTGACCATTTGCCCCTTGACTGGGCGGGCTGATGGTCACTATAATGTAGTTAATGAAACGCAAAGGCCCAGGCAAGCACTACCGAAAAGGACTCTCCTTCATCCAGTTCACGCGCATGTTTCCGGACGACCCAGCGGCTGCGGCATGGTTCGTCGCAACTCGCTGGCCGGACGGGGTGCAGTGCCCGCATTGCAACTCGGACAACGTGCAACAGAGCACGAAGCACAAGACCATGCCGCTCCGCTGCCGCCCTTGCCGGAAATGGTTTTCGGTCAAGACCGGCACGGTGATGGAAGGGTCCAAGCTAGGGCTGCAAACATGGCTCCTGGCTGCCTACAATCTCACCACCGGCCTCAAAGGTGCTTCGAGCATGAAACTCCATCGAGACTTGGGAATCACCCAACGCTCGGCTTGGTACCTGGCTCACCGGATCAGGGAAACCTGGGAACAAGGCGCGGGGCTGTTCGGCGGGCCGGTGGAGGTTGATGAGACGTACCTGGGCGGGAAAGAGCGCAACAAGCACTGGGACAAGAAGCTGCACGCCGGCCGTGGCGCTGTGGGCAAAGCGGCGGTCGTCGGAATCAAGGATCGGGACACGAACAAGGTCGTAGTGGCTCCGCTGGAAGGCGTCACGCAAGCCAACGTTACGTCCCTGATCGATGGCGCGGTTGACGGTGATGCCATGGTCTACACGGACGACAGTTCAGCCTACAACCGCTTGGAGAAGCACGAGAGCGTCAACCACAGCGCTGGTGAGTACGTGCGCAAACAGGCCCACACCAATGGCGTGGAGTCGTTCGGGTCAGTGCTGAAGCGCGGCTACTACGGCACCTACCACAAGATGAGCGTGAAGCACTTGGGCCGCTACGTGAACGAGTTTGCCGGACGGCACAACGACAGGCAACTAGACACCCTGGAGCAAATGCAGGCTATCGTTCTCGGCATGGTAGGGAAACGGCTGAGGTATCGGGACTTGGTGGCATAGCAGCGAGACTGAATCAGGAGAGGCTCATGCCAGCAAACCAGAAGCCGTCGAAACGCAAGCGTGGCCGTCCGGTGGAATACCCAATGCCGGAGCCAATCACAGACACACTAGAGAACGTGCTGAAGGCTCTGGTAACCTTCCCGCCAAAGAAACGCGGGGAGTGGGGCTTCCTCAAGAAGGCCGCGAAAAAGTAGTCCCCCAGCCCGCCCAGTCAAGGGGCAAATGGTCACTTTGCGATGTAATTCCCAAAAGTTAACCCCTGACTTGTGTGTCAACGGCAGCCCGCGCCAGAAAGCCCGCGATGGTCGCTTCGTTCGGCAAGATCCTCTCCTCCGTCCACGGCGTCTCCTACTACCAACTCGACGGCCACCACGTCACGGGCGATCCCGCAAACAGGCAGGCCAGCGCCGAGGCTGGCCGGGGAAGCCGCCGGCCTCGGTCTCGCCGGACCCGTCTATCCCCTCGACTTCAACGCCGTCCTTGAAGGCCGGGTGTCGGGCGAGCCCCGACTCGGCCGCCAACCTGCTTTTTCCGCGTCGTCAACGAGCACCACGTCAAGTGCCGTTCGATCGTGTTTACGACCCACGAGTCTCTCGCCGATTGGGGTGCCGCCTTGCACGGCCGCGATCTCGCCGCCGCGATCATCGATCGCATCCGGTGGACCCGCCCGCTGGCTGTCCCTCAGGCTGCTAGCATGGTGTTGCGGCGTGCAGCGGAAGGGGATCCAGCTCGTACCAGCCGCATCGTTCCGATCGATTCCTGTGCCCGCCTCAGTCCCTGCCCGCATGGCCGAACCGCAGCGGCACCGAGCCTGCCTGTGCTCTCGGGGCTTGGACACCAAGGGGGGACATTGTGAAACCGGCCATCAACTCTTTTTCTCCTGCTTTCGACCCGCCGGAATTTCTGGAAACACCCGCCACAATGAGCGAAACCCGCATGTGCACATAGGAAGACCGGAGTGACTTCCGTCATAGTCGCTTCGTTCCTGATCACAAGCGCAGCGCTCTCTGCGGCATCCTCCGACCGGGCGGCACTGTCCCTCCCGGGCCTTTCCGGAGATCAAGAGACCATCGAGAACTATTCCGGACGCGTGGTGGTGCTGAATTTCTGGGCGACATGGTGCTTGCCCTGCCGAGACGAAATGCCGCTGCTTGCTGACTTGCAAGAGCGCTACGCCGACCGGGGCGTCGTCGTCATCGGGGCCTCCACGGACGACGCGAGCACGAGGGGGCGAATCGAAGCATTCCTTGACGAGGAAAGTATCTCGTTTCCGGTCTGGACGGGAGCGACAGCCGCTGACATGGAGCGGTTTGGACTCTCAACAGCGGTGCCTGCAACCGCGATCATCGACCAGGAGGGGCGCATCGCGTTTCGGATCGTTGGCGTTCTCAAGCGCCGGCAGATCGTGAGGCGTCTCGAATACCTGCTGTCAGGCCGACGGGGTGCGGAGCCCAAGCGTTTCATTGACTCGATACCGGATGTGACAAGGCGCCATGAAGACGGCGGGCTTGAGCACGAGGCTGGCGAGGATCACGCGCACGGCGGAGTCGGCATGGAAGGTGCGTCTCTGGTGCCTTCTTGACCGCTCTGACCGGGAGAAGGCCGCGCCGTGAGTGGGGCAGAAGACAGCAACGAGAACCGACTCGCGTTCAGTACCCGAATCATCCCGGGCGGCGTGCGTCGCGCTCAGGTGCGCTCCACGCTGACCTACCGCATCACGCCGCGGCTGCAGGCGGGCATCGAAGTCAACCCTCGCTCAAGACGTGAGCGCGCTAATCCGCTTGTGAATTGGCTCGCGATCCCCGAGGGTTCGAAGATGCCGGCCGTGATTGTGGGCACAAGCTCTGATCGCATCGGCACGCCTGGTGGTCAGAGCGTCTATGCAACCGCGAGCAAGAACCTCAAGCGCGAAACGAAGCTTCCCATCGCTCCGTACTTCGGCCTCGCGTACGGAACCTATCAGGACAGGCTACGCTTCATCGGCGGCGTCAACGTAGGATTCACCGAGAGCCTGGGCTCTATGGTGGTCTTCGATGGCGTCCACGTCCATCCGATGATCAACTTCAGTCACAGCCGCCACGTGTTCACGTTCCTACTTGTCAGGGGCAGGCAGCCCGGGATCACCTACAGCATTTCGTTCTAGACGGGGGCGCCGGCTCCGAAACGTCGCTTCCTGCGGAAGTGCGCCTGCGCTCATCACCGGTCCTGTCCATGGTCTCACCCCAGCCGACGAAACAAGCTGCCCGGGCTACCGAAGCTGTAGGTGGCGAGCAGCAACGCCAAGTACGGCTCCTCGTTCCTGACGAAGAAATGGTCGTGGATCGCAATGACTTCCTTGGCCTTCAGGAATTCCTGCAAGGCGCCGTCGTCGAAGGCCTCGAGAGCCGGGTCGAAGCGCAAGGTCACCACGCGTGCCAGCATGATGCTCTCAGTCGGAGCAAAACCGGGTCGGGCGGGCGGGTCCCCGCTCGGCTCGGGCGCAGGAGCTCCCGCCCTGGCTCGCTTCGCTCGGCATAGGGTAAGAGGGCAAGAGCGCCAAGAGTCACTCTGTGCTCAGCGGGCGGAAGCCGAGGTTGTTGAGGCGGTCGCCAGGCGGGATGCCGCCGCGAAGGGAAGCGTCCGAGTTGGAGTGTTTGCAGGCAGCGCTTCAGCACCGCAAGATCCGCCCGCCACGGGAGCGCGGGGCACCGCCCCATAGGCGCTAACTTATTGGTTAACATGACAGATTTGGTTGGGTATGATTTTGGTGGGATGGTTTGTACGCCCGCCGAAACAAGTGCAGCCAACAAGGGAACCGCTGAACGAAGACTGGGATCTGCTGGTATCGTTCCTTCCCGACAATGGGGAGGAACTGGCGCGGAAGACGGGAGCCCTGAGGAAACTGCGGAAGGACAAGTCGCCGAGCAATCTTCTGCGGACATTGCTGTTGCATTGCGGCGGCGGGCACTCCTTGCGCGAGACCGTGGTACGCGCCCGCAGGGCGGACCTGGCGGAGCTGGCGGATGTGGCCTTGCGGAAGCGCCTGCGGAAGTCGCGGGACTGGCTGCATGCGCTGTGCGTGGAACTGTTCCGGGAGCAAGGCGTGGCGGCGTCGGCGTCGGACAGCTTCCCAGTGCGGGCCTTCGACGCCACGAGGGTGCAGGAGCGGGGCCCGAGCGGCTCGCTGTGGCGCATGCACTACAGCGTGCGCCTGCCGTCGTTGACGTGCGACTTTTGCAAGCTGACGCAGACGGAGGGGGCGGGCGCGGGCGAGTCGCTGACGCAGTTTCCGATTGCCCCGGGGGACTGCATTCTGGCCGACCGCAGGTATGCGACGGGCAGGGGGATCCAGTACGCAGTCGAGGCGGGCGGCCAGGTCACGGTGCGGGTGAATAGCGGATCGCTTGTGTTGGTTGGGGGCAACGGAAAGACCCTGAATCTTGTGGAATCGGTGAAGCCGCTACGGAGTCCCGGGATTATCGGATCGGCGCCGGCGCAGGCGCTGGCCGGCTGGCCGGCGAGGGCGTTGCGGTGCCGGGGCGGGTCTGCGCCCTGCGCAAGACCGAGGAGGCCATCCGCCTGGCCCAGGCGAAGATCCTCCGGGAGGCATCCCGCAAGGGACAGGAGGTCCAGCCGGCCACCCTGGAACGGGCCCAGTACGTCCTCCTGTTCACCACGGTGCCGGAAGGGGACTGGTCGGCCTCCGCGGTGCTGGAGTGGTATCGCACCCGGTGGCAGGTCGCACTGGTGTGCAAGCGATTCAAGCAGCTGGCCCCGCTGGGTTACCTGCCGAACGACGACGACGAGAGCGCCAAGGCCTGGCTGTACGGCAAGCTGCTGGCGACGCTGCTGGTCGAGAAGCTGATCCACCACGCGAGCGCCCTTTCCCCCTCGGGCTACCCACTGGGGCCAGCCGCGATCGCGCAGCGCCTGGCGTGACTTCGCCTTCGTTTGGAACCAAGTGCGACGGGCGATCGAACCGGCGATCCCGCTAGCTGCTACGCTCGCCGCATGGCAGGCCATCTCGGAGGAACTGGCGGAGAACCCTCGCAAGCGGCGGCCTCAACTCACCAAATACTTTGGAAAGGAATCCATAAGTTAGCGCCTATGCCCGCAAGGGGCGCTGGGTGGTGCAGCGCAAGACAGATCAGAACCGGTTCACCCGCGCCGTGCGGGCCATCGGCCAGTGGTGCCGAATGCACCGACACTGGTCACTGGCTGACCAGCAGGCGGCATTGAGCCGCAAGCTGCAAGGCCACTATGCCTACTACGGCATCACCGGGAACGCACGGGCGCTGGGGCGGTTTCATTACGAGGTCAGACGCGCGTGGCGCAAGTGGCTGAATCGCCGCTCGTGGCGCGGGCGGATGACCTGGGACCGTTTCGCCCGTCTGACCAAGCACCACCGACTGCCCCCGTCACGTGTCGTCCATAGCATCTACGGACGCGCAGCGAATCCATAGCCCGAGGAGCCGGATGCCCGAATTGGGCAAGTCCGGATCTGTGGGAGCCACGCGTGGGTAACTGCCCGTGGCCACCCGGCTCAGCGAGACCATCTTGTAGGAGGACTGCAATGAGACCAAAGGCGTCGACTTTACTTGACGATGGACTGAGAAAACTTCATCCTAACGACCAGCCAAGCGCACCACGGTGCTAACGATGGCATGCTCCACGGAGGGTGCGAAGAAGCCAACGTTTCGTTGGAGGTTTTGGCCCCAGGCCCAGAGGGTGATGCCGATGTTTTCGTGGCCGCCTTCGTTGACGATTTGCGCCGTGGGAAGGTAGCCGAAGCAGTCGTTGTTGTAGCCTGCGATCCATAGCTCGCGGTTCGGAAGCGCTGCTTCAATGAGTTGCACGTACTCCGCCACGGGTTCCGCGGGTAGGGCCACGAGCGTGAACGCCTCCCCGAACCGCCAGACGGCATGGGGAGCGGCATAGTTCCTCGGCAAGGTCTCCCCCGTTTCTAACGCGCGCAGCATATGACGCGCCATCACTGCCTCGGCCGAGGGCAGTTTCGCTCGCTCTTTGATGTCGGCCTTCGACAACGATTGCAGAGGCAAATCAACCATCTCATACGTCGTGCCGAGATCCCCCTGCACCGCTGTGAGGGATTCCTCCACGATCCGCGCTACCTCCTTTCCAAGCGTCGCGCCGTGCTGCCGGGCCAGCGCCATCGAGCCACGTGGAGAGGGATTCGCATCGGCGCCGCAGCCGCTCACGAACATGGCCTGCGCACCGCGGAACCGTGCTTCCAGATGCGCTTGCGCAAAGCCCGCGTAGTCCCCGGCGATTACATTGTCCGCACCCGTAAGCGTCGCGTTGTGACAGGCACAGCCGAACAGAACTGCAAGATACTTACCTTCGGGCGTTCGCGCGCACAACACCGGAACCGATCGGTCCACTGTGCCCTCGGGATTCTCTCTCATCGCGATATGTCCATCGCGCGGCAAACGCCGACTCATGGGGAACGCCACCTCACCCCTGCCCCAGCTGAGCCGCGCAGGCTCCAATACCGCGAGTGCATCGCGCACGAGTAAGACCAATTTGTCTTGAAGCGCGCGCGTGTACGCAATCGTTTCCGTCCTATCGTCGGGCGATAAAGGCGCATGGGCCACCGCATTCGCCTCGGACCAGGGATCGAGACTGACCAACGGGCCAGTGTGGCTGTGCGACGCGTTGAACAGCAACTGTGATCGCTTCAGACCCGTCTCTTTCGTAATGCGTGCGCAAACTGTGTTCGTTACGACCGCCGCCTGAAATCCCACGAGATCAGCCGCCACGATAACGGCCCGGTGTCCCTCTCCATCCTCAAGGGCCACCGCCTTCGCATAGATATCCTGAGCGACGGAATCGAACACCCGCGTGCGTTCGCCATAGCCCAGCAACACGATTGGCCGCTCCGGCATGATGGACACCCGGGCACAACCGACCTGCCATTCGCCAGCCTTGGCATCGTCGGCATTCGCCGTTGACGCCGCAACAAGGAGCATTAGGAAGAAAAACCGTTTCACAAGATTGTCCCTATGGAGTTCAGAGCGTACGCGGCTGCACGGACCGCAGCGGGAATCAGGATTCTGCAAAAGGACGCCGCTACCCAACTAATTCCCCGAACCACGCGCCGGCTCACATCGGTTTAGCGAAAGTCGCGGCCCTGGTAATTGTAGGGTAAGCATTCGTGGTTGGAAGCGACACGTAGGAGTGCGTTGCAGTACATTTTTCTGCGCAGGGTGCGAAGTGTTGCGCCAAGCTCGGCCTTGCGAATCCCGAGCGTGTCACTCCCAGCTCTGTAGATCTCGGGTAGCGCCTCTCAGGTTCTCGTCCAGTGCGCGACCCCGTTGACTTGGACCTCGCAGACAAGGTCTTGGAGCGCCATGTACTCCAGGTGGGCCAGGGACTCGGCCGTGGCGAAGCGGAGATCCAACAGGCTGCGATCCTTGCCCCAGATCAGACTGGCGATTTCGAACCCGTGCAGGGGTTCGTCGTGCAGGACCGCAAGAATCGACTCGCAGCGCCGCGCATGATGTTGCCGGGTGTTCGCGATCCAGGCGCGGTGCCCGTCGAAGGGCTTGCCGTGCGATGGCAGGATGCTCTCGATGTCCAGCTTTTCCAGCGCCTCGAGCGATTGGAGGTAGTCCCCGAGCGGATTGCCCTGGTAGAACCAGTGCACGCCGATGTTGGGTGTGATGCGCGGGAGGATCGCGTCGGTGGAAAAGAGCGCCTGCTGTTCGGGACAGTAAAAGCAGAGCAGGGCCGGGGAGTGCCCGGGCGCGACGATCGCTTGGAGCGTCCCGCCTCGAAACTCGATGCGCTCACCGTCGTCGATGCTTCCATCGACTAGGAGGCGTTCGAAACTCTTAGCTCCCGCCGCCGAAGCGCGGCGCATGGCTTCGACGGCGGCATCTGGGATGCCGTTGCGGGTAATTGCTCACCCAGGGGGCTGGCTAGGCAGGTTTGAGGACGGTACGTCGCTTGATAGTGGTGACAATCGCCTCGAGAGTCGTCAGATCATTGAGGCGTCCGGTGCCGATCACCGAGCGCACGGCCCCGAACACCTCGGCCCCCCACTCGGAGCGGAAGCCGTTGGTCACCTTGCGGAAAATCGTGCTCGGTCGCAGCGCCCGCTCCGAGGCGTTGTTGGTGAAGGGCACCTCGCGATCCGTCACGAACACCAGCAGGCTGTCCCGGATCTTGCCGTAGCGCTTCAGCAGCCGCTGTCCGTCCGCCTGCGTCGGCTCCAACTCCAGCAGCTTGTCCAGCCGCCGCCCGAGATCCCGTTGGTGGCGCTTCAGCGTGCTGTCCCGCAGCCGCGCGCGCCGCTGGCCCACCCGCATCGCCCGCACCAGGAACGCCTGCAGCGCCGGCCCGAACACTGCGTCCCCTGCGTCGATCGCGTACTGCGCGTCCCGCAACTGGTGCGCCAAGCACACCTGCCACACCGCCGCGTGCCCGCGCTGGCACACGTACAGGTCCGACACCCACACCCCCGGTCGCGCCCCCTCCAGCACGCTCTCCGGCTCCGCCTTCGAGCGGCTCGGCCGCAGCACGTGCAGCACCGCTCCCGCTCCCAGGAACACCCACTCCCACCACTTGCGCCCGTGCACCCGCGCCGACGTCTCGTCCGAGCACACCACCCGACTCTGCCGCACCCGCTCCCGGATCGCCTCCGCCTGGTCCCCGAACCGCCCCTGCACCCGCCGGAACAGGTTCGCCAGCGCCCCTTCGCTGATCTCCAGACCGAATACATCCCGGAACAACGCCCGCAAGCGCTCGTAGCTGATCGCTTGCGCGTAATGCAGATACACCGCCAGCGCCTCGATCGTCGCCCCGAACGGAGAGCCCCGCTCCAACCCCTGCGGCGCCAACGCCGTCACCCGCCGCCCGCAGCCCGGGCAGTCGCAACCGTGCAGCGTGACCCGCGTCACGTGCGGCCGCACCGGCGGCAACTCGATGCGCTCGTACACCGCTTGCGGCGCCTGCTCCGCCCCGCCCAAGTCCGTCCCGCAGTGCGGGCAACTCTCCGCCCGCGCTTCCACCACGCTGTTCGGATGCGGATGCAGCTTGCGTCCCGTTCCCGCACGCCCCTGGCGCTGGCGCTTGCCGCCTCGCACCGGCTTGTTCGCCTTCTCCCCGCGCGAGGGCGGCAGCGACGAGTTCGCCGGTGTCTTGGGCGGCGCTCCCAGACGCGCCTCCAACTCCGCCACCTGGGCCCTCAGCTCCGCGTTGGTCGCCGTCAGCTTGGCGACCTTCGCCGTCAACTCCGTGATCGTTGCGGTCAACTCCGCAACCCTCGCTCGCAGCTCAACGACAAGGGCGCTCTTCCCGGAGTCGAGCGCCGAACCGAGATCCGAATTCGCCTCGCCCATACCCCATCTATAACATATTTATACTCTTTTGTTTCAAATTTCTAATCTGATCGGTCACGCTAGGACGGCACCAAGGTGAGCAATTACCGTTGCGGAGCAGGAAATTCGCTGTCGCTGCGAAATACTTGCGGTCTGGACCGAGAGGTTGGACGTAGAGCGCCTCCAGCGAGTGCATGCGGATTGGCGCTTGGGAGCGTCTGCGGATCTCCGCCGCAGCGCCGACATGGTCCGGATGCATGTGGCTGATGAGAATCTCGGTGATGGATTCCCAGGCCAGGTCGAGGCTGCGCAGCGCCGCCTCCAGGGAGCGCAAAGACTCGTCGGTGCGCAGGCCCGAGTCCAGAAGCAAGAATCCATCCCGCCTCCCAAACAGGAAGACGTTGACGCTGTTTAGAGCCCAAGGGAGCGGGAGACGGATTTGCCACGCACCATCAGCAACCTGCCACACTTTCGGGGCTGGCAGGGGAGCAGACAAGATGTCGGGGATCCGTCGCCGCGGAAGGCTCCATCTTAGCAACGGAGGCAGATCCTCCGATGTTGATACGCTGAGGATCGGCAAGCTTTCCGGATGCAGTGTCTTCTGAAGCTGCTGGTCTCTAGTCTCGTCGCCGCTGCCCTGCCGCTCGCCGCGGTGCAGGACACTCCTGAGAAGCTCGATTGCATAGCGAATAGCTTTCCCCCGTATTTGGACTTCGAATTCCGTTTCGTCACGGGCACTTGGTTCCAATTGCCCATCAAGCAGTTTTGGGGCGAGCGGGTTGTCCTGAATCTCCAAGTGGTGATCGAGCCCGTGAACGGTACGCCAGGCCGGCCGGTGCGGTTGCGGAACTCCCTCAAGGCCAGGGAGGCAGTGCCCGACGGGGTCAAAGGCCGGATGTACTTCTCCAGCGCATATTCCATCGGCCCCGGACAGTATCATGCGACTTGGCGCATCCGTGACCAAAATGAGCGCTCCTGTCAGGGTTCTCGGAGGTTCAAGGCGGCCTTGTCACGGCGCGACCAGGCGGTCGATGTGACCCTTGCGCCTGGCGAAATCGAGGACGCGACGGTGTACCTCTTGCGCCCGGAAGAACGGATCGACAGGCCCCATCTCCAATGGCCGACGAGGTTGAAGATCTTCCTCAGCATGGATGTCCTGGGTCGTCGGGGGCGTGCGGTCAAAACCAGGCCTCTGCATGTTCTGCCGCATTTTTCCGCACTGCGTCAGCTCGCAAGGAGCCCAAACTTCAACCAGTACTCCCTGGTGTGCTTCAGCTTCGAGGATCAGACTGTCCTGTTGCGCCAGGACTACGACGCGACAATCAATTTCACCCCGCTCGGTGAGGTCATCCGGCGGCTGCAACCCGACACGGTGGACATTCGGCAGTTGGGGCGAGGGCGTGAAATGGACTTTTTTGAACAGATGCTCGCGGAAGAACTGTTGCGAAACGAAGCCCCGCAAGCCGTGGTCTTCGTCGGGCAGGAGATGCACTTCGGCAAGCGGCTGCCCGAGCGCCTGCTCGGCCGTTTTCGGCAGTTGGGCGCCCCGTTCGCGTTCCTGGATGCTTCGCGTTACGTGTGGAGAGGGGCGATCGGAAACTTCGTGCGGGCCATGCAGGGCAGGGAGTACATGCTGCGTAGGCCGTCGGATCTGGCCAGAGCGATGCAGTCCTTCGAGGACCAAGTGGCTCTGTCGAGGGCGCAGTAGTGGTGTGGATCCGTCGAAGGTTCGAAGAGTCGGGGTCCCGTCGCGTCCCAGCATTCCACGCTGCGTATGGTGGCGCGCATCTGTCGACATGGGCTTGGCCCGCATCCGCGGAAACCCCGGACCGCACGGCGCAGGCCGGGGAGTCCTGCCCAGTCGACAGAAGATGATTCCGGGCAAGAGGCTGCGCGCAGGGTGTTCGCGCAACTGCAACTTCGATGAGGGAGCCGCCTTGCGCGGCTCGCTCGTCTCCGGACCGGCCCGGGCCACAGCGTCTATCTGCGGACAAGATCCACATGCCACACGCCTCGTGGCTCGGAATCGATCGCCAAGCTGGCCTGGAATTGCCCCTCGCCGCGCTCCAACAGAAGGTTTTCGAATTGAACTTGTTCCACGCCCGGTGCCACGGGGATCGAGCGCTCGAGGCTGCGAAATGCGATCCGGACCGTCCCGGCCTTCGGCGCGGGTTCCGCGAGGGTGACCGTGGCGTCGTATGGTCCCTCCGACAGACACGTCACTTCCCAGTGTCCGAGCACTTTCTGGCTCCGGCCCCAGCCGTCCGGAGTTACCATGCGCCAGTCCTGCCGCGTGAGTGTGACATGGGGTTGCTGGTCGCTGCCGATCGCGAACGGAACGGCGTGATAGCCGCGGCTCGACGACACATCCTCCAGCCACCGGTCGTAGCTTGCCTTGAGGCGTTCGACGATTTCCGAGCGCTCCGCGGCCACGTCGGAAGTCTCGCCGGGATCCTCGAGGAGATCGTAGAGTTCCAGTGGAGCATCGGGGGGAGCCGGCTGGCTGAAGCTGAGCGCTTGGACAAGTTTGTATCGCTGGTCGACTGCCGCGAACGCGCGGTACGGCTGTGGGGCATTGCCGCGGTGCGCTTGAACGAAGTAGGTCCGTTCCGGCCAGGACTCGGCCCGGTCTTCCCAAAGCGGCAGGAGATCCCGGCCGTCGAACCGCAGTTCGGTTGGCGGGGATGCTTCTGCAGCGGCCAACAGCGTCGGCGCGATGTCGATATGGGCCCCGAGCGTGTCGATCTTGCGGGCACTTAGCCGCTCCGGCCAGCGGACCAGGAGGGGGACGCGGATGCCGTTTTCGTAGACGCTTCCTTTCTGGGCGCGCAAGCCGGCATGGTGCAGACGGGTGGTGGGGCCGTTGTCGGTCATGAAGATGAAGACCGTGTGGTCCGTCAACCCATGCGCATCCAGATGGGCCATCAGCTTGCCGACGTTGTGGTCGATGTTCGTGATCATGCCGTAGATGCGCGCATCTTTGTTGGAGAGACCCTGCGCGGCGTACGGCTCACGGTAGGAATCGGGAACCAGATACGGCGAGTGAGGAGCGTTCGTTGGGACGTACGCAAAGAACGGCTGGCCGCTTCCGTCGCCGATCCATCGGATCGTTTGGTCGAAGTAAACATCGGTGCAGTAGCCGTGGTAGGGCTTCTGGACGCCGTTGTGGAACAGGATCGGGTCGAAGTAGTCGGAGCCTGGCGGATCCGACGGCTGTCCGATGCCGCCGCCCTTGTGCACCACGGATTCCTCGAACCCTTGATCGATGGTTCGTTGCGGGAAATTGTCCCCGAGGTGCCACTTGCCGAAGATCCCGGTGCGGTACCCTGCGTCGCGCAGCATCTCCGCGATCGTGACTTCAGCGGGATCCATCATGGCGCGCCCGAGGTAGGTATCCACAACCCCTGTGCGGTAGTTGTAGCGCCCGGTCGTCAGCGCCGCCCGGGTCGGAGCGCAGACGGGCGAAACGTAGAAGCGCGTCATCTCCACGCTCGCTGCAGCCAGGCTGTCCAGGTGGGGGGTCTTGAGGATCGGGTCGCCGTGCGATCCCAGCTGGGCCCAGCCTTGATCGTCGGTCATGATCAAGACGATGTTGGGCCGCTTGGCTCGATCTCCTTCGAAGAGGCCGCACGAGGCGAGTATCAGGGAGGCGAGGAGGACGCTCAGGATTCGGGTTCGCACAGCGAATCAGCCTGACGGATGAGTCCAACTCCAGTCAAGAGGCAGTCCTCTGGAAGGAAAGCCGCCGGGACCCGCGGTTCGGACCCAGCGCGCCGCTCGCCGCGGGCCGTGACCCCGAAAGGCGCTTCGCCGACTGGAGAGACGTGGAAAGAAGTCCAGATTGCGGGCCTCAACTATGAGCCAGCAGGCCGCCTCAGCGGCGCTCTGCGGCCAATTGCGCCAAGTAGAGATTTTCCAGACGCTCGACCGCGGCGAGAAAGCCTTCGGGATCCACAAAAGTTTCCGGGCTGTACGCTTGCCCCGGCTTGTACTTGCTGTGTAATCCGTATTGCGAGCCGTGCGCGGCAACCCAGATGTCGATGTCCAGAGCCTTTTGCTTGAGAAACGTCTCGGCGAAATCCTCGGCGACACCCGGGTACGTGGGGTTGACCACGAGGCGCTTGCCCGCGTTGATGGTTCCCATGTTCGCGATCACGACGTCGTAGTCTCGGCCGCCTTCGCGAACCTTGATCGTGTAACTGACACTTCCGGCCGTGTGCCCTGGGCTCTGAACGACCGTCAGCCGAGTCGCCCCAAGCTCGATCACTTCGCCATCCGCGAGGATCTTGTCGACCTGGACCGGCTTGAACGACACCTTGCCGCCGAAGTGTGGATCGCTGAATCCCCCGTCTCTGAGAACGGGCGCGTCGCCGGCGGTCGCCCACATCTGAGCCCCGCTGATCTGCTTGATTTCGGCGAGTGCGGCCGTGTGATCCCAATGGGCCTGCATCGTCAGAAGGATCTTGACGTCCTCCAGCCAAAATCCCACGGACTCGATGTTCCTGCGGATCACAGGCGCCGAGTCCTCGAGTGCCGTGTTGATCAGAATGTGTCCCTGCTCCGAAGTGATCAGAAAGACCCCCAAGTCGTAGGTCCCTACGGCGTAGAGGTTGCCGATCACGCGGTGTCCTGGAAACGGACGCGTCCACTCGTCCCGTTGGGCGGCGAGAGGTGTGGTGACGGCGAGGAAGAGACAGCAAGCGAGGGCAAGACGGTGCATATCGAGTATTATCGCGGTTCGATTTCTTGCTTCGCCGCCTATCGTGGCATGCGACTCCTTCGTGCGGATCGCGCCAAGAGCCTTCTGGAAGAGTTCGGCAGACCAGAGCGCAGCTTCCGTGTTTCTTGCCAAGCACATATCCGGGCAGAGATGTTCCGGGGAGGCGATTTTCTTGCATTTCTTTCCGGATGGCGAGGTTCGGTTGGGAGCCGCTCGTCCGTGTGCTCATGTGGCGGCCTGCAGTGCGTGGGTGGGAGGCTCGGGCTGCCAGAGGCGATCCTCGCGGAGCAGGGTGTCGAGCAGGCCGACGAGCTTGCGCATGACGGCGACGAGGGCGACCTTGGGCGGCTTGCCGCGGGCGAGGAGTCGTTCGTAGAAGGCCTTGGCCGCGGGTTCGCAACGGACCGCGGAGAGGGCCGCCATGTAGAGCAGGTGGCGCGGCTGGGCGCGGCCGCCGCGGATGGAGCGGCCGCCGCGGTGCTGGCCGGAGTCGCGGTCGAAGGGAGCGAGGCCGAACAGGGAAGCGGCCTGGCGACGGCCGAGGGTGCCGAGCTCGGGCATGTCGGCGCAGAGGCAGGCGGCGGTGACGGGGCCGCAACCGGGGATCGAGCGGATGCTGGCGGCGCGGCGGGAGAGTGCGCTGTCGGCGGCGATGCAGGTGAGCATGCGGCGCTCGCAGTCGGCGCTGTCGGTCTGCAAGGCGTCGAGGGTGGCGCCGGGGCAGCCGGCGGCCTCCGGGGCGAGTTCGGCGCAGAGCTTGCGGAGGGCGCCGAGCTGTTCGACGAGCTTGCGGCGGAGAGCGAGCAAGTCGCTGAGCAGCTGGAGGGTGCGCGGCAGGGGCGGGGTTGCCTCGAGGCTGTCGAGGAGGCCGAAGCGGGCGAGCATGGCGGCGTCGACGCGGTCGTTCTTGGCGAGCTGGCCGATGGCCTGGGCGAAGCGCCGGGAGCGCAAGGGATTGACGAGGACGGTCTCGATGCCGGCGTCGAAGAGGCTCTGGTGGAGGTTGCGGTGGTAGCGGCCGGTGGGCTCGAGGACGGCGCGGGTGACGCCGTGCTTGAGCAGCCAGTTGCGCAGGGCGCGGCGCAATGGCCCAAACATAGGCAAGGCGGAATCGAGATTCCGCGACAAGTCTCCAAGGCGTTGATTCGCCTGCACTTGCAGATTTCTTCCAGCGGCCGCAAAAACCCCCTTGACATGCGAGCCCGGATTTGCGATGGTAACCAGGAACAGGTTTCCTGGTGGCTGTCGTGGATCCGTGCATCGAGAAGCTTCCCTCTACTACCTTCTTCGGCAGGCGCTTCACCCGCCGCCAGATCGCCGAGATCCAGCAGACGGTGGCCACCTTTCCGGCCCTGAGCCGCCAGGAACTGGCCCAGACGATCTGCGAGCACCGTTTATGGCAGACGCCGACCGGCGGCAACCGGGTCAAGGCCGCCCTGGGCATGCTGGAGCAACTCGAGCAGGCCAGCATCCTGACCCTGCCGCCCAAGCGCACCCAGAACATGCGTTCGGGTCCGCGCCAGCCGGTCGCCCCGACCGCGCGCAGCGATCCGCAGCCGCGGATCGCGACCAGTCTGCGGGACCTGCAGCCGCTGCGCCTGCAACTGGCCGAGCAGCCGGACGAGGCCCAACTGTGGAACGCATACGTCCAGCGGCACCACTATCTCGGCTACCGCCAGCCGCTGGGCCCGCACCTGCGCACCTTTCTGCTCGAGCGGCACGGGCGCCGCCTGGGCTGCCTGCTGTGCAGCCAGGCCACTCACTCGCTGGCTTGCCGCGATGCCTGGGTCGGCTGGCCCGCAGGGGCGTATAAGAAGCACCTCGACCTCGTGCTGGGCCAACCCCGCTTCCTCATCTTGCCCTGGGTGTCGGTCCGGAATCTGGCCAGTCACGCGCTGGCGCTGGCGGCCCGGCAGTTGCCTGCGGACTGGCAGCGCCGCTACGCGACAACCCCGGTTCTGCTCGAAACGTTCGTAGACGCGCAACGCTTCCGCGGAACCTGCTACCGGGCCGCCAACTGGGAATGCATGGGCCAGACCCGGGCCCGCGCCGACGCCGGGCGCAGCCCCAAGCACGTGTTCGTCTACCCGCTCCGCAAGCACTTCCGCGCGATTCTGCTGCACGGGCCGCGTCCCCAGCCCCGCAACCCGCCGCAAGCGGCGCAGCCGGAAACCCCCGCCGCCGACTTCGTCGCCCTGTGGCAGGGCCTGCTCGGCGCGCTCGGCGCCCTGGCCGCCGAGCAGGATCACCTCTGGCAGCAGCGCAGCCGGGTGCTCAACACGCTGCTGGTGATGCTGTTCGTGTTCCGCCTCGTGGTTGCCCCCCGTCGCCAGGGCTACAGCACCACGCTGGCCCAGCTGTGGGCCCAGTGCCGCGCCCTGGACGTGCCCTTGCCTCAGCCGCAGGCGGTCTCCGATACCGCCCTGTGCAAGGCCCGGCCGCGCCTCGACGAGCAGGTCTGCAAGCAGTTCCACGCCGAGATCCTGCGCCGTGCCGACCAGCCCGGGCCCCAGTGGCTGGGCCACCGCGTGTTCGCCGTCGACGGCTCCCAGCTCACCCTGCCCCGCCAGCTGGCCGCCGCCGGCTAGGCTCCGCCCGGCGAGCACGCCCACTACCCCCCAGGCCTGCTCTCCTGCCTGCTCCGCCTGCACTCCCGGCTGCCCGTCGATTTCGACCTCGGCCCCCACACCAACGAACGCCGCGCCGCCCGCGCCCATCTGCAAGCTCTGGCCGCTCCCGACCTCGTCGTCTACGACCGTGGCTAGTACTCCTTCGAACGGCTCTGCGCCCACCGCGGGCGCGGTCTGCAGGCCGTCTTCCGCCTCCCGCGCAACATCTGCCCCGCCCTCGATCCCTTCTTCGACAGCGACCGCACCGACTCGCTCGTGCGCCTCCTGCCCGGCCCGGACACGCTCCGGGACCTGTCCCGCAAGTATCCCGGCACCCTCTGGCAGCGCGTCCCTCTGCGGCTCGTCCAGTACACGCACGCCAGCAGCACCTACGTGCTGGGCACCACCCTGCTGGACTCCCGGCGCTACCGCGTTGCCGACCTGGCGGACCTGTACCACGCCAGGTGGGGGATCGAAGAAATGTACAAGAGCAGCAAACAGTTCCTGGAGCTCCAGCAGTTCCACGGCCAGAGCGAGCGCCTGGTCAAGCAAGAGCTGTTCGCGCACTTCAATCTGATCGCCATGATGCGGCTGTTCACGAACCGGGACGCCGCCCTGCGCCAAGCCACCCAGCCGCCGCACGGCAAGCCGCTGGCGCAGGCCAACTGCAAGCACAGCCTGGTCGGGCTGGCGCAGCATCTGGAGGGCCTGCTGCTGCGCCACAGCGCGTATGTGAGCGAGACCCTGGAGCGCATCTGCGCGTGGGTCGGGACGGGCCGGCGCAAGCCGCGTCCCGACCGCTCGTACCCGAGGATGTCCCGCCAGCCAGCCCCGAAATGGTCCCGACGACGCAAGCCTGCCACCGCCTAAGAACGTCGATGCCAACACCTCTGCCCATGCCATGAGTGCCTGAAACCCGCAAACGGACTGTCATCAGGCCGCCATCCCCTTAAGTTGGTGTCGAAAACCTTAAGTTTGTGCCATTGGGGCGCGGCGGCCGCACTTGTCGTTGTTGAACTGGCGCTCGAGGCTGCCCTCGAGGATGTGGGCGTCGAGCTTCGACTTGCCGACGTCGATGCCGGCGACTACGATGGGATTGAGTTCAGTCATTCCTGTGTTCCTGTCCTTTTGCGATTCGGGGCGTAACCCACGCTTCCGTTCAGGTCGCGCAGGAATGGTTGCGACGGGCCGACCAAGCTGCGCTGCGGATCTGTCATCCGAGGTGCGGACGGCCCGGCCCCCGGGCGGCCTCCCCCCACTGGCATAAGCGCTAACTTATAGGTTGACATCACAAATTCTGCCGGGTATGATTGGCGGAGGGTGGTATAGGCACTCGGCGAAAGAAGTGAACCCGGAGACAAGTGAACCACTGAACGAGGACTGGGGGCTGCTGGTCTCCTTCCTGCCGCCGAACTGGGAGGATCTGGCGCGGCAGACCGGAGCTTTGAGGAAACTGCGTAAGCACAAGTCGCCCGGGAAGCTGCTGCGCACGCTGCTGCTGCATCTGGGCTGTGGCCACTCGCTGCGCGAGACGGTGGTGCGCGCGCGCCGGGCGGATCTGGCGGACCTGTCGGACGTGGCCTTGCTGAAACGGCTGCGGAAGTCACGGGACTGGCTGCAGGCGCTGTGCGTGGAACTATTCCGGGAGCAAGGGCTGGCCGCCGCAACGGCGGCGGGGAGCGGCGAGGTGCGGGCCTTCGATGCGACGACGGTGAGCGAGCCGGGGCGGACGGGTTCGCTGTGGCGGATTCATTACAGCGTGCGGCTGCCGTCGCTGACCTGCGACTTCTTCAAGCTGACGCGGACGGAAGGAGTGGGCACGGGCGAGTCGCTGAGGCAGTTCCCGATCGCGGCGGGGGACTGCATTCTGGCGGATCGCGGGTATTCGACGGGTCGGGGAATGCAGTACGTGGCCGCGGCAGGAGGCCAAGTGACGGTGCGGGTGAACAGCGGGTCGCTCGTGCTGGAAAAGGAAGACGGCACGGCACTGGACCTGGTGGATTGCATGCGGCCCCTGCACAGTCCCGGGATCATCGGGTCTGTCGCGGCCCGTACGCTGGCGAGCGAGGGTGCGCCGGTGGCGGGCCGGGTGTGCGGCCTGCGCAAGAGCGAGGAGGCCGTCCGCCTGGCCCAGGCGAAGATCCACAAGGAGGCCTCCCGGAAGGGGCGCACGGTCCAGCCCGCCACGCTGGAACTGGCCAAGTACGTCATTCTGTTCACCACCGTGCCGGAAAGCGAGTGGTCGGCCGCCGACGTGCTGGGGTGGTATCGCACGCGCTGGCAGGTGCAACTGACGTTCAAGCGGTTCAAGTCGCTGGCCCAGCTGGGCTGCCTGCCGAAGTACGACGACGACAGCGCGAAGGCGTGGCTGTACGGCAAGCTGCTGGCTGCGCTGCTGGTCGAGAAACTGATCCACCACGCGAGCGCCATTTCCCCCTGGGGGTACGAAGTGGGACCCGGATCGCCCACGCAGCGCCTGGCGTGCCTTCCAATTCGTTTGGAACCAGGTGCAACGAGCGATCGAGCCGCCGATTCCGCTGTCGCAGACACTCGCCGACTGGCGGGCGATTTCGGCGGAACTAGCGGAGAATCCTCGGAAGCGCCGATCACAGATGGCGAATTTCTTTGGCGGCGATCAATAAGTTAGCGCATATGCCCCCCACTGGCGGGGGGAGGGATCTGCTACCTGCCGTAGCGGTGGCTTACGCCACCTGCGGCACTGGGGAGAGAGGGTCCGGGGTAGTGGCGACCATCCCTTTCTCTCCGGCACCTCTCCAATATAAAAGGAGGACGGGTTGCGATAGCGGCAGGCGCGTTGCCGGTAGCTGCCGCAACTGGAGGCGAGCCGTCGCCCGCTTCCTACCGCCGGGGACCGGCAAGCGGACCAGAATCGAACACCGGATGTCTTGCTATCTTGCCAAGACTTGGCGGGGCCGACGGTTGGCGAGCCGTGAGGTCGCGGAGCGCCCCAGCGACGCCCCGACCACCAACGAGGGCTTGCAGATTCGACCGCGAATGGACGAGATTGGCAAGCCGACCGGTCGGACGGTGGCGTAGGAAGTGCGTGAGAGTCTGTCTATGGAGCGAGGCGAACTCCACCGTGAGCGGAACTCTCCCTGCTCGCCGAAAGCGCAGAACGGCTGAGTTTCCCGGCGAGATTCTTAACTGGAGGCCCGAACCGCCGAAACGCGTTCCAGGACTCCGTTGGCCTGTTCCGTCAAGTCCCACACCATGCCGTTTAGCCACCGCGCGGCTTCCGGGGCTCCGGTGTCCGCCGAGCGCACGGCTTCGAGGTGGGCTTGGCCTGCGCCGCGGGCGGCGCTGTAGGCGTCCAGGAATGCCGACGGGGCAGGCGCCGGATCCGGCCGGTCTCGCAATACCCGCCGCAGGTCGTCCCAGGCCTCGATCAGCTGGCGGTGCTCTTGCAAGACAGCGGAGGAGGGGCTCTCGCCCCGCTTGACGGACAACTCGATCGACAAGGGCAGCTTTTGGACGATCGTCCCGAGCCGGCGGATGCGCTCCTCGATTTGCGCCGCGATCTGCCGTCTCGCCGCCTCGTAGAAGGGCTTCTCTCCGCTCGACGCGTGGGGACAGCGCACGGTCTCGTACCAGGCGTCCAACGCGCACAGCGTGCCGATCAGCTTGGCGGTCGCATGGAACTTGCGCTTCAGTCTGCGGTAGATCCTGCGGTCAAAATCAGGAACTTGGCGGCTTTGGCCGTTGTCGTACGCCACCACGTTCTCGCCGATGTCTTGGCGGATCATCGCTCCGGCCGCCGTCACGGCTCCAAAGCCGATTTGCAGAGGGCCCACGATGCCGCAGCCTCCGCCGATGAAGACCGGAGCCGAGCGCAGCAATACCCCTCGGACATCGCCGATCAGGCTTCCCCACTTGTCGCCCCGCGGGTCGAAGTTGTAGTGAATCGCACCGGATCCAACCTCGCTATGGTCGCTACGCGAGGTGCCGCCACTCATGAACAGATCGCAGAAATTGATGAGCGATCCCGCGACGCAGCAAGCCGTCAACGTGGTGTTCTTCAACGCCACGCAGTGGGCCGCTTCGGCGCGTTCTTCGAGCAGGGTTCCGGGGCGGATCTCGGCGAAACCACGCACCTTGACGCCTGCAAGGAACGTCGCGCCTCGATACAGACCGGCTCCGAGCTCGACCTCTTCCCCAATCTGGCAGTCGCGGATCTCGGCATGTCCCGAAACCCCGACCCTGGCGCCCCTTGCAATGCGTACATCCGGGCCGGCGAGGGTCGCTTGCCGGATGACGGCTCCCGCCTCGACCCCGGCGAGGTCTACGTCCGGCGAGATGTAGACGCGCTCCGGTCCCCACACGTCCACGCCGCGCCGGCGCAACGACTGGATGCGGTCGCGGTTTCCGGCTTCGTCGAATGCCATCCCGCCGTCTAGTTTCCCATGATGCCCGCAGGGCTCGGCCGTGCCCGCCGGACGCTGATGACGAAGACGCCATAGGCATGGCTCTCGGGTACATCGCAGCTCCCGTCCGAATCGGTGCGCAGCGCTGGACAACCGCCGTTCGTGCGTGTGAAGATTGACAGGCGCAGGGACCCGAGGCGCGCCAAGCCTGCGGCGCGCACTCCCTCAACGCATGGCGCTGGTTGATCCCTCGGCTACGATTGCTGCAACCGCCCGCGTGGCGCCCACAGCTCGGGTCGGCCCTGACGTCGTGATCGGGGAATACGCGATCGTCGAAGATGACGTCGCGATTGGAGCGCGCTGCAGAATCGACGCCCATGTAGTCGTGAAGCGGTGGACCACGCTGGGTACGGACAACGATGTCTCGTCGGGAGCTATCCTGGGCACCGAACCGCTAGACAAGTCGTTTCGCGGAGAGCGTTCCTACCTGCGGATCGGCAACGGCAACAAGATCCGCGAGCACTTCACGATTTCCCGCGGCACGGATCCCGAATCCGAGACGGTGATCGGCGACAACAACTACATCATGACCGCGGGACACATTGCCCACAACTGCCGGATTGGCAACGAGACCGTCATCGCCAGCACCGCGCTGGTGTCCGGATATGTTCAAATCGAAGACCGAGCATTCGTATCCGGCGGGATCGGCATCCAGCAGTATCTCCGAATCGGCGAGCTGGCGATGGTCGGCGGAATGACGCGTGTCAACCAAGACGTGACACCCTATCTGACCCATGTCGGTCCCACGATGGCGGTGCACGGTTTGAACCTAGTCGGACTGCGGCGTGCGGGTCTCGGCAGCGTCGAGATCGACCGCATCCGGCGGGCCTATCGCATCCTGTTCCGCTCGGGGCTCCCTCTGGCCGAGGCGCTCAACACGGTGGCGGACGAGGTGGAGGGTCCCCATGCCCGCCACATGGTCGAGTTTATCCGCGCGTCGAAGCGCGGAGTCTGCCGGCGGCAAGGCCGAGACAAGGAAGAAATCTGATGTACAACGGAATCGAACACACGGCGATCGCGACCGAGGATCCCGAAATCCTGGCGGGCTGGTACGAGCGCAACCTCGAGATGCCGATCATCCACCGGTACGGCGGGAATGTCTTCGTCCGCGCGAACGACGGATCGATGCTCGAACTCATCCCGTCCGAAGGCGACGCCGTCGAGACCGCGATGCGGACGCCCGGAATCCGTCACTTGGCCGTCAAGGTCGACAATTTCGACGAGGGAGTCAAGGACCTCGAATCCAAGGGAATCGAAATTGTTCAGTTCGTAGAGGCCGGTCCCAACCGGTTGGCCTTCTTCCTGGATCCGGAGGGGAATATCCTGCACCTGATCCACCGCAGTGAGCCGATCTAGGCTTGCGGACCGGTCCGTGAAGCGCCCCGGCTTCACCAATTCGTGATCGAGCCGTCCGGCCTCGAGAATAGAGGGATCGGCCGGGAATGCTCCGTGACCTCGAGGACGAGGTCGGCCTCGCTCGGATCGAATTCGACGCCAAGCCCGACCCGTTCGTTGGGCCACATCTTGCCGTCCCGGAAGTCGTAATGGACCGGCAGGTGGGGGTGCGTTTTGCCCTCTGCTCCCAGCATCTCCATGATCACGGGGCCGGAGAGCGAGGCGCAGCAATGCACCAGCGCCGCCTCGGAGACGGGTCCGGTGAAGTGCGGGATCAGGCCCACGTAATGGGTCTCGCAAAGCGCCGCGAGCTTCATGAACTCCGTTATGCCGCCGCAGTTGGGGATCGACACGCGTGAGTAGTCGATCAGCCGGTTCTCGATCAAGACGTTGGCGTCCCAGCGGTCGCCGAAGTGTTCGCCGACCGCGATCGGAACCTTAACCAGCGGCCGCAGGGTTCTGTAAACCTCCGGATTCTCCGAGCGCACGAGATCCTCGCAGAAGACGGGGCGCAGGGGTTCCAGTAGGGAAGAGAGCCGCACGGCGTCGGGCAGATCAAAGCGGGTGTGGTAGTCGATGGCCCAATCGCCGTCTTCCCCGACGCCCTCCCGGATCTCCTGGCACCTGCGAAAGGTCGCATCGACCGCCTGACGGTGTTGGTAGGGACCGTTGCCGTTCGGCCCGGCGCTCCCCGTGCGAAACGCCCGGAAGCCAGCTTCGATGCAGGCCCGAGCCGTTTCCCGGATGGATCCCTGGTTGGGAAACCCCGTCGAATAGCATTCCACATAGTCGCGCGTGAGCCCGCCTAGCAGTTGCCAGACCGGCTCGCCGAGCGCTTTCGCCTTGAGGTCCCACAACGCGAGGTCGATCGCGCCGAGTGCGTGGATCTTCTCGCGGCCCGGCGGATAGAAGTAGCCGCGATACATCAACTGCCAAAGGTGCTCGATCCGGAACGGATTCTCGCCGATGATCATCCCGCCGAGTTGCTCGACGGTGTCTGGCGCACCTCCTTCTCCGATTCCCGTAATGCCCGCGTCTGTCTCGACGGTCACGATGTGCCCGCTCTGGTTGAAGATCGGACGCGAGTCGGACACCCGATAGAAGCGCACCCTGGTGACCTTGGCCTTCGGAATCGCAGCCCGCGCTCGCGGGGCGGCTAGCACAGCGGCCGACCCGAGCAGCGAGGATTGCAGCAAGTCTCTGCGACGCATGTTGACCGGATTATACGAAAAAAACGCGCGAGTGGCGCGCGTCCCGGATCGTGATTCGGCCAGTTTCTCATACGTAGGCTTGAGGCAATCCCGTGGCGCGTGAACGAAGCCAGCCGTGGCGAGGGTTGCTTGGGGCGATGTGCTGGCGATGAGTGGGATGGCGGCGCGGAGTCTGCTGCGGTGCTCAGACCCCCGTGCCCGTCGAACGGGGGCTGCCCATCGACCACCAAACGGCTTGGCGAAACGAATCAAGTGGTACTTGAAGCGGTACTACCACTGGGGTCCGGTGAGAGCCAAGCAGCGAAGGACCTTGGCGGTTGTCGACGAGAAGCCAAACGCCACCGGACATCCGGTGGGAGGACATCGAGACGATGCTACGGGCTTGCGGGGTCGAAATCGTCGAGCGTTCTGGCTTGCGGGTCGGGCTGGTAAAGGGCGATGAGAGGATCGTGGTCCACCGACTCCATCCGAAACCAGTCGTGGGTTGGCCTACGGTGAGGGACATCGCGGCGTTCTTGAAAGCTGCGGGGGTAGAGCCATGATCGAATACAAGGGATACGTAGCGGCAGTGGAGTTCGATGACTCAGCCGACATCCTGCGTGGACGGGTCGTCAACAGTGGTCCGTATCCGATCGCGACGTTCGAAGCGACGGAAACGAAGCAACTCCGCCGGGAATTCGAGCGCTCCATGGACGAGTATCTCGCCCGGTGCGAGGAAGACGGCATCGAGCCCAAGAAGCCGTTTTCCGGCAAGCTAAACCTGCGCCTCGGCACCGAACTCCATGCGGCAGTTGCAGCGGCAGCGGCCGCGAAAGGGGTGAGCATCAATTCGTGGATCGTAGAGGCCTTGCGAGGGGTGACCGGTGCCACATTCGGCCCTACGGCGTCGCCCACGTAGAGTGCGGTTTCGATCCGCGACCGTTAGACCGTCCGGTCGGGTCGGTTTTCGAAACGCGTCGTCCAGTGCCTCCGCGGGAAGGTCTGGGTTTGACTGGGCGAGAGAAGTTCCCAGGTGCCCATCCGGCACGACCTCACCGGAATCGATGCGTGCTATGCCGATTGAGTCGGGCGCGAATCCGGGACCATATGCCAGTTCCCCCAAGTAGCGCTCCGGCTCCCACTGCCCGTCCCGCGCCTTGCCGGCCAGATCCCGATAGTGCGCCAAGAACATCGGCAGGCGGAACTCCCGCAGCCGCGCCTCCAGCCGATTCCCGCTCGCGCTCGCCTCGCTCCTCGTATCCCGCTAGCAGCTCGTCGTACCCGCTCAGTTCCGGCTGCAGCGGCGCCACCTCCGGACAGGCCAGCCGCACCGGCTCCAGCGCCGCCCGGATCGCCTCGCGGTCCGGTTGCCGCCCCGCCTCCAACTGCCGCCTCAACTCTTCTTCCACCGACGCTTCCAGCGTCGTCGCCGCCAAGCGCAGGATGCGCAGGTACTCCAAGTCCGCTCTCCCGCAGCGCGTCGTAGGCCTGCCGGAACACCAACGTCGGAAACGGCGCCTCGCGGTAGGCATACCTCGCGAACGCACCCGGCTTGCGCAGCAACGAGCCGATCACGCGCCGGTCGTCCACCTGGTAGGCTTATGCGCCGCAGATTCGCTCGCACTCCCCCACCAGTTCCCCTTCGCGCCGGAATTCCACCCGCGCCGCCCGCAGGAGCACCTCCAAACGACGCCCGATCAGCCGCGACGGCACCGAGTACGCCTGGCCCCCCACCTGCACCGTGCTCCACTTTGTCACCGTCGCGAACACCGTCCGATACCGCGGCAGCGGCTGCGCCGGAAACTCCCGCATGCCATCCAGCTCCTCCCCCAGTCGCTCCCAGCGCCCCTTGTTGCGCTCCTCCGCCACCTGGCGCAGGAACCGCTCGTACTGCGCCACGCTCGCGAAGTTCGGCGATCCCCGCAGCATCAGCCGCCGCCCCACCGCCCGCTTGTAGTGCTGGTTCGCCGCTTCGATGTCGCCGTTCTCGTGCGCCCGCTCGGGCGTGTTCCTCGACGCCTCCAAGCCGGAGCGCTCCAGCACCTCCATGTATCGCTCGGTCAGTTTAGATTTCGGGGAACGAACCACCGATAGGTAGTGCGACCATACCCCGCTTCCGCCGCACCGTATTCCACGACAGCAGGCAGGGCGCATCCCAGCACCGCCGGACCCGACTGGCGCACCGCTCTAAACACATCTCATGAGGTCAGGGTGAGCATACGACCGATCATCGAGTTTAGAGTGCAATAGGGCCTCCAGGCTGGCGCACCCAACCCGACCCGCAGGGGGCCTATCTCCGCGGCTGGACGGGGCAATCAAGGGTGTCCGCACGCTGGGCATGGACGCCTCGAGTTCCGCGGCAATCGTCGACTTTCAAGCCGCCCGAACCCACCTGATCAGCGTACTAATATTGGGCGGCTTCCCATACATCAGCAACCCGATCTTGAAGACTTTTGCGGCCACCCACACAGCCCCGACCACCGAGGCCACGCCAACCCCGATCGACAGCCACACCTGCCACCACGGCGGCGGCTGGCTCGATGCCACGCGGATGAGCATCCCGAATGAGTTGATGGGTGGGAGATAGCTCACGGCGATTGCGAGCATGGAGTTCGGGTTGCGAGACACTGCCGGCCAAATGAGCCAGGGAACCATGATGACAAGCATCAGGGGCATCTGCAGATACCCGGCCTCGCTCGTATCATTGACGGCGGCCCCCACGGCCAACATCAGGGACCCGATCACGAAGAATCCAATCAGGAAGAAGATCAGGAGATAGAGGATCAACCAGGCATCAAGAAGGCCGAACAGCGAAAAGGATGACAGCAGGGCCAGTCCGATTAGGATGTATAGGCCCATCGTGACCAAGCTGAGCGCCACGCCTCCGATCAGCTTTCCGGCCATGAGTTCCGTCGGCGACACCGCCGACAGAAGGACTTCAACGACTCGGCTCGATTTCTCCTCGATCGTCGAAGTCAGCATGGTCTGCCCGCCGGTCATGATCCCCATGAACATCAGGACCATGAATGCTGCCGGAAGTATGAAGTTGAATCCGCCGACGGTCTGCCGTTCGGCATCCGGGCTGACTGTGGTCGACCGCTGTCGCGGAACCTGGACAAGGGAGTCGATCGTGGCTCGCTCCAGGGATTGTGCCGAAATGCGTGCACTGACGATGGCTTCCCGGATGCTGTGGTACATGAAGTCCAGGTCCCGGTCGTCGAGGCCCGGCGGGACATACAGGTCGTAGGTTCCGAACCCGGGTTCGAGGCCGGACGCTTCGACGGCGTTCTCGTGAATCACGATCAGCGCGGTGTGGCGCAGCCCATCGGACTCTTCATTCAGCCAGGCCTTCTCAGCTTCGATATCCGTGTCGGCAGGTAGCGCGATTAACCGGACGTTGGGTGCCGGTCCGAGGGTTTCATCCATCGATTGTTCAACTGCAGTTTCGGCAATGTCACGCACCATCTCTGGTGCTTGTTCCAGGTCTCGGCGGAAGTCTTCGAGCCGTCGTTGGGCGATCACTTCGGGATCGAGCACGCTGTTCATCTCAGGAAGAACAAAACCTGTCGGATCGACAACGGCATACTCGCCCTCGATCTGGAAGCCCTGGTCATTAAGGATTCGGGGGGCCAGAATCCACATGGTCGCGATGATGACCGGCGTGACCAGCAGTCCGATGATGAAGCCCTTCGTGGTTACGGTAGCGATAAAGTCCCGGAGTGCAATTCGGAGAATGCGGTTCATGCTTTTGCGCCTTTCGCTTCGGCGTTCTGAAGTTCCGCTCGTAGCCGATCTTCATCGTCCGCGGACGCGCCGTCTGCAATCAATTGGATAAACACGTCTTCGAGTTGCGGACGGGAGAGTTCAATACGTGCGGCGCGGACCGCGTCCATGATATGGTGCATCGCCGCGGCCGGGTCCGTCCCTTCTCGGAGGATGATCTCCAGGCCTCTATCCTTACTCTGCACACTTTCAACTTCAGGTATCGACACCAAAGACGTGGTGTCGGCGTACGGATCGAGCGGTTCGAACTGAATCGCTCGCGGGTCGTACTGTCTGCGGATTGTGGAGAGAGCTTCGTCCAGCACTTTGCTGCCCTTGTGCATCATGATGATTTGGTCGCAGATCTCCTCGGCCTGAGGCATGACGTGTGTGGAGAACAGGACGGTGGCGCCCCGTTTGTGCTCTTCGAGGATCAGGTCACGAAGCATCCGCATGCTGATTGGATCGAGGCCGCTGAAAGGTTCGTCCAGGATCAGCAGGTCCGGCTTGTGAATTAGGGCCGACACGAACTGGACCTTCTGGGACATCCCTCGTGAGAGTTCGTCGCATCGCTTGGCGCCGATTCCGGAAAGACCGACGCGCTCCAGCCATTCGGAGATGCGATGGTCGAGATCCGGGGCTTCATCGCCCTTGAGGCGCGCCATGTATCTGAGGAAAGCCCGAACCTTCATCTTCTTGTACACGCCCCGCTCTTCGGGCAAATAACCGATCCGGTCTTTGGCGTCCAGGGCGGAAGGATGTTCCAGCACCGATATTGCGCCCGAATCCGGAAAGAGAATCGACATGATCATTCGGATCGAGGTTGTCTTGCCAGCGCCATTGGGCCCGATGAATCCATAGAGCCCACCCCGCGGCACCTCGAGATCCAGATTCTCCACAGCGGTCATCTTGCCGAATGTCTTGGTGACACCTGTCATCTGAATGGCAGTTTCCATATGTGAATGCCTTTCCCACGAGGTGGGGCGAAAAAATGTAGCGACTGCTCAAACAGAGCAGCAGGCCGATCGCCCTAAAGTTGGAGATCAAGGTTTCGATATCCGTGATTCCTAGCGTAGATTTATCACAAATAACTCCACGAGCGCTTCGTGGCTGAACCTCGTTAGCTCGATCGAGCGGCATACCCGGAGAGAGAGGGGACGAGGCGGACGCAGCTGCGAGGCCGACACAATGTTTGGAAGGGACCGCTGATTCAGGTGGGCGGCTTGGGCCTGTCGCTGGTGTTACGCCAGCGGCTGGGGGCGGGCGCGCCGCGGGGCCCGAGGGCGGTGAAGGAGGCCCTTCGACGGCTGAAAAAGCATTTCGGAGAGCGACTCCCGCCCGTCCGGCGAACTTGGCGATGCCGCCGCGGTACCTTGGGTTCGATGCTCTTCACAGCGATGCCGCAGTCCTTGTTGCGAAGCGCCGGCTACGCTACCTGAGAATGACCGCTTCTGCCATGGCCTGCTAGGCCGGTCCCGATCGTCGCGAGGTCATCTTAGGGTTTCTGAGGGCCTCGGTTTCGAGCGGATCGGCGCGAAATCGCCGGGTTCGGCCCCCTAAGTCGTTTTGCCGTGCGGCCCCCGTTCCGAAGCCTGTGCCTAGGAGCTCCGAAGGGCTCGACTGGATCATCGCGGAGGGGAGTCGGGGCGCGGCGCCAGTCGTAGGAAGCCGCGGTATTCTGGCAGGCGTGCGGAATGCCTGGGTTCTCGTGCTCCTTACGGCGGGATGCGCCAGCGAAGCACCTCTTCCGAACTACCTCGTCGAGACCGCGGCGAGCATTGACGAGACCGCGACCGAGCTGATTGTCCTGAGGGACGAATCAGGCGGCATCGAAGCGGCTATCGCGCCCAGCAGAGGCGGGGAGCTGAGCGGACTGCAAGTGAGGCACGCCGGTGACTGGCTGGAGACCTTGCAGTTAGCGCGCGACTATTCCCTTCGGGAAGGGTTCATGGGGAAAGCGCCATTCCTCTGGCCCGCGACTGGACGGAACTTCCCGCCCGACATGGAGAAGCGGCGCCGCGCGGGCGAGAGGTTCGATGCCGGGGCGTACGAGCACAGAGGGGTGCGCCGCGATATGCCGATCCATGGATTCGCCCGCGACCTGCCTTGGGTGGTCGAGGAGACATCCGCGAACGGCCAGTCTGCTCGTGCGCTGCTCAGCCTTCGCGACAGTCCCGGCACCCGACGCATGTACCCCTTCGGTTACCTCTGCACGGTGGAGTACGTGGTGCAGGGCGGCGCGCTCGAACTGCGCTACGTCGTGCGCGCCGCCACGGACAACTCCGAGTCGATGTTCTTCTCGATCGGCAATCACATCACTTTGCTGGCTCCTCTCCTGGAGGGGAGCGATCCAATGGCACTGAAATAGGCTAGCCGGAATCTAGATTTCTCAGCAAACCTCCAATGCATTGCTTCGAATGCACTTGCAGATTTTTTTGAAGGATCGCAAAAACCCCCTTGACATGCGAGCCCGGATTTGCGATGGTAACCAGGAACAGGTTCCTTGGTGGCTGTCGTGGATCCCCGCATCGAGAAGCTCAAGTCCACTTCCTTCTTCGGCAGACGCTTCACGCGCCGGCAGATCGCCGCTATCCAGCAGACGGTGGCCACGTTCCCGGCCCTGAGCCGCAAGGAACTGGCGGAGACGATCTGCGAGCACCTCAACTGGCGCACGGCTGCTGGCGGCAACCGGGTCGCGGCCGCCCTGGGCCTGCTGGAACAGCTCGAGCAGGCCGGCATCCTGACGCGGCCGCCCAAGCACACGCAGAACATGCGCCCGGGACCGCGCCCGCCGGTGGCCGCGACCCCGCGCAGCGCTCCCCAGCCGCGGATCGCGACCAGCCTGCGGGACCTGCAGCCGCTGCGCCTGCAGCGGGTCGAGCAGCAGGAGGACACCCAACTCTGGAACGAATGCATCGAGCGGCACCACTATCTCGGCTACCGCCAGCCGCTGGGCCCGCACCTGCGCTACTTCCTGCTCGACCGGCACGGGCGCCGGCTGGGCTGTGTGCTGTTCAGCCAGGCGACCCACTCGCTGGCTTGCCGCGATGAGTGGGTCGGCTGGCCTGCCGGGGAGTACAAGAAGCACCTCGACCTCGTGGTCGGCCAGCCTCGCTTCTTGCTGTTTCCTTGGGTGCAGGTCCCGAACCTGGCGAGTCACGCGCTGGGGCTGGCAGCCCGGCAGCTGCCGGCGGACTGGCAGCGGCGCTATGGCACGCGGCCGGTCCTGCTCGAAACCTTCTGCGAAACCCCGCGCTTCCAAGGCACCTGCTACCGCGCCGCCAACTGGATCCATCTCGGCCAGACCCAGGGCCGTGCCGACGCCGGGCGCAGCCCCAAGGATGTGTATGTCTACCCGCTGACGAAGCCGTGCCGCTCGATCCTGCTGCACGGGCCGCGCCCGCAGGCCCGGCGACGGCCGCCGCCGGCGGCGCAGCCGCAGGCCCCCGACGCGGACTTCGTCGCCCTCTGGCAGGGCCTGCTCGGCGCGCTCAGCGCCATCGCCGCCGCTCACGACCAACTCTGGCAAGTGCGCAGCCGCGTCCTCAACACGCTGCTGGTGATGCTGTTCGTGTTCCGCCTCGTGTGCGCTCCGCGCCGCCAAGGCTACACCACGACGCTGTCTCAGCTGTGGGCCCAGTGCCGCGCCCTGGACGTGCCCCTGCCGCAACCGCAGCCGGTCTCCGACGCGGCCATGTGCAAGGCCCGGCCGCGGATTGACGCCCAGGTCTTCCTGCAGTTCCACGCCGCGATCCTGCGCCGCGCCGACCAGCCCGGACCGCTCTGGCTGGGCCACCGCGTCTTCGCCGTCGACGGCTCCAAGCTCAACCTGCCGCGCCCGCTGGCCGCAGCCGGCTACGACCCGCCCGGCCCGCACGCCCACTACCCGCAGGGCCTGCTCAGCTGCCTGCTGCGCCTGCAGTCCCGGCTCCCGGTCGACTTCGACCTCTTCGCCCACCGCAACGAGCGCGCCGCCGCACGCGCCCATCTGCGAGCCCTGGCCGCCCCCGACCTGGTCGTCTACGACCGCGGCTACTACTCGTTCGAACTGCTCTGGACTCACCGGCGGCGCGGACTGCAGGCCGTCTTCCGCCTCCCCCGCAACGTCTGCCCCGCCATCGATGCCTTCATCGACGGCGACGGCACCGACACGCTCGTCACCATCCTGCCCGGCCCCGCTACCCTGCGGACCCTGTCCCGCAAGTATCCCGGCACACACTGGCAGCCCCTCCCGCTGCGCCTCGTCAAGTACACGCACGCCACGACCCAGTACGTGCTGGGCACCACCTTGCTCGACAGCCGCCGCTATCGCGTCGCCGACCTGTCCGACCTGTACCATGCCCGCTGGGGGATCGAGGAAATGTACAAGATCAGCAAACAGTTCCTGGAAGTCCAGCAGTTCCACGGCCAGAGCGAGCGCCTGGTGAAGCAAGAGTTGTTCGCCCATTTCAACTTGATTACGATGACGCGGCTGTTCACCAACCGGGATGCGGACCTGTGCCAAGCAGCCCGGCAGCCGGACGGCAAGTCGGCGCCGCAGGCGAACTTCAAGCACAGCCTGGCCGCGCTGGCGCAGCATCTCGAGGGTCTGCTGCTGCGCCACTCCGCGTATGTCGGCGAGACACTCGAACGCATCTGCGCGTGGGTCGGGACGGGTCGGCGCAAGCCGCGTCCCAACCGCTCGTACCAGCGGCGCTCGCTGCAGCCGGCCCCGAAATGGTCCCGGCGCAAGGCGGCGACAACCTAGCTGCTTCGATGCCAACCCCGATGCCCATGACCTGAGTACCCGGAACCTGCAAAATGGACTGCCCTCAGGCCCCTCGCCCTTAAGTTAATGCCCGAAAACCTTAAGTTAGTGTAACTGCCCAGCTCCCCTGCTTGGTCGGCATTTACCAGGATGTTAGCCGCTCGGCCTCGAAAGCATGATGCAGAACGACCCGGACAGACGGGTGGTGCGTGGTTCGCGAAAAGCTCGGTGCTGCGCGGATCTCGCACGCCCGGGTCTGGCAGCGGGGACGGGAACTCCGGGCTTCGCCCGTGCCGTGTCCGGAAGCGGTCAGATCTGCAGCTTGGCCAGCAGTTCGTCCGGGGGTGCCAGCAAGGCTTCGATGCGGTTCCAGCCCTGCTTGCCGGCCGTCGACAGGACACTGCGCAGCGTGGCGAAGTCCCGTGCTCCCTGCGCGGACCGGAAGCAGCCCGAGATCTTCATGCGCAGCTTCATCATGCGCAGGTCGCGCTCGGCGAGGTTGTTCGTGAAGGGCACCGCGGAGTCGCTCAGCCAACGCAGCACCGACTCCTTGCGCCCCTGCAGCCGCAAGGCCAGGTTGTGTCCCTGGCGGCGTTTCCTGCGCCCCCGCCGGCCGGGCTTCGACTGGCGCAGCGGCGGCTGCGCCTCGTGGAAGGCCACCGCCTCCTCCAGCAACCGGTCGTAGCGCCGCTCGATCCGTTCCCGCAGGGACCGTGGCAGCGGGATCTTCCGGGCTCGCGCGCTCCGAACCGCGCGCTGCGCCCGCCGCAGCAGACGCTGCATCCGTCCCGCCCAGTCCTCCCTCTCGATCTCGACCAGCGCTTGCAACTCGCGCAGGTGATGCGCGTTGCACATGGCGTGCACCACGCCCTCCAGCGTGAAGTACGAGTGCCAGTGGTCATGCACGAGGCAGCCCGAAAGCCCCTCGAACATGGCGCCCCGCCCGGAACTGGCGCGGTAGAACGTCAGCAGGGGCGTGCACAGCACGTGCAGCCATTGCGTGCTCCCGGCGATGCGGAAACCGGTCTCGTCGAGATGCTTCACCGCCGCCGCGCTCGCGATCCGTTCCCGCACCTGCCCGGCGAAGCCCCGCCAGCGCTCCGCTGCCTTGCGGCTCATCGCCGCCAGCGTCGCGCTGCACAGCGGAGCGCCGAACAGATCGCTCAGCACTTGCGAGAGACGCTCCTCGGGCAGGAAATGCGCGTTCTGCAGGTAGACCGCCGTGGCGGCGATGCGCGGGCCGTATTGCACCGGCGCGCTCACCCCCTCTGGGAACGCGGCCCGCGTCACCGTTCCGCAGTGCTCGCAGCGGCCGGCATGCGCGCGGTGCTCGGTCACCTCCAAGGATCGCGGCTCGGGCAGGTCGAAGACCTGTCGCGTGACCGGCTCGCCTGCCGCGCTGGCTGCCGCCAGCGCTGCCGAGCAGCCCGCGCAGCGCAGCGGGACGTGCTCCTCGATCCGGTCCGGCGCCTCCGTCCGGCACAGCGTCTCGCCCGGGTGCCCCGGCTGCCCGCCGGACTGCTTCCCGGAGCGGCCGCGCAAGCTCCGGGTGCGCTTCCCAGCCTGCGGCTTGCCCAGCCCGTCGCTCGCAGGCGGCTTGCTGCTGTTGCGGCTGTTCAGGCCCAGCCGCCGCTCCAACTCCTCCAGACGCTCCCGCAACAAGGCGTTTTCCGCCCGCAGCTGCGCGAGTTGCTTGTCTCTCTCCCCAAGTTGCTTGTCTCTCTCCGCGAGTTGCTGCCGCAACTCCTCGATCAGGTCCGAGGCACCGCCGCCCTGGCGGCGCGCCGTCTCTGGCATCTGGGGCATCGCTCGCTCTTGAGCAGGCCCAGCCGCGAGCGATGGGAACGCATCCTCATGCCGGATTCGACAGCGTGCAAGCGCTTGCTCCCGGCTCGGCCTTACTGGAACATTCCCACTGTAACATGTAGCAGCCTGCCGGGGCTGGCCCCCGTCCGTCGCTGCCGACGGCCAGCAAAAATCGCTGTCGCAGGACACGCCTATCGACGACCCCGCCACTGGGTCGGAACCTCCAGCGAGCCGCTTGCCAATCGTCTGTCAGCGTCGCTCTGCAGCAAGCCTTCCAGGCCGAGCGGCCGACGTCTCGGTCAATTGCCAAATCGGCGACCTTTTATGTTGGAGAGGTGCCGGAGAGAGGGATGGCCGCCGCTGCCTCGGACCCTCTCTCCCCAGTGCCGCAGGTGGCGCAAGCCACCGCTGCGGCAGGTAGCAGATCCCTCCCCGCCTCAGCGCAGGGAGGCCCCCGGCGGGGCCTGGCCAGGCCCCGCCGGGGGCGACGGGTCGGACCGTTTAATCCTCGGATATCAGATCCGTACTTTAGCTTGGTCGGCCCGTCGCAACCATTCCTGCGCGACCTGAACGGAAGCGTGGGTACCGCCCCGAATCGCAAAAGGACAGGAACACAGGAATGACTGAACTCAATCCCATCGTAGTCGCCGGCATCGACGTCGGCAAGTCGAAGCTCGACGCCCACATCCTCGACTCCCGCCTCGAGCGCCAGTTCGACAACACCAAGCCCGGCCGCCGCGCCCTGCGCAACTGGCTGCTCAAGCACGGCGTCACCCGCGCCGTCTTCGAGCCCACCGGCCGCTACCACCGCAACCTCCACCAGGGCCTCGCTGAGGCCGGCCTCGAGACCGTCCTGGTCAACCCCTTGCGCTCCCGGCGCTTCGCCCAGGCCATCGGCCAGCTCGCCAAGAACGACCGCGTCGACGCCGCCATGCTCGCCCGCTTCGGCCTCCTTGACGGCCTCGATGCCACCCCGCCCCTGCCGCGCAACCTCCAGCTGCTCAGCGACTGGCTCGCTCTCCGCCGCAAGCTCGTCGAACAGCTCGGCGCCCTCCGCAAGCTCTGCGCCGAACTCGCCCCCGAGGCCGCCGGCTGCCCCGGCGCCACCCTCGACGCCTTGCAGGCCGACAGCGCCTCCTGCGAGTGCCGCATGCTCACCTGCATCGCCGCCGACACCGCACTCTCCCGCCGCGCCGCCAGCATCCGCTCGATCCCCGGCTGCGGCCCCGTCACCGCCGCCTGCCTCTGCGCCGACATGCCCGAGCTCGGCACCCTCGGCCGTCGCCAGGCCGCTTCCCTGTTCGGCCTCGCTCCCTTCGACCGCGACTCCGGCCAGCACCGCGGCGGCCGCTCCATCCGCGGCGGCCGCGCCCAGCCTCGCCACCTGCTCTACATGGCGGCCCTCTCCGCGGTCCGTTGCGAACCCGCGGCCAAGGCCTTCTACGAACGACTCCTCGCCCGCGGCAAGCCGCCCAAGGTCGCCCTCCTCGCCGTCATGCGCAAGCTCGTCGGCCTGCTCGACACCCTGCTCCGCGAGGATCGCCTCTGGCAGCCCGAGCCTCCCACCCACGAACTGCAGGCCGCCGCATGAGCACACCGACGAGCGGCTCCCAACCGAACCTCGCCATCCGGAAAGAAATGCAAGAAAATCGCCTCTCCGGAACATCTCTGCCCGGATATGTGCTTGACAAGAAACACGGAAGCTGGGTAGTTACAAGTTAGTGCCATTGGGGAGCGATCCGGCGGAAATGATACTGAAGAGCCCGTCGAGCCTGGAGCTTCTCAAGACGGACTACGGGATCCCCACCGGCGAGATCCGGGCGCTGTCCTACGCCGACGGATTCCGCTTGGGCGACTATCCCCCTTTGTCCGCGACCTCCCTGACGGGATATCCGGAAGGCGACGCACCCTACATCGAGTACCGGGACCCGGCGGGGCTGACCATGCGCATTTCCCATCGCGCCAGCGACATCCCGGATCCGCCGGTGATCCTGTTCAACGTCTGGGGCGACGTGCGGAACGGCTTCTTCAGCCCGGAGCCGTGGGTAGGCTTGCAGAACTCCCTCGTGCAGCGCCAAGGCCTGATCTATTTGGATCCGGGCGACGAGTTCCGCTGGACCGTTCGAGTCACGTACGAATAGGACCGCCCTCGCGGGACGCCAGCGATCGGATACCGGCAGCGCCGGTCCGTCAGTACGGCCAAGGCGTGTCGTCAGCGCGCCGGATGGTGGGGCGCAAGCGGCGCGCGTAGGGGCGCTTCCGCGCCTGCTCTTCGTTCACCTCGATCCCGAGACCTGGCTTGTCGTGAATCGTGATATATCCGTCCTCGAAGACTGGGCTCGCGGAGAACACGGCCGCCACTCCCTCGCCCCAACCCACCGCAAACTCCTGGATGCCGAAGTTTGGCACGGAGTAGCTCACATGGCAGTGCGCCATGTGAGAGACGGGCGAGATGTTGCCCGGACCGTGGAACGCCGTCTCGATCCCGTACGGCTCGCAGATTGCGGCCACCTTGCGCAGGGTTGTAATTCCTCCCACGTGCGCGATGTCATGGCGCACGTAGTCGATCAGGTGGCCGGTGATCAGAGACAAGCCTTCCCAGGCTCCGGTGTAGATTTCGCCCATCGCCAGGGGTGTGCTGCACTGCGAACGGATGATCGCAAAGGTGTCCAGATGCTCGGGCCTGAGAACGTCCTCGAGGTAGAAAAGACTGAAGTCCTCCAGAGCCTTGGAGAGCCGGATCGCCTGGCTCGGCGTGATCCGTTCATGAACGTCGTGCAACAGCCCGATCTCGTCACCCACGTGCGTCCTCAGGTGCTCGAACAGTTTCGGCAGAGTCCGCACGTAAGGCTCCGGCTCCCAGAGTTGGGAGGGAGGAACGCCACGCTCGTAAGCCTGCTGCGTCTCTGCCTGCACGAGCGCCGACGACGGCACGGCGTAGCCAGCCTCGGCACCGGGCGCCGCAACCTGGACCTTGACGACTTTATAGCCGCGTTCCATCAGAGCCCGGACTCCGTCCTCGACTTCCTCGAAGGACGTGCCACCGGTGCTGATGTACGTCAGCAGCCGGTTGCGCATCTTGCCCCCGAGCAGCTCGTACACCGGCAATCCGGCAACCTTGCCCTTGATGTCCCAGAGCGCCATGTCAATGCCGCTCAGCGCTGACATATGCACGGATCCCGACCGGTAGTAGGGCAGGTGGTAGAGGGTCTCCCAGAGATTGCCGATCTGCATCGGATTGCGTCCGATGAGCGCGGGAGCCAGATGCTCTTCGAGCAGCTTGGCCACTCCCAGTTCGCTGCCCGAGCACGTCGCGTCGCCCCAGCCGTACAGACCGGGCTGGTTCGTTGTGATCTTGACGAGGACGAAGTTGCCGAGAGGCTGGGAGTCGGGATTTGTGACGACGACATCGACGGACGAGATCCGGAGGTTGCTCGGGACACGAACCTGGTCGAACTGGGCCAGAAGCGGCGTTCCGGCTAGAGTCGCGACGGAAAGAAAGCCGCGGCGGCTGAATCTTTGGACGGACATCGTGCAATCTGCCGCCTCATCCTACCGCAGCTGCGGATCTCGGAGAGCGCATTTGGCGTCCTGGATGTCGAGTCCGTCAGCGGCGTCGCGGCGGATCGCACCGGCCTTGGGGGTGGGTTGCAAAGACACGGCGTCGTCGTTCTGGAACCGCCGAATGCGTCTCGATACGATGCGGAATCCAGTCACTCGATGGCGAATCTCGCAGCGGCGACGTATCCTCGAACCCTGGCCATCGATATCGGCGGCGCCGGGCTGAAGATGATGACCCTGGACCCGCGTGGCAAGCCGCTCAACGAACGCAAACGTCGACGGACCCCCAAGGCTCCTACACCGTCAGCAGTCCTCGACGTCTTGCGGCAGATGATCGCGAAACAGCCCCGGTTCGACCGGATTGCGGTGGGCTTTCCTGGTGTGGTGGTCGATGGCGTGACGCTGACTGCCGCGAACCTGCACCAAGACTGGATCGGCTTCGACCTGGACGCGGCCCTTGAGGACATAACGGGAAAACCCGTGCGTCTCGCGAACGATGCCGACGTGCAAGGTCTCGCCGTCATCGAGGGGTTTGGGGTGGAACTGGTTCTGACCCTGGTGACCGGCCTGGGATCGGCGCTGTATGTGGACTGCAGGCTGGTGCCGAACCTGGAGATCGCCCATCACGTTTTCCGCAAGGGCAAGACCTACGAAGAGTACCTCGGTGGCTCTGTGCTGGAGCGCGCGGGAAACACGAAATGGAACGCCCGGTTACAGGTAGCAATGGAGTTGCTGCAGCGGACGTTCAACTACCGGCGGCTCTACCTGGGGGGCGGCAACGCAAGATGCATCCGTTTCGCATTGCCCGAAAACGTCAGCATTGTGTCCAACATGGCCGGCCTGCTGGGAGGCATTCGCCTCTGGGACGCCAACATGGAGCCGGGCCAAGCGTTCGACGAACCTGTCGGGGCCGTGTCTCGGGACTCGCTGGTGGCCCAGTAGACCTGCACGTGCCGACGTCTCTGGAGGATCGTCTTAGAGGCGCTCGGTCCGAGCGCCACCAGAGCGGTCGCCAATCCGTCCGCCTCGAGTCCGCTGGGCGCGACCACGCTGACGGCCAGGACTGCTGCGGCGCAGTACTCTCCTGGTGGAAGGACGATATGGGAACAGCGCTTGTCGCCGAACTCGTAGTATCGTTCGCGGCTTCCGGATGTCGAAACTGCCTGGCGCAGCAGCAGCACCGTGCGTTCCAGGGAGCCCCTCTCGCCTACGGCATCCAGACCGACCTTCCATCCGGCCTCGCCCGGAGGAGGCGCACCGGCCACGATATCGCCGGCCACGGCGACCAAGGCCCTCGGGACTCCGTGCCGCTCGAGTTCCCGCAAGGCCTCGTCCCCGATATACCCCTTAGCGATCCCACCTAGGTCCAACTGCAGGCCGCGCCGCCGGAGGAACAGCGTGTTGTTGGCGGGATCCAGCACGACATCACGCCAACCGGTCCGCCGCCAGGCCTCTCGCCACTCTTGCGCGCTCGCCCGGTCTTCCGACCCGTCGGACCGGCGCCAAAGCCGGGTCACCTGTCCGAGTGTCGGGTCAAACGCGCCGCTCGTTTCGCGAGCGAGGCGCAGGGCATGTTCGAGCACGACGGCCAGGTCGCTGGAGATGAGCACCGGCTTGCGCCAAGCCCGCTCCGCGAGACGCCGGACTTCCGAGTCTTCCCGAAAGCTGGAGAAGGCCTGCGCCAGGACTGCGATCCGGTCGAACGCCGCCCGGAAGGCGCGGGCCGGATTGACTCCGGGCGGGACGTACGCGTCGAAGCGGACAACGACTCCCATGTGCGTTTCCTCTGCCGCCATCCGGCGCCCTTCAGCACCCGTCTCTCCGGCAGAGACATCGCCAGCTAGTAACGCGCCGCACCCGAGAGCAGCGGCCACCCGGAGCCTACTTCTTGCCGCTCGCCGAATTCCAATAGGCATGCATACTCTTCAGGGAGGGGAGTCTTGTCGGCCGCACGAGACGAAAGCCCAGCCATTGGGCGTCTGTGTGATACCAGATGCTCTTTGGCAGTTGCGGATCCTGCATTTTCCAGGACTCGTCGGACGCACGGCGCGCCCCGCAACGCAGGGCCGGAGCATCGTCCATCCAGGAGCCGCCCCGCGCGACCCGCGGGTACAGGCGCTCGGCGCGGATCCAGGGATTGACAAGCAGGCCGTCGCCGCTAGCGTACGAGGATTCGTACCCGTCGAGGGTCCATTCCCAGACGTTGCCGTGCATGTCGAACAAGCCCCAGGCGTTGGGCTTCTTGGTCGCAACCGGCCGGTACTGCCCGTCGCTGTTGTCCCAGAACCAGCCGTAGTCGGCAAGCGCCGAGGGATCGTTCCCGAATGCGTATGCCTCCTCGCTGCCGGCGCGGCAAGCGTATTCCCATTCGGCTTCCGTGGGCAACCGATAGAAGCGGCCGGTCTTGGCGCTCAGCCACTGCGCATACTTGCTCGCCGCGTGCTGGGTCATGCTGATCGCCGGATAGCCGGTGATGCCCATGCCGAAGCTCATCTCGACATACGGTGGGGTGGGGCTCGAGACGGCGGCGGCCACGGTATCGGGGTCCTGGTAGCCCTCGGCCTGCCGCAGCATAAAGCGGCGGAACGCGTCCCAGCTGACTTCGTGCGCCCCCATCCAGAAAGCATCGACGCGGACGCGTCGCTGAGGGCCTTCGTCGTCGCGCCGGCCGCCTTCGCTCGGAGGCGTGCCCAACGTGAACTCTCCGCCCGGAATCGGCGCCATGCGCAACGACCTATCGGTGCCCGGCACATCCTCGTCATACGCCTCGAAAGCTTCTGCAGCGCGGCCTCTGGATTGGGCAACGATCTGCCCGCGAATGCGGCGGACCAAGGCCGTCTCCGCGGCGTCGTTCGCGGTTTCAGCGACCTGCTGTCCGCTCTGGAGAGGACCGGACCAGACCGCGCCGTCCAGGATCCAGGCCCGGACCTCGGTCAGGTCGCGCTCGGGGGGGCGTGGCCCGGCCGGAGGCATTGCGCCCAGGGTCCCTGCGGGAAGCGTCATCCGCGTGTAGAGAGGACTCCGGCCGGGGCGTCCCGGGACGATTGACGGGCCGCCAGCCCCACCTTGCAGAGCGGCTTCGCGCGTCGCCAAGCTTAGGCCGCCCAGCTTGTTCGCGTCCCGGTGACAAGCCAGGCACTTCGATTCAAGCAGAGGCCGGATCACGGTGTCGAAGTCCGCAGCCCAAGCGGTCGGGGCAGCCGCCAGAAGCAGCGGCAGCACGCCCCGCATGGCTAGAGGAACTCCGTGTGGCCCGGCCGCGCCAGCGGGGGAACGTCGAAGGGCATGTCCCACCTCAATTCCTCTGGGAAACGCTTCTCCTGGGATTGCATTGCCTGCTCCCAGGTGAGCTCCTGGCCGGTGTACGCCGCCATTCGGCCGTGGATCGCGAGCAAGGTGCTAGTGGCCATGCGGACCCCG
Source organism: Bryobacterales bacterium (assembly GCA_965218615.1). Classification (GTDB taxonomy): domain Bacteria; phylum Acidobacteriota; class Terriglobia; order Bryobacterales; family UBA6623; genus VXMF01. The sequence continues at coordinate 40,991 of CBDCLH010000004.1, forward strand.
TCGTTGACCGGTTCTCCGCGGCGGATTGCCCGAAACAAGGCATCGTGCTCTTCCTGGTACATGTTGTTCTGCGGGCCGCGGTAGATCCATTCCGTCTCGCCCTCGATGCGGGCCGTGACGCCGCGCCCTAGGGTGAGTCTCCCTTTCGTGCCCAGGACATAGTCGGCGTTCTCGTGGTGGCAGCCCGCGATCTGACGGCACCCGAGGAAGGCGCGCACGCCGCCCGGGTAAACGTAATTGACCTCAAAGTGATCGAAAATGTTGCCGTCGTGGGCTGGAACCTGCCGTCCGCCCACAGCGACGCAGCTTTCCGGTGGCTCGTCGTGCATGGCCCAGGCGATCTTGTCGGCGCTATGGACGGCCTGCTCGACCAAGCTGTCGCCGGCAAGCCACACGAAGTTGTACCAGTTGCGCACCTGCCATTCGACATCGCTCATACCGAGAGGCCGCTCGTAGGCGGGCGGCATGGGCATGACGGGGCTGGTGTAGTACGTCGCGTAGTACGCGACGATATCGCCGATGGCGCCGTTGTGCACCTGCTCCATGGCGGCGGCGATCATGGTGTTGTAGCGCCAGCAGAAGCCCGCGACCAGAGAAAGCTGCTTGCGGTCGGCGAGCTTGGCGGTTGTGAGGACGGAGCGCACGCCGGGAGCGTCGACCGCCATGGGCTTCTCGCAGAACACGTGCTTGCCCGCCCCGACCGCCGCCTGCAAATGCTGGGGACGGAATCCCGGGGGCGTGGCGAGCAGCACGACGTCGACGCCGCTGTCGATCAGACCCTGGTAGGCGTCCAGCCCCAAGAACTGGCGCTCTTTCTCGACCCTGATCTTGTTCTTGCCCTGTTGGCGCTCTTCGACCGCTTGCAGGCACTTCTCGACACGCTCTGGATCGACGTCGGCGACAGCGGTTAGGACCGCATAGTCGTCGGCTTGCAGAGCCTGCGCCACCGCGCCCGTCCCGCGCCCGCCGCAGCCCACGAGCCCGACTCGGATCTCCTGTCCGGCTTGGGCCGCCCGCAGAAAGCCCGCCGATCCAGCTGCGGCTGCCGCGCCCTGCAAGAACCCTCGTCTCGATGAACTTGTTTGCCTTGCACTGAATTCCCTTGGCATCCCGCGCCTCCATACTCGCATTGTCGCCGACAGGCGAGCGGATTGCCATTGTGGTGCTCGCGCGCTCCGCGGCGACGCGCGTCCCTGGGCGCGGTGGCCGCCTCGAAGAATCCCTGCCGAGGCACCCGAGTGGAGACGCGTGCGAGTCTCCGGATGGGACAGCTGGACGTACCATGAGGAAGGATGCGGCGGGCACAATGGTGAGGACCCTGGACGCATTGCTGCGGCGCGAGGGAGCGACCCTCGCTGGCGGTCGCCTGCGGCCTTGGTGGTCTCTCGCGTCACTGGCCGTTCTGCTCCCGCTGCTCGTGTGCCCCGCTGCTCTGAGGGCGCAGGGTATTGGGCAGGCCGACGAAGCGCAGGAACAAGCCTCGCCGGAAACGGAGCTGAGCCTCTTCAACCTGGACTTGCTCGACAGCCGCGACGGCTACGCCATTCCAGCCGACAGCCGTTTTCTACCGGGCGAAACCATCCACGTCTACTTTCAGATCAAGGGCTACCGCATCGGCGAAGAGGAGCGCGTCCTGCTGCGTTACAAGCTCGAGGCGCTCGATCCGGACGGGCGGCGATTCTACCGGACCGAAGGCGGGGACGTCGATGTCGAACTGGCCCCGCAGGATGAGAATTGGATGCCTGTCGTGCGGTACTCGCCTCGAATCCCGCACCATGCCGGGGGCGGAACCTACATGATTCGCATCGAGGTCCGGGATCAGCTGGGAGGCAGCGCCGTACGCACTTCGCTTCCGGTCGCCGTCGACGGCACGCGCGTCAAGAGTGCGGACGAGTTGCTGATTCGGAGCTTCAAGTTCTCGAAGACGGACGGCGGGGACGCGCTTGCCGAACCGGTCTTTGGTCCAGGCGACGAGATTTGGGCCACATTCTTCATTACCGGCTATGAGACCCGGGACGACAACACCTTCGACGTCGAATCCGACGCGTGGGTCGTGGACGCCGGGGGCAAGAAAATCTTTGTCTTCGAGTCGCGCGGCGAAGCAGGCAGCCCGTACTACCCGCGGCTCTGGTTGCCGGCGAGATTCCGGCTGAGCCTGGACACCACAATTCCTACTGGGCACTACACGGTCGTGCTGCGCCTGCGGGACCGTGTCGGCGGGGTCGATTCGACGGAGCGCTATCGTTTCCAAGTCCGCTGAATCCTCTAGCTGCACCTGGGAGCCTTCTGGTTTCGGCCGCATGGCTCTGCTTCGGATGCACGGCGTGCGGCTGCCCGTTGCGCACCCTACGGGCGCTATAATCGCTGCGTGGCACTCACTGAATCGACCATGCTTTCGCTCGGCACTCCGGCGCCCACCTTCAGCCTCGTGGACGCCGTCACCGGCCAGACGACTTCACTTGAGGACGTCTCGGAGGGAAGGCGCGGTCTGCTCGTCATGTTCATCTGCGCGCACTGTCCGTTCGTCATCCACTCGCAGGAGGAATTGGCGCGGCTCGGTCGGGACTATGGCGGAAACGGGCTCGGCATGGCTGCAATCTCTTCCAACTGCGTGGCCACGCACCCCCAAGACGCTCCAGACCAGTTGAAGGCGATGGCCGAGCGGCTTGGCTTCGGGTTCCCCTACCTCTACGACGAGTCACAGGAAGTTGCCAAAGCCTACACGGCGGCTTGCACGCCCGACTTCTTTTTGTTCGACGACCAGAACCGGCTCGTCTACCGCGGACGGCTGGATGGCAGCCGGCCGGGAAACGGGGTTACTGTCGACGGTGGTGACCTGCGTGGGGCGATCGATGCCGTCCTGAGCGGTGGCCCTGTACCGCAGGTGCAACTCCCCAGTGCGGGCTGCAACATCAAATGGGCGCCGGGCAACGAGCCCGCTTACTTCGGATAGTGGGCTCGGGGGCGCGTGTCCGCCTCCTGGCGTCGACCGCTTCGAACGGCGCAGGCGAGGTGGTGCAAGAATCCGCACCGATGCCGATTGCGGGTCTCGTTCTCATCCCCTCGTCGCTCTGAGCGCTTTGCCGGGGAGTCTGGCGGACCGGGAGGCGGGCCGAGCGGACTCCGAGTTCCTTGTCGGGGAAACGTGCGGACCAATTGGTCCGGGGTCGCCTCGACCGCGGGAGGCCTCGTCTTCTACGCAGACGACTCCGGAGTGTTCTCCGCCGCCAGGACCGCCGACGGGGAGCTGCTCTGCCGTCGGCGCTTGAACGCACGCGTCCGCGCGTCGCCCACGACGTACATGCTGCGGGGTCGATACTTCGTGCCAGTGGCCGCCGCCATGACTGTCAGAACTCTTGCACTGCGTCCCGCCGCGTGCCCCCAAAGAACGGCGGCGGGAGATAGAGGGCCCGCTGCGCCACGCCGCCGAGCGCAGCGCCCTTCTGAGTTACCTCGCAGTCGGATAGCGCTGGTGGAAGATGCCTATGCAGCGCGGCTGTAGTCGGCGTGCGTGGCCGCTACGCCCGTGCAGTCGTACTCGTCCTGGCAGTACACGCACAGCGTCGTCCATGGAATGGCGTCCAGGCGCTTCGGGTTGATTTCGGCGCCGCAGTCCTGGCAGATGCCGTACTCATCGACGTCGAGCAGCTTGAGGGCCGTCTCGACCGCCCGCCTGGTTTCCCAGTCCTTGTTGATGACGCTGATGGTGAGGTCCATCTCGAAGCGGCTCTGCACCTGATCCATGGGATCATTGCAGCGCTCGCGGATCAACTCGTCCCGGATGTCCCTCTTTGTGAGATCATCCAGCTTGCCCAGCAGCTGCTGGCGCACGAATTCCTTGTTTTCGTGTAGCATCACTGTTCCCCTCCTCGCGGTTGACCTTCGGTGTTGTTGCTGACAAGTCACCGACCCCGAATTTCGGTCGGCTTTTCACTTCGGTCGAATCCCTTGACCAGATCAGTATAGATGAAAACCACCGTCAAGTGGTTGCACTTGGATAAAAATTTTTCTTTTCGGCCTGATCAGCGCCGCAAATCCGAAGTCAGTCCTCGGAAATCGTCTCCTTTGCGAGCTCCAATACCGCAACCATCATGGATTTCGTGAGTCGGCCGGTCTGCGTGTTCTGGCGGCTGGGGTGATAGCTGCAGAGGAGTGCCGGACCGGCGCCGGGAAGCCGGTAGCGCCCACCGTGGACGAACGGCCAGTCCCGCTTGCGGAGCGTCATCCCCTGGGATTGCAGCAGGGCGAGGTACGTGTCCAGCGCCAACCGGCCCAAGACCAGCACGGCGCGGACCTGTCGCAACAGGCCCAGTTCGCGGGCGAGGAACCCGCGGCAGGCCGCGAACTCCGCCGGGGCCGGCTTGTTTTGGGGCGGAGCGCACCGCACGGCTGACGCGATATAGCAGTCGGTCAATGTCAAACCGTCGCCCCGAGACGTCGATGTAGGCTGCGATGCGAAGCCGGTTTCGTGCAGCGCGTCGTACAGGAAGTCGCCGGAACCATCGCCCGTGAAAACCCGTCCAGTGCGATTCGCACCATGCGCGCCAGGGGCCAAGCCGACGAGCAGCAGGCGGGCCCTCGGGTCCCCGAACGAGGGTACAGGCCTGCCCCAATAGTCCCAATGACGGTACGCATGGCGCTTCGTGGCGGCGATACTACGGCAGTGTTCCAGCAAGCGAGGACAGCGCTCGCACTGGATGATCTCCCGCTGCAGAGCGTCGAGTGCATCCACCTGGTCGGCGCAGGTCACTATGTCTCCGAGCCTGAATACCGAGCCGGATAGTCCTCCTGGCAGCTTGCCGCATTCGAGGCTAGCGGAACCGGTCCCGACAGGCGCTGCCAGTTCGCTCTTATCATCGCAACGGGGGTATTGCGTATCGTATCCGCTCGAATAGGAAGCGCTCATATGGTGTGTTTTGGGAACCATGGGCCCTTCGTATTGTCTGGGAAACGCTCCTCGAGATGGGCCTGCGCTTGCAGGTTGGGCTTGGGAAAAACAGCAGGGAGCGGCCGGGACACCATGAGTGCGGCCGGGCCGGGCCGAGCGCTGCGGCGGGGCAAGCCGGCTCCGCTTTCTTGCGGCTCAACGGAATGTCCTCTCTCCTGGATCGCTCCTAGGCCCAACCAAGAGCGGCCAATACAGAATCGTCCCTTGATGCGGCGGGGCCCTTCTCTTGCCTCTGTGCGTGTGATCTGCTATAAACTCGCACACTCACGCGTGCTGGACTCACTGGACGATGGTCTCGAGATAGGGCGCTAGGCCGCCAGCCGCCGAGTCGCAGGGTCACGCCATGCCTCGCAAGGCGTCTTCGCCAAGCCGCGCCGGATCGCTCAACCGGGCAGCGGCCCGTCCGGCGCCCCGGAGTGCCGGCGACCGGACGGCCGGCAAGAAGGCGGCGTCGCGCACCACGGGGGAATCCGGCGGCAAGTCGGGCGCTTCCGAACGCATTCAGACAGCGAGCCGAAGCGCGACGCCCGCGTCCGGTCCGGCGCATCCCGCGGCCCGCCCCAGTGCAAGTCCGAGCCGAATGGATGTGTACAGTGGGTCTGACCCGGTAAGTGCGGAGCGTGCGGCCGAGTTGCGTCAAGCGGAACAGTTCAGCAAGGCGGCGGACCTGTTTCAGGCTCGCAAGTTCGCTATGGCGCGGCGCATTCTCGAAAAAGTACAGCGCGGTCCGAACGCTTCGCTCGGCCACAGGGCGCGGATCTACCTCCAGATTTGCCGCCAGAAGTCGGCCCGGAAACGACCCGCCCTGGAGACCGTGGAAGATCACTACAACTACGCGGTCCGGCTTGTAAATGATCGCGAGCTGGCGGAAGCGCAGAAGGTCCTCAACAGGGGTCTCGCGCTGGACGCCGGAGCGGCGCACCTGCACTACGTCAAGGCCGTAGCCAAGACGCTCGCCGGGGAGCACTTGGGCGCTCTCGCCCCACTGAAAAAAGCAATCCAACTCGACCCCAAGATCCGCATCCTGGCGCAACGGGACCCGGATCTGCAACACGTCATCTACAGGGAGCCGTTCGCCTCGCTGGTTTCCGCCAAGCGTTCCTGAACGCCGCGGGTTGGTTCGCAGGAGTGCGCGCGCGCTCGCGGGGTGTCAGGGTTTCTTGGGCGTGAAGACGACGATGTGCTGATTCGGAAGGAAGTCCAGCACCTCGAGGAACTCGAATCCGACCGGCTCGATCTCCTCCCGCACTTGTCCGACCGTCATCTTGTGCAGCGGGTGGATCGGGATCCAGGGGTCTTCCTTGCGGTATTCGACCACGACCAGGCGGCCACCGGGCTTCAGAGCGCGGCGCACATGCTCCATCGTCCTCACCGGGAGGGCCAGTTCGTGATACACGTCCACCAGTAGCGCCAGGTCGGCTGCATCTTCGGGAAGACTCGGGTCTTCCTGCGTACCCAGGACAATCTCCACATTCTCGATGCCAAGTTTCTTGAGATTCAGGGCTAGCACGTCCAGCATGCCTTGTTGGATGTCGACGGCGATCACCTTGCCTTCTTTGCCGACTCGCTTCGCCAGCCGCCACGTGAAGTATCCGACCCCGGCGCCAAGGTCGACGACGGTTGAGCCGCGCGGGATCTGGAGTGCTTTGACCACACGGTCGGGCTGTTCTTCACGCTCCCGCTCGGGCCGAGTGAGCCAGTCCGCGTAGAGGTAGCTCATGGTCGGCGCGATCTGGCGTTGCGGCGCGGCGCGGCCGGGACGCTGTGTGACTTGATGGTTCTCTCTGGTTGCGCGTTGGGCGCGAGCGGGCGCTAGGAGGACCGTTCCCAGGACGGCCAGGGCCAGGCTCCGGTGGACAGGCTTCCTCATGCGGCGACCTTGCTCGCCAGTAGGCCGTTGCGCGCCATGAGCGCGCGCAAATCATCCTGGTCGGCGGGCTCCATTGGAAGCAGAGGAGGGCGGACTCCGCCAGCGGGCAGCCCCGCCAGGGACATGGCGGTCTTGATCATGGACACGCGATAGCCTGGGCGCCGGTTCCGCAATTCGTACAGGGGCAGGACGAGCGTGTTCAGGATGCCGTTGATGTCCTCGAAGTTGCCTTCGCGAGCAAGATCCCGAATGCGTAGCGCGATCTGCGGCATGAAACATGCCAGCCCCGAGGTAAAGGTTTCGACGCCGAGCTTCCAGTAGCTCGGGACGAACGGTTCCGCCATGCCGTTGAGCCAGCGGAACCGCTCTCCGAACTGACGCCGGACGTTGAGATAGTGCGACAGATTGCCGTTTTCGTCCTTGACCATTCGGATGTTCCCCACGTCCGCGAGACGGTCCAGCAGGGAGCAGGGCAGGACCCCACTCCACTTGGTCTGGTACAGGATGACGCTCACCTCGGTGGCTTCGGCGACCCGGCGATAGTAGTCGGCAAGCCCGGGTTCGTTCGGGTCCGCCATATAGGGCGCCATGCAGAGGACCGCATCAGCCCCGGCGCGGCGCGCCATGACGGCCTGACGCTCGGCAGTGCGCCAACTTTGACCCACCCCAAAGATCAGAAACCTGCGGCTGGCGACCAAGTCCCCGGCCAGCATGCAGACGCGCTCGTAGTCGTCAAGCGTCAGGGCGTGCAATTCGCCGTTGCTGCCACAAAACGCGAGCGCTTCCAGGCCGCTTGCGAGCAAGTGTTCAACATGGGCTCGGAAGGCCGTCTCGTGGAGCGCAAGATGGACGTCCCACGGGGTTACTGGAAACCCGATAATCCCCTGCAAGGTGGGCCCGGCTTCAGGCATTATCGACAAGGCGCTTCTCGCGCATGCCCCAACATATCAGGACAGCCGCGTCGAAGGGCGTTGCGGTCAGTTGTCCGGCACACGAATCCTGTGCTAGTTTAGGGTTTCTGGCGTTCCGTGGCGATAGCTACGGCCAGCCCCAGCGCCTGCTGAGCCCGCGGCCGGCTTCCTGACCAAGACACGACGCCGGGGACCTCCAGCAAAGGCACCCATGACCCGCGCAGTTGCCAATCGCTACGTCACCGCGCTGGCTGACGTGGTCATGCTGCCCGAGACGGGACTCTCTCCCGAAGCCGCGCTGGAACAGCTGCAGGCATTTGGCAACCTCCTCGCGGAGTCCGAGGACTTGTCGGCTGTGCTGCAGTCGCCGGCGGTTCTGCCCGATGAGAAGCGCGATTTGGTCGCGGAGGTCGGCACCAGGATCGGTCTCGCACACATCGTCCGAAACTTTGTGCACGTGGTCACTGAACATCGCCGCATCGCCCACTTCGGCCTGCTGTTGGAAGGCTTCCGGTCGTGGCTGGACACGCATCGGGATCGTGTTCAGGTCGAAGTGCGTTCGGCCGTCCGGCTCGGCGACGATCAAAAGACCGCCTTGGAGCAGCGGTTCTGCGACTTGACCGGTAAGCAGGTACGGGCTTCCTACGTCGTCGACCCCGAGCTGCTGGGGGGCAGTCTCGTGCAGGTCGGCTCCACGCTGTACGACGGCTCGCTCCGTGCCGCGTTGGGGTCGCTCTCGACGGGCCTGGGGGCAGAGCGCTGACTTCCCTGACAGCAAGGAGTGCAATCGAATGGCCCAGATGAATGCCGCCGAGATCTCGAAGCTGATCCGTGACCGGATTCAGAACTACGAATCCGTACTCGAGGTTGCGGAGGTCGGATCCGTCATCTCACTCGGCGACGGCATCGCGCGTCTGCATGGCCTCGAGCGGGTCATGGCTGGCGAACTTCTCGATTTCCCCGGCAAAATCGCCGGCATCGCGATGAACCTCGAGGAGGATCAGGTCGGTGCGGTCGTGCTTGGTGACTACTCCAAACTAAAGGAAGGAGATCAGGTCAGGCGCACGGGCCGCATCATCTCGATTCCTGTCGGCGACGGGATGCTCGGCCGGGTCGTGAATGCGCTGGGGCAGCCCCTCGACAGCAAGGGCCCGATCGAGGCGGCCCAATACAACCCGGTCGAGAGAATCGCGCCGGGAGTGATCGACCGCGAACCGGTCAAGGAGCCGATGCAGACCGGACTGAAGGCGATCGATTCCATGATCCCGATCGGCCGCGGGCAGCGGGAGCTGATCATCGGGGACCGCCAGACCGGAAAGACTGCCATCGCGATCGATACCATCCTGAACCAGAAGGGTGGCGACGTGATCTGCATCTATGTCGCGATCGGGCAAAAGCGGTCGACCGTAGCGCAGGTCATCAAGACGCTCGAGCAGCACGGCGCGATGGAATACTCGATCGTCGTCGTCGCCTCGGCGTCCGATCCGGCCCCGATGCAGTTCCTAGTGCCGTTCGCAGGGGCGGCGATCGGGGAGTTCTTCCGGGACTCTGGCCGCCACGCGATGTGCGTTTATGACGACCTCTCCAAGCACGCCGCGGCCTACCGCGAAATCTCGCTGCTGTTGCGGCGTCCCCCGGGACGGGAAGCGTACCCCGGCGACGTGTTCTACCTGCATTCTCGCCTTCTGGAGCGCGCCGCGAAGTTGAACTCAAAGCTCGGGGGCGGCAGCTTGACGGCCTTGCCGTTCATTGAGACACAGGCTGGCGATGTGTCGGCGTACATCCCGACGAACGTCATCTCGATCACCGACGGTCAGATCTACCTGCAGGCCGACCTGTTCAACGCCAATGTACGGCCGGCCGTCGACGTAGGCATTTCGGTCAGCCGCGTGGGCGGCAATGCCCAGATTAAGGCCATGAAATCGGTCGCGGGCACGCTGCGGCTGGACTTGGCGCAGTACCGGGCGCTGGCGGCATTCGCACAATTCGGCTCCGACCTCGACAAGGCTTCGCAGCAGCAGCTGCACCGCGGCGACCGCCTCGTGGAAGCCCTCAAGCAGAAGCAGTACGCCCCGCTGCCGGTCGAGAAACAGATCGCTATCATCTATGCCGGCACCAACGGCTACCTCGACGACCTCGAGGTCACGCAGATCGCGGACTTCGAATCCGGACTCTACGATTACCTGGATGGTCAGGGTGAGGATGGCGCGCTGGCGCAGATCCGCGAGCGTCGCGTGCTCGACAAGGAGACGGCTGGCGCACTCCGAGACGCCCTAGAGACGTTCAAAGAACGGTTCGTCGCCGTGCACTCCATGGCCGAGGCCAAGGCTGGCTAGCCATGCCCTCCCTGATCGACCTGCGCCGACGGATCCGGTCCGTCGAGAACACCGAGCAGATCACGAAGGCGATGAAGATGGTCTCAGCGGCCAAGTTGCGCCGGGCGCAGCAGGCCGTTACGAATGCGCGCCCGTACGCCGGCCTGCTCGCGGACATGATCGACAGCATCCTGCAGCATGGGGAGCGTGAGGAACAGGCTTTCCGGCATCCGCTGCTGGTGCAGCGCGAATGCCACACCGTCCAGTTGCTGCTGCTGGCCGGCGACAAGGGCCTGTGCGGATCCTTCAACAGCAACGTCTTCAAGGCCTGCCGCGAATTCCTGGACCAGCGAGCCGGGGTCCCGGTCGAGCTTGAGTTGCTCGGCCGCAAGGCGGTCGATTTCTATGCGCGCCGGGAAGAACCGGTGTCCGGAACCTGGGAGCAAGTCTTCAACCGCGCCGACTCCTCCATCGCGGCCGCCGTGGCCGGCAAGGCCATACAACGCTTTGAGAGCGGGGAAGTGGACGAAGTCTGGATCTTGGGCAACCGATTCCGAAACGTGCTCAAGCAAGAAACCGTCCTGCAGCCATTGCTGCCGATCGTGCCGTCGGAAGACTCCGGTCGAGGCGGAGCCGGCTATGACTACGAGCAGCCCGCGGAGCAGCTCCTCGGCAGGATGCTCCCCCAGCACATCGCGACGCAGGTGCAAGTCTTGATGCTGGAATCGGCAGCGGCCGAACACGCCGCCCGCATGACCGCGATGGATTCCGCCACCCGGAATGCCGGCGAAGTGCTGGAGAAGCTGACGCTGCACTTGAATCGAGTACGGCAAGCCAGTATCACGACTGAGATCATCGAGATCGTCTCGGGCGCCGCGGCCTTGGAGTGACCGCGCACCGAATGTGCGAGGAAACAAGAAGATGCCAATTGTTGGACAAGTCATTCAGGTCGCCGGTCCGGCGGTCGACGTGCAATTCCGCGGTGGTCAGCTGCCGAATATCTTCAACGCGGTACGCGTGACTAGCGAGGGCTTCAAGGTCCCCAAGCCTGTCGATGTGACCTGCGAGGTGCAGCAGTATCTCGGCGAGGGACGCGTGCGCGCCGTAGCGATGCAGCCGACCGAAGGCATGGTGCGCGGAATGCGGGTCGAGGACACCGGAAGGGCGATTTCCGTGCCGGTCGGACCGCAGGTGCTCGGGCGCGTGCTGAACGTGCTGGGCCAGCCGGTAGACGAGCGTGGTCCCGTCGAAACGGAGACGAGCTTCCCGATCCATCGCGACGCTCCCTTGCTGGAGGACCAGTCGACGGAATCCGAGATCCTCGAAACCGGGATCAAGGTCATCGATCTGATCGAGCCCTATCTCAAGGGGGGCAAGATCGGCCTCTTTGGCGGTGCGGGCGTCGGCAAGACCGTGATTATCATGGAGTTGATCAACAACATCGCCCTGCAGCACGGCGGCGTTTCGGTGTTCGCGGGCGTCGGCGAGCGGACCCGCGAAGGCAACGACCTCTGGCTCGAGATGCAAGAGTCGGGAGTGGTGAATCCCGACGACTACACGAAGTCGAAGACGGCCCTGATCTACGGGCAGATGACAGAGCCGCCAGGCGCGCGCCTGCGGGTCGGATTGACGGGACTCACGGTCGCCGAATACTTCCGGGATGTCGAGGGACAGGATACGTTGCTGTTCATCGACAACATCTTTCGGTTCACGCAAGCGGGCTCCGAGGTATCCGCGCTGCTGGGACGCATGCCGTCGGCGGTGGGCTACCAGCCGAATCTTGCCTCGGAAATGGGAGCGCTCGAGGAGCGAATTACCTCAACGAAGAAGGGCTCGATCACCTCGGTCCAAGCGATCTACGTGCCCGCCGATGACTACACGGACCCAGCCCCGGCGACGACCTTCACGCACCTGGACGCGACCACCAACCTGTCCCGGGAAATCGCCTCGCTGGGCATCTACCCGGCTGTGGACCCGTTGACCTCGACATCCCGGATCTTGGATCCGAATGTGGTCGGCGACGAGCACTACGATGTCGCGCAGTCGGTGAAGCGGGTGCTGCAGCGCAACAAAGAGTTACAGGACATCATCGCCATCCTGGGCGTCGAGGAGCTTTCCGAAGAGGATAAGCTGATCGTTGCGCGGGCGCGCAAGCTCCAGCGCTTCCTGTCCCAACCGTTTTTCGTGGCTGAGCAGTTCACGGGCACCAAGGGCCGCTACGTGAAGCTAGCGGATACGATTCGCGGATTCCGCGAGATCGTCGAAGGCAATCTCGACGAACTTCCGGAGCAGGCGTTCTACATGGTGGGAACGATCGAAGAGGCGCAGGAGCGGGCGCGCAAACTGGTCGGGTAGAGCGAGTCCAATCGACCGCGCTGGCGATTGCTACCGCTGCGGTCTTGGACCATCCCCTCTCCGCGCATCGGCTGGGCTGGCTGCGCACGTCCAGCTCGGCGGAGGGGAACCGGGCACTCCCGTGCCTTACGACCGACCGTCGCTCGGCCCGCGCCAGACTGGGTTGAGTCGAGTAGACAGACGTTTCACCCGCTACAATTCCGGTTCGCGATCCCACCAGTCAACAGCGAATGTGCGCGCCGAAGTCGTTGAAGCAAGTCACGAGAGGGGAGCCGGTATCTTGAAACACCGCTCCTCGCGCGCGTAGCGCCACCGCTCATGCCAGCGCGAGGTGCACGATCGCGGGCCGGCGGCTGTGCGTCGGCGCCAGGGGGCAGCTTGCTCCGCGCACGCGGATCTCGGACCCGACCAAGGGCCCGCGAGCGGGACGCTCGTGCTTCCGTGGTCGAACGTCAAAGTGCGGACACAGGAATCGAAACGTCAGATTCCGTGAGCGGAAGCGATTGTTCTGCCAAGCAAACGACGCCGCTTGATCCTACAGGCTTGTTGGTTTTTTCAGAGTTCTTAAATGCCGCACATGATTCTTGTGGGGTGAGGCGGTTTTTCTGAACACCAGCAGATAGATCGTGTCATCCTGCAAGATCAGGAGATCAATCTCTTTTCCGCCTCGATCCCGACAATAATAAAATGGCGCCACGCACCCGTTTTGACGGTAGCTTTTCAATAGCTCATTGATGATCCATGATTCCAGGATTGGGCCAGACATTGCGCCCGCCTCCTGTGTCTCGGCACTGGACGATCCGGTGAGGTACAAACACAGACCTGTATCCACAAAATAGAGTTTTGGGATTTTCACCAACCGTTTCGTGAAATTTGTACGAAAAGGCTCCAGCAGGAAGACCATCCCGGAAGCCTGAAAGACGGATAGCCAGGCTTTTGCGGTGTTTGGAGAAACATTGGCATCTCTCGCGAAGTCTGACGGATTTAGCATCTGTCCGGTTCGGGATGCAGCAGACCGAACAAAGCGGAAAAAGGATACTCGATCTTGTCCCGCCTGGAACCGTCTCGGCGACCAAATGGCCCGACAACCAAGGGGCGACCCACTAGCGACCGTATCCCAAGGAGCGTGCGGCATCTCATGCCGATTCTTTGACATCACGACCAGTACACCCCTTGGCTCGTATCGTGTAGATGAGCGCACGCCGAAGGCAGGTTAAGGCACCACAAGGTTGCACCGACGCTTCGTGAGGCAAAGCCGCGAGCCAAGACGATCGGGCCGCGTTATTTCAGAGACGCATCCATTCCGAAGGTTCGGAGCACTGTGGCGCTTCATTCACGGAAGACAGCTACTCCTTCGCGATCTCGTGGCGGCGACCGTATCCGCGCACGGTTTTCGCGATGCGTCGGTAAGCGATGGGGACCGAGCTTCACTAGCCGACCGTGTCTTGTCTACCGACCAATCGATCATCGAGTTCCGAACGGTTCGAACTGCGGCGGCGAGAAGCGAGCACGGGTGGGCTGCTCCACTGAAACGCTGCTTGGCGACTGCCAGCAGTTCTCAAAATGGCAGCTACGGTAGATCTGGGTGAGATCGCGGGGTGGCTGGTGATCGGTAGAGGGGAGCATGGACGGCGAAGCAATGCCGCGAGCGAGAGTGAGGACTGCGGGTTGCACGGCGTGGGACGGGCGGGCGGAGGGCTGCGCGGTCCGGGGCGGGGCGTGGCGCAAGGCGGCCCTTGCCGACAACTGCGCAAGCCGGCCGGGCTCTGGAGTGCAGGCGCGATCCGTCATGTGGGAGCGGAGAGCGTTTCCGAGGGCAGGCCCGGCGGCGGGCGCTGCCCGAGCAGCGTCTCGAACAGGGCCGTCCAGCACGGGAAGCAGAACCACTTGGTCAGGACGCGGAGTTCCTCGAACAAGGCGCGCCGGGTCCCGGCTCGGTCGCGGCATGGCCGCCACAAGTCGGAGACGCAGTCCAGGACCGCATGCAGCGCAAAGGCCAGCAGGTTCAGCGTCGCGAGCAGGTTGGCGAGACCGTTGCGGCCGTGCCCGAAATTGCGCTTGCTGTTGTAACCGTGGCGCGCCAGGCAGTTGAAGCCCTCGTTCTCGATCTTCCATCGGGCGCGCCCGGCGCGCGCGATCGCGGCCACGTTGTCAGCGCTGACCGCGAGGCTGGTGCAGAACGTGTTGGTGTAGGTGCGCCGGCCGTTGCGCTCGATGGCGAACTCGACCCAGGTGCCGAGCATGGCGTCGTCGCTGTCGCGGAGCGGCACGCCGTGCATCCAGCGGAAGCGCTGGGACTCGACCTGTTGCTTGCGGTTGCGGGTCTGGATCCAGCCCGTGGAGTGGATGAAGTCGTCGTGCAGCAGTTCGTATCAACGCTTGTGAGAGCTGGGCTTGCAGACGAAGATGAAGTCGGCCCCGAGGTCCAGGACGAGGCGGCACAGGGACTGGCAGCAGTACAGGTCGTCGCCGAGGAAGACGGGCCGGTAGGGGCGCAGCTCGTCGCTATGCTTGGGGAGCCAGCGCTTGGCGGCGTTGCGCTCGCAGTCCTGCTTGCGGGCCTCCTCGGTCCGTTCCGGCTGGCTCGCGGCCGGGTCCTGCTGGGGCTGGACGAACTCCGGCATGAGCGGCAGAACACGGTTGTGGCCAGCGGCGACAACCGTCGCCGAGAGCATGGTATGGAAGTACTGCACGGTCTTGTCGGCACCGACATGGCGCGTCGAGCACTGCGGGCAGTGGATGGAGTCGGAGCAGTGGAGCTGGATACCGTCGAGAGCGACGAGCAGGCGGCCGCCGAGGCGCTCGAAGGGGGCGCGGGCGCCCTGGTCGCGGAGGGTGTCGAGGCAGAGGGGGAAGAGGGCGGCGAAGCGGTCGGGGTCGAGGCCGTCGAGCAGGTTGCGGATCTGGTTGTCGCAGGGGATGGCCTGCACGCCGAAGAGGGTGTGGCAGTTGGAGCGGGAGGTCTGCTCCTGCATGCGGCGCTGGAACTCGAGGCAGGAGGGAGCCTGGAAGAAGAAGGTGGCGAGGGCGCAGGAGGCGGCGTCGGCGAGGGCGTAGCGCTTGTTGGAGCCGCGGCGGGAATCGGGCAGACCCGAGGCGGCTTGGCGGAAGCTGTGCAGGAGGGAATCGAGAACGGAGGCCACATTGTATCGTGGAAAGCGGCACCCGCAAAGTCAAGCCCACAGAAACTAGTCCCTTGCTCCCGGTTCCTACAAGGCCCGTAAGCACCGAAAAATCCCAAATTGAGAATTGCTGGGCGACTGCGGGGCCGATTGAATTTCAATCACCGAAACGATACAATGCAAGTTCGGTCAGGCCCCGGCCCAGAGGGCCGATGTTCTTGGGCTTGTAGCTGCTCTCGCCTCACCTGAGAAGACGCTCAGCCACTGCTCGCGGCCCATGCAAGAGACGACCATCCGACTCGAAGTGGCCGTTCCCGACATGCTCGTCCTGGACGACGACGCGATCTCGGTTCAGATACCCCTCACTACCGGCTATCTCGGCGTGCTGCCCGGCCATGCGCCGATGCTGGCGGAAGTCGGTACGGGTGTGTTGACGTTCTCCATGCCCCGGGGGGGCGACAAATGCCTAGCCGTCGACGGCGGCGTGGTCGAGATCCTACCGGATCGCGTTCGCATGCTAGCCGCACAGGCGGAACGGGCGGCTCACATCGACACAAGACGCGCCCAGCAGGCTCTGGAGCGAGCCAGTGAGCGTCTGGCCCTAGGCTCCTTGGAGATCGATGTTGATCGCGCGCAGAAGGCGGCGGCCCGGGCCCGTGGGAGGCTCACGGCGGCTCGCGCGGACTGACGCGCGGGTGCGGCTACTCCGGTCCCCCAAGCAGCTTCTACTTGGCGGAACCTGCGGACCTTATTCCCGGTCGCTGACGCAGCGGTTCACCAGCTCCCCGATGCCCTCGATGGCGACCTTGCAGACATCGCCGGGCCGCAGGTAGATCGGCGGCTTCCGCGCCATGCCGACTCCAGACGGTGTGCCGGTCGAGACGATGTCACCCGGTTCGAGGGTCATCACCTGTGAGAGATAGGCGAGCAAGGCCGGCACATCGAACACGAGCTGGTCCGTGTTGGAATCCTGCAGGATCTTCCCGTTCAGTTCGAATCGAATGCGCAGGTTGTGCGGTTGGCTGATCTCGTCTTTGCTAACCAGGGCGGGACCCATCGGGCCGAACGTGTCGAACGTCTTGCCGATCGTCCACTGGGAAGTCGCGAGCTGAAAGTCGCGGGCGCTGACATCGTGCACACACGTGTAGCCGAAGACGTACTCCTCCCAATCGGCGGCCTGCACGTTCTTCGCCCGCTTGCCGACGACAAATGCGAACTCGGCTTCGTAGTCCACCTGTTTCGACACGGAGGGCAGCACGATCGGTTCGCCGTGGCCGCACACCGCGTTGCCGTACTTGGTGAACACGGTCGGGATCTCGGGGATCTCCATGCCGGATTCGATCGCGTGGTCCCTGTAGTTCAGGCCGATGCAAATGAACTTACCCGGATTGAGGACGGGGGCGTGCAGCTGGACCTCCTCCAGAGGGACACCCGGCCCGCCAGCCGTTGCGTACCGACGCGCGTCCTCCGAGGCCTTCTCACCAGCTTCCAGGAACCGAAGGGCATCCCCGTAGCCGATCTCGGCTAGGCCCAGGACGCTTCCCTCGACTAGTATTCCCGCTTCCCGGAGATGCGGGCCGTGAGTAAACGTGACAAGTCGCATGAGGTTCCATAGTACGACGCTCGCCCCTGGCGATACCGATCCTGCACTCACGACTGCACGACGGCGGGCTGTGGAACCGGATCTACTGGCTGTGCATCGCCCAGAGGAGCAGACCCGTGAGCGCCGCGACCGTCAGCAGCAGGCCGCCGGCCAGGATCTGCCAACGAGGCAACTCGAGTGCCTGCCATTGTGCCTTGGGCGCCGGAGCCACCCTACGCGCGGTTCGTGACTGCGCGTCCGTCCTGCGTCGAATCGCCTCCAGAGTCTCCCGGTTCGTGATCGTGATGGTGCACGCATCGGGGCCCGGCATCGTCTCGCGCAGGCGTCGTCGAACTTCGGGCGGGCAATCTTCGAGCGATCGGAATACGGACTTGCCCTCCGCCGTTCCGACAATGATGCTGGAGGTCTTGAGTACCCACTTCATGATGCTTTTTTGACAGCCGGAAGGCCAGAATCGCTTTGTGCGGCGAAGTCGCTGACGAGTTGGATGAAGCCGAGCGCGGCGCGCGAGAGAGACTTGTCCTTTCGGTAGATCAACCCGATGGTGCGGATCATCGGAAGGGGCTGAAGACGGATGGCCTTGAGCCGGCCTGCCGCCAGCTCTTCCCGAGCGTTCGTCACCGCCAGGAACGTGACGCCGAGATCCGCTTCGGTGAAGCGTTTCTGCATCTCGCTCGATTCCAACTCCATCGAAACATGCACCTTGTCCTCATAGGCATCCAGGAACTCGTTAATGCGGGTCCGCGTGCGGCCTCTCTTCGGAAGTAGCAGGTCCTCCTGGACGATTTCCTCCGCGCTTGCTGTGCGCTTGTGGGCAAGGCGGTGACGCGGGGACGTGAGGAGCTGGATCTCGTCGGAATAAATCTGCACGACTTCGAGCTTCTTCTCCTGCAACGGTAGCTGGGTCACGCCGAAATCGACGGAGTTGTCCAGGACCGACTCGATGGTTCGCGGGCCGTAGGAGCGCACGACCTGGATCCGCACCTTGGGGAATTTCTGCTTGTAGTGGGCGAACACTGCGGGTAGGACATGGATGCAAGTCGCCTCGTTGGCCGCGATGGTCATCTCTCCCCTGGGGATATGGTCGAGCTCCCGCACGGCATCGAAGCCCTGGCGACGCAGGTCGAGGATGTTGCGGGCGTATTCCGCGAACGTTCGGCCCGCAATCGTGAGCGTGATGCGGCTTCCGAATCGGTCGAACAGTTGCGTCCCGAGTTCCTGTTCCATCTGGCGGATCTGAGCGCTGATGGCAGGCTGCGTGCGGAAGCATGTCTTGGCCGCTTTCGAAAAGCTGTTCAATCGAACGATTTCGAGGAACGTATGTAGCTGATCAAAGTCCACAACCTCGGGAGTGCCGGAGTGGCACGGGCAAGGCCTTGCCGGCGCCAATTCCGTCCTGCACAGTTGTCAACATACTACAACAGCTTCCGGATCCGAACTCGAGGCAGCGTCGGCCTTTCGACCGAGCCGCACTGGGTCGTTCCCTCAGGGCCGGGCGATAGAATGGGTTTTCCTTGCCCTCCATGAAGCCACGACTGTTTTCCGGCATGCAGCCCACGGGGGAGTTGCACATCGGCAACTACCTGGGAGCGCTGCGCAACTGGGCTGCGATCCAGTACGACTACGAGCCAATCTTTTGCATCGTCGATCAGCACGCGATTACGGTGCTGCAGGACGCCGCGCAGCTGCGAGAGAGCTGCGAGCAAGTCGCGGCGCTGTACCTGGCTGCTGGCCTGGACCCCAACCACTCCGCTGTGTTCGTGCAGTCCCAGATCTCCGCGCATGTCGAGTTGGCATGGATCTTCACGTGCGTGGTGCCCTTCGGCTGGCTCGGCCGGATGACACAGTTCAAGGCCAAGGTCCAGCAGGCTGGGGCAAACCAGGACACGGTCGGCGCCGGACTGTTCGTCTACCCAGTGCTGATGGCCGCCGACATTCTGCTCTACCAGGCTAAGCTGGTGCCCGTCGGCGATGACCAGTCGCAGCACATGGAATTGACGCGCAACGTGGCCCAGCGCTTCAACAATCTGTACGGCAAGACCTTCGTCGTGCCGGAAACGAAGTTGCCCACAGTCGGGGCGCGCATTATGGGCCTGGACGATCCCACCAAGAAGATGAGCAAGTCGTCCGGCTCGCCGAACCACCTGATCAGCCTGCTGGATCGCCCCGAGCGCGTCCACAAGGCAATCAACCGCGCCGTGACCGATTCGCAGCCGGCTGTGAACTGGCGGGATCCCGGTGCGGGGGTTGCGAACCTGTTGACGATCTTCCAGGCGTTCAGCAACTGGGACGACGCGCGCATGGAGAGGCACTTCGCGGGCATGCGGTACGGCGGGCTCAAGAAGGAAGTCAGCGAGATGGTGATCGCGAATCTCGAGCCCATTCAGCAGCGCTACCACGGGTTGATGGCCGACCGGAGCTATTTGCGCGGCGTGCTGCGCGCGAGTGCGGATCGGGTCGCGCCCATCGCGGAGGCGACGGTGCGCTTGGCCAAGGAGCGCACCGGATTGTATTCGGGCTGAGTGTTCGGCTGTGGCATTCCCCGTTACCGTTCGCGGCTATCGGGGCTTGCTGCGCAGTTCCGCGAACTTCCGGCGCCTCTGGATCGCGCAGCTGATCAGCGGATCGGGCGACTGGTTCTATTCCGTCGCGATCTACGCCCTGCTGCTCGAGCTGACGGGCAGAGCCGAACACGTGGCTTGGGCGGCGATTCTGCAGATCCTGCCGCTGATGCTGTTGGGACCGACGGCCGGAGCCTTCAACGATCGCCTCAGCCGACGCAAAGTGATGCTGGCGAGCGATCTGCTCCGCGCCGGTCTCGTCCTGTGCATGCTGTTCATCGAGCGTGCCGAGCACATCTGGTTGCTGTACCTTCTGCTGACGCTCGAAATCGGCACGGCCGCGTTCTTCGAGGCTGGGCGCAACGCGATCCTTCCCGGCATGATCCGGCGGGTGGACCTGCCCGCCGCCAATGCGCTCGGAGCGACCACGTGGTCGATCACGGTGACCCTGGGAGCCGCGCTGGGCGGCATGGCGGTGGTCTATTTCGGCCGTGAGGCGGTGTTTGTCGCGAATTCACTGTCATTCTTGGTTTCGGCTTGGTTCGTCTATCGCATCCGCACGCTCGAACGTCACTTGGCTGGACAGCGCAAGCACGACTGGCTCGAGGCGTTCAGCTTTCGGCCGATCATGGACGGGTTCTTCTACGTCATCCGCGACTGGCGCTTGGCGACGCTATTGACGCTGAAGTTCGGCTTGGGCATCCTAGGCGCTAGGGTCGTCCTGGTGACGATTCTCGGCAGCCGAGATTTCGCGATTGGGGACGGCGCCGCGCTCGGCATGGCTATGCTGTTCGCCTTTCAGGGACTGGGCTCGATCCTCGGACCGCTCGCCCTCGGGAAACGCTTCAGCAGAAGCCAGTCCAGCATGCGGATGGCGGCGCTATTGGGATACCTCTCCGTGGGATGTGGGTATGTGCTCTTCAGCCAGACGTCCTTTTTGCCGCTCGCCGGGTTCTTCCTGGTCCTGGCCCACGGCGGCGCCTCGCTCGTGTGGGTGTGCTCCTCGACGCTGCTGCACCTCAACACGGAGAACCGGTACTTGGGACGTGTGTTTGCGGCGGACATGGGGCTGTTCATGGCCACCGCATCCGTGTCGACCTATTGCATGGGCCAGATGCTCGACCTGGGCATTCCGGCGCGGATATGCGCCCTGGTGCTTGGCCTCGCCATGCTCGTGCCGGCTGCCGTCTGGGGGCTGTCGCTGCGTCGTCCGTGGGGCGGAGAGAAGGCCCAACCCGCCGGGTCATCCGGCTGACTCAGGGCAAGTAGGCGCGCACTGCCTGGGCCTCCAGGCCGTCGACGGGAAAGCGCGCCGCCTCGGCCGGGATCAGGAACGCATCGCCCGACTGGAACGGGATAGCGTTCAGCGAGCCGCAGCCACGAATGCAAAGCAGCAACTGGCAGCGCCGGGGGTCGGGCGTATAGAGGAACGGTTGATCCCAACAAAGCAGTTCCGCGGCGAAGTAGGGACAGCGTCCCAGCTGCTCGACACGGCAGGATCCATCCGACAGCAGTTGCGGGCAAGTGGGCGCGGGCCGCGACTCCGTGTCCGCAACCTGGACCGCCCGCTCGATCTGCAAGCTGCGTGGGAGGCCGTCGAGACCCTGGCGGCGATAGTCGTACAGGCGATAGGTCAGGTCGGAGTTCTGCTGGATCTCGCACAGAACCACACCGCCCCCGGCGCTATGCACCGTGCCAGCCGGAAGCAGCACACATTGGCCTGGCCGCGCGGGGATCCAACGAACCAGGCGTTCGATCTCTCCGCTGCCGGCGGCGATGGCGAGTTGTTCGGGTCCGTACTCCTCGGCAAGACCCAAACCCAGATGCGCCCCCTGCTTGGCCGCAATCACGTACCAGAGTTCGGTCTTGCCCAGGCAGCCCTCGAGGCGCCTCGCGTGCGCATCGTCCGGGTGCACCTGGATGGACAAGTCGCCGCGGCAGAATAGCAGCTTCCCGAAGATGGGGAACGTCCCCCGGCGGATCCCGTAGGATGCCCCCGGACCGTCCGGGCCGTGGAAGACGGCCGGCTTCCAGGACGGTCCCATCAGCCGATCGCCGAACTCCGCGAGCAGCGAGGCGAGCGCTCGTCCGGTCAGGGGGCCGTCTGCGACACGGGCGCCGTCGTGTGCGCACCAAGCCTCTCCGATCCGGCGCTCCTCAGTCCCGAGGACGGGAGCCAAGTCATTTGCGCCCCAGACTTTCTCGCGCAGCGAGGGTTGGAACTTCAGCGGCTCCAGGCGGGTCATTCCAGTCCAGCTATGAAGCTGCGGATGCGGCGGATGCCTTCCTCCAGTTCCTGCATGGACGCTGCATAGGAGAGCCGGATATGCTCTGCGGTCCCGAAGGCCTCGCCGGGAACGACGGCCACGTGGGCGTCGCTGAGCAACTTCTTGGAGAAATCCATCGACGATGCGATCCCGCCCTTGCCGAAGCAGGAGCCGATGTTGGGGTAGGCGTAGAAGGCGCCGTTGGGCCGGGGGCATTGGACACCCGGAATGTCCCCGAGCGCGGAAACCACATACTCACGCCGCGTGCGGTACTGCTCCAGCATGGCGTACACCGAGTCCATGGGGCCCGTGAGAGCTTCCAGGGCCGCCTTCTGGACGACTGACGTCGGGTTCGACGTGGCGTGGCTCTGCAGTTTGTTGACGTTGCTGATCAACTCTGCTGGGGCCAGCAAATAGCCCAGCCGCCAGCCCGTCATGGCGAAGGTCTTGGACAAGGAACCGGCGACGGCGACATGGGGCTTGGCCCCACCGGCCGACGCGATGGAAAAGGGCGCCGAGTTGTAGACGAAATGGCTGTAGCACTCGTCGCTCAGCAGCAGAATGCCCTCCCTGGAGGCCAGCGCGAGTATCTTCTCGAATTCTCCTCGCTCGACGACTGCGCCCGACGGGTTGTTGGGTGAATTCACGACCACGATCTTGGTGCGATCCGTGACCGCGCCAGCGATGTCGTCGGCAGTCAGCGAGAACGCATGCGACTCTTGCGTCTCTACTTTTACCGGAACGCCGCCGTAGTAGTTGATGACGTCAAAGAAGGTCACCCAGTAGGGGGTCGGTAGGATCACTTCGTCGCCGTCTCCGATCAGGGCAGCAAGGCAGTTGAAGATTGCATGCTTGCCGCCGACGGTCGCGATGCAGTCTTGCGGACCGTAGCTGGTCCCGAATTCGCGGGCATGCCAGGCTACGATGGCCTCCTTGAGTTCCGGGATGCCGCCGGCGGGCGTGTAGCGCGTGAAGTTGTCCTCGATGGCCTGGACGGCGGCCTTTTTGATGTTGTCCGGAGTCGGGAAGTCGGGTTCGCCCGCGCCCAGAGCGACGACATCGACCCCTGCTCGCTTCATGCGGCCAGCTTCCGCAGTGACGGCCATGGTGGCGGATTCGCTGATCCGCCCGACACGATCGGAGAACCTCATCACTTCAGCCTATCGACTTTCCTCATGGCGGTGAGCCAAAGCGTGGAGGCGGGCAGCGACATGCTGCGGGACCAGTTCTTCGATGCGGCCGCCGTGGCGGCAGACTTCTTTCACAAGGCGGGAACTGAGGTAGCTGTAGGCGTCGGACGGCAGCATGAAGACCGTTTCGATTTCCGGGGCTAGGTTGCGGTTCATCAACGCCATCTGGAGCTCGTACTCGTAGTCGGAAACAGCTCGGATGCCGCGCAGGATCAGACGTGCGCGCTTCTGGCGGGCGAAGTCCACGAGCAAGCCATCGAAGCTCTCGACTCGCACGTTGTCGAGGTCCACGACGGCCTCCCGGATCATTGCCAGCCGCTCGGCGAGCGGGAATTCGGCCTCTTTCGTATCGTGCTTCAGCACCGCGACGATCAGTTCCTCGAACTGTTGCGCGGCCCGCCGGATTAGATCGAGATGGCCATTCGTGATGGGATCGAACGAGCCGGGATAGATGGCAACGCGCAATTCAGCCACGAAGGCTATTGTACTTGCGGCGGGCCGGCCGGCCGCAGCGTCCGAGTCAGAGGCGCACGTTGAACCAATCGATGGCGAGCTGCTGCGCGCGCTCCCGGGACTCGCGGTAGATGCCGTAGTGCTTGATCCCGGGGATCGTCACCAGCCTCTTGACCCCAGTCGCTGCTGTATGCGCCTTGCTCGCGTGGTTGCGGTTGTCGAACAGCTCCTCGTTCTCCGCAATCACGAACATGAGGGCTGCGTGCGAGGCTTGCTTGGCGAGCTCAACCGGGGCATAGTGCATCAGCGTGTCGCGAATCGGGGCTCCCCGCAGCGCGCCGACGGCGACGGTTTCGGGGCCGGGTAGGCCAACTCGCCGCGGGCGCGCCGGGTGGCTTCGTCCAGAGTTTCGGCCGCTTGTTCCTTGTTGGCGATGACGAAGCGCGAATCCATGCTTCCGACTTGACTGAACACGGCCTTCACGCGCCGATCGTGCGCAGCCGCATAGAGCGCGTGTCCTCCGGAGTAGCTGCTGCCCCAGACACCGATCCTCGAGGTATCGAATATCGGCTCCGATTGCAGCCAGTGCAAGGCGTTGAGCCAGTCCCGTGTCTGTTCAATGGGATCGACGACCTCGCGGAACGCGATCACCTCGGCCCGGAATCGCCCTTGGCGGCCCTAGGAGCCTGTGGTAAAAGTCGGCTGGCAAAAGGTCAGCGAGCAAATCACGATGAAAATACGATAGAATCGGCTGATGGCGATGGGTACCCGCAAGGTTGAGCAGACGGCGCTGTTCCTGACGGCGGAGGATCTGCCCGTAGCGCCCACGCTGCCGTTCTTCGAAAAGCTGAACGAAGGGCTCGCCCAGGCTGGCTTCGACGACTACGTCGAGGGCCTGTGCCGGAGCTTCTACGACGATAGGCTCGGACGCCCGTCGCTGGCCCCGGGGGTGTACTTCCGGCTGTTGCTGCTCGGCTTCCTGCTGGGCCTCGATTCGGAGCGCCGCATCGCGTTGCAGGCCTGCGACAGCCTGAGTCTGCGGCGCTTCCTGGGCTACGCGCTGCAGGAGGCCACGCCGGACCATTCCACGCTCTCGCGCACGCGACGGCGGATTCCGGTGGAGACGCACGAGCAGGTGTTCGGGTGGGTGCTGGGGCGGTTGCGCGAGGCGGGCTTGGCGCAGGGCCAGGCGGTGGCGGTGGACTCGACCACGCTGGAAGCGAACGCGGCGCTGGAGACGCTGCGGCGCAAGGACACGGGGGAGAGCTACCGGGAGTTCGTATTACGGCTGGCGGAGGAGGCGGGCGAGCAGATCGCGACGGTGGGGGAGAGGATCGAGTACGACCGCGGGAGGCCGGGCAAGTCGCTGTCGAACAAGGACTGGGAATCGAAGACGGACCCAGACGCGAAGGTGGCGAAGATGAAGGACGGCGGCACCGACATGGCGCACAAAGCGGAGCACGTCGTGGATCTGGAGAGTGGGGCCCTGCTGGGGGTGACGGTGCAGGGAGCGGAGCTGGGGGACACGCAGACGCTGGGCCAGACGCTGGCGGCGGCGGAGGCGGCGCAGGGCGAGAAGCCTGCGGTGGTGGCGGCGGACAAGGGCTACCACAGTGATGCGACGCTGCAGGCGCTGGCAGCGGACGGGCAGGAGTCGTACGTGCCGGAGCCGAAGCGGAAGCGCAACTGGGCGGGCAAGGAAGAAGTCAAGAAGACGGTGGAGGCGAACCGGGAGCGGGTGAGCGGGGAGCGAGGCCGGGAGGTAGGGAAGCAGCGGACAGAGAAGGCGGAGCGGTCGATGGCCCACATGTACGGGAGCGGCGGGCTGCGGCGGGTGTACTTGCGGGGGCACGAAAACATCCGGAAGCGTTTGTTAATCCACGCCTGCGGATACAATCTGGGCATTTGGATGCGGTCGCTGACGGGGATCGGTACGCCTCGCAGCTTGCAAGGACAGGGCCTGAGCGTTGCTCGCTCCGTTTTCGTGGCGATTTCGGCGCTGGAAACGGCCATTGCGGGGCTTGTAGAGGGGTTTCTGGGCGGTTGGGGCCGGATTCGGTCGGCCCGCGCGGCAAACGGTTTGGGCTTCGCCTAGGCAAGCGAGATCTGGGCCGGACGCAATGGTTGACGCGGGCCTCGCGAAATCCGAGAAAAACCACAGGCTCCTAGGGCGCTGGTTCCGCCAGAATAACCCACGGCTCGCTATTGCCCCAGTCGCGGTAGTCGAATGCCACGGCGAGGTATCCGGCTTGCGCGAATGCCACTGCATCCCGCCGAAGACCTCGGACCGTCCCTCGCCAGCCGTGCGCCATGAGGATGCACGGCAGTTGTGGCTGCATTGGCTTCAAGGCAAAAGATCTCCGCCGGGAGACGGGTTCCCTCGCTGCAGATCGTGTCGGCGCGCCAGTCGATGCCCTCGGGGGCCTTCCATGGGCTTTGGGCATGGACCGGCATGCCGAGGGCAAGCAGAGCGATGAGCCAGAATTGCATGCCGATCATGGTAGCTATGAGGAGAGCCTCCGGTACAGGAAACCGGCCAGGGCGATATCCTCGACCGCCAATCCTTGCGATTCGAACAAGGTGATCTGCTCCTCGGATGAGCGGCCCGCGCAAGTGCCCGCCAGGACCTCGTGCAGTTCGCGGACCTCGTTCCAGTCCAGCACGCCTTCCTCGGCGGCCTGCACGAGGTCGCCGGCCTCCATGCGTGCCTGCTCGAGCGAATCCACGACGACCGGCGACGATCGCCTAAGCGTTTCGGCATCCAACTCGCGGCGTCGGACGTGATTGCTGCCCGCCGCGTTGATGTGGGTACCCGGAAACAGGAGTCCCCCCGCGAACACCGGGCTACTGGCATTCGTGACCGTGGTGACGATGTCCGCTCCGTTCAGAGCGTCTTCCGGCGAGTCCGCGGCCCGGATCGGCAGATTCAGCCGCGCACTCATCCGGCGGGCGAAAGCCTCGCGCTTCTCGGGACGGCGACTGAACACCCGTATCGACTGCAAATCCCGCACACAGGCGACGGCCTCGAGCTGCGTTTCGGCTTGAAATCCGCTTCCGAACAGGGCTAGGCGGCAGGCGTCTGGTCTCGCTAGGCAGCGGGTCGCGACCCCAGTGGCGGCCCCCGTGCGGATCTGACCCAGGATGTTGGCGTCGATCGAGGCGAGAAGCTTCGCGGTGTTCGAATCGAACAGCAGGACAACGAAATTCGGAGCCCCGACCGCGGGATTCGAAGCGTAGACCTTGATGCCGACAAGGCCGTTCTCGTTGTCACCGCCTGCCATGTAGTGCAGCAGCGTGCGGCTCTGCATCGCGATGCGGCGCCGGGGGTGGTTGACGGCGCGGGCGTCGCGAAGCCGCAGGAACATCTGCTCGACGAGCTCGATGGCCTGGGCCATGCCGACGCATTCGCGCACTTGCTGCTCGCTGATTTGGATCATGGGTCGTAACTGCCCAGCTCCCGGATTCGGCATTTTTTGAGACGTTGGTTGGCCGCTCGGTCTCGAAGGCATGGTGCTGAACGACGCTGCAAGGCCATCGGCACGCGGCTCGCGAGAAGCTCCGCTCCAGGATGGCGGCGATCACGGACGCCCCAGTCTTGCAGGACCTGCAAGAGCCTGACGGACCGCTCGCCCCTCGACAGGGCGCCAGGACTACGCGCGAGGGGCTGGAACTCCGGTGCTCGCATTGCGCCCGTATCGCGGGAACTCCCCTGGCCTGTTGCGCGGCATCGCCGCGAGCCCACGCGTGGCGAGCCGCTCGCAGGCTCGGTCAGACTTCCAGCTCGGCGAGCAAGGCGTCCGGGGGTTGCAGCAGGGCTTCGATGCGGTTCCAGCCCTGCTTGCCGGCCGTCGACAGGACACTGCGCAGCGTGGCGAAGTCCCGCGCGCCCTGCGCGGACCGGAAACAGCCCGAAATCTTCATGCGCAGCTTCATCATGCGCAAGTCGCGCTCGGCGAGGTTGTTCGTGAACGGCACCTCGAAGTCGGTCAGGAACCGCAGCGCCGACTCCTTGCGATCCCGTAGCCGCAGGGCCAGATTGTGCCCGGGGCGGCGTTTCTTGCGCCCCCGCCGACCCGGCTTGGGAAGGCGCAGCGGCGGCTGCGCTGCATGCAAGGCCAGCGCCTGCTCGAGCAGCCGGTCGTACCGCCGCCCGATCCGCTCCACCAGCGACCGCGGCAGCGGGATGCCCTTCTCGCGCGCGATCCCGACCGCCCGATGGGCCCGCCGCAGGAGCTGCTGCATCCAGCGCGCCCAGTCTTCCTGCTCGATCTCGACCAGCGCCTGCAACTCGCGCAGGTGATGCGCGTTGCACGCTCCGTGCAGCACGCCTGGCAGCGTGAAATACGGCTGCCAGTGGTCATGCACGAGGCAGCCGGAAACGCCCGCGAACATGTCCCCCCGCCCGGGGCTGGCGCGGTAGAACGTCAGCCGCGGCGTGCACATCACATGCAGCCCTTGCGTGCGTCCGCCGATACGAAAGCCGGTCTCGTCGAGATGCTTCACGCGCGCC
This sequence comes from Bryobacterales bacterium, assembly GCA_965218615.1. Taxonomy (GTDB): domain Bacteria; phylum Acidobacteriota; class Terriglobia; order Bryobacterales; family UBA6623; genus VXMF01. Next base: position 69,096 of record CBDCLH010000004.1, read on the forward strand.
TTGCTCGATCCGGTCGGGTGTCTCCCTCCGGCGCAACGTCGCGCCCGCGTGGCCCGGCTGCCCGCCGGACGGCTTCCCGCTCTTGCCTCGCAAGCTCCTGGTGCGCGGCTTGGCTGGCGGCTGCTTCAGCCCGTCGCTCGAAGGCGGCTTGCCGCTGTTGCCGCTGTGCAGGCCCAGGCGCCGCTCCAGTTCCCCGAGGCGTTGCCGCAACTCGGCGTTTTCCGCCTGCAACCGCGCGTTTTCCGCCTGCAGCTGCCCCAGTCGCTCGTCTCTTTCCGCGAGTCCCTGCTGCAACTCATCGATCCGGTCCGAGGCACCGCCACCCTGTGGGCGCACCGTCTCTGCTTCCATCCGGGGCATCGCTCGGTCTTGCGCAGGCCCAGCCGCGAGCTACGGGAACCAATCGTCATGCCGACTGCGACAGCGCGCCAGCAGGTTGCTTCCGGCTCGGCCTTGCTGGAACATTTCTACCATAGCATGTAGTGGGTTGCCGTGGTCGCGAGCACGCCGGCAGTCGCTGCGGGCGGCAAGCAAGGACCGCTGCTGCCACAGGTGCGCATCGAATACCGCAACATTGGACCGGAGCCTCTGGCGCGCCGCGTGCCATCGTCTGTCAGCATCGCTCAGCACACGCCTTCCAGGTCGAGCGGCCGACGTCTCGGTAAACGCCGAATCGGGGAGCTGGGCAGTTACCATGGGTCTTTGTCCTGCCAGAGTACGTCTATACCTCCGACCAAAGCCGTTCCTGAGTAACCATCGCGAATCCGCTTCGGCGGACCAGGATTGGCCCGAGATGAATGTCCTTGGCGCCGCTTCCGCTCACATTCGGCCTGCCGTTGTATGATCAAGCTTGGATAGCGGGCGACGGCGGATCGCCCGCTGGCCAGGGCGAACCCGTCCCGGAAGGGAGGTGACGCTGATTATGGCTGAAGTGCATGTCCCGGAAGGAGAGCCCCTGGATATCGCCCTGCGCCGATTCAAGCGCAAGGTGCAGCAGGAAGACATCATCAAGGAGGTCAAGAGGCACTCCTACTATATGAAGCCGGGCGAAAAGAAACGTCTGAAGCAGGCGCTCGCTCGCAAGCGCCTCCGCAAGCGGGCCAGGATGTCCCGCGACTAGTTCGTCAACGCCCCGGCTGCCCGAGCCGGATCAGTCATCCGGCAGTGCGGGCCCGATTTGGGAAGTCGGCCTGGTCTCCTTCCGGAGGACGGGTCCTTCCATGCCGTTTTCAGACGTGGAATGGGTTCCCTTCGACATCGACCCACGGAACGCTGTGGTCGCCGTCGACCGCCAGCGTTTCGGGAGGAGAATCGATGCGAAAGATGGACCAGGGTCCGGGTCGGAAGGGGTAGCGTTCGACCACCGACTCGTCGATGTCGACTCCGATACCGGGCTTGCTTGGCAGCACGAGAGAACCGCCCTCGATTTGCAGGGGTTCCGTGAGGATCTCGTCTGCAACGGGGAACGGGTACATCCCGGGTCTGCCGGCGTTGGAATGCAACGGATACTCCAGCCACTCGACCACATCCGCGTCCCAGCAGGCGCCAAGCTGCGCGGCGGCCATGACTTCGAGCAAGGTCCCCCAGCTGTGGAAGGCAAAGCGAAGGCCGTGCCCTCGGGCGGCAGCGAAGATGCGTTGGCCCATGGCGAAGCCGCCCTGGCAGCAGACATCCATCTGCACGAAGTCCACGCCTCCGGACCGGATCAAATCGAGGAACGAGGCTTCGTCGGGCTCATGCTCTCCGGAGGCGAGCGGGATGGACTGCCGGCCGTGGAGAGCCTGATAGGAGGCGTGATCGTCGGGTCGAAGCGGCTCCTCGATCCAGTACGGGTGAAGATAGGCGAGGTCGCAGCATAGCTGCTCGATCGTGTCGAGCGAGTAACTCCTGGCCCCCATGCGCCACCAGGCGTGGCAATCTAGCATGACGCCGAAGTCGGGTCCGGTTGCCCGCCGGATCGCCTCGGTCGTCCGCAAGTCGCCCTCCGGTCCCGCCGCGGGCCTCAGCTTGTATGCGGGGAAGCCCAGCCCCTGCACCGCCGCAGCCTCCTCGGCGTAACCCTCTGGCGGCATATACATCCCGGCGGAGCCGTAGCACTTGATGCGATCGCGCCTGCGGCCTCCGAGCAGCTCCGACATCGTGGCGCCTTCGGCTTTGGCCGCGGCGTCGAGCACGGCTACCTCGACGGCGCGGTAGGTCTTCTCCAACTCAAGGCTGCCGTGGAACCCGAAGCTCTGCCACTGCATGGGATCCCGGCCTTCCAGGAAAGGGCCGATGGTGTGTTCGATTTCGCGGACGGCTCGGATATGCGCTGGTCCGGGCGCAAAGCCTCGAATGCCGGCATCGGTCAAGACCCGGATCAACATGGCATCACGCTTGAGCACCGTTCGGAGTCCGCCGAAGAACGGCAACCGGATCGGTTCTTCGAACGGATAGGACATCAAAAGTCCTTCGACCTTGGTGATCTGCATACTGACTCTCGGGGGTGGAGTTTGTCTGCTCGCTAGGGAGGACAGGAGCGCCGACGGATTCGGCGCGCTTCCATCGTGTCATATTCGAACTCCGACCACCGTGGGATTGCATCCGGCTCCTCCCGCATGGGCGCAACGCGGTCCGCGCCTGGACGGGCCCCGGCTATCGCAGATGTACCCGAGCGCAGGCGGTTAACCGACAGTTGGGAAGAGAGAAGAGAAGGTGAGCCGAAACGAGAGGCATCTCGGAAGCCGGATCAGATCAACGGCTGACTCCAGTCGTCCCAATGCTAGCCCATGTTTGAAGATTGGTCTCATAAGTCCTTTGTTCTCAACACAAAGTTTTTTTGTTTGTTACCACACGGCTGCCGCCCCCGCAGCGGGCGGGTTGGAGGGCGTGGGCGGCGCGCTGCGCTTGAGCCGCAGCGCCTTCAACACCTTGCCCGCCTGCTCCGAGCCTCGCGTCACGATGCGCTTCTTCGTGCCCTCCTCCGTCTCGAACTCCACCAGCTTGATCGTCGCCAGCGCCTTCCACGCGGCGTTCGCCGACAGATCCTCCCCCGCCGCCTTCAACTGGCGCTCCAGCAACCGGTGCAGCAGTAGCGCCAAGCCCGCCACGAATAGGTGCGCCTGCACCCGCTCCGGCGTCTGATGCCAGACCGGTCGCATCTCGATGACGTCCTTGAGTTGCGCGAAACATTGCTCCACCTGCACGAGTTGCTTGTACTCCTCGACCGCCTCGACCGCCGTCAGCCGTGCCTCGGTCGTCTCCAGCAGATAGTGCCCCTCGCCGCCCTGCTCGCAGGCGGCCCTCGCGCTGGCCTGATACTCGAACTGGCCCGGGCCGGCCTGCACCGTGACGTGCCGCCGCCCGTGATGCTTCTGCAGGATCCGCTCCGCCGCCGCCGCGATCGCCGCCTCCTGCTTCAGGCGCCCCGCCCGCACCTGCTGGCGCAACCCCTCCAGCTTCTCCTCCAGACGCTTCTGCTCCTTCTCCCGCTGCGCGCGCTCGTACTCCAACCGCGCCTCCGAGTGCACCGCGAAACAGCGCACCCCCGCGCGCGCCGACGGCACCTCCAACACCCGCGTCACGCCCGGCTTGCGCGCCGCCGGCCCCCGCTCCCTGGGCTCCACCAGCGTCCACTGCTCCAGCGGCGTCTTGCCCGCCTCCTCCAACAACGCTTGCGCCTCCACGTTGTTCCGCCGGGGCACCCCCAGCAGATACCCGCACCCGGCCCGCTCCAACGCCTGGCGGGTCTCCTCGCTCAGCATGCCCCGGTCGCCCACGAACACGATCCGCTTCAACCCGAAACGCTCCTGCAGGTCCGTGACCACGGCCTGCACCGTCGTGGCGTCCTGGCGGTTGCCGGCGAAGACGTGCTGCGCGAGCGGCCAGCCGTCGATCAGCACCAACCCCAGCACCCCCTGCGGCTGCCGCGGCCGCTGGTCCCGCGCATGGCCGTGCCGGGCCAACCCATCCGGACCGGCCCCCTCGAAGTCCGTGCTTGTGATGTCGTACAGCGCCAGCTCCCCATCCACCTCGAACAGCGTGCGCAGCGTCTCGAAGAGCGCGACTTCGAGTGCGCTCTGACACGCCAGCAGGCGGTCCAGGGCGCGGTACCAGCCGTGCAGCCAAGCCCACTCGACCCGCACGCGCGGACTCTTGCTGGCGCGCCGCTCGGCGTCGTCGCGCCAGCGCGGCAACCAGCGCTGGCCGGCCTCGTCGCACACGAAATCGGTCTCGAGCCACTGCGCCAGCTTGTGTTCGGAGACCGGATCGAGCAGCCGGTTGGCCACCAGCGCAAAGGCGCGCTCGGCTAACTCGCGGCCCTGCGGATCGCGGGCGCAGCGCCCCAGTTAGCGCAGGCTGCGGTCCAGATGGAGGGTTTCCCACAGCTGGCGCGCGACGAGCAGAGGGCCCCAGCCCCAGGCCTGCACGGAGTCCTCGCGCGGCTCGGTTGCGCCAGCGGGTGGGTGGTCGGTGAGCAGTTCATAGAGGCGCGCGGCGTGCGGCGCCAGCAGATCGACGCGGCCGAGGTTGCCGAGGACGCGTTGGCGGTGGCGGGTGCCGCCGCCGGGCTGGCGCTCGCGGAAAGTTTCCTGCAGACGCAGATATTCGCGGGTGGCGCCGTTGGAGGAGCGGACTTGGACCTTACGTAGGTACATGGGGAACAGGTGTCACCCACGAGTATAGGCGAAACAACGATGAAAATCAAGGGTTATAGAGGCAAATAGCGAAAAAAGATTGTCACCACGTAAAATCGCAAAACGCCCCCTAGAGGGGCAATTATCAACAACTTACGCCCAATTCCGGCCAAAACCTTCAAACATGGGCTAGGAAAAGGCTCGCCTGCGCCCTGGCGTCCGGGACATCGAGCAGCTCTCGCAGGTGGGCTTTGGCAGACTCGTACCGTCCGAGTTCGAACTCCCCTATGGCTACGTTCTTGCGGGCTGGAACGAAGTCGGGGGCAATCTGAAGGGCGCGTTCGAAGTACGGGATCGCATCGCCCGGTTCGTCCTTGATGCAAAGGATGGCCCCGATCATGTTTAGCGCGACCAAGTCGTCCGGATTGCTCCTTCTAGCCGCTTGGAAGTGCTCGAGGGCTTCGTCAACACGGCCTGCACGCAAGTGTTCCAAGCCGGGAGCCGCGTCCGCGGCGCAGAGGACCCGCGATCTCGCTAGGATCGATGCCAGGAAAAGGAAGCCTGCCCCGTAGGTGCCGTACGGATCTCTCCCGTCTCTGCCCCGACGGATGCGTGGAAGGCTGACCGCCCGTCGCTCTGCGTCAACGAGCCGTTCGGACCGCGCACCGCGGGCAGCTTTGCGAGGCGCGTTTGAGTCTATCAGCGTCAGGCGAGACTTCCGCAAGCCCGATCGCGGGCGCACTAGCATCGGTCCTACTGTGTCGGCGGTTCAGGTTCTCGGACCGTCAGAATCTGGTCGAGCGCGCGGTGGCCCGCACGTCGCCTAGCTCCTGCGTGATCCCGCTGGGCCAACGGATCTGCAGTGACACAGATGCCTCCTCCCCAAGACCGAAGTGCAGGCGCGGGTCGTTGGAGTAATAGCTCGACTGCTCCATGACCTCCTGGGCATGGCGGCGGGAGCCGTACGAGCAGACGACGCGGGCACCGATCACGCTGCGATTCGATACTGTCCCCTCCAGTTTCACTTTCAGCCAATTGCCTCCGCCTTCGACGTCGTTGCGCAGCAGCGACGGAGGCTCGTTGAGATTGACGACCAGCACGTCGAGGTCCCCATCGTTGTCGAAATCGCCGAACGCGCACCCGCGGCTCGAATGGGCCGCCGCGATGGCCGGTCCCGGCTCCTCGCGCAATCGCTCTAGGCGCCCGTCGCCGAGGTTGCGAAAGACAACATTCGGCGTGTTGAAGGGATAGTCCGGCAGCTTCTCCTCGATCTCCGGGTAGATGTTCCCGGTAGCGTAGAAGATGTCGGGCAGCCCGTCGGTGTCCAAGTCGACGATACCCGCCCCAGCTGGCCGACGAGCTGGGGTTGCGGGTAGCGGTTTGTCATTTCCCGCCGGGTACGCGCAAGTGGAACAAGCTTGAGCACCGGATGTTCTGCCACAGCACGCAGAACTGGCGCGGCCGGCCGCTGGTTTGCCGCGAGGTAGTGGTGAATCTGATCGGGGCGGTGACTACCAAGGAAGGCTTGACGATTCAATCCGAACTTGACGAGAACTGCTACAAAACCGGACGAAAGGTCACGGACGAGGAGCTGGAACGCCTTTCCATCAACCGAGCGGCCTTTCACGGCGAGTGGAACTACACTTTGCGATCACGAAACGACGAAGTTGTTTAGACTCCTTAGCCTCTTCCAATGAGACATGAGCTGAAGGGAGGGGTTGTTTCCAACATAGAAGCCTAGGGCGGGATTGAGCAAGATGTAGCAATCAAAGGTCGGGGGAGCGGCAACAAAGATCCGCTCACGGACAAGCAGAGGACCGATGGAGAAACCTGCCCAGTTCATCCTAGGACGCGCCGAACCGACATCGATCTCTTGTCTGGGGCTTCGAATCTATCCTCACTGAGTAGTCTGAGGAAGCGCAAAGGCAACATAGGCGCCCCCGGAAGGATTGCCCCATTTCCCGCCGCCCGCAGCGATCACAACAAACTCTCTGCCGTTGACTTCGTATACCGCCGGAGTAGCATTCCCAGCTGCTGGCAGCGTAGTTTCCCATAGGAGCTCCCCGGTAGTCTTGTCGAAGGCACGGAACTTGCGATCGTAATTGGTCGCACCGATGAATAGAACGCCGCCGGCAGTGACTACGGGCCCACCGTAGTTCTCACTGCCAGTGTTGCGTAGGCCCTGCTCGGCCAGTTCAGGAAACTCGCCGAAGGGGATCTTCCAGACGATCTCCCCCTTATTCAAATCGATCGCGTTGAGCGTCCCCCACGGAGGCTCGACGGCGGGATAGCCGTCGGGATCGAGGAACTTGTTGTACCCGTCGTGCTTGTACCTGAGATCCATGGGCGAGGGGGCCGGAACCGCAACTTCTTCGTCCTTACCCGAGATGAGATAGGACACCAGCGCCTGAACCGCGTGACCTCGTAGGTTCTGAAACGCCGGCATCCTGCCGCCGCCTCGACGGATGGCCAGCCCGATCTCTCGCCGAGTAGACCTGTCCCCGATGCCAATGAGGGAGGGGAACTCCGGGGGGCTGCCACCCAGCTCTTTTCCGTGACAACTGGCGCAGAGTTCCAGGTAGAGGCCCCGGGAGGTGGCCCCGGCTTTCAGCTGGGCGAACTCCACCAGTCTCAGGACCCAGGGCATTTCGTTTGCGTTGACATAGAGGAGCCCCGTGGTGGGGTCGAAGGCACCGCCTCCCCACTCGCCACCGCCGTCAAATCCAGGAAACAGAATGGTTCCTTGCACGCTGGGCGGCGTGAACTGCTCCCCGCTTCGTAGTTCCCGGAAGCGCTTGAGAACGGTCTCGTATGCCTGAGGGGTCCGCTTCGTGACCATGTCTTCGGTGAAGACTTGGCGGGCGAACGGAGGGGGTTGCAACGGCAAAGGTTGCTTGGCCGCAAGCTTCTCGCCGTCGACATCGGAAGCCGGAACGTTGCGAAATTCAATCGGGAACAGAGGATCGCCGGTTTCGCGCTCGAAGACGAACACGTGACCGGACTTGGTGGTCTGCGCGACGGCATCGATCGGATTCCCGTCGCGCGTCACGGTCACGAGACGCGGCGGGGCAGGAAAGTCGCGATCCCAGACGTCATGCTTGACAGCTTGAAAATGCCAAACCCGCTCGCCCGTCTCCGCCTTCAGAGCAAGGAGCGAATTGGCGAACAGATTGTCTCCATGGCGGTTGGCGCCGTAGAAATCGAAGGCTGCCGAACCGGTCGGAGCGAACAGCAGACCACGCTCCTCGTCCAAGCCCATTCCGGCCCAATTGTTCGCGGCCCCGCTGTATTGCCAGGCGTTTTTTGGCCAGGTCTCGTACCCAAACTCGCCCGGATGGGGAATCGTGTGGAAGCTCCAGCGAAGCTGCCCGGTGCGGACGTCGTAGGCCCGGATGTCGCCGGGAGGCGCGGGGAGCGCTTCGCTGACGATGCTGCCGAGAATGAGTAGGTCTCTGTAGATCACGCCGGGGGTATTTGCCGAGATGGAGACGGTCTCAGGGTCGCGTCCGAGACCTTCCCGGAGGTCGACCCGGCCCTCGCGGCCGAAGCCTGGCACCAGGGTTCCGGTATGGGCGTCGAGAGCGACGAGAGAGTGCCCCGAGACGAGGAACAGCCGCTGTTGCCGGCCATCGCTCCACCAAGTGACGCCACGGTTGCGGCGTAGGCGGTCGGTCCTGCGGCCTTCATCAGGGTCGAAGCTCCACTGGAGTTTCCCTTTGGCTGCATCGAGCGCGATGAGCCTCAGCCGCGGCGTCGTGGCGAAGAGAACGCCATCGATGACGATGGGGTTGCATTGCATCTCCGAGCCGGGGAATGCATCGCCAGTGTCGAATCTCCAGGCAACTTCCAGGCGGTGGACATTTTCGCGATTGATTTGTTCAAGAGCAGAGTATTGGATGTTCTCGGGACCGCCGCCGTAGGCTCTCCAGTCGCGATTGGACCGAACAGACTCCGCGTCCAAAGCGGGCGCACATAGCAGCATCAGGGCGAGTGTGGTCAAGAATGGCGACAAACCAGCGCCGGGCTTGGCCGAGCCAGCGCAAACAGAAAACAGATGGTCAACCTGCTGGCGCCTCGACCTGACAAGGTCGGGAACTCGCCCACTCGCGCTCTCCAAGGATGCTGGCTCCAAGGATGCGGCTATTGGAAGACCCCGTGCACTGCCGTCTATCGGGGGCCGTGGAATAGGGCTCCTCGGTGCGCGGAGAATCTCATGCATGCGAGCTTGGGGCTCGGCATCCGTGTGGGGGGCGGATCGCACCGGGCCCCTACACGCGGCGCCGAACGGTTTTCGCGGTCCCAAACTTGATGCAGTGCGCCGGATCGGCTGATTTCGCCCTGAACGATCGTGAACTGCCATGGATTCCTGTGGCTCGATCTTGCCAAATGTCGCACAACTGCCTTTGCGTCAATGCCTGATCGACGCCGGGCCGCGCATCGCTGTTTCTACGTGCGCGCGGATCGCAACACGAGGCTAAGAGTCAGAAAAGCAATTTGAGAGCGAACTGTATCTGCCGGGCTGCGTTCTGCGTGCCGAGAATGCGCCCAAAGTTGGGGTTCCTCGTAAAGGATCCGGAACTGGGGTTCCCCAAGTTCACAGTGTTGAAGGCATTGAAGAACTCCGTGCGGAACTGGAGTGTCATTTTTTCCCCTGGCAACGCGAAGTTCTTGAAGAGAATGATATCCCAGTTCCCAAACCCAGGGCCCTCTCCGTGTTGCGCCCCAAGTTCCCAAACATATATTGCTCCTGCACAGCGAAGGCTTCCGGATTGAGCCATCCCTGGGTCTTATCGCCCGAGCTTCGCACCCTCGCGGGCTTATCTAGGACTCGGTCGGGGCGCTGGAATGAGCCAAAGCCGATGTTGGCCCGATCAAAATCAATCGTGACGTTGACCGGGGCTCCCGTGTTGTAACACGTGATCCCGCTGACCGCCCAACCGCCCAGCACCTGGTTCACGCAAGCGGACGCGTCCGTCAAGAAGCGCTTGCCTTCGCCAAAGGGCAACTCATACAGGTAACTGCCCGTAAAAATGTGACGGAAATCGGCGAATCCGCTCGCACGGTCTCCCCTCAGGTTACGCTGATCTTGCGAGAAACTCTGCATACTATTTCCGCTTCCGCCGACATCAATCTGATGTCCCCAAGCGTAGGATCCGAGGAATTTCAGACCGCTTGAGAACTGTTTCTCGAGTTTTACTTGTAGAGAGTGATAGTTGGAAGTCGCCTTGTCTTCTCTCACGATAATGAATGTGTTGTTGATGGGAAAAGGCCTGGGATGTTCCTGTCCGGGCTCGCAAGGCGACGGCGGATAACCCACCACACCCGGCCCTGGAGGAGGAAGGTTCTGGAACGAGAAGATCGGCACCTTGGTGCCTTGGCTACCAACATAACCGACTTCCAGCATGAGGTCGTCGGCTAGTTCCCGCTGCACTCCGATATTCCATTGCTGAGTGTAGCCGAACCGATCCTTACGGTCCGCGGACCAGAGTACACTCGGAGTCGTGCCGGGCGTGACGGACGTATCCGGCGAAAACATTGTATCGATTGGCGTAAGAGTGGTTCCCCGATTGAGCACACTGACGCCCTGGCTGAGGGCATAGGGCCACTGGCCTCGATGGGCCTGCAACTCCCAGAGGTAGTTGTGGATGTAAAAGACGCCGTAACCAGCCCGTACGGTGGTCTTGTCGTTGAGCGTGAATGCAAGGCCGATACGAGGCGCGAAATTGTTGTAATCAGGCTCGCGGATCGTCCGGATGGTATTCGCGGGCTCGCCTGTGATTGGGTTGGCTCCCGCCCAGATAAATTTGCCGTCATGTCTGTCGAACTAAGACAGGCGGTCGTCTCTATCCCGGGGCAATTCAGTATATTCGTATCGCAGCCCCAGATTGAGCATCAGTCGCGGCGTCACCCTGATGTCGTCGTTGAAGTAGAAGTGGTACATGTTCCAAATGCTATCCAGACTTGTGTCCCCCAGTCTTCGATTCCCCCCATCCGGCAGCCCCAAGAGGAATGACGCTATCGAGGACCCCGTGCTGATCGCGTTCTGGGGATCTGCGGTCGCAAATCGCGTGAAACTGAAATTGGTCTCGTTGAGGTTGTCGTGGACGCCCCAAATGTGTAATTGCTCACCCAGGGGGCTGGCTAGGCAGGTTTGAGGACGGTACGTCGCTCGATAGTGGTGACAATCGACTCGAGAGTCGTCAGATCATTGAGGCGTCCGGTGCCGATCACCGAGCGCACGGCCCCGAACACCTCGGCCCCCCACTCGGAGCGGAAGCCGTTGGTCACCTTGCGGAAAATCGTGCTCGGTCGCAGCGCCCGCTCCGAGGCGTTGTTGGTGAAGGGCACCTCGCGATCCGTCACGAACACCAGCAGGCTGTCCCGGATCTTGCCGTAGCGCTTCAGCAGCCGCTGTCCGTCCGCCTGCGTCGGCTCCAACTCCAGCAGCTTGTCCAGCCGCCGCCCGAGATCCCGTTGGTGGCGCTTCAGCGTGCTGTCCCGCAGCCGCGCGCGCCGCTGGCCCACCCGCATCGCCCGCACCAGGAACGCCTGCAGCGCCGGCCCGAACACTGCGTCCCCTGCGTCGATCGCGTACTGCGCGTCCCGCAACTGGTGCGCCAAGCACACCTGCCACACCGCCGCGTGCCCGCGCTGGCACACGTACAGGTCCGACACCCACACCTCCGGTCGCGCCCCCTCCAGCACGCTCTCCGGCTCCGCCTTCGAGCGGCTCGGCCGCAGCACGTGCAGCACCGCTCCCGCTCCCAGGAACACCCACTCCCACCACTTGCGCCCGTGCACCCGCGCCGACGTCTCGTCCGAGCACACCACCCGGCTCCCCCGCACCCGCTCCCGAATCGCCTCCGCCTGGTCCCCGAACCGCCCCTGCACCCGCCGGAACAGGTTCGCCAGCGCCCCTGCGCTGCTCTCCAGACCGAATACATCCCGGAACAACGCGCGCAAGCGCTCGTAGCTGATCGCTTGCGCGTAATGCAGATACACCGCCAGCGCCTCGATCGTCGCTCCGAACGGCGAGCCCCGTTCCAAACCCTGCGGCGCCAACGCCGTCACCCGCCGCCCGCAGCCCGGGCAGTCGCAACCGTGCAGCGTGACCCGCGTCCCGTGCGGCCGCACCGGCGGCAACTCGATGCGCTCGTACACCGCTTGCGGCGCCTGCTCCGCCCCGCCCAACTCCGTCCCGCAGTGCGGGCAACTCTCCGCCCGCGCTTCCACCACGCTGTTCGGATGCGGATGCAGCTTGCGTCCCGTTCCCGCACGCCCCTGGCGCTTGCGCCGGCCGCCTCGCACCGGCTTGTTCGCCTTCTCCCCGCGCGAGGGCGGCAGCGACGAGTTCGCCGGTGTCTTGGGCGGCGCTCCCAGACGCGCCTCCAACTCCGCCACCTGGGCCCTCAGCTCCGCGTTGGTCGCCGTCAGCTTGGCAACCTTCGCCGCCAACTCCGTGATCGTTGCGGTCAACTCCGCAACCCTCGCTCGCAGCTCAACGACAAGGGCGCTCTTCCCGGAGTCGAGCGCCGAACCGAGATCCGAATTCGCCTCGCCCATACCCCATCTATAACATGTTTCTACTCTTTTGTTTCAGATTTCTAATCTGATCGGTCACGCTAGGACGGCACCAAGGTGAGCAATTACCCAAATGTTATCGATGCTGAAGCCAGCCTTGATTGTGTGTCTTCCGCGGACGTTCGAGACCTTGAAAATATACTGCATGTCGTTGGTCGGCGAGAGTGTGCCGGACGAGAATGTGCCGGTGAAACCCTCTCCGAGCCCCAAGGCCGGGAACAAGGGATGGGACGGACTCTTGACAACTACGCCTTGGAGCGGGTGCTGCTGCAGAAATGCAGCAGCACCAGGACCAGGATTGGAAGCCGCCTGCAAGACGCCAGTGCGATTGAAGCCGACCTTGGCGTCAATCACCGTGGTCGGGGTCGGCACGTAGGTCCCACTGATGACTGCATTGTGGAAGTTCTGTGATGTGATCGTCGCCATCGAAGGCAGCCCCTGAGGGACGGCCTCCTGCGCGACCGACGGTGAGTAACGCATGAAGAAACTCAGCTCATCGGTCGCTCTATAGTCACCCCGCATGTTCAGCTGATACTGATCCAACTCGCGTGGGTTCGTGTTTACTATATTGCTCCCTCCTGGGGTGTCAGTCTTGGGAAAGACAATGTCCGCCCAGGCCGAGGTGGCAGGATGGATTCGACTGAGGCAAATGACGTTCGGTACCCCGTTGCAGGTGAGCCGGTCCCGAATGGTTAGGCCGGAGACAGGGTCTAGGCGGCTGGTATACGGATCGAAGATGGGTTCCAGATCTTGGAGGTCGCCGGACAGTTGCGCGCTGGTGGGGACCGTCGCAAGCAGCGGCGATGCCCGGCGGACCTTGAACCCCTCGTAATTGAACAGCCAGAAGGACTTGTTCCTCCCATCGTAGACTCCCGGGATCTTAACCGGGCCACCGAGGACCGTCCCCCACTGGTTCTGCCGAAATGCAGGCTTGCCAGTACCAAGAGCATTCCTGAAGAAGTCATTGGCGTCGAGCTTGTCGTTCCGGATGAATTCAAAAAAAGCCTCGTGGAGTTCGTTGGTTGCCGATTTAAGGGCGACGGCCACGTTGGCGCCGGCCCCCGAACCGAACTCGGCAGACGTGATATTCGTCTGTACCCTGAATTCCTGGATCGCGTCGATGGAGGGTTCCGTACCGAACGCCTTGAAAAACACATCGTTGTTCTGGATGCCGTCCAGCGTGAAGTTGTTCACGTCCGGGCTGTTGCCGCTCACGCTGAAATTGTGCCCGCCCGAAATGGCGAACAGTTTGCCCCGGGGCACCGAGCCGGGCACCAACAGAATCAGGTCCGTGTAGCTTCGGCCGTTCAGAGGTAGGCTGACGACGCTGTCATTATTGACAACGGTCCCGACGGTTGCATCGGCGGTGTCAAGCAGTGGGGTAGCGGCGACTACCTCGACGGTCTCTGTGACCGCACCCAATTCCAACACCACGTTAACCGTCACCGCCCGAGTAACTTGCAACTCGACCCCAGTGATCTCAGTCGCCTGGAAGCCTTCCTGCACCGCCCTCACCGAGTAGATCCCAGGCAATAGTGACGGTACCCTGTAGCCGCCGTCTTGACCGGTCTGCACCTCACGGCCGATACCGGTCTCTTCGTTGTTTACCGTCACCGCAACGGCTGGAATAGCCGCCGCTGATTGGTCCGTCACGGTGCCGAGAATCGTGCCGAACGATGTTTGCCCTCGCAGTGACGAGGGGGCTTGAAACATCGACAGGCTAAGGATGATCGAACAGACCCCGATCGTTGTCAGTTGGTTCTTCACGGATTCCTCCTGGATCGTTACGCGGTGTGAGTGAGTAGCGCAAATAGCTCTTGGTCCGGCCCTAGGGCTGCGACCAGCAAAGCGCCAAGCACCGGAGTATGAGGCAGCGAATCGGTCTGTCAAGCATGTCTATTCGCTTGCATCTCCGATGGGAGATGGTGGGTCCGGAACGTAGCCTCCGAGGCCGGAACTATTCCGATTGCGAGCTCCCGGACCGCTGCACCGCGACGACTCGGTCCATGCCGGCGAGATCGGGCAGGAACTGTGGAGTCGACCACTGCTCGCAGTGGAGCAGTCGCGCGACCGTTGGACGAAAGTCGAGGCCGATTTCAAAGAGCAACCAGCCGCCGGGTTTCAGGATGCGCGCGGACCCGGGGACCAGCCGTCGCACGACGTCCAGTCCGTCCTCTCCTCCGTAGAGCGCGATGGACGGTTCGTGCCGCAGCTCCCTCTGTAGGCTGCCGACGTTCCTCAGAGGCACGTACGGCGGATTCGAGACGACCATGTCGAACGCCTCGGAGGCTACGGGTTCCCCTAGATCACCCACGAGGCAATGCACGTTGCTATCCAGGTTGACGGCGTTGAACTGAGCGACTCGCACTGCGGCTGCCGCAATATCGACTGCCACAACGAAGGCGTCTCGCGCATGCCGGGCGAGGGCCACCGCGATTGCGCCGGAACCGGTGCCGATGTCGACCACGCGGTCTCCCGGACGCAGGCGTTCGAGAGCCGCTTCGACCAAATGCTCGGTTTCGGGGCGGGGAATCAGCACCTGCGGATTCACGTGCAGCTTGAGTCCGTAGAACTCCTGGATGCCTCGGATGTATTGCGTCGGGATTCCGTCGCAACGGGCGCGCAGCATGTCCATGTATCTGTCGTGTTCCTGCGAACTGAGTTCATCCCGGGAGTGCGCAATGAGCCAGGATTGGTCACGCGTCAGGATGTCCGCGAGCAGCACCCTGGCCGTCAGCTCCGGGACCTCCGCCCGACAGTTGCGGAGGAGACCGATGGCTCGATCAAGCGCCGTGTCGATGGTCATCGGCCCACGACTGCGAAGCTCACAGGGCCCACAGTTCTTGTTCATTGTCGAGTACGACGGCGTCTCTCCTCGCGGGAACCGTCCGGCCACCCTTCCGATGTCACGACTTCAGACTCCGAGGTTCGTTCCCTGTGATGTGCCATTCTCGGAGGGGATGCCCCCCTGGAACGAGCCGGATAAGAGGAGGGAAGGCCGACGCCCTGGAACCACGGTCCCGATTCGCCTGGCCATCTCGCCGCTGTTGCATGAACATGACCGCTTTGCCAGCGCCTCCCTGGCAGGGCTTTCTCGCGGTCAGACCGCTCGGCTCAAGCCGCAGCCGCAAGGGTAGGGAATTGCGCGAGAAACCGGATCTCGAGCTTGTGGGGTTCTGGAAGCGCTGCGCCGAGTGGAGCGCCAGGACTCGCGTAGGAGTCGGCATCGTCCTCGCTCTGCTGGCTGCCTGGCTCGCTCGGCCAAGCGCTGTAAGCCTCGAGATCGGTATGGCCGTCGCATCTGTCGGACTTGTATTGCGGAGTTGGGCGGCGGGGCACCTCCGCAAGAACCAGGAGCTCGCAGTCTCGGGACCATTCGCGTACGTTCGGAACCCACTTTACCTGGGCAGCCTGATTGCCGGGCTGGGACTGGGGATCGCCACCGCGAGGATTTCGCTGGTGTTGGCGATCTTGGCGGTGTTTCTGATCTGGTACCTGCCCGTAGTGGGAGAAGAGGAACGGCACCTGCGCAAGATCCTGCCAGGCTATCGGCAATACGGAGCACGTGTGCCCCGCCTGATCCCCTCCTTGACGCCGCGCTGGACCAGCCCGCTGGGCTTCGACTGGAAGCTCTATGTGCGCAATCGGGAGTACTCGGCCTGGATCGGCTTTGCAGTCTTTGTGCTAGTCCTTTGGTTGAAGATGAAGCTGCTCTGAATGGTCGTCCCCAGGCAGCAAGCGGCACTCGACTCGACGTAGCCAGGAGTAGGCCGAACCAGTGGCGACTACCGTTCAGATTCCGGTTGAAACCATCCACTTCCTCCGCGTGGGCTCGGTTGCACTTTGGATAGACCGATCGGTCTCAGCCGTCCCGATTGCCCGTCAAGCGAAAACGCGATAGGTCACGAAGCCCGCCGCGTAGGCGAGCACGGTCATGTAAGCGAACTGGGCCAGAGGCCATTTCCAGCCGCCCGTTTCTCGCCGTACGACCGCGACCGTCGACATGCACTGCATCGCGAACGCGAAGTACAGCAGGAGAGCGATCGCTCCGCCGAAGGAGAGCTCGGATCGCAGCACCTCCTGCAGGGCGGGGGAATCCTCGTCGGCTTCCATGCCGTAGATGGTTCCCAACGTTCCTACGATCACTTCTCGGGCGGCCATTGACGTGATGAGGCCAATGCCGATCTTCCAATTCAAGCCGAGCGGCTCGATGACAGGCTCCACGAACTTGCCGATGGATCCTGCCAGACTGTCCCCAATCGCGGGAGGTTCGCCGTCACTGTACGGGACGCTCGCAAGCACCCAGAGCACGATAGTCGTGACCAGGATGACAGTGCCCGCGCGGCGCAGAAAGATCTTCGAGCGTTCCAGAAGGCGATAGGTCAGAGAGCGCAGCGTGGGCCAGCGATATGCCGGTAGCTGGAGCAGAAACGGAATCGGTTTGCTCTTCAAGACGGTGGACTTGAGCAGCCACGCCGTCAGGCAGGCTGCGGCGAACCCGGCCGCGTAAAGTCCCAACAAGACGGCTGCCCGGGTACCGAGCAGGGGGCCCAAGAGGGGGCGCTCAGGAATGAAGGCCGCGATCAACAGGGTGTAGACCGGCAACCGCGCCGAGCAGGTTGCCAGGGGAGCGATCAAGAGCGTCGCCAAGCGATCGCGTTGGTCCTCGATCGTCCTGGCCGCCATAATTGCGGGCACCGCGCAGGCGTAGGCGGAAAGCAGTGGAATGAACGAGCGGCCCTCAAGGCCGACCGCGCGCATGGATCGATCCGCGATCACAGCGGCGCGTGCAAGGTAGCCGGAGTCCTCGAGGATGCCGATGAACAGAAACAGGATCAGGATCTGCGGCAGAAACACCACGACGGACCCGACCCCGCCCCAGACTCCTTCGAGTAACAGGCTCTTCAGGATCGACTCGGGCAGCAAGGCGCCGAGCCAGCCGCCGCTGACCGCGACAAACGCCTCCACGGCATCCATCAGGGGCACCGCGAGCGTAAAGATGCTCTGAAACACGGCGACGACAATCGCCAGGAAGATTAGCGGGCCGGCGATCGGATGGAGGAACGCCTTGTCCAGGCGGCGGCCCCAGAGCGAAGACTCCGGCGGCCGGTAGCTCGAGTGCCGCGCGACCTCGTCCGCCCAGAGTCTGGCGGCGGGGAGGTTGTTGAGAACAACGAGATCGACGGTGCGGGGAGGGGCAAGCGCCCCTTCCAGAAACTCCGTCACCTTGGCCATTCCCGTTCCGGCGCGCGCGCTCACGGCGGCCACCGGCGCTCCTATTTCCCTGGCCAACACCTCCGGGTCGACGCTGCCTCCTCGAGCCGAGAGGTCGTCCGACATGTTCAGGACGACCAGTGTGGGAATGCCGAATCCCAGGATGCTCGGAACCAGGCGTAGCTGGGTCCGTAGGTTCGTCGAGTCGAGAAGCAGGATCACCGCCGACGGTTTCGGCGTCGTCGCGCTTTTCCCGCGCAGGACGTCGAGGCTGATCCTCTCGTCCTCCGAGCGCGGGTGCAGGCCGACGATCCCAGGCAAATCGATCAGGTCGATGGGTTGTCCGTTCCGGAGGATCAGGCTCCCCACCCTCTTCTCCACTGTGATGCCGGGGTAATTCGCGACCTTCTGGTGCAACCCGGTTAGGCGGTTGAAGAATGTCGACTTCCCGACGTTGGGAGCGCCGCAGATCGCGACCGTGCGGTGCGCTCCGGCCTTGGAATCCAAGGCGGCTTCAACACTCTTAACCGAGCTCGGCATCTTGCATGTCTTCGGCGGCCGTTTCCTGTCGGATCCCGATCCGCGCGGCTGTCTCCCCGCGGAGAGCAATCTCGCTGCCCTCGATGCGATAAACGGCGAGGTCGCCTAAGGGTACTCGCCTCCGGCACGACACGACCGTGCCTGGAATGAATCCCAGCTCCATCAGTCGCACAGCGTCCGCTTCTTCGAAGCCCAAGGTTTCGACCACGGCAGCCGTACCGGGCCGCAAGTCCCCGAGGGTCCTGGTTTCTGTGTCGGACACTGCTTTCTATCGTACTTTGCAACCGAGTTGCGCAGACTGTGCTGGCCTCTGAGTGCTGGCCCCTGAGTCCGACCGGCGTTCACGCATCCAGGTTGGTCGTTCCGGAGGGGTTGCGCCATCGAGCCAGGCGCTGTGGCGAAATCCGGAGGTAGTACCCCAGTATGCACAACTGGTGTCTCCAAGTTAGGCGCCACATGCCCTCGCGGCGCCAGCGTCGTGCTGAGGTGACGGCAGGAATCTCCGCGAGGACGATGCGTCCCAGTTTCCTCAGCCGGCGAACCAAATCGAAATCCTCCATGGCCGGGAACTCGGAGAAGCGACCTGCCCGCTCGAACATGTCACGTGATACGAAAATGGCCTGATCTCCGTAGGGCAGCTGAAGCAGACGGCACCGCAGGGCGACGACCTTCTCCACTAGTCGATACTGCCATCCGTCCGCATCCAAGCGAAACCGAAAGGCTCCCGCGCTGACTGCAGGCCTAGCGAGCGTCGCGCGGACGTGATCCGGGAATCCCGGAGGCAGCGACGTGTCGGCATGCAGGAACAGCAAGATCGATCCCGTAGCGTGCTGCGCGCCAAGGTTTTGTTGTCTGCCGCGATTAGCTTTCGTGGAGAGGACCTTGGCCCCCAGAGATCTCGCAGCCGCGACAGTGTCGTCGCTGCTGCCGCCGTCGACGACGATGAGTTCCTCGAGGCCAGCTCCATCCAGACTCTGAATCGTGGAGGCGATCCGGTCGCCTTCGTTCAGAGCCGGGATGATCACGGAGATGGGTCCCTGCATGGCGGCCTCGCTCTGTCAAGCTCGTGGTCCGGACATCGTCGGGGTCACGCGCGCCAGCGCAGGATCGTGCGCGACAGGCGCTGAACGGTCGGCGTGAGACGAGTGCGCTGATAGCCGTCCGCCGTCTTACGAACGGCTTCAGCCAGGGTCGGGTACTGTTGGATCGTGCTCGCAATCCAGCGCAGTCCAAGGCCCACCGTTCCGAGCCATACGCCGAACAGGAGTACCGCAGCCAGAGACAGCGCCGAAGCCGGGACAAAGAGCGTTGCCGCCAGTGCGTAGACGAGCGCGACAGCGAGGGGCGCCCACACGCCGATGCCTTGGATCCAGATCCGCAGGGCATCCAGCACGCTGTCCAGTGGCGGAGCCGCTAGAAGGAGGCCCAACGAGCCGACCAGGGAACCGGCCGAGCCCCGTCTCATGATTGGCGCTAATCGGTCCCGCACGGCTTCCTGCTCCCGGTTCGGCGGAGGTGCCCGGCGTGCCGGCGAATCATCATCGTCGCGGGCGGGACGTCGCGAGCATCGTCGCACCGCAATCGATCAGAATCGTCTCGGCTGTGATCGCCGCCGCATCGGATACCAGGAACAACACCGTGGCGGCCACGTCTTCCACCGACGCGATGCGCTTGAGCGGAGAAACCTCCCGACCTCGCGCGAAGGCCTCGTCGGGCCAGCCAGCGAAGCGGGTGTGCACGAGTCCCGGAGCAATCGCGTTCACACGGATGTCTGGCGCCAACGCCCGAGCCAAGGATTTCGTCATGTTGACCATCGCAGCCTTGGATGCCGAGTAAACGATCGAACTTCCGGCGGCCGAATAGGCCGACGCCGAAGTGTTATTGACGATCGATCCGCCGCCGTGCTCCCGCATGAGCGGGACGGCCGCCCGGCAACAGTAAAAGGCGCCGCGCAGGTTCGTGTTGAGTGTCCGATCCCAGATCTCGTCTGTTAGCTCCTCAAGCCTCCAGTGCGGCGTCAGCCGGCTCCAGCCGGCGTTGTTAACCAGGATGTCGAGGCGGCCCCAGCGTTCGCCGACGCATGCAACCATGGCCCGCACTTGGTCGTCCTGCTGGACGTCTGCGGCATATTCGGCGGCTTCGCCACCTCCGCGCTCGATTGCAGCAACCACCTCCTGGGCAGCCTCTTGGGACGCCCGGTAATTGACGACAACTCGGGCGCCTTCCGCGGCCAGTCGTTCGCTGATCGCACGTCCCATCCCAGTTGCGCCACCGGTAACTATGGCGACTTTCCCTTGCAGCTTCATGGCTGGAACCTACCGGAATTGCTTAGTGTATAACTTGTAAGCGTCTCGCAGTTGAGCCGTCGCTGGCCACTGAACCGCCCTTGGGCACGGGGTTGGACCGTCCTACGGCAACTCCATGAACGGCCAATCTGGGCCAGTGCAGCATGCCGTCGGCGGCTCCGTGGGCTCGGGAGCGCCTCGAGGATCTTCCACGCCGAAGCGCCCACGGAGGCCCTGGTCTTTCAACCCGTTGTTCAAAACCGCTTCGAATCCTGACCTCGCCTCAAGAGCTGATGCGCACTGGACCGCAGTTTCTCGATCCACTTCAGGAGCGCGCAGATGCCGGGCGAAGTGGTTCTCTCTCGAGTCGGGCGCGGGCCACGGGGGGCCGCAGGCATGTGGCGTGGTCCGCATTTGGGCGCCGATCAGATGCTAAACTAATCACTGACTAGTCAGTTTCCACCGAGGCGACGATGGCAGCCACTATGACCGCACTGGAAGCGAAAACTCGGTTCGGCGCGCTCCTCGAGCGTGTCGCGGGGGGCGAGGAGATCGTCGTCACTAGGTACGACAAGCCGGTCGCGCGCATCATTCCAGCAGACAAGAGAAGCCTGCGGGACGTTCGTGCGGCCGTGGCCGGCCTCCGCGATTTGCGCCGATCAATCGCCGCTCAGGGCCGCTCCGGTTCGAAACTCAGCGACGCGCAGATCAAGTCCCTGATCGACGAGGGACGCAGTTGAGCGGCGTATTCGTTGTGGACGCGTCCGTAGCGTTCGCATGGGTGTATCCAAGTCAGGCATCCCCCAAGACGGACGCGCTACTGAAGCTCATTGAATCGGGAACAGTTGCTGTTGTGCCGCCGCTATGGTTTCTGGAAGTCGCCAACGGACTCCTCGCCGCCCAGCGGCGCAAGCTGATCACAGCGGTCGTTCGGCGGCAAGCGCTGGAGCAACTGTCCGCGTTAGATCTGACCGTCGACGAGACTGGCGCTCGCGGCGCGTTTGACAGGACATCGGTGTTGGCTGACCAGTACGGACTGTCGGTCTACGATGCCGTTTATCTGGAGATTGCGTTGCGCCGAAGACTACCGCTCGGCACGCGCGACCGGGCGCTGCTCAAGGCTGCGGATCGGTGTGGAGTGCAGGTCTTCCACTGACGCTGACCGAGACAGCAAGCAAGCGGTTGGCTGGCCCGCTGCCTTCCACCGGCAGCACGGGAGTTCGTACGTAGGCAAGCTGGTTGACACTGGTGTTTTGCGGTCGGGTTGACGAGGTTGTCCGGGTGACTGCGTCGCCTGGAGCGCTTTGAGTGGACTCCGGGCGGGAGCCATGGGAGCGGTGACTGCCGCAAGGCGGCCTGCGGTACGAGAGTGCGGCGCATCGCTTCATGCTCGGTGGCGGCTACGTTGTCAGCGAGCACGAAGCCTGGATCAGTTTGGCTCGGGAGGTTCGGCAACGGCTGGAGGCTCCCTGCTTGGCGGCCCAAAGCGATTTCCTATCATAGACGGTGCGCAGTGGTCGCAAATGCAATGTCCAACTCTTGGAAAGTCGTTGATGCGTTGCACGCTCGGTTCGGCTCGTGGGTTCGCCAATTCCCCCTGATCGTTGCCGTCTGCATCGTGAGCTGGGTGCCGCTCAGTGCGCAGCAACCCTGTCCATGGTGCGGCCCCGCTGGAGGCGTCGCGCCCGTGAGCCTGCAAGGCGTAGTGGACCTGCACGTCCACAGTGCGCCGGACAGCGGTCCCCGTTCGATCGACGCGCTCCAAGTCGCCCGAATCGCCCGCGATGCCGGCATGCGCGCCTTGCTGCTGAAGAATCACTACGCACCGACGGCCGGGCTCGCGTTCCTCGTTGAGCGGGCCGTGCCGGGGATTCGGGTCTTCGGGGGAATCGCCCTCAATTCGTCCATGGGCATGAACGCAATTGCGGTGGAGCACATGGCGCGGACCACAGGAGGGCACGGCAGAGTCGTCTGGATGCCCACATTCGACTCCGAGCACTACCACCACGTCCTCAGACCCAACCCGGATCGAGTTCCCGTGAGTGAGAACGGTGTACTTCTAGCCGCTGTGCTCGCCGTGCTCGACAGAATCGCCGAGCATGACCTCGTGCTAGCGACAGGCCATTCGTCCCCCGAGGAGTCTCTGTTACTGATTCGCGAGGCGAAGCGGCGCGGGATCGACCGCATCGTTGTGACGCACCCGCTTCCGCCGCCCGTGGCGATGTCGGTGGAGCTGCAGAAGCGTGCCGCCGCCCTCGGCGCGATGCTGGAATACCCCGTCGGAACCGCTCTCGCGTCCTCTGCGGACTGGAAGGCGCTCGAGGAGGAGAAGTTCCGGGCCTATGTCGCTGCGATTCGCGAGGTCGGACCAGCGCACATTGTGATCACGAGCGACCTCGGCCAGTCGATGAATCCCATCCATACGGATGGCCTAGCGGTCTTTCTCGGGAAGCTCAAAGGCGCAGATTTCTCGCAGGAAGATCTTGATCGGATGACGAAAGAGAATCCAGCTTGGCTGCTGGGCTTGTAGCTTCACGATGTACAGATCCGGGGAGCGCGGCGTGCTGCGAGTGTCGGCATGGGAGTGCTATCCGTGGCTTGTACACGGCTTTTCGACCCGGCTCACAGGAGATTTCCTCCGCTGGCCGACGGACCATGAGATCGCCGTTGTATTCGGAGCGCTTGGCGCTCGAACCGCTATGCTGCGACAAGAGCACTCCAACAACTTCGTGCTCGCGGACCGCGCCTGGAGTGGGGACCGGCCCGAGGCGGATGCGGTTCTGACGGACCGCCCCGGTGTGCTTGTCGGAGTTCGTACGGCCGACTGCCTGCCGGTCCTGCTTATGGATCCCGTCCGCCGTGCGGTAGCCGCTGTGCATGCTGGCTGGCGGGGCGTGGCCTCGGGCGTCCTGCCGAATGCGCTCCGAGGTATGGAGCACGCCTACGGGTCCCGCCCGGCCGGCATCGAGGCCGCGATTGGACCGGGCATCGGCGTCTGCTGTTTCGAGGTCGGCGACGAGGTTGCGGCCCAGTTCGACGGTGAGTATGTGGACCGTCGGCGAATCCGGCCGCACGTCGACCTCCTAGCCGCGCTTCGGGAACAACTGAGCGCTGCCGGCGTGGATCGCGTGACAGCTTGCAGCGACTGCACTAGCTGCGATCTGGGCAAGTACTACTCCCATCGAGCGGAACGGGGGCGCACAGGGCGGATGCTGGCTGTGGTGGGGCTCAGGTTGGGAGCCAGCGCATGACCAAGGCGGATGCGGCCGTCCGGCCGTCGGAAATGAAGCTTGGGCCAGTGCTGATCTCAGCCGCAGACATTCGTGCGCGCGCCGCGGCCTTGGCGGAACAGATTGAAAACGATCATCGCGCCGGACCTGTTCGGTTTCTGGTCGCCCTCAAGGGAGCCTGGATGTTCGCTGCCGATTTGGCCCGGGTCATCCGGTCCGACGTCGAAATCGAATTCCTGCGGGCGTCGAGCTATGCAGACGGGACGGGCAGCTGCGGCAGGGTCGAGCTGACCGGCCTGGACGAACTGGACCTTGTCGGCTCGCGTGTCGTCGTCGTCGAAGACATCGTCGACACAGGTCTGACCGCGCATTCAGTCCTGGAGCATCTGGGCCGGTCGAGCGCCAAGTCGGTGCGTGTCGCGGCCTTGCTTAGCAAGCCGTCTCGGCGGATCGTCGACGTCAAGATCGATTACCTCGGATTCGAGATAGCGGACAACTTTGTTGTCGGCTACGGCATGGACTGCGGCGAAGCGTACAGGAACCTGCCGGACATCCACGTCCTACAGCGCCCGTCTGGATCCGATCAAGCGCACGGCGCGGAACCCTGGAGCAAGGATCCGGGAATCCGGTGAGGGGGCGCCGGTTTCAGCAAGATTGAAAAAATTCCTGCTGAAATGTTTCGAAGTTGGGGCGTTTGCCGTATAATCTCGATGAGGTGTAGCCATGCTGACAATTCCGAATCGCCACGTTGCCCGCTTCTGCGACGGCTCTTCTCGCAGGGAGTTCATGAAAATCGGCTCTCTGGGTCTCTTTGGGTTGACTCTGCAAGACGTTTTGCGGCTGCAGGATCACGCCAGGGCGTCGACCGGTACAAGCCGGTACGAGGGCTCCACGGGCTTTGGCTCGGCCAAGTCGGTGATCGTGTTGTTTCTCCAGGGCGGCCCCTCCCACATCGATATCTGGGATCCCAAGCCGGATGCCCCGTCGAATGTCCGTGGGGAGTTCAAGCCGATCAAGACCAAGATCCCGGGTGTCCAGCTGAGCGAGACGATGCCGATGCTTGCCGATTCGCTCGACAAGTGCACGCTCATCCGGTCGATGAGCTATACGCCTGCAGGTCTCTTCAACCACACCGCGGCCATCTATCAGATGTTGACGGGTTACGAGCCGACCGAGGTCTCGCCGTCCGGACAGCTCGAGCCTCCGTCGCCGAACGACTATCCGACCGCTGGCTCGTGGATTACGAAGTTCCGTCCTCCGACCGAGCCCGTCCTACCGTTTGTGGAGTTGCCGCGTCCCCTGCAGGAGTCCAGCGTGATCGGCAAGGGCGGTGCTGCGGGATTCATCGGAAAAGCGTTCGATCCCTATCGGCTCTATCAGGACCCCGCCAAGCCGATCCAACTGGACGATCTGGAACTGCGCAAAGAAGTTCCAGCAGAACGCCTTCAGAGCCGCTTCGAACTGCTGAGGGGCATCAACGGCTCGATGCCCAAACTCGAAAAGGCGGTCGGCAGCTACGCTCTGGACAAGTACTACCAGAATGCTTTCGATCTCGTGCTCTCTGGCAAGGCGCGTAACGCCTTCGACTTGTCGCTGGAGTCGGATGAGATGCGCGACAAATACGGACGGTTCACCTTCGGCCAGGGTGCGCTGATGGCGCGCAGGCTGGTTGAGGCAGGCACTCGCATGGTGCAGCTCAATTGGCCGTCGGTGGCCAACGGCGATCCCGAGACGACGGCCTGGGATACGCACGCCTCGAACTTCGGGCCGTTGCGCGATCTGCACTGTCCAAAGCTCGACCGAACGCTTTCGAGCCTGCTTGCCGACATGGAGGAAAAAGGCTTGCTGGACGAAACATTGATTGTCGCGGTCGGCGAATTCGGGCGTTCTCCGCGGCTCGGCGTTTCGACGTCAGGCAACACGAATTCGCCGGACGGACGCGACCACTGGCCGTACTGCTACACGGCGATGATCGCCGGCGCCGGAATTCCCGGTGGGCGGATCTACGGCGAGTCGGACGCGACTGCGTCCTCTCCAAAGGACAAGCCGGTGCATCCGAACGACCTGCTGGCAACGGTCTACTACGCGCTCGGGATTGAGCCAAACCAGGAGATCCACAACCACCTCAGCCAGCCGCGCGACCTTGTCAAGGGCAAGCCGCTAATGGACCTCTGGGTGGGGTAGGCCGCCATCGACAAGCTGGCATCACGTGGCGGATCCGAGCTTCGGGTCTCCGAGTTCCTCAGTGAGTAGGAACCTGCACGGACTCCTCCGGTCCTCCGCAAAAGGACTCGGCGCGCGCGCGAGCCAACTTCTTCCGGCTGGGTGCGGCAGTTGATGCTTCCCTTGAACGCGCCACGACCCTGCGGCAAGCCCACAGCCGGAAACGAGGGTGGCGCCCGCACCGAGTCCGTATACACCCAGAGGCCGGAAGGTCGAAGCCAATCACTTGACCGAAGCAGGCGCCGCAACGCGACGGAAGCCGGTTTGATGCTGTCCGCGTCGGCTCGGGGACACGGGAGGTTGGGCCGCCAAGCAGTTGACGGAGGCCCGCATGCAGGTCGGGCTGGTTGAAGCCGGTCTCGAGACGACACCGCAATAGCTCGGCGAGCACGTCCCGCCGTACGCCATGGAGTATCGCGGCCAGTGGCCGGGCGGGCTGGAAACCTGCTCCAGAGAGGGTTGAGCGCCGATTGTGCGGCCCCAGACAGCCTTGGCGGCTGGCAACGGATGGAATCCCGGTTGTCGGCATTCTAGATATCAACGAGCTAGAAGATTATCCGGAGTTACGTGATCCGACGGTGAAACGCCAGATCCGCGAGAGCGGAACGCAGTACCAACGAGGCAAGGCTCGCGACGCGGACGAGTTCGTTGCCTCCTTGAAGCAGTCGAAGCGATGACGTTGCTTGAGGAATGGCCGAGAAGTTCCGTGTTCTGACAACCCCAGCGTTCAAACGCCAAGCCCGGAAGGCAGTCCGTAGCAGGCGGAGCTTGCTGGCGTTCTCGAAGAACTCGTCGCCGTCCTCCGCGCCGGTCCGTACAACTTCACAGAGCAACACAAGATCAAAAAGCTGGCTGGCCGCCCAGTCAGTAGCGGGCAATGGCGCATCCGTCTGGGCGATTCCCGCGCACGCTACGACATCGCGGGCCACGAAGTAGCCCTTCGTTCGGTTCGCGACCGGAAGGACGCGTACCGATACGATGTCAATGTTCTCACGCGCGGGGCCTGCGCACTTCGCGGGCGATGTCGGGGGCTTTGGCAACGTAGAGATCAGACCTGCCAGAACGCAACTTCCCGAAACGTTTTCGCTGTATCAATGTGACCCTCGGCAGATATGGCTGGTTCTCCTACATGCTTGATCTCCCCATCGTGGGCCCGGTCCTGGAACAAGCCGCAGCTCGCCACGATCTACAGGCTGACGACGCTTTAGGCGACGGGATTGCACTCAGTTCCCTGGTCGCGCGCCTCGGCTAGGAGCACGGGAAGACCCGTCGCGTTCCGTTGAGGAATCCGATATCGAACCACATTGACTGCGAATGTTCCGGACGAAATGCTCGTCGTCCCGCCCCTCGACGGGAAGAACCTTTTGGTCAGAGGACGGTCGGATGGTCTCGAGCATTCGCCTACCTGACTTCGATGCCCTGCTTCGCAGCAGTTACAACTTCGTCGTCCGAATACTGGACGGAATGTAGCCTCCCCTCAGTCCGCTCAAGGCGAACAAGGGCGCCCTCGGCTTCGTCGCAATCCATCACCGCGCTGGCGAAGCCCCTAACGCAATCCCAGCTATGCGTCGTAGCAATAACTTGAACATTGCTCTCCCGCGCAGTTGTCAGGACCATATTCAAAGAGCCCCGCTACACCGAGTAGTGGATCCCGTTCTCCGCCTCGTCAATGAGCAGAAATCCGTTCCGGCTGTTGGCCAGCGCCAAAGCGACTCCAAAGGTCCGTATCGCACCGTCGCAAGGCTCTCCAGGCGCACTCGGCGAGTTCGGCCGCGGAGTTCAACAGCCGCGAAGCGCCCCACTTGCCCGTAGCGTGATATGCGGTTTCCGAGCATCGCCACCCGGTCGACTGCATCTCCGACGACCAATCAAGTGCTTGTGCAGTCTGCTCCTCACCGGGCGTTAGGACTACTGTGTCCCAGAATTCCGAAACCTTCTCGTTGGGTATTGGGCCGGGACTCATCGAGATGCATTCCGTCGCTGGCGGCAGTTAGTCCCTCCCGCCCAGATGCCGTAGGCATAGGGAATCCTGATTACCCAGCAGTACCAGCAAAAGTTAAGAGGCGGTGAGGCAGCGGAGGGGTACGCGCCGCGACATAGGCGAGCCGGGGGACGAGAGCGGCCAGCTGGTAGCGCCGGTTGAAGCGGTAGGCGAACTCGGCGAGGTAGCGCCCCACGTATTTCGGATCGCAGGCGTGATAGGTTCCGTCGATCGCCCGCTTGACGTTGCCCAACAGCGTGTTCACCCAGGTCAGCCCGGGTGTTTCGCAGCTGCCCTGGCCGCCGCCGGTGACGCGCGGCTGGTGCTCGCAGCCGGCGCCCTGCACCCCCCGAAAGCAGCTCAGCCCGTCCGAGCGTACCACTGTCCCCGGCTGCAGGTGCTGGCGCGCCCAGGCCTCCAGTTCCTGCAGCCGAAAGCCGCGCACCGGGCTCAGGCGCAGCCGTTCGGGCCGCCCGTCCTCGCTGACCTGCGCGGCCGCCACGAACGGCGTCTTGCCCGCCGCCCCCCGTCCGCGCTGGCCGCCGCTCGCCTCCCCGCCCAGGTAGGCGTCGTCCAGCTCCACCGTGCCCTGCAACCGCTGGCTGTCATCCCGCTCCCGCAGGGCCTGCATCAGCTTCTGCTTGACCCTCCAAGCCGTGTTGTAGCTCACCCCCAGCTGACGCTTCAGATCCATCGCCGAGATGCCGTTCTTGGACTGCGTGAGCAGGTACATGGCGAGGTACCAGGTGCTTAGAGGCAGCTTGGTGTTGTCGAACAAGGTGCCCGCGGTGAGCGACGCCTGGTGCTTGCAGCGGATGCACTGCCAGACCTTGTGCGTACGCAGGCGGCAAGACTTCTGGTAGCCGCAGGCGGGGCACTGGCAGCCTTCCGGCCAGCGCGCCTGGAACAGCGCGTGCTCGCATTGCTCATCCGTTCCGTACGCTTCCAGGAACTCCGGCAGGCTCTGTCCCTTCTGGAACTGAACTTTGTTCCTAGGCATACATAACTCCTTTCTTATCAGGCATTTATTATATCTCATACGGCGTTCTAAGGCAACCGGTTCCAAGCACGAATCCATCATTTCTCGGCTTCCTAACTATGGCTGAAACTTCCGGGTAATCAGGTAGGAAATTGTGAAATTGTCTCGAGTCTCCGGCATGCATCCGGTCATGTGCGCAAATTCCAGCTATTAGCTGTTCATGCCCCTGAAATACCGCGTTGAGGATCCTCACACGATCGTCAGCAAGTTGATCGGGGACAACGCTTACAAGCGAGGAGGCCAGTTCGGCGTTGGCACGGGACGCCGCAATCCTGAGACGATCCTGGGACCGGCCGTTGGCCGGGCCGATCATGATGCTGGAGTCCCGAAACGCGTCGCGACCGTAAGAAAGGGCCGAAAAACCAGGTGCCGGGTTGTCAGAGCCGTCATCGTCAATGGCTGGCCAGACCTCATCACGCCTCGTCAGCAGTTCGGAGAGAACGGTGTATCGCCCGCGCGCAGTGTAGATACGAACAGCATCGAGCACGGTCGTTGTTTGCACACCGTTTTTTCCAGGAAGTAGCGTTACGCGGCCTTGCTGCGGGATCGAGAGCCTGTCGATTCCCCTGAAGCTCGATAGCGATAGGTCCGCGAGGTGCAACGAGTCGGTCGGTTTGGAGTCGAGCACGCCGCAGGGCGCTTGGCCGCTTGGATCTGCTGGGCCTACTACACGCGTCACACGCCTCAAACGGCGCAATAGGCCTGTTTCAGACGCCATACGTGAAGCCAGCCGGATCTCTAGCTGCTACACGGTCGATATGATCGAACCGCTTCATCGCATCAAGCTCTCCCGCGATCGTTGCCTGCGGCAGGCCCACGGACTGATGCGGATCATCGATACGGGATGCGGAGTCCGCGCCCCAGCGGGCCCGTGTTCGGCGTGATTCACGCATTCGTCCCGATCAGAAGGATGTGCGTCTCATGGTGCCTGGCTACGCTCAGTTGGCACGATGCGATCGAGCGCTGGCGCCACGCGGTTAGCGGTGAGGGGAAGCACTGAGGCCTTTTCGTCCGCTCCAGACAGGGGCGCGCTTCTCCAGAAAGGCGCACATGCCCTCCTGGGCGTCAGACGCGAGCGCATTCATGCTCATGACCTCTTTGGCGTAGTCGTAGGCCTTGGGCTGATCCAGGTCGATCTGCGAATAGAAAGCCTGCTTGCCCAGGCCGACCGTCAAGCTGCTGGCCGAGGCAATCTCAAGAGCCAGCTCCCGCGTTTCCTGGGTCAGGCATTCGGTGGGGACAACGCGATTGACCAGTCCCCATTCGGCGGCGGTCTCCGCATCGATCATCTTGCCGGTCAATAGCATTTCCAGTGCGCGCTTGCGCCCGACGCTCCTCGTCAGGGCAACCATCGGTGTGCTGCAGAACAACCCGATCTTCACACCCGGGGTGGCGAACCGCGCACGCTGAGAAGCCAGCGCCAGGTCACAGGTGGCGACCAGTTGGCAACCAGCCGCCGTGGCGATGCCATCGACCTGCGCGATCACCGGCTGCGGGATCGACTGGATCGCGGTCATCAGCTGCGTGCATTGATCGAAGACGCGCCGATAGTGCTCGAGTTCGCCGCCGGTCATTTCCCTCAGGTCGTGCCCGGAAGAAAAGACGGGACCCTCGGCGGCTAGGATCACTGCGCCGATCTTAGCGTTCTCGCCGACTTGCTTGATCGCGGCGGTCAGCTCTTGCATGACCTCCATCGAGAGGGCATTGCGCCGGTCGGCGTTCGCCAGCGTCAGGACGGCCAACGGCGCTTCTAACTCGAACCGCAGCATCGGCTTAGCCATCTCGTGCTCAGCATAGCAATTCGTACTATGCTGTTCGGCACCTATGCATCCTATCCTCATCCTGCTGATTGCAATGGCCTCGGTCTTCCTGCTGATCATCCGCTGGAAGGTCAACGCGTTCGCCGCCCTGATCCTGTCGGCCGTCCTGATCGGGCTGCTGTCACCTCACGTGGCCGTCAAGGACATCATGGGGGCCGTGACGGAAGCCTTCGGCGGCTTGGTCGGCCGCATCGGCATCGCCATTGCGATGGCGGCCGTGATCGGGCAGTGTCTGATGGAAAGCGGTGCGGCCGAGAAGATCACGCGCCGCTTCGTCGCGTGGCTAGGTGAGAAGTATTCGTCGTTCTCCATGGTCATCAGCGGCTACATCCTTTCGATTCCGGTCTTCCACGACACGGTGTTCTATTTGCTCGTCCCGCTGGCGCGCTCGATGAGCATGCGCACAGGCGGCAAGAACTATCTGCTGTTTACGCTCGCGATCGGGGCTGGAGGCGTGACGACGCACATCTTCGTCCCGCCGACACCGGGGCCTCTAGCGATGGCGGAGACGCTCCAGATTGACCTTGGGCTGGTGATCATTGTCGGCCTGATGGTGGCGATTCCCTCGGCGCTCGCCTGTTGGGTCTACGCCTATTGGATCGACCGCAAGCTCAAGATCCCAATCCGCGAGGCGCCCGGCCTCACGCTGCAGGAACTTGAGAAGGTCGCGAAGCGGCCCGAGAGCGAGCTCCCGGGATTCGGTGTCTCCCTGCTTCCGATCGCTTTGCCCGTCATCTTCATCACGGCGAATACAGTCAGCAATACGTTCTTTCCCGGGAGCGTGATCAGCGGAATCACGGCGTTTCTGGGCAATCCGAATCTCGCGCTGATCTTGGCGGCCGCCGCTGCCCTCTGGCTGCTGGCTTCGCACAAGCACATGGGCCTGCGGGAGTTGGCGAAGCCCACGGAAGAGGCGATCAAGAGCGCCGGCCTGATCATCTTGATCACGGCGGGTGGCGGAGCTTTCGGTCGGATGCTGGTCAAAGCGGAGGTTGGCGCCGTACTGGGGGATTACGCACAGCAGTTGGGCCTTTCGCTGATGCTGCTCGGTTTCGGCATCGCGATGCTCTTTCGGATCGCCCAAGGTTCGGCCACGACCGCGATGATCACGACTTCCGAGATTCTCGCCCCTCTGATCCTGGCGCACCCGCCCGGCCACCATGCGGTCTACATCTTGACGGCGATCGGGGCGGGATCGATCGTGGGAGGCTGGATGAACGACTCGGGCTTCTGGGTCTTCAAGACCATGACGGGGTTGACCGAGGTCGAGGCGCTCAAGACCAAGACCGTCGCGCTGTTCGCCCTCGGCGCGGCCGGCCTGCTGGCGTCCTACGTGGGAGCCGTGTTCTTCCCCATGCAATGAGTCCCGGTGGGACGGGTGCTCGGGGCTGTCAGCGCCCGGGTCCGGGTGTCTGGGTGTAGGCGTACAGCTGGACGCCTTGCTCGTCGTAGAACTGGAACTCGGCCCGCGCTGACGCCCCCTCCGGGACGACTGAGATGATTAGAAAGCCCCCGCTCGCATTCGGGGAGTGGTACGGCTGTTGGATCGCTCCGTCCGGGTCCGTCGTATTCGGGTCGCCCGGAAAACTGCCCAGGATGGCGTTCTTGTCGACCCAAGCTCCCGACGAGAACTCTTGGTAGCCGTCTGCCGCGATCGAGTGATACTGCCAGTGCCGGTCGCCGCAGGCGACCAAGAACTCGTCGCCGGAGACGCCGATCTCCGCGAGCGATCGGAAGAATTCTTGCCCTTCGTGACGGTAGCCGTTGATGTTGGTGTGGTTGTCCCTCTTGCTGCTGGAGTCGGGACCGATCATTGGGGTGGCCGAGAGCAGCAGTTTGAAGGTCGCGTCGCTCTGCTTGAGGGTTTCCAGCAGCCAAGCCTTCTGCTCGGCGCCCCAGATGGTCTTGCGCGGCCCGTCCGGCTGATCAAGCGGGCTGCGGTAATCGCGCCCTTCGACGATCCAGACCTGCAGGTCCCCGCTGACCCGGTGGGTTCTGTATGTGACTGGATCTCGCGCGTCTGGATCCACGACCGGAAGCTGCTCCTGGAAAACTTGGATGCCCAACTCGTGAGACGGTGCAAAGCCGGAGCCGGACTCGCCCTCGTGGATGTTGGTGCGCGGATAGTAGTTGAGTTGTTTGGGGGCGCGGATCCGAACTGCATTGACAGCGTCCGAGTCGTCGAAGCGGTGGTCGTGATCATCCTTCATCCAATAGGTCGCCACTTCCCGGAACAGATCGAGGGACCGCGGCTGAGAGTACTGCTCGTGATGCTTCTTGCGCATTTCATGCCGTGTCTGGGCGCGTCCCCGGTGGCCCGGGTGGTCGTAGTAGACGTTGTCCCCGGTGCCGACAAAGAAATCCGGCTTCAACTTCAAGATCGAAGCCAGCGCCGGATAGCCGAGAGCCTTGTCTGGGCCGTCATAGGGGCCAATGCGGCTGCTGCCCGTGTGGTGGAAAAAGGAGTAGTTCATGCCTGTCACCACGGCCAAGCTGTATGGCGCGGCAATGTCCTTGCCGGCTAGGCTCCGGAATGTCGCGGCGTCCGAGATGCGGAGGTCTTGTTTCTTGGTTCCATAGTGCAGGCGGTAGTAGTAGCGCGTGGCCGGCTCCCGGCCGTCGACCTTGCGCTTGACGATGAAGTCCGAATAGGGGGACGCTTCGATCCATTCAGTCGTGCGGCTGTCGTCGAAGCGCTCGTTGTCTGCAATCTCAAACCGAGCCCAGCCCCCAATGCCGCGGACGCCTTCCCAGCGCGGGTCCTGGCGTGGGTTCGACGATGTCAAGCGGGATTGTAGGATGGAGGCAGTCTGGCTCACCTCCCCGGCCATGATGCCTTGGCGCAGATTGACGGGGAAGTC
This sequence comes from Bryobacterales bacterium, assembly GCA_965218615.1. GTDB lineage: Bacteria > Acidobacteriota > Terriglobia > Bryobacterales > UBA6623 > VXMF01. The sequence goes on from CBDCLH010000004.1 coordinate 102,486, forward strand.
GGACGGCAGGGCGGCGCAGAGGGTGGCCACCAGCGCGGCCAACGCGAACACTCTCGGCATGATTGGCCTCCAACCGCGTGCGGGCGGCCCGTCCAATCGTACAGGAGGCGCCTCTTAGTGCTTATGGTGCTTGTGCTGTCGGTTCCCGGACTGCTGCGGTTCCTGCGCGCTGTCCTCGGCGGGTCGCCGCCGCGAGCCTCGCCGCGGCCGGGCTTCAGGAGTCCCCTTCGAGTTTCTCGATTCGCTTCCCCAACCTGCGGACCTCACGGTCGATGTCGGGAAGACGGCTATACACAGCGGTGGATCGCAGCCACCGCCTGTTGTCGAACGCGGGCGAGCCGGACACCTTGGCGCCGTCGGCCAAGTCGTGGCCTACACCCGACTGGGCCGTGATCAGCACGCTGTTGCCGATTTCCAGGTGATTGACCACGCCGACTTGGCCGGCCAGGATACAACCCGATCCCAACGTCGTGCTGCCCGCGATCCCGACTTGCGCGCACAGAATCGTATTCGCCCCCACCTTAACCGCATGGCCGATCTGCACGAGGTTGTCGATCTTCGTGCCGCGACCGATCCGGGTCTCGCCGACGGCGGCCCGGTCGATGCAAGTGCCGGCCTGGACCTCAACGTCGTCCTCGATCACGACTCGGCCAGTCTGCGGAATCTTGTGGTGCGAGCCGTCGGCGCGCCGCGCAAAACCGAAACCGTCGGAGCCGACTGTGACATGGTGCTGCAGGATCACTCGATCACCGATGACAGAACCGTGACACACGGTGACGCCGGGATGCGCCTCGAAATGGTCACCGATCTGCGCACCGCGTTCGATCACGACGTGCGCATGCAGGACAGCGTTGTCTCCGATCGTTACCTCGTCCTCCAGCACGACATAGGGCCCGATCGAAGCCCCGTGGCCGACGTGCGCCGACGGCGAAACGACGGTGGTCGGATGAATCCCGGGCTTGCGATCCGCGAGCGGGTGGAACAACTCAAGCGCGCGTGCGAAGTCCAAGTACGGGTTCGAGGAAACGAGGAGCGCCAACTCCAGTCCCTTGATCGGCGCGGCGACCAGCACGGCCGCCGCCCGTGTTGTGCGGGTCTGCGGGGCGTAGCGAGGATTCGATAGGAATGTGAGTTCGCTCGGGCCGGCCTCTTCCAATCCCGCGACACCTGTAATCTCCAAATCCGGGTCGCCGACGAGGCGGCATCCCAGAGCTTCGGCAATCTCCCGTAGCTTCATCCCAGCACGTACTCCCAATACCAGTTCAGGATAACGTCAGCTGCGAACACGGATCCGAGCGCCGTGGCCGACAAGTAGCTGCCGAAGGGCAGCGGAGCATACCAGTTCCTGCCCTTCGCCAGGATCGCTAGGGTGCCGCATACCGTCGCCAGCAGAGATCCGGCGAGCAGGACCAGGAGAGTCACCGACGTGCCTTGGAAGGCTGCGATCATCGCGACCAGCTTGACGTCGCCGCGCCCGAGCCCCTCAATGCCGCGGATGCGGTAGAAGAGTTCGCCCATCAGGAGCAGAACTCCTCCGAATAGCGCAGCCCCCAGCAGCGACTCCGTCAACGAGACCAGCCACGCGGCCGGGTAGTCGCCCAGCAGAAAATACACGAGATCGGCCAAGCCCTGCCGCATCGGCACGAAGGAACTGAAGGCGATGCCGGCGACCAGTCCCCCCCCAGTGACTTGGTTCGGCAAGATGAAGTGCGCCAAGTCCGTGAAAAACAGGATCAGCATCATCGACGCGAACAGAGCGGTCTTCCAAGATTCGGGCCCCGTCCCGAACCGCATCACGATCAACCCGTACGCCACCGCGTTGAGGACCTCAACCAGTGGGTAGCGTACGGAAATCGGCTGTGCGCAATGCCGGCATCGGCCCCGTAGCCAGAGGAAACTGCAAAGCGGGACGTTGTCGTACCAAGCGATCGAATAGCCGCAAGCGGGGCAGTGCGAGCGGGGCCGCACCACTGATCGGCCGAGCGGCCAGCGGTGGATGCAAACATTCAGGAAGCTGCCCACCAGCAGACCAAACACAAGTGCAGCCGCCGTTGTCACGAACGATCCTTGCTGCGCCGCCGCTCGGAGTCACGTAGCACGCGGCAATAAACCTGGGCAGTCTTCGTCATCATCCGCTCTGGCGTGAAGTCGGACCGGACTATGGCAAGGGCTGCCGCGGCTATGTGGGTGCGGAGTCCCCGCTCGGCCTTGAGGCGCTCCAGAGCGGCGACGACACTGGAGATCTCGTTCTCGACGAGCAGACCCGTCGATTCATGCGCCACGATCTCCGGGATCCCGCCAACCTCGCTGGCAATGGTCGGAACACCCAAGGACATCGCCAGCAGGATGGCTGATCCGAGGCCCTCCGACCGTGTCAGGTACAGCAGCGCATCCGCCTCGCGAAGATCTTCGACCAGATTGTCGGAAAGACGCAGAGGCAGATTGGCGCGTCCGCAGGCGGCAACTGCCAGATCGCTGCACTTCAATGGATCCTCGACTTTGGGTGCGACCACCTGAAAGCGCTCCTCGCTGCGTGCTCGAGGTGGTTCATCGGCTCTCCTCGGCGCCCCAGGCACGAAGTCATCGGGGACCGCATCGTGCACGACGCTGATCTTGCCCGTGGGGATCCCCGAGTGTTCCAGGACGCTTGCTACGTGTTCCGAGATCGCGACGAAGTGCGCTGCGCGGCGGTATTTCCAGCGCGACGCCAGGCCCCGCTGGACCGGGAAGGAGACGCGGCGTGCTACGACCACGGGCCTCCGGGAACCGTGCAGCAACGCTAGCGTATGGGCCTGGGCATCGTGCGCATGGATCAGATCACAGCGGCGCGCGTTCCTCTGTATCGACTGCCAGCTTGTCGGTTCGCACTCTTGTCGCGAACGGATGCCGTCCCCGGCAAGCAGCACGTGGTCATAGCCGGCTCGAGCGAGGGAATCGCACAAGAGCAGCACTTGGTACTGTCCGCCACGCATCTCATGCCCGGTGTCGATGTGGAGGATGCGCATGGCTTACTCCTGCGCCAGTTGCCGGGCCTTCGAGTATTTCAAATAGACGTACCGAGCGGCCATGCGTGCAATCGTGTAGCCGGCCGCGCCGTCGAGGAAGCCTCGCTGGAGCAGGTAAGACTTGACGAACGAGTAGAGCGGGGACACAAGCAGCCGATAAGAACGCACGGGCCGCCCGGCCTCGTGGATCTCGCTGGCGGCCAAGCTCGTATAGCGAGCAATGTTCGCGCGGTGTTGCTCCAGCGTGTCGCAGGTGAAGTGCAACAAATCGCCATCGAGTTGCCCGACCGGACCAGCGACTTCGACCGACTCGTGCACGTACTGGCCCACCCAGCGCCCGAGGTCACGACGATACAGCCGGACCTTCCTGTCGGGATACCAGCCTGAGTGCCGGATCCAGCGGCCGCAGTATCGCGCGAGGCGCGGGAAGTCGTAGCCGGCCCACTTGGGCTCTTCGGCCTTCCACTGCCGGATGCTCGCCGCCAACTCGGGGCTGACGGCTTCATCGGCATCGATCGATAAGATCCAGTCGTTCCTTGCGGATTCGGCCGCCAAGTTCTTCTGGTAGGCGTAGCCCGGCCAGCTGTTGTGCACGACACGAGCGCCCAGCGACGCGGCGATCTCCACGGTGCGGTCGGTCGAGCCCGAGTCGACGACCACGACCTCCTCGCAGAAGCCGAGGGAGCCGATGGCGCGGGCGATACTGCCCTGTTCGTTCACCGCAATGATCGTGGCCGAGATGTTCACCATGGAGGCTCGGGATTCCTGGGAAGGGTGCGTTCGAGGTCGCGTCTTCCGGAACCGGGGTCGGAATCGTCAGCGATGCGGCACCCCGTTCCGAACCATGCCTGGAAGTTGCTTGGTCATCAACTCCGTGGCCTCGCCGACGATCCGGTCGAACAATTCCTGGACGGTCGGAACGTCGCGGATCATACCGATGACCTGGCCGGCGGAAAAGACACCCTGGTTCAGATCCCCGCTCTCGATCATCTTCTTGCCTTCGAGGCCCGACATGTACTGCTTGATGTCGTCGATCGTGGCGTTGCCCAGGCCCTCGATTTCGAGCACCTTCTCGGTATTGTCGTTCGCCAGGAAGCGGGCCGAATTGCGCAAGCTGCGCATTAGAAGCCTGGTGTCCCGCTCATCGGCCTGCACGAGCGCCTGCTTGACCGCGTCGTGGATGGGACATTCGACGGTGGCAACGAATCTCGTGCCCATGTTCATGCCGTCGGCGCCGAGCGCCAGCGACGCGACCAGCCCGCGACCGTCTCCGAAGCCGCCAGAGGCGACGACGGGAATCTCAAGCGCGTCGCGCGCGAGTGGAATCAGGATCAGGGTGGTGACGTCGTCTTCCCCGGGGTGGCCGGCGCACTCGAAGCCGTCGATGCCGACGGCGGCGCAGCCGATCCGCTGCGCCTTGAGTGCGTGCCGGATGGAGGTGCACTTGTGGATCACCCGAAGCCCGGCCTCCCGGAGCATCGGCATGAAGGGCTCCGGGTTGCGGCCCGCGGTTTCAATGAATCGGACACCTTCGTCGATGCAGACCTGGACGTAGGTCCGAAAATCCGGTCGCCGCAGAGACGGCAGGAACGTGAGGTTCACGCCGAACGGCTTGTCGGTCAGGCGGCGGACCTTGCGGATTTCGTCGCGCAGCTTGTCGGGAGTCTCGTGCGACAACGCGGTCATAAATCCGATGCCCCCGGCTTCGGCGACGGCGGCCGCGAGTTCCGCCCTCGCCAGCCACATCAGGCCTCCCTGGATGATCGGATACTCGATCCCGAACATTTCGGTGATTCTGGTCTCGAACATGGCTAGGCCTCTCGCGCGTTCGGCGGGCCGGCGATCCGTATCAACATAGCCGATTCTCGACAGGCACTCTCGGGTCCGCCTCCGCAACCGCGGTCGATGCCGCCAGGGAGCACCGGTTGTTTTCTGGCGATTGCGGGAGGCTTCCGCGCGGTCGCGTCAATCCAGGAACCGGCCCCCAGACGCCGCGTCGGGCACGGGGCACGAGTCGTCGTGGCCGGCCCATCGGTAGCGGTTGCGCGCGACCCAGTCATAGCCCCGGTCCAGCCATCGCCTCGGCATGCAATGCAAGGCCGCAAGCGCGTTCCATGGCCAATCCAGGTGACGGAGGATGAACAAAACCGCCGTCGATTTCTCGAGCACCGTATTCGGCTGGTGGCCCCAGCCAGGCAACACGAACAAGCTGTCGGAACCGCCCGCGGCGATGCCGCGATCCGCGAGAAGGCGTTGCGCGGTTTCGCTCTCCAGGGAGGCGTACCGGAAAATCCCGCCGCTGTCCCGCGGAAGCACGAAACGCATCGCGCGCCGACAGAACCCGCAGGCGCCGTCGTAGAGGATCAGGTGGCTGGTATCGACACTCGGCTGAGCCATTGCACCAAGGCCTTGTCCGGGTCGGCGATCTGCTCGACATCGGTATACCAATAGCGTTCCCAATCCTGCTCCGGCAGTCCTGTGAAGAGCATCAGATTCAAAGGGTAGACTTCGCTGTCGGTGCAGCTCCGAAAGTCGTCTCGGAACAGGAAGACCGGCTTGCCCCACGCAATCGCCATGCCGAGTTCCACCATGACTCCCTCGTCCGGCGGACAGCCATTGACCACAGCGAACAGTCCGTCCGCATCTCGCACGTCGCGTAGATCCGCTTGGCCGATCCGGTACGCCCAACCGGAGGAGACCCGATCAACCTGATTGTTGCGTGCGAAAGGCTCCCAAACCTCGGCGCCGATGTTCTCGAGCGCAGCCACGAGAGAGGCCAGGGGCCCGGAACGCTGTTGCGCCGAGAAGCCGTACGGGTTGGCGAGGTAGAGAGTTTTCTTGACGCCCACGAGTGCTTGGATCGGACAGCTGCGCTCCATCTTCAGCCTACTACTTGAGAAGCCCGTCGCAATTTTCGCAGGCCGGACCGGAAGTCTTCGCCGAGCGCGCCGTTCTGTCACCATGGGGAGGGGAATTCGCCTTGCCTCGCTTCGTGATAGGAATCAGTGGTGCAAGCGGAGCCATCTACGGCTTGCGGCTACTGGAACGGCTTGCCTCGAGAGGCGATGTGGAAACCCATCTCGTCGTCACACGCCCCGGCGAGAAGACGCTGCGCCAAGAGACCGGCCGTACGCTTGCCGAGTTGCGGCCGCTCGTGCGGGAACTGCATCCAGTGGAACGTATCGGCGCCACCATCGCCAGCGGGTCGTTCTTGTTCGACGCCATGGCGGTGGTTCCCTGCTCGATCCGCACGATGTCCGCGATTGCATCCGGGCTTGCTTCGAACCTACTGACCCGTGCTGCGGACGTGGCGTTGAAAGAAAGGCGGCTCTTGGTCCTCGCCATCCGGGAGACTCCGTTGCACCTCGGACACCTGCGCACCATGGCGTCTCTGTCGGAAATGGGCGCAGTCATCGCCCCGCCCATGCCGGCGTTCTACACCTTGCCGAAGACGCTCGACGACATCGTCGATCAGCAGGTTGGGCGGCTTCTGGATTTGTTGGGCGTGCAAGACGAAGACACCGAACGCTGGTCGGGGATCTAACGTTCCGCAGAGAGTTTACTCGCGGTCTGCTTGCCGCCTGCCCGGCGCTGGGTCTGGTTCCCGTGTGTGTTCAGGCAGACGGTGCTCCCATGCACCGCACACGCCGTTGGACAGGGATCGCGGCGTGAGGTCTATGGTGCTGCCAGGGATCGCGTGGGCCCCTGGCGCACTCCTACATCCTGCCGGTCTTGGCCGTCCCCAGGACGAGCTCCTGCCCGACGGCGGCCGTCAGCCAAGCGTCGCGCCGATGCGCAGGCTACCAGCGGCGGCGTCCGAAGTCGCCACGGTCCCTGTCGCCGCGGTTGCTGTCGCCTCGCTTCTGCTGAGGTCGGGCGACGTTGACGGTGAGCGTCCTTCCGTCCACGTTCGCGCCGTTCAGCTGGTTGATCGCCTCCTGAGCCTCGGATTCCGAACCCATCTCCACAAATCCGAAACCCCGAGACTGGCCCGTCATTCGATCCGTGATGACGCGGGCTGATTCTACGCTCCCGTGGGGCGCAAAGATCTCTCGCAGTCGATCATCGGTGATGGCATAGGCCAGACCACCTGCATACAGTCGATTGTTTTCCATGTTCTTCTCCCTGAGTTCAGTTGTTCTTGTTCACTGTACTCGTTCACTGTTCTCGTCAAATCCAGAATCTTGACCACGCAGGGATGAGCCCCGAGCAATTCTGGATCAGGATTGCTCCGGCTCGTGTCGCTGGTTCCGTGGAGGTCTTTCCATTGGTCGACATTCCGACAGTCTCTGTTCTTCTTGTGTTCCTCCAGCAGGGTTCAAACAGAAGAAGTCGACCACAGAGTTCCTCATCTCCGCCCATGTCAATTGGGCGCGCTCCCACGACTCTCACCACGGACTGGTCACTCAAATCTATTAATGCAAGCAGGATTGCCCTAAGCTGGAAGACTGTTGGATGTCCTCAACAGACAACGAGGCAAAAGCTGAGCGATGGACGGGGCGAGCTTGGGGCGCCAGTACGTGGAAGCCGTACTTGTCTTGGCTATGATGTGCCGCACGCTCAAACGCTAGGGAATTCGGACCAGTGGTCACCGAGGATAGCTCCAGAGACCTGGATTGTCGATACAAGCATCGTGGACCTGACGGAATCAAGCCTTCAGCGTCTCCATGCCATGGAGGCGCGCTCTGGACTGCGCCACGGGTCCACGTATCAGCTTACAATCCTAGGATAGCACTCTGCGGGAGTCCGAGTGCTTGCGCGTCTGCGGTCCTTTCATTCCCCCTCTATGCGGGCCGTCCTCCCAGAGGGGCTGGGCGGCCTATGGTCTGTCACTGAGGGCGGGGGCTCGATGCCTTCCGGACCCGTCCGCGTTTTCAAGCGGGAGCAGGATCCTCGGCGCCTCGGGAACAGCCGCCAGGGGCTGCCCGCGTTTCGGCGGTCGGAGTACGATGGTTGCGGATGCGCTCATGAAGCTGTCGGCGGTCTTGACAGTGTCGCTCTGCGCCGCGTCGTCGGGAGCGTTCGGACAGGACTGGCCCCAATTCCGGGGCCCGGATCGAGACGGGGTCTTCTCCGGCCGGGCGACGATCGAGCCGTTTCCGTCCGCGGGTCCGGCACTCGTGTGGGACAGACCGATCGGCGCGGGCTTTAGCGCGCCGGTGGCGGCCCAAGGCAGTGTGGTCGTCTTCCATCGCCAGGGCGGTCAAGAGGTCGTGGAAGCGCTGCGCGCCGAGAGCGGCGAGAGTCTGTGGGATTTCACCTACCCGACGGCCTACCGCGACGATTTCGGCTTCGACAACGGTCCGCGCGCCACGCCGGTGTTGGCGGACGGCAGGGTTTTCACGTTCGGCGCCCAGGGCTGGCTCCATTGCCTGGACTTCGAGACGGGCCGCAAGCTCTGGGGCGTCGACACGCACCGCGAGTTCGGAGTCCGCAAGGGATTCTTCGGCGCAGCTTCGACACCGTTGGTTCTTGGCAGTCGTGTGCTCGCCAACATCGGGGGCGCCGGCGGCGCCGGAATCGTGGCGTTCGACGCCTCAACTGGGCGCGTCGTGTGGAGAGCCACGGACCACGAAGCCAGCTATGCCTCGCCGGTCGCTGGCCGCTTCGACGGCCGGACATTGGCGGTGTTTTTCACCCGTGAAGGGTTGGTCGCGCTCGACCCCGTCAACGGCGCGGTCCTCTATACACGGAGGTGGCGCGCACGCAGCCACGCCTCCGTGAACGCCTCGACGCCCATCGTCATGGGCGACATCGTATTCCTGTCCGCGTCGTACGGCGCCGGAGCGATCGCGATGCGCCTGTGCAACCGCAAGATCGAAGAGCTATGGTCTGGCGAAGACGTCATCGACAACCACTATTCGAGTTGCGTGCGGTCCGGAGGAACGTTGTTCGGATTCCACGGCCGGCAGGAGCACGGGCAGAGCTTTCGGGCAGCGGACCTTCCCAGCGGCAAGGTTCTCTGGTCCCACGAGAGGATCCGCGCCGGTTCTGTCACCCGGGTCGGAGATCGGCTGCTGCTCTTGCTGGAGTCCGGGGAATTGTTGCTGGCGGCAGCCTCCCGCGACAAGTTCGAGGTCCTGGCGCGGGCCCAGATTCTGGCGCGGGAAACACGCGCCTTTCCCGCTCTCGCACGCGGTCTTTTCTTCGCGCGCGATCAGGACACGCTGGCCTGCCTGCGCCTCTGGAGCGAATAGGGGCTGCATGGAGCGGCTCGGACCCGCTCGCCTCCACCGCCGTTCGAGTTTCGGCTAGAATATCTGCGGGCAGCCGGTCCACGACCCGCTGAAGGGGGTACCTTGAGTTCTCAACATGTCGCTTTTCTGCTCGCAGCCGCCCTGGCTGCGGTTCCGTCGAATGCCCAACCCGCCCATGAAACGGTCGAGAACCCGTTCACGTCGCCGGCCGATGTCGCTGCGGGAGGGCGCCTCTACCGCTCGCACTGCGCGGTCTGCCATGGGATCGAAGGCGAAGGGGGGCGCGGCGCAGACTTGACGACAGGCCTGTACCGGCATGGTGCGGCCGATGTGGACCTGTACAACACGATCTCGAACGGGATCCCCGGGACCGAGATGCCGGGGATCTTTTTCAATGGCCGCCAGCTGTGGCAACTGGTCGCATTCGTACGCTCGGTGAGTCAGGGACGAGCCGCTGAGCAGGTCCAGGGCGATCCGGCCCACGGCCGCGAGATCTACGCCGCGAAGGGCTGCGGCGGTTGCCACCGGGTCCAAGGCGAGGGCGGGCGCATGGGACCGGACCTAAGCGATATCGGCGCGATGCGTTCGTTGGGCCACCTCCAGTCGTCGATCCTCAGGCCGGACGAATCGGTCCTGCCGCAGCACTGGATGGTACGCGCCGAAACCAAGAATGGAAAGAGAATCTCCGGAATGCGGTTGAACGAAGACACTTTTTCGGTGCAACTGATCGACGCGACTGGCAATCTCAAGTCTTTTCAAAAGAAGGACTTGTCCGATATGGAAGTGGACCGCTCGTCCCCCATGCCTGCGTACGAAGGACAGATCGAGGGATCTGATTTCGACGACTTAGTCGCCTACTTGGCGAGTCTGCGAGCGAGGCAAGCAAGCAATGAAGCGCAATAGCATTCTCTGGCTGATCGGGTCCTTGACGGTACTCGGCGGCCAACTGTCGGCGCAAGTCACTTACGAGCGGATCTTGCGCGCCGACGAAGAGCCCGGCAACTGGCTGACCTACAACCGCACGTACGCAAGCCAGCACCACTCGCCGCTCCAGCAAATCAACCGCGAGAACGTACGCGATTTGGAATTGAAGTGGGTCTTCCAGGCCAGGTCACTCGAGAGGCACGAATCGACTCCTCTGGTGGTCGACGGCATCATCTACACCGTGCAGATGCCGAACGACGTCGTTGCCCTGGACGCCGTCACTGGACGCAAGTTCTGGCAGTACTCGCATGTGCTGGAGTCCAAGGTCAACGTGTGCTGTGGTCGTATCAACCGCGGGCTGGCCATCCTCGGAGAGACCTTGTACATGGGAACCATCGATGGCAAGCTGGTCGCCTTGGACGCCAAGAGCGGGGCGGTGCTCTTCACGAGGCAGATTGTCGATCCGAGCGGAGGCTACGCGCTGACGCTTGCGCCGCTGGTCGTGAAGGACAAGCTGATTCTTGGATCCGCGGGCGGGGAATACGGGATCCGAGGATTCATCGCCGCGGTCGATCCCAAGACCGGCGACGAGTTGTGGCGCTTCCACACGATTCCCGGGCCGGGCGAGCCTGGACACGAGACTTGGTCGGGCGACTCCTGGAAACGAGGTGGAGGCTCGATCTGGCTGACTGGCTCGTATGATCCCGAACTGAATCTGACCTATTGGGGAGTCGGCAATCCGGCGCCCGACTGGAACGGCGACGTGCGTCTGGGAGACAACCTCTATAGCGACTCGGTCGTGGCGCTGAACCCGGATACGGGCAAGCTGGTGTGGTACTTCCAGTTCACGCCGCATGACGAATGGGACTGGGACTCGGTGCAGATTCCGGTCCTGGTCGACCGCGAATGGGAAGGCAAGCCGCGCAAGCTCATGCTCTGGGCGAACCGCAACGGCTTTTTCTATGTGCTGGACCGCGCGACCGGCGAATACCTGTTGGGCAGGAACTTCGTCAAGGTCACGTGGGCGAAGGGCCTCGACGAGAACGGCCGACCGATCAAGATTCCCGAGGCGTCGCCGACCCGGGAAGGGGTCCGCGTGTGGCCTTCCGTGCAGGGCGCGACGAACTGGTACTCGCCCGCCTACAGCGCGAAGACCGGCCTCCTCTACATCTCCTCCTGGGAGTATTCGAGCGTGTACCACAAAGGCGACCCGCTCTATACGCGCGGCAACCGCTATGTCGGCAGCCTGCCGCGCGGTATCTATCCCGACACCATGAAGGACGACGCGGAGCAGCAGGCTTCGGGTGCGATCCGGGCGCTGTCCCCGACCACCGGTGATCTGGAATGGGAGTTCAAGATGACCGGAGTCGGCGAGAGCGGTGTGCTGGCGACTGCCGGAGACGTGGTGATCACGGGCAGCATGGAAGGCTATCTGCTGGTGCTGGACGCTTTCACCGGGAACAATCTCGTCTCCATGAACCTGGGTGGCAGGATGGCGTCCTCTCCGATCACGTTCCTGGCGGATGGCAAGCAGCGTATCGCCGTGGCGGCCGGGCACTCGCTGTTCGTCTTCGGTCTGCGCGAGTAGTCCGGCGCGCGGCCCGGACTCCTCCCCGACTCCGTGCTTTGGCGCCGCGGCTCCGTGCGTGCGCTCGCTGCGAGCTGGCCGGCGAAGCTCCGGGCGGGGACAAGACCGACTAGGTTTCGAAAGCGAGCCCCATCGCAGTGGCCGGCCCGCTGCGTGGATCAGATGCTAGGCGACGAGTCTTGAGCCAACTCCTGTGGCTTGGAATCGCCGGACAAGAACAGGCTTGTCAGGAGTCCGACGCCGACGGAACCTAAGCCCCGAAGATTGCCACGCGGAAGGATCCCAGGGACTACGGCATCAGCCACGGACCGGGGTTTTCGATGTACGCGCGTAGCGTGCCGAGAAACCGTGCGGCAGGCGCACCGTCGATCACGCGATGATCAAACGTCAGGCATAACGGCAGCATCTCGCGGGCGACGATTTCATCATCGCGAACGACCGGTTCCGCCACGATGCGCCCCACGCCAAGAATGGCGGCCTGCGGCAGGTTGATGATCGGCGTGAACGTGTCTACTCCGAAGCCGCCAAGATTGGTAATCGTAAACGTTCCTCCTTGCATTTGCTGGGCGCTTAGGCCGCCGTCGCGGGCCAGTTTCGCGAGCTGCCGAGTTTCCGCCGCGACCTGCCGCAACGATTTCCCGGGGACATCAAGGACCACCGGCGCCAGTAGGCCTGCGTCCGTGTCCACGGCAAAGCTGATGTTGCACTGATCGGGCATGAAGATGCCATCGCCGCGCCATTGGCCGACGATTTGTTGATGGTCTTGCAGGGCCGCGGCTGACAGCTTGACAAGGAAGTCGGTGTAACCGGGAACGGGGTCGGCCTCAAGCTCCGCTTCCTTGATGCGACGCCGCAAGTTGACCAAGCTTGTGGCATCCGCCTTTGTCGTAAGCGTTACCGGCGCCGCTTGGTGAACACCCGCCAGCATCCGATCGGCGATGATTCGGCGGATGCCGGTGATCGGCGCCAACTGATGACTGGGAGTTGCGGGTTCACGCTGCGAGACCGTGCCGCTCGGCGCCGAAGCGGCCGCCTCGCGAATGTCACATTCTTGGATGCGTCCGTTACGACCGCTGCCCGCAATCCTTGACCAGTCGACACCCAATTCGAGGGCGATTCGCTTCGCCCGCGGGGTGATGGAGACCCGTGGCGTTCTCTGTGGCTGCACTGATTGCACGGTGACGCCCTCGTCCGCTCGTACCTGAACTTCCTGCTCGGGCACGGTTGCGGGCGCTTTCTCATGCGGTTGGTCTCGGCGTGCGACTTCAAATGGAGCGGCCGCACCTTCTTCGACCAGATAGGCGAGCAGCTGTCCGACAACAACTTCATCGCCGGGCTCAGGGGCGTCGGGAGGAATGCGTAGGATGCCTTCATCAAAAGACTCCACTTCCTGATCCGCCTTTTCGCCTTCCAAGACGAAGAGCATGTCGCCGACATTCACTTGCTGGCCGTCTTTTTTCAGCCACTCGCTGAAACTGCCCTTATCCATCGACCAGCCGAGCCGGGGGACCACAATCTCAATCGCCATGTGGTCTCACTCTTCCAGGAGCTGGCGAACAGCTTGCACAATTTCTTCCACCTGCGGCACGATCGCCTTCTCCAACGTCGGGCTGTAGGGGGTCGGTGTGAAAGCACCGTTGAGGCGTTGGATGGGGGCGTCAAGATCATCGAAGCCATCCGCGGCGACGCGCGCCGCGATTTCGGCCCCGACGCCACACGGCTGGAACGCTTCATCGACGATCAACAGGCGGCCCGTCTTGGCCACCGATGTGAGGATCGTGTCAGTGTCCAGCGGTGAAACCGTGCGGGGGTCGATGATTTCCGCGTGCACCCCCTCGGCCGCCAACCGTGTGGCGGCCTCTTCGGCATGGCGCCGCATCAAGGAAAGAGCCACGATCGTCACGTCTGTGCCCTTGCGGACCACCGATGCATGGCCAAACTCGATTTCGTAAGGCTCCTCGGGGACCGGGCCCTTCACCGCCATCAACTCGCGGTGCTCCAAGAACAGCACGGGGTCGTCGCAGCGCAGCGCGCGAGTGAGCAAACCCTTTGCGTCGTAGGGCGTGGACGGCATGACCACTCGCAGTCCCGGAATGTGCGTGTAGACGGAATGATAGCTACCCGAATGGTGAGTTGCCGCCGAGTGCCCTATCCCGATGCAGCCGCGCAGCAGAATCGGCATTTTCAACCGGCCGCTGGACATGTATCGCATCTTGGCGATCTGGTTGATCATCTCACCGAACGCGTCGTTGATGAAATCAATGAACATGAAGTCGATGACCGGCCGCGTTCCGGTCATCGCCGCCCCGCAGCCCAGACCGACGAAACCGCGTTCACAGATCGGCGTGTCGCACAGGCGGCCCGCACCGTATTTGTCATAGAGCCCGAGTGTTGTTGTGAAGTTGCCGCCTCGCGCGCCGATCCCTTCTCCCATCACGAAGATACCCGGGTCGTTTTCCATCTCGTGCGCGAGCGCTTCGAGTGTTGCCGCGACGAAGGTCGTTTCGCGACCGCCAGCCGACGGTTCCTGGCCGGCCCTGGGCTCAGCTTCGGAATAGACGTGCGTCGTCGCCGACTGCGCGTTGGGGAACGCACCGGCTTCCGCGGAGCGGTGCGCCTCGGCGATCAGTTCCTTGACTTCGGCGGCGATCGCATCGAGTTCGGGCTCCGTGACCGCGCCCTCTTCGAGTAAACGACCCCGCAACCGCACGATCGGACAACGTTTCTTCCACTGGTTCACGTCTTCGCGTGTCCGATAGGTGAAGTCGCCCATACCCTCGGCGTGAGTGCGCGTCCGATACGTCTTGCACTCGATCAGGGTTGGTCCGCCCCCGTTGCGCGCGCGCTCGATCGCTTCACCCGCGACACGATGAACCTCCGAGACATCGTTGCCATCCACTTCAAATCCCGGCAGGCCGTAGTTCGCGGCGCGGCATGCCACATCGGAAATGCCACTTGAGTACTGAAAGGGAACCTCGGTGGCGAACTGATTGTTCTCGCATACGAACAGGACCGGCAAGTTCCAAATGCTGGCCATGTTCAGCCCTTCATGGAACGCACCGTTGTTGACCGCGCCGTCACCAAAAAACGCCACCGCGACTTGGTCGGTCTTCTTGATCTTGAAGCTGTATCCGCCGCCACACCCCTGCAAGATGCACGGACCCACGATGCCGCTAGTGCCCATCAAACCAATCTCAGGCTTGAACAGGTGCATGCTGCCGCCGCGCCCGTGCGAGCACCCAGCCTCCCGACCGTACAACTCTGCGATCAGTTCGCGCGGATGCAGCCCCTTGGCCAAGGCGTGTCCGTGACCTCGGTGTGTGCTGAAGACCACGTCGTCTCGACGCAAGTGCGCACAAACTCCCGCCGCAATCGCCTCTTCGCCAACGTAGGTATGACATGCGCCGTAAACCAAACCACGCTGATGTGATCTTGCTAGTCGCTCTTCACACTGCCGAATCACTTGCATGGTGCGGTAGAGAGATAGGAGCGTATCTTTGTCTAGTTTTGTCTTCGTGACGCTGGGCATGATCGTCTGCTCTCTTGTCGTAAACGGTAGCGGATCGGTCACCCGCGGAGGCAAGAGGCATCCGCAGACGCGAAATCTGGAACCTGAGCTTTTCCCTGCACCGTTCGTGTGTTTTGCGCCGCTACTGTCCGAACACTTCGCTTCCGACGGAGCCTCCGGCATTCATCGCCAGGTTGCCACCGTCCATCGGAATCAGCGCGCCTGTGACCCAGGACGAGGCATCGGAAGCCAGAAACACAGCGAGCCCTTTGATGTCTTCCGGCTCGCCGAATCGGCCGGCGGGTATCCCACCGAGAAAACGATCTTTGATGCGCGGATCGGTGTCGATCCTGGCTCGCAGACCGGGGTTGAGAACCTGGGCGGGCAGGATCGAATTGACGCGCACGCCGCGTCCGCTCCATTCGGTGCTCAACTCGCGCGTCATTTGGACCACAGCTCCCATCGCCATGCTGTACGCGATGTGACCGCGGCCGAGCGCTGTGACGCTCGCCAGCGAACCTAGGTTGACGATACTTCCTTTCCCGGCGGCCAACATACGGCGCCCCGCTTGCTGGCAACAGCAGAAACGTCCGTAGACCAAACTGCGCCATGTCCACTCGACTTCGTCCAGAGAAATCTCTTCTGGTTTCTTGCGTACCGTCTCGCCCGCGATGTTGGCGAGGAAGTCAATTCGACCGAACTCGTCGTCGACCCGCGCGAACAGCGAACAAATCTGTTCGGGTTCCGAGATGTCGCAGACCAGCGGCAGTGCTCGGCGGTTGAGCGATTCGATCTCGCCCGCAGTCGCCTGGACCCCATCTTCATTAATGTCGGCCAAAACGACATCGGCGCCCGCTTCCGCCACCGCCACCGCAGTCGCTTTGCCCATGCCGCTGGCCGCACCCGACACCAGTGCAACACGGCCTGAAAGGTCAAACATGTTCGTATCCTTCGTCATTCGTGATTTACCATTGGCGAACGGGTACCGTCATCCCCACCCGAGCAGTTCTTTCAATACCGGCAGCTGCTTGTGATAAAAGACCAGCGCCGCCATGCCCAGATAGAACGTGCCGCAGCCGGTGATTCCGATGCGATAGATCCAGCTTGGACGCAGCTGCCTCGGCAAGTAAGCCAGGTTATTACGCAAGATGAAAAAAGCGGTGAGCCCCAGCCCGATATTGTTCAGGTTGGCGATTAACAACACCATCACCTTGGGATTTTCATACTTTGTGAAATACCAGGCGCAGAAAAATGACCACACGACGTAAAAGGCCAGAATCGTGTAGTAAATTCGCCCGACTTGGTCCGGCTTCATCCTCTCACGGATACGGCGACTACCGGACCAGAAAATGTCGGTCCAGCGGCGGCACACATCTTCCACGATCGACATCTGGCTCGGCAGCAGCACCAGCAGTCCGACGATCAGCATGGCAGTCCACATACCCTGTTGCATCGCTGGACCAAACACATCGGCATTGCGAGCCCCGTCCGCAGAAATAATGGCCTGTGCCCAGTCGAGGCCCGCCGTATTGCGAAACAGCGCTGAGTTCGGTGAGAACTGAATCGAGAGGAGTGCGGGCAAGGCCATCCCCATGACGCAGCCGGGCGCCCAAATGAACCATTGGTCGACGAGGATTGTGCGCCACCACCCTTTCCACCGACCGAGATTCTCGTCCGATACTTCGAAGACTTTTCCGATGTGGCTGAGCGTCACCTTTCGTCCGCCGATGGCGCTGGGAATCGCACCCACTTGTCCTCCCATGCCCCAGCCCTTGTCACGGCAGTAGTTGCTGTAGGTGGCATTGCCCAAACCACCACCCCCGGCATATCCTATGAACGCTCCCAGCAAGGCGATCTGCGTTAGCAGCAAGACGGGCCACTCACCATCCCGCAACCGCGCGAGGAACAGGTTCGCGACGTTTTCGCCGTCCCACTTGCCGTCGCCATCGAGGTCGTCAAAAGCAATGACTTTGCCCGACTTGTCGCGCTCCTTGACGGGCTCGACGACATCCAGATGACCGTCGCGGTCGAAGTCCTCGGTCGGGTCAAGCATACCGTTGCCGTTCCGGTCCTCCCCAGCGACAACCGGCACGTTGCCAATCTTGAGGAAACCGCTGAAGACATCGGCCCAATTCTTCGGGCTGACAAACGAGACGCCGATGATCAAGCAGAAGCCGAGCACGACGAAGACCTTCACGGTCATCACCGCCTGCATCATGTTATAGATCTTGCCGCCGACCAGGATGGGCAGCGAGACCACACCCAGCAACGCAAACGCCAGCATCGTCACCAGCCAGCGGTCCTCCTCACCGGGAACGCGGTCCAGGAACAAAGCGGAGAGCGCGGCGGCGGCTTGTGTGGACAGCCCGGGGATAAAGGATCCCAAGCTGAGCAAGAACAACACACCGATCCAAAACGACGGCCCCGGCTTGGACCGCAGGAACCCGGTGAAGACCGGCTCGCCCGTGTACAGCGCATAGCGGCCACATTCCATGTTGTAAAAGACTTGGCCGAGGATCGCGGCGGCGGCCAACCACATGAGGCTGCCGCCGTAGCGCGCGGTGATCTCCGCGCCCAATAGCCACTCGCCGCCGGCAAGCTGAATCCCGCACATGACGATCCCTGGACCGATAAACGCGGCGACGTTGCGAAGGCCAGGTGCTTTTGGCTCTGGCAATTCCGCGATCGTCCACGTCGGGAGACAAGTCTTGGGGAGGTCGGACACGAGGGCTACGCCATTCTACATCCCCACGGATTACTGGTGGGACAGCGCTCCCCGTCGGCTCACGGTTCTTAGGTCCACCAGGAGCCGAGGTCCCCGGCGTCTGTGCGGATACCGGATCGTTGGCGGCAGGAATGATTTACCCACAGCAATCGAGCGTCGCGGGCCTCGTTTCCGCAGAACGAATGGGCCTCCCAAAGCGCTGTGGTGAAAGAATATTCGCGTGTCACGCAAGAGACTGGAGTATTTTATGGCAAGAAAGATCGGATGAAGTCGCTCCCCAAGAGGCAACCCACGCCGGACGAAATAGACGCTTTCGTACGACGCGGCGCAGGGAAGGACACAAGGAACAAGAGTCTGCCAACACGGAGATAAAGAGTTCTGCGGCAGCGGAGAGCTTCCGCTTAACGGTCCATTTTCCACGAGCGCAGCATCGGCGCTTCAAGATCACCAGACTTCCTTACATCGGCCGAGATGGCCAGACAGGGTAGGTCAGCCTAAGTTCCTACGGTTCATAGAGTTTTAGTCGTTTCCGAAGTGCCAATTGGGGTTGCGCCGGACCCGCTTTGACTGTTATAATATGTCCATGGAAAGCCCGAGCGAGGCCCTGCCGCGACCCACCGGACTGCCCGCGGCCCTGTCCCTGCAGCCGCCGGAGGCGACCGCTGTCAACGCGCAGCTGAGCTTCCTGGAGGACAGCGGCCAGGTGTATTGGTTCCTGTACCTGCAAGTGTGCGACTGCTACCTGCAAGGCGATCGCCCGGCGCGCGCGCGCTGCCTGGCGCGCTTCCTGACGTGGGGCGTGGCGACAGCGGCGGAATTGGCGCAGGCGCTCGGGATCAGCGCGCGCACGGTGACGCGCGCGCGGCTGCGGATGCAGCGGGAGGGGGAGTCGAGCTTCGGGCGTCCGCGCCAGCCGCGGCGGCGGCACGGGATCGAGGACCCGGCGGTGCTGGCGCGGGCGGCGGAGCTGCTGCAAGGGGGCGCGAGCCTGCGTGGCGTGGCGCGGGAGTTGGAGCTGTGCTTCGAGACGCTGCGCCAGTACAAGCGCGAGGGCTTGCTGCCGGGAATCGCGGCGCAGCGCGAGAGCGGGCGGGCAGTGGGCGCCGAAGCGGCCGCGGGAGCGGGCCTCTCCGAGCCGGCCGGAAACTTGGCGGCGGACGTTCCCGAGGCTGCTGGCGCGGGTCTGGAATCCGGCGGGGCGCGCGGCGCGAGCGGCGCGGGAATTCCCGCCGAGCCGGCCGCGGGCAGCCCGCCCGGCAGCGTGGACAAGGCC
This sequence comes from Bryobacterales bacterium, assembly GCA_965218615.1. Classification (GTDB taxonomy): domain Bacteria; phylum Acidobacteriota; class Terriglobia; order Bryobacterales; family UBA6623; genus VXMF01. The sequence continues at coordinate 121,706 of CBDCLH010000004.1, forward strand.
GGCCGCAACCGGCGCGACGCGGCCGCTGCGATGGGCCGGGCGGCGCGGGACGTTGGCGGGCGCGTCGCGGCCAGCCTCGGCCTGCTGGCCGAGCGGCTGCCAAGCTTCGAAGCCACCGCGACCGTTGCCAACGGTGGCGTGCTGACGGCCGTCCCGGCGCTGCTGCAGGCCGGCCTGCTGCGCCATGCCAGCCTGCTGCACATTCCGCCCGGCTTCTACGGCCTGCGCTCGGTGCTGCTGCTGCTGGCCTTCATGCTCCTGGCGCGCGTGCGCAACGCCGAGCGCCTGCGCTACGAGCAGCCCGGCGAATGGGGCGCCCTGCTGGGCCTGGACCGCTGCCCCGAGGCGCGCACCTTGCGGCGCAAGCTGGACCAGTTGGCCGCCGACCCCGAGGCGCTGCACGCCTGGCGCGCGGCCCTGGCCGGGCAGTGGGCCGCGGACGATCCCGCCACCGCCGCCACGCTGTTCGTCGATGGCCATGTCAAGGTCTACAGCGGCAAGGCCAACCTGCCCAAGCACTTCGTCGCGCGCCAGAAACTGCAGCTGCCGGCCGCGGCCGGCTACTGGCTCAACGCGCTCGGCGGCGCGCCCCTGCTGTGCATCCACAAGCAGGTCGATCCGAAAATGGTGGCCGAGATCCGCCACGGCATCGTGCCGCAACTGGAGGCGCTCGGCCTGCTGGCGCCCGCCGCGGGCGCGGCGGCGGAGCCTCACCTGACGCTGGTGTTCGACCGCGAAGGCTGGAGCCCGCAGCTGTTCCGCTGGCTGGCCGCCAAGGGCATCGCCTGCATCACCTGGCGCAAGGGCGCGCAGACGGAGCGCTGGCCCGACAGCGAGTTCCGCCCGGAGCGCGTCACCGTGCGCTCGCCCTTGGGCGCGGCGACGCTCGAGGCGCAGGTCGCCGAGCGCAAGGCGCCCCTGCTGCCGGGCTGCGAGGCGCGCGAGGTGCGCTTCTGGATCGACCGGCGCCTGCAGCCGCCGGGCAAGAGCGGCCAGCCGCGCGAGCCCGTGCCCGCCGCGGGCCGACCCGCCGCCGGCCAGCGCCAACCGTCGGTCATCACCACGCACCCGAGCCTGTCGGCGGCGCAGGTCGCCGGGCTCATGCGCTCGCGCTGGGCCCAGGAGAACGTCTTCAAGTACCTCAAGGAGGAGTTCGGCCTGGATGCGCTGCCGCAGCGCGGGCTGCTGCCCGTCGAGCCGCACACGCGGGTGGTCAACCCCGCCTGGCGGCTGATCCGCAAGGCCCTCGACAAGCTCCGCAACAAGGTCGGCAACCTGCGCCGCAAGCTGGCCCGCGAAAAGGCCCGGCCCAGTGCCGGACACGCCGACAAAGTCCGCGCGCTGCACTCCGAGATCGACGCGACCGACCGCTGGATCGAGGGCCTGGAGCATGCGGCCCGGCACGCCGACGAGCACGTGCCGGCGGGCGAGCTGTCCCCGGAGGAGCGCCTCATGGCCCTGCCCGAGCCGCTGCGCAACCTGCTCGACTCCCTGCGCATGATCGCCTACCGGGCCGAAACCGCGATGGCCGTCGCGGTCGCCCCCGAACTCGGCAAGCCCGAAAACGCCCGCGCGCTGCTGCAGGCGCTGTTCCGCAGCGACGCCAACCTGGTCCCCGATATCCGTGCCGGCACGCTCACTGTGCAGCTACTGCATCTGGCGAGCCGCTCCCAGGACGCCGCCCTAGGCCCGCTGCTCCGCGAACTCAATCAAACGCGCACCGCGTTTCCCGGCACCTCGCTGCGACTCGTCTACGAACTCCTGCCCGACGACCATCCTACGAGCGCTGCTCCCCGCCCGCAACTCGCTGTCTAGCCGGAAAACCGCGACACCTCATTCTGGTCAGATGTCAGGAAGTCTGATCACGTGCACGATGGCGGGCACGCAGATAGATCTGGACTAAACGCTCATGAGCACGACTCTCGCGCTCACCCCGAGGGCATGAAACGGTCCTCGAGCTGAGGGCAGGGGCCACTCCGGGACAGGCCGCTGGCCCGACGGAAGCTGTGCTGGAATGCCGGGTGGCGGAAGCGGGGCATGGTCGCAGTGGTTAGTGGCGGACTGTTCCCCGTTAACTAAACTGACCCGGCGATCCGGTGTCGAGCCCCGAATTGTGCCGGCTCCGCTTGCGGAGTCTGGACGAGCGGCAAAACGAGCCCCGCCCGCGCGGCGGGTGTCCCACTTCGGGATCGCCTACCCGCTTCCGCCAGAACGGAGTGTACAGCATGGAGCGGGATTGCCTCTCGAGCGACTCGATGCATGTCGCCGTGCCCCGCGCGGCCGGCATCGACGTCCACAAAATGCAGGTCACGGCCACCGTGCGCCTGTGCGAGCCCGGCCGCAGCGACGCGGCCAGCGCCACGCGGGTCTTGGGCAGCGACCCGCCGGCGCTGCGGGCGCTGACCGACTGGCTAGGCGGCCACGGCGTCCGGGCCGCCGCGCTGGAGGGGACCGGCATCTACTGGATCGCGCCCTTGCGGGCCGTGGAGGAGGCCGGCATCCGCGCCGCACTGTTTCAGGCCCAGCATGGGAAGCAGATCAAGGGGCGCAAGACGGATTACAACGACAGCATCTGGCTGGCGCGCGTATGCCAGTTCGGCCTGGCCCGGCCGAGCTACGTGCCGCCCCAGGAGTTCATCGAACTCCGCCAGCAGTGCCGCTACCGGCGCAAGCTGGTCGGCGACCGGGCCCGCACGCGCAACCGCCTGCAGAAGACCCTGGACCCCAGCGGCCTGCGGGTGGGCGGCGTGCTGACCGACCTGTTCGGGCTCAACGGCCGGCGCATTCTCGACGGACTCGTGAAGGGCCGCGACGCGCCGGCCATCCTGGCGCGCCTGAGCGGGCACGTGCGGCACAAGCTGGAGCCGCTCGCCCGCCTGCTGGAGGACTTCGACCGCGCCACGCGCCGTCTCGAGGACCTCGACGGGCGGGTCGAGGCCGCGCTGGCGCCCTGGCAGCGGCAGCGGGCGCTGCTGGAGACGCTGCCGGGCAGCGCCCGCACCAGCGCCCATGCCAGCCTGGCCGAACTGCGGCTCGCGCCCACGCAGGTGTTCCCCGACGCGGCCAGCCTGGCCGCCTGGGCCGGGGTCTGCCCCGGCAACAACGAGAGCGCCGGCAAGCGCCGCTCCGGACGGGCCCGCCCGGGCAATCCGCACCTGCGCGCGATCCTGACCGAGTGCGCCCAAGGGGCGGCGCGCACCAAGGACTGCCAGTTCCACGGCTACCACGGCGCCATGACCGCCCGCATGGGCTACAAGCGCGCCGTGCTGACCACGGCCCACAAGCTGCTGCGCACGGTCTACGCCATCCTGCGCGACGACCATCCCTACCGCGACCCGCGCGTCAACTACGAGGCGCTGCTGGTGAAGCGCAACGCGCCGCGCTGGCTGCGGATGCTCGCCGAGCACGGCTTCCTGGAGGAGATGGCCGCCTGCCAGCGAGCCCGCGCGCTCGCATCCATGCGCGCAACCCAGCCGCACGTCCGTCGGGCCCGTGGCCATAGAGCGGGGCTGCCTCGGGACGACACCGACCACGGCGTCGTTGCCGCCAACCGCTGCCGCTCCCTCCCAACTGGTGCCCAGCTACACTATCCGTGCGCCTGGCCCCATCCGGGTGTTTCACGGCAACCGTAGTGCTAGATGCTCCTGCGGCTGTGAGCAGAAGCAGTATCGCAACCACCCTGTCTCTCGCCCTCCGTCGCCATCAGATCTTGTACTCTTTCCAGCTTCCGCGCCGGAACAAGATGTAGCCGACTAGGGCCCAGGTCAACCCGGAGATGACGACGGAACCGTAGACACCCAAGACACCGACGCCCATCGGCTTGGCTAAGACATAGGCCAAAGGCAACTGCCAGCACCAGTAGCACAGGAAATTGATCCAGGCTGGGGTCGCGGTGTCACCCGCGCCATTGAAGGCCTGTCCGAAGACCATCGAGAACCCTCCGAAAATGTATCCCGTACTGAGAATCTTGAGGCTCTCGACGCCACGCGCGATCACTCCAGGCGCAGCAGTGAAGATCGTGATCAAAGGCCTTGCGAAGCTCCAAAAGACGACCGCGATGACAGACAGCATCGCGAAATTCACGAGGCCGGTCAGCCAGACCGCGCGCTCGGCGCGATCCGGCTTGCTGGCTCCCAGGTTTTGGCCCACCAGGGTCGCCGCGGCATTGCTGACGCCCCACGAGGGGAGGATTGCGAAATGGATCAGGCGCAATGTGATGGTATAGCCAGCCAGCACCGTCTCGCCAAACACCGCGATGATGCGCGTCACGCCCAACCAAGCGGCAGTTGCGACGAAGAACTGGACCATGCCTGTCGTGGATACGCTGAGCAAGTGCCGGAACACGGCGCGATCCAAGTGCATGATCTTCCGCGTGAGAGTGACACGACCCCCGGAGCGACAGAGCATCGCCATCTGGTAGACGACTCCCAAGCCACGGCCGATTGTCGTAGCCAGGGCGGCTCCAAAGAGACCCAGCGCCGGGAAGGGTCCGATGCCGAAGATCAGTAGTGGGTCCAGCACGATGTTGATGAGGTTGGCGAGCCATAGGGCCCGCATCGCCACCGCGGCGTCCCCCGCGCCGCGGAAAATGGCGTTGTTCAGGAAAAGCAAGAAAATCGTCACCGAACCTGCGAACAACACCGCCGTGTAGCGGTAGCCCGCGACGATATCCTCGGAGCCTCCCATCCATCCCAGGAGCTTTGGGGCCAGCAGCATGCCGCACAGGCTGACGGGGGCAGCCCCGAGAACCCCGGCAAGGATGGCCTGCCAAGCAGCGAGTGCGGCAGCCTCCGGGTCGCCCTCACCAATGCGCCGCGCAACCATCGCGGTGGCGCCCATGGATAGACCCATGACGATGGCGAAGACCAAGATGATCAAGGAACCTGTCAAGCCTACGGTCGCGACTGCGGCCGAACCAAGCTTTCCTACGAAGTAGATGTCGACCAGCCCGAACGTCGACTCCATGACCAGTTCGAGCATCATGGGGATCGCGAGCAGAACGATCGCCCGCCGCAAAGGGACCTTGGTGTAGTCCTCGTGGGAGCCCCGGATCGCGTCCGGGACGGCGCTCCACAGAGAGTCGTCCGCCCTGGATGGGACAGCGGCCGCCTGCCCGCGCCTTTCGTCCTGTCCCATGTGGAAGTCCGAACTGCCCGGGAAGCGGCGCCTCGGAATGTCATTGTGACACAGCATTCCCGATTCCGAGCCACCGGCGGACTGTCGAGCGGGTCCGCGACGACCAAGGCGCCTTCGGTGAGGGATCGAGAGGGCCGACTGACGCCGGAACCGGTGTCAGTTCGGAGGACCCTGCAAGAGGCGGCTATTCGGCGCCGGAATCGGCGCGGATTCCCAGGGCCTTCATCTTGCGATGCAGATTGCTGCGCTCCAATCCAAGCGCCGATGCCGCGCGCGTAACGTTTCCGTGCACGGCCGTGAGGGTCCGCTCGACGTACTCGCGCTCGTACGCCGTGCGCGCCTCCTTGAGGCTGGAGAAACCCTGCGTCGCGGATCCGCCGGTCTGGCCGCGACGACTCGAGTTTGGGATGTGCTCCACACCGATCTCCCGTCCGGCATGCAGGATGACGATGCGCTCCATCAGGTTCCGAAGCTCCCGTACGTTCCCGGGCCAAGTCTGTTTGGCCAGGGCCTTCAAAGCGGTGTCCCGCAGGCGCTTCGGCTTGCGGCCGTACGCCGTGGCGAACTCGTCCAGGAAGTACTGCGCCAGAACGGGGATGTCTTCGGCGCGGTCGCGAAGTGGAGGTACGTGGAACGGGACGACATTGAGCCGGTAGAAGAGGTCTTCACGGAAGTTGCCGTTCGAGATCTCCTGGTCCAGGTTCTTGTTCGTCGCGGCGATGACGCGCGCGTCAACCTGGACTGTTCGTCCAGATCCAACGGGTTCGAAACGCTGATCTTCGAGCACCCGCACGACTTTGGCCTGCGTCTTCAGGCTCATGTCTCCGACCTCGTCGAGGAATAATGTCCCGTCATCGGCGAGTTGGAACTTGCCGGTCGTGTCCTTCCCCGTGCCAGCCAGTGCGCCCCGAGCATGACCGAAGAGTTCGCTCTCGATCAATTCCTCGGGGATGGCAGCGCAGTTGACTTCGACGAACCGGCCTGTGGCTCGATTGCTCATCGCGTGAATCGCGTGCGCGACCAGCTCTTTGCCGGTTCCGCTCTCCCCGTAGATCAGGACGCGGCCGTTCGTGGGAGCCATCAGCTTGATCTGATGCCGCACGGCCTTCATCGGCACGCTGTCGCCCAGGATCTCGTATCGGGAACCAACCTTGGCCCGCAGCGACTGGTTCTGCACTAGCAAGCTGCGGTGTTCCAACGCATTGCGCACAGCCAGGATGACCTTCTCGATCGAGAGGGGCTTTTCGAGGAAGTCGTAGGCGCCGAGCTTGGTTGCGCGTACGGCGCTCGCGATGTTGCCGTGCCCCGAAATGACCACAACGACCGGCTTCCGTGACGCATCCAGATCCCCGAGTCGCTCGAGGGTCTCGAGGCCGTCGATCCCGGGCAGCCAAACATCGAGCAAAACGACCGGGAATGTCCGCGTCGCCAGCAGATCCAAGCACTGCTCGCCGCTCTCTGTGGATTCGACCTCGTAGCCCTCGTCCTCGAGCACTCCGGTGAGCGTCTCGCGGATCCCCGGCTCGTCGTCGACGACCAGGATCCGACCCTTGGTTGGCGGCGTCATGCTGTGGCCTCTTGCACTTCCACGGTCTTGCCGGCGGCTGCAGGGACTTCCACGATGAAACGCGAGCCGCTGGGTCGGTTGTCCTCGACGCGGATCGCACCCCGGTGGTTTTGGACGATGCTTCGCACGATCGGCAGGCCCAGGCCTGTTCCTCGTTCCTTGGTGGAGAAGTGCGGCACGAAGAGCTTCTCCTTGTCTTCCGGAGAAATTCCCGGCCCTGAGTCCGCTACGGTCAGTTCGACGGTGTCCGCATCGGGCCGAACCCTGGTGGAGACGACGATTTCCTTAACCCAGCTGTCCTGCATCACCTCCGCCGCGTTATCGATCAGGTTGACGATCAACCTCTTGAATGGTTCGGGATCAATCCGCGCCAGGGGGACCCCCGGGTCGGCGTCGACGGTCAGGGCGACCCCGGGAAGGCGCCCGTCGAAGACGCTAACCGCGTCCCGGACTACAGCGTTGAGGTCGACGTCATCCGGCCGGATCGCGGGAAAACGAGCAAAGTCCGAGAAGCTGTCGACGAGCGCCTTCAGAGACTGGACTTCGCGGTTGATCGTGTGCGTCGACTGCGCCAGGCGCTCGCGGAGGGCTTGCTGTTCGTCTGGAGTCGACGCTTTTTCGTAGCGATCGAGCAGCCGGTCGATGCGGCCGGCCGCCAGGGCCACGGGCGTGAGGGGGTTCTTGATCTCATGGGCCAGACGCTGCGCGACTTCCTGCCAGGCTTCGGAGCGCTGGGCGCGCATCAACTCCGTGGTGTCTTCCAGGACAACGACAAAGCCATGCAGGGCGTCTCCGGACTCCAGCGCCGAGACGGTGATACTGAGATGCTTGCTACGCCCCAACCGCTCGACCTCGAACTCCCGGGTGGAGATCCCGGTGCGGCGGGCGCGTTGGAACATGTGCTCGAACGCGGAGCGGTCGACCCCCACCAGCAGGTCCGTGACAGATTGGACAGACGCGATCGAGCGGGGCGAGGCGATCTTGCGGGCCGACTCGTTGAACTTGAGAATCTCCCCGTCGCTGGAGACCGAAATCACGCCTGGCGTGATGCTCTCGAGGATGGCATCGATAAAGCTGCGGCGCTCTTCGATCTCGGCATTTGCGCGGGCCAAGTCGCGGTTGCTTTTCTTGAGCTGGTCGGTCTTGGTCTCAAGAGCCTGGCTCATGCTGTTGAAGGATCCGACCAGTCCGGCCAACTCGTCCATGGCTGGCGTGCGGATGCGGTAGTCGAGGTGGCCTCCAGCCAACTCGCTTGTCGCGGTCACGAGCGCCTCGATCGGTCGGATGATCTGTTTTGACGCAAATTGAGCGAGCCAAACCGCAACAAAGAGCATGAATAGCGTGAAGAGGGCCAGAACGTAGGCGTAGGAGCGCCAGATGACGGGCCTCGCCGCTTCCAGTTGCTGCCACTCCCGGACGCGGGACTGCATGAATTCGTGGTGTTTTAGAAGCGCTGGGGAAAGCCTGCGGCCGAGGGTGAGCGTGCCGATCGCCGATTCCATGGGGACCGTCGAGTAGAGCCAGCCATCGAAAGTTCCAAACGAAAGCTCGCCACTTTCGCTTGTCGGGAACTCGCGCGGCGACGCGGGCGCCGGGCTCTGCCCCTCCACAATCTCGACCGGAGGCCTCCGGCCGTCCGCAGGCGTCAGGACGAGGTACTCCGCCTGGGTCTGCCGCAGCAAGTCGAGCATGGCCTGGGAGGCCTGCCCAGAACGGAGAGCAGCGGAGGATTGCGGCGCCGAGGCCAGCTGTACGGAGTCCTCCCGGAGGCCCTCCAGGAGCTGGTCGGTCGTCTGCTGCAGGAGCGCCTGCGCGCTTTGGAGAATGTCGACGTTCGGTTGAGAAAACCACTTGTCCAAGTTCCGGTTCAGCAGACTGATGGAGTAGACGACATGCAGTGCGACCGGCACGATGCTCAGCGCCAACACGCCCGTCACCAGCTTGGTCTTGATATGGGACCCCAGCTTGTTCTGACGTCGTTCCACATAGAGCTTGAGCAGGTTTCGGAAGACCAGGAAACCGAGCGCGATCGTTCCCATCACGACGCACGTCGACATCGCCCAGAGCACAAAGGTGACGGTTGGGTTCTCGGGACGGAAGTCGCCGAAATTCAGGGAAGTTAGCCAAAAGCAGAGGGCCAGCAACGACAGAAGCGCGGCCCCGGACGCGACAAGCGACAGGAGTTCTCTGCGTTTGGACAACTTGTGGCTATTCTAGCGGGGCGGCTCGAAATCCGTATCCGAGGGGTAGCGCCGAAGGCTGGAGCGGTCGCGGGGCGCGGCGGGCCGACCGCGCGCATGCGCATTGCACGGTGCTGCACCCTGCACGACTCGATCGGACATCTGTTGGACCACCCGCTCGTCACGCCATCGAACGGCGCAGAGGCCTGTGCGCTATGCAAGCAACTTCTTCACGACTTGGCCGCGCACGTCGGTCAGCCGGAAATCACGCCCCATGTGGCGATACGTCAACTTCTCGTGATCGAATCCCAACAGGTGCAGGATTGTGGCCTGCAAGTCATGGACGTGGACCGGATCTTCGACGACATTGAGGCACAAATCATCGGTCTTTCCGACGACTTGGCCGCCTTGGAGACCGCCGCCCGCCATCCACATACTGTAGGCGTTCGGGTGGTGGTCGCGGCCCGCGTTGTCTGCGTCGTCAGGCCGGCGTAGCTCCACCATGGGAGTGCGGCCGAATTCGCCTCCCCAGATGACCAGCGTCTCATCGAGCAAGCCATGCTGCTTGAGGTCCTGAATCAAATAGGCGTTCGATTGGTCGACCTTCTGACAGCGCTTTGGCAGGTTCTTGTTCAACTCGCTATGGTCGTCCCAGCTAGCGTCCATCATGAGCACGAATCGGACGCCGCGCTCGACCATGCGGCGCGCGAGCAGGCAGTTCGTCGCGTACTGCTTCTGCCCCTCATCGTCGCTGTTGACGCCGTAGCCGTCGAGCACGTGGTCGGGTTCGTTGGAGAAGTCCAGCAATTCCGGGGCGGACATCTGCATGCGGTGGGCGAGTTCGTAGGACGAGATGCGCGAAGCGATTTCCAAATCGCCCGTCGTCTCGAATCGCATTTCATTCAATGTCCGGACAGCCCGCAGCGTTTCCCTCTGCAGGGCGTCGCTAACGCCCTTCGGATTCGAGAGATACAGGATCGGATCCCCAGTGCTGCGAAACACCGTGCCTTGGTAGTGCGACGGCAGAAAGCCGCTCGAGAAGTTGCTGGAACCGCCGCTTGTGCCGCGGCCCGATGTCAGCACGACGAAGCCCGGCAGGTTCTGAGATTCGCTGCCGAGCCCGTAGACCGACCACGCGCCCATGGTCGGCCGACCGAACTGCGTGTGGCCGGTGAAGAGCAGCAACTGCCCCGGATGATGGTTGAATGCGTCCGTATGGACGGAACGCACCAGGCAGATATCGTCCGCGACAGCCCCGAGTCGCGGCATCAACTCGGAGATTTCCATCCCACTCTGGCCGTGCCGATGAAAGCTGAACTTGCTGGCCATGACCTTGGCGGATGGCTTGATGAACGCGAGCTTCAGATCCTTGGTCATCGACTCGGGCAAAGCCGTACCGTGATGCTTTTCTAGGCCGGGCTTTGGATCAAAGAGCTCGTACTGGCTGGGCCCGCCCTCCATGAACATGAAGATGACGTGCTTCGCCTTGGCCCGGAAGTGGGGCTCCTTGGGGGCGAGTGGGTTGACGTCCGGCAGGTTGGCCGCCGTCAGTCCGTCGCCGGCGAGCAGGTCTCCGAGAGCGACCATGCCGATCCCGGAGGCGACGTTCTTGAGAAAGTCACGTCGGCGCTGAATGGCGTGAAATTGCTGCGACGTCATGGCGTTACTCCCGAGTAATGAATTCGTCCGTGTTCAGCAGAATGCGTCCGAGACCCATCCAGACCGCGATCTCGACGGGGTCGTGCTCGCGCAAATCGACTTGCACAAGCTGTTTCGCGTCGGCAGGGGATGGATCCAAGATGCGCATCTGTCGGCGGTAGGACTCCGACAGCTCCTCGGCCTCGTGTCTGCTGGGCAACCGGCTGAGGGTCAGTTGAAAGATGCGGTTGAGACGGGCGGTCCACTCGGCGGGAGACTCGGCCAGCGTACGGATCGCCAAGGCCCGGGCGGCCTCCAGGAAGACTTCGTCATTGAGAAGATTCAAGGCCTGCAAGGGTGTGTTCGAGCGCTGCCGTCGGCTGGCCGTACGATTTGAGTCGGGCGCATCGAAGTTCATCATCTGCGGATAGGGCGAGGTCCGCTGGAAGAAGGTGTACAGCCCCCGCCTATAGCGGTCGGGGCCTTGACTTTCCCGCCACCGGTCCGTGTCCCAAGCGTACGTCAGTTCCACGACGCCTTTCGGCTGCGGGGGGTAGACGCTGGGTCCGCCAATGTCCGGAGACAACAGGCCGCTGACGCGGAGCGCCGAATCGCGTAGGATCTCCGCGGGTAGGCGCAAGCGATTCTGGCGCGCAAGCCAAGTGTTTACCGGATCTCGTTCCGAGACCTTAGGACGGGCGTGCGACGACTGGCGGTAGGTGGCGGACATCACGAGCAGCTTGTGCATGTGTTTCACGCTCCACCCCCGGCTCCTGAATGTTGACGCCAGCCAATCGAGCAGCTTCGGGTGGGACGGCAGTTCGCCTTGCGCGCCGAAATCCTCCGAGGTTCGGACAAGCCCCTGGCCAAAGAACTCCTGCCACATCCGATTGACCGCCACACGCGCCGTGAGCGGGTTGTCCTCCGACAGGATCCACTCGGCCAAATCGAGCCGTGTCGCTCGACCCCGCTCGAGGAATTGGGGCAGAAAAGCCGGTGGCTGAGGCTGGACTGGGATGCCCTTGCGATCCCACTGTCCGCGCATGCGCAAATAGGTCTTCCCCGGCTCGTCACGTTCGTGAATGATGCGCGCTTCGCTCAACTGCGGATAGGAGGACTGCAGGTCTTTCAGCTTCTTCCGGAGTTCCTTGAATTGCAATTCTTCGATGCGCTCTTTGGAGACCACCGTGTAGTACCAGGCGATGAAGTAGTCGGTGAGGATGTCCCGTTCCCGGAAAGTGCGTTCGGCAGGGTCCTTGTACAGGACTTCCCAGCCGCCATCGGACATTTGGAACAACTCGTCGTAGCAGAGGTCCCAATCGGAGCGCTCGCCGGGATTGGCGCCGGCGATCTTCATCTGGCGTTCCCATTCCGGCTGCAATTCCGGGACGTGATGCTCGTGGAGAAGCTCCTGGCGCTTGCTCACGTACTCGGCGCGCCTGCGCAGGTACGGACCCATTTCGCCCGGTAGCGGCGCGGCGATGTGCACGTCCTGGACGTTGTCGAAGAATGCGTAAAGCGAATAGAAGTCCTTCTGCGAGATCGGGTCGTACTTGTGGTCATGGCATTGCGCGCATTCCACCGTCAGCCCGAGCCACACCGTTGCCACGGTGTTGGCGCGATCGAGGGTTTCCTCGAAGCGTGACTGTTCGTAGATCGTGCCACCCTCGCGGTTGCGCAGCGTGTTGCGATGGAAGCCGGTGGCGGCGAGCTGATCGGGTGTCGGATGCTCGAGCAGATCCGCGGCAAGTTGCAGAGTGGTGAACTCGTCGAAGGGCATATCTTCGTTCAACGCGTCGATCACCCAATTCCGCCAGCGCCAGGCGTAGGGACGCGCCACATCCTTTTCGTAGCCGTCGCTATCGGCGTAGCGGGCGAGGTCCAGCCAATGCCGCGCCCACTTTTCGCCATAGTGCTGCGAGTCCAGCAGGCGGTCGACGACGCGCTCATAGGCGTGGGGGTCAGAGTCGGCAAGAAATGCCTGGGCCTCTTCCAATGACGGAGGCAGCCCGAGGAGGTCCAGGCTCAAGCGCCGCAGCAGTGTCAGTTTGTCGGCCTCCGGGGACGGGCTGACGCCTCTCGATTCGAGCCCTGCGAGCACAAATTGATCGATCGAATTGCGGGTCCAATCGCTCTGCCGCACGTCAGGGGGCTTCGGGTGTTCAATCGGCAGAAACGACCAGTGATCACTCGTCGCTGGCCGCGCCGTCTCTTGCGGGCCGACCGTGGCCCAGGGAGCGCCTTGATCGATCCAGGCGCGCAGGATGCCCACTTCTTCTCGCGTCAGACGCGGCTCGGTCGGCGGCATCCGGAAGCCTTCCTTCGAGCTTGCGATCCGATGAATCAGAGAACTGTTGGCGCTGTCATTCAGCACGATGGCCGGTCCGCTGTAGCCTCCCTTCAGGACCGCCTCGCGCTGGTCAAAACGTAGGCCATTCGTCTGAATGGACGGTCCGTGGCACACGTAGCAGCGCACGTGGAGGATGGGCTCGACCTCGCTTGCGAACTCAACGGTGCGGTCGGCCGAAGGTGGCAACTCGGGTACGGCAGCAGCAGGGGCTGGCGCCGGAGCGGATCCAAAGACAGCGAGAGCTAGGCAAGTCGCGAACCAACGTGAAGAGTGCATGGGGTTTCGCCCCCCTTGTGTGTTCATTCTACAACCAGAATTGACCTCAATTTCAAGCCTATGTCCCGTGCCTGACGCAAGAATCGCTCTGACGAGCTTGGCCCGAGCCGGACAGAGTGGTTTCTTTGGCGCGAGTCTTGGGTGCTCGGCGAGCCGAGCGCCGAAAATCCGTGAGCACGAAGCAGGACCTCGGAAGCGGCCAGGCCAACTCCACAGACGGCATCTTCCGGAGAGCCAAGTCGGCGCTGGACCGAGGGGAACCGCCGCAACGTTATCACTTTACTCCCACGTGATGAATTCGTCCGTATTCATCAGGATGCGTCCGAGCCCCGTCCAGGCCCCGAACTGTACCGAGTCGTGCTCGCGTATATCGATCTGGACGAGCCGTGTCACATCCGAAGGAGACTGATGGTCGAGGCGCATCTGGTGGTGGTACGACTGCGCCAACTCCTCGGCTTCAGGCTCGGAGGGCAGCCGGCTGACGGTCGTCAAATCACCGAATCACTGCGCCATCTTGGTGGGAATGCGGCGCCTAAGGTCGGTGGCGAGCCCCTGGCGGAGACGGACAGTTCATTTGTGGCCGCATCCCAATGCGAGGAGAGATTGGGGCGGTCCGTGCGGGCAACGCGGAAGGTCGACCAAGCTTGGTGCAACGTATGTCCAGTAAAGAGGTGCGGCCCGAGGACACCAAGAGTATTTCCGTAGCGGTCCGGTTAGAATTCGGGTCGCCGCGAGTTGAGGTTAGCCCGTGATCGTCCGAGCCGCTGCGGTCTTCGTCACTCCGAACCGCGCCGCCGGCTCCACTGACGGGGTCTGTCCGACTGTTTGGTGTCGACTCATCAGATGCTCCAGTGCGATTTTCAAACACCGGGCCGGCGCTGCTGGGAGCGGCGCCCCCCATCGCCCGTCTCGCATGCGCCAACGCTGCGACCGCGCCAGACTCCGGGTTCCAGGGCGCGGGGATGGACCGACTCGGAGGCATGATCCCGGGCGCGAAGATCACAGCCGCGAACACTTCTACGGAGTCGAGTGGGCTGCCGAGAGCAACGGAACCGGGTTCCGTTCGGTACCGGTTCTCGATACTGGGTTGTATTACGTGTCAGCGGAGTTGGGGGACCTGGCCCTTGTGACACGCGGATACCTAGGCTCGAGGTGCAGCAGGCCCCAGCGTCGCCCGCATGTTTAGCGAGTGCATCCGGATACCAACGGAGGGCCACACATTGCGGTTCCGTCTCGAGGCCTTCAGCTTCGCGAATACTCCGCGATTGAGGCAGCCGAATCGGGGCATGCTCAGGGCCGCCACACGCACGACAGCTCGGGCCTGCGACCCCACAGGATCCAGTTCGAGCTGAATCAAGCCTTCTGGGCGCACACGGTATTAGTCGTAATACTCGAGGCCCAGGTGAGTGATCATCTGCTCCCCAGCCATCCAGCGAAGTGTATTTTTGAGCTTCATCAACTGGATGAAGATGTCATGCTCCGGATAGAGTTCAGGCTTCACCATGGGTGACTTGAAGTAAAACGACAGCCACTCTTGGATGCCCGAGAGTCCGGCGCGGTGCGCCAGGTCTAGGAACAGCGCCAGATCCAATGCCAATGGAGCGGCCAGAATGGAGTCTCGGCAAAGGAAATTGACCTTGAGCTGCATCGGATATCCCAGCCAGCCTTGAAGGTCGATGTTGTCCCAGCCCTCCTTGTTGTCGCCGCGAGGGGGATAGTAGTTGATGCGGACCATGTGATCGAAGTGCCCGTACAGGTCGGGGTAGTGCTCTGGTTGGAAAATCACATCAAGAGCGCCTAGTTTGCTCTCCTCCTTTGTCTTGAAAGACTCCGGCTCCTCAAGCACCAGGCCGTCCCTGTTGCCGAGGATGTTGGTGGAGAACCAGCCCTCCACACCAAGGAGGCGGGCCTTCAGGCCGGGTGCGATCAGAGTCTTCATATATGTCTGGCCAGTTTTGAAGTCTTTCCCGCAGACCGGTACGCGCCGAGCTTTTGCGAGCTGGTGGATGGCTTCGATATCGACGGTTAGGTTCGGAGCGCCATTCGCGAACGGGACTCCGCATTGCAGGGCGGCGTAGGCGTAGATCTGCGACGGTGCAATGTCGGGGTCGTCGTTCAGCAGGCCGGTCTCGAATTCCTCCAGGGAGGCGTGCACGGCCACAGGCCGTTGATGGATTTCTGTCGATCCGGACCAGACCATGACGACCCGCTCGAGACCGTGAGTCGACTTGAAGTCTTCGATGTCCCGAGTGAGCGACTCGGCCAGAGCCATCTTGTTGGCGCCTTGTTTGACGTGCGTTCCATGGAGCCGCGGTACGTATCGGCTCTCGAAAACCGCCGGCATCGGACTGACCGCTCGCAATTGAGTCTCAATCTGGCTCAAGGCCGAAGTCTCGATCACTCCCGCGATCTTGGCCGCTTCGTAACAGTCGTGCTCGAAGATATCCCAGCCGCCGAAGACAAGCCCGCCGATGTCCTGCAGGGGCAACAACTCGCGAATCAGAGGATTCCGCTTGTCGGTCCGTTTGCTGAGCCGAATCCTTCCCATCTGAGTCAACGATCCGATCGGTCTTGAAAGCCCCTGACTGACCAGGGCGACACCGCCGATCAGGGTGGTCGCCACCGCACCCATCCCCGGCAGCAGCACTCCGAGGCGGCCCTCAGCCGGTTTGATCGTCGGAGGCGCCTTGCGCGAGATGAATCGTTCCGCAAACTCGGGGCTCTTGGCCTGCCCGTCTCGGCGATTGCCGCTTAGCAGTCCGTCTTGGCGGCTGTTCGCCACGAACCGGCCGTCCTCGAGACATTGACGAAACTCCCACAGCGGCAGGCCAAGGGCATCGGCGACCCGCACGGCGTCGCTGAACTTAAGATTCCGCTTGCGTTGCACAAGCGCTAGGTAGAGTTGCTGGTAACTGAGACGCGTGCGTTCGGCGAGCAGCTTGAGGTTGACTGCGTACGAAGATTCGATATCCATGCGTATATAATACCTGTTATTAATAATCAGATCGTAAATATTTAGCCCTGCGGGCCCTGATCTGGCTCTATTGGCTATCGCAGTCGAATCTCTCTTTCTGGCAGAGCCGGATCCCGCCGCCACAGAGCAAAATGCAGTCGGTGGAAACATCGCCGAAGAGCATGCAGGCGTGACGTAGTCAGCAATCGCTGACTCGGGCTCCAAGACGAATCCAATTCGCAAGTCTAAAGCCTCGCTGGATACTGATCAAGCGTCCCAGACACCCGCTCGACGGGCAGGAGCGGAGGGTTCTGGCGAGTAGGCGGCGCTCTGACGGAAGTCTGGTGTTGTGGGTCGAGTTGCCTGATGGCAAGCGCCGGGCGTTCCCACTCCGTGGATCAGCTGGGAGGCCCACGGCGGCCGGCCGTCGCGTCCCGTTCGATGGCGGCCTGCCTGTGGCGGTCACGCCGGCGTGGCTGCCTGGAATGCGCGGATCTCCGCTTCCGCGTAGCCGACTTCACGCAAGATCTCGCCTGTGTGTTCGCCCACTGCGGGCGGAAGGGTTCGCAGAGCGGGGCGCTCCCCGTCGAAGCGGAGGGGCATCTTGAGATCCCGGTAGCCGGGGATGTTCGGGTGCGGCTCGGGCTCGAAGATCCGGTTGGCCCGAACCTGAGGATCGTCGACGACTTGACCGATGTCCTGGATCGGAGAGCAAGGCACGCGGAGGGTCTTGAGTAGCCGATCGAGTTCCTCGGTGGTCAACCGACTCGTTTGCGAGGCCAGGAGCCTCCTGAGAACGGCCCGGTGCTCGACGCGCGACGGGTTGTCCCGGAATCTCGGGTCGTCTGCGGATTCCGGAATGCCTAGTGCTTCGCAGAGCCGACTGAAAATCCCGTCGTTGCCGCAGCAGATCATCAACTCGCCGTCCTTGGTGGGGAAGGCTTCGTACGGCGTGATCATGGTGAGCCCGGTACCCATCCTCCGCGGCACGTCGCCGCTCGCGAGGTAGGTCATCATGTGGTAGCTGATCCATCCGAGCGAGGTGTCGAGCAGCGAGGACTCGACGTGCGTGCCGACCCCTTCGGCATCCCGCTTGCGAAGCGCCGCGAGGACCCCGAGCGCGACGAGATTGCCCGTTCCGATGTCGACCACCGAGCCGCCCACGCGCACGGGCGGGCCGTCGGGATGGCCCGTGATGGACATCATGCCGCTGTAGGCCTGCATCAGTGGATCGTAACCGGGCGTCTCGGCGAGCGGACCCTCCGATCCGTACCCGGTTATCGAAGCGTAGATCAGCTTAGGGTGCTTGCGGCGCACGCTCTCGTAACCGAAACCGAGGCTCTCGATCACCCCTTTGCGGAACGTCTGAACCAGAACATCCGACGATGCGATCAGCCGTTCGACCGCATCGCGGCCCTCCGGCGACTTCAGGTCGATCACGATGCTGCGCTTGTTGCGGTTAAAGGCTAGGAACAACGGCGCGTCGCCGCCCCAGAATGGGGGACCCCACTTGCGTGCGGGGTCGCCTCCCGGCGGTTCCACCTTGATGACATCGGCTCCCAGATCGCCTAGGACCTGCGTAGCTGCAGGTCCTGCGATGTTTTGGGAGAGGTCGAGGACCCGGATCCCATCGAGCATCCTTCCAGTTATAACGCCATCGACCACCGTAAGATGCTCGGCAGTCGACTCTGACCCGCCCTGAGCGGAAAAGCGCATTTGCTTGTCTGGAGCCACAGAGGGGCGCGGTCCGGCGCGCAGGCGCTCGACACCTGCGTGCGGATTCCGAGGACGAGTAATCGCTCGATCTGATCCTAAGGGTTTGATCGGAACAGGTCATTATTCCTCGCCCAGAACTCTTCGATCAGCTGGAAACAGAGTTCGAACCAGTCCGGCGGGCTGACTGGTCAAGCCATTGACGTTGTTTCCCGGAACCCGTGCACGCGCCCCGAACCCTGCATCTTCGTCGCTCGGATCGGGCGAGACTTGGTCCTCTATGTCGGAGGCGATCCTGCGCGATTCCGCGACTTCGTCTTGCGGGATCTGGGCCCGGAATGGGTCGACGGGCGCACTCCAGGGCCCAACGGTCCCAGCTGCCTCTACATTCTGTCCGGAAGAGAGGCGGCGCGATGAGCCGACCGACGTTATGTCAGGATTTCCCGGATCACGTGGCCGTGCACATCGGTCAGACGACGGTTGATGCCGTTGTGATACCAGGTCAGTTGCTCATGGTCGAGACCCAGCAAGTGCAACATCGTCGCGTGAAAGTCGTGCACCGTGGTGACGTTCTGCACGGCCTTCCCGCCGAATTCGTCGGTCGCGCCATAGCTGAAGCCGCCGCGGATGCCCGCGCCGGTGAACCATACCGTGAAAGCGTTCGGGTTGTGGTCCCGACCGACCGTGCCTTGCTGGTGCGTCGGCATGCGGCCGAATTCGGTGGCCCATATGACGAGGGTGTCTTCGAGCAGGCCGCGGGCCCGCATGTCGCGCAGCAAGCCCGCCGTGGGCTGGTCCAGAACCGGGCAGTGGCGCTCATAGTCGGCCTTGAGAGTCTTGTGGGCATCCCAGTTCAGCAGGCCGTCCACGCCGGACGCGCGGGATGCGCAGAAAAGGCTCACGAATCGGACGCCGCGCTCCAGAAGCCTCCGAGCCAGCAGGCAGTTGCGCGCGTAGGCCGCTTTGAGGGGATTCACGTCGTCGGCCCCATAGAGGTCCCGGGTCGCCTTTGACTCCGCCGACAAATTGGTGACTTCCGGGGCCGAGAGTTGCATCCGGGCTGCCAGTTCGTAGGAGGCGATGCGCGCCTGCAGTTCCTCATCGCCAGCATGCCGCGACGCGTGTCTGCGGTTCAAGAACCCCAGAAACTCCCTGGTGGCTGCGTCCCGGCTGGCCGGGATCCCGCGCGGGCGTTCCAGGTTCCGGATCGGGTCCTGCGCATTGAACACGATCGCCTGGTACTCCGCCGGCAGGAAGCCGGCGCCCCAGTTGGCCGGACCGGCCGGAGGGATCCCACGGATATCGGGAATGACCACATACGTCGGCAGGTTATTGTTGGCCGAGCCCAGCGCGTAGCTGACCCACGAACCCGAGGCGGGGAAGCCCTCCAGGACGAATCCGGTGTTGAGCAGCACGCAGGCGGGACCGTGCGTGTTCGTCTTCGACTGCATCGCGTGGACGAACGCGATCTCGTCCGCGAGGGTTCCGAGATGCGGCAGAAGTTCCGTGATCATCTTGCCGCTTTGGCCACACGGCTTGAAGTTCCAAGGGGAACCCATCAAGGCGCCGTTCTTCCCTTGGAACGTAACGGCGTCCATGCTGGCCGGAGCAGGTTGGCCGGACCGCTCCTGCAATTCGGGTTTGTAGTCCCAGAGGTCGATGTGCGACGCCGCCCCCGGGCAGAAGATTTGCAAGACTCTCTTGGCCTTGGGCTCGAAATGAGGCCCCTTGCCGGCGGCCCCGGCGCCGCCTGGCAGCAGGGTGGCCAGCGCCACGCCGCGCAGGCCCGTGACGAAGTCCCCAAGCCACTCGCGCCGAGTCGCTTCGGCTGCCATGCCGTTGCTGTCAGAAGACATATAGGAGCTCATTGGCGTTCAAGATCGCCCTGCCAAACGACGCGAGCCCTTGCTCGGCGATGAACTGTGAGGAGGTTCGAATCTCGTCCCCGTCCGGCTCCAATGGCATTAACTTTAGCGTTTAGTCGCATTAACTTAAGGAAGTAGGGGGGAATGCCGGCCCGTGGGGCCGGTTTGGTGTGAGTCTCAGGCTGGGCTTGCGGCTTCGGTTGGCTTGCGGTTCCTCCATTTGCTGGCGGGCTTGCGGGAGCGACGCGGGCAGGAGCGGCCCGGGCGCCGTCTCTGGCGACAGGCGGCAATGCCCTCCAGGATCCGCTGCACGGTGCTGGCCAGCGTGGTCGCATGCACCAGGAACAGTCCCTCCAAGTGGCGCGCCACCGTGCGCAGGCTGTTCTGGAAATTCGCCTGCAGGGCCGGACGAGAGTGCCCGTCCGGCGCGGCCCGGAACTGCTCCTCGCTGTGGCTGGCGAACATCCGCGTCAGCGCGATCAGGGTGAAATGCGCGTACAGTTCCTGCTTGACCAGGCGCTCGCTCTGGCCATGGAACTGCTCCACCGTCAGCATCTGCTTCGAGATCTTGTACAGCTCCTCGATGCTCCAGCGGCCGTGGTACAGGTCGGCGAGGTCCCGGACGCTGTAGCGCTGGCGGTCCAGCAGCGTGGTGGCGAGGGTGTAGTCGGTCGTGCCGACCGTGTACTTGACGAGGCGCACGCGGCAGGGCCGGAACGCGGCCTGCGGCTGCTGGCGCCAGGCGTCGGCGCTGGGCGGGACGGAGACGATGGCCTCGTTGCGGTCGCCGAGGACGAAGTCGCGGAAGAGGGAGTTGGCGTTCTTCTGCAGGCGGAAGACGGCCTGCAGGCCGCGCTCGACGTGGGCGTGCAGCAACTGGAAGGAGTAGTAGCCGCGGTCGTAGACGACGACATCGCCGCGGGCCAGCGCGGGCAGATGGGCCCGGGCCGCGCGGCGCTCGTCGCCGTGGGCGTGCAGGTCGAAGTCGAGCGGCAGGCGGGCGCGCAACTGGAACAGGCAGCTGAGCAGGCCCTGCGGGTAGTGGGCCGTGTCCGCGGGCGTGCGGTAGCCCTCCCCGACCAGCGGGCGGGGCAGGTTCAGCTTCGAGCCGTCGACGGCGAAGGCGCGGTGGCCGTGCCACAGCTGGCCGGGCTCGTCCCGGGGGGCTCGCGCGAGGATGGCGCGGTGAACGCGCCGGAACACGTCCTCGTGGAGCTTGGCGCGGGCCTTGCAGATCGCTGCGGCCGAGACCGGCTGCGGCTGCGGCAAGGCTACCTCCAGCCGGCGGCACTGCTCCCACAGCTCGGCCAGGACCGTGCCGTAGCCGCGGCGCTCGGGCGCGAACACCAGCCGGAACACGAACAGGATCACCAGCAGCGTGTTGAGCACCCGCTGCCGCCGAAGCCACTCCCGGTCGTACTCGCCCGCCACGCGCACCACCGTGCCGATGACCCCCTGCCATAACTGCACGAAGCGCTCATCGGCCGGCGGCCCGGGCCGCGGCTGACGGGGCCGCTGCCGGCGGGGCCGGGCCGCGGCTGGCGGGCCGTGCAGCAGGATCGTCCGCCAGTCCGGATGCAGCGGGTGCACGTAGACGCCCTTGGGCGTCTTCGCCGCCACGCCGCCCATCGCCCCGCGCGCCTGCGTCTGGCCCAGGTACTGCCAGTTGGCCGCCCGGTAGCAGGTCGCCTTGTATTGCTCCAGGTCGACGAACGTCTCGACCAGCACCGGCCGGTACCCGTGCTGCCGCTGCCAGTCCTGCGGCAGTTGCCGCACCACCAGGCCGAGCGCCTTCGACGCCAGATTCTGCACCCGCACCCAAGGCAACAGCAGGAATCTCGAGTTGCGCACCACCCGGTCGAGATACTTGCGGTGCGCCTGGCCCTGCCAGCCGATCCACGCGTCCCGGCAGGCCACGTTGCGCGCCGCGAAGTCGAACAGCAGGCAGCCGAGCAGGCGCTCGTGCCGGTCGAGCAGGAAGTAGCGCAGGTGCGCGCCGATCGGCTGGCGGTAGCCCAGCGGATGGTAGCGCTGGACCCACTCGTTCCATGTCGCAACCGCCTGCTGGCCGCTCACCGGCTGCAGCTGCAGGGGCGTCAGGCCGGCCAGCGGCTCGTCGATGGCGGGCTGGGGATCGCTGCCGCTGCCCAGCTCGAGCGGTCTCTGCCGGCCGCGGCCGGGACCCTGCTTGGGCGGCAGGCTCAGGATGCCGAGCCGCTCCAGTTCCTCGAGCAGGCGCTGGGCGCTTTGCAGGCGGTTGCTGCCGTTCGGCGTCTGCCAGTGCAGGTGCTCGCAGAGGGTGTGTCCCAGTTCCGTGCGGCTCAGCTTCGGGAAGCGTCCGACGGTTTCCTGGATGTCGGCGATCTGCCGCCGGGTCAGGCGCTTGCCGAAGAAGGTGGTGGATTTGAGATTCTCGATCAGCGGGTCCAATGCAAGTCGCTCCCCAGGCCTAAGTTGGCAGAAAAGCGAGCCTAAGTCAAGTACTTCCGCAAAAAAATTTCCATGGAGCTGCAACCCGTTGAAACCAAGCGATTAATATGCCGACGCACGGCACTCTGACGATTCATGGTCAGAGAAAATGCCATTGCGTCCGGCTCCCGGCCAAAGGCCAGCAGCCACGCGTGAGTAATTCGACCTTGAGGATCTCCGTTCGCAGCGGCTTCCATGCGCGTGGCGAACGCAGATGCTTGGTCGAGGACGAAGGCATTGTTCAGCAGGCTCAGCGCCTGCAAGGGTGATGTCGTTGCGATGCGCTTCGGTGCCGGCAGAGATGTGTCCGGGCAGTCGAACTGGCCCAGCAGTTCGGGCTTGACGGAGCGGGCATGCTGGTGATAGACCGACCGCCGGTACGTCTCGGCGGAGAACTCGTCCAATGGGTAGTAGGTGGCGACATTGTCCACCGTGTAACGGTACAGCCGAAAGCCCGGACCGCCCATCGTGCGATCCAAATTCCCACTCACGGACAGGATTGCGTCGCGCACCTCTTCGGCGCTGAGCCGACGAGGTGGAAAGCGCCATAGGTACGCCCCGTGGCGGTCGATCCGGGCCGCTGCCTCGCGGTATCGGCTTGACTGGCGGTAGGCCGCAGACAGCACGATTTCCCGGTGCAGGGGCTTGAGCCGCCAGCCATGCGTTTGCACCAGCCGGCCGGCGAGCCACTCCAATAGTTTCGGATGCGTAGGCTCTCCGCCATTGATCCCGAAGTCGCTCGGCGTCCGGACGAACGGCTGCCCGAAATGGTGCATCCAAACGCGGTTCACGATGACGCGGGCCGTCAGAGCGTTTTGATCCGAGGCGATCCAGCGGGCCAGGGCAAGGCGCCGTTCCGCCTCGGGCGCATCCGGCCGGAGCGTGAAGCCGGGCATCAAGCGCTCCAGGGTGCTTAGGCTCGCGGGCGCGACTTCCGCGCCCTTGTTCATCGGGTCGCCGCGCTGCATCACAAACGAGGGTTCCGCCGGTTGTTCGAATCGACCCAAGAAGGCGCGCCGAGGTTGCGGCAGGCTTGCCAGTTCGCGCTCAGCTTCCTGCTTCCGCGCCTCGAGGGCATTCCAGGCCCATTTTTCCTCGGGTCGGAACACGGCACGCAGGAGCAGGCGCTCTTGCTGGTCTTCACCGAACGGCAAACGGCCCACCGACGTGGCGACCGTCGTCCAGGTCCTGGCGTCGAGCGAGACTTCGATGCGGTAGCGCTCCGGCTGCGGCCTGCCGAAGCGCCCTCCGAATCCCCCCAGGCGGTCGGAGGACCATGCGACGCGATCAATGTGCTCGGTCTTGGATAGTTCGACCTGGATCCACACAGGCACCCCCTGTGCTGACAACCAGCGTTTGTCGAACTTCCCGTCCACGAGGTTGGCCACCGCGTAGGTGTCCGGACTGGCCGCGTCGACCCGCGTCGAGCTCGCAGTCGCGTTGGCGCCTAGCGCGGCGTTCCGGGAAGCCGGACCGGAGGTCCAGACTTCGAATTCGTCGAGGTCGACGATGGAGCGTCCGGCCGTCGACGCCGTGATCGACATGCGCACAAAGCGGGCTTCGACGGGATCGAACGTTTCCTCGGATCCAGACTGGTCGACGCTCGCGCGGTACCGGGAGAGGATGCTCTCGCGACTGGCCTCCACACGCTCGCGCGCACCGCTTCGCAGGTCCTCCAGGCCCTCCTCGCAACGGCGGACTTCTTTGGAGAGCGGGTCGACGCGTGCGTGGAACGCCTGGATAGCATCCGGACGATCCCAGATGCGCTCGTCGTGCCACACGCCCGCGAAGGCAGCCTGCATGCGGTAGTAGTCCTGAGTCTTGATCGGGTCGAACTTGTGGTCGTGGCACCTGGCGCAATGGACCGTGAGCCCTAGGAAGGCGGAAGAGGCGCCCATGATGATGTCGTCGAGATGGTTAGCCCGCTTTTGCGCTTCGCCAGCGGGATTTTTGATACCGACGGTGTCGTGGGGCCCGGCAACCAGGAACCCGGTCGCGGCATGGACGTCGGGATCGTTAGGCGCGAGCCGGTCGCCGGCCAGCTGTTCCAGGATCATGCGATTGAACGGCTTGTCCTCATTCAGCGCCCGGATCACCCAATCGCGGTAAGGCCAGGCATTGTTGCGTAGATGGTTCTGTTCGTATCCGTTGCTCTCGCCGAACCGCGCGACATCCAGCCAGTGGCGTCCCCATCGCTCCCCGTAGGCGGGTGCAGCCAGAAGACGGTCAACCAGTTTCTCGTACGCATCGGGATTGGGATCGTGGACGAACGCTTCGACCGCCTCGGGTGAGGGTGGCAATCCGTGCAGGTCGAAGGTCAGCCGACGGATGAGAGTCCGCCGGTCGGCTTCCTCCGATGGAGCAAGGCCCTTCCGACGCATGGCGGCCAGGAGGAATCCGTCGGTCGGCGTACGCACCCAGTGGCTATCCAGCTGCAGCGGCGAGGGATCCTGCAATGGCTGCAGCGACCACCATCCCGTGCGACGCTCGCTTGCCGAGACGTCTGAGTCCTCCAGGGCGCCGGCTGCGATCCACTGTCCGATCAGCTTGACTTCCTCCTCCGTCAAGGGATCCCCGACCGGGGGCATCGCCGGATTCGCGCCTCCTATCTTCCCCAAGAGTAGGCTCGCCTCCGGTCGGCCGGGTATGATAGCCGGACCGCTCTCGCCGCCCCGCAGCAACTCCGCAGGGCTAGCCACCCGCAATCCTTTCTGGGCGCTGGGGCCTTCGTGGCAAACGGCGCACCGCCGCTCCAGCACGGGCCGAACGTGCTGGCTGAAGGTGACCTCAATGGACTGGGCTGGCGTGGCCGCAAGACTCAACTGCAGGGCCACCGCCCAGAGCGTCTGCCGCCAAGCCGCACCGCGCCCTCCACCGCGACAAGCGGTCGCAGCCATTGCCTGAGTCACGCGCCTCTGGGGGACCGACATCAAGATTTCGTGGGTGCAGTAGTTGGCCGCGAATCGCCGAGAGCGAGGAAACCGATTGCGCCGTTCTACGTCCAATAGGCTGTGCCGCGTGACGATTCCGTGACAGCTTGATTGTCGCAGTATCCATGCTGATCCTTCGTATCGAGGCTCTGCCTGGCAGGGTCCATCGAAGGCTCCGGCGCCCAACTCGGCCTCTTGCCCGGAACGTCGGACGCAGCGCTTCCGCCGCCGCGGCGTTCGGAGAGGAAGTAGAACGCGATGTCAGAGTTGTACGAGTTCTCGCAACACGCGGGGAAGCGCTGTCAGCAGCGTGGAATTGGCACGGACGTGATCGACGCGGTCTTGGCCTTTGGATCCATTGTGGACCACGGCGGCAGCAAAAAGTACTATATGGACAAGAGAGCCCACCAACGCGCCAGGCGGGAGATGGACGCCGCCAAATACCGCAGGATCGCGGACCGATTGAACATCTATCTCGTCGTTTCCGACGCGACGATCGTCACCGTAGCCAAACTGCGGACCAGGATAAGGGTCTCCAAGCCCCATAGGCCCACAAAGCACCCCCAGAGCCGCAAGTGGAGAAGATTCTGATCCGTTCCACCAGCCTCGAGTCGTACGGTTCCTTACTCGCTCCCGGAACACTCCGGGCGCCCTGTCTGGGGTGGCGAGCCGCCTCGCTCGGCCCAGTACACTGGGAGCCTGATGGCTTTTCGCCTGGCGTCGGACTATAGTCCCCGCGGGGATCAGATCACGGCTATCGAGCAACTGGTCGATGGGGTCTCCAGCGGAGACACCCATCAGGTTCTGCTTGGAGTGACGGGTTCCGGAAAGACCTATACCGTTGCGAAGGTCATCGAGGCCGTGCAGCGTCCGACGCTCGTGCTGGCCCACAATAAGACCCTCGCGGCGCAGCTCTACCACGAATTCCACTCCTTCTTTCCCGACAACGCTGTCGAGTACTTCGTCAGCTACTACGACTACTACCAACCCGAGGCCTATCTGCCCGCGAGCGATACCTATATCGAGAAGGAGGCGACGATCAACGAGGACCTCAGCAAGTTGCGGCTCGCAGCGACCAAGTCGCTCTTCGAGCGCCGCGACTGCCTGATCGTCGCGAGCGTGAGCTGTATCTACGGTTTAGGCTCTCCGGACGCCTACTACGACATGCTCCTGATGCTGGAGAAAGGGCAGCGGATCTCGCGGAAGGAGATCGTCGGCCAACTCGTCAAGATCCTGTACCAGAGGAAGGACGGCGGCGATTTCCAGCGTGGCGCATTCCGCATGATCGGTGACATCATCGAGGTCTATCCGCCGTACGACGACTACGCCTACCGGATCGAGCTGTGGGGCGATGAAGTCGATTCCCTGGCGCAGATCGATCCATTGCTCGGTCACGTGCGCCAGACCTACTTGCGCCTACCGATTTATCCGGCCAGTCACTACGTGATGTCGGATGAGACGCTGCACGGAGCCATCGACAGTATCACCGAGGAACTGGACTGGTGGTGTGGGGAGCTTCACGGGAACGGCAAGCTCCTCGAGGCCCAGCGCCTAAGCCAACGAACCCAGTTCGACATCGAGATGATGCGCGAGATCGGATACTGTCACGGCATTGAGAATTATTCGCGGCACTTCTCAGGCCGCAAGCAGGGCGAGCCGCCGCCGACTTTGCTCGATTACCTGGCGCTCGACACGCTCGTCTTCGTGGACGAGAGCCATCAGACGGTTCCTCAGTTGCGCGCCATGTCCCACGGTGACCGTTCGCGTAAGGAGAAGCTGATCGAGCACGGGTTCCGTCTCCCGAGCGCGTTGGACAATCGCCCGCTCACATTTCAAGAATTCGAAGACCGAACCTTCCAGTTGCTCTACGTTTCTGCGACGCCAGGACCGTACGAGCTGACCAAGTCCGCGGGAGTGGTAGCCGAGCAGGTCATTCGGCCGACCGGCCTGTTGGACCCCGAGATCGAAGTCCGCCCGGTCAGGGGACAGGTCGACGATCTGCTGCGGGAGATCCGCGCACGAGCCGACGCCGGGGAACGAGTTCTCGTGACCACGCTCACCAAACGAATGGCGGAGGACCTAGCGGAATACTACGCCGAGGCCGGTGTCCGCTGTCGGTATCTGCATTCCGAGGTCGATACGCTCGAGCGAGTCAAGACGTTGCGCGACCTCCGTCGGGGTGAGTTCGATCTGCTGGTAGGGATCAACCTGCTGCGCGAGGGACTGGACTTGCCCGAGGTCTCGCTGGTCGCGATTCTTGACGCGGACAAGGAGGGTTTCCTGCGTTCGGCGGGCTCTCTGATCCAGACCATGGGCCGTGCTGCCCGCAATGTGCACGGCAAGGCCATCCTCTACGCGGACCGCACGACGGACGGCATGAAGCAGGCCATCGACGAAACCAACAGGCGCAGACAGCTCCAAGAGCGCTACAACCAGGCGCACGGCATCACACCAGAGACAATCGTGAAGCCAATTGACATGACGTTGGCTCGCATCGTCGATGCTGACTATGTCGACGTTCCGGCCGTCGAGGAGCCTGAGGAGACGCCCCAGTCGCGGGAAGAACTCGAGGCCCTGATTGTGCGCCTCGAAGAACAGATGAAGCAGGCCGCACAGGCGTTCGAATTCGAAAAGGCGGCCAAGCTGCGCGATCGCATCCGCGCCATCAAGGCGGAGGAGCTCTTTACCTTGGCGGCCCCCGCTGAGCAGGCTTAAGTTCCCGAGGAGTCCGAGCCAGAAATCGAGACGGCCACCTATACTGGGATTGCCGACCTAGAGGCATGCGCGACCAGGGGACCATTCTGCTCGGCGTTTCCGGCGGTATCGCCGCCTATAAGTCGGCGGAACTTGTGCGCGCCTTACGCGCGGACGGCTATCGTGTGCAGGCGGTCATGACGCGCGCGGCGACCAAGTTCATTTCGCCTTTGACGTTGGCGTCGCTTACAGGCGCAAAGGTGATCACGGATCTGTTCGCGGACGCTTCGGCGGACGATACGCTGCACAGCGCGATCGCGCATATCGATGCGGCACAGAATGCAGACCTGCTGCTGGTGGCGCCGGCCACGGCCGACGTCCTGGCGAAGTTCGCACTGGGGCTGGCCGACGACTTTCTGAGCACGGCGCATCTCGCCTTCGAAGGACCCTTAGTTCTGGCGCCCGCGATGAACACCCGCATGTGGGAGCACCCCGCGACCCGCGAAAACCTGGAGTTGCTCCGCCACCGCGGGGCGCACATCGTCGAGCCTGCGTCGGGTGAGCTCGCCTGCGGCACGACGGGCCCCGGACGCTTGGCGGATCCGGATGCGATCCTACGCGTTGTGCGGGAGGCCCTGCGCGGCAAGCGTGACATGGACCGCGAGTGCGTCTTGGTCACGGCTGGACCGACGCGAGAGGCTCTGGACCCGGTGCGCTATCTTTCGAATCGCTCCAGCGGTCGGATGGGCTTTGCGTTGGCGGAGGAAGCGGCGCGGCGCGGCGCGCGAGTGATCCTCGTTGCCGGTCCGGTCGCTTTGCCCACGCCGGAGGGGTGCGAGCGTGTCGACGTCGAGAGCGCCCAGCAAATGCACGATGCCGTCATGGCGCTCATCGGCGAAGCAAGCGTGGCGGTGATGGCGGCGGCGGTCGCCGACTACCGGCCGGCGGCGCGTTCCGACCGGAAGCTCAAGAAGCGCGACGGCCCGCCGTCGTTTGAACTCGAGGAAACCCCGGACATCCTCCGGGCTGCAGGTCGTCGCAAGGGGGACTGCATCCTGATCGGCTTCGCGGCCGAGACCGAGAACTTGGAAATCAATGCTCGTCGCAAGTTGGAGTCGAAGCGGTGCGATCTCGTCGTCGCCAATCCCGTTGGCGGATCCACGGGCTTCGATGTCGGAGTCAATCAAGGCATGATTCTCGCTCCCGGCGCGCAGGCCGTCCATCTGGCCCCCATGAGCAAATCCCAGATGGCGGAGCGGATCTTCGATGCAGCGGTCGAAATTCGGCAGCGTCAGGCCGCTTGAGCACCACCGAAGGCCATGTCCGAAGCGATTCGCAGCTACCTCGAGTTTTACCGCGATCTGGGCGTTCAAGAACTCTTCGTCAAACCAGCCGTCACCGGCTTCGACCGGGCGCGGGCCTTGCGGGTCATCCAGGAGGATATCGGGGACTGCACCCGATGCCGCCTCCACGAAGGACGTAAGACGATCGTATTCGGCAGCGGCAATCCAGACGCCAAGCTGGTGTTCGTCGGCGAAGGACCCGGAGCGGACGAGGACGAGCAGGGGTTGCCGTTCGTGGGCCGGGCGGGTCAATTGCTCACGCGGATGATCGACGGGACGTGCGAACGGCTGGGTCTGCCCATCCGACGCCCCGATGTATACATTTGCAACGTGGTCAAGTGCCGTCCCCCCGATAACCGTGCGCCGGAAAAGGGCGAGATGGAAATCTGCGGGCAATTCCTAGCCCGTCAGATCGAGGCTATCCAGCCGAAGGCGATCTGCGTACTTGGTGGGACTGCGGCCAAAGCGCTGTTGAACACTAGTACGGGAATCACTCGGTTGCGCGGGACGTGGCAAGAATGGGGCGGTATCCGCGTGATGCCGACCTTTCACCCGTCATACCTTCTGCGGGCCTATAACCAGCAGGGCAAACGACTGGCGTTCGAAGACCTCAAGCAGGTCTTCCTGTACGTCTACGATTGAGCAGCACCAACTATCGCTCGACGCGGCCCGAGCCCCCTCCGCGCATGAGCGTGACCACTTCCTTGGTCGAGAAGCGGTTGAAATCACCCGGAACCGAGTGCTTCAGGCAGGATGCTGCGACTGCGAATTCCAAGGCTGCCGAGACGTCGTCCGGGAAGTGATCCAGACCTCCGATCAGTCCAGCCGAGAACGAGTCGCCGCCGCCCACTCGGTCGATGATATGGGTGATCTGGTACTTGCGGCTGAGGTAGAAGTTCGAGCCGTCGTGCAGGCAGGCTGACCAGCCGTTGTGGGAGGCCGAAATGGACTCGCGTAGCGTGATTGCCTGCATCTTCAGATTCGGGAACTGCATGAGAACCTTGTCGGCAAGTTGCTCGAAACGCTCCACATCCAAGCTCCCTGACTCCACGTCGACGTCATCCACCGAGATGCCGAGGGACTTCTGACAGTCCTCCTCGTTGGCGATCCCAATATCGACATACTGGACCAGTTCCCGCATCACCTCCGGCGCCGACTTGCCATAGTTCCACAGCTTCTTGCGAAAGTTGTAGTCGCACGATACGGTCAAACCCTTCTCATGCGCGGCACGGACCGCCTCCAGCGAGAGGTCGGCGCAGCCCTGGCTGAGAGATGGCGTGATTCCGGTTATGTGAAACCAACTGGCACCAGCAAAGATCGCGTCCCAGTCAAAATCTCCGGGAGCAGCCTGTGCAATCGAGCTGGCGTCGCGGTCATACAGCACCTTCGAGGGCCGTTGGTTGGCTCCGGTCTCGAGATAGTAGATCCCGACTCGGCCTGGCTTGCGGACGATCTGGCTGCAATCGATCCCAAAGCTCCGCAGCTGCGCGATGCAGCTGTCGGCAAGGAAGTTGTCGTCCGGAAACGCCGTGACGAATGACGTCGGGATGCCGTAGTTTGCGGTCGAAACGGCGACATTGGCCTCACCGCCCCCGAATGTGGCCACAAACATCGGGGACTGGAGGGGCCGTTCGAAGTTCGGAGGCGCGAGACGCAGCATGATCTCGCCGAAAGTCACCACTCTGGCCATGATTCAATCCAATTATCCGTACTCCGCAGCCGGGAGCTGGTTCGAGTGCCACAGAATATCATCCGCCGTCCGCCACTGCGATTCGAGGATGCCTGGCAGAGTTTGCCGAACGACGCAAGCCCTACGCGAGCTAGGAGCCCCCTGGGGGGCGCTTGCCTATGGCTGCTGCGCGCAACTCCGTCTTCTGGACCTTACCCATCGCATTGCGTGGCAGGCTCTCGACGTCGATGATGCGCTTGGGCAACTTGTAGGCCGCTAGGGAATTCCGGCAATGGGAGAGCAGAGTCTCTGTCCCGACTGAAACGTCCCGCCTCACAACGAAGGCCGTCACGGCCTCGCCCCACTGTTCATCGGGGACGCCCACGACCGCGCATTGGTCGACGTCCGGGTGTGCGGTGAGAACATGCTCCACTTCGGCTGGATAGACGTTGAATCCACCAGTGATGATCAGGTCGGACATACGTCCCTTGAGTTCGTATCGGCCGTCGGAGTTGCAGCGCCCCAGATCGCCGGTTCGGAACCATCCGTCCTTGGCGAAGCTCCGCGCCATCTTGCCGGGATCCTTCCAGTAGCCAGCGAAGACGTGCGGTCCCAGTGTCTGGAGTTCCCCGACTTCGCCGACAGGCGACGGCTCCATCGTGTCGCGGTTGACTACCCGCATTTGGATCCCGGGCAGCGGGATTCCCACTTGCCCGGGACGGCGCTCGCCGTCCAATGGATTGGACAGCATGATGCCTGTTTCCGTCATGCCGTAGCGCTCGACGACGCGCACGCCGAACTGCTCTTCGATCCGCCGGAACGTTTCGACCGGAAGCCGGTCCGAGCCGGACGTGAGCAGCCGCAGGTAGCGCAGGCTGGTCGGTTCCTCGCCGGCAGCGTCCAGGAGGCGCCGATACATTGTCGGCACGGCCATGAATACGGTGCACTCGTTGGTCCGGAGATCCTTTAGGATGCTGGACGCCTCGAAAGAGGAGTGGACGATGCTGCTGGCACCCGCGTGCAGCGCGCCGTGTAGCGCGACCAACAAGCCGTGCACGTGGAACAGCGGCAAGGAGTGCAGCAGCACGTCGTCTTCAGACCATTGCCAAGCCTCGCCCAGCATATCCATATTGGCCGTCAGATTCGCGTGGGACAGGCACGCTCCCTTGGGACGGCCGGTGGTCCCGCTGGTATAGAGCATCAGTGCGGTCTGTTCCGGTTCGATCGGAATCCCTTGCAAGAGCAGTCCTTGCGGAGGGAGCAGATCTTCGAACCGGTCGGGATCGACCAGAACGATCCTAGTAGGCAGATCGCGGGCCAAGTTCATGTCTGCGCCACCACCCTTTGGTCGTTGGGCAATCACCAGCAACTCGGCTTCCGAGTCTCGAAGCAGGTATTCCAGCTCTCTCGACGAGTACGACGGATTGAGCGGCATCGAGACCGCGCCCATGCCGCATGCTGCCAAGTGCAGTTGCACGCAAGCTAGGCTCTTCGAAAGGCAGATGGCGACGCGGTCTCCGGGGCCGACACCCAGCTGGTCGAGCCATGCCGCGGCTCGTCCGCTTGACTCGAGCAGGTCTTCGTAGTTGATCTTCCGAGAGGCCGCTGTCCCGCGAAACTCGATCGCCAGCTTCTCCGGGAATTTCTCGCGGTGCTCCTGCAGGCGCTTGAGAAATAGCATCCGATGAACCTTCACCCCCCGCTTTTCTTCTGCAGTCCCGCCCTCATCCCGCGGTGCCGAGCGGCTGTCCCGGTTCTTCCGGCTTCTCCCCGTGCCGGTCCCTGGCTTCCGGGCCGAGTCTCATTGCATTTGCGGAGCGTCCAATCAGCACGGGACGCCATCCTCTGCACCCACCAGCAACTCGCGGTAGCCATCTCCGTTCCAGTCTACGGTCGTTGGACTGGTGATGTGACCGGCCAGCTTCTTGCGAATGGGCGGGCGCCCGTTTTGCAGCGGGACGATTCCGGCCCGGCACCCTCGCTCGCGCAGACTTGCGACGCTGGTGCGGTCGACCAAGAAGTCGAGCAACCCATTGCCATCCCAATCCACTAGATCGATCTTGCAGCGCGCACTTCGGTCGGGGCGTCCGGCGTTGATCCTGGAGGGCCGGATACGTGGTACAGCGCCGTGGGCCGCCAGCCATACGCCGCATTCGGCTGCACTTCGACGATCCTCTTCCTGGGCACAGAGTCTGGGTGTAAGAGTGGTACTCACCAATGCACACGCCGAATTGGAAGATCGGCTTGGGCTCAGGGACGCCGGGTTCCGTAGGATTCCCGAAGAAACAGGCGCTTTCCCACGGCACTCCCCCGCTCGAGACCAGGAGACCGAGATCGAAACCGCCGTCTCTGGCGCAATCCACCGGCAGGGGCAAAGCCCAGGGGCCGAGGCCACGGTCGACGCCGAGGACCGGATGGTAGTACAGCCCCCGTCGCAGGCTCTCGGACGCCGCCTGCGCAAGCATTCCGGCCACGA
The DNA here is from genome assembly GCA_965218615.1 of Bryobacterales bacterium. GTDB lineage: Bacteria > Acidobacteriota > Terriglobia > Bryobacterales > UBA6623 > VXMF01. Next base: position 154,965 of record CBDCLH010000004.1, read on the forward strand.
GCACTCTCCCGATCAGGTGCCCAGCAACCCGGTCGCACTCCGTCACGACTCGGGCAAGACACCTCCGGCGGGGATGATCTGCGGACCGTCCTTCGGACTCCGCGCAAGCAACGACGCGACATGGCCTCCGCGACGGAGTAGAATCCGAGATAAGGGATAGGGTTTGCGCGGCCAGTCCATCAAGGAAGTTCACCAAGAGATCGTTGACGAATTCGAGTTCCTTGACGATTGGATGGATCGGTATCAGCACATCATTGACCTGGGCCGCAAGCTGCCCAGGTTCCCTCCGGAGTACCAGACCGACGCCTACAAGGTGAAGGGCTGCCAAGCGCAGGTTTGGTTCCACGCACGCGAGCACGACGGAAAGCTTTGCTTCGAGGCGACGAGCGACGCGGCCATCGTGTCAGGGCTCATCGCGGTGCTCTTGCGCGCCTACTCGGGATTCGCACCACGGACCATCCTGGATGCCGGCCATGGCTTCATCGAGGCGATTGGCTTGACGGAACACCTCAGTCCGACCCGTGGCAATGGCCTGGACGCCATGCTGCGCACAATCCGGAGATACGCCGCGGCCGCCTGCGAGGAGGCAGCGGCCACGAGCTAGCGGCGCCGGCGCGGCGGGGCATTGGACAGCGTCGGGCATTGGTTGCGGGTGGCGGTGCACCCGGATTCGACCTTCCATGTCCACGGTCGCCCAATTGCGCACTCGTCCACCACATGCTTGGAGTCGTTCCATGGGATCGGCTCGACGGTTGGGACCTGAGCTGCTCTGGTGCGTGGAGAGTCGGTAGTTTCGGCGAAGCTCACGCCGGCTGCCTCGGCGGGTCTGGGAAGAGCCGGGCCGCAGGCGGGTTTTGAGCATTCGAGTTACAATCTATTCTTTAATCGGTCAAGGATTTCGCAAGGCGATGGCGTACAATCCCGATGGCGTGAGATTCGTTCTAACTGCTCCTGACACGGAGAGCACCGAGCAGGCGTTCAGCCCTTGGAAGCAGATGATGTACGCGTCCGCGCCAGCGCAGTTCGTGCCGCGTTTCGTTTACAAGCGCCGATTCGATCAACCGCGCTACCCGGACGGCAGTGCGAAAGTCATGCCGTACGGTGTCCGGGTTGCCGAGGAAGTCCTGCGACGATACTACTCCGCAGACGACGTTGTCGTCTGCTACCCGGACGACCTGGACACCTTCGTCGGTCGCCGGACAATCGCAGTTGGCGTCGGGGCGCACAACCCGATCGGAACCGCATTCTCGACCGGTGTGTATTCCAATATTTTCGGCTCGTCGGCGCGGCCGATCAACGCCGCCGAATCAGAGCGTGTGTACCGTCATCCCGCGATCCGCAAGCACAAACCGAAGGTCATCGTGGGAGGTGCCGGTGCGTGGCAGATTGACAAGACCGGATCCCGGCAGCGCCTCGGAGTCGACTGCATCATCAACGGCCGGGCGGAATCGAAGATTCTGGAGGTCTTTCAGATGGCCGAGGACGGCCAGCAACTGCCGACCACAGTCAACGCCCCCGAGCCGAGCATCGAGAACCTGATCATCCCGCGCAAGCGCTCGACCTACGGCATCGTCGAGATGAACCGCGGGTGCGGCCGCCAGTGCGCGTTCTGCTCGCCTACTCTGGAAACCAGGATCTCCGTGCCGATCCCGAATGTACTGGCGGCAGTCCGAGCAAATACTGAGAACGACGGCAAAATCATCTTTCCTGTTTCGGAGGACATCTTTATCTACGGTGCTTCGGCGCCGTTCTACATTCCCAACCCCAACCAGCTGCTGAACTTCTATGGCACGATCGCCGAGGAGCCCGGCGTCGAATATCTGCCACTATCACACGCCACCATGGCGCCGGCCGTCGTCAATCCCGGTCTGATCCGGGATTTGTCAAAGGTGCTTCTCGACAAGAGCGCTCTCCGAAACCGTAACTCGACGCACCCGGACAAGCGGTTCCTGGCGCCGTTGATCGGAATTGAAACCGGGTCGCCGCGCTTGGCGGCATTGACCATGTCGGGGAAGTCGCTGCCATTCGACATCCGTGACTGGCAGGAGATTGTCGTCGAGGGGACGAACATCCTCAACGACAACAACTGGTTCCCCGTCTATACGTTCATCGTGGGCCTGCCGAATGAGACCGACGACGATGTCCGGCAGTCGTTGGACCTCTTGCACCGCCTGAAACACAACAAGGTCCTCTACGTGCCATCGATCTTCACGCCTCTCGAGGACACCCGCATGGCGTCGGGCCACGCGATGAAGGCGCGTGAACTAACGCAGCTGCAGTGGGAATTCATTATGACGGCCTGGAAACAGAGCCGGGACTTCGGGGAGATGCGCGACCGATCCCGTTCGTACTTCAAGATCGGCACCAAGATTTTCTACCACTTGCGCGGCAAATACGTTCACGGCCCTGCGTTCAAGTGGCCAGCCATGCGCTTCGCGGGGGAACCGGAAGAGAAACTCTCGAAGCACCTCCATTTGAACTGGGACTACGAGTCCAATAGCACGGCGTATCCTCCGCGGCTGATCCCGAAGCACCGCAAGCAGACGCTCGAGGAAGTCGCCAGTATCAACGACGCGCAGCCATTCCATATTTACGGAACCTCCCGGGTCCGGGAGGCATCCGCGTTGCCGAGCAATCCGCTCGAGGTCATCGTGAACGAGGGTACGGGGCGTATGGCCACGGAGAGTCCCGTCAGGACCGCGCGAAGACCCGATCCGGCTATGGCTGAGGAGACTCTCGCCGAACTCGTCGCAGGGGACTAGCCGGTTCGGGATTCTCCGCCCCCGGAACTTGGGTTGCTCGATGCCGCCTTAGCGGGCAGGCGATCTGAGCCTTATTCGGTGGGAGCGCATGGCCGTGTGGGGTGTCCAACAGGCCGACTGTCGCCCGCGGGTTGGACGCGCTGAACGGGATTGCGAACAACCCCCGAGGCGAGAGACATAGAAATGGGCGGGGCCTTCAACTCTCAAGCCGACAGGCGCTCATGGATCGCGGTGAGCCATTCGCTCAACGATCCGCTGGATGCGGCGTGGCGGGTGCAGGCACTTGGATCGGCTCGCGAAGCCAAATGAGCTCCGTCATACCTCAACAGTTCTCGAATACCTTGTAACCGCGTCCGGTTAACAGCCTTGCCTCGGAAGTGACAAGGCGCAGGTCGAGCGCAGCGGCGGTAGCGGCGAGGAATTTGTCGGCTGGATCCTTGTGCGGCACCTCGATTCGATCCAGGGCGCGGACAACCTCGCTTGTAAGTGGCGCCTCCCGCATAGGGGCGGAGCGCTGCGCTGCGTCGATCCAGTTCCATAGCCCGCCGCGTAATTCGACCTTCCTCTTCTCGGCCAGGATCGCAAGCTCCCAAAGCGAGATCGGCGAAAGCCAAAGCTCGGAGGTTCCGTCCCGCAGCGCCGCAATGACGCGCTGACCGAGCTTGGAAGGATCCAAGACACTCCAAATCCAAATATGCGTGTCGAGGAGCAGCTTCATTCGCGCTCGGCATCCCAATCGACCAATTCGCTGGTCGGAACGGTGATGTCGCCCAATATCCGAGCGGTTCCGGCCATCGATCCCAACCAATCTCCGGGCCGCGCGGCCGGTCCGGGCGGAACGACATCCGCAACGGGCTTGCCGAACCGTGTGACGCGAATCGGCTTGCCGGTCTTGCGGACCTGCTCCAACACCGCGAGACAGGTCGCCTTGAATTTCGAGATGGCTATGGACTGCACGAATCCGAATCTAACATAGTCAATCACTATAGTCAAATCTTCCCGTCTGACCGTCAGGCCTCCTCGCTATAGGAGCGTGACGTAGGCCAAAAATGCGCCGCGGCGCGTGCCGTCGGGCTTCGAGAACCACGCACGCATCGTGGTCTTGCCGGGTTCCAGCGGGATCTCGAACGAGATGGCTGGAGAGTCAACGGAAATTGGTTCCTCGAACTGGTGGTCACCGATCCGAGGCTGCGCGGTCTGGCCATCGATCGGGACTCCCGCCTCCCGCGGCTGCTGACGCAGAGTCACCTTGTATTGACCAGCGCGGATGACTTCAATTGCCCAAAACCCCTCCTGCCAAGGTCCCTCCGACGGCGCTCGCTGGATTTCGCGCTGGTTGGGCGGACGACCCGTGTACCAGTCGAAGCTTGTCAGGCGAACCGGGTCCGCTTCCTCGGCTCCAATCGGGATCTCCAGGTATTCGCCAACCCGCACGGTGACGTCGGCCCACCAAGACTCGTATTCGCCGCGCAAGCGGGCCACCACCTGCGGGCTGCCGTTTACACACAAATAGGACTTGACAAGTGGATTTCCAGTGTGCCATCCCTAGGACATGTACGAGCAACACCGGATTCCCTCCACGCTTTCGAATCCCGCATCCCTGGCGCGCGTCAAGGCGCTGGTGGCGGCCGCCGGCTCGGCTAGCCGCATGGAAATCGGCCGCCGGGTCTGCCAGCTGTTCGGCTTCCTGGACGCCCGCGGGCAGCCCCAGCTGGCCAGTTGCCTGCGAGCCTTGCGCACGCTCGCCGCCGCCGGCCAGATCCGACTGCCCGCGCCCCGGCATAACCACCGGCGCTGCCGCCCGCGCGGTCTCGGCCGCCCCGTGCCGCCGCCGGTCGGCGTGCCCGCCCGCGTGGACCAGCTGTGCGGGCTGGCACTGATCGAGGTCAGCGACTCGGCCCAGCGCGGGATCTGGAACGAGCTGATGCGCAGCGAGCACCCGCGCGGCGCCGTCCAGCACGCCGGCGCCCAACTGCGCTACCTGCTGGTCTCCGAGCAGGGCGTGCTGGGGGCCTTCGGCTTCGCCGCCGCAGCCCTCGCGCTGGCCGCCCGCGACGCCTTCATCGGCTGGGACGCCGACCAGCGCGGCCGCCAGCTGCACCGCGTGCTCGGGCTGAGCCGCTTCCTGATCCGCCCCGGCGCCGCCTGCCGGAACCTCGCCTCCAAGGCCCTCTCGCTCGCCTTGCGCCGCCTGCCGGACGACTGCCAGCAGCGCTACGGCTACCGCCCCCTGCTGGTGGAAACCTTTGTCGAGAAAGGCCTGTACAAGGGCACTTCGCTGGCCGCCGCCAACTGGCTGCGGGTCGGCGAGAGCGCCGGGCGCGGCCGCTTCGCGGCCAGCGGGACCGCGGTGCCGGTGAAGGCGGTCTGGCTCTACCCGCTGGCGCGCGACTGGCGGGCGCAGCTGGGCGTGCCCGCGCCGCAAGCGCCGCAGGCGCTGGGCGCGGCCGACAAGCTGGCGGCGGACGTGTGGGCCGAGCACGAGTTCGGCGGCGCGCCGCTGGGCGATGTACGCTTGAGCCAGCGGCTCGTGAAGATCGTGGACCAGCAAGCGCAAGCGCCCACCAAGTCGTTCCCGGGAGCGGCGCAGAACGACCAGGCGGCGGTGCGCGGCTACTACCGTCTGATTGATCACCCGGCGGATTCGGAGGTGACGCCGGAGAACATCCTGGCGCCGCACCGGGAGCGCACGTTGCAGCGGATGCAGGGGCAGGCCGCGGTACTGTGCATCCAGGACGGCACGGACTTGAATTTCGCGGAGCATCCGGGCTGCGTGGGGCTGGGCTTGATCGGCAAGAACAAGGGCTCGGCGGGGACGCTGGGGCTGCACATGCATGCGACGCTGGTGGTGAACGGGAAAGGGGTGCCGCTGGGGGTGCCGCAGATCCAGTTCGAGGCGCCGGACGGGAAGGCGGAGCGGGGCAAGCCGCTGGAGCAGCGCAAGACGATGCGCTGGATCCGGGGGCTGCGGGAATGCGCGGAGATGGGCGGGCAGCTGGCGGGGGTGCGGCCGGTGTCGGTGCTGGACCGGGAGGCGGACGTGTTCGCCCTGTTCGCGGAGCAGCGGCGGCTGCGGAAGGTGGACCTGCTGGTGCGGGCGAAGCACAACCGCTCGCTGGGCAAGGACGTGCCGAAGCTGTTCGACTGGGTCCGGGGGGAGGCGGCGCAGGGACGGATGCAGATCCACGTGGCGCGGCTGTCGGGGCGGCGGGCGAGCCGGGGGCAGACGGGCCGCGAGGCGCGGGAGGAGCGGGTGGCGCAGGTGGAGCTGCGCTGGCGCGAAGTGGAACTGGCGGACCCGGACAGGCAGGAGGCGGCGCTGCAGCTGCGCCTGGTGCACGTGCGGGAGGAGACGCAGCCGGAGGGGGCGGAGCGACTGGAATGGTTCCTGCTGACGACGCTGGCGGTGCAGACGCAGCCGGAGGCGGAGCGGGTGCTGGAGTGGTACAAGCTGCGCTGGCGGATCGAGGACTGGCAGCGGGTGCTGAAGGCGGGCTGCAAGGTGGAGTACCTGGGGCACCGGCAGGGGGAGCGGATCGAGCGGGCGGTGACGATCAACGCGGTGATCGCCTGGCGGCTGACACTGCTAACGCTGCTGGGACGGGACACGCCGGAGCTGCCGGCGGACACGCTGTTCACGGAGATCGAACTGGCGGCGCTGGAGGATTTCGCGCAGGATCGGCGGCAGCCGCCGCCGGACAATTTGGGGCGGGCCGTGCTGACGCTGGCGATGCTGGGCGGGTATCTGAATTACAAGCGCAAGCAGTACGCGGTGCCGGGGCACAAGGTGATGTGGGAGGGCTACACGAGGCTGGCCACGATCTCGCAGGTGGTGGAACGGACCCGACGGCTCAGCGAGGGTAGCAAGCTCTATCAGAAGATGCGTTCAGGGTGACTTGTGTGTAAACGGCAGCCTGCGGGTGCTCCGCTGCGATGTCGTATTGCTGGCCTGGATCAGCCGTGATGTCATACAACTCCTCGCCATTCACAAGCCGCCGACGATTCGTAAGCACGGCGGAATGGAAGAAGGGCCTGGGTGTCTCCATCTGGAATGGGCCATCCCGGCTCACCTGCTGGTGCTGGATGAAGTGGGTGCGGTCCTTCGGGAACGCGCCCTCGCCAGTCAGCAACGGTGCCAAACTGACGCCGTCGAATTCGACCAGAGGTATCCGCAAGCCGAGTAGCTCGACCAGGGTCGGGACGATATCGATGTGGGCGGCAAGCCGGTCTAAGTCCCGGCCCGCGCCGATTCCTCCAGTTGGCCACCGAATACAGAAGGGCACGCGGTGGCCGCCGTCATAGTTTGAGCCCTTTCGGCCACGCATTCCGGCGTTGAGGCCCGCTCGCAATCCCGCTGCCGTGCCGTTGTCCGTCATGAAGATCAGGATCGTGTTGTCCTCGATGCCCAATTCGGTCAGCTTTTTGCGTAGACGCGCAAAGTTCTCGTCGATGTTCTCGATCATTCCGTAGAACGATGCGAGGGGCTCGGCCAATCCTTGTTCGGCATAGGGCCGGCTATATCGCTCGTGCACCCAGTAGGGCGTGTGCGGAGCATTGGTGGGCAGGAAGAGGAAAAACGGGCGGTCCGCGTTCCGCTCGATGAATGGCAAGCCCTCCTCAAAATCACGTCCGTGCAATAGCCCTGGAACTCCTCCGGCACGTTGTCTCGATAGTAGGTATCGTCGAAGTAGTCATTGCCCGACCAGTCCGCGGCCTGCGTTACGCCGCCGCTCCAGCAGAGCACGGTGTCGTGGAAGCCCCGCTCGTTCGGGCGGTAGGGCTAGTTGTCGCCCAAATGCCACTTGCCGAACAAGGCTGTCCGGCATCCCGCCTCCGACAGAATTTCGGCTAGGGTCGTCTCGTTTCGACGCAGAATGGACCGACCGGCGTAGGCTGCCGTTACACCTGTTCGGTAGGCGTACCTCCCAGTGAGCAGCGCGGCTCGTGTCGGAGCGCACAGAGGGTCCACGTGAAAGTCGGTGAACCGCACGCTCTCGCCATGGAAGGCATCTGCGTTCGGCGTGCGGACCAGGGGGTTTCCGTGACACCCGAGATCCCCGTAGCCTTGGTCGTCGGTGATCACGAGCTCGACGTTGGGGGACTTGCGCCTCGCTTGGCCACACGCCGCGGCTGTGGCTGCGACTGGGGCGGTCAAGAATGAGCGCCGGTCGAGCCCGCGCGGAGCCGAGTCGGCCGAGGCTTGGCTGAGGGTTGGCCAGTTGGGTTTCCAACGCACCTCGAGATTCTATCTCGGGTACTGTTCCCAACAGCGCCCGCACCTGGTCCCTTGGTCGTGAGGAGAGACGGCGGTGGTCGGCAGGTCGGATTGGAAAGGGGATTACATACGAAACTCCCGAAACAGGGGTTGACAGCTCACTTGCGCAACCTCCGGTTTCGGGGCCTGTCGATCCAACGGACATTGACCGGGGACAGTACCGCGTCCGCGATCTCCTCCATGGAGGCTTCGATCGTGAATACCTCTTCCTTCTCGGCCTTGGTCGGCTGGTAGTCGGTCCGTACCAGCTCCACGATTCTCGGTTTGGGTTTCTTGTGCACTTCTCTCCCTCCCGGTTCAGACTACCAGCCCGCGCTCCTTCAGCACGGCTCCTTCTCGGCAATCAGGCCGATCCAAGCGCTAGCGGCGGCAGCCAACGTCCAGGTATCCTTGCAGGCTGCCCCTGCGGCCTGGGAACCGCTCGGCGCGCTGTACGTCTGGCTGGAGTTGCAGGGCGGGTCGCGGTAGATCAGGTCCGCCGACTCGCTGTGCAGCCCGCGCATGATGGCGCGGTTGTCCCCGTCCAGAGCGTCTGCCTTTCCCAGTTCGCTAGCGCCATCTCGTGGCGGCCAGTACAGGCACGTCCCGGTACCGCTGCAACGGCCTCTCCCGGGGACTGGCCGCAGCTCACGCCACCAAGTCCTTGTAACGCAGCCGGGTGTTGGCCGCGGATGCGACAATCTCGCCCATCTGCTGGAGCGTGTCCAGCTCGCGGACGTTGTGGCGCCCGCTGAACTCGTCCCCATAGCGCTGCAGGTGCTGCGGGCTCATGTGGTGGTACGTTCCAATATAGCCGCGCTTGAGCATCGACCAGAAGGACTCGACTCCGTTGGTATGAGCCTTGCCCCGCACGTACTCGCCCACCGAGTGCTTGACCGTTTCGTGGTCGAACGGCAGCGTCTCGTAGGCGCCGGCCTCATCCGTATAGACCGTAGCCTGCAAGTCGGCCCAGTCCTGCACGAACCCTTGCAGCGTTTCCTTGTCAGTTAACCCAACGACCTTGGCCGCGACGTGCTTGGTCGCCCTGTCCTTCGCACCGACCACGGCCGTCTTGCCCACGGCGCCCCTGCCGGTTCCTTCCAGCTCCTGCCGCCTGGCGTTGCTCATGTTCTTCCGCTTGCCGCCGATATAGGTCTCGTCTACCTCGACCGGAGCGGAGAACTGGAACCCGCCGGACTGCAGCGCTTTCCGCACGCGATGCGCCAGATGCCATGCTGTCTTCTGCGTCACGCCCAGGTCACGATGCAGCTTCATGGAAGAGACTCCCTTGAGATTGGTCGAGAGCAGGTAGAAGGCAAACAGCCAATCCCGGTAGCCGATCTTGCTCGAGTGCATGAACGTACCGGTCTTAGCGCTGAAGTTCGCATCGCAGACCTGCTCGCGGCAGCGGAACGGCATGGACTTGCGCTTTGCGCTCGTGTTTACGTTCAGCGAACCGCAACGCGGGCAGCAGACCCCTCCGGGCCAGCGCCGCGGCACGATCCAGGCCTCTGCCGTAGCGTCATCCGGAAACATCTCGAAGAATTCCGAAACCGAAAGCCCCTTTCGATAGTGCTTTCCCGGCCCCTTCTTAGCAACTTCCATATCAACCTCTTACATAACTATTCTACAGGAAATTCCCGAATCTGTCAACCCCTGTTTCGGGAGTCTCGTATGTAATCCCCGAACAAATCCCTTATCCTATTTCTCTGAATGACCATGACAAGAGACGTACCGCAAGGAAACGGCTCCGGATTCCGACGCTACTGGACTTCCGACCTGCTGTCCGGATTCCTGGTGTTCCTCATTGCCCTGCCCCTCTGCCTCGGAATCTCCCTGGCTTGCGGGTACCCGGCAATTGCTGGAATCTTCACCGCCATCATCGGCGGGCTCGTCGGTACAGTCTTCAGCAATTCCGAACTGACGATCAAGGGCCCGGCGGCTGGCCTCATCGTCATCGCCATCGGGTGCGTGACGGACTTCGGCTTCACCGCGGGCCGCGATCCCGCCGCGGACATGGAGGCGTATCGCCTTGCCTTGGGCGTGGGCGTCGCGGCAGGCGTCATCCAGATTCTCTTCGGCGTGTTCCGGTCCGGCATCCTTGGCGAGTTCTTTCCCCCGGCCGCCGTCCACGGACTGCTCGCCTCGATCGGGGTGATCATCTTCGCCAAACAGCTGCCCGTCACTCTCGGGCTCGGTTCGGAGGGGACGCCGCTCGAGCTCCTGGCCAGGATTCCCAGCTATTTCACGGACATGCACCCCCAGGTGGGCCTGATCGGCATCATCAGCCTGGTCATCATGTTCGGATATCCGTTCCTGAAGATACCGGGTCTGAGGGCAATACCGGCGCCGCTCGTGGTCGTGGTGGTCACTGTGCCGATGGGCCTGCACTACGGCCTGGGTTCCGAGTTTCTCGTTTCCGTGCCTTTCAACATGTTCGGGGCGCTGACGTTCCCGGACTTTTCCGGCGTCGCGACTGGGACAGGCGTCAAATACATCATTCTCTTCTCGCTGATCGGCAGCCTCGAGTCGCTGCTCAGCGCCAAGGCGGTGGACCAGATCGATCCGTACCGCCGGAAGACCAACTACGACGCCGACCTGCTGGCGATCGGCGTCGGGAACACGGCCTCCGCCTTCGTCGGGGGCCTGCCGATGATCTCCGAGATCGTCCGCAGCAAGGCAAACATCGACAACGGCGCGAAGACCCGCTTCGCGAACATGTACCACGGCATGTTCTTGTTGGTGTTCGTGGCGCTGGCTCCCGCCCTGATCAACCAGATCCCGCTGGCCGCCCTCGGGGCGATGCTCGTCTTCACCGGTTTCCGGCTGGCCTCGCCTAAAGAATTCGCGCACATGTATCACGTGGGCCGCGAGCAGCTGGTCATCTTCGTGGCCACCATAATCGGCGTGCTGGCGACCGACCTGCTCGTCGGCATCGGCATCGGCATCTTGGTCAAGGTTCTCATCCACCTCGTGAACCGCGTGCCGATCGCCTCGCTGTTCCGGCTCCGGGTCGACATCGACCGATCCGGCGACGGCGCCACCGTCGCAGTGAAGGACGCGGCGGTGTTCTCCACGTGGATCGGGCTGAAGCGGCGTCTCGAGGGTCTGAAGGGCGAGACTCCGGTAACGGTAGATCTGTCCCAGACGGCCCTTGTTGATCACACGGTCATGGAAAGGCTGCGGGAAATGAAGAAGGAATTCGAAGAGGGCGGGGCGCGCCTCGAGATCCAGGGGCTGGACGGGCATCGTTCAGTCTCGGAGGATCCGACCGCCGCCCGGCTTAGAAAGTCCTGAGGGGTCTGCCCAATAACCTCGATGAATTCCGACGATCGCCAGTCACTGCGCCAGCAGGTCACCGAGGCAGCCCGTCCGGCAGCCCAGATCTGGCCTCTGAAGACCTTCGCTTACCGGAACCCGGTCCGCGGGTACGAAAACCTCCCGTTCGACGAAGGAGTCCGGGAGGCGGCCCGCGTGATCGGCGGTGCGGGCTTTCTCTCCAACAACGAGTACCGGGAGCTCCGTCGCCAGGGCAGGATCAAGGACGGGCACCTGCGGCACGCGCTGCAGCGGGCATGTCCGCCGGTTGACTCCGATCCCGTGGCTGCCGAAGGCCGGTCGATCGAGGCGGACGAGGTGCTCTGGATCCATCTGACCGAAGGCGTCGAGGTGCCGGAACGGTCGGTGCTCGAGTGGCAGGCGAAGGCCCAAGGGCGGGCGGATCTACTTGCAGCTGTCGAGGCGGTCTGCAGTTCCGTCGGCCTCCACACAGCCAACCCGGGGGGCCAGGCGGACCTGCCGGCTCGGCGCACGCTCAGCGACTGGGTGGGAACACTGGCTGGCTCGTCGGTCGTGGACCCGATCAACGAGCAGATGATCAAGTGGTCGGCGGCCTTCCTGGACGAGGGGATGGCGGGATGGGGGATGCCATCCCGCCCGGAAGGCTTCTACCGCAGCTGGCGGGATCTGGCCCCGCGCGACCAGTCCGGCCGGTTCCTCGGGATCCGCGGTTTCGCCGCCAAGGTCCGAGCCCTCCCGGAAACGCCGGAGGAGGCGATCGCGCTTGGTCTGGACAGGTTGGAAATCCCGCTTGAGCGCCGGGGAGAATACCAGGCACGCATGCTGGCCCAGCTTCCGGGCTGGGCCGGGTTCATCCGCTGGCGTAGCGAGAACCCCCAGTACCCTGGCCAGCGCGATCACCCGGTCGACCTGGTGGAGTATCTCGCCGTGCGGGTCTTTTTCGAGGTCGAGCTCGTCACCGCGACCTGCCGGCGAGACCTCGGCGTGCCGGGCACCCTCTCGGGCGTCAGAGCCTACGCGCTCGAGCATGCGAGAGAAACCGGCGCAGGGGATCAACGCGCGTCGTCTGCCGACCGCCTGTACGTGCTCGCTGACCGTCTCGGCCTGACGGCATGGCAAGTCCGATCGCTGACCGGCGACGGGGCAAAAACGCTCCTGCAGTGGCTCGACCGGCTTCCGGAGGACCGCCACGGGCCGGTATGGCTGGCGGCGTACGAGGAATCGTACGCGCAGCGACTCGTCAGCCGGATTGCCGGCCATCGCAGGGAGGCGCAACCACCGGCGGTGCGCCCGCTGGCGCAGCTGATTTTCTGCATCGACGCTCGCTCGGAACCGTTCCGTCGCCACATCGAGGCGCAGGGAGCCTACGAGACCTTCGGCTACGCGGGTTTCTTCGGAGTGCCCATCAGCCACCAGGCATTCGATGGCCACGACCGGCTCGCTTTGTGCCCCGTGCTCCTCAAGCCGGGGCGTGCTGTCGACGAGGAACCCCGGCCGGACGAGGCAGCGCCTTTGGAGCGCTACGCGTCGGGAACCCGCTGGCGGCGTCTGGGGGACGAGTTGTTCCACGACCTGAAGCAGAACCCGGTCGGGGCCTTCATGCTGATTGACGCGCTGGGCTTCCTGTTCAGCATCGGGCTGGTCGGAAAGACGCTCTTCCAACGGCCCTACGCACGGCTGCGGGCCTGGCTGCGAGGCCGGTTCCGCAGCGAACTGCGAACGCACTTACCCCTGGACAGGTTCGAGAGCGAGTCCCGCGGCCCGGCGGGCTTCACGATCGACGAGCGGGCGGCATTCGTTGGGAACGGGCTGCGCATGATCGGGCTGACGCGGAATCTGGCCCGGCTGGTGGTTGTCTGCGGTCATGGGGCCGCGTCCGACAACAACCCGTACGCGGCGGCCTACAACTGCGGCGCGTGCGGCGGGGCGCACGGCGATCCGAATGCCCGTGCATTTGCAGCGATGGCGAACGATCCCGCGGTGCGCCGGGCGATCGCGGCGCAGGGTCTCGAGATACCCCACGATGTGCGCTTCGTGGCGGGCAAGCACGACACCACCACGGATCGCGTCAGCTTCTACGATCTCGTCGACCTGCCCGAAGGCCACTCCGGGGACCTGCGCAGGCTGGATCGCGACTTGGTCGAGGCGGGAGCGGTGCAGGCGCGGGAGCGTCTCGCGAGGCTGCCGGGCGCTCCGAGGCGCCTCAAGCCCTGGAAGGCGGCCCAGGACGCGGTGAGCCGGAGCGTCGACTGGGCGAACCCGCGGCCCGAATGGGGTCTTTCGAGCAACGCGGCATTCCTGATCGGGCGGCGCGCGCTGACCAAGGGGCTGGACCTGGAATCGAGGGTGTTCCTGCACTCCTACGACCCCTCGTCGGACGGCGACGGCGCGATCCTGGAGCGCATCATGACCGCGCCTCTGATCGTGGGCGAGTGGATTAACATGGAGTACTATTTCTCCTCCGTGGATCCGTGGGTCTACGGCAGCGGCAGCAAGGTGATCCATAACGTTGTCGGGGGTGTGGGGGTGATGCTGGGGAGCCAGGGAGACCTGCAAGGGGGTCTTCCCCTACAAGGCGTGCTGGACGGCCCGCGACGCTACCACGAGCCAATGCGGCTGCTCGCGATCATCGAGGCGCCGACCGACCGGATATCCCGACTCATCCAGAAGCACGACGTGCTGCAGGCCCTTTTCCACAACCAGTGGGTGAACCTCCTGGCATTCGAGCCTGCATCGAACGAGTTTCATCGCTACGGTCCCGACGCACGCTGGAGCGGAGTGCTGCTGAAGCCGGCCGCCTAGACCCATGCGCAACCGTCCTGGCAAGAGGCTCGCATTCTGGACCCTGGTTCTGTTCGTTCTGTGGCTGCTGCTTTCCGAGAGCTTCCAGCCGGCCCATATGGCGGTGGGGCTGGCGAGCGCTCTCATCGTCGCCCTGCTCAGCAAGGACCCGTCGGTTTCGAGAACCTACACGGTTCGCTGGGCGCACGCGCTTCTGTATCTTCCCTGGCTATTCAGCCGGATCCTGCTCAGCGGCCTGCATCTTTCCTACCTGATCCTTCATCCCCGTCTGCCGATCAAGCCCCAGCTCTTCCGTCATCGAGTCCATCTTGCCAACGACGAGGCGGTGATGCTGATGGGCAACTCGATCACATTGACACCGGGAACGGTCACGGTCGAGGCGAGCTCCGAGGAACTCCTCGTGCACGCGATGGACGACGATTCGACGCTGGACGTGACGACTGGGCGGCTCGAGCGCAAGGTCACTGCTGTTTTCGGCCCTGGAGGCGACGGGGCATGAACCTGCTGCTGGTCATGGACCTGATCGCGGTCCTGATCGTGATGTACCTGTACCGGGTCATCCGCGGACCGACGCTCTACGACCGGGTTCTCGGGCTGAACGGGATCGCCACGAAGGCGATCATTCTCCTGATCGTCATCGGGACAGTTTACGACCGGGTTGACATGTTCGTAGACATCTCGACAGGCTACGCGCTGCTCCAGCTGATCGGCGCACTGGCTATCGCGAAGTACCTCGAGCAGAGGGGGCGGCCCTAGATGTCGGTGCTAGTGACCGCGCTGATCGCGCTGGGCCTGTTCTTCCTTGTCGTGGCGGCCGTGGGGATGGTGCGGCTTCCCGACGTCTTCGCGCGCTCCCATGCCGTCGCGCTGACGGACGCGCTCGGCGCGTTCTTCCTCCTGGCGGGACTTTCCATTTATGACGGATTCAGCACCAACACGCTCCGGATCCTGGTGGTGCTTGCGCTGCTCTACCTCGTGAATCCGGTCATTTCGCACGCGACCGTTCGCGCGGCTCTGCGCACCGGCGAGAAGCCGGTTGGGGAAGACAGGCGATGACGTACTCGTTCGAACTTCCCCTGCTGGTGCTGCTGATCCTGACGGCAGGCGGAGCGATTATCGTCAAGGACCTGATCAGCGCCGTCCTCCTCCTGGGGTCCTACAGCTTTTTCCTGGCGCTGATCTGGGCATGGCTGGGAGCTGCCGACGTGGCGTTTGTCGAGGCCGTTGTCGGCGCCGGACTTGCCACGGTCTTCTTTCTCCTCACGCTGTTCCGCACGGCTCCCGACGACACTCGCATCCGGCGGCCCAGGCCGCCGGTCGTCGCAGTCGTCGCCCTGCCCTTGCTGGGCTTGCTCCTGCTGTATGCCGCCAACGATCTGCCGAGATTCGGCGATCCCGCGTCGCCGGCCAGCACCCACGTATCGCCGCATTACCTGGAGAACAGCCTGTCCGACACCCAGACTCCGAACGTGGTCAATTCCGTCCTGATGGACTACCGGGCTCTCGACACGCTCATCGAGACCGTGGTGGTCTTCACTTCCGGCATCGCATGCTGGCTTCTCCTGAGGAGGGATCCGGAATGATCGGGGCACCATTCGACAGCCTAATCGTGCGGCGCACGGGCTCGCTGCTGGTCCCCTTGGTCCAGATCTTCGCCCTCTATGTGCTTTTCTTCGGGCAGTACGGCCCGGGAGGCGGCTTCGTTGCGGGAGTGATGATCTCGGCCAGCCTCGTCTTGGGGCTGCTTGTCTTCGGCGGCAACGGCCTGTCGGCGAGGCGGGCTCGGAGCCTGCTCATCGGCGATGGCGTCGGGCTGATCATCTTCGTGGCGGTCGGGGGCCTCTGCCTGATTGGCGGCGGCCAGTTCCTGAACTACTCGGAGGCCCCGATACCCGGCCTGCCGGACGCGAGCCGGCGGTACGCCGGGATTCTGCTAACTCAGGTCGGCGTTGCCCTCGACGTGGCCGTCGCGGCGGTCTCGATCGTCTTCAGCCTGTCCCGCAGCGGGGAAGAAGGAACCGGCGATGCCTGAGTTCTTCGACGCCGCGCTGAGCCGACCGAATCTTGTCGCCTTCGTAGTGCTCCTGCTCGGGGGTTTGTACATCACTATCACCCACCACAATCTCGTGAAGAAGCTGATCGGACTCTATTTGGTCCAGACCAGCGTGATTTTCTTTATCGTGACAACCGGGGCCAAGGAGGGCGCGACGGTGCCCGTGATCCTCGAACGGACGGCACCGTTCACCGCAGACACCTACGTCAACCCGCTCCCGCAGGTTCTGACGCTGACCGCGATCGTGGTTCAGATCGCGACGCTCGGCGTCTCCCTGGGCTTGGTCTCCCGGATCTATCGCAAGTTCGGGAGCCTCGACGAGGACCAGATCCTGGACAAACTGGAATGACCGAACACCTTCCAGCGCTCGTATTCCTTGTCCCGCTGGCCACGGCCATCTGCATGCCCGTGGCCGGTCACGGGCGGAAGAGCATCTGCAAGCCGCTCGCCCTGCTGGCTGTAGCCGCGATGGCGGTCCTGTCGGTTGCGAGCCTCTGGGCCGTCCTTTCCCACGGCGACGTCCGGTACTCGTTCAGCGGCTGGTTGCCGCCCATCGGCATCGAATGGCTGGCGGATCCCCTGGCGGCGATCATGACCGTCGGGGTGAGCTCGCTCGGCGTCCTATGCCTGCTCTACGGAGGGGCGGTCGACGACCGCACGCACGACAGGCACCCGATTCCGTACTACACGATCGTGCTGCTCCTCATTGCCGGACTTACCGGAGCTGTCTACGCGGGGGACCTGTTTAACATCTTCGTCTTCCTCGAGGTCGTGTCCCTCTCCGCCTATGCGCTGGTGGCGGTGCC
The DNA here is from genome assembly GCA_965218615.1 of Bryobacterales bacterium. Classification (GTDB taxonomy): domain Bacteria; phylum Acidobacteriota; class Terriglobia; order Bryobacterales; family UBA6623; genus VXMF01. The sequence goes on from CBDCLH010000004.1 coordinate 171,942, forward strand.
GGGCGGCCGAGCCGTTCTCTCGGCATTCCGGTACCTGCTGATGGGCACTCTCGGAACGGCGTTCTACCTCCTCGGCGTCGGCTACTTCTACGCCGCGACCGGAGCGCTGAACATTGCCGATCTTGCCCAGCAAGTCCCCGCTCTGCTCGAATCCAAGGCGGTCATGGGCGGTCTGATCTTCATGCTCATCGGACTCGCGATCAAGATGGCCCTCATGCCTCTGCACGGCTGGCTCCCCGACGCCTACAGCGATGCGCCGACGGCAGCTGTGCCCCTGCTGGCCGGCCTGGTCACGAAGGTGGCGCTGCTCGTCTGGGTCCGCATTCTGTTCTGGGTGATGGCTGCCGGCGAGGTGCAGGGAACCACCGCCATCTTCACTCTGGTGTCGAGCCTGGGAGTTCTCGCATCCGTCGCCACGGCATGCGTTGCACTGCGCCAAAGGGACCTCAAGCGCATGTTCGCCTACGGAGGGATCTCTCACGTAGGGCTGGTGATGATCGGGATCGGGCAGGCCAACCAGACCGGGCTGACCGGTGCTGTCTACTACCTGCTGAACGATGCCGTGATGCAGTGCGCGCTCTTCGTGCTGGCAGGATTCGTCGCCCAGCGATACGGCGTGCGCTCGCTCGACGATGCCGGCCGGGTGAGCATTCGAAACCCGTGGGTGATCGGAACTTTTGTGGTCGTCGCCCTCGGAATGGTCGGACTTCCCCCGACCGGCGGGTTTTTCGGGAAACTGCGCATCCTCCTCGGAGCCCTGGAGGCAGGCAACTACCTGGCGGCAGGAGCCGTTGTCGTGACCACGCTGGTGACGCTCGGCTACTTCGCGCAGGTTCTGGAGCGGCTCGTTCGCCCAGGGGGCGAGGAACCCGAGCCGGAACGAGCGAAGACGCCGTGGGCGCTACGCGCCAGCATGGCCGCACTGGCAGCGGCGATGCTCGGGCTGGGCATTTGGAACGACCCCATCGTGAAGGCACTCATGGATGCCACCGGCGGCCTAGCGATATGACACGCTGGGAGGACAGCCCCCTCACAAGGATGGAATCTCGCTAGGATGTCCCCCTACCTCCTGATCCCGGTCCTTCCCCTCTTGGCGGCGTTGGTTCTCGCCCTGGGAGGCCGTCGCTTGGGCGAGCAGAGCCACCGAATCGGAATTCCCGCCGTCGCCGGGTCGTTCGTCCTCTCGATCGCCGCACTGGCCCAGGTTGCGGGACGCGGGCCGATCGACGTCCCGCTGTATCGCTTGCTCGACGTGGGTGACCTCGCGGTCGTCGTCGGCCTCTATGTCGACCAGCTCACCGTGCTGCTGCTGCCCCTGATCACCGGCGTCAGCTTCGTTGTGCACGTCTACTCGTCGAGGTACATGACTGGCGATCCACGCTACCAGCGGTTCTTCGCGGTCATGGCTCTCTTCACCTTTGCCATGGCGATGCTGGTGATGAGCAACAACCTGCTCGTCACGTACATGTGCTGGGAAATCATGGGGATCTGCTCGTACCTGCTGATTTCCCATTGGGCCGAGAGGCCTTCGGCAGGCCGGGCAGCGACGAAGGCATTCCTCGTCAACGCCGTCGCCGACGTCGGCCTGGGCTTCGGCGTTGTGCTGACCTTTGCGACGTACGGAACGCTGGATATCCAAGAGATTCTGGCCAAGGCGTCCTCGATGGACGGCGAGACCCTCGCCTTGCTCGGATTCGAAATCGAGAGGAACACCGTGATCGCTCTGTGCCTGCTGAGCGGTGCGGTCGGCAAGTCGGCCCAGGTTCCTATGCACGTATGGCTGCCATTCGCCATGGAAGCGCCAACCCCGGTCTCCGCGCTGATCCACGCCGCAACGATGGTGAACGCCGGACCGTTCCTGCTGGTCAGGATGAGCCCCCTACTCTTGCTGGCACCCCCTGCCATGGTCGTGATCGCCGTTGTCGGCGCGGTTACCGCGCTCTACGGGGCCCTTGTCTCGCTGACCCAGAGCGACATCAAGAAGCTCCTGGCGTACTCGACGATCAGCCAGATCGGCCTCATGGTTTTCGCCTGCGGCGTGGGTGCATTCGGTGCCGCTGTGTTCCATCTGCTGGCGCACGGGTTCCTCAAGGGCTTCCTCTTCCTTTCCACTGGGGATGCGCTTTCGGCGACTGGTTCCCACAGCCACGAGCCCGGTTCAGTCCGCGGGGAGCGCCTGCGACCCCTGGCCCTAGGAGCACTGCTGCTGGCTTGCGTGCCCCCGTTCGTTCTCTTCTCCGGGCCGTATGAAGGGATCTGGAGCGGTCAGCAGGTTCCGTCGGCAGGCATTGCATTCTGGGCTATCGGGCTGGCGACGGTTTTCCTCACGGCGCTGTACGCGTTTCGCGGCGTTGTTTCGCTGTTCGGGAGTTCCGTTGGCCGGTCCCTCAGCGTCCGGCCCCGCCTTCTCTCTATGGCGCACGTGCCGGGCCTTGCCGTTGCGGCCATCTTCGCGACGGCGTTCCTGACCGTGCTGTGGTCTCTGTTCAGCGAGTTCCTGGGACCGGCGCTTGCGGGCGGCCCGCCGGCCGAGGTGCCTTCCGGACTCACGCTCAGGCTGGCCGCACCCCTGGCGGCGGCGGTCGCCGGCTGGGGATTCGCGTACTACCGTCATCTGAATCCAGTTTCAGTGCCTGTACGCCGCCGGGAATGGGCGAAAACCGCTTACGTTCTGCTGCTGAACAGGCTCTATTTCGACGAAATTCACCAGACAGTCGCGGTGCAGCCGACACTGAGGTTCTCAAGTTGGCTGTGGCGCGATCTCGACATGCGCCTGATCGACCGAGCCGTGCATGGTGTCGCAACCTTCGTGAGGCTTTGCGCAGGATGGCTGGCCCGGACCGCCGAGGCAGGACTGATCGAGCGCTCAGTCCACGGTGTCGCGAGCCTGGCGCGGCTCTGGGTGGGATGGCTGGAGCGAACGGCCGAGGCAGGACTGATCGAGCGCGCTCCCCACGTTGCTGCGAGCGGATTCGTGCACGCGTCGGGATGGCTGTGGCGAGTCATCGACCAGCGCGGCACGGACGAAGCGCTGCAACGCGTCGGCCGACTTGCGGACGACACGGGCGAAACGTTACAAAAAATCGGGCCGCGAACGCTCCGCCATCACTTGGTGATCATCGTTTGCTGGCTCGCGCTGGCGATCGCGCTCACGTACTGGCTGATCATCTAAGGGCGTCATGGGGATTCCACGCGAGCCGAGATCAAGACGGAGCTTCAAGTGACTTCATTACTCACAGACCACCTGATTAGTTCGCTGATTGCCGTTCCGTTCCTCGGCATCGCCGCCATTCTGCTGGTGCGCGGCCAAGCCTGGGCCCGCTGGTGCGCGCTCGCGAGCTCGCTTGTCACGCTCGGCCTTGCACTCGCGCTCTGGTCGGGCTTCGACACGACCGCCCGGGGCATGCAGTTCGTCGAGCGGGTCGAATGGATGCCGACGTTCAACATCCAGTACGCCGTGGGTGTCGATGGCATCAGCCTTGTCCTGGTCCTTCTCACGACGCTGCTGGCGCCTCTGTGCGTACTCGCGTCCTGGACCTCAATCGAAAGCAAGGTCAAGGCCTTCATGAGCCTGGTGCTCCTCGTCGAGGGCGCCATGATCGTGGTCTTCACGGCGATGGACCTGTTCCTGTTCTTCATGCTGTGGGAAGTCACGATGATTCCCATGTACTTCATGATCATTCTCTGGGGCGGGCCGGAGCGGATCCGCGCGGGGATCAAGTTCGTGATCTACAGCCTGACGGGAAGCCTTCTCCTGCTGGTCGGGATTCTCGGCCTATATCTACAGGCGGACCGGACGTTCGACTTGCAGGAAATCATCGCCACCGGAGTCGCCGGCGACGCCCAGACCTGGATCTTCGCCGCCCTTTTCCTCGGGTTCGCCGTCAAGCTGCCGATGATTCCCTTCCACTCGTGGCTACCCGACGCGCACTCGGAGGCGCCCACCGCCGGAAGCGTGATCCTGGCCGGCGTGCTCCTGAAGATGGGAGGGTACGGGTTTCTCCGGATCTGCCTGCCCGCGCTGCCGGAAGGGTCTGCCGCCTTCGCGCCCTTCATACTCTGGCTGTCGGTCGCCGGGATCCTGTACGGCGGATGCCTGGCGCTCGCCCAGTCCGATCTCAAGAAGCTCGTTGCGTACTCCTCGATCTCCCACATGGGCTTCGTCACCCTGGGGATCTTCGCGTTCAACGAACAGGGGATTCAGGGCGCGGTGATGCAGATGTTCGCTCACGGTGTCTCGACCGGAGCGATGTTCTTGGCGATCGGGCTTCTCTACGACCGGACACACAGCCGGATGATCAGCGACTACGGCGGGCTGCACAAGTCGATGCCCCGTTTCGTCGTCGTGCTGTCGATCTTCTCGATCGCCTCGTTCGGGCTCCCGGGGACGGCGAACTTTGTAGGCGAGTTCCTGGTCCTGGTGGGCACGTCCTACGGCGGCATGCTCAAGGTGCTGCTCGCGATGGGCGGTATCGTCCTGGCTGCCGCGTACATGCTCTGGATGCTGCAGCGCGTCGCACTCGGGCCGCCCTCGACGCCCGCGGGAGCGATGCTGCCCGACCTGGGTGCTCGTGAGATCCTCACACTCGCTCCGCTAGCGATCGTCGTCTTTGCCGTCGGCCTGTACCCGGCGGCGCTGACCGAGACCCTCGAATTGACTGTCAATGGACTTGTCGAACAGGCCACGGCGGTGCTTGAGGCGATCGGCTCGCCCTCCAACTGAGCCGGACTTGGCCTTGTTCGGTCCCAGCTGGCCGAGCGAAGCGATCCAGCAAGGATCGCGCAATCCCTCGGACCCGAGACTACGAGGATTCGGGGCTGCGACGGGCTCCTTTCCGTATGGTCACGCTATGAAATAGAGGATGCCTATCACACTCGAGGGACGAGTCGCAGCGGCCGTTGATGCGGCCGCGCTCGAGGGAAAGAGCCGGTCCCAGACAATTCAGAGGCTGATTCGGCAGAGTCTCGCCGCGGCCGAACGAGGGGCGGCCGACAACCGCGACCGAGAACTCATCAACTTGCATGCCGACGAACTCAACGAGGAAGCACTGGATGCGCTGGGGTATCAGGCCAACCAGTGATGCGCGGGGAGCCATACCGCGTCGAGCGACCTAGCGCTCCTCGCTGTCCGGCACAGCGCGCGCCACCCGAAGCGCTTTCGCGTATTTGTCGTGGTCAGTCGGCAGATACCGATCGACTCACGGTTCTCGACGGTGATCTGCGCCCCGATGTACTCGTCCCGTCACGGCCTCGCGACCCAAGTGGATGTCGGGCCAGACGAAGAACTTCGGCACGACAGCAGCGTGCATTGCAACGAGTTCGTGAGCTTGCGGAAGTCGCAACTAGCACAGTACGTCGGGAGTCTGGGTGCGGCAAAGATGGAATTTCTGCGAAAGGCGCTGTCGGTTGCGCTGGGAATCAATCCAATGGAACCAGTTCCTTACCAAGTCCACGCCCCCGGCTGGGCCGCTCGATTGCACCGTCTGAGCGCTGCCGGACCCTGACTTCCAGGACGACGTCGCGCTACTTCGATTTCCAGCGCGGCCACTCGATGGTCAAGAGGGGTTCGATGAGTTGTTTTTCCCTTCAGTTCTGCGAGGCGCTCATCCCCGTGTCGCGGCCGAGCGCCGGCGTGCGGACGCTATTCCGATGCCGGAGCAGTAGGTTTGGCGGTCTTGGCGGCTCGCGTCTTCCCCGCGGTCTTGCGGCGGATGAACACGGATTCGCCAGGTTCCTGGCGAACCTCGAACCCGCCTGACTTCGTCACCAGCGTGCTCAGGTTAGGACAGCCATAGGTCCTCGGATCGAAGTCCGGTGCCGCGCCCAGGATGCGGCTTCCGACCCTGCCGAGGTTCACCCAGCCATCGTCGTCCGACTCCCCGATCGCCCTCGCGACGATCATCACCGCCTTGCGGGGCGATTCCTTCTTCGGTGCCTCAGCCTGGTCGGCCGCCGCAGTGCCTTTCTTCTTTTCCGAGCCGGCCTCGACGATGTTTTCGAGATAGATGAATCGTGAACAGGCATTGCGGAACGCCTCCGGCGTCTTGCGCTCGCCGAAGCCGTAGACAACAAGCCCGTCCTCGCGCAGCCGTTGCGCGAGGCGCGTGAAATCGCTGTCGGAGCTGATCAGGCAGAAGCCGTCCAGTGTCCCCTTGTGCATCAGGTCCATGGCGTCGATGACGAGCGCGATGTCGGCGGCGTTCTTGCCCGTCGTGTTGCTGCGCTGCTGGTGCTGAAGAATCGCCAGCGACTGGATCGCGCCGTTCCAGCTGGCGAGCCGGCTTCCCGAGAAGTCGCCGTAGATGCGCCGCACGTTGGCCTCGCCCAGCTTTACGATCTCCTCGAAGATCGCATGCGCGTAGCGGGCGCTGGTGTTGTCGGCATCGATCAGCACCGCAAGGCTCTTCGTTTCTTCGTTTGCCGGCATGCACGCCCCCGCAGGCGTTCTCCTACCGGGAGCGCCCGCATCGCGGATTTTCTTCGTTTGCGCGGTGTTCTTACGTCTTTGCGCGCAGCTATGCCATCGGGTGCGTGGGGAGGTCTGTTCCCCGAACGGCGCGCTTCAGGAACTCGGACACGCACACAACAATCCATTCTGTCACAAGGGCTATGCCCGCGGCCTTTTCGCGGTCGGGTGCGCGACATTTCTGTGACTTGGATGCCGGGCTGTCGGTAGTGCCTCGCTTGGCCGAGTGTATGTAATTGACTCAGAGCAAGGAGGGCCCATGCCCGATCCCCTGCCTGCCTTGGAAGCACGCCGCTCCCCGAGCGTGCTGGAAATCGCCCAGCTCGGCGACTTCCGCTGCGGTTCCATCCTTCCTACTTCCGCCGCAGGCGACGAAAAAACGCTCCGCGAGATTCAGGACACCGCCAGCCCGAAGTCGGGCACCTGCTGCGAGTGATCGTCCGCGCCGGGCGCAAGACCGGCGCATTCGATCTGGCACGGGTCTCGCTTGCGTCGCACGGCGCAGGTGGCCTTGGCCCGGCGCAGCAATGAAGTTTCTCGCCATTTGGGCTCTTAGAGTGGGCGCGAGGCTCGGCCTCGGTCGCGGAGCGAAGGGCTCGCGGCTGCGGCACCAGAAGATCGACCTTGAGGCGAGATTCCTTGAGCGGGCGCTCGCGTGCGGGTTGCGGCGGGCGATAAAAGGATGCACTACAGCCTCCCCTGAAAAGGGTCGGACGGATTCCTTCTCGGCCCAACGCCGCGTTCCTGGCCTGGATGGAAGACGTCTTGGAGGCGGACGCCCGGCCGTACGATCCGCGGCTGCCGGTGGTCTGCATGGGCGAGACGAATGAACAGTGAAGCGGTGAAGCGCGGGAACCGTTCCGTGTGCAGCCCGAGCGGATCGAGCATGAGTCCTTGGGCAACGGTGTTGCGCAGATTTTTCCGGAAGTGGAACCGCTGACCGGGCGACGCCATGTCGAGGCAGGCGAGCGGAGCAGGCGACGGGAGTAGGCCCACTGGATCGACGGCATGCTGGAGACACGCGACCCGCAGGCGGAGCGGGTGGTGCTGGTGCTGGACAACCTGAACACGCACGGAATCGAGTCGCTATACGAGACGTTCGGCCCATAGCAGGCTCGCCAATTGGCGGAACGGCTCGAGATCCACTACACCGCGAAGCAGGGAAGCTGGCTGAACATGGCCGAGATCGAATTGAGCGCCCTGTGCGGGCATTGTCTCAGTCGCCGTATTTCGGACCTCGCCGAGATGCGCCGCGAGATTGCGGCTTGGGAGGCGGATCGGAAAAATGGTTAGCCGACGATCAGATTCTCGCGGAGGCGAAGCCAAGCGGGGCATCGTAGAGGGGCTCTACACCCAACTTACACCGTCCAGTAACTGGACGGGCATTTGCGGACCCACAGGGAGTATAGCCCCTAACTTCCTTGCCTTCAAGGGCTTTGCGCGATTGCGAAGGCCGCGAGTGAGCCTCTGGCAGCCCAATTCCGCTTCCGCAGACCTGAATTCCTAGTCATACATTGTCGCTCAGTGCGCTTGACATTATGGAATTAATATGGTTTAATCAAACAGGTAAGGACCAAACCCCTGCTCTCTAACCTAGTCATACAATGCACATCACCTCCAGCTACGCCCGCAAGTCCCCCTGCCACCTCCTCCGCGAATCCTACTGGGAAGACGGCAAGGTCAAGAAACGCACTCTCGCCAACCTCTCCCCCCTCCCCCAGAACCTCATCGACCTCCTCCGCCTCGCCCTCGCCAACCGCCTCCCCCTCGCCAACGACGGCTCCGGCCTCCTCCCCGGCCCCGCCCGCCAGCACGGCGCCGTCAGCGCCATCCTCGGCACCATCCGCCAACTCCGCCTCGACCGCGTCCTCTTCCACCGGCCTGCGCGCTCCCGCTCCCTCGTCCTCGCCATGATCGTCGGCCGCCTGCTCCGCCCCGGCTCCAAGCTGCGCGTCGAACGCGAACTCGGCCCCGCCGGCCAGTCCACCCTCGCCGCCTTGCTCGCTGTCCGCAACGCCTCCGCCGACGACCTCTACCAGGCCATGGATTGGCTCGCCCCGCGCCAGCACGCCATCGAGCGCAAGCTCGCCGCCGCCCACCTCGACGGTGCCCCCCTCGCCCTCTACGACGTGAGCTCCTCCTACCTGGAAGGCTCCCGCTGCGAACTCGCCGCCCGCGGCTACTCCCGCGACCACCGCGGCGACCGGCCCCAGATCGTCTACGGCCTGCTGTGCAGCCCCGCGGGCTGCCCCGTCGCCGTGCAGGCTTTCGCCGGCAACACCGCCGATCCCTCCACCCTCGCCGACCAGGTGCGCGCCCTGCGCGAGCGCTTCGGCCTGCGCCGCGTCGCCCTGGTCGGGGACCGCGGCATGCTCGCCCAGACCCGCATCGACGAGGACCTCAAGCCGGCCGGCTTCGACTGGATCACCGCCCTGCGCAACGACACGATCCGGCGGCTGGCGAACGAGGAGGTCATCCAGCCCGGCCTGTTCGACACCTGGGGGCTGGCCAGCGTGACGGGCGAGGATTTCCCCGGCGAGCGCCTGCTAGTGTGCTTCAACCCGCTGGTGGCGGCCGAGCGGCGGCGCAAGCGGGAGGAGCTGCTACGGGCGACCGAGGCGGAGGCGGCCCAGCTGGCGGCGCGCTACGCGGCCGGCAAGTACGACCGGGACGAGTTCAACCGGCGCCTGGGCGGGCTGCGGCGACGCAAGATGGGCAAGCACTTCGAGTGGACGTTCGAGGAGGGCACGGGGGCGTTTTCCTCGCGGCGCAAGGACGAGTCGATCCAGAACGAGGGGCGCCTGGACGGGATCTACGTGATCCGCACGAGCCTGGAGCAGGAGGCGCTGGGGGACCGCGAGACGGTGGCGGCGTACAAGAGCCTGGCGCGGGTCGAGCGCGCGTTTCGCTCGATGAAGTCGCTGCTGGCGGTGCGCCCGGTGTTCCACTGGAAGGAGCGGCGGGTGCGGGCGCACCTGCTGCTGTGCATGCTGGCCTACTACGTGGAGTGGCACATGCGGCAGCGGCTGGCGCCGCTGCTGTTCGCGGACGAGCGGGAGGATCTGCCCGGAGGTCCGGTCAGCCCGCGGCAGCGGTCGGAGGAAGCCAAGGCGAAGGATCGCACGCGGCGGACCCAGCAGGGGGACCTGCCGCTGCAGAGCTTTCCGGATCTGCTGGGGAGCCTGTCGTCGCTGACGGCGATGGAGCTGCGGCTGGAGGCGGCACCGGAGCACCGCGTGCAAGTGCTGAGCGCACTCGAGCCGCTACAGGAGCAGGCGTTCGAATTGCTGGGAATCCAGCCACACGCGGCCCCGCCCCTGGAACCGGACCGGGCCGCCCAGTCGGAACCTAGTCACCAGGAGTAGGTTTGAAACCACGCGGACAGCCGTCGGAGAAGCGGAGAATCTTCAGTGCTTCGGAGGTCTAACCCATTCCATGACAACGACTTCAAGTCAACGAGAATTCGTCGCAACCTACTACACGGCCCATGCTTGTACCGTGGAAGTTGGGTCTACAGACTGAACTGGACAGAGTCCAGTCTCCTCTGCTGTTCGACGCAAAGGCGAAGGCGACCCCCGGCTTCTATTTCTCAAGAGGATGACTCATCAGTCCTTACATCAAGAACTGGCATTGCCGGAAGGGCCGCAGTGCATTCTGCGCCAAGCGCTCCCTATTTTGCTCGAATTCATCTCCTCCGAGCCAATGACTCTAGGTGGTGGTACTGCGCTAGCCGCTCGATGGCAGCACCGGGTCAGTCTTGATATCGATCTGTTCGTCGATCCCGCTGTATTCGAAGAGAGCGTCTATCGACGGCAGGCCGAATTTGAGGATCGGATCGGCGAGCTCGGTTCCGTTCGTTTCGCGATGCTCGGCGTCGAGGGTTGCCGAAGGTACTTTGAGAACGGCCAAGCGGACCTCACGGCGTGCTTTCCGCTTACGCCTGACAGTCGTTCGCAAGATTCGGTAGCGGGTACGGAGATTGCGCTTGAGACGAGTGCTGAAATCCCAGCCAAGAAACTGCATCTGCGGATGCTTCGTCACGGGGAAATCGTCCCTCGCGATCTTTACGATCTCGCTGTTGCAAGGCAGCTGGAACCGGATGCGCTCGCACAGGCGTGGGAAGCAAGAAGGATCGATGATCGTTCTCCACTTCTCGCCGTGCTGAGCAGCTTTTCTCCACCTTGGATGCAACGACAGGAACAGATCGTCTTGGAGCCTCGCGATCCTGCATCGGAACAAGACGCGGTGCAACAGGTGATGCAAGATATTCGGGAGCGTTTCCGGACAGCGATTCTCAGAATGGGGGGTCTGACTCGTGTGGGGTGGAATCGGCGAGCGTTTGTGTGCGCCGTTGGAACCCGTTGCGGGGTGATCGGACGGCTGTTGACTCGGTATCCGGGGGGTCGAGTCGTCTGGCAGCGGCAATGACGCGGTCATGGACTGGCCGCAACGCACCCCCGTTGAGGGCCTCTGGAAGAGGAGCCTGTCGCGGGCAGGATGGCGGGCAGGTTGCGTCATGAGGGGGCGCACGCGGCCGCCCCGGGATCGGGCGGTGGCGGGCGCTTCCTCAACACGGTCTCGAACAGGGCGGTCCAACTGCGGAAGCAGAACCACTCCGTGAGGAAGCCCAGGGTTGCGAAGAACTTGCGCCGGGTGCCGACTCGCGCCCGACATTGCCGCCACAGGTCGGACACGCAGTCCAGGACCGCATGCAGCGCGAAGGCAAAGGGGATTACATACGAAACTCCCGAAACAGGGGTTGACAGATTCGGGAATTTCCTGTAGAATAGTTATGTAAGAGATTGATATGGAAGTTGCTAAGAAGGGGCCGGGAAAGCACTATCGAAAGGGGCTTTCGGTTTCGGAATTCTTCGAGATGTTTCCGGATGACGCTACGGCAGAGGCCTGGATCGTGCCGCGGCGCTGGCCCGGAGGGGTCTGCTGCCCGCGTTGCGGTTCGCTGAACGTAAACACGAGCGCAAAGCGCAAGTCCATGCCGTTCCGCTGCCGCGAGCAGGTCTGCGATGCGAACTTCAGCGCTAAGACCGGTACGTTCATGCACTCGAGCAAGATCGGCTACCGGGATTGGCTGTTTGCCTTCTACCTGCTCTCGACCAATCTCAAGGGAGTCTCTTCCATGAAGCTGCATCGTGACCTGGGCGTGACGCAGAAGACAGCATGGCATCTGGCGCATCGCGTGCGGAAAGCGCTGCAGTCCGGCGGGTTCCAGTTCTCCGCTCCGGTCGAGGTAGACGAGACCTATATCGGCGGCAAGCGGAAGAACATGAGCAACGCCAGGCGGCAGGAGCTGGAAGGAACCGGCAGGGGCGCCGTGGGCAAGACGGCCGTGGTCGGTGCGAAGGACAGGGCGACCAAGCACGTCGCGGCCAAGGTCGTTGGGTTAACTGACAAGGAAACGCTGCAAGGGTTCGTGCAGGACTGGGCCGACTTGCAGGCTACGGTCTATACGGATGAGGCCGGCGCCTACGAGACGCTGCCGTTCGACCACGAAACGGTCAAGCACTCGGTGGGCGAGTACGTGCGGGGCAAGGCTCATACCAACGGAGTCGAGTCCTTCTGGTCGATGCTCAAGCGCGGCTATATTGGAACGTACCACCACATGAGCCCGCAGCACCTGCAGCGCTATGTGGACGAGTTCAGCGGGCGCCACAACGTCCGCGAGCTGAACACGCTCCAGCAGATGGGCGAGATTGTCGCATCCGCGGCCAACACCCGGCTGCGTTACAAGGACTTGGTGGCGTGAGCTGCGGCCAGTCCCCGGGAGAGGCCGTTGCAGCGGTACCGGGACGTGCCTGTACTGGCCGCCACGAGATGGCGCTAGCGAACTGGGAAAGGCAGACGCTCTGGACGGGGACAACCGCGCCATCATGCGCGGGCTGCACAGCGAGTCGGCGGACCTGATCTACCGCGACCCGCCCTGCAACTCCAGCCAGACGTACAGCGCGCCGAGCGGTTCCCAGGCCGCAGGGGCAGCCTGCAAGGATACCTGGACGTTGGCTGCCGCCGCTAGCGCTTGGATCGGCCTGATTGCCGAGAAGGAGCCGTGCTGAAGGAGCGCGGGCTGGTAGTCTGAACCGGGAGGGAGAGCAGTGCACAAGAAACCCAAACCGAGAATCGTGGAGCTGGTACGGACCGACTACCAGCCGACCAAGGCCGAGAAGGAAGAGGTATTCACGATCGAAGCCTCCATGGAGGAGATCGCGGACGCGGTACTGTCCCCGGTCAATGTCCGTTGGATCGACAGGCCCCGAAACCGGAGGTTGCGCAAGTGAGCTGTCAACCCCTGTTTCGGGAGTTTCGTATGTAATCCCCATTGGAAACCGTGCGCGCGATCAACTGAGAATGCTGCGAATGACCTCACCCTCGACGTCAGTCAAGCGATAGTGCCTGCCGTTGTACTTGTACGTCAGCCGTTCGTGATCCATACCAAGCAGATGCAGGATAGTGGCATGGAAATCGTGCACCGAAACCGGGTCTGCTCCAACCTTGAAACCCAGTTCATCGGACTGACCATAAGAGACGCCGCCCTTGATGCCGCCGCCCGCCATCCAAGCAGTTAAGCAGTGCGGATTGTGATCTCTTCCGGGCTTTGCAGTTCCGATTTGGGCGACCGGCAAGCGTCCGAATTCGCCGGCCCAGATCACCAGGGTTTCGTCCAGCAGTCCCCGCTGCTGCAAGTCGGTCAGAAGAGCTGCGAACGGCTGATCCGTTTCACCGGCAAACTGCGAATGATTTCCGAGGATGTCGATATGGCCGTCCCAAGCGCGTTGATTCTCCATCCCGCCGGAATAGATCTGGACGAATCGCACGCCCCGTTCTATCAGGCGGCGAGCCATGATGCACTGGCGGGCTACATGTCCGCACCGCTCGTTATGCAGGCCGTAGAGTTCCTGAATGTGCTGGGGCTCGCTCTCCACCTCCACGGCTTCGGGTGCCGCCGATTGCATGCGGTACGCGAGTTCAAAGCTCTCGATGCGCGCCGCCAAGTCCTGTTCGTGAGCGTGCTGTTCCAAGTCGCGTGCATTAAGTCGGGAAATGAGATCGAGCTGCGCCCTCTGGTGGCTCCGCGTCATCTCGGCGGGTGGAATCAGGTTTTGGATGGGATCGCCTTTCGGCCGCAGCCATGTCCCCTGATAGGCACTCGGCAAGAACCCGGCACTCCAGTTTGCAGCGCTGTTTTTGGGCAGGCCCCGGTCCTTCGGGTCGGACATCACCACGAAGCCTGGAAGATCGTTACTCTCGCTTCCAAGCCCATAGGTCACCCAAGAGCCCAGGCTGGGAAATCCCATTCGGACCTGGCCGCTGTTCATTCTGAAAAGCGCCGGCGAGTGGTTATTGGAGTCGGAGTGTCCGGAATGGAACAGCCAGGCTAACTGGTGAATGGACAGAGGGTGAAAGTCCCTTGCAGTAAAGGAATGAGCCATTTCGTACTGGCCCGCGAGTCATGCGTTGGCCGCCGTGAGGCGGTCGATGAAGCGTTGACAGCGGCGCGTGTGGGCAGAGCATTGAGCACCGAAATCCACATCGTTCGGAGTGCCGAGGCCGTCATTCGAGTCGAAGGCAACACTGGTCGTCCCGCATTGGCGAGGGGCGGCAGGGCTCCGCGGTGTCCGAGACCTCAAGGCACGCACGTACGTCCAACACCGGGACCTGGGAGGCCTTCCAGCCGCCCCGGCCGCAGGGTCGGGGCCGTCAAAGTCAAGGCAGGAGCCGAGCGGAGGACGCACGGCTGGAAGGAGTCGGACTCGGCCATAGTAGCGAAGAAACCGGCGAACAAAGCAGCGGGTGC
>CBDCLH010000005.1:0-962210 GCA_965218615.1 Bryobacterales bacterium
CGCAGCGCGGCCATCAAAGCCCACAGCCGCTCGTCGTTCGGCTCGATGGGGAGCGTATCCAGCAGGTCGCCGTCCCTGTTCCATGACCGGTCCTCCCACAGGAGCGAGCGGTTAGTGATCTCAAGCGACCTGACCGCCTTCTGGAACGCGGCCTCGAAGGAGCGGTCTATCGCCATGACCTCGCCCGTCGCCTTCATCTGCGTGCCGATCTCACGGTCGCCGCGCGGGAACTTATCGAAAGGCCAGCGCGGAATCTTGACAACGCAGTAGTCCAGCGCAGGCTCGAAGGCGGCCAGCGTCTGCTGAGTCACCGCGTTTGGTATCTCGTCCAGCCGCTTGCCGACGGCGATCTTCGCCGCGACGCGCGCGATCGGGTACCCCGTCGCCTTAGAGGCCAGCGCCGAGCTCCGGCTTACGCGCGGGTTGACCTCGATGATGTAGTAGCTGCTCTCTGCACGTCCCTTGTCCCTAAGCGTCTCGGCGACCACGTCGCCAGGCTCCAGCGCCATCTGTATGTTGCACCCGCCCTCGATCCCCAGCGCGCGGATTATCTTCAGGCTCGCCGACCTCAGAAGCTGGTACTCCTTGTCGCTGAGCGTCTGGCTCGGCGCGACCACGATGCTGTCGCCCGTATGCACGCCCATCGGGTCGATGTTTTCCATGTTACAGATAGTGATGCAGTTGTCCGCGCCGTCCCGCATCACCTCGTACTCGATCTCTTTCCACCCCACCAACGACTTCTCGATCAGCACCTGGCCGATGGGACTCGCGGCCAGCCCACCGCGAACGATCTGGTCGAACTCGTCCTTTGTGTTCGCGATCCCGCCACCGGTGCCGCCCAGCGTGTACGCCGGACGAATGACCGCCGGCAGACCTAAATCGTCAAGAATCCGGTACGCCTCGTCCAGAGATTCCACCGTGGACGATGGCGGGACCGGCTCGCCGATTCTGTTCAGCAGGTTCCTGAACAGCTCCCTGTCCTCTGCGTTGCGGATCGTCTGAAGCGGTGTGCCCAGCAACCGGACACCATAACGGTCGAGGACACCCGCGTCGGCGAGATCGACCGCGAGATTCAGCCCCGTCTGTCCGCCAAGCGTCGGCAGCACTCCATCCGGCCCTTCCTGGGCGATGATCCGCTCCAACACCTCGACCGTCAGCGGCTCGATATAGACCACATCAGCTATGTCCTCGTCGGTCATGATCGTCGCCGGATTCGAGTTCACCAGCACTGTGGTCACGCCCTCCTCCCGGAGGGCCTTGCACGCCTGCGTTCCCGCGTAATCGAACTCCGCTGCCTGCCCGATGATAATAGGCCCGGAGCCTATGACTAGAACTTTGGACGGGGTGTCGGTCACGTGCGCCTCTGATTCAGATACTTTCTGGTTCATAGAGAGTCAGGTCCGCGATTCGTCTGAAGTGGCGGTCGTGGCTGAAGACGGCCAGATCGTTCTGGATGGCGATAGCCGCAATGAGCGCGTCTTGGACCGGGATTCTCTGTCCCGTCCGTTCGAGCGAGGCTAGAAGCTCCCCCGCATACCGCCAGATGTGTTTGTCGAACTCTAGGTAGGGTAGACCTCCGAGACTCTGGGCCAGTGTTTCGGCATCGCGCGGAGTGCGCGCCCCTCTGAGGAGCTCTGCGTAAACTATCCCTACGAGAACGACCCTGTCAGACGCGATGAGCGAGCTAACGTCCCGAGCTTCCGCAGAGCTTCCGTCACGGAAGTAGTCTATCCACACAGAGGTGTCCAGGATGACTCCGGTCAATCCAAATGGTCCATGTGTCTGTACTCGTACCAGTCGTCCAGGTCGAGGTCGAGGTTGCCTCGAAGAGCCAGCAGCCGTTCACGGCTCCGGTGTGCGACGTATACCCCCAAAGCCTCGTTTACTGCCCTGCTCTTGCTCTTGTGGCCGGTCGCTTTGAGTGTTGCGTCCAGCAGGCCTTCGTCTATATCTACTGTCGTTCTCATTGTATCTGCTCCAAGATGTCATGCATCACAAGCATACATCATTTATACGCACCATTATACCACATCATACTATACGCATCAATCAGGCACAGGATTAGGTATGACTTACACCGCATCATCCGGTTGAACGCTTCTCCCGTTTGTCCAGCTTGGCAGCCTCCTCGCTATAGTCATCAACTACGATGGTTCCCCAAGAATCGATAAGCTCCTGAACGAGCTGACGCCGGATGTACTCCTTCAGTGCGACGTTCACGGCCTTGCTCTTCGTCTTCTCCCCGGTAGCTGCGAGAACGGAATCGAGCAACTCCGTGTCTATGTCGAGCGTCGTCCGCATGGCGGAACCTCCCAGGCGCTTCATGAAGTGCATCACATTTACACATCATAATAGCACATCATAATATCGCGTCTCCTCAGCTACACCTGGTACGCTCAGCGACCAGATCCAAGAACTCGTCAAACAGGTACTCATTGTCCCCCGGACCGGGAGACGCCTCGGAGTGGTATTGGATGCTCATTATCGGCAAGGACCGGTGACGCAGGCCCTCGACCGTGCCATCGTTCAGGTTGACGTGGCTCACCTCGACCTCCGCCGGCAGGCTGTCGGCGTCCACCGCGTACCCGTGATTCTGGGCCGTGATGTGTACCCGTCCGGTACTGATCTCCTTGACCGGATGGTTGCCACCTCTGTGTCCGAACTTCAACTTGTAGTTCCGTCCTCCGAAAGCCCTGGCAAGAATCTGGTTGCCGAGGCATATCCCCATGATCGGCACCCGGCCAATCAGCCCCTTTGCGGTCTCGACCGCATAATCCAGAAGCTCAGGATCGCCGGGACCCGGTGACATCAGAATGCCGTCCGGCTTCATGGCAAGCAGCTCTTTCGCGGACGCAGTGGCCGGGTACGCTATCACCTCGCAGCCGCGCGTGCGCAGTATCCGAAGGATGTTGTACTTCAGCCCGCAGTCGCTCACGAGAACCCTGAACCTCGGCTCCATCGGCTCCGCGCCGGGCACTGGGGTGTGCCAGGCATACGGTTCCAGCGTCGAGACCTCGCGCACGAAATCGGTGCCCTCATAGGTGGGCAGATCCCTAAGCCGGGCGAGCGCCTGCTCCGGCGTCTCGTCTAGCGCGATGGTACCCATCATCACCCCCCGACTCCGAAGGCGGCGTGTGATGGCCCGCGTATCCACTCCGCTGATTCCAAGCACGCCCTGAGACCTCAGAAACTCGTCCAGAGTCATTTCGCTCGCCGGGTGACTGGGGGCGTCGCAGTGCTCCCTGACCACGAAACCGGATACCTGTATCCTGCCCGACTCGAAGTCCTGTCGGTTGATCCCGTAGTTGCCGATGAGCGGGTACGTCGGCATCACGATCTGTCCCGCATACGACGGGTCCGTAAGTATCTCCTGGTACCCGGTCATCGATGTATTGAACACGACCTCACCGTGAGCGGGCTTGCGAGGTATCCCCAAACGCCAAACCACGGTAAGCAGAACCGTCTTCAAGAACGAGATGTGCGGTCTTGGATCGCGCTCACTGATTACCTCTAACGATCGGAAGCTCTCGTATTCGAAGATTCCGCTCAGACACGCTGACTATGGTCCCTGTTTCGAGCTCTTCCTGAAAGTCGGCGATCACGCGACGCAGACGCAGGTTGACCAGATCAGGGCGCATGTTCCGGAGTCGGAAGATAATCACGCTGGGGAGTCGTGCACCACTAGCGGCCATAAGCTCGCCGAAGTCCAAATCGTGTGCCAAGCAGAACCCGAGATTCGTCTCGCGCCTTTCGTAGTATCTCAGGGTCTGGCATCCTGTTGAGTCCCTGTGTGCTCAAGTGAGTTGCGTCATGTCCAATGCCGGTAAGGAATTCAACAGTCCTTGGAGAAATACCCATGTCAGCCAGAAACCTCACGTCGAAACGGATTCCAGTCGGTGAATACTGTCGTCTGCCAGCCAGGCCGCGTACTGGAGGGATTGCTTGATATCCTCCGGCTCAATGTACGGGTACGCTTCGATGATCTCCTCTGCGGACATTCCATTGGCCACCATGTTGAGTATCAACGATACCGTCACGCGCATTCCCCGAATGCACGCGCGCCCTCGCATGACTTCTGGATCAAATGTTATCCGGTCTAATCCGACCATTCGCCCATCTCCTACCTTCGAACTCCTCAATCAAATGCTCAGGCAGCGGGTCGTCAAAATCGTCCGGCACAGTGAACTCTCCAGCGCACAATCCAAATGGTCGCCGTGAACCCTCCTCCGACGCAGTTGGTTTTAGACTGCCCTTGGCCTGTTCCCACGGAACATACTCCTCACCTGACCGCCGCGCACGGTCGATCTCTTCCAAGTCCTCGAGGTCCTCCAGCAAGGCAAGCAGCTCTTCCCAAGTCGCGTAGTCCAACTGCACCGCACTCTTCTTGCCCTTGGAGTCTACGACCAACTGGGCCTTCTCTATCAGTTCATTGGCTCTCATGTTGCCTCTCTGCTTTCCATCCCTGAACTCTTATCACGCATACTAACTTGAGTCCGATCCACCGTCCGCACCTTGATTCTCCCAGGCCTTGTACACCGACCGCACAAGCCTAGCCAGACTTCTCCTTATGGGTCTCCCAATCGTCAGGCAGTAATGCGTAAGACTGAATCTCCGTGCTTGTGTCGACTTCCAGCGCCTGGTCCTCTCACCCTCTGTGGCCATGTTCTGAAAAGGAATCTGCATCAATTGTACCGCCGAATGAGTCCCTCGATGCACAGGTCCAACAGCCATGCCGGTAGAAAACTATCCGTACACTTCCTCCACTTCCAGCGAAGGGATCAACTCGCGCGTACTGCTGACGGACGCGCCTGCGCTCTCTTTCTGCGCGGCCTGAAGTCGTCATAGCCTAGAGCATGTAGTTCCGGGTCGAGTCCACAGAGTCACGCCAGGCATATCCTTGAAAAGTCTTCCTGATCCTTTCTACGAGAAGAGATCGGATTTATCCACAGTGCGTCTTCAACCCGATACATTTACAACTTCGAGTCTCTAGGGCGCTCAGACTGGGACTGCTCCACGAGTACCTGCTCTTGGCATGTCGGGGAAGCGCAGGTTGATCAGGTACTAATAGCTACTATCGTGGTTCTAACATCGGTCTCGTTGAACCTATCGCTCTGGCATGACGTATGATCTGGTCCCGTGAATCCAGGTACTGAAAGCCGTGCGAAGGTCAGCAGCGATATCAGTCCATGCCACTATTTCTCCGCGCCAAGAATCTCACCATGTCGTTCCGTTCGATCAGCCAGGCTCCCAATCCCATGGCAAGAACATGCGCAATGGTTTCAAGCTGATGTCGAAGTCTTCAGCGCAAACCCAGATCATTGGTCGTACTCAGCTATTCTAAAGTCGCTCAACCTGGCACTCAATTCCATGGTCCTGCCCGAGTTACTGATCGAACATACTGATCGCCTGACCGCCGGGTACCGTCGATACTCATGCGGTCCAAATCCTGAAGCGTAGTCAATGATCAAGCGCCAGCAGCGTCTTCCGTGACAGTGTCCCGCGCTTCAACTCGAACACGACCAGCCTGCACGTCTCCGTGCCACTTGCCAAGTCTATGATCCAGCTGGCCCGCCTTCTCTAGTCGGAGTCTGCCGGCCCACAAGCTATCAAGTCTTCTATGAGCAGGCCCGGATATCTCGACGATGAAGTCTAGGTCTTCGAGCAATAGTCCTCAATCACTCCGACCTGGCTGGACTTAGCCAAGCCTTGTGCACCGCCTGCACGAGTGTAGTCAGCTTCTCTTTGACCGTCTCATAACCGTCAATCTCTTGAGCATGAATGAGTCTCCTAGCCGGTGACCGCGTACTCTAACGATCTCGGATTAGTAATGCGTGTTGATGCGTCGAGTATCTCCATACCCACGATGTTGCCACGCTCGTCGTAGTCGATGATAATGCCGGGCTTGTCCTCGTCACTTTCGTCAATGTCCGCATCATTCAGAATGATCCTCAGGATGTCGACTTCCTGGTCGTATGTCACTTTCATGTCGATCTCCCACCCCCATACACCACCTCGCCCCCCACCACCGTCGCCACCACCCGACCCCTGAGCGTAGCCCCATGCAGCGGAGAGTTCTTGCCCTTCGACACGAACGCCGCCGTATCCACCGTCCACTCGGTGCCTGGATCGAACACCGTCACGTCCGCCTTCAGACCCCGCTATGCAACGTGCCGATGTCCGTGCGACCCAGGAACCTCGCCGGCCCCGACGTCAGCTTCTCGATCATCATCGGCAGCGTGAGATGTCCGGCGTGGACCAGCGACATGACCGATCCCATCGCCGTCTCCAACGCGCTGATCCCCATTGCCGCCTCCTCGAACGTGCAGAGCTTCTCTATCTGGCCGTGAGGTGCATGGTCCGTAGCTATCACGTCGATAGTGCCGTCCGACAGTCCCTCGGCCATCGCCTCCTTGTCCGCCCGTGCTCTCAGCGGTGGGTTGACCTTAGCGTAAGTGTCGTAAGCCGCTGTGCCGAGCGCGTCGAATGGCCTTCCCCCTCGCTCTCCCATCACCGCCTCATCCGTCAGCGTCAGGTGATGCGGAGTGACCTCGCAGGTCACGTTAATGCCGCCCTCCTTGGCCCGCCGTCACCAGGTCGAGAGTCCCCGCGGTGGATATGTGCGCCAGGTGAACGTGTCCCCCCGTCAGATCGGCCAGCGATATGTCGCGAGCGACCATCGTCTCTTCAGCCGAGTTGGGAGCGCCCAGGATTCCGAGGCGGTTCGACACCCAACCCTCGTTCATGTGCCCGCCCATGAACAGGTCCGGCGTCTCGCAGTGGTTGATGATCGGAAGACCGAGACCCGAAGCGTAGCTCAGCGCCTGCCGCATGATGTTCGCGTCAGCGACCGGATGACCGTCGTCACTGAACCCGATGCAGCCCGCCTCTGCCAAGCTCCGCCATCTCCGCAAGCTCTTTGCCCGCCGAGTTGTTGGTCACGCACCCGATCGGAAGTACGCGCACCGCGCCATCGACACGCGCCTTACCCAAGCACGTACTCCACGGTAGCCCGCGTGTGCATCGTCGGCTCAGTGTTCGGCATCGCGCAGACCGTTGTAAACCCGCCCTTCGCCGCCGCGCGCGTCCCGGTCGCGCTACCGTCTCCTTGTACTCCAGACCCTGGATCGCGCAGGTGACAGTGCAGGTCAATGAAATCCGGGCGACACGACCAGCCCGGATGCCTCGATAACCCGAGCGCCCTCAGGCGGCTCTATGGTCTGCTCGATTCCGGCGATCCTGCCGTCCTGCCATGAGCAGGTCTCCGACCCTGTCCACGCCTCGCGACGGGTCTATGATCCGTCCACCTTTGATGAGCACCTGTACCACTTACTCGCTCCTGCCCCTAAAGCCTAGCCAGTATGCCCCTCGACGTGGGGATATAACGGCGTATCGTTCTTCATGTCCCACCAGATGTAACAGTCTATCTCTCCCCTGACTGCCACCGCCTCTCCGTCCGCCTCGACCTCATACACGCGGTGGACGTTGTACTTTCCCTCGAAGCTGAACAGGTATCTGATTGCGGTGGCCTCCAGTCCGGTCTCCTCGTGCAGTTCGCGCGCCGCCGCTACGATTGGCAGCTCACCATCCTCGATGCCGCCACCCGGAAGCCCGTACGAGCTGCGACCCCGGTCCCTGACCAGCAGTATCCTGCCCTCGCGTCGCATCACCAGCGTCGCCCGCCGACGTGGGAGCGTACCGCCCCGGCTCAGGTACTCCGCCCGACGTTCACTGTCCCGCAGCGTATTGACCGGCGAGCGCCTCTCGCTTTCTGCCACGCGGCTCATCTCCTCAGCCCCCTCTGGTCCCGGATCGGTGTCGCGACGCTGTACAGCAGCGCCATTCGGACCGCGACCCCGTTAGTTACCTGCTTCTCGATCGCCGACCTCGAACCGTGCGCGACCTCCGGGTCTATCTCCACCCCCTCGTTCATCGGCCCCGGGTGCATGACCAGGACGTCCGGACTCGCCAGCTTGAGCCTCTGAGGATTGATGCCGTAAGACCTTGAGTACTCCCTCAGCGACGGCAGGTGGCCCGCCTGCTGACGCTCACGCTGAAGCCTGAGCGCGTACACCACGTCGGCGCCGTCCAGCGCCCGATCCACGTTGGTCTCGATCCTTATTCCCGTCGAATGGGTGACCATCGACCTCCATGCGCGGCCGTTGAGCATGTCCCGTGGCAGCAGCGTCGGCGGAGCGCACAGCGTGACCTCCGCCCCCATCCTTGTCAGCCCCCACAGATTGGAGCGCGCGACGCGGCTGTACAGGAAGTCTCCGACTATCGTCACCCTCAGCCCCTCGACCCGTCCGAAGTGGTTCCGCATCGTGTACATGTCCAGCAGAGCCTGCGTGGGATGCGCGTGTGTCCCGTCCCCCGCGTTGATCACGCAGGCGTCCAGGTGCCTTGCCAGGAAGTGCGGAGACCCCGAGTCCGGGTGCCGGATTATGATGATGTCAGCGTTCATTGCCTGGAGAGTCAGGGCCGTGTTGTACAGCGACTCGCCCTTCTCGACGCTGCTGCCCGACCCCGAAACGTTGATAACGTCCGCACTAAGTATCTTCGACGCCTGCTCGAACGAGACCCTCGTCCGCGTGCTCGGCTCCGTGAACAGCGTGATCACGGTCTTCCCCCGCAGCGTCGGCACCTTCTTGATCTCGCGGTTCATCACCTCGCGCATCGCGTCCGCGTTCTGGAAGACGTCCTCGATCTCAGACGGCGAAGAAGTCGTCCAGGTCCAGGACGTGTCTCCGCCCCGGCTTGATCAGCGGCCTGGAAGCCCGGACTCCCGGTTGCGTTCCCGGTACGGCGGTATGCCCCGTTGATCGTCTCCGGTCGACTCTCCGTGCGGCTCGTCTGAATCATGCGTCGCTCCTCCTGGACAGCAGGACTTCGTCCGCGCCGTCGATCTCTTTCAGCCGAACACCGACCTCTTCCTCGCGGGACGTTGGGAACGTTCTTGCCGACGTAGTCGGCCCTGACAGGCAGCTCCCGGTGACCGCGGTCCACCAGCACAGCGAGCTGGATCTGGCTCGCCCGACCAAAGTCCGTCAGCGCGTCCATAGCCGCCCTGATGGTCCGACCCGTGTACAGCACGTCGTCCACCAGACACGACTCGCTGGCCCTGGATGTCCGGCATACGCGTCGGCTGCATCACCGGCCTAGCCCCGCCCGAAAGGTCGTCCCGGTACAGGCCGATGTCCAGCATCCCGACAGGGACGTCCATCCCCTTCGAAGTCCTTCACGTAGGCCGCGATGCGATGGGCGATGGGCACTCCGCGCGTGTGCATCCCGATCAGCACGACGTCCTCGGCCCCGCCGTTCCGCTCCAGCACCTCATGGGCGATCCGAACGAGCGCCCTCCGCATCTCATCGTCCGTCAGGATGCGGCGTCCCACTGTCTGCGAGTCGTTTACCATGAAAGTTGAAGGCAGACCCACACCGTCATTCCCGCGAAAGCGGGAATCCACAGGGGTGAGGGGAGGTTCCTGCCATTTTCATCCCTCTTATGTGACCTGACAAGGCCATGGTGATTCCGGCCAACAAAAAAACCTCTTGCAGGCAATGCAAGAGGTTCGCGATATAGCGCTGGGACAGGCCGGGCTGCGCCCTGTGTCCCATGTTATTCGCCCCTTGCCTGCCTCACTGGACCGACTTAAAGGGTGCCGACGGTATCTTCTCCGAAGTCCGTCACGTCAATTCTACGCAACTCGACGCTCGCACTTTGCAACCACCACGCCCGTATCGAGCCTGTCCCAAGTCGGTAGGCGCTGTCCTGGGAGCGCGGGCGTCTCGCCCGCATCCGTTCGTCCTGAGCTCGTCACTTCGCGCAGGCCCCAATACCCGTTCGCCCTGAGCGCAGTGAAACGGAGTCGAAGGGCCTGTGCTGTGCCACCGGAACCCGTATCAGAGTTCGTTGGCGGCGCAGTCCGTAGGGGCGGGTTTGAAACCCGCATGCCCCTCGGTGAACGTCAGCGGAACCTGAGAGTACGCCAACACTGGCATCGTCGGGGATCGAGGCGACGCCAACGAACCGGCCTTCTTGCGAGCGTATGAAAAGGCCTCCGGCGAGACGCTTTGGGAACACGAGTTGCCGGTGCGCCATCACAACGCGGCGCCGATTACGTATTTGGCCGATGGCCGGCAGTACGTCGTGCTCGGAGTCGGCGGCGCCGCCGAGCCGGCCCGTCTGGTGGCGTTTTCGCTAGGCGGGGGATAGCTTGCACCGTGTATGCCAAAGGGGCTTGGAAATCGATCGAAACGGCGCCTGAACACCGGTTTCAGATTCCGATCAAGATGTTTCAGGAGATGTTGTTTGCCTACAAGCTTTGAGGAGAGATGACGTTCGCGATGCGGTCATCGAGACGGCCGACAGATTCAAGTCAGAGGAGCGATTCTGTGTACGCCATGAGACGCCATGAACACCGTGTCGTGAAGCGCGTGGCTTTGGTCTTGGTCATCGCGTTTGACCTTACGATCGCCCAATCACCCCTGGGATCCCAAGCGCAAACGATCCGGGAAACGCAGGGTGGCATGAGCGCGAGGCCGGCCATGTTTCTCGACCGGCGACACGTGGCCCAGGGCAGCTTGTCGATTGCCCTCGACCCCGCACGCATTACCGAAGCAGCCAAAGAGATCATCGCCAGCCTGAAGAGAGACTGGAACATCATCATCGATGCGTCGGGACACGGCATGATGTCCGTCCAAGTGCCCTTCGGCGTTCGCATCACGATGGAGAAGGCGAGCAAGACCGAGCCGTGGCTACGCACCGACGGTCCCTGGGAAGGTAACTGCCCAGGTCCCCTGCTTGGTCGGCATTTACCAGGATGTTGGCCGCTCGGCCTCGAAAGCATGATGCAGAACGACCCGGACAGACGGGTGCTGCGCGGATCTCACACGCCCGGGTCTGGCAGCGGGGACGGGAACTCCGGGCTTCGCCCGTGCCGTGTCCGGAAGCGGTCAGATCTGCAGCTTGGCCAGCAGTTCGTCCGGGGGTGCCAGCAAGGCTTCGATGCGGTTCCAGCCCTGCTTGCCGGCCGTCGACAGGACACTGCGCAGCGTGGCGAAGTCCCGCGCTCCCTGCGCGGACCGGAAGCAGCCCGAGATCTTCATGCGCAGCTTCATCATGCGCAGGTCGCGCTCGGCGAGGTTGTTCGTGAAGGGCACCGCGGAGTCGCTCAGCCAACGCAGCACCGACTCCTTGCGCCCCTGCAGCCGCAAGGCCAGGTTGTGTCCCTGGCGGCGTTTCCTGCGCCCCCGCCGGCCGGGCTTCGACTGGCGCAGCGGCGGCTGCGCCTCGTGGAAGGCCACCGCCTCCTCCAGCAACCGGTCGTAGCGCCGCTCGATCCGTTCCCGCAGGGACCGTGGCAGCGGGATCTTCCGGGCTCGCGCGCTCCGCACCACGCGCTGGGCCCGCCGCAGCAGACGCTGCATCCGTCCCGCCCAGTCCTCCCTCTCGATCTCGACCAGCGCTTGCAACTCGCGCAGGTGATGCGCGTTGCACATGGCGTGCACCACGCCCTCCAGCGTGAAGTACGAGTGCCAGTGGTCATGCACGAGGCAGCCCGCAAGCCCCTCGAACATGGCGCCCCGCCCGGAACTGGCGCGGTAGAACGTCAGCAGGGGCGTGCACAGCACGTGCAGCCATTGCGTGCTCCCGGCGATGCGGAAGCCGGTCTCGTCGAGATGCTGCACCGCCGCCGCGCTCGCGATCCGTTCCCGCACCTGCCCGGCGAAGCCCCGCCAGCGCTCCGCTGCCTTGCGGCTCATTGAGGTGGCTAGGGAGTGGTGGACAGTTGAGTGTGCGGCAGCTGCAGCAACTCCAGAGGGGCGGCACCATGATGGTGCAGGGGGCTTGAGATGTCAAGGGGGGAGGGGGTAGCAGGGGGAGGGGAGCGCCCCTCCCCCCCTCTCCAAGAGAGGCAGTGGAAAGGGGTGAGGAGGCCCCGGGAGGGGGTGCTGGGGGGCGCGCCCCCCAGCACATTTCCGGCATCTTTTGTTTTGACTTGGCTGCGGATCGTGCCGCCCTCTCGCGCCTCCCGTGTCGGCACGGGAGCGGACTGGCCATGCCGGACACAACAGCTCCTGCGGGATGGCTGGCAGGCACGCCCGTTGCGACCGGTGCGGTTGCATGGATCATGGTAACGTTACCAGGGGCGGAGAGCCCGCCACCACGCGAGCAGCCGGAGGGCAATGGCATGGCCTTGACGAACGCAGAGAAACAGCGGCGCTAGCGCGCCCGGCGCCGGGAGGGGGCGCGGCCGGTCCGCTATCGCCGTCCGCAGGAGCGGCGCTCGAATCCGCAACGCTGGCGCGACGCGGTGCAGAGCTTGGTGCAGCTCCAGGAGCACTACGGGGAGTGGCTGGAGAAGCTGCCGGAGAGCCTGTACGGGAGCGCGCTGGGGGCGAAGCTGGAGGCGATCACAGAGCTGGACCTCGACGCCCTGCAAGCCGTCGAGCCCCCGCTGGGCTTCGGGCGGGACTGAGCGGGCCGGGCGCGGGCCGCCGCGGGACCGGGCGCCAGGCAACAGGCCCCGCGGTGCATGGTAACGTTACCAGTGTCAGGGCCCGTCGCGCCCCTATCGGCCCGCGCTCAGACCCCCGCCTGCTGCGCGTGCCAGGCCTGCTCGAACTCCACCGGGGAGCGATAGCCCAGCGCCGAATGACGGCGCTTGCGATTGTAGAAGCCTTCCACAAACACGAAGATCTCCGTGGTCGCCTGCTCGCGGGTCGCGAACGGAACGCGTTGCAGCAACTCGCATTCCAGCGTCGCGAACAGGCTCTCCGCCATGGCATTGTCGTAACAGTTCCCGGCCGCCCCCATTGAACGCTCGATGCCGGCCTCGGCGCAGCGCCGGCTGAACGCCAGCGCCGTGTACTGGCTCCCGCGGTCGGAATGGAACACCACGCCCTGCGCCGCCCGCATCTGGAGCGCCATCTCCAGCGCCGCCTGCACCAGCTCGACGGTCTGCCGCGCGCCCAGCGCCCAGCCCACCACCTTGCGGCTGAACACGTCCAGCACCGTCGCCAGGTACACAAACCCTTCCAGGGTCGGCACATACGTGATGTCAGCCACCCACAGCCGGTTCGGCTCGGACGCCTCGAAACGCCGCTGGACCCGGTCCGGCGCCACCGCCGCTTCCCGCTCCCTGCGCGTCGTGCAGCGCCGCTTCCTCCGCGTCACGCCCTCCAGCCCCAGCGCCCGCATCAGCCGCGCCACCCGCGGCCGCGACACGCTCACGCCCTCCGCCTTCAGCTCCGCGTGCACCCGCCGCGCCCCGTAGGTCTGCCGCGATTCCACGTGGATCGCCGCGATCCGCCGGCTCAACGCCTCGCGCTCTTGCGCCCGCCGGCTCGGCGTCCGCTGCCGCCATGCGTAGTACCCGCTGGTGGAGACCCCCAGCACACGGCACATGCAGGCAATCGGATACTGCCCCTGGTGCGCTCTGACGAATCCGAACACCCTTACGGGATCGAATCGGTCTCCCGAGCGAACCAGGTGGCTGCTTTTGACAGGATCTCGCGCTCCATCTTCAGCCGCCGGTTCTCCCGCCGCAGGCGCACCAGTTCCTCCCGCTCCGCACTGCGCAGGCCGTCCTGCCGACTGCCCTGATCGCGCTCGGCCTGTTGCATCCAGCGCCGCACCGAATCCGCGGAGATCCCGAATTCCTCGGCCACCTCCCGGGTGCTGCGATCACCGACCTGCACCAGCTTCACCACCTTGTCCCGAAACTCCTTCGGGTAGGCCTTCACATAGGCATGTTTGCTCATTGTCCGGGACCTCCTTACCCCCTGCCCTCTCTGCAAGCAATCAACTGCCTATCACGCTATCTCAGCTGTCCACGAAAACGGGGCCACTTCACATCGCCGCCAGCGTCGCGCTGCACAGCGGAGCGCCGAACAGATCGCTCAGCACTTGCGAGAGACGCTCCTCGGGCAGGAAATGCGCGTTCTGCAGGTAGACCGCCGTGGCGGCGATGCGCGGGCCGTATTGCACCGGCGCGCTCACCCCCTCTGGGAACGCGGCCCGCGTCACCGTTCCGCAGTGCTCGCAGCGGCCGGCATGCGCGCGGTGCTCGGTCACCTCCAAGGATCGCGGCTCGGGCAGGTCGAAGACCTGTCGCGTGACCGGCTCGCCTGCCGCGCTGGCTGCCGCCAGCGCTGCCGAGCAGCCCGCGCAGCGCAGCGGGACGTGCTCCTCGATCCGGTCCGGCGCGTCCGTCCGGCACAGCGTCTCGCCCTGGTGCCCCGCCTGTCCGCCGGACTTCTTCCCGGAGCGACCGCGCAGGCTCCGGGTGCGCTTCCCAGCCTGCGGCTTGCCCAGCCCGTCGCTCGCAGGCGGCTTGCTGCTGTTGCGGCTGTTCAGGCCCAGCCGCCGCTCCAGCTCCTCGAGACGCTCCCGCAACAAGGCGTTTTCCGCCCGCAGCTGCGCGAGTTGCTTGTCTCTCTCCCCAAGTTGCTTGTCTCTCTCCGCGAGTTGCTGCCGCAACTCCTCGATCAGGTCCGAGGCACCGCCGCCCTGGCGGCGCGCCGTCTCTGGCATCTGGGGCATCGCTCGCTCTTGAGCAGGCCCAGCCGCGAGCGATGGGAACGCATCCTCATGCCGGATTCGACAGCCTGCAAGCGCTTGCTCCCGGCTCGGCCTTACTGGAACATTCCCACTGTAACATGTAGCAGCCTGCCGGGGCTGGCCCCCGTCCGTCGCTGCCGACGGCCAGCAAGAATCGCTGCGCAGGACACGCCTATCGACGACCCCGCCACTGGGTCGGAACCTCCAGCGAGCCGCTTGCCAATCGTCTGTCAGCGTCGCTCTGCAGCAAGCCTTCCAGGCCGAGCGGCCGACGTCTCGGTCAATTGCCAAATCGGCGACCTGGGTAGTTACCTGGGAAGAGCGAGTGGTGGCATACCACACGGTCCTGTACGAGGACGGCAAGTACCGATTCTGGTACAACATCATGCTGACCGATGCCGCCAAGGAGGCGTTCTTTCCGCCGGGTGGCGGTATCCAACCGGCCAAGCGGGTGCTGGCGTACGCGGAAAGCGACGACGGACTCCACTGGACGAAACCCGGGCTGGAAATATACCGCCTCGAGGGCCGGCCGACCAACGTCGTCACGCCCTGCTGCCGGGAGAGCGGGGTCTTTCGAGACCCGACGGCGCCGGCCTCGGAACACTTTAAGTGCTTCAACTTCGAAAAGCTGCCCGACAGCGAAGGCAAACCACCGCACGAGTCGTACGGCCTCTACGGGTTGGTCTCGCCGGGCGGAATCCACTGGTCGCGGATACCGGATCCGCTCCTGTCCTACTTTCACGATATGGAGCACGTCGCAGCGTGGGATCCGATCCTCAAGAAATACGTGGGCTACTTCCGCGGTCACTTGGATGGCCGCTTTATTGCGCGCAGCGAAACAGACGACTTTCGAAATTGGACGCCGGCGGAGGTCATCCTCGCCGGCGGGCCGCAAGACTCTCGCCGCCGACTACTACACAAACGGTTTCACAACCTACCCGGACGACCCGTCGCTGCGGTTCCTTTTCCCGGCGATCTATCACCACGACACAGACCATGTGGATGTCCACTTCGCTGTAAGCCGCAACAATCGCGCGTGGAGCTGGATGTCCCCCGACCCGATCCTTGAGTTGGGCGCGCCGGGAGAATGGGACAGCGGCGCGATCTACGCAGCACCCGACATGGTCCACCTGCCGGACGGCCGGTTGGTACTGCCCTATGCCGGCACCGCGCCCACTCACAATGAAGGTCATCCGGAGTATTACAGAGAGGAGCCGAAGGCGAAATTCCAGCTAGCCTGGGCAACCTGGGACGACGGGCGACTGGCCGGGATCGAGGCGGAGGAGCGCGGCGAGTTCTGGAGTAACAATCTAGGAACCTTTGAAGGAACGCAAATCGAGATTAACGCACGGACTCCGCGTCACGGAAGGGTCGAGGTCGCGCTGCACGAACCCGATGGCCGTGGCGCCAAGCCGCTGCCCGGTTATACCTTCGCCGACTCAATCCCCTTCAGCGGCGACGCCATTTGGAGGCCGCTGCAATGGAAAGGCGGCGCCTCGCTGGAAGCGCTCCGCGGCAAGGAGTTGATTCTGCACTTCCGCCTGACCAGCGCGAAAGTATTTGGAATTCGATTCATCGACTGACAACAGAGCTGCGGGTGTAAACCTGCGGGCCCGCGCCGTCCGGCGCCCCAGCTGCCCCGGGTCAACACGGTTCTCGGGAATGTAACGTCCGCCTCTGGTCCGCAAGCGGCTGGCCTCAACGAAGTGGACTCAGTCTGCACCAATCGTGTTCACAAGAATACTTGCAATTCGTTGTCCGAATTGAGAGACTGTGCCTCGAAAGGAGGCATAGCATATGCCGCAAACTCACGAGCATTCCAGAAGCCTGACCTGGGTCCAGCTGGCGTTGGTGGCGGCCTGCGTGCTTGGCTTGACCTACTGCGGTGGTCCGAGCGGGCCGCGGCAGGGGACGCCCGAGTGGTACTGGGAAGCCGCATCGGATAACTTCGCAGTTCCGGACTATGCCAAGACGATTGAACAGCTTGGCGAAGCGATGAAGGCCGAAGGCGAAGTGGGGACCAAGGCAATGTTCTGGCGGGCAGTGCTGACCGCAGGAATGGCCCGAGGCTACCACGATCTCACCAATGCCTTTGCCGCTGGGATTGAAGCCAACGAGAGGTTGGCGGAGGAGTTCCAGAGTCCTTTGAACGAGTACCGCCGGCGCACGCGCGTCAACGCGATCGACTTCTCGGAGAGCGTCGGGAAGATCGAGGCGATGATCGATTCCCAAGAGTCAATCGCCTTCGACTTTCCATTGCCCGCCGGGAACGGTAGCGTCTCACCGATGTTGACCAGCATCGAGTCCGGCAACAAGGTGGAAGGCCAAATCACCGCCATGGAAGACCAGACCTTGACCCGTGGCATTTTCTCGGTATTCGGTGAGTTGAATGGCAGTGGAGACGAATACCAAGAGCTGCTGGACGAGGCCGCCGCGGGAGGGATCCAGGCGACTCCCGAAGAAGTTGCGTTCGGTGTCGCACGGATTCTGCTTGATGTGGGGATTATGTTCAACCGCGAGAACATCAATGATCCGCAGGTACGCTCCATCGTCCTTGAGATGGCGCTAAAGTGGGTGGAACCGCACTACGAGACGGAAGAGTTCGGCGAGCGTGTCGAGGACTTCAAGTTCGACCTGGAGAACGAGCGCCGCGACATCCAAGGCAAGCGAAGGCTCAAGAAAAAGGATTAGAACGCTGCTGTCCGGCCACAGACCGGCGCGGCTAGGGTAGGTTCCGCGCCGAGCCCGGGTTTGGAGCAGCGAGGGCGTGCGGCAACCCGGCGGACCCGGGTCTGCTTCTGTTGGCACAATGGAGACCCGATGGGTCCGAGGGTGGGCACACTACGGATTCGCCTCGTTCTCGGGGGCGTTCTTGTCGCGGCGCTCGCGACGCCGCAGGCGCCGAACCTGGTCGTCATCTTGGCCGATGACCTCGGATACGGTGATGTCGGCTATCTGAATTCGCAGTCCCGCATCCCGACGCCGAACTTGGACGCCCTAGCGGGGCAAGGTATGGCGTTTCTGGACGCCCATACGCCGTCGGGTGTTTGCACCCCGACGCGCTACGGATTGTTGGCCGGCCGCTATTCGTGGAGGACACGACTGAAGAGAGGCGTCCTGAACGGTTACGGAGAGCCCTTGCTTGCCCCAGGTCGGGATACGCTCGGGTCCTTCCTCGGGGCCAACGGGTACCGCACCGCGGTGATCGGAAAATGGCACCTGGGTCTCGGTTTTGCGAAGAGCGCCTCGGGCAAGTTCGAATTCGAGAAGCCGATTGGCGACGGGCCGCACACCCACGGATTTGACGAGTCCTACATTATCCCGGCTTCCTTGGACTTCCCCCGTATGTCTATATCCGTGACGGCAGGATCACGGGATTCCCCCTGGGCCGACAGCCGGCCTTGAAGTTTCCGCGTTTCATGAGAGCCGGCGAGTTGGCGTCGGATTTCGATCCTGCTAGTGTGCTCGACGAATTGGTCTGGCAGGCCGCGGGATTTATCCGGCGACAGGCAGGGGCCGGACAGCCCTTTCTGCTGTATCTGCCCTTGACAGCCCCGCACAAGCCGGTCTGGCCGGTCCAAAGGTTCCAAGGGAAAACCGAATTGGGCCCTTATGGGGCCTTCATTATGCAGGTCGACGCGGCCGCGGGTGGCGTGATGCGCGCGCTGGACCGGGCCCGAGTCGAGGACGACACGCTGCTGATATTCACCTCCGACAATGGATCCTTCATGTACCGTCTGGACGGGCACGACGACAAGGACCACACGGACGATTCGACAATTCAGGCGTCTCGGTCGCTCAATCACACCGCAAACTACGTGTATCGAGGAACCAAAGCCGATATTTGGGAGGCGGGCCACCGCGTGCCGTTCTTCGCGCGTTGGCCTCGGGAGATCGAGCCCGGCAGCACGCAGGACGAGGTCATCTGCCTGACCGATGTCTTCGCAACCGTGGCGGAGATCGTTGGCAAGGAGTTGCCCGAGAATGTAGCCGAGGACAGCTTCAGCCTGCTGCCGCTGTTATGCGGCAAGCCCGGGGCGCGTCCCCGCGCCCCGGTCATCCATCACTCCTTGCGCGGGGTCTTCGCGATCCGTGACGGCCGCTGGAAGCTGATCGCCGGGAATGGTTCCGGGGGCAGGGAAAAGCCTGTGGGGGAACCCTTTGGCAGGCCCTACTATCTGTACGATCTCGAGACCGATCCCTCCGAGCGGCGCAACGTCTATGACAGGCATCCGGCCGTGGCCCGGCGTCTGGAACAGGAACTCGAACGTATTCGCTCGCGGGGTCGCAGCCGCTGATGCGGGCTGGACCGGGTTCCGGCGCCGCGTCAGCCCAAGATTTTTCCGGGGTTAAGGATCCCTCGCGGATCCAGCGCATCCTTGACGGCTCGCATGATTGCGACGCTTTCGCCGTGCTGATCCCGCAGAACGTCGATCTTCCCGATGCCGATGCCATGTTCCCCGGTGCAGGTTCCGCCCACGTTCAAGGCGCGCTCAATCATGCGTGCGTTCACCTGCCCGGCGCGGCTCATCTCCGCTACGTCCGCCGGGTCGACCAGGAAGATGGCGTGGAAGTTGCCGTCTCCGACATGTCCGAGGATCGGCGCCGTCAGTCCCGCTTCCTCGATATCTTGACGCGTCGCAAGAATGCACTCGGCCAGTCTCGAAATCGGCACGCAGACATCGCCGACCCAGCCATACGAGCCGGGGCGCAACGCCTTGATCGCATAGTAGGCGTGATGGCGGGCTCGCCATAGTTCGTCCCGTTTCTCACGCTCAACAGTCCACTGGAAATCCCCGCCACCATGCTCGGCGGCAATTTCACCTGCGAGTTCGGCCTGCTCGGCGACGCTCGCGGCTGTGCCGTGGAATTCGAAGAACAGCGTCGGCACGGGCTCATAGCGCAGGTTCGCGTACTCGTTGACGGCGTGCATGGACGCTTCGTCTAGTAATTCGCAACGCGCGACCGGGATGCCCGACTGCAGGATCTCGATCACCGATGTGACTAGCGGCTCAACGCCGGGAAAGCCACACACCGCGACCGAGAGCGCCTCGGGTAGAGGCTGCAGCTTCAGTTGGACTTCTGTGATCACTCCCAGAGTTCCTTCCGAGCCCAGCATCAGTTTCGTCAGATCGTATCCGGCCGAGGATTTGCGTGCGCGGCCGCCAGTGCTGACGATCCGCCCGTCTCCGAGCACTACGCTGAGGCCGAGGACGTTCTCTCGAATCGTGCCGTAACGGACCGTGGTCGTCCCGGACGCGCCGGTGGCGGCCATCCCGCCGACCGAAGCGTCTGCGCCAGGGTCCACCGGCAGCCAGAGGCCGTACTTTTCGAGGTGTTCATTCAGCGCGACACGCCGTATGCCAGCCTGGACTCTGCAATCGAGATCGTCCGCTTGCAGATCGAGGATACGGTCCATGCGGCTCAGGTCCAGTGAGATCCCGCCTTGAGTCGCCTGGACATGCCCTTCAACTGCGGTGCCGGCGCCGAACGGGATGACGGGAAGCAGGTATGCGGAGCAGATCTTGACGATCGCGGCGACTTCCTCATTTGATTCCGGGAAGACCACAGCGTCGGGCGGCGCAGGCGGATGGAAGGATTCATCGCGCGCATGACTCTCGATGTCGTAGGACGAAGTCGAGAACCGGCCGCCCAGCAGAGCACGGATCTCGTCGAGCGCCGCCTGTACCTCCGCCTTGCCGACTGCCATCTTGCGTCATCGTAGCGATGTTCGCCTGCAAGGCGCGACGAGCAAGGTCCGGGCTGGCAAGGCCCGGAGCGCCTGTGCGTCCGCGTCCTGTTAAGATGGCAACCCGGTATGGACTACACAAACATGTTTTCCCTGGCTGGCCGCACCGCGCTGGTTGCAGGAGCAAGCCGCGGCATCGGACTGGCAATCGCCAAGGCGACGGCCGCGAATGGCGCTCATACGGTTCTCGCCGCGCGTTCCTGGGACGCGCTGGAATCGGAAGCCGCCCAACTGCGTGCCGAGGGCTGGTCCGCCGAAGCGCTCCATCTGGATATCACGGACACCGCGTCCATCGACTCGGTTGCGGGCGACTGCGGGGATGCCGATATTCTCATCAACGTGGCTGGGACCAACATACGGCGCCGGTTCCAGGACTACACGCCAGAGGAGTACGAGCACATCATGCAGACCAACCTACATGGGATCGTCCGTTTGACGCGGCAGGTCGGCACGCGCATGATCGAGCGCGGTCACGGGGGCAAGATCGTGAACATCGGCAGCCTCATGTCGATTCTTGGTCTGCCCTACCTGTCCATCTATGCGATGACCAAGAGCGCGCTCGCTGGCCTGACCCGCGTCCTGGCGGCCGAGTGGGCGGCCGCCGACATCCAAGTGAACTGCATTGCACCTGGATTCATACTCACGGACCTAAACCGCGACATGTGGCAGCTGGACTTCATGGCCAACTGGCTGCGCGGCGCGCAGCCGAACCCTCGCTTGGGAACTCCGGACGATATCGCCGGCTTGGCCGCATTTCTCGCGAGCCCGGCAGCGGACTACATCACCGGCCAGGTGATCGCCTCAGACGGCGGCTATTCGACATGCGCGAACTGGCCGTTCGAACCGCGGTCCTGAGAGACGGAGAGAGAAACGGCGCAGGCCTGCGATTTTACACCGACTCTCCACGTACGAGGTCTTCCCGACCTTCACGCTGCCGCACGATACGGAAGTGCTCCCCGTCGATCAACACTTCGGCTGCTCGGGGGCGCGAGTTGTAGTTCGAAGACTGCACAAAGCCGTAGGCTCCGGCGGTTGCGACCGCCAGCAGATCCTCCTGCTCGCACGGAGGCAGGTCACGCTGGCTGGCCAGGAAGTCTCCGCTTTCGCAGACAGGGCCCACGACATCGACAGGTGCGCGTGGGCCATTGCGCGGGGATGTGGGCAGGATCTCGTGGTGGGCTTGGTACAGTGCCGGGCGGATCAGGTCATTCATCGCCCCATCGACCACAACGAACGTCTTCCCGGAAGTCTGTTTCCGGTACAACACACGCGTCAGCAGCACCCCGGCTTGGCCGACGATGGAACGCCCAGGTTCCAGCGCGAGACGGAGTCCGGTCCCCTCCAGCGCATCGCACAGCATGCGGCCAAACGCTCCGATCGAAGCACTCGGCTGTCCCGGTTCGTAGCCGACGGCCAGCCCGCCACCGAGGTCGACAGTGCCGATGGCGATACCGCCACGCCGGAGCCGCATCGTCAGCGCCAGCAACTGGCGCAGCGCCTCTTCGAATACGCCAGTGTCAAAGATCTGGGACCCGATGTGGCAACTGACGCTCGTAAACCGCAGCGGCGCCCATTCCTCGGCACTTCGGTAGAGGGCTTCGGCTTCGTCGACGCCAATCCCAAACTTGTGCTCGCTCAAGCCGGTCGCAATATAGGGATGGGTGCTGGCGTTGATGTCCGGGTTGACCCGCAGCGCCACATTGGGATTAGTGCCCGTGGCGACGGCTAGCTCGCGCAGGACGGCGAGTTCCTGGCTCGATTCGCAACAGAATCCCCCGATCCGTTGTTCCAGGGCGTACTGCATTTCGATCCGCGTCTTGCCAACACCGGAATAGACGACCTTCGCGGGATCGCCTCCGGCCCGCAGGACGCGGTAGAGCTCTCCCCCCGAGACGATGTCAAAACCCGCGCCTTCGGCTGCGAGCAGGGCCAGAACGGCAAGCGACGAATTCGCCTTGACTGCGTAATGGATGTCGTGAGGGATCGCCGCCAGCGACCGGTCGTAACTGCGGAAATTGTCACGGATGGCCTGCGAGGAATAGACATAGACCGGCGTCCCGACCGCTTCGGCTACAGAGTCCATGGACACCGCTTCGCAACGCAGCCTCCCATCGAGGTACTGGAACCCTTGCACCGGCATGGATCTGGTCTTCGGCTTGCCTTAGTCCGTGATGCGCAGCACGACCGCAGTTCGGTCGTCGATCTGCGGACAGGCTTTACTGAAGCGTCCCACATCCTCGAACAGCCGGCTCAGGATCTGCTTGGCAGGCAAGTCCACGTGCTCGCGCAGAACATCCAGGACCCGATTCTCGCCATACGTCTCGCCTCTTGCGTTGAGGCTGTCACTGAAGCCGTCGGAAACGGTAACCACCAAGTCCCCCGGTTGCAGGCTAAGAGCGACATCTTGATAGACAGCGTCGCGGAAGAGGCCCAAGGGGATCCCTGCAAGCGGAACGCGCTCAACTTGGCCTTGCCGACGAACGAACGGAAAGGGCAAGCCGGCGCCCGCCATGGTCAATCTCCACCGACTTGGGTCCCAGACTGCGAATTGCGCCGCCAAGAAGCGAGCCTCGATTCTCCTGTCCAGCAGGGCTTGATTGACGCGGTTCAGAGTCGCTCCCGGAGGCAGTTCCATGGTCGCTGCCGTGCGGAGCAATCCGCTCGCGAGGGCGGCGTAGAGGGCAGCGGCGGCTCCCTTGCCGCTGACGTCCCCGTTCAGCAACCCGATCGACGCCCCGATGTCGTAGAAGTCGTAGAAGTCCCCCGAGACCACGGAGGCCGGCTCGTTTCTTGCTGCGATCTCGATGCCTGGGCCACGCTTTTCTCCATACGGCAGCATGGCGCTCTGGAGGGCGCGAGCAGCGATCAAGTCCCGTTCCAGCCTTGCCTCGCTGAGCGCTTTCTCCTCGTACAGCCGAGCATTCTCGATCGCTGCTGCGACCTGGGGTGCGAGCAGCATGAGTGTATGCATGTCCTCGCTGCTGAAGCAGGCCAGACGTTCGCTCTCCAGGTTGAGCACGCCGATCACCTCGTTCTTCAGCATCAGAGGAATCGCGACTTCGGAACGGATGCCGGGCGTCAACTCGATATATTGCGGGTCCTGGCTCGTGTCCTCGACAAGGACAGGTTCACGCAACTGAGCCGCCCGGCCGACCAAGCCTTGTCCGATGTCCATGTCCCGCCACTGGACACGCTCCTGGAACTTGACCCCGAAATAGTGCTTGAGCAGAGGACGGCGGGGCTCCTTGAGGTAGATGGAGAGCACGTCGTAGCGGATCAGGGTGCGGACCAGCGTTGCGATCTTTTGAAGCAGTTCCTCCAGCTGCAGGATCTGGGCGAACTCCTGCGCAATCTGTTGCAGGGTCTGCAATGTCGAATGCTGCTTGGTCTGAGCGTGGTAGAGCTGAGCGACATCGATCGCCAGAGAGAATCGTGATGCGATCAGTTCGAGCATGGCCGTGATCCGTCTGTCGAACGCGTTCGGATCCGCGGATTGCAGATCGAGTACGGCAACCAGCTTGTCGCGTGCAATGAGTGGCACGGCGACTTCGCTGCGAACGACGTCGACCCCCCGTAGGTAGTCCGGGTCGCGGTTCACATCGTCTACACGGACCGTCGTCCGGGTCAGGGCCGCCCGCCCGGTCAGTCCGTGTCCAATCGGAACTCGCAGGGACTGCACCAAGGCCTCGCTGTAGCCGATCGAATGGCCGATGCGCAAGTTGCCATTGCCGGTCGGCAACAGTAACGAGTACATCTGATAGTCGACGATCTTGCCGACGAGCTTCGCCAGCGCGTCCATCAACGAATGGAGATCGAGAGTATGGGTGGCCGCTATCTCAGAAGCCTCGAGAAGGACTTCAATTTCGGTATCCCTATCTGTCCCAGAGACACCGGCCGGGTAGCGCAAGACTTGCTCCGCCATCGTTGCACCATCAATCCCGTAGGCTAGTTGGATACTGCTTCATCCTGGCCGCGGCGAAGGATCTCAGTCGTCGCTTTGGGTAAGATCCATTCGGCTCCGCAGGGGGCGTGCAACGGTGGGATGGGTTTCAGGTTTTCCGGATCGAGGCCGAGCGGAAGACAGTACCGATGCGACACCTTCAGTGTATCCCACTGCCCGGCCGTGCGGATCGGAGCGTGACGCCTGACCGCGCCCGAGGAAGATGCGGATCGCTCGAAACACTCGGTTCGCGGTCAGGCTGAGGCGGCCCGCAAGATCTCTAAACCGTGGCTGGTGCCGATGCGGGTTGCTCCCGCATCGAGCATGCGCCGCACATCGGTCAGAGTGCGGATCCCTCCGGCAGCAGCGACATCCACTTCGCCGCCGATGCGCTTCATCAGAGCCACATCGGCAGGCTCCGCCAAACTCCCATTGGAGCCTGTCGCCGTGACCACACAGTCCGCTCCGGCCAGCCGCGCGATTGCGCAGCCTTCGATTTTCTGCCGATCGGTCAAGAGCGGTAGTTCCAAGATCACGTTCAAGCTGGCTCCACGGCACTTGGCAACGTTAGCCACAGCCTGGATGTCGACAAAGGCAGTATCAAGGTCACCGGACCGCAAGGCCCCGATGTTGGCGACCATCTCAAGTTCTTGAACTCCTAGCCGCAGCAGGACTTCGGCTTCCAAGCACTTGGCCGGTGTCAGCGCAGATCCGTGCGGAAATCCCACCAAGGACGCGACCAGTGTATTGCGACCGCGCAGCATGCGAACGGCCAGGGCTGCCCAGCTGGGTTGCACGGTCACCGAGCGGAAGCCTAAAAACCGCGATGCGATCAGGAAGCGCTCCACTTCTGCTCTACTGGCGCTGGGCTGCGTCAGAGACTGGTTGAAGATTGCACGAAGCGCCTGCGTGTCGTTACCGACGGTTTGGCCCGACGGGCGGCGGTCCGATGCGCAGCCGCAGGCATGCCCGACAGCGTCAAGACTGGTAGCCTGTGCGATTTCTCGCGCCAGGGCAATGCGTTCCTGCTCGGTCATCCCCGAACCACCCATTGTCTCTACGGTTCCGAGAATCGTGCAAGGCGATGGAGACCACGACTCCGGTAGGCGTGGCCCCGCGGTTGCGAGCGAGTGAAGCCCGTGATGCAGTCCACGCGGCTGGTATGGAAGCGACACCATGCGCGGGGAGCTTGTTCCGCCCAGGATCGCGCTCAACGTACAGGAGGACATCAGAAAAAGCATCCTCGCGATCCGGAAACCCTCTCCACGGTGGCTGAGGAGGCTCCGGCTAGTCGAGGTCGATGTCTCGCGTTGGGGGTCGGACGACCGGTGTGTGCTTGGCTTGCTTCAACAGTCCTTCGAATCGCCGCTCGCGGGCTGCGTCTTGGTGCTCTTCGGCTTGGAACTGCTGGGCGAAGCGCTTCCCCCGGGTTTGCTCGTCGAGCTTGAGGCGCTCGACCTCGGCGAGTAGATTCGTACGCGGTTTCTTCGGTCGAGGCTTCTTGTGACGTAGAACTGTCGCGGTTTCGGCGTCAATCATCAGCAGGGCGCTGCAGCATGGACACTTCAACTCGAGTACCGGCATGCCATCATCCTACTCTCGCCACGACCCCGGTTCGACGCTCGGGCGTTCCGCATCCCTCAGCCGGAACGCCAGATGCAACGAAGCCGAAAGACTCGCCGAGCGCAGAGCGGAAGGAAAGACGTTTGCAATCTGAGCGAGCATCTGGTTCAATATCGGACAGACAAGCGCATTCTGCGGCTCTGCGATAGATGCAATCCGGCCGGGCAAGTGCGTGGTGACCTCACGTGGAGCAGAGACTCAAGGATCTCATCAAACAACTCGGCCACGCGATCGACGAATCGCTCTCCGAGTCCCGCGCGATCGCCGAAGTAATCGGAGAGATCAAGAAGGAAGGCTACGACGTGCTGCTCGTCCTCGAGGCGACGATTGGCTTCAACCGCCGTTCGGACAACGCTGGCGAGCAGACGGTCGAGACCGTCACTGCCAAGGATCTCGACTCTAGCCTGACGGAGCAGGATCAAAAGTTCTTGAAGGCTCTGAGCATTTCCCTGAACGAGTAGGCGCTGATTCCATCCATCTCGAAAGGGTCAGCGCAATGCAAGGCCTCAAGGCCATCGCGCTGCTGGCTGTCCTATTGGTATTGCCCGGAATCTCGAGCGCGATAGAACTCACTTGTGCAGCCTGCCTGGATAATTGCTGCCAATGGGCTCATGCTCGGATGGGAGCTGCAGTGCCAGGGGCCGCGCGGCATCCAGAATACACAGCACAGCCAGACGGACGCTATCGGTATTCTCGCAGTGGATTCAACCCTATTCCTTGTGAAGATATTCCTGTAAATTCCAGGGAATCTAAGAAGTGTGTATAGCGAGCATACGTGCGGTGTAAAGAGAAAAACTGTGCCGGAGTGTGGTCGATTCGAACTCAGTTCAGATAGAATCCGGAGAAAAAATTCCATCAAATCAAAAGGAAGGGACCCAGAGCATGCGTATCGGGAATGAGATTATCAATGCCTTCCTGGCGTCTCTTGAAGTGCTGTGCATTTCGGCTGCCCCCTTGGCCGCGCAGCGCTCGACCGGCTGAGTATTGTGTGGCTGGGATCGCTCGGAAAAAACGCTTTTGGACAGATCGGGGCTTTCGGCCGGACGGCCCCCCTCGAAACTCCCGAGCCTTGCGGGCGAATTACCCTTGCCGAAATCGCGAGTTCAGTGTGAGCTGGACCGCCGCCACGCCGGCTGAACGCTGATGCGACGAGCGGAACCCTGGGGTCTGACTACAATTGGGGTACGTGGCTGGCCGGCAGGGGCCGTTGACCCATTCGGCAGCGGGGCTCGGAGCGAGTCATCGCGGGTGGGCCTATCGCGCCTCGGGCGCCCGCAGGCTCAGCCGCGCTGCTGCTGGACCAATGCTCGACGCAGCAGTTCTGCGGAATTTCGCTGACCGGAATCGACCTCGAAAGGAGGATCTTTGGCAGAAAAATAAACTTCGCAGTCTTCATTGACTATGACAACATCGCGATCGGCCTCAAGAACACATTGGATCGGAACCTGGACTATCAGTGTGTGCTGCGTTGGCTTCGAGACAGGGGCGAGCTCTCGTCGCAAGTTGCCTACGGGAACTGGAATACGCATCACGATTTCAAGATGGTTTCAAGGTCTTTTTCTCGCTACGGCGTCCGGATGGAGCATCTGGATCCTTCGTCATCAGGGAGCAAGAACGGGGCCGACATCGCCCTGTCGATCGACGCCTTGGAACTGGTCTTCACACAGGATCACATCGACGCTTTCTGCATTCTCAGCGGCGACAGCGATTTCCTTCCCCTCGTCCGTAAGCTCAAGACCTACAACAAGCGCGTCTACATCGTTGCGGGAACTTTGTTCACGAACGAGAATCTGCGGCGAAACTGCCACGAATTCATCAGTTACGAGAAACTATGCGGCCATCCTTCGGCCAAGCCCTCGCCAGGCCGGCAGGCGCCGACCGCCCCAGACGAGTTGCGCGTCCAGCCTGTTGCGGATGCGGCGTCGGCGGTCAGGAGAGCGATCCGCGAGATGCGGGAGCGCGGGGAGATCTCCTATACGAGGCAGATCAAGACCACGCTGCTACGTCTCGACCCCGAATTCGACGAACGCCGATTCGGTTTCGACGCGTTCAAGGACATGATTATTCGACTTGTCAATGACGGGTATTTCAGGCGGCAGCCAATCGGAAACGGTCATTTCTATATCGCTGAGATTGAGGACCCGCCAGACAGCCCCGTTGACTCGCGGCCATCGCACGCGCCTGGGGGGCACTTGTGGGAGCCGCCGAAGTCGGAGGCAGACCACAGGTCCTTGGACTCGCGCATCAGGCGGGGGGCGCCGGCGCGAGAGCGGATTGCGACGAAAGCCGGTAGGGCGGCTGCGACGATCCGCAGGGCCGTCTCGACAATCGAAGCGCGAGGAAGGGTCGCGGAGTTGGATTTGCTGTACAGCACCATCTTGGACGCCGATCCGCAGTTTCAGTCATACGGCTGCAGCAGTTCCGAATTCCGATCCTTCATTGGCCAGCTCGCGACGCAAGGCCACTTCAAGCTCAAGATGCGCAGCGGCACGTGGGTGGTTGAGGACGGAAACGCGGCCAGCGACAGGCGTCGCGAATCGGCCGATACAGGAGAGGACGAAGCTGCAGTCGATGCGGATGGCGAACGGTCCCCGGAAGAGGCGCTGGAGATACTGTGCGCCGCGCTGCGGGACAACGCCGAGCTGTTTGGAGTGGGCCTGCAGCGGAGCGGCCTCCGAGCGGCCGTTCGGAACGCCAGGATCGGCTTCGATGTCCGAGAATACGGTGTTCGCAGCTTTCGCGACCTGCTCGGCCGGGCATGCCAAAAAGGCTATCTCGAGACTGAATTCCCATCGCATTCTGCCAGGTGACAGATTGTTTGGCCATCTACTGCCCAAAGCGCCCGAATCCAAGGAGTTGTCCGCCACAGGTTGTCACTCGATGATTGTAGTTGACTGATATAGACAATTAGTAATAATGCTCCATCCCCAGAAGGCGTGATGCTCTCGGAAGGCACCCCGGGAATCCAGTAAGTTCTTTTATTTCCTATTCTTACGTGGAAGACAAGAGCCGAATCGGTGCTCTTCCAGCCCCCGTCACAGCCAGACCGGTTGGCAGTACAATACATTTATGATAGTTTGTGTACTATTGCAGGTGCAGATATTTCCATGACAGATCCCCGCGATGTCTTCCTCCAGCCCGCCACTCCCGCCATGCGCCGCTATGAAGCCCTGCGCGCCCGCTTCGTCGATGGCTGCTCCACCGCCGAGGCCGCCCGCCGCTTCGGCTACGCCCCCGGCACCCTCCGCAACCTCTGCTCCGACTTCCTCGCCAATCCCGACTGGGGCTTCTTCGATCCGCAACCACAGGCCCCCGCACCGATCCCGCCCCAAAACGACAAGTCCGCGCGCGACTGCCGCATCCTCCAAGTGCGCGACCAACGCCAGCTCCCGATCGACCGCATCGCCCGCATCCTCGACGCCGAGGGCTTCCCCGTCAGCCCCTCCACTGTCGCCAACGTCCTGCGTCGCGCCGGCCGGCCCCGCCTCCCCCGGCGGCCCGCCCACCTGCTCGCCGACATCGTCCGCCCCGATCCTGCCGCAGTCGCCGATGCCAGGCAACTCGACCTTGCGCCCCGGCACGTCCGCACCGCCTTCGGCGGCCTGTTCCTGTTCCTGCCCTTGCTCGAGACAATCGGGCTCGACCCGCTCCTGGCCCAGCACGCCATGCCGGGCTCCGCGAGGCTCCCCGCCACCTGCGCCTTCCGTGCCCTGCTCGCCCTCAAGCTGTGGGGCATCGGCAGGCCCTCCCAGGCCATGACCGAGGTCTTCGACCAAGGCCTCGCCCTGTTCACCGGCC
Organism: Bryobacterales bacterium; assembly: GCA_965218615.1. Classification (GTDB taxonomy): domain Bacteria; phylum Acidobacteriota; class Terriglobia; order Bryobacterales; family UBA6623; genus VXMF01. The sequence continues at coordinate 29,674 of CBDCLH010000005.1, forward strand.
TCAACGCCTTCCCCAAGCGCGCCACGCTCACCGAGTACAGCTGCCGCGTGGACCACAGAGCCCTGCCGGCCCTGATGCGCGCCTGGGCCGACGCCGCGCACACCAGCGGCGTCCCCCGCGGCGACAGCTTCCACCTCGACTTCCACACCATCCCCTACCACGGCGACGATGCCCTGGCCGAAAAGCATTACGGGGCCAAGCGTTCGCGCCGCCAGAAGGGCGTGCTCGCCTTCGTCGCCCGCGACGACGAGGCACGCCTGTTCTGCTATGCCAACGGCACGCTCCGCAAGGACACCCACAACGACGAGATCCTGCGCTTCGCCAAGGACTGGAAGCAGCGCACCGGCGCCTGGCCCGGCGAGCTGATCTTCGATTCCAAGCTGACCACCTACGCCCACCTCGCGCGCCTCGACCAGCTCGGCATCCGCTTCATCACCCTCCGCCGACGCGGCCCCCAGCTGCTCGCTGCCATCGCCGCGGAACCCCGCAGCGCCTGGAAGCGGATCACGCTCAGCAATGTCGGGCGCGCCTACCGCAACCCGCGCATCCTCGACCAGCAAGCCACTCTGAAGGACTATCCCGACACCATCCGCCAGATCGCCGTCACCGATCTCGGCCACGACAAGCCCACCCTGCTGATCACCAACCAGCAGCACGAAACGCCGACCCGGCTGGTCGACCGCTATGCCCGCCGCATGCTGATCGAGAACGCCATCGCCCAGGCAATCGACCTCTTCCACATGGATGCCCTGTCCGCCGCCGTGCCGCTCAAGATCGACGTCGATCTCCAGTTCACCGTCATGGCCGCCACCCTGTACCGCCTGCTCGCCGACCGGATTGGCCAGGGGCACCAGCACCAGGCCCCCCGCACGCTGTTCCGCAAGTTCGTGCACGCCACCGCCGATCTCACGATCGACGAGCACACGATCACCGTCCAGTACGGACGGCGCGCCAACAATCCGTTCCTCGTCAAGCAGGGATTCGCCGAGCAGAAATGCTGTATCCCATGGCTCGGCAACCGTGTGCTCCGCTTCGCCTTCGGCGAGAACGGCAAGCAAAATGTCACATCATAAAATGCCGTGGGAATTCAGGCTAGCGGCGGCGCCGGAGACGGCTTGCGGTACTTCGGGACCGAGCTGTTGACCCAGATGGGCGCTCCGGCCGAGGACAGGCGCGAGAGCGGATGGAACTCGATCGTGCGGCGATGTGGGGCTTGGTTTGAGCACAAGACATTCCGGAGGGAGGCGGGCGACGAGGATTCGTCAGGTTCCAGGTAGGAATGAGGCTGGGCTCCTTCTGGGGAGCGCGGGGTCCAAATTGGCCGGGGTCAGCAGAGGCCGGGTTGCTCGCATTTCCTCACAGCGTTCGCGTGATCTTGGCGAGCAGCCGCGGCTTGTCTGGATTCAGATTCTTCGCCTCGGCCAAGTAGGCGGAAAAGAGTTGGGCGGGAACGATCGAGGGGATCGGCGTCAGGAGGTCGTGCGGAGAGCCGGGGATGTACGGGATCTCTCCGTCCAGCTCGATGGAGCGCGTACACGGCGATTCGCGCACCATCGACGGCGGGCCGATGCAGATGATTTCCGAGCGGCTGTCGCGAAGCCGCTCGAGCAGCTTCGCGGTTTCCTCCCCGGTGGGGCCCGGAGACCGGAACGCAAACACCGGGAAGCCCTGTTGCACCAAGGCGATGGGCCCGTGGGCGAAATCCGCTCCGGAATAGCCGACTGCGACGACATAGCTGGTTTCCATCAGCTTGAGAGCGAATTCATGCGCGTTCGCGTAGTTCATTCCGCGGCCAAGGACGACCGCATGCGACATGTAGCGGTATCGCTCCGCTAGCTGCTTCACCCGATCCGGCTGGCGTAGCTGGAGGGCTGTCAGATCGGGGATCTTGCGGAGGTCGTTGTCAGGTAGCTGGGCGCCGAGCGCCCGCGCCAGGAGATAGAGCATCAAAAGCTGGCCCGTGTAGGTTTTCGTTGCGGCGATGCTCGTCTCCCTCCCGGCCTGAACGAGCAGCGCTTCGTCAACCAGATCGACGATACTGCTTTCACTCTCATTGGTGATCCCGATCGTGAAGGCTCCCGCAAGTTTGGCCTGTTCTAGGTAGAGGTTGACGTCGGTGGATTCGCCGGATTGCGAGATGCCGACGACCAGGGCGTTATCGAGCGCCGGCATCGTGCGGTAGAGCGTCGCGACGGAGGCTGCCGCCAAAGACGTCGGAATGCCGAGCGTGATCTCGAACAGGTAACGAGCGAACTGAGCGGCATTATCGGAAGTGCCCCGCGCCACGAGCACGATCAGTGCGGGCGGGCGCGTCGCAAACCGTTTCTGCAACTGAGATAACGCTGTCGGCTTTCGGTCCAGAATTCGCTCCAGAACCTGGGGCTGCTGGTGGATTTCGTCGAGCATCAACGACATGGCAGAACCTCCGGGAACGGGGCGTTTTTAGATTGTAACCGTGCCCGATTCACCGAAAAACCATGCGAACCGTGAGCCGCGAGTCGCGGCACGGGATGCCTGGTCTTAGGAATCGCAATATGACTGAGGCCGAAGTCCGCAAACTTCCACAGCGCCAAACACCGGGGCCACAGCAGACGGCAACCAGCTTGCTGGTTCAAGACCCGCGACCTATGCGTTCGCGGGTTCGGCCGCGAGGCTCTCCTCAACCAGAGCTGAGCTGACGCTCCGCTCTTGATGCCGGATAGTTGGCTCCGTCCTTTGTGATTGCGTACAGCTACCGTGCGTCGCGGGCCGCGCGGATTCACACGTGGCAGACGGCTAGTCCGCGTTTCGCCAAGTATTGCTGGTGGTATTCCTCGGCCACATGGAAGACCGTGGCGGACTCGATCGCTGTTGCGACTGGGCTGGCAAATCGCGCGCTCTGCTCCAGTCGCATTTTGGATGCTTCCACCGCCTCCCGCTGCTCGTCGTTGTGGTAGAACACGACCGATCGGTATTGGCACCCCACATCCGGACCTTGGCGATTGATCTGGGTCGGATCGTGGCACGCCCAGAAGGTCTCCAAAAGGCTTTCGTAGCTAACCTTGTCAGGATCGTAGCGGACGCGGACGACCTCGGCATGCCCGGTGTCGCCCCGACAGACATCCATGTAACGGGGTTCCGGGTGGCTCCCTCCGGAGTAACCGACCGCTGTTGCGATTACCCCGGAGACGTTGGTGAACGCCGCCTCAACGCCCCAGAAGCAACCAGCTCCGAATGTCGCCGTTTCCATCGTTCGTCTCACCGACAGCGAAGGGAGACCGTTCCTCCGTCTTCCGTGCGCTCCGGTCTCTCGTTCCTGGGCGAGCGAGAAACTGGAACCGCAAGACACACCGTCTTCAGGGCCATCCGCCAGCGTGGCTCACTATATCATCGATCCTCGCGTGGGCGCCAGCCGCGGCCTCTCAGTTGCACGTACGTAGCAAAGTGAGGGAGGCAGAGCGACAAGGGGCTTTTGAGGGCCAGTCGGACTGCGGCCCTTGAACCTCAGCGCCGCGAGGCGCGGCATCGCCGAACTGTGTCGGAGGAGTCGTCTCGACCCGTGTGGGCGTGAGTGCGGTGCGAGCCACAGTGGATCCGGTCAATTCGGAAACGGCGACGCATTCAGACCTTTAGCACGTTCAGGTGTTCCCGATAGATGGAGCGCGCCGCGATGAAGTCGGCGTGGTCCAGCCGAAGCTCCCGACTTATCGCCCGAATCTCGTTGTCTTCCTTCACGCTGATCGCCTGATCTGAGGACGAGACCGCGAACAGGCAGTGCAACAGGGCCTGCTTCTGGGCGCGGCTCGCAATGCGGTTGAACTCTTGGGTGACCACGAAGTTCTCCGTTGCCCCAAAGAGCACGTGCTGAGCTTTGGCGATCTGGACAACGAGCACAGCTTGTTCTTCCGGCAGCCTGCCGATGCGCTCCACGATACGCTCCATCTCAGCGATTTCCAGGTGGCTGATGTCCATGTCCGCGTTGGCTACGCGTCCCAGGATGAATGCGAAGGCTGCGATGTACTTGGCCTGCTCGGGAGGTAACTCGTCGATCGCCTGGCTGATCTTGTGGATGGTTTCGGACGGGCTCTTGTCCTCGGTTGGTGTCTGAGGGCCAAGCTTGAACAGGTCACGTAATTGCATTGCGGACACCCGGGAATCCGGTGTAGCGAGGCGCAAACACCCCAAGCTTAGCAAGCTCGGGATCGTCGCTCGAAAGCGACGCGCGCGCCCAGGGGCTGTCGCCGGGGCCCTCGGGACGAATGAGAGAAGCCGCTGTCGTCGGCGCGTTGCGAGCGATGAGATGGAAGGGCGGCAGGTCGGCGACTAGCGCGAACGGCGTCTGGGCCGACGCACGGTCGGCGCGAGGGCAGCGTCAATTGCCCCCTGGGCCAAGGGCGCCATGATCTTGTACCCCTCGGCGTTCGGATGCAGACCGTCGTCCGAGAGTGGTTGCTGAAGGTGTCCTTCGGCATCGACCATTGCTCGGAAGTAGTCGAGGTAAGTCCATTCCTTCGAACGGCATAGACCTGCAATCCAGCGGTTGAGCTCGAAGATTCGCAGAGGGCTGCGGAGCGGTGTCCGCCGAAAACGAACGTGCTTCTCTTGGTGGTAATCGTTCACCGGCAGAATCGAGGCCATCACGGGATGAATTCCCGCTGCTTCCGCCAACATGCCGATTGCCTCGAGATTGTTGCGGATCGTGGTGTCTGGAACTCCCCGGGCCAAGTCGTTTGTGCCGCCTAGGACGACAACGACCTTGGCCTGAAGGTCAATCACATCGGCCTTCAGGCGTCCTAGCATTTGTCCCGTGATCTGTCCGCTGATGCCACGGTTGAAGTAGGGCTTGCCGATGAAGTACTGGTTCAGCCTCCACGCATCTGTGATCGAGTCACCCAGGAAGACGGCCCTCGATCCGGTGTCCTCAGCGGGTCCAGCGCGACGGTTCTCTTCGGCGTACCTGCGCAGGTTGTCGCGGTCCGCGCCAAGTACCTGCTGTTCACGGGCATCCAGTGTGGCGCGGAAGTGGGCGTCCAGGCTCTGGATGCCGTTGCGAAGTTCCAGTAGCTGCTCTCGAATGTCGTCGGAGAATTCGCCCGGCTTGGGGAGCGTGTCGGACAACTGCAGGTACGCCCGGGCATTGGCCAGCATCTTGTACAGAATGCCCGTATGGTTACGGCTCTGGGCGACCTCGAGGGTCCTGATGCCCTGGCGAAAGTTCTCTTGAAGAGGCGCTCCGGCCCGCGACAGCTCTGGGAGGACGATGCGGGTTGCCTCAAGCAAGTCAGCGATTCGCTGCATGAGGTGCATCGCTTCTCGCTCGTCGAGCAGGGCTTGTTGCTGGCTTTCGGCCGGTGGCGGGACGAGCAACGGGAACAGCAAGAACAAGAGCAGGCAATGGCGGCGCATGAACATGAGTCTACTTAAACCAACAACGGCCGTAGCCTCTCGAATACCAGCTGTGGACCGCACGCCAGCATCGATGCACTCGGCGTCGGACTGCGCTTGTAGCTGGTTGCGGCGTGCTCGTGCCGGAGCACCGAGAAGCTCGTCCCGCAGGGCCCGTTGCGTGCTGGATCGGTCGGCCCGAAGATGGCGACGCCGCGCTTGCCGAGAGCGGCCGCCAAGTGCAAGGGCCCGCTGTCGACTCCGACCACCGCCGTCGCCTGGCGCGTGGCCGCGATCAGCTGTGCGATCGTCGAAATGTGCACGATGACTGAGTCTTTGGCAGCGTGCCGAAGGATCGTTTCCGCGTACTCTTCCTGAGCTGGTGAGCAGTCGACGAGCAACGGTAGACGGTGCTCGTCCCAAAGAAGAGTGGCCAACGCGCTGTAATACTCTCCAGGCCACTGCTTGCTTCCCCAACCGGCTTGCGGGCTCGCGAGCACGAAGCTGGCGGGCAGATGCCTGCTTGGCTCACCCCGCGGCAGGGGAAAGACGGCGGGAAGCGCGGGCTGCCTCGGATCCCCGAATGATGCTAGTTCCCGGTAGCGGTCCACGACATGGCCACTCGATGCGTGCAGGCGCAAGGTGTAGGCAACCTCGGCGAACGGCTCCCGCAACAGGCGACGGTCGAACCCAACAATGCGTGCTGCCCGGCTCAGCTTGGCTACGGCGGCCGACTTGAGGAGTCCTTGGAAGTCCAGCGCAAGGTCGTACTTGGCTGCCTGGAGATGCCGGACCTGGGCCGCCGCCTTCCGCCATGCACTGAGTCGGAGCTTCGCTTGGCGTCCGGGTCGCGAGGGGAGGGTAATGGACTCATTGATGTCCGGATTGCCTCGCAGGAGCTCCGCCCAGCGGGTGTCGATTGCCCAGTCGATGCGTGCTTCGGGGAAGCGGCGCCGCAGATCCGAGACCGCGGGAAGAGTCTGGATGACATCTCCCATCGCACCCAGCCGCACGATCAGGATGCGCTTGGGACGATCACTCTCTTCCTTGACGTTCCAGAACATCGCGAATCACATCCCGGCTCTGCATCGATTCGATATCGATGACCGAAATCGGCCCCAGGTCGGCGACCATCGACTCCACGTCCGATTGTTCGCAGACCACGACTCGATCGACACACTCGAGCGCAGCAACCATCTGGGCTCGGTCGAAGGCACGAAGAGGAGCTGGCCGGGTGCTCGATTCGCGATAGACCAGGACCAACAGGGTGCGGCCGGCGGGCTTGGCCGCTTGCAACAGCCCGCAATGTTCTGCGGTCAGCACGTCAAACCAGCCGCGCGCGAGATGAAGCTCGCCCTGGATGGAAGACAGAGCGGCTGGCTCAACTATCTTTGAACGGGTATCCAAAGCCGATTTCCTACCATAGCGCCCCCTGGAGGATGATCCCGCTTCATCACGCTGCGGCTCGGGGCGTCAAACTGCGCAGTAGGCGCTCCAGCAAGAGTGAGCCAGTAAGGATTCCGAGGCGGGCGCGGACGCGTCGTGCACCGGGGAATCTGCCGCGCGGAGTCCATCCACGGTCATCCCCGACGAAGGCAGTGGCGGTCAGGGGTGGGAGATACTTGGGGGAATCCATCATGGACTTCACCGGTGAGCGGCTTGTGCCGGAGGCCAGCGGCCCCGATCTTCGCAACGAACATCTCGCGCGGTACTGCTTTGCCGAGCCTCTCGCGCAGGGCAAACGGGTGCTCGATGCCGGCTGCGGCGTGGGCTACGGCGCAAGGCGGCTTTCGGGTCCCGCGGCGACTGTGTTTGCGCTCGACAATTCGAGTGAGGCCCTACGGCACGGCAAACGCACCTATTCGGGTGTCGAATTCGTCCAGGGCGACTGCACGAAACTGCCCTTCCAAGAGGCCTCGTTGGACCTTGTCCTCGCCTTTGAGGTCATCGAGCATCTGAATTCCTGGCCGCGGCTGATCCGCGAAGCCGCTCGCACGCTGACGCCCTCGGGCATATTCGTCGTCTCGACTCCAAACCGGACGTACTACAGCTGCTCCCGGGACGAGCCCAACCCGTTTCATACCCACGAATTCGACTACGCGGAGTTCCGGGCGGCGCTGGTCGAGACATTCCCTCACTGTGTTGTGTTTTTTCAGAACCACGCCCCCGCCATCGCCTTCACGCACGGGAACTCGAAGCAGGCGCGCACCTACTTTGAAGCAGCGGAAAACGACCCGACAACGGCCCACTTCTTCGTCGCGGTGTGCTCCCAGTCCCCCCTCGACTTGCCGGCAGACCTGGCTTACGTTCCCCACAGTGGCAACATCTTGCGCGAGCGCGAACTGCACGTCGGCAAGCTCAAGGACTGGATCTTGACATTGGAGAGACGGCACGCCGAGGTTGAGGCCAAGATGAGCCGTGAACTCAGTCGGCTGCCTTATCGCATGCTCCGCCGCCTCAAGTTGGCTCCCGAGCTGCCGAGGAAGTGGTCAGAGTAGCCCCCAAACGGGACTGGCGAAAGATCGGTCGTTGGGAAGCTATCGCTTGTAGAACCAGAGCCAATAGTACTGTGTCCCGGCTCCTGAGGTGTGCCGGATTTCAAAACCGTGTCGTGCGGCCATCTTGGCAGCTTCTCTCTCCGAAACACCGATGCCCAGCCATGTGTCGCGGCCCGGCTGTCGCAAGTTCGGGCTCTGGTAGCCCTGGACCTGGAACTTGAACAGCAATCCCGGGTGCAACCTCGCGCCGACCTCGCGCACATAATTGTCGATGACGGCCAGGCTCGGGATGTGCTGGAACACGATGAACGAGTACGCGAAATCGAACTGCAGGGAACCGAGCACCTGCAGGTCCTTTCCCGAGTTGCAATACACGTGCGCATTGGGGGTGGACCGCAGGTAGCGCCGCGCAAGGCCGACCATCTCCGGGCTGATGTCGACGGCATGCACTTCCCCGAACGTTGCCGCAAGCGCCCGTGTCATGCGCCCCACGCCACAGCCTATTTCCAGCACGCGCATATCAGCTGGGTTCCGGCCCTGGCAAATATTGTCCAGATCGTTCAGAATCTGATCCCGAACGTTCTGCTCTCCAGTCGCGAAGAACTCCTCCTCCGTCCAGTCGCGCTGTCCTGTGTTGACGTAGTACAGAGCGTCGGTTTGCGCGCGTTTGTCCCAGTCGTTGCGCATTTTGCGCGAGAGACTGGCCATCTGGAGTCGGCGGATGAGTCCATGTGGCATGGCTGTCAGCGCGGGCGTCGCCCCTGCATCGCACGCCGTGCCGCGCAGGCGCACGGCTCCTTACGCAAACAGTTCGTCCACGACCCGGCTCGCCAGCAGCTGCGTCGGCGAAAAGATCTCAATGTAGTGGTATACGCGTCCTGAGGGGGTTTCCTCGATCTTCTTCGTCCAGTCGATGCCCATCGCCGAGTAGAGCGTTGTGGCGAGGTCCTCGGGGTACACAGAACGATTCGCGCTCCAGCCGTAGTCGGTGATTTTGGCGCCTAGGCTGTCGGTGGCGCCCAAGACTTGGCCCGCCTGAATGCCGCCGCCGGCGAAAAGCCCCGTGAAGGCGTATTGGTAATGGTCCCGACCGGCGATGTTCGTCAACTCCCCGGGCGTCCGGCCGAATTCACCCACGCATATGACGAGGGTTTCGTCCAGCACAGACCTACCGTCGTCTCGATGCGTCGCTTGCAAATCGTCGAGCAGCTGGCTCAACGCGACGTCCAGCTCGTACGAACGCTTGTAGAAGTTGTCCCGTTTGTAGATCGAGCCGTGATGGTCCCAGTCCTCGTGTGTCAGGAAAATGAAATGCGTTCCCGCGTCTGCAACGACCAAGTTGCGGGCCAGGACGAAGGCGTCCCCGACCGGATTGTCGCCGTAACGTTTCCGTTCGTCCTCCTGAATATTGAAGATTTCCGCGCTGCGAGGGTCCGACATGATCCCAACAGCGCCTTCGTAGTAGTTGTGGAAATCGCGGTAGGCCTTTTTCTCGAGAGCGGGGTCGCTTCGCAAGCGTCCGTCGAACTTCCGTAGCAGGTCCCACCGACGCTGAAAACCAGGAAGCTCCTCCTTGCGCGGAGCGAGCGAGGCGATGTCCGACGACGTGTTGACGTGGAAGGGCGTGTACGTTGCCGGCAGGAAGCCGGAACCAACCAGCCCGACCTGCGGAAAGGTGTTGAAACCGACAAACGGGGGCAGAGAATCCGTGTCCCTGCGCCGAGAAGCGGATTCATAGGCCACGACCGAGCCGACGGACGGCAGTTCCGGAGCCAAGGCGGGATTGTGCTGGTGTCCGGTCTGCATGTAATACTGCCCTCGGCCGTGCTGGCTTTCCCAAGTCTCCATCGAACGCAGCAGTGTGTACTTGTCACGCCGCTTCGCAAGTCCCGGGAATAGGCCCATCGGCCACTTGCCGATTCCTGGGAGCGTCTGCACGCCGAAGTCCGCAGGAGTCCAGGGGCCTTCCTTGAAGTCCCAGGAATCGACATGCGACGCGCCACCTTCGAGCATGACGAAGATACAGAAGCGCGCACTGCCCCTCGGCGTGACGCGGCTGCCGGCTCGGATCCGTGGCTGGACCAGGGGCAGGAAATGGTAGCCGGTCATGGCCACGGATCCGATCCGCATGACCTCGCGCCGAGTCAGGAAATGGTCTTCGAAGCGTTGCATGTCCGTGCCTTCCCCGGTCCTTAGCGGTTAAACAGGAACTCCAGCTTGTTCATGAGAATCCACTGGAGGTCTTGTCCACCGAATTCCAGACCTCGCTCGGCCAACAGCTCCAGAGACGCTTGCAGCTCCTGCGGAGCGGGCGGACGCGTCAGGAACTGCCAGTACAGGGAAACCACCAACCGCTCGCCGACGACGCTTTCCGTCAGCAGTTTCTCCAAGTAGCTGCCATGGGCAGGCTTGGCTTTCTCCTTGACCAGATTGGAATTCATCATCAGTGCCGCCTGTATGATCGATCCCTCGCGGCTGGGCTCGTTGAACTCGCGGTTCGCCTGCCCGAACGATTCCGCGAAGAACTGCAGATCCTGCTTCAGCTGCGGACCGAGCGTGCTGCTGCTGCGCAGATCGGCGGGTCCACGCATCTGCACCATGTATTGGACCTTCCTGTCGGTCAGAGGGATCTGGATGGGAATGTGCAGGTCCGTGGCCTTCACCACTGCGTCGTATACCTGTTCTGCAGACAAGCGGCGTACGAACTTGCGGGCGAAGTACGCCGAGTATTCCGGCTTCCACTCTGCGGGGAAGCTCGTTGCCAGTTGGTAGGCAGACGACTTCACGATCTGCTTGTGCAAGTGCTGCAAATCGTAGCCGCTCTCGATGAAATCCCGTGCCAGTCGCTCGAGCAGTTGCGGGTGTGTCGGCTGCAGATCCCAGCCCTCGGGGAGGTTGTCAGGATCCATCCGCGCGAAATCAAAGCCGTCCAGCGGCTCTACGATCCCGGCGCCCATGAATTCGGCCCAAAACCGGTTGACGATCGCGCGGGCAAACTGCGGATGTGAGGTCAGAATGCGGGCCAGTTCCTGGCGCAAAGGTTTCCCGTCCCGCGGAGTCGCTCCGCCCAGGATGAACGCTGGCGGCACCGTTCCCTCGCCCAGCCGCGCCACTCGGACCGAACTCGCAGCGGCACGGGAGTAGCCGGCCCGCTTGGGGTCCTTGTCGTCGATTAGGTATTCGTCCTGCGTGTTGCGCAGTTCGATGCGCCGCATCACGCGCGTGTTGCCGAAGAACGCAGCCTGGGCCCAGAATTCCTCACGCTTGCGCTGCGTCAGCCAGACATTCACCTGCTCGAGGTGATTGGCGCCGTTGTGGCAGGACACGCATTGCAGATTCACACCCATGAAATGCTTGAAGATCATCACCGCCATTTCGTCGGCGGTGTCCTCGTGCATGATCTCGGTACAGTTGTCCGCGAACACCGCCCAGCGCACCAGGTAGCTCGCCGGCCCGACGTACCAGTTGCTGCGCGCCTCTGAGGTCAGCAGTTCCCACACGAATTCGTCGTAAGGCTGATTGAGAAGCAAGGCATCGGCCACGTAATCGTGGAACAGGTTGCGCCCCGCCCAACCGATTCGGTTTTGACTGGCTCTCCACAGGTCGAGGTGCCAATACGTCCAGCGGTCCCTCCAGTCGATGCTGCCTACCAGCTTGTCGATCAGGCGGTCGCGCTTGTCTTCGGCTGGGTCGGCCACAAATTCCCGCGCCTCCTCGCCGCCTGGGATGCGGCCGGTCAGGTCGAGATGGATTCGCCGGAAGAAAGTCGCGTCGTCGGCCAGAGGTGCGTGAGGGAGACCGGCTTGCTCGATCTTGCCGAAAACGTGGTCATCGATGAAGTTCTTGCGCGGTACGGCTTGGACCACGCTAGCCCCTCCGGGCGCCAACGCTTCGGTCTGTCGCGCCAATGTAGCGCGGCGGTCGGCCTGGGCGGTTTCAGGGTGGTCCTCGGGACGCGGTTCACTGGGCGTCTGTCCCATCAGAGGGGCAATCGCCAGGAATGCGCAGAGCGCGAGGACGCGGAATTTCATGGTCCAAGTCCTGCCCTAGTGTAATGCGAAACACGAGCGCGGGCGGATCGCGGGACGCCTCCGAAATCAAGTCCTCGACGCGATCCCCGCGCCTTGGTGCAGGGTGAGCGGGTGCGAAACCCAACCCAACTGAGCAAGCCCGACCGGCTGCTAGACCCCGGCCGCAGGGAAATCCTGTTCCAGCGATTGGCGCGCCTGGGCGGCGCTCATGAAGGTGGGCCCGTACGTCGTAGTGGTCGTCGTGGCCCTGGTTGGGGCGCCGCTTGAAGGAGTTATGACGGCCCGCTGCCTTACCCGGCCCTCAATTACGCTCTCAGAGTTCCGATCCAACATCCGCTGGACGGCCCGTTCCTGGATGGGCTTCGCGCGTAGTCCGCACTTCCTCCCGAGGCCGAGAATGCCTGCGCAAGTCTGGCGGCGGTCTCCGGCGCCTCACTCGTGCAGCACCATGTCGATACACATCACGGCCGCAAGGATCAGCTGCCTCAATGGATCGTCAGGCGAGATCTCGTCCGATATTTGCAGCATGTAGTTGTCGGCGCTTGTGAACAGCTCCATCCCCAGGCCACGCCACTTCTTGCTGACGCGGGCGAGTTCCTTGTCACCTGCCACAAAACGGAAGTCCCACCCGGTCCATTTGCCCTGGAGTTGGCAGAGCAGCCGGTCGTTCTTGTCGAGCACCGAGAACGCACCGCCGATCGAAAAGAATTTCTGCTGGAAACCGCCGGTTGGACTAAACCGCTTCGCGGTACCGGTGGCTGATCGATAGCGCGGATTCCCCTACTCCGATACTCCGATAGGTCCGTCTGCCAGGGCCACTCCCCTCATTGCACACCTTGCGCGGAAGTTCCCGCTACGGAAGCATGGATCCGCTGCCCATGGCAGCGCATTCCATTCGATCCCACAAGGAGGCTTCCCATGACACCCCTTCGCCGTCGCATGACGGACGACATGCAGGTTCGCAACCTGTCCCCCGCCACGCAGGAGAGCTACATCAGCCACGTCGCGCGTTTCGCCCGCCACTTCGACCAGTCCCCGGACCGGCTCGGCCCCGAGCAGATCCGCGACTATCAGGTGTTCCTAACCAACGAGAAGCAGCTTTCGCCCAGTTCCCTCAACGTCGCCACCGCAGCCCTGCGCTTCCTCTATCGGGTGACCCTCGGCAAGGCCTGGAACATCCCCGAGGTCCTGCCCGCCCCGAAGCAGCCCGGCAAGCTGCCCGTCGTTCCCAGCCCCGAGCAGGTCGTCCGCTTCCTCGACGGCGTCGCCAATCCCAGCCACTGCGCCGTCCTGACCACCTGCTACGCGGCCGGCCTGCGCATCTCCGAGGCTGTCCGCCTGCGCCCGCGCGATATCGACTCCGCGCGCATGGTCCTCCGCGTCGAGCAGGGCAAGGGCCACAAGGACCGCTACGTCATGCTCTCGCCGAAGCTGCTGGAGATCCTGCGCGCCTACTGGCGACGCACCCGGCCCGCGGGCGAGTGGCTGTTCCCGGGCCGGCGTCCCGGGCGCCACGTCAGCCCAGGCACCGTCGCCTACGCCTGCCGGAAGGCGCGCGCCTACGCCCGCCTGGACAAGCCCCTCACCCCGCATTCGCTCCGCCACGGATTCGCCGTGCATCTGCTCGAGAACGGCGTCGACGTCCGCACCATCCAGATGCTGCTCGGCCACCGCAGCCTCGCCACCACCGCCCGCTACCTGCAGGTCGCCTGCTCCCAGGTCTGCTCCGCGACTAGCCCGCTCGACCTGCTGCCCTGCCCGCAGCCTGCCGACGGCGACGGCTCGCAGGCGGGCCGGTGACCCGCCCGCGGCTCGAGGTCGCGGACATCTTCCGGCGCTACGGCGAGGCCTTCCGCAAACGCCGCGGCGGCTCCCTGGGCGCCCTGCAGCGACGCGTCATGACGGCCATCGAGCGCTGCCGCACCGTCGCCCTCGGCGGCCTCGTGGAACAGTGCGACCGCTGCGGGCACCGCCGCCTCTGCTACCGCTCCTGCCGCGACCGCCACTGCCCCAAGTGCCAGGGCTCCGCCCGCGCTGCCTGGGTCGAGAACCGCTGCGGCGAGCTGCTCGACTGCGAGTACCATCATGTCGTCTTCACGCTTCCCGCCAGGATCGCCGCCCTCGCCCTGCAGAACCCGCGCGCCCTGTACAACCTGCTGTTCCGCGCCGCCGCCCGCACCCTGCGCGAGATCGCCGCCAATCCCCGGCACCTGGGCGCCGAGATCGGGTTCCTCGCCGTCCTGCACACCTGGGGCGCGAACCTCAGCTACCACCCCCACCTGCACTGCGTCGTTCCCGGCGGCGGCCCCTCCCCGGCCGGCGACCGCTGGATCGCCTGCCGGCCCGGCTTCTTCCTGCCCGTCCGCGTCCTGTCCCGCCGCTTCCGCACGCTCTTCCTCGCCGGCCTCGTGCGCGCCTTCCGCCAAGGCCGGCTGCGCCTGTCCGGCCCGCTGGCCCACCTCGAGGATCCCGCCGCTTTCGACCGCTACCTGCGCCCCCTGCGCAACACCGAGTGGGTCGTCTATGCCAAGCCCCCCTTCGACGGTCCCGCCCGCGTCCTCGCCTACCTCGGCCGTTACACCCACCGCGTGGCGATCTCCAACGACCGCCTCCTCGACATCCAAGACGGCCGCGTCCGTTTCCGCTGGAAGGACTACCGCCAGCAGCACCACTGGAAAACCATGACGCTGCCCGCCGAGGAGTTCATCCGTCGCTTCCTGCTGCACGTCCTGCCGCCCGACTTCCACCGCATCCGCCACGGCGGTTTCCTCGCCAACTGCCACCGCCGCGAGAAACTCGCCCTCTGCCGACGCCTGCTGGGCATGCCCGAGCCCAAGCCGGCAGCCGCTCCCCCGCCCGACTCCCGCGACCGATTCGAGACACTCACCGGCCAGTCGCTGCGCCAGTGCCCGCTGTGCCGCCGCGGATCCATGGCGCTGGTCGAGACCTTCGGCCCCGCTCGCGCCCCCCCGCTGCCCGAGGATACATCGTGACTGCCGTCTCTCCGCTCCGCATCCCGACCCCGCTCAGCCGACCCCGCCAGCGGCACGGAGAACCTCCGTCCACCCCTCCGCTCGCGCCCTCCGCTCTGCTTCCTGGCCGGCTCCCACGCCCTCCCGGATCCCGCCCAACCCGTCCCGGCAGTTCCTACCCCCTGCTCACGCCCCGCAACACACACCCGGAACCATCCCGCACACCCACTCCCGTCCAAACAATCCCCATAGCGAAGACCTGAGCCCTCGGTCTAGTCCAACCGATTTTTTGCCCACCGGTGCGGCCTCGAGCCTCCTGCTCCCCCTCCTGCACCTGACTGCCGCGCCGCCGGGCAAAAAATCCTCTGCATTTCCTGCTCATCAAGCACATCCACCTTGGAAAGGAACATCGAGAACCCACGGCGGACGTGGACTACCGGTTCGCCGGACGGCTTGCGAATCGCGATGTCGAAAGGTGTCATACGTTTGAAGTCGGTGAAACGGAGCAAGCGCGTGACGAAGCCCAGCCGGTCTTCGCGGCAGTGTAAGATCTCCTCTCCGGTCTGCGGGTCAAAGACGTCAAAGTTGTTCCTGATTCCCTAGAAGGTGCATCCTAACTGATACGCCACCCGCTTCGGGTCGAAGGACAAGCGGAGGAGCGATGCCTTCGTCAGAGGAGTCGGCTGTAGCGGAACGCATCGCGCCATTCGAGAGCCGGAATCGCCGCGCCGGAGCACGATCGCGAGGCTCGCTTGCCGTTCGGCAGGGCGGTTCGCCTCGGAAGGAGTCTGCGGCCTGGAGACTCCTTGCCGGACGGGTGGAGTTGAGTGCGCTGAACCGACCGCACACTTCCAGGGCTGGCCGTGCGGCGCCCCGCTGAGGCCGGTTCTAGCGACCGCAGAACGGCTCGGCCGCCAGCAGCGGGTGCGGCAGCGGCAGTGTCGCCACTGCGGCGTGCAACAGCCGCTCCGCCAGAGCCGCTAGATCGTAGCGGCGATTGAAGCGGTATTGGAATTCCGCCAGATATCGCGCCAGGTACTTCGGCTGGATCGAGTGATAGGAGCCGTCCATCGACCGCTTCACGTTCCCCAGCACGGTGTTCACCCAGACCAGCCCGGGCGTCTCGCAACTGCCCGGCCCGCCGCCCGTCACGGTGACCTCGTGGAGGCAGCCGGCCGCTTCCACCCCGCCGAAACAGGCCAGCCCGTCCGACTTCACCGTGGTGCCCGGCTCGAGATGCTCCCGCGCCCAGCGCTCCAGCTCCGCCTTGCGGAATCCCGCCACCAGGCTCAGCCGCAGCACGACCGGTTGCTGGCTGTCCTGCGTCACCTGGACCGCGGTCACCAGGGGTGTCTTGTTCTCCGAGCCCCGGCCGCGCTTGCCGCCCCGCCGCTCCCCGCCGATGTAGGCGTCGTCGATCTGCACTGTCCCGCGCAGCTTGCGGCCCCGGTCGCGCTCCTGCATGGCCTGCAGCAGCTTGTGCTTGAGCAGCCAGGCGGTGTTGTTGTTGACGCCCAGCTGGCGTCCCAGCGCCAGCGCCGAGAGGCCGTTCTTGGACTGCGCCAGCAGGTAGATGGCGAGGAACCAGGTGGTGAGGGGGAGCTTGGTGGACTGGAAGATCGTGCCGGCCAGCAGCGAGACCTGGCGCTTGCAGCGGTTGCACTGGAGCAGGCGGCGCGAGCGCAGGCGGCAGAAGCTGGAGGAGCCGCAGGCGGGGCAGTCGAGGCCGCGGGGCCAGCGGATGCGGCATAGCGCCTGCTCGCACTGGGACTCGGAGCCGTAGCGCTGGAGGAAGGCCCGGAGGCTGAGGCCTTTCTGGAACTGGACCTTGTTCTTGGGCATGGAGGGCGGTGGATACGCTCCAGATACCTATTATGATCGCATATAATTCGTTTAATGTCAAGCATTTAGCGCAAGAAACACGAACACTGGACCTACGATTGCGAAAGCTGCCCGTGCCTGCCGCCGCCCAGCACCGGGCTGCGATCACAGTGGTAAGGCTCGGGCGGCCACGAAACGACGAACCCGTTGGACTCGCAGTGCCACGTACCCGAGAATTGGTGCTTGAACTCTGGATGCAGTTGCTAGGGAATCAGGAAGCATTATTCTCGGGTCAAGCCGTGTGGTTCGCGGCCCCCAAAGGTGAGGTTTCGCGTTCCGGCAGCCAGATCCACAAAGCGCCCACGCCGAGAGGCTGCAGGGCGACGAGGATCACGAAAGCGAAAAAGAAGTCGCCTTGCATACTCAGGTATCCAACTACCGTGTTGAACAGCACGCCGCCGACCGCGCCGGCTGAGCCCGCCAAGCCGTGCACTGTCGCTACTTCTTCCTGAGGAAAGCCGTCGGCCGCGACGGCGTGCATGTTGCTGGCCCAGACCCCGACGCCAAAAGTGCAAAGACTAATCGACAAGAGTATGCCCGCGACGCCTAAGAGCCTGTGGTTTTTCTCGGATTTCGCGAGGCCCGCGTCAACCATTGCGTCCGGCCCAGATCTCGCTTGCCTAGGCGAAGCCCAAACCGTTTGCCGCGCGGGCCGACCGAATCCGGCCCCAACCGCCCAGAAACCCCTCTACAAGCCCCGCAATGGCCGTTTCCAGCGCCGAAATCGCCACGAAAACGGAGCGAGCAACGCTCAGGCCCTGTCCTTGCAAGCTGCGAGGCGTACCGATCCCCGTCAGCGACCGCATCCAAATGCCCAGATTGTATCCGCAGGCGTGGATTAACAAACGCTTCCGGATGTTTTCGTGCCCCCGCAAGTACACCCGCCGCAGCCCGCCGCTCCCGTACATGTGGGCCATCGACCGCTCCGCCTTCTCTGTTCGCTGCTTCCCTACCTCCCGGCCTCGCTCCCCGCTCACCCGCTCCCGGTTCGCCTCCACCGTCTTCTTGACTTCTTCCTTGCCCGCCCAGTTGCGCTTCCGCTTCGGCTCCGGCACGTACGACTCCTGCCCGTCCGCTGCCAGCGCCTGCAGCGTCGCATCACTGTGGTAGCCCTTGTCCGCCGCCACCACCGCAGGCTTCTCGCCCTGCGCCGCCTCCGCCGCCGCCAGCGTCTGGCCCAGCGTCTGCGTGTCCCCCAGCTCCGCTCCCTGCACCGTCACCCCCAGCAGGGCCCCACTCTCCAGATCCACGACGTGCTCCGCTTTGTGCGCCATGTCGGTGCCGCCGTCCTTCATCTTCGCCACCTTCGCGTCTGGGTCCGTCTTCGATTCCCAGTCCTTGTTCGACAGCGACTTGCCCGGCCTCCCGCGGTCGTACTCGATCCTCTCCCCCACCGTCGCGATCTGCTCGCCCGCCTCCTCCGCCAGCCGTAATACGAACTCCCGGTAGCTCTCCCCCGTGTCCTTGCGCCGCAGCGTCTCCAGCGCCGCGTTCGCTTCCAGCGTGGTCGAGTCCACCGCCACCGCCTGGCCCTGCGCCAAGCCCGCCTCGCGCAACCGCCCCAGCACCCACCCGAACACCTGCTCGTGCGTCTCCACCGGAATCCGCCGTCGCGTGCGCGAGAGCGTGGAATGGTCCGGCGTGGCCTCCTGCAGCGCGTAGCCCAGGAAGCGCCGCAGACTCAGGCTGTCGCAGGCCTGCAACGCGATGCGGCGCTCCGAATCGAGGCCCAGCAGGAAGCCGAGCAGCAACAGCCGGAAGTACACCCCCGGGGCCAGCGACGGGCGTCCGAGCCTATCGTCGTAGAAGCTCCGGCACAGGCCCTCGACGTAGTCGTCGAAGCCAGCCTGGGCGAGCCCTTCGTTCAGCTTTTCGAAGAACGGCAGCGTGGGCGCTACGGGCAGATCCTCCGCCGTCAGGAACAGCGCCGTCTGCTCAACCTTGCGGGTACCCATCGCCATCAGCCGATTCTATCGTATTTTCATCGTGATTTGCTCGCTGACCTTTTGCCAGCCGACTTTTACCACAGGCTCCTAAGGCACCTTGAAGCAGGACTCCCGCGAAGACGAATAGCGCGGCGGCGCTCATCGATATCTTTCTGGCCTCGAGGGGGCGGTTTCGCCGTTGGACGATAAGCCCAGAGACATACCCGCCCGCCAGGGCGCCGATGTCGTTCCAAAGAAACGGAATCCAGGCGAGCGTCCCGACTTCTTGTAGCGTGAACCCTTTCGAGCTAACCAGATATTCTGGCAACCAGAACAGAAAGAAGTAACCGGTTGTATCGCCGAAGAATCGAGTGGCGACATAGGCCAGCGAGCTCGGTGTCCGCAACAGTCGCGGCACGACTTCGCGGATCCGAGACGGCTTGGCGGCCGCCGCCAGGCGCGCCGCCGCGCCTGGCTGACGAGTGGCCAGGAGCCAAAGGGGCAACCAGATGAGCCCCAATATGCCGGGGAGCAGAAACGCGCTGCGCCATCCGTAAGTAAGGCTGATCCATACGACGAGCGGAGGCGCGATCAGCGATCCTACTCCGGCGCCGCTGGTAAAGATGCCTGCGGCGATGCTGCGTTGCGCGGGCAGGAACCGTTCCGACACCGTCTTTACCGCGCCGGTCCAGCCGCCGGGTTCAGAAAGGCCCAGCAAGAACCGGTACGCCATCAGACTGTAGAGGCCGGAGATCGCGGCGTGTAGGCCGCAGACTACCGACCAAAGCACAACGAACAGGCCCAAGCCCCTACGAGAGCCGAGTCGGTCCAATATCAAACCCGAGCCCAAGTACATGATTCCGTAGGCGACCAAGAAGGCGTTGACCGCCAACGCGTAGTCGACTTGGGTGAGTTGGAACTCTTCCCGGATGACAGGACTTAGCAGCGAGAGAACCGCCCGATCCAGGTAGTTCAAGAGGATCATGACGAACAGCAGGATCGCGATCAGCCATTGCTGCGGGTGTACGACACGATTCTGAGATTGGCATAGAGGTAGGCTGATCAATCGGCGTTTTGAGCGGATACTGCTTGGCAGAGCAATGGTTTTGCATTCCGGGAGTCTGGAAGCGTATAATGCTTCCAGACTCCCGAGCCTCATGCCCGATCCCACCCCCGCCACCGAAGCCCTTGCCACCCGTCGAGAGCAACTCCTCCTGCAGCTCGCCGACCTCGACGACTTGCGCCCCGGCTCGCTCATGCCCTCCTTCCGCAAGTGCGGCAAGCCCAACTGCCGCTGCGCCGACCCCGACCACCCCGGCCACGGCCCGCGCTGGATCCTCACCCGCAGCGTCAACGGCAAGACCCGCACCCGGACCATCCCCGACTCCCAACTCGCAGCCACTCGCAACCAGATCGCCGCATGCCAGCACCTGCGCCGCCTGGTCGCCGAACTGATCGATGTCAGCGACCAAGTCTGCCAGGCGCGCTTGGATGCGCACGGCCAAGATTCCCCGGCCGCAACTAAAAAAAACTCTGCGCGCAGGAATTCGCCCGTGCCATCGAAGCCGAGCTTGAGCGCTTCGTAGGTCCGGGCTGCGCGGCCCGGCTCGACTTCGAAGCCCTCGAGATCTATCTGCGCAGCAAGGCCCTGGAGTTCGTCGGGCAACTGCTCGAGCAGCACCTCAACCGCGATGGCTCCGACTGGTCCGGCCCGCACCAGCCGTGCCCCTGCGGCGCTCAGGCACGCTACGCCGGCCGCTCCGCCAAGACCGTCACTACGCTGCTCGGACCGCTACAGCTGCAACGCGCCTACTACCACTGCTCAGCCTGCGGCCAAGGCTTCTTCCCGCGCGACCGCAGCCTGGGACTGGACCGCAGTTCGCTCTCCCCGGGCGTGCTGCGCATGACCGGCCGGACGGCCTCGCTGGTCAGTTTCGCCGAAGCCAGCGAGCTGCTTGCGGACCTGGCCGCCGTGCGGGTGGAGGCCAAGCACGTCGAACGCGCCGCCGAGGCGCTTGGACGCGAGATTGCCGCCGCCGAACGCTCCGGCAAGGCCTTCGCGGATGAGCCGCCCGCCGCCCCCACCATGTACCTCGGCGTCGACGGGACCGGCGTGCCGGTCCGCAAGGGCGAGACGGCCGGACGCCCGGGCAAGCAGCCCGACGGTTCCGCCAAGACGCGCGAGGCCAAGCTGGCGCTCGTCTGGACCGCGCAGTCGCGGCACCCCAAGACCGGCCACCCCCAGCGGGATCCCGGCTCGGTCACCTGCTCCGGTGCGATCGAGAGCGCCGCCAGCCGCGACACCGATCCACAACCGTCAGCGTTCGCGCAACGTGTGCGACGCGAGGCCGAACGGCGCGGATTCGTGCGGGCCGGGCGACGCGTCGTGCTCGGCGACGGAGCCGCATGGATTTGGGCGCTGTGCCAGGAGCAGTTCCCGGGCGCGATTCAGATTGTCGATCTCTGGCACGCTAAGGAGCATTTGTGGGACGTCGCCAAGCAACTCCACCGGGGCAACCCGGCTGGCATCGAGGCCTGGGCCGAGGCACGCTGCGACGACTTGGAGGCCGGCCGGCTGGCAGCGGTGCTGCAGGCATTGCGGTCCGCCAGCGGCTGCGAGGCGGCACTCAAGTGTGCCCAGTACATGGAACGCAACCGCCACAGGATGCGCTACGCCGACTTCCGCGCTGCCGGCCTGTGCGTGGGCTCCGGCGTGGTCGAAAGTGGCTGCAAGACTATTGTCGGCACCCGCTTCAAGCGATCCGGCATGCACTGGACCGTGGCTGGAGCCAATGCCATCCTCTCTCTGCGTTGCTGCATTAGCAGTGGCCGATTCGAGGACTATTGGGCATATCGGTCCACCTCGTCCTGAGACGATCTCAGAAGTTTGTCGTACACCCTGTCGTCGGTGTGACGTTCGTCCTTTCATGCAAAGGACATGTTCCGGGCAGGATATTTTACGATCCGCCAGCCATCGAGCTGGACTTTCTGCCCACGACCCTAGCTAGCACCTATGCCTCCGGGCCGGATCCAGTGTTCTTTGGTTGCGGGAGATGGATCCGGATCGCTGCCGCAGGACGGCGGCCACTACCGCGGGTCGGTCTGCCGGACGGCCACTGCAATGGCCCGGGCGTTGCCTCCCAATGCGTGTGGTCGGCGGAGGCGTCACGGCACAGGGCGACTTAGAAACAGTGACTCATGCGAGGCATTGTTACGCTACGCTGGCGGTATGGCCTCGATAGTTTGCGCGGACTGCGGAGCCGCCCTGCGGCGGCCGCGGAGGGGACCGCTGCCGCGGCGCCACGCGGTTCCTTGTGGGGCCGCCCCGTCCGCTAACGCCCGACCGTAAATCCCGGATCAATCGGCCTTCCCCATTTCCGGATTATTCCGATTTCCAACCTGTTCGACGTCAGCCTAATTCGAGAACAAACCCCTTCCTACCGCCGGAATAATCTGACTCCCTACACTTAGGAGCCCTGCTCCAGGCGCCGACGCGCCTGCTCGGCGCGGTAACTGGCGATATCCAGTTCCAGGATCACCGAGTGATGCACCACCCGGTCCACCGCCGCCGTCGCGGTCATCTTGTCGGGGAAGATCTCGTGCCATTGCGAGAACACCAGGTTGGACGTCAGCATGGTGCTGCGACGCTCGTAGCGCTGCGCCAGCAGCTCGAACAGCACTTCCATCTCGGTGCAGTCCTGGCGGACATAGCCGATGTCGTCGAGCAGCAGGCAGGCGAAGCGATCGAGGCGGTCCAGTTCGCGGCTCAGCCGTAGCTCGCCCTTGGCCGCGGCCAGACGCTCGGTCAGCGCCCGGGCCGAGGCGAACAGCGTGGGATGGCCACGCTGCACCAGTTCGGCGCCCAGCGCCGCCATCAGGTGCGTCTTGCCCGTACCCGGATTGCCAAAGATGCACACGTTGGTTGCGTCCGCCAGGAAATGCCCCTCGCACAGCGTCGGCAGATGCCCTCGCACGGCTGTTGGCAGGCGCGGCAAGTCCAGTGTTTCCAGTGTCTTGCCGAGCGGCAGCCGGGCCTGCTTGGCCAACCGGGCCACGCGCCGGTCGGCCCGCTCGAGCACCTCGACCGCGGCCAGTTCCGCCAAGTAGCGCAACGGATCCCAGCCCTGCTGGCGGGCCTGGGCCGCCAAGCGCTCGCAATGCGCCTCGAACGACGGCAGGCGCAGCTCCTGCAGGTGCCCTGGCAGCGACCGCAGTTCCGGCCCCGTCACGACGACTCCCTCCGGCCAGCCAGCAACTGGTCGTAGACCGCCAGGTCCGGTTCCGCGATGCGTAGCGCCAACGCCTGCGGCAGTTCCGGCCGCGGGGGCGCCGCCGCCCGCACCTGCTCGAACAATGGTCGCTTGCCAGCCTCCAGGCAGGCCTGCAATGCCGTTTCCACGCGCGTCTGCAGCGTGGTCGCCGCCAGGTGCAGAATGCGCACGTATTCCAGATCCGCGTTGCGCTGCACGCGCTCCTCGCAGAGCTTGTCGTACGCTTGCCGGAAGGTCGCCGACGGGAACATCTCTTCGCGGTAGCGGTACTGTGCGAACGCTCCCGGCTTGCGTAGCAGCGCATGCACGATGTGCCGGTAATCCACGCGCCCCAGCTGCTTGCCCACCGCCCGCTCGTGCCGGACCACCAGTTCCCCGCCATGGCGCAGTTCGACCCGATCGGCGTACAGCCGCGCCACCAGCCGTTCCCCAATCAGCCGCGACGGTACCGAGTACACCTTGCTGGCCACACGCACCACGCTGCCGCGCGTCACCGTGCGCCGCTCTTCGCGGTACACCGGCAGGCGTCGCGAGGGCAACGCTCGCAACGCCGCCCGCTCCGCCGCCAGCCGCTCCCCGCGGCGGCTGTTGCGCTGTTCCGCGAGCTCTTCCAGTACCTGCAGGTACTGCTCCACCGAGCCGAAATCCCGTGTCCCGCTCAGCCGCAGCCGCTGGTCCAGCGCCGTCTTGAAATGCCCGTGCGCCGATTCCACGTCCCCGTTCTCGTGCGCGTTCCCCGGGTAGTTCCGGCTCGCCTCCAGCCCGTAATGCGCCAGGAAGTCCGCGTACGCCCGGTTGCACGCCCGCCCGCCCGACTGGCGCAACTCGTGCGTCGCCGCCGACAGGTTGTCCGTGCGATGCTCCCGCGGCACCCCGCCCAGCGCCCACAGGCTCTCCTGCAGCCCGCCCACCAGCGCCTCGAACGTCTCCGAACTCGCGATCGTCACGTGCTCCCAGTTCGAGTACGGCAGCACAAAGCGGTACACCAGGTGCTTGAACGGCACACCCCCGATCGTCACCCCCAGCTTGCCCATGGCGGTGAAATCCGACTGGCACTGCGCTCCCGGCTCCCGCTCCTGATCGAAATACACTTCCTTGTCCGGACCCTGCCGCGTCCGCCAGGCCCGGAAGCGCCGCTGCAGCGTCCGCAATTGCCCGGATTGCAACTGCCCCGGATGCCGCCGTTGCAATTCCTCGAACACCGCCTTCGCCTGCAGTCCCGGATCCACTGCCAGCAGTTTCTCCGTTTCCGACCACAGCGCCGCGAACGGATCCTCGCGCGTGCGATGCCTCCGCGGCGGCCCGCTCTCGCTCGGCTGTTTGCCCCCGTCCCGCCACTTCCGCGCCGTCGGTTGGCTCATCCCGGCTTTCGCCGCCGCCAACGCCAGCGGCCCTCCTTTGCTCAACTGTTTCATCAGTATCCTCACTTGTTCGTCGGTCGTCATCAAACCCCTCCGCAAAACGCGCAGGGGTCCTCCTACCTACAGCGAGAACCTGAAAGTTTTAATTGTCGCCACCTGAAAGTTTTAATTGTCGTTGGACACGGGGCGGCAACTCATTCGGATTAAGTGGTATAGGAGGCTAACAAACGCTGCATTGCAACCGATTCCAAGCAAGGTTGGTTACAAAAGTGGTTACATTCGTACGAGCCAGGTTGGCGAGGCAAGATGAATCTTGACGACGAATAGGTCCAGCCAACCATTGTTGTCGTAGTCGAACCAACCGCCGGCGACCGACCGCCCTGACTGCCTATCCCGGCCCGCTTTAATGCTTCCTTGAATTCGCCGTCACCATCGTTGCGAAAGAGTAGGTTGCGAATGACCCCGGCGACGAACAAGTCGACATCGCCGTCGTTATCGTAGTCGGCTGAGGCCACGCCAATGGAGTAACCCTCGCCGGCTATGCCGGCGCTCTCGGTGACGTCAGTAAATTTCAGGTTGCCGTCGTTACGGTAAAGGCGGTTGTAGAACTTCGTACTATCCTTCTCCAGCGAGGGGACGGCCGCCCCATTGGGGAAATAGATATCCGTAAGCCCGTCGCCGTTTTAGTCAAAGGCCGCAACGCCGCCGGGCACGGATTCCACCATGTATTTGCTCGGGCCAGCACCGTTTTCGAGCGACTGATGATTACAGCGACAGACGGAAACGATCGACGAGTGCTTCGAGCGCGACCGAGAAGTGTTCCTGCCGCTGCCGCCACCTCCCTATGACGCCTACGCGAAGCGCACGACGAAACGCTTCGCTATCGTTGGTGCGGCATGAAGGCCAAGACCCGGGGTAGTTGCGGTACCTACTTCGCCGGTTCGGGCGCCGCGAAGTCGCTCCAGTTTGCCAACCGATACATGTCGGCGCTCGCCTTCTCGATCGTTCCGTCACGAAGCAACTGCTCGAATCGGCTTTGAAATCGCGGAGGGGCCCAGAAGAACTCGTTCACCTCGTCCGGTGCGAATCGCAGCTCCGAGTGTTGGGCGCGTTGCATGAACTGAAGCTTCTGCAAGAGCCTGCCCGCATCACGAAAGCGCAGCCAGGCGGGTTCCTCGACATCCACGCCCGCCTCTTCCGCCGCCTCGCGCATCAGCAGGTCTTGCATCCTCTCCTCGGGTTGCCCAAACGTGCCGATCCACGTGTCGTAGTCGGGGATCGGCTTCCAAATCGCCGACAGCCGCCGGGAGGCTTCCTGCTTGGACAGGCCCCGCGAAATGGCCAGCTTGACCTCCGCCAGATCCACGCGGAAGCGGGCGAAGTCTCGGATCTGGCGCAAGTGCGGCAGCATCAGATGGACGAAGACGTCAGGAGGAAAAGGAAGCGGAAATTTCACCACGTGCGCTTGATCGGTTTCCATCGCTTCCAGCGAGGAGAGCGCGGCTTCGGCGCGGGCGAGGTCCGCGGCAGGGGTTCCCGAGTCGGGGCGGTACCGCGGCTCCCTCCACCAGAATGTTTCCCAGCTTGGGCCCGATCGCGTGTCTTCGATCACCTTCAACGCTTCGAGAACGCGCAACCCGTTGCTCGAGCCCCATATGCCTTCGGTCAGCTCCGCGAGAATCTCGTCGGTATCGCGGTCCGGATTCCACAACAACTGCGAGGCGACGTACATCGAGTAGATGTTGTTCAAATGATGCGCCTCCATTTCCGACCAGTAGGAGACGGGATGCGTCTTCAGCGCTCCGGCCCTCATCTCGAGATAGAAATCCTTCAGCACCTTGGCGTTCACGTACAGCGAAGCGAGCTGATCCGTTTCGTACTCGGTCGTGTACCAACCCCACACGCCGAGCTTGAGCCCCAAGCGTTTGGCTTCTTCATGAAACTCCTCTCGCTCTCCGGGCTTGAACAGGCTTGGCATGCTCATTTCGAGCAACTCATAGTCGGTGAAGCCGTTGGCGATCAGATCGGCCAGATAGTCGTGGCTGACTCCCCAGGAATCGATGGCCATCTTGATGCGAGGATTCTTGGCCTTGAACTTCTGCTCGAGCAGACGCATGTAGCGGAAGACATCCTTGCGATCCTTGAGCCTGCCCGGATCGTAGAAATGACCGATCAGCCGATCCACATAGGGCGCCAGCTCGGCGTACAGGTCGTAGTACTTCTCAAAGCCCCTCCGGACCTCTTGGTCCTCGAAGGCGGAGGTTCCAGCGGCGGGCATGTAGCGGATTGAGGGGTCCACCCAGCCATGCCCGGTGAACTCCGCCGCCCAAACCCACAAGCTCACGTTCTGGCCATTTGCGCGCGCGTAGTTGGCGAGCTCCTTCTGGCGGGAATGGAACGCTTCGGGCGACCCGAACACACTGTAGTTGTAGGAGGTCTCCATCAACTGGACGCCGCTGTAGCCGAACGCGTCGTACATCGCCACGTAGTCGGCAAGCTGACGGTCGCCGTAAGTCCAGATGTTCATGCGATTGTCAGCGAATGGGTTGGAGAAAACTCCTCGAACGTTCTGGGGAACCCAGGGACAGACGGTCCACTCGCGCTCGGCGATCCAAGGTGATTCGGCAATGCGCAGGTCCTCGACGGTGAGGCCGTCGCTGGTCTGCCGGCCCCTCAACAGGAGCTTCTGGACCGCTCGCTTGAGACCGCGGGCGGTGCTTCCCGACAAGGTGACGCGAGCATTTCGGCCCTTCTCGGCAGTCTCGATCGTGTAGCTTTCAGGGTGCCCGCCTGGCTCCACGCCGAGCACGAATAGTGGCTCGCCGGCTGGCGCCTCACCCGCGGAAGAGACGATCTCGGGATCGACTCCGGTAACCTCGCGCAGATAGGTCGCAAGCCGGTCGACAGCGCGTTCTTGGAGCTCGGCTTCCGGGGCGGCGACAATGTACGCGGCGCGCCCATGAGGAAACTGAATGGCCGCGCCGCAAACCCCAGCGCAGCAGAGAATGGAGAGAAGAGTCTTATACATGGATGATCTGGCTTCCGACTTGCTAATCCGGGCTCTCGGCGTCCGCGGGCTTGGCGTTCATTGGCCGTCTTTCGAAAGTTGGAAGACGATTCGCGGGTCCTCCTGTTTGGCCTTCATTTGCTTGAAAGTTTCGAGCGCCCGCAGGCTCATCTCCATTTGACCGAGCCTGCGATAGGTCATGGCGAGTTGATATTGCGACGCAGCGTCTTCCGGATCCGCCGCAATCGCCGCTCGAAATTCCTCGATCGCTAGAGTCGGCTGCTTGAGAGTGTTCCGCAGCTTACCCATTGCAAGACGAGACGGGGCAAACGTAGGCCGAAGCTGGATCGACTCGCTCAATAGCCGTTCGGCTTCGACGAGGCTCTCCGGCCGCTCCCTCGAACCCCCTTCGATCAAGCTGATCGCCTGAAAGTAGTAAGCTTGAGCAGCCGCGGAATTGGTACGAAGCCAGCGCGCGGCGGCTCGATCCAGCGCCTTCCATGAGCGATTGAGGTAGTGCGCCTCACACAGCGCCGCCAGGGCCAACTCGAGGTCGGGTTCAATTTGCAACGCCGTTTCCAAGTGCCGTAGACCCTCCTCGTCCGAACCGCCGCGGGCAATCTGCGAAACCCCTAGCCCGGATATCTCACCACGGGGGCTGGACATGAGGCGTCAATTCGTGGTAAGCTGTTTGTTTTAAAGCAATTACGAGCTTCCCGAAGACCACGCCTCATGCCGACACACTGTACCACAATCGAACTCCCTGACAACGGCCGCCGAAAGGTGGTCGCCAGCTTCGACGGCGGCCGCATGTCCTCGGACGGCGGGGCCGTCATCCTGCGAGCCGCCGACCGCGCCCTCAAGCTGACCGCCCGCATGGCCGCCTGCTTCAGCGATCACCGCAATCCGACGCGCTGCGAGCATTCCTTGCAAGACCTGATCGCCCAGCGCCTGTACGGGCTCGCGCTCGGCTACGAGGATGTCAATGACCATGACACCCTGCGCGACGACAGCCTGCTCGCGCTCGCGCTCGGCAGCGCCGAGGTGACCGGTCAGAGCCGCGTGCGCGAGCGCGACCGGGGCCATCCGCTGGCCGGCTCCAGCACCCTCAACCGGCTCGAGCTGGGCACCCCCGAGCAGGCCGGGGAGGACCGCTACAAGCGCATCGTGGCCGATCCGCAGGGGCTCGACGCGCTGCTGGTGGAGCTGTTCCTGGAGGCACACGCGGAGGCCCCGGAGGAGATCGTGCTGGACGTGGACGCGACCGACGACCCGCTGCACGGCGAGCAGGAAGGGCGCCATTTCCACGGCTACTACGACTGCTACTGCTACCTGCCGCTGTACGTGACGTGCGGTTCGCACGTGCTGAGCGGTCAGCTGCGGTCGTCGAGCGTGGACCCGGCGGAGGGGGTGGTGGAAGAGCTGGAGCGGATCGTGGGGCGGATGCGGCAGCGCTGGCCGGAGGTGGCGGTCATCGTGCGCGGGGACGCTGGGTTCTGCCGTGAGGATCTGATGGCGTGGTGCGAGCGGCAGGAGGGCGTGAACTACGTGTTCGGGCTCGCGCAGAACCCGCGGCTGAAGCGAGCGGTGGGGCAACAGCAGGAGCGGTCGCGACGGCGGGGGCTGGCGAGCGGGCGGAAGTCGCGGCGGTACCGGGATTTCCGCTACCGCACGCTGGGGAGCTGGAGCCGGACGCGGCGGATAGTGGGCAAGGCAGAGTGGTTGCCGGGCGAGGCGCGCAACAACAACGTGCGCTTCGTGGTGAGGAGCCTGAGCAAGCGCCGGTGGGGGACGCAGGAGCTGTACGAGGAGCTGTACTGCGCGCGGGGGGACATGGAGAACCGGATCAAGGAGCAGCAGCTGGACCTGTTCGCGGACCGCACGTCGGCGGCGACAATGCGGGCGAACCAGTTGCGCTTGCACTGGGCGCTGTTCGCGGCGGCGCTGCTGGCGGTGATCCGGGGCTGGGCGCTGGCGGGGACGGAGCTGGCGCGAGCGCAGTTCGGGACGATCCGCACGCGGCTGTTGAAAGTGGCAGCGGTGGTGCGGGTGAGCGTGCGCAGGATCTGGGTGTCGTTGTCGTCGCTGTTCCCGCGGCAGGAGCTGTTCGCGCACTGCCTGGCGCGGCTGAGGGAGCTGGAGGCGAGCTAGCCGGGGCAGGGTCAGAGCGAGCGGGCGGGCCGCCACGAGGGGCCCAGGGGAGGTGTGCGCAGGGAGCGCGGATTGGCCGGGCCGGAGGCCGGGACAGCGCTGGAGTGGGCTCCGAAGGCGGGACCGGGCGGTACGCAGCGCAGGATTCGCGGGAGGGTGGTGTCAATCCCGCTGATCACCCCTCCCTACAGGGTCCAGTTTCGGGGCTACTGGACTGCGGTCCCGGGGCTGCTGAGCGTTGGTGAGCTATCCGGGCTAGGCCCAGATGCAGGCGGGCGGATTCAGGAAGGTTCCTCAAGCCCGCTTCGAGATAGGCGGACGCGGCCGCGAACGATCGATGAAACAGCAGCAGCTCCGCCAGGTTTAGCCAGTACTGCTCGGTTTTCGGGTCAAGAGCGACGGCTTGGCGCATGCGTTCCTCGGCACGCTCCGGGTCGCCGAGCTTGTACTCGGCGTAGCCAGCCAGGGCGTGCCACTCGGCGGCTTGGGAGGGAGCGGGATCGAATCCGGCCAGAATTGCTCGGACCTTCTCGTAACGCCCACGCGAGGAGGCGTCGCGAGCGAGCGTGAGGAGCGCGGGCGCGAGCGACGGTCGCTGCATGAGCGCATCTCGGAGCGTCTCCCGAGCGCTGGTTTTCTGCCCTGTGAGCGCCAACACCTCGGCTAATGCGATACGTATCGGGACGTCGCCCGGCGCCAGCTCGGAAGCCGCTTTCAAATGACGCAGGGCTTCCTCGTGGGCGCCTGCGTCCAACTGGATCCGCCCGAGGTTGTGGTGAGCGGTGACGTTGTTGGGATCAGCTCGCAGAGAGGCCGCGAACTGCTCCATCGCCTCGTCGCGTTCCCCGCGCCGCAACAACTCGATCCCGAGATTGTTGCGGCTGTCGGCGAAACTCGGACTGAGCTCGACGCTCTTGCGAAACGCCGCTTCCGCCTTTGCCCTGTCTCCCTGGCGAGCTGCGCAGAGGCTAAGCAGATTGTGCGGAGCATAGAGCTTCGGCTGAGTCTCAACAAGCCTCGCCGCTATCTCGCACGCCTCCGTCCAGCCCCCCTCGCGCGCGCGGGCTACCGCGTCGTTGTAACTGGCGGACTCCACTGATTGAGGCTGACCCAAGGCGCTCGCCACCGCAATCCAGCCTAGCGCTAGATGTGAAGTCCGCCTCGCTCTCACCTAGAACTCCAGTCGCAAGGCGAACTGGATCACTCGTGGGTCCTGGGTCTTCGTAAGAATCCTCCCGAAGTTCAACCCGTTCGCCGCCAAGTTGGGATTCCTCAAGTTTGGGTGGTTGAAGGCATTGTAAAACTCCGTACGGAACTGCAACCTTACCGTCTCGGCGAGGGCGAAGTTTTTCTGGATGCTGGCGTCGAAGAAGCTTGACGAGGGTCCTTGAATGATGCCCGTCCCGGAGTTGCCGAACGTCAACGGCGTCGGCGCCGTGAATGCGGAAGGATCGATCCAATTGGCCGCCGTGGGGTTGCTGACGACTCCGCTGCCAATGCGATTCGGGCGCACCGACCCGATGCCGACGTTGGCCACGTCGCCGTTCCAACTCGGCGTCAGCAGCCTACCGCTCTGGTGTAGAATCGCGAAACCGGTGAGAGTCCAGCCTCCCAGAATTTGATTGACAACGCCTTTCTTGTTCAACCACCTGCGACCGCCGCCAAACGGCAGGTCGATCAAGAAATGAAACTTGTCGAGATGCGGGACGTAGTTGCCCGGGCCGTAGAAGAGGTCCCGATTGTAGGGATCCACCACTGAAACACGTTCCATCGTCTTGGCCCAGGTATGCGACCACTGGAAGGTGTAGTGCGAGGACTGCTTACGAATCACGAACTCCAGCGCGTCATAGCGAGAGTGGCCTTCGCGGAAGCGGCTCCTAATGTTGGGTCCGAAGGTCTGGAATGGGCGCCGGGCGGCCACCGCACCTGCCCCAGCCGCGGGTTGATTGATGTTCCAGCCTGATTCCAATTTCTTACTGTTCTGATCCTGGAAGTTGACCTCTCCGACGATGTTCCACGGCAGCTCTCTCTGGATGCCGAAGTTGAGTTGCTGAAGGTAAGGAGAGCGCATGTAAGGGTCCCGGTAGTGGGCGCTCGGCGGCGGGAGCGAGGACACCCCGGTCGAGAAGGGATCGTCGATCGAGAACGATGGTTGGTCCGCGGTGTTGGTCATCGCGACCCCGCCCCCATACGGAATCGAGCTGGTGTTGCCGAACGCGATGTTGCCGTCTTCTAACAAGTAGTAAATACCGTAGCCTCCCCGGACGACAGTCTTGTTGTCATTGAACGGCCTCCACGCGAAGCCGATGCGAGGAGCGAAGTTATTGTGATCTCCAAACCCCAGAGTCCGGCTCGGAAGGCCAGCTTGGCTGGCCGTAACGAGGCTGTCCTGATAGGACTGCAAGATGAAGGGATCGGGCACGCCGTTCGAGACGACTTGATCCCCGGCCAGGGCCATCTTCTCGAGCTCCGGGTCAAAGTTGCCCCATAGGTTGGACGCCTCCGTAGGTAGTGTATTGAGCTCGTAGCGCAGCCCCAGGCTCAGCGTCAACGAGGAGCTGACCTTCCAATCGTCCTGCACGTAAGCGACATGGCTGGCGTAGTTCTGTTTCCGAGTAACGAAGCCCAGGCTTTCGCTGGCGGTAAACGGAAACCCGAGCAAGTAGTCGCCCGGACCCGTGCCGGTGTAGGCACCGGTGAAGCTCATCAGGAACTGGTACGTCGGACTCCCGTCCTTCTCCAAAATACGAGGGTTGAGCGACACGCCCGCCTTGAGAATGTGGTTTCCGCGTACGTGCGTGACGTTCTGAACGAACTCGTAGGCGTTCTGACGGAACCCCAGCGGAAAGCCCCATTGGTGGAACCCGGAAGTATCGGTGATAAACATCACCGGGAGCCTTTCCGGCGGCGGCTGAACTGAGCCAAATCCGCGGATCGCTTGCGTCGGCAGCATGTCGAGCGGCTGCGATTGCAACAGAAGGCGCTCGTAGTGGTAGCCGAAGCGGGTCACTGGTCAGGTTGGGGCTCCAGATTCTGGTCCAACCGACGCCGGCGTTTTGGAACGTGAACTCTTCGTTGTGGTTGATGCTGGTCGCCGCCAGCGGCGCGGAGATACCGTTTCGCGGTTGCCGGCTGAAGCGAAAAAATAGAGAATCATTGGACGATATCTGGTAGTCGACTCGTCCAATATACTGGTCCCAATCACGGCTCGTCGTGAACGGGCGGATCAGGTTGTTCTGAAAGCCGGGAAGGTTGGCCGGAGCGAGCATCGCGTCCATCAGAGCTAGAGAGACCGGATTCAGCCGCGAGGCAGGAATCACGTTACCGGGGAACGGCTCGCCGGTCTCGGGGTCGTTGACGACCTTGGGATATCCGGTGAGATCGCCACGCCGCATAGCGTCAGTAAACACCGTGCCCAGGGGCTGAACGCTCGAGCGTTCGCGCTGGCCCTCCCAGTTGAAGAAGAAGAACAACTTGTTCCCTATGATCGGCCCGCCGATGTTGGCGCCGTACTGGTTGCGCTTGAGTTTGTCCTGCTGATGGCTGACATAGTTGCCGCCGTTCAGCGCCCGGTTGCGCAGGTATTCCCAAGCTGCGCCATGAAACGAGTTGGTGCCCGCTTTGGTGACCAAGTGCAACTGAGCGCCGCCGCGCCCGAACTCCGCCGAGAACAAGCTGCGGTCGATGCGGAACTCTTGAATCGAGTCGAGCGAAGGATTCATCGCCGGACCGTTCCAGACGTTGAACGTGTTGTCGACGCCGTCGACAGTGTAGCCATTCTTGTTCTGACTGGTGCCGCCAACGGTGAGAGCGGTGGCAAATTGGGTAATCAAAGCGCCGCCGGTCGATCCGCTAGTACGGACTCCGGGCAGTAGCGCGGCGAGCTGGCTGAACTCGCGGCCGCGCACGGGCATGTCTTTGACTTCGCGGCGTGAGACGACGCTTCCCACCACAGCCGTATCCGTCTGGAGAAGTGCGCCCCCGCCCACCACTTCCACGGTGGTTGTGACCTCGCCCACGACGAGCGGCACATCGACACGGACGATCTCTCCGACACGCACTTCGATGCCCGGATAGAGGGCGGTTTGAAAACCCTCCGACGTCACCGTGACCCGGTATACGCCGCTGTCGAGATAGCTAAATGAGTACAGACCCTGATCGCTTGTTGTGGCCGTGCGCTGAACTCCCGTCTGCTCATTCTGTAGGATGACCTCCGCCTCCTGAATGGCGGCCCCGCTTGGATCCGTGACATTCCCTTGCACGGTCCCCGTGGGAATCTGAGCAGAAAGGGCCGCTGCAAGTAGGAGCCCACAGCCGATCCAAGTATGCGCTGAAAGAACCCGGTTGTTGCGTTTCATAGTACAGACGAGTATGCTGGCACCGGCGGCGGGTCGAAAAGCGAAATCGCATCAGATGTCCAAAGGGTTGGACGTAAATTCGCGGGCTCCCTTGTTTAATTGGCGAGGCACCGGATACGATGGCGCAAGAAGTGGCGGAGAGGGGATAGCGCGTCAGCGATAGAAGGGCGTTGTGCCTCATGCGCGCCAGGGCTCGGCTCTCACGATTGTTCGATGACCTCCTCGCCCGGCATCCTCGCGACCTTCTCTCGGCAGCAATGCGATGAGTTTGAACCTAAATTCCGCAGTTGGATAGCGTTCGCAGCCGCTTGGACTGCGTCAAACTGACGTTTTTTGTGGGCGGCTCAAGCCGGCAGTAGCCCCGGCGGCGGCTTCGGCACCCGGCCCCGGAAATATTTCTGCAATGCCCGGCCCAGAATCCGGCACCAACGCTCCACCGCGGTCAACTGCCCGTGGCCACCCGGCCGTCATGAAGCACTACTCGACCAGCGAACGACTCGCCTGCAGGCTGCTCGAGCTGGTGCGCTCGACGAAGCGCTATACGCCTCGTCAGCGCAACGACGAAGACTTACGCCGGCGGCTTCACGAGGTGGCGGCGAAGCGCCCGCGCTTCGGCTACCGCCGATTGCACGAGCTGATCAAACGTCAAAAGCAGATCGTGAACCACAAGCGCATCGAGCGCGTTTACCGCGAAGAGGGTCTATGTTTGCGCCGCAAGAGCCGCAAGCGGCTGCGTCGCGAGGGGCCACCTTCAGCGGCTCCAACGCGCAGAAACCAACGCTGGTCGATGGATTTCATCTGTAACGCCGTGGCCGGCAAACGCTCGTTCCGAGCCTTCACCTTGGTCGACGATTACACCCGCGAGTGCTTGGCGATCGAAGCCGACACTTCGATCGGCGGCGAACGCGTGGCGGCCGCACGCGGTTGTCCGAAAGCTTTGCTTTCCGACAACGGACCCGAGTTTACCTCGCGCGTAGTGGAAGCTTGGAGCCTCGAACGCGGCGTGCGGCATGAGTTCATCGAATCCGGCAAGCCGGTACAGAACGCCTTCATCGAAAGCTTCAATGGGCGCCTGCGGGAGGAGTGCCTGAACACAAGCTGGTTCACCAGTTTCGCTGACACGCGGCGACAGCTCGAAGCATGGAGGGGTGGACTACAACCACGAGCGACCGCACAGCAGTGCGACTGCAGCGCGCAGAAGACCCACGTCCGCTGGCGAGTCCCGCCGCCGAAGGTCCTCGCTACAGCAATCTTTGTGTTGTCGTGGAAGATGCCGTGCGGCACGCTGGTGCCAGAATCCGTCCATGATCATGAACATAGCCGCCAGTTCGAATTGCTGGGCCATCGATTGAGGCGGTAGACTAAGCCCAAATGCGGGTGTTAGGGAGGGGTGCATTTCTTCTTTTGGTCGCGGCGCTTTGTTGTTTTGGGCAAGAACCTGACGCGGTTCGGCTCCTGAAGCAGAAGTGCTTGCCTTGCCATATAGGCGCTCAGAAGCAGTCCGGTCTGGACCTTTCGAGCCGTGCTCTGGGGATTCGCGGCGGGGACAGGGGGCCGGCCATTGTGCCGGGCAACTCCGAGGAAAGCCTGCTGATGCGGGTGGCCAACCACACAGCCACCCCGCATATGCCGTTGCAGTCGCCGAAGCTTCCGGATGAAGATCTTGCCGTGCTCGCGGTTTGGATTGACGGAGGAGCAGAGTATGAGTCGAAAGCTCAAACGCAAGCTGTAGCGCCCCTGCTCGATCATTGGTCGTTCGAGCGGCCCGAGCGACCGGCTGTTCCCACGACGGTCAACGATGAATGGACTCGCAACCCGATTGACGCCTTCGTCGCGGCCGAGCACGAGCGGCGAAACCTGACGCCGATGCCCGAAACCGACCGCGGCCTGCTCTTGCGGCGGTTGTATCTCGACTTGGTGGGCGTGCCACCGAGCCGCGACGAACTCAACGAATTTCTGACCGACCGCTCTCCCCAAGCGTACGAAGCGGCGGCGGATCGACTGCTCGTCGACCAGCGCTATGGCGAGCGCTGGGGCCGTCACTGGATGGACATCTGGCGCTACAGCGACTGGTACGGCTGGCGCAAGGGGAACGACGTCCGCAACAGCCATCGATTCATGTGGCGCTGGCGCGACTGGATCGTCGAATCGCTCAACGACGACAAGGGCTACGACCGCATGATCCTGGAGATGCTGGCGGCTGACGAAGTGGCCCCCGATGACCCCAAGGCGCTACGCGCCACCGGCTTCCTGGCTCGAAACTATGCTAAGTACGACCGCGACGGGTGGATGCAAGACGCCGTCGACCACACGGCCCTCGGAATGCTGGGGCTGACGGTCAAGTGCGCACGGTGTCACGATCACAAATACGATCCGATTTCGCAGCAAGAGTACTATCAGTTCCGAGCCTTCTTCGAGCCCTACCACGTACGGGTGGATCGAGTGCCGGGCGAGGTGGATGTGGACAAGGACGGCCTATCGCGGGTCTACGACTCCGACGAAGCAACGCCTACGTATCTCTACATCCGCGGCAACATCCAGCAGCCGGACAAGGACAAGGAACTCGAGCCCAAGACGCCGCGGTTGTTCGGGTCCGGCCTGGGTCCGATCGAACCCGTGACCTTGCCGCTCTCTTCGTACTACCCCGATCACCGCTCTTTCGTCCATGAAGACTTGACGGCGAAGGCGAAGGCCAACATCGAATCGGCGGAAACCGCGTTGGCCAAGAAACACGAGGAGTTTGCGGGTGTCGAGAAAGAAGTCGGCGTTCTGAGCGTCGCCGAGGGCTACGAGAAGATGAGCGCGGCCGCGGATAAGCTGAAGGTCGCGGAAAAGACGTTGGCCGCGGCCAAGGAGCACGCGATTGCGCTGGCCGCGCGGATCAAAGCCGATAAAGCCAAGTATTCCATCCCGCCCGACCCTGACTATGAGGCCTTCGCCGTCAAGGCTCGTGAGGCGGAGCGCAAGGCGGGGATTCTTAAGGCGGACGAGAACCTGCTACGGGCCAAGCTGGATTTCGACAAGGCCCTCGCCGCCGAGAAGCCGGATGAGAAGGTCATCGGCGAGGCCAAGAAACGAATTGCCGAGGCGATGGCCGCCTTGACCCAGGCGTCGGAGGGCTATCACACGATCGGCGAGGTATATCCCAGCAGGAGCACCGGCCGCAGGACGGCGCTGGCGAAGTGGATCGGGTCGGCGGAGAACCCCCTGACGGCGCGGGTGGCGATCAATCATGTGTGGCTACGCCACTTCGGCAAGCCCCTGGTCGAGACGGTCTTCGATTTCGGCCTCAACGGCAAGACGCCGTCGCACCCCGAGCTGCTAGATTGGCTTGCCACCGAGCTCGTCAACAGCGGCTGGAGCCTGAAGGCGATGCATCGGCTGATGGTGACCAGCGCGACCTACCGTATGCGCTCAACGGCGGGTGATCTCGATCACCCGAACGTGGCGGTCGACCCCGACAACCGCTACTTATGGCGCATGAATCCGCGGCGCATGGAGGCCGAGGCGGTTCGCGACAGCATCTTATCGATCGCCGGGAAGTTGGACCTGGAGATGGGCGGGCCGGAGATCGACGAGACCGAGGGCTTGGTGTCGAATCGGCGCAGCATCTATTTTCGGCATTCGCCCGATACGCAGATGGAGTTCTTGAAGGCCTTCGACGGGCCGAACCCGACCGAGTGCTACGCGCGCGACGAAAGTGTCTCGCCGCAACAGGCGCTAGCGCTGGTCAATAGTCAGTTGAGCGTGGAGAAATCGCGCGATCTCGCCACCAAGATCGGGACGGACCACGATCCGGCGGACTTTGTGGAGGCGGCGTTCGAGACCATCCTGGGACGTCGTCCCAGCACCGACGAGCAGGAGGTGGGTGTGCGATTTCTGCTTCGCCAGCCTGGCCGGTTAGCCGCGTGGGAGGTGACCCAGCCTGGGGTGGCTCGGGCCAGGGAGAACCTCGTCCATGTGTTGCTCAACCACAACGATTTCGTAACGATTCGATAGTTCGATTGAGGAGCATCAACCAAGTGGGAAAAGCTCATCACGCCCCGAGACGAAAATTTCTGGCGGACCTAGGTATGGGGTTCACCGGGCTAGCGCTCGGCTCTATGCTTAACGGTTCGACCGCGGACTGGGCGCCGCCGGACGGCCAGCCCCATTTCGCTCCCAAGGCCAAGCGAGTGATCTGGCTGTTCATGATCGGCGGGGTCAGCCACGTGGAGACCTTCGATCCCAAGCCTGCCTTGAACAAATACGGCGGGATGCGTCTGGGCGATACGCCATTCAAAGATTTCGCGGACAATCCGCTGGTTAAGGAGAATCTGCGCGAGCTCGTCGTGGGCCTGCACAAAGTCGAGCCGAACATTTACCCGCTTCAGACCGGGTTCAAGAAGCGCGGCCAGAGCGGCATTGAAGTCAGCGATTGGTGGCCGAACCTGTCCGAGTGTGTCGATGACATCGCTGTGGTGCGGTCAATGTGGACCACAGACAACAACCATGGCGCGCAGATGCAGTTTCATACCGGACGCCATGTTCTGGAGGGCCAGTTCCCGACAATCGGCTCATGGGTGCACTACGGGCTCGGGTCCTTGAACGAAAACCTTCCCCAGTTCGTCGTGCTGGGGGAGCCGATTGACACTTGCTGCGGAGGCTTGGCGGCGCATGGAGCGTCGTATCTTGGGCCGCAGCATCGCGGCGTCCAGCTTGCGGTGCGTCCCGAGGACCCCTTGGCTTTTTCAACCCTCGGGCCTGGAGTTTCACGAGAAGAACAGCAGAGCGAGTTCGAGCTGTTGAGCGAGCTCAACGGTCTATCGACGGCCGAGTATCCCGACGACGCAGCGATGCTAGCGCGTATCAAGTCGTACGAGCTGGCGTTTCGGATGCAGACGGCGGTTCCGGAAGTGATGCGGCTTCGTGAAGAAAGCGACGAGACGCAACGAATGTACGGGCTCGACCATGAAGCGACGCGGAGCTTTGGTGAAGTCTGCCTAGCGGCCCGGAGAATGGCCGAGTCAGGCGTGAGGTTCATACAGGTGTTCCATGGACAGAACGGCGGCGCAGGCAAATGGGACGCGCATAGCGATCTCAAAAAGGGCCATACCGAGCTCTGCGAGCAGGTCGACAAGCCGATCGCGGGTCTACTGAAGGACTTGAAGCAGCGCGGGCTGTTCGACGACACCCTCGTTGTGTTTGCGACTGAGTTTGGGCGAACGCCTGGATCAGAGGGAACCAATGGACGCAACCATCATCCCTATGGCTTTTCGGTATGGCTGGCTGGCGGCGGCATCAAAGGCGGCGTCGTCCATGGCGCGACTGACGAGATCGGTTTTCACGCTGTCGAAGACCGCCACTATGTCACCGACATTCACGCGACGGTGCTGCACCAGCTCGGGTTGGACGCGAAAAAGCTTGAGGTTCCGGGGCGCAAGCGCCTCGAAATCGACCTCGGTCATCCGATCCACGAGATCATCGCGTAGGCCGGGACACGCTTGCTCAGGCGGCGTCCCAGAGTTCTTGTAGCATGCGGAGCGACTCTTCAACGACGATCTCCGCGGCGTCGGGTGAGAACGGGGAGGTCTCGACCTCGTATCCCCCGGCCGGGTAGGCGCTACGCACCGGCAGATAGCTGAAGCCGCCGTTCGAGTAACCGCTAAATAACGTATGCGGAAAAGGAGATCGCGCGGCTACCTCCTGGCTGATTTCGATAAACGGCTCGCCGGGGATGCCGATGAGCGCGACCGAGCCGAGTCGGATACCCTGCAAATGCCAGTCGATGTGGCTGCGACCGTGATGGAGGCGTGCGCGCTCGGCCCTCATACTGGCCTGAGTGGCTCGGGAAGTCGCGGTGCGAATC
Organism: Bryobacterales bacterium; assembly: GCA_965218615.1. Lineage (GTDB taxonomy): Bacteria > Acidobacteriota > Terriglobia > Bryobacterales > UBA6623 > VXMF01. The sequence goes on from CBDCLH010000005.1 coordinate 69,341, forward strand.
TCTGCCTCGGTTCCTTCGCGGCGGAGACGCGCTAGCTCGTTGCGCAGCGATTCGGCTTCCGCTTCGGCTTCGGCGGGCGGGGGGAGCTCTTTGAGGGGAAGCTGCAAGAAGCGGGATAGGACGCCAAGGGTCGCCGGCTTGGGTTCGGCGGGAACATCCTCGAACAGCGCGATCGTCGTTCCGGACTCTTGCAGGCCTACCAGCTTCGCTTTCCGCGGCAGCGTATCGATGCCGAGCGCGAGCTTGGACGCCTCGAGACCAAGCAGGCGGCCGAAGCGGCGGTAGATCGACAGATCGCCGGTGAATCCCATGCGCGGGCCGATATTGCCGGTCGCGCCTTGCAGGAACAAGCAGACGCCCCCGAGTTGCTCTTCGACGACCCGCTTGGCCATTCCTGGATAGTCGGGCGTGGCGACGTCGGCGTCCCAACCCACCGTCGTCGGGTGGCAGGCGTAGTGAACCAGGTTGGCCAGCGGTTGTTCGTCCAACTCGTCAATGCGAACGACCCGAACCGTGTGGTCAACCGGGCCGCCGGGGTTTCGGCCGACTACAATTCGCCCGTCGGGGAGCTCCTGCCGGCGGTTGACATTGATCTCACACGAGCCGGCGGCGGCGCCGACACGAACGGGACGGAGCTTCTGCTGGGCCTGCCAGACGGCCCCGGCGATTTGCAGCGGAAGCCCCTCCAGGTATTCCAGAATCATGTCGCGGCCTTCGGTGATCACCGGGATTCGGAAGGTGTTGGGGCCGGAATGGGTGTGCGTGCACGACAAGCGAATGCTCGAGGTCTCTAGGCCGCTGAGCGCGGAGACCGCATCGAGGATACGCTGAGTCCATTCCGGATCGAAGCCGATGGAATCGATATCGATAGTGGCGACCGATTGAGCCACGTCCTGGAAGACGATCGCGGTGGCGAACAGAGGCAGATCGGTGCCCGCGCCGCGCTGGTGGGTTTGCGCCCCCCAGCCTCCCTGTGGCGTTCCTGGGGCAGGGGTGATATCGCAGCGGCCAACGCCCGCTAACAGCTCGTGCATGCCTCAATTCTAGTTCGAGGAGGGTGCCCTGGGCCGGGACTCGACTCACCCGTCCTGTCGTCCAGTCGGCTGGACCTTCAAGCCACATTGTGTTCGTGATGCTGGACGCTATGGGCAATAGCCAGGTTGCAGGCCCGCGAAGTCTGTTGCAATTAAACCTTTGTGAAAATCACAGCAATCGAAACTTTGGTCGTCAACGCGCGCATGCGCAACTGGGTGCTCGTCAAGGTGGTCACCGACCAGCCGGGCCTCTACGGATGGGGCGAGTGTACGCTCGAATGGAAGACGAAGTCGGTCGTCGGCGCCGTCGAGGATCTTTCCGTGTTGTTAATCGGTCAGGACCCGCGTCGCATCGAGCATCTCTGGCAGATCATGCATCGGCAGTATTTCTGGCGGGGTGGCATTACCAACATGTCGGCCATGAGCGGGATCGACCAAGCGCTGTGGGATATCAAGGGAAAGGAGCTAGGGCGTCCGGTGTGCGAGCTTTTGGGCGGCCCGGTGCGCGAGACCCTGCGACTTTACGACCACCTGGGTGGCGGCTTGCTCGAAGGCATGTACCGCACCGGCGACGCAGAGGCGTTTGGCGAGCGCATCCTCGAAAGCATGGCGCGGGGATTCACCGCCGTGAAGGCGATGCCGATCCCGGTAGCGGAGATGGTTGAAAGCGCCGCCGTGTTGAAGCACGCGGCGAAATGTGTGGAGGCGATGCGTACGGCCGCCGGCGACGAAATCGACATCATGCTCGACCTGCACGCCCGTACGACTCCGGCCACGGCAATCCAGTTCGGAAGGCTGCTGACCGACTACAACCTGTACTGGTATGAGGAGCCCTGCTGGCCCGAGCACGTCGATGCTCTGGCGGAGGTCGCGCGCGCGCTGCCATTTCCGATCGCAACGGGCGAACGACTGGTGGGCCGGTGGGAGTTCCGAGAGGTCCTCGAGAAGCGCGCTTGCTCGGTCATTCAGCCGGATATTTCGCATTGCGGGGGGATTAGCGAGGGGCGCAGGATCGCGGCCATGGCGGAGACCTATTCGATCAGCGTCGCCTGCCACAACCCGCAAGGTCCGGTCAGCACCGCGTCGTCGATTCACGTCGGGTTCGCCACGCCCAACTACTTAATCCAAGAGGTTGTGCGAGCCGACGTCCCCTGGCGCAACGACATCCTCGTCGAGCCGCTAGATGTTCAGCAAGGCATCTGCCAGGTGCCGACGGCGCCTGGGCTCGGAATCGACATCAATGAAGCGGAGGCACGCAAGCACCCCTTCGAGCGCGAAGTGACGATGGCCTATTTTCACAAGGATGGGTCGGTGGCGGACTGGTAGTCGCTATCCGTCCAGATAGTTGGACGGTGGGGCCATGTACTATCTGGGTAAGCGTTCGAGCGGGGCGTGAGATCGTGCTGGAATCGGTGGTTGGAGAGGTTGGGCGAAAAAAGTTGCCTGAAACACTGGACACACCCAATGTAGTTATGCCAGCCTAGCGAATGTGCTGGCAGTGGAGCAGGGCGGGTCGCGGGTGGCAGCGGCGGGAGCGCCTGGCGGGTGGGGTGTCAGCAAGGCCTGCAGGGACTGCGCGGGCTGGCGGGAGCGACTAGCGGAGGCGCAGCGGAGCTTGAGCGGGGCGTTGGCGGACGCCAAGGTCTGGCGATATTGGCACGGGAAGGCGCAGGAGCGGGCCGCCTGGTGGCAGGCGCAGTACGAGGGGAAGTGCGCCGAGCCGACAGCGCGGAAGCTGGCGGAAGCGGAGCGGGAGGTCGGCAAGCAGCGGCGGCGGATCGCGGATCTGGAGCGGCGGGTGGAGTTGCTGGAGCAGGAGAAAGCGGGTGTGGAGCAGCGCAACCGGGACTTGCTGAAGAAGCCGTTCGGGACACGGAGTGAGACGCGGGGGAGGTGCAACGGGCGGGGCGCGGAGAGCGGGCCAGGCGGCGGAAGCGGGGGCGCGGGAGAGGCGAGGCGGAAGCGCGGGGGGCAGCCGGGGAGCGTCGCGCACGGGCGGCTGGAGCGGTCGGGCCTGGCGGTCCGCGAGGAGGTCTGGGAGCCGGAGGCGGCCAGCTGCCGCTGTCCGGAGTGCGGACGGGAGTACGCGCGGAACGGCGAGGAGGTCAGCGAGCGGATCGAGATCGAGGTGAGCGGCTACGTGCGGCGGATCCGTCGGCCGCGCCGGAAGGCCGCCTGCGCTTGCGCGGCGAGGCGGGGGGCGCCAGCGCCGCCAGTGATCGCGCCGCTGGAGCCGACGCTGTTCCGGGGCTCGCCGTACGGGGTGAGCGTGTGGACGGTGTTCCTGCTGCAGGTGTACTGGCAGCGGCATCCGGCGCGGGCGTTCGAGCGCGAGTGGAGCGAGTTCGGGGTGCGCCTTGCGGTGGGCACGTTGCTGGGCCACGCAAGGGCCTTGCGGACGTGGTTCGAACCGCTGGAGCGGGCGATCGCGGAACGGCAGGCGCAAGCGCCGCTGGTGCACGGGGACGAGACGTCGTGGGTGATTCATGTGCGCGGGGAGGAGGGTAAGAACCCGCGCTGCTGGTTGTGGGCGTGCCTGAGCGCGGATGCGGTGCGCCTGCGGATCGAGCCGTCGCGCAGCGCGCTGGCGGCGGCCAGCGTGTTCGGCGGGATCGGCCGTAGGGGGCGGGCGGTGCTGGTGTGCGACCGGTACCCGGCGTATACCAAGCTGGCACGCACGCAGCGGGGGCAGTTCCAGCTGGCCTGGTGCTGGGCGCACATGCGGCGCGACTTTTGGGCGGTGGCGCGGGCGCGGCCGGACTTGCAGGGCTGGACGGACGGCGTGCTGGACGAGATCGGGAGCTTGTACCGTCTGAACCAGGAGCGGCTGGCGGCGTGGGACGGGCAACGGCCGCTGGCGGACCAGAGCGCGGCGTTCCAAGCGGCGCACAAGCGTCTGGAGGAGGCGCTGGCGGCGCTGTTCGAGCGGGCGCGCCAGGAATTGCAGGCGCTGAGTGCGACGGGAGGGGAGGAGGGCCAGGCGAAGCGGCGGAAGCCGGACCCGCGGCAGGGGCCGCTACAATCGCTGCTGAAGCATCGGGCGGGCCTGGAGGTGTTCGTCGGCAAGCCGTTGGTTCCGCTGGACAACAACCCGGTGGAGCGCGCCTTGCGCAGGCCAGTGGTGGGGCGCAAGCTGTCCTACGGCTCGCACAGCGAGGGCGGCGCGGCCCTGCAGGGCCTCCTGCTGTCGGTGTTCGGCACGCTGTCCATGGCCGGCGTCGATCTGCAGCGGTGGCTGCGGGCGTACTTGCGCGAGTGCGCGGCGATTGGGCCGAGGGCGGCGCCGCTCGACCCGCGTTCTTGGCTGCCCTGGGGCCTGCCGGCCGAGCGGGCGCGGGCGTTGCGAGCGGCTTCCGACAGGGGGCCCGCCCCGTGAACGGCCCACCGGCCGGCCGCTACTGCGGCCGCGACTTTTCGGAAACCGAGCTGGCGCTCATCCGTGCGCTAATCGCGCAACGCGAGCCGCGCCTGCACCGCGCCGCGCTGTCCCGCGCGCTGTGCGCGGCGCTGGACTGGCGCAAGCCCGACGGCGGTCTCAAGCAGATGAGCGCCCGCGTAGCCCTGTTGCGCATGCAGCGCGACGGCCTGCTCACCCTGCCGCCCCCGCGGCGAGCGCTGGCGCGCCCGCGTCCGATCGCGCCCTCCCCCGCCACCGATCCGCCCGGCCTGCTCCCCCTGCCCGGCTCGCTCGCCGATGTCCGCCCGCTGCGCTTCGATCCCCTGCGCCCCCAGGACCCCCGCAGCCGTACCTGGAACGAGTTCGTCGACCGCTACCACTATCTCGGCCACAAGAACCTGCCCGGCGCCCAGCTGCGCTACTTCGTCCAGGCCCGCGACGGCCTCCTGCTGGCCCTGCTCGGCTTCGCCGCCGCCGCCTGGAAAACTGCCCCCCGCGACCGCTTCGTCGGCTGGAACCCGGCCACCCGCGAACGCAATCTGGCACGCGTCGTCAACCACGCCCGCTTCCTGATCCTGCCCTGGATCCGCGTCCCCCATCTCGCCTCCCACCTGCTCGCCCGCAGCGAGCGGCAACTGCCCGCCGACTGGCACAGCCGCTACGGCATCCGACCCGTCCTGCTGGAAACCTTCTGCGAAACCCCGCGCTTCCGCGGCACCTGCTATCGGGCTGCCAACTGGCTCCACCTCGGCCAAACCCAGGGCCGCGGCAAACTCGACACGCACAACCAATACGCCCTGCCCGTCAAAGACATCTTCGTCAAACCTCTTTGTCCCGACTGGCAAGCAATCCTCAATCGCTAAACCCGCTAAACCGCCAACCGTCTCTCACGCCCCGCTCGAACGCTTACACTTAGAAGGCCGTATGAGATATAATAAATGTCTGATAATAAAGGAGTTATATATGCCTAAGAACAAAGTTCAGTTCCAGAAAGGGTAACCGTTCGAGCGGTCCGTGAGGGGCGGCTGGGGAGCTAGCGATTGAGGATCGCCTTCCAGTCGGGGCAGAGGGGTTTGACGAAGACGTTTTTGACGGGTTCGGCGTACTCGTGGCGGGTATCGAGTTTCCCGCGGCCCTGGGTCTGGCCGAGATGGATCCAGTTGGCGGCGCGGTAGCAGGTGCCGTGGAAGCGCGGGGTCTCGCAGAAGGTCTCGAGCAGGACGGGGCGGATGCCGTAGCGTTGGCGCCAGTCGCGGGGGAGCTGTCGCTGGAGGCAGGCGAGCAGATGGGAGGCCAGGGAGGGGAGGCGGATCCAGGGCAGGATGAGATAGCGGGCGTGATTGACGACGAGGGGCAGGTTGCGCTGGCGGGTGGCGGGATGCCAGCCGACGAAACGGTCGCGGGGGGCGGTTTTCCAGGCGGCGGCGCCGCAGCCGAGCAGGGCCAGCAGCAGGCCGTCGGCGGCGTGCACGAAGTAGCGCAGCTGAGCACCGGGCAGGGGCTTGTAGCCGAGGTAGTGGTAGCGCTCGACGAACTCGTTCCAGAGGCGGCTGCGGGGGTCGGAGGGGCGCAGCAGCGAGAGGCGCAGCGGGCGGGCTGCGGCGAGCGAGACCGGCAGGGGCAGCAGGCTCGGCGGATCGGTGCGCGGGGCCGGCGCGAACGGTCGCGGGCGCGGTTGGCTCGTCCGCGGCGGCGGCAGGGTCAGCAGGTCGTCGCGCTGCATGCGCAGCAGGGCCACGCGGGCGCTCATCTCCTTGAGGCCGCCATCGGGCTTGCGCCACTCCAGCGCCTCGCAGAGCGCCTGCGACAGCGCCGTGCGGGACAGCGGCGGGTCCCGCTGCGCGAGCAGGGCGCGGATGAGATCCAGTTCGGCATCCGGGAAGTCCCGGCCGCAGTAGCGCACGGAGCCGCTCACGGGTCCGGCCCTGGCGCGGATCGCCGCCAGCGAGCCTGCAGCTCCCGGGCCCGCGTTTCGGGCATGCTCCACGGCAGCCAGGCCTGGGGATCCACCGCGACCGCCCGCGGTCCGATCCCCGCGCACGCGCGCAGGAACGCCTCCAGCCAGCGCCACAGGTCGATGCCCGCCATGTCCAGCGTGGCGAACACCGACAGCAGCACGCCCTGCAGGGCCGCGCCGTCCTCGCTGTGCGAGCCGTAGCTGAGCTTGCGCCCGACCACGGGCCGGCGCAGGGCTCGCTCCACGGGATTGTTGTCCATCGGCACGCAGGGCTTCGCCACGAACACCGCCAGGCCCTCGCGGTGCTTCAACAACGATCGCAGCGGCCCCAGCCGCGGGTCCGGCTGACCACCGCCCGGCTCCTTCTCCGCCGCTCCGGTCAGCGCCCGCACGTCCCGTTCCGCTTGCGCGAACAGCGCGGCGAACTCCGCTTCCAGGCACCCCTGCGCTGCCCGGAACTCCCCGCACTGCCCCGCAGCACCCTGCCGATTCCACAACGCCAGCCGTTCCGCGTTGAGTCGGTACAAAGTCCCGATCCGCCCCACGATCCCGTCCGCCCACTCCTGCAGCTCCGGCCGCGTGCGCCCCAGCGTCACAAAATCGCGCCGCACGTGCACCCAGCAGATCGCCAGTTCGAACTGCCCCGGGTGCTCCCGCACCAACTTGACATACGCCGCGTAGCGGTCGCACACCAGCACCACCGTCTGTGCCAGCCCGCTCTTCCCGAACAGCTGCGCGGCCGCCTCGGCGCTACACGCCGGGTCCACCCGCACCCGCAACGCATCCCGGCTCAGACACGCCCACAGCCAGCAGCGCGCGTTCCGGCCTGCCTCCGCCCGCACATGCACCACCCACGAGGTCTCGTCCCCGTGCACCACCAATGGCATTCGGTTCAGAGAGATCGGCAGGTGTTCTGTTGGTCGGCTGCTAGACTCCTGAGTTCAAAGAGGATACGACCCCCTCAATAATTTCCCCTGGCGGGCTTGACTTGAGCGCCCGGATTTGCAAGGGTAGGGATGGAAGCTCCGAGGCCGCCATGGACCCGCGCATCGAGAACCTGAAATCGACGACTTTCTTCGGCAAACGCCTCACCCGCCGGCAGATCGCCGAGATCCAGGAGACCGTCGGGCGCTTCCCGAAACTGAGCCGCCACGAGCTGGGACAAACGATCTGCGTGCATCTGGGCTGGCAGACGCCGAAGGGCAGCAACCGCATCCAGCTCACCCTGCGCGTGCTCGAGGAGTTGGAGCAGCTCGGCATCCTGACCCTACCGGCCCTGAATCCGGCCCTCGGGCGGGGCCGGCAGCGACCGGTCGAGGCGACCGAGCGGACCGCTCCCCAGCCGGCGCTCGAAGAGCGCCTGGCCGAGCTCGCGCCCCTGGCTTTGCAGGTGGCGGCCGAGCCGGAGCAAGTCGCGGAGTGGAACGAATGGGTCGAGCGCTACCATCCGCTGGGATACCGCCGGCCCCTCGGCCCCCATCTGCGCTATTTCCTGCTCGACCGGCAGGGGCGCAAGCTCGGCTGCCTGCTGTTCGGCTTCGCCGCCGGCAAGGTGGCGTGCCGCGACGCCTGGATCGGCTGGCAGGGCCAGGCGCACCGCAAGCACCTCGACCTGATCGTCGGGAACAGCCGCTTCCTTTTATTTCCTTGGGTGCGGGTGAAGAACTTGGCCAGTCACACGCTGGGACTGGCGCTGCGGCAGCTGCCGCAGGACTGGCAGCGGCGGCACGGCTACCGCCCGGTGCTGGTCGAGACGTTCGTCGACCCGCAGCAGTACAAGGCGACCTGCTACCGGGCGGCCAACTGGCGGTTCCTGGGCCTGACGCAGGGGCGCCAGGCGAAGGGCTCCGAGCCGGCCAAGCCGGCCAAGGGCGTGTACGTCTACCCGCTGCAGCGCGCCTGGCGGACGATCCTGCTGCACGGGCCGCAGGCTGCGGCCCGGCCCCGCCAGCGCGCGCCGCAGGCGGTGCCGGAGGCGGAGGACCGCTTCGTGCAGCTGTGGCAGGGCCTCATCGGCACGGTGGTGCGCGTGGCGGGCGAGCACGACCGGCAGTGGCTGCGGCGGCAGCGGGTGCTCAACACGCTGCTGGTGGTGCTGTTCGTCTTCCGGCTGGTGTTCGCGCCCGACCGCCAGGGCTATGCCCTGACCCTGGCCGAGCTGTGGGAGCAGTGCCGCCGGCTGGGGGTCCAGCTGCCGCAGCCGCAGCCGGTGTCGGCCTCGTCGATGTGCGAGGCCCGCGCCAAGGTCCGCGCGGACGTGTTCCAGCGCCTCCACCGGGCGATTCTCGCCCAAGCTCCCCGGGACGCGCCCGGCGAGCGCTGGCAGGGCCACCGCGCCTTCGCCGTCGACGGCTCGAAACTGAACCTGCCCCGCCCGCTACTCCGTGAGGGCTATCGCACGCCCGCGCCGACGGCCCACTACCCGCAGGGCCTGCTCAGCTGCCTGTACCAGCTGCGCGCGCAGCTCCCGGTCGATTTCGACCTGCACGCCCACGGCGACGAGCGCCGGGCGGCCCTGGCCCATCTCCCAGCGCTCGCCCCCGGCGATATCGTCGTCTACGACCGCGGCTACTATTCCTTCCGGCTGCTGCACGCCCACGCCGAGCGCAGCCTGCAGGCGGTGTTCCGCCTGCAGCGGAACGCGAACGCGCTGTTCCGCGACTTCGTCCTCGGCGACCGCAGCGACGCCGTCGTGACCGTCCCGCCCAGCGACGAAGCGCTGCGCCAGTGCCCGCAGGCCGCGCTGCGGCCCTGCCGGGTGCGCCTCGTCAAGTACACCGCCGGCGCGACCGCCTATACCCTCGCCACCACGCTGCTGGACCGCCAGCGCTACCCCATCGCAAAGCTCGCCGACCTGTATCACGCCCGCTGGGGCGTGGAGGAACTGTACAAGATTTCCAAGAAATTGCTGACGGTGGAGGAGTTCCATGGCCACAGCGAGCGCGGGGTCAAGCAGGAACTGTTCGCCCACTTCAGCCTGATCGCGATGACGCGGCTGTTCACCAACCACGGCGAGGCGGGCTTCCGGGCCGGGCCGGGCGAGCACGGCCAGGCGGCCCTGCAGGCGAACTTCAAGCACGGCTTGCGCACCGTGGGGCGGTCGCTGGAAGCGCTGTTCCTGCTGCACGCAGCGACGCTGGCCCGGACGGTCGGCGAGATCCTAGGCTCCATTGCCAAGTGCCGCCACCGACGGCGCCCGCACCGCTCCTTCCCGCGCCAGTCCCTCAAACCTGCCAGCAAATGGAGGTCCCGCCAGGCAAACTCAGCCGCAACCACAGCCTAACGCGCGCAGAATCCGGCTCGAACCGCCGGAATCCCCCTTTGATCCTTAACCGAATGCGCCCAACCGCTAACCGAATGCCATTGCGTGCACCACCCGGGCCGCCTCCTGATGCGCCCCGATCGCCTGCTCCAGCGGCGCGAACCAGGTCAGCAAATCCCGCGCATGCCCCAGCAGGGTCCCCGCCGGCAGGCGCACGCCGCAATCCGCCCACTCCCGCTCGAACGCCCGCACCGGCTGCCGCTGCCAATACACTTGGTCGCGGTAGCCCGCCAGTTACCCGACGGGCCCCGCCCAGATCCGGACGTGCGCGCTAGCGCATCCGGCTCCTCGCTCCGGTCCTGACGGCATCCTTTTAGAGCTACCGTGCCGCTCCGTTCGTGACCTGCTTGACCCCGGTGGAACTCTGTCCACGGGTTCCCGACTCTGCGTTCGGAGCCTGCCCTTCCCTTCGCGTCTCCCGTTGCGCCCAGGCCTTCCCTCCACCGGCTCCGCTGCGTGGCACCCCACGTTTTGTTCACCGGCTTCCCGGGTACTATGCCTGAGTCCGACTCCTCCCCGCCGTGCATCCTCCGCTTAGCACCTGCCTTCACTTTGGCGACCACGGCGCTGAGCACCGTGGTACCGGAGAGGCCTCCCAAGTCCCGACTTCGTACGTACATGCGTGCCTGGGTTCTTCGACACCGCGGAGCCCTCCCGGACCTCACCATAGCGGTCCGAGCAGTCTTGCCTTCAGCTCTGGTGACGGCCTCGGCACTCCGAACTCCACGCATTTCGTTGCTCAATAGCCCTGCCCGCATGCACCCCTGCCGACGCTTCGCCCGTCCCCTCACGAGAACGAACGCACGGCTCGGGGAGAGATGTGGATTGGTTATTTCCTTCATCACAGAGGACTTCCACCTCTTGTACTTAGCCAGTTAGCTTGGCGCACCACCAGGAACGTCACCCACACGCTCAGACCGTAGCCCGAGCCTCGGAACAGCGTCGGCTCCAGCGGCGCGATCCCTTCCGGCAGCGGTTTTCCCTGCCGCCTCCAGCACGCGCACGCCGCCCGGTAGCGCGGCCGCCGGATCCGCCTCACGTGCCCCTGGACCTCGATCTCGATCCGTGCGCTGACCTCCTCTGAGGTGGCTAGGGAGTGGTGGACAGTTGAGTGTGCGGCAGCTGCAGCAAGTCCAGAGGGGCGGCACCATGATGGTGCAGGGGGCTTGAGATGTCAAGGGGGGAGGGGGTAGCAGGGGGAGGGGAGCGCCCCTCCCCCCCTCTCCAAGAGAGGCAGTGGAAAGGGGTGAGGAGGCCCCGGGAGGGGGTGCTGGGGGGCGCGCCCCCCAGCACATTTCCGGCATCTTTTGTTTTGACTTGGCTGCGGATCGTGCTGCCCTCTCGCGCCTCCCGTGTCGGCACGGGAGCGGACTGGCCATGCCGGGCACAACAGCTCCTGCGGGATGGCTGGCAGGCACGCCCGTTGCGACCGGTGCGGTTGCGTGGATCATGGTAACGTTACCAGGGGCGGAGAGCCCGCCACCACGCGAGCAGCCGGAGGGCAATGGCATGGCCTTGACGAACGCAGAGAAACAGCGGCGCTATCGCGCCCGGCGCCGGGAGGGGGCGCGGCCAGTCCGCTATCGCCGTCCGCAGGAGCGGCGCTCGAATCCGCAACGCTGGCGCGACGCGGTGCAGAGCTTGGTGCAGCTCCAGGAGCACTACGGGGAGTGGCTGGAGAAGCTGCCGGAGAGCCTGTACGGGAGCGCGCTGGGGGCGAAGCTGGAGGCGATCACAGAGCTGGACCTCGACGCCCTGCAAGCCGTCGAGCCCCCGCTGGGCTTCGGGCGGGACTGAGCGGGCCGGGCGCTGGCCGCCGCGGGACCGGGCGCCAGGCAACAGGCCCCGCGGTGCATGGTAACGTGACCAGTGTCAGGGCCCGTCGCGCCCCTATCGGCCCGCGCTCAGACCCCCGCCTGCTGCGCGTGCCAGGCCTGCTCGAACTCCACCGGGGAGCGATAGCCCAGCGCCGAATGACGGCGCTTGCGATTGTAGAAGCCTTCGAGAAACACGAAGATCTCCGTGGTCGCCTCCTCGCGGGTCGCGAACGGAACGCGTTGCAGCAACTCGCATTCCAGCGTCGCGAACAGGCTCTCCGCCATGGCATTGTCGTAACAGTTCCCGGCCGCCCCCATCGAACGCTCGATGCCAGCCTCGGCGCAGCGCCGGCTGAACGCCAGCGCCGTGTACTGGCTCCCGCGGTCGGAATGGAACACCACGCCCTGCGCCGCCCGCATCTGGAGCGCCATCTCCAGCGCCGCCTGCACCAGCTCGACGGTCTGCCGCGCGCCCAGCGCCCAGCCCACCACCTTGCGGCTGAACACGTCCAGCACCGTCGCCAGGTACACAAACCCTTCCAGGGTCGGCACATACGTGATGTCAGCCACCCACAGCCGGTTCGGCTCGGACGCCTCGAAACGCCGCTGGACCCGGTCCGGCGCCACGGCCGCTTCCCGCTCCCTGCGCGTCGTGCAGCGCCGCTTCCTCCGCGTCACGCCCTCCAGCCCCAGCGCCCGCATCAGCCGCGCCACCCGCGGCCGCGACACGCTCACGCCCTCCGCCTTCAGCTCCGCGTGCACCCGCCGCGCCCCGTAGGTCTGCCGCGATTCCACGTGGATCGCCGTGATCCGCCGGCTCAACGCCTCGCGCTCTTGCGCCCGCCGGCTCGGCGTCCGCTGCCGCCATGCGTAGTACCCGCTGGTGGAGACCCCCAGCACACGGCACATGCAGGCGATCGGATACTGCCCCTGGTGCGCTCTGACGAATCCGAACACCCTTACGGGATCGAATCGGTCTCCCGAGCGAACCAGGTGGCTGCTTTTGACAGGATCTCGCGCTCCATCTTCAGCCGCCGGTTCTCCCGCCGCAGGCGCACCAGTTCCTCCCGCTCCGCACTGCGCAGGCCGTCCTGCCGACTGCCCTGATCGCGCTCGGCCTGTTGCATCCAGCGCCGCACCGAATCCGCGGAGATCCCGAATTCCTCGGCCACCTCCCGGGTGCTGCGATCACCGACTTGCACCAGCTTCACCACCTTGTCCCGAAACTCCTTCGGGTAGGCCTTCACATAGGCATGTTTGCTCATTGTCCGGGGCCTCCTTACCCCCTGCCCTCTCTGCAAGCAATCAACTGCCTATCACGCTATCTCAGCTGTCCACGAAAACGGGGCCACTTCACTCGCCGTTGCGGCGGTAGGGCCGCCCGCAGTCCGGACACCGGCAGCGGTCCGCTTCCGGCTCGCGCAGCTCCTGCTGCACCCGCAGGCCGGACAGATCCACCCGGGCATGCGCGGCGGATCCCGCCTGCCCCCCGCGCGAGCGTTGCGGCCCCTGGCCCGGGTCCGTGCTGCCGGTCCCCGGCCCGCCCTCGCTGTCGCTCTGGCGCTTCTCGCTCCGCTTCCCGAACGGGGCCTGCAGCAGATCCTGGTTGCGCTGCTGCAGGCCCGCGTTCTCCTGCTCCAACTCCCGCACCCGCCGCTCCAACTGCCCGCTCCGCTCCTGCGCATCCGCCAGCTTCCGCTCCGCTTCCCGGCACTGCGCCTGCCGCTTCGCGACCCGCTCCTGCGCCCGCGCGTGCTGGCTCCGCCAGTAATGCGCCGCTTGCTTCGCCTCCACCAGCGCCCCCCACCGTGCTGGCACCCGCTCCCGCCGCCAGTCTCCGCTCAGGACCGCTCCCCGCTCCGCCACTCCCGGCGCTTCCGGCTGCGCTGCCTGCTCCACATGCGCTAGCCTGCCATAAACACATTTCTTGTGTCCAGCGTTTCAGGCAAGTTTTTTCACCAACCCCCTCCTCCCGCTCAAACTTCTCTATTCACGGCCCGCCCGAACGGTTACCTATCTGGTATCTGGGTGCTCGCGAATCGCGGCTATCTCTAAATAGAAAAAAGGAAACATCTTGAACCAACAATACTCAGAATCAGCGGCAATCCTCGAACACAATCGGCGTTTTATTCCGGGCGGAGTGGTGTCGATCAACCGGGCCGTGCGGCCAGAGATCGTTTTTGTTCGCGGGGACGGCGCCTATGTTTGGGATGCCGACGGAAACCGCTACATCGACTATCACGCCGCGTTCGGCCCGCACTTTCTGGGCCACAACGACCCGTACGTGACCGAAGCGGTGATCGGCGCGATACGAGACGGCCAGAGCCTCTTCGGATCGGGCACGACGGTGCACGAGGGTCGTCTGGCCGAGTTGCTTTGCGAACACGTGCCTGCGGCCGAGTCGGTACAGTTGCTCAATACCGGCAGTGAGGCGACCTATCAAGCCATCCGATTGGCGCGCGCGGTAACGGGTAGAGATCACGTCATCAACATACAGGGCGGCTACAACGGCTGGCACAACGATGTTTCGAATAACCTGATGACGCCGCTCGAGCAACTCGGGCCGCGCAGGTCACCGGGCGAGTATCCCTACTATCCGATCAGCGCCGGGGTGCCCGAGGATCATCAGCGATTGATCCACAGTGTCAACTTCAATGACCTGGCGTCGGTCGAATACGTGTGCGAGCGGTACCCGGTCAGCTCGCTCATCACCGAGCCTATCTTGCAGAACGTTGGAATCGTGCATCCGCAACCCGGCTATCTGTCGGGTCTGCGCGACCTTGCCGATAAGTACAAGTTTTTACTGATATTCGACGAGGTGAAGACAGGTTTTCGGCATTCCGTGGGCGGTTGCTCGAAGTTGTTCGGCGTACTGCCGGATCTTGCTGTGTTTGGAAAGGCGATCGCCAACGGCTACCCGATGGCGGCTCTGGGCGGCAAGAAGGAGTACATGGATTGGTTCGCCGATCCCGATCTCAAGAGGCGCGTGCTGCTGGCGGGCACCTACAACTCGCACCCTGCGCCGACGGTCGCGGCCATCGCCACCATCGAGCGGCTGCTGATGAATGGCGGGGAAGTCTACGAACGAGTAGACCGGTTGGGAGACCGGATGCAGACGCAATGGCATTCGTTTAAGGAATTATGGCGTTCGGTTAAGGGGGAATGGGGATTTCCGGCGCTGAAGCACCGGATTTTCGAGGCGTCAGGCTGAGAGCGGGGCCGGAGCGGACTTGCGGGACCTCCATTTGTTGACGGGCTTGTGGGAGACGCGCGGATAGGAGCGGTTCGGACGCTTCCGCTGGCGGCAGCCGGCGATGCTGGCGAGGATGGTGGAGACCGTCTCGCTGAGCGTGGTCGCGTAGGTCAGGAGCAGGCCCTCCAGGTGGCGGCCGACGGTGCGCAGTCCGTTGCGGAAGTTCGCCTGCTGGGGCTGCTTGCCCGCCTCGGAGCGGAAGCCGGCCTGGGACTGGTTGGTGAACAGGCGGGTCATCGCGAGCAGGCTGAAATGGGCGCTGAGCTCCTGGCGGACCAGGCGCTCGCTCTGGCCGTGGAAGCGCTCGACTTGCAGGTATTGTTTGCTGCTCTTGTACAGTTCTTCCACGCCCCAGCGCGCATGGTAGAGGTCCGCGAGGGCCCGGACGGGGTAGCGGCGGCTGTCGAGCAGGGTGGTGGTCAGCAGGTAGTCGGTGTCGCCGGCGGTGTAGCGGACCAGGCGGACGCGGCAGGGCCGCCAGCCGGCCTCGGGCTGTTGCTCGCGGGCCGTGTCGGAGGGCTCGATGGTGACGATGCCGTCGCGGCGGCCGGAGCGGCGGAACTGCTCGCAGACCGAGTTGGCGTTGGACTTGAGGCGGAAGACGGCGTGCAGGCCGCGGTCGAGGTGGGTGTGCAGCAGGCGGAAGCAGAAGTAGCCGCGGTCGTAGACGACGACAGCGGAGGGGGCGAGGGCGGGCAAGTGGGCCAGGGCCAGGCGGCGCTCGTCGCCGTGGGGGGCGAGTTCGAAGTCGACCGGCAGGCGGGAGCGCAGACGGAACAGGCAGCTGAGCAGGCCCTGGGGGTAGTGCGAGCCGTCGGAGGGGAGGCGGTAGCCGTTCTCGAGCAGGGGTTGCGGCAGGTTGAGCTTGGAGCCGTCGACGGCGAAGGCGCGGTGGCCGTACCACAGCGTGCGGGGCTCGTCGGGGGGTGCGTGGCGCAGGATCTCGCGGTGGATGCGGAAGAACACTTCGTCATGGACCTTGCGGCGGGCATCGTGCATCGAGGCCTGCGAGACGGGTTCGGGCTTGGGCAGGGGGATGTCCAGATCACGGCACTGCGCCCACAGATCGCGCAAGGTCAGGGCATATCCCTGGCGGTTGGGCGCGAATACCAGGCGGAAGACGAACAGCACCACCAGCAGCTTCCGTGTTTCTTGTCAAGCACATATCCGGGCAGAGATGTTCCGGAGAGGCGATTTTCTTGCATTTCTTTCCGGATGGCGAGGTTCGGTTGGGAGCAGCTCGTCGGTGTGCTCATGCGGCGGCCTGCAGTGCGTGGGTGGGAGGCTCGGGCTGCCAGAGGCGATCCTCGCGGAGCAGGGTGTCGAGCAGGCCGACGAGCTTGCGCATGACGGCGACGAGGGCGACCTTGGGCGGCTTGCCGCGGGCGAGGAGTCGTTCGTAGAAGGCCTTGGCCGCGGGTTCGCAACGGACCGCGGAGAGGGCCGCCATGTAGAGCAGGTGGCGAGGCTGGGCGCGGCCGCCGCGGATGGAGCGGCCGCCGCGGTGCTGGCCGGAGTCGCGGTCGAAGGGAGCGAGGCCGAACAGGGAAGCGGCCTGGCGACGGCCGAGGGTGCCGAGCTCGGGCATGTCGGCGCAGAGGCAGGCGGCGGTGACGGGGCCGCAGCCGGGGATCGAGCGGATGCTGGCGGCGCGGCGGGAGAGTGCGGTGTCGGCGGCGATGCAGGTGAGCATGCGGCACTCGCAGGAGGCGCTGTCGGCCTGCAAGGCGTCGAGGGTGGCGCCGGGGCAGCCGGCGGCCTCGGGGGCGAGTTCGGCGCAGAGCTTGCGGAGGGCGCCGAGCTGTTCGACGAGCTTGCGGCGGAGAGCGAGCCAGTCGCTGAGCAGCTGGAGGTTGCGCGGCAGGGGCGGGGTGGCATCGAGGCCGTCAAGGAGGCCGAAGCGGGCGAGCATGGCGGCGTCGACGCGGTCGTTCTTGGCGAGCTGGCCGATGGCCTGGGCGAAGCGCCGGGAGCGCAAGGGGTTGACCAGGACGGTCTCGAGGCCGGCCTCAGCGAGGCCCTGGTGGAGGTTGCGGTGGTAGCGGCCGGTGGGCTCGAAGACGGCGCGGGTGACGCCGTGCTTGAGCAGCCAGTTGCGCAGGGCGCGGCGGCCGGGCTTGGTGTTGTCGAACTGGCGCTCGAGGCGGGAGTCGAGGATGTGGGCGTCGAGCTTCGACTTGCCGACGTCGATGCCGGCGACTACGATGGGATTGAGTTCAGTCATTCCTGTGTTCCTGTCCTTTTGCGATTCGGGGCGGTACCCACGCTTCCGTTCAGGTCGCGCAGGAATGGTTGCGACGGGCCGACCAAGCTAAAGTACGGATCTGATATCCGAGGATTAAACGGTCCGACCCGTCGCCCCCGGCGGGGCCTGGCCAGGCCCCGCCGGGGGCCTCCCTGCGCTGAGGCGGGGAGGGATCTGCTACCTGCCGCAGCGGTGGCTTGCGCCACCTGCGGCACTGGGGAGAGAGGGTCCGAGGCAGCGGCGGCCATCCCTCTCTCCGGCACCTCTCCAACATAAAAGGGTGTTGAGCAGCCGCTGCCGCTGCATCCAGGCCGCGTCGTGCTCGTGCGCCACCTGCACCACCGCCGCCAGGATCTCCTGCCACAGGGCAGTGCAGCGCTCGTCCGGTTGCGGCCGTGGCTCCGGCTGCGCCGGACGCGGCCGGGACACGCCCGCCGGGCCCCCGGCCAGCACCCGCTGCCAGTCCGGCCGCAGCGGGTGGATGTACACGTCCTTCGGCGATTTGGCCGGCTGGTCGCCCTTCGCCTTGCGGCCGCGCGTCTGCCCCACCCGCTCCCAATTCGACGCCTGGTAGCAGGTCCCCCGGTGCCGCTCCGGATCCACATACGATTCGACCAACGCCGGCCGGTAGCCATGCTTCCGCTGCCAGTCCCCGGGCAGCTGCCGCAGCGCCAGCCCCAGCGCATGCGAGGCCAGATTCTTCACCTGCACCCAGGGCAGCAGCAAGAATCTCGAGTTCCGCACCACCAGCCGCAGGTGCTTGCGGTGCGCTTGGCTCTGCCAGCCGATGCGCCGGTCCCGGCAGGCCAGGTCGCGGGCCGCGAAGTCGAACAGCAGGCAGCCCAGCAGGCGCCCCTGGCAGTCGCGCAGGAAATAGCGCAGGTGCGCGCCGAATGGCTGGCGGTAGCCGAGGTAGTGGTGGCGCTGGACCCACTCGTTCCACTCCGCGACCGTTTCCGGGTTCTCGGCCAGTTCCAGCCGCAGCGGCCGCAGCGCAGCCAGCGGCTCCGCAACCGGCGGCTGGGGATCCGAGCGGGCCGAAGTCCCGACGGGCCTCTGCGGGCCGCGCCCGCGGTGCCGCTTGGGTGGCAGGGTGAGGATCTCGAGTTGCTCGAGGGTCTCGAGCACGCGGAGGGCCAGCTGGATGCTGTTGTTGCCGTTGGGCGCGTGCCAGCCGAGATGCTCGCAGATGGTGTGGCCGAGTTCGGCGCGGCTGAGCTGGGGGAAGCGGCCGACGGTTTCCTGGATGTCGGCGATCTGACGGCGGGTGAGGCGCTTGCCGAGGAAAGTGGTCGATTCCAGGTTCTGGATGCGGGGGTCGATGGCGGGGCTAGGAGTCATCCGAAACTAAGCTGGCAGATTCGGGCGAAAAAGTCAAGCCCTTGCGCGGAAAAAAGTTTGCCGGGATGTCAACATCCTTGGAATCAGCAACTTCCATCACTCGCTCGGGGCTTCCACCCGTGCAACAGGCTACCGAATGCCATTGGATGCAGACGGGGATGGAGGCGATCGTGCGGGAGCTGGATGTCGAGGCGACCGTCGCGCGCCAGGGTTCGGCGTTCTGCCTCTACTTCATGGATCATTGTCCACGAGATTGGCACGATCTGGCGGAGCATCACTTGTTCGACTTGGACAACCGGATGCGCAGGGCGCTGATTGATCGCGGGATCTATCCCTTCCCGGTGGCGACCAAGCAATGGTCGATCTCAGCTGCCCACACCGAAGCGGATATCGACCTTACCCTGGAGCAAATTGCCGCGACGCTCTCCGAGTTGGAAGGGTTGCCTATCAGGGCGCTCGCGGCCGAGGACGATTCGCCACGACAGGAACAAGCCCCTGGCAAGGTAACGGCACACAGGTTGGCAAGCATGCGCCTATAGGTTTGCGACATGAGTACGGAGAAAGAGCAATCCCACCTCGGCTCCATTGCGCGTGCGCTCAGCGTTCTCGAGTTCTTGGACGCTTCGCAAAGGGGCTGGAATATTTCCGAGCTCAGCCGCAAGTTGAACGTTCCCAAGAGCACGATGCACCTGATTGTGTTGACTTTGGAACGTCACGGATATATCTTGCGCGAGCTCGGCTCGCGCAAGTACACGCTTGCCGTCAAGGTGTGGGATCTCGGGCGCGGATTGATGCGAAACGTACTATTGCCCGACATTGCGCTCACTCACCTCCACAAGTTAGTGAAGAACGTGCAACTAACGGTGCATTTGGCTATCTTGGAGCACCATCAAGCTATCTATGTCCAAAAGGTAAACGCACCGGGCCTGATCCAGTTCGATACCTATGTGGGCAAACATACGAACCTGCATTGCACGGCCGTAGGAAAAGTCTTGCTCGCCCATGCGGCCGCGCCAAGGCTAGTGCAGTTCCTCGAGCGCGAACCTTTCGCGCGATACACGTGTCACACCATTGCCTATGGTGATCAGTTGAGTAAGGAGCTGGCCAAAGTCAGGCAACAAGGCTATGCGGTGGATGATCAAGAAGAGGAGATCGGGGTTCGTTGCGTGGCGGTGCCGGTGTTTAGCAAGACTGGTGAATGCATCGCCGCGCTAGGAGTGACCGGCACCATCGACCAGGTAAGGTCCGAAGCGGTCCAAACGTTTGCTGGTTACCTGCGTGATACCGGGCAAAGCATTACCTGATTCCCTAGAAGGTGCATCCTAACTGATACGCCACCCGCTTCGGGTCGAAGGACAAGCGGAGGAGCGATGCCTTCGTCAGAGGAGTCGGCTGTAGCGGAACGCATCGCGCCATTCGAGAGCCGGAATCGCCGCGCCGGAGCACGATCGCGAGGCTCGCTTGCCGTTCGGCAGGGCGGTTCGCCTCGGAAGGAGTCTGCGGCCTGGAGACTCCTTGCCGGACGGGTGGAGTTGAGTGCGCTGAACCGACCGCACACTTCCAGGGCTGGCCGTGCGGCGCCCCGCTGAGGCCGGTTCTAGCGACCGCAGAACGGCTCGGCCGCCAGCAGCGGGTGCGGCAGCGGCAGTGTCGCCACTGCGGCGTGCAACAGCCGCTCCGCCAGAGCCGCTAGATCGTAGCGGCGATTGAAGCGGTATTGGAATTCCGCCAGATATCGCGCCAGGTACTTCGGCTGGATCGAGTGATAGGAGCCGTCCATCGACCGCTTCACGTTCCCCAGCACGGTGTTCACCCAGACCAGCCCGGGCGTCTCGCAACTGCCCGGCCCGCCGCCCGTCACGGTGACCTCGTGGAGGCAGCCGGCCGCTTCCACCCCGCCGAAACAGGCCAGCCCGTCCGACTTCACCGTGGTGCCCGGCTCGAGATGCTCCCGCGCCCAGCGCTCCAGCTCCGCCTTGCGGAATCCCGCCACCAGGCTCAGCCGCAGCACGACCGGTTGCTGGCTGTCCTGCGTCACCTGGACCGCGGTCACCAGGGGTGTCTTGTTCTCCGAGCCCCGGCCGCGCTTGCCGCCCCGCCGCTCCCCGCCGATGTAGGCGTCGTCGATCTGCACTGTCCCGCGCAGCTTGCGGCCCCGGTCGCGCTCCTGCATGGCCTGCAGCAGCTTGTGCTTGAGCAGCCAGGCGGTGTTGTTGTTGACGCCCAGCTGGCGTCCCAGCGCCAGCGCCGAGAGGCCGTTCTTGGACTGCGCCAGCAGGTAGATGGCGAGGAACCAGGTGGTGAGGGGGAGCTTGGTGGACTGGAAGATCGTGCCGGCCAGCAGCGAGACCTGGCGCTTGCAGCGGTTGCACTGGAGCAGGCGGCGCGAGCGCAGGCGGCAGAAGCTGGAGGAGCCGCAGGCGGGGCAGTCGAGGCCGCGGGGCCAGCGGATGCGGCATAGCGCCTGCTCGCACTGGGACTCGGAGCCGTAGCGCTGGAGGAAGGCCCGGAGGCTGAGGCCTTTCTGGAACTGGACCTTGTTCTTGGGCATGGAGGGCGGTGGATACGCTCCAGATACCTATTATGATCGCATATAATTCGTTTAATGTCAAGCATTTAGCGCAAGAAACACGAACACTGGACCTACGATTGCGAAAGCTGCCCGTGCCTGCCGCCGCCCAGCACCGGGCTGCGATCACAGTGGTAAGGCTCGGGCGGCCACGAAACGACGAACCCGTTGGACTCGCAGTGCCACGTACCCGAGAATTGGTGCTTGAACTCTGGATGCAGTTGCTAGGGAATCAGGAAGTTGTTTGCGGACTTGAACACCCCAATATGCTCTTTGACCAGGAACAGATTGCGCTTTAGGACAGGGCTATTCAGTTGTCTGCATTCAGGGTGGCAGACAGTCGTGGCAAGGGGCTGTGCGAGCCTGTCCGCTAGGCACTGCGATTCTCGGTTCCCGTCTTTGCGACCCGCCAGGGCTGGACATTTCGTTCTCGATCTGTCACCGTGGGTCGGATGGAGCCGTTGCTGACGCCAGGCCGCGTTGCGGACCTGCGCGCCGTCGCGGTGCGCCCGACCTGCGGTGCGCAGGAGCACCGGCTCTGGGACCGTCTGGTCGGGGCCCATCACTACCTGGGGTTCGGGGGCCTGTTCGGCAAGGGCTTGCGGCATGTGGCGACGCTGGGCCCGGCCTGGGTGGCGCTGGTGGGCTGGCAGGCAGCCGCGCTCAAGCTGACGGTGCGGGACCGCTGGATCGGCTGGACGCTGGAGCAGCAGTTGCGGCGCCTGCATCTGGTGGCGCAGAACGCGCGCTTCGTGCTCCTGCCGGCCTTCCAGGGGGTGCCCAACCTGGCCTCGCGGGTGCTGGGGCTGAGCCTGCGGCGGCTGGCCGGGGACATGCAGCGGGAGCATGGCTATGGCGTCTTGCTCGCGGAGTCGTTCGTGGACCGGGCGCGGTTTGCGGGCACCTGCTACCCAATGGCACCAACTTAAGGTTTCTGGCATCAACTTAAGGGGGTGGCGGACTGAAGACACTCCATTGGCGGGTTCCGGGCACTCAAGGCATGGGCATCGGTGTCGGCATCGAGGTGCTTAGGTGGTCGCGGCCTTGCGTCGTCGGGACCATTTCGGGGCCGGCTGTCGGGAGCGTCGCGGGTACGAGCGGTTGGGACGCGGCTTGCGCCGACCCGTCCCGACCCACGCGCAGATGTGGTCCAGGGTCTCGCTGACATACGCGGTGTGGCGCAGCAGCAGGCCCTCCAGATGCTGCGCCAAGGCAGCCAGGCTGTGCTTGAAGTTCGCCTGCGGTGCCGGCTTGCCGTCCGGCTGCCGGGCGGCTGGGCACAGGTCCGCGTCGCGGTTGGTGAACAGGCGCGTCATGGCGATGATGTTGAAATGCGCGAACAGCTCTTGCTTGACCAGGCGCTCGCTCTGGCCGTGGAACTGCTGGACCTCAAGGAACTGCTTGCTGATTTTGTACATTTCCTCGATTCCCCAGCGCGCATGGTAGAGGTCCGCCAGGTCGGCGACGCGGTAGCGGCTGGGGTCCAGCAAGGTGGTGCCCAGCACGTAGGTGGTACTGGCGTGGGTGTACTGGACGAGCCGTAGCGGGACGGGTTGCCAGTGGGTTCTGGGATACTTGCGGGACAGCTCCCTGAGGGTGTCGGGGCCGGGCAGGATGCGCACGAGCGAGTCAGTGCGGTCGGAGTCGCTGAAGCGATCGATGGCGGGGCAGATGTTGCGGGGGAGGCGGAAGACGGCGTGCAGGTCGCGCCGGAGGTGGGACCAGAGCAGTTCGAAGGAGTAGTAGCCGCGGTCGTAGACGACCAGGTCGGGAGGAGCAAGGGCCTCGAGATGGGCGAGCGCAGCGGTGCGTTCGTTGTTGTGGGGGCAGAGGTCGAAATCGACCGGGAGCCGGGAGTGCAGGCGGAGCAGGCAGGAGAGCAGGCCCTGGGGGTAGTGGGCGTGCTCGCCGGGCGGGAGGTAGCCGGCCGCGGCCAGCTGGCGCGGCAGGGTGAGCTTGGAGCCGTCGACGGCGAACACGCGGTGGCCCCGCCAGAGGGGTCCGGGTTGGTCGGCGCGGCGCAGGATCTCGGCGTGGAACCGCTTGAAGACGTGCTCGTCGATGCGCGGCCGGGCCTTGCACATGGCGGTGTCGGAGACCGGCTGCGGCTGGGGCAGGGGCACGTCCAGGGCGCGGCACTGGGCCCACAGCTGGGACAGCGTGGTGGTGTAGCCCTGGCGGCGGGGGGCGAACACGAGGCGGAACACGAACAGCATCACCAGCAGCGTGTTGAGCACCCGGCTGCGCTGCTGCCAGCGGCGGTCCTGCTCGGCGGCAATGGCGCCGAGCGAGCCGATCAGGTCCTGCCACAGGGCGACGAAGTCTGCGTCGGGGGCCTCCGGCCGGGGCGGCGGCGGCGGCTTGCGGGGCTGGGGACGCACCCCGTGCAGCAGGATCGCGCGGAAGTGCTTCGTCAGCGGGTAGACGTAGACATCCTTGGGGCTGCGCCCGGCGTCGGCCCGGCCCCGGGTCTGGCCGATGCACTGCCAGTTGGCGGCGCGATAGCAGGTCCCGCGGAAGCGCGGGGATTCGCAGAAGGTTTCCAGCAGGACCGGCCGCGTGCCATAGCGTCGCTGCCAGTCCGCCGGCAACTGCCGGGCCGCCAGAGATAGCACGTGACTTGCCAGATTCTTTACGACAACCCACGGGAAGAGCAGGAAACGCGGCTGCCCGACCACGAGATCCAGGTGCTTCTTGTACTCCCCCGCGGGCCAGCCGACCCAGGCATCGCGGCAAGCCAGCGAGCGGGTCGCCTGGCTGAACAGCAAGCAGCCCAGCCGGCGCCCCTGCCGGTCGAGCAGGAAGTAGCGCAGGTGCGGGCCCAGCGGCTGGCGGTAGCCGAGATAGTGGTGCCGCTGCACGCATTCGTTCCACAGCGGAGTGTCCTGCTGCTCGACCAGCTGCAGGCGGAGCGGCTGCAGGTCTGGCAGGCTGGTCCCGATCCGCGGCTGGGGATCGCTGCGCGGGGTCGGGGCCGGCGGCTGGCGCGGTCCCGGGCGCATGTGCTGGGTGCTCTTGGGCGGCAGCGTCAGGATGCCGGCCTGCTCGAGCTGTTCCAGCAGACCCAAGGCGGCCTTGACCCGGTTGCCGCCGGTCGGCGTGTGCCAGTTGAGGTGCTCGCAGATCGTCTCGGCCAGTTCCTGGCGGCTCAGGGCCGGGAAGGTGGCCACCGTCTGCTGGATAGCGGCGATCTGCCGACGCGTGAAGCGCCTGCCGAAGAAGGAAGTGGACTTGAGTTGCTCGATGCGGGGATCCACGACAGCCACCAAGGAACCTGTTCCTGCTTACAATCGCAAATCCGGGCTCGCATGTCAAGGGGGTTTTTGCGACTGTTCGGAAGAATCTGCAAGTGCATGCGAATCAACGTATTGGAGGCTTGCTGAGAAATCTCGATCCCGGCTGGCCTATTTCAGTGCCATTGACCTGCTACCGGGCGGCGAACTGGCGCTCGCTGGGGTTCACCGGCGGCTACGCACGCCAGCCGGGCGCGGTGCCGGAGTGGCGCCATCACGGCCAGCCCAAGGAGGTGCTGGTGTACGAATTGGAAGCGGATGCGAGGGCGGCCCTGGGCCAGCCCGAGGAGGACCCGGCCTGGCAGGGCCCGGAGCGGAGCGCGCCGCCGCCCGCGCCCGCGCTGCGCAGCCTGTTCGACTGCCTGGGCGAGGTGGAGGACTACCGGCACGCCCGGGGCCAGCGCTACCGCCTGCGCACCGTGCTGGTGCTGGCCGTGGCGGCCCGGCTGGCCGGCTACCGCGGCGTGACCGCGTTCGCCCAGTTCGCGGCCCTGCTAGACCCGTCGCAACGCGAGGTGGTGGGCTGTTTCTACAGTCCCAGCCGGCACTGCTACACGACCCCGTCGATCGCGACGTTCCACAACATCCTGGCCGCCCTGCCGCCGGAGACACTGGAGGACGCGGTGGCGGCGTGGACGCGGCAGCAGAGCGGGCAAGTCCCGCTAGATGAGGAGGATACGGCCTCGCAGAAGGAGGCCGGGGAGGCCCCTCGGCCAGGGCTCCTGCCGGGCCTCTCGATGGACGGGAAGGATGTCCGCGGCGCCTCCAAGCAGACGGCGGACGGCCGTCGCATGCTGGTCGCGGCCGTGGAGCACTCCAGCGGCCTGGTGCTGGGACAGGTCGAGGTCTCGAGCAAGACCAACGAGATCCCGGCGGTGCGCGAGCTGGCCGGGGAGCTGGACCTGGCCGGGCGCATCGTCACCCTCGACGCGCTGCACGTCCAGCACAAGACGGCGCGCGGCCTGCTTGAGGACTGCGCGGCCCACTACCTGGTCACGGCCGTCAAGGAGAACCAGCCGACGCTGCTGGACGACCTCCAGCACATGCTGTTCGAGGATTGTCCCGGCCACGAGACCCTCGACAAGGAGCACGGCCGCATCGACCGCCGCCGCTACTGGGTCAAGGATCTCAGCGACCCGGACTGGAACGGCTATGCCGACCTGCACGGCCGCCGGCAGGCCATCCGCATCGAGCGCGAGCGGCATGTGCTCAAGACTGGCGAGACCAGCATCGAAGTGAGCTACGCGCTGACCTCGCTGACGGCGGACCAGGCCACGCCCGCGCAGCTGGCGGCGCTGATCCGCAACCACTGGCACATCGAGAACCGCCTGCACTACGTGCGGGACTTCACCTACGACGAGGATCGCTGCCGGGTCTGGGTGCGCGACCTGCCGCGCAATCTCGCCTGCCTGACCAACGCGGCGATCTCGATCATCCGCTGCCAGTCCGGGTTCCGCTGGGTGCCGGAGGCCAACCGCCATTACGCGGCCCGCCCGCAGGAGGCGCTCGACCTGCTGCTGGCCCCGCCCCGGCGCTAGTCCAGGCCGCTCGCCCGCCCGCGGGAAGAGCCCGCCTGACCAGCCGGAGCAGTACCGCTGTGTCGGCGCTTGAGACCCAGCCGTCGACGACGCCCGGACCCTCTGCCCGGGGCCCTCGTGGTAGGCCCTCGGGCCGCGCCCAGCGACTGCACAGGACGTCGAAGCAGGCATCAACCTCACCGAAACCGCCTCAATCAGGACAAAAAAATGTGCCTGGCTTTAGGACCGGATGCATGGGTCGTCCTTGCTGGGACCGCAGTCACCGCCAGCATCGGGCGTATGCGTGCAGTCAGGCTGCGGCCGGCAACGGCACTGCCACAGAAACCGTACACCATAGCACGAGCTGTTTGGGAAGAATCACGAGCGGCGCCAGCTGAGCGAAGTCGAGGCACGACTCGTTCCGTCCGCCAGCGCTACGGATACCGGCGCGATTCAGGATTCCCACTGCTCGGATTCCTGATCTCGGGACAGGCAACACAAGTTCGGCTCTGTCCGAATGGCGACTCGGTGCGGATGTGGGATCCGCCAAGATTCCGACCGAGCCCCGGCGATCGGAGCGATGCTCCCTGGGGTGCGTTAGAAGGGTGGAGGCTCGGCGCCCAGGTTTTTCTGCAGAGTCGAGAACTTGGCCAGTCGTTTCAAGAAAGCGAGCTTGATCTTGCCGGTCGGTCCGTTGCGCTGCTTGGCGATGATCAGCTCCGCGACGCCCTCCAGGTCCTTGCGGTCCGGCTTGTACACTTCTTCGCGGAAGATGAAGCAGACGATATCGGCATCCTGCTCGATCGATCCCGATTCGCGAAGATCGCTGAGCAGGGGCCGGTGATCGCCCTGACGCACTTCGGGCTTGCGGCTCAACTGCGATAACGCGATCACCGGAAGATCGAGGTCCTTGGCCAAGAGCTTGAGGCTGCGCGAAAAGGCCGAGATCTCCTGAACGCGGTTTTCGACCTTCCCCTTCGAGCCAAGCAACTGGAGGTAATCCACAATCACGAGGTCCAGTCCGAACTCCGATCGCAGGCGGCGGCACTTCGCGCCGATCTCCATGACGGTGCTGTCGGCCTTGTCGTCGATGAACAGCTTGCTCTCTACGAGGCCTTTGAGAGCGTCGCGCAATCGGGTCTTCTCCTCGCCATTCAGGTAGCCGCCGCGGAATCGGTGCTGGTCGACATCTGCCTCGGCGCAAAGGACGCGGGTCAAGAGAGCCTCCCGGGACATCTCGAGGGAGAAAACCGCGACCGTCCTGGCGGGTGCATCGGGCTGTTGCATCGCAATGTGGGCGGCGATGTTCAGCGCCATAGCGGTCTTGCCCATGGCAGGGCGGGCGGCAATGATGATCAGCTGTCCTCCCAGCATGCCATTGGTCATCTCGTCGAAGTCCACGAAGGGGCCGGTCAGCCCCTTCGCGCGCTTGCTGGGATCGAGGAATGCTGGCTCTCCGCCCGGGAATTCCTCGATCGTCTCACGTGGACTCTGTAGGCCAGAACGCAGGATTTGATCCCCGACCTTCATCACCGCCGACTCGGAGTCCGCCAGGATTTCGTCGACTTCTCGCCCTTCCTGGATGCAGTCGGCGATGATCTCCTGGGATGTGGCGATCAGCTTTCGGAGCAGCGACTTGTTCTTGACGATCTTGATGTAGCTGTCGATGCTTGAGAGCCGCGGCATTCCCTCGTTGAGGGAGGCGATGTACGCAATCCCACCTACGGACTGGAGCTGCTTGAACTTCTCGAGCTCGTTACTGAGCGTCAGGTATTCGATCCTTTCGCCGCGGTTGTCCAGCTCGCGCATACAAGCGAAAATGCGGCGGTGCTTCTCGGTGGCGAAGTCCTCGCCGTCCAGCACGGCGGCCACCTGGGCGAACTTGGTGTCGTCTAAGAGCACGGATCCGAGCACGAACATCTCGGCTTCCGTATTGATCGGCATGCCCTGCTGCAGAGCGAGGGCGCTAATATCTCTTTCCTGGACCGGAGGCATCGCGTCGTTTAGATCCGTAGCCCTGAGCCCCGGTGTTTGGGTGTGGCGTTGCGATCGGAGCCGTACTGGTCGCTAGCCGTAAACATCTTGTTGCGATACCGCGCGATCCAGCCGTAACCGCAGCCCATGCCTGCCCTTCGACAGGGCCGAATCACTACTGTGCGGCTCGTATCCCGCACCGCTGAAACTTGCACGAAGTCCGCCGACACAGCGTTCGCGGCGCTGGATTCCGCACCCATCATACTCCTGTCACTCAGGCGCGCCCGGAGCGCGTCGCGGAACCGGCGACCGACTGGATAGCCACGGGAAGATTTCCACTCTACGGTCCGTCGCGCTGCTACGATCGTGCCCATGTGCGCACTGCAAAGACGCACGTTTTTCCAACTGGGCGCCGCGGCAGCAATTGGTGGCGCGGCCGGCGGGAAGGCTCAGGGGAAGCCAAACATCCTCTTCCTGATGACCGACCAGCAGCGGGGCGATTGCCTCGGGGCGGCAGGCCATCCCGCTGTCCGCACGCCTAACCTCGACCGGATCGCAAGCGAAGGAGCGCGCTTCCGCCACGCTTATTCCAGCACTCCAAGTTGTACGCCGGCGCGCGCCTGCTTGCTCACGGGTCAGTCTCCCTGGCGCCACGGAATGCTGGGCTACGGACAGGTGGCCCACGCATATACCCACGAGATGCCACGCATGCTGCGCGAGGCTGGGTACTTCACCTTCGCAATTGGCAAGAACCACTTCCATCCGCAGCGCAATTCGCACGGCTACGAGCGGCTGTTGCTCGACGAATCTGGCCGCGTGCTTTCGGAGGACTTCCGCAGCGACTATCGAGCTTGGTTCTGGAGTCAAGCGCCGAACGTTGATCCAGACGCGACCGGGATCGGTTGGAACGACTGTCTGGCTGGGGAGTACGCGCTTCCCGAACGGCTGCATCCCACGACCTGGACCGGGGAGACCGCCGTGCGTTTCCTGGAATCCTACTCCGGCGAACGGCCGTTCTTCCTGAAGGTTTCGTTTGCCCGACCGCACAGCCCGTATGACCCACCGGCACGTTATATGCGGGAGTTCCGAGAGGCCGAGATACCGGGGGCGTCGATCGGCGCCTGGGCGGACCCGTACCGACCGAGAAGCAGCGACCGGCCGAGCCTCTGGCACGGCGGCTTGGGCCCTGCGCAGGTGCGGCACTCGCGGCAGGGCTATTACGGCTCGATCCGTTTCATCGATGATCAAATCGGTCGCATTCTGGAAGCGCTGCACAGGCGCGGGCTCTACGAGGAGACGCTGATCCTGTTCGTCTCCGACCACGGAGACATGCTAGGCGACCACCACCATTGGAGGAAGTGCTATGCCTACGAGGCGTCCGCCCGGGTTCCGCTGCTTGTGCGTTGGCCACAAGGACTGGTCGCGGCTGACCGCGGGCAGGTGCGGGGCGAGGTTGCTGAATTGCGCGACATCATGCCCACCACGTTGGACGCAGCGGGCATCGCAATCCCGGAATCTGTAGACGGACGCAGCCTTCTTGGGCCGGTAGCCGGCAGGGCTTCGCAGTGGCGCAGGTACATCGATCTCGAGCACAACACCTGCTACAGCCCGAAGAACCACTGGAACGCACTGACTGACGGACAATGGAAGTACATCTACCATGCCTTGGACGGGGCGGAGCAGCTCTTCGACTTGCACGCCGATCCGGGCGAGACGCGCGATCTTGCAGGGGCCTCCAATGCCAGCGCGGAACTTCGACGGTGGCGCGCTCGGCTGGTCAACCACTTCGAGGAACGGGGTGAACCATTCCTCAAGAGTGGGAACCTCAACCCGCGGCCGGAGAGCTATCTTTACTCGCCCAACTTTCCCGTACCGCCCGGTGCATGAGTGCGACGGCGGGGGTGTGGCGCCCTGATGCATGGCGGATCAGCTTAGATACTGCAGATAGCCATACGCGACAGGAATCGAGAAGAGCAGCCCGTCGATGCGGTCCAACACACCACCGTGTCCGGGTAGCAGGGTGCCGCTGTCCTTGATTCCAGCGGCGCGCTTCATCGCCGACTCCGCGAGGTCTCCGCACTGCGCGACGACGTTGACGGCCAGGGCTAAGAGTGCGGCTGTGAGTGGATCGATCTCGCCACGCAGGAATTGGGACGCGTAGAGGATACCGGCAAGCGTTCCGGCGAGCGTTGAGGCGAAGGCGCCCTCCCAGGTTTTGGAAGGACTCGCTCGCGGGGCCAGCGTGCGTCGGCCGAAATACTTCCCCACATAGAGCGCGACGCTGTCTCCGATTGCGTTGACGATAAGGACGAAGGCCAGCCAGTGGGGCGACCGCTCGTGCAACAGAATTCCCCAAAGCAGGGGGCCCGCGACAAACAGGACTCCGGTCAGAGTGACGGCCGCCGCCGGCAAGGCGTTCGAGGGTGGAAGTCGCATGAACACGCCGGCGCCGAGGAGGACCACGGCGAATAGTGTGAGCAAGTACGTGCTGTTCGCGGACGGGATCAGGATCCACAGTAGAGCCGCCACGTATCCGGCGGGTGCGTAGGGCTCAAGTCTGCAGACCCTCGAGATTCCATAGAATTCGCGGAGCGCCACGACAGCCAGGCCTGCGACAAGAGCTAAGAACAGCGGACGCGGCGCAAGGAACGCGAGCGCCCAAGCCGCGGCGCCCAGCGTAAGACCCGTGAGGACCCTGGTCATCCCGCGTCACTCACTCGTTGATCGCCAACAGCTTGGTGTTTGCGCGCTCTGCATCGGCCTCAGGAAGGGACGCACGGTCCGGCAAACCGCCATAACGACGGTCTCTCTTTTGGTAGTCCAGTAACGCTTCCAGCAAGTCTCTGGAACGGAAGTCTGGCCAGAGGCGGTCGGTCACCCAGATCTCGGAATAGGCGATCTGCCAGAGCAAGAAGTTGCTGACGCGGAACTCGCCCGAGGTCCGAATCAAAAGGTCTGGGTCCGTGATGCCGGCGGTATAGAGGCGTTCGCTCAGCTCGTCCTCGTCGACTTGCAACGCTTCGCCGCGCTGGAATCCTTGCCGAAGGAGGTCGTTCACAGCGTCGAGGATCTCCGCCCGGCCGCTGTAGTTGAGGGCGATGTTCAGACGCATTCCCATGTTGGCCGCGGTCTCGACGATTGCATTGTCGATGTCGTCGCAAACCTCCTGCGGAAGGTCCTCAATGCGTCCGATGGTCTGGAAACGCACGCCGTTGGCCTTCAACTCGGGCAGTTCGTGCCGCAGGTAATGCCGCAGCAGGCCCCAGAGCGTTTCGATCTCGGACTTGGGCCGCTTCCAGTTCTCTACGGAGAAGGCGTACAGGGTCAGGGTCTCAATCCCTAACCGGCAGCAAGCCTCGATGATCTCACGGACCGGCTTGACGCCGGCGCGGTGTCCAGCCGCTCGAGGGAGCAGGCGTCTCCTGGCCCAGCGACCGTTGCCGTCCATGATGACCGCGATGTGCCTCGGCAGTCTGTCTGGATCGAGCCGTCGCGCTAAGCGCCACTCCTTGCTACCTGGGGCGGCCCACTCGAGAAATTCCTGCATGGCGCCGAAATCGCAAGCTAGGCTCCATCATACGACGCGATTCCGACTCCGTCTAGGAATCCGCGCGGCCGTAAAGCAGGCTCCTGGCGCCGCCTCCGCGGACTTCGGATCACAAGTCCGCCACGTGCAGTGACTGCGTTGGAACGCACGCCGAGCCCGTTGTTGGGTGGCGCGGTGGGCTAGAATGTATGCGTCATGCGACTGCGCTCGGGTCTTTGGCTGCTTGCGCTTCTCTGTGCGGCAGCGCTCGTGTTCGCCCAAGAACAGGGCTCCAGTTCCGACACGATCCGTGTCGAAGTCAATGTGGTCAACCTGCCGGTGACGGTCACCGATTCGGAGGGGCGCTTCATCGTCGATCTGAACCAAGCGGATTTTTCCGTCTGGGAGGACGACCAGTTGGTCGAGATTCGCTACTTCACACGAAGCGTCGAGGAAGAGAAGAAGCCGCCCCTATACGCGGGCTTCGTCATCGACCTCAGCAATACCGCACGGCTCTATTACAAGACCTACAAGTCTTCGATTGGCGACTTGGCTTGGATGCTCGTCCCCGAAGGGGGCAAGAACAAGGGATTTCTTTTCGGCTACCACACGGAAGTGGACGAACTCGTGGACTTCACCAACGATCCCGTCACCCTGACCGAAAAGATGGAAAGCCTCGAGCACGGCGGCGGCAGCGCCATGTTCGACGCCATCTACAAGGCCTGCTCGGAGAAACTGGTTTCGGTGCCCTACCAGGGCGCCAGCGAGCCCCGCAAGGTCCTCGTCGTGATCGGGGACGGGCATGACAACGCTAGCAAGCGATCGATCGACGAAGTCATCTTCGCCGCCCAGAGGCACCAGGTCACGATTTACGCTGTCAGCACGGTGGGATGGGGATACCACGACGACGAGGAGTCCAATCTGTTCAAGCTGGCCCGCGAGACGGGCGGGCGCGTGGTGCGGCCGATGCAAAAGGTCCACAAGGACGTCGCGGGCTACCTGTCGAAACCGCAAGACGCAGGCAACTACCAATACGAAGTCGGCACGGGTGGCTACGCCGCGGCCCAATTGCAGGCGCTCTATGAGGGCATCTTGGATGTGGCGGGCAATGTGCAGAGCCAGTACATCTTGGGCTATGTGCCCAGCCGGCCATTTGCCGACCAAGAATTCCGTCTGATTCAGGTTGAGATAGGTCTGGCGGGCGCGGATGTGGAGATCTATCACCGGCGCGGCTACTTTCCACCGGCCACGGCGCCATCCCCCGAAAACTGATCCCGCGCTCTGCAGTGGCAGGGGCCCGCGACTTCCTCGCTATAATCCGAAAAGGTTGGATCTGGAAAATCACGCGCGTCGACTCCACGACATCGGCCTCAACGCCTACGAGTCAAACGCCTATATCGTGCTCATCGGGCATGTGCACTTCAAAGCGCTTGAGGTGGCCAGCCGTGCGAACATCCCGCGGGCCAAGATCTACGATGTGCTCAACAGCCTTGTCGACAAGGGCTTCGTGCGCGTCGTCCATGGCAAGACGAAACAGTTCTCCGCGGTCGAGCCCAGGCTGGCGCTCGAAGGCTACCTGAATCGCAGGCGCGAGCGCTTCCTGCGGGAATGGGAAGGCCGGCAGCAACTGGCAGACGCACTCAGCGACGACTTGGCAGCCGTCTTTCTGGATGGTTCGCACGGGCACGGCCCGCTCGACTACCTGCGCATCATCGCCGATACGCGCCAAATCGTCGAAGAGTACCGGCGCATGCTGGTGCAGACCCGGAACGAATACCTGGAGTTCGCCAGGCCCCCGTATGGGGTGGATCCGGGCCATGAGCCGATGGTCCGAGGCTTGGCGGACAAGGGCACTGCCTGCAAGCTGATGTTCGACGCCAAAGATGTCGAGGCCCCCGGGAGGCCCAATGAACTTCGGTTGCTGGAAGACGCGGGTGCGGAGGTCCGGCTGGGTCGCAACATCCCGATGAAGCTGGCACTGTTTGACAGCCATAGCGGCATGATTTCTTTGGACGATCCTGTCGTCAGCCACCACCAGATCACCGCACTGGTGTTCGAGCACAGGAGCCTCGGCAACGCCATGCGGACTCTGTTCGTGGACTTTTGGAACCGTAGTTCGACGCTTGAGGATTTCCGCTTCGGGGAAGCTTCCACCCCGGAATAGCTCGATGCGCTAGTTCGCAATGGACTGCCCAATCTCCAATGCCGTGGTTCCGGTGGCGGGACTCGGGACACGCTTGCTGCCCGCGACGAAGTCTCAGCCCAAGGAGATGCTGCCGGTCGCCCGCAAGCCGATTGTGCAGTACGTCGTCGAAGAACTGGCGCGCTCGGGTGTCCGAAACGTGCTCTTCGTGACGGGCCGCGGTAAGGAAACGATCGAAAACCACTTCGACCCCGATCCCGGCTTGATGGAGACCCTCCGCCGGGCGGGGAAGGAGCACCTTTTATCGGCGCTGGACTTCGAGCGCTTGGGGGTACATGTCCACTACACGCGTCAGAGCGTCCAGTTGGGCTTGGGCGATGCCATCCTCCACGGGGAATCCTTCGTCGGACACGACCCGTTCTTTGTCGCGTTGGGTGACTCGATCATCGGTTTGCGCGGCGATTCCACAATCTGCAGCCGCATGGCCGATGCGTACCTGAACCACGACGCCGCGGTCGTCATTGCGGTCGGCGAGGTACCGCCCGCGCATGTCCGGTTTTATGGAATCGTCGCTCCCGGAGGCGACGGAGAGATCTTCCCGATCCGCTCGCTCGTCGAGAAACCGGCCCTGGAAGCCGCACCCAGCCGGCTGGCCGTATCGGGCCGCTATGTGTTCTCGCCGCGCATTTTCGGCATGATCCGGCAGGTCCGGCCGGACAAGCGGGGCGAAATCCAGATTACGGACGCCATCCGCCTGGTTGCCGAATCCGGCGGCCGGGTTCTAGGAGTCCGGCTACGCGCGGACGAAAAGCGCTACGACATCGGCAACCTGCCAAGCTATTTTGAAACGTTCATCGAGTTCGCTTTGTCGGACCCGGATTACGGGCCCCGGGTGCGGGGCTACCTAGCCAAGCTGCTCACCCATGACGTGTCTGATCCTGATTGACCTTCAGAACGACTTCATGCCGGGAGGCGCCCTTCCTGTGCCACACGGAGACGAGGTGCTGGCGGTCGCGAACCGCTTGACGCCCCGCTTCCAGTATGTCGTCGCGACCCAGGACTGGCATCCCCGAGACCACCGCAGTTTCGCTTCCCAGCATCCGGGGCGCAAGCCTGGAGACATCGTCCAACTAGCTGGACTCGACCAGGTCCTATGGCCAGACCACTGCGTACAGGAATCCTCTGGCGCGGAATTCCACGAGGGTCTGGAGGGCAGCCGGGTGCATGCGGTATTCCGCAAGGGAACGGACCGCAACCTCGACAGCTACAGCGCCTTCTTCGACAATGCGCGCCGACGCTCGACTGGCCTTGGAGAGCACTTGCGCCAGCGCGGAGCAGACGAGGTATACCTGCTTGGGCTTGCGACCGAGTACTGCGTCAAGTTCAGCGCGATGGATGCGGCGGCTCTCGGCTTGCGGACTCGAGTGGTGCGCGAAGGATGTCGGGGCATCAACCTCGCCCCCGGCGATGTCCAGCGTGCCTGGGAGGATATGCTTGAGGCCAACATCGACGTGGTTTCGGAGCGAACGTTGCGATGAGTGGCGGCACGCAGACGCTAGCCGCCGGGCGCTTCCTGAAGCTCCTGAAGAGCGGTTCGTGGGAATACGTCGAACGGGTCAATGTCCGTGACGTCGCTGTGCTCGTCGCGGTCACCCCCGCGGGGGAGATGGTCCTGGTCGAGCAGTACCGCATCCCCGTCCGAAAGCGCATGATTGAGTTGCCAGCCGGACTGGTGGGCGACGAGGAACAGTTTCGCTCGGAGAGCCTGCTGGCCGCGGCCAACCGCGAATTGGAGGAAGAGACGGGCTACCGGGCTGGCCGTCTTGCGCTCTTGGCACGCGCACCCAGTTCGGGCGGTATGACAAGCGAGATCGTCTCTTTCCTGCATGCGACCGACCTGCAGAAGGTGGGTCCTGGAGGTGGCGTCGACCACGAGAACATCGTCGTACACGCCGTCCCGCTTGCGGAAATGCCCCGCTGGCTCCGGCAGCGCGAACGCGAAGGGTTTCTGCTGGACCCGAAGATATACGCCGGGCTCTTTCTGCTGCAGTGCGAATCCGGCGCCTGAGGTTCTGGACCGGCTCTGCCGAGTACATCTGACGACTTCGCGCTGCGCCATACTGGTCCAGTGGGGTCCGGCAACTATGATGCCGTGCTGCTTGTCTCCTTCGGCGGCCCGGAGCGACGCCAGGAGGTGGTGCCGTTTCTGGAGAATGTTCTGCGCGGCAAGCCGGCGTCGAGGCAGCGCCTTCTGGAAGTTGCCGAACACTACTACCGATTCGGTGGCAAGAGTCCACTGAACGACCAGAACCGCAAGCTACTCGAAGCGCTGCGCGCCCGGTTGGCTGGGGCGGGATTGGACTTACCGCTGTACTGGGGGAACCGGAACTGGCATCCGCTACTCCCGGACACTCTGCGCGTCATGGCCGGGGATGGCGTGAAACGCGCACTCGCATTCGTGACCTCCGCCTTCAGCTCCTACTCGGGTTGCCGCCAGTACCTCGACAACATTGAGCACGCGAGGGCTGCCGCAGGCCCGCAGGCGCCCGAGGTCGACAAGATCCGGCCATTCTTTCACCACCCCGGGTTCATCGATGCGATGGCCGCG
This sequence comes from Bryobacterales bacterium, assembly GCA_965218615.1. GTDB lineage: Bacteria > Acidobacteriota > Terriglobia > Bryobacterales > UBA6623 > VXMF01. Next base: position 105,337 of record CBDCLH010000005.1, read on the forward strand.
CGCGTGCGGGCCGCCTTGTCGCGATTCGGGGGGGCCGGAAGAGAACCGGTCAAGGTCCTCTTTACCGCCCACAGCATCCCCGTGGCCATGGCCCACAGTTCTCTGTATGTCCAGCAACTTCGGGAAGCAGCCAGATTGGTCAGCGAGGATGTCGGAGGTCTGGATTGGGAACTGGTCTACCAGAGCCGCAGCGGGCCACCTTTGCAGCCCTGGCTCGAACCCGATATCTGCGACCGTCTCCGGCAACTGAGCACGATCGGCGCAACGCAGGTCTGCTTGGCGCCGATCGGCTTCCTCTCGGATCATGTGGAAGTCCTGTACGACCTGGACACGGAGGCGGCCAGCCTTGCGCGCGAGTTGGGCATGCGCAGCGAAAGGGCCGGTACGGTCGGGACGCATCCGCGCTTCGTTGCCGCCGTGCACGACCTGATTGCAGAACGGGTCGAGGGACGCGCCCGGCGCGCGTTCCGTGGCGGCATGGCGCCCTGTCCCGATATCTGCCTGGTCGACTGTTGTCCAGGCCCGGCGTCGGCTCGCTGAGCGCCTCACGCCCAGCCGCGGTTGTGGAGCGACCGGGCAGCGCTGGAATCCTCGGCAGCACCGCTCGAGCCGAATTCGAAGCAGGCAACGAGCGCGCCGAACTGTGTGGGGCCAGGCGCCCTGTAAGCCGGTTTCTGTCCCCGTCCAGGGACGGGTGGCAGCCATTCATCTAGGGCGCTTGTTGCCAAACGCTTCTAGCGACCTACCCGGGACTCAGGTGCGGCGGGCTACCGCATCGCCCCCTATTTGGTCTTGCTCCACGTGGGGTTTGCCCTGCCACCGCAGTCGCCCGCGGCGCGGTGCGCTCTTACCGCACCATTTCACCCTTACCCCGGAGACCGGGGCGGTATGGTTTCTGTGGCACTTTCCGTCGATGCCCCCTCGCGGAGGCACCGCCCGGCCGTTAGCCGGCACGCTGCCCTGTGGAGACCGGACTTTCCTCCCCGCTCGAAGGCGCAGCGGCTGCCCGGACGACCGGCCCCAGGCCTGATTATACGGCCTCGCTTCGCTGGCGGCGCTATGCCGCCCTCAAACTCTGTCGCCGGGCCGCTCGGGACGGTCGCTCGGCAGCTGGTGCGCGTTCACTAGCTGCGCCTCTGTCGAGAGAATGACCCACCTCGGTATTGGCTTCCTGGTCATGGACATGCGGCACTAGTGTGATGCCTCAGAAATACGTGTAAATAAGCGCTCCACCTTGTCAATGATGGACTGGGCCGTGGCAGCCCAGACGAACGGCTTCGCGCTGGTGTTGTGGCCTTCCGTGAAGGCCTTGATCTGGTTCACGAGATCCGTGACGTTGCGGAACGAACCGCGCCTGATCGCTCGCTGGCTGATCAGTCCGAACCAGCGCTCCACTTGGTTCAGCCAGGACGAGTAGGTCGGCGTGACGTGCAGGTGGTAGCGCTCCCGCTTGGCGATCCACTCCTGCACCTGCGGATGCTTGTGGGTCGCGTCGTTGTCCAGCACGAGGTGGATGTCGAGATCCGCCGGCGCCTCCTTGTCGACCAATTGCAGGAAGGCCAGGAAGTCCTGGTGCCGCTGCCGCTTCTTGCACGGCGCGAGCACCTTCCCGGTGGCGATGTCCAGGGCGGCGCAGAGCGTCGTCGTGCCGTGCCGGATGTAGTCGTGGGTGTAGCCCTCGCAGTAGCCCAGTCCCAGCGGCAGCGTGGACTGGGTGCGGTCGAGCACCTGGATTGGGGACTTCTCGTCCACGCAGAGCACCATCGCGTGGTCCGGCGGATTGAGGTAAAGCCCGGTAATATCGCGCACTTTCTCGAGGAAGAAGGGATCGTTGGACAGCTTGCAGGTCTGCGCCAGGTGCGGCTTGACCCCGAACAGGGAGAACCAGCGCTGCACGGTGCTGTGGGAGATGCCCTCGGCTTCCCCCATCCTGCGCGTGCTCCAGTGGGTGGCGTTGTCGGGCTTGTCCTGCAGCGCGCGGTTGATCACTTGCGCGACCCTTTCGTCGTCGTAGGTGCGGGGGCGGCCGGGGCGCAGTTCGTCGTGCAGTCCCTGCACGCCGGCGGCGAGGAAGCGGCGGCGCCACTTGCCGACAGCCTGCGGGGAGGCGCCGACGCGCCGGGCGACGCCAGCGTTGGTGAGGCCCTCGGCGCTAGCGAGGATCATGCGGGCCCGCAGGACCAACGCGTGGGGCAGGGTGGTGGAATTGGCCACCCTCTGCAACTGATCCCGCTGGTCGTCGGTGAGGGTGAGAGGCGGGAGTTGGCGTCCGCGTGGCATGGCAGTCTCCTTTCTGACCAGGAAACCACCAATTATGCTACATGTAATTCCGTGACACTACACTGGGAGATCACTGCAGTCGAGTTCCCGTCTCTATTGGGCGCGATCCGGAATCCACATCCGTTTCCCGTCATTCGGGTCCCGAGCACAACGATCACAGGATCGATTGGCTGCTGGACTAAGGGGGTGCCGGGGTCTTCGTCCCGATGGCGAACTCGGCGGAAGACGCTTGGCGGACGGTGCAGGCGGCCAAATCTCCTCCCCTGAGAAAGCGAAAATCTGGCCCGCAATGTGCCGGACACTACAGCCCTGCGGTGCGAGAATACATGGAGAACGTAGAAGAGCGCTCCACTCGAATTGTCTGGGTCAAGGACGTCGTGGCATCGCGGAACGGCGAACAGATCCTTGAGGCGCCGGGGATCGACGGAATCTTCATAGGCCCCAATGATCTGGCTTTTTCCATGCTAAGGGGGAGCGCAGAAATAACTTCTTAGTTTGGGCAGAGGGAGATGGTGTAGTTCCACTTTGGGATGTGCTCGTTGCGAGTGATGTTGATCGCGGCCATCTGCTCGTCGGTGATGCAGGTGCCGGTTTGGTATGCCTTCCTGTTGAGCTGGGAGCTGACGACCAGACCGGTGCGGGTGGATGTGGAGGCGATGTAGTTGAGGAGGAGTGCGCAGGACTCGAGAGGGCAGCCGGACCAGTTGCGGCTGATTGCGCTGAACAGGCGATGCTCGATGGGATTCCACTTCGAGCATCCTGCGGGATCGTGGGCGACGGTGACGGCGAGGCGGTGGGGATTGCAGAAATGGTGTTGGAGGGCGTACTTCCAGGCGCGGTTGCGATAGCTGTTGCTGCCGCCGCAATCGGCGAGAATGACGAGCTGGGAGGCGTCAGGATAGCGGGAGCGGCCTGCGGTGCACCACCAGGCATCGAGGTTGTCGACGGCGAAGAAGGAGGTGTCGCTGGAGACGCCGACCCGGACGAAGCCGCGGTTGGCGAGGGTGTCGTAGATGCCGTGAGGGACGGCCAGGCCGCTGGCCTGGGAGCGGAAGTCGTGGTCGTTGACCGGGACGGGCGTGGATGCCCAGGAGACGCCTGCATGGCGGAAGCGGCCGACCAACTCTTTCTTCTTGGTGTCGATGCTGAGAATCGGGGTGTTGCGGTCCGCGCAGTCGTGGCGCAAGCGGTCGATGAACTCGAACTGGGCGTTGCGTGCGGCGGGGGAGGTGGAGGGTATGCACTTGCGGTTCAGGCGCAGGGAGAAGCCCCTGGCACGCAGCAGTCGGGCGACGGTGCGCGGGGAGACCGGCAGGTCGAGTTCCTCGGTCAGATAGTGCGCGAGGTTGCGGGTGGTGCGACGGGTCCAGCGCAGGTCGGAGCAGGGGTCGCCGGCTGTGTCGTGGCGGAGCAGGACCGCGAGGTGGGCGGTCAGTGCAGGCTTTTTTTTCCAGTGGCTTGCGTCCGCCGCCCGGGCGGCGGGCCCGGTTGTGGAGCACGTCCCCGGCGAGCAGTTCGCGACGCCCGCGAGCGAGTGTGGCGGGATGGATTCCGAGCTGGACGGCGACGCGGGTAGCGCCGCCCCGGCCATGCTCCAACGACGACAGTCCGGCGAAGAGCCGTCGCTGTTGCTCGTCCAGGGTGCTGAGATAGAGCTGGCGGGCGTGAGCCAGCGGCGGGTCGGCCGGCGGTGCGGCGGCCTGGGCAGGCCGAGTCGTCGGAGGCGCGGGCCTGGTGCCCGGCCGGCCGGGCAGCGCGGCCGGTGGCGTCGGGGAGGCCGCAGCGACGGTCTGCGGAGAGGGGGCGGAGGCGTGTCGGGCCCGCGTCTGGCGCTGTGCGCGCGGAGCCTCGGGAGCGAGGTAGAGGAAGCGGTCGCCGAGCTTGACGCGGGTCAGGCGATGGTTGCGGGCGAGCTTGCGCAAGGCATCGGTCGTGGCGACGCCGAGGAGGGCATCGAGTTCCTCGACAAGGAATCCGCAAGCGGCATCGCGAACGAAGTGCTCGGCGGTGGCGAGCAGGGTGCCGCGCGAGGAGAAGCGGATGCCGCGCAAGGACCACAGGCCGCGCTCGTCGAAGCGGGCCATAGCGTGGAGGGCGTAGAAGCCCCCGCTATGGGAATAGCTGGTGATGTGAGGCACTTCGCGCAGCTTGCGGACGACGGTGCGCCGATTGGCGGTACCGAGGGCGGCGAGCATCTCGGGCATGGATGCGACGCACTGTCGGCGCAACAGACTGATCAGGGACTGGGCATGGAACTGAATGGGTCTCACAGAGCGCAATGACAGCTATGATCGTTATTGAGACATAATAGCACGGGCCCCTACCTGTCTGTAAATTAGCAGCTTACTGTCATTCGACGCTTGACGCAACCGCCGCTGGCGCCCTCATTTTAGTTATTACTCAGCTACGACCATAAAATTTCCTCAGGTTGTTTTTGCGCTGCCCCTAAGACCGGGACACAGCATTCTCCAGCGAGGCGGCGCCGCGGCTTCATGCTTGGAACAGGATGCCCGGGCTTGGGCGGCTTTTGCGGGTACCCGGGGCTTTGTGCTGAAGTCATGGACAAGTGCCGGTCGATGGACACCCCTTCGGGGATGACCACCGGAGGCTTCGAAGAAGCGCAGTCGTGGCTCGACCGCGGTGCAAGCTTCGTGACGGTGGGCGGCGCCTTCTCGTTCATGCGGGCAGGTGCGAAGCACCTTTGCGGTATGCCGCGAGATTTTAAGTAAGGAGAATTGAAGATTAGCTGCAAGGCCGGATACTCTTGTGTCTCTGAGAGGTCTACTGCGTAATCCGTGGCCCTCCGCCGGACAGCAGGACCTCGGGACACTCTCCCTAGGGTGGGCGGTTTCGTTGCCCTTGAGAGAGGACCAGTTCTGAGATTCCGCATCTTCGTGCTCAAGCGTCACACACAGCGTACGAATGACACTTAGGCCCCCGGAGATGTGCGCGCAGTCGTGATCAAGGTCCTCCCATGACCGAGAGAAACAGCCACGACCCCTACGCACTGCACCCTGAAGGCGTTGCATCTGCTCCCCAAGCCTTTCGTGAGGTGATCCGGTGGCTCGGCCCAGGGCTGATCACCGCCAGCGCCGTAGTGGGAACGGGAGAGCTCATAGCCGCCCCGGTGCTGGGGGCTGAGAGCGGCTATGACCTCCTGTGGCTCATTCTGCTGAGTTGCGTGCTAAAAGTCGTCATTCAACACGAACTCGGACGCTATTCCATCGGTACGGGCGATACCGGGCTCGAGGCGTTAGATCGCGTACCGGGACCACACCTGCGGGTCCATTGGGTCGTATGGTGCTGGTTCGTCATGCAAACCATGTCCCTCATGGCCCAGGGCGGCATGTTTGCTGGCGTCGCGGAGATTCTTCATCGACTCGTCCCCGCAGTCGGAATCAGCACCTGGGTTTGGGGCGTGATGGCCGTCACGGTTTTCATGCTGGTCGTCGGCCGCTACCAGTTGATTGAACGAGTTTCGGTGTGTCTGGTGATCTGCTTCACCGCTCTGACGGTCAGCGCCGCCGGCCTCCTTTTGATGAAGCCTGAGTATTTTTCATGGTCCGACCTGCTCGACGGCTTGATGATTCGCCCACCGCAGGGCGGCCTCGGAACCGCGGTCGCAGCGTTCGGTATCACCGGTGTGGGCTCCGCCGACTTGGTGACCTATTGCTATTGGTCAATCGAGAAAGGTTACGCACGCTACACGGGCGCTTGCGATAACACTCCGGCTTGGCTCGGCCGGGCTCGCGGCTGGCTGCGTGTCATGAGCGTAGACGTCCTCAGCGCGATGGTCGTCTATACATGCGCCACCGTCGCCTTCTACTTGTTGGGAGCAGGGATTCTGCATGGCCTTGGCGTACTGCCGCAAGGAACCGAGACAGTGGAGATGCTCTCAAACATCTACACCGAAACTCTAGGCAGCGGTTCCCACTACTTTTTCCTGGCCGGAGCCTTTGCTGTTCTCTATTCTTCTCTATTTGCAGGAACCGCAGCCGCGGCTAGGGTCTTTGCCGACTTTGTGGCTCTCATGGGGGGCTACCAGAGACGTGACTACAAGGCCCGACGCCACGTAACGCAGATCTTCTCCTTCATTTTGCTGTTCGTCCCCGCAGTCTATTACATGCTTCTGCGAGAGCCGATTCTGATGGTCAAGATCGCCGGTTATGCTCAGGCAATCATGCTACCTATTCTTGCCTTTTCGACGATCTACCTACGTTATTTCCACCTGCCGAGGGCCATCCGGCCCCGGGGTTGGATCACGCTGGCTCTTTGGGTCGTCTCCTTGCTTCTTCTCTTCATGCTGGTCTATACCCTCCTGTCTCAGCTCGCCTAGGGACGTGATTTCGGTGTGTCGCTGAGCTGAACCACGGAGAGCAACCGAATTCTGGACTAATTTCTTGTCCGCGCGACGAGTGGAACGGACTTGTTGATAGGTGTCGACCAGGCTCGGACAGCGCCTACACCGCTTGGTCAGGGAAGTCGTTCCTCTCGACGCCCACTATTGTCGACTGGCGCGGCTCGGGGTTCAGGGCGAGCGCCTGCTGGACAAACCGGGAGAAGAGCTTTGCCTTGCGCCAGGCGCCGACGTGCTTGAGCACTCCGAAGACAGGCGCGGCCTTCCGGCTAAGGGGTCGGACACTAAGCCTTCGGCGGTGCGCGGCGAATTCCCTAGTTCGACGCCGACGTAAAGGAGAGTGAGGGATCGTCTCGCTCCCATCGACGGGACCGATTGGATCGAAGGCGAGCTAGGTGCGCGGGTTTGCGCGGAGAGATGCAGTACGCCGCAGTGCCGGGGCTCGCGTGCGCCGTAGGCCGCACCATGGCGACATGACCCGTGTGCGGTCCGACGAAGTCGTCCCTCGCCGAGCGGCTGCCGGACCCCGCATTCAGAGGCTCGCCGTTGTCTGACGACTTGAGTCGGTAAAGCCCCGCTAGGCCAGAATCTCTCTCACCACGTGGGCTGCTTCCACACCGGTCAGCTTGGCGTCCAAGCCCTGGTGCCTATGCGTGAATCGTTCGTGGTCGATGCCGAACAGGTGTAGGAGTGTCGCCTGGTAGTTGCGGATGGGCACCGGGTCCTTGACGATGTTGTATGAGAACTCGTCGGTCTCGCCATACACCGTACCGCCCTTGATGCCTGCGCCGGCCAGCCACAGGCTGTAGCAGCGAGGATGGTGATCACGACCGTAGTTCGTCGGGGTCAGCTCGCCTTGTGAGTAGATGGTGCGCCCGAACTCGCCCCCCCAGATGACGAGCGTGTCCTCGAACAGGCCGCGCTCCTTGAGGTCCTGGATCAATGCCCACGCTCCTTGATCGGCGTCGCGCGCTTGCGCGGGCAGCACTTCGGGCGCGTTGTTGTGCACGTCCCAGCCGCGGTGGTAGATCTGTACGAAGCGTACGCCGCGTTCGACGAGCCGCCGCGCCATCAAGACAGCATTCTGGAGCTTGCCGGGCTCCCGGGCTTCTTCGCCCCAGCGCTTCCAGGTGCTCTCGGGTTCGGACGACAAGTCGCTCATTTCCGGGACCGAACTCTGCATGCGGAACGCCATTTCATACTGCTCGATGCGGGCGAGGGTTTCGGGGTCGCCGAGACGTTCGTGCTGCATCTGATTCAGGGCCTGGAGACCGTCGAGCATCCGGCGCCGCATCTGCTTGGTCACTCCTTCCGGGTTCTTGACGTAGAGGACGGGGTCGGCGCCCGGTCGGAGCCCCACCCCGGCGTGCTCCGGAGAAAGAAATCCGGAACTCCAGAGCTTCGCTGAGATTGCCTGCCGTCCCGCTTTCGGGTGGCTGCGCTCGGCGTTCATGACCACGAAGGTCGGCAGGTCGCGGTTCAGGCTGCCGAGCCCATACGAGATCCAGGAGCCGATGCAGGGGCGACCGGGAACTTCGCGCCCCGTCTGAATGAAGGTGATCGCGGGTTCGTGGTTGATCGCGTCCGTGTTCATGGAGCGAATGATGCACAGATCGTCCGCCATGCTACCGGTGCGCGGAAGGATGTCAGAGATCCACGCGCCGCTCTGGCCATACTGATGGAAGTCGAAGACCGACGGCGCGATCGGGAACCGGGCCTGGCCTGAGGTCATAGTGGTCAGGCGCTGGCCCTGGCGGATGGAGTCCGGCAGATCCTTGTCGTACCAGTCCCTCATGGTCGGCTTGTAGTCCAGCAGATCCATCTGCGGCGGCGCTCCCATCATGTGCAGGTAGATGCAGCGCTTCGCCTTGGGCGCGAAGTGCGGCAGGTGGGAGAGTCCCCCGTCGCGGACTTCTTCGACCTTGGAGCCCTGCGCTTCCTCCGCCATGAGACTGGCGAGCGCAATGCCACCGATGCCTTTGGCTTGGCGCGCAAAGAATTGCCTACGCGTCTCGGTCCGGATCGCTTGTTCTACTGGATTCATGTTCGGTCCCTCCTGAAAATCAGACCGGCGGCTGTCTCTTCGCTCCGCCCGTTACTTGTTCAACGCCTCATCGAGGTTCATCAACTGGTTCGCCAGCATCGTCCAGGCCGCCAGTTCAGTCGGCGGCAGCGAGTCGTCCACCGGCCACTCGCCGGTCGCGAGCAGTTGACGGGCGTCCTCCTCGTTGGATTTGTAGTGCTGGAGGAATTCCTGGTAGCTCCGCTCCGCAACTTGGCGCTCCGGCGAACCGAACTCGCGTGCAAGTAGCCGTACGGTCATGAAGCCTAACCGCGCATCGAACTCGGTTCCGGATTCGCGGAGAGCGGATTGGGCCAGGTAGCGCGAGGCTTCCACGAACTGCGTGTCATTCATGGTCACCAGCGCCTGCAGTGGGGTGTTCGTACGCTCACGCCGAACGGTCGCATGCTCACGCGTCGGCGCGTTGAAAATCTGCATCGACGCCGGCGGCGCCGCCCGTTTCCAGAAGGTGTATAGGCTGCGGCGGTAAAGCTTGTCACCGGTGTCCTGTTTGTAGAAGCGCGTGTTGCTGCCGAGCATTGCGACCGACTCCCAGACCCCCTCCGGTTGGTAGGGCTTCACGCTCGGGCCTCCGATTTCTTCAACAAGGATGCCGCTGGCCGCCAAGCCGTAGTCGCGAAGCATTTCCGCATCCATGCGGAAGCGCGGTCCCCGGGAAAGTAACCGGTTCTGCAGGTCGCGCTGCAGCTTGTCCGCGTCGGCTTCGGGGGACTGGCGGTAAGCCGCCGACGTCAGGATGGTCCGCAATAGGCCCTTCACATCCCAGTCGTTCTCGCGGAATTCCACCGCCAGCCAGTCCAAGAGTTCGGGATGCGAGGGCGGCTCGCCCTGAGCGCCAAAGTCGTCGCTCGTCCGCACCAGCCCGGTCCCGAATATCTGCTGCCAGAAACGGTTGACGGCGACGCGGGTCGTCAACGGATTCGCATCGTCGACCAGCCACTTCGCCAAGTGCAGGCGGTTGGCCGTTCCGGACCAGGGCAGTGACGGAAGGAATCCGGGTGTTGCGGCGGGGACCTCCTCGCGCCGCTGGTCGTACATGCCGCGCAAGAGGATGTGGGCAACCGCGTCGCGCCCGTCCTGCTCCTGCATGACGTGTGTGACAGCCCCACGTCGGCGGATCTCGCGGACCGCGCGCTCGGCGCGCTTCGCGGCCTGAAAGTCGGAGCGGTACGACTTGTCGTGAAGATTGAGGAAATGCAGCCCCAGAATCCGCTTTTCCGTTGGATTCAATTCGTCGGGCTGTTTCGTGCGAGCAGCCGCCAGCGTCGGCCAGTTGGCCACCACATTGGCCTCTTCGAGGCTCAATTCGCGGTCGTAGAGCCGAAGGTCGGCGATGCCGCCGCCGCCGAATCCCCGATGCTTGGTCTCCTCGTCCTCCTTGTGGAAGCCGCGTCCAATCAGGACGGGTCTGTCGGAGCCTACTGGCCCCTCGAGTTTCGCGAAGTATTCGCTGCCCTGAAACGGCATGCGCTCGCCGTTGTAGTAAATGCTCAGCCCGGCGCGCTCGCCCGATCCGTCGTACGTAACCGTGACGTGCCTCCAGTTTCCGGGCTCGAGCCGGTACTGGTTGTTGGGCAGAATCTCGATGCTGGAGGATTCCTCGTCCTGGACCGCGGTCATCTCGAAGATAATTTCCCGGCCTCGGAGAATGACGACCCAACCACGCATCTTGTCGTCGGGATCGGTTTGGCTGACGACAACATAGTTGCCCGGTTGCTGAGGGTGGCGGACCCAAAAGGCGAGCGAAAACGGCTTGCCGGTGTCGATTTCGGATGACGGCAACTCCAGGAAAGCATCCCCGTCGAACTGCAGAGCGTCTACGTTCTCTGCCGGACCCTCGGCAGTCTCCACTCCATTCGGCAGGGATAGCCGGCTGCGCTTGCCGTTGGAGACGATCTGCGAACTGCTGACTTGTAGCGCCGGCTTGGCGGTCTGCAAAGGACTGCGCCGGTTACGGTACTTGCCCCGGGCCAGCCACTTCTCGAACCGCTCGCCCGGGTCTCCTGCAGATTGCTGTAGGGAGAGCCGCGTTTCGCGAAGGGATTTCCGCAGGGTGTCGAAACGGTCCTGGTCATCGTCGCTAGGCACGATGATGAATGGCGGCGTGTCGGAGATGTTGCCGTCCATCACGTACTGGGTCGTGTTGCGGAAATACGCCGTCAAGGCGTAAAAATCGCGCTGCGTGATTGGGTCGAATTTGTGGTCGTGACACGTCGCGCAGCCGACGGTCAGGCCGAGGAACACCGTCCCCGTCGTGTCGGCCCGATCCTTGGCGTAGATCACTTCGTACTCCTCGGGAATCACGCCACCTTCATTGGTGGTTGCGTTGCAGCGGTGGAAGCCTGAGGCGATCAGCTGGTCCATGGTGGGATTGGGTAGCAGGTCTCCGGCGACCTGCTGCAGCGTGAACTGGTCGAACGGGAGGTTGCGGTTGAAGGCTTGAATGACCCAGTCCCGGTACGGCCACATTTCGCGATAGTTGTCGATGTGGACGCCGTGGGTGTCGGCATAGCGCGCCGCATCGAGCCAGTACCTGGCGCGGTGCTCGCCGTACGATTTCGAGCGGAACAAGCGATCCAGGTAGCGCTGGTAGGCTCCCGGAGTTTCGTCGTTCAGGAACTCTGTGAGAATCCCGGGCTTGGGAGGCAGTCCCGTCACGTCGAGCGCGGCGCGCCGCGCGAGCGAGCTTCGACTGGCCTCCGGCGCCGGTTCCAGGCCCTCCTCTTCCAAACGGGCTAGCACGAAGTTGTCGATCGGGTTGCGGATCCAGTCCTCGTTGCGGACGGCCGACAGCGCCGGACGCTGCGGAATCTCGAAGGCCCAGTGGCCCGTCCATTCCGCCCCCTGCTCGATCCACTCGCGGATTCGGTCGATTTCGGCTGCCTCAAGCTCCTTGTGCGAGTACTCCGGAGGCATGCGCAGCGCCGCATTCGAGTGCGTGATGCGCCGGTACACCAAGCTCGCTTCCGCGTTGCCAGGCACCACCGGCACGCCGTTCGCGCGCTCTCCAAAGAGTCCTTCCCGCCGGTCGAGACGCAGGTCCGCGGTCCGCGTTGCCGCGTCCGGCCCGTGGCATTGAAAGCAGTTGTCAGACAGGAGCGGGCGCACCTCGGTCCGAAAGTCCACGGCCACGGCAACCGGAATCGCGGGAGCCGCCACAATCGTCACCGCCAACACCCCGAGTCGATAGGAGAACTTGGAGACTCGCATCTCAGGAACATTATAAGAGCCAAGCCTAATCGGAGCGAGCGCGGAAGAAACGGATTCCCGCGCGGAGTCGGCTCGGCATTGCCGGGGAGGGCCGGACGCGTCGCCGGCGCCGAAGCCCCGAGGTGGAGTCCTCGGCGCCTCCCGAGTGAGGTCCGCCCGGCCTGAGACGCTCGCTAGAATCGGATCAGATGTTGCTCGTTCGCAGCGTTTCCGTGCGCGTGTCGCTGGCGCTGGCGTCCTGCGGCGTCCTGGCTCCACCGGTCGGGGACGCGTTCGAGGTCGTCTCGGATCTCGAGCTGACGCTTTGGGCCAGCGAGCCTCTGCTCGTGAATCCGACCAATTTTGACATCGACGAGCGGGGCCGCGTGTGGTTGATCGAGTCGGTTAACTACCGCAGCGATCTGAAGAGCAAGCCCAAGAACGACGATGCCGGAGACCGCATCGTCATCCTCGAGGACACCGACGGTGACGGCCGGGCCGATTCCCGGCAGGTCTTCGACCAGCACCCCGAGATGCTCGCGCCGCTTGGGATCTCTGTGCTGGGAGACAAGGTCATCGTCTCGCAGTCGCCGGATCTGTTCGTCTACAGCAAGGACGAGGACGACCGTATCGTTTCGAAGGAGACGTTGCTCACGGGCTGGGGCGGTGTGGATCACGATCACGGCCTGCACGTGGTCCTCTTCGGGCACGATGGCCGCTACTACTTCAACTCCGGCGACCAGGGCTTCGACACCACGGATCGCTCGGGGAACAGCTTTCGGAGCAGCCGGCAGGGACCGTACTACGCCGCCACCGTGCAGACCGTCAATCCGGATGGCACGGATTTCCGCGTCTTAGCTCACAATGCCCGCAATCCTTACGAGATTGCCTTCGATTCGTTCGGTTCGATTTGGCAGACGGACAACGACGACGACGGTAACCAATGGACCCGCTTGCTCTACGTCATGGAAGGTGCAAACTTTGGCTATTGGGGGCCTGGCGGACGGAGATGGCGAGAAGACAAGGGATCGCATTTCCACGAGGAACGACCTGGGACGATGCCCTATGTGGCCCGCACGGGTCCCGGTTCTCCCACGGGCTTGGTCGTCTATGAAGGCGATCTGCTCCCGGAACGCTATCGCCAGCAATTGCTGCACGCCGAGCCCGGCAAGCGCCTGATCCAGACCTTCGTCGTGCGCAAGGTCGGCGCCGGTTTCGAGATGGACGCCGAAAACACGGTCGCCAGCACCGATCCCGATTTCCGGCCCAGCGACATCGCTGTGGCCCCGGACGGCTCGGTCTTCATCGCCGACTGGCAAGATCCAGCAGTTGGTGGCCACAACATGCAGGACATCGAAAGGGGACGCATCTTCCGGCTCGCCCCGACGGGCCAACGCTCGTCGCGCCCCGCGCTCGACCTGGACACTGACGAGGGGCTGCTGGCGGCCTTCGGCTCCCCCAATCAGGCCACGCGGTATCGCGCGTATCGGGAGTTGATGCTGCGCGGCATGGCGGAACGCCGACAGATCCTGCTCACCGCTTGGCGAGGTGAGAGCGAGACGTTGCGCGCACGGGCCCTGTGGATTCTGGGAGGGCTCGGAGAGGCTGGCGAAGACGCTGTGCGGGAAGCGATCGAGTCGGAGGACGCGCGCTTTCGCATCCTCGGCCTGCGGGTCGCGCGCTTGCACGAGTTGGGACCCGTGGGCTGGGCTGAAGGTCTGGCCGCGGATCCCGATGCGCAGGTTCGCCGTGAAGCGGCCCTCATGCTGCGGGATGTTCCAGCAGACGAGAAAGTGGACGCTTGGCTGCAGCTGGCGCAGGGTTACGACGGCTCGGACCGCTGGTACCTGCAAGCCCTGAGGATTGCCGCAGTCGGAGCGGAGGACGCGGTCTTCCAGGCCCTGCGGGAGCGCTACCCGGCGTGGGACTCGAGGGTTGCGGATCTTTATTGGGTGCTCCAGGCCCCGGCGTCGGCGCCTTACCTGATGCGAGTGCTGGGGGACTCGGTAATGCCGGTGGAACAACGGCTCCAGGCGCTGGATGCGCTCGCTTGGCAGCCCTCGACGCGGGTTGCGGCGGTCGTCGCCCGTGTGGTCGGCAGCCGCTCCGAAGCTCCCGAACTGCGTCGCCGCGCCTTGTACTTCCTCGGTAAGCAACTCTTTAGCGAATGGAGTTCGGAGCGCCAGAACCGTCTCGTGTTCGCCGCGGTCGGTCGGGCGCTGGAGGAGCCCTCGATCCGGTCCGAGGCACTGGAGCTGGTTGCAGCCCTGGCGGATCCCGCCTTTTCTCCGCAGCTGCAGAGACTTGCGCGGGACCCTTCCAACGACGAATCCGAAAGAGTCGCCGCCCTACGGACGCTCGGGTCCACCGGCGGCGAGGGAGCTTCTGAGGTATTGCGGGAACACGCGCTGCAGGGCGTGGACGCCCTGCGCATTGCCGCGGTCGAGGGTCTGGGGGCCATTCGTGCCGAGAACTTGACCGAGACGCTGCGTGCCGTCGTATTTTCCGATGCCGCCAATAAAGTGCGCAGCGCCGCCGTGCGGATCTTGGGTCGCAGCTCCCAGGGACAGCACTTGATCCTGGACATGGAGGAAGCGCACGAGCTTCCTCCAGAAATGCGCGCGACGGCAGCCAGCCTCGTGCATGCAAGCCGCGACGGAGAAGTCCGGGAGCGCGCCACGGCGATTCTGACCCCTCCGCAAAGCAAGCATGAGCGGCCGGTCATTCGAGTTCGCGAGATTGTCGAAGCAGTCGGGAGTGTGGAGCGCGGCCGTACGGTCTACCATCGCAAAGACGGCGCAAACTGCATCAAATGCCACTCGCTCACGGTGGGCGAAGAGATCGTCGGCCCCAGCCTTTCGGCGATTGCGTCCAAGTACGGCAAGGAAGGCATGTTGGATGCGATTCTTCACCCGAGCGCAGGGATCGCACCCGAATACGCGTCCTGGATTCTGGATACGTCCACCCAAGGCCTGATTACCGGCTTGCTGATCGAGGACACGAGCGACCGCGTAGTCGTCCGGACGGAAGCTGCCGACGAGATCGCGCTGGCGCCTCAGGACATCCTCGAAAGGCGCCGGGGCAAGCTGTCCATCATGCCCGAAGACCTGGTCGGCGCCATGACGAAACAGGAGTTGATCGATCTGCTGGAATTCCTGGCGACGCTGCGAGGGGATTCAGCCACGGACGGGTAACGGCACGCTTCCGGTCGGCCGCAGACTGCTCGGCCCCCTGTTCGTGGTGGGGGTTCGTTGCGGCCGAATGCATGCTTCGCCCCCGGTCTGCGAGGAACGATCTGCATGGGGCGAGACGAGGAATCAAGCGGTATCCAGCCTTGAATTCTCGCTGGGCAGTGGTCGTTGCAGGCGAGAAGAGTTCCGAGGTGCTCGAGTCTCCCCCGCTTGCTGCGAAAAAGATCGCTTTCAGAAGGAGCGCACGGGCGAGATGCGCTGCCCCGATGTCTGTTCCATTCGGAAGGCTGACCGCGTCGCGTGGGCGGGGTGGCAGGGAGTGGTCGGCTGATTCCTAAGGAATTTCACGCATAGGCAACAATAAGACTCGGTCGGCTCGTGTCTTGGATGCGCCAGTTGGGGGAGTGGATTGCCGGGGTGGCGACCTTCCTGGGTCCTTGGGGCGTGTTCTTTGTTTCCCTCGCGGATAGCGCATTCATTCCGATGCCTCAGGGGGTCGACGCGCTGCTATTGGCGCAAGCCATCGCGAGTCCCGACGTCGCCTATCTGTCCGCTGGCCTGGGTGTTCTCGGCTCGCTGCTGGGAAGCACGGCTCTCTACTTCCTGGCTCGGCGGGCCGGCCATTCGACGCTGCACAGGAACATGTCGTCCGACGGCATCCGTCGGCTGAGCGGTCTCGTCGGGCGCTGGGGGGCAGCGCTCGTGATCCCAGTCACGATGACACCCCTGCCGCTTCCGATGAAACCGGTGGTGCTCGCGGCCGGCGTCGTCCAGATGCCGCTGGTTGCGTTCTGCCTAGCGATCCTGTCGGCGCGCCTCGTGCGATACGGCGGTATCGTTTTCTTGGGCCTGCGTTACGGGGAGCGGGGGTTGGAACTCGCCGTCGCGAACGCGCACTTGGCGGTGCTGGCGTGCGCGGTATTCGCCGCGCTGTTTGTCTTAGTGCACCGATTGGCGAACCGCTGGCTCAACCGGCTCGCGTAACCTCGGCAGGGGTTGCCTCGAGCCAACTCGGCGGAGCACGGGCAGCTTCTCAGGGATTGGGCGGAAGGAGCGGAACGGAATCCGGGATCAAGAAGATCGCCGCGCTGAGCGGTCGATTGACCTCGTAACTCTGCGCAAACAGCGAGAACACTCTCTCGCCGTCCCGCTCGCGCCGAATGATCCAGGGGAGCATGGCGTCGCCGATTGGGCGGTAACGCCCGAAAACGGACTTCTCCTCATAGGGAATTCGTGTCTTCGGGTCGCGCCTCAAGTACAGCTGCTGGACGGGCAATCGGTCCGACTGCCGCAAATACAGCGTAATGGCTTCGCCTTCCACGTCGACAATATCCACCGCGTCACAAGCAACGTTGTCGACGATCTCCGTGCCCTTGTGGTAGTAGTACAGGCCCGGTTCCTCTCGGCGGTATCGCAGAAAGAAAAAAATGTCACGCCGACTGGCGAGACGGTAGCGTTGCATATAGTCCTCGGGTTGCGGCGCCGCTCCGCGGTACGTGATCTCGTAGCCTTTGCCGTTCAAGAAGAGAGCGTAGTAGTCTCCCTTTTCGGTATAGACCTCGCGGCGGCTGACGGGTAGCCAGTCACCCGCAGCGTTCGGCTGCATCGGCTCGAACCGGTCGTAGATCGTGATCCGCGTCTGGCCCTGCACTTGGCGGTTGTAGAAGGAATAGGCTCGTCCGGCTCGCACCTGCGTGCGGATGTTGAGGAAGCGCTGTCCTCCGATCGCCTCAAAGGCTTCCTCGACCAAGCGTCTGCCTTTTTCCTGCCGTGTTTCCCCGACAAGGTTCCTGGCGCCGATTGCCGACCCGGCGCAAGCTAGGGTAAACCGCCGTCGAGTGATCATCTCCGGTCCCGCCTCTTCGATCCCATGTCATATTCTTCCACGCGCGCCGCTCTCGGAGCACCACGTAGGGTATTCTGCGGAAATCCGTTTCATGCCGTGGGAATCCACCTCGGCCGAGGACGAGCGAATCGCGAAGTTGCTCGGCGCCTTGCGTCAACAAATCCCTTCCCATGCGGTGGCGAGGATCCCGCAGCTTCTGCCTGCCCTGCCGGATCCCGTGGGCGCGCTCCAGAGACTTGACCAGTTCTATCGACAACTCCCTTGGAAGCTAGATACCAGGGACTTCGACGGCAAGGTGATCTACGCCGCGCTGACTGCCTTTGCCAACAGCCGATATCTCTCGACTCTCGTGTTGAATTGGCCGGAACTGCTGCACTGGTGTCTCGATCCTAAGAACCTTGAGCGGACGATCCGTGTCGAGCAGCTCCGCTCGGACCTGGGTTCGTTCGTCGCGCACGCGGACGATGCGGAAGCCGCGCTGCTACTCGCTCGGTTCAAGCGTAGGCACTTGCTGCGCATCGCCATGCGGGACCTGCTCTCGGTCGCCCCGTTGGCCGATATTGCGCAAGACCTTTCGGCACTCGCGGATGTAGTCATTCAAGGTGCGCACGATCATATTCGTCAGCAGCTTGTCCGACGTTTCGGAAGACCTCTGTGCGCGGCGGACTCCGGACAGATCCTATGCAACTTTACCGTCCTAGCCCTGGGCAAGCTGGGGGGGAGTGAGCTCAACTACAGCTCCGACATCGATCTGATGTATCTCCATACCGGAGACGGGAGCACCTGGGGCCCGGTCGTGACCAGCAACCAGGATTTCACCAGTCAGTTGGCGCAGCGCCTGACGCACCTGCTGAGCATGACGACACCCGAAGGGTTCAGCTATCGGGTTGACCTACGCCTGCGCCCGGAGGGCCAAGCCGGCGAACTTGTTGTGCCGCTCTCCACCGCTACGCGCTATTACTTCAAGCGCGCCCGCGATTGGGAGTTGCAGATGCTCCTGAAAGCGCGCCCGGTCGCCGGCGACCTGCGCCTGGGCCGGCAGTTCCTGGCCAGGGTGACTCCCCAGATCTACCGCACGACTACCGACTTCTCGCAGATCGAGCGACTGGCCGAGACGCGGGACCGCATGCAGCGTCAGCACAATCAGAGTGGCGCCGCGATGCCCGATGTGAAGTTGGATCCCGGTGGCATTCGCGACATCGAGTTCCTCGTCCAGTGTCTGCAAAGGCTCTACGGCGGACAGGATACATTCCTGCGGAGCGGCGGCACGATGTACGCTCTACACCGCCTGCGCGAGAAGGGCTATCTCGCCACGTCGGACTACGGACAGTTATTCAACGCGTACCGGTTCCTCCGCAAGGTCGAGCACCGCCTCCAGCTCGTCGACAACAAGCAGACCCATGAACTGCCTCGTGACGAGCCGGCCATCCAATACCTAGCCCGGCAGCTCGGAGTACCGTCCGGCGCGTCAGCCAGGAAATCGCTGCAGGTGAAGATCCAGTCCCATTGCCACGCCGTCAGCGAGATCTACCACCGCGTCATCCGGAGCCAAAGTCCAATCGTGTCCGCCGCGGTCCAGGGGCCGCTTACGGTCGAGAGTGGGGCCCCGGGACCCACGGTTGATAGCCAGCGGCCCGCTCCAGGAGCGTCTTCGGTTTGGCGCGTCCATCTGCCGCAACTGAGACGCGTCTCCGCGCGGTTGGCGAATGCCTTCGACAGCCTGACCTTGCGATGGGGCAACCGCGCCCTCGAGCATTTCCTCGACCGCGTTGTGACGATGCCCGACGTTCTCGAGATGCTGGACCGCCATCCCGAGTCGGTCTCGTGCGTCGGGGAGCTTATGGAGTACAGTCCCCACTTCGCTGGATACCTGCTCCGCTTCCCGCAGGATGTCTCGGTGATCGCCGCTCCCGACGATAAGGCCCGCGTCGAACCGCACACGAGCAATCCGCGGGGTCGCGCGCTCAACATGCACCCCACTCTAGAGGCGATCCTGGCAGCGGATCTGGACTCGGATGAGACCGCGGCGGAGTTGCGGCGGTTCTTCCGCGGGCACATGCTGTCGATCCAGACCCGCAGCATCTGCGGCAGAGAAGACGTCTTTGCGACGTTATCGGCCGCCAGCGACTTGGCCGAGTGGATTCTACGTGCGGCCCACTCCCTCGCCTTGCGCGAAGCTGTCGGTGACGCCTTCGGGCCGGTCGACCTGTCCGACACGATGCGTATTATCGCCTTGGGACGTCTGGGCATGCGCGAGTTCGACCTCGGATCCGACGCGGATGTCGTCTTTGTCATACCTGACGGGGAGAGCCATCGTCTGGCGCTCTGGACGCAGGTCGCCAACCGAGTGATCGAGATCATCAGCAGCTATACGGCGGACGGCCGAATGTTCAGCATCGATCCGCGACTGCGTCCGCTGGGGCGCGACGGCGAACTCGTGCAGGCGGAGGCGCAGTTCCTGGCCTACTTCTCGGGCAGGGCCGAGTCCTGGGAAGCGCTGACGTACATGAAGGCGCGGACAGTCGCGGGTGACGCCGAGGCCGGCAAAGACTTCCTGGCGCGGCTTCAGGCCGTGCTGTGGAAACGGTTCGCTCACCGCGAGGAGCTTGCGTCCTTGCTCTTCGAGATGCGTACGCGCCTCGAATCGGAGCAGGGCGAAGCCAAGCCGATGAAGTCCGGGCCCGGCGGCTACTACGATATCGATTTCCTGTTGCTGTATTGGCGACTGCTGCACGCGGAGTCCTTCTACGAGTCGTTGAACACGCCGCAGCGGATTGAAATCATCCGAGCCACCGATGCCGCGTTCGACGTCGACCTAGACATCCTGCTTTCGGCAACTACCTTCTACCGTTCGTTGGACCACGGGGTCCGCGTGACGAACGGCACGTCCTCGCATGCTCTGCCGCCAACCGAATGGCAACGCGAGATGCTCGCGGAACTGGTCTCGAGGTGGCTGCCCAGAACAGCGGCTTCGCAGCCACTGGACTCGCTGGCGCAGTCCACGCGGAAGTCCGTGCGGGATGTGTTCTGGAGAGCGTTTAAGCAGCGCCCCTGAGCCGCGCGATCCGCGGTTTGCCGGGACCGTGCTAGCCTTCCGAAAACTGACCCGGGATAGGCAGAGAGTTCAGACGCCGCCGCCTCGCGGCATTCCGTGCGATGAGCACGGGCATAGCGAACCGTCCGACGTGAGCTGGCGCGCCGTTCGTCGGCCGCAGAGCATCCGCGCCGAGGGACGTTGCCTCAGCGCCGCGCCACGGCGAGGCGAAGGCCGGGCGCCGGAGGGCGAAGATGTAGTGCCCGAGCCCGCGGGAGTCCTGTACAATGTCCCCGTGATGAATAGAATCGTGTCTCTGGCTTGCGCCACTGTTCTGCTTGCGCTGCCCGGTTGCGCCGACAGTCCTGGCTGGATTGACCTGTGGGACGGACGCACGTTCGAGGCCTGGAAGATTAGCAACGATAATCCTTCCACCTTCGCCATCAAGGACGGCGCCATTGTCGCCAACGGACCGCGCGCCCACCTCTTCTACGCCGGGGAGGTGAACGGAGGCAACTTCCGCAACTTCGAACTCAAAATCGATGTTCTGGCGAAGAACAATTCCAACGGCGGGATCTACTTCCATACCGCGTATCAAGACGACGGTTGGCCCCTGCAGGGGTTCGAGGTCCAGGTGAACAACACGTACAATCGCGACCCGCGCAAGTCGGGGAGCCTGTATGGCGTGCTGGACAACCTGACCCCGCCCGCCGAAGACGACACCTGGTTCACGGAACACATCGTCGTGCGTGGCAAGAGCGTCAAGGTTTACATCGACGGTCACTTGATCATAAATTGGATTCAGCCCGAAGACTGGGATGGCGTCCGCCCACTGCCCAACGGGCGGGGCATGGACATGCCGGCCCGCAAGCTCGGCAGCGGCACGATCGCGCTGCAGGGGCACGATCCCCACAGTACGGTGATGTACAAGAACATCCGTCTGAAGATTCTCGACTAGACGGACGGTTCGCAGCGCCGGGCGACGGATACGGCGTCCCATGGATTTTGCGCAGCAGGTCAAGGCTTCGGCCGACATCGTCAGTGTCGTCGGCGCGCACGTCCGCCTCCGCAAGCAGGGCGGAGATCGGCACGTCGGCCTGTGTCCGTTCCACTCCGAGAAGACCCCCTCGTTCTCCGTTCACGCCGGGCTGCAAATCTACAAGTGCTTCGGCTGCGGCAAGAGCGGTGATGTCTTCAGCTTCCTGATGGAGATCCAGGGACTAAGTTTTTTTGAGGCTCTCAAGTCCCTGGCCGAGCAGCAGGGCTTGGAGGTTCCCACCCGAGGCAAGGGGCCAGGCGCTGACGCCGGCGCCCGCAAGCGCGAGGCGCTGCTGCTGATCCACGAGATCGCCCAGAAGTACTTTGTGCAGCAATTGCGCTCGCCGGCGGGGTCGGATGCGCTGCGCTACCTGCGAGAACGCGGTCTACGGGCGGAAGAAATCGCAGAATTCGGGCTCGGTTACGCGCCGCCCGGCAATACCCTGCTGGGCCATCTCAAGAACCGCGGCCTCAAGCGCGGCGAAGTCAGGGACTCCGGCCTGATCGGGGAATCCGACGCCGACTCCTCTCTGTACGACCGCTTCCGGGACCGGGTCACGTTTCCGATCCACGGCGATTCCGGCAAGCTGATCGCATACGGCGGACGCAGCATTCAGTCCGACAAGCAGCCCAAGTACTTAAACTCCCCGGAAACGCCGATCTACCGCAAGAATGCAGTGCTCTTCAACCTCCACCGGGCGCGAACCGCGATGCGGCAGGGCAGTCTGGCCGTATTGGTGGAAGGCTACATGGACGTGATCGGAGTCTGGCGCGCGGGTGTCCGGAACGTTGTCGCAACCTGCGGCACGGCGCTCACGAACCAGCAGGTTCGCGTCATCCGACGTCACTGCGAGACGGTCGTCGTGAACTTCGATTCCGATGCGGCTGGCCAGAATGCCGCGGAACGCTCTGTCGAAACGTTGCTCCGCGAGGGACTGAACGTGCGCGTGCTCGAACTTCCGGGCGGCATGGACCCCGACGAGTATTGCAAGGCGCACGGAGGCGACGAATATCGCCAGCAGCTTGAGCGCGCGCCGCGGTACTTCTCGTGGCTGCTGGACCGTTCACGGAAGCGCTTCGATCTCGGCGCGTCGGAGGGCCGCACCGCGGCGTTCGAAAGCCTGCTGCGCTCCGTCCTTTTGCTGCCCGACGAGATCCAGCGCGCGACGACGGTCACGGAATTGGCCGATCACATCGGTCTCCAGCAGAGCGTCGCGCTGAATCGCCTGCGCCTCGCGACGAACCAGAGCGAGCGCTCGGATGCTGCGTCTTCGCCGCAGCTGGACGCCTTCTCCCCTGGCGAGCGCCTGCTGCTCGTCTTGCTCGCGAACTCTGAGGATGCCCGCGCCGAGCTTCTCGAAGAGGCGCACGGGATTGCGGACAACGGCCTTCCGAGCCGGCAGATCCTGACAGCGATGCGAACTGTCGCGCGCTCCGGGGAACGCTTTCAATACACGGCGGTCGAAGCTCGGCTGACCGACACGGACCGTGAACGCTTGTCCCAACTCGTCTTCGACAAGGATCGGCCCGCGCCCTCGATCGAGGAGGGTCGTGAGAGTCTCAGCGCGCTGCGCCGTCAGGTCTTGCAGGAGCGATACCGAGACGTGCGTCGTCGCATCGCAGAGGCCGAGCACGCCGGCAACAGCGGGGAACTAATCGGTCTGCTCACTCGGAAGATGGAGCTGGAGCGCGAATTGGGCTTGGCGGGAGCACGGTCCGCCTGAGGAAGTCCTCAGGCGGATCCGACCCGAACTGCAACGGCATCGTCTGGAAGCGCCGCCTTGCGCAGGAGCCTGTTCTCGCGATGCTGCAGTTGCTGGGAGGGAGCGTAGCGCTGCGCGCTGCGCGTCATCTCCAGCGCCCGGCTGTAGTCCCGCTCGCGGTGCTCGAAGTGTTTGGCGAGTTCTTCGAATGCCGCGGCTCGGTACATGTTGCCCACACGCGAGAGGTCGCGTAGCAAGCGGAGTTGCGCGTCCTGGTTGCCGACTCTCCGCTCCAGTTGCGCCGACTCCCAGAGGGAGCGGAAGAGTCCGTGGTCGGGAAGCCCCGCTTGGATCGCCTTGCGGTAGAGTTGGAGCGCGCGCTCGTCGTCGCCGACTCGGCGCAACCAGCGAGCTAGGCCGAGGAGGTCTGACCCGTGGCGCAGACGAGCCTTGTGGGGGGCCGCGTAGGCGGCGAGCAGGATGGTGCTGAGGCAGCCTAGCGAGACGATGTCGAGCACGTTGTGATGGAACACCGGCCGGAGCCTCGCGCCTTGGCCGGTGCGCAGGTACTCGAAGTAGCGCTGCGGGATGAGTGCGCCTGGCACGTCGCCGCGGCGCTCGACCCCGAGGATCTCCGACTCCAGGGTTCCGAGCCGACAATCGGGCATGCGCGCGTTCCAAAGCCGCCGAGCGGCGTGCAGCAGGTCGATGTGGTGCATCCGCTCCAGCGGGTTCGCCTGTCGCTTCAGGCGGTAGCGGGTTTGGAGAAGCGGGCCGTCGTAAGCCTTGCCGTTGTAGGTGACCAGCACGTCGTAGCTACGCAGGCATGCGGCGAGCGCATGCAGCATGGCGGCCTCTTCGTCGTAGTCCCGCATGAAGAAGAGCCTGACGCGGAAACCATCGGCCTCGATAGCTCCCACGCCAGCGAGGAAGACGCAGGTGCCGGTTCCGCCGGAGAGGCCAGTCGTCTCGGTGTCGAGGAATGCCCAGCGGCGGACGTCGACCTCCGGCACAGCGCCGCCGGAGATATCCTCCAGAGAGCTGCCCGAAATCGTCTGGAGGCGTTCAATCGGGACGCTGCCGTGCATGCGACCGTTTGCGTAGAAGTGTTCTTGGAGCAGGAAGCGGCCCAACGGTGTTTCGCGGATAGCTCCCTCGATCCCGTGCCGCGCCTGTTCCGTTGGCCGGGGCTGGCATTCGTGCGCCAGTTCCGCTCGGGCGGCTCCGTTTCGAGTGCCGGGGACCAAGTCCAGCGTCGGGTGAATTCTCCGGCGCAGGCGTTCGATATCGAATGGCGTGATCGCTTGCATGTCGTTCTCCTTGCGGTGTCTCAGGCCGCGGCTCGCGCTGGTTGGACGGCCGTGAGCGTCCGGGTCAGCTGGAGCGCCACTTCTTTGGCCTTGCCGCCCACTTCGCCCCGAGCCCCGACGCAACTCGGGCAGCCCGCCTTGCACGGACAAGCCTCAAGCAGATTTAGGGCTTTCGATGTCAAGGCTTCGCGCAGACGGAAAAGCGGTTCGCTCTGGCCAATGCCGCCCGGAAAGTTGTCGTAGAGGAAGAGTTCCGGGTCTAGGAGCGCCTCTGGACCGTTCTGGGAGTTGAGAGTCGAGACGCCCAAGTCCCGCGTGTCGCACATGAGCAGGACGGCTCCAACGGTACGCAGCACAGTCCCCAAGCCGTGCAGGCCGTCGCGTTGCTCGGTTGTTGTGTAGGGAAGGGAGGCCAGGAACTCCATCGGGAAGTGCAGCCAAAAGGCAGTGGTGTGCATCTCCTGTTCCGGCATCGAGAGCTTGCCGTCTCCGACCGTCTCGTTGGTGTGGAAACGAATCTTCTTGAAGCCCACCACTCGACGGGTAATCCGAACCTCCCCATGGTTGGCCACCACCGGTCCCAGAGAGGCGTCGTCGAAGCCTTCGAGGGTCTCGACCTGGGTGTGTTCGATGGCATCGGTGTAATAGCCGCATTCGACGGGCTGGACGTAGGCCTTGCGCTGTTCGTAGTCGAAGCGCTCCACATGGTGCAGGCGGCCTTCGTGGATGTAGATCGCCTTCTCGTGGAGAGTCGTGAGCGCGGTGGGGAAGGCGACCTCCGCAATGACCTTGGAGTCGTTGCGCGTGTCGACGACGACGAAGTTGTCGCTGGTGACCTTGCGCAGGCTGATCGCGTCGGCCGGATAGGCTTCCGAGGTCCAGTGCCAAGCTCCGCCAGCGTGGTGTACGATGCCGGTTTCTTCCAGGAACCGACATAATTCCTGGGTGTCGTGCGGCCCGAACGATTCGCCGTCCTGGACGGGCAGCTCGAACGCGGCGCACTTGAGGTGGCTGACGAGGATTTCGAGGTTGTCCGGGTTCACATGCGCGTGCTCCGGGGAGGCCTCGAAGAAGTATTCCGGGTGCTCGACGATGTACTGGTCGAGTGGAGCCGAGGAAGCGACCAAGACGCTGACGGAAGTGTCACGGCGGCGCCCCGCGCGGCCGGCACGCTGCCAGGTCGAGGCGATCGATCCCGGGTACCCGGCCATGACCACGGCGTCAAGTGACCCGATGTCGATGCCGAGTTCGAGTGCGTTCGTCGCGACGACGCCCAGAATCTCGCCGCTTCGGAGTTGGCGCTCGATTTCCCGCCGTTCGTGCGGGAGGTAGCCGGCGCGATACCCACGCACCGCTGGCCGACCGGCCACGGATTGGCCGACCGCTTCCTTCAAGTAGCGCACCAGAACCTCCGTCGCCAACCGGTTGTTGGCGAAGACCAGCGTCTGGCGTCCGCGTTGCAGAAAGGTTTCCGCCATGCGGCGGGCTTCGTTGATGTAGCTGCGCCGGATGCCGAGGTGGCGATTGACGACCGGGGGGTTGTAGAAGACGAAGAACTTCTCCCCGCTGGGCGCACCGTTGTCTTCGATCAGGGCAAACGGCTCCTCGGTGAGGTTCTCTGCTAACTCGCGGGGATTCGCAATGGTTGCCGAGCAGCACACGAACTGCGGCGTGGATCCGTAGAATGCCGCGATACGCTTGAGACGCCGCAAGACGTTCGCGAGGTGGCTTCCGAAGACCCCCCGGTAGGCGTGCAGCTCATCGATCACGATGTAGCGCAGGTGCTCGAAGAAGCGCGCCCACTTGGTGTGATGCGGCAAGAGACCGGAGTGCAGCATGTCGGGATTGCTGAGCACGACGTTGGCGCGTCGACGGATGATCCGCCGCGCGTCCGACGGCGTGTCGCCGTCGTAGGTATGGGCCCGCACCTCCGGGCCGAGAGCATCGCCCAGAGCGTTGAACTCCTCCAATTGGTCCACTGCCAGAGCCTTCGTCGGAAAGAGATACAGGGCGCAGGCTTCGGGGTCGGAGGCCAACGTGTTCAAGACCGGCAGGTTGTAGCAGAGCGTCTTGCCGCTGGCCGTGGGCGTGACCACAATCGTGTTCTCGCCGGCCGCCAGGCGCTCCCAGCTCTGCGCCTGATGCACGTAGAGCTTCTCAATGCCCCGCGTTGCCAGCGCCTTGTGAAGTCGTGGGTCGAGTGCATCGGGGAGTTCACCGAAGCGCGCCTCGCGGGCCGGGCGCCGGTGGACAGCGGCAATGGGCGAATCGGGCCGTCGCCGGAGGGCTTCGAAGAGCTCGATGACCCCGCCGAGCGAGTTGTCACGAGGAGAGATCGGAGTCGGAGCTTGCTGCATGGTCCCGCCATGGCCGCCACCGGAATCGAGTAGGGAAGGCTCTGTTTCCGTCATGAATACGTCCTCCTTCGTAGCAGTTTCGTGGAAACATTCTATTTTATTCTCTAAATCTTCGCCTATTTGCTTGGCCGTGTCAAGAGGCGGGTGTCCGGCCTCTGGAGAACGATGCTGGGCGGCGGGTCCGCCGAAGGCGGCATTTCTGGAGTTGCCGGTGTTCGTCCGTGGTCACGGCAAGACTTCCGGCTGAGCACTGGCGGCGCCCGCGCACGACGAGCCCGCGAGCGCGTGTTCACGACGATGCGGTTACGGACGGCATAGACGCTTGTCCGCCTGAGCCGCACGATGGTGTTCCCGATGGTCTTCCAACCGGTGCGATTGGCCCGGACGACGTGGCCTCGGCTGAACGGAAGCCCTCGTCCGAGGCATCAAAGCAGTACAATTCAAGTACGGAATCCGAGCCATCGAACGCCCCGCCTGATCCCCGCAGGACCAACTTGTGGGTATCGCTCATGGCGCTAACGCATGAGCCGTCTGAACTTGATGCGAGATTTTGCGTCGATTGCATCAGCGCTTCGCCATTCGCCTGCGGCGGTATTCCGACGCGTTGAGCGCCTTGTCGCACTTGCGCCGATTCTCCTGCTACTGCTCGTGCCTAGCGAGTTCGGCGGGATGCTGCCTGCTCAGTTCGACGCGAATCTGGGTCGCATTGTGGGCTCCCTCACCGGTCCCGACGGTGGGGCCATCCCTGGCGCGGACGTGCTGGTCAGCGGCGTCGGAAGCGGTCTCGAACGCGTGGTTCGCAGCGATGCGATCGGATGGTTCCAGGCGGGATCGTTGCAGCCGGGCGAGTACACGGTCGTCGCTTCAAGCCCCGACTTCGCGCTAGCCACGGCCGAAGGGATTGTCGTCAAGGTCGGGAGCGCCATTCAGGTTGACCTACAACTGGACCTGGAACAGACGTACACGAAAATCGAGGTCACGGCGGCCATGCTGGACGCCATGCTTCCAGCGTCGAGCAATGTCGTCGGCAGCGAGGTCTTCAACGACCTGCCGATCAACGGTCGGCGCTTCCACGACTTCGCCCTGCTCACGCCGACCGTCCAAGTCTCGCGCGCCGCGGGCCACCTTTCGTTCGCCGCCATGCGCGGAATCTATACGAATGTCACCGTTGACGGCACGGATTACAACCAGTCCTTCTTCGGGGGCATCCAGGGCGGAGAGCGCGCCGGCTCCGTGATCACAGTCCCTCAGAGCGCGATCCAAGAGTTCCAAGCCGTGACCTCGGGATTCACAGCGGAGTACGGCCGCACTGTTTCGGGCGTTGTCAACGTCTCCACCAAGTCCGGCGCCAACGACCTGCACGGGGACCTCTTCTATCAAATCCGCCATCCCAAGTTCGGTGTCTCCGATCCATTTGGCGCCAAGGTGCTGGAGCGGCTGGAGCAGTTCGGCGGTTCCGCGGGCGGGGCGCTGCGGCGAGACAAGGCGTTCTGGTTCGCGGCTATCGAACGGCAAGCCAGTCTCAGCCCCCGCTACGTCGAGTTCCCTTCGTTGCTCACGGCTGCTCGCGAGCGCGGACCGGGGGCCTACGACTATTTCAAGAGCTTGGAAGAGCCCTTCGACGCGACGAACGACGCCTGGGCTCTGACGCCTCGTCTGGACTACCAGTTCGGAGGCGGAAGCCGGTTGATGGTCCGATACAACTACAGCAAAGCCGTGGCGCTGAACTCGGTTAGCATCGGGGACCCGAAGCAGTCGCGCACGACCAGCGCGGTCAGCAACGACGGCACGGAGAAGGACTCGATCCACTTCCTGACGGGTCAGCTGACCAGTCTGCTAACTCCGAAAGTCGTCAATCAAATGCGCCTGACTGTCACGCGCGAGCAACGGCCTCGCCTCGCGAATTCGAGTCAGACATCCGTGTCTACGGCGATCGGCGACTTTGGTGCGAGGACCTTCCTACCGACGACCGAGACTGACCTCAAGCCGGTCGTCAAAAACAGCCTGATGGTGCATGCCGGTCCGCACGACCTCAAGATCGGCGGGGAGTTCGACGGGGTCTGGATCGATGACGTGTTCGGCTACAACCAGTTCGGCCACTTCCTCTTGTTCAGTTCGGATCCCGAGGAAATACTCGATATCCTGACGCCCGGCGGGCGCATCCCCAATCGCTTTGACGCCCCAGGCCTGTACTTCCGTCAAATCGGCAACACCCGTGGGACGCAACGCGTCGGGCACGCTGCGGTCTATGTCCAGGACTCGTGGAGGGCCGCTCCGGGGTTGACTGTGGACTTGGGCTTTCGCTGGTCCGGGCAGTACAACCAAGACCCGGAAGTCGGCAACGACCTGCTGATCGACCGAGTGCGCCAAGCAAGATTCCCGTTCGGCAGCGTCGATCCCCTTTCTATCCCTGACAACACGCGGCAGTGGATGCCGCGCGTTGGCTTCGCATACAGCCCGCAGGGCGTTTCCCGAACCTTGGTTCTTCGGGGCAGTTTCGGCATCTTTCACGCCGTCACGCCGCCCGTGTTCTTCAACGCTGCGACCAAGGCGTTCCGCGAGCCGGCCGCGAATCTCTCCGTGACTCTGCCAACGTCCGAGACAACGGTGTACCGACAGTTCCTGGCGGCCGGGATCGACCTGAACCAGTACGCACTCGCCGAACTGCCGGTGTTCTCCCAGGAAGAAATCGTCCGCGTATTGGACGGAGACGCATACCTCGGGGCGGCTCCGTGGTTGGCCAGCCCGGATTTTCGCAACCCACGATCCGTCAAGTACACCCTCGCCGTTGAGTACGGCGCGACCGATCGGATGGTGGCCGGTCTGCAGTGGATGCTCTATCGCACCACCCGCCTGCTCGGATTCCGCGACTATAACTTGCCCGGAGCCTACCTGCGCCCCGACGATCCCGCACGAATCCCGTACTACGACACGAGCAACCGTCCTGCCGCCTTGCTCGGCCCGGCGACCGTGGCCGAGTCGTTGGGGCGGGCGGCATACGACGGCGTGACCGCCAACTGGAAGTATCTGGGCGACCGGATTGAACTGGTCGCGCACTACACCTACTCACGCGCCTATTCCAGCGATGTCAACGAAGGGTATTTCTGGGAGCCGCTGTACACGGACCATGCACGCCCGGAAGACGAGTACGGCCCGTCGAGCCTGGACCTGCGTCATCAGTTGACGGGCCATGCGGTCGTCGAATTACCGGCGGGCTTCACGTGGTCGGCGATTCTGCGGGCCTCGAGCGGACCTCCGCTCAATCCCGCAGCCGGAACCGACTTGAATGGGGATCAGTTCGCATTCGACCGGGCGCTGCAGGCACCGGGCCAGTACTTCGGGCGCAACGTGTTCCGTAACCGGGGGATGCGCAATCTGGACATGCGGCTACTGCGTCGATTCGCCACCTCGGAGCGTTCGAGCTTGGAGTTGTCGGTCGAGTTGTTCAACGCGTTCAACCTCGACAATGTCGAGTACGGTCGCTTCAACGCGATCTACGGCCCGGGTCTCGACCTCACGACGGGGGAGCCAATCGGTCCGAACCCTTCGTTCCGTCGCCTGCGTGGCGCGGACGGCGGCTACGACCGCAACAATACGCAGGTTCTTGGCGTCGGGCCCTTGCAAGCGCAGGTTGGTCTGCGGTTCTTCTTCTGACCGCCGATCGCTGTTCGGGCCCTGTCGCCTATCCGCGAGAGTCTGCTGTAATGGTTTGGCTCCAACGTTTGCGGACAGCGGGGAATGCGCAATGACCGAATTCGTCCCGCCGCGGGTGACGCAGCTTAGGGACAGCGAATTAATAACCTAGTGAGAGGGACAGCTAATTTGCCATGAAATGCCCTTCCTGCGGGGGGCAAGCGTAGCCCTTGTCGCCCATCGCCGGACCGCAGTAGCTCCGATTCGGAGGTAGCGGGGGTGCGATATGGTGTAATTGGTGCAATTGCGGCTCCCGTCGAGCACCTAAGTGGCATAATGGATATCTATAGATACTCATTATGTCATTTAGGGGGTGTGCATGAGAACGGAGACGTTTACTACGCAAACGGTCATCTCCCTGCTGCGCGAGAAAACCGTCACGGAGCTGGACGAGATCCTGGAGGCGTTCGGCACTGCCAGCCGACGCACCGTCTGCCGCAAGCTGGTGGCGGCGGGCTGCCGGTCCAGCTATTCCCACTGCGGCCGCTTTTACACCCTGGACGAACTGGCCGCCTACGACGAGCAAGGTTTGTGGTCCTACCAAGGGATCCGTTTCTCGCGTGCTGGGACCCTGCTCGCCACTGCTGCTGTCTTGGTCGAGCAAGCGCCCGCGGGACGGTTCGCCGACGAGTTGGGGCGGATCGTCCAGGTCGAGGTCCGGAATGCGCTGGGCAAGCTGGTCCGCGCCCGCGGCTTGGCACGCGAGAAACTCGACGGCCGTTTCCTGTACTGCTCCCCGACGCCGCAGCGGCGCGAGATGCAGTTGCGGACCCGGCGGGTGATGCTGGCGGGAGGGTCCGGACAACCGACGCTCGACAGCGGCGACGAGCAGATCCGGCAGGCCACCGGAATGCTGCTGAGCCTGCTGGACGAGCGCCAGCGCCGGCTGTATGCCGGGCTGGAATCGCTGCGCCACGGGCGGGGTGGCGACGGCCGGGTCGCTGCACAGCACGGCATGGCCCCGGCCACCGTGGCCAAGGGGCGCAAGCAGTTGCTGTCCGGGGACTACGAGACGGATCGGATCCGCAAGCCCGGGGGCGGGCGCAAGGCGCTCGAAAAAAAAACCCTGCATTGACCGCCCAACTCGTCATTCTGCTCCGCCACGACACCGCCGGCGACCCCTGCTCCGACCTGCGCTGGACCCGTCGCACCACCCGCAACCTCGCCGCCTACCTCACCGACGTCCTCGAGCTGGCGGTCTGCCCACGCACCGTCGCCCGGCTCCTGCGCGCCTTGGGCTACTCCCTGCGCGTGAACCACAAGTGCATCCCGTCCACCTCCTCCGCCGAACGCAACGACCAGTTCGAGTTCATCGACCGCTTGCGCAGCGACTGCGGCCACCGCAACACCCCGATTGTCAGCATCGACTCCAAGAAAAAAGAGTTGGTCGGACGCTTCCGCAACGCCGGCGTCTCCTGGGAACCGGCACCCGTCCCGGTCAACGACCACGACTTCCGTTCCCATGCCTCCGGCCTCGCCGTCCCCCACGGCATCTACGACACGCTCGCCAACCGCGGCTTCGTCTCGGTCGGCGTCTCCTCCGACACCGCCTTCTTCGCCGTCGACAACCTGGATGCCTGGTGGCGCAGCGCAGGCAGCTCCCGCTACCCCGACGCCTCCCAACTCGTCATCCTCGCCGATTGCGGCGGCAGCAACTCCTACCGCGTCCGCGCCTGGAAGTACGCCCTCCAGCACCACTTCTGCAATGTCCACCAGCTCCCCGTCACTGTTGCCCACTATCCTGCAGGATGCTCGAAATGGAATCCGATAGAGCATCGCCTCTTCAGCGAGATCAGCCGCAACTGGTCCGGCTGCCCGCTCGAGTCCTTCGCACTGATCCTCAACTACATCGCCTCCACTACCACCCGCACCGGCTTGGTGGTGACCTCCCGGCTCAACACGAAGGAATACTCAACCGGCATCCCGATCAGCGACGAGCAAATGGGAACGCTCAACATCACCCCCAACGAGCACATCCCCAAGTGGAACTACACCATCTCTCCCTTCCCTAACTGATAAGTTATTTCTGCGCTCCTCCTTAGGAGCCTGTGGTAAAAGTCGGCTGGCAAAAGGTCAGCGAGCAAATCACGATGAAAATACGATAGAATCGGCTGATGGCGATGGGTACCCGCAAGGTTGAGCAGACGGCGCTGTTCCTGACGGCGGAGGATCTGCCCGTAGCGCCCACGCTGCCGTTCTTCGAAAAGCTGAACGAAGGGCTCGCCCAGGCTGGCTTCGACGACTACGTCGAGGGCCTGTGCCGGAGCTTCTACGACGATAGGCTCGGACGCCCGTCGCTGGCCCCGGGGGTGTACTTCCGGCTGTTGCTGCTCGGCTTCCTGCTGGGCCTCGATTCGGAGCGCCGCATCGCGTTGCAGGCCTGCGACAGCCTGAGTCTGCGGCGCTTCCTGGGCTACGCGCTGCAGGAGGCCACGCCGGACCATTCCACGCTCTCGCGCACGCGACGGCGGATTCCGGTGGAGACGCACGAGCAGGTGTTCGGGTGGGTGCTGGGGCGGTTGCGCGAGGCGGGCTTGGCGCAGGGCCAGGCGGTGGCGGTGGACTCGACCACGCTGGAAGCGAACGCGGCGCTGGAGACGCTGCGGCGCAAGGACACGGGGGAGAGCTACCGGGAGTTCGTATTACGGCTGGCGGAGGAGGCGGGCGAGCAGATCGCGACGGTGGGGGAGAGGATCGAGTACGACCGCGGGAGGCCGGGCAAGTCGCTGTCGAACAAGGACTGGGAATCGAAGACGGACCCAGACGCGAAGGTGGCGAAGATGAAGGACGGCGGCACCGACATGGCGCACAAAGCGGAGCACGTCGTGGATCTGGAGAGTGGGGCCCTGCTGGGGGTGACGGTGCAGGGAGCGGAGCTGGGGGACACGCAGACGCTGGGCCAGACGCTGGCGGCGGCGGAGGCGGCGCAGGGCGAGAAGCCTGCGGTGGTGGCGGCGGACAAGGGCTACCACAGTGATGCGACGCTGCAGGCGCTGGCAGCGGACGGGCAGGAGTCGTACGTGCCGGAGCCGAAGCGGAAGCGCAACTGGGCGGGCAAGGAAGAAGTCAAGAAGACGGTGGAGGCGAACCGGGAGCGGGTGAGCGGGGAGCGAGGCCGGGAGGTAGGGAAGCAGCGGACAGAGAAGGCGGAGCGGTCGATGGCCCACATGTACGGGAGCGGCGGGCTGCGGCGGGTGTACTTGCGGGGGCACGAAAACATCCGGAAGCGTTTGTTAATCCACGCCTGCGGATACAATCTGGGCATTTGGATGCGGTCGCTGACGGGGATCGGTACGCCTCGCAGCTTGCAAGGACAGGGCCTGAGCGTTGCTCGCTCCGTTTTCGTGGCGATTTCGGCGCTGGAAACGGCCATTGCGGGGCTTGTAGAGGGGTTTCTGGGCGGTTGGGGCCGGATTCGGTCGGCCCGCGCGGCAAACGGTTTGGGCTTCGCCTAGGCAAGCGAGATCTGGGCCGGACGCAATGGTTGACGCGGGCCTCGCGAAATCCGAGAAAAACCACAGGCTCTTAGGGTCAAAAACTACCGCGCCCTGCGCGACATAAGCATCCGAGATATGACGCCGCTCACGGCGCTCCTTGGCCCGAATGGCAGCGGCAAGTCGACCGTGTTCGACGTTTTCGCTTTTCTGTCGGAGTGCTTTTCTGACGGTATCGGTAAAGCGTGGGATCGGCGTGGCCGGTTTAGGGAGTTGCGAAGCCGCGACAGTGATGGGCCGATCGTCATCGAGTTGAAATATCGTGAGCGCGAGAAAAGGCCGAAGTCTCCGCTGATTACCTAGTGCCTGCCCGAAAATCCCCGTATTGGGGAGACGCCCATTTTCGGTAGCGTGATTGGGGGTCTTTGGTCGGACTGAGGCTGCTTCTCACAATGCGGCGAGTGGTGTTGGGGACCGGCTCGTGGGCACTGAAACTGGGCGGTCCTGGCCCGCCGACGCACCTCTCCCCGCCGTCCGTTGCAGACTGCGATTCTGTCTGGCCTGCGGCTCTCAGGCCGCGAGTCGGAGCGTCTTGCGTTCCCGTCTCTGCAGGATCAGCCCGATCCGGTGCAGGTTCGCCGCCACCACCGCCAACGCCACCGTCCGTTGGAAGCCTTCCTTGCCGTGCGTGCGCACGCGGTCCAAGCCCCTCCGCTCCAAGTTGTGGATCGCGGACTCCACCGCCGGATGCTGCCGCCTCGCCTGGACGAACTCCTCCGCGCCCTCCCGCTCCTTGTCCTTGCCGCTCAGCCGCCCCGTCCTCGGCAGCGCGTTCAGTGCCAGTATCCCGTCCAGCGCCGCCCGGTTCGCCGGGCTGTGGAACCCCTTGTCGAAACTGCACGAGTGCAGTTTCGGATACGCTTCCAGGCAGGCCTTGACCAGCGGCACCAAGACGTCCGTGTCCCCCCCGGACCACTCGCTCGTCCAGCCCAGCACGAACTGGTGCTGGTCTTCCACGATGCAGACCGGCACGCCCAGCTCCACCGGGCGCCCCGCCTTGCCTTTCGACACCCACCGCGTGTGCTCCTCGAACACCGAGACTACCTTCTCTTCGTGCGGGATCTTCTCGCCTTGCAGCAGCCGCCGGCTCACTTGGTCCATCTGCCTCCGGGCGTGGCCCAGCAAGCCCGCCAGACGCTCCGCTTCGGCAGCCCCGGCCTGCTGCCAGGCCGGCAGCTGACGGTCCGCCCGCGCCACCAGCCGCTGGCAGAACGCCAGATAGGCCCGCACCGCCGCCGGTTGCGCGCGGCGCGTCCGGCGCACCGCATTGAACAGTCCCTTCAGCCGCAACCGTAGCGCGACCCGCTTGCGCCAGCCCGGCAGGCCGACCTCCTCGCAGGCCGCAGCTGCGACCCCGAGCAGGCACCGCAGCGCGTCCCACAGCAGGCTCACGTCCGTCGGGTAGTGCACGTCGGTTTCCGCGGCGAACGAGTCGCAGCGACCGGCCAGGCTCGCGCCCGGCTGGCCTCCCGCCAGCTCGTGCCCCGCCGCCACGAGCACCCGGTTGACCTGCTCCAGCAGGTCGGCCGACAGCAGCGCCACGTTGTCGATCACGGTCTGCAGGCCGAACCGGCCGCTGTCGAATCCCGCCGCGCCCAGGCCCAGCATCTGGCGCACCTGGATAGGGTTGTTCACCAGCTCCTGCAGTCGGTCGAAATCGCAGTGGAGGCCCTGCTTGAGGATGCCCATGACCAGAACCTGCCACAAGTCCATGCCCGGCCGACCGACGCTCCGGTCGGTGCCGGGCTGCACATGCCGCTCGAGCAGGGCGAACAACTCGGCCCGCCGGGCCGGGTCGCAGTAGACGCACTGCAGGCCCTGCAGCACAGCGCGGATGTCGTCGCGGGATTGCGGGTTCAGCTGGATGTCGCCGATGTCGGTCGCACCCAGTTGCGATTGCAGGCTCAGAACGCTTCTCATGAGGCTCCTAGCCGCGAGCAGCGGTCGAATCTGGCCGGAAATCAGGCGAAATCCCCCGATTGCGGCCAGAGCACACTCTTTTTCGCTCGCCAGAATCACGTGTAAAGACAACTATATCAGGATGTTAGAGGATTTTCGGGCAGGCACTACCTATCACTTGGAGATAGGCGAGCAAGCCGGGCGTCCCGTAGTGAGTTATGAGTTTCTGCGTTGGACGCGTGGCCAAGCGGGAAAGCCGTTTACCTTCATGGAGTACAAATTAGGCGATGGTGAGGTGATTACGGGGGAAATGCCCGGGAAAGATGATACGAGGATTCGCCGGAAGCTCTCGGGTCGGGACGTTCTGGCCGTCAATACGCTAGGCACCCTGGCTGAGAATCCGCGTGTAGTGGCTTTACGCGAGTTCATCTTGAGTTGGCATCTTTCCTATCTTTCGGCGGATGCTGCTCGCAGTCATACCGAGGCAGGTGCGGAAGAAAGGTTGTCGACGACCGGTGGTAATCTGCCGAACGTTATTCAACACTTGTACGAGCGCCATCCGGAACGGCTAACGGCCATTTTTGAGAGACTACGCCGACGTGTGCCCCAAGTTGAGAGGGTCGATGCGGAGATCATGGCCGACAGTCGGCTGCTTCTTCTGGTTAAAGACGCACCATTTTCTGAGCCCGTCTTGGCTCGATTTGCCTCAGACGGAACGCTAAAGATGCTTGCCTACCTAACAATCCTCCACGACCCGGAGCCTCCGAATCTGATTGGTATCGAAGAACCGGAGAACTTTCTGCATCCGCGACTGCTGCCGGAGTTGGCAGAGGAGTGCCGATCCGCCTGTACGCGTACACAATTGCTCGTTACCACGCACTCGCCGTTCTTCCTCGGACCGTTGCAGCCCAGAGAAGTGCGTGTTCTTTGGCGCGGCGATGACGGATACACTCGTGCGGACCGACTCTTAGATTTGCCGGGGGTGAGGGAGTTCGTGGCGGAAGGCGCGAATCTGGGCGACCTTTGGATGGAGGGCCAGTTCGGTGTGGGCGACCCTTTAACAAGACAGGGCGCGCGAGCCAGGATATGACGGCGTGTCATTTGGAGTTACTGGTCGAAGAGCGATCAATGGAGGCCTTCCTTACCGTTTTGCTTCCGGGCTTGCTGCCTCAAGACTGGACATTTGCGATTCATGCCTTCAATGGTAAGCGCGCCTTACTCCGTAAGATCGGAGATCGTCTGCGAGGCTACGGCAAATCGCTGCCACCTAACTACCGTCTTGTTGTTCTGGTTGATCGGGATGACGACGATTGCCGGCAGTTGAAGCGACGGCTTGAACGCGCTGCAGCCGAAGCGGGGTTGGTCACCGCTTCTCGGAGTAAGGGCTCGCGCAGAAATAACTTTCCCTCCTGCGCGAGCCTAGCACTGCCGAGTGTGAGGAGCGCGGGATTTGCTCTGGTCGGATAGGACCGGCGTGGCGCTGTCTCAGAACCGCTGGTTGCCGGGCGCGTTCGGCACTGGATGTCGACGGAGTCGGTTCGACTGGTTCCGGTGCGGTTCGAGCGCTGCCGGTGCTCCGGTCGAGCGTTGGTAATCAAAGTAATGCAACGAGTTATGCGGCGATGGCAAGATCGGTTCCGGCGTCTGCGGGGAGCGCCTGCGGCTGCGGCTTGATCTCGTAGTTCCACTAAGCAGCAGTTCTCAATTTGGGTTTTTTGAGCGCCGGCGGTTGTTTTGGGAGCCCGGATCGCAAGCATAGTTTCTGGGCACTTGACTTTGCGGCCGCTGCTTTTGGCGATGGGATGTGGTCCAGACTCTCAATTCCCAGACCCTCGATTCCCTGCTGGCCAGCTTCCGCCAAGCCGCCTCCGCACGCCCCGCTCCCCGGCGCGGCTGCAACCAGCAATTCTCTGTCGCCGACGCCGCCTCCTGTGCACTCGCTCCCTGCTTCCTGCAGGCCCCCTCCTTCCTCGCCTTCCAGCGCCGCCTGCAGGACCAGGAGGCCCGCTCCAACTGCCAGTCCCTGTTCGGCATCGAGCGCATCCCGACCGACACCTGCATCCGCGACCTGCTCGACGGCGGCCCCTCCGATGCCTTCGACGCGCTCTTCCCCGCCGGCCTCGACACGCTCGCCGAGCACGGTGCCCGCGCCCCCTTCCTGCGCCTGGATGGCCGCCTCCTCATCGCGCTGGATGGCATCGAGTTCCACAAGTCCTACAAAATCCATTGCGACCACTGCGGCACCCGCCACGTCGGCCAGGCCCAGACCCCCCAGTACTTCCACTCCCTGGTCGCCGCCGCCGTCGTCGCCGACGGCCACACCCGCGGCATCCCCCTCAGGCCCGAGTTCGGCGGCCCCCCAACCGATGCCTCCGCCACCGCCGACCTCCCCCCCGACGCCCAGAAGCAGGACTGCGAACGCAACGCCACCAAGCGATGGATCTCCAAGCATGCCAACGACTTAGCCCCTTACCGCCCGGTCTTCCTCGGCGCCGACCTCTACTGCTGCCACCCCCTCTGCCTACTCCTTCAAAAGCACCACGCCGACTGGCTCTTCGTTTGCCAGCCCACCTCCCACACGTGCCTCCAGGACTTCCTGCACGAGTCCCTGTAGCACTCCACCGGCTGGCTCACCGTGCGCAACGCCCAGCACCCGATTGCATCCCACCGCTACCGCTGGCAGAGCGGCGTGCCCGTGCGCGACGGGGCCGACGCCGGCACCGGCACCGGGGTCGAATTCACCATCCGGCGCAAGCCGCGCGACGGCACGGACTGGCAGCAGACCGACCCCAACACGTTCTGCACCAGCTTGGCAGTGACGCCCGCCAACGTGGCCGAGATCGCCCGCGCCGGCAGAGCCCGCTGGAAGATCGAGAACGAGAGTTTCAACTGCCTGTCCCGCCACGGCTACCACAGCAAACACAACTTCGGTCACGGCTCCGACGGCCTGGCCAACCTGCTGGTGGTGCTCAACCTGCTCGCCTGCGCCTTCCACTCCGTGCTCGACTGCCGGCGCGGCCTGTGGCGCCAGGCCCGGGCGCGGCTCGTCACGCGACGCGACTTCTTCCGCGACTTGCAGACCCTGACAAAGTACTTCCATTTCCCACACTGGACCGCCCTGCTTGAGACGCTGCTCAAGAAACGGCCGCCACCCGCCCTGTCCCGCGGGCCTACCCGCGCCTGACGTCCCGACCGCCCACCAGCCCCGCCGCACCCGCCCCTGCGGGCCGCAGTGCGGCCCTGCGGTGCCAGACTCCCGGCCCGCCCGCCAGAGCACTGCCCCGTCACCACAGCGCGGCGCTGGCACGGCCCGCCACACTGCGATTGGCGCTTCGAGAACCGGCGTCCACGCCAATCACGCCCAATAGATCTGCCACTTTGAGAATCGCTGACCCCGGCCCCGGGAGCGGACGGTCGATCCGGGTAGCCCCGCTCTACGGCCCGTGACCGCGCGCCGTCCCGCAGGGTTCCAGTTCAGGCGGAGGCGCCCGCAGCTGCTTCCGCCAGGAACCCGTGCTTCTTTGGGCGCTGGACGGGAACAAGACGATGTCGAACCTTCCTCGTATTCCTCGAGTTCACTCGGCATGTCTCGGGATTCGACAACGTTTCCAGCCGACGATCCGTCGCCTCTCATCCTCTTTGATTGGCTTCGGTGTTGTTGGTCAAGTTCAATCCCTGGCAGGACTGATCTCTCCGTTGGTTCTCCGTGGATCACGCTCCATTGCACACCCGATGCGGCTTCACGGCACCCACGCGGACTGACGCGTCCCCTGCTGCTGTGGTGGTTCCCACCAACAACCGCAGATCAAGGACTCCACCCAAGCTGGAATCCCCGGGGCCGACTCTCACGACTCACTCTCCCCACAGAAACGGCCCATCGCTATACTCTCGTTGCGGACATGAAGAAGAGATTATTCGACGAGATCGACGTTGGCGAGAGCCACGAGACCCCCGGCATCACGATTACCGACTGGCACGTGATGAACTTCGCCGCCGTGTCGATGGACTTCTTTGAGTTGCATACCAACGAGGAGTACGCGCGGCGGACGCAGTTCGGACGGCGCGTCGCGCACGGGCTACTCGGACTCGCGATCGCCGATGGCCTCAAACACCGCTCGAGCTTTCAGGTGGAGGCGATCGCCTCGCTGCACTGGTCCTGGGATTTCACGGGGCCCATCCACATCGGCGACACGATTCGGGCTCGGATGCGAGTTTCGGACAAGCGGGCTTCCCGCTCGAAGGAGGACCGCGGCGTCGTGACGGTCCAATATGAGGTCCTCAATCAGCGGAATGAGGTGGTCCAGAGAGGGTCCAACACTATGATGGTGAAGAGATGTTGACACGACGAGGGTTTCTCGCGGCAGCGCCTTTGGCACTGCGCCAAGCGGCCGCGGAGTGGCCGCAGTTTCGAGGACCGGCAGCCACCGGCGTTCCCGGCGACGAATCCGGCCTTCCCGAAGCCTGGAGTTCGACCAAGAATGTCGCCTGGAAGACGCCTATCGAGGGGCGCGGGTGGTCATCGCCGATTGTTTGGGGGAACCGCATCTTCCTGACCTCCGCGCAAGCCGACAGTCTCGCGGGAGCGCCTGAGGGAGGTTTCTATCAGGGCGCAGTGGAGAGCCCGAAACCCGATGACGAGCACCGCTGGATCGCGCACTGCGTCGATCTGGCCGGCGGCAAACACGTATGGAAGACAGAATTGCACCGCGCGGTGCCGGCGGTCGGACGCCACCGCAAGAATACGTACGCCTCCGAGACCGCGGTGACGGACGGCGAGCATCTCTTCGCGCATGTGGGCGACCTGGGGACCTGGTGCCTGGATTACGAGGGCAAGGTCGTCTGGTCGAAAGCCTGGGCGCCGGTCCGGACACGATGGGGCTACGGCACAGCGTCGTCGCCGGCTCTCCACGAGGGACGGCTTTACATTGCGAACGACAACCAGGACCAGTCGTACCTTGTGGCCCTGGATAAGGGCACGGGGCAGCAGATCTGGCGGGTGGAGAGGAACGAATCGACCACGTGGTCGACGCCCTTCGTCTGGGAGAACGGCCAACGCACCGAGATCGTGACAGTCGGGCGGGAACGGGTGCGATCGTATGATCTCGACGGCAAACTGCTCTGGGAATTGAGCGGCTTGTCCGCGCTGGCGATCCCGACGCCCTTCGCCTCTGGAGCACTGCTGTACGTGACGTCCGGCTACATGGGAAGCCAGGAGCGGCCGATTTACGCCATTCGGCCGGGCGCCGATGGCGACATTTCGTTGCCGGATGGGGAGACTTCCAACGAATTCATCGCCTGGAGCGTGCCACAAGGTGGTCCGTACCATCCTTCGGGCTTGGTGTACGCGAACCTGTACTATACGCTCTTCGACCGCGGTTTCCTGACCTGTCACGATGCCTCAACCGGCGAGGAGGTCTACGGCAAGCAGCGGATCTCGCGCGACTCGGTCAACTTCACCGCGTCGCCTTGGGCTTACAACGGCAAGCTGTTCTGCCTCGACGAGGTCGGCACGACCTTCGTGGTCGAGGCCGGGCCGGACTTCAAATTGCTCGACAAGAATGAATTGCGGGAGATGTGCATGGCGACGCCCGCCATCGTCCAGCGCGGCTTGCTGATCCGGAGCTTTTCGACGCTCTATAAGATCGCCGGTTAGGGGCGCCGCACGGGCACGGTCTACGAGGTCCAGGGCGGCTGTTCAGGCAACAGCGCCTCGAAGTCGGCGACGCGCGCCGCTTGGTACTCCCCAGCGTAGCCGCCTCCGAAGAAGAGGTCGAGCGCTTCGCCGAAGAGGCGCTCCCAAGATTCTTCTTCGTGGCCGGGGTTGATGGGGTAGAACAGGCAGCCGGTGGCCTCGGCGGCCCTCCGGTCTCCCGGAGCGTCGCCGATCATGAGCTTCTTGTTGCCTCCGTACCGCTCGCCTCCCACCATAGCCGCCAGGTGTTCGGTCTTCTTGCCAAGTTCTTGGCCGGCAATGAGCTGCGGGTAGTGGGCGATCCCGTTCTCGTCCCACTCGCGCTGGAGCGCTTCTCCCGGCGTTCCGGACACCACGCCCAGGTCCGCAGTCGACACGATCTTGTCGAGGGTTTCACGCACCTTCGGGAACGGCGGTACTCCGAAAACGATGTCCCGAACGGCAGCGTTGACTGCAAGGCTCCATTCCATCGTCTGGTCCAGCAGGGCATGGGGAGATTCGTTGCGGCACGCTGCCAGCCCGGCGTTGCTCGGAGGGAATTCGGAGTCAATGAAGGCCCTGAGAGGACCGAGGTCAGGCACCTGGATACCGCGCGCGGCGGCATCCGGCCAACTCATCAGAAGTTCCAGGGACCGGACGCAGACGGGAAAGCGGTTCATGCCGCGCGTCTTCGAGTAAAGGTTCGCGAATTCCCAGACGCGACGGGCGTACTTCGAGGCGGCTTGCAGGCGCCAATGCTTGATGAACATTGGCGTAAAGCATTCCTTGTGCTTGATCTCCATCGAGTCGAACACGCAGCCGTCGGAGTCAAGGCCGACGAAGTACTCGCGGGAGGGCTGGAAGTCTTGCAGGGTTTGCATGGCAGGCATGACCGGTCGGGCTGAATCGGAGTTCTCGGTCCTCAGCGGTTCCACTGAGTGTGGAAGACCCCGGGCTTGTCCAGTCGCCGGTAGGTGTGGGCGCCGAAGTTGTCGCGCAGGGCTTGCAGCAGGTTGGCCGGCTGGAACTCCGAACGGTAGCTGTCGAGATACGCGAGGCTGGCGCCGAGGCAAGTCGTCGCGACGCCGCTGCGGTTCGCAACCTCCACCGCCCGGCGCAACGAGGCGAGCGACTTGTTGACCACGGCCGCGAAGGTGGGATACACAAGCAGATTCTCCATCTGAGGCTGGTCCAGATAGGCCCGCTTGATGGGGTCCAACAACTTGGAACGGATGATGCAGCCCTGCTTCCAGATGCGAGCGACCTCGGCGAGATCCGCGCCGTAGTCGAATTCACGGGATGCCGCCTGGATCAAGTGCAGACCCTGAGCATAGGATCCGATCATGGCCAAGTGCAGGGCGTCGTGCAAGGTCTGCTGGAGTTCCTCGATGTCGCCGTCGAACGGGCAGTCCGGGCCGGACAAGATACCCGAAGCTTCGATCCGGGCCTCCTTGAGCCCGGACAGGATGCGGGCATTGACGGCTTGCGTCAGGGTCGGGATGGGAATTCCTAAGTCCAGCGCACTCTGCGCCGTCCATTTTCCCGTGCCCTTCTGGCCGGCGGTGTCGAGGATCTTCTCGACCAGCGGATCGCCGGTCTCGACGTCGATCTTGCCCAGGCATTGGGCGGTGATGTCCACCAGGAATCCGCCGACCTGCGGGGAGCTTGTCCACTGCTGGAAGACCTCCTGAATCTCCGCGGTCGGCAATCCCGCGGCGCGCCGCAGGATGTCGTACAACTCGCAGATGAGCTGCATGATCCCGTATTCGATGCCGTTGTGGACCATCTTCACGTAGTGGCCCGCAGAGCGGCGCCCGCAATAGGTCACGCACGCGCCGTCGTCCCCGGTCTTGGCGGCGATCTTCTCGAGCACCGGGGCGATCCGTTCGTAGGCTTCGCGGTTGCCCCCCGGCATGATGGAAGGCCCCCACAGCGCCCCCTCCTCACCCCCGGAGATGCCACAGCCGACGAAATGCAAGCCGGCCTCCTGGAGCCGTTTCGCGCGTCGATCAGTATCGGGGAAATGGGAGTTGCCGCCGTCGATGAGGACATCGCCGGGCTCGAGGTGGGCGAGTAGGGCATCGATGACGGTGTCGGTGCCGGGCCCTGCGGTGACCATCAGCAAGACGCGCCTTGGCGGGTCGAGCAGGGCAACGAGCTGCTCGATCGACTGCGTCACCGTCACGTTCTTGCCGGCGGACTCCTCGCGCATGCGCTGGGCGTTCTCGTCGCCTCGGTTGTAGGCGATGACCGGAAAGCCATTGCGCTCGATATTTAGGACCACATTGCGGCCCATGACGCCGAGGCCGGCGACGCCGAAGTTTTCTGTTGCCATCGAAGCGGTTCCTTATTGGATGCGCAGAGTTTTGCGCCTAGATGGGAATCCACGCTATGCGCGGAACCATAGCCGGCCGCGCAAGATCCCGACTGAATGCTTGCGGGCTGCGGGTTGGGACCCCATTGTATCGGGAAGCCCGCACCGCTTGCTGGGACTGCGAAGCCTCATGTGCGCACGGACTCGTGTCAGCAGTGGATCGTTCCGAGGTTGCCGCGGACGGTCCCACGCCGCCTGGGGCCGCAGTCACAAGAACAGCTGCGCCATTGAGCCATCGATCTGGTGCAATGTGGATCGCCATGCAGGCCAGCGCGGATCCGCCAATTCGGAATCCCATGCCTGCAACGCGGCTTCCAGTTCCGCCACGACGCCCGAGTGCTTGGCGGCGAGGTTGGTTCGCTCGCCGATATCCGCCGCCAGATCGTACGAGAGCGTCAACCGTCCGCGGGGTGAGTCCTGGAGCTAGGCCTTCCTAGGAAGCCACCGCGCCTGGATGTCCGTAACGGCATCCATGCCGAGGTTGCTGCGGTTGACCTTCCACAACTTCTAGCGGCCGTGGCGTACGGCCATGTGGGGATTCACGCGCCAGAACAGGTAGCGGTGGCGCGCTTGGTCGGTTTCCCTTCGCAGATACTCGATGGGCGACATTGAACTCGAAGCCGTGGCGCTGCTGATGGCGTCCGGTGTACAGCTCGGCGCGCGACGGGTTACAGACCGCCGCGGACA
Source organism: Bryobacterales bacterium (assembly GCA_965218615.1). Lineage (GTDB taxonomy): Bacteria > Acidobacteriota > Terriglobia > Bryobacterales > UBA6623 > VXMF01. The sequence goes on from CBDCLH010000005.1 coordinate 149,543, forward strand.
CGTCGTCGTCGATCAGCGGCACGCCTTCGGCCGCGAGCGCCCCGCTATGCGGGGTTCGCATAACCTCGCCGCCATTGGCGCCGGTGTTGCGCCAGCCGAGGTCGTCCGCCATCATGGCCATCACATCAGGGGGCTCGGTGGCCGGGTCGTGTACTGCTCGCTGCCCGTAGCCCGGGAGCAGAACCAGAACGACTAGGGCAGGAAGAATCCTCACGGCGGTGCCATCGTCGCCGAGCCCAGGCCAGCGGCTGCTCGGATCCCATGGGCTCTGGGGCTGAACTCAAGCTTGGACTATGATGGAGGAGCCATGCAGCGCGTTGCGAAGAGAGACGTTCGATTGACCCAGCCGCTGATTCGCAGGAACGGGTCCCTGCAGCCCTGTGCATGGGACGAAGCCCTGGACCGCGCCGCGGGAGCGATCCAGCAGGTCGTCGATCGCGGAACTCCGACAGCCTTCGGAATGTTCAGCTGCTCCAAGACGACCAACGAGCTGAACTTCGCCGCCCAGAAGTTCGTCCGAACGGTCATCGGCAGTAACAACATCGATAGCTGCAACCGTACTTGACACGCTCCGAGTGTCGTCGGTCTGGCGACTGTGTTCGGAGCTGGCGGAGGCACCAGTTCGTACCGCGAAGCTGAGGACGCGGACCTCATCATCTTGTGGGGATCCAATGCTCGCGAAACCCATCCAATCTACTTCCATCACGTCCTGAAGGGCATTCGGAACGGCGCATCCCTGTTCGTCGTCGACCCTCGCAGGACTAGTTCCGCGCAGTGGGCCGACCGCTGGTTGGGTCTCGACGTGGGAACAGATATCGTGCTTTCCAATGCCGTTGGACGGGAGATTCTGGAGGCAGGCCTGGAGCATCGCTGGTTCATCAAGCACGCCACGAGCGGCTTCGAATCCTACCGAGCCTCCGTCCAGCACTGCACACTGGAGTACGCAGAGCGGGAAACCGGCGTGCCCAAGGAGGCGATCCGTGAGCTCGCGCACACGTACGCCAGGGCGGGCAGGGCTCAGTTGTGTTGGACGCTGGGCATCACCGAACACCACAACGCTGTCGACCATGTCCTCGCCCTGATCAACTTGGCGCTGCTCACAGGCCATGTGGGCCGGTATGGCTCAGGTGTGTGCCCCTTGCGCGGCCAGAACAACGTGCAGGGCGGCGGCGACATGGGTGCGCTGCCGGATCGCCTGCCCGGCTTCCAGCATGTCGAGAACCCCGAGCTGCGGGCCAAGTTCGAATCCGCATGGGACTGCTCCATTCCGCCGAGAAGGGGCTGGCACCTGAGCGGCATGTTCGACGCCATGGAGCGCGGAGACTTGACGGTGCTCCACGTGCTGGGTGAGAACCCGGTCAGTTCGGAAGCAGACAAAGGGCGCGCTCTGAGACTGCTCGAGGGCTTGGATTGCCTCGTCGTCCAGGACCTATTCCTCACGCAAACCGCCGAAATCGCCGACGTCGTCTTGCCGGCGCAGGCGGGATGGGCCGAGTCCGAAGGCACAGTCACGAGTAGCGAGAGGAAGGTGCAGCGCGTGCGGCGCGCCGTGGCGCCTCCTGCTGGTTCCCGGGATGACATGCGCATCCTCTTCGATTTGGCGAAGAGGCTGGGGCACGACTGGGGCGAGCCCGACCCCGAGACGCTGTGGAACGAACTCCGCAGCCTGAGCCCGATGCACGCGGGCATGAGCTACGAACGTCTGGAGAAGCACGGTGGAATTCGCTGGCCATGCTACGACGAATCGCACCCGGGCGAGTTGTATCTACACGGTAGACTCTGGGCCGAGCCCCGCATCGGTCCCCGCGCGCCATTCACTCCCGTGGAACATCGTCCACCTGCGGACGCTTTGAGTGAGGAGTATCCGATCCGGCTCACGACCGGACGGAGGCTCGATTCCTACAACACCGGAGTCCAGAGCGGGGGGTACGACTCGCCACTGCGACGCGGGGAAACGCTGGACATCTCGCCGGAAGACGGAGCGCGGTACCACGTGCGGGAATCCGAGCCCGTGCGGGTGGCGTCGAGGCGCGGCTCGGTCGTCGCTCCGGTGCGATTCGATCCTGGGTTGCGTTCCGGACTTGCGTTTATGACAACGCATTTCCCAGACCAGGTCGACACCAACAAACTGACGATCGACGCCGTCGACCCCAAGTCGGGTACGGCCGAGTTTAAGGCGACGGCCATCCGCATTGATAGGATGGAAACCGGCGGCGGCGACTGACAGGGTGGATCCGTCGGGCGACGCAGGGCCAGCCCAGCGTTGGGGCCGGTCGTGCTTGCGCGACAACTTGCGACTCGGCTCCGTCACCGTTCCGCGCAATTACTTGGAGCCTTAGCAGTTCAGTGGATCTGCACTTTACATCTGAGCAGCCGACCGCCGAGGAAAGGGCGGCTGTCGACTTGCTTCTGGGTCCCGCCCATTCGCGTTGGTCCGGAGGCGGCCGCGAGGACCCCACCGAAGGGCAGACGTCTCAAGCCGGGCGTCGTGCCGCTGGCCTGCGCCACCTCCTGTTGCCCGCGCTCCACGCCATCCATGCGCGCATCGGCTGGATCAGTCCCGGCGCTCTGAATTACGCTTGTCTGCGTCTGATGGTGCCGCCAGCGGAGGCGTATGGGGTTGCTGGATTCTACGACATGTTCTCGTTGTCGGAGCAGCCGTCCACGGTGATCCGCGTATGCGACGACATCGCGTGTCAAATCCGGGGCGCGACCGCATTGTGCTCGAGCCTGGAGCGCTCGCTCGGCGCAGCGGGCGACAGCACAGCCGGCGGCGAGGCCACCTGGGTCCGCAGCCCCTGCCTGGGGCTCTGCGAGAGGGCGCCCGCGGTGCTTGTCACCCGAGCCGGAGAGCAGTCCTGGGAGCAGGTCTTGGCGCCAGCCGCTGGAGACGAGGTCGCGGCTTGTGTGCGCAACGGGCGACCGGTAGCCTGCGACTCCCATCCTGTCGAAGCGTCGGCGCCCCAGGCGGGCGACGGGTCGCTGCAGCTGCTTCATCGAGTTGGTTCTTTGGCGTCCCTCCGCCTCGATGACTACCGCGAGCAGGCGGGCTGCCGGGCTCTGGAACTGGCTCTCGCTAGAGGTCCGGAGTGGGTCCTGGAACAGGTCGAGACGTCGAATCTGGTGGGGCGGGGAGGTGCAGCCTTTCCCACGGGCCGCAAGTGGCGCGCCGTTGCCTCCGCCTCCGGCCCCAAGTACCTCGTCTGCAACGCCGATGAATCCGAACCTGGAACGTTCAAGGACCGGGTTCTCATGGAGGGCGATCCGTTTGCCGTCGTGGAGGCGATGGCGATCGCCGCATTCGCGACGGGATGCACGCGAGGCTATGTCTACATTCGGGGCGAATACCCGCGGGCGACGGAACGGCTCTTTAGCGCCATTGACGCCTTCCAGAAAGCGGAGTTGCTGCCGTCCGGTTGCGCCATCGAACTGCGCCGCGGGGCCGGCGCCTACATCTGTGGGGAAGAGACTGCGCTATTCAATTCGATCGAAGGCTACCGGGGTGAACCGCGCAACAAGCCGCCCTATCCGACCCAAGTGGGACTGTTCGGTAGGCCGACTCTGGTCAACAACGTCGAGACCTTGGCCAACATTCCCAGGATCCTGCTCGAAGGTGGCCGTGCCTTTGCGGCCGTAGGTACGGAGAGGTCAGCTGGCCCGAAGCTGTTCTGCCTGTCGGGCCATGTCGCCCGGCCCGGCGTCTACGAAGCGCCGTTCGGCGTGACTGTCCGCGAGTTGATCGAACTCGCTGGCGGCGTCGCCGGGCCGGGGCAACTCCAGGCCGTGCTCGTGGCAGGAGCCGCTGGAGCCTTCTTGGCGCCCGACGAGATCGACGCACCGTTCACGTTTGAAGGGATGCGCGCCATCGGCGCCACCGTGGGCTCAGCGGTCGTCATGCCGTTCGACGACAGCGTAGACCTCGGCGGCATCTTGCTGCGTATCGCCGATTTCTTTCGCGACGAGAGCTGCGGCCAGTGCGTCCCGTGCCGCGTGGGGACCGTACGCCAGCAGGAGTTGCTCGAACGGCTCCAAACGGGACGGCAGTTGGGATCCTTGGAGCAAGAGCGGTTGCTCCTCAAGGAGATCGCGCAGGTCATGCGTGACGCCTCGATTTGCGGTCTCGGACACACCGCTGCCAGCGCTGTGGAATCGGCCCTGGCTCGATTTCCGGTCTTTCCCAGGAGCGTGCCATGAGCGACCAATCCAGCGCCGACGCGCCGGATCTCAAGATTCCCGTTCCGCGCAGTCCGGTTCCGGTGGCTCCCCCCGATTCGACAGGGTGTTCTCTCGAAGTGACGGTCGACGGTCGGAGCGTTTCCGTCCCGGAGGGAGCGACGCTGCTCGATGCGTGCCGACAATGCGGCGTCGAGACGCCCACACTCTGCTACCTGGAGACTCTGGCGCCGGTCAATGTCTGTCGTGTGTGCGTCGTGGAGCTCGAAGGATCGCGGGTGCTCGTACCTGCGTGTTCCCGCAAGGCCGAGCCGGGTATGGCCGTCCGGACGGATACCGAGCGCGTCCGCCTAAGCCGCCGCATGGTGCTGGAGTTCCTGGCTTCCAGCACGGATGTCTCAACGGCGCCCGAGCTGCAGCGCTACATGGAGCGGTACGGCGCCGAACCAAACCGCTACGGCGACGAGTCGGAGCCGGCGGCGACCCTGGAACAGCCCGTCAAGGTTGACAACGATCTCTATATCCGCGACTACGGGAAGTGCATTCTCTGCTACAAGTGCGTGGAGGCCTGCGGAGAGGATGCCCAGAACACGTTCGCGATTGCGGTCGCGGGACGCGGCTTCGACGCGCACATCTCCACAGAGTTCGATGTGCCTCTTACGGACTCGGCCTGCGTCTACTGCGGCAACTGCATCGGTGTCTGCCCGACTGGCGCGTTGATGTTCAAGAGTGAACACGACATGCGCGCCGACGGAACCTGGGACGAATCGAAGCAGCGGACGACCGATACCATCTGCCCGTATTGCGGAGTCGGCTGCACGCTGACGCTGCACACGCAGGACAACCGCATCGTCAAGGCCAGTTCGCCGCTGGACCAGCCGGTGACGTCCGGAAACCTCTGCATCAAGGGCCGCTTCGGCTGGCAATTCGTTCGGGGCCCCGAGGCTCTTCCGGCTCCAGCCCCGTCAGGCCAGGAGTCCTCCGAGTCGTAGGAGTTCGAGAAGACGGGGCGCCGCTCCGCCCGCTCATCCTCCGTATTCGGGCCGAATGGGTCGATCCTGCCCAGACCCGCGACATTCTTCGCAATGCCGGCCAGCCGCTTCTCCATGCAACTCTTTCTCTGGCGGGTCCGACAATCCGACAGGCTCCCTTGCGTCGCGTACGCCGAGGTGTTACCCATCGACCGGATTTCATATGGTACCCATAGCCCGGGCGCGCCAACAGCCCTACCGCGCGCTCGAGGACGGACAGGGCCAACCCGGGCGCGCAACGTATCAACGTGTCGGGACCATTGCTCCTGGGAAGCCTAGCTGGTAGCATGGCTGCGGCTCTTGAGGTACTGTGACGGGACCTCCAGTGTGTCCGTAGACATCCGGAATCGAGCCGGTGAGCCGAATGGCCGCAAATCCCCAAGCACAACTCGTGCCCCGAACGCACTCGCGGTGGAGTGATCTGCGGATTCTAGAAGCCATTCAGGATCGCGTTCTTTGGCTCAGCACGCAGATCGTCCACTACGCGAACAACGTTCGGGACAATCCCGACGGCATCAAGGTCGGGGGACACCAAGCCAGCTCCGCTTCAATCGTCAGCTTGATGACGGCGCTTTACTTCCACGAGCTGCGTCGCGGCGACCTCGTGGCCGTCAAACCGCATGCATCTCCGGTATTCCATGCCGTTCAGTATCTGCTCGGCAATCTTCCGCCCGAAAAACTCACCGAACTCCGTGCGTACCGGGGACTGCAGGCCTATCCAAGCCGCACAAAGGACGTGGATCCGGTCGACTTCTCCACCGGATCGGTCGGACTGGGCGCCGTGGCTCCCAACTTTGCCTCCTTGACGGCGCGATATGTTGAGGAACATTTCGGCGGCGTCGGCTCGCACCGGTTTTTCGCGTTGCTGGGGGATGCGGAGCTCGACGAGGGCAACGTATGGGAGGCCCTAGGCGAGGACAACCTGCGCGCCCTCGATCACGTGATTTGGATCGTCGACCTCAACCGTCAGAGTCTCGACCGAGTTGTGCCCAGCGGGAAAGCCCAGAAGATCGAGGAGATTTTCCGGGTCCATGACTGGGAGGTCATCGAGGTCAAGTACGGCCGTAGGCTCCAGGCGTATTTCGAGCGTCCGTACGGGGCGCGCCTACGGGAGCGCATCGACGTGATGACGAACGACGAGTATCAGAGCCTGCTGCGTATCTCGGACGGGAATTCCGTCCGAGAGCATCTGGCGCGAACGAACGGCTCCCTGGATCACGAGTTGATGAGCCTGCTCCAAGATTGTCCTGCAGGCGAGATCCGCCGACTCCTAGCGGATCTTGGTGGCCACGACCTCGAAATGATCCTGGATGCCTACGAACAAGCCGACCGGGTACGGGACAAGCCTGTCTTGATCATCGCTTACACCATCAAGGGTTGGGGCCTGCCTATCGCCGGTGATCCGCTCAATCACTCGATGCTCCTGACTACGCAGCAGATGGACGCATTACAAACGCAACTCGGGGTGCCGAAGGGTAGGCCGTTTGCAGGCTTCCCGCCAGGAAGCGAGGAAGCGGAGTACGTTGAGGCCTGCCAGGCCAGGCTCGCGGGAGACGGCAAACGGGTCTCGGCGTCCGCACTTGAACCCGCTACGATTCCCGAGTCGCTCGGCACACGCTACAAGGGCAACCGCTCGACTCAACAAGTGCTGGGATCGTTGCTAACCGCGCTCGCACGATGGCCTGACATCGCAGCCCGCATTGTGACCACGTCGCCCGATGTGGCTAGTTCCACGAACCTAGGCGGCTGGATCAACAAGATGGGCGTGTACAGCTCGCAAGCTCGGATCAACTATTTCAAGGAAGCTGGTGTCCCGCAGTTGCTGAGCTGGGAGCAGTCTCCGCAAGGGCAGCACATCGAGTTGGGCATTTCCGAGAATGATTTCTTCCTTCTATTGACGGCGCTGGGCCTGTCCAGCGAGTTGTTCGGCGAGAGCCTGCTGCCGATCGGCACGATCTACGACACGTTCATCTCTCGGGGGCTGGATGCCTTGAAGTACGGGCTGTATAGCAAATCGAAATTTGTCTTCGTGGGTTCTCCTTCTGGCATCAGCCTGAGCCGTGAAGGAGGAGCCCATCAATCCTTGATCACTCCTTCGATTGGGTCCGAACTTCCCAACCTGGTCTACTATGAGCCCTGCTTCGGACAGGAGTTGGAGTGGATCTTGCTGGCGGGATTCCGAAACTTGCTCGATCGCGAGCGCGGAAGCTCCGTCTATTTGCGGTTATCGACGGTTCCAATTGACCAGTCTCTTTTCCCGGCGCGAGCAAACCCCAGGGACCAAGCGGCACTCCGACGCGGAGTGTTGCGCGGCGGCTACAGGTTCGTCGATCACACGAACCACTCCGACTACGAGCCAGGGGAGAACGTCGCCAGCATATTCGCTTGCGGAGTGATGGTGCCGGTGGCGCTGGAGGCGAGCCGAGAGCTCCAACAGCGTGGGATCCTCGCCAATGTGGTGAACATGACTGGCCCCGGTCTGCTTTACCGTGGTTGGAGGCAAGCCACCCGGCTGCGCGCCAAGAATCCGCGGACACACTCCACCTCTTGGCTCGAAAACCTCGTTCCCGAATCCGAACGGGCTTGTCCCATCGTCACTGTCATCGACGGTCATTCCCACACACTGGCCTTTCTGGGAGCGGTGTTCAGCACGGGGACGGTTTGCCTGGGAGTGGACGAATTCGGGCAGACCGGCAGCCGCGAGGAACTCTACGAGCATTACGGCATCTCCAAGGCTGCAATCGTTGAGGCTGTCGAATATGGGCTGAGGTGAGAGGGGCATCGATCGCGCTTCGATTGGCCCCTGCGTGCCACAACGTCACATGCGAAATCCATTGAGGACTCCGAAGGCGGCAAGACTCTATCCCCGCGGAACTTGACGCCCGAAACCCTACTGGCCGCGAAAGAAGATTTGCTTTCGAACGGCGTCGGCCAGACCTATCAATCGGATTGAGTCTACTCAATCGCCCGCCGCCCGGGATGCAGACGGAGGCTGGGCCTGCCCAAGACATGGCGAGGGGCGACCGCAATGGCATTAACTTTGCCGCGAGCACGCATTAACTTTAGAAAACAGGGGGGAATCCGAGCAGGCCGGGGCGTTTGAGGGGAGTTTCAGGCGGAGCTTGCCGTTGCGGTTGCCTTGCGGTTCCTCCATTTGCTGGCGGGCTTGCGCGAGACGCGCGGGAAAGAGCGGCCCGGGCGGCGTCGCTGCCAGCCGGCGGCGATGCCTTCCACGACCCGCTGCACGGATTCCGACAGCACGCTCGCATGCTGCAGGAACAGAGCCTCCAACTGGCGCGCCACCGTGCGCAGGCTGTTCTGGAAATGCGCCTGCCGCGCGGGGCGGCCGTGCCCGTCCGGCGCGGCTCGCAGGCCCTGCTCGCAGTGGTTGGCGAACAGGCGAGTCAGCGCGATCAGGGTGAAGTTTGCGTACAGTTCCTGCTGGACCAGGCGCTCGCTGCGGCCGTGGAACAACTCCACGCTCAAGCCTTGCTTGGAGGTCTTGTACAGTTCTTCAATTCCCCACCGGCTGTGATACAAGTCGGCGAGTGCGCGGACGCTATAGCGCTGGCGGTCCAGCAGCGTGGTGGCGAGGGTGTAGGCAGTCGCGCCGACGCTGTACTGGACCAGGCGCACCCGGCAGGGCCGCCAGACGGCCTGCGGGTGCTGGCGCAGCGCGTCGGCACTGGGCTGGACGGTGAGCGTGTCGTCGGTGCGGTCGCTTTGGATGCAGTCGCGGAAGAGGGAGTTGGCGTTGCCCTGCAAGCGGAAGACGGCGTGCAGGCCGCGCTCGAGGTGGGTGTGCAGCAGCAGGAAGGAGTAGTAGCCGCGGTCGTAGACGACGACATCGCCGGGGCGGAGCGCGGACAGGTGGGCCAAAGCGGCACGGCGCTCGTCACCGTGGGCCTGCAGGTCGAAGTCGACCGGCAGGCGGGCGCGCAGTTGGTACAGGCAGCTGAGCAGGCCCTGCGGGTAATGGGCCGTCGGCGAGGGCGTGCGGTAGCCGTCGTGCACGAGCGGGCGGGGCAGGTTCAGCTTCGAGCCGTCGACGGCGAAGGCGCGGTGGCCGTGCCACAGCGCGGCCGGACTGTCCCGGGGCACCTGGGCGAGCACCGCGCGATGGAACCGCCGGAACACTTCCTCGTCGACCTTGGCGCGGGCCTTGCAAATCGCCGCGGCCGAGACCGGCCGCGGCTGCGGCAAGGCCAGCTCCAGCCGGCGGCACTGCTCCCACAGGTCGGCCAGGACCGTGCCGTAGGCCCTCCGCTCGGGCGCGAACACCAGCCGGAACACGAACAGGATCACCAGCAGCGTGTTCAGCGCCCTCTGCCGCCGGAGCCACTGCCGGTCATGCTCGCCTGCCACGCGCACCAGCGTGCCCACGATCCCCTGCCACAACGACACGAAACCGTCGTCCGCGACGGCCTGCGGCAGGGCCCGCGGACGCGGCTTGGCCGCCTTGGCCGCCGCGCGCGGGCCCTGCCGCAGGATCGCCTGCCAGTCGCGATGCAGCGGCTGCACGTAGACCTGCTTGGGCGTCTTTGCCTCCACCCCGCCCCGCGCCCCGCGCGCCTGCGTCTGCCCCAGGCACTGCCAGTTCGCCGCCCGGTAGCAGGTCGCCTTGTGGCGCTCTGGGTCGACGAACGTCTCCACCAGCACCGGCCGGTACCCGTGCTCCCGCTGCCAGTCCTGCGGCAGCTGCCGCACTGCCAGGCCCAGCGTCTTCGACGCCAGATTCTCGACGCGCACCCAGGGGAACAGCAGGAAACGGGCGTTCCGCACCACGAGCTGTAGCTGCTGGCGGTGCGCCTCGCCTGCCCAGCCGATCCACGCGTCCCGGCAGGCCAGCTTGCGGGTCGCGAAATCGAACAGCAGGCAGCCCAGCTTGCGCTCGTGCCGGTCGAGCAGGAAGTAGCGCAGGTGCGTGCCGAGCGGACGGCGGTAGCCCAGCGGGTGGTAGCGCTGGACCCACTCGTTCCACTCCGCGACCGCCTGCTGCCCGCTCACCGGCTGCAGCCGCACAGGCAGTAGCTCGGCCAGTGGCCCGTCAATCGCGGGTTGCGGCGCCGTCCGGCTTCCCAGCTCCAGCGGCTTCTGCCGACCCCGCCCCGGGGCCGGCTTGGCCTTGGCCGGCAGAGTCAGAATGCCGAGCCGCTCGAGTTCCTCCAGCAGGCGCAAGGCGCTCTGAATGCGGTTGCGGCCCCTGGGCGTCTGCCAGCGCAGGTGCTCGCAGATGGTCTGCCCCAATTCGGTGCGGCTCAGGTCGGGGAACGTCCCGACGGTTGCCTGAATATCGGCCAGCTGGCGCCGGGTGAAGCGCTTGCCGAAGAAGGTCGTGGAGCGGAGCTTCTCAATCAGCGGGTCCAATGAGACATCCCTCGACACCTAACTTGGCAGATCGAACCGCAGAAGTCAAGCCCTGCCAGCAAGAAAATTTCGCGCAGCCGCAAACCCTTGAAACTACAGGAGAATTATCTCCTCATGAGCGCTGTCACTAATTCGTCGGTCTCGTCGCGTACGGTTAATGCCATTGGGGGCGACCGTGCGGATGGACCGCGTGAGGTGAGGCAAGCGTCGCACTCATCAAGGGTGCCGCTTGTCCCAATCGTCCCCGCGTCCCGGCGGGGCCCCTAGAACAAGAACTTCAACCCAAACTGGATTATGCGTGGTTCATTCAGTTGATCTGTGATCACTCCGAATGCTGTCGAGCCAGAACTCAAGTTGGGAAAACCAAACTGCGTCCGATCAAAGATGTTGAAGAACTCTACTCGGAACTGAACGTTGTATCTCGCCTCGGGCCCAAAGAGAGTGTTCTTGAAGAAGGAGAAGTCCAGGTTGTGGACACCATGCGTTCGTACGTCCGGCAGCGTGCGTGCGACATTGCCGAAAGTAAAGGCGGCGGGTTGTACGAATTGCGATGTGTCCAACCATTCATTGATGCGGCCCTCCGCACCGCCGCTGCGTGCGGCACTGCTGCCACTGCTGTTGACTCGGCAGCCGCCGCCAAACGAACTGGTCAGGTTCGCTCTGCATCCCGGCCCACCGAGCGGAAACCCGGATTGCGCGGTGTAGATTCCGTTGATCGCCCAACCGGATATGAGCTTGTCGGCAAAGCCCGTGATGTTGCTGCCCAACCTCCTTCCCCTTCCAATTGGAACGTCGAGAGTTGTGCTGAGCACGAACCGCTGGGCGATATCGTGGCCGGACACGGATCGCTCTGCTCTGAGGTCCTGAGGGTTTTGCACTCCCGGACTGGGTTGAAGCCACCCTGTGATCGTTTCAACATCCGTGATCAGCTTGGCATTGGTGTAGGAGGCGAGGATACTCGCTCCATTGGAGAACCGCTTTTCTACCTTGACCTGCGCGGAATGGTAGATGGAACTGCCGACAGGGGGGTCCCAGCGGAGAACGGAGGTATATTGCGGGAAGGGACGTAGGAGTTGTCCATAAGCTAGCGTCGGCTGCGTCAGAGGTCCCGGCGTGATGAGATCGGATCCGAAGAACGGGTTTGCCACCTGCTGATTCAGTTGCGGGCCTAGCGAAAGAAACTCATTGGGGAGTGAATTGGCTTGATAGATGATGAGCGGCAATGCAGTCCCCTTCGAGCCGGCGTAGGCGACGTCGATGAGCCAGTCTCCGGGCAGAGTGTGCTGAAGATTGAAGTTCCAGTGCTGGGTGTACCCATCCGACGGCTCGCCGTACTCGGCAAACGGCCCCAGGCCGGTAAACTGCTTTTGGAAGTCTCCCTGTCGGCCCGGCGGCACCAACAGGCCCGTTGGGAACGGATCGTCGATGGTGGAGCCTGGTGTGACTCCGCTATCGAGCGAGCCCACCATCGGAGTCGTGATGCTGCTGAGTGGATCCAGCGAGGGCTCGTACCTGCCGATGTTGCCCGGAAGGAAAAAGATTCCGTAGCCGGTCCGGAGGACCGTCCTATCCGTGAGCCGGTAGGCCAAGCCCATGCGGGGCGCGAATTGCCCGTAAAAGGTATCGCGCATGCCGCGGCTTGGATGCTCGGGTGAATTCACCAGGGCCAACCGTCCTTTGAGGTCCAACCCGACATCGCTACCGAGCGGGTGTGGTTCGTTGGGCTGGAAAATCGCGATCCGGTCGAACCGCTCTGTCCAAGGGCCCTCGATGTCATAGCGGACCCCAAAATTGAACGTCAGCTTGTTTGTGGCTCGGTAGTCATCCTGGAAGTACAGTCCGCGGTAGAGTCGCTGGCTCGCGCCAAAGCCTGGTGTCGCCAAGCTCCCGTTGTTGGGCAGTCCCAACATGAAGGAAGCCCAGCCGAATCCTCCACTGGCGCCAGTCGATGGAGTGTTCGCCGTCAGAATATTGTTGAAGGTGAAGTCTCCGCTCGTACTATTGCTCTGCGCGTAGTTCAACTGGATGATCCTCCACTCGCCGCCAAACTTGAACGTGTGTTTTCCGGAGAATTTGCTGAGGCTTCCGACGATCTGGTGGTTGGACTCGCGCTGATAAATCGTGCTGCCACTGGAGGCATCGATGCTGGTCATGTCCTGCATCCGAAGCACCGGGTGGTGGCGAAGCAGTTCACTAACCTGGTTGTTGATCTCGCCCCAGCCTCCCCCGTATCGGGATAAGTCCGTTCCGAAGCTCAATGGCGAGCGATCGAAGAGAAACCGCATCAACGAGTACCGCAGATTCAGCACGGTCGTCGGGTTGATCGTATAGGTCGAATCCAGCAGCGCCTGCTTCGAGCGGGAATCCTCGATGGGTCCGAAATCGATCGTGGTAATACCGGTCCCGAACGTGTCGATCCCGGGACCTTGGACTTCGTACCACGTGTAGCGGCCAAACAGCTTGTGATTCTCACTGAGCAGATAGTCGAGGCGTCCGTTGAACTGGTCGGAATCGTCCGCCACGCTGGCGTTGGTGAAGAAGTTGTTGATGTTTGTCACCGGCTCGCCCGGGGCGTTGGGTAGGCCGAACAGATCCTTCATGACTTGTGCGGTTGGGTTGAGGCGGTCGGCCGGGATTATGTTTCGGCTGAAGGGGTCGCGGATGAAGCTGCCCTTCGCGTTCGGGTCCTCCCGGGAGGTGTTGGGGTCGTAAATTGGAATCTGCGCCCCACTGGCCCTGAACGTTTGGGAAAAGTCGCCTTGCCGCTGTTCCGGCGTGGCAACCGTGTGGACCAGGGAAATCGCTCGACGTATACGCGCCGACTCCCAACTGGTAAAGAAGAAGATTTTGTCCTTGAGAATCGGGCCGCCGACAGTGCCTCCAAACTGGTTCTGGGTATACGGCGGCTTTTCAAAGCCCGCCTGCTTGGCGAAGTAGTTGTTCGTGTTCACCGCCTTGTTGCGCAAGAACTCAAAAAGGCTGCCGTGATATTCGTTCGACCCCGACTTGGTGGTGATATTGATCATGCCTCCGGCAGTGCGACCGAACTCCGCTCCGTAGTTGTTCGTCTGGACCTTGAATTCCTGCACGGCATCCTGGGTCGGCACGAAGCGCCACCCGTTGAGCTGGCCTCCTGTGAGCGGAGCGCCGTCCCAAAGCGCTTCGCTTTGGTTGGCGAGCGTGCCTCCAATCTGGTAGTTCCCCCACCCAGTGAAATTGATCACGGCCGGATGGCAGGCGTCGGGACTGTCACAGCCCCCCGGCACCACACCGGGCACCAGGGCCATGAGACCAAATGGGTTGCGTCCGTTGAGAGGCAGATCAATGACCTTGCGCTCGTTGATCACCTCCCCCAAGGTGCTTGTTTCGGACTCAAGAAGGGGCGTTGCTCCGGTGACTTCGATGCTCTCTGTGACCTCGCCGAGTTCCATGGAGACGTCGATTCGGACCACCTGCAACATCTCGAGACCGATCGGCTCCCGCACGGAACGCTTAAAGCCGGGAACCTCGACCTCTACGCGGTAGCTCGCCGGGTGGAGTTGCAGGAACTGGTAGAGGCCAGTAGCGCTCGACTGGACGGTTTGAGATTCGTTTGTCCCCAGGTGGGTCAAGGTGACCGTCGCCGCCGGAATCATGGCGTTGGTGTTGTCCATGACGCTTCCGACGATGGACCCGTAGGTTGTCTGCGCTGGCGACGTGGCCGGTGCGAGCAGGCAAAAGGCCAGCGATAGGATCAATCTGGAAGCAAAGCCAAGCTTCGAGTTCATGAAACACCTCCTGAAGGCTCATCGACCAGCAGTCGCCACCTCACACCCTGAAATCACCTCGGCAGTCCCGAAGTGAGCCGTGACAGGCAGATAGGCGTTGCGCTGTTGCGCTTTCTCGTGCGACAGCCAGTCAATTGCAATGTTACATTCGGCTCAGCCCACTGTCAACCAGTAGTCTCTTCCAACGAGAGATGAGCCTGAAAGGGGCTCTACAGAGGATGTGGGAATCATCGGAGGGTGATCTTGCATCTCGATTTGGAGGCTCACTCGAGCCTGGACGATGTGCGCGCGTTTCTCGCGGGGAATCCGGAAGGGACGGCTCTGGTCCCGGAGCGGAAGCAGGCCTACGCGCATATCGGGCGGGTGCTGCGGCGGTTCTCGTACTGGCGGCTGGGCAAGCCGGACAAAGGTCTGCTGCGCAGCTACCTGGCCCGCACGACGGGGCTTTCGCGGGCGCAGCTGGCGCGGCTGATCGCACGCTACCTGGCCGAGGGGGAGCTGGCGGACCGTCGCCGGGGCGCGGCAAAGCCGTTCCGGCGCAAGTACGAACGAGCGGACGTTGTGCTGCTGGCGGAGACCGATGAGCTGCACGGGACGCTGTCGGGACCCGCGACGCTGGCGCTGCTCAAGCGCGCCTGGGAGGTCTTCGGCGACGTGCGCTTCCGGCGCCTGGCGGGGCTGTCGAACGGGCATCTGTACAACCTGCGGTGGAGCCAGGCCTACCTGCGGCGGATGGGCCGCAAGGACCCCACGCGCCCGGCCGGGGTCACGATCGCGGAGCGGAGGCGGCCGCGCCCCCCCAATGGCATTAACTTTGCCGCGAGCACGCATTAACTTTAGAAAACAGGGGGGAATCCGAGCAGGCCGGGGCGTTTGAGGGGAGTTTCAGGCGGAGCTTGCCGTTGCGGTTGCCTTGCGGTTCCTCCATTTGCTGGCGGGCTTGCGCGAGACGCGCGGGAAAGAGCGGCCCGGGCGGCGTCGCTGCCAGCCGGCGGCGATGCCTTCCACGACCCGCTGCACGGATTCCGACAGCACGCTCGCATGCTGCAGGAACAGAGCCTCCAACTGGCGCGCCACCGTGCGCAGGCTGTTCTGGAAATGCGCCTGCCGCGCGGGGCGGCCGTGCCCGTCCGGCGCGGCTCGCAGGCCCTGCTCGCAGTGGTTGGCGAACAGGCGAGTCAGCGCGATCAGGGTGAAGTTTGCGTACAGTTCCTGCTGGACCAGGCGCTCGCTGCGGCCGTGGAACAACTCCACGCTCAAGCCTTGCTTGGAGGTCTTGTACAGTTCTTCAATTCCCCACCGGCTGTGATACAAGTCGGCGAGTGCGCGGACGCTATAGCGCTGGCGGTCCAGCAGCGTGGTGGCGAGGGTGTAGGCAGTCGCGCCGACGCTGTACTGGACCAGGCGCACCCGGCAGGGCCGCCAGACGGCCTGCGGGTGCTGGCGCAGCGCGTCGGCACTGGGCTGGACGGTGAGCGTGTCGTCGGTGCGGTCGCTTTGGATGCAGTCGCGGAAGAGGGAGTTGGCGTTGCCCTGCAAGCGGAAGACGGCGTGCAGGCCGCGCTCGAGGTGGGTGTGCAGCAGCAGGAAGGAGTAGTAGCCGCGGTCGTAGACGACGACATCGCCGGGGCGGAGCGCGGACAGGTGGGCCCAGGCGGCACGGCGCTCGTCACCGTGGGCCTGCAGGTCGAAGTCGACCGGCAGGCGGGCGCGCAGTTGGTACAGGCAGCTGAGCAGGCCCTGCGGGTAATGGGCCGTCGGCGAGGGCGTGCGGTAGCCGTCGTGCACGAGCGGGCGGGGCAGGTTCAGCTTCGAGCCGTCGACGGCGAAGGCGCGGTGGCCGTGCCACAGCGCGGCCGGACTGTCCCGGGGCACCTGGGCGAGCACCGCGCGATGGAACCGCCGGAACACTTCCTCGTCGACCTTGGCGCGGGCCTTGCAAATCGCCGCGGCCGAGACCGGCCGCGGCTGCGGCAAGGCCAGCTCCAGCCGGCGGCACTGCTCCCACAGGTCGGCCAGGACCGTGCCGTAGGCCCTCCGCTCGGGCGCGAACACCAGCCGGAACACGAACAGGATCACCAGCAGCGTGTTCAGCGCCCTCTGCCGCCGGAGCCACTGCCGGTCATGCTCGCCTGCCACGCGCACCAGCGTGCCCACGATCCCCTGCCACAACGACACGAAACCGTCGTCCGCGACGGCCTGCGGCAGGGCCCGCGGACGCGGCTTGGCCGCCTTGGCCGCCGCGCGCGGGCCCTGCCGCAGGATCGCCTGCCAGTCGCGATGCAGCGGCTGCACGTAGACCTGCTTGGGCGTCTTTGCCTCCACCCCGCCCCGCGCCCCGCGCGCCTGCGTCTGCCCCAGGCACTGCCAGTTCGCCGCCCGGTAGCAGGTCGCCTTGTGGCGCTCTGGGTCGACGAACGTCTCCACCAGCACCGGCCGGTACCCGTGCTCCCGCTGCCAGTCCTGCGGCAGCTGCCGCACTGCCAGGCCCAGCGTCTTCGACGCCAGATTCTCGACGCGCACCCAGGGGAACAGCAGGAAACGGGCGTTCCGCACCACGAGCTGTAGCTGCTGGCGGTGCGCCTCGCCTGCCCAGCCGATCCACGCGTCCCGGCAGGCCAGCTTGCGGGTCGCGAAATCGAACAGCAGGCAGCCCAGCTTGCGCTCGTGCCGGTCGAGCAGGAAGTAGCGCAGGTGCGTGCCGAGCGGACGGCGGTAGCCCAGCGGGTGGTAGCGCTGGACCCACTCGTTCCACTCCGCGACCGCCTGCTGCCCGCTCACCGGCTGCAGCCGCACAGGCAGTAGCTCGGCCAGTGGCCCGTCAATCGCGGGTTGCGGCGCCGTCCGGCTTCCCAGCTCCAGCGGCTTCTGCCGACCCCGCCCCGGGGCCGGCTTGGCCTTGGCCGGCAGAGTCAGAATGCCGAGCCGCTCGAGTTCCTCCAGCAGGCGCAAGGCGCTCTGAATGCGGTTGCGGCCCCTGGGCGTCTGCCAGCGCAGGTGCTCGCAGATGGTCTGCCCCAATTCGGTGCGGCTCAGGTCGGGGAACGTCCCGACGGTTGCCTGAATATCGGCCAGCTGGCGCCGGGTGAAGCGCTTGCCGAAGAAGGTCGTGGAGCGGAGCTTCTCAATCAGCGGGTCCAATGAGACATCCCTCGACACCTAACTTGGCAGATCGAACCGCAGAAGTCAAGCCCTGCCAGCAAGAAAATTTCGCGCAGCCGCAAACCCTTGAAACTACAGGAGAATTATCTCCTCATGAGCGCTGTCACTAATTCGTCGGTCTCGTCGCGTACGGTTAATGCCATTGCGCGCCCGGAGGGGCTGCCGGGCTACCTGCGGGTCGATTCGGTGCACCAGGGGGACCTCGATAAGGTCAAGGACGTCTATCACATCAACGTGGTCGACGAGGTGACGCAGTTCCAGTTCGTGGGCAGCGTGGAGCGGATCTCCGAGCGTCACCTGCTGCCGGTGCTGGAGAGCCTGCTGGAGGCGTTCCCGTTCCGCATCCGCGGGTTTCATTCCGACAACGGGTCCGAGTACGTGAACTACCAGGTGGCGGCCCTGCTGGAGAAGCTGCGGGTCGGGGAGTTCACCAAGTCGCGGCCGCGGCGCAGCAACGACAACGCGCTGGTGGAGTCGAAGAACGGCACGGTGGTGCGCAAGCAGCTCGGCTACGGCCACATCCCGGGACGCTACGCCCAGCGGCTGGACCGGTTCAACCGCGCGGTGCTCTCGCCGTACCTGAACTACCATCGCCCGTGCTACTTCCCGAGCGAGGAGATCGACGCCAAGGGCAAGCTGCGCAAGCGCTACCGGCGGCAGGACATCCTGACGCCGTACGAGAAGCTGAAGTCTGTGCCGGGCGCGGCGGCCTGCCTCAAGGAGCTTCCGTGTTTGTTGTCAAGCACATATCCGGGCAGAGATGTTTCGGAGAGGCGATTTTCTTGCCTTTCTCTGCGGCTGGCGAGATTCGGTCGGGGGCAGCCCGTCGGTGCGTTCATGCGGCGGCCTGCAGTGCGCGGGCGGGAGGTTCGTGCTGCCAGAGGCGATCCTCGCGGAGCAGAGTGTCGAGCAGGCCGGCGAGCTTGCGCATGACGGCGACGAGGGCGACCTTGGGCGGGTTGCCGCGGGCGAGGAGTCGTTGGTAGAAGGCCTTGGCAGCGGGTTCGCAACGGACCGCGGACAGGGCGGCCATGTAGAGCAGGTGGCGCGGCTGGGCGCGGCCGCCGGGGATGGACTGGATGATCGCGGCGCGGCGGGAGAGCGCGGCGTCGGCGGCGATGCACACGCGCATGCGGCGGTGGCAGTCGGCGCTGTCGGCCTGGCAGGCCTCGAGGGTGGCAGCGGGGCAAGCGGCGGCCTCGGGAGCGAGTTCGGCGCAGAGCTTGCGGAGGGCGCCGAGCTGCTCAACGAGCTTGCGGCGGAGGGCGAGCAAGTCGCTGAGCAAGCAGAGGTTCGCTGGCTGGGGCGGGGTGGTTTCGAGGCTGTCGAGGAGGCCGAAGCGGGCGAGCATGGAGGCATCGACGCGGTCGTTTTTGGCGAGTCGGCCGATGGCCTCGGCGAAGCGCCGGGAACGCAGGGGGTTGACGAGCACGGTTTCGATGCCGGCGTCGAAGAGGCACTGGTGCAAGTTGCGGTGGTAGCGGCCGGTGGGCTCGAGCACGGCGCGGGTGACGCCGTGCTTGAGCAGCCAGTTGCGCAGGGCGCGGCGGCCGCACTTGTCGTTGTTGAACTGGCGCTCGAGGCTGCCCGCGAGGATGTGGGCGTCGAGCTTGGACTTGCCGACGTCGATGCCGGCGACGACAATGGAGTTGGCTGTAGTCATTCCTGCGTTCCTATCCTTTTGCGATTCGGGGCTTCACCCACGCTTCCGTCCAGGGCGCGCAGGAACTGCTGCGACGGGCCGACCAAGCTCCAGCACGGGTCTGGAAACCCAAGGGGGGCACGGTCCGACCCGTCGCCCCCGGCGGCGCCTGGCCAGGCCCCGCCGGGGGCCTCCCTGCACTGGGCAGGGAGGGATCTGCTAGCTGCCGCGGCGGTGGCTTGCGCCACCTGCGGCACTGGGGAGAGGGGGTCCGAGGCAGTGGTGGCCATCCTTCTCTCCGGCACCTCTCCAATATAAAAGGGGATCGACTTCGCGCAGCTGGACGCGCAGGCCCGCGCACTGAGCGACAACGAGGCGGCACGGCAGCTGAACGAGGCGCGCGACGAGCTGTTCGCGGCGATCCGCAGCGAGATGGCGAACGCGGCCTGAAGGCGGGGTCCTTCAGGCTCATGTCTCGTTGGAAACGCGAGCGTCCAGTTTCTCGTCCCTTGCGCGCCCCCGAACCCGCCTGCAGCGGCTGCCGGGACGGGCAGCGGGAGCCGTCTCAGCCGCGCAGGAACCGGCGTAGCACACGCTGCGCGCGCCAGTAGGCCGCGTGGCGGCACCGGCCCTTCGGGCTGGCATTGCAGCGGGCCGCGGCGGTCTTGCGGCGGCGGGCGGGGCACTCGTCCGGCACAGCTTGACGGAACTCCGAGCCCTGTTGACGGTTCCCCGTCGATCCGTGTTCCCAACCGTTTCGTGGCGGCCGCATCGGAGACAGGGCGAACGCAGCCAAGTGCCTTGCAACCGGCGTTCAGGCCTCCCCGGCGTCCCGCTCGCGGCGCTCCAGCCAGGCGAGCCGCCGGCGCAGCCTCTCGAGCTCGCGCTGCGTCCGCACCTCCGCATCCCGAAGTTCGTCCAGGAGGGCCCGCTGGGCCGCCACCGCCCGCCGCAGCGAGGCCACGTCCCAGTGCGGGTACTCCGCAGCTTGCCCGGTCGGCAGCATCCGCGCCCGCGCATTGCGCCGACGCTTGCCGCAACGCGCACAACGCTGCGGCAGAGGTCCCCTGCGCGGTCGCCTCAACGCCACCCCGCAGTCCGCGCAAACCAAGGGTTCCATGCAGCCATGCTAGCGGAACAATGGCTCATATGAGTCATGGTTTGTGGGGCAGGGTCCCGTCCCGGCGGGAGGCCGGACCCGATAAAGCAAAACATGCGGAAAATGTGCTGGGGGGCTTGCCCTCCCCCCTGCTACCCCCTCCCAAAGAAGGGGTATGATCTACTCATTCCCACTTCCTCTTCCCGACCTCCTTCAGGCTCATCTGTGGATTGGAAAGGACTCCAGTAGAGTCGGGGAGCGACGCGCGCACCTTAGCAAAGAGGCAGTAGCTGTTTTGGGGTAGTCCTACGGCTTTCGCCATCTGTAGGTGCCTCACTGGCCCTCTCGCCTAGCCACGTTTCCGCTCCCCGCTCACCGAACCCGGCGTGCCGCTTTCCGGCACCGGGCTCTCCAGTGGGATCATGCCGCTCGCACACGGGTAGATCCAGCTCCGACGGGAATGGCGCGTCCGTTTTTTTTCCGTCCGCGTCGCGGGAGTCGCACGCCCCCGGCCTCTTCCCGCCGGTCGCCGCACCCGGCGGCAGGCCTGTTCACGCCCTGCCGCCAGCGCCTGCCGCCCCGGCTTGCGCTCGTTCCTGCATTCGCTTCCCTTCGCTTTCGCATGCGGTGGTTCCAGCTCTCTCGAACACAATGCCGGGGTCCTAGGCACTGCCACTCCCGGCGTCCTTCGCGCTTTCCCTCACCTCTCCTCACCTGAGGTCCCTTCCCTCCGCCAGCGTTACCCGGCCTCTCCGGTAGTACGAACCTCTCCGCCACCCTGCCCGGCCCGGCCTGTCCCTGGCGGGATTCCGGTTTGGCGCGTGCACGCCACCGGCAGGGCTTCCCGTGTTGCTGCTTCCTTCCTCTTCCATGCGTGCCAGCGCCATTACCCCGGCGGGTGCCGGTCGGTGCCTGTGACGCTCTCTTCCCGACCCGCCGCCGGCCTTCCCCCTAATTGCGAAAGGGTCGGCTCCCGCGTTCAATGTTTCGAGGTCTGCTCGGCGTTCACTCGCGTTCTAGCCCGCATGGTCGCTGAGCCGCCCAAGGCGGCCCTTTGACACCAGAGTGCTTCAGCCCATTTCGTTACCTCCATGAACCGCCCTGGCTGCTACCAGCCGGAGCATCAGTTGCTGGGCGGGATTCGCACCCGCTGAATGGAAGCGCCTTTCCACGGCGCACGTAGTTCTCAATTTGGCCTTTTTCTGTCTCGCGAGCCGCTGAGGGGCCGGTAGCAAGGGACCAGTTTCTGGGCAGGGCTATTCAGTTGTTTGAATTCAGGGTGGCAGACAGTCGTGGCAAGGGGCTGTGCGAGCCTGTCCGCTAGGCACGGCGATTCTCGGTTCCCGTCTTTGCGACCCGCCAGGGCTGGACATTTCGTTCTCGATCTGTCACCGTGGGTCGGATGGAGCCGTTGCTGACGCCAGGCCGCGTTCCGGACCTGCGCGCCGTCGCGGTGCGCCCGACCTGCGGTGCGCAGGAGCACCGGCTCTGGGACCGTCTGGTGGGGGCCCATCACTACCTGGGGTTCGGCGGCCTGTTCGGCAAGGGCTTGCGGCCTGTGGCGAGGCTGGGCCCGGCCTGGGTGGCGCTGGTGGGCTGGCAGGCAGCCGCGCTCAAGCTGACGGCGCGGGACCGCTGGATCGGCTGGACGCTGGAGCAGCAGTTGCGGCACCTGCATCTGGTGGCGCAGAACGCGCGCTTCGTGCTCCTGCCGGCCTTCCAGGGGGTGCCCAAGCTGGCCTCGCGGGTGCTGGGGCTGAGCCTGCGGCGGCTGGCCGGGGACATGCAGCGGGAGCAGGGCTATGGCGTCTTGCTCGCGGAGTCGTTCGTGGACCGGGCGCGGTTCGCGGGCACCTGCTAGCGGGCGGCGAACTGGCGCTCGCTGGGCTTCACCGGCGGCTACGCACGCCAGCCGGGCGCGGTGCCGGAGTGGCGCCATCACGGCCAACCCAAGGAGGTGCTGGTGTACGAATTGGAAGCGGATGCGAGGGCGGCCCTGGGCCCGCCCGAGGAGGACCCGGCCTGGCAGGGCCCGGAGCGGACCGCGCCGCCGCCTGCGCCGGAGCTGCGCAGCCTGTTCGACTGCCTGGGCGAGGTGGAGGACTACCGTTGCGCCCGGGGCCAGCGCTACCGCCTGCGGACCGTGCTGGTGCTGGCCGTGGCGGCGCGGCTGGCCGGCTACCGCGGCGTGACCGCGTGCGCCCAGTTCGCGGCCCTGCTAGACCCGTCGCAACGCGCGGCGGTGGGCTGTTTCTACAGTCCCAGCCGGCACTGCTACACGACCCCGTCGAGCGCGACGTTCCACAACATCCTGGCCGCCCTGCCGCCGGAGACACTGGCGCACGCGGTGGCGGCGTGGACGCGGCAGCAGAGCGAGCAAGTCCCGCTGGATGAGGAGGATACGGCCTCGCAGAAGGAGGCTGGGGAGGCCCCTCGGCCAGGGCTCCTGCCGGGCCTCTCGATGGACGGGAAGGATGTCCGCGGCGCCTCCAAGCAGACGGCGGACGGCCGTCGCATGCTGGTCGCGGCCGTGGAGCACTCCAGCGGCCTGGTGCTGGGACAGGTCGAGGTCTCGAGCAAGACCAACGCGATCCCGGCGGTGCGCGAGCTGGCCGGGGAGCTGGACCTGGCCGCGCGCATCGTCACCCTCGACGCGCTGCACGTCCAGCACAAGACGGCGCGCGGCCTGCTCGAGGACGGCGCGGCCCACTACCTGGTCACGGCCGTCAAGGAGAACCAGCCGACGCTGCTGGACGACCTCCAGCACATGCTGTTCGAGGATTGTCCCGGCCACCAGACCCTCGACAAAGAGCACGGCCGCAGCGACCGCCGCCGCTACTGGGTCAAGGATCTCAGCGACCCGGGCTGGAACGGCTATGCCGACCTGCACGGCCGCCGGCAGGCCATCCGCATCGAGCGCGAGCGGCATGTGCTCAAGACTGGCGAGACCAGCAGCGAAGTGAGCTACGCGCTGACCTCGCTGACGGCGGAGCAGGCCACGCCCGCGCAGCTGGCGGTGCGGATCCGCAACCACTGGCACATCGAGAACCGCCTGCACTACGTGCGGGACTTCACCTACGACGAGGATCGCTGCCGGGTCTGGGTGCGCGACCTGCCGCGCCATCTCGCCTGCCTGACCAACGCGGCGCTCTCGCTCATCCGCTGCCAGTCCGGGTTCCGCTGGCTGCCGCAGGCCAACCGCCATGACGCGGCCCGCCCGCAGGAGGCGCTCGACCTGCTGCTGGCCCCGCCCCGGCGCTAGCCCGGGCCGCTCGCCCGCCCGCGAGCAGGGCTCCGCCTGGCCAGGCGGAACAGTACCGCTGTGTCGGCGCTTGCGACCCAGCCGGTCGACGACGCCCGGACCCTCTGCCCGGGGCCCTCGTGGTAGGCCCTCGGGCCGCGCCCAGCGACTGCACAGGACGTCGAAGCAGGCATCAACCTCACCGAAACCGCCTCAATCAGGACAAAAAAATGTGCCTGAGTTTCTGGGGGCTTGACTTTGCGGGCGCCGCTTTCAAACATAAAGTGTGTCCCCCGTTTCCAATGCCCGAGTGCTCGAGTCCCTTCTGGACCGCTTCCAACAAGCCGCCTCCGCCCTGCCCGACCCCCGTACCGGCTCCAACAAGCGCTACGCCGTCTCCGATGCCGCGGCCTGCGCCCTCGCCACGTTCTTCTTCCAGTCCCCCTCCTTCCTCGACTTCCAGCGCCACATGCACGAGGAGTCCGCCCGCTCCAACTGCCACTCCCTCTTCGGCGTCAGCAAGATCCCGAGTGACAATCAGATTAGGAATCTGCTCGACGGTCTCGACCCCTCCCTCTTCGCCGACCTCTTCCCCCTCTGCCTCGACACCGTCCGCGACCAAGGGGGCCTCGACCCCTTCCTGCGCCTCGACGGCCGCCTCCTCATCGCCCTCGACGGGATCCAGTTCCATGGCTCGGACTCCATCCCTTGCGAGCAGTGCTCGACCCGCCATGTCGGCCAGCACAAAACCAAGCAGTTCTTCCACACCATGCTCGCGGCCACCGTCGTCGCCGACGGCCACAAGCGCGTCCTCCCGCTCCTGCCGCTGTTCGTGCAGCCCCAACACGACCCCGCCGCCAACCGGCCCGACCGGACCGAAGACCAGCGCAAGCAGGATTGCGAGCGCAACGCTGCCAAGCGCTGGCTGCCCGCCCACATCCCCGCTCTGCTCCCCTACCGGCCGGTCCTGCTCGGCGACGATCTGTACTGCTGCCAGCCCCTCTGCGCCCTCGTCGCCGAGCTCGGCGCGGACTTCCTCTTCATCTGTAAGCCTAGCAGCCATAAGACGTTATACAAACAGCTCCCCAACCGCCGCCTCTGGTCCACCGGCTGGGTCCGCGCCCGCAACCAGCGCCAGCAGGTCGAGCACCATCGCTACCAGTGGAGAAACAACGTGCCGCTGCGCGCCGGCGACGACGCCCTCCGGGGAACCTGGATCGACTTCGAGATCTGCCGCAACGGCGAGCGCACCTACCACAATTCGTTCTTCACCAGCCTGCCGGTCACGGCCGACAACGTGGCCGCGATCGCCCGGGCGGGCCGCGCCCGATGGAAAATCGAGAACGAGCAGTTCAACTGCTTGGCGCGGCAGGGCTACCACCTCAAGCACAACTTCGGGCACGGCCGCCAGGGCCTGGCCAATCTGCTCGCCACGCTGAACCTGTTCGCCTTCGCGCTGCATGCGGTCCTGGACTGCGTGTCCGACCTGTGGCGGCAAGGCCGGGCGCGCGTCGGCACCCGGCGCAAGTTCTGCGCGACCCTGGGCTTCCTCACGGAGTGGTTCTGCTTCCGCAGTTGGACCGCCCTGTTCGAGACCGTGTTGAGGAAGCGCCCGCCACCGCCCGATCCCGGGGCGGCCGCGTGCGCCCCCTCATGACGCAACCTGCCCGCCATCCTGCCCGCGACAGGCTCCTCTTCCAGAGGCCCTCAACGGGGGTGCGTTGCGGCCAGTCCATGACCGCGTCATTGCCGCTGCCAGACGACTCGACCCCCCGGATACCGAGTCAACAGCCGTCCGATCACCCCGCAACGGGTTCCAACGGCGCACACAAACGCTCGCAGATTCCACCCCACACGAGTCAGACCCCCCATTTTGAGAATCGCTTGCGCCAGGGCAAGCCCTGGATAGGAGGATGCGATGAGGTGCGCCAGGCTAACTGGCCAATGTCAGGAGGTGAAAGTCCTCTGCGGTAAAGGATGAGCTGATCCATAGCGCTCCCCGAGCCGTGCGGTCGTTCCCGTGAGGGGACGGGCGAAGCGTCGGCAGGGGCGCATGTGGGCAGGGCTATGGAGCGTCGAAATCTTCATCATTCGGAGTGCCGAGACCGTCTCATTAGTCGAAGGCAACACCTCGCGGTCCGTTCTAGCTAGGGCCGGGAGGGCTCCGCGGCGTCGAAGAACCCAGGCACGCATGTACGACAGAGGTTGGGACCTGGGAGGCCTTCGGGTCGTCCCGGCGGGTCGCCGCCGGGACCGTGAAGGGAAGGACAGGAGTCAAGACTGGAGATGCACGATCCGAAGGAGTCAGACTCGGCCATACTAGCGACGAGTCCCGGGAACAAGGCGGCGCGAGCGGCTGCGGAGCGGGAGGAGCGAAGGGCCGGGACCAACGAGAATCCGGGAGGCCGAAGCACGGTCCGCACGCAGGGACGGGCAGCCGTGTCACAGGGGGCCGAGCGGATACGGCAATGTATACAGAGGAATCCCAAGGAGAAGCTCACTGCGCTTCTGCAGCATGTCACGCCGGAGACGTTGCGGGTTGCCTACGTCGCGCTGAAGCGAGATGCGGCACCGGGCGTGGACGGAGTGACGTGGAAGGAGTACGGGGGAGGGCTGGACGAGCAACTGCTCGACCTGCACGACCGCGTGCATGCGGGAACGTACCGGGCGACGCCGTCGCGACGGGTGAACATTCCGAAGCCGGACGGCGGCAGGCGACCGCTGGGGGTGGCCGCACTGGAGGACAAGATCGTCCAGAAGGCCGTTGTGGACAATATCCTGACGCCGATTTACGAGGCGGAATTCCTCGGGTTCAGCTACGGGTTCCGGCCCGGGCGGGGCGCGCACGACGCGCTGGACGCCTTGGCATACGGGATTGAGAAGCGCAAGGTCAACTGGATTCTGGACGCCGACATCGCCAAGTTCTTTGACCGGATCGACAGGGACTGGATGCTCCGGTTGCTGGGCGAGCGGATCGGGGATCAGCGGCTGATCAGGCTGATAGGAAAGTGGCTACGCATGGGCGCCATGGAAGACGGCCAACTGGTCGATACGGGCAAGGGGACGCCGCAGGGGTCGGTGATTTCGCCGGTCCTCGCCAACGTCTACCTGCATTACGTACTCGATTTGTGGGTCGGGCGGAAGTGGCGACCGCAGGAAGCGCGCGGCGAAATGATCTTCGTGCGATACGCCGACGATTACGTGGCGGGCTTGCAGCACAAGGAGGACGCGGAACGGTTCCTGAAGGACCTGCAGGAAAGGCTCGGCCAGTTCGGACTGGAACTGCACCCGGACAAGACCCGCCTGATCGAGTTCGGACGGTACGCGATCGCGAACCGGAAGACGCGCGGGCAGGGACGGCCGGAGACGTTCGACTTTCTCGGCATGACGCATTACTGCCGACAGACGAGGAAAGGACGCTTCGGGCTGGGGCGCAAGCCGGTGGCGAAACGCATGAGCCGGACCCTGAAGGCGATCCGGGCAAAGCTGCGACGGCGCATGCACGCGGATCAAGTGGAGACCGGGCAATGGCTGGGGAGGGTGTTGCGAGGCTGGTATAACTACTTCGCGGTCCCCACCAGCCACCCGTACCTACGGCGATTCGAGCGACGCGTCAGGAAAGAATGGATGGCCATTCTCCGCCGGAGGTCGCAAAAGGACCGGCACCCGTGGAAACGTCTGCACCTACTTTGTGATGAACTGTGGCCGCCTGTGCGAGTGCTGCATCCGTGGCCGGACCGAAGATTCGCCGTCACCCATCGGAGGTAGGAGCCGAGTGCGTTAACGCGCCCGCTCGGATCCGCGCGGGGGGCACCGGGTAACCGGTGTCCCTACCGCAATCTGAAACCTTTCATAGCGAGCCAGCGGGTTCGACTCCCGCCCGGCAAAGGCGCAGCCCGCCAGCCGGGAGCGCGTGTTGCATGGCGTGCGGCAACGTACGTCGTGAAGCGTACACAGCGGGTGGTCAAGCGGCGCTATTGAGCCTCGAAATCATCAATGCCGACGCCTTCGTTGTGCGATTAGCGGGGGCAGCACCGGGCACGCCGTCAACGGCGAGGGGTGTCTGGGTCGACCGGGGTCAGAGACCGTCTGCATAGCCACGGGATGGCTCGCCAGGGAACCTGGGAGGCCCCGCACGGTCCACGCAAGAAGGCCGGAAGACGGACCCCTGGCGGTAACAAAAGGTCCGGGCCCGCCCCTGCCTGCGGGGGATCGGGAGCGAAGCAGCAGGCAAGCGTGGTACTGGCTGGCGAATCAATAAGCCGAAGGGACGCCGTGCGGGGAGTCGTAGCGCCCTCAGAGTACTGACAGACGGCGGGGAACCGGGGCCGCTGGGACCCGCTCGAGGGAAGGGGGGCGTCGCATGAGCAGGACCGCGGAGGGGAAACGGTGAGGAAACTTGAGTTCCAGCAAGCCGTACACGGAACCTCCGGGGATAGCCGATCGGAGCCTAGGGCGCGAATCTGCCGTGCGAGGAACCGAGTGCGTTAGACGCGCACGCTCGGGTCTGGAGCGCCAGGCTAACTGGACGGAAGGTAGGGAGTGAGAGTCTCCTGACATGAAGGTGAAACCAATCACATGTCTCCGCGAGCCGTGCGGCGGCGTCCGTGAGGGCGTCGGCGAAGCGTCGGTAGCGGTGCCGGTGGGCGGGGCTATTGAGCACCGAAAAAGCGATGGTTCGGAGTGCCGAGTTTTTCAGATCGGACGAAGGCAACACCGGACGTTCCGCTAGGGCGAGGGACGGTCGGGCTCCGCGGTGTCAGGGAACCCATGCACGCAGGTACGCCTTCCGCCGGGACCTGGGAGATCTTCATTGGGCCCCGGAGGTGGACCGGGGCCGCGAAGGGAAGGAGAAAACCGAAGCCAACGAGGCACGCAAGGAAGAAGTCGGAGGCACCCATAGTAGTGACGAAGCGAGCGAACAAAGCGGGGCAACCTGCGGCGGAGCCCGGGGAGCGAAGGGGTGCAGCCAAGGGCAAGGCGGGAAGCGGCCGCACGGGCCGGACTCGGGGCCGGGCAACCGTGAGGCAGACAGCGGACCGCATACGGAGAGCTGTAACGAGGGACTCTGAGGAGCGACTCACGGCGGTACTGCACCACATCAACGTGGACACACGGCACGAGTCCTATCTCGGGTTGAGGCAGGAGGCGGCAGCGGGAGTGGACCGGATGAGGTGGGAGGAGTACCAGGACGGGCTGGAAGAGCGACTGCTGGACCTGCACGACCGAGTGCCTGCGGGAACGTACCGGGCGCAACCGGTCCGGCGGGTAGAGAGACCCAAGCCGGACGGGGGCAAGCGACCGCTCGGCAGCGCGGCACGGGAGGACAAGATCCTGCAGAAAGCGATGGTGGACTGCATCCTGACGCCGATCTACGAGGCGGAGTTCCAAGGGTTCAGCTACGGGTTCCGACCGGGGCGGGGGGCGCATGACGCGCTCGACGCGCTGGCCTACGGGATAGAGCGGCGCAAGGTCAGTTGGATCGTGGATGCCGACATGCGAGGGTACTTGGAGTTGTCTTCATACTGCTCACGAACTAATCTGAATTGCCGTCACAGGCCGTGATTGATTCATAACTCTTTCTTTTTCAGTTCTTTGTCGCATGATGCACGCGATCCGTTGAGTGTGGGCTCGGCGAGCTTGACTCATTGCAACTCGGCTCTTCGCGGCGTGCAGATGCTTAAGCATGACTGGAACTGCCGATGGCGACTGGAATTGCCGGTTGGATCGCGGAGGTTGGAGAGCGGCAGAGGGAGCCGCTCCCGAGCAATGCGGCCCGTGCATGGTAGCAGAGAGAGGAGGGGCTTGCGCTCGCCCCTGGTAGGAGAGATGGAGTTGAGACTGGAGCAGGGGGCCGGGGAGGTGCGCTGCGGGGCGCGGGCGGGTGGCCGGGAAAACAGGGACTCATGTAAGGCATGGATTTGCTAGGCTAGCGGCATGCAGCCTCTGGTTTGCGCGGACTGCGGGGCGGCCCTGCGACGGCCGCGGAGGGGGCCGTTGGCGCGGCGTTGCGCGCGTTGCGGCAAGCGCCGGCGGAATGCGCGGGCGCGGGCCCTGGAGGCCGGGCAAGGGGTGGAGTACAGGCACTGGGAGGCGGCCTCGGTGCGGCAGGCGCTGGCGGCCGAGCA
Organism: Bryobacterales bacterium; assembly: GCA_965218615.1. Classification (GTDB taxonomy): domain Bacteria; phylum Acidobacteriota; class Terriglobia; order Bryobacterales; family UBA6623; genus VXMF01. Next base: position 179,153 of record CBDCLH010000005.1, read on the forward strand.
GGCCCGGCTGGACGCGTTGCGGGACGCGGCGGGGCGGTCGGAGCGTGACGTCGAGAGGCTGCGCCGTCGGCTCGCGTGGCTGGAGCGCCGCGCGCGGGAAACCGGCGCGGCCTGAAGGCCCGGAACTCGCATTTGTCGTTCGACAGTGCGGACTCCTCGAACAGGCTCGGGTGGTCATCGGCGGGGAGCCGAATACGCAATCCGCCACGGCGTCCCCGGAGGACTGTGACGGCCTCCAGCTTGCCGCGCTTGATCCACTCCAGCACGGTCTGTCGGGACACGCCCAGCCGGGCCGTCGCGACTTGCATCGCCACGTACCCCTCGGGAGCGTCCTGCACGAAGCGTTGGCGCAACTCGTCCGTGAGGCGGATCCGCCAGGGAGCTCCGGGCGTAATTTGATCGCCGGCCAGAAACCCGTCGTGCAGCATGCGGTGGATCGTGGAGGGTGCCACGCCCAGTGCCTTGGCGGCTTGCCGGACGCTGAGGACCTGCCCGTCCGGAGGCTGCTCCGACGGCTTGCAGCAGGGGATTTTCCAGTTCGTGCGCAGGCTCGAGACGCGCGACTGGGTGAACCGCAAGCCGTACGCCGTCCTGTGGCCCTGGCGGTTGAGAATCCCGGCAATGACCGTGTCGGGGTAATGGGCTGCGAGCCGGCGCAGCAGCTCGATCGTAGCCTCGTCCGTGCGAACGATCGGCGGACGGTTGCGCGGGCGCTCGATGCTCAGTTCGGTCGAGAGCCCGCCTCGCCACAGGAGCCGGATCCGGGCGCGCGGCTCGTTGCGGGGTGCATCCAGGAGCACCTCCTCCAGCAGCGCCCGCAGCAGTTCCTTGCGGTCCCGCGCGGTCGTCGTGGGGGCGTTCCAGGCCCGGGGCAGGTCCTCGCCCAGCGCCAGCAGTGCCTCGCGCTGCTCCGCGCTCAGCTCTCGCGGACACTCCCGCTCGCGCAGCGCCAGCTCGGCCCGCTCCCGCTCCAGTTGCTCCAGCCGCTGTTCCCACTCCCGCTCCAGACCGCGGGCCACGCGGCGGTTCTCCGGATCCACTGCACGGTAGGCGCGCTCGGCCCGGGTCGCCTCGTAGGCGGCCCGCTCGACCGCCAGGCGCCGCTGGGCCCGCGCGGCGTCGTGGTCGCTCTCCACCTGCTCGATCGCCCGCAGCGCGGCCTCGGTTCCGCCGGCGCGGACCGCCTCCAGCACGCTGGCGGCCACGGCCTGGTCGACTTGCGTGCCGCCGATCTGCAGGCAGTAGGTGGCCCTCCCTTCCACGATGTTCTGGCCGGGACAGTGGTAGTTCGGCGAGGAGAGGCGTCCGAGGTAGTAGGTGCGCAGGGGACGCCCGCAGTTCCCGCAGATCGCGAGTCCCTGCAGCAAGGCGGATCCCTCTCTCACAGTTCCCCCGACACTATGCGGGCGCGGCCGGCGGTTGGTTGCGATGCGCGCCCGGTTGGCCTCGAACGTCTCCCAGTCTAGATAGCCGCGGTGATGGCCCGGCAGCAGCACGCGCCATTCCGCGCGCGGCAGGCGGCGCAGGCGCTTTTGCATGCGGCCCTGCTCATCGAGGTAGCGTTCCTGGCGGGACTTGCCGAAGGCGTAGGCCCCGGCGTAGACGGGATTGCGCAGCACCTGGACGATCGAGCTGTAGGCGGGCGGGATCCAGCGGATGCCGTCGCCGCTGCGCAGGCGGACGGGGAACTGCAGGCCCTCGTCGCGGAACCATAGCCAGACGCGGCGCATGGAACCGAGCGCGGCGAAGCGCTCGAAGACGTTGCGGATCGCGCGCACCACTTCCTCGTCGGGATGGAAGCGGACCTCGCCGTCGCGCGCGCCCCAGACGAAGCCGACCGGCAGGGTGCAGCGGAACTCGCCGCGGGCGGCCTTGTTGCGGATGCCTTCCAGCAGGCGCACTTTGAGCGTGTGCAGCTCGGCTTCGCTGATGGTGCCCTTCATGCCGAGCAGCAGGCGGTCGTTGAAGCGGGCCGGGTCGTAGATGCCGTCGAAGTCGGCGATCAGGGTGTCGGTCAGGGCGCACAGGTCGAGCAGGCGGTACCAGTCGGCATTGTTGCGGGCGAGGCGCGAGACCTCGAGCCCGAGCACGATGCCGGCGCGGCCGAGGGCGACGTCGGCGGCGAGGCTGTTGAAGCCGTCGCGCTGGTCGACGGACTCGCCGGAGAGGCCGAGGTCCTCGTCGACGATGGTGCTGCGGTCGGGGTGCCAGCCGAGCGTTTCGGCACGGGCTGCCAGGGCGTACTGGCGGCGCGTGGACTCGGTGTTGCGCTCGACCTGGGCCGGGCTCGACTGGCGGATGTAGACGAAGGCCTGGCGCTGGCGGTGGGCAGGCAGGATGCCGGTTTCAGTCATTGCGGGGCTCCTGTGAGCCGGGCCGGACCGCGGTTCGCGCCAGGATGCGGGCCAGGGCTTGCAGGGCAGCGTGCCTGGTGGCGGGATCGAGCGTCTCCCAGATCGCCTCGCTCGGGGCGGGCGTGTCCGGGAACGCCAGTGTCAGCTGCCGCCGGGGCGGCGGGGGACAGGCTTGCATCGGGAGTCTCCTGAGCGGCTGGGAGCCGTTGCAGAAGAGCGTCGACGATGGCCCGGGTCCGCAGCAAGTCGGCGAGGGGAGCGAGGCTTGCGTCGCGAACTGGCGGGGGAGCCAGATACTCGGCCGGGACAGCGTCTGTCCATGCGACCGGCACGAATCGGCGGTCCCCGTTGGGGAACAGCAGCAGTAGCGTGAGTTCTTCGTTCCGGACCGCCTGAGTCAGGACTGGTAAGGTCCTGCCAGCCAGCGGATGGGACGGCCGCGTGATCGCAACCGACTCCGGAAGCTCTTCGAGATGGGTAGTGTGTCGAGTACTACTTGGACGCGCTCGAGAGGGGCTGGCTAGTCCGCTTCCTCGAGCATCGGATAGGAGACCGGAGGGTGATAGGGCGGATCGAGAGCTGGCTGGACGCGGGCGTGATGCAGGACGGGAAGTGGACGGACACGGGGCTGGGCACGCCGCAAGGCGCGAATGTCTCGCCCGTGCTGGCAAACGTCTTCCTGCACTACGTGCTGGACCTGGGGTTCCAGCGCAGGTGGCGCCCGAACGTGCCCGGAGGCGAAGCGGTCATCGTGCGGTATGCGGACGATTTCGTGGTCGGATTCCAGAGCCAGGAGGACGCGGAGCGAGTCCTTGAGGACCGGAAGGAGAGACGCGCCGAATGCGGATTGGATGTGCACCCGGAGAAGACCCGGCTGGTGGAGTTCGGACGGTTCGCAGCTGCGAACCGGGAGCGACGCGGGCAGGGCCAGCCGGAGACCTTTGACTTCCTGGGATGCACGCACTATGTGACGACCACGAAGAGCGGGAGGTTCCGGCTAGGGCGCAAGCCGATCGCGAAGCGGATGAGCCGCACTCGGAAGCGAAGCAGGGAGGTGCTGCGGAAGCGTTGGCACCACGACCGGTGGGAAGTCGGCAGGTGGCTGGGCCAAGTCCTGAATGGATGGCTGAACTACTACGCCGTGCCCGGGAGCAGCCGGTGGCTGCGAGGATTCGTGCGCCGACGGAAGCGGCTGTGGCTGGCGGCCCTGCGCCGTCGCTCCCAACGCGACCGATTTGCGTGGAAGAAGATGGAGCGGATGACCGAGCTATTAGGGCCGAACGTCACCATCCGACACCCGTGGCCGGACAGACGGTTCGCCGTCAACCACCCAAGGCAAGAGCCGTGTGCCCTACCGGGCATGCACGGATTCTGTACGGGGGGCGTCGGGTAACCGGCGGCCCTACCGTGACTGGGGGGAGAGGCTCGGTAACGACCTCTCCTACCCGGCTGACTGTCAACCATGGTGCCGAGTCTGTAGGCGCCCAGCCGTCCGCTGGAACTTGCGTCACTTGATGATGTTGGACCCAACCCGAACTTGGCCCCGGCGATGATCCGGTGCCGAACGTGGCGGGAGCGCCTCCGACTGTCGTGAATGAGGATCAGGAATGCTTCAAGACGACGTTGCGCGACGAAACGAAGTGTCGTGCAGCGATCACCGAGGGGCTTCCACAGATGTCTTGGCCTGCCTCTCCCGTTCCGTCTTTCTCAGAGTTTGAATCGTCCTCTGCTGCTGCTGCTGCTGCAGTGCCTGGAATTCCTTGCGATGTTGCATCGCCTCGTCCGTGCGGCCCAGCTTCCGGTACAGTTGGCTGAGTTGATAGTGAGCCGACATCAGGGTCTGCTCGGGTGCCCCTGGCGCGATGGCTTTACGCAGAGACCCCTCGGCGGCATCCACCTTGCCCTCGTCCAATAAAGCCTTTCCGAGCTGGTAATGAGCCGGCCAGATGGTCGGGTCCGACTCCACAGCCGCACGCAGGTACGGCAGAGCCTCGTTGGTCCGGCCCTGCTTCAAGAGCACTGATCCGTAACGGTAGTTCACACCCCCGTTTTCTGGGCTGATCGCCAACTCCTTCTTGTAGGCTTGTTCCGCAGCCACATAGTCTGCGGCCTCCGAATAGATGTCCCCCATCGCCTCGTGGATACCCGGCAGGTTAGGTTGCAACTCCACCACCTGCTTGTACTCCTCGAGTGCTTGCTTCGTTTGGCCGGCCATTGCGAAGCTGTCCGCGCGGACCTGACGCACGCGGGCCGAGTCCGGCGCTCCCTGGAACAGAAGATCATGCAGTTGGATCGACAATTTGGCGTGCGCCTGCGCGAGATAATAGATCAGATCTATGTCCCGCGGCTTCGCCTTGCGCGCGGCCGCAAGGGGCGGCATGGCCTTTTCGTACTCGCCCAGTTTCAAATAGGCCACACCCAGTGCGGAGCTTACGTCCGGATTGTCTGGGTCCGCCGCGTGGGCTTTCTCGAGGCTGTCCCGAGCGTCGCGGAATCGGCCGACGATCAGATAATCCGTTCCGAGCACGGTGTGGACTCCGCGGAGAGTGGCCTTCAACTCGAGTGCCTTCTGCAACGATTGAATCGCCTGCTGGAACCTGCTTTGCCGGTGGTACACCCAACCGAGATTCATATGCGCCTCGGCCAAGTCGGGCGCCATGCGAACGACGGTCTCGAAATGGTTCCGGGCCTGCTCGAGCCTGTTTTCATTCCTCGCCTTGAGGCCAAGCTGAATCTGTTCCAATAGTTCCGGATTCTGCTGGCCGACTTGGGCCGAACCAGACCACACCAGAAACGGCAACACAAGGAGCCAACGAGAGTTCTGAGTCCAGCAGGTTGCCACGAATCACTCTCCCCTCTTCTCGGACTCTCGGACTGTCACGATCTGGTTGCCCCGAACATTCTTGAGTACCTGCCGAATGCCGCTTGGCCAGTGCACCTCGACCGAACCGACCCGGTCGTCGCTGCCCAGCCCGAAGTGCACTCTTGCATCGTTCGCGGAGAGATAGCTTCCGGCCGTGGTCACATAGCCCCATTGTGCATGAGCCGCCGACTCTCCGACCACCTTGACCACTGCGCCCAGGCCGTCCCGGTTGCTGGCGGTCCCAACCGTCCGGATTTGAAGCCAATGATTCGGGGATTCCGATGCATTGCTGTAAAGCACCTGCGGAACATCGTCAAGCACGCCGACGACGATATCGATGTCGCCATCATTGTCAAGATCTCCGAAAGCCGCCCCCCGTCCAACGACCGGCTTGGAGAAGACAGATCCGCTCTGTTGGGACACGTCGGCGAATGTACCGTCTTGCAAGTTGCGGGCCAGCAACGGCGGTTGGCGGTACGGAACACTGGCATCGAAGATCTCGATATTGTCGATGACGTGACTCTGGGCTACAAACAGGTCCTTCCAGCCATCGTGATCGTAGTCAAAAAAGCGTGTGCCCCACCCGGACATGAACGCCGTGATGTTGCCAAGGTTGGATGTTCTCGTGACGAAGCTAAAGGTCCCGCTTCCATCGTTGCGGTACAGGGCGTACAGTTCCTTGGCGAGATCGGTGATCACGATATCGGGGTGACCGTCATTGTTGTAGTCACTGAAATCGATCCCCATGCCCGAATATGGCAATCCGTCTTCGTTGTACGCCAGCCCAATATCCAGCGCTAGCTCGGAGAAAGTGCCGTCGCCGTTGTTTCGAAACAATTGCTGGGCCACAGAATCATTGGCCACGCAAACATCGGCGAGTCCATCGCCGTCGTAATCATTGAATGCTACGCCGAGACCCTTCCCGAAGAATCCCGCAATTCCAGCGCTCCCCGAGACGTCGGTAAATGTCCCATTACCGTTGTTGTGGAACAAGAGGCTGTCCATGGCTCGGTAGCTCGGCGGGCAATATACTTCGCCGCACGAGATGTGCTTCGAAAAATCCCAGTCCAAGTACTGCACTACGAAGAGGTCGAGATAGCTGTCGTTGTCGTAATCAAAGAAACCAGCGCTCGCAGTCCACTCGCCGACTGCGACTCCCGCCGACGCTGTCGTGTCGCGAAACGTTCCATCTCCTTGATTGCGGTAGAGCACGTTGCGCCCGAAGTTGGTCACATAGAGATCGGCCAAGCCATCGTTGTCGTAGTCCGCAGCCGCCGCACCCATGCCGTATCCATGATCCGATCCTGTCACGCCCGCTGATTCGGTGACATCGGCGAAGGCGCCGTCGCCTTCGTTGCGGTAAAGGCGGTTCTGAAGCGCGGGCGTCGAGCGGTCAATCCGCATGATCCGCGCTGGATCCTCCTGGAATCTCCCTCCGTTGACGAAGAAGATGTCGAGAAGTCCGTCGTTGTCGAAATCAAAGACGGCCACCCCACCGCTCATCACCTCGAGCATGTATTTGGCAGTGGTGGGATTGGCGTGATGCCGAAACGTGATACCGGTTTCCGGAAGCCGATCCTCAAAAAACGTTGCGTGCAGGCCCGCTCCAGAGCCCGGTGCGATTCCGAACACGCTCAGCGCGAAGGCAGAGGAAAGGGCAAAACAGTTTGGAGAAGACATCTCAACGAAGCGGAGCGACACGTCTTCCGCGTCGATGTGTTGACGCTGACGGGATTCTAGCATGCACTAGCCGGGCGCCTTGCCCAGTCTTAGATCAGCCGAAGGAAGGACGCATTCCAAAACGAGACGAGCCCAAAGCGGAGTGCTGCCAGCCCGGCTGGCGGATTGGCAGGCCGCGGCCGATGAGACTTGTTCGGCGGCGAGCCAAGTCGTGACGGCTCGAAGAATCTGAGGCGTCCCCTGAAGGATGGCGGAGTTCCAGCAACAGCCATCCAGGGGCCGCATCCGGATCTACGGTTTGGCCGAGGGCGTCTCGCGGCAGGCTCCAGGTACCGAGCGCACGAGGCGGAGAATACGAACGAGGGGAAGCGGGAGACAATTGGGGGTGCTCTTGTTTCCCGAATCTTCTTGACAAGACTGGCGAGCCCGTCCTCCAAGCACCAGCCCCCACCAACCATCACGCTTGACACCCTGAGCCAACCAGATGAGAATAGATCAGCGGCTTGTAGCAACATCTGTCGATTGATTTCGCATTCCCCAGGCGGCATGACGGCCCGGTTTGAGCGTTGCCCTTACCGAGGCTAGAAACCACCGGGTCGTGCCCTCCTACGCCGGTGGGTCAGCGAGCTTCAGACGCAGCAGGTTCACATGTGCAGATTTCGGCGGTGCCGAGCCAACCTCCTGCCGTGGAAAGCTCTCGTTCTCACCTGGATGATTTGCCTCACAGCCCCTCCGCTCGCTGCACAGTCGCCTCGCTCGCAGGACAGTCTCGACGAGCAAGTTCGGGCGATTCTCGAATCACGATGCCAATCCTGCCACAACAGCAGAATGAAGCTGGGAGACTTGGCTCTCGACTCGGCCCTCGGCCTCCAGCAGGGGGGAGTCCATGGCCCTGTCGTGGTGCCTGGAGACGTGCAAGCCAGCCGTCTATTCCTGCGCATCGCGCGGCTCGAAGAACCCTTCATGCCGATGCAGGGCGAGCCTCTCGACAGTCGGGACTTAGGTCTCATCAAGCGGTGGATTGCGTCCGGCGCCAAGTGGCCCACCACGCCAATCGGTCCTGATCCGGACTCCAACGCAAGGGTCCCCGAGGTAGCCTCGCTCCAGTTGGATTCAACTGCGGATGCCCGGTTCTTCCGGGAGCGAGTCCATCCCATACTGGTGCGCTGCCAATCGTGTCACGACGACGCGCTGAAATACTACGGATTATCACTCGAAACGCCGGAGGGCCTGCTCTACGGAGGATTGAACGGGCGAGTGCTCGTTCCCGGGGATCCCGAAGCCAGCAGGCTGTACCGCAAGGCTGCCCGACTCGAGCCCCACTTTATGCCGGTCAGTGCTGTAATGCTCTCCGAGCAGGAAATCGTCGATCTGTATCAGTGGATCCAGCAGGGAGCGATTTGGCCGGACCCGCTCGCCAATCAACGGGCGCGCGAACGGGACGTGCAGATCACCAAGTTGAAGCCATTCGAAGACAGGGAGTTCAGTAGCAATGACAGGGATTGGTGGGCATTTCAGCGTCCCGTCCGACCTCCAGTCCCTGTTGTTCGGAACCAGTCCAGGGTGAGCAACGAGATTGATGCATTCGTCCTGGCGGCGCAGGAAGAAACGGGCGTTGCGCCTGCTCCGCTTGCGGACCGTGAAACACTCCTGCGTCGCGTCTATTTCGACTTGATCGGCTTGGGGCCTACCCCAGAGGAACGAATGCGGTTCCTTAACGACGACGCGCCCGGTGCCTACGAGCGCTTGGTGAAGAGACTGCTCGCGTCGCGCAACTACGGCGAGAGATGGGGTCGGTATTGGCTTGACGTCGCCCGCTATGCCGACAGTGACGGCTACGAGTACGACAAGCTGCGCCCGAACGCTTGGCGCTATCGCGACTATGTGATCCGTGCCTTCAACGAGGACAAGCCATTTGATCGCTTCATCCGCGAACAGTTGGCCGGCGATGAGCTTGCCGATCGGGCCTATGACGCGATCACTGCTCTTGGGTTTCTCCGCAATGGGCCCTTTATCGGCGACATGTTATTCATGCAAAACGAAGAGACCCGGCAGGATGAGCTCGACGACATCGTCAGCACGACGGGGGCGGCATTCCTGGGGCTGACGGTGGGGTGCGCTCGTTGCCACAATCACAAGTACGATCCAATCGCCCAGAAGGATTACTACCGCATGGTCGCGATCTTTGCGCCAAGTGTGCGCAAGGACCTCCCTTTAGCCTCTCCCGAACTCGCCGAGGAATATTTTCAGGAGACAGCCGAACTCGACCGCCAAGTCGAAGAGCTGAAGTATCGGATCTACCAGTTGCAGGACCCGGCTCGCCAGAGCTTGCTGAAATCCAAATACCAAGAGCTTCCTGAACCTATCCAGCTCGCAATCCGGACGCCTTCCGAAGAGCGCACAGAAGCGCAGGAACAACAAGCCCGCGAGGTGCTGGCCACGGTCAAGGTCAGCGATAAGGAGATCCTCGAGGTCTTAAGCGACGCGGATCAAGATGGATTGGAAGCGCTCGAGACCGAGATTCAGCAACTTGTGGAATCGCGGCCTGTGCTGCCATTGGCGCAGGCGGTCTCGGACTCGGGTCCGGAGGCGCGTCCCACATATTTCTTGCATCGCGGAAACGCGCGGAGCAAGGGATCGACCGTGGAGCCCGGCACACTATCGGTACTGCACCCACCCGGAAAAGACATTGAATTCCCCACGCCGGAGCCCGATGCGAAGTCGACCGGCAGGCGCCTTGCGCTGGCCAACTGGATAGCCAGCCCGGAAAACCCCTTGACCGCTCGGGTCATGGTGAACCGAATCTGGCAGCATCATTTCGGGCGCGGTATTGTGGGCACACCGAACAACTTCGGCATGACGGGAGAGGTTCCCACGCATCCTGCTCTCCTGGATTGGCTTGCCGTGGAATTCGTACGTCGCGGATGGAGTGTGAAGGCCATCCATCGATTGATCCTGCTTTCCCAAACCTATCGCCAGGCTTCTGTCTTCGAAGACGAAACCAACCAACGAAGAGATCCGGACAACCGCCTGCTGTGGAAAATGCGGATTCGCAGGCTGGAGGGTGAGATCATTCGCGACTCGGTCCTGGCCGTTAGCGGGGGTCTGAACCGGCAGGCCGGGGGCCCCCCGGTTTTCCCCGCGGTGGACAAGGGAATCATCGAGGGTTCGCCCTTGGGAGAAACCTACCAGCGCTGGCCCGAAACCTTGGACGAGCCCACGGTCTGGAAGCGTAGCGTCTACGTGGCCCAAATGCGTACGATCACTCCGCCGATTCTGGACCTTTTTGATCCTCCAGACAAATTGGCGTCGTGCGCCCGCCGGGCAACCACGACCGTGCCCACGCAGGCGCTGCAGCTCATGAACAACCGATTCGTCGCGCGGCAAGCCGCTTTGTTTGCGGACCGGGTGCGCAACGAGGCTGGACCGGAGGCCGGGTCTCAAGTCCGGCGTGTATTCCTGCTCGCCCTGGGGCGGCTCCCGACGGAGATGGAGTTGGAGGAGTCGAAGCGGTACTTGAGCGCGCAGCGGGCGTATCATGCGGAACACAACCAAGCATTGCGAAAGCGGGCCGTGGAGCCCTCGCAGATCCCGTCGCCGGAGATGGGCTCGTTGATTGACCTTTGTCACGGGCTATTCAACGTCAATGAATTCATCCATGTGAACTGAGTACTTCTATGCAAGCAGCGCGCTCTCCAGAAAACTCGAACGTCCCTCGCTCCGTTTCCAGACGCAGTTGGCTTTGGCAGTTCGGCGGTGGCATCGGAGGCGTGGCTCTGTACGATCTGCTGGTCCGAGACCAACTGCAGGCCGCAAGCCTGTCTCCTGAGAATCCGCTCGCGCTGAAGCCTCCGCATTTCGACCCAAAGGCGAAGGCGGTCATCGCACTGTTCATGAGCGGCGGCGTCAGCCAAGTCGACAGCTTCGATCCGAAGCCCGAATTGACCCGGAGGCACCTCGAGGCGCCTCCCAAGAGTCTCAACATCGAGACCTTTTCCCCCAATCCCGGCACGCTGTTGAAGAGTCCGTTTGCATTCCAGCGGTATGGCGAAAGCGGACTGGAAATCTCGGAGCTTTTTCCGGAGACCGGTGCGTGCGCGGATGAACTGGCGCTCGTCCGATCACTGCATACCGTGAGTAACAATCACGCTCCGGCCATGCTGCAGATGATGACGGGAACCCTGCAGCCCGGGCGCCCCTGTCTGGGCAGTTGGAGCATTTACGGGTTAGGCACGGAGAACCAGAACCTGCCCGCCTTCGTGGTGTTGCTGGATAAGACGGGTGGTCCCATTGGAGGACCACAGAACTGGAGCGCAGGTTTCATCCCCGCTGTCTATCAAGGTACCCCCTTCAGCAATCAGGGGGATCCACTTTTGGACCTGAGTTCGCCCGAATTCGTTTCGAGGCAGCATCAGCGCAAGCGCTTCGACTTCATTCAGTCCCTCAACGAGATCCATCTGCAAGCGAATCAGCAGGAATCGGAGTTGGCTGCGCGCATGGCCTCCTACGAACTCGCTTTCCGCATGCAGGCCTCGGCGCCGGAAGCGGTCGACCTGTCGAGCGAGAGCGAATCGACGAAGAAACTCTACGGCCTGGACGATGAAGGCACGGCGCATTTCGGAAAAAACTGTCTCTTGGCTCGCCGGCTGATCGAACGCGGAGTCCGCTTTGTGCAGTTGTTTGGCGGAGCCAATGCGGCTGATTCCTGGGACGCCCACAAGAAGCTCGAGGAAAACCACCGACGCCGCGCGGCCGCCGTTGACAAACCCATTCGAGGATTGATCGAGGATCTAAAGTCGAGGGGACTGTTGGAGAGCACCTTGGTCGTTTTCCATACGGAGTTCGGCCGCACGCCGATTTCGCAGGCCATCGATGGGCGGGACCACAGTCCACATGGATTCTCCGGCTGGATGGCAGGTGGCGGTGTCCAAGGTGGTCAAGTGATCGGCGCGACGGACGATTTCGGGTACAAGCCCGTAGAAGACGCTCACTCGGTGCATGACTTGCATGCCACTATCCTGCATCTGTTGGGGCTGGATCATACTCGACTGACATTCCGTCACAACGGACGGGACTTCCGACTGACGGACGTGGCTGGAGAGGTGATCCAGAAGGCGATAGCCTAATCGCGCTCGCCGACGGATCCTCGGGCTGAAGTCTGGGATCTCCGCATGAGGAGCCGACGAGTGCCCGTCGCAAGGATGGACCGATGGGATCGCGTGGAAGAACCAGGGATCGGCTGTCCGATGTTGCCCGTGTGGGAGCCGAGGATCGCATCTTCCGCCCATCAACCAACGGGCGCGACTGTGAGGGGATCGGCGCGTTCGCTTGATTGGTTCGCAAGACGACCTCCGTTCCAGCGGCCCCGGGGGCGTTTCCTGGACGTGGAGGGAGGGGCAGCCCAGGCGACGACGGGGCGATTGCGCCGCAATCGATCTGGCCTCGCGGGAGAAGAGTGGACACTTCAGGCGGAACTCGGCGGGAGAGGAGCGACTGCAACGGCCGACCCTTCATTCCGATTCGGTCCCTCGGTCGAGGCGTGCAGTTCTGAACCGGACAAGGAGCCTCGCTCAAGGCCTGTTGGATCGCGGTAACTTAGATGCAACAGCGAGAAGGAGCACACAATTGTTAGTCACAGACTTCCTTACATCGGCCGAGATGGCCAGACAGCGTAGGTCAGCCTAAGTTCCTACGGTTCATAGAGTTTTAGTCGTTTCCGAAGTGCCAATTGGGGTTGCGCCGGACCCGCTGTGACTATTATAATATGTCCATGGAAAAGCCCGAGCGAGGCCCTGCCGCGACCCACCGGACTGCCCGCGGCCCTGTCCCTGCAGCCGCCGGAGGCGACCGCTGTCAACGCGCAGCTGAGCTTCCTGGAGGACAGCGGCCAGGTGTATTGGTTCCTGTACCTGCAAGTGTGCGACTGCTACCTGCAAGGCGATCGCCCGGCGCGCGCGCGCTGCCTGGCGCGCTTCCTGACGTGGGGCGTGGCAACAGCGGCGGAATTGGCGCAGGCGCTCGGGATCAGCGCGCGCACGGTGACGCGCGCGCGGCTGCGGATGCAGCGGGAGGGGGAGGCGAGCTTCGGGCGGCCGCGCCAGCGGCGGCGGCGGCACGGGATCGAGGACCCGGCGGTGCTGGCGCGGGCGGCGGAGCTGCTGCAAGGGGGCGCGAGCCTGCGTGGCGTGGCGCGGGAGTTGGAGCTGTGCTTCGAGACGCTGCGCCAGTACAAGCGCGAGGGCTTGCTGCCGGGAATCGCGGCGCAGCGCGAGAGCGGGCGGGCAGTGGGCGCCGAAGCGGCCGCGGGAGCGGGCCGCTCCGAGACGGCCGGGAACTTGGCGGCAGACGTTCCCGAGGCTGCTGGCGCGGGTCTGGAATCCGGCGGGGCGCGCGGCGCGAGCGGCGCGGGAATTCCCGCCGAGCCGGCCGCGGGCAGCCCGCCCGGCAGCGTGGACAAGGCCGGCCGCAACCGGCGCGACGCGGCCGCTGCGATGGGCCGGGCGGCGCGGGACGTTGGCGGGCGCGTCGCGGCCAGCCTCGGCCTGCTGGCCGAGCGGCTGCCAAGCTTCGAAGCCACCGCGACCGTTGCCAACGGTGGCGTGCTGACGGCCGTCCCGGCGCTGTTGCAGGCCGGCCTGCTGCGCCATGCCAGCCTGCTGCACATTCCGCCCGGGCTTCTACGGCCTGCGCTCCGTGCTGCTGCTGCTGGCCTTCATGTTCCTGGCGCGCGTGCGCAACGCCGAGCGCCTGCGCTACGAGCAGCCCGGCGAATGGGGCGCCCTGCTGGGCCTGGACCGCTGCCCCGAGGCGCGCACCTTGCGGCGCAAGCTGGACCAGTTGGCCGCCGACCCCGAGGCGCTGCACGCCTGGCGCGCGGCCCTGGCCGGGCAGTGGGCCGCGGACGATCCCGCCACCGCCGCCACGCTGTTCGTCGATGGCCATGTCAAGCTCTACAGCGGCAAGGCCAACCTGCCCAAGCACTTCGTCGCGCGCCAGAAACTGCAGCTGCCGGCCGCGGCCGGCTACTGGCTCAACGCGCTCGGCGGCGCGCCCCTGCTGTGCATCCACAAGCAGGTCGATCCGAAAATGGTGGCCGAGATCCGCCACGGCATCGTGCCGCAACTGGAGGCGCTCGGCCTGCTGGCGCCCGCCGCGGGCGCGGCGGCGGAGCCTCACCTGACGCTGGTGTTCGACCGCGAAGGCTGGAGCCCGCAGCTGTTCCGCTGGCTGGCCGCCAAGGGCATCGCCTGCATCACCTGGCGCAAGGGCGCGCAGACGGAGCGCTGGCCCGACAGCGAGTTCCGCCCGGAGCGCGTCACGGTGCGCTCGCCCTTGGGCGCGGCGATGCTCGAGGCGCATGTCGCCGAGCGCAAGGCGCCCCTGCTGCCGGGCTGCGAGGCGCGCGAGGTGCGCTTCTGGATCGACCGGCGCCTGCAGCCGCCGGGCAAGAGCGGCTGAGCCGCGCGAGCCCGTGCCCGCCGCGGGCCGACCCGCCGCCGGCCAACGCCAACCGTCGGTCATCACCACGCACCCGAGCCTGTCGGCGGCGCAGGTCGCCGGGCTCATGCGCTCGCGCTGGGCCCAGGAGAACGTCTTCAAGTACCTCAAGGAGGAGTTCGGCCTGGATGCGCTGCCGCAGCGCGGGCTGCTGCCCGTCGAGCCGCACACGCGGGTGGTCAACCCCGCCTGGCGGCTGATCCGCAAGGCCCTCGACAAGCTCCGCAACAAGGTCGGCAACCTGCGCCGCAAGCTGGCCCGCGAAAAGGCCCGGCCCAGTGCCGGGCACGCCGACAAAGTCCGCGCGCTGCACTCGGAGATCGACGCGACCGACCGCTGGATCGAGGGCCTGGAGCATGCGGCCCGGCACGCCGACGAGCACGTGCCGGCGGGCGAGCTGTCCCCGGAGGAACGCCTCATGGCCCTGCCCGAGCCGCTGCGCAACCTGCTCGACTCCCTGCGCATGATCGCCTACCGGGCCGAAACCGCGATGGCCGTCGCGGTCGCCCCCGAACTCGGCAAGCCCGAAAACGCCCGCGCGCTGCTGCAGGCGCTGTTCCGCAGCGACGCCAACCTGGTCCCCGATATCCGTGCCGGCACGCTCACTGTGCAGCTGCTGCATCTGGCGAGCCGCTCCCAGGACGCCGCCCTGGGCCCGCTGCTCCGCGAACTCAATCAAACGCGCACCGCGTTTCCCGGCACCTCGCTGCGACTCGTCTACGAACTCCTGCCCGACGACCATCCTACGAGCGCTGCTCCCCGCCCGCAACTCGCTGTCTAGCCGGAAAACCGCGACACCTCATTCTGGTCAGATGTCAGGAAGTCTGAGTCAAGGAAACCTTGAACGGGCTTATGCGGTTCTCAAAATCTTGGAAGGCGCGCGGACCGCGTGCTTGTCCGTATCTCTTTGTTGGAATCGTGTTGTGCTGCCCAATTCTGGCCACAGCTGCCGAGGAGGGCTGCAATGAACGCGTTTCCGACGTCAAGTTGCAGCTCGATGAGGGGCACGAGTGGAGGCCGCCTTTCGGACTGGACCGAGTCGGTCAACCGATAAACATTGATGTCGAGGTGAAGTCAGACCGGCGCTTGCTCAGAGAGTATTACGTCGTCGGTTTCGTCGGGGAGCAGGAAGTCGAACGCCAAGTCTTGCGCATCAGGAGGCGGACGTTCGACCGCCCGGATTCTGATGAGGTGCAGCACGGTGGCACAGCCACGGCAAGTCTGGAGAGCTACCCGGAGGAAGTGGTCCTCTCTTCGCTATGCCGTTTCGAGGGTGAAGCGCTTGAACTGGCGCGCCTTTCCGTTCCCTTTCCCAGGATCCAGGCGGCGGCGGTTGCGCGGCCCAGCGTTTCCATGAACCCGGTGGATCTGGGTGCGATTTTTGTGCCGCACGACTGGCTGATTCTGGGACCGGGTCAAAAGGCAGAGCTCAACGCCGCTGCCATTGCATACGGCGGCTCTCATCCGCAGGCCAAGCTTGTAGGGTGGTTCGAATCCCAGCCCGACGAGCAAGCCTCCGTTCCCCTCGCTGTTCAAGACCGGGAAGTCTCGCGTGCAAGCCTCGTCTTGGACGGCATACAGCCGGAAGGCGAAAACGATGTCCTTCACGCCGTGCTGCTGACCGCGCAGGGAGAGGACCTGTGGCATCAGACGATCCAGACCATGTATGTGGCGAATCCCCCGAAGCTGCCCGCTTTCGGTGCAACGGAATTGAATCTTCGCTACGATCCTCCGATTTCGATCAATACGGCCGGGGGAGGCGAGCTTGAATTCACCGACTATGACAGCGCCTGGGCACCCCACCTGAAAGATGTCGTCGTCTCGCTTCCCAACGGCAGCCGGTTCGTGTTTTGGCGGGGGTCCAGCTACATCCCGTTCTGGGCCGGAAAGCACAACACGGGCATGTGCTACGAGTGGGCTGAGACGACACCGCCTCCAGATGGCTTCGTCGATGCGATTGAGCCGTTGATGGACAAGGAGTTGCGTTATGGCAGGGTCGAAATCATCGAAGCCACACCTGCCCGCGTGCACGTTCGCTGGACGTACCAGAGCACCGACTTCACCTACAAGGTCTGGGGCGCTCAGGCGGTGGAAGACTTCTATTTCTATCCCGACGGCTTCGGCACGCGGGTGTTGGATCTAAAACGGAAACCCGGAAACGGAATACGAACTCAGTGAGTTCATTGTCCTCACTCCGCAGTCCGCATATCCGTTGGAGGTCTTGCCGAAAACCATGGTCGACATGATTTACCTCGACGGCGACAAGTGGGAATTTTCGTTTCCGGACCACGCCCTGTACCAGTCGACATTCCCCGATGCCCTGCATCCTCCTCGGAATATCCCCGCCGTGTACCGCATTCGCCTGCACAAGGACGAGACCGTTGCTGCTGTTTACTTCCACCCCAGCCCCAACCACTACCCGATGGGGCCGTTTGCGCCGTTTCACGATCGCGGATATCTCGTCACACCCGCTTACTGGGGCAGCCACTGGCCGCTCTCGCGAGGGAAGACAACGGGATGGTCGATCGACGACCGCATCCATTACAGCCCGGCGCACAATAGTCTGCTGACATGGGGTGTAACCAACCGCCCGATACCAATTACCAGCGGCAACGTTGAAACTATCAACACCCTGGGCCAGGCCGAGATCATGACCGTGGAACGGTGGTCTTGGCTGATCGGTATGAGTGGAGCTTCGGACGCCCGACTCATCGAATGGGCGCACAGCTTCAGTCGGCCTCCGTCGGTCGAGGTCTCTGGCGCGGAATTCGACTACGTGGCATATTCCCCGGAACGAAGGTCGATTCGCTTGCGCGTGCCGGAGCACACGGTTTCGATGACTCTGAAGCCGGTGATCCGTACGGTCAATCCGGTGTTCGAACTTATTCATGCTCCGCAGTCGACGCTCGAAGTTGTCCTGGGCGGCAAAGTCTTGCCCCAGGATCGCTACGCCTGGGACGGAGAGACGCTCTGGATTGAAGCCACAATCGGCGAACCGACGCAGCTGCAGTTGCGATTCCCTGCGCCGCGCTGACGGTCGTCGCGGGCCTGAACAGGGTCTCCCACGGGCCGCGGCGCCGATTACCGGGAACGGAACGCTGACGGGACTGGCGAAGCCTCAACCGAAGTAGGTGCTTCGGCCCCACCGACGATGCGGCTGCGACGTTGAGATCCGTAGCGCCTGCTTGCGGTGTCGGTGAATGAGCCTGCCGACTTCGAGACGGTCAAGCGTTTTCGTTCGCAGCCAGGACCTGGGTCTCACGGTCTTACCGGCCAACGACGAAATGGTTCGGACGTACAACCTACTCAACAAGTACTTGTTCGACAAGAATCAAGACTTGCAAATCCCTACGAGCTTCCTGCTGAACCGTAGCGGAAGTGTCGTCAAGGTCTACCGGGGCGCCGTGGAGGTCCAGCAGATCCTCGGAGATCTGCGTCGTATGCCCGCAACCCACCAGGAACGCTTCCAGGCCGCAATCCCGTTTCCGGGACGCTTTTTCGGCGCCCGACCCAAGCGCAATTACTTTCGGATGGGCACTGCGCTGACCGAACATGACCTCGTCGAGCCGGCTCTGGCTGCGTTTCGGAAGGTGATAGAAGCGTCTCCGAACGCTGGGCAAGCCTTCTACAATCTCGGCTCGGTTTACCTCCGGAAAAAGGATGTGGTGTCGGCTCGGACGGCTTTCGAGCGAGCCCTGGAGTTGCTGCCCCAGCACGCGGAGAGCCACAACAATTTAGGTGCGCTCTTGGCCGAGGCAGGCGAGCTGGACCGCGCCATCTCGCACTTCCGAGCAGCATTGGACTCACGCCCTCGGGATGCGGACGCTCTCAACAATCTGGGCAACGCCTACATGCAGCTGGGAAGAAAGCGAGAGGCCCGCGAGATGTTCGAAGTGGCCCTGGCAGTCCACCCAGGATATGCGGAAGCGCTGAACAACCTGGGCATCATTTTCGGCGAGCAGGGGGATTTCCCGCAGGCGTTGGCGCACTTCGAGCAAGCGTTGGAGCAGCGCCCTGACTATCCCGAGGCCGCGAACAATCTCGCGCTCGTCCACGCGGCCGTTGGTCAGATCGAGCAGGCGCTTCGTGTTGTCGCTGACTCTGTCCAGAGGAACCCGGATTTCGAGGCCACGTACCTCACGCTCGCGAACCTCTACTTACAGGCCGGACGCCGGGCGTCCGCCATCCAAACGCTGCAAGATCTCTTGGCCCGCCATCCGAATCATGTCGAGGCTCAAGCCATCCTGAGGGACTTGGGCGTTCGGTAGCATCTGGACATCGACAGCCCAGCGGGGCTTGCAGTTTGCTGCGAGATTAATGCATCAGGATCCCGCCGTTCACTTCGATCGATTCCCCGACGATGTATGAGGCGGCAGGGCTGGCCAAGAATGCAATCACGTCTGCAACTTCCTGTGAGGTTCCCGTCCGGCCCTGAGGAATCCGGGACACGAGCTGCCTCATCTGATCCGGGCTCGTCGCGCGATCATGCAGCGGAGTCTGGATCACGCCTGGGTTCACGGCGTTGACACGGATGCCGTGAGCGATCAATTCTCGCGCCATGCCCTTCGTCATGGCGGTGATGCCACCCTTGGACGCCGCATAGGCAATGACGCCGAGACTGCCCCCATTACGGCTGGCCAAGGAACTGAGATTGATGATGGACCCGTCGCCTCGCTCCATCATGTGTGGGACAACAGCCTGGGACGCCACAAGGGCGCTCCTGAGATTGGTATCCAGCACCGACTGCCAATAGCTCTCGGTGATTTCCAAGAATGCACGGCGCTCGCCAAGACCTCCGGCATTGTTGACCAGCGTGTCGATGCGTCCGCATTCTCGCAGCACATCGGAGATCAGCCGACGACACTCTTCGGAGCGCGACACATCGGCTTGAAAGGTGCGCGCAAAACGGCCGCTGCTCTCGATTTCGGCGGCCACTTCCCTGCATCGATCCAAGCCCTGGTTGTAATGGAGCGCCACGCGTGCGCCCAGGCGGGAAAACGCCAAGGCGGTTGCCGCGCCGATCCCACTGCTGGCCCCGGTAACAAGAACGGTGTGCTCGGGAGCAAAGCTTGTCTGCATCTGATTCCTTCCTGGAGCCGTTGGTCAACTTGTAGGATTGGGCGAACCCTCAGTAGGTCGCTCACGAAGCTGACCGCATCCGTACCTCGGGCTCTCCAGACTACCGACTGACGCCGGACGACAATCAAGACTGTACGCAGGGCCCATCCGGTTCAATCCTCTTTGGTGAAGCGAAGCTGCGGGAGCAATCCTGCTTGGCGCTTGCGTTCCAAGACTTCGCCATAGTGCAAGAGCGCTCCGAGGTCTCGACCTTGCAGGACCTCAGCGGTGATTTGCTCTTCCACCTCGCACAGCCTTTCGGCCGCGGACAACGCCGTCTCGAGTTGCGGGGCGGGTACAACGGTCACGCCATCGTCGTCTCCGACGACCCAGTCCCCGGGATTGACCACCAGACCGCCACACTGCACCGGAATCCGCATCTCTCCGACATACTCCGCCCCACCTGCATTGGGAACAACGGAACGTGCGAACACGGGCAGGGAATCCACTCGGATCTCCGCACTGTCGCGAATTGCGCCGTCAATCACCACACCCGCCAACCCCTTGAGCCTGGCGGCATTTGTGATGATTCCGCCCCACAAGGCGGTATTGCGTTCCCCGTGGCCGTCGATCACGACAACGTAATGCTCGGGGCACTGCGAGACGGCGTTGCCGACCATGAGGATGTCCGCCGTATGGACACGAACGGTGAATGCCGGCCCCGCCATGGAGCTATTCGCGGAGCGGCATTGAATGCCGTGATCCATGGCGCTGGTCTTGCCGAGCGCGTCGGACAATAGCCCGGTGGAAAGCGCCAGCAGGCGACTGCGGGTGGCTTGGAAGTGGCCGTCGGCTGAATCGCGCGGCGGCGATGGCCTGTCTCGGCTCGTCATGGTTCCAGATCAAAAGCCTCCCTATGTGAGAACGATCTGCCGACTAAGCTTCTCGGTGCTTCGATACACTTGCTTCCATTAAGACCTGTGCCGGATTGATCGCGTGGTACTTGCCCTTGTGCGCGGTGATTTCAAACGCCTCCGGCACCGCATCGATGCCAGAAAGCACGTGGGTGATCATCGGTCCTAGACGCACTTGGCCTCCCGCCACCAAGCGGACGGTGTGCTCCAAATGAGCGTATGTACTGGTGTCAGGGAAGAGCACGCGCAAGCTGCGCTCCCGGAGGCCGTCTATATCAATCTCCAACGGTCGGCCAAACCACGAGACGCCCATGAGTTTGCCGCCCGAGCGCACCGACTGGATGGCTTGCGTGAGAGTCTTGGAGCCGGCCAGACCTTGTTTGGGGCTCCCTCCGGCGCATTCAAAAACGACGTCAGCGCCATTCCCTTCCGTGAGGTCACGGATCGCCTCCACGGGATCTGCTTCCCGAGCGTTGATCGCAACGTGCGCGCCCAGGTCGAGCGAGGTCTTGCAGGCCTCGTCTCGAACGTCCACAGTCATCACCAAGCCTGCGCCGGAACAGCGGGCTGTCTGCATGCATTCCAGCCCCATGCTGCCTTGTCCGAAGATTGCCACGGAATCGCCAAGCCGAATGTCTGCGGTTTCGACAGCGGCTAGGCTGTCGCTGAGAGACTGCAAACATGCCGCCTCGTTGGTGGCGATCCGATCGTCCACCTTGACGAGCGCGGTCTCGGGAAGCAACGCCAGTTCGGAGAAGCAGCCGGGAAGCTGAAACCCGATGATGGGTCCCCTGCGACAGAGGTCGGTCCTGCCCGAAGAGCAGAGGGGACAGTCTCCGCAGGGTAGTTTGGCGCGGGCCGCGACACGGTCGCCCGGTCGGAAACGCGAGTCGGGGTGGGATTCTAGAACGCGCGCGCAAAACTCGTGGCCGAAGAGCCGGACTGGCGCCTCGGTCTCGAGCCGCTTCTTGATCTGCTCGTACGCCAGAGTGGGAACGCCGAATGCGAGCTGGGCTTCCGTCACGCTCGGCTGAACACACAGAACCTCAACCAGCACATGTGCGTCGCAGAGCTTCGGCGTGGGGACTTCGTCCAGCCTCATGTCCCCGAAGCCGTAGAATTGCCATGCTTTCATCGTCTTTATTCGTTCGCGACCAGCGAAGATCTGCAGTGTAGCACTCGAACAGAGGCCCACCGAAAACGTGTCTGCAATAGAATTCGCCGAGTGGTTGGGGTTGGGGGGGCTGAGGAGTCTACGACTTTAGAGGGTGCTGTCGGATGTCTTCGCGGACGCAGAGAGTCAAGATGCCGGCACGGCCTGGATTGCACAGACGACATGCTACGGGCGGACTACGTCATCCGGATCGAAGAAGAGCGCCGACACGACCATGGTCCTGGCCTGCACGATCGCTTGCGTACCGCCAGCCAGTCTGAGCCCGGGATCGTGGCCGGTTCGTGACTGGACTGCAGGGACTCCGGAGCCACCCCCAGAGCGACACCTCGCGTCGGCCGCCGCCGTAAGTGGTAGGTCCAAAATCAGCGTTAGACGTGCGTCGTCCGCTGGCTCCTTGCGTAGCTCTGTGAAGGTGCCTACGTCCAAAACCAGTCGCCCTGGATGGCGACTTATCTGGCCACGTCGCCATCTCCGACGCCCAGAACTACCTGACCACGACTCCCGAACTGCTCACCGAGGCCCCGCAATGCTTCCAGCGCTTCCCCGAGCCTGGCACGAGCGGCGACACCACTTGCCCGCCCGCTATTCCCGCTCGAGGAAGGCGGAGCGGAGCGCAACCTCAGCCCTCCCAACTGTCTTAGTGCCGCCGTACAGTGCAACTGGTGGCGACGGCGGAAGGATCATTGGGCGGCGGCGGTCAACACGCCCCAGAGAGCCGCGCACCCCCTCCTGTCGCGAGCTCAATGAACTTCTTGATCAACACGGCGTCGACGTCGCAGTAGGACTTAGTGGGAACTTCTACAAGCCCACGATGGGACTCCCAGGCTGATGCCAGGCTCCTATTTCCTTACGCTGGTGATCGCAGTTCCTCTGTTCAAGCATCAGCTACGCCACCTGAGAATGGGCACTTGGCCACGGGCCGTTAGACAATCGAGCCGCTTCAGTATGTCTCAGTCACTGGATCGACTCCTTCATGCCAACCCTATAGACGTCAATCCTCAGGAGCTAACGGTCAGCGAAGGCTAGGCTGTTGGAGCCGTCCTCCTGCGGACACCTGGTGGATGAGGAGAGAGGAAAAGCCGCCCCAGGAACGAGGAGCGCTTGGCCGGACGTTATGGTCATCGCACCGCGGTCTCCCATGGATGTCCTTCAACTCCCAAACTCCCATGGGTGTTTCGGCAATTGTGTGTCTCGCGACTCAGAATGCGAACCGCAATAGGAACCGAAACGTCCGGCCGTCGTTGAGCGTGTTGGTGATCTCGCCAAAGCTCGGGGACGAGAGTGCCAGACCGGGCTCGGCAAACTGGGGTGTGTTGAAGAGATTAATGGACTCCAAGCGGAAGGCCAGGATCTGTTCGGAGCCAACTTTCCAGTTGCGCGAGACCGCAAAGTTGATGTTATGAATGCCGTCCTTGCGAAAGGTGTTGCGCCCGATATTGCCGGCCCGCTCACCCGGTTGAATGAAAGCGAAAGCGGACCGCGGGAGCCGCTTAGGGGACGTATCCGGATGATTGATGCTGCGGCCGAGAATGGAGGGATCCAGGATGTGGACGCGGTCGGCGAACGCGCCATCAACGTTGCCGAACCCCGGGGCATCGGAGCCACTTGTCACAGTCACCGGGGTGCCTGACTTTAGAAGGATGACCGAAAACAGCTCCCATCGGCCGAACATCTTTCGAGCCCAGGCCTTCCTCCCGGTCAAGGAGGGGGTTTGATAGGCGAGACGCCAGAGGATCGCGTGCGACTGATCAAACTCGCTCAACGCCTTCACGTCGCCATGAACGTCGAACTCGGTCTGGCTGCGCCCGCGGGCGCTGTCCGCCGGATTCCCCGTGCTGGAGTAGACTGCCCCCAGGTCAATCGCCTTACTGAGCCAGTAGGAAACGCGCGAACTGAGGCCCTGCCAGCCCGGCACGGTCAGTGTCACCCGCGCGGCATCAAAGTACGCCCGCGAGCCGTTTAGGATATCGCGGTTTTCGTAGTACTTTGGGTTGGGGCGGCGGTCGTCAATGGTGCTCGTCCGCAAGGGAATCCCCGCCACCGGCCGCGCCCGGTTGGAAGCCCACATGCTGATCAGCCGGTGCGCGCGACTTCCCACGTAGCCGAGTTGAAGGGTCCAATCCCTCGCCGGAATGAGTTCCCAACTGAAGTTGTACTGATGGGAGTAGGGTGCCACGAGGTCGGGAGAGATCACGAAGAGGGAGGCTCTGGCGTTGGGATCGGTGGGGTCTAGGATCAGGCCCTCCAGCGGGTTGATTAGGCTCGGTGCGGCGAGCCTAATCCGCAGATTGCCCGGTGGGTTGAAGCGTGCCTGCCCGAAAGTCACCGGAAAGATCTCTCCGAAATGCATCCCGTACGCACCACGAATTGCCCCCCATGTCTCGTTTATGCGATAAGCAAACCCGAATCGCGGTGCGACGTTGTTACAGTCGCAGCTAAACGGAATGTCAGTCAGGGCGTTCACCTCGAGCGGCCTCGTCAGGGGTTGGTAGCGTAGGCCGAAGTGCAGGGTCAAATTGGATCGCACCCGCCAATCGTCCCCGACGAAAGTCTGTAGGTCCCAGTAGCGAAAGCCCCGATGGACGTTGCCAATTCCTTTCAGGAATTCACTGGGGGTCCCCAAGCGAAGATTAGTGATGGCGTTGCGAGGCCGGCCCAACTCGTCTTCAAAATCGTCGCCAAACGAGAAGCCACCCAAATGGGACGAGCTTTCGACACCGTTCATCTGTTTACGAAAGACATCGAAACCTGTGGTCAGCTGGTGACGCCCGCGCCGATGTCGGATTCGTGCGGCATGACGAAATCGATTCTGTGCCCGATCGATGGGAATGCTCAAGCTGTTGTTTAGCCCCTCCAAGATGAGCGAAGTATAGATCTCCGGGCCGAAGTTAGTCTCGTCGGGAATTAGCAAAGAGGCGACTCGGTTGAAACCCACGGAGACATCCGACGCTGTGGAGGCCGACCAAACACGGTGCCACGTGAGGCGGCTATCGTGTGATCGGGTCGTGGTATTCGGGTTCTGCCCGCTTACCAATTGAAAGGCATCTACTTGTTGCCTCTTGAAGCTGTACCCCAATGAAAGACGGTCATTGTCTTTCCGGACTTGATCGAGGCGCGTCCCGATCGCATCGTTGTCAATTTGTTGTGGCGCATTGGTGTTGAGCGCACGCGGATTGATGTCGGTGCGGTTGGGAAGCTCGGCCGGAAAAGCGTCGATGATCTGCTGGACAAATGCTCGAGTCGCCGGATCTTTGGCCAGCGGCGTCCTCTCGTTGGGCGCCAAGACCAGCACGTTGCCATTCACACTGCCGCGGATCCGCTGTTGGCTGCCGTCGAAGAATATGTCGCTGCCACGCCACAGCGGCATTCCCAACTGGAAGCCGTAGTCATTCGTTCGAGCCGGCCTGACATCACCGACCTGGAAGAACGAACGAGCCGAGAAAACGCTGTTGTTGTGTGATCCGTAGAGACTGCCATGGACGCGGGATACGTGCGAATCCTTCAGGTGCAAAGAGGACGTCGGCGAGCCCCCGAACTCTGCTCCGAAGTAGCCGCGATCCACTTGGAACTCACGAACGACCGTCGCCGTGGTCCCCATGCGGCGGTTCAGTTCATTGAGGACGTTATTGTCAATTAGCGTGATCTGAACGTTCTCGTTGCGGCGGCTTTCACCAGCGGAAGAATTGACCTGTCCCAGCAGATTCAGCGCCGTTCGCTCAGCAGTATTCGAGGTAGGAACCGCAGTTGGCGCTTCACTTCTTTCGGAAACAGCGTCGTCGTCGCTTTCCCGGTTGACCCTCTTCGTGGGCTTGTCTCGGCCTGCAGCTTTGGTTCGTGATGGTGGCTGGGAGATCTCGTTCGAGCCGCCCTCATCCGAATTTCCATTGGCGAAAGAAACAGGTGGAACGATGAGAGCGATGGCGATCAAGGTCCGAGACAGTCCGTGCTTGCATTTGGTTCGATGGGATTCGAGCTTCTCAGTGATGCCGTAGTGGCTGACGGTTCGGCCGACCACGCCGGTCCGATTCTACCCTAAATGGAATTTCCGATTTGATTTTCCGGCAGTACCAGAGCTTTGGAATCCTTCTTCCAGGCCAACAGGTGACTGCGGGAGCCTGGCGCACTAGTAGGTGGTAGCAACTAGGCTCGGCAAAACATTGCTGCTTCTCGGACGCAGAGCTTCCTCCGGGGGCTGATTCATTCGCACGTTCTGCTATTGTGTGATTCCGCAAAGAATTCCGAAAGGAGACTGCCCGAAACACTAGGGCGATCCAGCCGACGAGATGCACCTGATTCGGTCCGGCGCGGTCGCGGTTGAAGCTTCCTTGCCTATTGACAGCACCTACCGTAGGCTCTGCCGCGTAGCGGCGCGTCGTTCAGAATCGCTCAACCCAATCTTTGTGAGCCTTCGTGTACAGTGTGCGGGAGACTCAGAGGCACCGCAGCCTCGGAGAAACTGCCTTCCGAGGTGAGAATTGCTTGCAGTCCGGGCCGCAAGCCCTGTGCGAGGCAGAGTCCACAGGGAACTCCGGCTGAGGCGAGGAACGCTACGGCGCGAACTTCCGTTTGGCCCGTCTTGGTGGGCGTTGTGCTACTTCTCGCAAGCGTCGCGATGACGCAACAGCCAACGGTCAAACCCGTCGCGAGCGTCAAGCAGCTCATGCGGGCAATGATCATCTCCTCCTCTGATGCCCTCTTTAATGTGGTAAGACAAGCCCCGAAAGACGCCGCCGAGTCGGCTGTCATTGAGAACAGCGCCGTGATTCTGGGGGAATCCGGAAACCTGCTCCAGATCGGAAGCCGCGCCAAGAACACGGAAGTCTGGATGAAGACGTCGCAAGCCCCGGTCGATGCAGGGGCGGTTGCGTTGAAGGCGACGGAGGCCAAGAATCTGGATGCGCTCGCGGATGTCGGCAACCAGATCGTGGATGCATGCGAAACGTGCCATAGAGAGTACTGGAACAGGAGCGAGCGGAACTAGCTCGGTGGGAGACCACACCTCACTGGACCCGAGCGGTTGTGTCAGCACTTCGCTGACAGCCGAGCAAGCGAGGAGGTGCGGCCTGCGTACGATCCTCCTCCATTCTCGAGAACTAGCCCATCTTTGTCACCCTATTCTGCAAGTACCTTAAAACAAACACTTTGCGAGAATGAAATCTGGCGTCTGGTACTACATTCGCTGCACTTTCGTGGATGGCGATGGCGAGACGACCAGCTTGCGGACGCCGCCCGGAGACGCGTCGATGCCGAGCGCGTCATAGATCGCCTGCTGGCCGGCCTCGGCGCGGGTCGCCTTGCGCACGTGCAGCATTTGCCCGTCCGCGCGGCGGAATACCGCGGTCAGCCGCTGCTGGCCTTCCAGCCGCTTGCGCAGGCGCGTCCAACTGGCCCGCTCCCCGCTGTCCCGCAGGCGCTGGCGAATCATCTGCACCAGTGGGTATGCCAGCACCGTCACGAACAGGTGGCCTTCCGAGCGGTGCGCCTTGTGCTGGTAGATCGGCCGCAGGCCCAGCTCGCTCTGCAGCGAGCGGAACACCGCCTCCAAGTCGGTCAGCAGCACGTACGTGCGCCCCATCCGCTCCGCGTCCCAATCCGTGATGTTCGTGCGCAGGCAGTACGCGCCCGGATGCGTCGCCTGGGAGCCAGCGGCCGGCTGGCGCTCCCAGCGTACCGCCGCGGCCTTGCCGCCCTTCGCGTCGGCCTCCACGCGGATGCTGTAGTGCGGCGCGGCGGCCTTGTGCGCTGCCGGCAGCCGCCCGATGCGCCGCCAGACCGCCTCCAGGCGCTTCCCCGTGCGCGGGCGTGACAAGCCCTCGTGCAATTCCCGCAGGCCCTTTTCCAGGCGCTCCCCGGCCCGCTCCACGAGCGCCCGCTCCTTGCGCGCCCGCTCCTCCGACTCGCAGTACAGCCGCGCCTCTCCGTTCTCCCCGGCTTGCTTGTACACGCGCACCGACGACCCCGACGCCGTGCCGATCGCGATCGCCTTGTCGGCCTCGAACGCGCGCTTGCGGCTCGCCACCAGGTAGCGGGAGCCCCGCTCCCGCAGCCACCGCAGGTTCTCCTCCGTCGCGATGCCCTTGTCCAGCACCACCACCGCCTCCGGCGGCGCCTGCAGCGCCTCCAGCATCCCCGCCAGGGTGCCGCTCTCGGCCACGTTGCCGGCCAGCACTTCGGAACGGCGCACGAACCCGGCCCCGTCCAGCACCCGGCCCAGCGTGCGCAGCGGGCAGTCGCTGCGCTTTTCCTTGGAACGGCCCCGCCGGGCCAGCGGCTGGCCCTTGGCGGCCCCCTCGAAGTACGTGTTCGTCAAGTCGCACAGAGTGATCGTGGGCTCGAGATCGAACAGGCCCATGGCGCGTTCGAACAGCGCGCGCTCGACCGTCTCGCGGTGCCGCAGCAGGCGGTCCGAGGCGCGCTAGAGGGCGCTCAGGCCCAGGCTCTCGAAATCGAAACCGAGCAGTTCCCCGAGGCCGCTGCGCGCGCGCAGCCAATGCCAGGACGCCAGCTCGGAGGCCGGCGCGGCCATGCGGCTGACGATCGAGCCGAGCACCGCGCAGCGTTGCGGGCCGGACAGGCCGGCGCGCTCCAGCAGCGGCAGCAGCCCGAGCTGCTCGACGGCCCACAAGGCGACCTGCTCGACGCCGACACAGCGCGGGCGGACCAGGTCCAGCGAGTTGCCGTCGATGCGCTGCAGGTCGGGCTCGGAGGCGCCGGTGGCGGCCCGCTCGGGAGGGGCTGGAGCGGCCTGAACCAGCTGGGCGGCGATGCGCTGGGCCTCGGCCTCGACCGGCGGGGGGCACGGCAGCGGCTCCAGCGAGAGCTGGGCGTCGAGCAGCTGGCGAATGCGGGAGCACAGCAGGAGCCAGTCCGCGCGGTCGATGGCGAAGTGGCTGCCGAGATTGAGCAAGATGCGCTGGCGGACCTGGGGGCCGACGCGCTGGGAGCGGACGAGGCGATAGGTGAAGTAGGCCTGGCCGTCGTTGCCGGAGCGCGTGCGGGTGCGGCAAACGAACATGCTCGCAGTCGAGCACTGCGGGCCGGATAAGTCAAGCCGTAATCAAATATTATGGCACTACATTTTGCATCTCGGGCCATCCGCCACCAAGAATCAACGAGATACGCGCCAAATCCGTTCAATAATGCCTGAAATCGGCTACGGGCCGACAAACCTGGGCTAGCCTTTGCCCAGTTACGATCCGCATTCCGCACACTCTTGTTACCTTGAGCCGCTCCCACTGCTACCGGCTGGAGCGACAGTTGCCGGGCGGGTTTCGCACCGGCTGAGAAACAGCGCCTTTCCACGGCGCCCTGCATGATCCGGGCTAGCGAGTAGCCGTGCGCTACCCATCTCAGCTACGCACTCTTCGGACTCTGTTTTGCTCGACCGCCGAGCCAGCTACAGCCGAAACCACAATGACTGGACATGCGGAAGACGCTGGCTGCGGCCCTCGCCCTGGTCGCTTTGATCGCAGTTCGTTTCGCAGCGGGTCCAACGATATCGACGCCGCCGGCTGTCTTGGCGCAGAGCACTGCAGGCCCTGGGTGCAGCGTGTGCAGCCGGATAACGCTTTGGCTGGGCGTTGGCGACGAGGAGCAGACCGATTGGAGCGGTACAGCGCGCGGCTGGGTTCGCCGTGCGGGCGCCGGTGAGGCGGCGGATGGCGTCGCGTGGAAGCTGACGTCCCAGTCGAGCCCTCTCAAGATCGCGGGCGGGGAACGCGTTGCCCGAGTCCTGCCCACGGCGGTCGATCTCGACTTGCCCGCCGTTCCCTGCGGCAGCGAGCCGGATCTCGAGCGGACGATTGAAGTGGAAACCGCGCAAGGCGGGTTCGTCTTCGCCCCCTGCAACTGGCGATGGACAGGCCAGAAACGGCTCTGGACGGCCCCAAGGAATTCGATGAGAATTTTCCCGATTGCGCGGCGTTTCAGGATGGCTCGGTCCTCTGCGCATACGTCGAATACGAGGGCGGCCGGCCAGTCGACGAAGCAGCTGCCCTGGCGGGGAGCTTCGATCCGATCGAGTTTGACGGCAACGGGGACCGCGTGATGCTTGGACGCCGGGCCGATGGCCAATGGAGAGGTTCGATCCCTGTAACTGATGGCGGCCGCGATGTCTCGCGGCCGGTTGTGACGGGCCTGTCCGATGGCGGATCGGTGGTCCTATGGACCGGGTAACGCCACGGGAACTGGGATCTCTATGCCAGGGACTATTCTCGGGCGACCGGGCAATTCGGGGACGAACGGCGAGTGACGACGGACGCGGGAAGCGATTTCCAGGTTGCCGCGAGCGGCAACTATTTTGCTTGGCAGGCGCGGCGCGGCAACGGGTTCGATATCTACGCGAGCCGCCTGGGCGGACAAGCCATGCGGGTCTCGTTCAGCGAGGCGAACGACTGGTGCCCATCGATCGGCGTCGATTCCAGCGGCGCCGCCTGGATTGCATGGGACACCTATGACGGGGCCACCTACGACGTGTATCTGCGCTGGTTCGATAGCAGTGAACTGGGCGAGTCGATTGCGGTGGCGTCGTCGCCGCGCTTCGAGGCGCGTGCATCGGTGGCCATCGACAGGCAAGATCGGGTCTGGGTGGCGTACGAGAATTCGGGCCCCGGATGGAGCAAGGATGCCGGGGACCGCTGGCCCGGACGTCAAGCAACACCGATGCACGTGGAAAAGAACATCCTCGTCCGCGTCTGGGACGGTGCGCTGCAGTAGACCCTCGTGCCGCCGCGTGCGCCGACCCTAGACTACCAACACGATGACCCGCGTATTGCGACCAGCCAGCGGCACAGGATCAGTATTCCCCGCATGGCATTCGATCAGGCCGGTAGGCCCTGGTTGTTGTTCCGCAAGCACCCGCTGCAGACAGGCCAGGGGGAGCGTCGGTGGAGCTTCGCCGTGTACTACGACCGGGGCCATTGGTCCACGCCCATCGCATTGCAGGCATCCGACCATATGCTGGACCGTCAGCCGGGACTCGCCGTCCTCTCGGACGGAAGCGTTTTGGCGGTTTACAGCGGCGATAAGCGGGCCTTGCGTGTGCGGGACCGAGAGGACGGCGACCTCTTCCGGGGCATCCTTCTGGCGGACGGTCCTTTTCTCGAACCGCGCCTCGTGCGTGCCGACCCGGACGCGCCGCGCGCGGCGCAAAGCCCGATCCATCCCGATCAAAGGCAACAGATCGCTGCCATGCGGGCGGAGCGCGTGCAATCCGATCGCAAGAGCCTTCGGCTCCTGCCTGAAGAGTTCCACCGGCACACGGAATTCTCGTCCCACCGAGACTGGGACGGGCCGTTGGAGGAGGTCTGGCGCTACGGCCTCGATGTGGCGGGGATGGACTGGATCGCACCGGGAGACCACGACTACTCCGTAGGTCAGGACTATTTGTGGTGGCTGCAGCAGAAGGCGGCCGACATCTACCACGATCCCGTAACCTTTAGCGCGGTCTATACTTACGAGCGCAGCGTTTCGTATCCGAGTGGGCGCCGCAATGTGATGCTTCCACGTTGGGGTATCCGCCCCCTGCCGCGCATGAGCGGCCGGAAACGGATCTACGGAACGGAGCAAGACGGATCGCCCGACATCCGCAACCCATTCGCGTACCTCTGGCATTTCGGCGCGATTTTCTCGTCGCACACCTCAGCGACCAACATGGGCACAGACTGGCGCGACGGCGACAGGGAAGTTGAACCTGTCGTGGAAATCTTCCAGAGCCATCGACAGAGTTATGAGAGATCGGGTGAGCCGCTGGCGGCGACCGGGCCGGACGACACAATTCGGGGCTGCAGGCCTCTGGGCTTCGCCTGGGAAGCGTCCCGCAAGGGCCGCCGCCTGGGATTCCAGGCGAGCAGCGACCACGTCTCCTTGCACATCAGCTACGCCGTCGTGCTGGCCGAAGAGAACCCGCGCCAAGGCATCATTGAAGCGTTCAAACGACGGCGCTCGTACGCAGCGAACGACAACATCGCTTTGGTCGTGCGTTCGGGAGACCACTTGATGGGAGACGAGTGCTCATCCGGCGCGGAGCCTCGGCTGCGGATTCTCGCCAAGGGAACGACCCCGATCGAGAGGATGGACATCGTTCGCCAAATTGGATTGGAGCCGCCTCAGTTCGTTGCCACAATGGAGCCGCGCACTCAGGAGATCGACCTAGCTTGGTCCGACCCCGCAGCGGCGGCTGGGGAATGGAATATGTACTACGTGCGCTGGCAGCGGCGGAACGAGGCGATGGCGTGGGCGAGTCCGATTTGGATCCGCTACGAACCTTGAAGCCGACCGGCAATCGAAGCGCGACGCCAGAAGGCGTGATTCTTGCTGGATTGTCGGTTGTCGGTGCGAATTGGCCGAGCAGCGCCGCGCCATCGAAGTCGTGGCCAATCGAAGCGCGCGTCCCAGTTGGGCACGGAGGGACACCGCTTCATGAGGCTCGCGATCGCGCGAGCGGATACGGTCAAAACTCGGTGAGCCTGCGGAATTCCTCGAACCGTTCGTCGATGCGTTCCCTCGTCAACGCACGCAATCGCTCCACGCCGAACTGCTCACAGCAAAAGCTGCCCATTACCGAGCCGTAGATCATCGCCCGTCGCAGCTCTGTGGCGCCCGCACCTGCGGCGTCGTGGAAGCCGCGGCCCGCCAGATAGCCCATGAACCCGCCGGCGAACGCGTCGCCCGCTCCGGTTGGGTCCACAAGGTCTTCGAGTGGATACCCGGGCGCGATGAAACAGTCGCCGTTTCGGTATAGTGTCGCTCCGTGCTCACCCCGCTTGATGACGACGGTCTGCGGTCCCATTGCCTGGATGGCTCGTGCGGCCGCCCGCAGGGTGTCGCGTCTCGATAGCTGGAGGGCTTCCTCGTCGTTGATGAGAATGGAGTGCCAGCGGCGAATCGTACGGGCCAGTTCGTCGGGTGTGCGTTCGATCCAGTAGTTCATCGTGTCCCCGCCGACATAGTGGCGGCCATCCGTCTGCTCCAGCACCATTGATTGCAGATCCGGGTGAATGTTGCCCAGCAGGACATAGGACGCGCTGCGGTACGCTTCTGGCAGGCGCGGCTGGAAATCCGCAAAGACATTCAAGTCGGTGACGAGCGTGCGCCGCTGCTGCATGTCCGGCGAGTACACGCCTTTCCAGTAAAAGGTCTTGCCCGGGGCGCGTTCGAGGCCCTCGACGTCCACATTGCGGCGACGGAGGATAGCCTCATCTTCGGGTGCGAAATCGTCTCCAACGATCGCAACCAGCTGGACGTTCGCGAAATGGCTGGCCGCCAGCGCGATATACGTGCCGGCGCCGCCAAGCATGCGATCGACCTTCCCGCGTGGGGTTTCCACGCCGTCATATGCGACTGAACCGACGACCAAGAGGGACATGAAGATGGGCGAAACGTCGGCGGCTATAGATACTTGCCGGCCAGCAATACGTACTTCTCCCGGACCCGATCGGGGATCGCGGCCCGATCCGTGAGGATCGCGTTCTTAAGCGCGGATGCGTAGGGACTCGGATCTTCGGGCATGTTCTTGACCGTCTCGATCGCAACCTGCTGCGCGTTTGCCGCGTTCTCGGTGAGGTATTCGATGACCGTCTCCACGGTTACGGCATCGTGGTCGGGATGCCAGCAGTCGTAGTCGGTCACCATGGCAACCGTGCAGTATGACATCTCGGCCTCGCGCGCGAGCTTGGCCTCCTGGAGGTTGGTCATCCCGATGACGTCCAGCCCCCAACTGCGATAGAGGTCGGATTCCGCCTTGGTAGAGAAAGCCGGCCCTTCCATGCAGCAATACGTGCCGCCGCGGTGAACGACAACTCCGACCCTGCGGCACGCCTGCTCGACGACGTCCGCTAGAGTCGTGCAGATCGGGTGGGAGAACCCGATATGCACGACGAGGCCGTCGTCGAAGAATGTCGAAATGCGGCCGCGCGTGCGGTCGACGAATTGATCCGGGATGACGAAGTGGATCGGCTGGAGATGCTCGCGAAGCGAGCCGACCGCGCTGAAGGAAAGGACGTACTCGACACCCAACTTCTTGAGGCCGTATATGTTCGCTCGAAAGTTCAGCTTGGAGGGCATGACCCGGTGGCCGCGGCCATGGCGGGCCAGGAAGGCTACTTCGCGGCCCGCGATGCGACCGACGACATACGCGTCGGACGGGTCGCCCCAGGGGGTCTGGATGGGAACCTCGCTCTGGTCTTCGAGGGCATCCATCTTGTATAAGCCACTCCCGCCGATGATGCCAATGCGTGGTCGCATAGAAGGCATATTGTACTGAGAAAGGGAGGAGCGGTTCCCAGCATCGTCTCGGTCCAACGCTTGTCTCAGCACGTTAAGTCCATAAGGAATCAATCGATTCCATGCCGGGCTCGGCGCTCGAACCTGCCCAGCCGCACTGCGACGAGGGCCGCTGCGAGACTGCTAGGCTGAGTGACGCGCGATGGATCGCAGCCTGTTTTTTTGCGCTGCTGTCGTCCTATTCCTGGTTCGGGACGGGCGGCTGCTCGCTGCCCGTCCGCGCCTTGGGGCGGCGTTCGTCCTGATCGTCCTAGGGACGGCTTCGGCCTGCGGAGCAGTGGCGGACATCTTGTCGGCGCACCAGGCCCAGGAACTCCTTCAGAATCCCAAGTGCTGGATACCGGCCGCAGCCATCCATGCGGGGTTGTCCTATTGGTCCGGTCGGCGTGGCCGCCGCGAGTACCCGGTCGACTGGCTCTCGATGCTGCCATCCCCCGTATGGGTCATCGCCCTTGTCGGCGGTTCCCGCATGGCGCTGACCTATGCCAACAGCCTCACCGGGGTTCCGGTCGGAGTGCTGCTGGGAGCTGCCTACGCGTTGGCCGTTCTGGCTCTTTCCCGAAGCGCTTGGCGGGCTAGCAGTTCCCGCAGTGCACTCCGATTGGCCTCCGTGACGCATGTGAGTGCGCTGCTGCTCATCCCGGCGGCGGCGATTCTCGATCGGCCGCTGGCGCCCCAGATGATCGACTGGCGCGTCACGGCAACCGTGCTAAGCTCCGTCGTCCTGCTGGTTGCGCTTTCGTTCGCCTGGCACCGCCACCGGCAGGGCTAGGCTACTCCTGCCAGGTCACGCTGACCGGAGGCGTACGGCCGCACTGAATGCTATCCGTCATCCCAGCCGAGATCGTCGCGCAGGCCGTATCGGTCGCGGTGCGGATCGCCTCTTCCTCGGTCGTTCCCGAGGCCGTTGCGCAGTTGGAGCGACCTTTGAACTGCATACAGACCTCGCAGGTGAACTTCCGCAGCCCCATGGACGAGTAGACCACCACGACCAGGACAACGCCTAGGAACAGAAAAGCTGCCCACATCGGTTTCGACATCTGCCCGTCCATTGTAACGGGCGAGGTATCGACTGAAATCGGGCGCCAAGCTCAGCCATCGGGCCGGCGAGATATGATGAAGGAAATGGCCGCCCTACCGGAAAACGCCCTGGCGCCCGACTTTTCTCTGCAGGATGCCGACGGTTTGGATTTTCAGCTCCGTCAGGCGCTGCGCGAGGGGCCTGTCCTGCTCACGTTCTTCAAGGCCGGTTGTCCGACCTGCCAGTACGCTCTTCCGTTCCTGGATCGCCTTGCTGCTAAGCTTCGCGGAACTGCTGCGACGGCCGTCGCGGTCTCCCAGGACACGCCTCTCGAGTCCGCGCGCTTCAGTGACGAATTCCGCTACAAGACGCGCCAGGTCTTCGATGTCGAGGAGTCACGATTCGAGGTTTCCAATGCCTACGGACTGACAAACGTGCCGACCGTGTTCCTGATCGAGCCGGACGGTCGCATCGCGCACACCATGGTCAGCTGGTCGAAAAGCGATGTCGAGCAGATCGCGAGCCAGTTGTGCGTGGACCCGCCGTTCGAACCACGTGAGGAGGTATTGGACTTCCGTCCCGGTTGAGGGTCCAGGAACTAGTTCCGGTCCGGATCTTCTTCGCCTTGCTTGTTGCCGCGCCCCGGCAGCCCAGAGGGGTTCTCGTGCACTCTCTCTCGGCGCCCGTGCCGCAACGCGGACGCCAAGCCGACGGACGACTCCCCGAAACGGTCCCGGAGGAGATCGACGGCCCCCAGCACCTGCGTCCACTTCCGGTGCTCGTCGCTGTCGAACAGACCGTTCTGCGCGCGCTCCGTATCTTGGAGCGACCCTGCATGTACTCCCAGCAATCGAACGGCCCGTCCCGGCTTGCGATGGCGCTTGCAGAGTGTCCGGACGGTCGCCAGAATCACGGTGTCGAGCTGCGTCGCGTCTTCCAAGGTCATCGCGCGGGTATGGGTCGTGAAATCCTGATAGCGAATCTTGAGTTGCACGGTTCGGGTCCACAACCCGTGCTCACGCAAACGCCTCGCAACGAGTTGTGTCAGCTTGGCGAGCGTGGCGTCGATCAGGATCTCGTCGCGTGTGTCGGACGGAAACGTCGTTTCATGGCTGATCGACTTTGGTGTGTCCCTTTGGGAGAATCCGGGACTGAACCAGGCGCCCGCGTCGAGTCCGCGGGCCTGGCCGGCCAGTGCCGCGCCCTGTTTACCGAAGTGGCGCTCCAAGAACGCCCCCTCCTGGGCAGCAATCTGTCCGATCGTATGGATTCCCAGCGCGCGGAATTTCCCCTGCATGACCTTGCCGAGGCCCGGCACGCGGCCGATATCCAACGGCGCAAGGAAGTTGGCTTCGGCTCCCGGTTCGACGGACAACACGCCGTTCGGCTTGGCGAGTCCCGAACCGATCTTGGCAACGAGGCGGGAGGTTCCGATTCCGATTGAGCAGGGCAGGGAAGTCTCCGAGGCGACCGCTTCATGCAGTGAGTGCGCGGCCTGCAGTGGCGGTCCCAGTAGGCGCTCGCTCCCGGTCAGGTCGAGGTACGCTTCATCGATGGAGGCCATCGAGACGAGCGGCGAAAAACGTTCCAGGGTCGTGCGGACGCGCTGCGAATACTCGAGGTATCGATGCGGACGGCCTTCCAGGAACACGGCCTGTGGACAGCGCCGGTAGGCCTCCCGGAGCGGCATCGCCGAGCGCACGCCGAACTTGCGCGCCGCGTACGAGGCCGCAGCCACGACACCCCGCTCCTCCGGCCTGCCGCCGACAACGACGGGTTTGCCTTTCAGGGAGGGGTTGGAGAGCTCCTCAACCGACACGAAGAACGCGTCCATGTCGAGATGCAAGATGACCCGCCGTGCCATACGTCCGGCTACCGCTGGCTGACGCACTCATTATCAGCGATCAAAAAGCGAAGAACAAGATCCGTGGATTGGCTGATGCCGATTCTGGGCGTGGCCTTGATCGGAATCGGCTCGTGTCTCCGGAACCTCCGGATAGTCAGCGGACCAGCAAAGAGGTCCGCGCCGTTCTGCTGTATCTCGATCGCCAGTGCGCTTGTCAGCTTGCCGGGGCCGTTCGCGAGATCGGCGAGGCGCGCCACACCATGGCGGTGCGAACGCATGGCCGCCATTCCGCACAGCGGCTCCAGTGCCCGGATAAGGACACATCCGGCCGTACCGTGCGGTTCGGCGACAACGTTCAGGCAGCGGTGCATCCCGTAGATCGTGAACACATAGGCGTGACCCGGGGCGCCGAAGATGACCTCGGTCCGAGGCGTTCTCCCCGCGCTACTGTGCGCCGCCAGATCCTGCTCGCCCAGGTACGCCTCCGTTTCGACGATCCGGCCGGCGAGCAGGCCCTGCGGAGTTCTGTGCAGCAATGCCGTTCCCAACAGGTCCTTGGCCACCTCCACCGTAGGTCGGGCGAAAAAGGACCGCGTTGGCGCGTAGGTCGACGTCAGCAGTTCGGCCGGTTCCACAACCAAGCCTCGATTCGCGGCGCGTCAGCCGGCAGGCTCAAGCGGCCAGTCCCAGGCGACGCAGCAACGCCTCCGGATCCGGGTCGCGGCCCATGAAAGAGCGGAAGAGCGTCTCGGGTTCGGCGCTGTTGCCCGTGGCCAGGATGTGCTGCCGGAACGCGGCGCCCACCTCGGCACTGAAAATGCCTTCCTTGGCAAATCGTGTGAACGCGTCGGCATCGAGCATCTCCGACCACTTGTAGGAATAGTAGCCGGCACCG
Source organism: Bryobacterales bacterium (assembly GCA_965218615.1). Lineage (GTDB taxonomy): Bacteria > Acidobacteriota > Terriglobia > Bryobacterales > UBA6623 > VXMF01. Next base: position 216,737 of record CBDCLH010000005.1, read on the forward strand.
TAGCCGACCGGACTCGCAAAGAGGTGCGTGAATCCGGCGACCATGGCGTGCTCCAGCGGCAGCGTGGCGGGTGCATGAGACTGCAGGATATCGCGTGCGTAGGCGATCACGTCGCCGTTGCGTTCGGGATCGTACTGGGTGTGAAGCGCCAGATCGAGCGTTGCAAAACCGAGTTGCCTCATTTGCGCGTTGGCGCTGCGGAAATTCTTGGCGCGCTTCATCTTGCGCAGCAGATCGTCCGGAATCGCATGCCCCGTCTCGTAATGGCGCGCGAACAGGTCGAGAGCCTCGCGTTCCCAGCACCAGTTCTCCATGATCTGGGATGGCAGTTCCACCCAGTCCCAGGCCACGTGCGTGCCGGCAAGGCTCTTCACTTGCACCCGGCTCAGCAGATGGTGTAGCAGGTGGCCGAACTCATGGAAGATCGTTTCGACCTCGCGGTGTGTGAGCAGAGCGGGCTTGCCGGCAGTCGGCGGGGTCAGGTTGCCGCAGTTCACACCGAGATGCGGGGAGAATCCGTCCGCCGTGGGTTCCCCGGTGAGCAAGGAATCCATCCAGGCTCCGCCTCGCTTGTTCTCGCGCGGGAAGTAGTCGGCATAGAACGAGCCGAGGTGGCTGCCGTCGAAATCCATGACGTCGTAGAAATCGACTGCCTCGTCCCAAACCGGGACTCCGTCACGCTTTCGGATGCGGATGCCAAAAAGCCGACCCGCGATCTCGAAGAGCCCTCGAAGGACCCCTTCGTAGGGGAAGTAGGGCCGCAAGTCCTCCTCGTCGAACTCGTACTGCTCCTTGCGGAGCTTCTCCGCTTGGTAGGCGAGGTCCCAAGGCTGCAGGGCTTGGTCGGCAAACGCCCGGAGCTCCTCGTTTTCGCGCTCGAAGGCAGTCCGCGTCCGCTGCCGGAGCCCGTTCACGAACTCCCAGGCTCGCGCCCCAGACTTGGCCATGCGGTCTTGCAGCACCAAGTCGGCGAAGTCCTCGTACCCCAGCAGCCGCGCTTTCTCCTTGCGCAGCGCCAGGATCCGGAGGATCGCCTCGCGGTTGTCGAACTGGCCGCTGCTGGCGCGGCTGCTGTGGGCGCGGAACATGGTCTCGCGTGCAGCGGCGTCATCCAGGTAGGTCATGACAGCGAGGTAGCTCGGCGCCTGGAGAGTAAAGCGCCAGCCCGCGCGTCCCTTGCTTGCGGCGCTCTCACGGGCGGCCTCGATCGCGCTCGGCGGCAGCCCCGCCAGCCCTCCTTCGTCGTCGACGATGTAGTCGAAGGCATTCGTCGCGTCGAGAACGTTCTCGGCGAACTTCGTCGTGATCTGGGCGAGTTCGACGTCGATCTCCAACAGCCGCTTCTTGCCGGCCTCGCCCAGTTCCGCGCCGCTGCGGCGGAAGTCATCGACGGTCTTGTCCAGGAATCTCTTCCGCGTCGGACCGAGCCGACGGGCTTCCGGAGTGTCGGCGAACGCCTGGAGGCGCTTCCAGACGCTCTCGCTCAGTGGAATGCTGGAAAAGAAGGCGCTTACGTTCGGCTGTACGCGGTTGTAGGCCGCGCGCAAGTCTGGATATGTCGCCACGCTCTCCAGGTGTCCGACGATGCCCATCGCGTACTCGAGTTCCTTGCTCAACCGTTCCAGCGCCGCCAGGGTATTGGAGTAGTCTGGCCGAGCGTCCTTGTCGATCAGCGTGGACAGGGATGCGCCTGCTTCTTCGAGCAGGTATTCAATCCCGGGCTCGACATGCTCGGCGCGAATCTCTTCGAAGGGGATCCGGAACTGGACGGTGGTCAGCGGGTTCGTGGAGGCCATGGAAGCTCTCAGGGTATCAGCGCCAATCGCTCCATGAGCTGGGGCGGTGGGCTTGTCGATCACTGGGGGAGCAGCCGCCGACGGGTAGCGCTGCCCCGCACGAGATGGGGGGATCGGTCCCCGCTGGGCGCGGGCGACCTTGGTCGCTACGATGGCGCCGGCAAGTGCGTTCGCCAGTCCGGAGATCGAGCCGTCGAACCCAGCCCGTTCGCAAGATACGGGGCACGGTTCGCTGAGTCGTGGAGCCGGCATTCAGGATTGCCCCAAACTAATGGAGATGCCGATGCTTGCCTTTACCAAGGCTCAGGGGGCCGGAAACGATTTCCTGATTGTCGAGCTTGAGGATCTGGAGAACCTCGAGATTGCACGGGTCCAACTGCCGCAGCTCGCGTGCCGGATCTGTAGCCGTCGTTTCGGCATCGGCGCCGACGGTCTGGAAGTGGTCGGCGCTTCGGACCTTCCCGGAGTGCTTGCGGAAGCTCACCTTTGGAACAGCGACGGCAGCGAGGCCGAGATCTCCGGGAACGGCACGCGTTGCGTCGCGGCGTACCTGACCGCTCGGGGCCGGGCCCCCGAGCGATTCCTCATCCGGACCGGCGCAGGGGTGCGGGACTTGGAACGGGTGCAGGCTGCGCACCCGGAGTACCAGTTTCGAATGACGATGCCCTCCTCGTCCTGCCGTGTCTTGGACGATTCGCTGGCGTTGGTAATCGACGGCAAGACCTTCCGGGTGGCCACGGTCGATGTCGGCAATCCGCAGTGCGTGAGCCGGGTCGATGGCTTCGACTTTGATTGGCGCGCGCTTGGCTCCGCCATCGAGCGCCATCCGCACTTTCCCGGCGGCACGAACGTATCGTTCGTGAGGGTGGGCCCGACTGATCGTGATCCGGCTGCTCTGGAGGTGCGCTTTTGGGAACGAGGCGCCGGCGCCACCCTGAGTTCCGGCACTGGATCAATCGGCGCGGCCGTCGTCGCGCGGCACTGCGGGTGGGTTCGGGGCCCCACCGTCATCCGGACCCAAGGCGGCGAAATGGGTGTCGACTGGGAGCAAGGCATCCGCTTGACGGGGCCGGCGGCGATTCTGGCCGAGGGCAGGTACGAACTCGGGCTGGCCCACCTCGTCCATGCTCGATCAGAGTGAGAGGATCGGGCCTGCGGGAGTTGCTGGACTTCGACGCCGGGCGTTGCCCGTAGCGTCCGGCATTCTGTCACGCTATACGGCATGCGAGCCCTCCCGGCGCTCCTCCTGACCACGTTCACCTTGCCAGCGCAGGATTCAGGCAGCGACGGCAGCGTGACCCAAGGTCTGGGGGCCGAGACATTCTCCTGTGGCAAGCTGGCCAAGGAGTGCAGCGGGGCAGCTCGCCGATTCATGGAGGCTCGCTGCGGGATCGTCGTTGCGGAGGACGGCGCCCGGTGGCAGGTCCCCACGATTCCGGTGGACGGTCCCGATCCGACGGACCTGTACAACGACTGCACGGGCTCGGGCGACAATCCCCGCTATCTCGAAGACCTCGAGACGGTGGTCGTCGATCCGGACGGCGTCCAGATCACCGGGTATCTGTTCGGGGACAACTATTACGAGCTGTACATCAATGGGAGGATCGTCGCTCGCGACCCGGTCGGCTTCATCCCATTCAATTCCGGCGTCGTCCGCTTCCGAGTGAAGCAGCCCTATACGGTCGCGGTGAAGCTGGTGGACTGGGGCACGCACCTCGGAGTCGGGATGGAATACGCCCGCTGGAACATTGGAGACGGTGGATTCATCGCACGCTTCAGCGATGGCACTCAAACGGGCTCCGAGTGGAAATGCCGGTCGCATTACATCAGTCCGCTCGAGGCCGCCGGCTGGGTGACGCCTGGTCCGGATAGCTCGGCCTGTCCGGAGCGTCCCCCTTGCGTCGACCGGGATCCGGCCTCCTGCCGCACTCTGCATTTCCCAGTCCCCGACGAATGGGCCTCGCCTGCATTCGACGATTCGGACTGGCATGCGGCATCGACGTACCCCGCTAGCGCGGTGACGAATCAGCGCGCCTATCCGGACTAATACGGAAAAATTCGGTGGCGCGGACTTCATCTGGTCCCACAGTCTCGACCAGGACAACTTGGTTCTCTGTCGCGCCCAAGCGCGCCGCTCGCCGTAGGCGCCAGCTTCCCGGCAGACCGCTACCACCGCGGAGCCGGCGGTGAAGAGTCGTGGAATGCCAAGCGCGCCAGAGACTTGACTCATTCGTGAATCTCGTCCTGGAGCAAGGAATCTAGTCCCAAGTCCGAGAGATAGCTTGCCAAGCTGCGAGGTCGCCTCGGCGCGACGGGTCACAGATTGGTCAACCCTTACTGTGCTAATGGGAAGACGGACTAGCGAGGCTGCTTGCCGGCTCGACGGGATGCTTCGGCGAACAGACTAGCTGTCGCGTGCCGGACCGGGACTGGCCGCGCGAGTGGGTGTCCAAAGCACGCCCTGGGCTCGTCACCGAGGCTCGCTCGGACGCCCCCGACCGGAGCAAGGCACCTCGCCCAGCCCCGACACGTGGACCTCTTGGCGTGGACGGAATGATTGTGGTTGTGTCGACGCAGGAATCCCAGCGACGGGAAGCCCCAGCCTGTGAAAGGAGCACGATTAGCGTCCGCGCCGATTTCGCACTCGCTCGAGCCGTGGCTGTGGAACGTAGCGGTTGCGTCTCAATCAAGCGGGGCGATCTTGCTCGGGAGTTCCTTCCGTTTCGCTCGCTTCCAGGCCTCGCTCAGTTCCGCTTGATGAAATCGAGGCCTATTCGACAACGAGGCCCTTCGCACGTGGCGGGAGATAGCCTCGCAGCAGTCCTAGGCTGTCGATTCCGACCGACGCTTTCTGTCCTGAGTACTCCACGTGACAGTGTGGCGGCCCATGATCCTTAGCGAACATCCGTATGATGATCCCGTAGAAACGGCAAAATGCAGCAGGCATCTGCGATCAAGTCCGGCACCTTTGGCATGAGTTCCTCTACGGATCTGTCCCTCAATCTCCTGTACAACGCATCGGAGCAGAGTTCCACGTCCTCGCTCCACGCGATCGATCCCCAAGGCGTTACTCTCACGCCTTCAAAGAAAGCACGGTCTTGCCAGCCCGCGAACATGGGACCATCTGAGAGGTGGGACAAGTCGATCTCTCCAGAGACGCCGTCCGAGTATCGCACCCAGATCCGAATGCCATCTCGCGACTCCACCTGGGTCGGCTCTGCCCACTCTTCGACCATCGGCTCAACTTAGATTGCTCTAAGACGACCGGGAGGCCTCGCTGATCGCCTGACTCTTTGATGCCACCACCGCAGCCCGAAGACGAGAATTTGGGGGCGGCGGTGCGGCGGCAGGGGCGGGGCCGATCAGCAGGTTCTTCCCTCTGTTTGAAGGGGTTGCGCCGGCTCCACCGCGACCGGGCTCGGGCGTGCGCGCCCTACCTGCATACGACTACAACGGTGAATGTGTTCAGACAAGCGAATAGCGGGCGCAGTCGTTGGAAACGACCACGAACGTAGACTCGCCACGCCAGAACAAGACCCTCGCCCACACGCCAAGGCCGGAAGCGATTCTTGTGCGAGCCCTCAGCCTCGCTCCTGTCTGGGGGCGCCGTCGACGATACGCAAGCTCCGACGCCCATTGAGGATCTCAATCAGTTCCTGGCCCACGAGATCGAAGGGTCGGGGCTCCAGAATACCTGTCGCGCCCAGCGCCTCAACATCCTCGAAGTTGCCGCGTAGCAGCTCCACCATGTCGTCAGCTTCGATCAGCAGGCGCATTGGGATCTTGTGTTCGGCGGCCAATGAGTTCAGGAAGCACCTGAGCACGACGAGGGCCGCGGATTCCTTCGCTGTGGGACTCCGCTTGCGCTCGGGCCGAGTGTAGCCGTCGGCCGGCGCGTCCAACCCCCTGCGGATGGCCTTCAGAATTCTTCCCGCGCCCTGCGGCCGGTTCACGCCGCCTACGCCGCGGAAATCCTCGAGTTGCTTGACGCTGGTCGGCCGGGCCGTTGCCAGCTTGATCAGGATCTTGTCCTCCGCGAGCCATCGCCGGGGAAGGTCGAGGCGCCGCGCTTCGTCTTCGCGCCAGGAGATCAACGCCTTGAGGACGCCGAACGTTGTCACGTCCAGCCGCCGGCTCTCGGCGAGCTTCTTTGCCAGGGCGTGCGGTTCGAAGTGCGCCGTGGCGAATCGGCCTGCCTTTGCGGAGAGATCCATTGCCCACTCCAGTCTGCCCAGTGCGCGCAGTTCGGCGGTCAGGGCCTCGGCGGCCGTCGGCAGGTGAGCCACGTCGTTCGCGGCATACTTCAGCATCTTCGCCGGCAATGGACGCTTCATCCAATTGGTTCTGCTATAGCCTTTGTCGATGCTGATGCGGAGCAACTTGTCCAACATGGTTGATAAGCCGATCTGATCGCCCATGCCGCTCAGCGCCGCCGCGACCGCAGTGTCCAGGACGGGCGCAGCCACGATCCCGTAGGAGTGGTGCAGACACATCTGGTCCTGGTCGACCGCGTGGGCCACCTTGAGGGTGCAGTCTGAGACCAGAACGTCCAACAGGGGCTGCAACTCGGCCTTGGACAAAACCAGGGGATCGACCACCCAGGCGCGCTCTCCGTCGGCCACTTGGATGAGCGCCAAGTGCGGGGAGTAGGACTTTTCCCAAAGGAACTCCGTGTCGAAGGCGATCACCTTCTGCGCGGCCAAGCGGTGCGCAAGCTGGGCAATCTGCGCAGGGCGGTCGACGTACGGAATCCTGTCCTGGGAAGTGCTGGCCTGGGAATGGGGCAAATAGATTCCGTTCGCTTAACGGGGTAAGAAAGATCCAGAATAGCATTGGCAGTGGAATCCGACTCGCATGATCGGCTCTCGCCAGGACGATCGGATTCTGGTCCATAAACAGCGTCATTTGATTGAGTTGTGCGAAGGGTCGAACTCTTGGCCACGAATCGGCGATCACGCGTCCAGTGGCTGACTGCGGGAATCCGTGGCGCGAGACCCGTGTGGGACCAGGAGTCGTGCTGGAGCGGTCCCGTCGTCGGCCCCACTCCCCGGCCTTCCGCAAGTTCTCCCGTTCGGAGTCGAAACAGGTAGAACTCGGGGGCGGGGGTGGGCTGGCCTGTTAGATGGCAGTTGGTGGCGCTGTCCGGTGGGCGACTCGACTGCTGGAGTAGCTGCAGGGGCCCGCAACTCCGCGCACGGCGGTTCTTGGCGGCCGCGAATGCGCGCTTCGTTCGGCTGCTGGAAGCCGGGCGTCCACCAATCTGGCGTCTCGGGCGCTCGGAGTGAGCTTGCGGTGCGGGGCGAACGACTCGCGCGCAGCGGGTAGACGCTGCTGCTCGCGAATCCGTTCGCGGGCGCTTCTCCGCTACGCGAGTACCAACCAGTGGGAGTTGCTTAATCTCGCGGTCCGCCGGAGAGGAGCCCTTCCGGAGGAGCGCAGCGCTGGCCCAGCGCCGCGATATCTGTGCCTGCTTCCGCCCCTACGGCCGCAATCGCACCCCCAACTCGCCCTCCCGGTCGTCTGACGCCCGTGCGCCATGTTTGGACCGACTTTGACTCCTCTTGGAACCGTTTCCAGGTCCGGTGAGAGCGCCGAAACCCACTTTCGGGTGTCTGCGTAGTCGCCGAACCGTCAGGCCTTGGCCTAGGGTCCTCGCAAACGATCTCCTCGTGATGCCTGCTGCAGCGTCGTGGAAGGTTCCAGAGAATGCATTCAGTCCTGTCGGCCCGTCATAGCTTTCGCAAGTTATCAGAACGTCGAGACTCGCGGAATCTCCAGAACGAAACTTCGGCTCCTTTGATCCTGTCCCCACTTCCCGAAAGCGCCACCTTCCCGGACTGCGTCGGCCAAGGACTCCCGCCGTCCGCTGCCCTTGAAGGGCATACGGCAAGCCCCTGTCCGGTAAGGAGTTCGTCGGCAAGAGGCGAGTGTCGGCAACAACGGATGTGCCCGTGATACGAAGCTCGTGGCTGGCCCGAGGAACGATTCCCCACAGACCAGTTGGGAGGCATCGCAAAGACTCGCGAAGCCAATCCATTCAGCAGTTTTCGTCGGTTCTTCCGTTTAGTGCAGTTTACAGGGCTCTTTTTTAGTCCGCATCCAGGGCGGCGCGTTGTGGGGGAGGGCCAGTGCGCGGCTGTCCGATAGGCGTTGCGCTCTTCGGTTTCCGTCGGTCGAACCAGAAAGGGCTGGACATTTCGTTGTCGATCTGTCACATTGGGCCGTATGGAGTCGCTGCTGGCGGGAGGTCGCGGTCTGGATGTGCGCGCCGTCAGCGTGCGCCCGACCTGGGGTGCGCAGGAACATCGTCGCTGGGACCAGCTGGTCGCGACGCATCACTACCTGTCCTTCCAGGGTCTGTTCGGCAAGGGCCTGCGCCATGTCGCGACCCTGGGTTCGACCTGGATTGCGCTGCTTGGCTGGCAGGCAGGCGCGTTGAAGCTGACCGCGCGGGATCGCTGGATCGGCTGGTCCCGGGAGCAGAAACTGCGCCGCCTGCACCTCGTCACCCAGAATTCCCGCTTTGTGATCCTGCCCGGATTTCACGTCCCGAATCTGGCCTCGCGGGTACTCGGGCTGAGCCTGCGGCGGCTGTCGGAGGACATGCTGGCGGCGCACGGACACCCCGTGCTGGTCGCGGAGACTTAGGCATTAGACCGCTACTCCATACCCCCGGTTGGTGAGATCTTGCACAAGTGCTTGAAAGTGCAGATCTTAGCTCGGATCAACGAAGGGCGCTCCAGCCGTTTTACAGCGTGCAAGGGGCCCACGGCGGCGCTGGAGTCCAGTTTCCGGTGCCCTGCGCGCCGCGGAACCCGCCTCAGCCGCGCAGGAAGCGGTGCGCCGAGGCGTTCAGGCCGTGCCGGCTTCCCGCTCGCGGCGCTGTAGCCACACGAGCCGACGGCGCAGCCTCTCGACCTCGCACTCCGCTCGTCCCGCCTCGTCCCGTAGCGCGTCCAGACGGGCCTGCTCAGCCGCCAGCGCCCGCTGCACCGAGGCGGCTTCCCAGTGCGTGTACGCCACCTCTTGCCCGCCATCCGGCATCCGGGCCCGTGCATTGCGCCGACGCTTGCCGCACCGTGCGCAGCGCCGCGGCGGCGGCCCCCTCCGCGGCCGCCGCAGGGCCGTTCCGCAGTCCGCGCAAACCAGGCTGTCCATGCCGCCATCCTAGCAAAACCATGACTTGAGTGAGTCATTGATTTGGGCATTATATACAATCCTAACAATTAGCACCCTGGGGTGGTGGGAAAATACCAAGAAAATTCTCCTAACTCCTAGAAAACACTTGACATTACGCACCACGTATGTTATTATAGTTATATAAACATGACGCACGCAAACAAGAGCGGCAAAGGTCCTGGAAAAGCGTACCGCAACGGGTTGACTCTGCTCGATCTAATCCGTATGTTTCCCGACGATGCGTCGGCTGAGGCGTGGTTCGTCTCGGTCCGCTGGCCAGATGGTCCCAAGTGCCCGCACTGCGGATATGGGAACGTCCAACGCGGGGCCAAGCACCCGTCCATGCCCTTCCGTTGCAGGGGCTGCCGCAAGTTCTTCTCGGTGCGGACCGGATCGGTCATGCAGAGTTCCAACCTCGGACCCCAGGTCTGGCTGATCGCAAGTTACCTGCTGTTGACAGGACTCAAGGGCCAGTCCAGCATGAAGTTGCATCGTGATCTCGGGATCACGCAGAAGAGCGCGTGGCACTTGGCACACCGGATTCGGGAGACCTGGAACGAGAAGGGCGGATTGTTCGGAGGCCCCGTGGAGATTGACGAGACCTACATCGGTGGCAAGGAGTCTAACAAGCACGAGGTCGGCAAGCTCAACCAGGGTCGTGGTTCCGTGGGCAAGACGGCTGTCGTCGGGATCAAGGACCGCGAGACGAATCAAGTGACGGCGGCACCGCTGGGAAGCGTCACCCGGGATGGAGTCGAATCGCTGATCGGTGAGACGGTCCGCGAGGGAGCAACTTTCTACACGGACGACAGCGCGGCCTACAACAGGCTGGAGAACCGCGAGGCCGTGAATCACAGCGCCAAGGAGTACGTACGCGGGCAAGCGCACACGAACGGGATCGAGTCCTTCTGGTCCATGCTGAAACGCGGTTACCAAGGGACGTAGCACAAGATGAGCGTCAAGCACTTGGCCCGCTACGTGGACGAATTCGCGGGCCGCCACAATATCCGGTCCGCCAACACCATCGACCAGATGCAGGTTGTGGCTTGGTTCATGGTCGGCAAGCGGCTGCGGTACAAGGACCTGATCCGCAGGAACGGGCTGAATTCCGGGGCGAGGGTGGTTGCGTGAGCTTCGGGCTGACGGCTCGGGACGGTTCGGAGTCTTCAACCACTCCGCCGCCCGCCCTTCGCTACACTAACGGCCACGAAATGGCCATAGCGAACTGGAAGAACCAGACCATCTGGACGGGCGACAAGCTCCCGATCATGCGGGGCATGAACTCGGAGTCCGTGGACCTGCTCTACTGGGACCCGCCGTTCAACTCGAAGTCCAACGATGCGGCTCCGATCGGCTCCAAGGCCGCCGGGGCCGAGTTCAAGGACACCTGGACGCTGAGTGCTGTGGATGGGGAGTGGATCAACCTGATTGCAGGCAAGAACCCGGCTTTGCACCGCGTGCTGCTTGCCGCCATGACGGCCAGCGATAAGTCCTATCTCGTCTATATGGCGGCCCGGCTGCTCGAAATGCGCCGGTTGCTCAAACCGACCGGAAGCATCTACCTGCACTGCGATCCGACCATGGGATCGTACCTACGACTGGTTATGGACGCCGTGTTCGGAACGGCGAATTTTCGGAATGAGGTCATCTGGTCGTAGCGGCGATGGCCATCGAAACAGAACTATTTTCAACGTATGCACGATGTCTTGCTGTATTACGCGAAAAGTGATGCCGCCGCATTCAACGTGATGTACGAGCCCGCCAGCGAGAGTTACCAGAAGCGATTCGGGGGAAAGACGCAAGTGCTCGACCCGGAAACGCGGAGTCGGAAACTGGTAATCGACCAATCCACCAAGGGGATGCCGCTGCGGGATGTGTGGAATCTTTCCATCCTTGCCGGGTTCTCCCAAGAACGCGTCGGCTACCCCACGCAGAAGCCCCTCGCCCTGCTGGACCGGGTTGTCAAAGCCAGCTCCAACGAGGGCGACGTGGTTCTAAATCCCTTCTGCGGGTGCGCTACAACCTGCCTCTCCGCTCATGCGTTGGGCCGACTATGGACCGGCATAGATAGCAGTCCCAAGGCTGCGGAATTGGTCGTCCAACGATTGCGTCAGACCCGAGAGGGTCAACAAGTGTCGTGGATGACACAGGTCGATACAGTCATCCACCGAACAGATATTCCACAGAGAACCGATCTAGGGCGTCTACCCCCGTACAACTGCTCCGCGAACAGGCAACGTCTTTACGGTGAGCAGGGCGGAAGCTGTGCGGGATGTTCTACGCACTTCGAACCCCGGCACCTGGAAGTCGACCACATCATCTCCCAGGCCAAGGGCGGTACGGATCACGTCGAGAATCTACAGCTTCTCTGTGGCAGTTGTAACAGGATTCAGGGAGACCGGGGGATGGAGTACCTGAAGGCGAAGTTACAGATCGCCTAGGAGGGACTGTGGCCAAGAAGGACAAGAAAACACGCACATCAATCGACCAACCCAAGCGTCCGCGCGGCCGCCCCGTCGAGTACCCAATGCCCGAGCCTATCCCCGACACGCTGGAAAACGTGGTGCGTACGCTGCTTACCAGCCCGCCTAAGCGTAAGGCGGAGTGGAAGTATTTGCAGGGTCGGAGACGATCCGGGAAGGGCGGCGGGTAGGGGAGTTCAGGGTGCTAATTGTTAGGATTGTATATAATCCCCTTCGCAATTAGGGGGAAGGCCGACGGCGGGTTGGGAAGAGAGCGTCACAGGCACCGACCCGCGCCCGCCGGGGTACTGGCGCTGGCACGCATGGAAGAGGAAGGAAGCAGCAACACGGGAAGCCCTGGCGGTGATGCAGCACGCAGCAACCGGAGCCCCGCGAGGGGTAGGCCGGGCCGGGCCGGGTGGCGGATAGGCCCGGACTACCGCAGAGGCGGGGTAATGCCCGCGAAGGGAAGGGGCCTTGAGTGGAGAGAGGTACGGAAAGGACGCAAGGCATGGCCACTGACGAACGTCGAACAGGGCCAGATAGGGTTCGGAAACTCCAGACCGTGCTACATGCGAAAGCGAAGGAAGAACCGGGGCGACGGTTCCAGGCGCTGAGCGACAAGAGGTGGCGGGAGGATATCCTGCGGGAGGCTTTGGCGCAGGTCCGCCGGAACGGCGGAAGTGCTGGGGTGGACCGGGAGAGCTTCGCCGACATCGAGGAGCGAGGGGCGGGAGCGTGGCTCGGGGAACTGGCAAGGGAGCTGCAGGACGGCACCTACGCACCGCAAGCGGTGCGACAGGTGCGGATCCCGAAGAAGCAGCCCGGCAAGTTCCGGCCCTTGGGCATAGCGTGCATCCGGGAGCGGGTAGCGCAGACGGCAGCCCTGCTGGTGCTGGCACCGAGCATCGAAGCGGACCTGCAACCGGAGCAGCACGCCTACCGGCCGGGACGCAGCGCGAACGACGCGGTGAGCCGCGTCCACAGCCTGCCAGGAAGTGGTTGACGGCGATCTGTCGAATGACTGCGGAGAGATCCCGCACGCCGAACTGCTCCGGAGCGTGGCCCGACGCGTGAGCGACGGGCGCCTGCTGGGGTGGGTCAAGGCAGGGCTGGAGAGGGCCGTGGAGGAGGAGGACGGCAAGGGCGGCAAACACCGCACGAACCGGGCGAGGCAGGCACGGAAAGGGACTCCGCAAGGGGCTCCGCTCTCGCCCCTGCTCAGCAACCTCTACAGGCGGCGCTTCATCCTGGGCTGGAAGAGGCTGGGACACGCCGAGCGCTTCCGAGCGGAGAGCGTGAACTAGGCGGATGACTTCTGCGTGCTCGGCAGGGCTCCGGCAGCAGCAAGGCTCGAGGAAGTCCAGCGGCTGATGCGGAAGCTGAAACTGCCGGTCAACGAACGGAAGACCCGCTGCCTGCGGTGCCCGGAGGAGCCGTTCGAGTTCCTCGGATACCGCCTAGGACGCAACTACAGGCTCAGCGGGAAAGGACCGTATAGCGGGACCCGTCCGAGCCAGGCCAGCGTCCAGAGCATCGGCCGCAAGAGCAGCGAGTGGACAGCGCCGAGGAGCGGGCAACGGACCCGGGAGGCAATGGTAGAACGCCTGAACCGGTGCCTAACCGGATGGGCGCACTACTTCCATCTGGGCCAGGTGAGTCCGGCGTACAACGCGATTGACCGCCACGCGGTCCGGCGGCTGCGCCAGTGGCTCTGTCGGAAACACAAGGTGAAGTCCGGGCAATACGTGCTGTTCCCGGACGCCCGGCTGTACGGTGAGTGCGGCCTCGTGCGCCTGACGCAGACGACCAAGAGCCTTCCGTGGGCCAAGGCATGATCTGCACTGCAAGCCGGATGCGGGAAAGCCGCACGTCCGGTTTGACGAGCGGGGAGCGGAAACGTGGCTAGGCGAGAGGGCCAGGGAGGCACCTACACATGGCGAAAGCCGTAGGACTACACCAAACGGCTACTGCCTCTTTGCTAAGGTGCGCGCGTCGCTCCCCGACTCTACTGGCTTTCGGGGATCCTTGTCCGCATGCTCTTTGTCCATCGCAGCCAGCGACACAGGAGTATGGGAGCGCTGGCAGCCAATCTCGCCCACTATTCCATTGACGCCGTAGACTTTGAGGCCTTTCACTTCATTCCTTACCGCCACTACTCGTTCGCTGAGAAGGAAGGAATCGAGGTGACACCGTTTGCGGGGTTACTCCTGTCGCTCTGCTTTTGCGAAGCCTGCAACTCCGCTGCGCGAAGGCGGCGGGTCAATGGCTAGGCTGTGGCTCGGACGGTACGGAGTTGGTTATCCGAATACTTCGACGGGGAGCATCGAGAAACGGAGCCTCTCGAGGCGCAGATCGCCTCGATCGTCGGCTTGCGGGACTATTTGGAGGTGCGATTCGCCACGATGGAGACGTGTTTTGAGGACATGGCGGACATGCTTCATGAACGAGGGAACCAAGTCATCTACATCGTTGGCGGCGACCGGCAAGTCGACTGTTCCAGGGGGATTGATCTCGCTCGGTTGAGGAAGCACACCGACGCCCTCGAGTACCTATACTACGGTCGACCAGCGGAAGATGCTCCTGGGGTGGTCCGTAACCTGCGTGCAACTACGTCTGGCGCCCAGGTGCACTTTGCGATCAGACCTGGCTAGCCGGACGCACGCGCCGCTACCGACGTGGTCCGCATGGTAGAAGCCGCGCTCGATGCCGGCGCGAGCGGAATCTCGTATTACAACTTCGGGCTGCCGGAGACATCGCGCTCGGAGTGGATCCGTCAAGCGATCACGGTCGCGCAATCCGCCCGCCGTTAGATGGGCCTTCGTCTAATTCCGGGCGGGCTCGCTGTCGGTGCAATGACTCTATACCAGGCCCTATCGCGCACCAACAACATCGACCGCCCGTGCATCTGCTTCCGTGCCAGAAGGCGACAAGAACGGAGGACGGCGTCTTATGAAAATGTTCATGGCATAGCTTGGTGCACCCCACTTGCCAGATGGAGGCAGGCGCGCAGCCACCGCTTCCTGTGGCTTCTGAGCTTCAAATGAGCAATGAACGGATCCCGCTCTCCCTCGTTCTCAAGGGCTTGCCTGGCCCGATGGATCTTGGCCAGAATCGCCTCCCCGTCGGCCTTCCAGCGGTACTGTCAAGGGTGCTCGTTCCACTCCGCCAAGTACGCCACGACGGCATCGGTCAGCTGCTCATACCGGCAAAACTGCCCGTGCGCACGCAATCGTGCGTCAGCTCGGCGAAGGACCGCTCGACGAGGTTCCGCCACAAACTCGAGGTCCGCGTGAAGTGCATGTGGAAGCGCTTGTACCGTCCCAGCCAGGCTTGTCCTTGGCGTGCTGGTGCGTGCCGGAGTTGTCCGTGATCAGCTGGATGTCAAGACCCGCAGGAACCTATCGCTTGATCCGCTTGAGAAAGCGCAACCATCCCACGTGGGCATGCTTCCGCTTGGTGCGGTCGATCAGCTTGCCCTCTAAATGGCGCATGGCTGCGAACAGGCAAACGGCGCCGTGCCGGATGGATTCATGGACCCGCGTGCGGACATGCCCGACTTCAAGCAGCGGGGCGGGCTGGGTCCGCTCCTGCTGCGCCTGACACTGGCTCTTCTCTCGTCAGAACAGAGCACGACGGCCCTCTCCGGAGAGTCGAGGCACAAGCCGATCGCCCAAAATCTCTGCTCGAACCGCTTGTCGTTCGAGAGGTCGAACGCGCTCGTCCAATGCTGCTTGAGACTCTGGCGGGGCCGAGATGCCCGGCACGCTGGACGACGAGATGCCCGCCTCGGCGGCAAGCTTCAGAGCATCCGGCGCTGCAGGCCTGGCAGTGCCCGCCCGCAAGTCGTCGCGGCGCGCACGCGCCGTTCCAATTCGCGCTTCTCGTCGGGAATCATCTCGAGGATCGAATCCGGTCCCGCCGTACAGCTGACCGCTAACTTTGACTGAGACTCATGCGTAATCAGGAATCTTTTTCGATTGATTTGAGATTCAGCACACCAGGCGATTGTGGTGTGGGATGGTCTGCTGCGCGAAGAATGCGTCGGTCTCCGCGCGCGACGGACACGACGTCTGCGCCCCGGCGCGTGTCACGCTGATCGCCGCCGCTGCGGACGCCCAGCTGGCGGCATCCTGGAATGGCCTCCCCTCCCGTAGCGCAACCGCCAAGGCCGCGTTGAAGGTGTCGCCCGCAGCAGTCGAGTCGACCGCACGCACGGGAAACGCGGGGACATGCCGCGCTCTTCGGTGCTCCGAGATCCACGCCCCGCCGGCTCCCAACGTGAGGACTACGGTCGACGGACCCAAATCGAGCAGCCGAAGCACAGCCTCGCGCCCATCGAGGCGAGGACTTCGAAGCAGCGCCGCCGCTTCGCTCTCGTTCGGCGTCAGGATATCCACCATCTCGAGCAGCTCTGCAGGCAGCCGCCGCGCTGGGGCCGGGTCGAGGATGCTGGTTGTTCCCCGCTGCTGAGCGATGCGGAGCGCCTCGTTGACGGCCTCAAGTGGGCTTTCCAGCTGGCAAAGCAGGAAGTCTCCCCGCTCTAGACCACGCAAACGTTCGCGTACCGCTGGTACGTCGAGGGTTGAGTTGGCTCCCGGAGCGACGACGATGGTGTTCTCGCCGTTGGGAAGAAGCTGGATCAAGGCCGCTCCGCTCGACCGGTCCGCGCGGCCTACGGCCGTTGTATCGACTCCGGCTTGCCGCAGATGATCCAGAAGAAAGCAACCCTGGCTGTCGTCGCCGACCTGTCCGATCATCCGCACCGGCGCAGCCAACCGCGCCGCTGCCGCGGCTTGGTTGGCGCCCTTGCCGCCCGGGTACAAGGAGAGATCGCCGCCGAGAACGGTTTCCCCGCACCTCGCTAGGCGCTCGACAGACACAACGTGGTCCGCGTTGAGGCTGCCTAAGACATGGATGGTGCTCATGATGGCCGAGCGACGCCTCGAACGGGATGCTTGCGGCGGAAGCTCAGGATCCCGCCTGACGCTCCGTGTGTCCGCCCTGCGTGCGCGCTGCCAACCAATTGACGCTGGTCCCGAAGCCGCTCAAGACCGCTGACCCGATCGCAATGTTCCAAACCAGCAGCAGGACCAGCCATCCAATGATCGGAATCATCTGAATGACGACAACCAGCAGCCCGGCGAGTAGGCTCGCCGTGAGAGGCTTGAGGTGCGGGAACAGGTTGCGCCCGATCCCGTAGGTCAAGCCGCTGTAGCCCACGACCGAAACCAAGACGAGGAGGAACACGATCGGCAGCGAAACCGGCAAGAGCATCGCCACGATCAGGCCGATCACGATCAATGCGAAACACGTTCCGAGGCCGAGCAAGAAGCAGACCGCTGCGTTGCCCGTCAACGTATCTGCCATCGTCGCGAGGCGTTTGGTTCCGAGGATGAAGTACCCGAGCAGATTGAGCGCCAGGAGCACCACGACGGAACCAAGCGCCAACAGGAGGATCGCGCCCAGCATCCCGGACAGCACAAGCCGTCCGATCCGGTTTCCACCAACCTGCTCGGTCACGCCGCCGACGGAACTTGGAAAGCTCCCTGTCAGCCGGCCAAGGACCGTCACGGCGTCGCCGCCGATGTTGACATCGGGTGCTTCAATCTGGATATTGCCCATCACGGTCAAGGCGTCGCCGCCGACATCGTCCAGCAGCCGCATCGTGCCCGCAATGACCATCGAATCGCCGCCGATCAGACCGGCGTTCTCGAGTGAACCCGCGATGACCAGGGCGTCGCCCTTGATCGTTCCCCGATTCTCCAATTCGCCGAAGATCAGGAACGCCGAATCTTCGACGACCCCTTCCACGTGGATCGAACACGCGAGACAAGCCACCGAATCCAAGGTCTCGTCCGGGCCGACGTAGACCGATTCGGCGACCATAAACCGATTGTTCTCAGCTGCCGCCGATCGGACCGCGAGAAGGAATGTCACAGCGATTCCGAGATAGATCACGGAGCGTGTGCGTGACGGATGCACGGGCCCATGGTACATCAGCGCTTCCCGCAGACCCTCCGATTCCATGGCGGCCGCATCGTTGGGCCGAGCGCTCGTTTTGGGCCGCAAACCTGCGCTGAGCTGCGCGCTCTGCCGTCGAGGCAGGAGAGCGTTGGCCGGGATCGCTTCAGGGATGTTGCTGCAGTCCCGCAAGACCAAGAAGGAGCCTCTGGAGTCCCAGGTCTCGTCCGAGCGGGTCGTACCATTCGTTCGGGGCGTGGGCGTTTCCGCCTCGGCCCCCGGAGCCCACCGCGACGGTGGGGACGCCGGCAGCTAGGGGGATGTTGGCGTCCGTCGAAGCGCAGTCGAGGCATGAAGGGATGCGCAGGTAGGCATCGACTGCCTGGAAGCAGTCCGCAACCGGGTTCCACGGCAGGGCTGCTGCGGCTGGCCGACTGCCGATTTCCCGAAGCTGGAAACCGGTTAGCCGGTCAGTGGCTCGCTGGTTCTCGGCGAGCACCGCCATACGCGCCGCTTCTTCGATGATGTTGGTTGTCCGCCGAACCTCTTGCGGGTCCTGCGAACGCACGTCGATCTTCGCTCGTGCGGCGCACGGGATGGCATTGACGCTCGTGCCGCCCTGCATCACACCCACGCTGAGGCTTGTGCGGGGCCGAACAGGGAGTTTGGCCTGCGTCATCAAGCTGATCGCGCAAGACAGAGCATGGATCGGATTCGCGCGGCCGTAGTCGTTCCAACTGTGTCCGCCCGGCCCCTCCATGACGAGTTCAAAGCGTTGGCTGCCGAGCGCACCGGTCGTGATATGGCCTAGCGAGGCGCCGTCCACCACCAGGTAGCGGTCGATGCTGGTGGCGTAGCAGGAATGCTCCGCGAGGTAGCGCATGCCGTGCAGGTTGCCTTCGCCCTCTTCGGCGACATTCGCGACCAACAGAATATTTCGGACCGGCTTCTCGACCAGGGGGTCCCGTAGCACCTTGGCCAGGGCGATCAGGGCCGTGAGCCCGCTCCCGTTGTCCGTCACACCCGGTCCTCGCATAGTGCCGTCCGGATCGACTCGGATATCCTGCGGGCGGAACGGCGCAAGGATCGTGTCGAGGTGCGCTGTCACCGCCAAATAGGGAAGTCGCTTGGAAACGACCACCGGGATGACGACGTTACCGGCCGCGTCGATGCGCGGTTGGTGTCCCAAGTCGGCGAATACGCGCCGCAGGTGCTCGGCTCGCTCCCGTTCCTGGAAGGTGGGCGCCGGGATTCGGCACAACTCGACGTGCTGTCGGTTGAGCCACTGCTGGTCTCGGCCGAACTTGTCGCACGCCCGGCGTACGTTTTCCAAGGCGGCCGTGGAGGCAACGCGGACCTGCCAGCCTTCGGCGGGCTCGTCGCGAGTCCTGGCGTGCCCTGGTGAACGGGCCAGCATACAGCGAGTGTAGCAGCCGTTTTCGCCCGAGCCGCCGGGCGTGCTAAGTTGCAGGGGTGCCGCGTTGCAATCCGCCTCGTTTCCGCCGCCCCGCACCTCGCATCCTTGTTCGGATGCTGCTTTTGGCAGTGACGCTGTTGTCTGCCTCGCCGACGGTGCCAGCCGCCGAGTTATCGGCCGACTGGGTATCGCTGGACGCGCGGCCCACGCCCTCCTGGTTCCTCGGCGCGAAATTGGGCATCTTCATCCATTGGGGCGTGTATTCCGTTTCCGCGTTCGCATACCCGGACTCCTATTCGGAGTGGTACTGGCATTTTCTCAAAGCGCCACAGGATGGCAGGGGCGAACGCCAGCGGCGCAACGCAGAGGCTACTCGGGAAGTCCACAACAGGGCATACGGCGAGGACTTTGCCTACCCACAGTTTGCGCAACACTTCAAGGCGGAGCTGTTTGATCCGGCGCAGTGGGCAGACCTTTTTCGACAAGCTGGAGCCCGCTATGTCGTGCTCACTTCGAAGCACCATGACGGCTATGCGCTGTGGCCGAGTCGAGAGGCGAGCCGGACCTGGGGGCGGCCGTGGAGCAGCATGGAAACCGGCCTGCGCCGGGATCTGCTCGGTGATCTAGGCGAGACGGTCCGGGGCGCGGGCCTCAAGATGGGGTTCTACTTTCCTTGTACGAATGGTTCAATCCTCTCTGGCTTGACGACAGGGACCGCTACATCGAAGAGCACATGATTCCGCAATTCAAGGATCGGGTCGTCAACTACCGGCCCGCGCTCATCTTCAGCGACGGCGAGTGGGACCTGGAACATGAGCGTTGGCGCGGCACCGAACTGCTCGCCTGGCTGTTCAACGAAGCACCCAGCTGCGGCGATGTCGTGATCAACGATCGCTGGGGGAAGGGGATTCGCCATGAACACGGCGGCTACTACACCACGGAGTATGGGGCGGGCTTGGCGGATGGGTCGCACCCTTGGGAAGAGAATCGCGGCATCGGGCACTCCTTCGGCTACAACCGCAACGAGCCCGTCGACAACTACATCACGGCGAAGCAGCTCGTCTGGGTGCTGGTGGACTTGGTCAGCCGCGGCGGCAATCTCCTGCTCGACGTCGGACCCACCGCCGACGGCAGGATCCCGGGGCTGCAGCAGGCCCGTCTGGTCGAACTCGGTTCATGGCTCGCCGTCAACGGAACGCGCCCACGGAAGACGTCCGCGCAATGGACCGCGGGCAAGCGCCCCGTCCAGGAATATAGGCAGTACCGTCAGGAGTACGACATCCTCAAGTTGGCCGGTCTGGGGCCGGACAAGGGCATGGCCCGCAAGCAGGTCTTCTTCACGAGCAAGGGCGGGAACTTGTATTGCATTGTGCCCGGATACCCGAAGGACCGGATCAAGCTCGACGGTGTCCAGGCCCGCTCCGATGCCAGAGTCACGCTCCTGGGCGTCTCCGGCGATCTAGGCTGGACGCAGGCGCGGGACGGGCTGACGATCTCCGTACCGGCGCTGACCCCCGAGGAGGTTCCCCGCCACTACGCCTACGTGTTCAATGTTGAATCCGGCTCCGCTTCCTCGGACTAGGAAACCCGAGCATGTCCAAACCCTTCGATGTCGTCGGCGTTGGCCTAAACGCCACGGATACGCTCCTGCTCGTTCCGCAATTCCCGGCCTATGGCGGCAAGGCTCCGTTCGTGGACGAGATCCTTTCGCCCGGGGGGCAGGTCGCTAGCGCCATGGTCACGTGCGGCAAGCTAGGCTTGCGGACCAAATACATCGGGAGCGTCGGCGACGACGAGCGCGGGCGCATTTTGATGCAGAGCCTGGAAGCCTCCGGGATCGATATTTCGCATGTGCAGTTGCGTCGCGGTTGCCCCAACCAGTCGGCCTACATCGTCATTGACCAGACCACAGGCGAGCGCACCGTCCTTTGGCAGCGTCCGAACTGCTTGAAGATCGTGCCGGAGCAGATCGCTCCGGAACAGATCCAGTGCGCCCAGCTACTGCACATCGATGGTCACGACACGCCTGCAGTGGAGCACGCCGCGCGTATCGCGCGCGAGAACCGCATTCCCGTTACCGTCGACGTGGACACGATCTATCGCGGCTTCGACCGCGTGCTGCCCTACGTGGACTACTTGATCGCGAGCACGAACTTCCCTGTCGAGTGGACC
The DNA here is from genome assembly GCA_965218615.1 of Bryobacterales bacterium. Classification (GTDB taxonomy): domain Bacteria; phylum Acidobacteriota; class Terriglobia; order Bryobacterales; family UBA6623; genus VXMF01. The sequence goes on from CBDCLH010000005.1 coordinate 237,727, forward strand.
AGCGAACGGGATCCGTGCCGCGCGCTGGAACTGATCCATAGAGAATTCGGGATGCGGGTCGCCGCCATGACTCTGGGGCCGTACGGCGCCATGGCCCTCGTCGACGGCCGCTTCCATTATTCGCCCGCTTTCGTCGTAAACTGCCAGGACACGACGGGAGCGGGCGATGTCTTTCACGGGGCCTTCTGCTATGCGGTCGTCAAGGACTACTCTATCGAGGACGCCCTTGAGTTCTCGAACGCCATGGCGGCGCTGAACTGCAAGGCGCTTGGGGCGCAGGGCGGAATTTGCGGGTTGAGGGCAGCTCGGAAACTTATTGCGTCAGGCGAACGACGCTCCAACCCTGACTTCGCGGGCCGCGCCGTTCACTCGTAGCTCGTCGAGGCGTTCCCGATGATTCCGATACGAGACGATGCGCCGCGGATCACGGTCCCCTATGTCGTTTGGTCCCTGATCGCTGTCAATGTTGCGGTCTTCCTGTACCAGGTCGCTATGGTGGCCGACTCACCACAGGCGGGACAGGCGTTCCTGGCGTCCTTCGGTGTCGTGCCGGCGCGTGTCAGCGCAGTGCTGGGCGGGAGCGAGCCACTCTTGGCCGGCCTGCTCCCGGTCCTCACGTCGATGTTCCTGCACGGCGGCTGGATGCACTTGCTCGGAAACATGTGGTTTCTGTGGATCTTCGGCGACAACGTCGAAGACGAATTGGGTCACGGCATCTTCCTGCTCTTTTACTTGGGCTGCGGCATCTTTGCTGCTGCCGCGCAGTTCCTCTCCGACCCGGCTTCGACGATCCCTATGGTCGGCGCCAGCGGCGCCATTGCGGGCATCATGGGGGCCTACATGATGCGTTTTCCCAGGGCGCGCGTCACGATTCTGGTGCCGATCGTGTTCTTCTGGACGACATTCCAGCTGCCGGCGTTCCTCATGCTGTCCTACTGGCTGCTGGTGCAGTTTTTCGGTGGCTCGTCCAGCGCGGCCGGAGGTGTTGCGTGGTGGGCGCACGTTGGCGGTTTCATAGCGGGCTTGGCGCTGGTCCTGTTGCGGCCGCGCCGCCGCGTTTGGGTCCGCACGTGGCGGCCTTGATCGGCTGATCTCGACGAACCGGCTCCTGTCATACTTGAAGCGGCCATGCCGCAGATCACGCTCTACACGAGGCCGGGTTGCCGGCTCTGCCAGCATGCCCGGAGCGAGCTGGAGGTTGCCGCGCCGGACGTCGAAGTTCGGGAAGTCGATGTCGACGGCGACCCGGATCTGCGGGCCCGCTACGGCCTCGATATCCCCGTCGCCGTAGCGGACGGACGGGAACTCTTCCGCCATCGCTTCGATCCGGGCTGCATCCAGGCCCTGCGGGCTCATGGAGCACGAACATGAGGAGGCGCCGTGTCCACGGAACGAGCGATTGAGTTGGCGACCTCGAACATCCGCTTCGGCGAGGGGGTAACCCGCGAACTCGGTCCCGATCTCGCGGACCGTGGCATCCGGCGCGTACTGCTCGTGACCGATCCGTACTTGGCCGAAATGCATCCGGTGAACACGGTGCGTGCATCGTTGGACGACGCAGGAATACGTACTGAACTGTACAGCCAAGTCTCCGTCGAACCGACGGACGGATCGTTCCAGGATGCAATCCGGGTCGCGGCCGAAGCAGAGCCGGATGCGTTCGTCGCGGTCGGCGGCGGATCCACAATCGATACGGCGAAGGCTGCCAACCTGTACACGACATACCCGGCCGACTTCCTCGATTACGTGAATCCTCCGATTGGCAAGGGACTTCCCGTGCCGGGACCTCTGAAACCGCTCTTCGCCGTTCCGACGACGGCTGGGACCGGGAGCGAGACGACTGGCGTGGCGATTTTCGACTTCGTCGAAATGCATGCGAAGACCGGGATCGCGGACCGGGGCCTGAAACCGACGCTGGGGCTGCTGGATCCGGACAATACCCGCTCGCTTCCTCCGGCGGTAGCGGCTTCCACGGGGCTTGACGTGCTCTCCCATGCGATCGAGTCCTACACCGCCATGGACTTTCGCAAGCGGCCCGCTCCCGCGCGTCCCAAGCTGCGACCCGCCTACCAGGGCGCCAATCCGATCAGCGACCTGTGGGCCCTGGAAGCGCTCCGCATGGTCCGCACCTACCTGCCCCGCGCCGTGGAGCATCCCGAGGACGACGAAGCGCGCGGGATGATGCTGCTCGCAGCCTCGTATGCCGGGATCGGCTTCGGCAACGCTGGTGTGCACTTGCCACACGGAATGTCGTATCCGGTATCCGGAATGGTCAAGGAGTTCCGCATGCGCGGGTATCCGACGGACCACGCGATGGTGCCCCACGGAGTTTCGGTGATCCTGAATGCCCCTGCCGTCTTTCGGTTTACAGGCTCGGCCGATCCCCGGCGTCATCTCGAAGCTGCCGCGGTGCTCGGGGCCGATGTCGCGGGCGTCCCGCTCGAAGCTGCTGGTCAGGCGCTGGCGGACTGCATCACCGGATTCATGCGGCGGCTCGGGACGCCCAACGGGTTGGCGGAGTTGGGCTACACGGGCGCGGATATCCCGGCTCTTGTCCAGGGCACGCTGCCACAGCATCGCGTGACGAAGCTATCCCCGCGTGCGGCTTCTGAAGAGGATCTTGTGGACATGTTCCGGGACGCGCTGCGCGCCTGGTAAGCGCGATTTGGAAGGCCAGTCGGCGCAGGACGAGCAACCAGTAGGATCCCCTCCCTGCCCGGCAGCCGCGATTCGTAGCGTGTCGGAAAATTCTCGAATGCGGCGTCCAGAGTTGTCGATCCGGCCGATCCTCCGGGACGGGAGACGGCGACTGCGGATGGCCGCTCGACTCCGTCGTCGTGATACCGTGCGGAGCGTGAAGTCACTCGCGATTCTCCTCGGATGCGTGCTGCCGGCCGCCTCGGTCGCCGAACCGCCGAACATCGTCCTGATCATGGCCGACGACCTGGGGTGCGCACACCTTGGCTCCTACGGTCAGACGAGAATCAAGACGCCCAACATCGATCGCATGGCCGCGGACGTGATGCGGTTCACCCAGGCCTATGCAGGATCGGCCGTCTGTGCGCCGTCGAGGAGCGTTCTACTGACGGGGCTGCACGGTGGTCATACGCCGGTGCGGGGCAATCTCGGCGATACGCACCTTCGAGATTCGGACATCACCGTGGCAGAGGTTCTCAAAACGGCCGGCTACTGGACGGGCGCCTACGGCAAGTGGGGGCTCGGTCGCGCGGACAGTCCCGGTCATCCGTTGCGGCAGGGATTCGATGACTTCCTGGGCTACCTGCACCAAGTGCACGCACACTTTTTCTATCCGTTCTGGCTGACGTTCAACTATGGTCGGATGAACCTGCGCCTGAACGAGACGGGTGGGGCAGTACTCGCACGATGTGATCGTCGAGCGCGCCCTTGGATTCATCCGCGCGAATCGCGACGGGCTATCTGCCGGTCGCCATACCTCACGTGGAACTGGCGGTCCCCGCCGACTCGCTCGCGGAGTACCTAGGCAAGTTCCCGGAAGTTGGAGAAGGGCAGGAGCGCCGCATTGGCTACATCGTGTCGCCGAACCCAAGGGCGACCTATGCGGCGATGGTGTCTCGCCTCGACCGCGACGGCGGCCGAATTCTGGAGCTACTCAAGAGCCTCGGCGTCGATGAGGGGACCGTCGTGATCTTCAATTCGGACAACGGCGCGCAGGCGCGTTTCGACGTGAGCGAAGACTTCTTCGAAGCCACCGCAGGCTTGCGTGGCTACAAGGGCTCGATGTACGAAGGCGGGCTGCGAATCCCGCAGATCGTGAGATGGCCGGGCCAGGTGAAGGCCGGGGCCGTCAGCAACTGTGTGACCTATTTCCCCGACATGATGCCGACGTTCGCGGAGCTTGCCGGGGTCGAATCGCCCCAAAACGATGGGATCTCGATCGTTCCCACTCCATTGGGGAAGGGAAAGCAACGAGACCACGCCTGGCTCTCCTGGGATCTCGTAGCGGCCAGCAACAAATTGCGCAAGCAGGCGGCGCGCCGGGGCAAGTGGAAGTGCGTCCGGGAATCGGCGAATGGCTCAGTGGAATTGTACGATCTCGAGGCCGATAAGGCCGAGAGGACCGACTTGGCTGATGCCCACCAGGAACTCGTTCGGGAGTCCGAGAAGTGGCCTCAAGAAAACCGCACCAACCCCCGGACCAGCCCGCCCGTTCAGCGGTCGGCTACAAGGACTACATCCAACTGGCGCCGCTCGACCCAGCCGCGATGGGCGCCCGGATTCGGCCTCGAGAATGACACGAACTGCGGGGCAAGCGCGGGCCGGAATTCGGATTGACGGACTGGGTTTCCTCCGAGCACCGTCCTCCAGTCAAAGCAATCTCCGTCTGCTTGGAACGCGTTGGTGAGGAACGCTCCGCATCGAGACGGAAGGCATCCGCAAGGATGACCTTCCGCACTGGAATCGACGGGACCGACATGCCTCGTCCCGGATCCAGGACATCGCGTTACTCGGCCCGCTGCGCCGCGAGGATAGCCGCGCCCTGGGTCACAACACTCTCCCGCAACCCTGAAGGAACGATGGAAAAACCCCTGCGGAAGTAGTGCACGACCAGAGGTTCCGTCCGTTCGCGCAATAGGTCAAGCAGTCGGGGACTCGACGTACCGAACCCACCACCGACCACGACGCGTTCTGGAACGAGGAGGTTGACAGTGGCTGCGACGGCCCTGGCCAAGCGCTCCATGGAGTACTCGACAACGCGTGCAGCGAACCGGTCCCCCTGTTCCCAGGCTTCAACGATGCGCTTGCTGGCCACGCGCCCCGGGAGTGCGCCGTCCGACAGCATGGACGCCTTCCATTCGCGGGTATGTTCGCAGGCAAGCCGTTCGCACAGTCGGCTGAGGCCGGGACCCGAGCAGAGCGCCTCGACGCAGCCCCTGCCGCCGCAGCAGCATTCCGGCCCGTCGGGGTCGACCACGACATGGCCGATCTCGGCTTCCCCGTAGTCCCCAAGAGGCAGAATCTGGCCGTCTCGAACGAAGCCTCCACCAACTCCTGTGCCGAGCGTCACGTAGAACACGGACGCTGCTCCGACGCCGGCTCCGAAGTGCGCCTCCGCGAGCGCCGCGAGCTTGCAGTCGTTCTCGACGTAGACGGGGGCCCGGAATCTGTTCTCGAGTTCGCCTACCACGTCCACCTCTTCCCAGCCCTCCTCGTGCAGGCACAGATGAGGGCTGTTGGTCGATCGGCGCACGGTGCCGCCGAATCCGAAGCCGATGGACTTCAGCTCGACATCCGGGTCGCCGCTTCCGGCGAGCAGCCTCTCGGCGGCTGCGATGACACGCTTGAAGCTCTGCGCGGCCCTGTCGCCCGATGCACGCTTTACGACCGCAGTCGTCTGGATACGCAGGTCGGCGCCGGCGACGCCTGCGACCAGCTTGGTGCCGCCGGTCTCAAGTGCCAGGTAGTGCGCCGTGCTGCTCACAATTGCGTACGAATCCACCGCAGCATGGCCCGGTAGGCCCTGCCGCGGTGACTATGATTCCATTTTTCCTCACTCGGCAAACGCCCGAAGCTCTTGCGCAACCTCGGGTAGTAAAAGAGCGGGTCGTAACCGAAACCCTGCTGCCCCGACTGCCTCTGCAGGATCAGACCTTCGACTTCGCCTCGGAATGTCGCGGCGAGCCTTCCTCGATGGAGCAGGGCGATGCAGCAGACGAAGCCCGCCCGGCGGTCGCGGCGCCGCACGCCCGCAAGCCTGCGCAGGAGTAGCCTGTTGTTTGCGGCATAGTCCCCGGGCTGGCCGGCCAAACGTGCCGAGTGGATCCCCGGTGCGCCGCCCAGGGCGTCTACCACCAGACCGGAGTCGTCTGCGAACAGCCACTCGCTGTCGCTACCTCGGCTGTAGCAGTAAGCCTTCTGCAGGGCATTGCCCTCAAAGGTATCCGCAGTTTCGGGGCAGTCCCGTGGCTCGCAGCCCCGTACCAGCACGCCGCATCCGGATGCACACTGAAACTCCAACAGCTTATTTTGGTTGGATGTAGCGCAGACGAGTTCAAGCATGCCGTGCGATCTGGATCAGGTTGCGCTGCGCGGCAATCAGGGACGTGATGCCCTCCTCGGCAAGGTGCAATTGCTCGTCGAGCTGCTCCTTGGAGTACGTGGCGCCCTCCGCGCTGGCCTGTACTTCCACGTACTCTCCTTCTGAGGTCATCACAACATTCATGTCGACTTGGGCGCGCGAGTCTTCCTCGTAGCAGAGATCGACCATTGGAACACCGTCGACGAGGCCGACGCTGATGGCGGCCACGTAGTGCCGGATCGGCATTTTCGGGATCGTTTCGTATTCCACGAGTTGCTGGATGGCGGAGGCCATGGCGACCCACCCCCCCGTGATCGACGCAGTTCGGGTCCCTCCGTCGGCCTGGATGACGTCGCAATCCACGATGATGGTCCGCTCCCCCAGCCGCTCCATGTCGACCGCGGTTCGCAAAGAGCGTCCGATCAGACGCTGGATCTCGGAAGTCCGACCCGACGGGCGGCCCTTCAGGCCCTCGCGCGCCTTGCGCGTCGTGGTCGATCGCGGGAGCATGCCGTATTCCGCTGTCACCCATCCTCTTCGGGAGCCTCGCAGAAAGGTCGGCACGCCGTCTTCTACGGACGCAGTGCAGATGATTTTCGTATGGCCCGCCTCGATCAACGCGGAGCCCTCCGCTGTGGCCAGGATGCCGGGCTGTATCCTCGTCTGCCGGGCCTGGTCGGGCCGCCGTCCATCGATCCGCATCTAGGAGTATTGTCGCCCACGGCCCGCCCACTCAGCGGACAGCACTGGGACGGCCTCGTTTCGCGCGCACCTCGCGCCAGCTTCGTGACGTCGGGACGGTGCACATGAGTTACGGAGCGAGCCCCGCTCGGGCGGTGCCTTCGATCAGGCCAAGAGAGCGTGCCTAACTTCACCTTCGACGTCCGTCAAGCGAAAGTCTCGGCCGCTGTAGCGATAGGTCAGCCGCTTGTGGTCAAGCCCCAGCTGGTGGAGCATCGTCGCATGGAGATCATGGACATGCACCCGATTCTCTTCGGCCTTGAAGCCGAAGTCGTCGGTGGTCCCATAACGGACGCCCTCTCGAAATCCGCCTCCTGCGACGATCACGCTGAATCCGTGGTTGTTGTGATCGCGCCCTGCTTGCAGCTTCGTCACTCCCGCCACCTCGACGGTCGGTGTCCGACCGAATTCGCCTCCGATCAACACGACCGTTTCGTCGAGTAGGCCGCTTGCGTCCAAGTCCTGGAGCAGCGCCGCCATGGCCCCGTCGGACTGGGCCGCCAGGGAGCGCATCCGCTGGATGTCATCGTGCGTGTCCCAAGGCTGCATGTTGCCGTAGTAGACCTGCACGACCCGCACGCCCCGTTCGACGAGCCGCCGCGCGATCAGGCACCCTCGCGCGAAGTCGCCCTCGCCGTAGCGTTCGCGCGTCTGGGCGGGTTCTAGGCGCACGTCGAATGCATCGGTTGCCTCCGACTGCATGCGGAAGGCAACTTCCATCGAGTGGATCGTCGCCTCGAGTTGCGGCGCGGTGCCCTCGCGTTTCAAGTGAAGCGCATTCAGCTTGCCAAGCAAGTCCAACTGCTCGCGCTGCTGGGCAGTCGTCAGGCTGGAATTGCGCAGGAAGGGTACGAGTTTTTCGGGCTCCAACTCCGTGTTTCGGACGTATGCTCCCTGATACATGCCTGGAAGATAGGCCGATGTCCACAACTGTGGCCCCACCACCGGGAGACCGGGGCACATCACGACGAAACCCGGCAGGTTTTGGTTTTCCGTGCCAAGCCCGTAGGTCAACCAGGAACCGTAGGCCGGGTGTCCGGCAACCCGCTGGCCGCAGTTGAACATGAACAACGACGGCTCATGGAAGGGCATGTCCGTGTGCATCGAATTGATTACAAGGCACCTGTCGATGACGGAGCCTAGGTGAGGAAAGATCTCGCTCAGCGGGATGCCGCTTTCGCCGCTGGGAATGAACTCGAAGGGAGACTGCATCAAAGCGCCGGTCTTGCGCTCCGTGCGCAAGTTTCCGCCCGGGTAGGGTTGGCCGTGATATTTCGCCAACGCCGGTTTGTGGTCGAAGCTGTCGACCTGGGACGGAGCGCCATTCAAAAACAGGTGGATGACGTGCTTGGCCTTCGCGGGGAAGTGCGGAGTCTTCGGGGATAGCGGCGTGGCAGCCGCCTGGTCGACAAGCACCTGCGAGAGTCCGACCATCCCCAGACCGGACCCGGTGAGGCGCAGCACATCGCGACGTGTGTAGTTAGTGGACATACAGGAACTCGTTCGAACTCAGCCAGGTCTGAGCAAGGCGCGCCCAGGGCTCGTCCGTATTCTCGACGAAGTGGCGATTCAGCGCCAATTCCCGGGCGGACGGGACTCTCCCGAAAAGCAACCGGTAGCCGCGTCGGATGCGTGCCGCCACGCTGGCGCCGGCTTCCTCTGCGAGGCGTTCTGCGAGGGCATGCGCCTGCTCCCGCATCATGTCGCTGTTGAGGAAGAATAGGCCTTGCAATGGCGTGTTCGTGCCATAGCGGCGCGGGCTTGTCTGATTCGGATTCGGGAAGTCGAATAGACCGAGCTGTGTGTTCAGTCTGCGGCGGCTCACGAAGCTGTAGACGGTCCGGCTGCGGTTGTCGCTGGAGCCCCAGGTGCGCGGCGGTCCACCACCCTCTTTGGACAGCCTGCCGGCAACGTACAACAGCGAGTCGCGCAAGCTCTCCACGTCCAGCCGACGCCGATGCGAACGCCAGAGCAACCGATTGTCTGGATCGGCCCCCTGGCTGGCTGCGCCTTGGCGGCTGCTGCGTCGATACGCGTCCGTGCGCAGGATCTCACGGTGCAGGGCTTTGATGGACCAGCCACCTTCGACGAACCGCGCGGCGAGATAGTCCAGCAACGCGGGATGTGCGGGTCGTTCGCCCATCATGCCGAAATTGCTTGGTGTGCCAACGAGGCCCCGGCCAAAGTGGTGCATCCAGACGCGGTTCACCATGACGCGCGCCGTCAAGGGGTTGTCTGCGGAAGCGATGGCGCGCGCCAAATCCAGCCGGCCGCTGCCGTTGCCAAAAGGCGGCGGCTCGCCGTCGCATAGGATCCGCAGGAATCGCCTCGGGACCTCGTCACCCAGGTTGCCGGAGTCGCCCCGGATATGCACGTGCTCGTTCCCAGGGTTCTCGGTATCGGCGATCACGTGCAGGAACGGATACTGCTCGGGAACCTGGGATTCGAGTTCCGCAATGCCCTGACGGCTCTTGTCGATGTGGTCGATCCAGATCCCAGAAAGGAAGCGTTTGAGCGCTTCGTCGTTGTAATAAAGGACGCCCGTCTGGGCGGGTTCGGGAACCTCTCGGCTGTTCGGCGAAGCCACATCGTTCCACAGATAGAACTCCTCGCGGGGCAGAGCGAGCAGCGCTGTGCGGCGAATATTCGTGGCGGAGCGGTCTCCGCGCAAGCGGATCTCGTTCTCGCGTTCGATGCGTTTCTTCTCTTCGATGACGTAGAGAATCTGCTCTTCGAGCTGCTTGGCGAAGCGCTCGACGGCCTCGCGGGGACCCTCGTTGGCGACCAAGGTTCGCCAGTCGTCCAGCAGCTTGTGTTGCTTCGGCCAGCCGTTGAGGTATTCGACCCACCGTTCCAGGGTCTCGGCGTCCAAGCCGCCTTGGCTCGCCGTCGCGGCGACAGGAGCATGATCCGGCCCCGAAACTCTCCAGGCCGCCACAAGGTAGCGCCCAGTCTGCGCCGCCAAAGCATCGACGAGCTGCACGGATTGGGTGCGCAGGAACTGCTCCAGCCTCTCCTTGGCGTCATCCGCCAGCTTTTTCTTGGACTTGTAGTCCCCAACGACAGCCTCGTCCGCCAGTGCGTACTCCTGTGTTTCCGTGCTATTGAAGACACCGAGAAGGGCGTAATAGTCCTCGGTCGGAATCGGATCGAACTTGTGGTCGTGGCACTGCGCGCAGCCGACGGTCAGACCCAGGAAGCCGCGGCCGGTGAGGTCGATGCGGTCGTCTTGGAACGTCGGACTTAGGCTGAACAGGCCGAGGCCAGCAACCAGTGCCTCGCGCGGCCAGGCGCCCCGCTCTTCTTCGGAGAGCTGATCGCCCGCGAGCTGGGCCTTGACGAAGAGGTCGTAGGGCATGTCGTCGTTGAAGGCCGTGATGACCCAGTCACGGTAGCGCCAGGCGTTGGGGTAGGGCTCGTCCTGAGTCGAGTTCAAACGGTCATCCGAGTAGCGGGCCACATCCAGCCAGTGCCTGCCCCAACGCTCTCCATACAACGACGACGCAAGCAGCTGATCCACCACAGTTGCAAAGGCTTGCGGGGAGTCGTCACTCAGGAAGGCGTCGACCTCCTCCGGGGTCGGCGGCAGACCGATGAGATCGTAGAAGACCCGACGGAGCAGGGTCCGCTTGGCGGCGGGAGGAGCCGGTTCGATGCCGGCTTCCCGGAGCCGTGCAAGCAGAAACCGGTCGATCGCTGTCCCGGAGCCCGCGGGCGGCTGGGTCTCTCGGATGGGCCGGAAGGCCCAGAACCTACGGTGGTCCTCGGTAATGACGAGTTCACCCCCCGGTGGCGACTCTTGGTCGCTTGCCGCTTCCGGCCAAACGGCGCCATCCTCGACCCATTGGGTCAGGGCCCGGACTTCCTCGACGGAGAGTCGTTCCGTCGGCGGCATTCTCAGCTGCTCGTCTCCGTATTGCACGGCCCGGATAAGCAGACTTCGTTCCGGGGCTCCCGGCTCCACCGCTGGACCGCGATTGCCGCCCCGCAGCAGCGCATCGCGGGAGACCATCTCGAGGCCACCCATCTTCGTCTGCGTGTGGCACGAGAAGCACTTCTCCGCAAGCAGCGGCCGCACCCGCGTTTCGAAGAAGTCGGCGGGGCTGTTGCTCGTCGCGGAGGTTGGAAGCAGAAGCGCGAGGGCCAGAAAGGCCACATACGCCCTGCGGCCCCCCGACCTAGTCAAGCTCCGGGCGCACGGCCGTACAGCTATGAATCGCTCGCATCGCCGGAAGGGGTTGCGCAACGCCAACAAGGTCCGCCTCGCCGTTCCGCGCCGCCGGCCTCCGGAGAGTCCGGTGGCGGCGCCACAGAGCTTACCTCTATTCTATTGCGCCTGGGGAAAATCCGCGAGCGTGCGTATGGTGCGTATGGTGCGCGCGTATGGTGCTGCGTATAGTGCCGTATGGAACGTGAGGACTACAGCGCCTGCCCCGCCTCCCGCACTCCGCGGAAGACTGCAATGCCGAACGCGCCTAAACGGAGCGGCCGGATGGCGGCCAGGACGCCACGATTACGGAGGGACGATCCGAAGTCTTGCTCAAAGGCCGGCTCTTCGTTGAAGGCCGCCTGATCTCCCGATATTTTTCGCTCGGGTCTCGGGTTGGCGCGGTCTTTCCAGCGAGCAGTTAAGCGCGGGACAGGTAGACACGCGCCTTCGTGTCGCACTTGATGCGCGTGCGTGCGACCGCATCACTAGCCATACTTGCCGGCTTGTCCCAAATCAGCTCTCTATTGTTTCTACCTCAGGTGAGATAGCCAGAGTAGAGGAGGGCATCAGAACCGCTGCCGCTCGACCAGTGGCTGAGATATCGGGCGTTGCGACGCCGCTAGTGTTGCTCAGCGCGTCCAAAGCCGATTCGCCTTCCCAGGTCCTTCGAGCATCTAGGCCCCTTCAACCGGAAGCTAGCCTTAGGTCGAACCGAACGCGGACGAATCTGTTCTCTCGGTCTTCGAGCAGTTCGGGTTCGGTGCCGTTGAACTCCCGCATTGTGCGCCGCATCACGGGCGGCCCGCGACCGTGCTGTTCCATGGGGTACGCCACGAGGACGGCGTTGGCCATCGCCTTGTTTCAAGAACGAGCGGGGCCAACCACTGCGGGGATCTCACAACAGGAGGTGGACGACCGACCAGCCGACCAGGGAGCTTCCCAGAAAGGCTGAAACGGCGTTATTGGAGAATCCTCCCAGTGGGGCGGAACCGCCGCCGTGCGGCGGCTCTCCGGATCGACAACTTGGCCTTGGACGTCGCCGAGGATCTGGTCGACGCTCGGTACAGCTGAAGCAAACGGCCCGGCCCCGCCAACCTGCGTCTCGAGAGGCTTTGCGTCCTGCCTAGGCTGTGCCACGCTCTGGGCTATTTCCCGCGCGCCTGCTGCGAGCACTCGTTGCGTTCGTGAACGATGTCGGCGGGACGCCGGCCGACTGGCTGAAGTAGCAGGAAGCGCGATGAAGCGGCACGGGCATCGATTCGAACAGGTGGTGGATTACGGCAACCCTCTTGCAGCCGCGCATCGGGCGCGGCGAGGGAAGCGGGAGCACGTCGAAGTCATCTGCTTCGTCTTCCGTCTGGGACCCAATTTGCTGGCGCCAGACGAGGAGTTGCGTTCCAGTGCCGACAGGATGCGCCCCTACCGGCGTTTGTCGAGCGGGAGCCCCAACGAGCTAGACTTGCGCCGCACACTTCCAGTGCCTCACGCTTTCCCCAACCTGCCCGATGCATCATCGGCGATTGGCGCGGTAATGCATCGCCCAAAGAAGTGAGCGAGGTGTGAGACAGAGCACCAGAGTCTTTGGCGCCGCGGAACCTGAACGGGCGGCAGTCTTGACGGAGAGTGGTTTCAATTCCCCCTATCTCGTACCTGGATCCGTTCTTCCCAGGACCTGCGTCCTTTAGTACGCTATCGCTAGGCAAGCGTTCGACGCGGGTCGCTCCCTCATGAATCTCCCGAACGTACTCACGTTATCGAGGATCTTCCTGGTCCCGCTTCTGCTGGCGGTCCTACTCCGCAAGGACGCTATCGAAGTGGATGCGGGCTGGGTCGTTTTCACACGCGAGGCGATTGCGCTGTTGATCTTCTTGGCTGCGGCGCTGACAGACTTGCTCGATGGCTATCTCGCTCGCCGGAGACGTCAGGTCACGAAGTTCGGCAAACTTCTGGACCCGATCGCGGACAAGCTGTTGGTCTCGGCGGCCCTGATCTCCCTGGTCGAGTTGGACCGCGTCCCCGCTTGGATGGTGGTTCTGATCGTGAGTCGGGAATTCGCGGTGTCCGCCCTCCGATACTTGGCGCTCACGGAAGGCGTCACGATCGCCGCCAGCGACTTTGGGAAGGCCAAGATGGTGGCTCAAGTGGTCGCGGTCTCGCTGCTTCTCCTGGCGCCCCACTCGCCGGTTCTGGAGCAAGCGGGCTACATCGCTCTCTGGCTGGCGGTACTGGCCACGGTCTGGTCGATGGTCGATTATTTTCGGGTGTTCTGGCGGAGGCCCGCTCCGACGGACGAGGCCGACGCCGACGCCGACGATGGCATGGTCATCCGCAAAGACCTCTCGGAAACTGGAAACCGCCCCTAGGCCGAATCCAGAAGCCGTTCAAAGCGGAATGCACCGCTTGGGTCGTCCCCGAGCCGCTCTGCCTTAACCGAGAAGACATTTTGGATCGTCTCGGTTGTGAGGACTTCGCCGGGTGGCCCAGCCGTATAGATCGTGCCTCGCGCGAGAACATAGACGGATGTCGTGGCGCGCAACACGCTATTGAGATCATGGAGTGCGAGAAGGACGGACCGGCCGTTGGCGGCCATCTTCTGCACCAGATCCAGGATCGCCAGCGAGTGCTCGACATCAAGATTGGCGGTGGGTTCGTCGAGAAGCAGGTGCTGCGCTTCCGTGGCTAGGCTGCGGGCGAGCACAACGCGCTGCATCTCGCCGCTGGAAAGTTCGTTCAGCAGGCGACCCGCCAGATGCGCACAGTCCATCGCAGCCAAAGCCTCGCCGACCGCTCGGCGGTCTTCGGCGCCTTCCGGCTGGAACCGCCTCCGATGGCAGAATCTCCCCATCGAGACGCACTCCCAGACCGTGAAGGCGACGTCTTGCGGTGGATCCTGCGGGACGTAGCTCACTCGGCGCGCCAACTCGGCGCGATCAATCGAGCCGATGGGTCTTCCGTCGACGAGGATGCTTCCCTCTGCGGGCCGCAGCAGGCCGGCCAGAAGTCGAAGGGCGGTCGATTTGCCGGCGCCGTTGGGTCCGACGACAGCGGCCACCTCTCCGGGGCGCAATTCGATGTCCAACCGCCGTGTAAGCCAGGACGAGCCCGCGGCATAGCCCACTTGGATCGCTTGCAGCATGGCTATGCCGCTCCCATCTCGCGCCGGCGGGTGTGCAGCAGCCACAGGAAGAAAGGCGCGCCGAAGGCCGCTGTGACAATTCCCAACCGAACCTCGGAGGGAGCGTAAACGGTCCGGGCGACGATGTCGCAGGCGACCAGGAAACCAGCCCCGACGAGCATCGAAGCCGGCAGCAGGCGCCGGTGAGCCGGTCCAAGGATGAGCCGCACGATATGTGGAACCACGAGTCCGACAAACGCCAGAACCCCGCTCACGGCGACCGATGCTGCGGTCACCAAGGCCGCACCGACCAGCACGGTCCGCTTGGTCGCTTCGACATCCGCGCCCAGCGACTGGGCGGATTCCTCGCCCATCAGCATCAGATCCAGGTTGCGGGAGTAGGCCAGGATCAAGGCGGAGCCGGCCAGCGTGAAGGGCAGGGCAATCCAAACATGCACCCAGGTGCGGCTGTCCAGGCCCCCCATCATCCAGAACATCACCTGTGAGGCCACTTGCCACTCGGAGAAGCTGATGGAAATTAGCAAGGAGGTCATCGCATTGAAGAACGCCCCGCAGGCGATGCCTGCCAGCACGAGCGTTGCGACCGGCGTCTTCCCTCCTCGGGTCGCGAGCGCATATACCACGAAGACAGCCCCAAACGCCCCGCCGAAGCCGGCCAGCGGCACCCATAGCGCGGATTGTGCGGCCAAGCCGGTGATGAACACGAAGACAGCTCCGCAAGCGGCTCCTGCGCTGGTCCCGATTACCCCCGGGTCCGCCAACGGGTTGCGGAACAAGCCCTGCATCGCCGCGCCCGCAACGGCCAACGAGCCACCCGAAAGCATCCCGACCAAGACGCGAGGCAAACGGATCGACCAGACGATGAAGTCCTCCGTTTCGTTGAACGTTCCCTCGAACGGCGTGAGGTGGGCTCCGATCACTTCGAGCATGGTCCTCCAGGGGATCGGAGTCGTCCCAATTGCGATACCGAGGACTGCTGATAGGGCAAGCAGTGCTCCCGCGACTGCAAATAACGCTGCAGACGGGACTCGGGACCTCATGGCGCACACCACATCGGCCTAAGGGCGTGGACCGCCACCCCCGGGCAGCGCCTGGGAGATGGCGTGAACCATACCGAGCACGTGCTGCGACATCGTCAGGAAGTGACGATCCTCGACGACCACCAGCTGGTTGCGTCGTCCTGCTGTGGTGACTGCGACCGCGGGGTCGGCGCCCAGGGAAGCCAAGACCTCGTCTCGAGGCAGGCCGCCCGTTCCCGTGACGATCCAGTCCGGATTCCAAGCGGCGACCTGTTCGGAGCCGATTCTCTGCCAAGCACCCAGTCCCTGTTCGGAGCCGACATTCACGGCGCCGAGGGTCGTCACGATGTCTTCGAAAAGCGAACCCTTGCCGTAGGAATCGTACGAATTTGAGAACCCGAGCACGCGTTGCGGAACGGACCTGGGAACCGCCCGTCGCTTGGCCTCGTTCAGCGAGGCTTTGAACTGCTCAATCGCCCGTTGCGCTCGCTCGGGCTCCCCGCTCAAAGCACCTACCAGTCTCAGGGCGCCGACGATTTCCTCTAAGGTGGAAAACACGGTCTGCATCGCGTAGGTCGGTAGGCCGCTCGCACGCACAACCCGTAGGAACTGCGGATCGGAGATGTGCGAGGAAATGAGAAGGTCCGGCCCGAGGGCGAGGATCATCTCGGGCTCCAGGACCGCCGGAAGGCCGAGGGCCTGGACACGGTCGGCGACGTTGCTGTAGGTGGCCTGCCCGGCATAGGCGCTGACCGCCACGATGCGGGAATGAGGAACGACGCCGAATAGGAGGTGATCGGTAACGAGAGCTTGAGAGGCGATGGTTTGCGGTGGGGCTGGCACAGTGACTGCGTACCCGAGCTCGTCGACTCGAGTCATCGGAAATCCCAGCGCCTCGGGCTGGTTGGATGCCGGTCCTCTGGGCGCTTCTTCGAAGCGGAAGACGCCGCCGCCATCACCGATCCAGCCAACAATCCCGGCAGAGATGGCGAAACCCGCGCAGAGACTGGCGAACCACACGCCTCGCTTCATTCCGCTCTCCTCCCGCCCGTTCCCCGATCAAAACCGAAATCGCAAGCCGCCGATGGCCCACGCCCGGGGGGTTGCCAAGCCATCCTCGTAATACTGTCGATTGAGGAGGTTCTCGACCTTTCCGTACAGGCTGATGCTGCGCCTGTCCTCGAGCGGGATCCTGTACGTACAGGCTAGGTCGACCTTCAGCGGTCCGGGGAACACCAACCAACCGGGCGCTCCGTAGATGCGCAATGGATAGCTGCTGACCGCCGCAAGATCCAGGGCGAGGTCCAGTCGACGGCCCATGCCTTGGATAGCCGTCAGCGAAACCATGTGGTCGGAGACCCCGAGAATCTTGGAGAAGCTGGTGCCTGGAACGGTCGGCTTGTGCGAATCGGAATTGACGAACGTGTAGGCTGCGCGGAGCGTGGTGGAGCTGCTTGGTGTGGCGGAGATGTCTACTTCCATTCCCCGCGAGACGGCTCCCGCAGCGTTGCGATAGCCGCCGAAGCGCCCCCAGGGGTCGGTCCCCGGCTCGATGACGCCGAAGTCGAAGGTGACGAGATCCCACAGACCCGTGTAGTACGCCGTCGCGCTCAATCGGGCCCTGCCGCCAGCCAGCCAGTGGTCGATGCCGGCATCGTACGACACCGACCGCTCCGGGGCCAGCGAGGGCGCACCCCAAAAGCTGGGGAATCCTTGGAAGAAACTCGCCCCGAACCGTTCGTACGGTGACGGCGCCCGATAGCCTGTGCGGCCATGAACACGCAGTTTGGTTTGGCCGGGCCACAGAAAGTAGGCCAGCGACAGATCTCCCATGACGGCCTTCGCCGGGGCTTCGGGCAGCGACCCTCGGTAGGGATTGGCGTTCCCTGTGAAGCTCGGGCCCGCAAGGACGAAGCTCTGCAGCCGCCCCGAGAAACCCACTTGCAGACGATTCCAGCGCACCTGGTCCTGAGCAAACACAGCGTGGTTCGATTGCCGCAATGTCGAGGTTGAAACCGATCGCGCGGACCGATCGGGATGGCCGTCTGAGTTCAGGTCGGCGTATTCTTCTCGCTCGAATTCGTACCCCACCGTCAGAAGCTGATGGGGTCCTGCGGAGAGGTCGGTGCGGAGCTGGAGAGTGTCGATCCTGCCGGCGAGTCGATTTAGCGTGCTGAATGCTGGCTCGAAGGCTCTGACGCCGCCTGGACCATCGCGGTGGACGCGTCTCGTCTCGACGATTTGATAGCTGGCTCGATAGGAACGGTCTGGGGACAGCTGGTGTCGGAGTGTGAATGCGGTCGAGTAGAACGAGGAGGACTTGCGTGAGTCGGGATCGTTGAAGTCCGGGACGAAGGTGGCTGGTCCAGCCTCGAACGGTTGACCGCTCGAGAATGCTCGTACTTGCTCCGGCGCCAGCGCGATTGCCCGGACGGCGCCTTCGCTGGTGTGGTTGGCGAGGACCGCATCGACGAAAGTGGGGCTCTCGTTGAGGGCCAGGAAGGAGTCCCCTGCATAGAGCCGCGCGCTGAGGAACAGATTGGGGGTCATGTTGTAGCGCACGAAACCCTGTCCGCTGGTATTGCGATAGGGGTCGAAGTCGTCGACGCCGCGCGTCACGTTCCAGTGCGAGACGCCGCCGCTGTAGAGCAGGCGGTTGGTTGGGCTGAGGCCCCCTCCGATGCGGGCCAATCCCCTGGCCGAACCGAGGCCGCCACCGTCCGCAGAGACCTCTCCATGGAACGGACCACCGCCGTTCGACGACTGCACGTTGATGACACCCCCGACGGCATGGGAACCGTACAGAGAGGATCCGGAGCCACGCAGCAATTCGACCCTGTCCGAGTCCACATGCACGAAGTCCGAGAGGAATGCCGTGGCGTCGCCGGCAATGGATGCGGCGTCGCGGAAGCGCAGGCCATCGATCAGCACAGCCGTATCTTGGTTGCGCAGGCCCCGCACCTGTACTGTCGTGACGCTGCCGGGCGTGCGCAATTGCTGGACACGCACACCAGGCATGGAGCGCAAGCCGTCTACCAAATTGAACTTGAGGCGCTTCGTGTACTCCTCCGAGGAGACGCCCCCGCCAACCTTGGCGGATTCACCGCTGCCGGACGGCACGGCGTTGCCCAGCACCAACACGGCCTCCTCGATGGGCTTGATGGCAAGTTCGAGGTCGTACTCCGTGTCGCCGGAGATCCGGATTCTCATGGAGGCCCTAAGCAACGACTGTCCATCCTCCGCCTCGAGCCAATAGCTGCCTTCCGCGAGACCCCGGACGGCGTATCGTCCGTCAGAGCCAGAACGACTTCGCAGGACTTGTCCGCTGTCGAATTCGTGGATCCGAATGCGGGCATGCGCGACCGCGCGACCGCTGGGGTCGAGAACAGTACCCCTGAGGGATCCAGCATGCAGTTCGCCAACGCCTGTCAGCATGATGCCGGTCAGGCTGATCAGTGAGCGTACAAACAGTGACGCATTGTGAGACATAGCTCTCCTTTCCGGCTCCTCGGCCGGCGATAGAACGCACGGGCACCGGACAGTGGGAGAGCGTTGCTGCGCAATGTTCAGTCAGGCCTCCGTATCCCGCGGAAGTACTGCTAATCGATCGCAGGTAGGTCTCCTGGCTCGCAGCTCCCTGCGGCCTGAGGCCGCATACGCCGCCGCAATGCCTTCCCCGCGCCTTACGGCCCGAGTGGCTCATCGTTGCGACAACTCGCTGCTTACAGTGGCGGGACCGCACCGGCTTCCAACCGGCTTCCCTGTTACGCCCGTTTGGGCACCTGCGAACGAACGCCGTAGAGCTTGTAAGCTCCTGCCGATCATAGGCAGGAGGGTTGCCGATTGTCAATTGGAGGTCAGCCCCTGTCTAACCAAAGCGGCCACAGCAGAAATTGCCGCTTGTCCGCGCTCCGGTCGTTGCCTGGGCGGACCCCGGCCAAGCAACGAGATGCCGCGAGTCGGGGAACGCAGCCGGGGTCGGAGCCGATCTCGAGCAGGATCGCGCAAGCGCTATCCGAACTCCTCGCACCCGCGAATCAGCTCGCAAATCTGCGAGGGGGTCTAGAACTCAACGGTCCGGATGCATTGCAAATCGATAGCTTGATCCGAAGCAGTCTCGCTCTTGCTACTGTCGTCTGCGTCCCCTTATTACACTCCTCCAGGAACAAGTGGCGCTCGGGGTTTGACAGGACAGATGGAAATCTGTGGGAGCCGTATTCCTGAAGTCAGAAGAGAAGGTCCCGCCGACGCACTGCACCCGACGACGCCTGGTCCGCCGCGATGTCCTCCGCTTTCAGAGTCGGCTCGCTCATTGGGTGGTCTGATCAACCCTTTGGGTCATGGAGCTCTCCCGAATCGACGAGTTCGCCGCACAGCCCGCACACGCCCTGATACGTCCAGCCCTCCTGAACCTTGGAGGGATGCGGCTTGACCCTCGTAATTCTGTGCGTCCCGTCGGCGGTCTTCTCGTAGCGGGGCAGCCACAGGCCCTCCCGGTTCTGAAGCGCGATGTTCAGATCTTCCATCGCCCTGAGATGAGGAGGCTTGTCACAGACTTCTTGATAAATGCGCTCTATCGGGCCGTAACCGTTCGGGCGGGCCGTGAATTGAGGAGGGTGAAAGCCGGTGGGGAGGGCGGCAAAAAAACTTGCATAAAACGCTGGACACGAGAAATGGGTTTATGGCAGGCTAGCGGATGTGGAGGCGGAAAGGCAGCGGCAAGCGCAGCCGGCAGGGATGCCGGTGCAGTGCCAGTTGGAGCGGGAGCGGCGGTTGTCGTGGCAGCTGGTGGAGGCGAAGCGCCAGTGGCATTACTGGCGGAGCATGCACCAGCAGGCGAAGGAGCGTATCAAGCAGTGGCAGTTGCGCTGCGGGGAAGCGCAGCAGAAGCTGGCGGAAGCGCAGCAGAGGAGCGAGCAGCTGCACGAGCGGATTCAGGAGTTGGAGCAGGAGACTGCGGGCCTGAAGCAGCGCAACCAGGATCTGTTGCGGTCCCCGTTCGGGAAGCGGAGCGAGAAGCGCCAGAGCGGCAGTGAGGCAGGGGCGGCAGCAGCGGAGACGGTCCGCCCGGGGGCGGATCCGGAGCCGCAGCGGCCGCGCGGGGGGCAACGGGGAGCGGTCCCGCATGCGCGGGTAGAGCGGTCCGGTCTAGCGGTGCAGGAGGAGTGGCTCGAGCCGGAGGCGGAGCGCCGCTAGTGTGCGGACTGCGGGGCGCCCTACGCCCGCAACGGCGAGGAGAGCAGCGCATCGATCGAGGTCGATGTGCGGGGGTATGTGAGACGGATCCGGCGGCCCCGCTTCCGGGCGGGGTGCGGGTGCGCGCAGCGGCAGGGCCAGCCAGTGCCCGCAGTGATCGCGCCGCGGGAGCCCACGCTGTTCCGGGGCACGAGTTACGGACTGCGCGTGTGGGTGGCGTTTCTGTTGCAAGTGTATTGGCAGCGGCACCCGGTGCGGGCGTTCGAGCGGGAGTGGGGCGAGAGGGGGGTGCGTCTGCCGGCGGGCACGCTGCTGGGGCATGGGCGGGATTTCCTGACCTGGTTCGAGCCGCTGGAAGCGGCGATCGCAGCGCACCAGGAACAGACGCGACTGGTGCACGGGGACGAGACCTCGTGGGTGGTGCAGGTGCGGGCGGAGGCAGGGCAGAACCCGCGTTGCTGGTTGTGGGCCTGCCTGACCGGGGACGCCGTGCGGTTCCGGGTGGATCCGTCGCGGAGTGCCGAGGCGGCCGCAGCACTGTTCGGCAAGCTCGGGCTGAGAGAGAAGGTGGTGCTGGTGTGTGATCGCTACGCGGCGTATGTCAAGTTGGCGCGGGAGCACCCGGAGCAGTTCGAACTCTCCGTATGTTGGGCCCACGCCAGGAGAGATTTTGTCACGCTGGGGCGCAAGCGGCCGGATCTGCAGGAGTGGGTGGACGGGATCCTGGAGCGGATCGGGAGGCTGTACCGACGCAACGCCGAACGGCTGGCGCAGTGGGATCCACAGAGTGGTCTGGAAGGACAGTGCGAGGCGTTCCGGGCGGCCCAGCAGCGGCTGGCAGCGGAGTGCGCCGCACTGTTCGAGCACGCCGAGCGGGAGGTGGCGATACGGACCCAGGCAGCGCAGCGGGAGTCGGACAAGGCTGGTCCGGACCCGCGGCTGGCACCGCTGCAATCCTTGTTGCGGCACCGCGAGGGCCTGGTGGTGTTTGTGAGGAAGGCGTTCGTGCCCATGGACAACACTGTCGTGGAGCGAGCCCTGCGGCGACCCGTGCTCGGGCGCAAGCTCAGCTACGGCTCGCACAGTGCGGACGGCGCGGCCCTGCAGGGCGTGCTGCTGTCGGTGTGCGCCACGCTGGACAGGGCCGGGATCGACCTGTGGCGCTGGCTGGAGGCGTTCCTGCGCGAGTGGGCGGGGAGCGGACGGGGAGGGGTCGTGGTGGATCCGTGGGCCTGGCTGCCGTGGGGCCTGTCCGCGGAGCGGTTCCAGGCCCTGCGAGCGCCCTGGCGGTGTTCGGAGGCCGGGCCGGACCCGTGAGCGGCTCGCTGCGCTATTGCGGCCGGGACTTTTCCCCGGCCGAACTGGACCGGATCCGCGCCCTGATCGCGCACACGGATCCGCCCCTGTCCCGCACGAAACTATCCCAGGCGGTCTGCGAGGCGCTGGACTGGCGCAAACCCGACGGCGGCCTCAAGGAGATGAGCGCGCGCGTGGCCCTGCTGCGCATGCAGCGCGACGGCCTGCTGACCCTGCCGCCGCCCCTCTGGCCCCTGCCCGCCGCGCTGGCCCAAGCCCGCCCCCTGCGCCTCTCCCTGCTGCGCCCCTCCGACCCCCGCAGCCGCCTCTGGAACGAGTTCGTCGAGCGCTACCACTACCTCCGCTACAAGCCCCTGCCCGGCGCCCAGTTGCGCTACTTCGTGCACGCCGCCGACGGCCTCCTGCTGGCCCTGCTCGGCTGCGGCGCCGCGGCCTGGAAAACCGCCCCCCGCGACCGCTTCGTCGGCTGGGATCCCGCCACCCGCCAGCGCAACCTGCCCCTGGTCGTCAATCACGCCCGCTATCTCATCCTGCCCTGGATCCGGCTCCCGTCGCTGGCGTCCCACTTACTCGCCTGCCTCCAGCGACAACTCCCCGACGACTGGCAGCAACGCTACGGCATGCGTCCAGTTCTGCTCGAAACGTTCTGCGAAACGCCGCGCTTCCAGGGCACCTGCTAGCGCGCCGCCAACTGGATCCATCTGGGCCAGACGCAGGGCCGCGGCAAACTCGATACTCGTCACGAGTACAACCAGCCCGTCAAAAACGTCTTCGTCAAACCCCTCTGCCCGGACTGGAAAGAAACCCTCAATCGCTAGCTCCACAGCCGCCTTTCACGGCCCGCTCGAACGCTTACATCGGGCCTGCCTCCGTATCGGTTAACGCGTTGAATTCGCGCTTGCGCGCTCGGTCTGATAATCGTCCCTCGTTCTGGCGTAGGAAGTGGAACAAGAGATCGATCGTGCGATCGGGCATATCGATGAGTCCCGTCACGAATCGGCGAAACTGATCGTAGCGCCGCAGAAAATCGGTCTCGTTAGGTAAGTCCTCTTCGATGGTCTTGCGAACACCGGCGTAGAGAAACTCCGCATTCGGGGTCGGATTGAAGAACCGATAGAAATCCGCGGTGTCGTTGAGCACGCGGACATTGAACTGTTCTGTTGATTCCCACCCGATCAAAGGCAGCAGCCGCGAGGAATAGCTCTCCAGCACACGGCGATACTCGTCGATCTGCTTAAGGATCGCAGCTGAGACCGGAAAGACGGCGCCGGGCGGATTGAAGCTGCGTTGCGCCAGAACGTGATGAATGAGATAGCGGTGAATACGTCCGTTTCCCTCGTCGAATGGATGGATCTAGACAAATCCGAAAGCAAGCACCGCAGCCGCTATAACCAGATCAAGTTCGTGAGCGGGACCGCTGTCGAAAGCGACCATGCCATGAACTAGGGTCGGCAAGTCCTCGGCCCGTGCGCCGAGATGGTCGGGCAAGGGCATATGCGTTTCACGATCATGTTGGCCCAGGAATCCACCCTCATCGCGGAGCCCGAGCTTCACGAAGCGGGCGTCCCCGATCACGAGTCTCTGCAACCGCAGCAACTCTTCCAGATCGAGCCCCTAACGGCCAGCCTCTCCGATTGCCCGCCCCCATCGCTGAATGCGGTTCTATTGCGGCCGCTCTCCTTCGATCGCGTGACTCGACTTTGAATCTTTCAGCAGTAGGAAAGCGGCCGCACGCGAGAGAAGATCGCGTGGAGCCGCGGCAATTATGTTCAGAGCCCGCTGTGGCAGGTTCAAGGCCACGAACCACTCAAACGCTGCAGTCCGGAAGGCCAGCGGACGGAATGAGGGTGTTCCCGGCCGGTTGTTCTTGATCCGATGTCGTCGCGAGTTCTCACCGACCACCGCCCATTGCTGGTCCGGATCGACGACCGGGACATAACGCCCCGCCGCGGCGTCAGGAAGGTCTAGCCGCTCGCCGGTAAGCCCCTCATAGAGAAACCAGAGGCGGCGGGAATAGGCGCCGGTCGGCTTCGCCCGCAAGAGCGAAGCGATTCTATCGGGACCGACAGCAAGGAATAGCCGTTCCTGATTACCCAGCAGTACCAGCCAAAGTTAAGAGGCGGTGAGGCAGCGGAGGGGTACGCGCCGCGACGTAGGCGAGCCGGGGGACGAGATCGGCCAACTGGTAGCGCCGGTTGAAGCGGTAGGCGAACTCGGCCAGGTAGCGCCCCACGTATTGCGGATCGCAGGCGTGATAGGTTCCGTCGATCGCCCGCTTGACGTTGCCCAGTAGCGTGTTCACCCAGGTTAGCCCGGGCGTTTCGCAGCTGCCCTTGCCACCGCCGGTGACGCGGGGCTGGTGCTCGCAGCCGGCACCCGCCACCCCCCGAAAGCACGACAACCCGTCCGAGCGCACCACCGTCCCCGGCTGCAGGTGCTGGCGCGCCCAGGCCTCCAGTTCCTGCAGCCGCAAGCCGCGCACCGGGCTCAGGCGCAGCCGTTGCGGCCGCCCCTCCTCGCTGACCTGCGCCGCCGCCACGAACGGCGTCTTGCCCGCCGCGCCCCGTCCGCGCTTGCCGCCGCTCGCCTCCCCGCCCAGGTAGGCGTCGTCCAGCTCCACCGTGCCCTGTAAAGGCTGGCTGTCGTCCCGCTCCCGCATGGCCTGCATCAGCTTGTGCTTGACCATCCAAGCCGTGTTGTAGCTCACTCCGAGTTGACGCTTTAGATCCATCGCCGAGATGCCGTTCTTGGACTGCGTGAGCAGGTACATGGCGAGGTACCAAGTGCTTAGAGGCAGCTTGGTGTTGTCGAACAAGGTGCCCGCGGTGAGCGACGCTTGGTGCTTGCAGCGGATGCACTGCCAGACCTGGCGCGTGCGCAGGCGGCAAGACTTTTGGTAGCCGCAGGCGGGGCACTGGAAGCCTTCCGGCCAGCGCGCCTGGAACAGCGCGTGCTCGCATTGTTCATCCGTTCCGTACGCTTCCAGGAACTCCGGCAGGCTCTGTCCCTTCTGGAACTGAACTTTGTTCTTAGGCATACATAACTCCTTTCTTATCAGGCATTTATTATATCTCATACGGCGTTCTAAGTCAACCGGTTCCAAGCACGAATCCATCATTTCTCGGCTTCCTAACTATGGCTGAGACTTCCGGGTAATCAGGTAGCTGTTTGAGCACGGTGAGGTCGAGCCCCTCATACTTGAGGGCGAAGTTCAGGTGGCCTTCCAATGTGGGATGGAGCGCATGGCGTGGGTTAAGAATGCGCCAGCCACCCTCCTCCACGACGCGATGACGCTCGCCGATGGCGGAGAGCGTGCGTGGCAACGGCACGGCAAGCCCATACGCATCGATCAGGGCGCTGTAGCCGGCGAGGGTTGCCGTTATGGGAAGACAGCTCTCCTGAAGAACGGTCACTGACTGTAAAGATCGATGCCGAATTGCCTCTTTCATGAAAAACGATCTTTTCGGCCGAAATTCGGTACTGCTTGCCAAACCTCGTGAAATTTGACCGTAGGTCATGAAAAATGACAAATTAAGAACTCTATAATGTGAAATCTGATTGTCTAAGCAGTATTCAAGTGAATTCTGGACTGAATTCGTGTTCAACCGCGAAGGTGCTCACTGGCCAAAATAAGCGTATCCGGTTGGCCGCTCCGCAATATCTTTACGTCGCCCGGAGACTCCGACTGGTATCTCGATCAAGAGGAGCTACAGCAAGTGCCGTCTCTCGATTGGCCGGTCGTCCGGTTTGTTGACGCCCTGGCCGGGTAGTTCCTGAACGAAGTCAACCGACGGTGATCCTCTCCGCATGGGATTCTGCGGAGGCTAGACATGAGTCATCGAAGAAGCTTGCCGACGGCGGTGAGGAAGTTGGACTCGAGGTTGCTGAACCATCCCCGTTCGGTCCCCTGGTGCTCTTCCTGGATATTACCTTCGCGGTCGAGGAAGAGCAGGTAGGGGTAATAGATACGCGTCATGACCGAGACTCCGGAGATCCTTGAGAACTCGGAGCGCGACGACAGCGTCAAGGGAAAGCTCGCTCGAAACCGTGCGGCGAATTCGCGCAAACCGGCGTTGTTGGTCGGATTCAGGGACAGGCCGATCACCTCGAGTCCCTGCTTCCGCAACTCACGGTAAATGGGATCGATCCGCATGGCTGACTCTTGGCAGTGCGGACAGTCGGTTGAAAAAAACATCAAGACTGCGGCCTTGCCCTTGAGCGCGCCCAGGGAGACTTTGCGCCCGTCGAACGAGACCCCCTCAAACGGTTTGGCCGGTCTAGCCGCTATTGCGTAGACGCTGGCGAACAATAGGGCCATCCCCAGACAGAACGCCTTTTTCATAATTCGTCCCTTCGTCCCAGTCAGTCTCTACGGTAGGCCCTCGATGCTCTGCACCACAGCGCCGCTCACTTGGAGCATCACGTCCCCGATGGAAGCCTTGCCTTCGCAGCGCCCATTCGAGCTGTCAACGAGTTCCAACCCGGCCCATTTCCTCTCGCAAATCTGGCGATAAAGTTGATAGTACTCGTTGGCCGTATCGCGGTCAGCCCAACGCACGGCATAACGCAGCAGCGACCGGCCGCTACGGCGGTTTTCGAGCACCTCGAACTGCGAGCCCCGCCACTTGTCTAGCAGGTCCCCAGCGTCCTGATCGCCGAGATGGTGTTCGAGCAGGATCTTATGATCGAGCTGGCCGAACGTTCCGTCGTAAACCCTCTTGTAGCCCTTGGGGGTCTCCATGGCGGGAAGCGCCGGCCGTCCAGGATCCAGACCCTGGAGGTACAGCTGTGGCTGCAGGATTTGTTGCGATGTTTGCGGCGGTTCCTCGAAGACACGCTTCAGGCCGTCCTGGCCGAAACGTTCGATCATTTCGTGCTGGAATAGCAGTCCGTCCGTATATGGGAAGATCAGGACCTCGCGGAAGTAAAGCGGAGTGCTGACGTAAACCGGAAACTGCTCCGCCTCGAAGCGCGTCGCGCTCGCGGTCGCGATAGCCAGCAGCTTGTTGCCGACTAAGGACCGGTCTGACTGCTGCATCACCCATTCGGTCATGACCCAGGAAGCCTGTCCCTCGAGGACGGCGAGTCTGGCGACCTGCCGCTCGGAACCGTCCGCACCCCGCACATACTTGAGTAGATTGAACTGTTGGTCGTCGATCGCGTGCACCAGTTCGTGCAAGAGAGCATATGCGCGGGCTTCCGTGGGGGCCCAATCGGCCATGTAAAGCTTGCGCGCCTTGAAATCGTAAAGGGCCCAGGCCTGCTCGCTCATCAGGTCCAATACGGTCCCTTCGTAGTCGAAGTCTTCCGGCACCAGACCGAAGAGCCGCAGGAAGAGCACTTCGTTGCGGATCTCTCGGGGCTTGTGTTGTTCGCGCATCTGCTTCTCGTAGAGCCGGCGGAACTGCGTCTTGGTGATGGATGTGAGCCTGACGGGCCTTCGTGGTCCGAAGCCCATGATTCCATGCAAGTCTTCGAGCATCGAGTCGACTTGCGCGAAGACGCCGTCGGTCGACGATTCCCGCGTCGCATCCGCCGGCCGCGCGGGGCCTGTGAGCAGCGATGCGATCGCGACAGTCGCGAGTAGGTTGCGGCAGTGGAGGCTCCGCGCGACGCCCGCGGTGATTGACCATGGCCTTGCGAGTTCAAAAGGCATGCTTGCGATGCGGCAGACACCGCATTCACAGGAGGTTCTTCTACACTCAACGGTTGCGGCCGGCCACCTCAGCAGCGGCCGTTACGGCTGCTGGCCTTCGTTCTCTTCTTCGTCCTCGACTACTTCGCCGAACGTGATCACGGCTGTTCCCTCGAACTTCTTGTAGTTCTCGTACTTGATGATCATCCGGATCTTCTGTGGGCCGGACCGGAAGGCAAGTGTATCGTCGGCGCGCGTGTAGACCGGGAACCAGAAGTGGCCGTCGACTTGGTCGCGGTAGGTCTCGAATCGCGGAAACTGTTCATCATTGTTCTTCTTGAGCAGGCCGACGCCCTTCCCGTAGGTCTTCACGATCTGCAGGCCCAACTGGTCGACCCAGATCTGACCCTCGAAGTAGCGCTCGCCCCGCTCGAGCTTCTTGGGCTTGACGGAAAACATGAATGTCTCAATCTCATCCACTTGCTGCTCGCCCAAATAGTCGATGCGATAGTCGGAAGCGTTCGCCGTTGTCATCACGAACGGCTGTACGCTGCGGAGGTCTTCCATGTCGTTGGGCGTCAGCAGAAGCTGCTTGAGTGTGGAGGGCGGGGCGTAGACAACGCGTTCGATCCGTTTGCCGTCGTTGCCGAAGAGAACGTCCTGGACGACCTCGTACCGGCCCCGCACGCCGCCGCTGTTGTTGTATTCGAGGATCTTGACCGTTTGCCGGTAGGTGTACGATTCACGTGCCCTCGAGAACTCAGTTTCCTTATCGATGAACTTCTCGATGACCTGCTCGATTGGAACCGGGGAGTCGGTCTTGGCTGCGAAGGCTGGTAGAGCCATGCCAGCCAGGCAGCAGATAAGGACCGGACGTGAAAAGGTAAACAGTTGCATGGCGTCCCCTTGGCTATTGTACAGACGCTGGATCGGTATGGAGGGTTGCCGAGACAAGTGGGTGCGCGACATTTCTGTGAATAAGGCACCATGCCTCTGATCGGGCCTTCCATACCTGAGTGTATCTATTACACTCAGGCAAAGGAGGACCCATGCCCGACTCCCTGCCCGACTTGGAAACACGCCGCTCGCAGATCCTGCTCGAAATTGCCCAGCTTGGCGACTTCCGGCGCGGTTCCGTCCATGCCTCCTTCCGCCGCTGCGGCAAGCCCAACTGCGCTTGCGCCAGGGCCGATCATCCCGGCCACGGCCCCCAAGTGCGTCTCTCTTACAAGCGCCGCGGCAAGACCGTCCAGAAGACGCTCTCCGATCCCGCCCAGATCCACAAGGCCGAGCGCGAGGTGGCCGCCTTCCGCCGCTTCCAGCAGCTCCGCGCCGAACTCGTGGAGGTCAATGAGCGCATCTGCCAGCTGCGCCCGCCCGAGACGCAGGATCTGGAGCAACTGCCCCCAGTGGGGGAAGAAAAACGCTACGCGCGATCCAGGCCGCCGTCCAGGCCGAGGTCGGGAGCCTGCTGAGAGTGATCGTCAACGCCCGGCGCAAGCTCGGCGTGTTCGACCTCGAAGCTCTGGAACAGGCGACTCGCACGGCCCTGCACCGGGCCGGGGCGCGGCCAATGGCATTGACTTAGTTGCAGAAGCACATTGACTTAAGGAATTCGGGTTCGGGCCCGATTTTCGGCGGCGTCAGGCTGTAGCTGGACTTGCGGTTCCGGCTGCCTTGCGGTTCCTCCACTTCGTCTCGGGCTTGCGCGAACGGCGCGGGTAGGAGCGGCCCGGACGCCGCCGCTGGCGGCTGGCCCCGATCCCGTCCAGGATCCGCTGCAGCGCATCGCCCACCGCCTTGGCGCGCTTCAGGAACAGCCCTTCCAGATGGCGCCCCACCGTGTGCAGCGTATGGCGGAAGTTGGCCAGCACCGCCGGCCGACCGTGCCCGTCCGGGCCCTCCCGGAAGGCCTCCTCGCTGTGGTTGGCGAACAGCCGGGACAGCGCTGCCAGCGTGAAGTGGGCGTACAGCTCCTGGCGCACCAGCCGCTCGCTGCGGCCCCGGAACTGCTCCACGACGAGCATGGTTTTGCTGATCTTGTAGTACTCCTCGAGGCTCCAGCGGCCATGCTAGAGCCGGGCGAGGTCCGGCCCCCGGTAGAGTGCGGCGTCGAGCAGGGTGGTCGCGAGCGAGAAGACGGTCTGGCCGACGGTGTACTTGACCAGCCGCACCCGCAGGGGACGCCAGTCGGCCTCGGGCTGCTGGCAGCGGGCGTCAGCGGTCGGTGCGAGGGTCACGAGCGCCTCGTGGCGGTCGGATTGGATGAAGGCCTTGAACGCCGTGTTGGCGTTGCCCTGCAGGCGGAACACGGCGTGCAGGCCGCGCTCGGCGTGGGCGTGCAGCAGGGCGAAGGAGTAGTAGCCGCGGTCATAGACGACGACGTCGCCGGGGGCGAGGGCGTCGAGATGCAGCCGGGCGGCACGGCGCTCGTCAGCGTGGGCGTGCAGGCCGAAGTCGATCGGCAGGCGGGTGTGCAGCCGGTACAGGCAACTGAGCAGGCCTTGCGGGTAGTAGGCCGTCGGGGAGGGTGTGCGGTAGCCGGACTCGACGAGCGGGCGGGGCAGGTTGAGCTTGGAGCCGTCGACGGCGAAGGTGCGGTGGCCCAGCCACAGGCTGTGGGGCGGGTCCGGGGGGCATTCGGCGAGCACGGCGCGGTGGATGCGCAGGAAGACCTCCTCGCTGACCTTGGCGCGGGCCCGGCAGATCGCGGCCGGCGTGACCGGCCGCTCCGGCAGTGCGAGGTCCAGGGCACGGCACTGCTCCCACAACTCCTCCAGCACCGTGGCGTAGCCCCGGCTGTCCGGCGTGAACACGATGCGGTACACGAACAGGACCAGCAGCAGTGTGTTCAGCGTCCGCTGGCGGCGCACCCACTCGCGGTCGTACGCGGACGCCACCCGTGTCAGCGTGCCGATCAGGCCCTGCCACAGTTGCACGAACGAGGCGTCGGCGCTGGCGGGCTCGCGCCGCTGGCGGGTGCGCTTGGGCGGGCCGTTGAGCAGGATCGAGCGGAAGTCCTGCCGCAGCGGGCGCACCCAGACCTGCTTGGGCGTCCTGGCCGGCTGCGAGGCGGTCGCGCGCGCCCCTGTGGTGAGCCCCAGGCACTGCCATCCAGCCGCCCGGTAGCAGGTCCCCCGGTGGAGTTGCGGGTCGACATAGGTCTCGCACAGAACCGGTCGCGAACCGTGCGCCCGCTGCCAGTCGTCCGGCAGCTGGCGGGCCGCCAGCCCCAGCGCGTGGCTGGCGAGATGCTGCACCGAGACCCACGGGAACAGAAGATATCTTGCATTCCGCACCACCAGATGCAGGTACTTGCGGTGGGCCTGCCCCTGCCAGCCGATCCACTGGTCGCGGCAGCCGAGTTGGACCGCCGCGAAGTCGAACAGCAGGCAGCCCAGCGAGCGGCCGTCACGGTCGAGCAGGAAGTAGCGCAGCTTCCGTGTTTGTTGTCAAGCACATATCCGGGCAGAGATGTTCCGGAGAGGCGATTTTCTTGCATTTCTTTCCGGATGGCGAGGTTCGGTTGGGAGCCGCTCGTCGGTGTGCTCATGCGGCGGCCTGCAGTTCGTGGGTGGGAGGCTCGGGCTGCCAGAGGCGATCCTCGCGGAGCAGGGTGTCGAGCAGGCCGACGAGCTTGCGCATGACGGCGACGAGGGCGACCTTGGGCGGCTTGCCGCGGGCGAGGAGTCGTTCGTAGAAGGCCTTGGCCGCGGGTTCGCAACGGACCGCGGAGAGGGCCGCCATGTAGAGCAGGTGGCGCGGCTGGGCGCGGCCGCCGCGGTGCTGGCCGGAGTCGCGGTCGAAGGGAGCGAGGCCGAACAGGGAAGCGGCCTGGCGACGGCCGAGGGTGCCGAGCTCGGGCATGTCGGCGCAGAGGCAGGCGGCGGTGACGGGGCCGCAACCGGGGATCGAGCGGATGCTGGCGGCGCGGCGGGAGAGTGCGCTGTCGGCGGCGATGCAGGTGAGCATGCGGCGCTCGCAGGAGGCGCTGTCGGTCTGCAAGGCGTCGAGGGTGGCGCCGGGGCAGCCGGCGGCCTCCGGGGCGAGTTCGGCGCAGAGCTTGCGGAGGGCGCCGAGCTGTTCGACGAGCTTGCGGCGGAGAGCGAGCCAGTCGCTGAGCAGCTGGAGGTTGCGCGGCAGGGGCGGGGTTGCCTCGAGGCTGTCGAGGAGGCCGAAGCGGGCGAGCATGGCGGCGTCGACGCGGTCGTTCTTGGCGAGCTGGCCGATGGCCTGGGCGAAGCGCCGGGAGCGCAAGGGATTGACCAGGACGGTCTCGAGGCCGGCGTCGAAGAGGCCCTGGTGGAGGTTGCGGTGGTAGCGCCCGGTGGGCTCGAGGACGGCGCGGGTGACGCCGTGCTTGAGCAGCCAGTTGCGCAGGGCGCGGCGGCCGCACTTGTCGTTGTTGAACTGGCGCTCGAGGCTGCCCTCGAGGATGTGGGCGTCGAGCTTCGACTTGCCGACGTCGATGCCGGCGACTACGATGGGATTGAGTTCAGTCATTCCTGTGTTCCTGTCCTTTTGCGATTCGGGGCGGTACCCACGCTTCCGTTCAGGTCGCGCAGGAATGGTTGCGACGGGCCGACCAAGCTGCGCTGCGGATCTGTCATCCGAGGTGCGGACGGTCCGGCCCGTCGCCGCCCGGGGGCCTGGCCAGGCCCCCGGGCGGCCTCCCCCCACTGGCGGGGGGAGGGATCTGCTACCTGCCGTAGCGGTGGCTTACGCCACCTGCGGCACTGGGGAGAGAGGGTCCGGGGTAGTGGCGACCATCCCTTTCTCTCCGGCACCTCTCCACCATAAAAGGTGCTGGCCGATCGGCTGGCGGTAGCCGAGCGGGTGGTAGCGTGCGACGAATTCGTTCCACTCCGCAACCGCCTCAGAGCCGCTCGCGACCTCCAGCCACAACGGGGTGAGCGCGGCCAGGGGCCCCTCGATGGCGGGCCGGGGAGCGGACCGCGGGCCCGGCACGAGCGGCTCTTGCCGGCCCCGTCCGGGGCGCTGCTTGGGCGGCAGGGTCAGGATGGAGAGCCGTTCGAGTTCCTCCAGCAGACGCATCGCCAGCTGGATGCGGTTGCTGCCGGAGGGGGTCTGCCACCGCACGTGCTCGCAGATGGTTTGGCCCAGTTCGTTGCGGCTGAGTTTGGGGAACGTGCGGACGACCTCCTGGATGTCGGCGATCTGCCGGCGGGTGAGGCGTCGACCGCAGAAGGTGGTGGACTTGAGGTTCTGGATCAACGGGTCCAAAGCGGTCATCCTCCCTATTCAACCTGCCAGAATTGGCCGATAAAGTCAAGCGCATTCGCAAAAAATCTTTCCTGAGTCATAAGCTGCTGATCTCAAGGCGATTACGCTCCGAGTCCACCAGATCTAAGGCTCCACGCACTCGGTAAATGCCATTGGGGGCGCGGCTGCTGGAAGAGCTGCTGGAGGAAACCCAGGACGACGGCCAGCCGCCGCTGTGCACCTGCGGCAGCCCCCTGTGCTGCGAGGGGCCGCGGCCCATGCGGCTACTATCACTGCCGGCACTGCTGGCGGGGTGCGGCGCCGCTCGACCGCGAACTCGACATCGAGGGCACGCAGTACTCGCCGGGCGTGCGCCGCCTGCTCGCCGTGGGTAATTGCTCACCCAGGGGGCTGGCTAGGCAGGTTTGAGGACGGTACGTCGCTTGATAGTGGTGACAATCGCCTCGAGAGTCGTCAGATCATTGAGGCGTCCGGTGCCGATCACCGAGCGCACGGCCCCGAACACCTCGGCCCCCCACTCGGAGCGGAAGCCGTTGGTCACCTTGCGGAAAATCGTGCTCGGTCGCAGCGCCCGCTCCGAGGCGTTGTTGGTGAAGGGCACCTCGCGATCCGTCACGAACACCAGCAGGCTGTCCCGGATCTTGCCGTAGCGCTTCAGCAGCCGCTGTCCGTCCGCCTGCGTCGGCTCCAACTCCAGCAGCTTGTCCAGCCGCCGCCCGAGATCCCGTTGGTGGCGCTTCAGCGTGCTGTCCCGCAGCCGCGCGCGCCGCTGGCCCACCCGCATCGCCCGCACCAGGAACGCCTGCAGCGCCGGCCCGAACACTGCGTCCCCTGCGTCGATCGCGTACTGCGCGTCCCGCAACTGGTGCGCCAAGCACACCTGCCACACTGCCGCGTGCCCGCGCTGGCACACGTACAGGTCCGACACCCACACCCCCGGTCGCGCCCCCTCCAGCACGCTCTCCGGCTCCGCCTTCGAGCGGCTCGGCCGTAGCACGTGCAGCACCGCTCCCGCTCCCAGGAACACCCACTCCCACCACTTGCGCCCGTTCACCCGCGCCGACGTCTCGTCCGAGCACACCACCCGACTCTGCCGCACCCGCTCCCGGATCGCCTCCGCCTGGTCCCCGAACCGCCCCTGCACCCGCCGGAACAGGTTCGCCAGCGCCCCTTCGCTGATCTCCAGACCGAATACATCCCGGAACAACGCCCGCAAGCGCTCGTAGCTGATCGCTTGCGCGTAATGCAGGTACACCGCCAGCGCCTCGATCGTCGCCCCGAACGGCGAGCCCCGCTCCAACCCCTGCGGCGCCAACGCC
The DNA here is from genome assembly GCA_965218615.1 of Bryobacterales bacterium. Lineage (GTDB taxonomy): Bacteria > Acidobacteriota > Terriglobia > Bryobacterales > UBA6623 > VXMF01. The sequence goes on from CBDCLH010000005.1 coordinate 271,602, forward strand.
GTCACCCGCCGCCCGCAGCCCGGGCAGTCGCAACCGTGCAGCGTGACCCGCGTCACGTGCGGCCGCACCGGCGGCAACTCGATGCGCTCGTACACCGCTTGCGGCGCCTGCTCCGCCCCGCCCAACTCCGTCCCGCAGTGCGGGCAACTCTCCGCCCGCGCTTCCACCACGCTGTTCGGATGCGGATGCAGCTTGCGTCCCGTTCCCGCACGCCCCTGGCGCTGGCGCTTGCCGCCTCGCACCGGCTTGTTCGCCTTCTCCCCGCGCGAGGGCGGCAGCGACGAGTTCGCCGGTGTCTTGGGCGGCGCTCCCAGACGCGCCTCCAACTCCGCCACCTGGGCCCTCAGCTCCGCGTTGGTCGCCGTCAGCTTGGCGACCTTCGCCGTCAACTCCGTGATCGTTGCGGTCAACTCCGCAACCCTCGCTCGCAGCTCAACGACAAGGGCGCTCTTCCCGGAGTCGAGCGCCGAACCGAGATCCGAATTCGCCTCGCCCATACCCCATCTATAACATATTTATACTCTTTTGTTTCAAATTTCTAATCTGATCGGTCACGCTAGGACGGCACCAAGGTGAGCAATTACCGCCGTGGTCGGCGGCGAAACGCCGTTCGCGCGGTCGCGCGCTGCTGGAGGAGCTGGCGGGCATCGAGGTGAGTGTCCAGGCGGTCGAGCGGCAGGCCTACGCGATCGGCAGCGACTTGGCGGCGCGGGCCGAGTCGGACTGCTGGCAGGCGGTCCTGCGGGCTGCCGTTTACACACAAGTCACCCTGAACGCATCTTCTGATAGAGCTTGCTACCCTCGCTGAGCCGTCGGGTCCGTTCCACCACCTGCGAGATCGTGGCCAGCCTTGTGTAGCCCTCCCACAGCACCTTGTGCCCCGGCACCGCGTACTGCTTGCGCTTGTAATTCAGATACCCGCCCAGCATCGCCAGCGTCAGCACGGCCCGCCCCAAATTGTCCGGCGGCGGCTGCCGCCGATCCTGCGCGAAATCCTCCAGCGCCGCCAGTTCGATCTCCGTGAACAGCGTGTCCGCCGGCAGCTCCGGCGTGTCCCGTCCCAGCAGCGTCAGCAGTGTCAGCCGCCAGGCGATCACCGCGTTGATCGTCACCGCGCGCTCGATCCGCTCCCCCTGCCGGTGCCCCAGGTACTCCACCTTGCAGCCCGCCTTCAGCACCCGGTGCCAGTCCTCGATCCGCCAGCGCAGCTTGTACCACTCCAGCACCCGCTCCGCCTCCGGCTGCGTCTGCACCGCCAGCGTCGTCAGCAGGAACCATTCCAGTCGCTCCGCCCCCTCCGGCTGCGTCTCCTCCCGCACGTGCACCAGGCGCAGCTGCAGCGCCGCCTCCTGCCGGTCCGGGTCCGCCAGTTCCACTTCGCGCCAGCGCAGCTCCACCTGCGCCACCCGCTCCTCCCGCGCCTCGCGGCCCGTCTGCCCCCGGCTCGCCCGCCGCCCCGACAGCCGCGCCACGTGGATCTGCATCCGTCCCTGCGCCGCCTCCCCCCGGACCCAGTCGAACAGCTTCGGCACGTCCTTGCCCAGCGAGCGGTTGTGCTTCGCCCGCACCAGCAGGTCCACCTTCCGCAGCCGCCGCTGCTCCGCGAACAGGGCGAACACGTCCGCCTCCCGGTCCAGCACCGACACCGGCCGCACCCCCGCCAGCTGCCCGCCCATCTCCGCGCATTCCCGCAGCCCCCGGATCCAGCGCATCGTCTTGCGCTGCTCCAGCGGCTTGCCTCTCTCCGCCTTCCCGTCCGGCGCCTCGAACTGGATCTGCGGCACCCCCAGCGGCACCCCTTTCCCGTTCACCACCAGCGTCGCATGCATGTGCAGCCCCAGCGTCCCCGCCGAGCCCTTGTTCTTGCCGATCAAGCCCAGCCCCACGCAGCCCGGATGCTCCGCGAAATTCAAGTCCGTGCCGTCCTGGATGCACAGTACCGCGGCCTGCCCCTGCATCCGCTGCAACGTGCGCTCCCGGTGCGGCGCCAGGATGTTCTCCGGCGTCACCTCCGAATCCGCCGGGTGATCAATCAGACGGTAGTAGCCGCGCACCGCCGCCTGGTCGTTCTGCGCCGCTCCCGGGAACGACTTGGTGGGCGCTTGCGCTTGCTGGTCCACGATCTTCACGAGCCGCTGGCTCAAGCGTACATCGCCCAGCGGCGCGCCGCCGAACTCGTGCTCGGCCCACACGTCCGCCGCCAGCTTGTCGGCCGCGCCCAGCGCCTGCGGCGCTTCCGGCGCGGGCACGCCCAGCTGCGCCCGCCAGTCGCGCGCCAGCGGGTAGAGCCAGACCGCCTTCACCGGCACCGCGGTCCCGCTGGCCGCGAAGCGGCCGCGCCCGGCGCTCTCGCCGACCCGCAGCCAGTTGGCGGCGGCCAGCGAAGTGCCCTTGTACAGGCCTTTCTCGACAAAGGTTTCCACCAGCAGGGGGCGGTAGCCGTAGCGCTGCTGGCAGTCGTCCGGCAGGCGGCGCAAGGCGAGCGAGAGGGCCTTGGAGGCGAGGTTCCGGCAGGCGGCGCCGGGGCGGATCAGGAAGCGGCTCAGCCCGAGCACGCGGTGCAGCTGGCGGCCGCGCTGGTCGGCGTCCCAGCCGATGAAGGCGTCGCGGGCGGCCAGCGCAAGGGCCGCGGCGGCGAAGCCGAAGGCCCCCAGCACGCCCTGCTCGGAGACCAGCAGGTAGCGCAGTTGGGCACCGGCGTGCTGGACGGCGCCGCGCGGGTGCTCGCTGCGCATCAGCTCGTTCCAGATCCCGCGCTGGGCCGAGTCGCTGACCTCGATCAGTGCCAGCCCGCACAGCTGGTCCACGCGGGCGGGCACGCCGACCGGCGGCGGCACGGGGCGGCCGAGACCGCGCGGGCGGCAGCGCCGGTGGTTATGCCGGGGCGCGGGCAGTCGGATCTGGCCGGCGGCGTCGAGCGTGCGCAAGGCTCGCAGGCAACTGGCCAGCTGGGGCTGCCCGCGGGCGTCCAGGAAGCCGAACAGCTGGCAGACCCGGCGGCCGATTTCCATGCGGCTAGCCGAGCCGGCGGCCGCCACCAGCGCCTTGACGCGCGCCAGGGATGCGGGATTCGAAAGCGTGGAGGGAATCCGGTGTTGCTCGTACATGTCCTAGGGATGGCACACTGGAAATCCACTTGTTAAGTCCTATTTGTGTGTAAACGGCAGCCTGCGGGGGTTCCCGCCACAGGCGGGCGAGCCGATTCCCACGGTCTACATCGAGATGGACGGCACCGGCATCCCGGTCACGGCCGCGGCCTCCGCCGGGCGCCAGGGCCAGGACGGCGCGACGGCGCGGACCCGTGAGGTCAAGCTGGGCTGCCTCTTCACGCAGACCGGTCTGGACGCCGAGGGCCGCCCGGTCCGGGACGAGAGCTCGACGACGTACACCGCCGCGATCGAGGACGCCGAGGCGTTCGGGCAGCGCGTCTACCACGAGGCTTGGCGGCGCGGCCTGCACCGCGCCGACCGCCAGGTCGTGAGCGGTGACGGAGCAGCATGGATTTGGAATTTGAGCCACATCTACTTCCCCAATGCTATCGAGATCGTCGACATCTACCACGCGCGCGAGCATCTGTGGGAACTGGGCCGGCACCTGTTCCCGCTGGACCGCCAGCAGTGCCGCCGCTGGCTGCGCCGGCGCAAGAAGCAGCTCGACGAGGGGCGCCTCGAGCATTGGGTCCGGTCCCTGCGAGGCATCCGGGCCGACACGCCCGAACTCAGCGAGAAGCTGCGGATCGAGGCAGCCTACTTCGAGGGCCATGCCGACCGCATGCGCTATGCCGAGTTCCGCCGCCAAGACCTCTTCGTCGGCTCCGGAGTGGACTCCCCCAGCAAAGACACAACAGGCGTTCTCTAAGCCCAACTTGCACCTCGTCGTCACGCACCCGTGCCACCCGTTACGGGGGAAGCGGCTTGCGGTCGTCTCGTACCAGGGAGATCTGGTGCGTTGCGGCGACCGCGAGGGCGGTTACCGTTACCTGCCGCGGGCGTGGACTGATCTGGCGCCGCCGGACGCCTATCTGAGCGCCGCCGGCGGGCGTGCCCTGTTGCGGCCTTCCAAGCTCCTGGAATTGGCCGAGTTGGTGGAGCGGCTGCGGAAGCGGACGGCCTGAGGTGTCGCAGGAAATTTCTTACATATGGCGCAGAAAATATCTTGCATGACGGGGGTAGACGGTGGGAGAAAGAGCTGGGATGAAGCCTTTTCAGGAGGATTTGGGGCACCACGCCCTCGGTCCACGAAGGTCTTCCATTGCGATATGAAGTATATTTATTGCTACAATCGAGGCGGAGGAACCCCCATGGCCTCAGCCCCATCCAAGCGCCAACGCCTGCGCGAGGCAGGCACCCTCAACGCCCATCCCGAACGCGTCCTCGCCCCGCGCTTCCAGCACAGTCCCTTCTACGATCCCGCCGACCTGCTGCAAGTGCGCTACGAGTTGATCCGGGACGTCCGCCAGGACGCGCGCGGGCGCGCCCAGGCCGCCCGCGACTTCGGCTTGTCGCGGCACACGCTGCACCGCCTCGAACGCCTCTTCGAAGCCGACGGCCTCGTCGGCCTGGTGCCGCGCCAACGCGGCCCGCGCGGCCCGCACAAGATCACTGCCGAGATCCTGCGTTTCGTCGACGAGTGGCGGGCCGGGCACGGGCCCGCGGGAGCCACCATCCTGGTGCGCGAGATCGAGGCCCGCTTCGGGCTCTCGATCCATCGCGTCAGCCTGGATCAGGCCCTGGCGCGCCGCGAAAAAAAACGCCTGCCCGGAGGCCGGCCTTGAGCGCCGCGGCGCGCGCGCGCTACGAGGACTGGCGTGCGCGGCACGCCCAAGGCGGCTACTGCCCCGGGATTGGCCTGGTGCGCAGCCAGGGTCTGCTGCCAGCCTTGCGCCACGCCCCGTGCCAGCCTGCGCCGCCTGGCGCGCCTCCCGCTGCGCATCCCGGCGCTCTGTTCGCCGCCGGGGTCGCCCGCGCCCTCCGGCGCCATCTGCGAATGCTTCCGGAAGGAGACCTGCCCCATGCATCCATCCCAGATCAGCGCTGCTAAGGTGACGCAGCGGCACCTGGACCGCCCCGCGGTGCTGTACGTCCGCCAGTCGACGCTGCACCAGGTGCGGCACAACACCGAAAGCACCCAGCGCCAGTACGCCTTGCGCGAGCGCGCCGTGGCCTTGGGCTGGCCAGCCGACCAAGTCCGCGTCATTGACGAAGACCTCGGCAAATCCGGGGCCTCGTCCGCCAACCGGGACGGCTTCCGGCCATTGGTCGCGTCCGTGGCGGTGCGCGAGGTCGGCCTCGTGATGGGTCTGGAGGTGTCCCGCCTGGCCCGCAACAACGCCGACTGGCAGCGCCTGCTCGAACTGGCCTCCCAAGCCCGCACGTTGATCCTCGACGAGACTGGAGTGTACGATCCGCACGAATTCAACGACCGCATCCTGCTGGGCCTGAAGGGCCAGTTCAGCGAAATCGAACGGTTCAGCATCCAGGCCCGCTTGCAGGGAGGCCTGCGCAACAAGGCCGAGCGCGGCGCGTTGAAGACACCGTTGCCCATCGGCTTGGTGTATCAACCGGACGAGACGGTCGCGCTCGATCCCGACAGTGCGGTCGGGACGGCCGTCCGCTGCGTGTTCGACACGTTCGAGCGCCTGGAATCGGCCACGGCCACGCGGCGCTGGCTGGAGGAGGAGGGCGTGCAACTGCCCGGCGAGCTCCGCCACGGCCCGCGCCGGGGCCTGCGGATCTGGCTGCCTCCCACACTCGACCGTGTCCTCAGCTACCTCAAGAACCCGCGCTACGCCGGCGCCTACGCCTGGGGCCGGCGGCGGGCTGAAGACGCTCCGGCGGGGCGGCCCGCCCCGCCGGAGCCCCCGCTGGAGAGCTGCTGGCGGGTGTTGCTCCCGAACGCCCACCCCGGCTATATCGACTGGAACCGATTCGCCGCCAATCAAGCGATCCTCAAGCGCAACGAGGGCGCGTGGTCCCAGCGCCTGCCTCCGCCGCGCCAAGGCTGTGCCCTGCTGGCCTCTTTGCTACTGTGCGGCCGCTGCGGCTCGCGCATGCGCGTGCATTACGCCCGCCAACCGGCGCGGGACGACTCAAGCGGGAAGACTTATCCCTACTACTTCTGCCGGCCCCAGGGACTGCCGCCGGGCGGCCCCCGGACCTGCCAGTCGCTGAGCGCGACCGCCGTCGACCGGGCCGTCGCGCGCGCGATCGTCGCCGCGGTCCGCGACGACCACATTGCGGTCGCGCTCGCCGTGCAGGAAGAAGTCCGCACGCACGCCGCGCAGGCCGCCGCCACACGCGAGGAACGCCTGCGGCAGCTGGACTTCGAGGCCGATCTGGCCGCCCAGCGCTACTACGCCGTGAATCCGCTCAACCGCACGGTCGCCGCCCGCCTGGAGGCCGATTGGAACACCTCCTTGCGAACGCTGGAGGCGGCCCGCCAGGAGCACCAGCGCCTCCTGGAGGCGGATCGTTCCCTGCTCGCCGACGAGGCCCGCCAGCGCCTCGAGACTCTCGCCCAGGACTTCTCCCAAGTCTGGGACGCGCCGCACACCCAACCCGTCGACCGCCAGCGCCTCCTCGCTACGATCCTCGCCGACGTCACGTTGCTGCGCACAGCGAACCTGGGCCAGGCGCAGCTGCGCTTCCACGGCGGAGCCGTCCGCACCGTCACCGTCGCGCTGCGCCCCGGCGCCGCAGCTCTCCGCGCAGTCCAACCCGACCTCGTCGACCTCGTCGAACGCCTCGCCGCCGACCACACGCATCCGGAGGTCGCCGCTGAACTCAATCGCCGCGCGCACACCGCTTGGCAGGACCAGCCCTTCACGGCCCAGAGCGTTCGGCGCCTCCTGGGACAATCCCGGACGGCGCAGTTGCGTGCTCGCGGCCTGCGGACCGCCCGCGAAATCGCTGCTACACTCAACGTGTCGAAGGGCGCCGTGCGGCGCTGGGCGGCGGCGGGTCTGCTGACCCGCGAAATCGTAGCGGTCGGCCAGCAGCGGACGCAGTTTCTATTCGTTCCGCCGGACGCATCTGCCGTCGCAAGAATTCTCAACGACAAGGGCAAGTGGAAGGCTCCGCGGCCAACGCCTGCCGACGACGAGCAAGTTGGTCCTACGACTTAGGAGGTTTTGCACTGTGACTCGCACTCCGTGATTGAAGCGGGCTGTCGCACAGTGATTGGCGGCCGCCTGAAGCGCTCGGGGATGTTCTGGAGCGTGGACGGAGCCAATGCGATCATCGCCCTCCGCTGCGCGCAGCTCTCCAATCGCTTTGAAAACTACTGGGAAGACCGGGCCGCCGCGTAGGTTTCACAGATTTGTCGCGCACCCACCGAAAATAACCTCCGTGCGTTCCGCCTTCCACTTCGACGACGAAGCGAGCGAAAAACTCCCTGGGTAAGGGGTGAGTGCGGTAAAGAAGCTCTTTCGCGGTCATGGTGAGGGGCGCAGACCGTAGATGGCCGCCAGCTTGCAGTGAGCCCGCCGCGCCGACAGCTCGCTAAATCGGTGCGGTAGTCGGAGCCGAAATATTGGCTGTGCTCGGTTGCTGCTGTCGGTTCCGACTCCATCAAGATGATCAGGTGCTCAATATCCCCCTTACTATTTGTGTGTCCTCGCCAATGTGGTCGCTGTAACGTTGGTACATGCCGAGGATCACGCCGTCGGTGGATTTAATAGCCTGGTACACAACGGCCAACTGCTCGCGGATCTGTTCTGGCGACGAGCTGAGCCGGCCTGCCGCCAAGGCTTTGTAGCCAAGGCACGGCCTTGACGCCTGCCGGATAGTCTTGGTCATTCGGGGCAGGTCAGAAGGCAGGTAGATCTCCCCACAAGGGCGCTCTCCGAGGATCTTCTCAAGTTCCTCATCTGTGCGGTTCATTTCGTAAAGACCGGTCATGTAGTAGTCAATATCCCACCCTTTTTCTTCGCAATGCTCAATGGCCTCCGGCTTATGAGCCGACAGTCCTACCAGTACCCCACTGTCACGAATGCGTTTAAGGAAATCTTTGGATTCATCGAACTTCCCGGTATTCCACAGGCGTTTCGTTTGGGCACCGTGCTGCGCTACGCCAATGGGCTTGGTCCCTTCGACAGCCCGTTTCAGCAGTGCCGGATCATCCGCAAACCAGGGCTTGGCGAGTAGCAGGAGACACAGGTCACCACCAGCATTCTTGAACCGGTTCCAATCTTTTTCCACACGCTCGGTCCACGCCGCTTGCCACGTGTTCACGCCAGCACGGCGAAGTCGTTGAAGGAAAGCGACGACGCGTTCCGTTGTGTGGTACTCGCTCATGTGAGCGGAATACAGACGATTGAAATGGGAGACTCCGTAGATCGCGTTTGCACCTGCGATCAGACGTGTCACCTCATGCGCTCCCAATTTAATCGTCGGCAGCAAAGGCCCTGGCTTGGCCTCCGGCATACCTATCACCGAAGCGGGGGAAGTGACGGGAGTTTCGCAACCCGACACGTAGGCCACGCCCGTGCCGACAGAAAGCGCACCCACAGAGCGCAAAAGGTGACGGCGGTCGAGCCTCCAGCTCTCGTCGCCGCAATCGACCTGAACATCGATATCCTGGTTACGACGGCCTCGGTCTTTTGGCATAAGCGTAGCTCCTCGAACGCGAAGTCAACAGGCGCACCTTTTCAGCCAAGATCGCTCCTTAATATGAGTGCACGAGCTCTTGCGCCATCCCCACAATTTTCTCCACTGAAGGTACGTAAAAGTTCTCCATGACCGGGGCGAAGGGGACAGGCGTGTCCGGTGCAGCCACGCGGCGGATCGGCGCGTCCAAAAAGCCGATGCAGTTTTCCGCAACTCGGGCGGCCACCTCAGCGCCCCAGCCACCCGTCATATTGTCTTCCTCGACGATGATTAGTTTCTGGGTCTTCTGGATCGATTTAAAAACGGTTGTCCAATCAAATGGTACCAGGGTTCGGACATCGATGACCTCGGCCTCGATGCCCGAAGCCGCCAAAACTTCAGCGGCCTGCATCGATCGATGCACCATCAGAAGGTTAGCCACGATGGTTATATCGCGCCCCTCACGCATGATGTTGGCTTCACCGAAGGGAATCAAGTATTCTTCTTCCGGGACGATGCCCTCGACGTCGATCCCGCTTGCCTGCTTTCTTCCCTTCAACTTGGCCGCCTTGCCGCCGTAAAGTAATTTGTGTTCAAAAAACATCACCGGGTTGTCGTCGCGAATAGCCGTCGTGAGCAAGCCTTTGGCATCGTACGGGGTGGAAGGACAAGCGACTTTTAAGCCGGGGACCTGGATGAAGAAGGCCTCCAAAGACTGTGAATGCTGGGCTCCTCGGGTGGTCGCGCCCACGGGCGCACGGAAGACCATGGGGACGCGCAGCTTACCACCGGACATGTATCGAAGTTTGGCTGCCTGGTTGGCAAGCTGATCCATGGCCAGGAACAAGAAGTCCCCATATTGCACCTCCGCCACCGGCCGTAAACCCCCCAAAGCGGCACCCGCGGCCATGCCGGCCATCGACGCCTCCGAGATAGGTGTGTCAAGAACGCGTACATGCCCGAACTCTCGCCACAGATCCAGAGTCACCGTAAAGGGGCCTCCAAAACCCCCTTCAATACCAATATCCTGCCCCATGAGGACGACCCTTTCGTCTCGCCGCATTTCCTCAACAAGCGCTTCTCGAAGGGCCTCCGCTATGGAGATCTTCCGGCCTACGAATTCAGGCCTCGAAACACTATCCGTTAGCGTAGACATCAGTCAGACAATCCTCCGGTTCCGGGCCGGGGCTTTGTTCGGCGAAAGCAACAGCCTCCTCTACTTCACCTTCAGCCCCCAACTTAATTGCCTCGATCTTCTGCGTTTGCAAGAGGCCATTGGCCAAAGCGGCAGCTTCAAAACGTATTATGGGGTCGTCTTTCTTCCACTCTTCGAGTTCTCCCTTGGGGCGGTAATGACCAGGGTCGCTCCTAGAATGGCCTACAAAACGATAGGTCTCCAATTCCAGAAGGGTTGGCCCCTTCCCTGCCCGGGCGCGAGCGGCCGCCTCGGTGGTCACCCGATAGACAGTTTCCACATTATTTCCGTCCACAGTCCTGCCTGGGATTCCATAAGCCGCCGCGCGATCAGCAATATGCTCTAGCTTCATGGTTTTCTCAACCGCCGTGGAGGCGCCGTATTTGTTGTTCTCGCAGATAAACAAAACCGGTAGGTCCCAAATGGCGGCCATGTTGATGCTTTCGTGAAAAGTCCCGATATTCGCTGCTCCGTCGCCGAAGAAGCAGGCGACGACGTTGTCCTGTTTCAGGTATTTCAATGCGAACGCGTAGCCCGTGGCCAGGGGAATGCCTCCTCCGACGATAGCAATCGCCGGAAGCATACCCATCTCGGGATCGCCTACATGCATGGATCCACCCTTGCCCTTGCAGCAGCCCGTTTTCTTTGCGAACAACTCCGCCATCAGGCTTTTCACACCAACGCCACGCGCGACAGCGTGCGAGTGCGGCCGGTGCGTGCTTGTTAAGAGGTCGTTCTGGCGAAGAGCAAAGCACACACCCACGGCACATGCCTCCTGTCCTTGAGACTGGTGAATCGTTCCCGGCATGCGGCCCTGTAAGAAGAGCGAATTGACGCGATCCTCGAAGGTTCGGCACAGCACCATGGAGCGATACATGGCCAGCTTCAAGTCGTTCGTCAACACGGCCTGTTTCATAATCCGTGAAGGTGCTCCTGTACTCTGCTGAGAAACTTCGCAGCAATGATGCCATCGACGACACGATGATCGGCCGAAAGTGTTAGACTGCAGATCGTTCCTACCACCACCTGCTGATCGCTATTCACGATCGGTTCCGATCGGACACATCCAATCGCGAGAACCGCCGTGCACGTTGGCGGAATGATCGCTGCGAATTGCTTGACACCAAACATGCCGAGGTTGGATATCGCCAGCAGCGGACCTCCAACCCCAGATTGTGCGCCTGCCCGCACGCGCTGAGGATCCAGGAGACTGTTTCTCATATGGAGAAGGTATTCATCCCAAGGCAAGGTGCAGGGCTCCGAAATGGGCACCAGCGTCAACCGGTGTTCTTTAGCAACCACCAACAGAATATCCGCCGTCGGCCGTGGTTCTTGTTTGCCATTGCGATAATGGACGTTCAACCGTGGCGTATCACGAAGCCCCTTGGACGCCACACGCACAAACACGTCGTTTAGCGACACGGGCAGATCAGGGTGGGTGGTGTTCCAGTTTTGTCGCCAGCGCTCCGCCTCGCCGACGTCCACATCGACGGTTACGTAAAAATGCGGGATCTTTTCTTTGCTGATGCTCGTGATAGCCGCCATGGGTGGGGCAGGCTGAGAATCGGCCTCGGTGCGCTTGGAAGCGAGACGCTGCACGTCACGGCGCGTGATCAGCCCGCCGGGTCCAGTCCCGACAATTAGATTCAGATCAACACCGAGTTCCTTGGCGAGGGACTTAGCACTCGGGGTGGCTCCGGCGCGTTTTGGGATGATTCCTGGTGGCCGAGCGGAGGGGAGTCCGGGCTCCAGAGCCGGCTCTATGGTTCGCTCGCCGTCGGTCGGGATTTCGTAGGATTCTTCAGGATCATCGGTCAAGATGGCGATGGGAATCATCGCCGTCGTCGTCTCGCCCTCTCCCACCAATACCTCGCGCAGGTAACCGCTTTCGAAAGCCTCGACCTCCATATCTACCTTGTCCGTCTGGACCTCGAAGAGATTTTCTCCCCGTGAGACCTTGTCGCCAGGCTTTTTCAGCCACTTAAGGACTTTTAACTCGTCCGTGGTCTGCCCGAGGTCGGGCATGATGATGAGGTGAGTCATGGACGCAAGCGAGCACATTTAGCACCCGAAGAACCGTGCTGTCAAGGAGCAAACTGAACAAAGTTCAAAAATGGGTCTACCGTCGAACAAATTGTAGGTACTTTGACAGTATCTCGACTGAAGTCTAACATGACACCAAGAGTCCCGTACATGGTCAACGGACAGGGCTATTCAGTTGTTTGAATTCAGGGTGGCAGACAGTCGTGGCAAGGGGCTGTGCGAGCCTGTCCGCTAGGCACTGCGATTCTCGGTTCCCGTCTTTGCGACCCGCCAGGGCTGGACATTTCGTTCTCGATCTGTCAGCGTGGGTCGGATGGAGCCGTTGCTGACGCCAGGCCGCGTTCCGGACCTGCGCGCCGTCGCGGTGCGCCCGACCTGCGGCGCGCAGGAGCACCGGCTCTGGGACCGTCTGGTCGGGGCTCAGCACTACCTGGGGTTCGGGGGCCTGTTCGGCAAGGGCTTGCGGCCTGTGGCGAGGCTGGGCCCGGCCTGGGTGGCGCTGGTGGGCTGGCAGGCAGCCGCGCTCAAGCTGACGGCGCGGGACCGCTGGATCGGCTGGACGCTGGAGCAGCAGTTGCGGCGCCTGCATCTGGTGGCGCAGAACGCGCGCTTCGTGCTCCTGCCGGCCTTCCAGGGGGTGCCCAAGCTGGCCTCGCGGGTGCTGGGGCTGAGCCTGCGGCGGCTGGCCGGGGACATGCAGCGGGAGCAGGGCTATGGCGTCTTGCTCGCGGAGTCGTTCGTGGACCGGGCGCGGTTCGCGGGCACCTGCTAGCGGGCGGCGAACTGGCGCTCGCTGGGCTTCACCGGCGGCTACGCACGCCAGCCGGGCGCGGTGCCGGAGTGGCGCCATCACGGCCAGCCCAAGGAGGTGCTGGTGTACGAATTGGAAGCGGATGCGAGGGCGGCCCTGGGCCCGCCCGAGGAGGACCCGGCCTGGCAGGGCCCGGAGCGGACCGCGCCGCCGCCTGCGCCGGAGCTGCGCAGCATGTTCGACTGCCTGGGCGAGGTGGAGGACTACCGTTGCGCCCGGGGCCAGCGCTACCGCCTGCGCACGGTGCTGGTGCTGGCCATGGCCGCCCGGCTGGCCGGCTACCGCGGCGTGACCGCGTGCGCCCAGTTCGCGGCCCTGCTGGACCCGTCGCAGCGGCAGGCGGTGGGCTGTTTCTACAGTCCCAGCCGGCACTGCTACACGACCCCGTCGAGCGCGACGTTCCACAACATCCTGGCCGCCCTGCCGCCGCAGACACTGGCGCACGCGGTGGCGGCGTGGACGCGGCAGCAGAGCGGGCCAGTCCCGCTGGATGAGGAGGATACGGGCTCGCAGAAGGAGGCTGGGGAGGCCCCTCGGCCAGGGCTCCTGCCGGGCCTCTCGATGGACGGGAAGGATGTCCGCGGCGCCTCCAAGCAGACGGCGGACGGCCGTCGCATGCTGGTCGCGGCCGTGGAGCACTCCAGCGGCCTGGTGCTGGGACAGGTCGAGGTCTCGAGCAAGACCAACGAGATCCCGGCGGTGCGCGAGCTGGCCGGGGAGCTGGACCTGGCCGCGCGCATCGTCACCCTCGACGCGCTGCACGTCCAGCACAAGACGGCGCGCGGCCTGCTCGAGGACGGCGCGGCCCACTACCTGGTCACGGCCGTCAAGGAGAACCAGCCGACGCTGCTGGACGACCTCCAGCACATGCTGTTCGAGGACGGCCCCGGCCACGAGACCCTCGCCAAGGAACACGGCCGCAGCGAGCGCCGCCGCTACTGGGTCAAGGATCGCAGCGACCCGCGCTGGAACGGCTATGCCGACCTGCACGGCCGCCGGCAGGCCCTCCGCATCGAGCGCGAGCGGCATGTGCTCAAGACTGGCGAGACCAGCATCGAAGTGAGCTACGCGCGGACCTCGCTGACGGCGGAGCAGGCCACGCCCGCGCAGCTGGCGGCGCGGATCCGCAACCACTGGCACAGCGAGAACCGCCTGCACTACGTGCGGGACTTCACCTACGACGAGGACCGCTGCCGGGTCTGGGTGCGCGACCTGCCGCGCACTCTCGCCTGCCTGACCAACGCGGCGCTCTCGATCATCCGCTGCCAGTCCGGGTTCCGCTGGGTGCCGCAGGCCAACCGCCATGACGCGGCCCGCCCGCAGGAGGCGCTCGACCTGCTGCTGGCCCCGCCCCGGCGCTAGCCCGGGCCGCTCGCCCGCCCGCGAGCAGGGCTCCGCCTGGCCAGGCGGAACAGTACCGCTGTGTCGGCGCTTGCGACCCAGCCGTCGACGACGCCCGGGCCGTCTGCCCGGGGCCCTCGTGGCAGGCCCTCGGGGCCGCGCCCAGCGACTGCACAGGACGTGGAAGCAGGCATCAACCTCACCGAAACCGCCTCAATCAGGACAAAAAAATGTGCCTGGGTCAACGGAAGGCAATGCCTATAACGGCCATTTCGAGTCGGTCTTCTACCAGACACTGTGGTTGTTCAACCAACACGGCGACTGCCTGCCGGCGAAGCTTCGTCCGGGCAACGTGCGCAGCGCCGAGGACTGGGACGAGCTGCTTTTGCCCGAGATCGCGCGCCAACAGGCCGAAGGCAAACAGGTGACCTTCCGAGACGACGCCGAGTTCGGCAAGCCGGTGGTCTATGAGGCACTGGAGAAACACGGGGTTGACTACCCGATCCGCATTCCGGCGAACCAGAGCCTGGAGTTGGAGGTCGAAGACATCCTGTTTCGTCCTCCAGCGGACCCTCCCGCAAACCGCTGGTGTGCTACAAGAGCCTCCGCTATCAGGCCGAGAGTTGGTCGAAACCTCGGCGCATCATCGCCAAGGTTGAGCATCACGCGGGTGAGCTGACGCCTCGATCCCGTTGGAGCCGGTCGGCCGAGGCATAAATTGCTTGCGTTCCCGCAGTAATTTGGCCTTTTTTGTCTCGGGAGCCGCTGAGGGGCCGGTAGCAAGGGACCAGTTTCTGGGGACTTGACTTTGCGTGCACCGCTTCCAAACATAAAATGTGGCCCCCGTTTCCAATTCCCGAGTGCTCGATTCCCTTCTGGACCGCTTCCAACAAGCCGCCTCCGCCTTGCCCGACCCCCGTACCGGCTCCAACAAGCGCTACGCCGTCTCCGATGCCGCTGCCTGCGCCCTCTCCACGTTCTTCTTCCAGTCCCCCTCCTTCCTCGACTTCCAGCGCCGCATGCACGAGGAGTCCGCCCACTCCAACTGCCACTCCCTCTTCGGTGTCAGCAAGATTCCGAGTGACAACCAGATCCGCAATCTGCTCGACGGTCTCGACCCCTCCCTCTTCGCCGACCTCTTCTCCCTCTGCCTCGACACCGTCCGCGACCAAGGGGGCCTCGACCCCTTCCTGCGCCTCGACGGCCGCCTCCTCATCGCCCTCGACGGCATCCAGTTCCATGGCTCGGACTCCATCCCTTGCGAGCAGTGCTCGACCCGCCATGTCGGCCAGCACAAAACCAAGCAGTTCTTCCACACCATGCTCGCGGCCACCGTCGTCGCCGACGGCCACAAGCGCGTCCTCCCGCTCCTGCCGCTGTTCGTGCAGCCCCAGCACGACCCCGCCGCGAACCGGCCCGACCGGACCGAAGACCAGCGCAAGCAGGATTGCGAGCGCAACGCTGCCAAGCGCTGGCTGCCCGCCCACATCCCCCACCTACGCGCCTACCGGCCGGTCCTGCTCGGCGACGATCTGTACTGCTGCCAGCCCCTCTGCGCCCTCGTCGCCGACCTCGGCGCGGACTTCCTCTGCATCTGTCAGCCCAGCAGCCACAAGACGGTATACAAACAGCTCCCCAACCGCCGCCTCTGGTCCACCGGCTGGGTCCGCACCCGCAACCAGCGCCAGCAGGTCGAGTCCCAGCGCTACCAGTGGAGAAACAACGTGCCGCTGCGCGCCGGCGACGACGCCCTCCGGGGCACCTGGATCGACTTCGAGATCTGCCGCAACGGCGAGCGCACCTACCACAACTCGTTCTTCACCAGCTTGGAGGTCACGGCCGACAACGTGGCCGCGATCGCGCGGGCGGGCCGCGCCCGATGGAAAATCGAAAATGAGACGTTCCACTCCCTGGCGCGCCACGGCTACCACCTCAAGCACAACTTCGGGCACGGCCAGCACGGCTTGGCGAACCTGCTCGCGACGCTGAACCTGTTCGCCTTCACGCTGCACTCGGTCCTGGACTGCGTCGCTGACTTGTGGCGGCGCTGCCGGGACAAGGCTGGCACCCGGCGCCGCTTCTTCGACAAGCTGCGCGTCCTGTCGGAGATGTTCTGGTTCCCGGACTGGAACGCGCTGCTGACGACCATCCTGAGCCCACCACGCCGACCCGCGGCTGTTCCGGCGCACCCGCCTGCCCCGTCATGACGCCCTGTGCCTGCCGTCCGGCCGCTGCCGGGCTCCTGCGCGAGCCCACGCCAGACCTGCGCGTCGACAGGCCCGCCCACCGACTCCAGCCCCTCCCAGACGGCCCTCTAGTCTCTGCTGGCGATTCCGAGCGGCCTGGCTTGCTTCGCACAAGCAGTCCATGCCGAGTGCGACCGTTCGCGATGCCCCCAATACCTTGGTCAGACCACCTATTTTGAGAACTGCTTGCGTTCCCGGCCGCCAGCCGTGTACCATAGTCCGAGCCGAAGTCCGAATCGAAATTCCGGCAAAAGGCTGGGTGGGCTGACAGGGGTCCACATGCCTGAGAATCCACGCGAACACCTGGTCCGACTTGCTCGCTTGATGTTCGCCCGCCACTTGGCCGATGCCAGTGGTGGAAACCTGAGCCTTCGACAGGGAGATTGCATTTTCATGTCCCCGGCCTTTGCGGGTGGGAAGCAGCAATGGCAAATCGAACCTGGCGATGTAGTCGTGCTGGACCTGGAAGGAAAATTATTGGAGGGTCCGAACCGTCGCTCGCGAGAGTATCGAATTCACCTCGGCATCTACACTCATTTCCCGCTTGCTGGCGGAGTGATCCACTCGCAGTCCGGACACTTTATGGCCTTTGTCGCCACAGGTCGGCCGATTTCCCCTGTCGTCGAACTGGCCCAAAAATTTGGTGCGATTGGGCTGGCTCGTCCCGCAAAGGCACACAGTGCCGAACTGGCTGAGAACGTGGTCTGCGCCCTAGAACCACAAAAACAAGACCTTGAAAAACACGGTATAGCCACGCTGATGCCGCACCACGGCATTGTCGTGGTCGGTTCCAGTCTCGACGATGCTTTCGACACTTTGGAACGGATCGAAAACAACGCCCGCACTCTGTTGCTGAGCAGTCTGCTGAGTCACGCCCCTCCACTTGCCACGAGATCGTAGAGGCCTCATCGACTTCTTCACACGCCGCAGAGGACTACCCTTGGGCGATCTGCTGCTCTCTATTCCCTGAGACCGAAGGTAAAAACGGCGTTGCCGGCGGCGATGCTGATGTATTGGTTTCCCCCACTCAAATAGCTTATTGGACCGGCAACCACGCTGCCGCCGATATTTCTCCGCCAGAGCAATTCGCCAGTGTGAGCATCCAGGGCAAAAAAGTACCCCTCGTTGTCCCCACTGAACACGAGATCTCCGGCGGTGGAAAGGACCCCCGCGCGGGGCTTGCTGTGCTGCTTGAATTCCCATTTCAGCTTTCCGGTCTGAGCAACCAGCGCCCGCACCGCACCCCACCCCGGTTCGCCCGGGGGAATCCGCGCAACGCCCCCAATAAACAGTTCTCCAGGCGTGTAAGGAATGTTCCCGGTGAACGGCTGGAAAACGTTGGCGTAGTCCCAGGCGGCAACATACACCAAGCGAGTCTTTGGGCTGTAGGAAGGCGAGTACCAATTGGTCCCTCCGTTGAGTCCCGGGTAGACCAGGGTCCCCTCGGGATTTGGCCGGCTGGCTGGTGCGAAAACAGGACGCCCATTTTCGTCAATTCTTTGGGCCCAGGTCTGTTTGGCGAACGGCCGAGCCGTCAAAAACTCCCCTGTCTCACGATCTAAGACGTAGTAAAACGCGTTCCGATTCGCCCAGAGCATGAGCTTACGATGGCGGGCACCAAAGTCCATATCCACGAGCAAAGGAATCTGGCAGGAATCCCAATCGTAAGGGTCGTTCGGAGTGAACTGAAAGTACCACTTCAGCTTTCCTGTGTCGGGGTCCAGGGCAATCACGGAGTCAGAATAGAGATTGTCTCCTTTTCGGACATCCGCGTTCCAATTGGGACTGGGATTGCCGGTTCCCCAGTAAAGCAGGTTCAGATCCGGATCAAACGAACCTGTGACCCAGGTGGGGGCACCGCCTGTTTTCCAGGTATCCCCGGGCCAGGTTTCATTGCCCGGTTCGCCCGGTTCTGGAACGGTATAAAACCGCCAAAGGCGCTTTCCACTTTGCGCATCGTAAGCGTCAAGAAACCCACGGATGCCGAATTCTCCGCCACCTACCCCCACAATGACAAGGTCCTTCAGCGCCAACGGCGCGGCCGTGATCGCGTACCCTCCGCCAGGGTCACTCACTCCGACCTCCCATACCAGGTAGCCTGTCCTGGCGTCGAGCGCCACTAGGCGGGCGTCCACGGTACCCATGTAAAGACGGTCACCTAAGATCGCCAGACCTCGATTCACGCGTCCGCAACAAGTCTTCCCAACCTCAGGCTGCTCGCGTTTGTATATCCAGAACGGCTGGCCAGTACGGGTGTCGAGCGCGACCACATCATTGGGGGGCTGGGTCAGGTACATCACGCCGTCAACTACAAGTGGAGTCACCTCTGCCTTTTCGAGTGATCGCATCTGGAACACCCACTTCATTTCGAGATTCTTGACGTTCTCCCGTGTGACTTCGTCCAGGCGGCTGTAACGGTGACTCCTGTAGCCACCCGAGTAGGTCAACCAATTCCCGGGCTCCTCCTCGGCCTTGAGCAGGCGCTCATAGGTGACCTGGCCCGGCACCGCGGTCAGGCCAGCCAACCAGAGGCAGACCAAACGACATCCGTTGATCATTGCTCTTCTTCCCTGCCAAGTGAAGAAAGGTAGGCGACCAAGTCGTTCAGTTCGCTTTCAGTCAATATGCGCTCGTAGCTGGGCATGGAAGATTTCTTGCTGATCTGGATTCGGCGTAAGTTTCTTTTTGACAGCGAACGCAAATTTTCCTCCATGTCCAAGACACGAACAGAAAAGGTATCTTCATGGAGGCGGAAGCTCAGGACCACGTTGCCGTCCTGGTCCACCACTTTTAACTGCCAGTAACGAGGATCCACGACTGCGTTCGGGTGGAGGAGCGAGTCCCTCAGGTGCTTTGAAGAGCGCCTGGCGCCAATGTCGCTGAGCCCTGGGCCCCAGCGCCCACCCCGGCCGTTCATCCAGTGACATTGGCTGCAGCCGCTCTTGCCGTAGAAGAGTTTTTTTCCTTTGGCAGGATTTCCGGCTGCGAATTGCAGACTTTCGCGCCCGCTCAAGGAGCGTAGAAAAGCTACCAGTTGCCAAATCTGCTCTGGCGGGAAGCCGGTAGCGGGCATTTCACTTCCCGGAATGCCCCGCCGGATGGTGCGATACAAGGCTTCGTCGCTGCTTCCATAGCGATATCTGCCGACCGTAAGGTCAGGACCCGATCCACCTTCCCCCTTCAATCCATGGCATGCGGTGCAATGCAAGCGATAGATCTCGGCCCCGGCGGCGATGTCGGCTTTGGAGGTGTGAGGATTCTTTTGCTCAACCTGTTGGGCCCACAATAGTGCACTCTGAGCGGTGAGCAGAAAGAGTGCTGTTTGCCAGAGGAGGGATCGGGCTCCCCAGGTTCTCGCAGGCCTTAAGTGGGCGTCGAAACTCATTTAGGCGCTTAGCGTTCAACATCGACAAAAAATTGTCGATGTTGCGCAAATCATTTGTTTTCAACTGCCCCGAAGGGGCCACTCGTTCGGGGCGAAGTCCCCGAACGAGCCTAGTGCCTTTATCGTAAGATTCGTGTTTTCTATGGCAGAATTTTTGGCCATCGGTCTAGATAATGTGTTTTGAACAGGTTACAGGGAATTTCCAGAAATCGGACTAACGAGTCCCTTTTTGGTTCCGGCTCGTCCGGGTTAGGAATTTGCTTTCTTGCGCCACGCGCAGAATCATACTCCAGCTTGGCGGCCCGGTGCAAGTCTGCAACCCCAGCAGGGTGCGCGACATTTCTGTGACAAGGATGCCAATCTACTGGAAGAGCCGCGCCTGTCTGTATATAGTAGATATATACAGACCAAGGAGGGCCCATGCCCGATTCCCTCGCTGCCTTGGAAGACTGGCGCTCCCGACTCTTGCTCGAACTGGCCCAGATCGGTGACTTCCGCCGCGGTTCCATCCAGTCCCTCTTCCGCCGTTGCGGCAAGTCCAACTGCGCCTGCGCCCAAGAGGGCCATCCCGGCCATGGCCCCGTGACGCGACTGGCCTACAAGGTCCGCGGCAAGTCCGTTGCGCTCACGCTCTCCGCGCCTGCCGAGGTGCGCAAGGCCGAACGCGAGGTGGCCGCCTTCCGCCGCTTCCA
Source organism: Bryobacterales bacterium (assembly GCA_965218615.1). Lineage (GTDB taxonomy): Bacteria > Acidobacteriota > Terriglobia > Bryobacterales > UBA6623 > VXMF01. The sequence continues at coordinate 291,900 of CBDCLH010000005.1, forward strand.
GCAGCTCAGCGCCGAACTCGTCGAGGTCAATGAGCGCATCTGCCAGCTGCGCCCGCCCCAGATCCAGGATCTGGAGCAACCGCCCCAAGTGCCGAAAAAAAACGCTACGCGCGATCCAGGCCGCCGTCCAGGCCGAGGTCGGGAGCCTGCTGAGAGTGATTGTCAACGCCCGGCGCAAGGTCGGCGCGTTCGACCTCGAAGCTCTCGAACAGGCGACTCGCGCGGCCCTGCACAGGGCCGGGGCGCGGCTGCTGGAAGAGCTGCTGGAGGAAACCGAGGACGCGGGCCAGCCGCCGCTGTGCACCTGCGGCAGCCCCCTGCGCTGCGAGGGGCCGCGGCCCAAGCAGCTGGTCAGCCTGCTCGGCGTGGTGCGCCTGCGACGGCCCTACTAGCACTGCCGGCACTGCTGGCGAGGTGCGGCCCCGCTCGACCGCGACCTCGACATCGAGGGCACGCAGTACTCGCCGGGCGTGCGCCGCCTGCTCGCCGTGGTCGGCGGCGAAACGCCGTTCGCGCGCGGTCGCGCGCTGCTGGAGGAACTGGCGGGCAGCGCGGTCCGTGGCAAGGCGGTCGAGCGGCAGGCCCACGCGATCGGCAGCGACTTGGCGGCGCGGACTGAGTCGGATCGCTGCCAGGCGGCCCTGCGAGGGTTCCCGCCCCAGCCGGGCGAGCCGATTCCCACGTTCTACATCGAGCTGGACGGCACCGGCATCCCGGTCACGGCCGCGGCCTCCGCCGGGCGCCAGGGCCAGGCCGGCGCGACGGCGCGGACCCGCGAGGTCAAGCTGGGCTGCGTCTTCACGCAGACCGCTCTGGACGCCGAGGGCCGGCCGGTCCGGGACGCGCGATCGACCACCTACACAGGCGCGATCGAGGACGCCGAGACGTTCGGGCAGCGCCTCTACCACGAGGCCTGGCAGCGCGGCCTGCACCGCGCCGACCGTCAGGTCGTGCTCGGTGACGGCGCAGCATGGATTTGGAATTTGAGCCACAGCTACTTCCCCAACGCCATCGAGATCGTCGACATCTACCACTCCCGCGAGCATCTCTGGGAACTGGGCCGGCAGCTGTTCCCGCTGGACCGCAAGCAGCGCCGCCGCTGGGTGCGCCGGCGCAAGAAGCAGCTCGACGAGGGGCGCCTCGAGCATTGGGTCCGGTCCCTGCGAGGCATCCGGGCCGACACGCCCGAACTCAGCGAGAAGCTGCGGATCGAGGCAGCCTACTTCGAGGGCCATGCCGACCGCATGCGCTATGCCGAGTTCCGCCGCCAAGACCTCTTCGTCGGCTCCGGAGTGGACTCCCCCAGCAAAGACACAACAGGCGTTCTCTAAGCCCAACTTGCACCTCGTCGTCACGCACCCGTGCCACCCGTTACGGGGGAAGCGGCTTGCGGTCGTCTCGTACCAGGGAGATCTGGTGCGTTGCGGCGACCGCGAGGGCGGTTACCGTTACCTGCCGCGGGCGTGGACTGATCTGGCGCCGCCGGACGCCTATCTGAGCGCCGCCGGCGGGCGTGCCCTGTTGCGGCCTTCCAAGCTCCTGGAATTGGCCGAGTTGGTGGAGCGGCTGCGGAAGCGGACGGCCTGAGGTGTCGCAGGAAATTTCTTACATATGGCGCAGAAAATATCTTGCATGACGGGGGTAGACGGTGGGAGAAAGAGCTGGGATGAAGCCTTTTCAGGAGGATTTGGGGCACCACGCCCTCGGTCCACGAAGGTCTTCCATTGCGATATGAAGTATATTTATTGCTACAATCGAGGCGGAGGAACCCCCATGGCCTCAGCCCCATCCAAGCGCCAACGCCTGCGCGAGGCAGGCACCCTCAACGCCCATCCCGAACGCGTCCTCGCCCCGCGCTTCCAGCACAGTCCCTTCTACGATCCCGCCGACCTGCTGCAAGTGCGCTACGAGTTGATCCGGGACGTCCGCCAGGACGCGCGCGGGCGCGCCCAGGCCGCCCGCGACTTCGGCTTGTCGCGGCACACGCTGCACCGCCTCGAACGCCTCTTCGAAGCCGACGGCCTCGTCGGCCTGGTGCCGCGCCAACGCGGCCCGCGCGGCCCGCACAAGATCACTGCCGAGATCCTGCGTTTCGTCGACGAGTGGCGGGCCGGGCACGGGCCCGCGGGAGCCACCATCCTGGTGCGCGAGATCGAGGCCCGCTTCGGGCTCTCGATCCATCGCGTCAGCCTGGATCAGGCCCTGGCGCGCCGCGAAAAAAAACGCCTGCCCGGAGGCCGGCCTTGAGCGCCGCGGCGCGCGCGCGCTACGAGGACTGGCGTGCGCGGCACGCCCAAGGCGGCTACTGCCCCGGGATTGGCCTGGTGCGCAGCCAGGGTCTGCTGCCAGCCTTGCGCCACGCCCCGTGCCAGCCTGCGCCGCCTGGCGCGCCTCCCGCTGCGCATCCCGGCGCTCTGTTCGCCGCCGGGGTCGCCCGCGCCCTCCGGCGCCATCTGCGAATGCTTCCGGAAGGAGACCTGCCCCATGCATCCATCCCAGATCAGCGCTGCTAAGGTGACGCAGCGGCACCTGGACCGCCCCGCGGTGCTGTACGTCCGCCAGTCGACGCTGCACCAGGTGCGGCACAACACCGAAAGCACCCAGCGCCAGTACGCCTTGCGCGAGCGCGCCGTGGCCTTGGGCTGGCCAGCCGACCAAGTCCGCGTCATTGACGAAGACCTCGGCAAATCCGGGGCCTCGTCCGCCAACCGGGACGGCTTCCGGCCATTGGTCGCGTCCGTGGCGGTGCGCGAGGTCGGCCTCGTGATGGGTCTGGAGGTGTCCCGCCTGGCCCGCAACAACGCCGACTGGCAGCGCCTGCTCGAACTGGCCTCCCAAGCCCGCACGTTGATCCTCGACGAGACTGGAGTGTACGATCCGCACGAATTCAACGACCGCATCCTGCTGGGCCTGAAGGGCCAGTTCAGCGAAATCGAACGGTTCAGCATCCAGGCCCGCTTGCAGGGAGGCCTGCGCAACAAGGCCGAGCGCGGCGCGTTGAAGACACCGTTGCCCATCGGCTTGGTGTATCAACCGGACGAGACGGTCGCGCTCGATCCCGACAGTGCGGTCGGGACGGCCGTCCGCTGCGTGTTCGACACGTTCGAGCGCCTGGAATCGGCCACGGCCACGCGGCGCTGGCTGGAGGAGGAGGGCGTGCAACTGCCCGGCGAGCTCCGCCACGGCCCGCGCCGGGGCCTGCGGATCTGGCTGCCTCCCACACTCGACCGTGTCCTCAGCTACCTCAAGAACCCGCGCTACGCCGGCGCCTACGCCTGGGGCCGGCGGCGGGCTGAAGACGCTCCGGCGGGGCGGCCCGCCCCGCCGGAGCCCCCGCTGGAGAGCTGCTGGCGGGTGTTGCTCCCGAACGCCCACCCCGGCTATATCGACTGGAACCGATTCGCCGCCAATCAAGCGATCCTCAAGCGCAACGAGGGCGCGTGGTCCCAGCGCCTGCCTCCGCCGCGCCAAGGCTGTGCCCTGCTGGCCTCTTTGCTACTGTGCGGCCGCTGCGGCTCGCGCATGCGCGTGCATTACGCCCGCCAACCGGCGCGGGACGACTCAAGCGAGAAGACTTATCCCTACTACTTCTGCCGGCCCCAGGGACTGCCGCCGGGCGGCCCCCGGACCTGCCAGTCGCTGAGCGCGACCGCCGTCGACCGGGCCGTCGCGCGCGCGATCGTCGCCGCGGTCCGCGACGACCACATTGCGGTCGCGCTCGCCGTGCAGGAAGAAGTCCGCACGCACGCCGCGCAGGCCGCCGCCACACGCGAGGAACGCCTGCGGCAGCTGGACTTCGAGGCCGATCTGGCCGCCCAGCGCTACTACGCCGTGAATCCGCTCAACCGCACGGTCGCCGCCCGCCTGGAGGCCGATTGGAACACCTCCTTGCGAACGCTGGAGGCGGCCCGCCAGGAGCACCAGCGCCTCCTGGAGGCGGATCGTTCCCTGCTCGCCGACGAGGCCCGCCAGCGCCTCGAGACTCTCGCCCAGGACTTCTCCCAAGTCTGGGACGCGCCGCACACCCAACCCGTCGACCGCCAGCGCCTCCTCGCTACGATCCTCGCCGACGTCACGTTGCTGCGCACAGCGAACCTGGGCCAGGCGCAGCTGCGCTTCCACGGCGGAGCCGTCCGCACCGTCACCGTCGCGCTGCGCCCCGGCGCCGCAGCTCTCCGCGCAGTCCAACCCGACCTCGTCGACCTCGTCGAACGCCTCGCCGCCGACCACACGCATCCGGAGGTCGCCGCTGAACTCAATCGCCGCGCGCACACCGCTTGGCAGGACCAGCCCTTCACGGCCCAGAGCGTTCGGCGCCTCCTGGGACAATCCCGGACGGCGCAGTTGCGTGCTCGCGGCCTGCGGACCGCCCGCGAAATCGCTGCTACACTCAACGTGTCGAAGGGCGCCGTGCGGCGCTGGGCGGCGGCGGGTCTGCTGACCCGCGAAATCGTAGCGGTCGGCCAGCAGCGGACGCAGTTTCTATTCGTTCCGCCGGACGCATCTGCCGTCGCAAGAATTCTCAACGACAAGGGCAAGTGGAAGGCTCCGCGGCCAACGCCTGCCGACGACGAGCAAGTTGGTCCTACGACTTAGGAGGTTTTGCACTGTGACTCGCACTCCGTGATTGAAGCGGGCTGTCGCACAGTGATTGGCGGCCGCCTGAAGCGCTCGGGGATGTTCTGGAGCGTGGACGGAGCCAATGCGATCATCGCCCTCCGCTGCGCGCAGCTCTCCAATCGCTTTGAAAACTACTGGGAAGACCGGGCCGCCGCGTAGGTTTCACAGATTTGTCGCGCACCCACCCCAGCACGCCTCTCTCTCGTCCCGTGCTTTCCTTCAAGCACTCTACTGCGACGGAGCTTCAGCTTGAAAGCCGCTAAGATTCAAACAGAGCATTTTACTCTGCGAGAGCGAACCTTTATGGCCCGAAGAAAAAATTCTCATCGAAAAATGGCCTCGCGCCAGATCGCTCAGACTGGCTCGAAATAGGCACCCGCTGGCGGAAGGCGGTTGCGGCAGGAGTTAGGGGTGCCTTTGGGGCGATCTGTCGACGACGCACGATTTTCATTTTCGGTCTGTCAAATAAAGTTTGTTCATTTTTTTCTTGACAGGCCCGGCCCTTGTGTGTTTCAATTCGAGGGCGGTGGCCGGGTCCATGGTGTCGTCGGTGCAAGAGGGAAACTCGGTCCCCGGGACGCGGCCTGCGGCAGCAACGACGTTCGGAGCGGAGAGCGCGATCAGCACTTAACGTCGGGGTCCGGTTGTTTCCAACGCTGGGGCAATCAACAGATCGAGAGAAAAGAACTCGAGGAGAATTTATGAAACACGTTTACTCGAAGTGCGCGACCGTCTTGTACGCGATAGGGCTGAGTGTCTTTTTTATCACTGGAGCGTTCCCTCAAGCATCGGACTTGACTCAGCTCTCCGGGTTGGTCACCGACCCCAGCGACGCGGTTATGACAGGTGCCAGAGTCACTGTAACGCACCAGGGCACGGGAGCCGAACGTACGAGCGTAACCAACGCGTCCGGGTACTACACGGTTCTAGCCTTGCCGTCGGGGCTGTACACCATCAGTGTGGAGGCACCGGAGTTCAAGAAATTCCAGACCCAAGATAACAAGCTCGACCCGGGCATTCCGGCCAGAGTGGATTTGAAGCTGGAAGTGGGTGCCGTGACCGAGGTCGTGCAAGTGACCGCCGCGGCCACCCCGCTCCAAGCAGAGGGGGCAACACTGGGCAAGCTGATTGGTTCCCAGCAGATGAAGTACATGATGCTGAACGGCCGAAACCCTATATGGCTGGCGTTGCTGAAGCCGGGCGTCACTTATCAATCCACCCGCAATTTCGGCGGTTTCAGCTTCACACCTCTGGGGGGCGCCTTCAGCATCAATGGCTCAAGGACGGTGGACAATGTCATCATCCATGATGGCGCCCAAGCTTCGCGCACCCGTACACGGGGCCGCGAGATCGGAGTGGCGAACGTAGACGTTGTCCAGGAGGTGCAGATCTTGACGGCCAACTATAGTGCCGAATATGGAGGGACTGCCGGAGGCCAGGTCCGTATTGTAACGAAGAGCGGGACGCGTGATTTCCACGGCGAGTTTTTCGAGTTCTTCCGCAATGACGCCCTCGACGCCAATTCATGGACACGCAACCGCTCCAGAAATCCGGAAACCAACAGCGGTCCTCGACCCTTCCGGTACAACCAGTTTGGGTACATGTTAAGTGGTCCCGCCTACATCCCAGGCAAGTGGAACACGGACCGAAGCAAAGCCTTCTTTTTGGTTAGTCACGAGTGGATGAGGTTCAGGCGCTTCGATCAGGCGGTCGCTACCGTTCCTAGCCCGTTGATGCGGGAGGGGGATTTCGGCGAGATAGCGGTACCAAACAATCTGTACTTCAAGAAGCCGCAGATCATCATGGATCCGCTTAGCGGCGAACCTTTTGTGAACAACATCATCCCGCCCTCCCGGCAAAGCCCGAATGGGATGGGACTGATCCGCGCGATGCCCAATCCGACGCCCGGGTTTCTCGAGGGGAACAGGAACTGGATTAGACAGGCCCCGCGGCCGCAAAACCAGATCAAGTCAACATACTCGTTCGACTACTATCCGGCCGACCAGCACCAGTTCCGGTACCGGCTCAGCCAATACGACATGAATGACCTTCGACCCTTCCGTGGCGGGACCGATCGAGTAACAACCAGTGTGATCCGACCGAATAGTACCCAGTCACTGAACTGGACCTGGGTCTTGTCTCCTACCGTGGTGCATGAATTCCTGGCCACGTTTAGTGTAGGCCGTTACGACATTCGAGTAGATGCCGAGGGTCCTTTTCATCGACGTAGCCAGTACGGAATCGACTACCCTTACATCTTTGCAGACCAAGGGAAAGAGGTTTTCGATAAGATCCCAACAATTGACATCGGAAGCGCGCCATTCCCTCGAATCGACGGCTCTCCGTATCCGGCCAGATCCCGTGGCCCAGTTTATACTGTCTCCGACAAGATGACGGTCAACCGGGTCGATCACACGTTCAAGTTTGGATTCAACTTCGAGAGAATGGGCAACGACGACCTGGACCAGATCGGGGGATCGCCCGTCCCCGGCAGCACCAATAACCAAAACGGCCGTTTTGCGTTCAGCGATGGCCAGCCTAATGCGACCGGGGTAGCGATCGGTAACGCAGCCCTGGGGATCTTCAATACCTACGCCGAAATCGGCGCCCGCAATATGACTCCTTACCGCAGCAACATGTACGAGTGGTTTGTCGAGGATTCCTGGAAGGTGACGCCGAGGTTCACGATGGATATGGGAGTCCGGTATAGCATCATTCAGCCGTTTTGGAGCTTGTGGAGAAACATGTCGATCTTCGACCCAGATTTGTACGAACCCAGTAACGCGGTAGAGATGAATCCCAAGACCGGACTCATTACAAGCGGAGAGCTCTACAACGGCATGGCGATTCCGGGCGACGGATTTACAGATGGGGCCTTTGGACGTGTTCCAATTGCCGATACGGGTGAGTTTAACTTCTTGTTCCGTGGTGTGCGGAACAATTTTATGGATACCCACTACAAAGATTTCCAGCCTCGCCTGGGCCTGGCGTACCGCTTCAATGACAAGACTGTGCTGCGCGCCGGCGTTGGTCGCTACATTACGCGCCTTACCAAGAGTGATCGAATCTTCTTGGGTGGGAATCCACCGTTTCAGCCACAGGTTTCCACCTCCGATGGAAGTGTTGATGACCCGGGCGGGGGAAAACCGGCAGAAGGCTTTCCCTTTATTGTGACCACCTTCGGCAAGAATTGGCGGAACCAGGAGTCCTGGGTGTGGAACGTGACTCTTGGACGTGAAATCGGTTTCGATACGAACGTGGAAGTCAGCTACGTCGGAAGACGCGGACTCTTCGGGCAAAGGGAGCGTAACATTAACCAGTTGTTGCCCGGTACCCGTATTAATAGGGATTGCCCCGCCCCATCCTGTACGAGTACCGCCAACGTGAACTTTCTGCGGCCCTTCCGAGGTTACGGGCCGCTCCGCGTCCAGTTCAATGATGCCTTCAGCCGCTACAATGCTTTGCAGATCGAGGCCACTCGGCGCTTTACCAAAGGCTTAAGTTTCGGAATTGCGTACGCCTTTTCCAAGCTAAGAGACGATGGCTCGCATTATCGGGATCTCACCCCCAATGCGTACGACGTCAGTAATATGTGGGGTTACGCAAACCAGGATATGCGCCACGTCCTGACGATTAACTACATTTGGGAGCTACCGTTCTTCCGAGAGAAATCGACCTTGGCCGGCAAGCTGCTCGGCGGCTGGGTGCTCTCCGGCATTACGCAGATGGCAACCGGATTCCCAGGGAACAGAGGCACCATCGAATCGACTGATGATTTCGCCGGTGTGGGGACAGGCAGTGGGCGGCAATTCTGGGACATGAACGGGGATCCGATCTCGCCCAGCGGCGAGCGGCGCTTCTCCGAAGACATAAAGGACGACAACTTCTGGTTCCGAACCAAGAACGCCGACGGGAGCCCGATCTTTACGAGGCCTGCACCAGGGACGTTCAGCACGACAGCCGTCAGGAACCTGATCCACGACCCTGGATTCCAACACTGGAACTTTGCCCTTAGCAAGCACTTCTTCATCACTGAAAGGCAGAATATCCAGTTCCGTTTGGAAATGTATAACTTTCCGAACCACCCGAACTGGAGCGGTGTCAACAGAAATCCGAGGAGTTCATTTTTTGGCAAAGTGACTTCAAAGAGGGATGAGCGACAACTACAGTTGAGCCTGCGCTATTCCTTCTAGAAGTTGCCTAGTCGGCTGTCTGCTTGTGGACACGCCGCGGTCCTGTCCCGGGCCAGCTGGGTGGCCATTTGTCCAACACCACGTATAGAGCGGAACCTGAAATGCGGCAGGGCTGCTACTCTAGGCGATGATCGTCCGGAGTTCCTTTGTGAAAAACGGCAGCCAGGTTCCGAGACACACCATGAACGCCTGTAAGAAACTCGTTCCTTTGCTCTTCTTGGCCCTTGCCTTGCTGTGGTCTCTTTTGCCGGCACAAGATGCTAGTATGACCTCCCGGAGCAATGATGTTTCCGGCAGAGAGGCAGCAGAACGAGTTATTGCCACAGAGGGCTGTGATGAAACGGTGGACACGGAAATCAGCATTGACCCCGGTCATCCTTGGCGGCCCCCGTTTGGTCTGGACCGCGTCGGGAAGCCCCCGACCATCGTTGTTGAACTCTCGGCTGCGAAGCGCCTTCGGCGTGAATACATGCTTGTGGGCTACACCGATGGAAAGGAGCTGGAACGGCGTTATGTCCACGTGCAGCGGGCTTCCAGCATCAAGGTGCCTGTGACATTCAATAGTTACCCCACCGAAGTCGTGCTGTTTACCCGATGCAAGTTCGAGGGTCAACGGTTTGAACTGGTCCGGAAAGCCATCTCTCTACCTTCCTTCGAAGCCGCGGCGATCGCCCGACCCGAAGAAGCGTTTCATCCCGTGGACCTAGGGACCATATTGGTGCCTGCCGGATGGCTGCTGCTGGGTCCTAGACAACAGGCCAGCTTGGACGTCGCCGCAATCTCTTACGCGGAAGACATCCCCGCCGGCCAGGTGGCAGCTTGGTATGCATCGGCGCCTCATCACAAGTCCACGGCTCATATCGAATTGAGAAAGCGGCAGCGTGTGGAAATCAATCTGGCCTTGCCGGTGCCGCAGCGGGACCGGCGCCGCGATGTCCTGCATGTCAGCATCACCGACGCCGTCGGAAAAGAACGCTGGCAGAAAAAAATCCCCACGATGCTCGTCTGGAAGCCGCCGAAATTAGCTGAGTTTGGAGCGACGGAAACAAAATTGCGTTATGATGCTCCTATTTCGGTCCGCAACACGCATACCGGCGGGCTGTCTTCTTTAGACTATGACAACGCTTGGGAACCTCATCTCAAGGATGTCGTTGTCTCACTACCCAATGGCTCACGCTTCGTTTTCTGGCGTGGCTCAAGCTACGTACCGTTCTGGGCCGGGCGGCACAATACGGGATTGTCCTACGAATGGGCCGAGACCATACCACCCGAAGGCTTTGCTGACGCTGTCGAACCCTTGATGGACAGAGAACTGCGCTACGGGCGCGTGGAGATCGTTGAATCCACCGCCGCCAGGGTGCACGTCCGCTGGAGCTACCAGGCTACCGATGTGAACTACCGTGTGTGGGGCGATACGGTCGTTGAAGATTTTTATTTCTACCCTGACAGTTTCGGCACACGGGTTCTGAGTATCAAGAGTGCTCCCGATGCGGATTACGAACTAAGCGAGTTCATCGTGCTCACTTCTCAAGGAACGTATCCGCTCGAGGTGATCCCGCGCGCGGCTGTTGAATTCCTTTACCTTGACGGGAGGAAACGCGAATTTCTCTTCCCTCCGTCAGCGGAGGGCAGCGCACCACGGAGCCCTGAACTGGGAGAAACACCGAACGTGCCGATTGTCTATCGAGTATGGTTCCAGAAACACGAAAAAGCCAGCCCCATCTATTTCAGCCCGAATATCGACTATCCAAAGATCATCTTTCCCCCGAATTTCGACCGTGGCTACCTGGTTACGCCCGCTTATTGGGGCGATCATTGGCCGCTATCGGGAGGAAAAGCGGGCAACAAGGGTATCAACGACGGCATCTATCGCGGTCCGGCACACAACAGTTTAATGAGCTTCGGTCGCGGCAACAGGCCGCCGACGCTCAGGGTGGAGAATATCCAAACTTTTGACGCCTCGGGACAGTCGCGACCGATGACAGTACGGCGATGGGTATGGCTGATCGGCATGACCGAAGCGTCCGATGCACGCCTGTTGGAATGGGCGCGCAGCTTCTCCCGGCCGCCGGCTTTGGAGCTCCAAGGGGCACGACTCGACTTTGCTGCTTACGTCCCCGAGCGCCGTGCCGTCGGTCTCGTTGTTGAGGACCAAACCGTCGAAATCATAATGAGGCCACTCGTGAAGTGCGTGAATCCTGTTTTTGAGTTGCGCGGTGTTCCCGGCAATCTGCTCCGGGTGACTCTTCAGGGTCGCCCCGTACCGGACAAGGAATATGCGTGGGACGGCCGGACCTTCTGGCTAAAAGCCGACATTGAACAGAAAGGGCACATACGACTGGACTTTGCCGATGCCTCGAATTAGGGGCCGCAATCTCTGAGTGCAACGTGGCTGCCTAGGGGAGAGGGTACAGTGGTTGACCGGAGGAAGAAAGTAATCGAGAGAGGCGCGAAGAAATTGGCTTCTTTTTGCTTGATGAGCTTCGCGCTTACATCACCCGCTGTCGCAATCGACCCGTGCGACGAAACCGTGGTCTCCCAAATTCGAACCGATCCCGGGCACCGCTGGCGTCCGCCGTTTGGCCTTGACCGGGTGGGGAAGCCCCTGAAGGCTGTCGTTGAAGTCACTTCGGAAAAACGACCTCTGCGCGAATATTGGCTTTCGGGGCAGCTCAACCGAAAGGAGATCGAACGCCGTAGCCTGCGGCTGTTGCGGAGGAAAGGCGCTTCCCCCCCATGGAGCGACGAAGTCACTTTCGACAAGTATCCAGCTGAAGTCGCGCTATTTGCCAAGTGCGGATTCGACGGGGAACCCGTTGAGCTAGCACGAGAAGCCATTCCATGGCCGGCCTTAGAGGCCGACGTGATTGCACGACCCGAGGAATTGCGAAACCCGGTCGATCTGGGGACAGTGTTAGTTCCAGCAGGTTGGTTAGTGCTGGGCGACGGACAGAAGGCCAGCGTAGACTTCGCAGCCATCTCTTACGCAGAGGACATCCCGGGCGCACGTGTCGCGGCGTGGTATGCCTCCGCACCACAGCGGAAAGCTGAAGACAATGTGGAGCTGGCAAAGCGCCGGCGCGTTCAGATCAGACTTCCCCTCCCGCTGCCGTCGCGCAACGTCGATCGCGATATCTTGCACGTGAACATTACCGACGGAGCTGGAAACGAACTCTGGCAAAAGAAGATTCGGACGATGCTTGTCTGGAAGCCGCCGCACTGGCCTGAGTTTGGTGTGACTGAAACAAAGCTGCGCTATGATGCGCCCATTTCCATACGCGATCGAACCACAGCCGAACTGTCTTCGATGGATTACGAAGGTGCCTGGGCGCCCCATCTCAAGGACGTAGTCGTCTCGTTGCCAAACGGCTCGCGCTTCGTGTTTTGGCGAGGGGCAAGCTACGTGCCTTTCTGGGCCGGCCAGCACAATACGGGATTATCTTACGAGTGGGCTGAAACCAGGCCGCCGCCGGGGGGCTTTGTCGATTCCGTGGAGCCGTTAATGGACAAGGAACTGCGCTACGGCCGAGTCAAGGTCATGGAGTCCACGGCTGCCCGAGTACATGTTCGTTGGACCTATCAGGCCAACGATTTCACCTACAAAGTGTTCGGTGATGCCGTTGTCGAAGATTTCTATTTCTATCCTGACGGGTTCGGAACACGCGTTCTTGCCCTCAGGAGCGCTCCCGATGCTTTGTACGAATTGAGCGAGTTTATCATTCTCACCTCTCAAGGGACATACCCACTTGAAGTTTTTCCTTCTGTTCCCGTCAAGGCTCTTTTCTTGGACGGCTATACACGGGAACAACCTTTCCCGGTTCTAGGTGACTATGTGGGCAATTTTGTGGCCAAAAAGCCTGGAGACCGCTACTCGGGCTGGGATATCGGGAAACGGCGTGAGGTGCCAGCTGTGTACCGGGTGAGCATTCACAAGGATGACGACTCCACTGCCATCTACTTCAGCCCCCACCCTGACCACCCGAGGATTGTCTTTGCTCCTTTCTTTGATCGTGGATATTTGGTGACACCAGCCTATTGGGGCAGTCACTGGCCGCTGGCGCGGGGCATGACCAGCGGCTCGGCCATCGAACAGCGGATCTATCTCAGTCCGGCTCACAACAGCTTAATGAGTTTCGCGACGAATCGGCCCATCCGGCCTACACCTATTCACATCGCCCAAATCGAAAGTCTTGATACGCTAGGTCAACCCAAAACCATGACCGTTAGACAGTGGGTGTGGCTGATTGGCATGAACGACCTCTCTGACGCCCGCCTGTTGGAGTGGGCGCACAGCTTTACCAGGCCCCCATCACTGGACCTGAAAGGAGCGCGGCTCGACTTCGATGGATATATTTCGGAGCGTCGTGCCATACGGCTGGTTGTTGAGGATTCGAGCGTTTTGATCACGATCAAACCGCTTGCCAAGTGCGTAAATCCGGTCTTTGAGTTGCGCGGTATGACAGGGGACTTGGCAGTTGTGACACTTGGGCGACGCGCACTTCAGCCGAGCGAATACGCTTGGGACGGCCGGACGCTCTGGCTGAAGGCGGATATTGAAAACGTCGAGCAGTTGCGACTCGACTTCAGTAATACGTCTCGGTAGGAAGCGTGTAACGAAATGAACTCTACTAGGAACAAACTGGTTTTCCTGTCCCTCTTGGCTCTTGCCCTGGCGTCTACTGTGCAAGCAGCACAGTCTTCGAATACTACCCACCCCAGTGGGGTTAGTTCCACAAGAGCTCAACCGCCGGAAGATGTAGCGACAGAAGGTTGTAACGAGACGGTGTTTAGCCAAATCGCAATCGACCCCGGTCATTCTTGGCGTCCCCCGTTTGGTCTTGAGCGTGTCGGTAAGCCGCTAACAGCAGTCGTCGAGATCTCCTCGAAAAGACGGATTCGACGGGAATATACCCTGGTAGGTTATCTGGACGGAAAGGAGGTGGAACGCCGAAACGTACATGTACAAAGAGCTCATAGTATTAAGGTACCTGTCGCGCTCGACACTTATCCAAACGAGCTCGTGCTGTTTGCCAAATGCAAATTTGAAGGTAAACCGGTTGAACTGGCACGAAAAACTGTTCCTTTTGCTTCCCTGGAGGCTGACGCGATTGCGCGAACAGAAGAATCGGTGAATCCCGTTGATTTGGGAACTGTCTTGGTACCGGCGGGCTGGCTGCTGCTGGCAGGCGGCCAGCGCGCCAGCGTGGATGTCGCTGTGATTTCCTACAAAGAGAACATCTCTGATGCTCGGGTTACGGCCTGGTATGCCTCCGAACCACAGCAGAAGGCCACCCGCAACTTGGAATTGCAAAAGCGCCGGCGTGCAGAGGTCAGCTTACCACTGCCGGCGACGCCTCGGCAGCTCGATCGCGATGTCCTGCATGTAAGCATCACAGATGCGGGCGGAAAAGAGTTCTGGAGCAAAAAGATCCAGACGATGCTCGTTTGGAAGCCGCCCAAATGGCCCACATTTGGAGCGACCGAAACCAAATTGCGCTACGACGCGCCCATTTCCGTGCGCGACTTGAAAACGGCCTCACTGTTCTCGATCCATTACGAGGACGCATGGGCACCTCATCTGAAAGACATCGTCGTCTCCCTACCCAATGGCTCACGCTTCGTTTTCTGGCGTGGCTCAAGCTACGTACCGTTCTGGGCCGGGCGGCACAATACGGGATTCTGTTACGAGTGGGCCGAGAAGCGCCCGCCGCCCGGGGGCTTTGTCGATTCCGTCGAGCCGCTGATGGACAAGGAACTGCGCTACGGGCGAGTGGAAATCGTGGAGTCCACCCCCGCGCGTGTACACGTTCGCTGGAGGTATCAGGCTAACGATTTTAACTACAAAGTATGGGGTGACTCGGTTGCCGAAGATTTTTATTTCTACCCCGATGGTTTTGGAACACGTGTTGTTAGTCTCAGGAGTGACCCTGAAACACCTTATCAATTGAGTGAGTTCATTATCCTTACATCTCAGGGAACTTATCCACTCAGTGTTGTGCCATCCACCCCCATTAGAGCCCTTTTCATTGACGGTCAAAAGCGGGAATTGTCATACCCTGTGGTTGGGGAATACGAGAGCAATTTTGTCCGCAATGCGTGGGAGCTTGGAAAACAGAGGGAGGTGCCTGCTGTCTATCGTATCGGCTTGCACAAAGATGAGGCTGCCACTGCCATCTACTTTAGCCCCATCAGCGACCATCCGGTGACCGCCTTTGCACCTTTCTTTGATCGGGGATACCTCGTCACGCCGGCCTACTGGGGTAGTCACTGGCCGCTGGCGCGGGGGATGACGAGCGGGTCGGCCATCGAGGGCCGTATCCACCTAAATCCGGCTCACAACAGTTTAATGACCTTTCGCATTCCTCATGCCATCACGCGAACACCGATCAGCACGGCGAGCTTCACAACGCTTGACACACTGGGTCGATCTAAATCGATGGACGTGCGGCGATGGGTGTGGCTGATTGGCCTGACCGACACCTCAGACGCAAAGCTGTTAGAGTGGGCACACAGCTTCAGCAGGCCGCCCTCGCTCGAAATCAAGGGAGCGCAGCTCGATTTTGACGCCTACGTTCCGGAGCGCCGCGCCATAAGGCTGGTAGTGGAAGCTCAGAGGGTCGAGGTCCTGATTAAGCCGCTCTTGAAGTGGGTGAACCCGGTCTTTGAGTTGC
The DNA here is from genome assembly GCA_965218615.1 of Bryobacterales bacterium. Taxonomy (GTDB): domain Bacteria; phylum Acidobacteriota; class Terriglobia; order Bryobacterales; family UBA6623; genus VXMF01. The sequence goes on from CBDCLH010000005.1 coordinate 307,384, forward strand.
TCCGCGTTCCCGGACAGCTCCTTCGCGTCGTAGTCGACGGACGCCCACTCCAGCGCGAAGAATACGCCTGGGACGGACAGACGCTTTGGCTAAAGGCCGATATTGAAGAAAGGGCGCATTTGACGTTTGATTTCGATAACAACTCACATTAGTACAACAGAGTTGTCTAGTACTTAGTTGCGTAAGAAACAGTTACATCGACTCACTCGGTAGATGGGTGTAGATGTCCACAATTCCCCTCACTGGCGCGGCTTGCTAGTACGGAGGCGGCTTGAGCGGGCGAAATATAAGTGTAATTTCGCAACGAAGTACTAGACGCCTTCGCTTGGAATCTGCGACTGGCCCTTTAGTGTTTTTGGATCGCACCTTGTATTCAGCAGGCAACCCGGCATGCGGGTGCCTTACCGATGTTTCCGGCCAGTAGCATACCATACATGCGCATCTTTGCTATAGTTAGGATGAAGAAACCCTAACGGCCAACCATGAGCGCGGAGCTGATCGGCATCTTGAGCGTAGGCGCAGCACCGGCTGGGCTGATCGTTACAGCGGCTCTATGGCTGGGCTCCTGGCTGCGAAATCTGGAGATGCGGCTGGCTCGTGTCGAAGGACTGATCGAAGGCGCGGCCCTATTCAGCCGAAGAGAGGTGAAGCAACCATGAACAAGAACAGCAAGCCCCGCACCGTCGATATCGTTCACCCGTCCTACCAGCCGAACGCCAAGGAACTGGCAGAGGACTTGCGGTTAGAAGGAACGTTCGAGGAAGCGATCAAAGCGCTGGTGCGTCCCGTTAGGGCCCGCTACGTCAAGTCACCGGAGCGCAAGCGCCGAGCCGGGGTTTTTCGCCACTTGCGTATATAATCCCCAAGGTAAACATTAGAAGAGTTTTGGAGAGACATAATGCAACGGCGCAACTTCTTGAGATCGCTCACTGGGTTGTTATCAGCTCCTCTTTTCGGTCAAGCCGGTCCAAGTCCCCCGCTTGTGGTCACCCAGCAAGCCATGCGAGCGACCTGGGACTCCTTGACGTTCGGAGGGGTCACCGCCCAGGCGTTCGTGGTCGATGTCGGACTCCCGTCGCGGCTAGTGGCCTGGGAGGCGGCGCAGCACGTCCCTTGTATGGAAATCGAAAGGGGCCGGCTTTGGCTTTACAGCGAATGGCTAGAGACCGGTGGCGCCGGTGCGCGGTCTTCCGGTAGCTTCGAGCCGATGGCGGATCAGCAGAACCGCTATACGCATGTTGAAGTCACCGAACTCGGCCCGGCGCGCATCGTGCTCCGCTGGCAGTATGCTCTCTTCAACCGTAACTCACAACGCATCTTTCACGGCAACACGAGGGCAGAAGAAATTTACACCGTCTATCCCGACGGCGTGATGGTGCGCAAAGTGATAGCCTTTCCCGGCAACCAAAATCCGGTCGAGGGACAGCCCGTCGTTTGGGAAACCGCTGAAATGGGGCTCATTATCGGGCCGGGCAATACACTTGAGAATATGATCGACCCAACGGCTGCCCTGCGAGTAAGAAGTGGCTACGGGAAATCGCACGAGGTCCGCTGGCCCCAAGAGAATGGGCGATTCAAGTACCCCCGTGGTCCTGCTGTCTTTTTGTGTAAGAGTGCCCCTGAGTCCCGTGATTGGCGCACTTATATCTTTCGTGTCGGACTACGGCACATGCCTGAACCTTTTATCGTGGTTCCGAACCGAAAAGATTATTTTCCCCGGATTCCATGTGCAGCTTGTGGCGGCAACCATCCCGCGTTCTTGGTACGGACAGGACCGGGTCATAACAGACATTGGCCCGGGTGTGTGGGGGAAGATTGCCCCAAGCCATATCGCGTTGGGATTGAGGAGATCCGCCCCGAGCTTCCGACCGGTCACATGGCCTTAGTGAGTATTCTTCCCTGGGTGCATCCCAGCTGGATAGCGCGGGACTATTCCTCGGTGCGTTTCGATCCCGAGTGGAGCCCGAAGCCTGGCACAAGTTGGCTCATGCTGCAGGCAACCACCAAGGAAGACGACACGTACGTAGACGCCTTGAGCCGGCAATGGGTGGAGCCAACGGAATTGAAGGTGACAGAGGGAGAAAACGCGGGGTTCGATCCAGCCGAAAACCTCTATCGGGTTTTACCCGGGCGGCACCGCTGTGTGCTCCGCTTGGAGGCCAGTCCCGAAGCGCAGGTGATTCATCCTGCTTTCAGAGTTCTCAATTGGGCGAACCGTCCCGCCCGTCTGTTCCTTAACGATGTGCGTCTTACGGGGAAACGTTGGCGGGCCACTTGGACTCGCGGGGATCTGATCGTCTGGATTGGCGAAAAGCTTACGGCCCCGAGTGAAATTCGAATCGAGACATTCTGAAGGAGTGGAACAGCCCTCACCGCCTGGAGATGTAGATGCCACTGGTCCCGATGAAAGAATTGCTAGCGGACGCTCAAAGCAGTGGTTATGCCCTTTGCTACTGTGAAGCCTGGAATCTTGAATCGGGCCAAGCCGTCTTACAGGCGGCTGAAGAAGTGGGGTCTCCTACTATAATTGGTTTCAACGGCGGCTCCCTCGTACATCCACCCAGAGCCGCGCCCGAGAGTTTGGCTTACTATGCCGGTATGGCCGGGCTAGCGATCCGTCAAGCGACTGTGCCTGTGGCTTTGCTGCTGAATGAAACCGACAGCTTATCTCAGATCAGGGACGCCATCGAAATGGGATTCAATGCGGTCATGCTGGACGAAGAGCATCTCGATGGCGACGAGTATCGGGAACTGGTGAAGAAGGTAGTTCTCATGGCACATGCCAGGAACGTCTGGGTTGAGGCGCAGGTCGGACGGCTGCCCGCAGGCGATGAGTCAGACGGGGGAAAAGCTTGGACGGCGGATCCTACGTTGGCGCGGAGATTTGTAGAAGAGACCCGCGTGGATGCTCTCTCGGTTGCGATTGGGAATGTTCATATCCTGACCACAAACAAGGCTTCGCTTGATCTTGACCTATTGAAAAGAATCCACGCCGAAGTGGAAGTACCTCTGGTACTCCATGGAGGAACAGGAATTCCAATAGAATTAGCGCCAGAGGTCATTGCCCAGGGGGTTGCCAAGGTGAACTATGGGACCGTGCTGAAACAGGCCTATTTGGCTGCGATCCGACAGATGCTTAAGGAATATAAAGAGCCTATGAATCCCCACCCATTTCTGGGCTGGGGAGGACAGCAAGACATCATGGTTGCCGGCCGAGAGGCGGTCAAGTGCAAAGTCAAGGAATTGTTGAATGTCTATGGGTCTGCGGGCAGGGCGGCACTTTACTGGGAAAATAATGAATTCTGACTAACTTGTGAGGTCGAGCATTCGGCTGCTGCACGAACTGAGATGCTGACACCCCAGAATTCGGCCCAGGCCGGGATGTTCACCATGTCGAATTAGCGCTCTATTCCGCATAAGAGAGACCCATCAGATGGCCGCTGTCGATGTCGTGTGCGCAGGTAGCGTCGTTGCTGATCTGTTCTGCGATGCGATCGACCGTTTGCCGGCTGCGGGCACCCTCCAACAGATCGACGACATCCTGCTGGCCGGCGGTGGTTCTGCGATCAACGTGGCGGTGAACCTTTCGAGGTTGGGCCTGCGGGTCCGGGTGGAAGGCAAAGTTGGCCGTGATGTTTTTGGAGATTTCATTCGAGATTACCTCACAGAAAGGAAGATAGACGTCTCCAGCCTACACCGTAGCTCCACGGCACCCACGGCCAAGACGGTCATTATCAACATCCATGGCGAAGACCGCCGCTATCTGACTTGCTTCGGTGCGGCCGCTGAACTTTCGGCTGGCGATGTCCAGGCCGTTTCGTTGGAAGGCGCCCGTTTGCTTTACGTGGGCAGCTATTTAGCCCTTCCCCTGTTGAAACAAGCGGACCTGGCGCACTTGTTGGGTGTGGCAAAGGGTATGGGGCTGATGACAGCACTGGATGTCGTCATTCCCAGTGCTCGACCTTGTAGCCTGGTCGATTGTGAACTGGTCTTGCCGCTAACAGATTTGTTCTTCCCCAACCTGGATGAAGCCCGACGCCTGACGGGACTCGCCGAGCCGGTGGAGCAGGCGCAGGCGCTCGGTAAACTGAATCCCCGGGGAAGCGTCGTCGTGACTTGCGGGCCCGCTGGGGCCGTCGCGGTGGGGCCGGAAGGCCTCGCCTCAGTGGGCCGCTACCCCATGCTGATAGTCGATCCGGCTGGTGCCGGAGATGCATTTAGTGCAGGCTTTTTGGCTGCTTCTCTCGAAGGCTGGCCTCTGGAGCAAAAATTGGCATTTGCAAGTGCTCTCGGGGCTTCCGCGGTGCGAAAGAAGGGATGCAATAGCGGCGTCTTTAACCGCCGCGAGGCTATGGAGTACCTTTCCGCCTCCCAGTCTGAACCGTTTCTTTTGAAGGGTTAGAAAACGCACTATGACGACGCTGGCTGAGACCGTTGACAGGATATTGAGCCAGACAAAAGGAATTCTCAAACTAAAACCCACCTATGTCAGCCGATACTACAGGGACGGCGGGCGGCTGGGGTTGGGTAAGAAGCTGGGTGACACGTTCCGCCCTCAGCTCAATCGCTGGGTTCCCGAACGTTGGATCGCTTCGACGGTCACCGCTGTGAACCCAAATCCCATCCCGGGGGAGGGCCTGAGCTTTCTTGATGTTGGCGACAAAAAGATTTCACTGAAGGACGCGCTAAGCGTGCGGGCCGAATCAATATTGGGACCCAACTTGGCGGCCCAATACGGACCTCAATTCCCGGTATTGAACAAGATTTTCGACCCCTATGATCCGATCGTGTTTCATTTCCATGCTCAAGACGAGGATGTTCAAAACTTTCCTCAGCATTTCCGTGGCCATAAGATCGGAAAGGATGAAGCTTATTATTTCTTGTCCAGACCCAAAGGGCGCGTTCCCTACACGCATATCGGCCTGCACCGCGGGGTGACGCTGCGGGAATTGAGTCATGCGGTTGATAAGGGGAGCGATCACGTGCTCGAATTGTCACCAGTTTCGGCCCAGAGGTTCGAAGAGGGATTTTACGTTCCCGCTGGTGTTCCGCATCGCCCCGGCACAGCTTTGACGTTGGAAATCCAACAACCTTCCGACGTTTACACTCACCTCGAGTGGACCTCGGGAGGTAAGGAACAATCCCCGGAGCAAACGCACCCGGGCTTCGACACCTTGGATGAGGCTTTGCAGTTTGTGGACCTAGCCCGTTCTCAGGAGCGCGCCATCTTAGAAAGATACCGCCTCGTTCCCGAGCTGATTCGGGAAACCCGGCAGCGACCACACGGCGAAGAATGTTGGATCTTTCCCCGTAACATGACGGTCAAATTCAGTGGAAAGCGGCTGCGCGTGACCGGAACTTTTGAAATGACGGAGGACGCGCCGTATGCGCTGCTGGTGTGGAGCGGCCAGGGGGAGTTGGAAGGCCGACCGGTAAGAGCTGGCGACGAGTATTTGGTGACCTTTTCTGCAGCCCGGCGAGCCCATCGCCTGAAGCGACTGGGCACAGAGATTTTGGAGGTTTTCAAGCTGTTCCCACCCAAGCATAAAGAATCGATTGAAGATCCCATGGGACCTCGATGAGCGTCAATTCGGCCCACACCGCGGCCCCGGAGGTCAGCGCACCTTCCACCAAGGGCGGAGGTAAATTCCCCTGGGTGATTGTCCTTATTCTGCTCGGTTCCACAAGTATCAACTACCTCGATCGTCTAACGATTTCGGTACTGGCACCCACTCTCCGAGATGAATTCGACATGAGCAACACCCAGTACGCCTGGGTCATCAATGCATTCCAGTTCTCTTACTTGATTTTCTATAGCGTCGGCGGACGATTGGCGGATCTGCTGGGCGTACGCCGCGCCTTGTCGCTGTTTGTTGTTTGGTGGTCAGTCGCCAGTATGCTGCATACCTTTGTCGTCGGGGTGAAATCGCTCGCCGCCAGCCGCTTTCTGTTGGCCATGGGTGAGGGAGGTAACTGGCCCACGGTAATCAAGGCGGTGGCCGAAAGAGTTCCTGGTTCAATGCGGTCTTTTGGGATTGGCGTGGTCAACAGCGGCAGCAGCCTCGGAGCGATGCTCGCGCCCCCCCTCGTCGCGTGGTTGGCGGTCACATGGGGGTGGCGATTGGCATTCTTTTTGACCAGCCTGCTTGGGTTTTTATGGCTTCCCTTCTGGCTATTCCATACTCGTCGCGATCCGAGGCGTAAGCAAAATGAACAAACAGAAAAACCGATCGCCTGGCGCAAAGTGGTCTATTTTCGACAGGCTTGGGCCGTTTTTCTAGGCCGCTTGATCGGCGATGGGTTTTGGGGATTTTTAGTTTTTTGGTTGCCAGAGTATTTGAACCGCGAGCGGGGATTGAATCTCGCCACGATCGGCGCGGTTGCATGGATTCCCTTTTTGGTCGCCGACTTAGGAAATCTTTCGGGAGGAGGTGTTACCTCTTGGCTTATCGGCCGCGGCTGGACGGTAAACAGGGCTCGGAAAACCGTTATGTTTATCGCTTCAGCAGGAACCGTTGTCGGCATCGTCGCTGCGTACACTAGCAGCCTCGCTGTGGCTATTGCGGCAATCAGCCTAGCAGGCTTCTTTTTTGTATGCTGGGCGGTCAACCTGTTGAATTTACCGGCAGATTATTTTCCGCCATCTTATGTAGGCACTGTGCTGGGTTTTTCTGGAACCGGTTCCGGGCTCGGCACCTTGATCGTCATGGCGGTGATTGGCTGGGTTGTTGACCTTACACGCAGTTACACCTTGGTCATCATTAGTGTGGGACTCCTCACACCGACGGCCCAACTCGTCGTTACCCTGCTTGGCGGGAGGATCCACCGTCTGGATATTCCGGCTGAACCTATTTCAGGTGGGAGAGGGGCTTAAGATGTGAGCGAAGAATGGAGACAGCCAGGATAGTCACGAATTGCCGCTTTTCCCGATCGCTTGTAAACACGATATTTGCCCAGGAGTGAATGGGTGGAACAGCCAGGCTAACTGGTGTATGGACAGAGGGTGAAAGTCCCTTGCAGTAAAGGAATGAGCCATTTCGTACTGGCCCGCGAGTCATGCGTTGGCCGCCGTGAGGCGGTCAATGAAGCGTTGACAGCGGCGCGTGTGGGCAGAGCATTGAGCACCGAAAAACACATCGTCCGGAGTGCCGAGGCCGTCATGCGAGTCGAAGGCAACACTGGTCGTCCCGCATTGGCGAGGGGCGGCAGGGCTCCGCGGTGTCCGAGACCTCAAGGCACGCACGTACGTCCAACACCGGGACCTGGGAGGCCTTCCAGCCGCCCCGGCCGCAGGGTCGGGGCCGTCAAAGTCAAGGCAGGAGCCGAGCGGAGGACGCACGGCTGGAAGGAGTCGGACTCGGCCATAGTGTGTGCTGGGCAGCGCCCAGAGCAGGTGGGTTTAAGTCCCACTGGCGCTCGGGTAAGGGGCGCTATATCCGAAAGCGGGGGTAATGCCTCGCTGGCCGGGGTGTGCTGATAAGCGAAACCCTAAACGGGCACGAAGCTGGAAACGGCGGAGACAGCCAAGGAAGGAGCTAAGTTGAGGCACTGCTGGAAGGCAACCGGAGGGCAGGGTGTCCATCGCGAGGTGGAATCTGAAGGGCTTGAGGAGCAGTACCGGGCCGTAATCGAGGGGGCGACCCCAGGATGAATCGGTCGGCCCAAGACGGGGCCAGGTCGAGCCTGCACTATGGAGGCGAAGGCGTTCTTACTCACCCGTCGAACCAAGGTGTGTGCGAACGGCACGGTACGGAAGATCTGGACGTGACCCCAGGAGGGCTCGTCGCGTTCCCGTGTGGCAGCGGGAGAACAGACCCTATAAGTCGCAAGACGAAGGGGGAAAGGACGCGCGGCGAGCAGTCGGACAACCGAATAGTACTGGAAGCGCGGTGAAAGCCGCGTGACCGCGCGAGTGGCGGCCGGGTGGGCCGGGGAAGTCGGTTGGCGAAGGGGGCTGGAGAGAGAAAGCGAAGGAGTGAGTAAGGACTATGAGGCGGATAAGTTCCTTTAAGTGAAAGACCCGAGCCTCGTGGGCTGAGGAAACTCGTTCAATGGATGGGTCCAGCGGGTAACGGGAGGGGCCACTCACGGGTGGATAGACGGCTGGCAACAGCCGCCCGCGCGCAAGGGCCGTGGCCGGCACGGGCCTGCGCGAACAACGGCACCTGTAGCTTCCCCGCATCTTCTTCTTGGAGACACCTTCGTGAAAGCGGCTTACGGGAAAACTGTACGAGCCGTTTGAGAGGCGGACGGAGGTCAGCCCTGCGGGGCGCCTCCTCCGACCCGACAGCGAGGAAGCCGGGTAATGCCGGCGGAGCAAAGGGGCCTCAGTTCGAGAAGGATGCGAGAAGGAGGAAAGGACCGGTGGAGACTGGCGGAAGCTTACTAGCTCCAGACTCTGTTCGGAGACTCCAGACAGCATTGCATGCGAAAGCGAAGGGAGACCCGGGCTTCCGGTTCTACACGCTGAGCGACAAGGTGTGGCGAGAGGATGTGCTGGCCGCGGCATGGTGTTGGCGCTCGGATTATTCCGGCCGGATACCCCGGTTTTTTCTCGAATTGCGCTGACGCCGGAATGATTGGAAATCAGGATAATTCGAGAACCGTCTTAGCACGGCGATGCGCCTAAGTCCCGTGCCTACAGTGCTCTCAGACCAGCGTCTCCTACGTTTCCTTCCGGCGGGAGCGTAAGAAAGTGGGAATACCTCCCTCCGTGCCGCCGAAATAATTTGAGATTCTCACGTCAACAGACACCGAGCGACAACAGCATGGCAGGCGGTTCGTCGGAACGGCGGAGTCGATGGCGAGACATTCGAGCACATCGGGGAACGAGGCGTGGAACGGTGGCTGGGGGAACTGGCGAAGGAGCTGCGAGGCAACACCTATCGGCCGCGAGCGGTACGACAGGTGTTGATCCCGAAGAAGCAGCCAGGAAAATTCCGACCGCTGGGCATACCGTGCATCCGAGATCGGGTAGCGCAGACGGCGGCGATGCTAGCGTTATCGCCGATCTTCGAAGCGGACCTGCAACCGGAACAGTATGCCTACAGGGAAGGCCGGAGCGCGCTGGACGCTGTACAGCACGTGCACCGGCTGGTGAACACCGGCCACGGGCAAGTAGTCGATGGAGACCTATCGAACTACTTGGAGTTGTCTTCATACTGCTCACGAACTAATCTGAATTGCCGTCACAGGCCGTGATTGATTCATAACTCTTTCTTTTTCAGTTCTTTGTCGCATGATGCACGCGATCCGTTGAGTGTGGGTTCGGCGAGCTTGACTCATTGCAACTCGGCTCTTCGTGGCGTGCAGATGCTTAAGCATGCCTGGAACTGCGGATGGCGACTGGAATTGCCGGTTGGATCGCGGAGGTTGGAGAGCGGCAGAGCGAGCCGCTCGCGAGCAATGCGGCCCGTGCATGGTAGCAGAGAGAGGAGGGGCTTGCGCTCGTCCCTGGTAGGAGAGATGGAGTTGAGACTGGAGCAGGGGGCCGGGGAGGTGCGCTGCGGGGCGCGGGCGGGTGGCCGGGAAAACAGTGACTCATGTGAGGCATGGAGTTGCTAGGCTAGCTGCATGCAGCCTCTGGTTTGCGCGGACTGCGGGGCGGCCCTGCGACGGCCGCGGAGGGGGCCGTTGGCGCGGCGTTGCGCGCGTTGCGGGACGCGGCGGGGCGGTCGGAGCGTGACGTCGAGAGGCTGCGCCGTCGGCTCGCGTGGCTGGAGCGCCGCGCGCGGGAAACCGGCGCGGCCTGAAGGCCCGGAACTCGCATTTGTCGTGCGACAGTGCGGACTGCTCGAACAGGCTCGGGTGGTCATCGGCGGGGAGCCGAATACGCAATCCGCCACGGCGTCCCCGGAGGACTGTGACGGCCTCCAGCTTGCCGCGCTTGATCCACTCCAGCACGGTCTGTCGGGACACGCCCAGCCGGGCTAGCGACCGGACATAGTTGATGCTGGAAGTTTCGAGGCAATCGTGGATTGATGCTCACATTCGGTCTTGATGGTGCCGGATGGGCCTCCCGCATACTGGGGGGCGAGACGAGGGAGACCAGCGCAGCACGACAGACGCACGCATCTGGCGGAACCGGGTTGGGGCTGCACGGCCAGCGTTGCCATTCCGATCATTGCGTTGCGAATGGGTCCCATTCGGCCGTCACGCATTGGTTGGGAAAACGGATCACCGGGGAACAGCGGGCAGACTTCGAGCTGCGCCAAGGTGTTCCCGACACGGCACGCATCAAGCCCTGCCGAGAAGCTTCCCTGCTGCCCACGACAGTGCCTCCATGGAAGAGTTCCGCACTCCCCCCTGACGGCCCCCTGCGGAGAACCGGCGGATGCCGTTCCACCAGACACTCCCCGCCCACCCCGGCGCGGGCTGCTACGGCGGTCCTCGCAGCGCCTGCCGATAGCGCACCATCGTTTGCAGTTGCTGGTACGCCTTCCACAGCACCTCGTTCCCCGGCAGTTCCCGGTGCTTCTTCGGACGCCAGCCCCGCATGCGCGCCAGCAGCACGACCCAACTGCGAATGCCCGGTCCCACCGGCTGGCCCCGCTCCCGCGGCGGCCGCAACCGCTCCGTCTCCGTCACGCCCTCGATCACGGCCATCTCGTCCGCCGTGAGCACCTCCTCCGCCGGCGTGTCCGGCGCGTCCCGGGCGTAGCGGTCCAGGCTGAACACCCGCCAGGCCGTGATCGCGTCGAACACCAGGCACTTGCCCAGCGCCTCCGCATCCCGCAACCGCCGGTCCTCGATCCGCGTCCCCGTCTTGAGCAGCCGGAAATACTCCTCGATCCCCCAGCGCCGCTCGTACCAGCTCACGATGCGCTCCGCCCACTGCGCTGTCCGCCCCCCCTCACTCGACAGCAGCAGCCACTCCAACGCCTCCTCCCCCGCCGGCGGGTCCGGCTCCAGTACCCGCACCAGCCACACCGGCACCGGCGCCACCGCTCCGGCCCGCCCCTTCGGCGGCAGCAACTCCACCCGCCCGATCCGGATCTCCGTCACCGCCGTCCGCTTCTGCCGCGCCCGCTGCCCCCCTTGCGACTCGATCTCCACCTTGCGGCCCGTCACCACCGCCTCTTCGAAGTCCGGCTGCGCCTCGATCGGCCGGATCATCTCCGAGCGGAACGCCGCGTCCCACGCCCGCACCTTGCGCTGCCGCCCCAAGTGCACCCGCACCAGCAACCCGGCTTCCTCCGTCCGCTCCGCCTGCCGCTCGAACAATTCGAACATGTCGCTCTCGCGGTCCCCCACCACCACGACCCGCGCCTGCGGACTCTCCCGCCCCAACTCCTGACCCTGCTCGAACCCCCGCAACCAGCGCCGGCTCTCCTTCTCCTTCTCCTTCTCCGCCTCCGGGTCCGGCTCCTGCTCCGGCCGCGCCCACCGCTCCAGCCCGCTCACCCCCAGCGGACGCCCGCCTTCCGTGAACCCCACCGTCGCGTGCACGAACAGCCCCCGGGAACTGCTCGCGCGGTCCTGCAACGGCCCCAACCCGCTCGTGCAACCCTTCAGGTTCGTGTAGTTCAGCGTCGTCGTGTCCTGTACCAGCAACACTGTCGACTCCACCTGCACCCGCTCCAGCAACGCCTCCCGGTGCGGCTGCAAGATATCCCGATCCTGCACCTTGTCATTGTGCAAAAGGCGCGTCGCCGCCCGCAGGTCCCCCTGGTGCGGGAAGATTGCCGGCAGATCCTCCCCCGGATGCCGCTCCCAGCTCTGCCCCATCCGCTCCAGCCGCTGCCGCAGCCGCCCGTCCGGCAGGTCCGAACGCAGGTACTCCCGCCGTGCCCAGTTCGCCTCCTCGTTCAGCACCAACTCCGGGTACTGCCCCAGCTTCTGCTCCGGCTTCCGGCCCAGCTTCTGCTGCCAGTTCGCATCCAAACCCAGCAGCCAGACCGCCTTCGTCTCCACCGCCTCGCCCGCTCCCGGCGGCCGCCCCTGCGTCGGTCCCACGCACTGCCAGCCGGCCGCCTTGTAACTCGTTCCCGGTCGCGAACTTTGCACGCAGGTCTCCACCAACCAGGGCCGCACTCCGTGCTCCTGCTCCCAGTCCTGGGCCAGTCTCTTGATCGTCTTCCCCAGTACGTGCGAGGCCAGGTTCGGGACCTGCACGCCCGGGACCAGCACAAAGCGGTCGTTGCTGAGGATCCGCTCGATGTGCGCTCCGCGCGTGCGGTCGTCCCACTCCAGGAAGGCATCGCGCGGCCCCAGCCGGAACGCTGCCGCCACGAACGAGAGCACGCCCAGCGGCCCGCAATCGGCTGCCAGCAGATAGCGCAGCCGACAGCCGGGGGCCCGGCCCGGGCCCAGCGGATGGTGCTGGTCGAGCAGTCCGGCGCACAGCCGCCGCTCCGCCTCGGAGGTGGTCAGACGCACGCGGACCTCGCCGAGTTCCGCCAGCGAGCCGGTGAAGCCGGTCGACGGCACGGGCGGGTCCGGGCTGGACCGCGGGCGGCAGGCGGGCGGACCCGGCTGGGCCGGCGGCAGCGGCAGGTCCAGCTGGCCGGCCAGCTCGGGCAGCACCTTGCGCGCCGAGGCCGTGCAATACTCGCCCTTGGGGTTGCGCCAGTCCTCCAGCTCGCATACCCCGCGACCCAGGGCCGCCCGCGACAGCTGGCCCAGCTGTAATGCCTCTCGCAGCCAAGCGATCGTCTGCGGACGGAAAATGCGCAGCCCTACCCGCACTACCCCCGTTCTACACAGAACACCGCGCCAGTGTCAAGTGTGTCCGGTCGCTAGCCAGCCGGGCCGTCGCGACTTGCATCGCCACGTACCCCTCGGGAGCGTCCTGCACGAAGCGTTGGCGCAACTCGTCCGTGAGGCGGATCCGCCAGGGAGCTCCGGGCGTAATTTGATTGCCGGCCAGAAACCCGTCGTTCAGCATGCGGTGGATCGTGGAGGGTGCCACGCCCAGTGCCTTGGCGGCTTGCCGGACGCTGAGGACCGCCCCGTCCGGAGGCTGCTCCGACGGCTTGCAGCAGGGGATTTTCCAGTTCGTGCGCAGGCTCGAGACGCGCGACTGGGTGAAGCGCAAGCCGTACGCCGTCCTGTGGCCCTGGCGGTTGAGAATCCCGGCAATGACCGTGTCGGGGTAATGGGCTGCGAGCCGGCGCAGCAGCTCGATCGTAGCCTCGTCCGTGCGAACGATCGGCGGACGGTTGCGCGGGCGCTCGATGCTCAGTTCGGTCGAGAGCCCGCCTCGCCACAGGAGCCGGATCCGGGCGCGCGGCTCGTTGCGGGGTGCATCCAGGACCACCTCCTCGAGCAGCGCCCGCAGCAGTTCCTTGCGGTCCCGCGCGGTCGTCGTGGGGGCGTTCCAGGCCCGGGGCAGGTCCTCGCCCAGCGCCAGCAGCGCCTCGCGCTGCTCCGCGCTCAGCTCTCGCGGACACTCCCGCTCCAGTTGCTCCAGCCGCTGTTCCCACTCCCGCTCCAGACCGCGGGCCACGCGGCGGTTCTCCGGATCCACTGCACGGTAGGCGCGCTCGGCCCGGGTCGCCTCGTAGGCGGCCCGCTCGACCGCCAGGCGCCGCTGGGCCCGCGCGGCGTCGTGGTCGCTCTCCACCTGCTCGATCGCCCGCAGCGCGGCCTCGGTTCCGCCGGCGCGGACCGCCTCCAGCACGCTGGCGGCCACGGCCTGGTCGACTTGCGTGCCGCCGATCTGCAGGCAGTAGGTGGCCCTCCCTTCCACGATGTTCTGGCCGGGACAGTGGTAGTTCGGCGAGGAGAGGCGTCCGAGGTAGTAGGTGCGTAGGGGACGCCCGCAGTTCCCGCAGATCGCGAGTCCCTGCAGCAAGGCGGATCCCTCTCTCACAGTTCCCCCGACACTATGCGGGCGCGGCCGGCGGTTGGTTGCGATGCGCGCCCGGTTGGCCTCGAACGTCTCCCAGTCTAGATAGCCGCGGTGATGGCCCGGCAGCAGCACGCGCCAGTCCGCGCGCGGCAGGCGGCGCAGGCGCTTTTGCATGCGGCCCTGCTCATCGAGGTCGCGTTCCTGGCGGGACTTGCCGAAGGCGTAGGCCCCGGCGTAGACGGGATTGCGCAGCACCTGGACGATCGAGCTGTAGGCGGGCGGGATCCAGCGGATGCCGTCGCCGCTGCGCAGGCGGACGGGGAACTGCAGGCCCTCGTCGCGGAACCATAGCCAGACGCGGCGCATGGAACCGAGCGCGGCGAAGCGCTCGAAGACGTTGCGGATCGCGCGCACCACTTCCTCGTCGGGATGGAAGCGGACCTCGCCGTCGCGCGCGCCCCAGACGAAGCCGACCGGCAGGGTGCAGCGGAACTCGCCGCGGGCAGCCTTGTTGCGGATGCCTTCCAGCAGGCGCACCTTGAGCGTGTGCAGCTCGGCTTCGCTGATGGTGCCCTGCATGCCGAGCAGCAGGCGGTCGTTGAAGCGGGCCGGGTCGTAGACGCCGTCGAAGTCGGCGATCAGGGTGTCGGTCAGGGCGCACAGGTCGAGCAGGCGGTACCAGTCGGCATTGTTGCGGGCGAGGCGCGAGACCTCGAGCCCGAGCACGATGCCGGCGCGGCCGAGGGCAACGTCGGCGGCGAGGCTGTTGAAGCCGTCGCGCTGGTCGACGGACTCGCCGGAGAGGCCGAGGTCCTCGTCGACGATGGTGCTGCGGTCGGGGTGCCAGCCGAGCGTTTCGGCACGGGCTGCCAGGGCGTACTGGCGGCGCGTGGACTCGGTGTTGCGCTCGACCTGGGCCGGGCTCGACTGGCGGATGTAGACGAAGGCCTGGCGCTGGCGGTGGGCAGGCAGGATGCCGGTTTCAGTCATTGCGGGGCTCCTGTGGGCCGGGTCGGACCGCGGTTCGCGCCAGGATGCGGGCCAGGGCTTGCAGGGCAGCGTGCCTGGTGGCGGGATCGAGCGTCTCCCAGATCGCCTCGCTCGGGGCGGGCGTGTCCGGGAACGCCAGTGTCAGCTGCCGCCGGGGCGGCGGGGGACAGGCTTGCATCGGGAGTCTCCTGAGCGGCTGGGAGCCGTTGCAGAAGAGCGTCGACGATGGCGCGCGCCCGCAGCAAGTCGACGAGCGGAGCGAGGCTTGCAGCGTGAACTGGTGGGGGATCCAGCCACGCGGCCGGGACAGCGTCTGTCCATGCGACCGGCACGAAACGTCGGTCCCCGTTGGGGAACAGCAGCAGTAGCGTGAGTTTTTCGTTCCGGACCGCCTGAGTCAGGACTGGCAAGCTCCTGCCGGCCAGCGGATGGGACGGCCGCGTGATCGCAACCGACTCCGGAAGCTCTTCGAGATGGGTAGTGTGTCGAGTACTACTTTGGGGAAATCCCGCACCCCAACCTAATGAAGTCGATCGCGCGGCGCGTGAGCGACGGACGGATGCTGGGGTGGATCAAGCTGTGGCTGGAGATGGCCGTGGAAGAGGACGACGGCGAGGGCGGCAAGCGCCGCACGAACCGGGCTCGACGGGAAAGGAAGGGAACGCCGCAAGGTGCACCGATCTCCCCGCTGCTCAGCAACGTCTACATGCGGCGGTTCATCCTGGGTTGGAAGCAGCTGGGCAACGCTCAGCGGTACGGTGCGGAGATCGTCAATTACGCCGACGACTGTGCGCCACGAAGGCGCGCGGGGAGGGCGCAAGCCCTCCGCGCAGCCGTGCTGCGCAAGAGATGGAGGGAGACCCTCCGCAGCCGCCGTGCAGGCGGAGGCTGCAAACCACCTACTGCTGCTGCGCTTAAGAGGCGTGGTGGTGAGCGAGCTAGGAAAAGGCAGGACATAGATCTTGTCAGGTAGGGATCGTGGAGCCGAACGCAAGTGAACCGCTGATGAGGTGTCGAAAGCGTAGGGACGACGTCGAAACCGGAGGGAAGTCGTTACTCCGGGATAAGGCCGGGGGGCACCTGCTTACTGCCCGGTCGGCGTCCGGCATAAAGGCGGCGGGAACGCGATCCGGGCTCTTGCGGGGAACGTGGGAACCTGTCACGCCGATGCTAAGGGAGACTCGCAAGCGGCAGAACCGTGAGCGACTGAGTACCAATGCGGCGCACAGGGGCGGAGTGGCCTGTAGTAGCGAGGAAGGTCCTGTAATGGGGCTGGAGCGAAGGGGCCACCTTGACCGGGACGGGAGGTCAGGGCAACCGTAATCGGGAGGACCCTGACAGCGCGTGCACCCCACAGTCCGCTCAGGCGGGCTTGCGGGGTTTCGGTTGAGAGGAGCCGTATGCGCGGAGACGTGCACGTACGGTTCTGAGGGGGCCTGGGGGTGGTGCAGCGAGACTAGCTGCTGGTCTAGCGGGTGTAAGTCCCGCCGGCGCAATTCTCAGTTTGGCGCCGTAGTCATATCCGGCAGGCACTCGGGGTGACCCGGGGACCTGAAAGCCCGGAAGTAAAAGCCCTGGGAGGCCACGCGGCCGTGTGCCGTGGCGGTCTGGTCAGCCCGGGGGGCGAGCAACCAGGAGGGCCGTAGCGAAAGCGAACGGATCAAGCGCCGAAAGTGTCTGCCGCAGGAAGCTGATTGAAGCGGAGGTTCGGAGATGCCAAGGGTGTCACTCCTACCCGATGGCCAGTGCCGGTACGGAAGCAACGGAGAGGTGCACGGACCGGGTCCCCGGCGTACTGAAGGCGGCAATCCTGGAGAGAGCAGCAGCGCAAGTCCGGAAGGGGAGGAGGACAGACAGGAGGATCCTAGGAATGGCAAGGACCGCGCCTATAACCGGCGGATGCCGGGAAGGGGAGCGGAGTTCTCCGGACTGGCGGATGAGGTCGGCAAGCGAGGACGTGCGGGACAACACAACCCGGACGGAGCGAGGACCTCTGGGCACAGGTGACGGCGGCGCAGCCGGGGGGCCGCACGCAGTGGCGGGTACCTCAGCGGCGGGCGTGGGCGTCGAAGGACGGAGAGAACGCGGGATCCGATCGTGGGCATGGCCGGGTCAGCCTTAACCTCGGTGGCCCTGCGGAAAGCTCCGTGCCGAACTGCAAGGTGCCTGATGCTTGAAGCCGTACCGTGGGAAAACCCGACGTCCGGTTGTGTGTCCAGCGAAGGCTGGCATGGTCAGTGGGAGACAGTCCCACCGGGGTAACAATCAGGAGCCCCGTAGCTTGGATAGCAGGGAGGAGGGAAACCGAATTCTTGAAGCCTATCGACAAGGTCTCCCTAGGGGAGATCGCGAGTCATCGGGCTGCAACGCAAGTGAACGCGAGGTGGCCTCGAAAGTGTATTCCGAAGGCCGAGCCCGCAACCGTAGGGCGAAGGCAGCACGGGGCGGTCGCAAACTGATTGGAGCGACCGGCCCGCTGCGGCGGGGTACTAGCGGCGGCACGATGACAAGGACATGCTAAGCAACTGGAGAAGCCCTCCTCGCCCCGGCGCGAAAGCGCCGGAGCAAGGTAGGTCCTATAACCGGCAACACCGGGAAATGGGCCGAAGGCGAGAGGGTGACGGAGGGGCGTGTAGTGTGTGCTGGGCAGCGCCCAGATCAGGTGGGTTGGAGTCCCACTGGCGCTCGGGTAAGGGGCGCTATATCCGAAAGCGGGGGTAATGCCTCGCTGGCCGGGGTGTGCTGATAAGCGAGACCCTAAACGGGCACGAAGCTGGAAACGGCGGAGACAGCCAAGGAAGGAGCTAAGTTGGTGCACTGCTGGAAGGCAACCGGAGGGCAGGGTGTCCATCGCGAGGTGGAATCTGAAGGGCTTGAGGAGCAGTACCGGGCTGTAATCGAGGGGGCAACCCCATGATGAATCAGTCGGCCAAAGACGGGGCCAGGTCGAGCCTGCACTATGGAGGCGAAGGCGCTCTTACTCACCCGTCGAACCAAGGTGTGTGTGAACGGCACGGTACGGAAGATCTGGACGTGACCCCAGGAGGGCTCGTCGCGTTCCCGCGTGGCAGCGGGATAACTGACCCTATAAGTCGAGAGACGAAGTGGCGAAGGACGCGCGGCGAGCAATCGGACAGCCGAATAGTACTTCAAGCGCGGTGAAAGCCGCGTGACCGCGCAAGCGGCGGCCGGGTGGGTCGGGGAAGTCGGTTGGCGAAGGTGGTTGGAAAGAGACGGCGAAGGAGCGAGTAAAGGCTATGAGACGGATAAGTTCGTTAAGTGAAAGACCCGAGCCTCATGGACTGAGGAGACTCGTTCAAAGAATCAATCCAGCGGGTAACGGGAGGGCCCACTCACGGGTGGACAGACGGCTGGGAACAGCCGCCCGCGCCCAAGGGCCGTGGCCAGCACGCGCCCGGGCGAGCAACGGCACTGGTGCCTTCCCCGAATCTTCGATCAGACACCTTCGTGAAAGCGGCTTACGGGAAAACTGTACGAGCTGTTTGAGCGGCGGACGGAGACCAGCCCTGCGGGGCGCCTCCTCCGACCCGACAGCGCTGAGGCGGGGTAATGCCCGCGGAGCGAAGGCGCCCTGCTGTTGACAAGGACTCTGACAAGAAGGGAGGCAAGGACGAGAGGACAAAGGCGTCCATGGAATTGCAAGACCTGAGGAGGAGGATAGATCGCAAGGCGAAGGCTGCCAGGGACTGGCGTTTCTGGGGGCTGTACGTCCACGTGTGCAAAGAGGAGACCCTCCGCGAAGCGTACGAGAGGGCGCGACGGAACGGCGGTGCCGCAGGCATCGACGGGCTGACGTTCGCAGCCATCGAGGAAGCAGGGCGGGAAGAGTTTCTGGCGGGCATCCGGGACGCACTGCTTACCCGGACCTAGCGACCCGCGAGGAACCGGCAAGTGGAGATCCCGAAGGACGGCGGCAAGGTCCGCACCCTGGGCATTCCGACGATCCGGGACCGCGTGGTGCAAGGTGCGTTGAAACTGATCCTGGAGCCGGTCTTCGAAGCGGACTTTCAGGAGGGATCTTACGGATACCGGCCCCAGCGCACGGCCCAGCAGGCAGTGCAGCGGGTGACGCGGGCAGTCGTCGAGAGCAAGACCATTGTGATCGACTTGGATTTGGCGTCGTATTTCGACACGGTGCGTCACGACATCCTGCTAGGGAAAGTGGCGGCCCGCGTGAGCGACGACCGGATTCTCGGGCTGCTCAAGCGCATCCTCAAGGCCGGAGGCAGGAAGGGCGTGCCCCAGGGCGGTGTGATTTCCCCGTTGCTCAGCAACCTCTACCTCAACGAGGTGGACCGGATGCTGGAGCGGGCGCGGGAAGTTACGCGGCAAGGGGGGTATTACTACATCCAATACGCTCGCTTTGCCGACGATCTGGTGATCCTGATCGACGGCTACCGCCGCTGGCAGTGGCTGGAGAAGGCCGTGTGGAAACGGCTGCTGGAAGAACTGGCGAAACTCGGAGTGGAACTCAATCGAGACAAGACGCGGCGGGTGGACCTCGGCAAGGGCGAGAGCTTCAGCTTCCTGGGGTTTGACATTCGCCGACGCAAGACACTGCGGGGGAAGTGGGGGGTGGGGTACGTGCCGCGCATTAAGGCACGCACCAAGCTCCCGCGACGACTCAAGGAGGTCTTGCGGCGGTATCGCTCGCAACCGGTAGGGAGGGTTGTGGAATTGATCAATCCGATCTTGCGGGGATGGGTCAACTATTTCCGCATCGGGCACGCGAGCCGATGTTTCAGGTACGTCAGGGACTGGGTCGAGAAGAAGAGCAGGCGACATTGGATGCGACAGCGCGGACGCCGGGGATACGGCTGGAAGAGGTGGAGTAGGCGGTGGCTGTATGACGGACTCGGATTGTATTCGCAGTACCGGATTGCGCGACTGCCGGAAGCGCTCCCGGCCCGAACGGCCGCATAACCCTTGCGAGGAAGGCAACAGGAAAGCCCGGTGCCGGAAAGCGGCACGCCGGGTTTGACGAGGCGGGGGGAGGAACCGTGGCTAGGCGAGAGACTGAGGCACCGGCAGGCCGCGCAGGCGGCACGCGAAAGCGGTCGGCGAACTGCTACTCCCTCGCGCTACGGCAAGCGCGCCTCTCCTCGACCCTACTTTAGGGGGGGCGGCTGGAAACGTGGCCGATGGCGGAACTGAGAACCCACTCTGCAACCGAAAGGGCAGGGATGGAAATCCTCCGCCTAAGGGTGCGCGCGCCAGTGCCCTACCCGACAAATTCCCCCGGGCTACCCGACTCGTCATTTGCGGCAAGGCCCCGGGAGAGACCATGCGGGCCGCTGTCGAACGGATGATGGAGAAACTGCGGCTACCGATCAACCCGACCAAGACGCGATGTCTGAGGGCACCGAACGAAGCGTTCGAGTTTCTCGGATATCGCATCGGACGCAACTACGACCGGCGAACGGGACGGGCCTACATAGGCACGCGCCCTAGCCAAGCGAGCGTCCGGAGCCTATGCCGCAAGATCAGTGAGATGACGGAGGCGAGGTACGGGTAGCTGTCACCAGAAGAGCTGGTGGGACGCCGGAACCGAGCGATGCTCGGGTGGGCGAACTACTTCCAACTCGGACAGGTCAGCCCGGCCTACAGGGCCATCGACAGTCACGCGGAGAAGCGGCTGCGCCAGTGGCTGTGCCGGAAGCACAAGGTGAGTTACGGGAAGTACGTGCGCTACCCGAGCGAGAGGCTATGGGATGACTATGGCCTCACACGCCTCCAGCTGACAACGGCCAGTTTCCCGTGGGCGAAGGCATGATCTCGTCCGAGAGCCGGATGCTTTATGTAGCCAAGCCAGTTATGTAGCAAAGTGCCCGTAACCTATGCGTATGCACGAAGATACAGTTCAACTTGGCTACATAAATCGGACCGCGCCATGCCCCTATAAGCTCACCAAATCCACGATTCAGTGCCAATTCCGCGCAATTTCGCCAATATTGCGGCCGCCTAGTATCAGAATCTTGTACCTTAGCGCATCGGGTTATGTTGCCACGACGAAGCTGGAATCACTGTGTTTTCAACTACTTGGACCAACTTGGCTACATAACTGGCTTGGCTACATAATGCACTGAATGTAGCTAGCTACATTCGATGCCGGAAATTGGCACGTCCGGTTCGATGAGCGGGGAGAAGAAACGTGGCTATGTGTGAGACTGAGGCCCCGACGCGAGGCGAAAGCCGTCGGCAAACTGCTACTCCCTCACACTAAGGCAGGCGCGCTTCTCCTCGACTCTACATGATCGATCAGAACCGTTATGTTGCGTGAGTCGAGGCCGGAGCCCTGATTTCACAAGGTCTTGCGGCCTCTGCGCAACATATCGGGGACCGCAACATTTGATCTGGAACCTCTCCCACCAGTATTTTCCCGGCGCGGTGGAGATCGTCGACCTCTACCATGCCCGCCAGCATCTGTGGGAGTTGGCGGCCCAGCTGTGGCCTGACGACCAGCGGGGCCGGCGACGCTGGGCCAACAAACGGCAACGCCAACTCGACTGGGCACTGATTTTCACGGAATCATTACAGCCTAATCTCTTGAGTGCTCGGGTGGGATAGCATCGCCGGATTCTGGGTCTAAGTGATCTGAAATCAACCGCTTGCAGTCAATTGGAATTCTCATTGCCTGTTGTCCGAATTAGGCATTTTATGGATCTCCCTCAAGTACTAGTTGATCACATTACAGGCCATGGAATGGCAATGAATCCCTGTATATGATTGATATGAAATCCCTTAGCCATGGACTCCCAGGCGGGATGACATGTTTTTCCATGCTTGACTGTTTTATCTACATGCAATATAATGCCTAATATGGCCGTGGCCCCCGATCCCCGCTCCTTCTTCTCCCGGCCCGCCAACCCCCGCCATCGCCGCTACGAGATCCTCCGCGCCTTCTTCCTCGATCAACTCCCCGCTCACGACGTCGCCCGCCGCTTCGACTGCTCTCGCGCCGCCGTCTATTCCATCGTCCGCGACTTCCGCCTGCTCGACGACCCCTCGGCCTTCTTCTTCCGCTCCCCCGACCCTCCCGGCCGCCCCCTCCGCACCCCTTCCTCCGATCTCCACGACGCAATCGTCCGCCTCCGCAAGCGCAACCTCTCCGTCCCCGATATCAAGGCCCGCCTCGATGCCTCCTCCTCTCACCCTCCCTCCGAGCGCGCCATCCGCAACGCCCTCGTCACCGAGGGCTTCGCCCGCCTCCCCCGCCGCTCCCGCGCCCTGCGCGCCGCCGCCGGCCCCGCCCCCGAGCGCGCTCCCGAATCCGCCCCCCTCCCCCCGCGCTCCGCCGCACTCTTCCAATCCGAACGCGCCGCCGGCATCCTCTGCTTGCTCCCCCTCCTCCGCCGCTCCCGCATCGACGAGGCCATCCGCCTCGCCGGCTACCCTGGCACCAGCACCCTCTCCCCGCTCCAGTCCGTGCTCGCCTTCCTCGCCCTCAAGCTCTCCCACATCCGCCGCTACAGCGCCGACGACATCTGGTGCATGGACCGCGGCCCCGGCCTCTTCGCCGGCCTCAACGTCCTGCCCAAGTCCGCCTGGTTCTCCTCCTACTCCGACCGCACCACCCGCGCCATGAACCAGCGCCTGCTCGCCCAGCTCGCCCGCATCCTCTCCCAGCGCGCCCTCGTCTCCGACGCCGCCAACCTCGACTTCACCACCCTGCCCCACTGGGGCGACGATCAGACCCTCGAAAAGCACTGGTCCGGCTCCCGCGGTCGCGCCCTCACCGGCTTCTCCGCCGCCCTCGCCCAGGATCCCGACTCCGGCCTCCTGCTCCGCTCCGACGCCTCCATCCGCCGCCAGTCCAGCCCCGAATCCGTCCTCGAGTTCCTCGACTTCTCCCAGGCCGGCGGCCTCCAGCTGCGCTTCCTCGTCTTCGACGGCCGCTTCACCACCTACGCCTGCCTCAAGCGCCTCGACCAGCAGGGCATCCGCTTCGTCACCGTCCGCCGCCGCGGCCGCCACCTCGTCCAGGCGGCCCAGGCCGTCCCGCCCGCCCAGCGCAAGAAGATCCGCGTCCCCGTCCGCAACGGCACCCGCCTGCTCGAAGTCGTCGAATCGACCACCCCGCTGCGCCACTACGACGGCGAGGTCCGCCAGATCGCCGTCCTGCACGGCTCCAGCCGCCCCGCCTTGCTGATCACCAATGACTTCGAGTCCAGCCTCGCCGCCCTGCTCCGCCGCTACGCCCAGCGCTGGCTCGTCGAGAAGTCCATCTCCGAGCAGCTCGCCTTCTTCCACCTCAACCGGCTCTCCTCCTCGATGGTCATCAAGGTCGACTTCGACCTCACCATGACCGTGCTGGCCTACAACCTCTACCGCCTACTCGCCCTCGAACTGCCCCCGGGCTACCGCCACGGCACGGCGCTGACGCTGTTCGAGTCCCTGCTCGAAACCGGAGCCGACATCCAACTCGGTCCCGACCTGTGCACGGTGTCGCTGAAGAAGAAACGCAACCTGCCCGCCCTAATCGAGGCGCTGGGCACGGACCCCTCCGAGCCCTTGCCCTGGCTCGGCAACCGTCGCATTACCTTCAACGGGGCCTCACGCACCTGACCGGCCTACCGGCCCTTCCAGATTTAGGCCCTATACGTGCCGTGAAAATCAGTGCTGGGGCAAGATCGAGCCGTTGGTCGCTGCCCTACGACGTTTCGCTGCACCGCAGCAAGATCTGGCTCGTCGCCTCGCCACCGAAGCGGACTATTTCGAACACAACGCCGCGCGGATGCGCTATCCCAGCTTTCGCAAACAAGGCTTATTCATCGGCTCGGGAGTAATCGAGGCGGGTTGCAAGACCGTGATTGCCCAACGCCTCAAGCAATCGGGCATGTTCTGGACCGTACGCGGCGCCAATGCCATCATGGCGCTGCGCTGTGCCCGCCTCAGCGGCCGCTTCGAAGACTACTGGGAAAACCGCGCCCAGGCCGCCTGATTGGCACAAATATGTCGCACACCCGCTACAACGAGGCATTGAGCGCGGTGGATGACAGCCGCGGGCGCGTCATGGAACAGTTGCGCACGATGGGCATCGCGGACCAAAGGCTCTTGATCTACATGGGTGACAACGGCTTCATGTTTGGTGGGCACAGGTTGATCGACAAGCGCGTTGCCTACGAGACGTCGATCCGCGTTCCGATGCTGATGCACTGCCCGCAGTTATTCTCCAGCGGCGCGGTTGTGGGGCAGGTCGTAGCGAATATCGATATTGCTCCCACGATCCTGGGGGCCATCGGTCTGCAGAAGCCCCCGCATGTGGACGGTGCACGCTTCCTACCGCTCGGGATGGGCCAAGAGGCCCCTTGGAGGGAGTACTTCTTGTATGTGTACTACTGGGAGAAGAACGTCCCGCACACGCCGACCCAGTTCGCTCTGCGCGGCGACCGCTTCAAGTACATCACGTATTACGGATTGTGGGATGCCGACGAGCTATACGACCTCCGGGCGGACCCGGGCGAGACCCGCAACCTGCTGTACTATCCAGACTTTGCCCAGACCGTCAAGGACATGGAGAGCAAGCTCTACGACATGATGACGGAGTTCGGTGGTATGGAGATTCCGATAAATGCGCCTCGCGGCCGTTCGCAGAACAAGCGCTTGCGCAGCGGAGGCGGGAAGACGGCGGGCAACTTCCCGGAACCCATGGTGCTGGACGAGCCCGTCCACCGCAATGCCCAGTAGGGGCGGGTCCATTGCGAACGGCTGGAACTGGCTACCGAATCGCGTGGCGCCAGTAGCACGAACCGGGCGGGTTGCTGTGCCCTGTGATAGCATTGCGGGACGCCATGGCTCAGTCAGCCCAGCAGGACCCCTACCTGCTCCGGCCTGAGAAGATCTCGCAGCCGCCGCGCCATCTCGGCGGTATCGCCCGGTTGATTGGACCGGGGTTGATTCTGGCTAGTTCCATCGTCGGGTCGGGTGAGTTGATCGCGACCACGGTCCTCGGCGCGGAGAATGGCTACATTCTGCTGTGGCTCATCATATTGAGCTGCCTAGTTAAGACGGTCGTCCAGAATGAACTCGGCCGTTACGCCATCGGCACGGGTCGGACGACCCTCGAAGCTTTCAACGATGTGCCCGGTCCGCGCTTCAGGGTCTCCTGGCTCGTCTGGATGTGGTGCGTCATGGTCAGCATCACGTTGTTCCAGGTCGGCGCCATGCTCGGCGGCATCTCCGAAATCCTCAACCGGGCATTCCCTACGGTGCCGCTGGTAGCCTTCGTCTGGCTGCTGGCGGCGGCCTCGATACTTCTTTTGATTGCTGGCAAGTACGTACTGGTCGAACGGATCGCCATGGGACTGGTGGTCAGCTTCACCGCGCTGACAGTCAGCTGCTGCTTCCTGCTCTTCAAGTTGCCGCAGTACTTCGACTGGGGCGATGTGCTGACCGGTCTGACCTTCCAGCCTCCCGAGGGAGGGATGGGCACGGCCGTGGCAGCCTTCGGGATTACCGGAGTCGGCGCTACGGAACTCGTGATGTATCCCTACTGGTGCATCGAGAAGGGCTACGCAAGCTACACGGGCAAGCACGACACTTCTCCCGCATGGACGCAACGCGCCCTCGGCTGGATCCGGGTGATGGGCTTCGATGTCTTGTTGTCGATGGTGATCTATACCTTCGCCACGATCGCGTTCTATTTTCTGGGCGCGGGCATCCTCAAGGGCATGGGCCTGATCCCCGAGGGATCCGAAATGGTGCAGGTGCTGTCCAGTATTTACACCGAAACCCTAGGCGGCTGGTCGCTAGGGCTGTTCATGGTTGGCGCGTTCGCCGTCCTGTATTCGACCGTGTTCGCTTCGACCGCAGCCCACTGCCGCGTTTGGGCTGACTTCATCGGCATGCTAGGCGTGTACGACAAGTCGAATTACAAGCTTCGCCTGCGCGCGATCCGTACCTTTGTGGTGCTGTTGCTGGTGGTTCCCTGCCTATACTTCATGTGGATCCGGGAGCCAGTCCTGATGGTTAAGATCGGAGGAATCGCCCAAGCGATCATGCTCCCGATCATTGGGGGCTTCGCACTCTATCTGCGCTACAAGAGGATGCCGCGGAACATCCTACCCAAGGCCTGGATTACGCTCATGCTTTGGGTCTCGGCCATTCTGATGGCGCTGATGATGGGCTACTCGGCTCTCGACCGGCTCTGAGCTTCGTTACGGCTTGTCTTCGAGGGGACTCGTTGCCTGCGTTGCATGCAGAGCCTTCGCGGCGCGTTGATGACCGCTCAAGATTCGCCGAACGTCGATCCTGGGCATGCTTCGCGCCGGGCGCCAATCCTGCCTGAGCCTGGCGACGGGACACGCGTCTGCATCAGCAACCGGTCAGGGTGACGGCGAGGCTCATCGTGGGCTGGCGACCGAGAATTCCCTAGCCCAACTTCGCAGCTTCTGGTGCTGATATTGGCGGATTTCTGGCGTTGGGTCACCCGCCCCTCCGCCTAACTCCCGTGTTTGCAACATGAACGTCTCCCCGTATCGCTCAAGGCCTGAAAAAAGGAGGGCGGGGAAGTGTGTGTCTGGCGGGCGACGACTCCCAAGTCGAAGCAAGCGCAGATCTACCGCTGGTTGGGGGTAGGCGGGCCTCACCTGCGTCCGACTCGGGTCCTGAATCTAGCCGGATCAACTCTGTGGAGTAGTGACGAAAGAAGCCCTAGGTTCCTGCAAGCAAAGACCCATGAACTCTAAACGGCGAAGTTGGGCTAGGAGTAGATCTCCAGGGGCGCAAACTCGCCCTTGAGGATCGACGCAGTGTCTCGGCACCCCATCCACTCGTCGATCATGGTTGCGTAGACGCGCCGGAAGTCCGTGGTCATCTTGAGGTTGCCATGGTCTAGATCCGTCAGACTCGGATTTCCACCGTAGAAGCCGCCTTGGACGCCCTTGCCGATAATGAACATCGGGCCAGCCGTACCGTGGTCGGTCCCTTGGCTTCCGTTCTCTTCGACACGCCGGCCGAACTCGGTGAACATCAGGACGGCGACGTCGTCGCTACGGCCAAGACGCTTGAGATCTTGCGCGAAACCGTGGACGGCATCGGCCGTGTACATGAGCAGGCGGCTGTGGAGGTCGGCTTGGTGCACATGGGTATCAAAGGAGTTGCCTCGATACGCGACGTAATAGACGCGCGTCGGAAGGTTCGCGGCAATGAGTGCCGCCACCTTGCGGAGATCGGATGCGAGGCCGCCCCCGATGCCGTAGTCGACCGGCGTGCTGTACGAGGCGCACGCGTCGCGGACCAGGGCGCCGCTCCCCACCGCATTCGCGGCGGTTGAGCGCAGGAATTGGAGTGCTGGGCTTGCACTCTCGCGCTCGCGGCCAAAATCCTGCAGCACCGTCTTTTCCGCCTCCGTTCCCTCGCGGCGAAGCTGCGCTGGATTGTCGAAGACGAGCGGCGAATGCACCTCGCTTCGCACCGCCAAGGATTGTGAGCTACCGATATTGATGATCGTGTTCGGGATTTCCGCGGGCGTGTGCGCGTCCGCGAATCGACCGACCCAGCCCAGAGTGTCACCGCCGTCGCGAACGCCGGTGTGCCAGAAGCCCATCGAGGCGAAGTGCGAGAGGATGGGGTTCGGATAGCCACACCCTTCGACGACAGCCATCCGGCCGTCCTTGTAAAGGCGCTCGAATCCCACCAGAGAAGGATGGAAGCCTGCCTCGGCGGTGATCGCGATCGCCTTGTTCTTGGAGATAGCGAGACTCGGGCGGACGCGGTAGTACGCGTCGTCCCGGTATGGCACGACGGTGTTTAAACCGTCGTTGCCCCCCGACAGTTCTATCACCACCAGGATGCGGTTGGGATGCGTTTCTCGCTCCCCGTCGAGGGCTTCGGTCGCAAGCGCTTGCGATGCGCGTCCCAGGAGCAGCGGCAGCCCGGAAGTCACACCGATTCCGTAGAGGCCGTTGCGCAAGACGTCGCGGCGGTTGTAGCCGCACGTGAGTCGGTCGTGTCTCATGTCTTCACCCAAGTTGGTATTCCGGCGAACTCAGGATAAGGTAGAGAACGCTGCGCAACGCGTCTTCCAAGTCGCGGGAATTCCGGTTAAGCGCCACTGATCCGAGCTGTTTTTCGAGGAACGCAATCAGGGCTCGCCGGTCCTCGCCGTCGAGAGGCATCCGCAAGAATCGCAGCAGCAGATGATCGACAGCCGTGGCCGCGGTTTCCGCCCCTGTCGAACGGACCATGGTCGCTAGGTCGAAGTCGGCTGTGTGACGGGGCACGAGCTTGATCCGCTCATAGGCCAGCACATATCCGCGGTAGCCGCCATAGCGTGTGTTGTAGTCCTCGTCCGCATCGGCCATCATGCTGACCGCGGAGTCGCCCGCGCGGGTGGCGTTTGAAATGTTCATACCCTGCTCGAGCCGCTCGCCCACGATGCGATAGATCCCAGGCATCCGACGGTCCGGATGGCCGAAGTCCCGGAGCGACGGCGGGAAGAGGATGCTGCGCATGGCATTGCCGCGCTCTAGCAGTGTCGCCGGTGTGATCCAGGTGCGGCCGCCGGACCAGCCGGCTACGTTGGGCGGGTAGAGCAGGGCCTGCCCCAGCCCTCCCGTGAGCTGATTGAAGTCCGGTGCCGTCGGCGCACTCGCGAGACCCATCTTCCGGTACGTGGACACGATGAGCTGCACCGGGCTCTTGATCTGCGTGGCGAACGAGAGGGGGCTATAGAAGTCGCGCGACCGCAAGATGGCCTGGAGGAGCGGCTTCAACTCGTAGTCCGCATCGCGGAAGATCTTGCCGAGCGCCGTCTTCGTCGAATCCGAGATCTGTTCGCGAACGAAGAAACGGTAGAGCTTGGAGGCGATGAACTCCGCGGTGACGGGTTGCGCAAGGATAATGGCGACAATCTCTTCACCACCGAAGTTCCCCGAGCGGCCGAGAAACGTCTTCGGACCGGCGTCGTGGAGTTTGGAGTCGAATCGGAACTCGAGCACATTGTTGGTCCACCCTGTCAAGGCACGGGATGCCTCACGGATGTCTGTCTCGGTGTAGTTGCCGACACCCATGGTGAAGAGTTCCAGAAGTTCGCGCCCGAAGTTCTCATTGGGGTGGTCTTTGACGTTCTTGCCGTTGTCGAGATACACCAACATTCCCGGATCCCGCGTGATCCCGAGCAGGAGATCACGGAAATTTCCTGTGGCTCGCGTACGCAGCATCCGATTTTGGAGGAGCAGCTTGCGGTAATCGCGCACCTTGGTCTCCGAGGTCGCGAAGTGACCGTGCCAAAAGAAGGTCATCTTCTCTTCAAGAGGACGGGGCGTCCTCACCATGCGGTCCGCCCACCACAATGCCAGCCGCCGGGTTTCCAGGACATTCGCCCGTAACCCATAGAAGAACTTGTCCACGACCGGCTGAATCCGACGAGAAGAACCTTCCGGAAGCACCGCGACGCCCAGGGACGAGCCTTTTTCGCGTGCGATCCAAACGGCTTCCGCCCGGCTCGCCGGGAACGGGTCCATGCCCGGATCCCAAAGCCCGGATTCATCGAAGTCGGTGAGGCTGGAGGCGTCGATGGCCTCGTAGTCGACGATCCAGCTCACCGCGGCGTCCGGAGGCATCGTGGCGAGCCGCTGGATGTGATCGGGACTGCCCCCGAAGCCCGCACGCTCGAGAAGGTGGGCTGCCCGATCGTAATTCCAGTCGGCTACTCCGATCGGTTCCAGGTCGTCTACCCACGCGTTGGTCGATGCGCCGCCGGTTGCGCCGACAGCCTGCCCAGCCAGGCCGAGGGCGACGCAGACATGAAGACACAGATACCCCAGCCGCTCGCGTCGCCTGAGTATGCGGCACCTCGCGGCAACTACCGAGTCAGCCATGCTCGCATCCCTCAATGGTGATTCCGGTCCGATCATACAGAACTTGCGTTAACGACCCTCTCGCCGTTCTGTCATTCACTGTGACCGGAATTACCCATCAGCCGGTCGCACCCGAGGGAGCCCGCTTCCTCGCTTGTCGGTCGCGCTCGGCACTCCTGTTCTATCCGTAGGCACCGTCTAGTCGGATTTGGTCCGTAAGCCGCAGACATTGGCATAGCCGGACACGCCCAGGAGGTTGGCCCGCTTGCAGGGCTAACCTCGCTCGCTCGCGGTGGTAAGCTCGCAGTGTGGAAGCCGAATGGATCCGCGTTGTGGTCGCGATGGCTGCTGCGGCTGTTTCGCTGGCGGCACTGATCTACGCCGCAAACCGGGGAATTCGCACGGAGATCCGGGATCTCGTCAAGCAGCACCGAGAGAACTTCCGAGAGCTTGTGCGGCAGCAGTCCGAAACCGCCGAGAGGATCGCGCTCATCGCCGAGAGAACCGCGCGCATCGAAGGTATGCTCCTAGGTCCGCAGGCGGCGCTGATCCATGGTGCGGCGGACCAAGCCCTGCCCACCGAGCCCCCCGAAGAGCGGTGAGGGGCCCTTGAGGGCATAGCGTGTCTGAGCATGCTAGGCGCCACGAGTGCGGGCGGAACGAATAGCGTCTCAGAACCTTTCGATGCCGTGGGTTAAGGGAGCAGGTGTGCCAGTCACCAGCTACGAGCGGCGGCTGATCGGGAAAGAACAGTCTCAGACTTCCTTACATCGTAGTCCGTTTCGAGACCGCCTGAATTGACGTAACATCTTTTTGCACAACAGTTAGAGTTCCTTTCGGGATCGCATATTCGGGCTCGGCCCTGCCGAAGTGGTTGTTTTGGCATGTCCGTGCAAATGCCAGGCGGCGGGCCCAGCCGCAGCGCGATCAACTGCGCCTCCTGCTCCCCGTCCAGCAGCTTCGGCACCGGCGGGGCGCTCCGCTGCTGGCCCTGCAGCGCCCGCTCGAAGCCTTCCCGCACGCAGCGCCGCCGCACATTCTCGACCGTGCGCGTGCGGCACTGCTAGGCGTCCGCGACCTGCCGGTCGGTCCAGCCCGGCCCGTCCGCATCCACCTGCAGCAGGATCCTGGCCCGTCGCGCCTTCTGGCTGCCGCCCTTGAGCTTCTTGATCGTGGCGTCGCAAATCTTGCGCTCCTCGTCCGTCAGACGAACAATGTACTTCTTCATCACCTTCTCCTGGGCCTCGCCCATACCCAGTGAAACATAACTTGCCTGAAATGTTAGAAGTGACAAAACACTAGCCATCGTCGCGCAGACACTTACAGGCTACTTCTAACGGGATATTGAGTCCATTCTCCGCGAACGCTGTGCTGCGTATTGGTTCGGCACGGGCGGACACCCAGCGCCTGCACTGAACACACCAGTCTTGTCCGCTTCCCTATTGCAGAGAGAGTGCGCTGGAGGTCGAATCCCAGCTGGGAGCGGGTCACACGGCATGCCCTGTTGCTGGAGAACCCCAAACCACCGCAACGGCAGGAAATCGGTGTTCTACCTTCCTCGGCACGGGGCCCCGATGGGTAGCATGCCGTACCGTACCCCCATCGGACTTCGGATCCGTGGCGCAGCTTGGCCGACCCGTCGAAGCACTTCCTGGGCGGCCTGAACGGAACCCGCACGCAAGGTCTACAAGATTAGGCCACTTGAACTGTGTTCCCGTGGCTGCTCCGTAGCAGAGACCGAACCCTTCACCATAGCTAGCCCGGCCGACTGTCAACGCCGGTTTGGGGATGCTAACGGAGGCTGTCGCGCGCGTCGCGCCTCCTCGAAGCTCCGAAACGGAACACTCCTTTCGGATAGGAGCGGGACGACAGCGAACGGAGCCGAGCTTTGTGACGGATGAATCGCTCGAATCCGTCCGTTTCCCGATGGCGGATTGGAGCCGCGGAGCCGCGGAGCAAGCGAGGGCTCATGGTATTCTTGAGGGTGTTCGCCGTCGGGAAGAGGGGCCCGAGCCTGATCACGAAACTCTGCCGATACTGCGCCGTTGTGGCTGCGGGGGCAGCCTTGTTCTATTGGCCGAGAGCAGCGCACGCCGCGGAACCGGATCTGCCGCAAGTGCGAGTCGAGTCGGTGCGGCGAGTGTTCCACAACGGCGAGCATAACGCCTTCACCGACCTGGTGCGCTACAACGACCGCTTATACCTGACCTTCCGCAGTTGCCCGGACGGCCATGGTGTTTACCCCACTTCGTCCATCTTTGTGCTTTCCAGCCAAGACGGGCGGGACTGGGAAGAAGTGCATCGCTTCCGTATTGCGAAGCGCGACGTACGCGACCCCCACTTCTTGGTGTTTCAACGGAGGCTGTTCGTCTATACGGGTGCTTGGTACTGCGGGGAGACTGCGCCTGAACACCGCGAGATGAACCAGCACCTGGGCTACGCGGCGTGGACCGAAGACGGCAAACGCTGGCACGGCCCGGCGATGCTAGAGGGAACCTACGGTCATTACATTTGGCGCGCGGCAGCATTCGGTGGGAAGGCATATCTTTGCGGGCGGCGAAAGCGAGAGTTCGCCGAGTCGCAGACTCGCGAAGAGCGTGACCCCTTGGTCGAGTCGGCGTTGCTCGAAAGCGACGACGGTCTTATTTGGCGCAAGGCCGGATTCTTCCAGAAGCGCTACGGCAACGAGACGGCCTTCTTGTTCGAGAGGAACGGTTCGATTCTCGCCGTCGCGCGTAGCGGCGGTGGAAGGAACGCGCAGGTCCTCCGCTCTCGTCCGCCGTACCAAGAGTGGGAACGTAAAGATCTGGACCGCTACATCGGCGGTCCGCTGCTGGCCGAATGGGGCGCGCGATATTTAGTAGCCGGTCGTAAGAGTTTGACTGGCGAACCGCAGACGTCGCTGTACTGGCTGGTGAACGACCAGTTGCATGAATTCGCTGAATTGCCCAGCGGGGGCGATAACTCCTATCCCGGATTCGTGGAACTGAGTCCGACGCGCGGACTGGTCTCCTACTATTCCAGCCACGAACGCGACCAGGCCGGCAAATCAATTACCGCGATCTACCTCGCGGCATTGGCGCTCAAAGAGGAATTGCCATAGGGGTTCTGAGCTGGCGAAATCGGGATCAGGCCCCTGAAAACTGGAAATCGGCGGGAGGGCTATTCATCGACCTCTCGGGGATACCGCACGGCCTCTATCAATGCCGGATGCGAACCAGCGCCGGTGCCCGGCCTCGCCGTCCTCCCCGCTGGAGATATTCCCGCCACCTACATGATTGCCGAGGCTTTCGAGGCAGCCGATGCCACCACTCACGTCGCTCGCTCGAGTGACGGCGGACGCACGTGTGCTCATGAAGAGCGGCCTTACGACAAGTCCGTCGTCGGCGCCCCGACTAGCCATTGCATGAAGCCGACCGTGCTGCCGGGCAGATCGTTGATCGCTATGGGCTATCGTTTTCAGAGGGACGCCCCGGAGCAGTCCATCAGCATCCCGAGACCGGCGGCATTCTAGCCGGTGATGACATCGCGTGTTTCTCGACGGACGCCGGAAACCCCCGCACCACACCTCAGGTCATCCCGCACACCCGACCGGAGCTGGCCGAGCTCTCCGGACCTTGGGTGCTGCTCCGGTCGGGAGACCTGGTCGCCGTGGGTGTGCTCTAAAGATGGCCGACGGATCGAATCCCTCGGGCCAGATCGGCGTGCTGCTGCAAAGTAAGGACCAGGGAAGAACGTGGGACGATAGCACTGACTTGTTCAAGACCGACGCCGGGAACCTGTCGCCCTTCGAGCCGCATTCTAGAGTGGAAGCCGAATGGATCCGCAGTGTGGTTGCGATGGCCGCTGCGGCTGTTTTGCTGGGGGCACTGATTTACGCCGTAAACCGGGGAATTTGCACGGAGATCCGGGATCTCGCCAAGCAGCAGCGAGAGGAAGATCAGTCGCTCTCTAAGCAGCAGACGGAGGACTTCCGGGTGCTCGTGGGAATGATCGAGAAGCTTGACCAGCGGGAACGAGAGGATGTCCAATCGCTCGCCAAGCAGCAGCGGGAGGACTTCCGAGAGCTTGTGCGGCAGCAGTCCGAAACCGCCGAGAGGACGGCGCGCATCGAAGGGGCGCTCATAGGTCCGCAGACGGCGCTGATCCACGATGCTGCGGATCAGGCTCTGCCCACCACCCCTCCCGAAGAGCGGTGAGCCCGGGTCGGAACACGCCAGGCGCCGCAGGTGCGGACGGATCGAATACGATCCCGGAGCCTTTCGATGGCATCGGTTGGTTGAGCGAGTTTGCCGGTCGCCAGCAATGAGCGGCGGCCAATCGCGGAATACGGATTTTGAGGCTGCGAAGTCACTCGCCGCGAGGGTTCCCGAGTCCTCGTTGAGGGTCTCGCCCGGTACCCGTGTTCTACCTCGAGACGCCGCTCCGTCAGATCCCGACCGTCACGACGAATGAATGGAGCTTGACTCGGAGTTAGACGCACAGGACGATCGGGATCCACCGTCAAATGCCTTCCTTTGGTTTCCATCCAGTTGGCCGCGTAGCGGTTGGAGGTACTCGTCGACCAAGCACTCGATCTCGGCCGCAGAATCAAGGTAGTCGTTGATGGTGTAGGCCGGCAGGATCATGTCCGGCGGTCCTGCCTGCAAGTCGCCCATCTTGGAAGTTCCGGAATTCCGACTGGCGCCTTCCGGAACCTACGCCCGACGTTCGAACTGGCTCGGGGTCCCTAAGAGGTTCAGACGGCTCTCGATCTCCGCACGGAGTGGCCGACCGGACGCCGCCTGGCGAATGGGCGTTCGGCTCCAGGAGTGCGATTGGATCCCGGGCAGGGGATCCAAATTGCGGAATCCGCGTGGACCTGGGATCGGCTGACGGATTCTCAACGCGGCTCCCAGGCGCATGCAAGGACCACACTTGCCCGGCCTAAGGCATCAGCCGCTCTGGGAGCCAAAGGGCTATCTCGGGGAGGACCGTCACCAGAACCAAGGCCACGGCGTTCGCCGCCAGAAATGGAGCCGCCCCGCGGAAGATCGTGCCGATATCCAAGTTCGCGACTGCCGCGCCGACATTCAGGCAGGTGCCGACCGGCGGCGTGCACGCTCCGACTGCGAGACCCGACACGAGCAGCACGCCGAACAGGATCGGCGAGACGCCTAGATCTTGCAGAGCCGGCGCGAAGACGGGCGTCAGGAGCAGGATCGCGGGGCTGACGTCGATCACGGTTCCGGCCGCCAGGACGATCAGGTCGACCAACAGCAACGTTCCCGTTGCGCCCAAGCCCAGTTCGACGACGAATTCAGCGATGGCCTCCGGGACCCGCTCCAGGGCCAGGATCCAGATGTACGCCTGCGAAAGCGCGATCACGATCATGATTTTCGCGCTCGTCAGAGCCGTCGAGCGCAAGCAGCCCCAGAACAAGCGGCTCGTCAGAGCACGGGTCAGGACGAATCCGGCCAACGCCGCGTAGAGCACACCCAATGCAGCCGACTCCGTCGCGGTCGCGATGCCGAACACGACCGAGCCGACCACAAACACCGGCATCAGGAGCACGGGGATCGAGCGCAGTGTGCGGCTCGCGGCCGACGCCAAGGTCACGGGCCGCCGATCGCGCTCCAGACCGCCATGGGCCAGCAACTGGACGAGGATCATCTGCAGAACGCCGACCGTGATTCCGGGAAACACGCCGCCCAGGAAGAGCTTTCCCACAGACTGCTGGGCGACGACCGCGTAGAGCACCATGGGAATGCTCGGCGGAATGATCATGCCCATCGTGGACGACGCCACCGTGATGCCGGCCGCGACCTCCTTGCGGTACCCGCGCTTCTCCATCTCCGGGATCAACACAGATCCGATCGACGCCGTATCCGAAGCTGAGGATCCGGAGATGCCTCCGAACAGCATGCTGGCGAGGACATTGACGAGTCCGAGTCCGCTACGGAAGCGACCCGCCAACAGCATGCTGAAGTCGATCAGCCGGGACGTGATCTGGGCCGCATTCATGACCTGGCCCATCAGGATAAACAGGGGCAGGCTCATCAACGCGTACGAGTCGAAACCCGCGAACACGCGCAGCGGCAGCACCAGGATCAATTGGGGGTCGCCGAGCAGGATGTAGAGCAGGACCGAGAGCCCCAGCGAGTAGGCGATCGGCACACCGAGCACGATCAGCACCAGCAGGCTGACTAGGAGGAGCAGGATCAAGGCTGCGGCTCCTCTCGCAGGAGGACCGCAATCCTGGTGCAGCAGTACAGCGCGGCCAATCCACACCCAAGTGGAACGCTGATCTGAGCCACAATGCGGGGCAGTTGCGTTGCCGGCATCAAGGTGTGTCCGGTGATCGCGATCCAGACCAGGCCGCGCTCGACCAGCACGATGTTGAACAACGCCACGACCAGGAGAGAGGCGAGATCCAGGCGGCGCTTCCATAGCCGACCCACCTTGCGCGAGACGAGGTCGACGCGAATATGCTCCTGACGCCCAACGGCGACCGCCGCCCCAATCGCCGAAAGGTAGATAAACACGACGGTGGCGGTCTCATTGGCGCCAACGAGGCCGGTCTCGAACAGGTACCGCATCGCTACCAGCACCACGACCAAGGCGAACATCGCCAACAGGCCGAAGGCGAGAAGCGCTTCCAGGATCGCCATCAGGCGGCGCTCGAACTCCGCTATTCGCATGGCCTCTATTCACGCCGCGCCGCGCGGCGGGCGGCGGCTACGTCCTCCCAGGTGAAATAGCCCTGCCTGATTAGGATCTCGTAGACTGGCTCAGCCGCCTTTCGGAAGCGCTCCAAGTCATTTCCGGTGATGAAGTTAGTTTCCAAGACCTGAGAGAGTTTCTCAATATATTCCGTCTCACTGCTGCGGTTCATTTGGTCGCTGTAGGCGATCGCTTCGCGCGCGGCGGCGTCGAACTCCTTCTGGAGATCGGCCGGCAGGGACTCGTACCAGTCAAGGTTCACCATGAACGGGTCCGGCCCGGTGGAGTAGTTCGAGATGCTGAGGTATGTCTGCACTTCATGGATGCGCATTTCCCACAAGTTCGACGGCGCGTTGTCCTGTCCGTCGATAACACCGGTCCTGGCGGCCTGGTAGACCTCGCTGAAGGGTACTTCCTGCGGATTCGCTCCTAAGACGCTGGCGGTGATCACGTAGGGCAGTTGAGGCGAGACGCGCAGCTTCAGTCCGCGGAAGTCCTCCGGCCCCCGGATCGGGCGCACGCTGGTCGTGTGAGCACGGAATCCCTGCGAAATGCCGCAAGCGGGCACGTGGAATCCGTTGCGGCGGCCTTCGGCATTGATACTGGCGGTGAAGTCGCTGTTGACGAGGCGCAGGGCTTGGTCCCAGTTCTCGACTAGAAACGGCAGCAGAAAGAGCGAGTACTTAGGGCTGACGTCGAAGAAGAACCCGCCGCGCGTCCCTTGCAGGACATTCAACGCCACCATGTCCATCAGTTCGCGTTCTCTGCCGAGAGTGCCCGCGAAGTGGTTCTCGACATCGATACGGCCTGCGCTGCGCTTCTCGAGGATTTCCTCGAAGTACACCATCGAAACGCTGCGCGGGTGTGGCGCGGGCTGGGAGTTCGCGTAGCGGAACAGGTACGGTTCGCGCGGAGCCGAGCACTGCGCTGCGGCCAAGATCAGCGCGAAGAACGCCATGCGTCGGTGGACTTGCAACTTAACCATGCAACCAGGGATCAGCGCCGGCAACGATTCAAGGTACGCGATTCAGATCATAAACAGTCTGCTCGTCGGCCAGATAGAGCAGATGAACCGCAAGTCCATCCGGTCCCCCGCCGCTGTGAGACTCCCGCCGCTCGAAACCGCTTGTCCGGCCTTGGATCTGCAGGGCAACAGAGTCTGCCGACCACCGCAGAGAAAACGAGCGCGCGCCTTCTTCCCCATGCTCCCGCAGACTCAGGATGCCTGGCGCGTCGGGGTTCTCGAATCGCCAGATGTGAATGCTGTAGTACCCGGCGAGCAGCGCGCCAGAGCGTAGCAAGGCGGCTCGCCGCCCGTCCGGTGCGACCGTCAAGGAATGTCCCGGCATCAGGTACGTCCATGCTCGGGAGTGCTGCGCGGAACCGTAGAGCGTCGCTTCTGGGCGCAGCGCTGGATCCGCCCAGCTGGATACGTAGCGCCGGACCTTCTGCATCGGTGGAATCGCCCAGGGATTCCATCGTTCGTAGACGATCCTATCGCCGGCCCACTGCGGACGGACCACGATATGACCGGGGATGAGATCCACCTTGCGAACCCCGCCTGCGTCGCCGACGTAGAGATGCTGGCGCCTGGACTGCGGTGCGGTCTCTTCCGTAAGGAAGACCGCTCGGCCGTGCGCCTGATGGGACCAGGTCACGCTGCCCCGCAGTTCGGCCTCCTGAGGGGGCTCAACTGGGGTCGAAGCGAGTGAACTGGCAGTCGGGAGCGCCTCGAATTCCCGTCCGTAGTCCGCAATGCGCCGCGTGGGTTCCTGGAACTCCGGGAGCACTTCCTCGAGACCGGAGCCCCAAGTGCCAGGACCCATCACGGCGATGCAGGTGCCGTGCATCGCGAGCATGGGGAAAAGGACTGCGGTGAGGACCGCCAAGACCCACTTTCGATCGTTGCGCGTCTCAGCCATCGCCGCCCGGCAGATCCGATCATCGCAGACTCAGGATTTCCCGCGTCCGATGCAGGCGTGATGGTTGACTGGGCCCGGACCGCGCCCCAAACCCGGCGCCGTCCGGATGGCTTCGGTGATGAATTGCTTTGCTTCCCCTACCGCTTCCGGCAGGGATCGGCCCAACGCCAGCAGGGCCGTGATTGCTGCGGAATACGTGCACCCAGTGCCGTGCGTTTCCCGTGTTTCGATCCGCTCGGAACGATACGTCCGAACCTCGCCTCCCATCCACAGCACGTCGACGGCATCGCCTTGCAAATGGCCGCCTTTCACGAGCACATGACGGGCGCCGAGCGCCGCAATCCGTTCCGCGGCTCGGCGCATCGTGGCCAGATCGCGGACGTCGAGGCCTGTGAGGACGCCTGCCTCATGTAGGTTCGGCGTGGCCAGAAAGCAGCTGGGCAACAGCTTCGCGGAAATGAGCGCAAGCGCGTCGGCCTGCGCCAACGGCTTGCCGTGTTGGCTCACTAGGACTGGGTCCACCACAAGAGGCGCCTCGACATCCCGCGCCCATTCGGCCACGGCCTCGACGATCGCTGCATCGCCGAGCGCACCCGTCTTGGCGGCCGACGGTGGGATGTCCCGCTGGACCGAGTCCAACTGCATGCGCACCAGGGCAGAATCGAGGGGAACGATCGCGTCGACGGAGCAGGTGTTCTGCGCCGTGACTAGGGTGGTGACGGCAGTCCCATAGACGCCGAACTGGTGGAACGTCTTCAGATCGGCCTGTAGTCCCGCGCCGCCCGACGGATCGGACCCGGCAATCGTCATGGCGACGGGGTACGCCCAGGTCAAGCCGAAGTCTAGCATTCCGGTCTGGCCGCATTGCCCGAACGCCCGGGCGCAGCCGAGCGAAGTTCGGGGCAGGGGAACGGGATCCCGCGCCCGGTGCTCCGCGTCGGTATCCGGCAATCTCGGCCTCGGCCCTCGCGCGGCGCGTTCGATAGCAGCCATGCATCGCTGTTCGATCGTCCTGCTCGTCTTGTTCTTGCAGAGTTGCTCGTCCCAGCCTGGAGCTGGTTCGGGATCCCACGTGGAAAGGCCGAACATCCTGATCCTGCTGGCCGACGACCTGGGCTGG
This sequence comes from Bryobacterales bacterium, assembly GCA_965218615.1. Classification (GTDB taxonomy): domain Bacteria; phylum Acidobacteriota; class Terriglobia; order Bryobacterales; family UBA6623; genus VXMF01. Next base: position 346,732 of record CBDCLH010000005.1, read on the forward strand.
ACGGACGTGAGCTTCCATGGCGGGAGGATCGCCACGCCCAACATTGATCGCATCGCTGCTGAGGGCGCCGAACTCGCGCGCTACTACGTCGCTCCGCTCTGCTCACCCACGAGGGCTGGACTGCTCACGGGGCGCTACCCGATCCGGTATGGCGCGATGCTGGCCGTCATTCCGCCCTGGCGCAAAGGTGGCCTGGACGTATCAGAGAGGACGTTCGCGGATGTGCTTGCGGAGGTGGGTTACAAGCATCGCGCCGCATTCGGCAAATGGCATCTCGGTCACTCGGACAAGAAGCACTACCCTCTTCGGCGCGGATTCACCGAATTCTATGGGCATTACAACGGCGCCATCGACTATTTCACGCACGAGCGCGAAGGCGAGGTCGACTGGCATGCCGGCTTTGAGCTGAGTGACGACCAGGGCTACTTGACCGACCTGATCGCCGACGCGGCCGTGCGCTTCGTTCGGACCCATGCCGGCGAGCCGGATCCGTTCCTCTGCTACGTGGTGTTCAATGGGCCACACAGGCCGTTTCAAGCCAAGGAGGAGGATCTCCCGCGGTATGCGCAGCTGCCTCCCGCACGTGGCTTCCACCAAGGCTTCGTCAGATTGGACATGGAGGCGGGCCGGAAGGCCCGAGAACGGAACCGCCGTGTACTGGGAGCGATGGTCCATTCGCTGGACGAGGGTGTTGGCAGGATCCTCATTGCGCTCGACCAGACCGGGATCACGGAGAACACGTTCGTGCTGTTCAGCTCCGACAATGGCGGGGTGCGGGGCATCGGCGAGAACACGCCGCTGCGGGGGCGCACGGCGACGGTCTTTGAGGGGGGAATTCGAGTCGCGGCTACCGCCCGCTGGCCGGCCAGGATCCCGAGCGGCCAGACGATCGACATTCCGCTCGCCAACATTGACCTGCTCCCCACCCTGATGCGAATGGCGGGCGTCGAGGACCATGTCGGCAAGCCGCTCGACGGCGTCGACGTGCTGGATGTACTCGCTGGCGAGCGGCAGGCGCTGGATCGCGAACTCTTCAACTACATCGGCCAAGAGGGACCGCGCCGCGAGCACATCTCCTATATGACAAACGAGTGGAAAATGATCGTCGGGCCCGACGTTACGGACGAGAGCGTCGACGAGTCGGCCAGGAAGCGGTTCCTCTTCCGCATCGCCGAGGATCTGGCGGAAGAACGCGATCTACTTGCCGAGAATCCTGAACTCGTAGCCTCGATGTACAAGAAAATCAAGTGGTTCCGAGCACTGCAGCCCGAGCGTTCCGTGCCCCCGTATAACGTTTGCCGCAACGATCCCGGCTTCCAAGCGCCTCCCCGCTGGCGCATACCCGGCGGGTAGCGCCGAGCCGTAGTCCCGTAGCGGCCTAGCGCCCGCCGCGCCGCCGCACGAATCCTTCGACGCCTTGGCGCTTCAGGGTCTGTCGCCGCGCATTGGCCTGCTGGCGGTCTCCGCCCGCCACCAGGACGCGGTAGCGCTTCGCGCCGCCCTGCGAGAACTCCTCGATCGACGCCCTGTGGCCCAAGCGTCCGACTTTGCTGGCCATTGCTTGGGCGTTTCTGCGACTGGCGAACACGCCGGTCTGGACGTCAAACCGGCCCTCTTCCCGGCGCGCTGTCGGCCGCGGCGTGGTGCGGCGGTTTCGTTGCGGAGGCCGGATCACGGTCAGTTGCACGCGGGCTGTGCCGGAACCGATCATTTGGATGTCGGTTGCGGCGGCGCGCGATAAGTCGATGATTCGCTTGCGGACGAACGGGCCGCGATCGTTGATGCGCACCTGGGTCGTCTTGCCGTTCGCGAGATTCCTGACGCGCACCCAAGTATCGAAAGGCAGCCGCTTGTGGGCCGCGGTCATCCTGTTCATGTCGTAGGTCTCACCGTTGCTCGTCGTGCGGCCGTGGTAGGGATGCCCATACCAGCTTGCGATCCCGACCTCGGTCCAACCCAGTCTCGGAGTGACCGGCGGAGGCAGTTTGACCCGCTTGCTGCGCCGGGAACCGCCGCATCCGCCGAACAGCCAAGCGGACACGACCAGAACGACGAGCAGTCCACGGAGAACTCGCGGCGACAAGCCGCGTCGCCTGGGCCCGCGCGCCCCTGGCGAGGCGGTTCGCTGTGATACCATGCCGCCTTCGTGAAGAACGGCAACAGCGTGTTTCTTGGAGCCGGCCTGCTCGGGTCTCTGGGATTCCTGCTCGGTTGGATGACGGGCCACATCGTCTGGAGCGGTAGCGCTCTTGTGCTGGCGTTCGCCGCGTTCGCGGTGTACTTCCAGCGTCATCCCAAGCTCAACATCCTTGCATTTACCTTCTGGGTCTTCACGATGACCTGCTGGGCGCTGTATTTCCCGGCGCATTTCCAATCCTGGGGCGGATTCCCACTCAACCGGCTGAGCACTCCCCTCATTCAGTTGATCATGCTCGGCATGGGTGCGACGCTCAGCTTGGCGGACTTCGCCCGGGCCCTGCGCATGCCGCAGGCGGTGGTGGTCGGCATGTTTCTGCAGTTCAGCGTCATGCCGCTGCTGGGTTGGGGCATCGCCGTCTCGTTTGGATTCCCGGACGAGGTCGCGGCCGGCGTGATTCTGATCGGCTCGTGCTCCGGCGGCGTGGCGTCCAATGTGATGGCGTTTCTGGCCAAGGGTAATGTAGCCCTCTCCGTGACCATGACCGCCTGCTCGACGCTGATGGCGCCGTTGATGACCCCGTTGGCCATGCGCTTGCTAGCTGGCCGGTTCATCGAGATCGAGTTCCTGGCTATGATGCAAGCGATCGTGGAGCTGGTCATCCTGCCCGTCGGCGCCGGCCTGCTGCTGAACCGCTTGCTGGCGAAGCGCCGGGATATCTTGCACCGGGTGTTGCCCGGTGTCGCGATGGCGGCGATCTGCTTCATCCTGGCGATCATCGCCGCCGGATCGCGGGACGAGCTTCTGCGCAGCGGCGCCGCCCTGGTCGGCGCCGCGTTCCTGCACAACGTCGCGGGCTACGTCTTCGGGTATTTCGCCGCTGGCTGGTGCAGGTTGCCGGAAACCGACTGCCGCACGGTCGCATTCGAAGTCGGCATGCAGAATGGAGGCATGGCTGTCGGTCTGGCCGCGACCGTGCTCAAGAGTCCAGCCGCCGCATTGGCGCCGGGCATCTTCGGCACCTTCATGAATGTCACAGGGTCGGCCCTGGCTTCGTGGTGGCGGGACAGGCCTCCTGCACGGCAGCCATGATTCTCGAACTCGAGGTTTTCCGGAACCTTTTCATTTCCATTGCTGAGGAGATGGGCATCGTCCTGCGCCGGACCGCCTTTTCCGCGAACATCAAGGAGAGGCGCGACTATTCCTGCGCGCTGTACGACGCCGAGTGCCGGACGGTCGCCATGGGCGATCACATGCCGGCTCATTTGGGTGCGATGCCGGCCTCTGTGCGGGCCGTAACCGAAGAGCACCAGCCGCGGCCTGGCGAGATTTACTTCCTGAACGATCCTTTCCGCGGCGGGACGCATCTGCCGGACATTACCTCCGTGTCGGGCGTCGATCTCGAGGCATCGGACAAGCCGGCCTTCTACTTGGCGACCAGGGCGCACCATGCTGATGTTGGAGGCATGGCTCCCGGTTCGATGCCGTTGGCCCGGGAGATCTACCAAGAAGGACTGCGGATTCCTCCCGTGCGGCTGGTGCGGGACGGGGAATACGACCCTGCACTGCTGGCGATCATCCAGGCCAACGTTCGCACGCCCGAGGAGCGGCTCGGGGACTTGGGGGCGCAAGTCGCGGCGCACCGCGTGGGAGAACGCCGCTTGCGGGCAGCGGTCGCGAGACACGGCGCAAAGAAAGTGGCGCGCCAGATGGTAGTCTTGCAGGACTACGCCGAGGCGGTCATGCGGGCCCGGATCCAAGCCATCCCGGACTGCAAGTGCGACTTCACCGACTACATGGAGGACGACGGCTTCGCGTCGGGGCCGGTCGCGATCCGCTGCGGATTGACGATCCAAGGGCCCCGCGCGATTTTCGATTTCCGCGAATCTGCCCCGCAGACGCGCGGGGGCGTGAACGCCAACCGAGCGGTCACCACCTCGGCCGTCATGTACTGCCTGCGCTGCCTGATTAAGGACGAGACTCCGTACAACGAAGGCATCCTACGCCCGGTCGAAATCCTCACGCGACCGGGCACGATTTGCGAAGCCCGGTTGCCGGCGAGCACTGCGGCCGGCAACGTCGAGACGTCGCAGCGCATCGTTGACACCGTGCTGGGCGCCCTGCGACAGGCTTTGCCCGACGCCATTCCCGCCTGGAGTTCAGGGACCATGAACAACATCAGCCTGGGTGGTATCGATCCCCGAAGCGGCCAACCGTTTAGCTACTACGAGACGATTGCAGGCGGCATGGGAGCTTGGAGCGGATCCGACGGCCTGAGCGGAGTCCACACCCACATGACGAACAGCCGGAACACGCCGGTCGAGGCTCTGGAGCAGCAATATCCGTTGCGTATTGGGCGCTACGCTCTGCGCGCCGGCAGCGGAGGGGAGGGCTTGCGCAGGGGAGGAGACGGCGTCGTCCGCGAGTACGAGTTCCTGAGCGACGCATCGCTAGCCATTCTGTCGGAACGACGCAAACGTCCGCCGGCCGGGGCTGAGGGGGGAGGGCCTGGCAAGGCTGGCCGCAACCTGCTCAACGGCAAGGAGTTGCCTTCCAAGGGGAACTTTTCCGTCCAGCAAGGCGACCGCCTGCGCATCGAGACTCCGGGTGGAGGAGGCTATTTCTCGAGCAGGAAATTGCCGACGAAAAGCGCATCTATGCCGGAGGCGTAGAAGCTGCGCACCGCGGAGCGCGGATCGCTGACCAACGGCTCGCCGAACAGGTTGAATGAGGTGTTGTACAAGACCGGCAGGCCGCTGACTCGGCCGGCCTCCTCCAGCAGGTTCCAGTAGAGCCGGTTGTCGCTCCTGCGCACGATGTGCACGCGAATGCGCTCCCCGTCGAGCAGCGCCGACTGGAAGGTCTTGCGATGCGCCGGCCTGACGCGGGCGACCGTTGCCAGATAACGCGAAGCCGGACTGGCTTCAAAATACTCCCCGGCAGCCTCTTCCGGGACGGACGCTGCGAACTTGCGGAACTTTTCACGCCGCTTGATGTAGACGTTGAGGTTCTCGGTCGAATAGGGATTCAACGGGGAGGCGAGGATGCTGCGGTTGCCCAACGCCCGCGGCCCAAACTCGGTGCGCCCCTGGAACCAGGCCAGGATCTGATCGTCGGCGAGGCGCTGGACCGCCGAAGTGACAAGCTCAGCATCCGTCAACATGTAGCGGAAGCGCAGCTTGCAGTTGTCCAGGATCTGCTTGATCTCCTCGCTCGGGTGCTGCGGTCCGAGGAACAGGTCGCGCATAGGGATCCGCTCCGTCCGCTTGAGGACCCTGTGCCAAGCGTGGTAGAGGCTCCCGACCGCGGTCCCGGCGTTGCCCGCCGCCGGTTGGACGAAGATCTCTCCGAAGCGCCCGCTCTCTTCGAGCGACTGGACCAGCAGGGCGTTCATCGCGATGCCGCCTGCCAGGCAAAGGTGCTCCGCCTCGCCCGCCAGGCGCAGCAGGACATCCGCGACGGCAGCGTGCACGCTGGAGGCGAGGTCCTGGCGCATTGCGTCGGACAGAACGGCTGGGGGGGCGAGGCCCACCGCACGGTAGAACTTGTCGCTGAAGGCCCCGTGCGTGGGCCGGGAAGGATCGAAGTAGCTGTGGTCCAGGCTGGGAAGCCTGTCGTCGGCGCCGCCCATCATGTCGGCGAAGAGGTCGTGGTAGCGCGGTTCCCCGGTCAGCGACAGCCATTGCACCTTGTGCTCCTCCCGTCCGGCACGGAACCCGAGAAGTTCGGTCACGCGGCTGTAAACAACAGCCGGAGAATCTGGAGCGTACAGGTCCTCGACCGACTCAAGCGTCGCCCCACGGCCCTGCCAGAGCGCCCCGCAGCGCATATCCCCTTGGCGGTCTAGCGTGAGCACTCTTGCGGTGTCGAACGGCGAGGCATAGTAGGCGCTGGCGGCATGGGCGTCGTGGTGATCGATCACGACGACTCTGGCGTTTGGGAACAGGGTCTTCAAGTGCAAGTGGAAGCTGCTGTCGGCGCCATTTCCGAGCGGTCGCACGAGCGCAACATAGTCGACCGCGGCCGGTTCCGTGTGCGCCAGCGCCAAGCAGGCGTTGAGCGCCCGGGCGGGCAGACCCCCGCGGTGCGCCTCCCGGGCGAGCTTTTCTTCCTCGATCGCCGCCAGAATGCGGCCGTCCCGCATCACCGCCGCGGCGCCGTCGTGCAGCCAGCCTCCGATCCCAAGCAGCAGCATCGCTTCGATTCCGTCGTCGTTCGCTAGGCCGCTCGCAGCCGCTCGACCGTGCGGGCCTTGCCGATGAGCGTAAATACCCGAAAAGCGCTGGGTCCGACGGATTGCCCCGTCAACGCCGCCCGCGACGCGTTGATTAGCAGACCCGCCCGGACGCCTCGGTCCGCAGCCAGGGACCGCAAAATTCGTTCCACCGACTCTTCCGTGAAGTCGACCTCCGACTCGACCCTGCCGGCCAGTTCGCGCAGCAACTCCCGTGCGCCCTCCTGATCCAGATTGCGCCGCGCCTTCTCCTCGATGCCGAAATCGTCGCGGAAGTAGGCGCGGCAACGCGCCGTGAAGTCCGTCAGTAGGTTCAACCTCGAGCGCAGGTCGTCGACTGCCTCCAGAAACCATGCACGACGGGCGCCGGCATAGGCGTCCAGCCACCAGCCGGTGTCCTGGAGTAGGCGCTGCACGGCGGGCAGCAGCTGTTCGGCCGGCATGCGGCGTAGGTGCTGTCCATTCAACCAGACCGCCTTCGGATCGGCTTGCGCGCTCCCGGATTGCCGGTCGAATTGCACGATGGCGTTCGTGCGCAATACGCGGTCGATCTGGAAGGCTTCGACCAACTCGGCGACGCTGAGGACTTCGCGGTTGTCCTTGGGCGACCAGCCTAGCAGGCTCAGATAGTTCACGAGCCCGCATGGTAGGAAACCCATCTCGCAGTAGTTGGTCACGCTAACGACCGGCCCATGGCGGCGCTTGGACAACTTCGAACCGTCCGGTCCGAGCAGCAACGGAAGGTGGCCGAACTGGGGCCGTTCGTAGCCCAGCGCCTCGAGCAGCAGAATGTGTTTGTAAGTGTTGGTGAGGTGGTCCTGGCCGCGAATCACGTGGCTGATCCGGAGTTCGCCATCGTCCACCGTTGAAGCGAGATGGTACGTCGGCTTGCCGTTGCTACGGAGCAGGGCGAAGTCTTCCATATCCGCGAACTTGCGGAACTGTTTGCGGAACACGAGATCTTTGAACCCGACGCCGCCTGCGTGCTCGCGGGGCACGCGAAAGCGGAGCACGAACGGCTCCCCGGATGCCGCGCGGCGCTCGCTTTCGGCGGCGTCGAGGCCACGCATGCTTGGGTTGCAGAACCAGGGATCCGCTCCGGCGCCTTCGTTCGAGCCATCGCCCTCTGGAGTGAAGTCCCGGTAGGCGAGATCCTTCCCGAGCAGCGCTTGGGCGGCCAGCACGTGCGACGCTTGGCGCTCGGATTGAATGTGCTCCTCATCCCAGGGCAACTCCAGCCAACGAAGGCCCTCGCGAATCGATTGCAAAGACTCCTCGGTGTTGCGCCCGGTGTCCGTATCGTCAATGCGCAGGACCACTTGCCCACGAGAGGAACGGGCGAACAGCCAGTTGAATATGTAGGTCCGTGCGCCGCCGATATGCAGAAACCCCGTCGGCGAGGGCGCGAATCGAACGCGATTCATGGATGGAGCCGGAGTCGGCGGCGCCGCGGTCGGCTTCCGCGGAAGGGCGCTCCTGCCAGTATAGCCAGAACCGCCTTGCCGCCTGTGTCGAGCTGCGCGCCTTGAGTTCAGCACCTGGCTTCTCGAAGTCGAAATGATCTGGTCTCTGCGTAGGGGTTCCCAGCTCGTCCGGGTTGCCCATTGGGGGGAGTAGGCATGCAGCCGGAGCGGCAATGGCGCCGGACGCGGGACACAGGTAGTTCGCAACCTGACGGCCGGCGTGGCTTGCCGCGGACTCCCTCCGGCGCCACAGCGTAAGTGTGAGCCGCCTGGACAGTCCGGCTACTCGGGCACGATCACGATCTTGCCGAAGTGTCCCTTGGCGTCCATGTGCTCATGCGCTCCTCGTACGTCGCTGAGCGGGAAGACCTGGTCGATGACGGGCTTGAGTAGGCCGCGCTCGAAGAACCGCAGCAGGTCGTGAAGTTCCCCCATCGTGCCCATGTAGGAACCGTGGAGGCTCAGGTGCTTCGAGAAAAGATGGCCCAGATTGAGCTGGGTCTCGAAGCCCGTGGTGGCTCCGCAGGTGACAAGGCGGCCGTGCCTCGCCATGGAGGCCGACGAATGGCCGAATGTCGCGGAGCCGACATGCTCAAAGACGAGATCCACACCTCGGCGGCCCGTGATGCGTCTGACCTCGTCCTTGATCGATTGCTTGTAGTGGTCGATCACGTGGTCCGCTCCGAGTTCCTTCGCCTTGGCAAGCTTTCGATCACCTCCTGCGGTCGCGATGACGCGGCAGTGGTGGAGCTTGGCAATCTGGATCGCGGCGATCCCCACTCCGCTCGAGCCGCCGATGACGAGGACGTCTTCGAGCATGCGGATCCTAGCGATCCCCACCAGCATGTGCCAGGCGGTGAGGAAGACGAGGGGAACCGAGGCCGCCTCGGCAAAGCTCAAGCCCGTCGGCATCGGCAGGGCATTCGCTTCCGGGATCGCCACGTATTCGGCGTTCAGTCCGGGGTAGGCGGCACCGAACAGACCATAGTCCGGAGCCCAGTTGTCGCGCCCGTGTGCTGTCTCGTAACTCGCGGCGCGCGTCCGGCCAGGCGCCACCAGGATTCTTTCGCCGACCATGGCTCGCGTGCACAATGCGCCGACTTCGACGATCTCGCCCGAGGCGTCGCTGCCGAGCACCCAGGGGAACGTCAGCTTCAGGGTGCGCAGACCTCCGCGGACCCAGAGATCAAGATGATTCAGTGAGCAGGCGCGTACCCGTACGAGCACTTCGTTGGCTTGGAGACTGGGCTCCGGCGCATTCTCATAGCGGATCACATCGGGGCCGCCGCACTCGTGAATCCTGGAAACCTTCATAGTTCGAGATTGGCCTCGCAGCCGATTCTCGATTATACCGGTGGGTCCGCCGGCTCCCAGGCTTGCTCGGGGTTGCCGGGTTCGCGATCCTGGAATCAGATGCACGTGGCCGAACTCGCGACTGGCGTCCTGGAGTCCGAGCCCAGGTCAGGCGAATGGGTGGCCTGCACACGCGCTCTCGCGGAAGCGGCATTCTCCCCGAGCCGAAAGCTCGCGCAGGAATCGACCCAGGCGATCTTCACTCGAATCGTCGAGCCATGGGCCGACCAGTTCGATCCTGCGTTGTGCGAGCGCTACATGGAGTTCATGTCGGAGGTGCTGTACGCTCCCAACTCGCCGGTGGCGCCGCTTCTCGCGGATCTTGGGTATCCGACGCCGGGGCGCTTGCGCGATCGCTATCGCAGGGTCTGCCAAGACAACATGCGCGCTGTAAGGGATCGTGACAAGGTGAAGAAAGTTGTCGTGCTCTCCAGGGTGACCTTAGGCGCCGACATCGCGGTCACCAGCACGGTCATGATGGCTGCCTATCAGGCGTTCCGGGATGCGGATATCGACTTCGTCGGGCCGCGCAAGAATGCCGCCCTCTTCACCGAGACTCCCCACGTCGAGGGGCGCTACGCGGTTTCGTATTCGCGCGGCGCGGTCCTGGCCAGCCGGCTGGCGACGTGGGCCAAGGTCCGCGCTCGCGTGCAAGCATGCGTCAAGGGTCTGCGCCCGGGCGAATGGATCGTGATCGACCCTGACAGCCGCCTCACACAGTTGGGCCTTCTACCCGTCGTCGACGATGAGCACTACCGTTTCTTCGAGAGCCGCTCGTACGCCGAGGACGACCCGGCCCCGCTGGGGCGGCTGACGGCCGATTGGTGCTGCGGCGTCATGTTGGACGTCTCGTTGGAACACACGTTTCCGTCTCCTGAGCTCCATTCGTGGGAGAGTAGCAGGGGCAATTTCTTCCGCCTCGGCTCGCGCGCACTGGCGGCATCGGTCAGCTTCGGCGTCGGCGGCAAGGAATCCAAGCGCCTCGGCGGCTGGTTCGAGGACGCTCTGCTGGAGTTGCTTCGTCGCCGCCGGTACCGCATTGTGCTGGACTATGGCGCTGGAGAGGAGGAGGCTCGACTCATCGACGAGCGCATTCGCGCGTTCTCCGGTAGCGTCGCCCCGATCAAGGAGCAAGTCATAGCCGACCTCATGACGTGGAAGGGCAACTTGCCCGGATTCGGCGGCTTGACGCAGTGCACCCAAGTGTATATCGGCTACGATTCCGCGGCCGCTCACCTCGCGTCGGCGTTGCACGTTCCAGTGATCGAGGTCTTCACCGGAGCTGCGAGCGAGCGAATGCGCCAGCGTTGGACGCCTGCAGGTCCGGGGCCGGTGCATGTGATTCCGGCGGACGGGCCGCAGGATGGGCCCGCGGTCCTGGCGAAGATCGAAGAGAGGCTCGTCGAGATCGAGAAGACCTTCAGGTGACAATCGGAATCGATGCGGGGAACAGCGTCGACAGGCCTCCGACAGGCGTCGCGGTGTACGCTCGCAACGTGCTCTTCGGGCTTGCGCGCGCGCGGCCGGAGGAGAGATTCCTCTGGTATTACCGAAGTAACCGCTACTTGCGCTCGTTCGGGGCGCGTTTGCCCGCCAACGCGGAGCGGCGCCTGCTGGAGCGATTCGCGCTACCGCGGTCCGCCCGCGAACTGCGCCTCTTCCACGGCCTCAATCAGCGCCTTCCCCTCGGATGCCGCTGTCCGATGGTCGCGACGTTCCACGACTTGTTCGCGCTCTCGGGCGAGTATTCGACACCCGAGTTTCGCTCGCGATTCGCGAGTCTGGCCCGGGAGACGGCCGAACGGGCCGACCATGTGATCGCGGTCTCGGCCTACACGGCGGAGCAAGTTGTGGAGCGTCTGGGCCTTCCGAGATCCGCCATCACCGTCGTGCACCACGGGGCCGAGGCTCTCAAAATCCCGGCCCAGGATCGGCGCGAGGACATACTCCGACGCCTCGGCGTGACGCGCCCCTTCGTGTTGCACGTGGGTGCGCTGCAGGTGCGCAAGAACGTGGACCGCGTCATCGCCGCGTTTGAGATGGCGGGAGGTTCGACCGAGCTCGTGCTCGCGGGCTCACATGGATACGGAGCCGAACGGATCTTGGACCGGATCCGGCGGAGTCCTGTCCGCGCTCGTATCCGACTGACTGGGCACGTCGCCGACGAGGCGCTCGCAACTCTGTACGCCGGCGCCGAGGTCCTGCTGTTTCCGTCGTTGGAGGAGGGTTTCGGCCTGCCGCTCGTGGAGGCGTTTTCGGTGGGACTGCCGGTGGTCACCTCCAACGTGTCCGCTCTACCCGAGGTCGCCGGCGGGGCCGCTGCGTTGATCGACCCGTTGGATACCGATGCCATTGCCGAAACACTAGGTGAAGTCTTGGAAAGCGCCACCCTGCGCGGCGAGCTTCGCCGGAAGGGTGCCGCGCGCGCCCGGCGGTTCCAATGGCGGCGCTGCGCCGAAGAGACCTGGAGAGTTTACGAGCAGTTGGCTGCGGACTGACGCCGAACGAGCTGAGGGCTCAGGACAATCGGATTTTGTAATTGCTCACCTTGGGGCCTCGGCGATGTTGAAGATGCTGCGCCGCTGTAGGGTAGCGCGGATTGCTTCGATCGGTGCCAGGCCGTTCAGGAGTCCGGTGTTGATGACGGATCGCACCGCGGCGAACACCTCCGCCCCCCATTCCGCGTGGCACCCGTTCGCGACCTTGCGGAAGATCGCGCTCGGACGCAACGCCCGCTCCGACACGTTGTTCGTCGTCGGCGCCTCGCGGTCGGTCACGAACACCAGCAGGCTCCCCCCGATCTCGACATACCGTTTCTGCAACCGCACCCCGTCCTCCGGCTTCGGCTCCAGTTACAGGATCGCTTCCAACCAGCTCTCCAAATCCCGCCGGCGCCGCCTCAGCGTGGAGTCGTTCAGCCGCTCCCGCTTCCCGCCCAGCGAGGCAAGCTGGCGGAGCAGCTCCTGGCGTTGCGCTTCGCGAGCTTGGACATCACGGGATGCTAGCATCAGACTTCCTGACATCTGACCAGAATGAGGTGTCGCGGTTTTCCGGCTAGACAGCGAGTTGCGGGCGGGGAGCAGCGCTCGTAGGATGGTCGTCGGGCAGGAGTTCGTAGACGAGTCGCAGCGAGGTGCCGGGAAACGCGGTGCGCGTTTGATTGAGTTCGCGGAGCAGCGGGCCTAGGGCGGCGTCCTGGGAGCGGCTCGCCAGATGCAGCAGCTGCACAGTGAGCGTGCCGGCACGGATATCGGGGACCAGGTTGGCGTCGCTGCGGAACAGCGCCTGCAGCAGCGCGCGGGCGTTTTCGGGCTTGCCGAGTTCGGGGGCGACCGCGACGGCCATCGCGGTTTCGGCCCGGTAGGCGATCATGCGCAGGGAGTCGAGCAGGTTGCGCAGCGGCTCGGGCAGGGCCATGAGGCGCTCCTCCGGCGACAGCTCGCCCGCCGGCACGTGCTCGTCGGCGTGCCGGGCCGCATGCTCCAGGCCCTCGATGCAGCGGTCGGTCGCGTCGATCTCGGAGTGCAGTGCGCGGACCTTGTCGGCGTGTCCGGCACTGGGCCGGGCCTTTTCGCGGGCCAGCTTGCGGCGCAGGTTGCCGACCTTGTTGCGGAGCTTGTCGAGGGCCTTGCGGATCAGCCGCCAGGCGGGGTTGACCACCCGCGTGTGCGGCTCGACGGGCAGCAGCCCGCGCTGCGGCAGCGCATCCAGGCCGAACTCCTCCTTGAGGTACTTGAAGACGTTCTCCTGGGCCCAGCGCGAGCGCATGAGCCCGGCGACCTGCGCCGCCGACAGGCTCGGGTGCGTGGTGATGACCGACGGTTGGCGCTGGCCGGCGGCGGGCCGGCCCGCGGCGGGCACGGGCTCGCGCGGCTGGCCGCTCTTGCCCGGCGGCTGCAGGCGCCGGTCGATCCAGAAGCGCACCTCGCGCGCCTCGCAGCCCGGCAGCAGGGGCGCCTTGCGCTCGGCGACATGCGCCTCGAGCATCGCCGCGCCCAAGGGCGAGCGCACGGTGACGCGCTCCGGGCGGAACTCGCTGTCGGGCCAGCGCTCCGTCTGCGCGCCCTTGCGCCAGGTGATGCAGGCAATGCCCTTGGCGGCCAGCCAGCGGAACAGCTGCGGGCTCCAGCCTTCGCGGTCGAACACCAGCGTCAGGTGAGGCTCCGCCGCCGCGCCCGCGGCGGGCGCCAGCAGGCCGAGCGCCTCCAGTTGCGGCACGATGCCGTGGCGGATCTCGGCCACCATTTGCGGATCGACCTGCTTGTGGATGCACAGCAGGGGCGCGCCGCCGAGCGCGTTGAGCCAGTAGCCGGCCGCGGCCGGCAGCTGCAGTTTCTGGCGCGCGACGAAGTGCTTGGGCAGGTTGGCCTTGCCGCTGTAGAGCTTGACATGGCCATCGACGAACAGCGTGGCGGCGGTGGCGGGATCGTCCGCGGCCCACTGCCCGGCCAGGGCCGCGCGCCAGGCGTGCAGCGCCTCGGGGTCGGCGGCCAACTGGTCCAGCTTGCGCCGCAAGGTGCGCGCCTCGGGGCAGCGGTCCAGGCCCAGCAGGGCGCCCCATTCGCCGGGCTGCTCGTAGCGCAGGCGCTCGGCGTTGCGCACGCGCGCCAGGAACATGAAGGCCAGCAGCAGCAGCACGGAGCGCAGGCCGTAGAAGCCGGGCGGAATGTGCAACAGCGCCGGGACGGCCGTCAGCACGCCACCGTTGGCAACGGTCGCGGTGGCTTCGAAGCTTGGCAGCCGCTCGGCCAGCAGGCCGAGGCTGGCCGCGACGCGCCCGCCAACGTCCCGCGCCGCCCGGCCCATCGCAGCGGCCGCGTCGCGCCGGTTGCGGCCGGCCTTGTCCACGCTGCCGGGCGGGCTGCCCGCGGCCGGCTCGGCGGGAATTCCCGCGCCGCTCGCGCCGCGCGCCCCGCCGGATTCCAGACCCGCGCCAGCAGCCTCGGGAACGTCTGCCGCCAAGTTCCCGGCTGGCTCGGAGAGGCCCGCTCCCGCGGCCGCTTCGGCGACCACTGCCCGCCCGCTCTCGCGCTGCGCCGCGATCCCCGGCAGCAAGCCCTCGCGCTTGTACTGGCGCAGCGTCTCGAAGCACAGCTCCAACTCCCGCGCCACGCCACGCAAGCTCGCGCCCCCTTGCAGCAGCTCCGCCGCCCGCGCCAGCACCGCCGGGTCCTCGATCCCGTGCCGCCGCCGCGGCTGGCGCGGACGCCCGAAGCTCGACTCCCCCTCCCGCTGCATCCGCAGCCGCGCGCGCGTCACCGTGCGCGCGCTGATCCCGAGCGCCTGCGCCAATTCCGCCGCTGTCGCCACGCCCCACGTCAGGAAGCGCGCCAGGCAGCGCGCGCGCGCCGGGCGATCGCCTTGCAGGTAGCAGTCGCACACTTGCAGGTACAGGAACCAATACACCTGGCCGCTGTCCTCCAGGAAGCTCAGCTGCGCGTTGACAGCGGTCGCCTCCGGCGGCTGCAGGGACAGGGCCGCGGGCAGTCCGGTGGGTCGCGGCAGGGCCTCGCTCGAGCTTTCCATGGACATATTATAACAGTCAAAGCGGGTCCGGCGCAACCCCAATTGGCACTTCGGAAACGACTAAAACTCTATGAACCGTAGGAACTTAGGCTGACCTACCCTGTCTGGCCATCTCGGCCGATGTAAGGAAGTCTGAGCATGAGGGCCTCCTTATCTGAACGCCTATCATACTTTCAGAACTCCGATCGCCAACCCCCTCTCTTTTCGGCACTCTTCCTAATCCGACCTCAAGGAATCAAAACGAAGTCGTACACCCGAACAGGGCCTAGCAGACCAGCTGATTGACTTCCGACAGGAATGACCGTAGTCTAGATGGAGACTTGTAACCTTGATAAAAGGGATGTAAGCGATGTTTCGTTTAGACGCCGATAAAACCGTTGAATTTTGCGACGGGATGCGCCGTCGCGACTTCCTTCATGCGGGTTCGTTGAGCTTGCTGGGACTCGGCATGCCCGAGTTCCTCCAAATGCAGGCGCAGGGCGCCGCCAAAGACACCGGTAAGGACGTTAACGTCATCATGCTGATGCTGGTGGGTGGACCCTCTCAGCTCGATACGTTCGACATGAAACCGGAGGCCCCCATTGAGATTCGCGGGCCGCACAAACCCATCAAGACAAACGTTCCCGGCATCGAGATCAGCGAAATTTTCCCGCGCATGGCGCGACACGCCGACAAGTACGCTCTGCTGCGGGGTTGTTATCACAACGCCGCTGCTGTGCACGCCATGGGACACCAGCTATTCCAGACGGGCCGTCTTTCATTGGGCGGCATGGAGCATCCGCACATCGGCTCGGTTTTGGGATACATCAAGGGACCCAAGGGCGATGTGCCGCCGCATGTTTTGCTTCCGAAGATCATTGGGCCAACCGGTGGAAACTTCAAGCCGGGGCAGAGCGGGGGGTATCTGGGCAAACGCCACGACCCGTTTGTGCTCAACGCCGATCCTTCCGAGGCGGATTTCAAAGTACCCGACATGCTGCCTCCGGACTACTTGTCGGCGTTGCGAGTCGACCGGCGCAGGAACTGGCGGACAATGGTCGACAAGACGGTCAGCAAGTTTGAGACGTCGCAGGACGCGCGCCTGTTGGATTCGACATTCCACCAGGCCTACACCCTGATGACCTCGGAAAAGGCGCGCGAGGCTTTTGAGGTCCACCGCGAGGACGATGACACGCGCAACAAATACGGCCGCAATCGTTTTGGGCAGAGTTGTTTGCTCGCCCGGCGGCTGGTGGAATCCGGGGTGCGTTTCGTGACCGTCAACATGTTTGAGACGGTGTTCGACGAGATCACGTGGGATATCCACGGTTCGCCGCCTTTCAGCCCGATCAGCGGGTACCGGGATTTGGTGGGACCGATGTTCGACAACGCGTTCACGTCGTTGATCGAGGAGTTGAGCGACCGGGGCATGCTCGACACAACGATGATCCTGGCTCTAGGCGAGTTCGGCCGGACGCCGAAGGTGAACCCGGCCGGGGGTCGCGATCATTGGCCGCAAGCATGGACGATTGTCGGTGCGGGCGGCGGGATCCAGGGCGGACAGGTGATCGGTTCGACCGATAAGATCGGCGGCGCGCCCAAGGATCGCCCGGTGCGCCCTGCGGAGATCGTGGCGACGATTTACCATCAATTGGGGATCGCCCTAGAAACCGAATTGCCGTCGGCGAACGGCAGGCCGCTGCCGGTGGTGGATCGCGGTGTGGAGCCGGTCCACGAGCTGTTTTCGTAGGCCGTCGGCTCGGTTGGCTGCCGCGGAATGTGAGAGCGATGACTGGTGTCCCTGGGGAGGTCGATTCTTTCCGATGAAGATCTTGCGATTGTTGTTGACCTCCGCGGCCGTTTGTTTGCCGCTTCTTGGCCAATCCGCGGCCGAAATCGAGATCCTTCCCGCATCGATTGAGCTACATGGCCCCCACGCGCGTCAACAATTGCTGGCGCAGGTGACAACCGACGGCGTGCAGAGGGATTGGACCTCGAATGCTGCCTGGACTTCGGAGAACCCCGAAATTGCCGCGGTTGATGCTGGCGGGTTGGTACGGCCGGTCTCCGACGGCTTGGCCGTGATCCGCGTGAAAGCCGACGGACGGGAAGCGAATTTGACGCTTCGTGTCACGGGCACGCGGGACGCTTTCTCGTGGGGTTTTCGGCAGCATGTGATCCCGGTGCTGACGAAGAGAGGTTGTAACTCCGGTCCGTGTCACGGCGCGGCGGGAGGGAAAAACGGCCTGAAGCTGACTTTGCGTGGTTACGACCCGTCGGCCGACTACGATGTGCTGACGCGTGAGGCAACCGCCCGCCGGGTTTCGTTGGCGGACCCGGCTTCGAGCCTGTTTTTGCTGAAGTCGACCATGACGATTCCCCACGGCGGCGGCAAGCAAATCGCCGTCGATTCGCTCGAATATCAAGTGCTTTCCGAGTGGATCGCGGCCGGCGCGCCGGGGCTGAAGGACGATGATCCCGCAGTGGTCGGGTTGGAGGTTTATCCTCGCGCGGCAACGCTCGAGCCCGGCTCGAAACAGCGGCTCGTGGTGCGCGCAAAGTATTCCAACGGCCGCGTGGTTGATGTGAGCCGCTGGGCGAGATACAGCTCGGCGGACGCCGCGGTGGCGGAAGTCAGTGACGGCGGCGTTGTGACGATGGTCGGCCGTGGAGAAGCGGCGATTACAGTGGCGTATGCAACGAGCGTGCTCTATGCACGGCTCACCGTTCCCCACGACGACGAGATCAGCGAGGAAGATTTCGGCCGGCTGACGGTTAACAATTACATCGACGAGCTGGTGGTCGAAAAGCTGCGTAAGCTGCGCATCTCGCCCTCGGAGCCGGCCGATGATTCGGCATTCCTGCGGCGGGCCTACCTCGACGCCGCCGGCATCCTGCCCACCGCCGAGGAAGTCGAGGACTTTCTCGCCGATACTTCGCCCGATAAGCGTCGCCGGTTGATCGACCGTTTGCTCGAGCGCCGGGAATATGCCGATTACTGGGCCTACAAGTGGTCGGACTTACTTCTGGTCTCCACGAATAGCGACCACCTAAACCGCACGGCGCTGTGGGACTTCTACAATTGGATTCGAGACAGCGTCGCTGAGAACAAGCCTTGGGATCGGTTCGCGCAGGATATTTTTGCCTCCAGCGGCAGCAGCCGCGAGAACGGAGCGCTGAACTATTTCGTCCTCCACAAAGACACGATCGAGCTGGCGGAAAACACTACGCAGGCCTTCATGGGGCAGACGCTAACGTGTGCCCGCTGCCACAACCACCCGCTCGAGAAGTGGACTCAGGTGCAGTACTACCGCTTCGCGAATCTGTTCACTCGCATCGGCATCAAGACAGGGGATGAACCGGGCGATTCGATCATTTTCGCGAAGGATTTCGGCGACATTTCTCACCCGCGCATGGGACGTCCGCTGCCGCCGACGCCGCTTGAAGGCGAAGAATTGGCGCTGGATTCCCAGGACGACCGCAAGCTGCACTTGGCCGAATGGTTGACGAGTGAAGCCAATCCTTACTTCGCGCGCAATGTTGTCAGCCGCGTCTGGGCCAACTTCTTTGCGCGCGGTTTGGTGGTTCCTCCGGACGACTTGCGCGCCACGAATCCGTCGTCGAACGAGAGATTGTTTGATGCGCTGGTGAAGGACCTGGTCGATAGCGGCTACGACGTGAAGCATTTGATCCGGCGAATCATGAATTCGGGGACCTATCAACTTTCCTCGACGCCGAACGCCTCGAATCAACGCGACGACAAGTATTACTCGAAATATCAGGTTAAGCGCTTGCCGGCGGAGGTGATTCTGGACGCCATGTCGTCGATTACGGGGCAGGACTCGAGATTCGAAGGCTACCCGGTGGGCATGCGGGCGGTACAGCTGCCCGACGTGCAGGTGGAATCGCAATTTTTGGAATCGTTCGGAAGGCCGTTGCGGTTGGTGTGCGACGTCCAAGAACGCTCGGCCGATCCCAGTATCGCGCAGGCTTTGCACGTGATCAACGGCGAGACGCTCAACGGGAAGTTAGGGGCTGATGAGAACAATATCACTTCATTTTTGAAGCTCGGTTTGTCAGATCGCAAAATTCTCGAACATCTGTTTCTCTCGGCATTCAGCCGCTATCCGACGGAGTCGGAGAAACAGACGATTTTGGGAGAGCTCAGGAAAGCGCGTGCCGATCAAGGTTCCGAGCGAGCCCGAGAGCGCGCGCGGCGCGAGGCAATCGAAGATCTGATGTGGGTGCTGCTGACAAAGAAAGAATTCTTGTTTAACCACTAAGAAGTAGATTCAGAGCCCCGAACTGAAAAGGGATCGACAGCGGGAGATGGCGACACGAGAGGGACAGGCGGTGCTGCGACGTTGCAATTCCTGGAAGGGTTTGCACGGGCAGGCCTGGAGACGCGCCCCACTGTGCAGTCGCAACCTTGCCGCGATGCTTGCGACGGTATTGGCGACTTTAGCGTCGCTGCCGGTGCCGGCCCCTGCCGCGGAGCAGAACGCTCCTTCGTATACATCCGACATTGCGCCGATTCTCACGCGCAATTGCATCGGCTGCCATTCTGCGAACACAAAGATGGGTGGGCTGGTGCTCGAAACTTTTGACGGTCTCGAAAAAGGGGGAAAGCGCGGCCCCTCAATTGTCCCCGGGAACAGCGCGCAGAGCCCGCTCTACCTGATGGTCGCGGGCAAAATGGAACCGAGGATGCCGTTTTCGGCTGATCCGCTGGGACCCGCCGAGGTTGAGCTGCTTGGGCGCTGGATCGAGGCGGGTGCGCCGGGTCCCAAGCCGGGCGACGCGCCGCTGAAAGTCGAGCGCGGGCGCTTGCCGAAAATCGAGCCGGCTGTCGCAGTCAAACCGCATATCTTTTCTCTTGCCTACCACCCTGACGGGCGGTTGCTTGCCGCCGGACGCCACGGCGGCGTCGCCCTCACCGATGCCGTTACGGGACGGACCGTCACTCTCTTGGACGGACTCGCCGATGTCGCGCGAGCGGTCGCGTTCTCGCCCGACGGACGCTTGCTGGCGGCCGGCGGCGGGTATGCGCAACAAGGCGGCGAGGTGAAGATCTGGGAAGTTGCCGAACGCCGCGAAGTGATTACGATCGAGGGGCACGGCGACACGATCCAAGCGCTTGCGTTCTCGCCCGCCGGCAAGATGTTGGCGACGGCGAGTTACGACAAAAATATCAAGTTGTGGGACGTTGCTTCCGGCCGTGAGCTGCGCACCCTGCGAGACCACATCGACGCCGTCTACGCACTTGCCTTCACGACGGACGGCAGTCGGCTGCTGTCAGGGTCGGGTGACCGCTCGGTCAAGATTTGGAACCCGGCGACCGGAGAACGTCTTTACACTTTGGGTGACCCGATTGACGGCATCAACTCGATCGCCATCCATCCCTCGGGCACGCGGGTTACGGCGGGCGGCCACGATCGAACGATTCGCGTCTGGGAGTTAGGCGAGGACGGCGGCGAGCTGCTCAACGTCCTCATCGCCCACGAATCGACCATTTTACGTATCGCCTATTCTACCGACGGGAAGAAGATCGTCACCGCCGCGGCGGACCGAACGATCAAGGTTTTCGACGCCGAAACCTTGGATGAGTTGGCGAGCCTGGACAGCCAATCCGATTGGGTGATGTCGCTGGCCTTTTCCCCCGATGGGAGTCGTTTGGCGGCGGGCCGTTTCGACGGGTCACTGAGCATTTACGACAGCGAGAACTACCGCGATCAATTGAACGTCATCGAAACCGCGAGGAAATCGCCATGAATCGACTTTTTAAGACCGCTTCGATCTTTTTTTTGGCTTCCGGCTTAGCCGTAGCCGAGCCGGTGGCCGACCATCCCACTGGCAGCCGCACGACGCCACCGACGATCGAGTCCGTTGCGCCGCGGGGTGCGTCGCAAGGCTCAACGCACACGTTGACGGTGGAAGGGTACAACTTGCGCGGCGCCTCCGCGGTGCGCTTCAGCGACCCAACGGTCCGCGGCCGCGTGGCGGAAGTCACGAAGATGCCCGATGTCCCGGAGCCTCCGAGGCTGGGCCCGGCGGGATTGATTTCAACGGTCGACTTGGGGCCGCAGCCGCCCCGGTATCAGGTGCAGATCGAAGTGACTGTCGATGCGAAAGCCGATGTCGGGCCGGTGCGTTTTCGTTTCACGACGGAGTTCGGCGCCAGCCCGGCGGGTAAGATTCTGATCGAGCCCGAATACCATGTCTATTCGGAGGGCGGACCGGGCCACGAGAACGACAGCAATGCCGACAATCCTCGGAAAAGTTCACTGCCGGCGATTCTGGCAGGCGTTATTTCCGAACCGGGCGACGCGGATTATTTCTCCATCACGGTCGAGGCCGGCCAAGAACTGGTCTTCGAAGAAGGGGGCATGAAGATCGGCTCGAAGATCAAGCCGATCATCGATCTGCTTGCCGCTGATCACACGCCTGTCCGACTTGGCGGACAGAAGCGAGATCGAGCGGACCGGGCCTTTGCACACCGATTCGAGAAGGCCGGAAAATATTTCGTCCACGTAAGCGACTACCAAAAGAGCGGCGGCAAAGACCATTTCTACCGCGTGAAGGTAGGTGACTACCCGGTGGTCGAGTCGGCTTATCCTCTCGGCGTGCGGCGCGGAGAGACGGCGACGGTGGCCCTCAAAGGATTTAACCTAGGCGACGGAAAGTTCGCGGTCCGGGGTGAGTCTTCTTGGATGGATGATCGCAGGGCGTTGGTTCGTCCCGAAACGGAAAAGGGCCGCGCCTTCAACGCCGTGAAATTGGCGTTGGGCGATCACCCGGAAGTGGAAGCGGCCGGCACGAACACAACGGTTGCGACGGCCCAACAAGTAACTGCCCCCGTGACAATCAACGGGCGGTTGACGGCGGGTTCGCACTATTTTCGTTTCAAGGCGAAGAAGGATCAGTTGATTCTCGTAGACGTGACAGCCGCTCAGGTGGGCTCGAGACTCGACTCGGTGATCGATGTGCTGACGGCCGACGGCAAGCCGATCGAGTCGGCTACACTCCGCGCCGTGGCCGTTAGCTATACCGACCTGTCCGACCATACCTCCAAGCAAGCCGAGATACGCATTCAACTCTCGAATGATTTTGACGCGGGCGACCACTTGATGCTCGGTAGCGAAGTGATGCTCGTGACCCGTATGCCGCGCCAGCCGGATGAAGGCATCGCGCTCGAATCATTCCCGCCAATCATTCCCGGGCGGCCGACCCGCGGCGCTGTACGCCTGTCCTCGTTCGGTACCAGTCCGCAAGCGCATGCCAAAGGCGCGCCGATGTACAAGGTCCAAATCCATCCACCTGGGAAACAGTTTCCTCCAAACGGCTTGCCGGTGGTTCGCCTCTATCACCACAATGACGACGGCCGGGTGCCGCATGGCAAGGATTCCTTCTTGGAATTCAAAGCGCCGGCGGACGGGGAATACCTGGTGCGTATTCGCGACGCCCACGGGCGTAGCGGAGAAGACTTCGCTTACCGCCTGGCGTTGCGTCCGCCTCGGGCGGATTTTCACCTGTCGGCCGATCCTCGCACGCCGAATATTCCCCAAGGCGAACGTGTCCCTCTGCGCGTGACGGCCTTGCGTGACGAAGGGTTTGACGGGAGCATTCACATTTCAGTGGAAGATTTGCCTTCCGGGATTCACGTCGACGATACGGTTATCCCCTCGGGGCAGATGGTCGCTACCGTGATGCTACATGCCGATGCCGACGCCGTGATCGGCGAGGCTTTCCCTCTGAAGATTCGAGGCACGGCGGAGATCGGCGGAAAGACGGTTTCCAAGCGTGCCAACCCGGCCGACACACTACAATTCGTTTCCGTCACCGCGCCCGCCGACATTCTCATCACGACCGACAAACGCGAGGTCGTGCTCGAACCAGGCCAGGACGCCAAGATTACCGTCTCGGTGACGCGCAAAAACGGCTTCGGCGGGCGCGTTCCCGTCGAAGTGCTCAATCTGCCGCCCCACACCGATACGCCCGAGGTCGGGCTGAACCGCATTCTGATCACGGAAGAGAAAGATTCACGGACGTTCTCGATTCGGGCGCTGCCGGGCGCGAAACCGCTCGAGCAGTTGATCTACGTTTCGGGCATTGTCGAGACCCGTTCCCCGCAACCGACCGCTTTTACGGCCGAGCCAATTGTTCTGAAGATCGTCGAGAAGTCGGGCGGTGGAGCGGGCGGCGAATAACCCATGGTGTGGTATGCGATTGCCGGCGTCCCGCCCGGATAGGGCGCTGCGATTATGGTCTATTCGGGTCCCATGCATTGAAGAAAAAGCCGCAGGTTTCTTCGAGTCCTGCGCTGCGCGTCCGTGGCGGGAGGAAAGGCGGCATGGTCGAAGACAAGGCAAAATCGTTTGCCGCACACGGGACGGATGCCCGTTGGACCAAGGCGGGCTTGCGGTGTTACTTCGGCTATCGGGACCTGGGCATCAAAAACGCCACCGAGGGCAAGGTGCTGGCGCACGTGATCCGCGCTGACCAGCCCTGCGAAGGGCCCATGGGCTACCATTCCCACGCGTTGGACTTTCAGATGGTCTACATGCTCAAGGGCTGGGCGCGGGTCTACTTGGAGGACATCGGCGAGATCCGCGTTGAGGCGGGCGATCTCTGGTACCAGGCTCCCGGAGTCAAGCATGAGTTGTTGGAATACTCGGATGACTGGGAGGTATTCGAGATCACGATGCCGGCGGATTTTGCCACCAAGGACGAAGCGCGCTAGAGCGCGCCGTTGTCCAGCGCCAGGTGGGGAAAAGCGGCCGTGATGCCGGGATTCAAGCGGCTCTCCAGCTCGTCGAGCGAGAGCAACTTTCCGCAGGGCGAGCGATAGTCGGCGACCCGCGAGCGGCGGCGGCTCTGGCCGTTCGAGGCCGGTTCCACGGTCGCACAGCTGCAGCGGCGGTGATAGTTCAAGTACGGGTTGCAAACGGCCGTGTAGAAGCGTGCAAAGCGCCGGCGTCGCGAAGGAAAGAGTTGTCGACGACGCCCAGTGCGGACGGTGCGAGTCGGAGCGTTCGCGTGACGCACCCGTTTCATCCCCTGCACGGCCGTGAGTTCCGGTTCGTCTACAGCAAGCACTGCTGGGGGCTGGACCGGGTGTTCCGCGAGGGGGAAGACGGGAAGATCCAGTCGTTTCCCACGGCCTGGATGAACCTTGCGGCCGAAAAGGCGTTCGTGACAGTTTCCGCGGGTCGATCCGCGATCCGGGTGGCGGACCTGCTCGAGCTGGCGGATTTCCTGGACCGGACGAGGGCGGGCTCCGGGGGAGGGCTGTAATGTCCTTTTTCTTTTTTGGGAAGCGCAAGACTAGTCCAAGGGCACGGTCGAAATCTGATCGGCTAGCTGCGTTGGTGGGCGAGTTGAGAGCAGGGTTGGACCTTCGGTCGTACATCTGCGAGTAGAGGGAAAGTGCGAACGGCGTGATTCCGACGCGCGAGGTGCACGTGCGACCGATCATGGCGGGCGAGGAGGTGCGCTGGACGGCCTTGATGTGCGAGCACCACTACCTGGGATTCTGGAATACTGTGACTCGCAACTCAGGCGGGTGGCGGCGCTGCACTGCGGTCCGCGCCTGCGTTCAATCGGCTGGAGCGGTCGTCAGCGACGGACGTGGTTGCTCTTGGTAGCAACCACCGCGTTCTTGCTCCTGGAGTCGGAACACCGGCCACTGCTGACCATCCGGGGTGCTGGGGTCGAGCCTGCGGCGCTTGGCGCCGTACAGGTGCGCGCGGAACTAATGGCCGCTGGATACTGCGGAGATGTTCGTGGACTTTTTTCGGCACGTAGCGACTTGCGATGGGGCCGCGAACTGGATCGACTTGGACCGCACACAGGTCTACGGGTGGGCACGCTTCGGGGTACTGCGAGCTTGGCGGCCGAAGGTGGTGCGGCCGAGCGAGCAGCAATTCTCAAGATCCGAGATATAGGTGGGCTGTTGGCATCTCGCCGGGCGTTCGGGGGCGTCGCAGAGAGATTGCGAGAGCGCCAGCGGGGCATCGGCGGTAGCAAGTGGCGCATCCGGGAGCGGCTCCGAGCGCCTCTCCAGCCGTTCCGAGGCCCACGCGGCAGAGCCCTGCTGCGGGCTCCCCGACGGGCCCGGTGCTCGCCGCTGGCTGGGGCAGCAATCTCATGAGGGTGCGGGCGAGGGGCCGGCCCGCGACTCGCCTTCACCCAGCATCGTGGTGAGCAAGCTCGTCCAGTGCGGGAACCAGAACCGCTTCGTCAAGGAGCGCAGGTCCTCGAAGCAGGTGCGACGCGGGCCGGCCTCGTCGCGGCATTGCCGCCACAAGCCCCGCAGGCAGTCCAGCAGCGTGTGCAGTGCGCAGGCAAAGAGGTTCAGCGTGGCGAGCAGATTGGCCAAGCCGTGGCGGCCGTGCCCGAAGTTCCGCTTGCTGTTGTAGCCATGGCGCGCCAGACAATTGAACCCCTCGTTCTCGACCTTCCAGCGCGCTCTGCCGAGCCGTGCAATTGCCGCCACGTTCTCGGCGGTGACCTCCAGGCTGGTGCAGAAGGTGTTGGAGTAGGTGCGCTCGCCGTGGCGCTGGATCTCGAACTCGATCCAGGTCCCGAGCACCGCATCGTCGCTGTCGCGGACCGGCAGGCCGTGCACCCAGCGATAGCGGTGCTGCTCGACTTGGCGTTTGTGGTTGCGGGTGCGGATCCAGCCGCTGGAGTGGGTGAAGTCGTCGTGGATCAGTTCGTATAAGCGCTTGTGCGAGCTGGGCTTACAGATGAAGAGGAAGTCGGCTTCGAGGTGGCGGACGTAAGCGTTCGGGCGGGCCGTGAAAGGCGGCTGTGGAGCTAGCGATTGAGGGTTTCTTTCCAGTCCGGGCAGAGGGGTTTGACGAAGACGTTTTTGACGGGCTGGTTGTACTCGTGACGAGTATCGAGTTTGCCGCGGCCCTGCGTCTGGCCCAGATGGATCCAGTTGGCGGCGCGCTAGCAGGTGCCCTGGAAGCGCGGCGTTTCGCAGAACGTTTCGAGCAGAACTGGACGCATGCCGTAGCGTTGCTGCCAGTCGTCGGGGAGTTGTCGCTGGAGGCAGGCGAGCAGGTGGGAGGCCAGTGACGGGAGCCGGATCCAGGGCAGGATGAGATAGCGGGCGTGATTGACGACCAGGGGCAGGTTGCGCTGGCGGGTGGCGGGATCCCAGCCGACGAAGCGGTCGCGAGGGGCGGTTTTCCAGGCCGCGGCGCCGCAGCCGAGCAGGGCCAGCAGGAGGCCGTCGGCGGCGTGCACGAAGTAGCGCAACTGGGCGCCGGGCAGGGGCTTGTAGCGGAGGTAGTGGTAGCGCTCGACGAACTCGTTCCAGAGGCGGCTGCGGGGGTCGGAGGGGCGCAGCAGGGAGAGGCGCAGGGGGCGGGCTTGGGCCAGCGCGGCGGGCAGGGGCCAGAGGGGCGGCGGCAGGGTCAGCAGGCCGTCGCGCTGCATGCGCAGCAGGGCCACGCGCGCGCTCATCTCCTTGAGGCCGCCGTCGGGCTTGCGCCAGTCCAGCACCTCGCAGACCGCCTGGGATAGTTTCGTGCGGGACAGGGGCGGATCCGTGTGCGCGATCAGGGCGCGGATCCGGTCCAGTTCGGCCGGGGAAAAGTCCCGGCCGCAATAGCGCAGCGAGCCGCTCACGGGTCCGGCCCGGCCTCCGAACACCGCCAGGGCGCTCGCAGGGCCTGGAACCGCTCCGCGGACAGGCCCCACGGCAGCCAGGCCCACGGATCCACCACGACCACTCCCCGTCCGCTCCCCGCCCACTCGCGCAGGAACGCCTCCAGCCAGCGCCACAGGTCGATGCCGGCCCTGTCCAGCGTGGCGCACACCGACAGCAGCACGCCCTGCAGGGCCGCGCCGTCCGCACTGTGCGAGCCGTAGCTGAGCTTGCGCCCGAGCACGGGTCGCCGCAGGGCTCGCTCCACGACATTGTTGTCCCTGGGCACGAACGCCTTCCTCACAAACACCACCAGGCCCTCGCGGTGCCGCAACAAGGATTGTAACGGTGCCAGCCGCGGGTCCGGGCCAGCCTTGTCCGACTCCCGCTGCGCTGCCTTGGTCCGTGTCGCCACCTCCCGCTCGGCGTGCTCGAATAGTACGGCGCACTCCGCTGCCAGTCGCTGCTGGGCCGCCCGGAACGCCTCGCACTGTCCTTCCAGACCACTCTGTGGATCCCATTGCGCCAGCCGTTCGGCGTTGCGTCGGTACAGCCTCCCGATCCGCTCCAGGATCCCGTCCACCCACTCCTGCAGGTCCGGCCGCTTGCGCCCCAGCGTGACAAAATCTCTCCTGGCGTGGGCCCAACATACGGAGAGTTCGAACTGCTCCGGGTGCTCCCGCGCCAACTTGACATACGCCGCGTAGCGATCACACACCAGCACCACCTTCTCTCTCAGCCCCAGCTTGCCGAACAGTGCTGCGGCCGCCTCGGCACTCCGCGACGGATCCACCCGGAACCGCACGGCGTCCCCGGTCAGGCAGGCCCACAACCAGCAACGCGGGTTCTGCCCTTCCTCCGCCCGCACATGCACCACCCACGAGGTCTCGTCCCCGTGCACCAGTCGCGCCTGTTCCTGGTGCGCTGCGATCGCCGCCTCCAGCGGCTCGAACCAGGTCAGGAAATCCCGCCCATGCCCCAGCAGCGTGCCCGCCGGCAGACGCACCCCCCTCTCGCCCCACTCCCGCTCGAACGCCCGCACCGGGTGCCGCTGCCAATACACTTGCAGCAGAAACGCCACCCACACGCTCAGTCCGTAACTCGTGCCCCGGAACAGCGTGGGCTCCCGCGGCGCGATCACTGCGGGCACTGGCTGGCCCTGCCGCTGCGCGCACCCGCACCCCGCCCGGAAGCGGGGCCGCCGGATCCGTCTCACATACCCCCGCACATCGACCTCGATCGATGCGCTGCTCTCCTCGCCGTTGCGGGCGTAGGGCGCCCCGCAGTCCGCACACTAGCGGCGCTCCGCCTCCGGCTCGAGCCACTCCTCCTGCACCGCTAGACCGGACCGCTCTACCCGCGCATGCGGGACCGCTCCCCGTTGCCCCCCGCGCGGCCGCTGCGGCTCCGAATCCGCCCCCGGGCGGACCGTCTCCGCTGCTGCCGCCCCTGCCTCACTGCCGCTCTGGCGCTTCTCGCTCCGCTTCCCGAACGGGGACTGCAACAGATCCCGGTTGCGCTGCTGCAGGCCCGCATTCTCCTGCTCCAACTCCTGGATCCGCTCGTGCAGCTGCTCGCTCCTCTGCTGCGCTTCCGCCAGCTTCTGCTGCGCTTCCCCGCAGCGCAACTGCCACTGCTCGATACGCCCCTTCGCCCGCTGGTGCATGCTCCGCCAGTCATGCCACTGGCGCTTCGCCTCCACCAGCTCCAACCACAACGCCCGCTCCGGCTCCTGCTGGACCGGCATCCATGCCTGCTGCGCTTCCAGCTGCCTTTCCGCCTCCACATCCGCTAGCCTGCCATAAACCCATTTCTCGTGTCCAGCGTTTTATGCAAGTTTTTTTGCCGCCCTCCCCACCGGCTTTCGCCCTCCTCAATTCACGGCCCGCCCGAACGCTTACTGGCGGACGAGTTGGCAGAGGGGCTGGCAGCAGTACAGGTCGTCGCCGAGGAAGACGGGCCGGAAGGGGCGCAGTTCGTCGCTGTGGGCGGGCAACCAGCGCTTGGCGGCGTGGCGTTCGCAGTCCTGCTGGCGTTCTTTGTCGGAGCGGCCGTCGTGGGGGTTGTGCTGGGGCTGGACGCAGTGGGGCAGCAGGGGCAGGGCGCGGTTGTGGCCGTCGGCGACGACGGTCGCGGCGAGCATGCTGTGGAAGGACTGCTCGGTTTTGTGTGGGCCGACATGGCGGGTCGAACACTGGTCGCAGTGGATGGCATTCGAACACTGCAATGGAATGCCGTCAAGAGCGATGGCCACGCGCCCGTCGAGGCGCAGGAAGGGATCCAGGGCAGCGTGGTCGTGGGCGGTTTGCAGGCAGTCGGCAAACAGGGGGCCGAAGTGGTCGGGGTCGTGGCCATCCAGGAGGTTTCGGATGTGGTTGTCACAGGGAATTTTCCCGACACCGAACAGGGATTGGCAATGGGAGCGAGCGTCCTTTTTCTGCATACGGCGCTGGAAGTCGAGGAAAGAGGGAGACTGGAGGAAGAAGGTGGCGAGAGCACAGGAGGCAGCGTCGGCGAGGCTGTAGCGCTGGTTGGCGCCGGTCCGGGGAGCAGGCAAGGCGGAGGCGATCTGGCGGAATCTGTCGAGGAGAGACTCAAGGACGGGAACGGAGGCCACACTTTATGTTTGAAAGCGCTGTCCGAAAAGTCAAGTCCCCAGAAATTGGTCCCTCATTCCCGGCTCTGCTGTGGCAAAAACCCCCAAAAGGGCTGAATTTAGAATCGCTGCCGAGCGAGCCGCGAGGCTGCAGCGACCGAACCCTGTGCGATAATCGGTTTGGAATCGGTTTCGCACCGCGCGCTGCGATGATCCGAGGTAACCGCGCGATGCCTCGGGTCAAGACAAGGGCGCGTCGTTTCGCCGCGGCCCGTTCCCTCGTAAGCGGTTCTTTCGAGCGCAGGGAAACCTTATGGCCTCGAAACGCGATACCAGCCAACGGGCGAAGCCCGAACACGCGGGAAGCTCCATAGCGAAGCATCTGCCTCCCGTTGTGCTTGCTTGGCTGATCCCGGGCGCTGGCCACTACTATTTGAAGCGACACGCGCACGGCCTCGTGCTCCTGACCACGGTCGTCGGCATGTTTGTGTGTGGACTTCTGATGCAGGGGCGCATGTTCACGCCTATCAGCGGCGACTTGTTCACGACCATCATGAATTACGGCGGCTATTTCGGCGATCTCTGCAACGGATCACTTTACTTTTTGACGGTGTGGTCGGGTTACGAGCAAGGGGTCCTGCCCGGAGCGGTTCACGACTATGGGACCAAGTTCATGGTCTGCTCCGGCTTGCTGAACCTGCTGGCCGTCGTCGATGTGTACGAGATCGCTGCGGGTCGGAAACGGGATTCCTGATGTTGCAGCCGTCTCACCTGCAGGTCGCGATCCTCTTCGCCTTGTTCGCGTCGATCGTCATGGGCATCGTTGGACGCTCGACCGACCGAGAGCGGCTTGGCTATGGGCTGTACTGTTTCGCCTACTTTCTGGTTGCGATCTTCGTGTTGGGATGGTTGATGCGGCTCGGACACGGCTAGTGGACCCCACCCCGGAGGAGGGCCGCACGCGCGTGGCCTTCTACGACCTCGACGGCACGTTGGTCACCAGCAACGTCGTGACACGCTACGCTTGGTTCGCCAAACGCCACCCCCGCAAGGCGGCGGCGGCTTGGCGCTACGGGAAGGCGCTGGTCGGCGTGCCGCTCTGGCTGCTGCTCGATGCCTGCTCGCGACGCCTGTTCAATGTCGTTTTCTTCCGCCAATACCGGGGATTGCGTGAAGACTGGTTGCGTGCGCAGGCGCGCGAGATGTTCGAGTCCGAGATGCGGGACAAGCAGTTCCGGTTCGCGAAGCAGCGAATCGCCCTCGACAAGGCCGCGGGCTACCACGCTGTGATGGTCAGCGGCGGGCTTGACTTCGCGCTGGCCCCGGCCGCCGAGTATTTTGGGCTGGATGCGGTTCTGGCGAATCGGCTGGTCTTTCGGGGTGGCGTAGCGACGGGCGAGGTCGTATCACCGCTCCTGGCCGGGCGGGAGAAGGCATCCGCATTGGAACGATTCAGTACGGCGCAAGGCTTCGAAATGCGCGACGCCAGGGCGTATTCCGATAGCGCCTCCGATCTCCCCATGCTGCAAGCGGTCGGCGGTCCCGTAGCGACGAACCCCGACGCCAAGCTGCGCGAGGCGGCGCTCGAGAACGGCTGGGAGATCTTGGACCTGAGATACTCCGCCACGCCCTTCGCAGCTCGGAACGCCGCTTGAGTTTGTCCCAGAGTCGGGCGTGCGCCGGTTACCGCGGTCCTGCCGTCGCGGTTCGTCGCGGCGAATCGGTAGACTCATTGCATAGATGACCGCAGCATCGCCCTCCCCGGCGCTCTCCGACGCCGAGATCTTCGGAGACCCCCGGCCGAACGCCGTGGGCCGCGCCGCGCTGGTTCCGCACACGGACTGCGTCCGCGAGCTCAACGGATCGTCCACCGAGCGTCTCCTTTGGTACGGCGAGGACTTGATCCGCGTGAAGCTGCCTGCCGGAACCCGGGTCGTCTACCCCAAGCCCACGATTCCTGGGCTCCGCGACCGCGATGCGGCGATCCGCTACGCGCTCGACAACCCTGAGCAAGCCGATCCGCTGCGCGCCCAGTTGCGGCCAGGCATGAAGGTCACCATCGCCATCGACGACATCTCGCTGCCGCTGCCGAAGATGAACCGGCCGGACATCCGGCAATCCGTCTTGCACCAGTTGCTGGGGGTGCTGGTGGGGGCCGCTGTCGACGATGTCAAGATACTGATCGCCAACTCGTTCCACCGCAGGATGGAGCCCTTCGAGATTCGCTGGTCCGTGGGGAAGCGCATCTTCGACGCCTACTATCCCCACCGGCTCCACTGCCACGACGGCGAGGAGCCGGACGGCTTGGTCGAACTCGGCGAAACCGAGCTGGGTGAGAAGGTGCGCATCAACCGCCGGGCGGCGGAGTCCGATCTGCTGATCTACGTCAACATCAATCTAGTCCCCATGGATGGGGGCCACAAGTCGGTCGGTGTTGGCTTGTGCGACTACGCCTCGCTGCAAGCGCACCACAATCCACAGACCATCCTTGCCTCGGACTCCTATTTCGACCACACCCGCTCGCCGCTGACCGACTCCTGCAACCGCATGGGTCGGATCGTCAATGAGAAGCTCAACGTCTTCCATATCGAGACTGTGGTCAACAACCGGATGTTCGATCCGCGCATGGAATTCTTCGTCAAGCCGGAGGACGAGTGGAACGCGCTGGACAAGGTCTCGTTCCAGATCGCGAAGATCGGCCTCCAGGCCTTGCCGCGCGCAACGAAACGCAAACTGCTATTCGCCGTTCCGGCGCCGTACGAGATGATCGCAGTGCATGCCGGCTCGACGGATGCGGTCCACGCCAAGACGCTCGCCTACAACTATCAGCAGTATTGCGTTCCAGTGCAGGGACCGTCCGACGTGGCCTTATTCGGTGTTCCGTTTGTCTGCCCTTACAACGTGAATGCTCCGATGAACCCGCTGCTCGTGCGCTGCCTGACGCTGGGTTACTTTTTCAATATGTACCGGGGCATGCCGATTGTGAAGCGCGGGGGCGTCTTCATCCTGACGCATCCCCTGTACAACGAGTTTGGTAGCAGGCATCACGCTGCATACCACGAATTTTTTCACCGCTGCCTGACCGAGACCAGGGACTCGGAAGTCCTGATGCGCCGGTACGAAGAGGAATTCGCTGGCAATGCGGAGTACAAGGACATGTACCGTCACGGCTATGGCTACCACGGCGTCCACCCGTTCTACATGTGGTACTGGGCAGAGAACGGTTGGTACCACTGTGGGCAAGTCATTGTCGTGGGCGCCGAGGACCAGGAGGCCGCGAGGGTGATGGGCTGGGAGTGCGCCGAGAGCGTCCCACAGGCGCTCGACATGGCCCAGTCCTTCCTGGGCCGCAAACCGAGCGTGACCCACGTACACATACCGCCGATCAACATGGTGGATGTGACTGCCTGACGCCTGGTCCGGTCGCCTGGCCGCGCAGGGACGTCTCCAAGAACCTCGTCCCTTGGCGGCGGCCCGCGATCCGCCAATCAGCAAGGGACTCCGCGGTCAGGTCCTGGTCGGCTTCCCCCAGGATGGGGGCGGCCGACGCCCCGTTGTCGTCGTTCCGGGTGTCTCGGGGACACCCTCGCGGCCCGACCCGCTCTGGGGAAGGTAGCGCCACAGCATCGAGTCCTGGGCGTCTGCCCGCCGCGCGAGCCAGCGCAGGCTGGCGCCGCAGACAGTCCGAAGCTCCTGGATCTCCCCGTCCCGGATCGCCGCCGAGAGTCGCGGACGAGACTCGAAACGGCTTGAAAACAAAGCATTTCTCCGGGTCCTAGACGTTCCGGCCCCGGCCCGCTTGCGGAGGTCGGGAGACGCATTCCCGTAACAGTTTTCTTTATGGGAGGGATAGAAAGAATCTGCTTCCATCCAGCCTCGCCTGCGGGCTAGACTCCAAGAAACAGGACGGACCACTGCCGAGAGATTGCGGGTTGAGGGAAGCTTGGCTTCCGGCGATCCGCATGGAGTTCGTTGGCTGCGTATCCCGCGGAAGGAGGCTCGACATGTTCCGTCGCCAAATCGGCATGAGCCGAGACTTGGGCGTGGCGCGCTCGGATGCGAATGGAGGCAACGGACTACGCGATGGGAAAGCCAAATCCTCGATTGTTTAGAACCCTTGGGGCTGGCCGGAAGTTGGGAGCGGCAACCTTGCTGTGCTCGCTGGCAGCCGGCTCTGCGTGGGCGCAGGAGGGCGGGGACGCTTCCCCAGAGGCGCTGCAAGCCGCTATCGACACGATACAGACGCACGCCAACATCCTATGGACCCTGGTGGCCGCATGCCTGGTCTTTTGGATGCAGGCCGGCTTCGCGTTCGTCGAGTCCGGGTTCACCCGCGCTAAGAACGCAGCCCACATCATGATGAAGAACATGCTGGACATGTCCATGGGCGCTCTCGCCTTCTGGTTGATCGGCTTCGGGGTCATGTTTGGGGCGACGAACGGAATCTTTGGAACGGACCACTTTTTCCTGTCTCCGGACAACGGAACCGGCGACGGGCAGTGGGAGTACACCTTTTGGATGTTCCAGGTAGTCTTCGCCGCGACCGCGGCGACGATCGTCTCTGGGGCGATGGCGGAGCGCACTCGGTTCGCCGGCTATCTGGTCTACAGCGTCGCGATCACGGCGATCATCTATCCGGTTTTCGGCCACTGGGCCTGGGGCAACCTGCTGCTCGATCAGGCCTCCTGGCTGGCTGACCTAGGCTTCATCGACTTTGCGGGTTCCACAGTGGTCCATTCGGTCGGTGGCTGGGCCGCCCTGGCGGGCGCGATCGTCGTCGGTCCGAGGCTAGGCAAGTTCACCAAGGACGGCTTGGCCCGGGCGATCCCGGGACACAACATGGCCATGGGAGCGCTGGGCGTATTCATCCTGTTCCTCGGCTGGTTCGGCTTCAACGCGGGCTCCACGACCACGGCGGACGGCTCGATCGCACGCATCGCCGTGAATACGTTCTTGGCCGCTTGCACGGCCTCGGTTTTCGCCATGTTCACGTCGTGGAGGAAGTTCGGCAAGCCCGATGTGGGCATGACGCTGAACGGTGTTCTGGCGGGCCTTGTCGGCATCACGGCGCCCTGCGCGACTGTGACTCCACTGGGCGCCATCATTATCGGCGCGGTCGCTGGCGTCCTGGTCGTCTTCAGCGTGCTGTGTTTCGACAAGATCAAAGTCGACGATCCGGTCGGAGCAATCTCGGTGCATGGAGTCTGCGGCGCCTGGGGAACGATTGGAGCGGCGCTGCTGCACGAGAACCTGTTCCTCGGTCTGGAGTACGACCTGTTCGGGCAGTTGTGGGTCCAGGTCTTGGGTGTCGCCGTGGCATTCGTGTGGACATTCGGCACGGCCTTCGTGCTGTTCAAGCTGATCCACGCGGTGATCGGCCTGCGAGTCAGCGTGGAAGAGGAAGTCCAGGGACTCGACATCGGCGAGCACGGTTCGAGCGCATACCCCGACTTCGTGGTGAGCGGCAGCTAATCTCGTGGTGGCCAGGCGGCTCTCCTGCGCGGGGAGCGCCGGGTTTCCCAAAGCGGAGGGACGAGCAAACTGGACTCTATACTGGACGCGGGCTCGACGGTATCCGGCATGGGGACGAGTTAGACCAAGTCTAAAGACAGGAGACGACGAAGATGAAAAAAATCGAAGCTGTCATCCAGCCTTTCAAGCTGGACGATGTACGCGAGGCTTTGAAGGGCGTGGGCATCGACGGGATGACGATCTACGATGTGCGCGGCCATGGCCGGCAAAAAGGCCACAAGGAAGTCTATCGCGGCCAGGAGTACGAGGTCGATCTGCTTCCGAAGGTCAAGTTGGAAGCGATCGTGCCGAGCGACCGCGTGGAGGAGACGGTGAACGCGATCGTCGAGTCCGCCAGGACCGGCAAGATCGGCGACGGCAAGATCTTCATCTCGGACATCGGCGAAGCGATCCGGATCCGCAACAGCGAAAAGGACGATGAAGCGCTGTAGCCGTTCCGCCCACTGGGCGCAGCCCGCCGGGGGTCCAACTCCATCGTCCATGGACCGGGCAGCGGTGGCATCGCTGAGTACATCCAGGCGCTACGTGGCATGTACGGGAAATCGAGTGGCTGAGCTCGGACTTGTTCGGGGACGAGCAAAAGGTTGGCCCCAGGCTCCACTCGGTTCGCGCGTATCAAGAAGCAGTTGTCATTCCCGAACAGGAGTTCCGGAAGGAGAGTGAAGATGAGAAAAGCAGTAATTGTTTGCTGGATGCTGTTCGGCTTGCTGGGGATGCCTGTCCTGGCGGCGGCCGAGGACGGCATAGACACGGGCGACAACGCCTGGATATTGACGAGCTCGGCCTTGGTCCTGATGATGACGGGCCCCGGGTTGGCCCTGTTCTACGGCGGTTTGGTGCGCAAGAAGAACATCCTTGGGACCATGATGCAGTCGTTCGCCATGATGGCGCTCATGACGGTGCTCTGGGCGCTGTACGGCTACAGTTTGGCGTTCAGCGAGGGCAACGCATTCATCGGCGGTGGCGGATACCTCTTGCTGAACGATGTGGGGATGGAACCCAACGGAACGATTCCCCATTACACATTTATGGTGTTCCAGCTGATGTTCGCGATCATCACTCCGGCCCTGATCACCGGCGCCTTTGCGGAACGCATGAAGTTCTCCGCGATGCTGCTGTTCATGACCCTGTGGGGCACGGTTGTGTACTTCCCGATGGTCCACATGGTCTGGGGTGGTGGCCTGATGAGCCCCGACGGCTTGATCCCGTGCCTCGACTTCGCCGGCGGCACCGTCGTGCACATCTCGTCCGGCGTTTCGGCCTTGATCGTCGCGCTGTACTTGGGTAAGCGCATGGGCTATCCCACCGAGGGCCTGCGGCCCCACAACCTGGCCTTGGCCTTCATCGGCGCCTGCATGCTATGGGTGGGCTGGTTCGGCTTCAACGCGGGCAGCGCTCTGAATGCAGGCGGCTTGGCGGCTGCGGCGTTCGTCAACACGCACTTCGCCGCTGCTGCGGCAGTGCTCGGCTGGCTGCTGGTCGAATGGCTCCGGGATGGTAAGCCCAGCATCTTGGGTGGCATTACCGGCGCGGTCGCAGGCCTCGTCGCCATTACTCCCGCTTGCGGCTTTGTCACGCCGATGGCGGCGCTGGTGATCGGCGCGCTGGCTGGCATGATCTGCTACTACTTCGTAGCTGTGGTCAAAGCCAAGCTGGGCTATGACGATTCCCTCGACGCCTTTGGCGTCCACGGCATCGGCGGCAGCGTGGGCGCCCTCTTGACGGGCGTCTTTGCAAGTAGCGCTGTGGGGGGAACAGCTGGCCTGGTGGAAGGAAATCCGGGCCAGTTCGTGAACAACGCCATAGGCGCCCTCTTGACCTGGATCCTCGCCGCTGTCGCGACATTCCTTATCTTGAAGATCACGGACGCGCTCATTGGTGTGCGCGTCAGTGAAGGAGACGAGGTCCAAGGCCTCGACATCTCGCAGCACGGTGAAGAAGCCTATCAGCTATAGAAGGAGTATGGAGATGAAAAAAATCGAAGCTGTCATCCAGCCCTTCAAGCTGGACGATGTACGCGAGGCTTTGAAGGGCGTGGGCATCGACGGGATGACGATCTACGATGTGCGCGGCCATGGCCGGCAAAAGGGCCACAAGGAAGTCTATCGCGGCCAGGAGTACGAGGTCGATCTGCTTCCGAAGGTCAAGTTGGAAGCGATCGTGCCGAGCGACCGCGTGGAGGAGACGGTGAACGCGATCGTCGAGTCCGCCAGGACC
Source organism: Bryobacterales bacterium (assembly GCA_965218615.1). Taxonomy (GTDB): domain Bacteria; phylum Acidobacteriota; class Terriglobia; order Bryobacterales; family UBA6623; genus VXMF01. Next base: position 383,428 of record CBDCLH010000005.1, read on the forward strand.
GGCAAGATCGGCGACGGCAAGATCTTCATCTCGGACATCGGCGAAGCGATTCGGATCCGCAACAGCGAGAAGGGCGACGAGGCACTGTAGCCGCTGCGCGTCCAGCGGTCGGTTCCGCTGACTTGTGGGCGGCATGCTGGCGGTCGTGGCCCGGCCCGGCCGCCAGCTTCACGCCTTCGTTGCAGCCGGAGAAGTGGGGCTGGAGGAAACAGCACGATGTCCAGTCTTGCCACATACCACGTGCAGCAGATGGAGCGGGTCAGCTCGGACTTCTTTGAGGACGGAGACGGGCTGCGGGCCGTCTCCCGGCGTACCCAAGCGGTCGACGACATCGTTCAGGGGCGCTTCCAGGAAGTGTTTGATGGCCTAGGCGGCGGGGTCGCCGCGGTTGCGGTCGGCGGCTACGGCCGGCGCGAGTTGTTCCCCTACTCGGACATCGACCTGCTTCTGCTGTTCCGGCGCCAAAGGGAGGCGGAGCAACACAAAGACCGGATCGCCGCCCTGCTCGCGTCGCTCTGGGACTCGAAGCTCCGGGTTTCCCATTCGGTGCGGGATCCTGCCGAATGCACGAAGCTGGCCCCGGACAACACCGAACTGCACATCAGCCTGCTCGACACGCGCTTTGTGGCTGGAGACCACGCTTTCGTTGAAGAGTTTCAACGCACCACGCTGCCGAAATTCTACCTGCGCGAGCAGAAGCCGCTGTTCCGCTCCCTGGCTGAGACTGCGCGCAGGCGACACCGCTCATTCGATCGCACCCTCTACCACCTGGAGCCGAATATCAAGGAAGGCCCGGGCGGCCTGCGGGACTATCACCTCGCTTGTTGGGTTGCCCAACTCGAGAATGTCGGGCCGGGCAGCATCCCGGCCAGCGACGAATTCCTGCCCAGGCAGCGCGAATGGGATATCGGAGCGGCCAAGCGGTTCTTGTTCGCGCTGCGCTGCTATCTGCACTACTACTATGGGCGGGACAAGAATCTCCTCAGCTACGACATGCAGGACGCGATCGCGCATGCTGGGGCGGGGAAGGTCTATTCGGATCCCGGGGGCGCGGCCGACCTGATGCGGGTGTTCTTCCGCAGCGCTCGCTCGATTCACCGGCTCGCGCTGCGTCTGGTGGATGAAGCCTCGACTCCTTCCAACGCGCTGCTGGCGATCCTGCGCAATCGCAAGTCGCGCCTGTCCAACCGAGACTTCAGCGTCAGCCAAGGCCGGGTCTACTTCCAGGCCTCCCACGCCTTGGTGGCGAGTCCGGAATTGGCGTTGGCGATCTTCGTGTTTCAGGCGCGCCACGGCCTGCCGCTCGCGGCCCAAACCGAGCGGCGGATCCGCGAACAACTACCGGCGGTCGAGGCGCATTTGGGCGCCAGCTGGCAGTATTGGCCACGCCTGCGTGAGATCCTGCTTTTGCCACACACCTACCGCGCTTTGGAGGCGATGCGCGAATCCGGCGTGCTTTACATCCTGTTCCCCGAGTTCGAGCTGATGGACTGCCTCGTCATCCGCGACTTCCACCATCGCTACACGGTCGACGAACACACCTTGGTCACGATCCGGGTGCTCAAGGAACTGCCGGAGGCGTCCGCTCCACTCGACCAGAGATTCGCGGGACTGCTGGGGGAGGTGGAGCGCGTGGAACTGCTCTACTTCGCGTTGCTGTTCCATGACATCGGCAAGGGTGTTCCCGATAAGCCGCACCACGAAACCAGCGCCGATCTGGCCGCCAAGGCCATGCAGCGGGTCGGCCTCGAGCACGAGCAGGACCGCGATACGGTGTTGAACTTGGTGCGGGACCACTTGTTGATGTCGGAGGTGATGACCAAGCGCGATCTCGGTGAGACTGCGGTCCTGGAAGACTTCAAGAAACGTGTCAAGACGCTCGAACGACTGAAGCTCCTAACCCTGATGACGTATGCCGACACCGTCGGCGTCAACCCGAGCGCTGTGACCAGTTGGCGGAAGGAACTCCTGTGGAGGCTCTATTTGGGCGCGTTTGCAATCTTCCAGCGCGACCACGAGGACAAGCGCATCAAGGCCGATACGGAGGCCGAGTGTCTGGGGTTGGCTGCCAGTCCGCGGGAAAGACAGAGTATGAAACGATTCCTGCGCGGCTTCCCGGAGCGCTATTTGCAAACCCATACCAGCGAGCAAGTGCACCGGCACGCCCGCCTGGCCAGCCGTCTGCGTCCCGGCCACGCGACGGTGACAACGAACCGCTCCGACGGACACTGTGAGATTCTCGTGATGGCCTGGGAGCGGCCTTTCCTGTTCGCCTCGCTCTGCGCCGCCATCGCCAGCTGTGGGCTCAACATCGAGCATGCCGAAGCCTTCTCCAACGAGGACGGCATGATCCTCGATTCTTTTCGAGTCTCGGCCCCTCCCGATTCCTCGCTCGGCCAACTCGACCAGCTTAAGCTGGACCATTTCGAAAAGCGCTTGCGCCGGGTTGCGGAAGGCACCCTCGACGTCGGCGAACTACTGAAGAAGCGAAGTCCCACTCCGCGCCGAAGACGCGGCCACCTGCCGCCCCAGGTCTCGTTTGACAACAAGACATCGGCGAGGGCTACGATCTTCTTCGTTCAGGCGGAAGATCGCAGCGGGTTGCTCTTCGACCTCGCCAGCCTGTTCTCACAGCACGCCTGCGATATCGATGTCGTCCTGAGCCAGACGCAGGGCCACAGGGCGATCGATGTCTTCTACCTGCGTCAAGCAAGCGCCAAGCTATCCGAGCAGGCCTGCCAGACGCTGCGGGCGGAGCTGCTGGAGGCCTGCCAACAGGATTCTGCGGTGTAGTGGCTGCCTGCTGGCCGGTCCGCCTTTAGGCCTGGGCATCGGCTGCCTCGTCGGCTTGGTAGATCCGATCGACGACCGCGACGGCGTCCCGCAACGACTCGGGGTGTTCGACTGTCAGGATGTGCGCGCCGGCCTCGAGCGCCAGTGTGGCCGCGACGCTGAGAGCCGCCGCTCTCTCAATCGCGCTGGCGCGCACGGATTCGACTAGGAAGCGCTTGCCGGCGAGCGTGGCCTGGAGGCCCCGGCCAGGCGGCGCCAAGCTGTGAAGAGCTCGCAGCAGAGTAAAGTTCTCGTGCCCGCGCTTGCCCTGTTCGAGTCCGGGGTCCAGGACGATGCGGCGCAGTTCGATGCCTGCTTGGTGCGCGCGCAGAAGGGAAGCGCTCAGGTCCGTGCGCACCGTGTCGGCGAGACGCGTCAATGGAGCCAAGCGGGACCATTGGGCAGGCGTGCCGCGCATGTGGCCGAGGATGAGCGCGGCGTCGGTCTCCTTGACCACCGTGGCCAATCCCCGATCGAATGCCAGGCCGCTGAGATCGTGCACGATGGAAGCGCCTAATTCGATCGCACGGCGGGCGGTCTCGGAATGAACGGTCACGACGCTGATCGGTACGCCCAGGCGGGTACCCAGCTTGCGCAACACCCGCACCAAACGAGACAGTTCCTCATCCGGCGTTGGGAGCGCAGTCAACGGTGAGCCCGGACCGGGGTTGACTTCGACAATGTCAGCGCCGCCAGCTTCCAGGTCCTTCGCCTGCTCGAGCACGGCATCGGGGTCTCGGCGCGCACCGTGTTCGCCGCGGGCGAGTTCGATGCGGCCGGTTAACAAGGTCCGTACGCCGAGCGTGATCGGTTCGCCGCGCACACGCCAGATCGCTTTCGTCCGCTGAAATGCCATAGCCCTACCCGAATTCGAAGCCGGCGGTTGCGTAGACGCGCTCCGCACGAGCCGGCGCCGGAACCCGTTCGTCCTCGATCCGCGCCATGCGCGAAAGCCGCCTGACGGGATGGAATCCGAATCCCATCGCCAACCGCCGGGCAGAATCGTTCGCAGGCAGGAAGTCCCAGAATATCGGTTCTCGGTTGTGCCGAGCGATCAAGCGGCCCAATAGTGACTTCGCGGCGGGCGCGTTGCCGGCCACGCACGGACCCACGAACCAAGCGTGCGAGCCAGGGCGACCGTACGCGAAACCGGATCGGCTGGAGAGGGTTTCCACTGCGGTCTCCGAGGCAAGTTCGCGCAAGAGGAATTGCCGATTGCAGCCGAACGCCAACCGGTCGAGCCCCATATGCGAACGGAGTCCGGAAAAGAAAGGTCCTGTCTTTCCGGCCGGGATGCCTGCAGCGGGGTCCTCGCGCGCACTCGGAAGTGGCGCCCGCGCCCATCGCTCGATGGCGCATTCCTTCCGAAAGCCAAGCTGTTCGTAAAGCGGCCGGCCCATGTCTGTGGCGTCGAGCTTCGAAACAAGGATTCCGTTCTCGCCAAGCCACGCCAGCGCGTGCCGCATGAGGGCCGTTGCGATCCCTCGCCTACGATATCCGGGCAGCACGAGAACCATGCCGATCCAAGCCAATTCGCGGCTGTAGCGCAGCGCGGTCGCCGAACCCGCGATCACTCCGTCGCGCTCCTCGACGAAACAACCGTCCGGCTCAAGGCGCAGGAGCCGCTCCCAATCCTGGACGGTCTGATTCCAGCCCGCCGCCTGCTTGAGGCGCATGGCGCCTTCGATATCGGCGCCTCGCATGGTGCGTATCATGAGGCGCGCCGCATCCGATGGTAATACCCAGCAACGACCAAAAGGACGCCGGCCGCGGCTGCGATCCAGACCATGCCCGTGTAGTCGCCGTCGTGGGCTTCCGAGCCGAACAGCGTGCTGAGCAGCAGCGCCGGCATACGGGCGGGCACGCTCAAGACAAGGAACAGGGACAGGCGCATAGCGGAGAGGCCTGCGCCGTACGATAACGCGTCCTTGGGCATACCCGGGAGCAAGAACAGCACGAAGATCGCCATGAGACCCTTGCGCGAGCGCAAGTGGCCATCGACGCGCGCAAGGCGTTCAGCCCCCAGGATCCTGCGCACTCCCGGACGGCCGACTCCCTTCGCGAAGCAGAAATCGAACGCCGACCCGAGGAAGATGCCCACCAGCGAGTATAGGAAGCCGTACCAGGGTCCGAACACGTAGCCGGCGGCGATCTGGGTGATCTCGCCCGGAATCGCGAAGACCACGACCTGCACGAAGTTGATGCCGATGCAGAGCAACGGACCGGCGGCGCCTTCTTGACGCATCCACGCGACGACCTGCTCGTGGTCAGCGAGGCGCTCTAACCAGCCGCGTTGCCAGGCTAACACCAGGAGCGACGCCAGGAAGGCCACGGCGGCCCCCGTCCAGAGTACGCGCATTCGAAGGCCTTGGCGCTCTGCTGTATCAGGGCGGTTCATGTCGTATTCTATCCGCCGTGCCGCTGCATGAACCAATGACGCTCGCGACCGACTACGCCCTCGGTCTGCTCTGCACGGTACTGGCGATCCGCATGCGCAGACGCGGTCCGGTGGCAGGCCGCACGGATTGGAGCGGAGCCCTGATCGCCTGCGCGATAGCTGCGGTTGCGGGGGGGAGCTATCACGGTTTTCTGCCTTGGCTGCCTGGTTGGATCAGCGCCGTGTTGTGGAAAGTGACGCTGTTGGCGATCGGCTGCGCCGCCTACGGAGCCAGCGTGGCGACGCTCCGCGTGCATTTGGCTGCGCGGCTTCAGCGTCCGCTGCAGGCAGCGGCCGCGCTGCAGCTCGCGCTCTATGCTGCGGCAGTCCTGGTCCGCGACGAGTTCCTGATCGCAATCGTCGACTATTCGTTGGCCTTCGGATTCGTCCTGGCGGTGCACGCGCAGGTCTGGGTCCGGAGTCGGGACGGCGCCGCCGGCTGGATCGTCCTGGGTGTGCTGGTTTCCTTCACGGGAGCGGGCATCCAGGCAGCCGGACTCGCGCCGCACCCGCACTTCAACCACAACGACCTTTACCACGTCGTGCAGATGCTGGGTACCTGGATGCTGTACCGGGGGGCGAGTCGAACAGCGTAGCCGGAATGGCGGGCTACTCCGACCAGCCGTGGGCGTCCTGAACGGCCACCATCACCCCCAGGATGTCGTTCCAGGTTTGCGGCTGCATCATGACCTCGTTGGGGAACATGCAGCCGTCCCAGCAGATATGGCGGCATCTCTTGGTGAGCTGACCATCGACTCCCCGCAGCCAGAATCCGGCGTGACGGGCAATATCGAGCTTTCCGTTGGGATCCTGCGCCTGGCAGTGGCGTCCGGTGCGGTCGTGGCTGCCACTGCCGAACACGGTCCCGTCGTTTTGGGCGACATGGAAGTCGATCGTCCATGGACGTAGCGCATCCGTCACCTGACGCAGCGCGTCGTCGAGCATGCCGCTGTCGTTCCAGGCGAAGTCCTGCGGCAAGATGGCGTGGCCGGGAGCGTTGTAGCCCAGGGTATAGAGCAAAGTGTGAGCCATGTCGGCCTGAAACCCTAAACCGGAACTGTTCACGCCCTCGAGGACTTCGAGCATGTACTTCCAGCTGTGCATCGCACCCCAGCAGATCTCGCCTTCGGCGGCCAACTTCTCGCCGTGATCGGCGGCCATCGCAGCCGCTTGCCGGAACGTCTCGATCACGTGTGCGGTGTTGCCGGCGGCATCCTGCGCCCAGTCCTCGACTCCGGTCGCAGAATCGATACGCACCACGCCGTAGGGACGCATGCCCCACTCTGTGAGCTTCTGCGCGATGCGGCAGCCTTTCGTGACCGCATCGAGAAACGCAGTCCGCCCCGGGCCGGGATCGATGGCCGCTCCGCCACCGGTTGGTTCCCAGACGGGCGCTACGACAGATCCGATCACCAACCCGCGGTCGGAGAACTTGTCGGCCCAAGCCCGCAAGTCGTCGTCGGAGATGTCGATGCTGATGTGCGGGTCGTAAAGGAACAAGTCGACGCCGTCAAAGCGTCGTCCGTCCACCTCGGCGTTGACCGTGAGGTCGAGCATGGTATCGAGATCGATCGGAGGCTCGGAATCCGGGCCCTTTCCGACGACGCCCGGCCACGCGGCATTATGCAGTTTCGGGTAATTGTTGCGGGTACTCATGGTTGAAGCGCCATCATCATATCGCAACTTTCGTGAGCGAATTCCAGAGAGCGCGGAAGCGCTGGAACTCGCCTGCCTTCTGGAGGGCCGCCGCTGTGGGCGCTGAAGGCGTCGGCGGCGGCGGTTGCAAACGCGCCGCTCTTCCGGTCAGACTGGCTAAGGTAACGGTCCGTCAAGGGCTGTGCGAGGATCTCCGAGGCGAACCACGATGACTGATCGACAACTCCCCGATACCCCCAGCCGGAGGAACGTCCTGCGATTCGGCAGCGCGGCCGCGGCAACCGCGCTCGGGGCGTGCAGCGTCGGCCCGGCCGGAGATGCGCAGGAGGCCTGGACACGGGCCGCCAACGGCAGGATCCGCCACTCCTTGTGCTTTTGGTGCTTCAACACCTCGGAGTGGGCCTGGGATCTGGAGACCGCGGCCTCCCATGCGGCGGACCTGGGCATCCCGAGCGTCGAGCTGCTCGCGCCGGACCAATGGCCCACGGTCCAAAAGCATGGCCTCACCTGCGCCATCGCCGCCAACGGCATGCCTGATCCTCCCTTCATGCGGGGCCTGAATAACCCGCGCTATCAGCAAGATGTGATTGCGACTACGAAAAGGACGATGGACGCCTGCGCGGCGGATGGCATCCCGAGCGTGATCGCCTTCAATGGCTATCGCTGGAACGACGCCGAGGACCCGGACAGCGGGGAGATTTCGAAAGACGAGGGGGCTCGCAACACGATCGCCGGGCTCAAGGAGCTGGCGGCCTACGGCGACGAGAAGGGCGTTACAGTGTGCCTGGAGATGCTCAACACGCGGGACGACACGCATCCGATGAAGGGCCATCCCGGATACCAGGGGGACGACATCGACTACTGCGCCGACATCGTGCGGGAAGTCGGCTCGCCACGGGCCAAGCTGCTGTTCGACATCTACCACGTGCAGATCATGAACGGCGATCTCATCCGCCGCATCGACTCGATGAAGGACGTGATCGGCCACGTGCATACGGCTGGCAACCCCGGCCGCAACGAGCTGCATTTGAAGCAGGAGATCGACTATCCGTCCGTCATGGAAGCGCTCGTCGAGATCGGCTACGGTGGATTCGTCGGGCACGAATTCATCCCGACCCGCGATCCACGGGCTTCGCTTGCGGAGGCGGTCAAGCTCTGCGACGTTTGAGCGTGGCACGACTCGGAGCGAATCGCCGCGCGGGTTGGACGGTCTTTCCCGGGACCACGGCGGCAGTTCCCGGTACCATCGAGGAAGCGGAGCTTGGCGGCCATGGCGGAGCGGACTCGAGTTGGAATTGCCGGATTCACGGGCTATAGCGGCGCGGAACTGCTGCGGATCCTGAAGCACCACCCGTGCGCGGAGCCCCTCTTGCTCGAGCATCGCCGGGTTGCCGATGCCGAGCTACCATTCGGGGAGGACACGCGGCGCATCCCGTTCGAGGCCGAAGCGTTGCGGGACGAAGGAGTCGGGATCGTATTCCTCGCCACCTCCCTCGAGGTGTCGATGGAATCCGCGCCCCAAGTGTTGGAGGCTGGCGTGCGCTGCATCGACCTGAGCGCGGCGTTCCGCCTGCGGACCGCCGACAACTACAAGCGCTGGTACAAGGTCGATCACACCTGTCCCGAACTGCTCAGCGACGCAGCCTACGGGCTGCCCGAGTTCTTCCGCGAGGTGGTCAAGATCTCCCGGTTGGTGGCCAATCCTGGATGCTACCCGACTGCGGTGAACCTGAGCCTGAGACCGCTCATCGTCGAGGCGCTGCTTAACCGCTCCACAGGAGTTGTTTGCGACGCCAAATCGGGCGTCAGCGGGGCGGGGCGCCGCCCGTCGCTGAAGACGCACTTTTGCGAGGTGACGGAGAACCTGTCCGCCTACAGCGTCCTATACCACCGGCATGTGCCGGAAATCTTGCACACCACGGATGTCGACGAACACGAGTTGAGCTTCACGGCTCAGCTGCTGCCGGTTCACCGCGGGATCCTGGAAACGATCTACGTGCGCACCGAAGAGGCTCTGGAGTGGAGCGACTTGCGGGACGCCTATGAGAAGTACTACAGAGACGAGCCATTCGTGCGCTTGTATCCCCAAGGCCGGCTGCCGGACTTGGCCGGCGTCCAGAGGACGAACTACTGTGATATCGGCTTCGAAGTCGATCCCGCCAGTCGCCGGGTCGTGATTGTGGCCGCGATCGACAACCTGGTGAAGGGAGCTGCAGGGCAGGCGGTCCAGAACATGAACCTGCTCCTGGGGTGCCCGGAAACCGCCGGCCTGTTGAAGGACCGTTCCGGACCCGGGATGCGGACCCCATGAAGCTGCTCGTCAAGCTGGGCGGCACGCTGTTGGAGTCCGCGGAGAGCCGCGCCTCGCTGGCCGGCCAGCTCAAGGCGCTCTGCAATGCCGGCCACCGCGTGGTTGTGGTCCATGGGGGCGGCAAGCGCCTCAGCCGGTATCTGGCGGGCCTGGATCACGAGAGCGAATTCCGGCACGGCTTGCGGGTCACGCCGCCCGAGATTCTCGACGCCGTGCTACGGGTCTTGGCGGGATCCGTCAATCGCCAGCTAGTCGCCGACCTGCAGAAGGCCGGGCTCCAGGCGGTGGGTCTGTCCGGGATCGACGCAGGCACCGTTCAGGCTTCTCAGTTGGATCCTGAACTGGGGTTGGTGGGCAAGATCGAGCGTGTAGACCCGACTCTGTTGGAGCGGCTGATGGAAAGCGGCTACGTGCCTGCAGTCGCCTGCGTCGCCGGCGGCGAGGCAGGCGCCATCTACAACGTGAACGCCGACCAGATGGCGGCGGCATGCGCAGTCGGCTTGGGCGTGGACCAGTTGGTGTTTCTGACCGATGTCGGGGGCGTCCTGGACGCGAAGGGTCAATTGATCCTGCGACTCCCGGCCGGCGACGCGGAACTGCTGATCGCGCGCAAGGTCGCCGTGGGCGGAATGGAGGCGAAACTGCGCGCCGCCGTGGACGCCCTCAGGCGCGGCGTCCGAAGCATTGCGATCGTGAACGGCCACGAGCCGGACGTGCTCGCCAGGGTGGCCGGCGGCCAGTATGTCGGCACAAGGCTCTTCCGGTAACGCAACGCCTGCGCTCCGACGGTTCCGTGCGGAGCCGATCATCCCGGGACGGGGCCACGCTCAGCTCGTCGCGAGGACGAAGTTGCGATATGCCATGTAGAACGCGGCGGCCGCAATCAGCGCTACGGCAATGGACACCCCTTTCCAGATGGCCTCCTTGCGCTCGTCTGCGCCCGGCGTGCCGCTGAGATAGGCGAAGCCGTATCCGCAGGCCAGCCCTCCAAAATGCGCGGCGTTGTCGATATTCGGGAACAGAAGTCCAAAGATGGCGATCCCGATGATCCAACGCACCGAAACGGATCGCAGCTGCGCATTGAAGCTGATGCGGCCGAAGCCGTAGAGCGCGCCGATCAGGCCGCAGATGGATGCGGACGCCCCGATCGAGAGCGCGTCGGACCAGAACATGCTGGCCAAGAAACCGAAAAACCCTGTGACGAGGTACAGCACCAGGAAGCGGGATGCCCCAAAGATCTGTTCCGCGAGGGGGCCGAGGTTGAAGAGGGACATCGTGTTGAATCCCAGGTGCAGCAGCCCTCCGTGTAGGAAGTTCGCCGTGATCAGCCTCCACCACTCGTCGTGCAGCAGGATGGAAACCCTGAACTTCCCGCCCAGCAACAGCAGCACATTGCCGTCGATGCCGCCGAGCACGCTGCTCTGGCCCGTAAAGCGAAATGTCAAGATCCACGACGCGACGAACAGAGCGGCGTTGATCAGCAACAGGATCAGCGTCGTGAAGCCGAGCTGCATGCCCGCGTTGCGCATCCGTTCCTCGCGAAGGATGCGGCGCGCCGCTGTCGTCGGCAAGTCGCGACCGCAGTATTGGCAGGTCTTGTCTCGGCTGTCGATGAAGGCCCGGCAGTGCGGGCACATGCGGGGCTTCGACATGGGAGACCTTTCATCTTGGGACTCCTGGCGGAGGAATGCAACATACGGACACACAGTGACTCGGACACAGCGACCCTGGTCCAGGCCGCACCGCGCTCCCCTACGTCAGGCTGTCGATGCGCTGGAACAAGATCACGGCGTGTCCCGAGATCGGTTGCCCGAAGCGCTGCGCGGGCTCGAACTTGCTCGTCAGGAGCGCGTTGCCGAGCTGTCCTCGCATGCGCTGACCCAGGGGTTCGTCGCTGGCCACCTTGTAATCGTAGACACGTCCGCGCATGTCGATGTAAACGAGAACCGTGAAGTCGTGATCGACCGGATAGGGCGAGCGCATGGCCATGACGGGCGCGCTGACCAGCGGGTGGGCGAGGAACCGCAGCGGGATGTCGTCGGCATAGGCGGTCGGCGCCATCCAAAACGCCGACAGCAAGGCAGGAACGAGCACGAGCGCCACCAGCATGCCTCCCAGCGCCGGGACCGCCAGTGGCCGTATCAGGTTGCGGAGCTTCACTTGCCGGCGGCGCCAGCTTAAGGTCGGATCACTTCTTCGGAGAACTTCGATGGAGAAGGCGCTAAGAATCCGCGTCTCCAAGCGGGGAGACGGACGCGGCCGTGGAATTGCGGCGAGGAGGCCGCTGGCGGTCTCTAGGCCGAAGTTCCCCAGTGAGAACCGGTCGTAACTTTCTGATATTAAATCGGTTTGTCATCAATTGGACTTGTCGTCTACTGGGAACGCTCGGACGAGTTCCAGCGCTCGCTTCTGCAAGGGCGTCGGCTCGGTCAGGCGCTCCACGGTGGGCCCCTGCGGATCGTCTCGCAGGCGGCATTGATGGTGGCAGCGGGTCGCCAGCGCCTGCATCAGCGTCGAAAAACTGTGCAGCTCCAGGCCGTCTGACGTCATGCGGCGGTTCTTCTTCGCTTGCGCTTCCGGCGTCGGCTTGGCCGGCGCGACCGGATCGCGGCGCGCCTGCCACGCTGCCAGTCCCTCTTCCTGGAACAGCAGCGGCGCCAGCGCCTGCCGCAGGTGCCATTCCACGTAGTAGGCCAGCAGGCACAGGAAAATGTGCGCCCGCACACGGTCCTCGGCGCGGTGCCGGATCGGTCGCACCATTAGATCCACCGTCTTGAGGCAGCGGAAGGCGCGCTCGACGCGCGTCAGGTTCTTGTAGCTGCGCACGACATCCTCGGCCGTCAGCTCGGCCTGGCTGGTGCGGATGATGTACAGGCCGTCCAGGGCCGCCTCGCGTTCGATCGAGACCGGCTGGCGGGAGAACTCGAAGCGGCCGTCCTCGATGACGGTCTCGAAGTGCTTCCCGACCTTGAAGCGCTGCTGGGCGCGGCCGACCTTCTTGGCGATCGCGGTGGCCCGCAACGGCTTCTTCGTGCGTCGCCGCACTTCGCGCTGGATCCGCCCGAAGGCTTCCTCGGTCGCGGCCAGCAGCGCCTCGCGCTTGTGCCGGCGGCGGGCGGCCAAGGCCGGGTTCGAGCAGACCACGAGACGCTCGCCCGGGTATAACGGGGAGCGGATCTCGGCGAGGTTGCGGGCGTCGAACAGGGACATCGGCACGCTCTTCTCGGCGGCCAGCTTGCGGATGGCGTCGTGGCACAGGGTGGAAATCCAGCCGAGGCCGGGGTATTGCCGCAGGTGCTCGATCTGGGTGTCGGTGAGCATGCCGCGGTCGCCGACCAGCACGAGCCGCTGCAGTCCGAAGCGGCTGCGCAGGGTTTCGATCCGGTCGGGCACGGTGGAGGGGTCGGCGGTGTTGCCGGGGTAGGCCTGCACGGCGACCGGGCGGCCGCGGCGGTCGGCGAGCACGCCGTAGACGACGAGCGGGCGGCCGCGCTTGCCGTCGCGGCTGTAGCCGAACTGCATGCGGGGGCAGGTGCGGCCTTCGTAGTAGCTGGAGGAGACCTCGTAGAGCACCTGGGCGTCCTCGCCGAGGTGGCGTTGGGCGAGGCGTTTCTGGATGCGGTGCTGGCGTTGGAGCAGCCAGTCCATGGCGTCGTAGAGGTGGTCCTCGTCGGCATCGAGGAGGGAGAGTTCGCGGGCGAGGGTGGAGCAGTGCCAGAGGCGGGAGGTGGCGAGCTTGGAGGCGGGGTGGAGCAGGCGCTGGGCGAGCATGGCGAGGACGCAGTCGCGCTGGCGGGAGGGGCGGGGGTCGAGCAAGGCCGGGAGGCGGAGCCGGCGGAAGGCCTCGAGGACGAGTTCGACGTGGCCATGCGGGAGGGAGCTGGCGATGGTGAAGACCTGGTCGGGGCTGACGAGGGGCTCGTTGCGGAGGAGTTTGCGGAGGGCGTCGATCTTGGCGGGAGGCCAGGAGGAGAGGTTGGCGAGGGTGCGTTTGCGGACCTTGGAGCCCTCGCGCCAGCCTTCGCGGAGGAGGAGGGCGGGCGGGGAGTTGCGATTGGGGACGGTCTCCACATACATGGGAACATAATATCACGGAATAGTTGAGTAAGTCAAGTTATTAATATTGATAAACTCAACCAAAATGCACATTACATGGGAACACAAAGACAGCTGCGAGGTCGTTCTGGGAGATCGGAAGCTAAGTGGGATCAATGTGTTAGCGGCAAGTTCAAGAGGTAGAACCTGAAAAGAACTTCAGTCTAGGCGCTCGTAGTGCACATAGCACTCGGCGCAACGCGTTAAGTGAAACCGCAGCAGCATGCCCTCGACGGGACTGAGATCGGACTCCACATACCGAACGAGACGCTTCTTTGTCCAACCGCAATGCATGGTTCTACTCCGTCTGCAAAGATGCTCCCTGAGGAGCGAGTGTGGGGGCGTGTCGCAGCAGGTGCCGCTTCAGCGCTTCCCGGCCGCGCAGGATCCGGGACTTCACGGTGCCCAGGGAAATACCCAGCGTATCGGCGATTTCGGCATAGCTGAAGCCGGCGATGTCGCGCAAGACAACGGCTTGCCGAAACCGTGGGTCCAGACTCCGCAACGCGTCGTTGAGGATGTCCCGTTGCTCCCGCCGCTCCGTCTGGTCGAACGGGCTTCTCCCGGGATGGGGCGCCTGCTCGCTATAGACACTGCGCGGATTATGGCCGACGTATTCGAGGACTTCCCGCAGCCGATGGCGTGAGAACCAGCGCCTCCGATTCGACGATTCGTGCACCGCGATGCGGTAGAGCCAGGTCTTGAAGCTGCACTCCTCCCGGAACTCCTACACCTTGCGGAACACCTTCAGGAAGACGTCCTGGGTCAGGTCTTCCGCTTCCAGAGGGTCGTCGATCAGTCGGCAGATGTACGCGTAGACAGGGTTCTGATAGCGTTGCAGCAACTGCCGGAAGCTCTCGGGCAGGCCGCACTTGAGGCCACGGACCAAGTCGGCATCTGGATCCGCAAATGCCGAGCAGGACCGGAAATGCGACTGGCCCCTCATGAGTGCCGACCAGGCGGCCTCAGCCTAGCACCGCGCGAGCGCTTGGACGACCGCTACGTTCGCAAGACGCTGACTGCCCATGTCCTTGTTGCCATGGACACCAGAAGCGCGGAATTGTTCCCTGCGGTCTCGGCTAAGCGGAGACCGTGAGGGTCTGGGACGAGTCGTGGAATCACAACCCGGACGGATGACCTCATTCGTCCCGCAGAGCCAGTCGGAGTCTGAAGAGTGCTGCCGAGGTCGCTGAAACCGGGGAGTCCCGCACCCCGAGCGCAGCCTCGGGGACGGTTGCGAACCCTGTGTGATTTTGCAGGGGACAGGCCGCGACCGGACCGCAAAGGAGGAGCGTGAGGTCAGTGTGCAACCCCGATCTGGCGTGTGCTACTCTCTCGCCACAGATGTCGCCATGCTGAATGTCAATCGACGTCGGATTGTTGCGGTTCCGGTCTTGGCAGCGTCGCTCGCCGTGGCCGCCGCCGCGCAGACGCACGGTCTCTCGAACCCGTATCGCATCGTAGACGACTGGGCGAAGATGCCTGAGGGCCGCCGGATGGGCGCCGTGGGTGGCGTCACGACCGACCCCGACGGCGAGCACGTCTGGGCGGTCATTCGGTGCGACGCCACCGCACGCAACCGCTTCGGCAACGAATGCCTCGACTCGGACCTCGATCCCGTGGTCAAGTTCGACCTGGAAGGGAACGTCGTCGCCAGCTTTGGGGGCGGCATGTTTATCTGGCCGCACGGAATTGACGTGGACCCCGAGGGTAATGTCTGGGTGACCGACGCGGTCAGCCTCGCGCGGACCCCTCCGGGAAACCGGGGTCACCAGGTGATCAAGTTCGGCCCGAACGGGAAGGTCTTGATGGTCCTCGGAAGGCCCGGCCAGCCCGGCGGCGGACCCGACCATTTCATGTCCCCCGCTGACGTCGTCGTCGCCGACGACGGGAACATCTTCGTCGCGGACGGCCACGTCGACGACGGCAATAATCGAGTCGTCAAATTCACGAAGGACGGGAAGTTCCTCCAGGCGTGGGGCAAGACCGGGTATGGCCCGGGCGAGTTCCGCACGCTCCACGCCATCGCCATCGACTCCAGGGGGCGAATCTTCGTCGCCGATCGCTCGAACAACCGGATCCAGATCTTCGACCAAGAGGGCGAATTCATCGCAAGCTGGACCCAGTTCGGACGGCCCAGCGGTCTTTTCTTCGGCCCGAACGACAAGCTCTACGTGGCCGACTCCGAATCGGACAACGAGCAGAACCCCGGATGGGAAATGGGCATCCGGATCGGCGACGCGCATTTGGGTTGGGTCAAAGAGTTCATCCTGTATCCCTGGGGCGACCCTCGAGAAGTCGCGGGCCACGGCGCGGAATTCGTGGCTGCCGACAAGGACGGCAATCTTTATGCGGGCGAGCCCCGGCCGCGCGTGCTCCGCAAATACGTCAGAGTCCGGCCATGAGACGGCCGCGATCGGTCGGGACCCCGGAGCGCTTCGAGAGCGGGACCGGTCCGAAGGCCACCGCGGTGCGGGCGCCAGGGCTCCTTGTCTGCTCGTGCGGCGCGTCGAGCGAATCGGCTCGACCTGCGAAGCACCGGCCCGTCACAGCCGGCGTCAGGCCGACCGAGGACTTGGTATGGCGGAGAACTTCCTGATCGGGATTGATCTTGGAGGCACCAAGATCGCCGCCGCGGCGTTTGATCTGGAAGGCAATCGGCTTGGCAAGGTCGCCCGCCTACCCACGATGGCTCGCATGCAGCCTGTCGTGACACTGACGAACATGAAGCGGGTCGTGAAGCAGGCCAAGGCCGCGGCGGGCCTTCAAGGGACACCGCGCGTGGTCGGAATGGGCAGTTCGGGTCCTCTGGACCCCAAGAACAGAGTCCTTCACGACCGAGACTCGCTGCCGAACCTGGCCGGGTTTCATGTGGGAAGGTTTAGCGAAGCAGAGTTCGGCGCCCCGCTGCACCTCGAAAACGATGCCGCGTGTTTCGCTTTGGGCGAGGCGATCCATGGGGCGGGACGGTCCCAGCCGATCGTCCTCGGCGTCACGCTTGGAACCGGCTTCGGGTGCGGCGTCGCCATCGAGGGGAAGATCTATTCCGGGGCCACCAACAATGCTGGCGAGGTGGCCTATTGCCGGGTCGGCGATTCAGACTTCGACCATGCCTGTTCAGGAGATGGCGTCGTGCGACAGTATCGTCGGTGCGTCGCCTCGCGCTCCGAGCAGAGTCTGGACGCGCGGGAGATCGGAGACTTGGCCGAGACAGGCGATGGACCGGCGCTGAAGGCCTGGGCAGCCTTCGGCCGAACAGTCGGCGCCGCCATCGCGACCGTGTGTTGCGTTCTGGATCCGTCCATCGTGGTCCTGGGGGGATCGGTCAGCCGCCGGCTGTCGCTGTTCGAGGAGCCGCTCCTCGCGGCGGCCCGCGCAATCCTTCCTAGCACTGCCCGGAAAGCATTCCGCGTCGTGCCCTCCCAGCTCGGCGAGGCCGCAGGTCTCACTGGGGCCGCCGAGCACGCTCGCCAGCAGCTCGAACGGTAGCTCCGGTCTTTCCACTCCTTTCTATCTGTCGCACGGCAAGGGCTATACTCAGATCAGGCGAGGTCACGGTGGCGAAACGCGACGACGGTAGTACTTTCCTGTGGTTCCTGGCGGGCATCACGATCGGTGTCGCGGCGGCGGTCCTGTTCGCGCCGCAATCGGGAACGGAAACCCGGGATTCGCTCGCCAAAGCTGCCGCGCGCGGCCGCGATCTTGCCGCCCGGAAGCGCCGCGAAGCCATGAGTGTCGGCCGCGAAGCGTACGACCAGGGCCGCGAGTTGGCCGCCGAGACCGTGGACTCCGCCAGAGAGATTCTCGAACGCGGCCGCCAGCTAGCGAGCGAGGCCAAGGAGGCCGGGCAGGAAGCTCTAGGCCAGGGCAAGAAAATCCTGGAGGACCTGTCGGCAAAATCGAGCGGTTCCTCCGAGTCGAGCAACGGCGCGGAGAGCGAGAGCTGAGGTCTGCGGGACGCCGCGCTCGATCGACGATTCCCGATCCCAGTGCGGGCGTGGGCATGCACTAGACTGGATGTAGAGTCGGGGCGTGGCGCAGCCTGGTAGCGCGCTTGCTTCGGGAGCAAGAGGTCCCGAGTTCGAATCTCGGCGCCCCGACCATTCCGTTGCAGCTGCCACCTTCACGCCATGGCCGCGGCGGTCGTGGAAACGGCTTTGTCTCCCTCGTTGACGGGCGTACTCGATGCGCCCGGCTCATAACAGCTGAAGTGGAGATCCGTATCGCCGGTCCAGAATCCCGCCTCGGCGGCGTTCGTTCTGGCGTGTGCGCTGGGATTGGCGGCCACCGGTCCCGCGTCCGCAGAATTCGCTCGGCTCGACCTCGACAAGGGCGCCTCCATCCGGAGCCGGCCCCCGCTTGACGAGAAACGGCATCCATGTCACGCAATACGGTGCCTGGATCGTGGCGCAGATTCTGGTCCGGGCTCTCGGGCTGCATCCGAGCGTGTACGAGCCGTTCACGATTGACGCGGCGGAACAACCACCGCCTTTCCGATTTCAGCTTGCGGCGCAAACGCCGCTCCCGGCCCCGCCCGTTGCCGCCGGGAACCTACCGCCGACCTGCGGCCTCGCGTGGCTGTGACAGGACTCGACCCGGGGCGGAATTCCCTGCTGGTTGACGGCGATCCAGCCGCGTCCGGTGACGCCTCGGATTGGGCGGACGGAGTGCAGATGCTCTCCGGTCCAACCGTCGAGATGGTGGAGCGTCTGCGCCAAACCATTCTCGAGAAAGAGAAGCAGTTCTTCTACCGCAGGCGGGCGGTGAACGGCGAGTATATTTTCGGCCGCCGCAAGGGACCGTTTGGAGTGATCAATTTCCCCGAGGAGATGAGGCGCTGGAAGCTGCCGTCGCCGATCTCGACGGAGAGATTTGGAATCTGAGCAAGGCCCTGCTCAACCAGTCGTATCAGTTAGGGAGAGTCTCGGATTGACGTTGTGGACAAGCTTCCGAGACGACCCCTTCGCGTGAGTTCTATGCCGACCGCACACTCCTGCCGCACGAGGACCCTGCAGAGCACCTGGATCCTCCTCGCCCTGGCAGCCGTCGCCATGCTGCCAGCGTAGACGTAGAAAAGGCAGCCGACGTGGGACGGTGGTGGCAGCGACACGGTGACGGCCGTGGAGCCCAACCGGGGCGGGAAAACGGATCTTGAAGCGCAGGACCCGGCCGTTGCGCTGGGTCGTCTGACGGTAGTGGAAGGCGATGCGATCAATCTCTTCGCATCGGAGAAAGACTTCCCGGTAGGGAACCCCGTGGCGATGACTGTCGATGGCAAGGGCCGCGTCTGGGTTTCCACGATGCCCACCTATCGGCAGCACTACCCAGGCAAACCTCCCGAGGACAAGCTCGTGATCCTGGAGGACACCGATCACGACGGCAAGGCGGACCGCCATGAGGTTTTCGCCCATGGCCTGCATCTTGCAGCGGGGTTCGAACTCGGGGACGGTGGGGTCTATGTGGCGCAACAGCCCAACCTGGTATTCCTCAAGGACACCGATGGCGACGACGTCGCCGATACGAGGGAGGTGGTCCTGCACGGATTCGGCTCCGAGGACAGCCACCACCCGATCAGCGCGTTCCCGTGGGGACCGGACGGGGCGCTTTACTCTCAGGAGGGCGCCTCTCACCATTCGCAAGTCGGCCCCCCCTGGGGGACCGTCCGCGTGGAGAACGCCGCCGTGTTCCGGTATGAACCGACAACCGAGAAACTGAGTGTTCTGGTTTCCTACCCGTATGCGAACCCCTGGGGACACTGCTTCGACCAGTGGGGCAGAACTCCATCGCGGATGCCTCGGG
Source organism: Bryobacterales bacterium (assembly GCA_965218615.1). Classification (GTDB taxonomy): domain Bacteria; phylum Acidobacteriota; class Terriglobia; order Bryobacterales; family UBA6623; genus VXMF01. The sequence continues at coordinate 402,558 of CBDCLH010000005.1, forward strand.
CGACGCCAACTACTTTGCGGCCGCGTTTTCCGGCCACGTCAACCACCCGCAGAAACATCCCCGGATAAAGGAGTTCACCCCGAGCAAGGTGCGCCCCACCTCTGGCTGCGAGATCGTCAACAGCAGCCACTTTACGGAGGAAGAGCAAGAGAATTTTCTTGTCAACACCACGATCGGCTTCCACGGCATCAAACAGCACCGCGTGATCGACGATAGATCCGGCTTCACGGCGCAAGAAGTGGAGCCGTTGCTGCAGTCCTCCGACATCAACTTTCGGCCGGTCGCGTTGCAATTCGGCGCGGACGGCGCACTGTACGTCGTCAACTGGCTCAACCCACTGATCGGACATATGCAGTACTCCTTGCGGGACCCGCGGCGCGATATCAGCCACGGGCGCGTCTGGCGCATCACCTACAACGGGCGGCCGCTCGTGGAGGCGAAGAACACCGCGGAGCAGAGCATCGAGGAACTGCTGGATTCCCTCAAGAGCGAAGAACGCCGCTTCCGCGTGCGCCGTGAGTTGCGACAACGGGACCCGCAGCAGGTCGAGGCAGCCCTGCGGACATGGATGGCGGCACTGGACAGCGCAGAAGAGAACTTCGAGCATCACCTGCTTGAGGGCTTGTGGCTGTTTCAAAGCCTTGACATCGCCGAGCCGGAGCTACTCGGGAAGTTGCTGAGAATGTGAGACTACCGGGCGAGCGCAACGCGCCTGCTGCGCTACTGGCATGGTCGCTTGGAGCGTCCTCTGGATCTCGCGCACAGGCAGGTGCGGAATGATCATCCGCGGGTCCGGCTTGAGGCTTTCGTCGCACTGAGCTTCCTCACAGGTGCTCGAGCGGCCGAGATCGCGCTGGACGCCCTGCGCTACGAAACCGATTACTACTTGGACTACGCTCCCAAGGAAACACTGGCGGACCTGGAGCCGGCCTAGAAGCCGCTGCGCTCTGCCGGAAGACCGTTCGCAGGGGACCATTCCGAGGGCCTCGGTTTCGTGCTCGATCAGATTTTGACGGAGGACCTGGCGAGGTTCACGCCGAGCAGACGAGTGTTGCAGGCGTTGATCGAACGCGGTGGACGGGACGAGGCCCGGGCTGCTCTTGTGGAGACGGCGAAGCTCAACCGCACGGACCCGACTGCGAAGTTGCTTGCCTCCATCCAAGCAGCCCAGGAGTCGGTCGCCGCAAGCATGGATACCCTCGTCGCGTTGATGAGCACGTGGGATCCCGCCGGATTGCGGGGCGCGCGCGCCAAGCTTGAGGAGTTTGCGCTCGGGGCGAAGACGGCGCAGGTCCGTCGAGGCGCGTTCGCAGCCCTCATGCGGGCGGACGGTAGCTCCGATCAGGCCTGGTGGTTGGCAACTCGGAGACCGCGAGCGCTCGTGGACTTCGTGGAGGCGGCGTCCTTGATGCCCGATGCGGACCTGCCCGATGCCCTCTACGCGAAGATCAAGTCTCTACTCGAGCGTCCGCTGTCCCCGGTCACCGCAAGCGACGCTCCGGGGCAAGCGGACCGTATCCAGCGGGCTTCCATCCGAGCGCTGGCGCATTTCGATGACCACGCCGGCGAGTCCTTCCGACTGCTCGCGGAACTGGCGAAGGCTGGGACCCACCGTGGCGATGTACTGGCGGTGATGGCCGACACCCCCAAGGAGCACTGGGCTGCGGAGCAGGCTGTCCCACTGGTGGACACCCTGCTGCGCTACACCGCGACTGTGCCGGAAGCAGAACGAGACCAAGACGCCTGCAGGACCGCGGTCGCGTTCGGGCAGGAACTAGTCGGGTTGCTGCCGCAGGACCGGGCCAAGGAAGCGAGTCTGGCATTCGAGACGCTGGTCGTCCAGACGATCCATATCATCGCGTTGCCCAAGGAGCTGCGTTTCGACAAACTCTCCTTCTCCGTCGAGGCGGGCCGACCAGTCGAAATCGTGTTTGACAACCCGGATGAGATGCCGCACAACCTTTTGATCACCAAGCCCGGCGCCCTGAAGGAGGTTGCGGAAGCCGGTGATGCCATGGCAACCCAGCCCGATGCCTTCGAGAAGCAGTTTGTACCGGACACCCCAAGCGTCCTGTGGGCGACGCCTCTGCTCAACAAAGGGGAGAGCTTTCGTCTCCGTTTCACCGCTCCATCCGAACAAGGCGGCTATCCCTACGTGTGCACGTTTCCGGGACATTGGATCACGATGAACGGCATCATGTACATGCGGCCGTGGCGTCGCTGACGGGAGTCCACCCACGATCCCTTGGACGGGTTGTCGTCCTGAGGCCTCTTTCGGAATTATTCCCCCCCGAACTCCTCGAAGTGTTGACTTGGGCGGCGCCGGCTCGATATGGTGCCGCTATGACACGCAAACAATTCCTCGCCACACCCCTTGCAGCCGTCGGCGCAGCGACCGCAGCGGTCGGGCCCAGCTACAAGCCGCGGCGAGTTAACAGAGCTATCGAATTGCTCGAAGACGGCCAGCCGATCTATTACACGAACGGTCACGGCGGCTACGAGGAAGGAGTGCGGGCAGCCGGCACGCCACACGACTACATCAGCTACGAGATGGAACACGGCGCGCTCGACTTCAGCGCGTTGCGCAACTTCATGCAGGGGCTTGTCGACGGCGGCCCGACGCGCAGTGGGCACCGCACCCCTGCTGTGATTACGACCCTGCCCGTGTTGGGAGTCGACGAAGTGCACATGCGGGCCAACTTTTGGGTGGTCCAGCAAACCCTGCTGTGCGGCGTACACGGCATCCTCTTGTGTCACGCGCGAGATCCCGAGGCCGTGAAGTGGATGGTCCGCGCGGCGCGCTATCCGAATGCCAAGCCCGTCGTATCGGAGCTCGGAGAAGGCCTGCTGGGCAACGGCAGCCAGGGCTATCCCTCGAAAATCTGGGGCGTCTCGGGGGAGGAATACATGCGCAAGGCCGATCCATGGCCGCTCAATCCGGAGGGCGAGTTTCTGCTCGGCCTGAAGATCGAAGACAAGCACGCGCTGGCGAACGCCGAGAAGGTTGCGGCCGTCCCGGGCGTCGGGTTTGCCGAGTGGGGTCCCGGGGACATGGGAATCTCCCTCGACCTTCCTGACGGCCACGGTCCGAACCGTTTGTTGCATCCCCGCATGCGGGAGGCTCGCGCGAAGGTCATGAACGCCTGCAAGGCGAACAAGCTCGCCTTTCTGAACACGATGCGAGAGAGCGACGTCACAGAGATGATCAACGAGGGCGTGCAGATCGGAGCCGGCGCCTCCGAGGCGACCATGGCCAAAGGCCGCAAGTACACCGGCCGCACGATGCCGTGGTAAGAGGGCTCGTCGCCGTAGCGGCGCTGCTCGCCGGGGTCCTAGCTGGCTGCGAGCGCAAGCCCGCAAACCTGGAACTGCGGCTCGCCCACGTGGCCTCGCCCGGGTCCCTGACCGCGATGTCGGCGGAAGAATTCGCGCGCCGAGCCAATCGACGGCTGGATGGCACAGCCCGGATCACCGTCTTCGGCTCCAGCCAGTTGGGCGACGACGAGAGTCTCCTCATCAAGCTGAAGCTCGGCACGGTTGACTTTTCCGTTCCGTCCACCATCATGTCCTCGGCGGTGGAGTCCTTCGGGCTGTTTGAGATGCCCTACCTGGTCCAGGATCGGCGCCATATGCGGCGGATCGAGCACGAGGTTGTCTGGCCGTACCTAGCGGTCGACGCCGCAGCACGCGGATTCGAGTTGCTGGCGGTCTGGGAGAACGGATTTCGGCATATTACAAACGATCGGCGACCCATCCATGGGCCGGAGGACTTGGCCGGAATCAAGCTGCGGACACCGCGCGGACGCTGGCGGGTGCGGCTCTTTCAGACGTTTGGGGCCAACCCAACTCCCATGTCGCTGGCGGAGACATTCATCGCCTTGCAGACCGGCGTGATCGACGGGCAGGAAAACCCCTTGAGCCAGATCCACAGCCAGAGGTTCCACGAGGTGCAAAGGTATTTGACCTTGACCGGGCATGTGTACACGCCGGCCTATCTGTTGGCGGGTCGGGATCACTGGCGGATGCTACCCGAATCAGTCCGCGACGTTCTGAGGCAGACCGCGCGCGACGTGCAGCAGTTCGTGTACGAGCAGGCCGAAGCGCTCGATAGTCGGCTTCTGGAGGAGGTACGCAATGACGGAATCGCGATCAACGAGTGCGATCGCGAACGCTTCCTGCAGGCCGGCCAGCCCTTGTTCGCGCGGTTCGCCTCCGAAGTCCCGCAGGGCGGGGAACTGATTGCGCGGACACTTGCCCTGGCTTCCGGCGAGCAGTGATACTAGCCGCTTGGTGTTGAGCCGTCTGCGCGCGGTCTTGGGCCGCTTCCTCGAAGCCGCTGTCGTGGGCCTGACCGCGACGCTCGCGCTGCTGGTGCTGGTGGGCGTGGCCAGTCGCAAGGCGGGCTACTCGCTAGTCTGGTACGACGAGGTCGCCGCAATCCTTCTGGCTTGGCTCACCTACTACGGCGCGGCCTTGGCCGCGTTACGCGGCGCCCACTTGGGATTTCCGAATCTTGTGCAGCGCGCACGCGGACGCGCGCGGTGGATGTGGCTCGCGCTGCGAGAGGTGGCGATCGTAAGCTTTTTCGGTCTCGCTGCCTGGATGGGCGCCAAGCTGTTGACCGTGCTCGGGGGCACGTTCCTGGTCAGCCTGCCCTGGCTTCCCGCCCAGGTCGTCTACTCCGCAATTCCGATTGGGGCCGTGCTGTTCGTTGTCGCGGAACTCTCCGCTGCGCTCGAAACCTGGCGGCGGGAAGGGTCCACATGACGTTGTTCTGGGTCCTGCTTGGCCTGCTGGCTCTGGTGCTCGTCGACGTGCCGGTCGCGGTGGCCCTGGGTTTGGCCTCGGTGGCGGCCATGGCTCTCGAGACGGGACTGCGGGATTTGCCGAATGTCCCTCTGACCTTGTTCGACGGGGCGGTCAAATTCTCGCTCATCGCGGTGCCGCTCTTCATCTTGGCGGGAGCAATCATGAACGCGAGCGGCATCTCGCAGCGTCTCATTGCGCTGACGTCGGCGCTGATTGGCTTCGTACGGGGCGGCCTCGCGATGGTGACAATCGGCACCTCCCTGTTTTTCGCCGAGATCTCGGGTTCGGCGGTGGCCGACGTGGCCGCACTGGGTTCCGTGCTGATCCCTTCCATGAAGAAGTCCGGATACACCAAGGAGTTTGCCGCCGCCGTGACATCCTCCGCCTCGACTCTAGCGGTGATCATCCCGCCCTCGATCCCGATGATCTTGTACGCCGTGATGGCTGGGGCGTCTGTCGTGGAGCTCTTTGTTGCAGGCGTGATCCCGGGACTGCTTGGCGGTATGCTGCTGATGCTGGCCGCCTACCGCATTGCGGTGCGACGTGGCTTCCCGGCCGCGGGCGCGTTCCAATGGCGCAAGGTGAGGAAGGCGTTCCGGGAGGCAGCCTGGGCCCTGCTGCTGCCGGTGATCATCCTGGGAGGGATCTTCTCCGGATGGGTCACCGCGACCGAGGGAGCGGGTCTTGCCGTGCTCGCTGCAGCTGCGATTGGAGGACTGGTCTACCGCGAACTGGACTGGCGCGTTCTGCACAAGGCTATGGTCGAGGGCGCCATCCAGACCGCTGTGGTCATGTTGCTGGTCTCCACGTCGGCGCTGCTCGGGGAATACCTAACCGCCATGCAAGTGCCCCAGCATTTCGCCGAGCAGCTTCTGGCCTTCACGGACAGCCGATGGGCGATCTTGGCTCTGCTCAACCTGTTCTTCCTCATGATTGGTCTTTTCCTGCACTCCGCGGCTGCGATCATCCTGGTGGTTCCGATCGTGATGCCTCTGGTGCATCAGGCCGGCATCGACCCGGTGCACTTCGGCCTAGTGCTGACCTTGAATTTGGGCGTCGGTCAGCAGACGCCGCCAGTGGCCAGCGTCCTACTGACTGCTTGTTCCATCGCGAAAGCCCAGATCTGGGATGTGAGCCGGGTCAACGCCGCCTTCGTCGGGGTGCTGCTGCTCGTGCTGCTACTGGTGACCTACCTGCCCGTGATCCCGATGTCGTTGGTCGATCTGTTCTATCGATAGCCCGGACTGGGACGGGAAGCCCCGGGGATCAGTTGTGGCACTGCTTGCATGCGACGTCCTGCGACAGGACGAGGAGCTTCGCAGAACTCGATCCGTGCGCGTCGTGGCACATGCCGCAGCTGGCCAACTCGTGCGGTTCGTGGCTGTGAGATTGGATGAACGTCTCTTTGGCGTGGCAGGCTTGGCATCCGCCGCTGAAGCGGAACCGGCCCCGGGAGCTGAGGCTGTGGCAGTGCGTGCAAGCTGTCTGGAGCGGGGGATGGTCGACATAGGGGTCGACGTCCACACCTTCCGGTGGCCCGCCGACCTGAAACTGGATCTCCCGGCTTCCCGCAGGCGATTCGAGGCGCAGGGCGTGCCCTCCGGATTCGAGTGCGACGCGTGCATGGAGGACATCCGGGAAGGGCTTCTCGGCATCTATCGGTTCGCCGTCCAGCAGCAAGCGGCCCTCGGGCGCCTTGGCGATGATGTCGATCTCGGCGCCCTGCAGCCAGGAGCCGTCGCGTGGTTTGACGATGAGGCCCGGGTCCTCGCTGTGGGCCGCGACTGCCCCGACAAGGGTAGCCGCAACCGGCAGGAGTCTACAGATGAATCCGGCAGATCGTCCCTGCATGCGCGCTCGCGTTGTCCTTGTGCCCGGGGGCTATGCCTGCGTCGCAGCAGTACAGGGAGCCTTTCCACCACGTCATCCCATGGGGGTCGGGGTCACTGCGGTCGAGTTGCACCGCTTCCAGCACGCGGCCCGTGCGGATGTCAAACTTCAGGGCGCGGTAATCGTTGGAGAACATGCACCAGATGTGCTGGCCGTCCCAGCCCATGCCGTGCGCCCGATTCAGCGGCACGTCGAAGTCATGGAATACGTTCAGGTCGGCGTCAGCCTGGACGATCTTGTTCGGCCCGAACTGGGTGACCCAGAGGGAATCCTTGGCCCACAACAGGCCGTGGAGTCCGCCGCCGTTTGGAGTCTGATAGTTGATGATATGCTCGCCGGTCTTGGCGTCCATCTTGACGATCCGCCCTCCACGGACAATGTCGTGTGGGCGCCGCGGGCGTAAGTGGGCCGGCCCGTTGGCCGCCATGAAGAGGAAGCCATTCCCGGCGGCGATGCCGCTCGTGTTCGAGGACTGGGTCTCGTAGCTCTCCAGCGGCCGGCCAGACTCCCAGTCCAGCAGGTAGGCTCGATCGGTGATCTGTTCGCCGACCCAAAGGCCGTCTTCGGTGGCCTCCAAACCGTTCGGATTCCCGTCGGGCGAACGGTAAAGCGACTCAACTTTCTTGCGCCGATGGATGGGGTAGCCGCCGTTGCTGTCGGCGGCAGCCTTCCAGGCGCCCAACAGCGCCGGCAGGCCAGCGCCGCAGGTGGCTGAAAACTCGCGTCTCGTCATGGTCGTGGTCTTCCTTCGTAGGACCAGTTTCGCCAACGGACCAAAGTCGGGTCGATGTCGGCGATCCGCGCCACGCCGGACATGCCCATGTCCAGCGCAAGCTCGGTCTTGAGTAATTCTAGGACACGCGCGACTCCGTCCCGGCCGAAGCACGTCAGGCCCCAGAGATTGGGGCGCGCGATCCCGACCGCGGTTGCGCCCATGGCCAGCGCCTTGAGGATATCCGTTCCGCGCCGGATCCCCCCGTCGAGAAGCACTGGGATCTTCCCTGCGGCGGCGTCCACGCACTCCGGCAAAGCCTCGATCGTCGAGCCGGTGTGGTCCAGCTGGCGGGCGCCGTGGTTCGAGACCACAACCGCGTCGGCTCCGACCTCGACGGACCTCTCGACATCCTCTGCGATCATGAGTCCCTTCAGCATGATCTTGAGATCGGTCATGTCTCGGAGTTGCCGCACGGTGTCCCAGGTCGGGCTCGGAAACAGCCGGTTCGGATACTCTCCCGTGACCCAGGTGCGGTCATTCGACTTGTAGACTAGGTTGCCTTCGGCGTCCCGCGGGATGACGCCCAGATTGCACCAACCACGAACCAGTCCGTTGTGAACCGAACGTTCCCGGTGCGACACGAGCATGCTGTCGACCGTAAAGCAGATGCCCGTGCAGCTGCTGTCTTCGAGCGGCTCAACAAAGTCCAGCATCGTATTGCGCGTGCGGAACTGGCCGCCGGTCGTGTACTGCCACCAGTGCTCGGGTCCCTCACCGCTCGCCAGGTACTCCTCGACGCCGCCATTGCTGATGTACATGGTGTTTCGCAAGGCGGCGCCACGCGCTGTTTCTTCTTCGCCATTGCGGTAGAAGCAGTTCTTGCCGCCTGAGGGACACACGAAGAGCGGAAAGTCCATTTTGCGTCCGAGGAATTCCGTCGAGACGTCGATCTTGTGAACGTCCGTCAGGAAGCGAGGACGCAGAATGATACGACGGAACGCCAATCGATTCTCGACCAGCGAGACCTCGTCCTTGCCACCCTCATCCATGTAGCCGAAGGCGACGGGGTCGATCAGCTTACGAGCTAAGTCGCGGAAGTCGAAGACGTTCGCGAGCTTGCGGGAGTCCGTCAACTCTGGCTTCTCGACATCCGCGAATAGCGGCGAAGCCAGCAGGAAGGCGGCGAACTGGCGGAGCGCCTCCCGGCGTTGTGGGCAGTGCGCCATATCGCCTGAAACGTAGCACTCACCGCCTAGGATGTCAACGCACTCCAGGCGCCGCACCCACATACGCGCGGAGCCACGCGACACCGCGATGTGAAGCCAAAGCGGAGATTGCCGCTTTGGAGGTGCTGGCAGAGGGCGCCATCACGCTGGTGCTCCTTGGGGTATGGATTTCAGGAGACCACCGGGAGGACGCGTTTCGCCGCGGATCGGGCAAGCGTGGAGAGCAGCGGCGGGGGAAGGACTCCCAATGGCACTAACTTAAGGTTTTCGGGCATTAACTTAAGGGCGAGGGGCCTGAGGGCAGTCCATTTTGCAGGTTCCGGGCACTCAGGTCATGGGCATCGGGGTTGGCATCGAAGCAGCTAGGTTGTCGCCGCCTTGCGCCGGGACCATTTCGGGGCCGGCTGCAGCGAGCGCCGCTGGTACGAGCGGTTGGGGCGCGGCTTGCGCCGACCCGTCCCGACCCACGCGCAGATGCGTTCGAGTGTCTCGCCGACATACGCGGAGTGGCGCAGCAGCAGACCCTCGAGATGCTGCGCCAGCGCGGCCAGGCTGTGCTTGAAGTTCGCCTGCGGCGCCGCCTTGCCGTCCGGCTGCCGGGCTGCTTGGCACAGGTCCGCATCCCGGTTGGTGAACAGCCGCGTCATCGCAATCAAGTTGAAATGGGCGAACAACTCTTGCTTCACCAGGCGCTCGCTCTGGCCGTGGAACTGCTGGACCTCCAGGAACGATTTACTGATTTTGTACATCTCTTCAATGCCCCACCGCGCATGGTACAGGTCGGACAGGTCGGCGACGCGATAGCGGCGGCTGTCGAGCAAGGTGGTGCCCAGCACGTACTGGGTCGTGGCGTGCGTGTACTTGACGAGGCGCAGCGGGAGGGGCTGCCAGTGCGTGCCGGGATACTTGCGGGACAGGGTCCGCAGGGTAGCGGGACCGGGCAGGATGGTGACGAGCGTGTCGGTGCCGTCGCCGTCGATGAAGGCATCGATGGCGGGGCAGACGTTGCGGGGGAGGCGGAAGACGGCCTGCAGTCCGCGCCGCCGGTGAGTCCAGAGCAGTTCGAACGAGTAGTAGCCGCGGTCGTAGACGACCAGGTCGGGGGCGGCCAGGGCTCGCAGATGGGCGCGTGCGGCGGCGCGCTCGTTGCGGTGGGCGAAGAGGTCGAAGTCGACCGGGAGCCGGGACTGCAGGCGCAGCAGGCAGCTGAGCAGGCCCTGCGGGTAGTGGGCGTGCGGGCCGGGCGGGTCGTAGCCGGCTGCGGCCAGCGGGCGCGGCAGGTTGAGCTTGGAGCCGTCGACGGCGAAGACGCGGTGGCCCAGCCAGAGCGGCCCGGGCTGGTCGGCGCGGCGCAGGATCGCGGCGTGGAACTGCCGGAAGACCTGGGCGTCAATCCGCGGCCGGGCCTTGCACATGGCCGCGTCGGAGACCGGCTGCGGTTGCGGCAGGGGCACGTCGAGGGCGCGGCACTGGGCCCACAGCTGAGACAGCGTCGTGGTGTAGCCTTGGCGGCGCGGAGCGCACACGAGGCGGAACACGAACAGCATCACCAGCAGCTTCCGTGATGGATGTCAAGCGTTTTTCCCGACAATACCGGGAATGGGCGATGAACTCTGCGATTTCGAGGGCAGGGCGTGTCGCCGGGTCTCCTCCGCAGTTCGGTCAAGATCGCGGGAGAGCCGCTCGAGTTCGACCTGCCGCCGCTCGACCTCGGCCAGTTCCGCGTGGGCGTTGCGGATGGCGGAGCGCAGGAGTTCGGCGCGCGCCGCGAGGCACTGGCGCGGGACGGGCGAGCGGGGATCGGCGGCGTGGCCGGAGCGGGCGCGGAGGTTCTGCAAGCGCTTGGCGCAACGGCGGCAGTAGGTCGGCATCGGGCCGCGGCGGCCGACCGGCATGGCGCCGCCGCAGGCCAGGCAGCCGAAGCCGTAGGCGGCGGATGTCTCCGGCTGGCCCGGGGGTTCGGGGGCGGTTCGATCGAGGGCTGCGTGGACGCTCATGGCACTTACCCCTGCTCAACTTCGCTCAGGCGGGCGCTCCGCTGACGGGTGCTTCCGGCGACCACAGGCGGTCGTCGCGGAGCAGGGCCCCGAGCAGGGCGAGCAGCTTGCGCATGACCGCCACCAGTGCGACCTTGCGCGGCTTGCCCTGTGCGGCCAGCCGCTCGTAGAAGGCTTTGAGGCCGGGATTGAAGCGGATCGCGGAAGTGGCGGCCATGTACAGCAGTTTGCGAGGATGGCGGCGGCCGCCGCGGATCCGGCGGCGGCCGCGGTGCCCGCCGGAATCGCAGTCGTACGGTGCCAAGCCGGCCAGTGCGGCGGCCTCGGCGGGGCTGGCAGATCCGAGTTCGGGCAGGTCGGCGCACAGGCTGGCGGCATTGAGCGGGCCGCAGCCCGGGACCGACAGGATGATTGCGCGGCGGCGGCAGAGCGCGGGGTCGGCCTCGAGGCAGGCTTGCAGGGCCTTGTCGGTCTGCTGGAGCTTATCGGTAAAGGCGGCCAGCAGGGAGCCGAGGAGCGCGGCGGCTTGGCCGCCCAACTCCCCGGCCTGCTTGCGCAGGGCGTCGCGCTGCTCGCTGAGCTTGCGCCGCAGGGCGAGCCAGTCGCTGAGCTCCTGCAAGCTGCGCGGCTTGGGCGGCGTGCTCGTGACGTGCTCGAGGCGCGCGTAGCGGGCGAGCATGGCGGCGTCGACGCGGTCGTTCTTCGCCTGCTGGCCTAGGGCGCGGGCGAAGTTGCGCGCGCGCAGCGGATTGGCGACGACGACGGCGACGCCATCGTCGTGGAGGCACTGGTGGAGCTGGCGGTGGTAGCGCCCGGTGGGCTCGAGAGCGACGCGCCGCACTCCGAGCTTGCGGAGCCAGTTGCGCAGGGCGCGGCGGCCGACCTGGGTGTTCTCGAAGCGGCGGGAAAGTTCGGCGGGATCGGCGCAGGCGTCGAGCCACAGCTTGCCGACATCGATGCCGGCGACTGGCTCGGCCGTGGTTGCTGCGGGATTTGTCATGGGATGTTGGATATCCTTTCTAGCGGCCAGGGGCTTCCTGCGAACCTATCCTTTTGGGATGCGGGCCAGTGCCCGTTCTTCCGTTCAGGTCTCTCAGGAATTGCTGCGGCGGGCGATCCAGCTGCTGGTCGGTGCCAGGCACCCGGGTGTTAAGACGATCCGACCCGCCGCCCGCCGCCGGGCCTGGCCAGGCCCGGCGGCGGCCTCCCCGCCACGAGACGGGGAGATTTCCGATGCGCCGGTCGCCGTCGATGGCGACCGGGCGAAACTCCACTCTTGCACAAACCGGAACGCGCGTCCTCACGGACGGACCCGGGCGGTCCAGCACTCGCCGCCCCTCTCGGAACATCCTGCCGATCTCCGGTCTCACTGTGTTCAACATAAAAGCGTGTTGAGGACGCGGCTGCGCACTTGCCAGAGTTGGTCGTGAGCGGCGGCGATGGCGCTGAGCGCGCCGAGCAGGCCCTGCCAGAGGGCGACGAAGTCCGCGTCGGGGGCCTGCGGCTGCGCCGCCGGCGGCGGCCGTCGCCGGGCCTGCGGGCGCGGCCCGTGCAGCAGGATCGAGCGGCACGGCTTCGTCAGCGGGTAGACATACACATCCTTGGGGCTGCGCCCGGCGTCGGCACGGCCCTGGGTCTGGCCGAGATGGATCCAGTTGGCGGCGCGGTAGCAGGTGCCTTGGAAGCGCGGGGTTTCGCAGAAGGTTTCGAGCAGGACCGGCCGCGTGCCATAGCGCCGCTGCCAGTCCGCCGGCAGCTGCCGGGCTGCCAGCCCCAGCGCGTGACTCGCCAGGTTCGGGACCTGCACCCAAGGAAACAGCAAGAAGCGAGGCTGGCCGACCACGAGGTCGAGGTGCTTCTTGTACTGCCCGGCAGGCCAGCCGACCCACTCATCGCGGCAAGCCAGCGAGTGGGTCGCCTGGCTGAACAGCACACAGCCCAGCCGGCGCCCGTGCCGGTCGAGCAGGAAGTAGCGCAGGTGCGGGCCCAGCGGCTGGCGGTAGCCGAGATAGTGGTGCCGCTCGATGCATTCGTTCCAGAGTTGGGTGTCCTCCTGCTGCTCGACCCGCTGCAGGCGCAGCGGCTGCAGGTCCCGCAGGCTGGTCGCGATCCGCGGCTGGGGAGCGCTGCGCGGGGTCGCGGCCACCGGCGGGCGCGGTCCCGGGCGCATGTTCTGCGTGTGCTTGGGCGGCCGCGTCAGGATGCCGGCCTGCTCGAGCTGTTCCAGCAGGCCCAGGGCGGCCGCGACCCGGTTGCCGCCAGCAGCCGTGCGCCAGTTGAGGTGCTCGCAGATCGTCTCCGCCAGTTCCTTGCGGCTCAGGGCCGGGAACGTGGCCACCGTCTGCTGGATAGCGGCGATCTGCCGGCGCGTGAAGCGTCTGCCGAAGAAGGTAGTGGACTTGAGCTTCTCGATGCGGGGATCCACGACAGCCACCAAGGAACCTGTTCCTGGTTACCATCGCAAATCCGGGCTCGCATGTCAAGGGGGTTTTTGCGATCCTTCAAAAAAATCTGCAAGTGCATTCGAAGCAATGCATTGGAGGTTTGCTGAGAAATCTAGATTCCGGCTAGCCTATTTCAGTGCCATTGGAAGGACTCCCGCCGGCCGGCGTCCGCCGGGGCGTGGACGAGGCGCACATCCATCTCGATGTGTTTCGCCCGGCAGGGCGCCAGGTTCCACCGAAGCTTCGCACTGTGGGAGTTGCCGGGCTCGCTGAGCTGGCGCGCCGCAAAGTCCTGCGTCGCAGCCCCGTAGCGCCGAGGGTGCGGATTTTTTGGCTGGCTCGGTTCTGTCAGTTGGTCGAGCCCGTGATCTGGCGCCAACTCGGTTGCTTCTTGAAATCCACCCACATCGTCGGATGCTCGGTCCGTTGATCACGTTGATTCTGTCGCGTGCACCCAGGGCCCTGGCCGAGCCGTGGAAGCTTGTTGTTCCGTCCCGTCGGGGCGGAGGCTGCTTCAGTCCAGGCCCTTCCTCGATGAGGAGAAATTAAAGGGGATTATATTGCGCCAGGGCAAGCCCTGGCAAGGAGGATGCGATGAGGTGCGCCAGGCTAACTGGCCAATGTCAGGAGGTGAAAGTCCTCTGCGGTAAAGGATGAGCTGATCCATAGCGCTCCCCGAGCCGTGCGGTCGTTCCCGTGAGGGGACGGGCGAAGCGTCGGCAGGGGCGCATGTGGGCAGGGCTATGGAGCGTCGAAATCTTCATCATTCGGAGTGCCGAGACCGTCTCATTAGTCGAAGGCAACACCTCGCGGTCCGTTCTAGCTAGGGCCGGGAGGGCTCCGCGGCGTCGAAGAACCCAGGCACGCATGTACGACAGAGGTTGGGACCTGGGAGGCCTTCGGGTCGTCCCGGCGGGTCGCCGCCGGGACCGTGAAGGGAAGGACAGGAGTCAAGACTGGAGATGCACGATCCGAAGGAGTCAGACTCGGCCATACTAGCGACGAGTCCCGGGAACAAGGCGGCGCGAGCGGCTGCGGAGCGGGAGGAGCGAAGGGCCGGGACCAACGAGAATCCGGGAGGCCGAAGCACGGTCCGCACGCAGGGACGGGCAGCCGTGTCACAGGGGGCCGAGCGGATACGGCAATGTATACAGAGGAATCCCAAGGAGAAGCTCACTGCGCTTCTGCACCATGTCACGCCGGAGACGTTGCGGGTTGCCTACGTCGCGCTGAAGCGAGATGCGGCACCGGGCGTGGACGGAGTGACGTGGAAGGAGTACGGGGGAGGGCTGGACGAGCAACTGCTCGACCTGCACGACCGCGTGCATGCGGGAACGTACCGGGCGACGCCGTCGCGACGGGTGAACATTCCGAAGCCGGACGGCGGCACGCGACCGCTGGGGGTGGCCGCACTGGAGGACAAGATCGTCCAGAAGGCCGTTGTGGACAATATCCTGACGCCGATTTACGAGGCGGAATTCCTCGGGTTCAGCTACGGGTTCCGGCCCGGGCGGGGCGCGCACGACGCGCTGGACGCCTTGGCATACGGGATTGAGAAGCGCAAGGTCAACTGGATTCTGGACGCCGACATCGCCAAGTTCTTTGACCGGATCGACAGGGACTGGATGCTCCGGTTGCTGGGCGAGCGGATCGGGGATCAGCGGCTGATCAGGCTGATAGGAAAGTGGCTACGCATGGGCGCCATGGAAGACGGCCAACTGGTCGATACGGGCAAGGGGACGCCGCAGGGGTCGGTGATTTCGCCGGTCCTCGCCAACGTCTACCTGCATTACGTACTCGATTTGTGGGTCGGGCGGAAGTGGCGACCGCAGGAAGCGCGCGGCGAAATGATCTTCGTGCGATACGCCGACGATTACGTGGCGGGCTTTCAGCACAAGGAGGACGCGGAACGGTTCCTGAAGGACCTGAAGGAAAGGCTCGGCCAGTTCGGACTGGAACTGCACCCGGACAAGACCCGCCTGATCGAGTTCGGACGGTACGCGATCGCGAACCGGAAGACGCGTGGGCAGGGACGGCCGGAGACGTTCGACTTTCTCGGCATGACGCATTACTGCCGACAGACGAGGAAAGGACGCTTCGGGCTGGGGCGCAAGCCGGTGGCGAAACGCATGAGCCGGACCCTGAAGGCGATCCGGGCAAAGCTGCGACGGCGCATGCACGCGGATCAAGTGGAGACCGGGCAATGGCTGGGGAGGGTGTTGCGAGGCTGGTATAACTACTTCGCGGTCCCCACCAGCCACCCGTACCTACGGCGATTCGAGCGACGCGTCAGGAAAGAATGGATGGCCATTCTCCGCCGGAGGTCGCAAAAGGACCGGCACCCGTGGAAACGTCTGCACCTACTTTGTGATGAACTGTGGCCGCCTGTGCGAGTGCTGCATCCGTGGCCGGACCGAAGATTCGCCGTCACCCATCGGAGGTAGGAGCCGAGTGCGTTAACGCGCCCGCTCGGATCCGCGCGGGGGGCACCGGGTAACCGGTGTCCCTACCGCAATCTGAAACCTTGCACCGCGAGCCAGCAGGTTCGACACCTGCCCGGCAAAGGCGCAGCCCGCCAGCCGGGAGCGCGTGTTGCATGGCGTGCGGCAACGCACGTCGTGAAGCGTACACAGCGGGTGGTGAAGCGACGCTATTGAGCCTCGAAATCCTCAATGTCGACGCCTTCGTTTTTATAATTGCGGGGGCAGCACCGCGAGCGCCGCTACAGGCGAGGCGCAGCGGGTCGTCCGGGGTCAGAGAACGTGCGCATAGCCACGGGATGGCTCGCCGGGGAACCTGGGAGGCCCCGTACCTGTCCACGCGGAAAGGCCGGAACATGGACCCCTGGCCGCAACAAAGGGTCCGGGCCCGCCCCTGCCTGCGGGGGACCGGGAGCGAACAAGCAGGCACAGCGTGGTACCGGCTGGCGAAGCAATAAGCCGAAGGGATGCAGTGCGGGGAGTCGTAGCGCCTTCGTAGTACCGCTGACGGCGGGGAACCGGGACCGCCGGGACCCGTCCGAGGAAAGGGGGGCGCCACATGGACAGAACCACTGGGAGGAAACGCTGGAGGAAACGATGAGTTCCACGAACACGTTCACGAAACAACAGTGGATAGCCGAACAGGCGAGGGAGCATCCCGAGCGGGTGTTCACGACTCTGCACCGCTGCATCGACTACGAATGGATGCAGGAGGCGTAGCGGCTGACGCGCAAGGATGGCGCGGCAGGCATCGACGGCGTGACAGCGTCGGACTACGAGCAGGACCTGGAGGCCAACCTGTTGGACCTTCTGGGCCGGATCCAGTCCGGGAGCTACTTCGCGCCGCCGGTCCGGCGGCACAACATCCCGAAAGCGGACGGCACGAGGCGGCCCCTGGGCATCCCCACGTTCGAGGACAAGGTGGCGCAGAGAGCAATCGTGATGCTGCTGGAGCCAGTGTACGAGGCGGATTTCCTGCCTTGCTCGCACGGGTTCCGCCCGGGCCGCTCCGCCCATGACGCCCTGCACGCAGTGCGGGGGGGTGCCATGGAAGGGAAGCAGTGGGTGCTGGACGCGGACATTTCGAAATACTTCGATACGATTTCGCACACGCACCTGCGGGAGTTCCTCGACCTGCGGATCAAGGACGGAGTGGTCCGGCGGATGCTGGACAAATGGCGCAAGGCCGGGGTGCTCGAAGAGGGCGTCCTGCAACGGACCGGGAAAGGCACTCCGCAAGGCGGTGTGTGCAGCCCCCTACTCGCGAATCTGTTCCTGCACCATGTGCTGGACCAGTGGTTCGAGCGGGAGGTGAAGCCGCGCCTGCGGGGGAAATGCCTGCTAGTACGGTACGCCGACGACGCCGTGATGCTCTTTGAGAACGACCGGGACGGCCAGCGAGTGCTGGCCGTGCTGGGCCAGCGGCTTGGCCGGTACGGGCTGCGGCTGCACCCGGACAAGACGCGGTACCTGGACTTCCGAGCGAACCGGCCCCGAGGGCATGGGAAGGGCGCGGCATTCGACTTCCTCGGCTTCACTCAGTACTGGGTGTGGTCGCGGAAGGGAAATCCCGTCGTGCGCCAGACCACGGCCACGAGCCGCTTGGCACGCGCGATGCGAGCCGTGAACGACTGGTGTCGCAGACACCGGCACGACGCGGTCCCCCAGCAGTGGGCGCATCTCAAGAGCGTGCTACGGGGGCACGGGAACTACTACGGGCTCAGGGGCAACAGCGTGCGACTGTCGAGTTTTCACTACCAAGTCGCGCGGCTATGGCGGAAGTGGCTCTCACGACGCAGCCGGAAATCGCGCCTGAACTGGGACCAGATGCGGGAACTCCTGCGGAGGTACCCTCTGCCGCGGCCTCGCGTCCGGCCCGCCACCACTGCTCCACTTTTCTCTTGAGCGAACCTGCCATGTGAAGAACCGAGTGCGTTAGACGCGCACGCTCGGGTCTGTGAGGGGAGGGGCGCGGTAACGCCCCCTCCTACTCGGCTACATAAGTGCCCAAATTACGCTTGACAGACATGGGCACTTTGAGGTAAGATACTAATAGATCAAGGAGTTACGGCATGACCAAGGCACCAGGAAAGAATTACAGGAAGGGTATCACGTGCAAGCAGATTATGCGGATGTTCCCCGACGACACAACAGCTGAAGCGTGGTTCGTCAAGCAGCGCTGGCCGGAAGGCGTCTGCTGCCCGTATTGCGGCTCGTTGAATGTACAGACCGGATGCAAGCACAAGAGCATGCCGTTCCGCTGCCGCGAGAAGGCTTGCGGACGGAAGCGGTTCAGCGTCAAGACCCGCAGCGTGATGGAGTGCTCGAAGGTCGGCTACCAGGACTGGATCATTGCCATGTTCCTCGTGAACACCAGCCTGAAGGGCGAATCCAGCATGAAGCTGCACAGGGATATCGGAGTCACGCAGAAGACCGCGTGGTTCCTCGCCCATCGCATCCGGGAGGCGCTGTCTCAAGACGGCGAGCTGTTCGCGGGTCCGGTCGAAGTGGACGCAACCTACATGGGCGGGAAGCGTGGCAACATGAGCAACTCCCGGCGCAAGGCGCTGGCCGATACCGGACGTGGTCCGGCAGGCAAGACGGCGGTCGTGGGTGCGAAGGATCGGGCAACCAACCAGGTCGCGGCCAAGGTCGTCACGTCCACGGACAAGGAAACGCTGCAAGGCTTCGTCAAGGATCACGCAGCCAGCGATGCCACGGTCTACACGGACGATGCGTCAGCCTACGACTCCCTCCCGTTCGATCACGATTCAGTCCGGCACTCGCTGTCCGAGTACGTCAAGGGCGACGTTCATACTAACGGGATCGAGTCGCTGTGGTCCATGCTCAAGCGGGCGCACAAGGGAACCTTCCACAAGCTGAGTCCGAAGCATTTGAACAGGTACGTCGGCGAGTTCACTGGGCGCCACGGTATCCGCGAGCTGGACACCGTCGAACAGTTGCAGTCAATCAGCGGCGGGATGAACGGCAAGCGGCTGACGTACAAGGCGCTGATCGCGGACAACGGGCTGGCGTCGGGAGCGCGGGCGTGAGCTTCGGACTGGTCAAGAGCGCGGCGGCCGGAGCGGCAGCCTCCCTGCGCCTTCGCTATACTTCCGGCCACGACGTGGCGATAGCGAACTGGAAGAATCGAACGCTCTTTACCGGGGACAACCTCGACGTACTGCGGGGCATGAACTCCGAGTCCGTGGACCTGATCTACCTAGACCCGCCATTTAACTCCATCGGGGGCGAGCGCTTGCCGAACCTGTACCACCGCACCGATATCCCGCAGCGGACGGATGTCGGCAAGCTGCCGCCGTACAAGACGCACCGGCATAGGAGGCAGCGACCATCCAGACAACCTCCAGCTGCTGTGCGGAGCCTGCAACTCGACCAAGGGAACGATCGACCAGGCCGCTTTCGTCGCCAAGCTGAGAGCGCGGGGAATCCGGGAGTGAAGACAGGAGTCACTGCATGAGTAGAGAAACATCCGGCAAGTCGGGGGAACGGCCCGAACCGCCGACCGTCAAGCTGATCCATCCGAACTACCAGCCCACGCGGGAGGAGCTGGAGGAACCGATCCGTACCGACGCCACGATGGAGGAGATGGCGGAGGCCCTCACGCGGACGGTGAAGGTCGAACACGTGTGGCCCAGACGGCGGCGCTAGCCATGCCTGTCAAGCGCGATTTGGGCACTTATGTAGCCGAGTAGGAGGGGGCGTTACCGCGCCCCTCCCCTCACAGACCCGAGCGTGCGCGTCTAACGCACTCGGTTCTTCACATGGCAGGTTCGCTCAAGAGAAAAGCGGAGCAGTGGTGGCGGGCCGGACGCGAGGCCGCGGCAGAGGGTACCTCCGCAGGAGTTCCCGCATCTGGTCCCAGTTCAGGCGCGATTTCCGGCTGCGTCGTGAGAGCCACTTCCGCCATAGCCGCGCGACTTGGTAGTGAAAACTCGACAGTCGCACGCTGTTGCCCCTGAGCCCGTAGTAGTTCCCGTGCCCCCGTAGCACGCTCTTGAGATGCGCCCACTGCTGGGGGACCGCGTCGTGCCGGTGTCTGCGACACCAGTCGTTCACGGCTCGCATCGCGCGTGCCAAGCGGCTCGTGGCCGTGGTCTGGCGCACGACGGGATTTCCCTTCCGCGACCACACCCAGTACTGAGTGAAGCCGAGGAAGTCGAATGCCGCGCCCTTCCCATGCCCTCGGGGCCGGTTCGCTCGGAAGTCCAGGTACCGCGTCTTGTCCGGGTGCAGCCGCAGCCCGTACCGGCCAAGCCGCTGGCCCAGCACGGCCAGCACTCGCTGGCCGTCCCGGTCGTTCTCAAAGAGCATCACGGCGTCGTCGGCGTACCGTACTAGCAGGCATTTCCCCCGCAGGCGCGGCTTCACCTCCCGCTCGAACCACTGGTCCAGCACATGGTGCAGGAACAGATTCGCGAGTAGGGGGCTGCACACACCGCCTTGCGGAGTGCCTTTCCCGGTCCGTTGCAGGACGCCCTCTTCGAGCACCCCGGCCTTGCGCCATTTGTCCAGCATCCGCCGGACCACTCCGTCCTTGATCCGCAGGTCGAGGAACTCCCGCAGGTGCGTGTGCGAAATCGTATCGAAGTATTTCGAAATGTCCGCGTCCAGCACCCACTGCTTCCCTTCCATGGCACCCCCCCGCACTGCGTGCAGGGCGTCATGGGCGGAGCGGCCCGGGCGGAACCCGTGCGAGCAAGGCAGGAAATCCGCCTCGTACACTGGCTCCAGCAGCATCACGATTGCTCTCTGCGCCACCTTGTCCTCGAACGTGGGGATGCCCAGGGGCCGCCTCGTGCCGTCCGCTTTCGGGATGTTGTGCCGCCGGACCGGCGGCGCGAAGTAGCTCCCGGACTGGATCCGGCCCAGAAGGTCCAACAGGTTGGCCTCCAGGTCCTGCTCGTAGTCCGACGCTGTCACGCCGTCGATGCCTGCCGCGCCATCCTTGCGCGTCAGCCGCTACGCCTCCTGCATCCATTCGTAGTCGATGCAGCGGTGCAGAGTCGTGAACACCCGCTCGGGATGCTCCCTCGCCTGTTCGGCTATCCACTGTTGTTTCGTGAACGTGTTCGTGGAACTCATCGTTTCCTCCAGCGTTTCCTCCCAGTGGTTCTGTCCATGTGGCGCCCCCCTTTCCTCGGACGGGTCCCGGCGGTCCCGGTTCCCCGCCGTCAGCGGTACTACGAAGGCGCTACGACTCCCCGCACTGCATCCCTTCGGCTTATTGCTTCGCCAGCCGGTACCACGCTGTGCCTGCTTGTTCGCTCCCGGTCCCCCGCAGGCAGGGGCGGGCCCGGACCCTTTGTTGCGGCCAGGGGTCCATGTTCCGGCCTTTCCGCGTGGACAGGTACGGGGCCTCCCAGGTTCCCCGGCGAGCCATCCCGTGGCTATGCGCACGTTCTCTGACCCCGGACGACCCGCTGCGCCTCGCCTGTAGCGGCGCTCGCGGTGCTGCCCCCGCAATTATAAAAACGAAGGCGTCGACATTGAGGATTTCGAGGCTCAATAGCGTCGCTTCACCACCCGCTGTGTACGCTTCACGACGTGCGTTGCCGCACGCCATGCAACACGCGCTCCCGGCTGGCGGGCTGCGCCTTTGCCGGGCAGGTGTCGAACCTGCTGGCTCGCGGTGCAAGGTTTCAGATTGCGGTAGGGACACCGGTTACCCGGTGCCCCCCGCGCGGATCCGAGCGGGCGCGTTAACGCACTCGGCTCCTACCTCCGATGGGTGACGGCGAATCTTCGGTCCGGCCACGGATGCAGCACTCGCACAGGCGGCCACAGTTCATCACAAAGTAGGTGCAGACGTTTCCACGGGTGCCGGTCCTTTTGCGACCTCCGGCGGAGAATGGCCATCCATTCTTTCCTGACGCGTCGCTCGAATCGCCGTAGGTACGGGTGGCTGGTGGGGACCGCGAAGTAGTTATACCAGCCTCGCAACACCCTCCCCAGCCATTGCCCGGTCTCCACTTGATCCGCGTGCATGCGCCGTCGCAGCTTTGCCCGGATCGCCTTCAGGGTCCGGCTCATGCGTTTCGCCACCGGCTTGCGCCCCAGCCCGAAGCGTCCTTTCCTCGTCTGTCGGCAGTAATGCGTCATGCCGAGAAAGTCGAACGTCTCCGGCCGTCCCTGCCCGCGCGTCTTCCGGTTCGCGATCGCGTACCGTCCGAACTCGATCAGGCGGGTCTTGTCCGGGTGCAGTTCCAGTCCGAACTGGCCGAGCCTTTCCTTCAGGTCCTTCAGGAACCGTTCCGCGTCCTCCTTGTGCTGAAAGCCCGCCACGTAATCGTCGGCGTATCGCACGAAGATCATTTCGCCGCGCGCTTCCTGCGGTCGCCACTTCCGCCCGACCCACAAATCGAGTACGTAATGCAGGTAGACGTTGGCGAGGACCGGCGAAATCACCGACCCCTGCGGCGTCCCCTTGCCCGTATCGACCAGTTGGCCGTCTTCCATGGCGCCCATGCGTAGCCACTTTCCTATCAGCCTGATCAGCCGCTGATCCCCGATCCGCTCGCCCAGCAACCGGAGCATCCAGTCCCTGTCGATCCGGTCAAAGAACTTGGCGATGTCGGCGTCCAGAATCCAGTTGACCTTGCGCTTCTCAATCCCGTATGCCAAGGCGTCCAGCGCGTCGTGCGCGCCCCGCCCGGGCCGGAACCCGTAGCTGAACCCGAGGAATTCCGCCTCGTAAATCGGCGTCAGGATATTGTCCACAACGGCCTTCTGGACGATCTTGTCCTCCAGTGCGGCCACCCCCAGCGGTCGCCTGCCGCCGTCCGGCTTCGGAATGTTCACCCGTCGCGACGGCGTCGCCCGGTACGTTCCCGCATGCACGCGGTCGTGCAGGTCGAGCAGTTGCTCGTCCAGCCCTCCCCCGTACTCCTTCCACGTCACTCCGTCCACGCCCGGTGCCGCATCTCGCTTCAGCGCGACGTAGGCAACCCGCAACGTCTCCGGCGTGACATGCTGCAGAAGCGCAGTGAGCTTCTCCTTGGGATTCCTCTGTATACATTGCCGTATCCGCTCGGCCCCCTGTGACACGGCTGCCCGTCCCTGCGTGCGGACCGTGCTTCGGCCTCCCGGATTCTCGTTGGTCCCGGCCCTTCGCTCCTCCCGCTCCGCAGCCGCTCGCGCCGCCTTGTTCCCGGGACTCGTCGCTAGTATGGCCGAGTCTGACTCCTTCGGATCGTGCATCTCCAGTCTTGACTCCTGTCCTTCCCTTCACGGTCCCGGCGGCGACCCGCCGGGACGACCCGAAGGCCTCCCAGGTCCCAACCTCTGTCGTACATGCGTGCCTGGGTTCTTCGACGCCGCGGAGCCCTCCCGGCCCTAGCTAGAACGGACCGCGAGGTGTTGCCTTCGACTAATGAGACGGTCTCGGCACTCCGAATGATGAAGATTTCGACGCTCCATAGCCCTGCCCACATGCGCCCCTGCCGACGCTTCGCCCGTCCCCTCACGGGAACGACCGCACGGCTCGGGGAGCGCTATGGATCAGCTCATCCTTTACCGCAGAGGACTTTCACCTCCTGACATTGGCCAGTTAGCCTGGCGCACCTCATCGCATCCTCCTTGCCAGGGCTTGCCCTGGCGCAATATAATCCCCAAATTAAAAGTACAACTTTCAATCTTATCTCCCCTCTGTTGCATTAGGAGTCGTGGTTGAGTGCGAGATTACTCCCTGCTTGGTCAAGCTCTTCGAGCAGTACCCCTTTGTCACCATGACTGGGCCAAGGCAGTCCGGCAAGACCACGCTCCGCCGCGGCCTCCCCTCATCTGAAATAGGTGAGTGTCGAGGCGCCGAACCAGGGAAAATTTGCCGAATCCGATTCCCTGCGCTTTCTCGCGCAGCTTGGCGGGGGCGGCATCCTGGACGAGATCCAGCGCGTACCGGAGTTGCTGTCCTACCTACAAGTCCTGGCCGACGAGGAGGGACCCAATAGCCTCTTCGGCCGGACAGGTAGCGAGCAGTTCAGGCTCTCGGATGCCATCAGCCAGTCGCTCGCCGGGTGTACGGCTTTGCTTCGCCTGCTGCCGTTCTCCCTTGCCGAAAGACGACGAACAGGCGCGAGCGACAGAGTTGACGACATCCTGTACTCCGGTTGCTACCCTCGAATCCACGATCAGGAGCTCGAACCGCAGCAAGCGCTCGGCGACTACTTCGAAACCTACGCTGAGCGCGATGTGCGCAGGATCGGGGAGATCCGCAATCTATCCAGCTTCCGTCGATTCGTTCGCTTGTGCGCCGGGCGTGTGGGGCAACTGGCCAATCTCTCCTCTCTGGGCGCGGACGCGGGCATCTCACACACCACGGCGCGGCACTGTCTGACGGTCTTGGAAGCAAGCTACGTTGTTTCTCAGTTGCCGCCGTTCTCCGCCAACATTCGAAAACGCTTGGTCAAGTCACCTAGGCTCTATTTCTACGATGTAGGGCTGGCGAGTCATCTCATCGGCATCGAACATACCGGGCAGATGAGCGCCCATCCGCTTCGGAGACCGCTGTTCGAGAATGCGGTCGTGGTGGAGGCCCTCAAGCATCGTCTCAATCGGGGCCAGCGATCCAATCTATCCTGTTTCGCGACACCCGGGGTCTGGAGTGTGGCCTCCTGTGCGAGACCAGCCACGGGATGGGCGCTATCGAGATCAAGTCCAGCGTGACGATTGCCTCTGACTATTTCGATGCGCTTGACAGGATTGCGATGGTGCTGCCGCAAATCTCCGCCAAAGCTGTCGTCTATGGAGGCGGGGACCGGCAATCCCGACGCGACGGCGAGGTCGTGCCGTTGACTGACCTCGTCAAGGTCCTGGATCGCTTTGAGCGAGGGTAGGGCGCCTGCTGGACATCATCGCTTCCGTGCCCAAGCCACGTCCATTGCTGAAAAACGAGGCTCTTGTTCGGCGTATGGGTCAGGTCATGATCCATCTTGCAGGTGGGTTCAACGAGGTCCCATCGCCGGCAGATAACGACCGCCCCTCCCACGGACGCGCCGTCCGCATAGACTTCCTTCACGCGAACTTCGACATCGGCCAACCCGACCAAGTCCAACCGATCTTGCACCGCCACGTCAGCGGGCGCACTCCGTCACGCTTCCGCGCGCGGAAGCCCGGAGAGCGTTGAGGATCGGCTCCACTCGCGCCTTAAGCAGCACCACAGGGAGGGCCGTGTACTGCGCACCGACGGCCCGATCCATAGCGCCGACGCCTATCGTTGCTGGCCGTGCAGGCGAAGCCGCATCAAACTCTACTCCGATAGATCGTCCAGTTTCGGGCCGATCTCGGGGAAGAGTAGGCACGATGCGGTCTACGGCGCCAGGGCGCTGGGCTCGATCGTTAAGCGGTTTGCTTGCGGGCCTCATCCAGCAGGCGTCTTGCGCGCACGGGGTTATAGACACCGCATGGACAGAAGCGCGCCAGCGTGGCCACGGCTTGCTCTGTCGAGCGCCGACCCTCGCGCACCATGTCCAGCATTTTGCGCGCCATGTTGAACGACACCATGCCGTGTCCGCACATCGTGGACAACTCCAGAATCTGACTGTTGGGCAGGTGATCATGGGGATCGGTGAAGCCGAGGGAGTACTCCACGCTGTGCCGCTGAATGCCGCAGCATTCCGCCACTGCCTTGGCGCCACTCACCGAGGTGCTGAGGTTCACGGATAGCCCGAGGTTGGCTTCGATCACCTCCCGCAGGCAGGCCTGGGCCTTCTCCTCCGCGTCGAACACCGCTGCGACGGTCCCAGGCTTGCCGACGCCTTCGATCACTCCCTCCCAGTCCGGCGACAGATCGCGATTCCAGTGCGAACGCGGATCGAGATGGCGCTCCGGCTTGAAACTGCCCCGATTCCCGTTCCCCATGTTGACCGGCTTGTGGCGGGCGCAGATCCGGAGGAACTGCTTCTGCTTCTCGACGGCTCCCTGATCGTTGCGGCCCGGTGACGGAATGCAAAACAGGATGTAGTCGTCCTGGAAGGAGGCCGATTTTCCGTAACGGTGCAGCGTGTTCGTCATGCAGCCTCCAGGTTGGTAAGCCTACCCAGTCCCATGTTCGTCTTGGCTCGCTCCGCTCCGTAGCCGAGTTCTTCGAGCAGGTGCGCCAGACGCGTCTCTTCGCCTTGGTCATCGCAGCGGGTTGAGATACCGACAGCTGTGACGGTGTCGATGACCCGGTTGACGTCATGGACGGTTGTGAGAACGGGCTCGACCTGCTCCAGTCGCGTCTTGATCTCGACAATCCCAGAGAGGATCTTCTCGTCCAGGATGTCCTCCCGCAAAGCTCCAGTCTGTTTGTCCGTCATCAAGTGGCTGATGGGATTCTTCTCCTCGAAGTGCACGCCAAGCCGCGCTAGCGCCCTCGTCATCTCCTGGATTTCCCGGAACCGCACTCCCACGCCGGGCCGGCCGAATTCGATGGTGTAGCCCACTTCGCCCACGCCGACACGCGGGTTGACATCGTTTGTCTTGACCTCCTCCGTGCCGCGTCCCTTGATGCCGGTCGAGCGGTGCTCCACCACCGGATCCGAGAAGATCTGGCGGATCAGGCGCGGCATTTCCAACTCGTTCATCACGAAGGCGGAGGTTGGACAGACGTCGGGCTCCGGCTCAAAGCGAAAGCGAAACAGTCTTGCGGCCTTGCGGATCGCCCGGACAAATGTAGGATTCAGGTGTTCCTGGCTCATGCCCCGCAAACAGGCGCCGCATTCCACGCATTCGTCCTGATGGATCCGTGCCCGCTGCATGTCCGGGTCGATGTAAATGGCCCCCATCGGGCATACCGACACGCAGTTCGCGCAAGTCACACACTTGTTGACGTCGATTAGCATGGTGTTGCCACAGTCCTCACTGAGATCCGCCAGAAAGCGGTTCGCTGCCGGACCCAGCGGTTCCCGAACCGGCGATCTCTCCGAGTAGCTTACCAATTCCGTTGTTGAACGAAGGAGCTAAAGCAGCTCGCACGAACGCTCTCGGCGGTGCAACCGCCCCGTGGCTTGCCTCGATGGATGAATACTCTCACTGCGGATTGGCGCCCTCCAAGAGCATCGGTTCATGCTAGAATCCATCCGCAATGAAGATCCGTTGTGCTGCCTTGCTCCTGTTGCTGTCGCTCCTCGGATGGGCGCAGCGCCCTGTTGTCATCCGGCACGTCACGCTTATCGACGGCAGCGGTGGGGCTCCGCTGCACGACGCCTCGGTCTTGGTAGTGGGAGGGCGCATCGTCCTGATCGGGGAAGGCGGGACGCTGCAGGTATCCGAGGACGCGGAAGTCGTGGACGGCACAGGAAAAACGCTGATCCCCGGCATCATCAACCTACATGGCCACGTCGGCCTGACCAAAGGGCTGACGCAGGCGCAACAGAACTACACGCGCGACAACGTGGTCGATAACCTGCGCACCTACGCCGGCTACGGCGTGACCACAACAACCAGCCTCGGCACGGATCTGGACTTGGTCCTCGGAGTCCGCGACGCAGTCAACCAGGGGAACATTTCCGGTGCTGCCCGCGTCGTGACGGCGCTGCAGGGCTTTACCGTCAAGGACGGTTACCCGACCCATGTGCCCGGCGTCAAGGGTTTGGCGCTGGAAGTCGGGACGCCGCAGGAGGCGCGGCGGCACGTGGACCGGCTTGCGGACACGGGAGCCGAGATGGTGAAGATGTGGGTCGACAGCCATCACGGCAACTTCCAAAAACTCGGCCCGCGGCTGTTCGGCGCGATTATCGACCAAGCGCACAAGCGGGGGCTCATCGCGGCGGCGCACCTCTACGAGTTAGAGGATGCGAAACGTCTCGTGGCCGCCGGTCTGGACCTCATTGCCCACAGCGTTCGGGATGGCGAGGTCGACTCGGACCTGATTCGCCGCCTACTTGCCAAGGAAGTGACGTACGCGCCGACTCTGACCCGGGAGCAGTCCACCTTTGTGTACGCCGACTCGCCAGCTTGGCTGGAGGACGCGTTCTTTTCGGGCGGGATCGATGCGTCTGTCCTGCAGGGCTTGCGAATAACGCTGCGCGAGTCGCAGGCCAAGAATCCGGAGCAGGGAATCAACAGAGAAAACTTTCGGGTCGCGATGCGGAATCTCAAGAGGCTCGCCGACGCCGGCGTCAAGATCGGATTCGGGACCGACACGGGGCCGCCTGCTCGGTTTCCAGGCTATTTCGAGCACTGGGAAGCCGAGTTGATGGTGCAGGCCGGCCTGACTCCCATGCAGGTGATCGTTGCCTTCTCCAAGAACGCCTCCGAGGCCCTCGGTATCGACAGGGATCTCGGCACGCTTGCTGAAGGCAAGATTGCGGATATGATCCTGCTCAACAGCAACCCGCTGGGGAATGTTCGCAATCTGCGCGACATTCACACTGTCTATCTGGCCGGCCGCGCCGTGCCGCGGTAGTTGCGGCATTCCCGCCGGCGCCGTCGCGAGAGAGCGCCGACGCTTCATCTCTCGATCGAGACCGAAAGGGGCCTACGTTCCGCGCAACGCATGGTCGGAAGGAGCGCAGTGGCGCATATGGCGCGACCGTCAGGTGCGCCTTCGGAACGTTCGACCAAGCCAGACAACCCGACCAACAACGGTCACCGAGGCGTCCAACGGTTCCACCGGGAAGGCGACGTTGTCGCTGACAATCAGCCAGGTTGCTCCTTGGCGGCGGACGCGCTTGACCAGAAGCTCGTCGTCGCGACGCAACGTATAGATTTCCCCGTCGCCAAGTTCTGGGGTGCGCATGTCCAGCAGGACAGTGTCGCCGCTATGCAGGGTCGGTTCCATCGAATCACCTTGGACCTCGATCACGGCGAGCTTGGCCGGCATCAGGCGCTGGTCCCGCAGCCAAGTCCGGTTGAAGCCAAGGTACCCTTTGACGACTTCGTCGCCGACGGCAGCGCCAGCTCCGGCCGCTGCCAGCACCTCGTATCGCGGGGCTGAGACGTACAGGTTGCTCTGGTCAATTTGGGTCGGTCCAATGTCCTGATCGTCGGCCAGGCGACGGGCTTCAAGCGCCAAGCGCTCCAATTCTTCCGCGAGTTGCTTGGCGCTGATACGGACGCCTTGCGGCAAGCGCGGAGGGCCCACATAGAACTCCAGATCTAGCGCCGCGCAGACCTCGGCCAAGCGGCGGCTGCTCGGCGGGCGTCCCTCCAGGATGTAGCGGACGGCATTGACCGAAAAACCGTTCTCCTTTGCGAAGCGGCTGGGATTCGTACCCTGTCGCTTCAACGCCTCTCGGATGGCCTCGATTATGTCTGGGGTTTGCATGCTCTACAAATAGTATACATTTCGGCAAGAGATACTCTACAGGTAGAAACTCTCCTCGGTCTCCAGGGGAATGGCGGGCGGGCCGATGGAGATCGGATGACAGGTGTGAAGACCTTATGGGAGAGCGGAGATCGTTTTCGCCTACACTCGGGCCATGGACTATCGAGCGATCAGGTTCAGCGTACAGAACCATGTTGCGCATCTGGTTCTGAATCGCCCCGAGAGCGCGAACGTGATCAACCTGGATGTTGCCAAGGAGCTGATGACGGCGGCCATTCAGTGCGACGAGGATCCCGACGTCCGGGCGATCTTGCTGCGCGGAGAAGGCCCGATGTTCAGCGGCGGCGGAGATTTGAAGACCTTTGCGAAGCAGCGCGAGGCTTTGCCGACCCACCTGAAGGAGGTGACGACCTACCTGCATGGCGCCATCTCGAGGTTCTGCCGTCAGTCGGCTCCAACCGTATGCGCCGTGCAAGGTTTCGCCGCCGGAGGCGGTTTCAGCCTTGCGATTTGCTGCGATTTGCTTGTCGCTGCGGAGTCCGCCAAGTTCACGATGGCGTATACCAAGGCCGGGTTGACTCCCGATGGATCCTCAACCTACTTTCTGGCCCGCCAGATCGGATTGCGGCGTGCGATGGACCTGGCGTTGACCAACCGGATCCTGACGGCGTCGGAAGCCCTGGAGTGGGGGCTGGTTTCGCGCGTGGCCGCAGACGGAGAGTTCCTGAAAGTCGCCGAGGCGCTGGCCAGGAAGCTGGCGACGGGCGCCACGTGGGCGTTGGGTACGGCCAAGAAGCTGCTGCATCAGGGCTTGAACGAATCCCTTGAGACGCAGATGGAGATGGAGACGAGAGCGATCGCCGATGCGGTCCGCACAGCGGATGCCGAGGAAGGAATTCGCGCATTCCTGGAGAAGCGCAAGCCGGCATTCCGGGGCGGCTGACGCGCGATCCACAAACCGATCTCTGGCATGCATTCCAGGCCAGAGTCGGCTTCAGCTCTGCGAGCTACGGATTCCCACGGGCGGGAGGTCTCGCAAACTTCTGGCGCGCGGCCTCGGCGGTTGCCCGTGCGCAACAGCCCTCGATATGGTCGTTGACCAGACCCATTGCCTGCATAAAGGCGTAGGCGGTGGTCGGGCCGACGAATCTCCAGCCTTGCTTCTTGAGGGCGATGGACAGGGCGCTGGACTCCGGTGTCTTCCCGAGTTTCAGCACGGTTGGGTGGTCGATGCGTCTGGGCCGCGAATTTTCGGCAGGCTCCCACTGCCAAAAAAAGGCCGCCAGGGAGCCGCATTCCTCGGCCATTTCGCGGGCCCTTCTTGCGTTGTGGATGGTCGCTTGGATCTTGCCGCGGTGCCGCACGATGCCAGGGTTCCCGAGCAAGCGCTCGACGTCTCGTTGGCCGAATTCGGCGACGCAGGTGAAGTCAAAGCCCTCGAACGCCTCGCGGAAGTGCTCGCGCTTGCGAAGGATGGTGAGCCAAGAGAGGCCGGACTGAAAGCCTTCCAGGCAGATCTTCTCGAAAAGGAGTCGGTCTTCGGCGACTGGAAGTCCCCACTCCGAGTCGTGGTAGGCGACGTAGTCCTCGTGCTCGCCGGCCCAGAAGCAGCGGACCAAGCCGTCGGCGCCGCGAACGAGTCCGGGCGACGGTCCTTCGGTACCGGATGTTGCATGCACCGGAGGCTCGACTCCTTTCCGTTCCATGGTATGGCGGGTTGCGCGCCTCTGCACGGCCTCCGTTCAGATCATCCCGAGGATGGAGTGTGCTCCCGGCAGGTCGGTCGATCAGGGTACTGATAGGATCGTGACGATGTCGGCATTCCGAATCTGCGCCCAAGGTCGGGATCCGAGCCGCCATGTGTATTCGAAAACTGCCGTTCGCCGCGGCAAGCTTAGGGGATTGGGCGCCCTCCTCGCTGTGTCTCTGGCCCTGCTCCTGGGCTGCCATCAGGAGTCCCGACTCCCGCGTTCCTTGACAATCCTTCCCGGCGCGATCAACGGCGCCGTGATCGAGCGCTCGGGATCCACGATTGCATTCTACGGGGACCCGGCCGGCAGACTGCGAAACGTGGAGAAGGTATTCCTCACGCATCACCGGAGGGATGTCGCGTGGGCCGCCTTGGGACTCGCCGGACAAGGAGCGCGCGTGGTGGCTCCGGCGGCCGAACTGCCGTATCTCGAAGGTGCGGCGGGCTTCTGGGACGAATTTCGTGGCGCCCGCTTCCACGACTACGCGCAGCAGTCCACCAAGATACTCACGGCTCCTCTTGCAGTTCAGGAACCCGCACGCAGCGGGAGTCCGATCCACTGGCGTGGATTGACGATCGACGTTCTCGATACGCCCGGCTACACACGCGGAGCCGTTTCCTACATCGTGGAACTCGATGGCGAGCGCATCGCTTTCACCGGGGACCTGATCTACCAAGGCGGCAGGATCTTTGATCTCTACAGTCTCCAGGACTCGATCGAGGAGACGGAGACGCGTGGCTATCACGGGTACGCCGCTCGAGCTGCAGACGTGATCCGGAGTCTCCGGGCGCTCGCGGCCTTGCAACCCGACATCGTAGTGCCTTCCCGCGGCCCGCTCCTCCTCAACCCCGAGGAGGACATCGAGCGTCTCCTGGACAGGATCCGGCGGTTGTTCCTCGCGTACTTCCGGACGGATGCGCTGCGGTGGTACTGGGGCGAGGACAACCTTGCCAAGCGCGCGCGCCGGATCCTTGGAGACACGCCGATCGATTGGATGCCCATGGCTGTGCAACTGCGGCAGACGCCGCCCCGCTGGTGGTACAAGTTCGGCACCTCGCGGCTGCTCGTTTCCGACAGCAAGGCCGCCTTCCTGATCGATTGCGGGAGCGAGGACGTGATGCAGCGGGTGCGCCGGCTGAAGCGGCGCGGCGTCTTCAAGAAGCTCGAGGGGATATTCGTCACCCACTTCCACGATGACCACACCGATTTCGTGCAGGCCATGGCGTCGGAGGCCGGTGTTCCGGTGTATTCCGGATCGGAGCTCCAGGACATTCTCCAGAACCCGGACGCCTACCATATGCCCGCTATGACCGACAAGCCGATCCGTCCGGTGCACGCCTTGTCCGAGGGCCAGAAACTGCGCTGGCACGAGTTCGAGTTTCAATACACCTACTTCCCGGGCCAGGCGATCTACCACGGTGGCTTAGACGTGCGCCGCGACAACGGCGAGCGCTACTTCTTCGTCGGCGATTCCTTCAGCCCTTCGGGACTCGACGACTACTGTCTACTGAACCGGCATTTGTTGCATCCGTCCCTCGGGCACTTCCGGTGCCTGGACAAGATCCAAGCCATCGAGGGCGACTACTGGCTCGTGAACCAGCACATCGATGAAGTCTTTCGGTATGACGAGGAGCAATTGTCGACCATGCGAAGCGTCCTCGAACAGAAGAAGCAGGTTATAGCGGACCTAGTCCCCTGGGAAGACCCGAACTTCGGTGTCGACGAACAGTGGGTGCGCTTTTACCCCTATGGCCTACGATCAGCGCCAGGGCAGGCATTCGACTTGTACGCCGTCGTCCTCAATCACCTGCCTGAAGCGGAGACCTTTCGGATCACGCCGAATCTGCCGGACGCTTGGGACTGCTCACCCGCCTATGCGGAACTGCACGTCGGGGCACGCAAGGAAGACCGAGTTCGCTTCCGCGTCACTCCGACACAGGGGGCTTCCGGCCTGCACATCGCAACGGCCGACGTGTCGTTTCGGGACCATCAACTGCACGATTGGATCGAAGCGATGGTCGAAGTGCGACCCTGACCTAGCCGCGGTCGTCGTGGACTTCCGCAAAATCCACGGTCCCTGCGAGCACGGGTAGGAACGTCCCTGAAGACGGTGGGGCAGATGATCCGAACGACGGCAGAACCGCCGTTCGGGTCGGTGACTCACGCGCCGATGTGATACGGGGCCTCCGTCCGCGTGACGGCTACCACCTTCTGCCGGTTGACCTTATCGCCGCCGAAGGTCGAAATCTTCTCCTTGCGCGTGCCGCCCTCGCCCGGATGCTGGATGGAGACCAGCATCAGATCCTTGGAGAAATTCATGATGACGGAAGCGCACTCGGCCCCTCCCGCTCCGCTGAAGATCTGACGGTTCAAGCCCCGCTCGGCGCCTTCGGTCGACACGAAGAGGATGCCGTCGTTGATTTCGACCCTTCGGGGCTGGCCGTCCGTGGCGACGAGAAGGTTTCCGTGACGGTCGAATGCGAGGTTGTCGGGATTTGCGATCTTGCTCACGGAGCTCTTGTCGAAACCCGCGACGTAGGTTCCCCGCGCCTCGTCCTCCGGGTCTCCACACAATACGAAGATCTCCCGGTTGAACTGCGTGGCGCCGTTGTCGTTCTCCGCCTCGATGATCTCGACGATATGCCCCATCGGGTTGGGACCCGCGGGTTGGCGGCGTCCTCCGCGCCAGCCGCGCGGCTCGGATTGTTTGTCAGGGCAACGTGGACCTTGCCTGTGAGAGGGTGGATGTCGACGTCCTCGGGGCGGTCCATTTGAGTCGCTCCGAGCAAGTCGGCCGCTTGCCTCGCGAACAGAAGAATGTCCGCTTGGCTAGCGAACCCGCGTTCGATGTTGAGCGGCCCCTCTCCGAAGACGAGCGGCATCCACTCTCCGGATCCGTCTTCTTTGAAGTTGGCCACATAGAGCGTGCCGCTATCGAGCAACGACAGAGCGCCGTGGCGGTCGCGAGGGTTGTATGCGCCGGAGGAGACGAACTTGTAGAGGTACTCGAAGCGCGCGCCATCACCGGGGTACACGACTGCGTTGCCTGCGGCCGACAGTGTCGTCGCTGCCGCTTCGTGCTGGAAACGGTCGACCACAGGCCGCTTCCGCGGACTTCAGGATGAATTGTACGGATCGATTTCGACAATCCAGCCGAACTTGTTCACCTCGTTCGGTTCGTAGTCAAGGTCGAAGCGCCGGTGGAATTAACACCATGGGCGGCGTCCGCCTTCTTCCCGCACGCCGAAGCGCGTATTCGCTGCCATGGCCATTTCGTTCGAAACGCCCTTGTTATTCCCAAAGGACTGGTCGAAGTTCTCCTCGGCCGTGAGATCGGTGCCCCACGGCGTCACGCCGCCTCCGCAATCATTGAACGTCCCGTGCGCGCTGGCGCCGTCCTGGGCCGTGGAAGTCCTCAGGAGCACGTGGCCCGCCGCCGGTCCGCTGATGGCGATCGGGCTTGCGCCATGAATCCTTCCGTCAAAGCTGCTTCCGCGGTAGTGCCTGTAGCCGGATCCATCGGAACCGGAGTAGCGCGCGACGAGCAGCATCGATTCGCCGTGCGCCGCGATCTCGTGGTCCACTTGCCGCTGGTTGCTTTGGTCCGGGTCGTAGTTGGGGAACATCAAAGCCGGGTTGGTGTATTCGTGGTTCACGCCGACGATACCTGACCTGGAGATGTAGTCAAACCACGCTACGAAGTCGCGGTGGCAGCCCACCTGGAGCCCCTGCGCTGCAGGATCTAGGCTGTCGGGGTCGAATTCGGGCGCATTCGCGGTCAGCGGCTGCCCCCACGCGGCGAGCGCCTCCCATTTGTGCCCGTCCGGAACTGCGATCTCGTCTTCGAGCCTCCCGCTAATGGGAGCGAAGGTCAGTTCAGATGCGCGTGAATGCCCCTTCAGGTTCGAGATCGAACCGATACAGAACAGCGGCTACATGAGGCCGCCTCGCAAGAGCGAACGGCGCTTGATCCGCCGGGACAGAACTTCATCGAATGTGTCGCTACAACTGCGACGCGGCTAGGCGCCTTCGAAACCGACATCGCCGGATGGGAACAGTGCTTGGTTAGCCATAAACCTCATTTGCGTCGCGCTTCCTGGTTGAAACGCGGCATACCGTTGTACCGGCGCCGATTTACGGTTCTATGACGCGAGGTTTGCGATCCGATGATCAGTTCATGACGAACAGGGCAGCCCTTGGATGGGCTCTCCGGCGCGCGCGTCAGCGCGACCAGCTGGGCCCCCTGTCAAGGGACCGTGGCTGCACGGGATAATCCGAACCCAAGCGTTCATTGAGAACCCGCGCCGTCGACGCCGGCCAAATATCCCAGCGCGGAATCTCGTCGTGGTCCGGATTGAACGCGGCGACGTCCTTGAGCGCGTAGGGACACTCCCGTGCCAGCTCCCGCTGCCAATGCCGCTGAAACTCTTTTTGGCCCGCATCCCCCCCGAGCTCGCAGTCGTATTCGACAAACCTGGCTATGGACCCCCTCCGCGCCCTCTTCCATGCCTGAGCGAACATGCTCGCGTATTTCCCCTTCAACCCAGGGTTTTCCGAGATCTTATCCGCCATGTTCCCGCGGAAAGTCATCACCTCCGTGCGCCATTTCCGCAGGACCTCGTTTGGCACCTCGCGGCGGTGCTCGATCGCCAGCAGGTGCTCCATTGCCTCTGCGCAAGAGTGTACCCACCCGCGCTCTTCGCTACGGCCCATGGCCTCGATCTCCTCGGCGACATTCTCCCAGTCCACTGCCTCCCAAGTGCGATCGCGAAGCGCCTTCGCCTGCGTCATTGCCCACGTGTAGGGATCCGCGTCATAGAGTCGCCGCGCATTCGCCGTGAGCGCCGCCGGAGTCGCCGCCATGACCAAAGTGTACTCGATCCGAGCCGCGAAAACTTGGAAGTCTTCAAGGGATGCTAGCGAGATCGGCAGGCAACTGGTTCACCTGGAGGGAATTAGGCTGGCGATGCGTTTCGCACGTCCGATCGCTGGACGCGGTATGTCCCCGCCCATTCAGGATCTTTGCGATCGATCGTCACATCGGCGCCGCAGCCTTCTCTCGACCAAGCTGGACCCGCCAGGCTCGACGTGCACCGGGGGGGCTCCGTCGGAGCGGCTCATAGGAAGTAGACTGCCAACTGCTCGTCCTCGAACACTGCTCCGCCCAGTGTCTCGTCCAGTTGCTTGCGGACCGCCGCCACCGCCTCATCTGGCACCCCGCCCAACCGCAACACCCGCTTGCGCTCCAGCAACCGTCCTGGGCCGACCGCCCTGAGCTTGGCTGCTCGAACGCTCTCCATCCGATACTTGTGCACGACGACCGTGGAAAACCCCAGTTGCCGCAGGTTCTCGATGTCCACCCGCGCGCCGGGTTCCGGGACTCCAGCGAGTCGCCGCAATGCCGGCTCCCGTTCCACGGCCTCCAGGGTTCGAGAGGGGTAGCTCGACAGGTATCCGCCGGAAATCGGTCTCCCGTGGATCGTCTGCGCCACCATATTGTGGACGGTGCGGCTTCTCTGGTGAAACGGGATATCCAGAACGCCGCCGGGGCGGTCGGTGATCCGCTGGAATAGCGGTGAGAACTCCACCGATTGCACCGGATACGGAAGCCAACTGTATTCGGACAGCAGGAGTGCCGCCGTCAATGGCAGCGCCCATGACGGCTTGTTGCGGAGGGTCTTCCATCCGTAGCCGGCCAAAACGGCAAGCCCCAGGCCAGCGAGCAGCAGAAACCGGTTGGCTACCCTCAAGTTCTCCAAGAAGAGAACGTTACGGAACCACGCGAACGGCAGCGTAACCGAGTCGAGCAGGCTGCCGTTCCAGAGAGGCTGCGCGCCGAGCGCCAGCACGAGCGCGATGACGAAGAGGGCCAGCCAGCCGTAGGTGCGGCGTGGGCCACGCCAAACCCCGACCGCGGCGAGCGCCAACGGCACGAAGCCTAGATAGCAGATGAACCCGGACGCTTGGTAGGCGCGGTGCACGTACTTCGGCTGCACCCAGGATCCCAGCAGCGGATTGGCGTACGTCGGCGTGAGCAAGTAGGTCGGGTCGATGCCGCGCAGAACCGGGCTCTTCACGTAGTAGTCGATTCCATCCGCGATCAGGACGAGCATCGGAGCCAGAACCGGTAACGCGAGAAGCGCGGAGACGGCGGCCGCCGCGAGCACGCCCCGCAGGTAGATCCGCCACCGTTCTCGTGTTTTCCAAGCCACCCAGAGGATCCACGGCAGCACAACGAGAGCGAGCTTCAGGCCCAGGTGCCAACTGCAAAGCGAATTCAAGCCGAAGCAAATACCGAAGGCCAAGGCGTGGACGGTCCGCAAGGAGCGGCTCCATCGCAGCAGGAAGAAGAGAGACAGTGGGATGAACTGCACCGAGAACAGGTTGAGGTGTTCCAGTGTCTGCTCGACGGTCTGGGGGAAGTAGGCGAAGACCAGACCGGCCAGGAACCCGGCCGACGCGCTCCGCGTCAGTTCACGGACCAGCAGATACGCGCCGAACCCGGACAGCGTCAGCGCCAAAAACAGGCAGAAATTGTAGGCCGCCGCTTCACCGAAGAGCAGGTTCACGGGCATGGCCACGATCTGATTGAACGGCGAATGTGTGTGGAATACGAGGTCGGTGCCGAACGGATGGAACAAGACCGGTGCATGCAGCGGGTTCTGCGCTTCCAACAGGCACTGTTTCCACCACCAGAAGTTCCAGTAGTTCTGCCACAAGTCGCCCGACCCAGCCGGCAAGGCGTTGCGGAAGGACAGCACCAGGGGGAATGTCATCAACAGCGTGAGCCCCAGGTACAGCAACAGCACATGAAGGCTGTTCGCGAGAAGGCCGCGGTTGGCCCCAGGAGAGCCAATGGTTGGTCCGGCAGACATGTCGAGGGTCGGGCCCAATCCGAGCGACGCCGGAACAGGGCGGAGTCCATTCAACTCCCTGTTATGCAGACTTCTAGGCATACCATGCCCGAGGACTTGCAGGCTGATGGGTCGCGCTACGGGACAAGCGGCAAGCGACGACGACCCCGCTGACGCCCACAACGGCTTCGAAGGCGGAATTGCGATATCAGTGTCGGTTCGCGGTGTCTTCGGTTGTCCTGAAATCAGTCAGGAAAGCGCAGTCGCACGGGTAACAGGAGCGCGGACCGTGCTAGTCGTCGGTGAGTCCCTGGTCGATCACAATGTCAACCGGGATGTCAGCTTGTTCAAGCCGTGCGAGATCGGATCGCAGGGATTGGCCCACTGAGCCCATTTGGGCGAGAAAAGCAAT
This sequence comes from Bryobacterales bacterium, assembly GCA_965218615.1. GTDB lineage: Bacteria > Acidobacteriota > Terriglobia > Bryobacterales > UBA6623 > VXMF01. Next base: position 440,406 of record CBDCLH010000005.1, read on the forward strand.
CGCTCGGTCGTAGGCGCCGTCGCCTTGCAAGCGCAGGATCTCTTCCGAAAGCGCGTCGACGGCAGCCTTCATCTTGGGCGCGTCCACGCGGTAGGTTCCGCTCGCGCCGTCTCGGGAGAACGCCCCCGCCTGCTCGAAGTAATTGAAGCTAAGGGTATTGGCGGCGCCGTGAGCACTGGACGCACCAAAGCGGATGGAGCGGAAGATCCCTGCGAGGAATGTGATGTAGTTGCCCTCCAGGCCGTCCGACGGCAACTCTCCTATCTCGGTCAGCCTACCGATCAAGTGCAGTCCGAGGATGTCCGCCTTCGCCTCCTCGAGGGCTGAGGAGGCTTCCCGTAACGCCTCACGAACCGTTCCCGTGCCGTCCAGCGTGTTCTTGATGCCCAACCCGTGGGCGACCTCGTGGAACATCGTATTTCCGAAGAATGCGGCGAAATTGATCCTGGCGCGCTGATCTTCCGCAATCAACATCCCCGCGATGGGCATCAGGATGTTGTCGAACTTCGCGCGCATCGCGTTCTTGAGTTGCAGCCTGCGCGAGCCCTTTTCCAACTGGACCTGCTCGTCGTTGGGTAGGTTGATCGCGATCGTCTTCGCACCTGCGTTGCAGTCGCCCGCGTAATAGAGCACGTCGTAGGCGTTAAGTTGGGACTCGCCTCCGGGCTCTTCCGCTTTGTATGCGGCCGGCACGGGCAGCCCGTCCTGGAGCGCGGGCAGCATGGCGGAGTATTTTTCCAGCCGGCGGCTCCATGCCTTGTCCTTGATCAGGACGTAAGCTTCAAACGCCGTCTTGCTCCCGTATAGCTTGTCCTCGTACGACTCGATCGGCCCGATGACCACGTCGATCGCGTTGTCTCGCATGTCCATCCAGGCCAAGTCGCTGGCGTGGAAATTGCTGTCGAGGAGCGCCTGGGCGCGCAATTCCAGGTAATGCCGGAATCCCGCGTCCTCGGCCAGGCCCGCGGCTTGCCGCAGTAGTTCCGCGGCGTCGCCGAGCTCATCCGGGAACGCTTGGTGGTAGGGCACGGCGACCAGCTTGCCTGCGCGGTCCCGTCGCACCAGAGTGTATTGGCCCCGCATGTTCTCGTCCTCGGCCGCCGCAGCTTCGAACTCGTCCTTCGTCATGTCGGCCGGATAGAAATTAGCGCCTGCGGGCTTGGGTCCGACGCCCGCCAGGAACGGGGCGTTGTCTCCCAAACGGTCCCACGGGCCGTAATTGATGATGGCGAAGCTGCGGGCGCCCGGATCCTGGATCCCCCGCAGCAGTTCTTCCTTGTCCCCGTATGCTTGGCGCCAAAAGAGCCCATCCATGACCTTTGCAGCTCGGATCAGCAGGGGCAGCATGTCACGTTGCGTGTTCGAGAGGGCGCCTAGGTCGGCATCGAGCTTGACCGTCACGTAGTCGTCCAGCTTCGCGCGGTAGTTCATCGTCGAGAAATCCGGTTCCGGCGGCGGAGCGGTGCAGCCCGCAAGGCATGCGATCGCCAGACTTGCCGCCGCTCGGCGCACCGCTTCACTGTAGCGCAGAGAGGCTCGCCGATCACCTGGACTACTAGCCGCTAGCGCAACACGGGCAAGGGGTTGCGCGCGGGCTCCGGCGTTCTAGCAGTGGACTCCGACAAGTCGGACTTGCGTCCCTGGATGTACAGGGCGCCCACGCGCTGCAAGCCTTCCCGGTTCGCCCTTTCGGCCGGCGTCTTGTCCGTGGAGATTGGCGAATCATCGGGAATGCGCTCGCTTGAGACGTCCTCGAATCCGCAATCGCGGAACAAACCGGTCCATTGCTCGGAGCTCAACAAATGGAGCGGCAATCCCGTCTCCCGCTCCCAGCCGTGGGAGTACGTATTCTCGGCATAGTAGTTGATCAGAATGTGGAACGTGCCTCCGTAGTTGGTGACGCGATAGATCTCGCGGGCGGCCATGCCTGGGTCCGGCCAGTAGTAGGCGGATTCTATGCTCAGTACATGGGTGAAATAATCTCCCACCCAGGGGATTTGCTCAGCGGATGCGGGTGCGAACAGCACGTTGTCCAGGCGTTTGCATGCGTCCCGCGCGCTGCGGATCATTTCTCCGGAGAGGTCGATGCCGACAAAGGCGCCGACCGGGAGAAGTCCCGACAGCATCCGGGCGGTCCAGCCGTCGCCGCAGCCGATGTCGAGGACGCGGGCGTCGGGGGGCAGTTCGAAGCGCTGGAGCATGAGCCGCGCTAGGCGCTTGTGGCGCCGCTCCATGCCGCCCGCCCTGCCTGCGCGGACCCACTTGTCGAAAGCCTTCCCGATTGCGTCCTCGCGCTGCTGCCTGAACTGGTGCATGCGGTGGACCACCGGATCGATCCAACTGGCTATCGTAGCCGACGACTGCGGCCACAGGCGGCACGTGGCGTCTTGCGATAATGAACCTTCCCTGATGGCGCCAAGCCCCCTGACGTACGCCGCCGCGGGTGTCGACATCGACGCGGCGGAGAGTGCCACAGTCCGAATCCGGGATCTCGCGCGGAAGACGTTCGACGACAACGTGCTGACGGGGATCGGCTCGTTTGGAGCCGTCTACTCGCTCGCAGGCAAGAATCTGAAGAATCCCGTCCTGGTGAGCTCCGCGGACGGCGTTGGGACCAAGCTCAAGATCGCCTTCGCGGCGAACCGGCATGACACGGTCGGCCAGTGTCTGGTCAATCACTGCGTCAATGACATCGCAGTCCAGGGCGCCTCGCCACTGTTCTTCCTGGACTACTTTTCCCTCGGCAGGCTCGATCCGGATGTCGTCGAGCAGGTGGTGGCTGGAATCAGCGTGGCATGTCAGCAGAATGGCGTTGCGCTGATTGGAGGTGAGACCGCCGAGATGCCGGGGCTGTACACCAGCGGGGAATACGATCTCGCCGGGTTCATCGTCGGAGCTGCGGAACGCGAAGATCTACTGCTTGGTTCGAAGGTCAAGGCCGGCAGCGAGTTGATCGGGCTGCCGTCCTCCGGGCTGCACACCAACGGCTACTCGCTTGCTCGCAAAGTCTTCTTGGACATCGCCGGCTACAGCTTGGCGCAAGACATCGGCGGCCTGCGGACGAGCTTGGGGGAAGAACTGCTCAAGGTGCACCGCAGTTATTTGAAACCACTGCGCACGCTGACGCGGGCAGGCCTGCTTGAGGCCGCGGCCCATATCACCGGTGGTGGCATCACAGAGAACACACCGCGTATGCTGCCGGACGGGCTGCGTGCGCGCATCTGGACAAACAGATGGCGTGTTCCGGCTGTCTTTCGGCTTCTGCGCGAACTCGGCGAGATCGACGATCGCGAAATGCTACGCACCTTCAACATGGGAATCGGCATAATCGTCTGCGTCCCGCCGGGTAGCGCACAGGAGGCCCTAGATGTGCTGGGTGGTGACGATGAGCCGGCCCACCACCTTGGTTCAGTCGAACTGGGTTCCGGGGGAGTCGTGTACGAGTCATGAAACGCCTGGGCATCCTGATCTCTGGCCGGGGCTCCAATTTCGAAGCGATCGCCGACAGCATCGAGGCGGGCACTCTCGAAGCCGAGATTGCCGTTGTCATCAGCAACAATCCGCATGCGAAGGGACTGAGGAGCGCCCGGAAGCGAGGGCTCAAGGCGGTCTGCATCCGCTCGCGCGCCATGGAGCGTGAAGCCTACGACAGGCTCGTCGTCGAGAAACTGCAGGGAGAGCGCGTCGACCTAGTCTGCTTGGCGGGGTTCATGCGCTTGTTGAGTTCCTACTTCGTGCGCGAGTTTTCGGATCGCATCTTGAATATCCACCCGTCGCTCCTGCCGTCCTTCCCAGGTCTCGAGGCGCAGTTGCAGGCGTTGGAGCATGGCGTGAAGTACTCGGGGTGCACGGTGCACTTCGTCGACGAGCGACTCGATGCCGGACCGGTCGTCGCCCAGGCTGTAGTGCCAGTTCTCGACTCCGACGACGAGCAGGCCCTGGCGGCACGGATTCTTGAGCAGGAACATCGCATCTACACGGAAGCGATCCGGCTTGTGCTGAGTGGCGCCTACCGTATCGCGGGGCGGCGCGTACTGCGGACCACATGACGATCGAGCAGCAAATCGAATACCTCCGCAAGGGCTGCTCCGAGATCATTTCTGAGGAGGAGCTGGCCGCGCGGCTAGCCCGGTGCGCCGGAGAAAAGCGACCGCTACGGGTCAAGGCGGGCTTCGATCCGACGGCCCCGGACCTTCATCTGGGCCATACAGTGCTACTTCGCAAGATGAAGCATTTCCAGGACCTTGGGCACACGGCGATTTTCGTGATCGGCGACGTGACCGGTATGATTGGAGATCCGACCGGACGCAACAGCACGCGTCCGCCGATGACCCGCGAGCAGATCCTAGAGAACGCCGAGACCTACAAGCAACAGGTGTTCAAGGTTCTCGATCCAGACAAGACCGAAGTCCGATTCAACAGCGAATGGCTGCTCGAGCTCGGCACGTTGGGGATGATCCAGTTGTGCGCGAGCGCCACGATCGCGCGTATGCTGGAGCGCGATGAGTTTACGAAGCGCTACAAGCAGGGCAAACCGATCAGCTTGCATGAGTTCCTGTATCCGCTGACCCAGGCTCAAGATTCGGTCGCCCTCTGCGCCGACGTGGAATTGGGAGGCACCGACCAAAAGTTCAATCTACTGCTTGGCCGCGAACTCCAGGCCGGGCAAGGGCAACCGCGCCAAATCGTCCTCACGATGCCGATTCTCGAAGGTCTTGACGGTGTGCAGAAGATGTCGAAGTCACTGAACAACTACATTGGCATCTGCGAGCCTCCAGAGGTCATCTATCGGAAGGTCATGCAGATCTCCGACGAGCTGATGTACCGCTACTACCAGTTGCTGACGGATCTACCAGTACGGGAGATCGAGTTGCTGCAGCGGCACGTGGACCAGGGCGACCGGCACCCGATGGAGGTCAAACACGAGTTGGCTGGACTCATCGTGCGGGATTTTCACGGCGGCGATGCTGCCGCCAAGGGTGCAGAAGCGTTCCGGCGCGTCGTGCAGAACAGGGAAGTTCCGGAAGAAATGCCGGAGATGAAGCTTCCCGAGGAGATGCGTGGCCAGCCAACGATCCGCCTCGACAAGCTGCTGCGTGCGACCGGCCTCGCCGAGTCCGGCGCTGAGGCCAACCGCAAGCTCAGAGCAAACGCCGTGAGCATTAACGGGGTCAAGCACAGCGAGATGAGCTACGCCGTGCCAGCGGGCCTGTCGGAACTGGTACTGAAGTACGGAAAAAAGTGGGTGCGCGTGCGACTGTAGCCGCCTTGGCTGCGCTTTACGCAACCGAGTGTCGCAGCCGCGTCGCCGCGACACTCCGATCCTCGTGCTTCAATGGAACTTCCGGTGTCCCGCCTCTTCTGCATCAAGAACTTTGGGTGCCGAGCGACCCAGGCGGACGGCGCGGCCATCGCCGCGGACTTGGCCGCGCGCGGCCTCCTGCGCGTCGACGACCCGTCGCGGGCGGATGTCGTCGTGGTCAACACCTGTACGGTGACCTCCGAGGCGGATCGAGACGCTCGCAAGGCCATCCACCGGATCCACCGTGAGCGTCCGGACACAGAGATTCTGGTCACTGGCTGCTATGCGCAACGTAGCCCAGAGGAACTGGCGATGCTCGGCGGAGTGAAGTGGGTCGTCGGCAATTCGCACAAGCACCGGATCGGTGAAGTCCTCGCGCCGAGTCTCATCCAGATCGACGAATCGGCTCCCCAGGCCCTCTCCTATCACGGCCAGCTCTCTGCGGGCGAAACGTTGGTCGGCGACATCGCACGCCAGGAGGGCTTTCCGGTGGCGCCCGTGGGAGATCCGCTCGGCCGCAGCCGGCCGAACGTCAAGGTCCAGGACGGTTGTGACAATCGGTGCGCGTTCTGCATCATTCCATCGGTCCGCGGCCGCAGCCGCAGCGCGGCCCCCAAGTCGGTCATCCAGAGCGTTCGCAGCTTGCAGACGGACTATCCGGAAGTCGTCCTGACCGGCATCAATCTCGGTCGCTGGGGACGCGACCTCGACGGACGCCCCCGGCTCGTCGAACTGCTCGAGCTGTTGATGAAGAAGACCGATGTGCGTCGGCTTCGGCTCAGTTCGGTCGAGCCCATGGATTGGAGTGCGGAGCTCCTGACTCTGATGGCATCCTCGCCTCGCATCGCCCAGCATGTGCACATGCCGCTACAGTCCGGTTCCGACAGCATCCTGCGGAGGATGCGCAGGCGCTACCGTGTCCGGCACTACGAACAGCGCCTTTTGCTGGCTCGCCGGATCATGCCCTCGGCCGCAATCGGCGCCGATGTGATGGTGGGGTTCCCGGGGGAAAGCGCCGCACACTTCGAGGAGACGAGGGCATTGGTCGAACGCATGCCGTTTACGTATCTCCATGTGTTTTCCTATTCGCCGCGCCCGGGAACCGAAGCTGTCGAATTCAATGGGCAGGTGCCCAAGGCAGTCAAGCGGCAGCGCAACCGGGCGCTGCGGGAACTTATCGAGCGAAAGAGCTGGATGTTCCGCGAAGAACTCGTCGGAAGTTGCGTCTCGGCGGTCGCTCTCTCGTCGAACGACCGCGAAGCGCGGGTGCTCAGCGACAACTTCCTCGACATTGAATTGCCCAAGGCCCAGCTCGCGCCGGGCACCCTCGTGACAGTCCGAATTGAACAGGTCGACGGCTCAGTTACACGCGGCAGTTTGGCTGGCTGAGAACACAGAATCCTCAAAGTGGATAGGGGATTGTCGACTGGGCTTGAGGACGGCCAGGAAAGGAGCCCGAGCTGATCTCACGTCGGGCGGATCAACACGCGCGGCGTGTCCCCCCGAGCGGAAAGGGGGAGTTCCGGTGCACGCTCAGTGCGGAGGCATGGGAGTGGTGCGGAAGTCCCCGCGTGGGGTACGCAGCTACGCAGCTGCTGCCGCGCGGCACCGGGTTTGGAGGACGGCAAGCTCGAACCGCTTCGCGGGCCTGCTACGGTTCCTTGTCGTTCTTGTTTCCTGCGACTTCTTGCCGGACATGCACTTGCTGCGTATCGATGCCCACTGTTCTGAGTTGCTACGGGCTGGTTTCTCAGCTGTCTCGCCGCTCGCGTTCAAGCCGCGACCGTACGAGCCCGGCGTCCACTTGCCGCCCCGCGCCAACGGCTCGAGCCGCTCTCGCTCACGGCCGTGCTACGCCAGCTAAGAATCCGACTCGCTCTCCAGCTGCTCCGCTTACAGGCCGTTCAGCACACTCCAGAACGTTTCGTACCACGGCATCTGGCAACGCTGCCTCGGCACGTCCCGCCGGGCCCAATTGGATCTAATCCGCGTAGAAGTCCTCCGATACCGTGATCTCTACGTCAGAGGAGACACCACTCTCCGGCCCGCCCCGCCTATGGAGGTCATGGATCCGCTTGCGGTATCCGCAACGATATCTTCGAGTTCAAAGTTGTCGAGGTCTCGGTTCTCAGGGTCCAGAGCATGCGCCGTTTCTGTTGATCGGCTCATTGCATGTCTCTATTCACAAGGGGTTCGCACGATGCCAAACGAGCCTCGTGATGGCCCACAGACAGTACTGACTCAAGCAGATGGAATAGGTTCACGTTCCCTCACGAGACGACCCTAGGAGTGAATTCGTGTTTGACCTCGTCAACATGGCAGGCTCATGTGGGAGACGGTAGAGCCGATACAAGGATTGAATCGGCTGACGTCACCAACCACCAACAACTTGACAAGGCACTGACAGGACTTGTAGGTAGACCGCAGGCCAGCCTTGCGGCGACGGTTCCACCTACTGCGACCGGTCGATCGACACTGCAATGTACTCGGGCGTCGCGATTTTCTTGCGGAGCGCAGCTTCTGAAGGCTGGTCGGAGCTTCGCAGCTGCACCGTCCGAGTTCCTTGAAAGATAGGTGCCATCGCGGTCCCTGCGAGGCCTGACCCGTCTCCCCGATTGGTCGAGATCAGATCGACTCCCATTCCTTGCGTGAGATGCCTGCCTCACGTAGAACGCGAACCAGTAGCCCGCGGCTAATTTCGCCTCGATGTGGATTCGACAGCCTGACAGTTCGCTCGGCTCAGCGCATGAACTGGTGACGCTTGCCCGTGTACGGGCCATGGTATCCAAACGTTCGCAGTCCGGCCAAAAGATCGCGTCGCTTGATTGGGCCGACCGGCGGCATCAAGTTACTTCTTGCCGCACCGTCAAATCAATCCCGTCGATCTCGGGGATGGACAGCCGCTCCGACAGCCTAAGCAACAGCCACTCTTCCAAGACCTGCTTGAGTTCCGCGCGGCAATCTTCCAGCTTGGAGGCGTTCGCCCAGACTCCCTCAAGTGCCGGGATCCGGCCATAGAACGAGCCGTCGTCCTCAATGACTTCGTACGTGGCTCTACGCATGGCCGCGCGTAAGTATTCACTGAGCACTTCCCTAGGATATCCCCCAGCTTGGCGACACATTGCTCACCGGAGGTTCTCGTCTTCGATGTTGTTTATCCCGTCGGCGCCGGAATACACTCGACGGAGACACACAACGGTGTGATCGGACAACAACCTCGGGGCTTCGAACTTGCGCCGAGGCAGGGGGGCAAGCAGACCCGTCTCGACAGTCGGTGATGGCCTAGAATTGAATTGCCTGCGCTGGGGATTTACCTTGGCAAACCTGAGCTACCGGTCGCCCTCTTACTTCAAAGACCTCGAAGACCACGAAGTGCGGCTAGATCCTCCCTTGTCGGCTAGGGTAGTGTGCTTCCAGCGAGATGAGGAGTATTATTCATGAGTCGATTGAGCCCTGTTGCAGTCTTGCTCGTCCTACTCGCCTGCGTGAATGAGGGTGGGAACGAGGAAACGTCGTCCGCGTCCTACAACAGGGTTTCAGAAGTTGATGCGCGCGTGGCCCGTGCCAAGTCCTTCGAGCTGCCCACGGAGTGGGTAGGCCCTCCAGGTGACCCTCTCCATCATCACACCGCGGGTTTCGCGAAGATCCTGTGCTCGGCTGTGTTCATCACAGGACTCGACGCCGATTTTGCCGCCGAGAACATCGGCTACTTCACGAGCGACTACGACCAGCGCTCGAAAGTAACGAAGCGCGAAGTCGACATGGAGAAGAAGTTGGTGCACCTGACGCTCCCGGACGGCGTTGTGCGTACGGCTAAATACCTCGGCGATCAAGGCTGTGTCACGTTCCCTCTCGGGGAGGATGGGCTCCTTTTCGAGCCCTTCGACGTGACGAGCTCGCTTCCCGATCCCGACATGCAGCCGTGGCCGATGGGCAACGTGCTACCCGACGAATCGTTTCCGGCTGAGCTCGATGAAGCGAAGGTCCGGGCCGCCGTCCAGGCCGCCTTCGAGCCGGTCGAGGGCATGACCGCCGCCTTCGTCGTCACCTGGAAAGGACGTCTTATCGCTGAACACTACCGCGACGGGCTAGACCTGCACACGCCACTTGAAAGCTGGTCGATGGGCAAGAGCTTGACCGCGACGCTGATGGGCGTTCTGATTCAGCAAGGGGTCTACGACCTCTGGGAGCCAGCACCTGTCCCGGAATGGCAACGGGACGGGGATCCACGGGCAGAGATCCGAATTGCCGATATCCTGCGGATGTCGAGCGGGATCCGCTGCGTAAACCGTGGCGATCCGGAATATGATTCTGCCATGGGATACCCCGACCACCTCTATCTCTACACAGGCGGGATGGACTCGTTCAAATGGGCCGCGACGAGGCCGCAGCAGTGGCCGCCGAATACGATCGGGCGCTACCGGAACTGTGATCCCGTCCTGACGAACTACCTGGTGCGGCTCGGCGTCGAAGGACGCGGGGAAGAGTACCACTCCTTCCCCCAGCGGGAACTCTTCGACAAGATCGGCATTCGTGACATGGTGATGGAGACCGACCCGTACGGGAACTTTCTGATCCAAGGCTATGAGTTCGGAACGGGTCGGGACTGGGCGCGTCTCGGCAACCTGTACCTGCAAGACGGTGTTTGGCGAGGCGAGCGTATCCTTCCAGAAGGCTTCGTGGAGTTCGTCAGCACGCCGGCGCCCGCGTGGGAGGCCGACGGCCGTCCCATCTATGGGGGCTTTTTTTGGATCAACAGTACGGACGCCTACCCGATTCCGAAAGACGCGTACTACATGGCGGGCGCCGGAAACCAGAAAACCTTTATCATTCCCTCCGACGACCTGGTCGTCGTGCGCCTGGGACACTACAAAGGCTCAAGCCCAGGTGACGAGGGCCTGAAAAACGCCCTGACGCTGCTCATGGAAGCTGTGCCCGAGAGCTGAAGGTGGCTGCGATGCGCCACTGCCGTTTGAGGGCATCCCAGCCACCTGGATCAGTACTTGGCCGTTAGGGCGGATCTAGACTGAACTTCATCTGCCAATTACTGGTTAATCCAAGCAAGCGCAAGCAGTTACGTGAAATCAACCTGCCATCGTACTGGAAACAAACTTGTCGGGATCCACCTCCAGCAGGGCGAATGCTTTCGCCTGCAAGGGAGTGGGCCTGGACAGCAACTGGAATTCATGCTGGTCGTCCTGGGGGAGCGTCACCTGATTGAGCGTCAGCGATCCGAGATGGTCGAGCAGGGTCTGCAGGCTCTGCACGGGCAGCCCGTCCGGGGTCCGCTTCGTGTCCGCCTGGGCCTCTGCGGCGCGGGAAACCGTCGCCGGTTCGACCGGTGACTCCCGCCGAGCCGCGGCCGCCTCGCGTTCGGCGTCCTCGAACAGCAGCGGCGCCAGCTTGCGCCGCAAGTGCCATTCGACGTAGTAGGCCAGCATGCACAGGAAGACATGCCCGCGCACGTGCTCTTCGGAGTAGACGTACACCGGCCGCAGGTGCAGCTGGGTCGTCTTCAGCGAACGGAAGGCCCGCTCGACCCGCGCTAGGCTCTTGTAGGCCGCCACCGCGGCCTCCGCCCCGAGCGCGTCCTGCGCCAGGCTCGTGCGCACCACATAGATGCCATCCAGTCGCGCTTCGGCCTCGATCCGCTCCTGCTTGCGCGCCCAGCTCAGGGCGTCGTCGCTCACCTCGATCGCGAAGTGCTTCTCCATCTTCTTGCGGTTCGCTTCGCGGCCCACGCGGCGGTGGATCGCGTGCCGCCCGCGCAAGGGCTTCCGGCCCTGTTGCAGCAGGGCGGCGATCTTCTCCAGGATGCGCTCGGTCGCCTGCAGCAACTCCTCGCGCTTGCGCGCCCGCGCGGCCCGCAGGCGCGGGTGCAGGCACACCAGCAGGCGCTCGCCGGGGCAGTCCGGGCTGCGGATCTCGGCCACCTGCTCGGGGACCAGCTCGCCGGGCGGTAGCGGGGCCTTGAGGGCGGCGGGATCCGCCCCGGGAGGCGGCTTGGGCCGCTTGAGCAGGGGGCGGATGTCCTGGGTCTTGAGGGCCGAGATCCAGTCCAGCCCGGCCGGTTCGAGGTCCTCGCGCAGGCGGGCCGTGGTGCGCATGCCGCGCTCGCCGGCGAGCGCGATGCGGGCGATGCCGAAGCGCTCGCGGATGGTCCGCACCTGGGTGCTGACGGTGGTGGGATCAGCGGTGTTGCCGGCGAACACCTCGACGGCGACGGGGCAGCCGTCGGCGGCGCACAGCAGGCCGCAGACGATCTGGCGCTTGCCCTGCTTGCCGTCGCGGTTGGAGCCGAAGGCGGCCAGCGGGCAGGAGTGTCCTTCCAGGTAGGCCGAGGTGACGTCGTAGAGGAGCAGCGTGCCGTCCTGGAGCTGGCGGCGGGCGAGGCTGCGCTGGATCCAGTGCTGGCGCTGGCGGAGCCAGTCGAGCATGGCGAGCAGTTCGTTGCCGGAGACGGGGCCGAGGGCGAGCAGGGAGCCGCGGGAGGAGGAGTCGGAGTCGGGGGCGAGGCTGCGGGCGGTGGCGAGCTTGGAGGCGGGGTGGAGCAGGCGGGCGGCGAGGGCGGCGAGGGCGAGGTTGCGGGAGCGGGAGCGGGAGCGGTGCAGGAGGCGGGGGAGGCCGAGCTGGAGGCAGAGGCCGAGGACGGCGGCGACATGGCCGTGGGGGAGGGAGCGGCGGATGGAGACGGCTTGGTCGAGGCGGGGGAAGGCGACGCCGCCTTGGAGCAGAGTGCGGATGCCGGCGACGGTTGCGGGGGGGAGTTGGGAGAGGTTGGCGATGGTTTTGCGGCGGATGCGCTGGCCAGCGCGCCAGGCCTGGCGGAGGAGGACGGGCGGGGGGCTGTTGCGGTTGGGGATGGACTCGACGTAGAAGGCCATGGCGGTCTTACATGGAAACACTAATGATGAGAAATGATTCCATCAAAGGGCGAAACTGCTGTCAAGCTCTTAATCACATGGAAACATAAATCCAGATTCGGGGGCCTTCGGAAGCCGGTAACTTGTTCTAGGGAAAAGAGTTACGCCGTTTTCGCTACAGTGAAGTTCGGCCTAGACGGCCAGCGGGCTGAGTCGCGTCTCGGTTGATGTAGAGGTGCTGGTACCGGTACTTCACGCCGCTCGGGCGCACGGTTAGAGCAAAGCCGTAGCCGTGGCGCCCGCCACCCAAGGTCTTGACGCCGGAAGCCGGTTTGACAGTGTTGACGAATGCAGCAGCTAGTTGGTCGTTGTGCACGGAGACTCGCGGGTAGTGCAACAGCTGTCAGTTGGCTGCCGATCTGAGGCGCAGTATACCAGTCAGCATGGCTTCCCCACGGTAGGCCGTATTTCGCCTGTAGTTTGTAACTGGGACATGCGTGAGAAAAATCACCGACGGGTATCTAAACAACCGCGACCACCTCAATCATGCCAACGCCTCGATCCTTACCAGTCCATACTCAACCACATCCACGCTCAGGCTGTGATCCCTGAGCAGCTCCATTCCCACGAGCGGGTCAGTTTCGGCCTCGTCTACTTCTACGGTGCGAACCTGCCCGTTCCATGTCAGCGTGCCGATGTACACGTCGAACACATGAAGGCTACCGTCCGCCAGCAGGGCATGGCCACGACATAGCCAAGGCAAGGCCATGCCTTCGATCAATTCAATCGGGAGAGTCAGATGACCTGTGAAGCCGGTATCGACGATGGCCTCGATGCCATGTTCTTCCCCAGAAATGCTGTGAAGGGTCAAGCCGATGGTCACCTCGAGACTTTCATTCACCGTACCTTCGATCATGTTGCGCTCCGCGCATGAGAGTGGCCAAAGCGTTGAACCGCGCGGTGCCCGATACGCACCACCCACGGCTGTGCGCCTGGACACCGTGCCAAGAGCTGGCCCGAGGCGGCAAGCCTGTCGTCTCCCATCTCGAACTCTCCGGTCTCAATGTCTATAGCTACGATCCTGCCGCTGTTTCCTTCTTCCACCTGCGGCCTTACCCGCTTTTCGTAGATCTCCTGACCACGTTGAGCGAATTCTTCCTTGCTGTAACGCGGCTGTCGAACGCCCATGATGTAAGTCCTTTCGTAACTGCCCAGGTACTCTTCAGATACAGGAGCCCCAATCGATTGGATGAATAGAGGGGCTCACTTAGAGTGCGGTCCGCTCAGCATGCGTGCATCCGAACCGGGTGGAGTGTGGCGGCTAGGCTTCCACCCTCGCCAGCAGAGCGGCCGGCCCTTGCAACAAGGCCTCGATGCGGTTCAGGCCCTGCTTGCGCGCCGTCGACAGCACACTACGCAGCGTGGCGAAGTCCTGCGCACCCTGCTCGGAGCGGAACCCGCCCGAGATCTTCATCCGCAGCTTCATCATCCGCAAATCCTGTTCGGCCTGGTTGTTCGTGAACGGCACCCTCTCGTCCCTGAGAAATCGCAACACCGACTCCCGCCTGGCCCTCAGCCGCAACGCCAGAGTATGTCCAGGCCGACGCTTCTTGCGGCCCCGCCGTCCCGGCTTGGCCGGCCGCAACGGCTCCAACCCCTCGTGATACGCTAACGCCTCCCGCACCAACTCGTCGTAACGCCGCTCGATCCTCTCCAGTAGCGACCGCGGCAACGCCACCCCCCGCTCCCGCACGCTGTCCACCGCCCGCTTCGCCCGCCTCAGCAACTGCTGCATCCGCCGCGCCCAGTCTTCCCCGTCGATCTTCGCCAACGCCTCGAGCTCCCGTAAATGGTGAATGTTACACATCGCGTGCAGCACGCCCGGCACCTTGCAATACGAGGCCCAGTGGTCATGCACCAAGATGCCTCGCAACCCCTCCAACACGCCACCCCGCTGGCGGCTCGTCCGGTAGTAGGTCAGCTGCGCCGTGCTCAGCACGTGCAACCACTGCCCCTGGCCCGCAATCCGGAATCCCGTCTCGTCCAGATGCTTCACCCCGCTGGCGCTTACCAGCAGATCCCGGACCCGCTCGCTCCAACTCTGCCAGACCTGCGCCGCCTTGCGGCTCATCCCCGCCAGCGTCGCCGCGCACAAGGCCACCCCGAACAGGTCCCGGAAGATCTCCGCCAGTCGATCCTCGGGCAGGAAATGGGCGTTCTGCAAGTACACCGCCAGGGCCGCGATCCGCGGCCCGTACTGCACCGGCGCGGTCACTCCCTCCGGGAACGCGGCCCGCGTCAGCTGTCCGCACTGCTGGCAACGACAGCCCCAGGCCTGGTGCTCGGTCACCTCCGGCGGTGTCGGTGCGGGCAGATCATAGACCTGCCGACGCTGGGGCTCGCCCTCCACATCGGCCGCCGCCAGGGCCGCTCCGCACTCGCGGCAACCGGACGGCAGGTGCACCTGGGTCCGGTCCGCTGTGTCCGTCTGGCTCAGCGTCGCGCCCTGGTGACCGGGCTGCCCACCCGAGCGCTTGCCGGACCGACGACGCTGGCTGCGCGTCCGTTGCGCTGCCGATGGCTTGGCCGGCCCATCGCTCGACGGTGGTTTCCCGCTGTTGCTGCTGTCGAGGCCCAATCGCCGTTGCAATGCCTGCACTTGCTCTCGCAACGACTGCAACTGCCTCGTCAACTCCTCATGGAGCGCCTGCAACCGGGCGTTTTCGGCCCGCAACTGCGCGTTTTCGGCCTCCAATTGCGCCAGACGCTCGTGCCAGTCCGCCGGACGTGGCTCGCTGTTCGCTCGCTCCATCTTCATCCCGCTGACGCCGGTACTGCTCGTCGCGAGCGCATCGGCTTGCTCACAACGGTCCGGATGCCCACAACATTACTATTGCTAACTGGTTTCCCAGCGGAAAGTCAAGTGCTGCGGAATTCTGGCCATCCCGGTGAGCGGTTCCCGTGGAACCATCCGGCCTCCCCCCTTTTCAGTACGCATCACCCGAGTACGAGTGGGGGTAGCTGGGCAGTTATGTCCTTTCTTAGATTTCGATCTCCTGCCCCGGCTGCTCAGCGCTGCAGGCCTATGGCCTCAATTGTCGCCATGTCGCTCTTGCAGTGCCGGGTTGCGACTGAGCTACCTCTCGAATAAGCGAATCGGAGATCGTGTATGCGGAGGACTCTCATTTCGTGGCGAGGGATTTGCCAAACCGGTCTCGCACACACAAGGCGCGGTCTTGCGCGGCGCAGTCGAACACCTCAGGATGCCAGTATTGATACCGCATCGTGCAGGCTTTCGCCAATTCATTGTCACGTACTTGTCAGGTTCAGGCAATTAGTTGGCCGCTGGCTGACCGATATCGGGATTCGCGACATCGATTACTACGATCGATATCTTCAACCGCTCGTCAGCCTCCAAGCCGTCTCGAAGCCTCTCTCGTAGCTCGAGAGCGTTTTGAGGACGGAGCCCGCTCGGAGGTGTCGGAACGTCCTGAACGCCGAACCAAAGAACCACGTAGACTCCGTAGCCCTCCGATCCTGGATCGCGCGTGTACTTCCTGACCAGCTGATTCCGTATCGCCGACCAGAGCTCACGATGCATGCTCTTCTTGATTTCGATCGGGATATTAATTAGGGCGACGCGGCAGGACCGTACAATCGCACCCGCTCGTGCCCCTGCCCGTCTCGCTGCATCGCCTCTGCGTTCCCGGAATCCGTGACCCTGGAAAGCGGCTTTGAATCTATTGGCAGGCGATGTCAAATGGTCCAGTAAGGGGATTCCCCTCGCAGAATCATGCAGTTGTCCGTGCCTGTCGCCCTCTGTCATGAAATGCCGGGACAGGCGTACCATGAAGAAAATCTTGAGAGACTGCATCGTCGCCCTCATTTCAGGTCAGAACGCGGAGCGCAGTCTCCGGGGCCTTGTCGAGCACCCGCAATAGGGCGCGCGCCGCGCCGGTCGGGCAGCGCTTCCCCTGTTCCCAGTTGCGGATCGTCTCGTGAGGCACGTCGATGCGCCGCGCCAGCTCCATCTGGCTGAGCCCCAGCCGTCGACGAATCCGGCGCGCATACCGCGCCATGTCCTGCATCGCCTCGGCGTCGTCTTCCTGCTGCTGCAAGGTGATCTCCGCCTCGGTGGTGGCGTCCACCACCGCAGGGTCGATCCGCCCCTCAGGGAAGGTCACCGGATCGTCGGGATCAATCCTGACGCGCGTGGTACTCATAGTCCGATATCTCCTTCCTGTTGGCCTTGCGGGCCGAAATAATGCGGATGGCCGAACCCCGCACCGTGTAGACGACGACATACGCCCGCCCGTCGATCATGCCGATCAGCCGATAGCGATCCTCGCCATAGTCCCACCGACGATCCTGCACCACGATCCGGCGCGGGTCGAAGAAGGCGCGAACGGCATAAGCAAAGTCGAAGCCGCGACTCGTGAAGCAAGCGCTGTTCTTGGCATCGTCCCATTCGAACTCCATCCTGATCATATAGGCCAATGGCCTACCTCTGTCAAGCCCCTCCGCGATTACAACACCATTCCCTCATGCGCTCGGACCGACTCCCGTTCGAGCGCCACTCGGGCTCAAGTCTTGTAACACCATGTTGTCAGTGTTCGGACTTGTCGATTCGATACGCCAAGAGTGTAGGACGCCTTGCGGCGTCGAGGGTTTCGCACCTACCGCTGCATGCTGAAATTGTCAGAATAGTAAGCGTTCGGGCGGGCCGTGAATTGAGGAGGGCGAAAGCCGGTGGGGAGGGCGGCAAAAAAACTTGCATAAAACGCTGGACACGAGAAATGTCTTTATGGCAGCCTAGCGGATGTGGAGGCGGGAAGGCAGCTGGAAGCGCAGCAGGCATGGAGGCCGGTCCAGCAGGAGCCGGAGCGGGCGTTGTGGTTGGAGCCGGTGGAGGCGAAACGCCAGTGGCATGACTGGCGGAGCATGCACCAGCGAGCGAAAGAGCGCCTCGAGACGTGGAAGTTGCGGTGTGGGGAAGCGGAGCAGAAGCTGGCGGAAGCGCAGCAGAGGAGCGAGCAGCTGCACGAGCGGATGCAGGAGTTGGAGCAGGAGACTGCGGGCCTGCAGCAGCGCAACCGGGATCTGTTGCAGTCCCCGTTCGGGAAGCGGAGCGAGAAGCGCCAGAGCGGCAGTGAGGCAGGGGCGGCAGCAGCGGAGACGGTCCGCCCGGGGGCGGATCCGGAGCCGCAGCGGCCGCGCGGGGGGCAACGGGGAGCGGTCCCGCATGCGCGGGTAGAGCGGTCCGGTCTAGCGGTGCAGGAGGAGTGGCTCGAGCCGGAGGCGGAGCGCCGCTACTGTGCGGACTGCGGGGAGCCCTACGCCCGCAACGGCGAGGAGAGCAGCGCATGGATCGAGGTCGAGGTCCGGGGGTATGTGAGACGGATCCGGCGGCCCCGCTTCCGGGCGGGGTGCGGGTGCGCGCAGCGGCAGGGCCAGCCAGTGTCCGCAGTGATCGCGCCGCGGGAGCCCACGCTGTTCCGCGGCACGAGTTACGGACTGAGCGTGTGGGTGGCGTTTCTGCTGCAAGTGTATTGGCAGCGGCACCCGGTGCGGGCGTTCGAGCGGGAGTGGGGCGAGAGGGGGGTGCGTCTGCCGGCGGGCACGCTGCTGGGGCATGGGCGGGATTTGCTGACCTGGTTCGAGCCGCTGGAGGCGGCGATCGCAGCGCACCAGGAACAGACGCGACTGGTGCACGGGGACGAGACCTCGTGGGTGGTGCAGGTGCGGGCGGAGGATGGGCAGAACCCGCGTTGCTGGTTGTGGGCCTGCCTGACCGGGGACGCCGTGCGGTTGCGGGTGGATCCGTCGCGGAGTGCCGCGGCGGCCGCGGAACTGTTCGGCAAGCTCGGGCTGCGAGGGAAGGTGGTGCTGGTGTGTGATCGCTACGCGGCGTATGTCAAGTTGGCGCGGGAGCACCCGGAGCAGTTCGAACTCTCCGTATGTTGGGCCCACGCCAGGAGAGATTTTGTCACGCTGGGGCGCAAGCGGCCGGATCTGCAGGAGTGGGTGGACGGGATCCTGGAGCGGATCGGGAGGCTGTACCGACGCAACGCCGAACGGCTGGCGCAAGGGGATCCACAGAGTGGTCTGGAAGGACAGTCCAAGGCGTTCGGGGCGGCCCAGCAGCGGCTGGAAGCGGAGTGCGCCGCCCTGTTCGAGCACGCCGAGCGGGAGGTGGCGACACGGACCCAGGCAGCGCAGCGGGAAGCGGACAAGGCTGGCCCGGACCCGCGGCTGGCACCGTTGCAATCCTTGTTGCGGCACCGCGAGGGCCTGGTGGTGTTTGTGACGAAGGCGTTCGTGCCCATGGACAACAATGTCGTGGAGCGAGCCCTGCGGCGACCCGTGTGTTGTCGCTCGGTGTCTGTTGACGTGAGAATCTCAAATTATTTCGGCGGCACGGAGGGAGGTATTCCCACTTTCTTACGCTCCCGCCGGAAGGAAACGTAGGAGACGCTGGTCTGAGAGCACTGTAGGCACGGGACTTAGGCGCATCGCCGTGCTAAGACGGTTCTCGAATTATCCTGATTTCCAATCATTCCGGCGTCAGCGCAATTCGAGAAAAAACCGGGGTATCCGGCCGGAATAATCCGAGCGCCAACACCCGTGCTCGGGCGCAAGCTCAGCTACGGCTCGCACAGTGCGGACGGCGCGGCCCTGCAGGGCGTGCTGCTGTCGGTGTTCGCCACGCTGGACAGGGCCGGCATCGACCTGTGGCGCTGGCTGGAGGCGTTCCTGCGCGCGTGTGCGGGGATCGGACGGGGAGGGGTCGTGGTGGATCCGTGGGCCTGGCTGCCGTGGGGCCTGTCCGCGGAGCGGTTCCAGGCCCTGCGAGCGCCCTGGCGGTGTTCGGAGGCCGGGCCGGACCCGTGAGCGGCTCGCTGCGCTTTTGCGGCCGGGATTTCCTCCCGGCCGAACTGGACCGGATCCGCGCCCTGATCGCGCACACGGACCCGCCCCTGTCCCGCACGAAACTATCGCAGGCGGTCTGCGAGGCGCTGGACTGGCGCAAGCCCGACGGCGGCCTCAAGGAGATGAGCGCGCGCGTGGCCCTGCTGCGCATGCAGCGCGACGGCCTGCTGACCCTGCCGCCGCCGCTGAGGACCCTGCCGCGCCCGCGACCGCTCGCGCCGTCCCCGCGCACCGATCCGCCGCCCCGCGCGCCCCTGCCCGCCGCGCTGGCCCAAGCCCGCCCCCTGCGCCTCTCCCTGCTGCGCCCCTCCGACCCCCGCAGCCGCCTCTGGAACGAGTTCGTCGAGCGCTACCACTACCTCGGCTACAAGCCCCTGCCCGGCGCCCAGTTGCGCTACTTCGTGCACGCCGCCGACGGCCTCCTGCTGGCCCTGCTCGGCTGCGGCGCCGCGGCCTGGAAAACCGCCCCTCGCGACCGCTTCGTCGGCTGGGATCCCGCCACCCGCCAGCGCAACCTGCCCCTGGTCGTCAATCACGCCCGCTATCTCATCCTGCCCTGGATCCGGCTCCCGTCACTGGCCTCCCACCTGCTCGCCTGCCTCCAGCGACAACTCCCCGACGACTGGCAGCAACGCTACGGCATGCGTCCAGTTCTGCTCGAAACGTTCTGCGAAACGCCGCGCTTCCAGGGCACCTGCTATCGCGCCGCCAACTGGATCCATCTGGGCCAGACGCAGGGCCGCGGCAAACTCGATACTCGTCACGAGTACAACCAGCCCGTCAAAAACGTCTTCGTCAAACCCCTCTGCCCGGACTGGAAAGAAACCCTCAATCGCTAGCTCCACAGCCGCCTTTCACGGCCCGCTCGAACGCTTACCTGCATGGATCAGCATGGATCAGCATGGATCGATAAGGGTCAATTCTAAGTCCAGTCAATTCAGCATGTAACGCTTCCGGGCTGATGTGGTGACCGTGTTCCACTGCTTGACTTGACTGACGGCATCCGTGATGGCATCGATCTGGTCCTTGATGAGGCCAGCGCTGTCAGTTGGCGGGCGATCACATGGGTACCGAACAAGGGCTTCAGACTATCATGGGGCCGACGCTGGCGCTCGGGCGCCGCCCGTTGGGGCAGAGAAACTTGGTTCTTGTGCCAGCATTCAAAAGGGCGAACCGACGGCGAATCAATCCCGCTTGGATAGAACTCCAATCTACCATTGCGCAGCAGCCTAACTTCTGACCCTAGTCGCGATCCAGGGCTATTCAGTTGTTTGAATTCAGGGTGGCAGACAGTCGTGGCAAGGGGCTGTGCGAGCCTGTCCGCTAGGCACGGCGATTCTCGGTTCCCGTCTTTGCGACCCGCCAGGGCTGGACATTTCGTTCTCGATCTGTCAGCGTGGGTGGGATGGAGCCGTTGCTGACGCCAGGCCGCGTTCCGGACCTGCGCGCCGTCGCGGTGCGCCCGACCTGCGGTGCGCAGGAGCACCGGCTCTGGGACCGTCTGGTCGGGGCTCATCACTACCTGGGGTTTGGGGGCCTGTTCGGCAAGGGCTTGCGGCCTGTGGCGAGGCTGGGCCCGGCCTGGGTGGCGCTGGTGGGCTGGCAGGCAGCCGCGCTCAAGCTGACGGCGCGGGACCGCTGGATCGGCTGGACGCTGGAGCAGCAGTTGCGGCGCCTGCATCTGGTGGCGCAGAACGCGCGCTTCGTGCTCCTGCCGGCCTTCCAGGGGGTGCCCAAGCTGGCCTCGCGGGTGCTGGGGCTGAGCCTGCGGCGGCTGGCCGGGGACATGCAGCGGGAGCCTGGCTATGGCGTCTTGCTCGCGGAGTCGTTCGTGGACCGGGCGCGGTTCGCGGGCACCTGCTAGCGGGCGGCGAACTGGCGCTCGCTGGGCTTCACCGGCGGCTACGCACGCCAGCCGGGCGCGGTGCCGGAGTGGCGCCATCACGGCCAACCCAAGGAGGTGCTGGTGTACGAATTGGAAGCGGATGCGAGGGCGGCCCTGGGCCAGCCCGAGGAGAACCCGGCCTGGCAGGGCCCGGAGCGGACCGCGCCGCCGCCTGCGCCGGAGCTGCGCAGCCTGTTCGACTGCCTGGGCGAGGTGGAGGACTACCGCTGCGCCCGGGGCCAGCGCTACCGCCTGCGGACCGTGCTGGTGCTGGCCGTGGCGGCGCGGCTGGCCGGCTACCGCGGCGTGACCGCGTGCGCCCAGTTCGCGGCCCTGCTAGACCCGTCGCAACGCGCGGCGGTGGGCTGTTTCTACAGTCCCAGCCGGCACTGCTACACGACCCCGTCGAGCGCGACGTTCCACAACATCCTGGCCGCCCTGCCGCCGCAGACACTGGAGCACGCGGTGGCGGCGTGGACGCGGCAGCAGAGCGAGCAAGTCCCGCTGGATGAGGAGGATACGGCCTCGCAGAAGGAGGCCGGGGAGGCCCCTCGGCCAGGGCTCCTGCCGGGCATCTCGATGGACGGGAAGGATGTCCGCGGCGCCTCCAAGCAGACGCCGGACGGCCGTCGCATGCTGGTCGCGGCCGTGGAGCACTCCAGCGGCCTGGTGCTGGGACAGGTCGAGGTCGACTCCAAGACCAACGAGATCCCGGCCGTGCGCGAGCTGGCCGGGGAGCTGGACCTGGCCGGGCGCATCGTCACCCTCGACGCGCTGCACGTCCAGCACAAGACGGCGCGCGGCCTGCTCGAGGACTGCGCGGCTCACTACCTGGTCACGGCCGTCAAGGAGAACCAGCCGACGCTGCTGGACGACCTCCAGCACATGCTGTTCGAGGATTGTCCCGGCCACCAGACCCTCGACAAAGAGCACGGCCGCAGCGACCGCCGCCGCTACTGGGTCAAGGATCTCAGCGACCCGGACTGGAACGGCTATGCCGCCCTGTACGGCCGCCAGCAGGCCATCCGCATCGAGCGCGAGCGGCATGTGCTCAAGACCGGCGAGACCAGCACCGAAGTGAGCTACGCGCTGACCTCGCTGACGGCGGAGCAGGCCACGCCCGCGCAGCTGGCGGTGCGGATCCGCAACCACTGGCACATCGAGAACCGCCTGCACTACGTGCGGGACTTCACCTACGACGAGGATCGCTGCCGGGTCTGGGTGCGCGACCTGCCGCGCCATCTCGCCTGCCTGACCAACGCGGCGATCTCGATCATCCGCTGCCAGTCCGGGTTCCGCTGGGTGCCGCAGGCCAACCGCCATGACGCGGCCCGCCCGCAGGAGGCGCTCGACCTGCTGCTGGCCCCGCCCCGGCGCTAGCCCGGGCCGCTCGCCCGCCCGCGAGCAGGGCTCCGCCTGGCCAGGCGGAACAGTACCGCTGTGTCGGCGCTTGCGACCCAGCCGGTCGACGACGCCCGGACCCTCTGCCCGGGGCCCTCGTGGTAGGCCCTCGGGCCGCGCCCAGCGACTGCACAGGACGTCGAAGCAGGCATCAACCTCACCGAAACCGCCTCAATCAGGACAAAAAAATGTGCCTGCCCTAGTCGCGATCTGGATGCTACGCAGCGCAGACGGTAGCCTGGCGCCTTGCCTATCGTGGTGCCAGGAACCGTAGCGTAACGGGACTTGGTCCATTGGGACAACAACGGCGGTCACCCGGACTGCTATAGGACAGGCTTGGCGCGGGGCCCTTCATCGTTCGGGCAATGGCCCCTGCAGCAACAACTGGCAGCAGGACAATCGGCATGAAGGTCCGCTGGCGCCGCCTCCTGAGAACCCAGCCTGGACGGCGGGCCAGGACCGGTCGCATGCACGAATGGCGTCGCGTTCTCCGGAACCTTAGATGCGGGAAGAACTGGCCGCCAACAGTGTTGGCCGGAGGTGCCCTGCTTGCGTCTCTCAAGCCTGCAATTCACAACACGGAATCAAGAAGTCCAGCGCGGTCTAGCCTCGGAAGGCCGGTGCTTCCTCAAGTTTCAAAGTGGTATTCCTAGCAGTAACGAAGTTTCACACATCTGTATAAGATTCTTTATTTCAATACTTTACAGAAATACAATGGAGGCGCGGGTGGAATCGAACCCACAAATAAAGGTTTTGCAGGCCTCTGCCTTACGACTTGGCTACCGAGCCGCGATCCAACAGCCCTCGGCTGAGAACGTCCACCGGCGATTCTCCGCGGCCATTTCGCTATGCTCTTCGCCATGCCCGTGGACGACTCGGGGACTGTCCGCTCGCATGCGGCCCGCTACTTTCCTGCCTGGAAGAGCGCTGATCTGCCGGATGCCCCGGAGTTCGGTTGGAAGCAGTGGAGGCTCCTGATTGGCCCCGGGCTGCTGCTCGCCGGCAGCGCCATTGGCGGCGGGGAGTGGCTGTTCGGCCCGATTGTAACGGCCCGCTACGGCGGACAACTGATGTGGATTGCCGCGCTCAGCATCCTGCTGCAGGTTAGCCACAACCTCTGCATGATGCGGTACACCCTCTACACCGGCGAGCCGATCATGGTCGGATTTTTTCGCTCGATTCCGGGGCCAAGGTTCTGGGTGTTCTTCTACCTGCTCTTGGATCTGGGTGGGATCTGGCCCTACTTGGCTTCGAATGCCGCAGTACCGCTGGTCGCTGCGTTCTTGGGCCATCTGCCAGGACCCGAACACGACAGCGTGCTGCGCTGGGTCTCATACGGCGTGTTTTCGGCCGGATTCGTCCCATTGATCTTCGGTGGCAAAGTCTACAACACCGTCGAGAAGGTGATGGTCGCCAAGATCATCGTGGTGTTGAGTTACTTGGGTTTCATCTGCCTCTTCTTTGTGAGCTGGGACACTTGGATCACCATATTCAGCGGGTTCTTCCGAGTCGGCTCGTTCCCCGACGAAGCAATCGACTGGCCGACGCTGGCGGCCTTCGCCGCGATCGCCGGTATGGGTGGGATCACCAACACCAGCTTCTCGAACTATGCACGCGATAAGGGCTGGGGCATGGGGCCACTCGTCGGCGCCATTCCCAGTATGGTCGGCGGCAAGGCGGTCAAGCTCTCGCACGTAGGTAGCGTGTTCCCGTTGAGCGAGGAATCACTGCGGCGCTGGAAGGGCTGGATGCGGCACCTGCTGAGGGACCAGCTCGGCATCTGGCTCGGCGGCTGCCTAATCGGCATGGCCCTGCCTTCGATGCTTTCGCTGGAATACATCGCGGGGGCAGAAGTGGAGGGGCACGCGGCCGCAGCGATGACGGCGCGCGGCATCGCCGACGCTTCTGGAGAGGTCTTTTGGTTTCTTACGCTGCTGTGCGGCTTCATTGTGCTCTTTCCTGGACAACTGTCGGACATCGACAACATCGTGCGCCGCTGGACGGAGCTGATTTGGACTGGAAGCAGGCACGTGCGCCACTTGGAGGGCAACCAGGTCAAGTTCATCTACTACACGATCATGGCGCTCTACTTCCTGTGGGGACTGATTGCTTTGCGACTGACGCCGGACCCACTGTTCCTCGCCATCGTCACTGGCGCTTTGCGGAACCTGGGGATGAGCGCGACGGCATTGCACGCGCTGTATGTCAACCGCAAACTACTTCCCGAGCCCCTGCGCCCGCCGTTGCTCATGCAGGCCAGCCAAGTGGCCTGCTTCATGTTCTTCTTGGGGATCTCGCTGGTCGCATTCCACCAGAAGCTGAGCGAATTGTTGACAGCTTGAGCGCGGCTTGCCGGCGCGAATGGAAGGTCCAGTCGCCAGTATCAGCGGTGTCTGAGGGGTCCGGTACAGATTCCCACGCGTGGGCCGGTGCTCCATCATGGCGCCCCAGCACGGTCCCCAAGTCCGCCAAGAGTGCGCTCTGCATGAGGAACCGTACGACCAGCCGAATCCCAGTCTCATTCCGTCGCTCGTCCCCGTGAGGGCAGGAGATTCCCTGGATTGGCGCACCCGATCCAAAGCACCGAGGGCACTTCGGAGCCCCGAGAAGCATCGGTGGCTCTCGCATGGAAGCTTGCGGACTCGGCAGCCCATGCGCCATGGGCGTAAAACTGCTTCGCGTCTCGTCGAGTTGTCGCCGCGGCTTGTCCGTGATTCCAACCGGGGCTTGCTTTGAGGAGGAATCGGTTGCCTTGGCGGCCCAAGCCTGCGACGAACGGGTAGTCTCGACGGGGTATGATTCGAGAACCGCTGTCCCTCCGCGTGTGCCGGCGGAGTTCCGGCCAGGTCGATGCTACACCGAATCGCCGTTGCCGTCGCGGCCGTCGTTTCGGTTTGGGCCGTTGAGAAGCCCAATATCGTGTTCGTTTTCATCGATGACATGGGCTACGGCGACCTGAGTTGCTACGGCAATCCGGACATCCGCACCGCCAACATTGACCGGCTGGCTGCGGAAGGCATCCGGTTCAAGCAGTTCTATGTGGCATCGCCGATCTGCTCGCCTTCGAGGGTAGCGATCACCACCGGCCAGTACCCGGCCCGCCACATGATTCACTCGTACCTCAATTCGCGCACGCGCAACCGAGAGCGCGGCATGCGCGATTTCCTGGATCCGTCGGTTCCGACGGTTGCCAGGACATTTCAGCAGGCGGGATACGCGACCGCGCACTTCGGAAAGTGGCACATGGGAGGCGGCCGGGACGTGCGTGACGCGCCACTCCCGCAGGCCTATGGATTCGACGAGTCGCTCGTATCCTTTGAAGGCTTGGGCGACAGGATTCTTCCTCCTGGAGGCCTGTCGGAACAGAGCAAGAAGCTGGGCCAGGGCGACATTCGTGACGTCGCCAAACACGAAATGACCGAGATTTACGTCGACCGAGCAATCGAATTCGTGCGACGAAACCGAGAGCGGCCCTTCTACCTGCACGTATGGCTCAACGATGTGCACGATAGTTTCTTTCCCAAGCCTGCGCTGCTGCGCAAGTACGGCCGCTTCGCCTCGAATCCGTACCGGCAGCAGTACTTTGCAGTGATGGACGAAATGGACCGCCAATTGGGACGCCTATTCCGTGAGGTCGACGACCACGGGCTGGGCGAACGGACCCTCTTGGTGCTCGCCAGCGACAACGGCCCCACGGCTTGGCGACGGTACTACGACGAGGGATATGAGCCTCCCGGAAAGACCAATGGGTTGCGCGGACGCAAGTGGAGTCTCTACGAGGGAGGGATCCGAGAGCCTCTCATCGTCCGCTGGAAGGGTGTCGCGGCCGCTGGCGTGACGAATCCCAAGACTGTCGTCAATGCAGTCGATCTCTTCCCCACGTTCTGCAGCTTGGCGAGCCTTTCCGCTCCGGATGCGGCTTTGGATGGCGTCGATATGAGTTCGGCGTTCCGGGGGGAGCAACCTGTGCGGAGCCGGGCGCTGTTCTGGGAGTACGGTCGGGATCCCAGTTATTTGCGCCCGGGCCGGGAAGCCGACCGCAGTCCAGCTCTGGCAGTTCGGGAGAAAGACTGGAAGCTACTGATGAACACGGATGGAAGCGCCGTTGAGTTGTACAACTTCCGCGACGGATTTGACGAGACGATCAATCTGGCCGAGCAACATCCCGACACCGCCGGACGGCTTCAGGCTGCTTTACTAGCATGGTGGCGATCTCTGCCACAGTTGATGTGAGGCACTCTATGCGAGCTATCCTCGACGCACACCTTGATATCGCCTGGAACGCGCTGTCCTTTGATCGAGACCAATTGCTAGACCTCAGCGAAGTGCGGCGGCGCGAAGCCGGCATGAGCGGGTCTGCCCGCGGACGCTGCACCGTCAGCCTCCCGGAAATGCGGCGTGCCCGCGTACGTGTCTGCCTGGCCACGCTTCTCTGTCGCGCGCTCCCTTCGGAGTTGCCTGAGATGGACCCCAACATCGGAGAGATTGGCAAACGAACACACGGAGAGGTCATCCTGCGCGAGGATCTGGATTTCGCTAATCAGACGATCGCCTGTGCGGCCGCTCAGGGGCAATTAGCGTACTACCGTTTGCTGGAGCAGCAAGGCGAGATCCGCTTGCTCGACAGCCGGGAAGACCTCGAGGCGCTTTGGAACGATCCGCAGGAGCCGCTTGGCATCATCTTGAGCATGGAAGGTTGCGACCCGATCGTTGAGCCCACACAGGCGGCGTGGTGGTACGAGCAGGGATTGCGGACAGCCTGCTTGGCGCACTATGGGCCTAGCGCATACGCGATGGGAACTGG
The DNA here is from genome assembly GCA_965218615.1 of Bryobacterales bacterium. Lineage (GTDB taxonomy): Bacteria > Acidobacteriota > Terriglobia > Bryobacterales > UBA6623 > VXMF01. The sequence goes on from CBDCLH010000005.1 coordinate 467,591, forward strand.
AGGAGACGGGCCATTGACCTCTGCGGGCAGGGCCCTCCTCGCGGAGTTCGACCGTTTGGGATTGCTCCTGGATCTTGTGCATACTGCCGATACGGCGTTCGAACAGGCGCTCGACTTCTTCCGGGGCGCTGTCTTTGTCAGCCATGGTAACTGCCGGGCTCTGGTGCCGCACGACCGCCAGATCAGCGATGCCCAGATCCGAAAAGTGGCCTCGCGCGGCGGCGTCCTCGGGATCGTGATGGACGAATGGATGCTTGTCCCCGGTTATGTGCACGGTCAGCGCGATCGTCCACGGGCGACGCTCGAAAATGTTGCAGACCACATCGATCACATCTGCTCACTCCTGGGAACTTCCGAGCATGTGGGGATCGGCAGCGACTTGGACGGTGGCTTTGGGACCGAGCAGACACCTCTCGACCTGAACAGCATCGCCGATCTTCAGAAGCTTGGGGGAATTCTGGAGCGCCGGGGCTACCGCGACGGGGACATCGAAGGCATCTTCAGCGGAAACTGGTTGCGGTTCTTCCTAGGGAACTTGCGCCCACGGTGTGCCTGACGGAGCCCGCGAAGCCCGGTGCCTCGTGTCCGCGTTGATAACGGGGTGGCAGGTTGGTGAGACGGAAATCGCCGTTAGGGGTGCGGGGTGCCCGGACCTCGACCGGGACAGTGCTGGCCTGCAGGGAGCGATCATAGAAACCATTCGGCCGATCCTCGGGACGGTGTTCCGGATGCACCTACCGTTCGACCACGCTAGCGCCTTCCGACAGGCTGCCGAGCAACCCGCCGTAAGGCACTGGACCCACCGCGACCGACCGCTGCGCGAGCCGGTAGAACAGCTTGCCTCAACTGGGCGAGTTCCGGCGGCTGAAGCGAACGTGAATTCGTCCAGATGCAGTCTGCTGACAGTACCCTGGTAGGTTCCCAGCAGCCAGGGGCTTCGCGCATTCGCCGCCCCTTGCCTTGTCGGCAGCGTGGACAACGCAATCCTGTGGGCCGCCGCAATCGGAACAGGCACTCACGGCAGGCTTCTTCGAATCTTCCCCGATCCCTCACAAGCCTTCCCCCTCGCGTGGCGACGCGGGCGCCGGGGGGCGTCACGTCAACTACCCGGAGGACACGCCGATGTCCAACCTGCATCTGCCCTCTTCGAGGATAGAGGGAATTCATGACCAGTCGTGTTTGTTGGGCCGGTCCCATCACGGCGCGGGGCTATTGGAGGTCGACTACTCCCAGATCGAAGAACTTTGCACCGCCTAGATCCCCAGCAGGCTCCGGGTATGGAGGTACAAAGGTCACTCTTGCCGCCAAGTAGTTGGGCCCTTCGCGGAACGCGGCAACGGCGTTCGCCGGTAAAGGCACGATGCTGACTCCCCGTTCCACCGTTCGGTAGCTGTTGAAGGTCATCACGCGTTTGCCGTTGACGTAGACTTCCGCTTCGCAGGGCGCCGAGTACGCCAACAGCGCCGGCCGCTGCGGGAGTGCTTCAATCCGTGCGACCTTCCTCAGCAAGAGCTCCTCGGCGTCGGACGAGAACATGGTCGCCGCCTCCGCCGCGGCCGAGCCGAACGGAGCTCTTCCGGCGAGCCACTCCGAATCCTCGAACGCGGGCTCTTGCCAGCCCGCGGGAACCTCAAGCTCCGGCTTATCTTGCTTGGTGTACCAGCGCCATACTGATTTGCCGGTCCGGGACGTTGGCAGAATGATTTCATACGTAGCCGGATTTTCGTAAAGAGGTTCATGGAGCGCCCGCAGCGTCGTCTTGTCGATCTTGCTGAGGGAGCGGTCGTAGGTCAGCCAGCCGTTGATCTCATGCTCAACGTCGCTGATCTGCGTATAGGTGCCGGCGTTAAGGCCGTGCGCGCCGATCAGATAGCGGAAGCCGTCGAGCCAGCGCTTGTAGTTCGGCAGCCACATCTCGAGTGCACCGTAGGCTTCGCGGCCGGCTTCACTGGCCGGGTCGGTCTTCGTCTCCTGCTTCTGGTCCTCGTGCCAGAGCGCGCCTTCGACGAGGACGTTGAAGCCACCGAATTCGCCCAGGACGACGGCTCGCTCATCACCCAACTCGTGCGTCCGGATCGTCGGGTAGAAGGAGTAGTCATGAACGTCGGAGATGTCGCCGACACCGGGAACATCCGTGTATCCGCTGACGCCGGTGACCAGCCGAGTCGGGTCGTAGCTCTGCGCCCAAGCCGTTAGCCGCTCGGTGTCGTACTGGCCCCAGCCTTCGTTGAAGACCACCCATTGAATAACCGACGGATGATTGTGCAGATGGTCGATCATGCGCAACTGTTCGAGCTCCCATTGTTTGGCGCTCTCTTCGGTGATCTTGCTCTCGAACTTACGCGTGCAGACCATGTCCTGCCAGACGATGATTCCGAGCCGGTCGCAGTGGTAGTACCAGCGATCCGGGTGCACCTTGATGTGAACGCGGATCATGTTCGCCGCTATGTCTTTGAGGTACTGAATGTCAAACTCGGCGGCCTCGTCGCTTGGAGGCGTCAGCAGCCCGTCCGGCCAATAGCCCTGGTCGAGAGGCCCGAATTGGAAGGCCAACGGCTGGTTGTTCAGGAAAAAGCGGGAAACACCGGATTCGTCCGCTTGGACGGCAATCTTGCGCATCCCGAAGTAGCTCCCCACAAGGTCGACGGACGACCCGTCTCGCAGCAGCTCCGCTTCCAGGCCGTAGAGAAACGGAGCGTCCGGGCTCCATAGTTTCGGCGACGGGATGGTTACGGCCACGGGTTCGTCCGAGCGGCCCTCGCCCGTGGCGATTTCCTCGGCGCCATCGAGCACGCGCACCCGCAGCTTTCCCTTGCCTGAGTCGGACGTAATCGAGCGGACGACGATCGCTCGCCTGTCAATGTCCGGAATGAGCTTCAGCCGTTCGATGTGGGTTTGGGAGACAGGCTCTAGCCAGACGGTCTGCCAGATGCCGCTGTTGGGCCGATAGCGGAATCCGCGGCGCACCTCCGGCAGCGACTGCTTGCCGACGGTCTGGTCGCCGACGTTCGATGGGTCCCAAACGGCCACCGTCACCACCTGCTCGCCGGCATCGCTCAACACGTCTGTAATGTCGAGCGAAAAGGGCGTGTAGCCACCCTTGTTCTCGCCGACACGTTTGCCGTTCACAACAACGACTGCGTGCCAGTCCACCGCCTCGAAACGCAGCCGAATGCGGCGGCCGCTCCACTCGGCCGGGACCGTGAATCTCCGACGGTACTACAATATCTGGTCCGGCCTGACGATTTTGCCCACACCCGATAGCGGAGCCTCCGGACTGAAGGGCACAAGGATCTTGCCATCCCATTGAGGCGGTTCGCTCACGGCGAGGTCGAGCAACAGGTCGGCCTTGGCGTTTTCCAGCCGGCCGCCCGTCCATTCCTTGGATTCACCGACGATGGCGTAGTCCCAGAGGCCGTTGAGGTTCAGCCAGTCCTCGCGGACAAGCTGCGGCCGGGGATACTCCCGCCAGGCTGTTTCGGGACTGACCTGCTCAGCCCATCGGGTCATGATGCGGCCGGCAACCGGCCTCCAGGAGTTCTGGACCCACAGCAGCCAAACCAGCCCGAACAACGGAATGACGATGAGGATGGTGCTTCGAGAAAGTCGCATAAGCGAGTCCATTGTAGTATTGGGCCGGGACGTGCCAAACCCATCGGCCAATTTGTTCAGGGTGCACGGATTGGCCAAGACCAGTAATAGACCGTACTTCACCGTTGCAGCTCCGGAGCGCCCCGCCCGATCCCTTAGGACTCCTAACGAGCGGATGCGGGCAGTTAGTCCGCCTGGCCCCTCCCGTTCTGCCGGAGGTTAGGCTAGCCCGGTTGGGAGGGATCTGTTGGGAGCCGCGCTGGGCAAACACCAACCTACGAGTGCGCCCAAAGAAATCGTTTTGGTTTGCCGTGAAACACCCGGATGGGGCCAGGCGCACGGATAGTGTAGCTGGGCACCGGTTGGGAGGGAGCGGCAGCGGTTGGCGGCAACGACGCCGTGGTCGGTGTCGTCCCGAGGCAGCCCCGCTCTATGGCCACGGGCCCGACGGACGTGCGGCTGGGTTGCGCGCATGGATGCGAGCGCGCGGGCTCGCTGGCAGGCGGCCATCTCCTCCAGGAAGCCGTGCTCGGCGAGCATCCGCAGCCAGCGCGGCGCGTTGCGCTTCACCAGCAGCGCCTCGTAGTTGACGCGCGGGTCGCGGTAGGGATGGTCGTCGCGCAGGATGGCGTAGACCGTGCGCAGCAGCTTGTGGGCCGTGGTCAGCACGGCGCGCTTGTAGCCCATGCGGGCGGTCATGGCGCCGTGGTAGCCGTGGAACTGGCAGTCCTTGGTGCGCGCCGCCCCTTGGGCGCACTCGGTCAGGATCGCGCGCAGGTGCGGATTGCCCGGGCGGGCCCGTCCGGAGCGGCGCTTGCCGGCGCTCTCGTTGTTGCCGGGGCAGACCCCGGCCCAGGCTGCCGCTGCCAGGGCGCCAGCGCGGCCTCGACCCGCCCGTCGAGGTCCTCGAGACGGCGCGTGGCGCGGTCGAAGTCCTCCAGCAGGCCGGCCAGCCGCCACGGGGAGGAGGCTGGCAGCTGGGCTTCCAGCAGGCGGGCGAGCGGCTCCAGCTTGTGCCGCACGTGCCCGCTCAGGCGCGCCAGGATGGCCGGCGCGTCGCGGCCCTTCACGAGTCCGTCGAGAATGCGCCGGCCGTTGAGCCCGAACAGGTCGGTCAGCACGCCGCCCACCCGCAGGCCGCTGGGGTCCAGGGTCTTCTGCAGGCGGTTGCGCGTGCGGGCCCGGTCGCCGACCAGCTTGCGCCGGTAGCGGCACTGCTGGCGGAGTTCGATGAACTCCTGGGGCGGCACGTAGCTCGGCCGGGCCAGGCCGAACTGGCATACGCGCGCCAGCCAGATGCTGTCGTTGTAATCCGTCTTGCGCCCCTTGATCTGCTTCCCATGCTGGGCCTGAAACAGTGCGGCGCGGATGCCGGCCTCCTCCACGGCCCGCAAGGGCGCGATCCAGTAGATGCCGGTCCCCTTTTATATTGGAGAGGTGCCGGAGAGAAGGATGGCCACCACTGCCTCGGACCCCCTCTCCCCAGTGCCGCAGGTGGCGCAAGCCACCGCCGCGGCAGCTAGCAGATCCCTCCCTGCCCAGTGCAGGGAGGCCCCCGGCGGGGCCTGGCCAGGCCCCGCCGGGGGCGACGGGTCGGACCGTGCCCCCCTTGGGTTTCCAGACCCGTGCTGGAGCTTGGTCGGCCCGTCGCAGCAGTTCCTGCGCGCCCTGGACGGAAGCGTGGGTGAAGCCCCGAATCGCAAAAGGATAGGAACGCAGGAATGACTACAGCCAACTCCATTGTCGTCGCCGGCATCGACGTCGGCAAGTCCAAGCTCGACGCCCACATCCTCGCGGGCAGCCTCGAGCGCCAGTTCAACAACGACAAGTGCGGCCGCCGCGCCCTGCGCAACTGGCTGCTCAAGCACGGCGTCACCCGCGCCGTGCTCGAGCCCACCGGCCGCTACCACCGCAACTTGCACCAGTGCCTCTTCGACGCCGGCATCGAAACCGTGCTCGTCAACCCCCTGCGTTCCCGGCGCTTCGCCGAGGCCATCGGCCGACTCGCCAAAAACGACCGCGTCGATGCCTCCATGCTCGCCCGCTTCGGCCTCCTCGACAGCCTCGAAACCAGCCCGCCCCAGCCAGCGAACCTCTGCTTGCTCAGCGACTTGCTCGCCCTCCGCCGCAAGCTCGTCGAGCAGCTCGGCGCCCTCCGCAAGCTCTGCGCCGAACTCGCTCCCGAGGCCGCCGCTTGCCCCGCTGCCACCCTCGAGGCCTGCCAGGCCGACAGCGCCGACTGCCACCGCCGCATGCGCGTGTGCATCGCCGCCGACGCCGCGCTCTCCCGCCGCGCCGCGATCATCCAGTCCATCCCCGGCTTCGGCCCTGTCAACGCTGCCTGCCTCTGCGCCGACATGCCCGAGCTCGGCACCCTCGCCCGCGGCAACCCGCCCAAGGTCGCCCTCGTCGCCGTCATGCGCAAGCTCGCCGGCCTGCTCGACACTCTGCTCCGCGAGGATCGCCTCTGGCAGCACGAACCTCCCGCCCGCGCACTGCAGGCCGCCGCATGAACGCACCGACGGGCTGCCCCCGACCGAATCTCGCCAGCCGCAGAGAAAGGCAAGAAAATCGCCTCTCCGAAACATCTCTGCCCGGATATGTGCTTGACAACAAACACGGAAGCTCCAGCGCGGCGGCCCGGACGCCGTGGCCGCCTAGCCAGTCGGTCAGCGCCCGCAGCGCCGGCGGGTCGCTGCCCAAGACCCGCGTGGCGCTGGCCGCGTCGCTGCGGCCGGGCTCGCACAGGCGCACGGTGGCCGTGACCTGCATTTTGTGGACGTCGATGCCGGCCGCGCGGGGCACCGCGACATGCATCGAGTCGCTCGAGAAGCAATCCCGCTCCATGCTGTACACTCCGTTCTGGCGGAAGCGGGTAGGCGATCCCGAAGTGGGACACCCGCCGCGCGGGCGGGGCTCGTTTTGCCGCTCGTCCAGACTCCGCAAGCGGAGCCGGCACAATTCGGGGCTCGACACCGGATCGCCGGGTCAGTTTAGTTAACGGGGAACAGTCCGCCACTAACCACTGCGACCATGCCCCGCTTCCGCCACCCGGCATTCCAGCACAGCTTCCGTCGGGCCAGCGGCCTGTCCCGGAGTGGCCCCTGCCCTCAGCTCGAGGACCGTTTCATGCCCTCGGGGTGAGCGCGAGAGTCGTGCTCATGAGCGTTTAGTGCAAATACCGCGGACGCGCGACGCGCACGCGGAACGGGTCGCGCTAGTCCTGGACAACCGCAACACGCATGGAATCGAGTCGCTGTGCGAGACCTGCGCCCCGAAGGAAACGCGCGAGCCGACGGAACGCCTTGAGGTCCACGACGCACCCAAGCACCGCAGTTGGCTCAGCACTGCGAAAATCGAGTTGAGCGCCTGGCGCGGGCAATGCCTCAACCGACGAATTGAGGATCTGGAGACCATGCGGCGCGAGATCGCCGCCAGGGAGGAGGATCGCAATAACCGCCAATCCAAGATCGACCGGCGCTTCATCGCTAACGACGCTCGCAACAAGCGGAAAAGCGTATACCTACACCCAAATCTCTAAGTGTTGCATGGTACTTGCCGGCTCCGGGACGGTGCCGACGACGGTCGCAATCACGTACACGCCAGCCGACGTGTTCGGAATACCGCTACGCTGCGCCGCGCGCGGCGGCAAGCGCTGCGTCGTAGTCCGGGTGGTCGGTGACCTCGGGGACGTACTCGGCATGCACGATGGTGTTGTGCTCGTTGACGACGAAGACGGCCCGCGATTCGATCTTCAGCGCATCGATCATGGTTCCCCAGGCGCTGCCGAAGTTGCCGTCCTTGTAGTCGGACAGCGTGGTCACGTTCTCGACGCCTTCGGCTCCGCACCAGCGACTCTGGGCGAACGGCAGGTCGCAGCTCACGCAGTAGATCGAGACGCCCTCCAGGCCCGCCGCCTCTTCGTTGAACCGTTTGATCTGCGAATCGCATACCGGTGTGTCGAGCGACGGCACAACATTGAAGACGCGCACGCCACTGGTGTCGTCCAGGCGGACCGAACTGAGGTCGTTGGCAGCCAGATCGAATCCGGGCGCCGCGTCACCCGGCCTCAGTTCCTCACCCTGGATATCCAGGGGGTTGCCTTTCAGGGTGGTCTGTCTACTCATGAAATCGAACCTCGTGTGGGGTAGAAATGGAGAACTCCCAGGCTACCAGCCGAACTGTAGAGAGGTCAAATCAACCTACGCCGCACACTCGAGCGGCGCGCTGGGGGCCATTTGGACGATCTCCGGACCGGATTCGGAATGCGCTCTGGACTCCCTTGCGAGCAAAATGTCGTCGCTATTGCCGGGCGTTCCGGCGACGGCCGTTGCCCGGTCCCGAATCTCTTTGTTGCGGTCTGGACTTGACTGCCCATTCGGTTTCTCAATAAATTCAGAAGAGGGTGGCCGTTCGGCCTCGAATACGCGTCCGGAAGACGGACTTCCAAAACGATTCGCAAACGTCATGGCAACTTCAGCGGAAACACGAAAGTTCGAAGCGGAAACAAAGCAGTTACTCGACTTGATGATTCACTCCTTGTACACCAACAAGGAGATCTTCTTGCGCGAACTCATCTCCAACGGCTCCGACGCGCTGGACAAGCTGCGCTTTAGCGCACTCACGAATCCGGAGCTGCTTCCCGATGGCGAGGAACTTGAGATCCGTCTCGAGCCCGACCGGGACAAGCGCACGCTGACGATCCACGACAACGGGATCGGCATGTCCCGCAAGGAAGTCATCGACAACATCGGATCCATCGCTCGATCCGGGACCCAGGAGATGCTCGAGAGACTCCAGAAGCAGGGCGGAGCCGAGCAGATGCCGGATCTGATCGGCCGTTTCGGTGTCGGGTTCTATTCCGCTTTCATGGTGGCCGAGAAGGTTGTCCTCGAGACCCGCAAGGCGGGCGAGGAGACCGCGACGCATTGGTACTCCGAAGCGGACGGCAGCTATACGGTTGTGCAGGGCTCGCGCGAGTCGCAAGGAACGAGCATCACGCTGCACCTCAAACCCATTGACAAGGAAGCGGGAATCGAAGACTTCACGGACGAATGGACTCTGAGCCACGTCGTCAAGCGCTACTCGAACTTCATCGCTTATCCAATCCGCCACAAGGTCCGGCGAGAGACGCGGGAGACCGATGAGAAGGGCATTGTCAAGCCCGACGGCCAATCGACGATCGTGACCGAGGACAAAACCCTCAACTCGATGAAGCCCATATGGACGCGCGCGGAGTCCGAGGTCCAGGACACCGAGTATGCGGAGTTCTACAAACACCTCGCGGGGGACTGGAAGGATCCAATGCTGCGCCTGCGATGCAAGGCCGAGGGCATCTCCGAGTATGAATCCATTTTGTTCGTGCCTGAGGACCCGCCGTCCGACCTCTATACTTGGGGCGCCGAGTATGGCCTGCAGCTCTACGCCCGCCGCGTGATGATCATGGAGCGATGCGACGCGGCCCTGCCGCACTTCCTGCGCTTCATCCGAGGCGTCGTGGATTCCTCCGACCTGCCCTTGAACATCTCGCGGCAGATTCTGCAAGAAAACCGGCATCTCGTGCGCATTTGCAAGTTCCTCACCAAGAAGGTGCTGGACATGCTCTCGAATCTGCAGCGGAACGATGAAGAGAAGTACCTTGCGTTCTGGAAGAAGTTCGGCCGCGCGCTGAAGGAGGGAATCGGCACGGAGACCGAGCAGAAGGACCGCATCGTGCCGCTGCTGCTGTTTGAGTCCTCCAACGACGCCGACAAGCGGACCACGTTGAAGGACTATGCAGGGCGCATGAAGGACGGACAGGAGGCGATCTACTACATCACCGGAGAATCGCGGTCGATCGTCGAGAACTCGCCTTTGCTCGAAGGCTTCCGCAAGAAGGACTACGAGGTCCTGTTCCTGACCGACCCCGTCGACGAATTCCTCGTGGACAACCTGCCGGAATTCGAGGGCAAGAAACTGAAGTCAGCTGGGCGAGGCGAACTGGACCTCGACGATGCAGGCGGCAAAGACACGGACCAGCAAGAGCGCAAAGACCAGGAGAAGCGCTACGGTGACCTCTTCGGCCTGCTCGGCAAACACCTTGAGGAGAACGTCAAGCGGGTCCGCCTCTCGAGCCGCCTCACGACTTCACCGGCCTGCCTGACCGTCGATGAGTACGACCTCAGCCCGCAGATGGAGCGCATGCTGCGAATGGCCGGGCCGGATGCGCCCAAGCAGAAGCGTATTCTGGAGGTCAACGGCTCCCACGAGATCATCCAGTGGCTTCACGAGCGGTTCGAGAAGGATAAGACAGATCCGGCGTTGCGAGACTACGCCGAACTTCTTTACGGCTACGCGATCCTCGCGGAAGGCTCGGAGATGGATGATCCGAGACCTTTCAACAAGGCTCTGGAAGGCCTCATGGTTCTCGCCATGCATGAAGCGAACGGGCAGGCGTAGCCGCGTGGAAAACGGGCGCCCGTACGCACGGTTCTCGATTGGCGAGTTGGTGCATCACCTACTCTTCGATTATCGGGGCGTCGTGTACGACGTCGACCCGGTGTTCAGCGCTAGCGACGAGTGGTACGAGCATGTCGCCCGGTCCCGTCCCCCCAAGGATCGGCCTTGGTACCGAGTGCTCGTCCACCGCAGTCAGCACGAAACTTATGTGGCCGAGCGCAATCTAGAGAAGGATCCCTCCGCCGACCCAATAGTGCACCCAGGCGTAGGATATCTCTTCGAGCGCTTTGAGAACGGCCTCTATATCCCGCGTCGACTTGTGCAGTAGCTTGCCGCTCCCGCGCTCTCGTCATTGCGGACGCGCAGCGGAACCGGGCGTCGCCCGTTCTCGGAACCATCCGATGGCCCGCACCAGCGCCTGTTGCACGGGCCCTGGACTGAATCCCAGTTCCCGCTGCGCCTCGGACGTAGAGGCAAATGTGGCTTAGAGCCTCCCAGGGTGCGGAGTCCACAGGCTTGACTCGGCGGCGACGTGACTAACGATCTGGCTCCTGCGTACGGCTTAGGACAGACATGTCCGGACGAGCAGATCTCCCACGAACACCTCCATGTCCAGTCCGTCGAGTGGTGCACGGTCGCTGGATTGGCGCCCCAGGAGACGCGAGCGTCCAGAAACCGAGCGAGGGGACTATCTAAGAAACCTGTCGATCCGGTGATCGGGATCATAGGCGCCGGAGAAAAGAACTTCCGCGGCGCGTGCGACGCCGAGCGCATTACACTGGGGAGCGGGAGGAGTTCCATCATGCATCTCAATTTCCGGTTGGGCCCACTCGTGGCCGTTCTCGGAATCAGTTTCGCGGCGTGGTCGTGTGCACCGACCGAGACCGAAGAGGCTGGAATGCGCGCACTGGCGAGTACCGCTTTCGGTTCGTTGGACGGTGAATCCGTCATGCTGTATACGCTGACCAATCAGTCCGGGGCGCAGGTCGGCATCATTGACTACGGCGGCATCGTAGTCAGCCTGACGGTTCCGGATCGCGACGGCAACCTCGGCGATGTTGTCATGGGATACGACAATCTCGACGCCTATCTGGCGGACACTCCCTATTTCGGATCCATCACGGGCCGCTATGCCAACCGTATCGCTAAGGGCCGCTTTGAAATCGACGGCGCGGTTTATGAACTTGCCGTCAACAACGGCCCGAACGCGTTGCACGGTGGGATCAAGGGCTTCGACAAGGTCGTATGGAAAGGCGTGCCGACGGAGGCTGGAGACGGCGTTGCGTTCAGCTATGTCAGCTCCGACGGAGAGGAAGGCTATCCTGGCACGCTGACCAGCAAAGTGACCTACACGTGGACGGACGAGAACGAGCTGCGCATCGAATACGAAGCCCAGACGGACAAGCCCACCGTCGTCAACCTCACCAACCATTCCTACTTCAACCTCAAGGATGGCGGTGCGAGTTCGATCCTCGGCCACGAAATGACAATCAATGCCGACACCTATACGCCGGTGGACGAGACGTCGATCCCGACCGGGGAGATCGCGGCCTTGGACGGAACGCCTCTCGATTTCCGTGAGCCGACAACTATCGGATCCCGCATTGAAGACGAGCACGAACAACTCAGGATCGGTGCCGGCTACGACCAGAACTACGTCCTCAACCGAGAATCCGACGAGCTTGTGCTTGCCGCCACGGTGTACGAGCCGGAGAGCGGCCGTGTGATGGAGGTGCTGACCACGGAACCAGGCATGCAGCTCTACAGTGGGAATTTCCTGGACGGCCACCATATTGGAAAGGGCGGGGTCGCCTATGAGCACCGAAGCGGATTCTGCCTGGAGACTCAGCATTACCCGGATTCGCCGAATCAGGCGGACTTTCCGTCTACGGTGCTGCGGCCTGGAGGGACATATGCAACCCAGACGGTCTATCGCTTCTCAACTCGTTAACGGCATGAGGCGTTTGCCGCCATTCCTGCTTCCGGTGATTCTCGGATCCCTGGTGCCAGCCGCGGAAATCCCAGCGCGGAGCGGCGAGGCGATCGTGGACGCGGACGCGAAGTTCGAACTGCTCTATACGCGGGAGGAGACGGACAAGGGAGGCTTAACCGAGGGCCCGGCCGTCGCCCCTGATGGCTCGATCTACTTCTCCGACATTCTGCGCGGGGAGCATCACGGCCGCATCTACCGGTTCGATCCAGCCACGGAGGAGATCGAGACTTTCGCGGAGAATAGCTACAAGTCGAATGGTCTGATCTTTGGTCCCGACGGCAATCTCTACGCCGCCGAGGGCGCCGACTACGGGGGCCGGTGCATCTCCCGCTGGGACGTCGCGACCAAGGAGCGCACTGTGGTCGTCGACAACATCGACGGCAAACGGTTCAATGCTCCGAACGATATCTGCGTGGACGACGCGGGCAACCTCTATTTCACGGATCCGCGGTATTTGGGCCATGAGCCGCGCGAGCTCGAGCACCGGGCGGTCTATCGGGTGACGCCCGACGGCGGAGTCCGGGAGATTACCCGCGATGTCACGAAGCCGAATGGGCTTGTCCTCAGTCCGGACGGCCGCACGCTTTATGTGGCCGAGACCAACAACGGCAGCGATGGTATGCCCGGGGTAGAGCCAGGCAACCAAGGACCGATGCGGATCTACGCGTTCCCGCTCGACGAAGACGGTCTCGTTGCCGGCCCGCGGCACTTGTTCCTGGACTTCGGCGCTCGATTCGGCTGCGACGGCATGACGGTGGACGAGCACGGCAATTTGTACCTCACGGCCCGCGAGCCGTCGAAGCCCGGCGTGCTGGTCCTGAATCCGGACGGGCAGGAGATCGCGTTCCTGCCGACTTCAAGCGGGGCGCAGGTGGAAGAAGTGCCATTGACGGAAAACGAAGCCAGGAAGCTGGAAACGCCGCCACCGGTTTCGACCGGTCTGCCGAGCAACGTCGAATTCGGCTTGGGCGCAGACAGCAACGTGCTGTATGTGACGGTCGACCAGAGCCTGTATCGGATCCGGCTGAAAGCGCGCGGCTACCACCGCCAGCACCGCCGTTGACGAGGTGGAGAGCCTGGCGCCTCCACGGCGAACGTCATGCGCCGCCTCGTCGATAGGGTCTTTGTGCAGAGCTGCAGCGAGGTCGTGATTCTCAACCTGTGCGGTCGCTCGCACCGTTGGTCTATTTCGAGAACGGAATGACTGCACGGTGCGGTGTTTCTGGGGCAGCACATACGATGGACTGCCTCGGCTGGCCGAGCCGCACGGCGGCGCGGCGATGCGCTGCCTCCCGTGAATTCAGGACAACCCGAGGAGACACGCTCAAGGGGACCTGGGGCTAATCAAGGTCCACTTCGATCCGTGTCCTGGAGGAAGTCTGGCGCCGCGACGTGGATACGCCCCGCGACGACGACATTGAAAGCCAGAAGCCTATGCCCTCGCTGAATGCGATAGGTAGCAATGTCGTTTTTGTCGACGGTGAATATGGATTGCAGTCTGTGCCTCTCAGCGGCGACTACGAGCGACGCATCGGCAAAATCCATGGGCGTGTCGGAACGGCGAGCCATGAGGGCGAATGCCCGGCCTAGACCCTCCTCGTCGAGGAACAGGACCTCGACTCCGCCACCGGCTACAAAGTCCATCAATCTCCGGGCGCCAATGCGGGTCGATTGCAAGAAGTGGAGCGCTTCTGTCAGAACGGGAATCGTCGTGGCCATCGGCTCGGGGATCGTCCGGAGGATTTCCACGGACTACGCGTGGTGGGATTCGGCTGGATCGAACAGTGCGACCAGAGGGCCGGTGTCGATCAGGATCATCGGTTGAGTTTCTTGCGGATCAACTCGGTGATCGCCGTCTTTGCGTCCTTTGCGGGCGCAAGCGCACAGCCTCCTGGTCCGAGATCGAGACGGGCGTACTGCTCGTACGGAGTCTCGGGCCGTTCCTTGAGAGCGGACTCAGCGTACACTTTGAGGCCTCGCTTGAGAATCTCCGAAATTGTCAGGCCTGTCCGCTGCCTCACAGAAGCCAAGACCCGTTCCTGAGCGCCGTCGAGGCGAACCGTCCGCATTTCCGGGGGCGCGGCACCTCATACGTACTATACATATGTAATACGGAATACGCCGACCGCCGGCGAGCAGCAATTCTCAAAATGGGGGAACTGGCGAGTGTGGGGTGGAACTGGCGAGCGTTGGTGCTGGCCGCGAGGAGGCCGGAGCGGGGCAAGCCGGGGGGCTGGGGAGGCGGATTGGGGTAAGTGGGCTGCATGACGCGTGCCCTGACGGGGTCGCGTGCCGGGCGCGACGCGACCCCGCCGCTGGCTCCCGCAGGCTGCCGTTTACCCACAACTGGTTTCGTCACTCATGTGGCGGTAGACTTTGCTGGCTTGGTTCAGGCGCATTGCTCGCTCGAAGACTTGCGCACCGGCGGTCAACCGCATGTAACCCTTCCAGAGGACTTGGTGGCCTGGTGCTGAGTACGTCTTGCGCTTGAAGTCGAGGTACCCGCCCATGAACGCCGCCGTGAGCACCGCCCGCCCGAGAGTGTCGGGCGACACCAGCTTGCGATCCTGCGCGAAATCCTCCAGGACGGCGATCTCCATGGCGGAGAACAGCACCTCGGCCGGCAGTTCCGGCGTCTCCCGCCCCAGCAGCGTCATCAGCGTCAGTCGCCAGGCGATCACCGCGTTGATCGTCACCGCCCGCTCGATCCGCTCGCCCCTGCGATGCGCCAGCTCCTGCACCTTGCAGCCCGACTTCAGCACCCGGTGCCAGTCCTCGATGCGCCACCTCAGCCGGTACCACTCCAGCACCCGCTCGGCGTCCTGCCGCGACTCCACCTCCACCGTCGTCAGCAGGAACCATTCCAGCCGCTCCGCCCCCTCCGGCTCGCTCTCCTCCCGCACGTGTACCAGGTGCAGCCTCGCCGCTGCCTCGCCCGTCTCCGTCGACGGCAGCTCCACCGCCTTCCAGCGCAGCCCCACCTGCGCGACCCGCTCCGCGCGCGCGTCGCGCTGCTTCTGCCCGCGCGCGGCCGTACGCGCCGACAGGCGCTCCACATGGATCTCCAGGTGGGCCTGCGCGGCCTCCGCCCGCACGGCGTCGAACAGCTTCGGCACGTCCTTGCCCTGGGAGCGGTTATGCTTGGCCCGCACCACTAGGTCGACCGCCCCCAGGCGGCGCTGCTCGGCGAACAGCGCGAACACGTCCGCCTCCCGGTCCAGCACCGACACCAGCCGGACGCCGTCCAGCTCCTGCCCCAGCGCCGCGCACGCGCGCAGCCCCCGGATCCAGCGGAACGTCTTGCGCTCCTCCAGCGGCTTGCCCTGCTCCGCCTGCCCGTCCGGCGCCTCGTACTGGATGTGCGGCACCCCCAGCGGCAGGCCCTCCTCGCTGACCGCCAGCAGGGAGTGCATGTGCAGCCCCAGCGTGCCGTTCGAGCCCTTGTTCTTGCTGATCCTGCCCAGCCCCGCGCAGCCCCCGTGGCTGGCGAAGTTCAGGTCCGTGCCGTCCTGCAGGCACAGCACCGTCCGCTGGCCCTGCATGCGCCGCAGCGTGCGCTCCCGGTGCGGTGCCAGGATGTTCTCCGGCGTCAGCTCCGAGTCGGCCGGCTGGTCGATCATCCGGTAGTAGCCCTTGACCGCCGCCCGATCCCTCTGGACCGCTTCCGGGAACGACGCCATGGGCTGCTCCGACTGCATCTGGGCGCTCTGCACCAGGCGCTTGCTCAAGCGTACATCGCCCAGCGGCGCGCCGCCGAACTCGTGCCGCGCCCAGGCGTCCCGGGCCAGGCCCTCGCCGAGGCCCAGCGCCTGCGGCGGCTGCGGCGCCGGCACGCCCAGCTGCTCGCGCCAGTCGCGGGCCAGCGGGTACAGGTAGACCGACTTCACGGGCACGCTGAGGCCGCGGGGCGCGCAGCGGCCCCGCCCGGCGGTCTGGCCCACGCAGACCCAGTTGGCGGCCGCCAGCGAGGTGCCCTTGTGGCGGTCTTTCTCGACAAACGTCTCGGCGAGCAGAGGGAGATAGCCGTAGCGGCGCTGGAAGTCGTGCGGCAGGCGGCGCAGGCACAGCCCGAGGGCCTTGGAGGCCAGGTTCTGGCAGCGCACGGAGGGACGGATCAGGAAGCGGCTCAGAGCGATCACGCGGTGCAGCTGGCGGGAGCGCAGGTCGGCGTCCCAGCCGATGAAGGCGTCGCGGGCGGCGAGGGCGAGGGCCGAGGCGGCGAAGCCGAGCGCGCCCAGGACGCCGTGGTCGGAGACCAGCAGGTAGCGCAGCTGGGCGCCCACGTGACGCGCGGCGCGGCGCGGATGCTCGTGTTGCATCAACTCGTTCCAAGTGCGCCGCTGGTGGTCGCCGGTGACCTCGACCAGCGCCAGTCCCTGCACCTGGTCGACGCGCGCGGGCACAGCGGTCGGCAGGGGCACGGGGCGGCCGAGCCGGCGGGGCCGGCAGAGCCGGCCGCCGTGCCGGGGGGCGGGCAGCTGGAGGCGGCCGCGCGCCTGGAGCGCGCGCAGCGCCTTCATGCAGCCGGCCAGCTGGGGGCGGCCGAGCGCGTCCAGGAATCCAAACCGCTGGCAGACGCGCCGGCCCAGCTCGGTGCGGCTGGCGCCGCCGGGTTCAGCCAGCAGGTCCTTCAGCCGCGTCATGCCGTCGGCGCTGGAGAGGGTCGAGGCAATCTGACTCTGCTCGTGCATGCCCCAGGGATGACACAGAGCAGGCCCAAAAGTCAAGCCCTACTTGTGGGGCATGGGCAGCCCGCAGGAGCGCGTCGCTGGCCGGGTGTCTGGCAGGCTGCGTCAGGACGGTGCGAGCGCGGCCGCCCGGGGATCGGCGGGCGGCGGGCGTTTCCCGAGCATGGTCTCGAACAGGGCGGTCCAGCCGGGGAAGCAGAACCACTTGGTGAGAAAGCGGAGTTCCTCGAAGAAGTCGCGCCGGGTGCCGGCCCGGGCCCGGCACTGCCGCCACAGGTCGCAGACGCAGTCCAGGACCGAGTGCAGCGCGAAGGCGAGCAGGTTCAGCGTGGCGAGCAGGTTGGCGAGGCCCTTGCTGCCGTGCCCGAAGTTGCGCTTGCTGTTGTAGCCGTGGCGCGCCAGGCAGTTGAAGCCCTCGTTCTCGATCTTCCACCTGGCTCTGCCGGCGCGGGCGATCGCGGCCACGTTGGCGGCGGTGACCTGCAGGCTGGTGCAGAACGTGTTGGTGTAGGTGCGCTCGCCGTTGCGCTCGATCACGAACTCGATCCAGGCCCCCTGCACGGCGTCGTCGGAGTCGCGCACCGGCAGCCCGTTCATCCAGCGGAAGCGGTGTACTTCGACCTGCTTGTGGCGGTTGCGGGCCTTGATCCAGCCGGTGGAATGGATGAAGTCGTCGTGGAGAAGTTCGTGCAAACGCTTGTGGGAACTGGGCTTACAGACGAAAAGGAAGTCCGCTCCGAGATCGAGGACCAGCCGGCACAGGGGCTGGCAGCAGTACCGGTCGTCGCCGAGCAAGACCGGCCGGTAGGGGCGCAGCTCGTCGACGTGGGCGGGCAGCCAGCGCTTGGCGGCGTTGCGCTCGCAGTCCTGCTTGCGCTGTTGCTCGGTCAGTTCGGGCCGCTGCGCGGAGGGGTCCTGCTGGGGCTCGACGAACGCGGGCATGAGGGGGATGACGCGGTTGTGGCCGTCGGCGACGACGGTCGCCGAGAGCATGCTGTGGAAGTACTGCACGGTCTTGTCCTTGCCGACATGGCGGGTCGAGCACTGCGGGCAGTGGATGGAGTCGGAGCAATGAATCTGGATGCCGTCCAGAGCGACGAGCAGGCGGCCGCCGAGACGCTCGAAGGGGCCGAGAGCGCCCTGCTCGCGGAGGGTGTCAAGGCAGCGGGGGAACAGGTCGGCGAAGCGATCGGGGTCGCGGCCGTCCAGCAGGTTGCGGATCTGGTTATCGCAGGGGACGGCCTGCACGCCGAAGAGGGTGTGGCAGTTGGAGCGGGAGGTCTCCTGCTGCATGCGGCGCTGGAACTGGAGGAACGAGGCAGACTGGAAGAAGAACGTGGCGAGGGCGCAGGAGGCGGCATCGGCGACGGCGTAGCGCTTGTTGGGGCCGCGCCGCGGATCGGGCAGCGCGGAGGCGGCTTGGCGGAAGCTGTGCAGGAGGGAATCGAAAACGGAGGCCACATCTTATGTTTGGAAACGGCACCGGCAAAGTCAAGCCCCCAGAAACTGGTTCCTTGGCGCGGTTCCTAAACGCAAAAATCCCCAAATTGAGAATTGCTTGCGCCAGGACAAGTCCTGGATAGGAGGATGCGATGAGGTGCGCCAGGCTAACTGGCCAATGTCAGGAGGTGAAAGTCCTCTGCGGTAAAGGATGAGCTGATCCATAGCGCTCCCCGAGCCGTGCGGTCGTTCCCGTGAGGGGACGGGCGAAGCGTCGGCAGGGGCGCATGTGGGCAGGGCTATGGAGCGTCGAAATCTTCATCATTCGGAGTGCCGAGACCGTCTCATTAGTCGAAGGCAACACCTCGCGGTCCGTTCTAGCTAGGGCCGGGAGGGCTCCGCGGCGTCGAAGAACCCAGGCACGCATGTACGACAGAGGTTGGGACCTGGGAGGCCTTCGGGTCGTCCCGGCGGGTCGCCGCCGGGACCGTGAAGGGAAGGACAGGAGTCAAGACTGGAGATGCACGATCCGAAGGAGTCAGACTCGGCCATACTAGCGACGAGTCCCGGGAACAAGGCGGCGCGAGCGGCTGCGGAGCGGGAGGAGCGAAGGGCCGGGACCAACGAGAATCCGGGAGGCCGAAGCACGGTCCGCACGCAGGGACGGGCAGCCGTGTCACAGGGGGCCGAGCGGATACGGCAATGTATACAGAGGAATCCCAAGGAGAAGCTCACTGCGCTTCTGCAGCATGTCACGCCGGAGACGTTGCGGGTTGCCTACGTCGCGCTGAAGCGAGATGCGGCACCGGGCGTGGACGGAGTGACGTGGAAGGAGTACGGGGGAGGGCTGGACGAGCAACTGCTCGACCTGCACGACCGCGTGCATGCGGGAACGTACCGGGCGACGCCGTCGCGACGGGTGAACATTCCGAAGCCGGACGGCGGCAGGCGACCGCTGGGGGTGGCCGCACTGGAGGACAAGATCGTCCAGAAGGCCGTTGTGGACAATATCCTGACGCCGATTTACGAGGCGGAATTCCTCGGGTTCAGCTACGGGTTCCGGCCCGGGCGGGGCGCGCACGACGCGCTGGACGCCTTGGCATACGGGATTGAGAAGCGCAAGGTCAACTGGATTCTGGACGCCGACATCGCCAAGTTCTTTGACCGGATCGACAGGGACTGGATGCTCCGGTTGCTGGGCGAGCGGATCGGGGATCAGCGGCTGATCAGGCTGATAGGAAAGTGGCTACGCATGGGCGCCATGGAAGACGGCCAACTGGTCGATACGGGCAAGGGGACGCCGCAGGGGTCGGTGATTTCGCCGGTCCTCGCCAACGTCTACCTGCATTACGTACTCGATTTGTGGGTCGGGCGGAAGTGGCGACCGCAGGAAGCGCGCGGCGAAATGATCTTCGTGCGATACGCCGACGATTACGTGGCGGGCTTTCAGCACAAGGAGGACGCGGAACGGTTCCTGAAGGACCTGAAGGAAAGGCTCGGCCAGTTCGGACTGGAACTGCACCCGGACAAGACCCGCCTGATCGAGTTCGGACGGTACGCGATCGCGAACCGGAAGACGCGTGGGCAGGGACGGCCGGAGACGTTCGACTTTCTCGGCATGACGCATTACTGCCGACAGACGAGGAAAGGACGCTTCGGGCTGGGGCGCAAGCCGGTGGCGAAACGCATGAGCCGGACCCTGAAGGCGATCCGGGCAAAGCTGCGACGGCGCATGCACGCGGATCAAGTGGAGACCGGGCAATGGCTGGGGAGGGTGTTGCGAGGCTGGTATAACTACTTCGCGGTCCCCACCAGCCACCCGTACCTACGGCGATTCGAGCGACGCGTCAGGAAAGAATGGATGGCCATTCTCCGCCGGAGGTCGCAAAAGGACCGGCACCCGTGGAAACGTCTGCACCTACTTTGTGATGAACTGTGGCCGCCTGTGCGAGTGCTGCATCCGTGGCCGGACCGAAGATTCGCCGTCACCCATCGGAGGTAGGAGCCGAGTGCGTTAACGCGCCCGCTCGGATCCGCGCGGGGGGCACCGGGTAACCGGTGTCCCTACCGCAATCTGAAACCTTTCATAGCGAGCCAGCGGGTTCGACTCCCGTCCGGCAAAGGTGCAGCCCACCAGCCGGGAGCGCGTGTTGCATGGCGTGCGGTAACGCACTGTCGTGAAGCGTACACAGCGGGTGGTCAAGCGGCGCTATTGAGCCCCGAAATCATCAATGCCGACGCCTTCGTTGTGCAATTAGCGGGGGCCGCACCGGGCACGCCGTCAACGGCGAGGGGTGTCTGGGTCGACCGGGGTCAGAGACCGTCTGCATAGCCACGGGATGGCTCGCCAGGGAACCTGGGAGGCCCCGTACGGTCCACGCAAGAAGGCCGGAAGACGGACCACTGGCGGTAACAAAAGGTCCGGGCCCACCCCTGCCTGCGGGGGATCGGGAGCGAAGCAGCAGGCAAGCGTGGTACTGGCTGGCGAATCAATAAGCCGAAGGGACGCCGTGCGGGGAGTCGTAGCGCCCTCATAGTACTGACAGACGGCGGGGAACCGGGGCCGCTGGGACCCGCTCGAGGGAAGGGGGGCGTCGCATGAGCAGGACCGCGGAGGGGAAACGGTGAGGAAACTGGAGTTCCAGCAAGCCGTACACGGAACCTCCGGGGATAGCCGATCGGAGCCTAGTGCGCGAATCTGCCGTGCGAGGAACCGAGTGCGTTAGACGCGCACGCTCGGGTCTGTGGGGGAAGGGGCGCAGCAATGCCCCCTTCTACCCGGCTTGCCGGCGAGTCGGCCGCAGTGAAGGATTCGCTCGAGTCAATGCCGGACCCGCGGGCTCAATTCTGAGGGCCCAACGGTCCATCGACATGCTCAGTGGTCCAGTCGACGATCCGATGGGCGAGTGCATGGTTCTCGTCGTCCTGCACCGTGAGATGACTGGAAAGCCTTGCGAAGCAGTTCCTATGCTACTCTGAGCCTGCTGGACGTCATGGGTCCCTTTGGACCGTGGTCCGCGGCTGCATCAGGAGTCAGGGATGCTGATCAAGATTCCCCGAGGATGGGAAATCTCGCAGCGCGATGCGACGCCGGAGGACATCTACCGTAGCCGACGAGATCTCTTGGGCTGCATAGGGCTTGCTGGAATCGGCGGCATGATTTCGGGGTCGCTGTCGGCCGCGACGAAGGAGGGCTCGCCCTATCCGGCGAAGCGCAATTCCAAGTACACTCTCGACCGGCCGATCACGGAGGAGCGGGTCGCCACGGGCTACAACAACTTCTACGAGTTCACGCTCGACAAGCAGCGCGTGCGCCTGATGGTCGACAGGTTCAAGATCGAGCCATGGAAGGTCAAGGTCAAGGGTCTGATCAACAACCCGAAAACCTACGACATCGATGACTTCGTGCGCCGCTTTCCACTGGAGGAACGGCTGTACCGCTTCCGGTGCGTGGAAGCGTGGGCCATGGCTGTGCTATGGACAGGGTTTCCCATGTCCGAGCTGATCCGCGAAGTCGATCCGAAGCCCGACGCCCGCTATATGAAGATGGTGACGGCATTCCGGCCGAAGGAGATGCCCGGCATCGTCTCGCAGCCGCACTACGACTGGCCGTACGAAGAGACCATGACCCTCGATGAGGCCATGAACGAGCTAGCGCTCTTCGGAACGGGTATCTACGGCAAGTCGCTGCCGAAGCAGAACGGTGCGCCGATCCGCGCGATCATCCCGTGGAAGTACGGCCTGAAGAACATCAAGTCGATCGTCGAGATCGAGTTTACGAAAAAGCGGCCGCCGACGCTATGGAACAAGGCGGTTCCAAGCGAGTACGGCTGGTATTCCAACGTCAACCCGAACAAGCCGCACCCACGCTGGTCTCAGGCTCAGGAACGCATGATTCCGACTGGCGAGATCCGGCCCACTTTGATGTACAACGGCTATCAGTCGTTCGTCGCTGAACTGTACAGCGGAAACGAGTACTGATCGGACCCATTCCGGCCTCGAGCCGAAAAACCGGTTGCAAAGTATCCTGTCCGAGCAATCAGGCATCTCATGAAGAGAATAGAGCGCGACGAGTTCGTTCCTTACGACGAAGACGACTCCCTGGAAGGGGCGCAATCGACTCTCCGACAACTCGTGATTCGGATCGTCGCATTCGTCCTCTTGTTGTCGTTCTTGGGGACTGTGTACCTCTCCCTCCGAGGGGTCGAGGACATCGCAATTGTCGTTGCCATCTTGGCTGGCGTCGGGCTCATCGCGGTCATTGCGAAGAAACAGCGGGAGGCGGAAGACCCCTATCGGTCGGACGATCCAGCGGATCCGGAAATTCACTGAAGCCGCCGGCGCCAGGGTCCGAAAGGCTAGTGGGAGCTGCAGGTCCCGGATTTGGTTGACGGCCCCTTTGGGCACGCGCAGTAATAATACCAGTAGTATGAGTGTATTTGTAACATATTGCGGCGATGTGAATTCCGGGGCCAGGGCTTGGAAGTTCAAGCCAACCTGTTTATAATCCTTCAGGTACAGTCCATCCGAAGGGGCTGCTATGATGTTGCAAGTGCGCCTCTTGTAAGAGTACTTGTTTCAATATGAGGACTGCCAGCTTTCATTCCAAGCCCCTCGCCGACCTCCTCCGGCGGCGCACCGTCGCTTTCATGCCCGAACTCATGGCGGCCCTCGGCACCGCCTCCCGCCAGACCGTCCTGCGCAAGCTCGAACCCCTCGACTACATCACCTCCTACTCCCATCGCCGCAGCTACTACGCCCTGCGCGAGGCGGCCGCTTTCGACGCCGACGGTCTCTGGTCCCACGGCCGCGCCCGCTTCTCCCGCCACGGCACGCTGCTGACCACCGTCGAGGTGCTCGCCAGCCAGTCCGCTACCGGCCTGTTCGCCAGCGAACTCGACGCCCTGCTGGGCGTGGCCTCCAAGGACCCCTTGCGCAAGCTCGCGCGCAACGGCCGCTTGGCCCGCACGTCCCACGACGGCCAGTTCCTCTACTGCGCTGCCGACCCCGTCCGGCGCACCCGCCAGCTGCACGCCCGCCAGCTCCGCGACGGCCTGGCCCCGCCCGCCGAGCCGACCGCTGCCGCCAGCCCGCAGCCCACTCCCGCCCACTCGGCGCGCACGCTGTTCGTCAGCCTGCTCGACGAGCGCCTGCGGCGTCTGTACGCCGGGCTGGAGTCGCTGCGACGGGGGCGGGGCGGCGACCGGCGCGTAGCGCGGCTGCTGCGCCTGGATCCCTCCACCGTCCGGCGCGGCCGTCTCGAACTGCTCTCCGGGGAGGTCGACGCGAGCCGTGTGCGCAAGCCGGGCGGAGGGCGCAAGTCGCTGGGAAAAAAAAGCCTGCGATCATCGAAGCGCTGAAGAAGCTGCTCGCGCGCGAGACCGCGGGCGATCCCTGCGGGGGCGGCAAGTGGTCGCGCCGGTCCACCCGCAAGCTCGCTGCGGCGCTGGGCCGGCAAGGCTTCCAGGTCGGGGCGCGCACCGTCTCCCGCCTGCTCCGGCAAGCCGGCTTCTCCCTGCGCGTCAACCGCAAGCAGCTCGCCCACGCCACCCATCCCAACCGCGATGCCCAGTTCCAGCGCATCGCCGCCCTGCGCACCCGCTGCGCCACCGAAAACGTGCCCATCATCAGCATCGACACCCAGAAAAAAGAGTTGGTCGGCAACTTCCGCAACGCCGGCACCGCCTGGAGCGACGAGCCTGTCCAAGTCAACGATCACGACTTCCGCTCCCAAGCCGACGGCCTCGCCGTGCCCTATGGCATCTACGACCTGCTCGCCAACCGCGGCAGCGTCTTCGTCGGCCAGTCCGCCGACACCCCCGCCTTCGCCGTCGACTGCCTCACCGCCTGGTGGCGCAGCGAGGGCCGCCCGCGCTACCCGCACGCCTCCGAACTCGTCATCCTCGCCGACTCCGGCGGCAGCAACGGCTGCTCCCCCCACGCCTGGAAATACCACCTCCAGCACACCCTCTGCACACCCCACCACCTCCGCGTCACCCTCGCCCACTACCCCTCCGGGTGCAGCAAGTGGAATCCCATCGAGCATCGCCTGTTCAGCGAAATCAGCAAGAACTGGGCCGCCCGCCCGCTCGACAGCTTCGCCACCATCCTCCGCTACATCCGCACCACCGTCACCACCACCGGCCTGCGCGTGAGCGCCAACCTCGTCGAACAAGAGTACGCCAAGGGCGTCAAGATCACCCCCGCGCAGATGGAGGCGCTCAATCTGACCAAGGACGAACACTCACCCAAGTGGAACTACTCCATCAGCCCGCTTCCAAACTAGGAAGTTATTTCTGCGCTTTCCCTTTGCGCGCAAATCCCCGGTTGGCCCAACCAGGCCGAGCCCGAGCGCGGCCGCTATCGCAGCATCCGGTCCAATGCTACCGCCAGTTGTTGTTTGGTCGCCTCGTACGTCGGGTCGCCCGCCAAGTTCTTCCATTCCATCCGATCCGCGTCGTGGTCGTACAGCTCCTCGCTTCCGTCCACATAGCGGATGTACCTCCAGCGGTCCGTACGGAGTGCATGGTGTCGCCCCTGGTGCGTGGTCAGGGCAGGGGAAGTCCGAGGGGCGTCGGGGTTCCGGAGCAGGGACAGTAGGCTCGCTCCGTCGAGGTTCGTTGGCTGTTCCAGTCCGGCTAACTCGGCCAGGGTCGGATAGAGATCGACAAGGCTGACGGCCCGCGTCGACATGCTCCCGGGATTCGTCACACCAGGAGCCACGATGATCAATGGCACACGCGTGGCATCTTCCCACAAGGAGCAGATGGGATACTTCTGCTTTTCACATGTATGGTAGCCGTGATCGGAGAACAGAACGACGATCGTGTTGTCTGCATAGCGGCTCGCTGCGAGAGCCCGCAGCACGCGGCCGAGCGTGGCGTCCGCGAAGGTCACAGCCGCCAGATAGCCGCGTGTCGCCGACCGCACTGTGTTGCGCTTCCGGATCATCGCCTCGTAGTTGTTGGCCGATCGGAGGTAGCGTTTGGCGATCCGCGGGATGTCGTCTAGGTCGTCCGGTAGGATCGTCGGCAGTTCTAGGCTGTCGAGTGGATGTTCCTCGAAGTATTCGCTCGGTGCGTATTGGGGATTGTGGGGCCGGTAGATCCCGATGGCCAGAAAGAACGGTCTGTCGTGTTCGGCCCGGAGCTGACGTACCGCCCATCGGGATGTCTGCCCGTCTTCAGTCACGTCGGCCTTGAAGTCGATCGGACCCCAATTCCAGTGATGGCGGATCCCGTTGCGGTGTGTGCCGATCAGCATGGGCGCCATGGGCAATTGGATCGTTTTCTCCGGAAACCTCTCATCCCATGCTTCGGGCTGCCCGAATCCGCTCCGGTCGGCGAATGGGGCGCCCTCGGCATGCGTCAGCGCGCCTCGCCAGCCGCCATGGTTGGCGTGGAAAATCTTCCCGGCCGCTGCCGTGTAGTACCCGTTGCGCCGGAAGATCCGCGAGGGATTGCAAAGCGGCGCCGCGCAGTGCGTATTTGCGAACAGGACGCCATCTCGAGCGAGCCCGTCGATAGTGGGTGTCTGCGCCTGGGGATGGCCTCCGAGGCAGCCGATCCAGTCGTTGAGGTCATCGACGTTGATGAAGAGCACTTTCGGCTTTTCCAGGGCGGCGCCCAGCGGAACCGATGCGAGGACCAGGAGGAGCGAGAAACAAATGCCCACCGCTTTCCGCAAAAACCGGAACTTCAACCCGAACTCGATGACGCGCGGCTCGACTCCAGTCGCCGTCGAGAAGATCTGTCCGAAGGCCCCGCTGGTGACGGTCGCCACCGGACCGGCCAGGTTCGCATTGTTGAACAGATTGAAGAACTCGTTTCGAAATTGCACGACCACGCGCTCGCTCACGTGAATGTTCTTGAAGAAGCCCATATCAAAGGCCCATTGGCCAGGGCCGCGCATCGTGTTGATGCCAACGTTGCCGACGGTACCCCCCGAGCTGGTGGCAAACGCATCGGTGTTGAACCAACGCCGGATCTCCTCTCCGCGTGAACCGGAAGTCAGGGCCGGGTCGCCGACCAAGTCGCCCGTGTCCAGCAGTTGGCCATTCTTGGAGCCGCCCGCCCCGCTACGGATGGTAAGAGGGAAGCCGCTCTGGACGTGCAGGATACCCGTGAACTCCCACCCGCCCAGGACGTGACGCCCCAGCCCTCTCTTCACTGGCGAAGGCAGCTGCCACACATACGAGGTGTTCCAAACGTGCGTCGCGTCGAAGCCCAGGATCCCGTCGTCGAGAGCCCAGTTCAAGGGATCCCGGGTTCCCCTGCTCCCTTCACCTTGCGAGCCCGTATACCCTGTGTTCTTCGACAGGGTGTACGCGCTCTGGATGCCTAGGCCAGCGCCGAAACGGCGTTTCAACAGCAACTGAAACGAATCGTATTGCGAATAGCCCGCAGTGTGTTCATCTTCGATGAAGGTGAACTGAGGATAGCGGCGGCGCGCCTGAGCGTTGGCTGTCGTGGCTCCCGGAGCCGGCAACGCCGGATCGATGTTACGAGATCCAAAGAGCTTCGACGACTTGAAACCCCCGTAGGCCGTGGAAAGCACGAATTCGTGCGGGAGCTGCGTTTCGATCGTCAAGTTCCACTGCTGCGTGTAGGGGGCCACCATGTTCTGGTTCGCGCCGACAATGTTCGTGGGAGTCACGAACTGGAACTTGGCCCGCTCGTCGGGGGCGCCGGGGGGGTGTGAATGGGAACGGCGACTAGCCCAAGAATGGATCCTCCAGCGGCCGATCCAGCACCGAGGCATCCAGCGGGAACGGCTGATTCAACACAAGCCTGCTCAGCCGGATACCCGCGAAATTGTGCCGGTATTGACCTGTGCGATCAGCGCCGTCGCACAAAGGCAGGTAGTGAACGCTCCCGGGCAAAAAGTCCGGAACGGAGGATGGCAATCCTCCTTGCGGTCTGATCGTCCAGTGACACGTGCGACCGAGCCGAGCGGTTTCATTGTGGTATACGAGGTATGCCGAAAAAAGCAGACGAAAGCGCGAGTTGCCGAGCCGTTCAGCCGCATCGAGCCAAAGGGTACCGACCCACGGCTTGTAGAGGACGCGAAGACCGGACCCGGGTGCGGTGCGGCCGCGCGACAGGCCGTGTTCAGGCGTTTACACTCATAGTCGATGTCCGCCGTGACGCGTCGGCAGTTCCTCCCCAGTGCAACGGCAGCCGTGGCGGCCGGCTACGCAGACGCGGACCCGTTTCTATTCGATGTGCAGGAAGACCCATTCGAGAACCGCAGCCTTGCCCAAGAGGCCCCGGACGATGTGACGAGGTTGACGGACGCACTGCACTCTCTGATAGGCCTGGTGTGATGGCTGGTCCGCGCATTCCAACCGGCAAGTACACGCGGCACATCCTCTTGTGCGCGGACCAGAGCAAGCCGAAGTGCGCGGCACGCGAGGTCACCGTCCCCGCCTGGACAGCGTTGAAGGACCGCCTCGATGAGCTGGGTCTTGCACGAGGCGACGGATGTGTCTTCCGCAGCAAAGTGAACTGCCTGCGGGTGTGCCAGAAGGGTCCGATCGCGGTCGTCTATCCCGAAGGCACCTGGTACCACTCAGCCAGTGGCGAAGTCCTCGAGCGCATCCTGGTCGAGCACATCCAGGGAGGCAGGCCGGTGGAGGAGTACATCTTCGCGCGGAATCCGTTGTCGACACCAGACGTCCCGCCGTCGGAAGATGAGGAGGCCGGACCGAACGACTCCCGGACGGCCCCCACACACCAAGAAGACAGCACGGCGCCCTGAATAGGGACGCTGCGGACTTGCAGATCACATCCGGCGAATCGCCGTGGTGAAACGGGTCTGACGGTAGACAGCCTTACCGCCGCGGGGTTCGCAGCGGGCTCTCGGGGGCGCACCGTCACCAATGCTTTGGCAGATACTCGGACGTTGACGCCTCAAGCCGATGCGCGTACCATGCTTAAGCATGCGCGGTCTTCGATGGATCCCCACCTGCCTGCTGGCATTTGCAATGCTCGGTTGTACCGATTCTCCTGTCCGACGCTACTTGTATCTCAGCATGCCCGATGGAGCGCAGGAAGAGGGTCGCTCGAAGCCGGGTATCTTGATCTTCGACATCGACGACGGCCACAAGTTCGTCCGCCGCATCGACATGCCGGTGTTCGAGGAGGGCCTACGCGGATTCGCGGGGAACCTCAGCAAGCACAGCGCCTACTACTCGTCAACCAACCACCGCCTCGGGCGTTTCGACCTCGAAAGCGAGACCAAGGTCTGGGAAAACGTCTACGAGGCCGGATGCGACCGTTCGTCTGTCACGCTGGACGGCAAGAAGATTTACGTGCCGACCGGTTGGTGGTACTCCGCCGAGGACAGCGGCTTCCTGGTTGTTGACGGCGAGACAGGAGACCTGCTCAAGCGGATCCACGTCGGGCCTCAAGCGCACAACAGCATCGTCAACTTGTCCGGAACCAAGGTGTATCTAGGAACGCGTACAACTCTTTCGGTTTTCGACACTGCGACGGATGAGTTGATTATGCAGGTAAAGGACGTCGGCGAGCGTGGCATCTTTCCGTACACCATCGACAGCCGCGAGCGATACGCCTTCGTCTGTCTCGGCAACCACGTCGGATTCGATGTCGTCGACCTCAAAGAAGGGAAGGCGATCCATCGCGTGTTCGCCGGGCCGGAGAAGATCCCGCACCGGACACACGGGGCGGGCCTGACTCCGGACGAGACCGAACTCTGGATCAGCGATCAAAAGGGCCAGAAGCTTTTCATCTTCGACGCCACCCAGATGCCGCCCGTGCAGAAAGCCTACGTCGATCTGTCGCAAGGTGGTCATGGATGGGTAGCCTTCAGCCTGGACGGCAAGTACGCGTGGAGCCACACACCCGATGTCTTTGACGTCAAGACCAAGGAACTCGTGGCAACGCTGCGCGACGAAACTGGGAAGCCGGTGAGTGGATCCAAGTTTATCGAGGTGCATATCCGAGACGGCAAGGTCGTCTGGATGGGCCACGAGTTCGGCCTTGGACGCAAACACTCCGACTAACGGAACTCAAGCAGTTCCTCGACCGACCAATAGGAGTTTCGACCGGCGCTCGCTTGCCGGATCGCGCGGATTTCGTCGGGTGTGACGGGCCTCTTGTCCCGACCGAAGCGGGATCGCACATACGTGACCAGGGCGGCGGTCTGCTCGTCCGAAAAAGCGCCGCCGAATCCTGGCATCTCACGGTCATAGACTTTGCCCGAGATTTCCATTCGGCCTTTGACGCCGTGCAGAACGATCCGGACGAGTCGTCCCACGGGACCACTCACCCAAGGCGACCCTGCAAGAGGTGGGGCTTCTCCCAGCCCCTGGTCGTCGTACTGGTGGCAGGCTGCGCAATAGTTGTTGAACAGCTTTTGACCGGGGTCCGGGTGCGAAGCCCGCTCCTGGGACGTGGCGGGACTCACGGCGAAGATTAGGGTCAGCCCGAGGATGCCGCAGGTCAAGCCCCGTGCAATGGCCCAGCCCTCTGCCAAGCTCGAAGGACAACAACGAGCCTTCATAGTGCAATCCATTCGCCCTAGCTCGGCCTCTCGCTACGGCCACCCGAAGTGTGGGCCTTGCGGCCAAACACTAGAATCCTATCTTGAGTCGGCGATGAGCAAGCGGTTCGGAGCGCGCGT
The DNA here is from genome assembly GCA_965218615.1 of Bryobacterales bacterium. Taxonomy (GTDB): domain Bacteria; phylum Acidobacteriota; class Terriglobia; order Bryobacterales; family UBA6623; genus VXMF01. The sequence goes on from CBDCLH010000005.1 coordinate 497,387, forward strand.
GCCTGGCTATGTCTCAGTTGACTGATGCCGCTATCCCCACAGCTTTGTTCAGGGCGGGCATCAGCTCCGTCGAGAAGAGTTCCATACTGTGGAACCAGCCCTCCCGGTCGTCCAAGTCGTAGCCCATCAGCACGAGCGTTCCGATAGGACCAGTCTCCTCGATCATGAGCATCAATCGCCGTAACACTTCGTCGACGTCGCCCGCGATGATCTGTTCGGTCATGAGGTAGTCGAGGTCACACTGTGCATCGCTCATCTCTGGATCACGTTTGTAGATGAGGCGGCCCGGACCTCGGTCGAAGATGTTTCCGACGTACTCGTGGATCTTCGCCATCGAGTTGGAGCGCACGCGCCTTTGAGCCTCGTCCGTTGTGTCCGCCAGGAAGATTGACCGCGCCACACGGAAGTCCTTGCGTTGGGGCGCCCGGCCTACCTCCTCGCAGCCCAGTGCATAGCTGTTCCATAGGTCGGCGACCACGTTCGACGTGACCAAACCCGAAACAATGGGCGTGAAGCCCAGCTGGCCGCACGCCCTCATCGTCCGCGAGTTCCGGCTCATACCTGGCATGACAATCGGGGGATGGGGCTGTTGATACGGCTTCTTGATATAGCCAATCCTGGTGACGCTGTCAAACTTCTCTTGGATGCGGATCTTCCAGAATTTGCCATCGTACTCATACGGAGGATCAGACGCCCATAGGCCCAAGATGATGTCGATCGCCTCGGCGATCATCTGCGGGGCCTTCTGAGGGTCTACATCGTAGGGCTCCATATCTCCCGGTACACTGCTTGGACCGAAACAAAGGTTAAGGCGTCCCTTCGAGAGGTGATCCAGGAAAGCCAAGCGGCTGGCCACGTGAACCGGGTGATGCATGTTCAGACAAACAGGCGCCGGTCCCAAACGGATTCTGCTGGTCTCGCCGAGCGCACGGGCAATGAAGATCTCCGGCATCACGATCGGTTCGAAGTCCATCGTGTGATGCTCGCCGATCCAGAACTCACTGAACCCGAGTTCCTCGGCCCGGACAACCAGTTCGAGATCTTCGTCGCAGCACTGCGCCAAGGGTTTTTGGGGATCATGAAACGGCATGATGAACATGCCGTACTGAATCGGTTCCCAGTCTGTTTTCATTCCGCAGCTCCCCCCTCTTCTGCGACTAGCGGCTCGGCATTCCCGGGACGCCGGACGTTCGGGTGAACTTCACGCCCTGAGTGTACATGAAGTCCATCTGCGGGGATCTATCGAACAATCATCCCTCGTCTGGTCAGGAAACTGTGTTATCACTAGACCTTGCGCTCGCCCCGGCATCGCGAGCCAGACGACGTGGACCATGAGCGTCTCTCTGACTGCGCTGGACTGGTTTGTCTGCCTAACTGTGCTGGCCGCCAGCATTGGCATTGGCCTCTACGCTGCGGTTCGCACTCACGCGGGTGACGACAGCGCAAGCTTCTTTCTAGCGGGACGCCGGTTGGTTTGGCCCGTTATTGGCGCCTCGCTGTTCGCTACCAACATCGGCGCCGAGCACCTGGTAGGTCTCTCCGGCGATGCCTTTCGCTACGGTCTGCGAGCCGCAACGGTGGAACTCGCTACGGTTCTGAGTCTCGGGATCGCCGCGGCCATCCTCATCCCTCACTACATCCGCCACCAGGTCTTTACAATCCCCGAGTTCCTTGAGATTCGTTACAACCGTACGGCGCGTGCTCTGTTTTCGGGCCTGATGCTGCTGATCTGTGTGATGACCAAGATGGCCTTTAGCCTTTTTGCTGGGGCTCTGGTGCTGCACGGCTTATTTCAGTGGGACGTGATGACGGTGGTGGCTGTGCTGGGCATCGCATCCGGAATCGTCACGATGATCGGCGGTTTCACCGCAGTCGCCTATACGGATTCGATTCAGGCGCTGATCATGGTGTTCGGCTGCGGTCTGATGCTGCTTTCCGGATTGGAAACGGTGGGCGGTTGGAATGCCCTTGTGCAGACAATCCCCGAGGCGATGAAAGTCGCCGCTCCGTACGACGATCCTAATTACCCGTTCTGGGGGATTGTGGTGGGGGCCGCTCTGTGGGGAACGTTTTACTGGGGCGTCGACCAGGTCAACGTGCAGCGGGTCCTCGGCGCCCGGGACCTGCAGCAAGCACGCTGGGGAAGCATGTTTGCGATCCTGCTCAAGCTGACGCCGCTGTTCCTGTTTGCCGTGCCAGGAGTGATAGCGTTTGCTCTATGGCCTGGAGGCGAGGCGAGAACCACCTTTGTCACCTTGCTCAATGAGCTGTTGCCCGTCGGTGTGCGCGGCCTAGTGCTGGCAGCCCTGATCGCGGCATTGATCTCTTCCTTGCTGGCGGTGATGAATTCGATCTCGACCCTGGTTGTGCGAGACTTCGTGCTCCACTGGCGTCCGAACACGGGCGAGGCCGCACAGGTCTATCTAGGGCGGGTTGCGATCGCCGTCGCGACCGCCCTAGGAATCGCTGCAGCCTACCTTATCTATAAGACGCCCGACGGACTGTACAGATACCTCCAAGCCATCTCGATCTACCTGACAATGCCTGTCGTGCCAGCGATCCTGCTCGGAATTGTCAGCAGGCGGGTCACTGTACAGGGCGCGGTCGCCTCGGTGGTAGTCGGTCTAATCTTGTCGACAACCTTTGTTGCGGATCAGCTCATGGGAGCGGCAGGCGAGACCGCGTTTCCGTGGCTCCATACAACTTTGACGCTCAACTACACGTACCGGGGCCTGTGGGGGATATTGTTGTCAACTACGGTCCTAGTCGCTGTCTCCGCAGCGACGGCGGGGACTCCTGCGGAGCGTCTCCGGAAGACGACCGTCGGATGGAGCAGCCTAGTCGAACCTCTTAAGGGATTGTCGGACTGGCGACTGCAACTCGCTACGCTCACGTTGGCGACAATTGGCCTGTACGCTTGGTTGTGGTGAGCAACCCGCGCTGAATGATTGCCTGACGAACACCCCCAGGGTTTTCGTTCCCGCGTGCTCGGGCAGCAGTTCTCAAAATAGGTGGTCTGACCAAGGTATTGGGGTCATCGCGAACGGTCGCACTCGGCATGGACTGCTTGTGCGAAGCAAGCCAGGCCGCTCGGAATCGCCAGCAGAGACTAGAGGGCCGTCTGGGAGGGGCTGGAGTCGGTGGGCGGGCCTGTCGACGCGCAGGTCAGGCGTGGGCTCGCGCAGGAGCCCGGCAGCGGCCGAACGGCAGGCACAGGGCGTCATGACGGGGCAGGCGGGTGCGCCGGAACAGCCGCGGGTCGGCGGGGTGGGCTCAGGATGGTCGTCAGCAGCGCGTTCCAGTCCGGGAACCAGAACATCTCCGACAGAACGCGCAGCTTGTCGAAGAAGCGGCGCCGGGTGCCAGCCTTGTGCCGGCAGCGCCGCCACAAGTCAGCGACGCAGTCCAGGACCGAGTGCAGCGTGAAGGCGAACAGGTTCAGCGTCGCGAGCAGGTTCGCCAAGCCGTCCTGGCCGTGCCCGAAGTTGTGCTTGAGGTGGTAGCCGTGGCGCGCCAGGGAGTGGAACGTCTCATTTTCGATTTTCCATCGGGCGCGGCCCGCCCGGGCGATCGCGGCCACGTTGTCGGCCGTGACCTCCAAGCTGGTGAAGAACGAGTTGTGGTAGGTGCGCTCGCCGTTGCGGCAGATCTCGAAGTCGATCCAGGTGCCCCGGAGGGCGTCGTCGCCGGCGCGCAGCGGCACGTTGTTTCTCCACTGGTAGCGCTGGGACTCGACCTGCTGGCGCTGGTTGCGGGTGCGGACCCAGCCGGTGGACCAGAGGCGGCGGTTGGGGAGCTGTTTGTATACCGTCTTGTGGCTGCTGGGCTGACAGATGAAGAGGAAGTCCGCGCCGAGGTCGGCGACGAGGGCGCAGAGGGGCTGGCAGCAGTACAGATCGTCGCCGAGCAGGACCGGCCGGTAGGCGCGTAGGTGGGGGATGTGGGCGGGCAGCCAGCGCTTGGCAGCGTTGCGCTCGCAATCCTGCTTGCGCTGGTCTTCGGTCCGGTCGGGCCGGTTCGCGGCGGGGTCGTGCTGGGGCTGCACGAACAGCGGCAGGAGCGGGAGGACGCGCTTGTGGCCGTCGGCGACGACGGTGGCCGCGAGCATGGTGTGGAAGAACTGCTTGGTTTTGTGCTGGCCGACATGGCGGGTGGAGCAGTCGTTGCAGTGGATGGAGTCGGAGCCATGGAACTGGATGCCGTCGAGGGCGATGAGGAGGCGGCCGTCGAGGCGCAGGAAGGGATCGAGGGCACCCTGGTCGCGGGCGGTTTGCAGGCAGTCGGCAAACAGGGGGGCGAAGTGGTCGGGGTCGTGGCCAGCGAGGAGATTCCGGATGTGGTTGTCGCAAGGAATGTCCGCGACCCCGAACAGGGACTGGCAATTGGAGCGAGCGGACTCCTCCAGCATGCGGCGCTGGAAGTCGAGGAAGGAGGGGGACTGGAAGAAGAAGGTGGCGAGGGCGCAGGAGGCAGCATCGGCGAGGCTGTAGCGCTGGTGGGCGCCGGTCCGGGGATCGGGCAAGGCGGAGGCGATCTGGCGGAATCTGTTGAGGAGGGATTCAAGGACGGGAACGGAGGCCACACTTTATGTTTGAAAGCGGAGTCCGAAAAGTCAAGTCCCCCAGAAATTGGTCCCTCATTCCGGAAGCTGCGGAGGCAAAAAACCCAAAATAGGCGGCAATTTAGAATTGCTTGCGCCAGGACAAGTCCTGGATAGGAGGATGCGATGAGGTGCGCCAGGCTAACTGGCCAATGTCAGGAGGTGAAAGTCCTCTGCGGTAAAGGATGAGCTGATCCATAGCGCTCCCCGAGCCGTGCGGTCGTTCCCGTGAGGGGACGGGCGAAGCGTCGGCAGGGGCGCATGTGGGCAGGGCTATGGAGCGTCGAAATCTTCATCATTCGGAGTGCCGAGACCGTCTCATTAGTCGAAGGCAACACCTCGCGGTCCGTTCTAGCTAGGGCCGGGAGGGCTCCGCGGCGTCGAAGAACCCAGGCACGCATGTACGACAGAGGTTGGGACCTGGGAGGCCTTCGGGTCGTCCCGGCGGGTCGCCGCCGGGACCGTGAAGGGAAGGACAGGAGTCAAGACTGGAGATGCACGATCCGAAGGAGTCAGACTCGGCCATACTAGCGACGAGTCCCGGGAACAAGGCGGCGCGAGCGGCTGCGGAGCGGGAGGAGCGAAGGGCCGGGACCAACGAGAATCCGGGAGGCCGAAGCACGGTCCGCACGCAGGGACGGGCAGCCGTGTCACAGGGGGCCGAGCGGATACGGCAATGTATACAGAGGAATCCCAAGGAGAAGCTCACTGCGCTTCTGCACCATGTCACGCCGGAGACGTTGCGGGTTGCCTACGTCGCGCTGAAGCGAGATGCGGCACCGGGCGTGGACGGAGTGACGTGGAAGGAGTACGGGGGAGGGCTGGACGAGCAACTGCTCGACCTGCACGACCGCGTGCATGCGGGAACGTACCGGGCGACGCCGTCGCGACGGGTGAACATTCCGAAGCCGGACGGCGGCAGGCGACCGCTGGGGGTGGCCGCACTGGAGGACAAGATCGTCCAGAAGGCCGTTGTGGACAATATCCTGACGCCGATTTACGAGGCGGAATTCCTCGGGTTCAGCTACGGGTTCCGGCCCGGGCGGGGCGCGCACGACGCGCTGGACGCCTTGGCATACGGGATTGAGAAGCGCAAGGTCAACTGGATTCTGGACGCCGACATCGCCAAGTTCTTTGACCGGATCGACAGGGACTGGATGCTCCGGTTGCTGGGCGAGCGGATCGGGGATCAGCGGCTGATCAGGCTGATAGGAAAGTGGCTACGCATGGGCGCCATGGAAGACGGCCAACTGGTCGATACGGGCAAGGGGACGCCGCAGGGGTCGGTGATTTCGCCGGTCCTCGCCAACGTCTACCTGCATTACGTACTCGATTTGTGGGTCGGGCGGAAGTGGCGACCGCAGGAAGCGCGCGGCGAAATGATCTTCGTGCGATACGCCGACGATTACGTGGCGGGCTTTCAGCACAAGGAGGACGCGGAACGGTTCCTGAAGGACCTGAAGGAAAGGCTCGGCCAGTTCGGACTGGAACTGCACCCGGACAAGACCCGCCTGATCGAGTTCGGACGGTACGCGATCGCGAACCGGAAGACGCGTGGGCAGGGACGGCCGGAGACGTTCGACTTTCTCGGCATGACGCATTACTGCCGACAGACGAGGAAAGGACGCTTCGGGCTGGGGCGCAAGCCGGTGGCGAAACGCATGAGCCGGACCCTGAAGGCGATCCGGGCAAAGCTGCGACGGCGCATGCACGCGGATCAAGTGGAGACCGGGCAATGGCTGGGGAGGGTGTTGCGAGGCTGGTATAACTACTTCGCGGTCCCCACCAGCCACCCGTACCTACGGCGATTCGAGCGACGCGTCAGGAAAGAATGGATGGCCATTCTCCGCCGGAGGTCGCAAAAGGACCGGCACCCGTGGAAACGTCTGCACCTACTTTGTGATGAACTGTGGCCGCCTGTGCGAGTGCTGCATCCGTGGCCGGACCGAAGATTCGCCGTCACCCATCGGAGGTAGGAGCCGAGTGCGTTAACGCGCCCGCTCGGATCCGCGCGGGGGGCACCGGGTAACCGGTGTCCCTACCGCAATCTGAAACCTTTCATAGCGAGCCAGCGGGTTCGACTCCCGTCCGGCAAAGGTGCAGCCCACCAGCCGGGAGCGCGTGTTGCATGGCGTGCGGTAACGCACTGTCGTGAAGCGTACACAGCGGGTGGTCAAGCGGCGCTATTGAGCCCCGAAATCATCAATGCCGACGCCTTCGTTGTGCACTTAGCGGGGGCCGCACCGGGCACGCCGTCAACGGCGAGGGGTGTCTGGGTCGACCGGGGTCAGAGACCGTCTGCATAGCCACGGGATGGCTCGCCAGGGAACCTGGGAGGCCCCGTACGGTCCACGCAAGAAGGCCGGAAGACGGACCCCTGGCGGTAACAAAAGGTCCGGGCCCACCCCTGCCTGCGGGGGATCGGGAGCGAAGCAGCAGGCAAGCGTGGTACTGGCTGGCGAATCAATAAGCCGAAGGGACGCCGTGCGGGGAGTCGTAGCGCCCTCATAGTACTGACAGACGGCGGGGAACCGGGGCCGCTGGGACCCGCTCGAGGGAAGGGGGGCGTCGCATGGACAGGACCGCGGAGGGGAAACGGTGAGGAAACTTGAGTTCCAGCAAGCCGTACACGGAACCTCCGGGGATAGCCGATCGGAGCCTAGTGCGCGAATCTGCCGTGCGAGGAACCGAGTGCGTTAGACGCGCACGCTCGGGTCTGAGGGGGAAGGGGCGCAGCAATGCCCCCTTCTACCCGGCTGGTATGCGAAGCCAATCCGCGGCCCCCAAGTGTTGGTGCCGGTGTCCTGGAATGCCCGGCGAGTCCCGTTTGAGCCGGCGAACTCGATGCCGCCCGGAATTCCGACGGGGTTCTGGATCGTGGGATTGAACGTGGAGTACGTATCGTGCCGCTCTTTCCGCCCAAGCTGAAAGTCAAGGCGCATGCCAAGGCTCAAGGTGAGCCGGTCGGTGAGCTTGATGTCATCGTTGATCCACGGGGCGAAGTAGTCCCGGTCCCAGATCGGGCGAGCCGTGATATCGAAGTTCGCACTGGAAACTTGTCCGAGCAACATTGAGGCGAACGGATCGCCAGTATTGGCGATAGGGGTCCCCGTCGCATCGAACGCGCCCGTGTTGCGAAAGCTAAAACTGTAGCGTCCCGCGAGGGCGCCCTTGCTGAAGACCGCCCATCTCTCCCAGCGGTATTCGACGCCGAACTTGATCGTGTGCTTCCCCTTGAGCCACGTCGTGTCGTTGAGGAACTGCCAGCGGTCCGTGGCTTGCCCTTGCGCTTCAAAAGGTCTTCCGAGGCGATCGTAACGTTGATCGAAAGTGATCTGGGGAAACCCTCCCGTGTCGGGATCGAGGAGGCCGCTTAGGCCGATTTGACTCGACCAACCCTGGTTCGCTGACAGGCTGGTGGACGGAAGAATCCAGCGATCGTATCCAAAGGTCGAATGGGTGAAGAAATTCGGCTTTGGAGTATGCGTGAGTTGAATGTGAAGCAGCTTCGTGCTGATCCGCTGCTCCATGGCGTTCGAGAGAGGCGCCGGCAGGTTGCCCCCCCCCACGGAGTCGCAGTTGGTGATTCTGGGACGATCGTTGAAATTGAATGTGACCGCCATTCTCAGCAGGTCGGTAATGCTGTGATCGACTCGGGCCAGAATCGTGCGCACGTCGAGAAAACGGTCTCTGGACTCCTTGGCGTGGTTTCGCAAGATTCCCGGCCGATCGACTGGCGGAAACAGGTTGCTTACATCCCCCCCCACAGAGCTGCGGATCGGCACCTGGTTGTTCGGGAAGGGATCCCTTGCCAGGGCGCCCGCAGGCCCGCCGCAAGTCGAGGCATCACGACCGCTCGCCGGATCGAAGATCTGTCCTACCAAGACTGCCCTTCCACAGGCGTCCGAGCCCGCTTGACCAGCCAGTAGCTCGGAAAAGTCTCCCCGCCGGAAGGGCTCCACTGGAATGGTGAGAAAATCCTGGAACACGGACTGTCGGAACTTCAACTGGTCAAAGTTGCCGAAGAAAAACGTCTTGTTGCGGCCGTCATAAACCTTGGGTATGTACGCAGGTCCTCCCACGGTAAAGCCATAGCTATTTTTCCTCACAATCGGCGCGTTCGGAGCAACCTCACCTCGCGCGTCGAGTTCGTTGTTGCGGAAGTACTCGTAGAAGCTTCCGTGCAATTCAGACCCTCCGGACTTCGTCGTATACTCCACGAATCCGCCGCTGGTGTGTCCGTACTGCGCGCTGAACGTGTTCTCGATGACACGCATCTCCGCAATCGATTCGAAGGGGGCGGAGCGTTCCTGGGTTTGATTGTGGCCGCTCACTTCTCCATAGGAAGCGCCGTCGAGATAGTTCTCAAACCCGGCGCGCTGGCCTCCGTTGATGCGCGCCATGAATTGCGTGCCGGATGGAAACGTGTTGGTGGCCTTCAAGGGCATGAACGCCGGCACGGCGTAGAGCAGGCTTTCGGGAATGCGCATCTCTGAGGTCGTGACCGTCGGCAAGTCCTCGTAGTACTTTTGATCGACCGCTGAGGAAACCTCGGTGTTCGCCGTGTTGATTTGGATGCCCACGGCGGTCACCTGCACGGTCTCGGTCACATCACCCACCTGCAATGTCATGTCTTGCCGGAACGTCTGTCCGGAATCAAGCCTGATGCCGACGGCCGTAAAGACCTGAAATCCAGGTTGTTCCAGCCGCATATTGTAGGTGCCGATGATGAGCGGCGGCGTCGTGTAGTTCCCGGTACCGGAGGTCTGCACGGTAGTGACGACTCCGGTGTTTACATTGATCACTTGAATCTCGGAACCGGGAATGACGGCGCCTTGCGGATCCATGACGATGCCGGTGATGATGCCACGGTCCGCCTGGGCAAAGAGCATGGCAGTCCCCAGTAGGCCGCACAACAGGAGTGCCCCGAAGGTATGCGCATGTTTCATTTGTGTTGCTCCCTTCACTCAAATAAGCGCCGGAGAGACAAGAAGATCAAGACAAGACGCCGACTTGCCCCCGAATACGCGCCCTTCTTGTAGGAGCTTTTTCGCTACGCGTCAAGGGTTGTCAAGAATGGCTGTTCAACATGGTTCTGAGATTCGGGGAGAGGCGTCAAGTACCCCTGTAACGCCAACGCGGTCCACCGACGTAACCGGCGCACCGGAGAGTCCCGGCCACGTTGCTCCGCAGGATCCCCGTGCGGCAGGGCCGAGGACGGTGCGTCCTTCACCTCGGCGCTCACACCTCCGTCATGGAAGCGGACCACCTTCACGGTTGTGTGCAGATAGATCGTTCTGCACGGGGCTCATGCGGGTGGTGAATGGCCATCTCCCAACGCTGCCCTTGCGGGCTGGCGCTCCGCATGACCTTGAGGGTCCGCGCACCGGCCGTGCCAGCAGCTGAGGCTTCCCGGTCTCGAGCCGAAACTCTTGCAGAAGATTCTTGACACAATCGATTTCGAGGCGTCACACGTGAGTGGCCCCGTGTCTCGGCCTGCTGCCGGACGACCTGCAATGACGGTCTGCCGGGTAGCAGGCTCGGTTGCGAGTTTGCAGGAACAAGAAACCGCCGTCCCGGTGCTGCGCGGGCGAAGAAAATGGATACGATGGGGCCGTTCACCAACTAGGCGCCCAGCCGGGCCAGCCACATTAGCAGCACGACAAGCACACCCACTAAGCCCCAGGCAAGGAGGAATCCGCCCCAGTCGATGCGGTCCATGCGCGGAATCTCAAGTCCGAAGCGCTGCAGGCCGCGATAGGCGAAGGCGGAAGCTTTCTCATAGTCCCACTCCGCAGAGTGGTCCTCCGGGCCCGGCGTCACTTCCGAAGATCTAGGCGGTGCGACAGACCGCACGCCTTCGTCGGTGTCAGGTCCGGTAGCTCCAACCGAAGCTCCAGATCGCCCGCCCGACTCCCGAGAGACGGGTGTGTGCAAGCGGGCGAAGAAAGGATTCAGTTGTTCGACAGGGAGCGGTTGTGTGAGGAGACTGACGACGATCAGCAGGCCGAAGGCGGCGCCCAACATCAGGGAAATCTGGAAAGCCTGGCCAGCCTTCTGAAACGACAAAAGCAGGCTCGCGAGGGCAGGAAGCGAGGCCAGTTGCTCGGGCGGAAGTTTCGATCCCAACCAAACAGCCAATGCACCCCCGAAGCTAGCCCAAACGCCGGCGGAATTGGCACGTCGCCAGATGACGCCGAGCCAGAATGCGCCGCCCAGGAGTCCGACGAGTTGGATCGACCAGACCAGGAGTTGCGTCAGGCTTTCGGCGGTGAAGGCGGTGATCAGGCCTACAGCGAGCAATCCAGCGGAGGCAAGTCGCGCGACCCGCAAGTAGTGTCGGTCTGTTCTCTGCCGAACGAAGTGGCGGTAAAAGTTATGCGTGAAGATAGCCGAACCTGTCACCATGAACGTTTCCGCGCTGGTGATGCCAGCCAGCAGGCAGGCGATCATCAGTCCGCGCCAGCCGTCACCCAACAAGAGCTGGATTGAACGGCCGAAGAGCGTCTCGCTGGCATGCACAGCTTCTGGACCGCCGGCCGACACTCCCTGCAGTACTTCGGGAAATATCACAACGGCGATCAATCCCGTAAACGCCCAAGCGATCGTCAGCAGCCGCTTGACGAAGTTGCCATAGCAGAATCCGACCCTCGCTTCGAATTCCGTCTTTCCCGCGCCCGTCGCTGTAAGCACATGGGGCTGCACGACAACGCCGACCAGTCCCAGCAGTGACAAGGCAACGACAAATCCGAGATCCCCTTCGCGCGCCCCCTCTGGAGCGGTGAGAGAAAACATCTGCGGATCGAGACGAGTGTGCAGTTCGGTCATTCCTCCGATGACGTTCAGCCCCGCCGGGACGAGCATGACTGACAGGACAACGATCATTACGCCCTGTAGAACGTCGGTATACGCGGCCGCTACGAGTCCGCCCGCCATGATGTAGGTGGAAAACAGAACGGAAAGCAACAGCACCGACGCCTCGGTCGGGATGACACCGCCGGTCGCTCCTGAAACGGCGGCACCCGCTCCGCGCAACAGCATGGCGATGGAAAGGATGAGATAACCAAGAGCTACAAAGGAATAAAGTACTTCCAGGGATCGCCCATAGCGAATGCGGAAGAAATCACCTGTGGTCGTCATTCGCAACCGACGGATGATGGGAGCTATCATCCAATAGACAGGCGTCGAGAACAGGTACATCCACTGGTACCAGATGCCCCCTAACCCGACGCGGGCCGTGGCCCCGCTCACTTGAACGGCCTGCTCGCTGTGCGTACCGGTGCATAGCCAGTGCATCACCAGCAAGCCTTTGCCGAAACCCCGGCCCCCGAGGAAAAAATCACTTTCGTCTTTTACACGCCGCGATGCCCAGAATCCAACTGTCATCACAGCGGCAAAATATCCGACGATCGCCGCAAGATCGATCAACTTCAAGCCGTAAAGAGTGGACATGGACTTAAGTGTTCAACGATACGATTGGGTGGATCGGAGCCGCGCAAACACTCGATGCGAGTCCGGTTCAGATCGATCCCTCGCAGTTCGCGCGCCCGCTTACGGCATCATGGCACGTCCGCCGCTCACCGTTAGCGTATGACCTGTCATGAAGGCGGAAAGATCCGACAGCAAAAAGTACACGACATTGGCGATATCTTCCGGTTCGCCTAGCCTCGCAAGGGGCGTGGCTGCGATGAGCTGTTGAGTCTTCTCGGGACCTAGCAGCTGCCCCATTTCGGTCTTGATCAGACCCGGCGCAATGCAGTTTACGCGCACGTGGGGAGCGAATGCTTCGGCGCAGCACTTAACCATCGAATGCAGAGCAGCCTTGCTGGACGCATAGTGGATCTGCATCGGGCGTGGGCGCAAGGCTGCGAGTGACGAGATGCATACGATTCGACCAAATCTGTTCGCCAACATCTCGCCCTTGACTGCCATCACGGTTAGAAAAGTGCCGTCCAGGTTAACTGACATCGTCTTCCGCCAAGTCTCCCACGAGATCTCCTCGTGCGACTCCAGGATGCTGATCCCGGCGTTGGCGACGAGCATCGAGATCGGCCCCAGTCTCCGACGGGTCTCTGCGACCATAGCTTCGACATCGGCAGGTTTCGAGATGTCGGCCTTGACCAGCGCACATCGAACGCCCTCTTTCTGCACCAATCGCTTGGCTTCTTGCGCGTCTTCATCGCGGCTCAGGTAGTTGATGGCGACGTCAGCGCCCTGTTTTGCAAGTTTGATGGCGGTGCTGCGGCCGATGCCGCGCGACCCTCCTGTGATCAGAACTGTCTTGCCGCCAAATTCTCTTTCGGGCAACGGAATTCCCTCCTCGGTAGCGAGCTGTCATAGCGATGTGACGCCTTGACAACGGTGGTGGCGAACACTGTCACATATCCCCCGTAGTGAGTGCAAACCCTCTGCTGGAAGCAGGATTGGCCATCAGCGTTGAAGTCGGCCGACTTAGTTGGCCGAAGGGCTGACCGACCTCAAAATCGTCATCAGGTGGCTGAACAAATGGGTGCCATTTTGCCTGCCGTAACTAGCTGGATGACTACCATCGCTCCAAGTGCTCGGTGGGTGCTGTACCCCCGTCGGAGATCAGTTCACTGAGAACGTTGTTGCGCCGAGCGGGAGGGAGCCCAAGCTCTCTCCTGCGCCAAGACACCGGCTTAGGTGAGCGTCGACAATCGGCGCCGAACGAAATCCGGCAGCTAGCTCTCGATGTGCGCGGCGTGCCACTCGTCATGCATCGCAAGCCAGCGAGGACTGCCCGACCGAACACGAGTTAACAGCAGAACCTTGCGGATAGGCCACTCTTCTCGGGGAATCTTGGCCGCAACCCAGCGCTCTGTCCGAGTGATCTCCGAAGGATGGGTTCGTCGGGCCGGAAGATCGATTGGAGTCAGCTCATCGCGCGCCGTCTCCACTGACCGGTCATGAAGTTCAATTGCTCAATTGCTGCGCGAGTTTGAGGCGATATTGGGCCAATTGCCATCGATCCGCGACTCAAACTCAAGGCCGTTCCGGCGAACTCCTTGCGATTTGTCTATGCGACGAGCCCGTCAATGAGTGCTCCATGAACGTCAGTGAGACGCATGTTGCGACCGGCGTGGAAGTACGTCAGTTTGGTGTGGTCCAACCCCATGAGGTGGAGAATGCTGGCATGGAGGTCGTGCACATGAACTTTGTTCTCGATGGCGGCGTAACCAAACTCGTCCGTAGCGCCAATGACCTGGCCGCCTTTGACCCCGCCGCCCGTCATCCAGGTCGTGAATCCGCGCGGGCTGTGATCCCGGCCGACACTGTTCTGACTGGTGGGCGTGCGCCCAAACTCGCCTGCCCATACCACCAGCGTCTCGTCTAAGAGTCCTCGGCTCTTCAGGTCCGTCAACAAGCCGTACATGGATTGATCGGTCTCAGCAGCGTGCAGCTCATGGTTCTTGTTCACGTTACTGTGAGCGTCCCATGTGTCTTCGCTGTGTCCCCCGCCAGAATATACTTGGACGAACCGGACCCCGCGCTCAATAAGCCGGCGCGCGATCAGACATCTCTTACCGAATTCCTCAGAGGTAGGATTGTCTAGTCCATATAGACGCCGGGTCGCTGAAGTTTCTTGTGAGAGGTCTACGGCTTCCGGAGCCGCTGACTGCATGCGAAATGCCAGTTCGTAGCTCGCGATGCGTGCCATCAACTCGTCCTGGTGCTTGGTCCCGGCAGCGCCACGCAGTTCGTGCAATTTCGAGAGCAGGTCTAGCTGCCCGCGTTGCTGGTGCCGACTGACGCCGCTCTGAGGCTCCAGGTGGAGCACCGGCGCGCCCATCGTCCTAAACCGAGTGCCCTGATGCGTGGCCGGCATGTAACCCGCCCCCCAGTTGGGGGGTCCCGAAATGGGTCCACCGCGATGGTCCAGCAGGACGACGAAGGCCGGCAAGTCTTGGTTTTCCGTCCCCAGCCCATAGGTCACCCAGGAACCCAAGCTTGGGTGGCCCTGGCGGATGGAGCCGGTGTTCATCTGCAGGAGTCCCGACCCATGGGCAAAGCTGTCGGCGTATGTGCCACGGATCAGGGCGATGTCGTCAATACAGCGGGACAGATTGGGATACAGGTCCGACACTTCGATGCCGGATTCACCATGGCGTGAGAACTTTCGTGTCGAGCCAAGTAGAGTCCCGGGATTCCGCACTTTGAGTAGGGGGTCGCTGTCCAATGTCGGAATAGGTTCTCCATGCCGTTTGTTCAGTTCGGGCTTCGGATCAAACGTGTCGACCTGGCTCGGCCCTCCGTACATGAAAAGGGAAATGCAAGCCTTCGCCCTTGCGGGGAAGTGGGGCTCCCGCGGCGTCAACGGCGATGGAACCCCCTCAGTCGCGGCCTGGGCAAGCGAGCCCAAGATACCGTCACTGACGAACATGTAGGTCAACGCTGTACCGGCGAAGCCGCCGCCCGCTTGCCACAGCCACTCCCGTCGCGTCCGGCCACACGGGGTAACCTTACGCTCCGCTGGAAGAGTATGGGCACTCTGGATTCCCATGGGAACCTTCTTCTCCGGCTCAATTCAAATAGAAAAACTCATTGCTGTTCAACAACACGAGGCATAAAGCGTGCAGCGCCCGCCAGGCTACTTCGCCAGCAGCAAGTTCGTCCGCCCCGGATTCCGCCTTGATCCGGCGTTCTTGTGTCTTGAGGAAAGTCAGAACCGCCTTGCGCTCTTTGGAAGTTGCCGGCCGGCTCAAGACCAACCGGAACGCGTGTTCGACCTGCATAGCAGTTTGCGCACCCGCTTCGGCTTGCAAACGGGAGGCCAAATGCCGAGCCTGCTCGTTGGCAAGGTCCCCATTCAGAAACGTCAGCGCCTGCGGGCCTGTCGTGGAGATCGTCCGCTGCTCACAACTGGACGTCGTATCCGGGGTGTCCAGGAGTTCCAACTCCGGTACGGCCAAGCTTCGTTTGGCGAAGATGTAAACGCTGCGACGCTCTGCTTCGCGCTCATCGGAGTCGCCCCATCCGTCACCGGGCCTCGACTGACCTTCCAGTACAGCTGGCGGTAGAGACGGATAAATGCTCCGGCCCGCCATTTTGAAGTTCAAGCGCTCGCCGACGAAAAGCATGGAATCGCGAACAACCTCGGCTTCCAGACGGCGCGGTCTCCAACGCCATAGCAGCTCACCTTCCGGGTCGATTTGTGCGGCCTTGTCGTTCCAACTCGAACCCAGCCTATAGGTGCTGGAATTCAAAATCAAGCGTTGAATGTGTTTGACGCTCCATCCGGAACCCACGAACTCCGTTGCCAAGTAGTCGAGAAGTTCAGGGTGGCTGGGACGCTTCCCCATCAAGCCGAAGTCGCTTTCGCTAGCCACCAGCCCTTCGCCGAAATGCCACTGCCAAATGCGGTTGACCATTACGCGCGCGACCAATGGGTTGTCCGGGCTGGTCATCCAGCGAGCCAACCAGAGTCGCCTCCCCGTCGTGTTCGTGGTCGGTTGGGGCGGGTTGGGCTGGTGCGGCAACAGAACTGCCGGCACCCCGGGTTGAACTTCGTCCCCAGGCGAATTGACGTCGCCGCGGAGCAACACACGACTCACCGGAGGCTCAGGGCCGTCTTCGTACCACACATAAGCCCGCGGCGGCTCCATCGGACGAGCGTCGTTGATGGCCTTGATTCGTTCTTGCAAGCCGTCCAGATCGAGCTTCTCCATCTCGGTCGCTTCCGTTCGGGTCTCCAGGTCCAATCGTTTGTTGAACTTTTCGATCAGCTCATTCTGCTCCTTGGTGCGCACTTTCGGGCCGGTACGAAAAGCCAGCACGGTTTCGGCGTGCTCCAGCCAGCTAAGGTCTTGCCGGACCCCGGACGTGGCGAACAACCGCTTCTGAATCGCCTTCTGAATATCCTCAAAGTTCTTCTGGAGCGGTTTGATCAGATCATCCGCCTCTGCCATCGCATTTCGATAGGAGAGCAGTTCTTCTTCGGTTCCGACGAGACGGTCAAGATCGGCGCGTTCGTCTTGCGGACGCTTGAGGGCTTCGAAAACCGCCAAGAGGCGGTAGTATTCCTTCTGAGTAAACGGCTCGAATTTGTGATCGTGGCAACGGGCACAGCGGAGTGTCAGGCCCGCGAAGGCCGTCGCTGTTACGCCTAATACGTCGTCCAGCTGATCGTAGCGGTCCACTTTGGGGTCCGCGGGCTCGTCGTCCCATGTGCCCAAACGTAGGAAGGTGGTGGCGATCTGCGTCTCAGCGTTGGAGCCCGGAAGCTCGTCCCCGGCCAGTTGTTCGGCCAGGAAGCGATCGTAGGGTTTGTCGCGGTTAAACGCCTTGATGACGTAGTCGCGATAGCGCCAGGCGTGCGGCTTGGTCCCGTCTCGTTCATAGCCGTTGGATTCGGCGTAACGCACAAGATCGAGCCAGTGCCGCGCCCACCGTTCTCCATATTGGGGGCGAGCCAGCAACACCCCCACTGCTTTCTGATAGGCATTCGCTGACCTGTCACTTAGAAAATCTTCGACTTCCTCGGGTGTGGGTGGCAGGCCAATGACATCGAGAAATGCCCGACGCAACAGCGTTGTGCGATCGGCGGGCGCTACGGGCTGAATCCCCTCTTTCTCGATTTGAGCCAAAACAAACGCGTCTACCGGCGTGCGGACCCAGGCGGCATTCTTGACTGCGGGAATCTCAGGACACACAGGCGCCTGAAAGGCCCAATGGCTTTCCGTAGTCTCGGAACCTCGGGAGGCGCGAGCTGCCAAGCCTTCCTTCGGGCCTTGAGCCCCCGCGTTGATCCATTCACGGATGATGAGTGTCTCTGTGTCCGAGAGACTCTCCTCGCCGAGGGGCATCGACTTATCGGCAATTCGTTGATAGATGAGGCTTTCCTTCGCGGAACCCCTGACGAGAGCAGGCCCGCGGACCCCGCCCTTCAACATTGCCTCGGGGGTGCGCAGGTCCAAACCGGACGTCTGGGTAGCAGCCCCGTGGCACGACCAGCAGCGTTGCTGCAGAATTGGAGCGACTTCCGACTCGAATTGTGGCGGGGTCTCAGCCGATAGGAGTGAGACACTGCTTGCGAGGAGCAATACCACCCGGGCAGCCATGCTGGTATAGTACTATACGCATTTTTCGGGTGCTAGGCTAGGTGGACTTCCTGAAGACGACCGTCCTCCGCGCCTGTGGCGGACCTGTTGCGCGTGTTTACCGACTCCTTCTGACTAGCTTCACTCGTGAAGGCCGCAAGGCAGGGAACCGGAGTCAGACCTTAGCTTCCGTGTTTCTTGTCAAGCACATATCCGGGCAGAGATGTTCCGGAGAGGCGATTTTCTTGCATTTCTTTCCGGATGGCGAGGTTCGGTTGGGAGCCGCTCGTCCGTGTGCTCATGCGGCGGCCTGCAGTGCGTGGGTGGGAGGCTCGGGCTGCCAGAGGCGATCCTCGCGGAGCAGGGTGTCGAGCAGGCCGACGAGCTTGCGCATGACGGCGAGGAGGGCGACCTTGGGCGGCTTGCCGCGGGCGAGGAGTCGTTCGTAGAAGGCCTTGGCCGCGGGTTCGCAACGGACCGCGGAGAGGGCCGCCATGTAGAGCAGGTGGCGCGGCTGGGCGCGGCCGCCGCGGATGGAGCGGCCGCCGCGGTGCTGGCCGGAGTCGCGGTCGAAGGGAGCGAGGCCGAACAGGGAAGCGGCCTGGCGACGGCCGAGGGTGCCGAGCTCGGGCATGTCGGCGCAGAGGCAGGCGGCGGTGACGGGGCCGCAGCCGGGGATCGAGCGGATGCTGGCGGCGCGGCGGGAGAGTGCGGTGTCGGCGGCGATGCAGGTGAGCATGCGGCACTCGCAGGAGGCGCTGTCGGCCTGCAAGGCGTCGAGGGTGGCGCCGGGGCAGCCGGCGGCCTCGGGGGCGAGTTCGGCGCAGAGCTTGCGGAGGGCGCCGAGCTGTTCGACGAGCTTGCGGCGGAGAGCGAGCCAGTCGCTGAGCAGCTGGAGGTTGCGCGGCAGGGGCGGGGTGGCATCGAGGCCGTCAAGGAGGCCGAAGCGGGCGAGCATGGCGGCGTCGACGCGGTCGTTCTTGGCGAGCTGGCCGATGGCCTGGGCGAAGCGCCGGGAGCGCAAGGGGTTGACCAGGACGGTCTCGAGGCCGGCCTCAGCGAGGCCCTGGTGGAGGTTGCGGTGGTAGCGGCCGGTGGGCTCGAAGACGGCGCGGGTGACGCCGTGCTTGAGCAGCCAGTTGCGCAGGGCGCGGCGGCCGGGCTTGGTGTTGTCGAACTGGCGCTCGAGGCGGGAGTCGAGGATGTGGGCGTCGAGCTTCGACTTGCCGACGTCGATGCCGGCGACTACGATGGGATTGAGTTCAGTCATTCCTGTGTTCCTGTCCTTTTGCGATTCGGGGCGGTACCCACGCTTCCGTTCAGGTCGCGCAGGAATGGTTGCGACGGGCCGACCAAGCTAAAGTACGGATCTGATATCCGAGGATTAAACGGTCCGACCCGTCGCCCCCGGCGGGGCCTGGCCAGGCCCCGCCGGGGGCCTCCCTGCGCTGAGGCGGGGAGGGATCTGCTACCTGCCGCAGCGGCGGCCATCCCTCTCTCCGGCACCTCTCCAACATAAAAGGATTCAACAGAGCGATCGGGTTTTGCGCGATATGGTGGACTGGCGCTGCTTGCGTAATATCAGCCACGGCGAACACTCAGATCGCCGAGTTCGATCGGCTAATTGCCACGGGAAATTACCCGCAAGCAGCCGTTCACCTTGAGGGCTACATTGCCAAAAACCCGCAATCGTGGGAAGGGCTCTATCAATTGGGCTATGTTTATTTTCGCCTCCACAAGATCTGGCCCTCGATCCAATTGCTGTCGAAATCGCTTTCCATCAACGTCAATAATGCCGAGGCTCATAAAATCTTGGGCATGGACTTTACGATTGTGAATCGCCTCGATCTGGCAACCAAAGAGCTGGAGTTTGCGGTCCAATTGAACCCAAAGTCTGCCGAGAGTCAGTATGCATTGGGACACGTCTATTATGAGCAAGGGGCGTATGGCCGTGCGGTCACGAACTTCCAGAAGGCTATTGCACTAGACCCGGATTATGTAAAGGCTTACCATAATTTGGGCTTGGCCTACGAAGCGACCAGTTAGATCTCTTTCGCGAGGGATTCTTTTGTTACGGCAATCGAACTCAACGAAAAGCAACCCCATCCTTCCGGGTGGCCCTATATCAACTTCGGGGCTTTCCACAATCGCCGCGGAGAATTCGAGGATGCGTTGGAACTCCTCGAATTGGCTGTGGCCTACAACCCGCAGTCGGACGAGGCCCATTTTCAGCAGGCCAAGGCGTACCGCGGTCTGGGGCGTTGGGAAGAGTGCGTGCAGTCCTTGCAGCGCGCTATTGCCGTCGACGACCGAGTCCCCGAATTCCATTACGTGCTGTCCGGGGCGTACCGAAGGCTCGGGAAGCACGACGATTCCAGCGCTGCCCTGGAGACCTTCCGTCGGCTCAATTCCGACCCCGGCCGAACCTCGGTAGCACGTCGAGTCGGCCCGCTGCAATGAGGTGGTCTCGACGTGGATTCCTGCGGTCGATTTATCGATCGAGTTTCACGGTAGCTGCCGAGCAAGTCGTTGCCTCGTTCGCGTCACCACACAGCGGTCGTGCGCTGGCTGCATTGCTGCAATCGCCATCTCGACCCACCCCTCACTTCATTGATGTTGCCGCGGAAGCGGGGCTGGATGTCTCGATCGTTTGTGGCAAGCCGCATGACAAGGATTTCTTGCTAGAAATGACGGGATGCGAGGTTGCTTTCTATGATTATGATCATGATGGGTGGCTGGACATCTTCTTTGTAAACGGCAGCACATTCGACTTCGATGAAGTTGATGTGCGGCCCAGCAATCGGCTGTTTCATAACAATCGAGACGGAACCTTTACCGATGTCACTGCTAAAGCTGGCCTGACCCGGTCGGGCTGGGGGCAGGGTTGTTGTATTGGCGATTATGATAACAACGGTCTGGATGATCTCTTTGTGACGTACTGGGGGCAAAACATCCTTTATCGCAATCAGGGCGACGGTACATTTGTGGACGTTACTCACGAGGCGGGGCTGGGTTTAGAAGTACGCGAATGGAATACGGGTTGCTGTTTTCTGGACTACGATCGCGACGGCCACCTTGACCTATTCGTGGCCCGCTACATCCAATTCGATCCACGAGGGGATCCGGGAGCTGGGGGCAGTGAATACTGTCAGTAACTGCCCAGCTCCCCGATTCGGCGTTTACCGAGACGTCGGCCGCTCGACCTGGAAGGCGTGTGCTGAGCGATGCTGACAGACGATGGCACGCGGCGCGCCAGAGGCTCCGGTCCAATGTTGCGGTATTCGATGCGCACCTGTGGCAGCAGCGGTCCTTGCTTGCCGCCCGCAGCGACTGCCGGCGTGCTCGCGACCACGGCAACCCACTACATGCTATGGTAGAAATGTTCCAGCAAGGCCGAGCCGGAAGCAACCTGCTGGCGCGCTGTCGCAGTCGGCATGACGATTGGTTCCCGTAGCTCGCGGCTGGGCCTGCGCAAGACCGAGCGATGCCCCGGATGGAAGCAGAGACGGTGCGCCCACAGGGTGGCGGTGCCTCGGACCGGATCGATGAGTTGCAGCAGGGACTCGCGGAAAGAGACGAGCGACTGGGGCAGCTGCAGGCGGAAAACGCGCGGTT
This sequence comes from Bryobacterales bacterium, assembly GCA_965218615.1. Lineage (GTDB taxonomy): Bacteria > Acidobacteriota > Terriglobia > Bryobacterales > UBA6623 > VXMF01. Next base: position 518,660 of record CBDCLH010000005.1, read on the forward strand.
GCAGGCGGAAAACGCCGAGTTGCGGCAACGCCTCGGGGAACTGGAGCGGCGCCTGGGCCTGCACAGCGGCAACAGCGGCAAGCCGCCTTCGAGCGACGGGCTGAAGCAGCCGCCAGCCAAGCCGCGCACCAGGAGCTTGCGAGGCAAGAGCGGGAAGCCGTCCGGCGGGCAGCCGGGCCACGCGGGCGCGACGTTGCGCCGGAGGGAGACACCCGACCGGATCGAGGATCACGTTCCGCTCCGCTGCGAGCGCTGCTCGGCGCCCTTGCCGGTGACCGAGCACCGCGCGCATGCCTGCCTGTGCAGCCGCTGCGGAGCGACCACCCGGGCGGGATTTCCCGCGGGGGTGAATGCGCCGGCGCAGTACGGCCCGCGCATCGCGGCCACGGCGGTCTATCTGCAGCACGCGCACTTCCTGCCCGAGGACCGGCTCGCGCAAGTCCTGCAGGATCTGTTCGGCGCTCCGCTGTGCGCCGCGACGCTGGCCGCGATGAGCCGCCAGGCGGCGCAGCGCTGGCAGGGCTTCACCGAGCGGGTGCGGGCTGCCGTTGACACACAAGTTAGGGGTTAACTTTTGTACTTGCTTTGTGTCATTCCTGGGGCATGCACGAGCAAAATCAAATCGCGGCCACGCTCACCAGTGCCGGCGGCACGACCCGGCTGAAGGAGTTGCTGGCGCAAGTCGGCTCGGCCAGCCGGACCGAGTTCGGCCGCCGCGTGTGCCAGCTGTTCGGCTTCCATGACGCGCGCGGCCACCCCCAGCTGGCCGGCTGCATGAAGGCGCTACGCGCGCTCGACGCGGACGGCCGCATCCAGCTGGCCGTTCCTCGCGTGTGGCGGCGGCCTGCGCGGCGTGCGTGCGGACTTCTTCCTGCACGGCGAGCGCGACCGCAATGTGGTCGTCGCGGACCGCGGCGACGATCGCGCGCGCGACGGCCCGGTCGACGGCGGTCGCGCTCAGCGACTGGCAGGTCCGGGGGCCGCCCGGCGGCAGTCCCTGGGGCCGGCAGAAGTAGTAGGGATAAGTCTTCCCGCTTGAGTCGTCCCGCGCCGGTTGGCGGGCGTAATGCACGCGCATGCGCGAGCCGCAGCGGCCGCACAGTAGCAAAGAGGCCAGCAGGGCACAGCCTTGGCGCGGCGGAGGCAGGCGCTGGGACCACGCGCCCTCGTTGCGCTTGAGGATCGCTTGATTGGCGGCGAATCGGTTCCAGTCGATATAGCCGGGGTGGGCGTTCGGGAGCAACACCCGCCAGCAGCTCTCCAGCGGGGGCTCCGGCGGGGCGGGCCGCCCCGCCGGAGCGTCTTCAGCCCGCCGCCGGCCCCAGGCGTAGGCGCCGGCGTAGCGCGGGTTCTTGAGGTAGCTGAGGACACGGTCGAGTGTGGGAGGCAGCCAGATCCGCAGGCCCCGGCGCGGGCCGTGGCGGAGCTCGCCGGGCAGTTGCACGCCCTCCTCCTCCAGCCAGCGCCGCGTGGCCGTGGCCGATTCCAGGCGCTCGAACGTGTCGAACACGCAGCGGACGGCCGTCCCGACCGCACTGTCGGGATCGAGCGCGACCGTCTCGTCCGGTTGATACACCAAGCCGATGGGCAACGGTGTCTTCAACGCGCCGCGCTCGGCCTTGTTGCGCAGGCCTCCCTGCAAGCGGGCCTGGATGCTGAACCGTTCGATTTCGCTGAACTGGCCCTTCAGGCCCAGCAGGATGCGGTCGTTGAATTCGTGCGGATCGTACACTCCAGTCTCGTCGAGGATCAACGTGCGGGCTTGGGAGGCCAGTTCGAGCAGGCGCTGCCAGTCGGCGTTGTTGCGGGCCAGGCGGGACACCTCCAGACCCATCACGAGGCCGACCTCGCGCACCGCCACGGACGCGACCAATGGCCGGAAGCCGTCCCGGTTGGCGGACGAGGCCCCGGATTTGCCGAGGTCTTCGTCAATGACGCGGACTTGGTCGGCTGGCCAGCCCAAGGCCACGGCGCGCTCGCGCAAGGCGTACTGGCGCTGGGTGCTTTCGGTGTTGTGCCGCACCTGGTGCAGCGTCGACTGGCGGACGTACAGCACCGCGGGGCGGTCCAGGTGCCGCTGCGTCACCTTAGCAGCGCTGATCTGGGATGGATGCATGGGGCAGGTCTCCTTCCGGAAGCATTCGCAGATGGCGCCGGAGGGCGCGGGCGACCCCGGCGGCGAACAGAGCGCCGGGATGCGCAGCGGGAGGCGCGCCAGGCGGCGCAGGCTGGCACGGGGCGTGGCGCAAGGCTGGCAGCAGACCCTGGCTGCGCACCAGGCCAATCCCGGGGCAGTAGCCGCCTTGGGCGTGCCGCGCACGCCAGTCCTCGTAGCGCGCGCGCGCCGCGGCGCTCAAGGCCGGCCTCCGGGCAGGCGTTTTTTTTCGCGGCGCGCCAGGGCCTGATCCAGGCTGACGCGATGGATCGAGAGCCCGAAGCGGGCCTCGATCTCGCGCACCAGGATGGTGGCTCCCGCGGGCTGCCGTTTACACACAAATAGGACTTGACAAGTGGATTTCCAGTGTGCCATCCCTAGGACATGTACGAGCAACACCGGATTCCCTCCACGCTTTCGAATCCCGCATCCCTGGCGCGCGTCAAGGCGCTGGTGGCGGCCGCCGGCCAATGTCCCTGACATAAGCAAGACAGTAGCCGGATTTCCTGGCAGACCTCCAAGACACGGATGCAGAAGCACTTACAGTGTTTTCCGACCGGCCTCGAAAAAGCCCCTTGACATCCTGGGCGGAATTTGCCATGGTAGGCAAGAACCGGTTTCCTGGGAGCTGCCATGGATCCCCGCATCGAGAATCTCAAGTCCACCACCTTCTTCGGCAGGCGCTTCACGCGGCAGCAGATCGCCCAGGTCCAAGAGACGGTGGCGACGTTCCCGGCACTGGCCCGCAAGGAACTGGCGCAGACGATCTGCGAGCACCTGCGCTGGCGTACCCCGGCAGGCAAGAACCGCGTCGCGGCCGGCCTAGGCCTGCTCGAGGCGCTGCACAAGGAGGGCATCCTGACGCTGCCGCCGAAGCGCGAGGAGAAAATGCACGGGACGCGCCAGCCGCTTGCGCGGACCCCACGCACGGACCCGCAGCCGCGGATCCAGGCCGACCTGCGGGACTTGGCTCCGCTGCGCCTGCAACGGGCGGAGGGCCCGGAGCAGGCCGGGTTGTTCAACGCATACGTCGACCGGCATCACTACCTTGGCTATCGCCAGCCGCTCGGCCCGCACCTGCGTTATTTCCTGCTCGACCGGCACGCGCGCCCGCTGGGCTGCCTGCTGTTCAGCCAGGCGACCCACTCGCTGGCCTGCCGCGACACGTGGGTCGGCTGGCGCGAGGGCGAGTACAAGCAGCACTTGCAGCTGGTGGTCGGGCAGCCTCGCTTCTTGCTGTTTCCCTGGGTCCAGGTCGAGAACTTGGCCAGTCATGCGCTGTCGCTGGCCGTCCAGCAGCTGCCGCAGGACTGGCACAGCCGCTACGGCTGCCGGCCGGTCCTGCTCGAGACTTTCGTTGATCCGGAGCGTTTCGGCGGAGTCTGCTAGCGCGCCGCCAACTGGCTGCACCTGGGCCAGACCCGGGGCCGCCCCGACGCGGGGCGGACCCGCAAGGACGTCTACGTGTACCCCTTGGCGAAGCACTGCCGCGAGATCCTGCTGCACGGGCCGCGCCCCCGCCAGCCCAGGCCGCGACGCCCGCCCGCGCCGGAGGCGGCGGCCCCCGACGAGACCTTCGTCCGCATGTGGCAGGACCTGATCGGCGCGCTCAGCGCCGTCGCCGCCGCCCACGACCAGCTCTGGCAAGTGCGCCGGCGCGTGCTCAACACCCTTTTATGTTGAACACAGTGAGACCGGAGATCGGCAGGATGTTCCGAGAGGGGCGGCGAGTGCTGGACCGCCCGGGTCCGTCCGTGAGGACGCGCGTTCCGGTTTGTGCAAGAGTGGAGTTTCGCCCGGTCGCCATCGACGGCGACCGGCGCATCGGAAATCTCCCCGTCTCGTGGCGGGGAGGCCGCCGCCGGGCCTGGCCAGGCCCGGCGGCGGGCGGCGGGTCGGATCGTCTTAACACCCGGGTGCCTGGCACCGACCAGCAGCTGGATCGCCCGCCGCAGCAATTCCTGAGAGACCTGAACGGAAGAACGGGCACTGGCCCGCATCCCAAAAGGATAGGTTCGCAGGAAGCCCCTGGCCGCTAGAAAGGATATCCAACATCCCATGACAAATCCCGCAGCAACCACGGCCGAGCCAGTCGCCGGCATCGATGTCGGCAAGCTGTGGCTCGACGCCTGCGCCGATCCCGCCGAACTTTCCCGCCGCTTCGAGAACACCCAGGTCGGCCGCCGCGCCCTGCGCAACTGGCTCCGCAAGCTCGGAGTGCGGCGCGTCGCTCTCGAGCCCACCGGGCGCTACCACCGCCAGCTCCACCAGTGCCTCCACGACGATGGCGTCGCCGTCGTCGTCGCCAATCCGCTGCGCGCGCGCAACTTCGCCCGCGCCCTAGGCCAGCAGGCGAAGAACGACCGCGTCGACGCCGCCATGCTCGCCCGCTACGCGCGCCTCGAGCACGTCACGAGCACGCCGCCCAAGCCGCGCAGCTTGCAGGAGCTCAGCGACTGGCTCGCCCTGCGGCGCAAGCTCAGCGAGCAGCGCGACGCCCTGCGCAAGCAGGCCGGGGAGTTGGGCGGCCAAGCCGCCGCGCTCCTCGGCTCCCTGCTGGCCGCCTTTACCGATAAGCTCCAGCAGACCGACAAGGCCCTGCAAGCCTGCCTCGAGGCCGACCCCGCGCTCTGCCGCCGCCGCGCAATCATCCTGTCGGTCCCGGGCTGCGGCCCGCTCAATGCCGCCAGCCTGTGCGCCGACCTGCCCGAACTCGGATCCGCCAGCCCCGCCGAGGCCGCCGCACTGGCCGGCTTGGCACCGTACGACTGCGATTCCGGCGGGCACCGCGGCCGCCGCCGGATCCGCGGCGGCCGCCGCCATCCTCGCAAGCTGCTGTACATGGCCGCCACTTCCGCGATCCGCTTCAATCCCGGCCTCAAAGCCTTCTACGAGCGGCTGGCCGCACAGGGCAAGCCGCGCAAGGTCGCACTGGTGGCGGTCATGCGCAAGCTGCTCGCCCTGCTCGGGGCCCTGCTCCGCGACGACCGCCTGTGGTCGCCGGAAGCACCCGTCAGCGGAGCGCCCGCCTGAGCGAAGTTGAGCAGGGGTAAGTGCTATGAGCGTCCACGCAGCCCTCGATCGAACCGCCCCGGAACCCCCGGGCCAGCCGGAGACATCCGCCGCCTACGGCTTCGGCTGCCTGGCCTGCGGCGGCGCCATGCCGGTCGGCCGCCGCGGCCCGATGCCGACCTACTGCCGCCGTTGCGCCAAGCGCTTGCAGAACCTCCGCGCCCGCTCCGGCCACGCCGCCGATCCCCGCTCGCCCGTCCCGCGCCAGTGCCTCGCGGCGCGCGCCGAACTCCTGCGCTCCGCCATCCGCAACGCCCACGCGGAACTGGCCGAGGTCGAGCGGCGGCAGGTCGAACTCGAGCGGCTCTCCCGCGATCTTGACCGAACTGCGGAGGAGACCCGGCGACACGCCCTGCCCTCGAAATCGCAGAGTTCATCGCCCATTCCCGGTATTGTCGGGAAAAACGCTTGACATCCATCACGGAAGCTGCTGGTGATGCTGTTCGTCTTCCGCCTGGTGTTCGCCCCCCGCCGCCAGGGCTACACCGCCACGCTCGCCGAACTGTGGGACCACTGCCGCGTCCTCGACGTGCCCCTGCCGCAGGCGGTGCCGGTCTCCGACTCGGCGATGGTCCGCGCCAGGCGCAAGGTCCAGCCCGGCGTCTTCCTGCAGTTCCACGCCGAGATCCTCCAGCGCGCCGACCAGCCCGGCCCCTTCTGGCACGGCCATCGCGTCTTCGCCGTCGACGGCTCGAAGCTGAACCTGCCCCGCCCGCTGCTCGACGCCGGCTACGCCCTGCCCAGCGAGCAGGCGCACTACCCGCAAGGCCTGCTGAGCTGCCTGTACCGCCTGCACTCGAAGCTGCCCGTCGATTTCGACCTCCTCGCCCACGGCAACGAGCGCGCCGCCGCACTCGCCCATCTCCAGGCTCTGGCACCGCCTGACGTCGTCGTCTACGACCGCGGCTATTACTCCTTCGAACTGCTCTGCGCCCATCGCCAGCGCGGCCTGCAGGCCGTGTTCCGCATCCGTCGCAAGGCCGGCCAGGCCCTCGACCGCTTCATCGCCAGCGACCAAACCGATACCGTGGCCGAGATCTTCCCCGGCCCCGATGCCCTGCGTGAGTTGCGCCGCAAGCATCCCCGCACCCACTGGCGACCGGTCCCGCTACGCCTGGTCAAGTACACGCACGGCGGCACCGAGTACATCCTCGGCGCCACCCTGCTCGACCGCCAGCGCTACAGCGTCGCCGCCCTGGCCGACCTGTATCACGCCCGCTGGGGGATCGAAGAACTCTACAAGAGCAGCAAGCAATTCCTGGAGGTCGACCAGTTCCACGGCCGCACCGAGCGCCTGGTCAAGCAGGAACTGTTCGCGCACTTCAATCTGATCGCGATGACGCGCAGCTTCACCAACCGCGACGCCGCCCTGTGCCAGGCGGCCGGCCCGGCCGACGGCAAGCCGCCCCCGCAGGCCAACTTCAAGCACAGCCTGGCCGCCCTGTCGCGGCATCTGGAGGCGCTGCTGCTGCGCCACACCGAATTCGTCCGCGCAACCGTCACGCGCATCGCCGAGTGCGTCGGGATCGGCCGGCGCAAGCCCCGCCCGAACCGCTCGTACCCGAGGCGCTCGAAGCAACCGGCCCCCAAATGGTCCCGGCGCAACCCCGTCCCAGCCTAGCCGACTGGGACCCGAAAGGCTGCCAAGGGGCCCAGTCGAAGCCCGCAGCCTTAAGTCAGCAAGAAAATCCTTAAGTCAGTGCCATTGGGCCGCCGGCTCGGCTAGCCGCATGGAAATCGGCCGCCGGGTCTGCCAGCTGTTCGGCTTCCTGGACGCCCGCGGGCAGCCCCAGCTGGCCAGTTGCCTGCGAGCCTTGCGCACGCTCGACGCCGCCGGCCAGATCCGACTGCCCGCGCCCCGGCATAACCACCGGCGCTGCCGCCCGCGCGGTCTCGGCCGCCCCGTGCCGCCGCCGGTCGGCGTGCCCGCCCGCGTGGACCAGCTGTGCGGGCTGGCACTGATCGAGGTCAGCGACTCGGCCCAGCGCGGGATCTGGAACGAGCTGATGCGCAGCGAGCACCCGCGCGGCGCCGTCCAGCACGCCGGTGCCCAACTGCGCTACCTGCTGGTCTCCGAGCAGGGCGTGCTGGGGGCCTTCGGCTTCGCTGCCGCGGCCCTTGCGCTGGCCGCCCGCGACGCCTTCATCGGCTGGGACGCCGACCAGCGCGGCCGCCAGCTGCACCGCGTGCTCGGGCTGAGCCGCTTCCTGATCCGCCCCGGCGCCGCCTGCCGGAACCTCGCCTCCAAGGCCCTCTCGCTCGCCTTGCGCCGCCTGCCGGACGACTGCCAGCAGCGCTACGGCTACCGCCCCCTGCTGGTGGAAACCTTTGTCGAGAAAGGCCTGTACAAGGGCACTTCGCTGGCCGCCGCCAACTGGCTGCGGGTCGGCGAGAGCGCCGGGCGCGGCCGCTTCGCGGCCAGCGGGACCGCGGTGCCGGTGAAGGCGGTCTGGCTCTACCCGCTGGCGCGCGACTGGCGGGCGCAGCTGGGCGTGCCCGCGCCGGAAGCGCCGCAGGCGCTGGGCGCGGCCGACAAGCTGGCGGCGGACGTGTGGGCCGAGCACGAGTTCGGCGGCGCGCCGCTGGGCGATGTACGCTTGAGCCAGCGGCTCGTGCAGATCGTGGACCAGCAAGCGCAAGCGCCCACCAAGTCGTTCCCGGGAGCGGCGCAGAACGACCAGGCGGCGGTGCGCGGCTACTACCGTCTGATTGATCACCCGGCGGATTCGGAGGTGACGCCGGAGAACATCCTGGCGCCGCACCGGGAGCGCACGTTGCAGCGGATGCAGGGGCAGGCCGCGGTACTGTGCATCCAGGACGGCACGGACTTGAATTTCGCGGAGCATCCGGGCTGCGTGGGGCTGGGCTTGATCGGCAAGAACAAGGGCTCGGCGGGGACGCTGGGGCTGCACATGCATGCGACGCTGGTGGTGAACGGGAAAGGGGTGCCGCTGGGGGTGCCGCAGATCCAGTTCGAGGCGCCGGACGGGAAGGCGGAGCGGGGCAAGCCGCTGGAGCAGCGCAAGACGATGCGCTGGATCCGGGGGCTGCGGGAATGCGCGGAGATGGGCGGGCAGCTGGCGGGGGTGCGGCCGGTGTCGGTGCTGGACCGGGAGGCGGACGTGTTCGCCCTGTTCGCAGAGCAGCGGCGGCTGCGGAAGGTGGACCTGCTGGTGCGGGCGAAGCACAACCGCTCGCTGGGCAAGGACGTGCCGAAGCTGTTCGACTGGGTCCGGGGGGAGGCGGCGCAGGGACGGATGCAGATCCACGTGGCGCGGCTGTCGGGGCGGCGGGCGAGCCGGGGGCAGACGGGCCGCGAGGCGCGGGAGGAGCGGGTGGCGCAGGTGGAGCTGCGCTGGCGGGAGGTGGAACTGGCGGACCCGGACAGGCAGGAGGCGGCGCTGCAGCTGCGCCTGGTGCACGTGCGGGAGGAGACGCAGCCGGAGGGGGCGGAGCGACTGGAATGGTTCCTGCTGACGACGCTGGCGGTGCAGACGCAGCCGGAGGCGGAGCGGGTGCTGGAGTGGTACAAGCTGCGCTGGCGGATCGAGGACTGGCAGCGGGTGCTGAAGGCGGGCTGCAAGGTGGAGTACCTGGGGCACCGGCAGGGGGAGCGGATCGAGCGGGCGGTGACGATCAACGCGGTGATCGCCTGGCGGCTGACACTGCTGACGCTGCTGGGACGGGACACGCCGGAGCTGCCGGCGGACACGCTGTTCACGGAGATCGAGCTGGCGGCGCTGGAGGATTTCGCGCAGGACCGGCGGCAGCCGCCGCCGGACAATTTGGGGCGGGCAGTGCTGACGCTGGCGATGCTGGGCGGGTATCTGAATTACAAGCGCAAGCAGTACGCGGTGCCGGGGCACAAGGTGCTGTGGGAGGGCTACACGAGGCTGGCCACGATCTCGCAGGTGGTGGAACGGACCCGACGGCTCAGCGAGGGTAGCAAGCTCTATCAGAAGATGCGTCCAGGGTGACTTGTGTGTAAACGGCAGCCCGCGGGCCCGTGCCCGGCCCGCCACTCGTCGACGAAACGCAGGATCTCGGCAGTGATCTTGTGCGGGCCGTGCGGGCCGCGTTGGCGCGGCACCAGGCCGACGAGGCCGTCGGCTTCGAAGAGGCGTTCGAGGCGGTGCAGCGTGTGCCGCGACAAGCCGAAGTCGCGGGCGGCCTGGGCGCGCCCGCGCGCGTCCTGGCGAACGTCCCGGATCAACTCGTAGCGCACTTGCAGCAGGTCGGCGGGATCGTAGAAGGGACTGTGCTGGAAGCGCGGGGCGAGGACGCGTTCGGGATGGGCGTTGAGGGTGCCTGCCTCGCGCAGGCGTTGGCGCTTGGATGGGGCTGAGGCCATGGGGGTTCCTCCGCCTCGATTGTAGCAATAAATATACTTCATATCGCAATGGAAGACCTTCGTGGACCGAGGGCGTGGTGCCCCAAATCCTCCTGAAAAGGCTTCATCCCAGCTCTTTCTCCCACCGTCTACCCCCGTCATGCAAGATATTTTCTGCGCCATATGTAAGAAATTTCCTGCGACACCTCAGGCCGTCCGCTTCCGCAGCCGCTCCACCAACTCGGCCAATTCCAGGAGCTTGGAAGGCCGCAACAGGGCACGCCCGCCGGCGGCGCTCAGATAGGCGTCCGGCGGCGCCAGATCAGTCCACGCCCGCGGCAGGTAACGGTAACCGCCCTCGCGGTCGCCGCAACGCACCAGATCTCCCTGGTACGAGACGACCGCAAGCCGCTTCCCCCGTAACGGGTGGCACGGGTGCGTGACGACGAGGTGCAAGTTGGGCTTAGAGAACGCCTGTTGTGTCTTTGCTGGGGGAGTCCACTCCGGAGCCGACGAAGAGGTCTTGGCGGCGGAAGTCGGCATAGCGCATGCGGTCGGCATGGCCCTCGAAGTAGGCTGCCTCGCAGCGACCGGACCCAATGCTCGATGCGCCCCTCGTCGAGCTGCTTCTTGCGCCGGCGCACCCAGCGGCGGCGCTGCTTGCGGTCCAGCGGGAACAGCTGCCGGCCCAGTTCCCAGAGATGCTCGCGGGAGTGGTAGATGTCGACGATCTCGATGGCGTTGGGGAAGTAGCTGTGGCTCAAATTCCAAATCCATGCTGCGCCGTCACCGAGCACGACCTGACGGTCGGCGCGGTGCAGGCCGCGCTGCCAGGCCTCGTGGTAGAGGCGCTGCCCGAACGTCTCGGCGTCCTCGATCGCGCCTGTGTAGGTGGTCGATCGCGCGTCCCGGACCGGCCGGCCCTCGGCGTCCAGAGCGGTCTGCGTGAAGACGCAGCCCAGCTTGACCTCGCGGGTCCGCGCCGTCGCGCCGGCCTGGCCCTGGCGCCCGGCGGAGGCCGCGGCCGTGACCGGGATGCCGGTGCCGTCCAGCTCGATGTAGAACGTGGGAATCGGCTCGCCCGGCTGGGGCGGGAACCCTCGCAGGGCCGCCTGGCAGCGATCCGACTCAGTCCGCGCCGCCAAGTCGCTGCCGATCGCGTGGGCCTGCCGCTCGACCGCCTTGCCACGGACCGCGCTGCCCGCCAGTTCCTCCAGCAGCGCGCGACCGCGCGCGAACGGCGTTTCGCCGCCGACCACGGCGAGCAGGCGGCGCACGCCCGGCGAGTACTGCGTGCCCTCGATGTCGAGGTCGCGGTCGAGCGGGGCCGCACCCCGCCAGCAGTGCCGGCAGTGCTAGTAGGGCCGTCGCAGGCGCACCACGCCGAGCAGGCTGACCAGCTGCTTGGGCCGCGGCCCCTCGCAGCGCAGGGGGCTGCCGCAGGTGCACAGCGGCGGCTGGCCCGCGTCCTCGGTTTCCTCCAGCAGCTCTTCCAGCAGCCGCGCCCCGGCCCTGTGCAGGGCCGCGCGAGTCGCCTGTTCGAGAGCTTCGAGGTCGAACGCGCCGAGCTTGCGCCGGGCGTTGCCAATCACTCTCAGCAGGCTCCCGACCTCGGCCTGGACGGCGGCCTGGATCGCGCGTAGCGTTTTTTTGGCACTTGGGGCGGTTGCTCCAGATCCTGGATCTGGGGCGGGCGCAGCTGGCAGATGCGCTCATTGACCTCGACGAGTTCGGCGCTGAGCTGCTGGAAGCGGCGGAAGGCGGCCACCTCGCGTTCGGCCTTGCGCACCTCGGCAGGCGCGGAGAGCGTGAGCGCAACGGACTTGCCGCGGACCTTGTAGGCCAGTCGCGTCACGGGGCCATGGCCGGGATGGCCCTCTTGGGCGCAGGCGCAGTTGGACTTGCCGCAACGGCGGAAGAGGGACTGGATGGAACCGCGGCGGAAGTCACCGATCTGGGCCAGTTCGAGCAAGAGTCGGGAGCGCCAGTCTTCCAAGGCAGCGAGGGAATCGGGCATGGGCCCTCCTTGGTCTGTATATATCTACTATATACAGACAGGCGCGGCTCTTCCAGTAGATTGGCATCCTTGTCACAGAAATGTCGCGCACCCCTCTTGAGGCGGTGTGCCAATCGTGCTACAAAAAGCTGGTGCGGTGGTCAGTGGCCATTGTCAATCGATGATTCTTTGAGTTCCAGCGACACAGCGAGTCCAGACAGGTTCATTTCTACTTGGTTCAGCCACGAAAGACTAGGAAGCGCTCATCAGAAAGCCGCGGAATTCCTCCACGTCCCTGGTCTGGCCCGAGAATGTGGCCGCCGCCGATCCGTCTGGGCGCAAGAGTGCGTAGAAGGGGATGCTGGACGAACGAAATTCTTGGACCTGCAGCTGCTGGTGCTTCTCGCTGATGTCGTCCAAACCGTCGGTGTAGAGTTCCACGAGGACCACCCCCTGCAGGAGTTCGCGGACGTCCGGCTTGGTGAACATATTGGACTTCATCCACTTGCAGTTCGAGCAGGCGTAGCCCGTAAAGCTGATCAGCAAAGGCTTGCCCGAGCCACGCGCCTCGGCCAATGCTCCCTCGTAGTCGTCCTTGATCCAGCGGAGGTCTCCGCTTCCGGCGCCCAAGCCCGAGTTCGCTGCTTCGGGGACATGAGCGTCCAGTTCCCCTAGACGCACACCGAACATGCCGGGCACGAGACTGATGGCGAGGGCCAGGAATGCGGCCCCCGTTCCGAGCCGGCCCAGCCCGACGCCTTGCGAAGGCCCGTCGTCACCCAGCCGCACAACGCCCCAGAGATACAACGCCGTCAAGGCGAGCAAGACGATCCAGATCGCGAGGAAGCGTTCCCGCGTCAGCAGTTCCCAGCCGAAGACCTGGTCGACATTGCTCAGGTACTTGAGCGCGACCGCGAGGATGACGAAACCGACCGTACGCTTGGTCACGGCTAACCAGCCGCCGCTGCGAGGGAGCTTATTGAGCAGGGCCGGGAAGAGGGCGAGAACGAAGAACGGAGCCGACAGGCCTGTGGCGAACAGCATCATGCCGAGGACCGGGAACGCCATGCTGCCGCCGACCACCGAGCCGGCGAGCAGAGTTCCAATGAACGGTCCCGTGCAGGCGAAGGACGCCAACGTGAAGACCACGCTGAGCATCAGCGTGGCCAGTACGCCGCTGCCGGCCGAACGTGCGCTTGCCCCGGTCGTCCAACTGCTCGGCACGGTGATTTCGAAGGCTCCGAGCATGCTCAGCGCGAAGAAGCACAACACGCCCCAGATCAGCAAGTTCACCCACGCATTGGACCCGATCTGGCTCAAGCCGAAGGGACCGAGAAAGCCAGCCAACGCCCCCCCCAGGGCTGTGAACAGGACGATCACACCGGCGCAAAAGATCCCCGCCTGCCGGAGCACGGCCCCCCACGGCCTCTCGCCGCCGCTCATGAAGCTACCCATGTATATCGGGATCATCGGGAACACGCAGGGCGTCAGGATGGCGAGGAACCCGAATCCGAGCGCCAGCAGAGCAAAGCCGCCCAGCCCCTGGTCTTGCGATTCGAATGCCGTCGAAGCGGCCGCGATGTGGGCCGACCCGGTCCCAGCTCTCTCGGCGGAGGACGACCGCCTGATGGCATTGTGTTTGGCTGGCTGATATCCCGCAGGCAAGGCCGCTGCGAGGGCGAGCGCATCGGCGTTGATCGATAGAGTCGCGATTGCGCTCTTACGCTTGGGAGGCAGGCATTGGCGATCGTCACAGGCGCCGTAACGTGTTTGCGCCTCGATCGGGAATTCGCCCTCGATCCCGGGTGTCAGGTCCAACTCGAACAGGAAGACCGCTTCGTTCGTATACCACTCGACTTCGGCCTCAAAGTTCGGATCGTACACCAGTTGCGGCTCGGGTTGATACGCTCTCCACTCCTTGATCGTGTCCGACGCGGCGATCTGGAGACCCAAAACGATCCCGGCAGGCGAGGTTGTCGAATACACGTGCCAGCCGTCCTCAATGGTCGCTGTCAGCCGCGCCAGCACGGTGCTATTGGGCGGGGCCTCCGCGACATCGAGTTCCAAACGCCATTGCACGGGATCGTAGATCTGCGCCTCGCTTGTAGGAACGTGTAGAACCAGCAACACGGTAAATGCCGCCACAGGCGCGAGAGGGTGAAGTCGAAGGGTCTTCATGACGGATCGGTTGGACGTTGATCGTGTCTCCCGAATGCGCTGCGAATTCGTGGCGGCAGGGTGCACCCGTCCTTGGCCTACGTGCGGGCTGGTGAACGGTGTCGGGGTGCGCCGGATTGCATTCCGCAGACGAGGTCCGATTGAACTGACGAACTGGGCGTGAGAGCCGCCCTCCTCCAGTCTACTCTCACCCGAATTCCACGCGGATTGCCTCAGGCCGGCCGTGCCAGAAGCCCTCGCGCCCGTTGGCCGATCGAAGGCGGCAGGAGACGCATTCCCCGGGGACGAACTGCCAAGCGGGCGTTCATACGTTCCCGAGGCCGAGCGCGCACCAAGCGCCAGGACCTACCGGCGGGTGGACTTCCGAAACTCGAGGAACTCCGCGAGCACTTCACGGTACTCGTCGATCTCGACATTTCGGTCGCAGCAGACCATCATCAGCGCGCCGTCGCTGCGGAAATTCCCGTCCCACGCACGCAATTCTTCATCCGTCCAGGTCAGATCCACCGTGCGAAGTTTGTCCTCGCTCAAGAAATCGAAGTACGCCCGGAGGTTGACATCAGTCTCGTCGGGCGCGTCGGAATACGGGGCTTCTTCAAACTTGGCTGTCTGCATGCGCAATCCTGAGCCTGCGCTCGGGCTCGACGGCGATCCAGAGTAGCGCGCTCACGCCATAGTAAGCCGAGGACATGAGCAACGGGAGCTCCCAACTGCCCGTCCGATCGACCATCAGGCCGATCAACCAGGGCGCGAGCGCGCCGCCGATTTGGCCCAGCGAGTTCATCGTGCCGGATACGACCCCGGCGGCCGAGCCGCCGATGTCGAGGCAGGTCGCCCAGGTGACTGCGAGGATCAACTCCGCCGAACCGAAACTTAGGCCCAGGAAGACCAGCGCCAGGGTGTCGTCGGACAGGGTCGCTGCCAGAGCGAGAAAGAGGCCGGCCGACAGCAGGCCAGCGATGGCGGGCAGCCGCCGCGCTGCGCGGATGCCAAGGCGCGCCGCAAGCGCGTCGCTCACCCAGCCACCGAGCAGGTTGGCCAATGCGCCGCCGAGCAGCACGGCCGCAGCCATCGGACCAATCTCGGGCAACGCGAGGCCGCGGGCTTGCGCGAGATAGGTCGGTAACCACTGGATGTAGAAGTATAGGCCCCACGTGTAGCCCGAGTACATACCGCACAAGGCCCAGACATTGCGGCTGGCGAGCAGTGCGCCCCACGCGATCTTGGCGCCGTGGCCGGATGCCGCACGGTTCTCTTGGATCACGGCGAGTTCTTGCGACGAAACCGACCGGTGCCCCTCGGGCGCATCCCGGTACCAACTGCTCCAGCCGGCGGCCCACGCGAGTCCGAGGACGGCGAAAATCCAGTAAACGGCGCGCCAACCATAGCTCGACATCAACGCAATGACGATCCAAGAGGTCATCGCAAAGCCGACCCGGCTCCCGAACATGACGATGGACTGGGCCCGCGCCAGCTCGTTGCGGGGAAACCACCTGGCGATCGCCGATGTCGCACCGGGGAACGCCCCGGCTTCGCCACAGCCGAACAGGAACCGGATCGCGACCAGAGAACCGAGGTTCCAAGCCGCCCCGGTCAAGGCGGTGAACCCGGACCACCAGATCACGATGCGGGTCAGCATGAGCCGGGCGCCGAAGCGGTCGGCGAGCCATCCGCCGGGGATCTCGAACAGGACGTAGCCGAGAACAAAGCACGACCCCGCCAAGCCGATCTGCTCCAGGGATAGACCCAGTTCCGCCGACATCGCACCCGCAGTCGTACTGAAGCACACTCTGTCCAGATAAGTGACCATCATCAGCACGAACAGGAATCCGAGCGTGCGGTAGCGGACTGGCACGATCTCAAAGCTTACGACAGCGGTGACGGAGCGAACCAAACACGCGAGTGCTGGCTCGGCTTGGCGCGTAAACGGAATCAGCGAAGTCCGGATGATCGCGGATGGAAAGGTTTCCGTCCGGCTGACGCGTTCAGGCCGTTGCGACTGGAACCGGCATGGCGGTCATCTTGCCCTTGTCGAGATACCTGCTGGTTCGGGCGTACTGCCGCGCGCGCGGATCGTGCGTGACCAGGATGACGGTCTTACCGTGCTTTTTGTTGAGGGTCGTCAGGATCGATAGCACGTCGTCTGCGGAGGCAGCGTCCAACTCTCCCGTGGGCTCGTCGGCGAGGATGATGGCCGGATCGGTTACAAGTGCGCGTGCAATCGCCACGCGCTGCTCCTGCCCTCCGGAGAGTTGCTTCGGCAAATGCTCCAAACGGTCGCCCAGGCCCACGATCTCGAGGGCTGTGCGGGCGCGTCGCTGGCGCTCTTGCTTGCGCAGGTTTGTCAGCAACAGCGGCAGTTCGACGTTTTCGAACGCGGTCAGCACGGGTATCAGGTTGAATGTCTGGAACACGTATCCGATGGTGTCGCTACGCCAATCTGCCAGTTCACGTTCGCCCATTTCTCCAATGTCGGCTCCCATCACGCGAATCTCTCCGCTGGTGGGCCGGTCGATACCCGCCGTCAAGTGCAGGAGCGTCGACTTACCCGAGCCGGAAGGCCCCATAAGGCAAAAGAACTCGCCCCTCGGTATATCCAGAGTAATGTCGTCGAGGGCGACCACCGAATAGTCGGCCCGCTTGTACTCTTTGTGGATTCTCCGCAGTGAAACTGCAGCGTTGTTGCTCATGATTGCTTTCTCTTCACCCGGTCTCCGTCCTCGAGTTCCGCCGGCGGGGACAGAATGACATCTTCTCCCCCCGAAAGGCCCTGTTCGATCTCGACGCCCTCCGAGGTCGTACGCATGACCCGCACGGGCCTTCGCACCGCCTTGTCCTGAACAACCAAGAAGACGCTATTCCCGTCTATGATCGCGGCGGACGGCACGCGCACGCGAGGAGCCGACATGGGCGCGGCTCCGGCTGCTTGCCCTTCCGAGGCGGCCAGGAACGATACGTTTGCATTCATTTCGGGCCGGATCAGTTCGTCGGGCTCCAGGATTTGCACCTTGACTTGCACCGTCGCCTTTTGTCGGTCGGCCTCCGGGGAGATCTCGACCACCTGGCCGGAATAGTCGCGATCCCGGTACGCGTCGGTTGCGACAACAGCCCGCTGATTCATGAAGATCCGTGCGAAATCGTTCTGGCTGATGTCGAGCTCGACCTGAATGTCGTTCAAGTCGGCCATCGCGATGACGTATCCCTTCGCACCGCGGTCTCCTACGAAGCCAGTCGTGACCAGCTCGCCGACTTCGACATTGCGCTCCAGCACGGTGCCGGTGACCGGGGCCCGGATTACGGTGGCGTCCACGATCGTGCGGTTGTACGCCACCATCCCCTCGGCCCGTTTCACCTCAGCGGCTGCCGAGTCGATTTCCTCTTGCCGAGGGCCGATCCTGAGCAGTTCCAGCGTTCGTTCGAGCGACGCGGCGCGATTCACTAGACCGTCCAGGCGGTATCGCGCCTCGTCGAATTCGGAGACGGCGATCACGCCGTCCCCCTCGAGTTCTTTCGCTCGGTCGAACTCGATCTGCGCTTGCCGGAGCTGGGCCTTCGCTTCCTCAAGATTGGCGCTAGCTCGCGCGACCTCTTCGGGCCTCGATCCGGCTTGCAGCTCGGCGAGGCGCGCCCTCCAAGACTGAAATGTGCCGATCGCCTCAAGCAAGCGGGCTTGGTATTCCTCGTCCTCGAGTCGAACGATCGCTTGGCCGCCGTTCACCTTGTCGCCCTTTTCCACGCCCATCCACCTGACCCGTCCCACGACCTTGGAGGCAACCTCGATCCGGTAGTGCGGCACGACGTATCCCGCAGCTTGCAGCACGATCGAAGGGCCGGACGAACCCGCCCGGGGAATGGTCACGCGATGCACGTCGACCTCTGCGGCGCCGAACAGAGAAGCGGCGATGCGCCACGCCCCGACGCCCGCTATCACCGCGACGCCGACAACGATCCAAAGTGCCGAGAAGCGGGTCTTGCGATGCTCGGGGCGCTTCGAACGGTCGATGCGCAAGCCCTCGAGCTCGCGGTTGAATCCGGGCGAATCAGACATCTCACACCGTCAGCCGTCACCGAGCGACTGCAGCACTTCCTTGCGAGCCGCCACTCGTGCGGGAATGAACCCTCCGAAGACACCCATGACTGCGGCGAACGTCAGGCCAACGATGATGTAAACGGGCGTGACTCTGAACTGAAACGTCGTCTCCGCGAATGTCACGAAATTCCCGATCCGGCCCTCCAACCCGTTGAGCGGTAACACGAGCAGGCAGCCGAGCAGTCCGCCCAGCAGCGAAAGCAGTAGCGACTCCAGCATGAAACTACTCAGGATGCTGGTGCGCGAGAACCCCAGCAAGCGCAGCACCCCGATCTCACGCGCGCGGTTCGCGATGGCCGCGAACATGGTGTTCATGGCGGCGAAGCAACTGCCGATGGCCATGACGATAGCGACGAACACGCCCAGGTATCGCACAGGTTCAGCCGACATCATCTGCTTGGCATAGTACTCGCTCTCGCGTTCGGCCTCGAGTCCTAGGCGCTGGTCGTCAGCCACGATGTTCCCCAGCGCGGCTGCGGCCGCCTCGCCCTCGGCGCGCACCAAAATGCTGCTGCGCGCGCTCCCGCGGCCTAGGTCCGTGCCGGCCAAGTTGGCGTCCACCCAAATCTCGCTGTTGAACGCGGAACGCCCGGCCGAGAATACGCCGACGACCTCCCACTCCCCACGCCCGAAAGGGATCTTGTCTCCGACTGATGTCCCTGCTCGCACACCGTGGGTGCCCGACCCGACGACCGCTTCGCGCTTGCCCGTATCGAACCAGCGGCCTTCGCGCAGGATCACCTCGTCGCGCATCTTGATTCCGACTGGATCCAGGCCTCGAACGCTGACATTCGCAACGGAGGTCGGATCGCCTCGCAGCCGCAGATTCACGACAGACAGCACCTCGTGGGAAATCATCGGCTCGCCATCGAGTTGCGCGATCCCGGCCTTGAACTTCAGGATGTCGAAGCTCTCCTTGCTGACGACGCTCACAAGTTCGGCGGTGGAGCCCTGGCGCATCACAATCAGGTGCAAGGGGTTCCCGCTCGACTCGAGGGAGGAGCGCAGCCCCTCCACGAGCGTTCCGATTCCGAGCAGCACCGCTACTGTCAGGGCGATGCCCAGCGCGGTCATCAGAGTCGTGGTCTTGCGGACGCGCAAGTTCCGGATGTTGTAGGAAATGGGGATCGGCATTCGTGCGCTCGCGAGCCTTCAGCCTGTGTGGCGTAGTGCGTCCACGATTCTTGTCCGGGAGGCAACCAGCGCTGGCACGGCCGAACTCCCTAGGCCCACAATCAGCGCCATGGCGAAGCACACAGGAACCCCCCAGCCTGGCAATGTGAATCCAGTGAAGAACTGAACCATTGCGTTAGCCATCGCGACGGTTACCGCCAGGGTCAGAACTACTCCGACCACGCCGCCCAGGATGGCGATCGCGAGCGCCTCGCCTAGTATCAGGCCCAGCACAGAGCGGGACGGGAACCCGAGCGTCTTGAGGACCCCGATCTCGCGTGTCCGCTCGCGTACGGACATCGCAACGGTGTTAGCCGAGACCATCAGCATCGTGAATACGATCGCGCCTGCGATCGAGAGTAGGAACAGCTTGATGTTCCCCATCTGATTGACGAACGCCAGCTGGAATGCGGCTTCGGTTTCCGTCTTCGTGGGCTCCGGCGAGTTGCGGAACATCTCGTCGACGGCCAAAGCCACTTGCGACGCGTCGGCGGCTGATCGCAGGCGAATAGCGAAGACCCCGACCGATGACCCTCCCCGTTCCGGACCTAGCGCTTCCTCGAGGTACTTGAAGTGAAAGAACGACTGGAAATCGTCGGGGCCTTCGAAGATCGCCCGGACCGTGAGTTCCGGGTCGAACGGGTAGATGTCGCCCTTGATCGTGATTCTCTGGCCGAGTTCGAGACCGGCGCGCTCTACGACCGACTGCCCGATCGCGAGTCCCTGACGGTCGCGCTGGAACGCCTCCAGCTGCTCAGGAGGAATCGTGAATTCCGGGTAGATGTTGAAGACCTCTTCCGGATCCACAGCGAAGCGCGGAAAAAAATGCTCAGGGCGCTCGTCGATATAGATTCCACCGAACCAATTCATCGGCACAAGGTTCTCGACTCCATCGATTGCGGAGATACGCTCTCCGTAGTAGTATGGAAGCGCTTGTGTCAGGGACACCTTGTGGCGAGTTACCAAGCGCATCGCCGACTCCTCGCTGACTTCCCTCTCGAAGAACATCCCGTAGACCGCGAGAAGCGTGCCGATCAGGAAGACGGAAATCGCGCTGCTGAACACGGTTAGGACGGATCTCCGTGTGTTGCGCCGCAGGTTCTTCCAAATCAGGAATAGGTGGTTAGCCATGACGATCTCCAAATTGGCAATCCCGCGACAGCCGAGCCCCTGCATCTGCGCGCGATAGCCGCTCAGGGCGCCGGATACGAACCGGACCCGCCCGATTCGGCCAGAGACTCATTCTTACATGCTTGCAAGCGGCAAGCAAATTGTCTTGTGAACATGTGAACACGTAAAGACGGCGACAGGCGGCTATCGTTTCCGGAGCTCGAGCGGCTATGCTAGAACCGCGCTTGGAAACGAGATTCATGATGAGGCTAGGCATTTCAATCTTGCCCGTGGTGGTATACGGGCTCCCGCTGGGGCTATGGGCTCAGGCCGAGGTTGCCTTGCAACCGCTGGCCCAGCAGACGCGTCGACTCGAACAGGCACTGCTCTATCTCGGCCAGCCGCTGGCGCCGGATGCCGCGCAGGCGATCAACGCAGCGGTGGGCCTGGAGGACGAGCGCGCCGCGGTGCAGCGCATCCAGGGCGTCTTGGACGAGTTGGTTCTGGTTGAAGTCGAAATCAATCCCGAGAGCCGGGTCAAGGTCAAGCAAGGCATGGCCCGTCCCGCCTTGGTAGAGCAGGGCACTCGCCTGTTTCTGGTTAAGGTCCTCAACCAAGCCGGCGTCACGGCCCCGCTCCGGGTGCTCAGCCCGAACAGCGGACCGACATCGGTGCAGTCGAGGGGCGAGCACGAGCCGGCCATGGAACTCGGAAAGATGGACGTTCGCGAGCGCTGGGCCGACATCTCGATCTACAGCGACCCACCGATGGCCGAGCGCCTGAGCGGCCTGCCGGTGGAGTACGAGATCCTGCAGGTTTACAGCCGGGACAGCGGCCAGCGATCCGCCAAGATCGCGATGGATGTCGGCCAGGGAACCCAGGACATCGGCTTCCGCAATGACATTCTGGTGCTGTTCAACATCGCCACGACGCGCTCGATTCCGCTACGAGTCCGTGACGAAAACGGTGAGTCAGGCATCGCTTCGTTCCTGTTCAAGGACCGGCAGGGCAGGGTGTATCCCAATCCGTCGAAGCGGCTGGAGCCGGACTTTCCGTTCCAACAGCACGTCTACCGCTTCGACGGCGAAGACATCCGCTTGCCGGCCGGCTACTACACCGTCGAATACGGCGGAGGGCCGGAGTTCCACACCCGGACCAAGGAATTCCCGGTCAATGCCGAGAACCCAGCTGAAGTCGCGGTGCAATTGCAGCGCTGGATCGATCCTGCGAAGTACGGATGGTGGTCGGGGGACCACCACGTGCATGCCTCGGGCTGCGCGCATTACAAGAACCCGACGGAGGGAGTCGGCCCGCTCTCGATGCTGCGCCAGATCCTCGGCGAGAACCTCAACATCGGCGCGGTGCTGACTTGGGGGCCATCCTGGTACTTCCAGAAGCAGTTCTTTTCGAGCATCGACCATCCGCTCTCGCGGGAGCGACGGGTCATGCACTACGATGTCGAGGTTTCCGGCTTCCCGTCGAGCCATGCGGGCCACCTCGTGTTGCTGGGCCTCAAAGAGGACGACTATCGCGGCGCCACTCGGATCGAGGAATGGCCCTCGTGGGACTTGCCTGTTCTAAAGTGGGCCAAGTCGCAAGGCGCGGTGACCGGTTTCTCTCATTCGGGCTGGGGGCTGGAGGTCGGTTCCGAAGCGTTGCCGACCTACGAAATGCCTGGGTTCGATGGCATCGGAGCCAACGAGTACATCGTGGACGTCACGCACGATGGAGTGATCGACTTCCTCTCGGCTGTGGACACGCCGTACTTCTGGGAGATGAATATTTGGTACCACGCGCTGAATGTCGGGTTCCGGACTCGCATTTCAGGCGAGACGGACTTCCCCTGCATATACCAAGAGCGCGTCGGCCTCGGTCGTAGCTACGTCAAGCTCGACGAACTGACCTACGCCGGGTGGGTCGAAGGGATCCGTCGAGGGGCCACCTACGTAAGCGATGGCAAGAGCCACCTCCTGGACTTCGAGGTAGGCGGCGTCCATCTGGGTTCCGGGGAGCCGGACCTAGAGTTGGAGGCGAATCAGGAAGTCCGAGTGCGCGCCAAGGCGGCCGCCATGCTCCCCCGGCACCCCGACCCGAGATTCGATGGCTTGCAATCGGACGAAAAGCCGTACTGGGACGTGGAGCGAGCGCGCATTCTGGGAACGCGCGAGGTGCCGGTGGAACTCGTCGTCAACGGACGGGTCGAAGATACAGCGCCGATCCTCGCGGACGGGAGGATCCACGAACTCGAGTTCGTCGTCCGCCCCCGACGCAGTTCTTGGATCGCCCTGCGCATCCCGATGTCATCGCACACCAATCCGATCTTCGTGACCGTGGACGGCGAGCCGATTCGGGCGTCCCGGCGCAGCGCCGAGTGGTGCTTGGCTGCTGTCGACCAATGTTGGACGCAGAAGGCGCCTCGCGTCCGGGAATCCGAACGGGCAGACGCCCGAACTGCGTACGAGCACGCCAGGGAGACCTACCGGCGCCTGATCGCCGAATCCCCAATCCCTTGACGTGGCAGGAGTCTTACGATTCCGAAACCGCCGCGTCTAGCGGGCCATGACCCCGCCGTCAATGACCATGACTTGCCCCGTCACCCACGAAGACTCGTCGGAGGCGAGATACAGCGCCATGCCTCCGAGGTCACTCGTCTCGCCCAGGCGCTGGAGTGGTTGCTGCGGCAGGTACTGGGCGTCCTGGTCGAGAGTCTTCCAGAAGTAGGAACTGAAGTCGGTGCGCACCAAGCCAGGTGCGATGGCGTTGACGCGGACGCCGTGGCGGCCCCATTCGTCGGCCCAAGTCCGAGTCATCATGATCAGGCCCGACTTCGTGAAGCTGTACAGCAGCCCCTCCCGTTGCGGCCGCAACCCGGCGATGGACGCGATGTTGATGATCGCCCCACCACCCTTCTCGATCATCTTCGGCACGATCAGGCGCAAGAAGCGAACTGCGGACAAGACGTTGATCTCGACCATTTTCAATACCGCAGCGTCACTGACGTTGAGGGAAGGGCCCTGCTCGAGGTTCGTTGCGCCGTTGTTGACCATGACGTCGATGCTTCCGAACCGCCTCTCGGTTTCCGCGACTGCCGCCTCGATCTGCTCCAGCTTGCCGATATGGCAGGGGAGCGGCAGAACCCGGCCGGGCAGGGAAGAGAACTCGTCTGCGGCCTTGAGGAGGTTCTCCATCTTCCTGCTGGCGATGACGACATCGGCGCCGGCGGCCACGAAGCGCCGGGCGATCTCCTTGCCGATGCCGCGGCCCCCTCCGGTCACTAGGGCCACCTTGCCCTCCAAACTGAAACTCATGCCTCTGAGAGCCTCCTCGTCGAGCGGATTCCACACAGTATCACGCATGTTGGCTTCGGCCCCGCGACAGTCCGGGACATGCGTGCAGTCGACTTGGGGTCCAGTTCCTTGAGTTCTGTCGCACCTGCAGGTCCGCGGTATCGAAGTCCGCGATCTGATCCTGAGTGCGCAGCGCTCTCCAGGGGGAGATCGGGCAGGATCACCATTCGCTACAATCGCTGCACGGCTCCCGCCGACATGGATTCGCAACCGCTCACGACGCCCGTCCGCGAGGCCCACCGCTTCGACGAGCGAGCTCTGGGGGCTTTTCTCGAGAGCCACCTGGACGGCTTCCGTCGACCGTATTCGATCCTCCAGTACGAAGGCGGGCAGTCCAATCCCACCTTCCTGATCGCGAGTCAGGGCCATCGTTATGTGCTGCGGAAGAAGCCCCCAGGCCACCTTCTTCCTTCCGCGCATGCCGTCGAGCGCGAATACCGGGTCATGCGGGCTCTGGCGGACAGTGACGTGCCGGTCTGTTCTATGCTGCTTCTCTGCGAGGACAGCGCGATCATTGGCACGCCGTTCATCGTCATAGAGCATGTCGCGGGCCGGGTGTTCCACGACCCGACGCTTCCCGGAGTCCAACCTCGCGACCGGGCGGTGATTTACGCGCACATGAGCGAAGTCTTGGCGGCGCTGCATGCGATCCCGCCGGAGCATGTTGGCCTCGCCGACTTTGGGAAGCCGGGAAACTATTATGCGCGTCAGATTAGCCGCTGGTCGCGCCAGTACAAAGCGTCCGAGACGCGGACGATCGAGTCCATGGACCGGCTGTGCGAATGGCTCCCGAAGAACATTCCGGGGGCCGAGGCGACCTGCATCGTGCATGGGGATTACCGTCTGGGCAACATGATTCTGCATCCGAGCGAACCTCGCATCCTGACGGTGCTCGACTGGGAGCTTTCCACTCTCGGCGACCCGCTCGCCGACTTGGCATACAACCTGATGACGTATTTCGTACCGAGCAGGCGCAACCCCACGCTGATCCGCAACGACCCGGCCGTGTCGGGGATTCCCTCGCTCGAAGCGCAGCTGGACTCGTATTGTGGACTGAGTGGACGGGACGGGATCGAACATTGGAATTTCTACTTGGCGTTCTCGATGTTCCGCTCCGCGGCGATCGGCCAGGGTGTCTACAAGCGCGGCCTCGACGGGAACGCCAGTTCGGCCACAGCGCTGGAACTAGGCCGCGAGGTCACGTCGACCGCGACCATTGCCTGGAACCTCGCGAACGGATCCCCGTGACGGTGAGTCCATCGCGTGCATGGCTGGGCCGGAATCGGCGGTCCGATAGACTCAAGAGAGGCCGATGGGGTATTTCTACCAGCGACAGAGGATGCCGTCCGGATTCGGCATGCTGCCACAGACGCCGAAGGCTCTCAAGAAGCTCCTCTGGATCAACTTCATTGCCTGGTTCGTTTTCGCGGTTGGCTTCGCGGCACGCGTGGAATCGATCGTCCTGCTCTTCCGCGGGCTCAGCCTGACTCCGGGCCTATTCCTGCGCGGCGCCTTGTGGCAGCCCGTCACGTACATGTTCCTGCACGATCCTGGCGGGCTCTGGCACGTGCTGCTCAACCTCTTTGCACTTTGGATGTTCGGAGGAACGCTCGCTCGTGACTGGGGCAGTAGGCGGTTCCTCCACTTCTACTTCATTTGTGGAGCCGGCGCGGCCTTGATCGATGTGGCCGTCCGCATGCTGACGGGATCTGCCGGAGTCGCCACCGTCGGCGCCTCGGGCGCTGTCCTCGCGGTTGTCACCGCGTTCGCAGTGACCTATCCCAACACGCCGATTCTGATCTCGTTCATTCTCCCGGTTCCAGCCTGGGTCGTCGCAGTCGGATATGCCGCCATCAACTTGCTCGGCGCCGTCCAAGACCTCTCACGCGGCGGAAACCCTACCGGCACGGCGTTCACCATCCACTTGGCAGGGATGGCGTTGGGCTACTATTTCGTCCGCCGCCGAGCCGGCCTGCCCAGCCTTCCGGCGTGGAATCTGGAAGCCAAGCTGCACCAGTGGAAACTGAGGCGTGCACGCCAGAAATTCGAGATCTACATGAAAGAGCGCGACAAGGGAGACGATCCTTGGCTGCATTAGCCGCGGCGAGTCACGGCCCTCCGGTTCCTTCCGAATTGGCCGCGCAGTATCAGTCGGGTCTTGGCGCGGTGGCAAGGTCTCGCGAGCGTTGCGCGACGTCGCGAATGCTGCGATGCTGAGTCCTGTTGACTGCCCCGGTGTTGGCGACTAGAATATAGGTACACAGCGATGCCACTCTTCGATCTTCCCATGGCTTTGATCTTCGGTCCGATCGGCTATCAAGAGTTACTGATTGTCCTCTTGATCGCTCTGGTGATCTTTGGGGGCAAGAAGATCCCCGAGCTTGGACGAGGACTCGGTGACGGCATCCGCCAGTTCAAGGCATCGCTCAAAGGCGAGGACGAAGGGGATCAACCAACCAAGGAAGAAGGGGCGGGCAAGGTTTCCTGACGCCCACCCCTCGGCGCACTTCCGGGTCGTCCCGTCCATTCAGTCCCAGTTGTGGCGCAGCCCCGCTACGTCAACGGAACGGGATGTCCCTGCGTGTGCAGGGCTCGCCGGTAACAATCGTCATCGTAGTGACATCCGATACCGCGGCGTCTGTATAGGAACCGGAACGGAACGAAGGCTTCGCCGGTCCAGCAAGTCGTTCGGTGGACGCTCTCGATGGTGAGGCCGGCAGGCCTCAGGATCCCGCCAGCGGGCAGCCGATCCTGTCCCTGTGTTGGGGCGCGCCCTCCGAAGCCCGGATTTCCAGCTTCTGCAAACCATTGCACGTGGCTTCGAGACTGAGCACCGAGTGCGCCGCGATGCGATCGAGGAGGCGCTCCACCAAGAGCGGAGTCTCCTGCAGGCTTTGGGCGAACAGAGCCTCACCGCCGGTGACCGCAGCGAACTGGCTGATACCGTTCTGATAGGCCTCGTTGAGGTCGTCATACTGGCGAGCCAAGTGCAGGAAGAACAACGGTGCTTGCGCCGATTGGAGGGTGTCGATGATGGAGCGGACTCGCGTCAGGATCAACTGACTGCGGAAGCGACGGCTCAAGTCCCGCCGGTCGCTGGGGTTGACGACGGGGATCGTGTAGTCCCCCCGGTAGTCGGCGACTTCGCCGTCGGTGATAAACAAGACCGCCACGCGGACCCTTGCGGCGCCCAGCGTTCGGTCGGCGATTCGCGAGGCCTGTTCGACGACCTCGAGGAGTCCGGGAACTCCTCGCACCTGGACGGCTGCAAGCTTCTCATGCAGCCGTTTGCGTCGGCGAGTGGGATCCAGCCGGACCAAAAGCCCGTCCTGCGCGGACAGCACGCCCGCGAAATACTTCGGGCCAAGACTGCCGAGCTTCTCGACGACCGCGTCGCGGGCGGCGTCCGTACGGTCCAAGTGTTTGACCGTGTCCATGACGATCAGGAGGATCAAATCGTCATCCGGTGTCTGCACGGACAGCACGTCAACCGGCTTGCCGCCGAGTTTGACTTGAAAGGAGCCGCGCGGTTCTTCCAGCCACACAGGAGTCTTAAGCGCGGCGGCTACGGCCAGCGGCCCGAGTAGCCACGCGCAGACGAGCAAACGGGCAACGAGCATGGGCTAATAGCTGTAGCGCAGCCCGAGTTGCAGGACCCGGCCTCCTCGCGATCCGATGATCCTGCCGGCGTTGGCATTCCTCGCGTGGTCGGGTCCGATTTCAGGATCCGGATCGTTCCAGTTGCCCTGGTTCAGGAAATTGAATCCTTGCAGCAGTACCTCGACGCTCCGTTGTTGGGACAGCGCAATACGCTTCGTCACCGAAATGTCGTGATTGCGAAAGGCTGGATTGCGCAGCGTCGGATGCGTGCGCGGCACGTTTCCGAGACTGAAGTCGGCCGGATCGACGAACGCGTGGGGGTTGAACCACAACTCGGGCCCGGGATTCTCGACCTGCGGGTCGACGCCCGCCACTGAGTCGACCCTGAGAGATGGAATGATGCCCCCGGTGTTGTTGAACAGGGGCTCAAGCACGATCGGATCGCCGCTGTACCAACTGGTGAACCCGCTCACGGACCAGTCCGCAAGAAGTTTGCTCAGAAGTCCGGGTTGGTAGACCGCAGCCTTGCCTGGGCCGATGGGAATCTCGTAGGTATAGCTCAACGAGAAGCGCTGTGGGCGCAGTCCGCTGCTGAGCGCCCAGGCCGTCGAACGATCGTGCGGATTCTGAATGCCGGGTCCCGAGAAATCGTCCCAGCGCTTGCGGTAGGCGTATTCGAGATCCAGGCTCAAACCATTGCCGGTGTGCTTTTGAAGATTGACTTGCCCCTCGTGGGAGCGATACTTGCCGCCCGGGTACTGGTAATTCATGTGAACTTGTTGAACGTGAGGGAACAGGCGCAGCGAGCGGCGGAAGACTTCATTGTTGAGGCGGTCACGGAACACTAGCACATCGACGGGTGCGCGGTTCAAGCCCACAATCTGTCCTCCGACGAGCAGATTTCGGCCCTGAGTTGTTCGGCCTGTCGCCCGTAGGATCAGGCCCTTGAGGAGCCTACGCTCAACTTCCAGGCTCGCGCGGTTGTAGGTGGGCTGGGCAGATGTCCGCGGAATCATGTCGACGTCGCTCTCGTTGGCGGTATCACCCCGTAGGTCCGGCAACGGGTTGCGCGATTCAGGGAAGCCGTGTTCCAGGATCACTGCGGACCTCAACTGTTGATTGGGGGAGACAGGGGATCGGCGCCTCAAAAAGCCCTGCGTTCCAAACGGGCCCGTGCGAAGGGTAATGGGGCTGTAGGAACGCAGGATCATTCCCCGCACGACGGTGTTTCGATCCGTCGTAGGACTCCAGGAGACGCCCACACGAGGCTCCGCGCGGACTCGCACCGGCTGGAATGCGCGACCCTCGCCGTTGTAGCTGGCGAATACCAGGGCGCCGGGGGTCCCGGTCGCGGGATTGAGGGCGTCGGGGTCGAAGGTAGACTGGCGGTCGAACTGTTCGGTGCGAGGCGTCGTCGTGTCGACGTTCACTCTCAGTGTCAGTGTCAGATTGGGACTGATCTGCCATTGGTCTGCGATCGAATTCTGGAACGACCTCCGGCGGATATAGGCGGGCTGAGGCTGATCGGTGGCTTCGGCCCGGTGGGCTTGGCCGAGCAAAAAGGTCGCGAATGAGTCGCCGGTGTTGGTGATGCCGGGCAAGCCTGAGATTCGATCGTTGAAGGAGTAGTACCCGGATGGGGAGGCCAACTCAAGCGTATTCCAGTACAGCAGCCGGGTCCTACTTGTGACAGTCCACGTGTGCCGACCATTCCGAAGAATCAGTTCATTCTCGAAGTTGTACGTTGCCATGGCGTTGCGGAGGAATGACCGCGGCGAGGAACCCAAGCCCGTGTACCCCCGAAACCGCAACGCGGGGAAGACGCCGCCGTTCACACCGCGCAGACCCATCTCGTCCGGCAGATTGCGCTCACCCAAGGAAGAAATCGTGTCAACGATACTCAAGTCCGCTGCAAACGAGCCCAAATAGGTCACGTTCGGCGTCAAGTTGACGGTGTCTTGGACTTCGACGCCGCGGTTGGTGAAGCCGCGGTCGGGCCGGCCCGGATTTCCCGCCGTTGGGTACATGTCGGGCGTATCCTGGAAACCGTCCGAATAGCTGAGATCCGCCGTGATCTTCTGATGCTCGCCGAGACTGTGATCGACGCGCGCAAGGAAGCCGTCGGGCGTGTTCCGCTCAGACGGATTGGACCAGTAGTTGTTGCGCAGGAACGGTCCGACAGCGGTGTTGGGCTGCGGATAGGACTCAAGAATCCTCCGAGCGACCCGATCCATCTGTGCGTCGGGGATGCGGTTGTTCGGGAACGGGTCGCGCTCGTACTCGAGGTTCGAGGTGCTGACTTTCTGGCCTGGGTCATAGAGCGGATGGCGGCGCGTGGATTCGGGGTCGTACACCGTGAGCGGCTTGCCGGCCCGGTTGACGAGATCCGTGAAATCCCCCAAGCGTTGCTCGGACGTCGGCAGGGTCAGGAGATACGAACGGCCCACTCTCTCGCGCGTGCCCTCGTAGGACAAGGTGAAAAACGACTTGCCGCGACCGTCGTATAGCTTGGGAATCATCGCGGGGCCGTTGACGGTAAAACCAAATTGGTTGCGCCGAAGGATATTGCGGCGCCCGCCGCGCTGGACGACTTCGTGTGGGACCGCGTCCAGGGCATTGTTGCGGAGGTACTCGAAGACGCGGCCGTGCCACGAACTGGCGCGACCGGCTGCGGAACGCGAGAGCCGTCCCTCGTCGCCCCGCCCGGAGCGTAGGCCCGCACGGGCCGTGACTGCCCGGAAGACTGCGATGGCTTGACGGACTTCGTCCGGTGCCGGGTCCCGTGGACTCTGACGAGCTTCCTCCGCAGCACGGGACGAAATCCCGGCCGGCTCGGGCCGTGGCGATACGGACGTTTCCGCCGCGACGGCAGCCAGAGTCGGGAGGCTCAGCACGACAGCGATGAGCGTAGGGAATTCCATTCGGTTCCGCGACATCTACGCTTCAGTTTACCGCGCTTAACATTCCTCGCTAAAATGTTTTCACTGAGCGCGGGACGCTGCTGCGGGGAGCCGGGAGCCCTCGGCCCAGAAGCGCGATGGCTTGGTCCTGCATGATGGAAGCAAGGTGATTCCCAAACCCATCCACGTCATCGGAGCTGGCTTGGCGGGTCCGGAGGCCGCGATGCAAATCGCCCGCCACGGTCTACCGGCCGTGCTCCACGAGATGCGGCCACGGCGGAGTACGCCGGCTCACGAGACGGACGATTTCGGAGAGCTCGTGTGCAGCAATTCGTTGAAGACGGAAACGCGCGGAAGCGCCCCTTGGCTGCTCAAGGAGGAGTTGCGACGCATGCGATCCAGCGCGATGCAGGTCGCCGCAGGCGCTCGGATTCCCGGTGGCACGGCGCTGACAGTGGACCGCCGGCGATTCGCGCGAGGCCTCACGACTCTGGTGGAGAACGAGCCTCTGGTCCTGATTGAGCGAAACGAGGTCACTGAACTGCCGGTGGCGACCGAAGACGTCTGGATCATAGCGACGGGTCCGCTAACAAGCGACGCACTGGCAGACTCGATCGGCCACCATACGGGCAGGGAGCGACTCTTCTTCCACGACGCGATCAGTCCCATCGTCGATGCGGAGACGATCGACATGTCGGTCGCATACCGCGCCTCGCGCTACGGAAACTCGCTGGACAGCAGCGACGACTATCTCAACTGTCCGTTCACGCGGGACCAGTACTGTCACTTCCTGGAAGCGCTGCTTGAGGCGCAGCAGCACCAATCGAAGAACTTCGACAACCCCAACTACTTCGAAGGGTGCCTTCCTATCGAGGAGCTTGCTCGCCGCGGCCGCGACACCCTCAGGTTCGGGCCGATGAAGCCGGTCGGTCTCCGCGATCCACGAACTGGGGAATCGGCCTACGCGGTTGTGCAACTCCGGCAGGAGGACGCCAGGGCCGGCTCGTACAACATTGTGGGTTTTCAGAACCATCTCAAGTATGGCGAGCAACAGCGCATTCTGCGGATGATTCCGGGCTTGGAGCGGGCGGAATTCTTGCGTTACGGCCAGATCCACCGCAATACCTACATCAACGCTCCGGCTCTCCTCCGCCCCACGCTGCAGTGGAAGACGAACCCTGGAATCCTGTTCGCGGGTCAAATCTCAGGAGTCGAGGGCTATGTGGAATCGATCACGACCGGACTTGTAGCGGGCTGGAACGCTGTCCGCTTGGCGCAAGGCCAGCCGGCGCTCACGTGGCCGCGCAAGACAGCAGTCGGGTCACTGTGCCACTACATTTCCGGGTCCAGTTCCGAGGATTACCAGCCGGCCAACATCACCTTCGATCTGCTGCCGCCCCTGCCTCCGGAGTTGCAGCGCCAGTACAGGGGCCGCAAAAAAGAACGACGCATGCACCAATGCGAGCTGGGCCTCGCTGCCCTGGACGAGTTTCTGGATGTCCCGCAAGCCGCAGCCTGACCGGGCCATGCCGGCCTCAATCGAGCGTTTTCTGCTCGCCTTGCGGGTTCGCAACGCCTCGAAGAACACGATTCTCAACTACGGGAAGGATTTGGCTCAATTCGCCAAGTTCGCCACCCAAGAGGGCGAGCCGGCTCCACGGACAGACGAGATCACCCGCCTGACGATCCGGGAGTGCATGGCGGATGGCCGTCGGCGCGGCCTCACCCAGGCAACGCTCGCGCGCCGTCTCGCCGCGTTGCGGGTCTTCTTCGACTACGGAGTTCGGGAAGAAGGTTTGGCCACCAATCCCGCCCGCAGCGTCGCGACGCCAAAGATCCCCAGCAAGCTGCCCCCGGTCATGACTCCGGAGGAAACCAACCGCCTCATTGACTGCGTCGAGTTCGACGGCGAGCGCGACCGCTTTCCCGACAAGGTCGTCCGAGACCGTTTGATCTTCGAATTGCTCTACGGGACCGGATTGCGGGTGAGCGAGTTGGTCGGACTCGACGTCGGCGACATCGACCGTGCGGCGCGCTGGATCAATGTGCGGGGCAAGGGGCGCAGGGAACGCCAAGTGCCGTATGGACGGAAGGCTGGCGAGGTGCTGGAGCGATATTTGGAGCAGCGCTGCAAGCTCAAGCCTCCAGCAGGCGAACGCGCCCTGTTCTTGCACCGTTGGGGCGGGAAGTTCCGCCGCCTTAGTAGTCGGGCGATCGGCTTGATCCTGAAAAAGTATGCCAAGGCGTTCAACGGCGACCCCTCGCTGCATCCACACGCCCTGCGTCACGCCTTCGCCACACACCTGCTCTCGGAAGGGGCGGATCTGCGAGCGATTCAAGAACTACTTGGACACGCAAGCCTTTCCACAACACAGAAATACACGCAACTCTCCATGCAACAGTTGATGCAGGTTTACGATTCCTCCCATCCCAAGGCGTAAGGGGCGCCAAAGCCGCCAACTGGCAGCTTAGGCCGCGCCTCGAATCGGGGACGGACGGGCGAAGTTGAAATCGGCGCTCAGTATTTTCTCCCTCGCCGCCACGGTGCGCCCGGTGGCGGGTGACTCGGCGGCGCGACACACCCCGCCTTGCTTCCGCTACATCAAGGCCCGTGCCGGCCTCGCGTGCGAGATCACGGGCGAGGATCCTGCCACCGAGGCTTTCCTGGAGGTGAACGGGCAGGGAACCCGCCTCCTCGATCAAGACGGCGTCGGGCATCCAGACGTCTATCGGGTTATCAGATCCTCACGGTCTCCACCACGCGGCTCCGAGCCGCCGCACGGCGACTTGATAAGGACTCGACGAGCCGTTCTCCAAACGGAAGGTAACGCGACGATAAAAGTTCTTGTAACTGGCGCTGCAGGCCAAGTGGGCTGTCGCCTCGTCCGGCAACTCCTGGCTGGCAACCACGAGGCCAGGGGCATTGTTCTGCCCGCGAATCCAGCGATCCGCCGTGTCGAGGGTCTGGATTTCGAGATCACCCAAGGAGATCTGACGAACCTCGATTTCGCGAAATCCGCCGTCGAAGGGGTCGACGCGGTCATCCACACCGCGAACCTCGTCGGTCCATACTTTGAGACGAGCACCGAGACCACCTTGCATGTCACGCGCGCCTGCGCAAACGTCGCCGACAAGCTGTATCGTTACGTCTACGTCTCTTCCTCCGGCGTCTACCCCAACAATGGTGAGCACATCGCGTGCGCTTACCATCCGGTCGACGAGCTTCGCCCCAAGACGCCGGACAACGACTACTCATTATCGAAGTACATCGGCCAACTCATGGTCGAGCGAGCCAGCCGGGAAACCGGACTTCGCTACAGCATCTTCCTGAATCCGCCCTCGTACGAGAACTTCGATGGGGGAGCGAGTTCGCGTTAGCCGGCGACTCGGGAGATCGAGTCGTACTGGTATCCGGTCTCGCTGTGCTACCCGGCTGGGATGCTTCCGGACAGCAAGCTCGTGGATGCCCCTCCGCACAAGCTCACGCCCGAGCAGGTAACCTCGATGGCCGGAGACTACGAGTTTCTGGTGCTCTTTACTTCTACGCCGGGTTTCGCAAACGACTGCGCTCTCGCCGAATCGATGAAGGAGTTCAACCTCAATCTGGAGATCTGTTTCGTCGGTCCCCACGTCGGCGCGCGGACCGAAGAGAGCCTGCGGACGTGCGACGCCATCGACTTCGTCGTGCGCAAGGAGTTCGACCATCACACAGTGGAGTTCGCCCGAGGCAAACCGTAGGCGGAACTGGGTGGCGTTAGCTACCGGACAGCGCACGGAGAGATCGTCCACAACGCCGACGTCCCGCAGGTCGAGGATCTCGATGCATTGCCTTGGGTTACCCCAGTGTACAAGCGCGACCTAGATATCGAACGCTACAACGTCCCGTTCCTCAAGCATCCATACGTGTCGTTCTACACGGGGCGTGGTTGTCCGGCGCTTTGTACCTTCTGTCTTTGGCTGCAGACGATCTCCGGCCACCGATGGCGGCTCCGTTCGGCGGACGATGTCGTTGCAGAAGTGCGTTGGACGCTTGAGAACTTTCCCGACGTGCAGGAGATCTTCTTTGACGACGACACCTTCAATATCCGCAAGGATCGGGTGCTGGAGTTGTGCGCCAAACTGAAACCGTTGAACTTCACTTGGTCTTGCACATCCCGCGTCAGCTCCGACTACGAAACTCTCCGAGCCATGCGGGACGCCGGATGCCGCCTGCTGATCGTGGGCTATGAGTCCGGAGATCCGGAGATCCTCAAGAACATCAAGAAAGGCGCGACGGTCGAGCGGGCCTTGCAATTCACCCGAGACGCCCACAAGGTGGGCCTCACGATCCACGGGGACTTCATCATCGGCTTGCCGGGAGAGACACGAGAGACCATCCGGCGTTCCTTGGAATTCGCAAAGCTCCTCGACACCGAGACGATCCAAGTTTCGGTCGCGCACCCCTACCCGGGCACAGCGTTCTACGAGGAGGTCATGCTGAAAGGTTGGCTGACCTCGGACGCGATGACGGACGAAGCGGGCCACCAGTTGCCAAATATCCGCTATCGGGACCTCGATCAGCAAGAAATCATTCATTGGGTCGAGCGCTTTTACGACGAGTACTACTTCCGGCCCCGGGCCATCTGGAGGATCGCTCGCAAGGCGATCTTCGACGGCAAGGAGCGACGACGGCTCCATAAGGAAGCCCGTGAATATCTGGCATTGCGAGCGAAGCGTAAGCGATACGCCGCCGAGATGCGCGCGGCATAGCCGAGACCCCGGCCGCCGCGACGAAGAACGACCGCGCTTCTCCGGGGTCGGTCTAGCGGGGAGCCGCTCGGAGACCGATCTCGAGTCAGGTTTTCCACAAGACTGTGGAAAGCCCGCGGATTTCTCGTGGAAAACGTGCGCAAGGCGTGTGGGAAACCGAGAGCCGAGCGCATTCGGCGGTTCAACTAGGGGCGTAGGCTGGGTAGGCCGGGTCGCGACCCCAATGGCATTAACTTTGCCGCGAGCACGCATTAACTTTAGAAAACAGGGGGGAATCCGAGCAGGCCGGGGCGTTTGAGGGGAGTTTCAGGCGGAGCTTGCCGTTGCGGTTGCCTTGCGGTTCCTCCATTTGCTGGCGGGCTTGCGCGAGACGCGCGGGAAAGAGCGGCCCGGGCGGCGTCGCTGCCAGCCGGCGGCGATGCCTTCCACGACCCGCTGCACGGATTCCGACAGCACGCTCGCATGCTGCAGGAACAGAGCCTCCAACTGGCGCGCCACCGTGCGCAGGCTGTTCTGGAAATGCGCCTGCCGCGCGGGGCGGCCGTGCCCGTCCGGCGCGGCTCGCAGGCCCTGCTCGCAGTGGTTGGCGAACAGGCGAGTCAGCGCGATCAGGGTGAAGTTTGCGTACAGTTCCTGCTTGACCAGGCGCTCGCTGCGGCCGTGGAACAACTCCACGCTCAAGCCTTGCTTGGAGGTCTTGTACAGTTCTTCAATTCCCCACCGGCTGTGATACAAGTCGGCGAGTGCGCGGACGCTATAGCGCTGGCGGTCCAGCAGCGTGGTGGCGAGGGTGTAGGCAGTCGCGCCGACGCTGTACTGGACCAGGCGCACCCGGCAGGGCCGCCAGACGGCCTGCGGGTGCTGGCGCAGCGCGTCGGCACTGGGCTGGACGGTGAGCGTGTCGTCGGTGCGGTCGCTTTGGATGCAGTCGCGGAAGAGGGAGTTGGCGTTGCCCTGCAAGCGGAAGACGGCGTGCAGGCCGCGCTCGAGGTGGGTGTGCAGCAGCAGGAAGGAGTAGTAGCCGCGGTCGTAGACGACGACATCGCCGGGGCGGAGCGCGGACAGGTGGGCCCAGGCGGCACGGCGCTCGTCACCGTGGGCCTGCAGGTCGAAGTCGACCGGCAGGCGGGCGCGCAGTTGGTACAGGCAGCTGAGCAGGCCCTGCGGGTAATGGGCCGTCGGCGAGGGCGTGCGGTAGCCGTCGTGCACGAGCGGGCGGGGCAGGTTCAGCTTCGAGCCGTCGACGGCGAAGGCGCGGTGGCCGTGCCACAGCGCGGCCGGACTGTCCCGGGGCACCTGGGCGAGCACCGCGCGATGGAACCGCCGGAACACTTCCTCGTCGACCTTGGCGCGGGCCTTGCAAATCGCCGCGGCCGAGACCGGCCGCGGCTGCGGCAAGGCCAGCTCCAGCCGGCGGCACTGCTCCCACAGGTCGGCCAGGACCGTGCCGTAGGCCCTCCGCTCGGGCGCGAACACCAGCCGGAACACGAACAGGATCACCAGCAGCGTGTTCAGCGCCCTCTGCCGCCGGAGCCACTGCCGGTCATGCTCGCCTGCCACGCGCACCAGCGTGCCCACGATCCCCTGCCACAACGACACGAAACCGTCGTCCGCGACGGCCTGCGGCAGGGCCCGCGGACGCGGCTTGGCCGCCTTGGCCGCCGCGCGCGGGCCCTGCCGCAGGATCGCCTGCCAGTCGCGATGCAGCGGCTGCACGTAGACCTGCTTGGGCGTCTTTGCCTCCGCCCCGCCCCGCCCCCCGCGCGCCTGCGTCTGCCCCAGGCACTGCCAGTTCGCCGCCCGGTAGCAGGTCGCCTTGTGGCGCTCTGGGTCGACGAACGTCTCCACCAGCACCGGCCGGTACCCGTGCTCCCGCTGCCAGTCCTGCGGCAGCTGCCGCACTGCCAGGCCCAGCGTCTTCGACGCCAGATTCTCGACGCGCACCCAGGGGAACAGCAGGAAACGGGCGTTCCGCACCACGAGCTGTAGCTGCTGGCGGTGCGCCTCGCCTGCCCAGCCGATCCACGCGTCCCGGCAGGCCAGCTTGCGGGTCGCGAAATCGAACAGCAGGCAGCCCAGCTTGCGCTCGTGCCGGTCGAGCAGGAAGTAGCGCAGGTGCGTGCCGAGCGGACGGCGGTAGCCCAGCGGGTGGTAGCGCTGGACCGTTGCGGTAGGACGCCGGTTACCCGACGCCCCCCGCGCAGATCCGGGCGTGCCCGCTAAGGCACCCGGCTCCTCGCTCCGGTCGTGACGGCACCCCTTTGGAACTGCCGTGTCGCGCAGACGCCTGTGACGCGGGAAATCCGGCTCTGTGTCCGGCCCGTGCTTTGCCTGCTGCGAACTCCCGTTGCGCCCGGCCCTTCGCTCCGCCGACTCCGCCACAGCGCACCCGCTGCTTTGTTCGCCGGTTTCTTCGCTACTATGGCCGAGTCCGACTCCTTCCAGCCGTGCGTCCTCCGCTCGGCTCCTGCCTTGACTTTGACGGCCCCGACCCTGCGGCCGGGGCGGCTGGAAGGCCTCCCAGGTCCCGGTGTTGGACTCACGTGCGTGCCTTGAGGTCTCGGACACCGCGGAGCCCTGCCGCCCCTCGCCAATGCGGGACGACCAGTGTTGCCTTCGACTCGAATGACGGCCTCGGCACTCCGAACGATGTGGATTTCGGTGCTCAATGCTCTGCCCACACGCGCCGCTGTCAACGCTTCATCGACCGCCTCACGGCGGCCAACGCATGACTCGCGGGCCAGTACGAAATGGCTCATTCCTTTACTGCAAGGGACTTTCACCCTCTGTCCATTCACCAGTTAGCCTGGCTGTTCGTTGCGGTAGGACGCCGGTTACCCGACGCCCCCCGCGCAGATCCGGGCGTGCCCGCTAAGGCACCCGGCTCCTCGCTCCGGTCGTGACGGCACCCCTTTGGAACTGCCGTGTCGCGCAGACGCCTGTGACGCGGGAAATCCGGCTCTGTGTCCGGCCCGTGCTTTGCCTGCTGCGAACTCCCGTTGCGCCCGGCCCTTCGCTCCGCCGACTCCGCCACAGCGCACCCGCTGCTTTGTTCGCCGGTTTCTTCGCTACTATGGCCGAGTCCGACTCCTTCCAGCCGTGCGTCCTCCGCTCGGCTCCTGCCTTGACTTTGACGGCCCCGACCCTGCGGCCGGGGCGGCTGGAAGGCCTCCCAGGTCCCGGTGTTGGACTCACGTGCGTGCCTTGAGGTCTCGGACACCGCGGAGCCCTGCCGCCCCTCGCCAATGCGGGACGACCAGTGTTGCCTTCGACTCGAATGACGGCCTCGGCACTCCGAACGATGTGGATTTCGGTGCTCAATGCTCTGCCCACACGCGCCGCTGTCAACGCTTCATCGACCGCCTCACGGCGGCCAACGCATGACTCGCGGGCCAGTACGAAATGGCTCATTCCTTTACTGCAAGGGACTTTCACCCTCTGTCCATTCACCAGTTAGCCTGGCTGTTCCACTCGTTCCACTCCGCGACCGCCTGCTGCCCGCTCACCGGCTGCAGCCGCACAGGCAGTAGCTCGGCCAGTGGCCCGTCAATCGCGGGTTGCGGCGCCGTCCGGCTTCCCAGCTCCAGCGGCTTCTGCCGACCCCGCCCCGGGGCCGGCTTGGCCTTGGCCGGCAGAGTCAGAATGCCGAGCCGCTCGAGTTCCTCCAGCAGGCGCAAGGCGCTCTGAATGCGGTTGCGGCCCCTGGGCGTCTGCCAGCGCAGCTTCCGTGTTTCTTGTCAAGCACATATCCGGGCAGAGATGTTCCGGAGAGGCGATTTTCTTGCATTTCTTTCCGGATGGCGAGGTTCGGTTGGGAGCCGCTCGTCGGTGTGCTCATGCGGGTGCCTGCAGTTCGTGGGTGGGAGGCTCGGGCTGCCAGAGGCGATCCTCGCGGAGCAGGGTGTCGAGCAGGCCGACGAGCTTGCGCATGACGGCGACGAGGGCGACCTTGGGCGGCTTGCCGCGGGTGAGGAGTCGTTCGTAGAAGGCCTTGGCCGCGGGTTCGCAACGGACCGCGGAGAGGGCCGCCATGTAGAGCAGGTGGCGCGGCTGGGCGCGGCCGCCGCGGATGGAGCGGCCGCCGCGGTGCTGGCCGGAGTCGCGGTCGAAGGGAGCGAGGCCGAACAGGGAAGCGGCCTGGCGACGGCCGAGGGTGCCGAGCTCGGGCATGTCGGCGCAGAGGCAGGCGGCGGTGACGGGGCCGCAGCCGGGGATCGAGCGGATGCTGGCGGCGCGGCGGGAGAGTGCGGTGTCGGCGGCGATGCAGGTGAGCATGCGGCACTCGCAGGAGGCGATGTCGGCCTGCAAGGCGTCGAGGGTGGCGCCGGGGCAGCCGGCGGCCTCGGGGGCGAGTTCGGCGCAGAGCTTGCGGAGGGCGCCGAGCTGTTCGACGAGCTTGCGGCGGAGAGCGAGCAAGTCGCTGAGCAGCTGGAGGTTGCGCGGCAGGGGCGGGGTTGCCTCGAGGCTGTCGAGGAGGCCGAAGCGGGCGAGCATGGCGGCGTCGACGCGGTCGTTCTTGGCGAGCTGGCCGATGGCCTGGGCGAAGCGCCGGGAGCGCAAGGGATTGACGAGGACGGTCTCGATGCCGGCGTCGAAGAGGCCCTGGTGGAGGTTGCGGTGGTAGCGGCCGGTGGGCTCGAGGACGGCGCGGGTGACGCCGTGCTTGAGCAGCCAGTTGCGCAGGGCGCGGCGGCCGGGCTTGGTGTTGTCGAACTGGCGCTCGAGGCTGGAGTCGAAGATGTGGGCGTCGAGCTTCGACTTGCCGACGTCGATGCCGGCGACTACGATGGGATTGAGTTCAGTCATTCCTGTGTTCCTGTCCTTTTGCGATTCGGGGCGTAACCCACGCTTCCGTTCAGGTCGCGCAGGAATGGTTGCGACGGGCCGACCAAGCTGCGCTGCGGATCTGTCATCCGAGGTGCGGACGGTCCGGCCCGTCGCCGCCCGGGGGCCTGGCCAGGCCCCCGGGCGGCCTCCCCCCACTGGCGGGGGGAGGGATCTGCTACCTGCCGCAGCGGTGGCTTACGCCACCTGCGGCACTGGGGAGAGAGGGTCCGGGGTAGTGGCGACCATCCCTTTCTCTCCGGCACCTCTCCACCATAAAAGGTGCTCGCAGATGGTCTGCCCCAATTCGGTGCGGCTCAGGTCGGGGAACGTCCCGACGGTTGCCTGAATATCGGCCAGCTGGCGCCGGGTGAAGCGCTTGCCGAAGAAGGTCGTGGAGCGGAGCTTCTCAATCAGCGGGTCCAATGAGACATCCCTCGACACCTAACTTGGCAGATCGAACCGCAGAAGTCAAGCCCTGCCAGCAAGAAAATTTCGCGCAGCCGCAAACCCTTGAAACTACAGGAGAATTATCTCCTCATGAGCGCTGTCACTAATTCGTCGGTCTCGTCGCGTACGGTTAATGCCATTGGTCGCGACCCCGCCCGGAACGGCTGTCCGCTGCCTTAAGCCGTCTCAGAATCCCTGGTGGAGAAGAGGTGGATCAAGAACATCGCACCGGCAACCGCGATAAGGGAGAGGCCGAGGCTGTCCGCAACTGGGATCGGTATCTCGGTTTCGGTGGCGAGTGTTTTCGGGATCGCGATCAAGATGCCCGCAATGGCTTCTCCGGCGATGAGCCCGGAGGCGATCAGGACGCCGTTGTGGCGGGCTCCGGCAGAGTGGTTCTTCAGCTTCTGGGAAATCCAGCCCCCCAAGAAGATCGGCACCATCAAGGCCAGCGGCAAGTAGATCCCGACAGCCACAGGCATGATATGCGCCCGGAATCGGCTGCCCGCACGTTCCAGGTATCCGTCGACGATGAGCAGGCCGATCGCCACCAGGACGCCGATCCAAATCATGTTCCAGGGTAAGTCCGAATCTCCAAAAAGCCCCTGGGCGATGGATGCGAACAACGTGGCCTGAGGGGCGCGCAAAGCACCGGGAGCGTTCGTTCCTATGCCGTATGCCGTATGCAGAAGAGTCAAGACCGGCGCGATCGTGAAGATCGGAACCAATACGCCGGCGAACTGCGCGAGCTGCTGTGTTCTGGGAGTGGCCCCCACCAAGTGTCCGGTCTTCAGGTCCTGGGAGGTGTCTCCCCCGGTCGCCGCGGCGCAGCAGACGATGCTGGCCACTCCGAGTGCGCCCAAGACCCCGGCGCTTCCGGACATACCCAGGATCAGCAGGACTGCCGACGAGAACATCAGGGCGCAAATCGTCATACCCGAAACCGGGTTGTTGGAAGACCCGACCAGGCCGCAGATGTAGCTGGATACTGCGACAAAGAACAGCGATGCGATCAGCATCACAATGCCGGCTGTAATTGCGATCGAAAGCGAACCGGTCACCGCGCGGTACAGCACGAACGTCCCGATCGCAACGAGCGCCAAGAGGGAGCCGACGACGCTGTTCGGCAGGTCCAAGTCCGTGCGGGCGGCGACCTGCGTGGCCCTGCCGATGCCGCTGAGCAGCTGCTTGGCGGCCTTCGCGATGCCCCGGCGGATCTTCCACATTGAGGCGAGGCCGCCGACGACCATCGCTCCGACGCCCATGTAACGGATCTGGGTGCTCCAGGCCATCCAAGCGGCGTCGAGCGCGGACCCCTCGGGCAGGGGGTTTTGGAGGTAGTAGACGGGGATGGCCACGATCCATGCGATCGCGCTGCCGGCCAGCACCGCAACACCAATCTCGATGCCGACGATGACGCCGACGCCGAGCAGCGCCACGGATACGTCGGTGCCCAGATAAAGCACGGTTCCGGCCATCCGCCAGGCGTATTCCGCAGTTCCGCGAAAAACTCCGACTAGACCGATGAGCGCCTTGAACACCAGACCGCCGCAGAGCGCGGCGAGGATCTTGCGCATCGGACTGCCGCCTTCTTCTCCAGCCTCGAGAACCCTTGCGCAGGCGACGCCCTCAGGATAGATCAGGTCTTTGTCTTCGACGATCAGGACGCGGCGCAAGGGGATCATGAACAGGATGCCGAGCATGCCGCCGAGCAAACCAATCAAAGACACTTTCCAGAACGGGAAATCCGTCCAGACGCCCGCGATGATCAGGGCCGGGACCGTGAAGATGATTCCGGCGGCCACGGCTTCGCCGGCCGACGCGATGGTCTGCACGATGTTGTTCTCGTGAATCGTCCCGCGCCGAAGCATGCCGCGCAGGATGCCCATCGAGACGATGGCTGCTGGAATGCTGCCGGAGACCGTCATGCCCGCATAGAGCCCGAGATAGGTGTTCGCGGCGGTCAGGACCGTGCCGATCACAAGTCCGATCAATAGGGCCTGGAAGGTGAATTCGCGGATGGAATTGGGTGCATTCATTGTGAAACCACGCCAGCCGCGCCCAAGCAGAACGGCGAAGCTATGAGTCTACTGCAACACGGACGACCATCGGCGCATTGCCGGTCTTCGGCAGGACTATTCAGTTGTTTGAATTCAGGGTGGCAGACAGTCGTGGCAAGGGGCTGTGCGAGCCTGTCCGCTAGGCACGGCGATTCTCGGTTCCCGTCTTTGCGACCCGCCAGGGCTGGACATTTCGTTCTCGATCTGTCAGCGTGGGTGGGATGGAGCCGTTGCTGACGCCAGGCCGCGTTCCGGACCTGCGCGCCGTCGCGGTGCGCCCGACCTGCGGTGCGCAGGAGCACCGGCTCTGGGACCGTCTGGTGGGGGCCCATCACTACCTGGGGTTCGGGGGCCTGTTCGGCAAGGGCTTGCGGCCTGTGGCGAGGCTGGGCCCGGCCTGGGTGGCGCTGGTGGGCTGGCAGGCAGCCGCGCTCAAGCTGACGGTGCGGGACCGCTGGATCGGCTGGACGCTGGAGCAGCAGTTGCGGCGCCTGCATCTGGTGGCGCAGAACGCGCGCTTCGTGCTCCTGCCGGCCTTCCAGGGGGTGCCCAACCTGGCCTCGCGGGTGCTGGGGCTGAGCCTGCGGCGGCTGGCCGGGGACATGCAGCGGGAGCCTGGCTATGGCGTCTTGCTCGCGGAGTCGTTCGTGGACCGGGCGCGGTTCGCGGGCACCTGCTAGCGGGCGGCGAACTGGCGCTCGCTGGGCTTCACCGGCGGCTACGCACGCCAGCCGGGCGCGGTGCCGGAGTGGCGCCATCACGGCCAACCCAAGGAGGTGCTGGTGTACGAATTGGAAGCGGATGCGAGGGCGGCCCTGGGCCCGCCCGAGGAGGACCCGGCCTGGCAGGGCCCGGAGCGGACCGCGCCGCCGCCTGCGCCGGAGCTGCGCAGCATGTTCGACTGCCTGGGCGAGGTGGAGGACTACCGTTGCGCCCGGGGCCAGCGCTACCGCCTGCGCACGGTGCTGGTGCTGGCCATGGCCGCCCGGCTGGCCGGCTACCGCGGCGTGACCGCGTGCGCCCAGTTCGCGGCCCTGCTAGACCCGTCGCAACGCGCGGCGGTGGGCTGTTTCTACAGTCCCAGCCGGCACTGCTACACGACCCCGTCGAGCGCGACGTTCCACAACATCCTGGCCGCCCTGCCGCCGCAGACACTGGCGCACGCGGTGGCGGCGTGGACGCGGCAGCAGAGCGAGCCAGTCCCGCTGGATGAGGAGGATACGGCTTCGCAGAAGGAGGCCGGGGAGGCCCCTCGGCCAGGGCTCCTGCCGGGCCTCTCGATGGACGGGAAGGATGTCCGCGGCGCCTCCAAGCAGACGGCGGACGGCCGTCGCATGCTGGTCGCGGCCGTGGAGCACTCCAGCGGCCTGGTGCTGGGACAGGTCGAGGTCGACTCCAAGACCAACGCGATCCCGGCCGTGCGCGAGCGGGCCGGGGAGCTGGACCTGGCCGGGCGCATCGTCACCCTCGACGCGCTGCACGTCCAGCACAAGACGGCGCGCGGCCTGCTCGAGGACGGCGCGGCTCACTACCTGGTCACGGCCGTCAAGGAGAACCAGCCGACGCTGCTGGACGACCTCCAGCACATGCTGTTCGAGGATTGTCCCGGCCACCAGACCCTCGACAAAGAGCACGGCCGCAGCGACCGCCGCCGCTACTGGGTCAAGGATCTCAGCGACCCGGACTGGAACGGCTATGCCGCCCTGTACGGCCGCCAGCAGGCCATCCGCATCGAGCGCGAGCGGCATGTGCTCAAGACCGGCGAGACCAGCACCGAAGTGAGCTACGCGCTGACCTCGCTGACGGCGGAGCAGGCCACGCCCGCGCAGCTGGCGGTGCGGATCCGCAACCACTGGCACATCGAGAACCGCCTGCACTACGTGCGGGACTTCACCTACGACGAGGATCGCTGCCGGGTCTGGGTGCGCGACCTGCCGCGCCATCTCGCCTGCCTGACCAACGCGGCGATTTCGATCATCCGCTGCCAGTCCGGGTTCCGCTGGCTGCCGCAGGCCAACCGCCATTACGCGGCCCGCCCGCAGGAGGCGCTCGACCTGCTGCTGGCCCCGCCCCGGCGCTAGCCCGGGCCGCTCGCCCGCCCGCAAGCAGGGCTCCGCCTGGCCAGGCGGAACAGTACCGCTGTGTCGGCGCTTGCGACCCAGCCGGTCGACGACGCCCGGACCCTCTGCCCGGGGCCCTCGTGGTAGGCCCTCGGGCCGCGCCCAGCGACTGCACAGGACGTCGAAGCAGGCATCAACCTCACCGAAACCGCCTCAATCAGGACAAAAAAATGTGCCTGCGGTCTTCGGCGCGGGCGGACCCGGTGTTCTGGGCCGGTCCACCGTCAGCCGGCGCCGACGGTTCCCGAGGAGACGCCCAGTCGCCGCGAAAGCGCCTAGAGCAGAGCTACTCAAGACCCAACTCCCGTTTCTTCTGCGCCAGCCATTCCGCGTATTCCTTCTTCAGGGCGTCGTCTTGTG
The DNA here is from genome assembly GCA_965218615.1 of Bryobacterales bacterium. Lineage (GTDB taxonomy): Bacteria > Acidobacteriota > Terriglobia > Bryobacterales > UBA6623 > VXMF01. Next base: position 563,174 of record CBDCLH010000005.1, read on the forward strand.
GGCTGGGATACAGTTCGCTCGCCTTGTACTTTCCCGTCGCGAGTTTGCCCTTGGTCCAGATGTCGTGCAATTCGGTCACTTTCGCTTGCTTGACGACCGCGCGGACCAGGTGCGGCGGCACGAAGGTCACGCCCTCCCGGTCGCCGACAACGATGTCCCCCGGCATCACGGTCGAGCGGCCGATCCGGACCGGGACGTTGAGACCCATCAGCATGACATCCCGAAGCGCCGAGACATGGAAGCCCCGTACGTAGATGGGGATGTTGAGGGGGTGGATGCCGTCCAGGTCACGGATGGCGCCGTCGATCACAAAGCCCTGCCCGGTCGCCGCGTGGATGGCCGTCGCGAGGTTGTCGCCGGCGAATGTCCCGCCTTCGATCTTGCCGAAAAGATCGACGACCAGGACGTCGCCCGGCTGAAGGGCATCGATCACCCTCTGGTTGTGATTGCGCCCCAGGTTCTGAGACTTGGCGTCGGCGTCGATCACGTCGTTGACGGCGGGGCGCACCGGCATGAACACAGCGGTTACAGCCCGGCCGAGGAGCTTCTTTTCCGGATGAACGATGTCCCAGTCCCCTGCCCACTGGTGGTTGTAGCCGGCTCGGCGCAGCGGTCCCCACAACATCTCGGAACTCGCCGCATGCAGCGAGTCAATCAACGCCTGCGGAACCTTCGGCCGCCCATCTTGAAACCGGCTGAACGGGTTCTTGGACGTGTACTTGATCAGCTCGTCTCTGCCGAATCCATCGACTTGCGCCGAGAGCGAGCCTGCGAGCAGCAGCGCCGGAAGGCATCGGAGCATCAACATGGACGTGACTCTATCACAGGCGAAGACCGAGGGGATCCCGACGGGTTGGAGCAACGGTCTCGGCGTCGGTTGAGTCGCGCGGGATCTTCGCGCTCCTGGAACGGATCCAGCTCATCCGAGACGAGTCCTGGGGGGAAGACCGACTGAGCCGATTGGAGCGCCAACCCTGAGTACCCCGAGACAACCCGCTCGCGGATCGCGCAGCAGAGACGAAGTTCGAGACCGGTGCTTGGATACGAGTACAATTGTTCGCATTCCAAATGCGTGGCCCATTCCGAATCGGTATCGATCCTGGGTGGAGGGATACCTTCGAATCCCTTTTTGGCGGCCTCATCCGCGATCTCTTTGAATCTCGCGACGACATCCACTGGGAGATGATCGAGGCCCCCGCCAACAACATCGCGACTCCCGGCGCGATCGACCGCTACGACGGAGTGATCATCATGGGGATGGGCTTCAGCGCGGCGAGCTTCGAGGGAGTCAAGCGGCTGGCCTGCATCTCCCGCTGGGGCGTCGGCTTCGACCGTATCGAGATCGAGGCTGCCAACGCCGCTGATGTGTTGGTTTCTCTCACACCCGAAGCCATCAAACGGGCGGTGGCCGAAGCGCAGATCGCCCTGATCTTTGGCTTAGCGAAGCAGTTGCCGGCCCTTGACAAGCGGACACGGGCGGGCTCTTGGCGCCTCGACATGCCGATCCATGGGACGGATGTCTTGGGTAAAACGCTCTCCTCGATCGGCCTTGGCCGAATCGCTGCCGAAATGTTCGCGATGGCGCGCGGTATCGGGTTCGGGCGGCTGTTGGCCTACGATCCGTACTGTCCGCAATCTCGAGCAACTGAACTGGGAGTCGAACTCGTTGATCTCGACACCGCCATGGCCGAGGGGGACTTCGTCACTGTCAATGCCTTGCTTGACTCCACAACACATGGGATGATCGGCGCCCGCGAGTTTGCATTGATGAAGCCGACGGCATACTTCGTCAACACGGCTCGCGGTCCGATCGTCCAGGAAAGCGCTCTCGTAGAGGCGCTGCGGACGCACCGGATCGCCGGTGCTGGCCTCGATGTCTTTGAGCACGAACCCCCGGCGCGAGACCACCCGTTCTTCGAGATGGATCACGTCATCGTTTCGCCCCACGGCATGGCCTGGACACAGGAGGGCCTTGCGGGCCTCAGCCGCGATGCGTGCCGAAACCTGCTGTGCGTGGCGTCGGGGCAGGTTCCGCCCTGTCTGGCCAATCCGGAAGCTGCGCAACGTCCCGGGGTGCAGGCCAAGCTCTCACACTGGAGACTCGTATGAAACCCAATCGCATCCGACTGACCGCTGCTGAAGGACGCGTTCCCTTCGGCCACATGCTCATGGAGTTCGACACGCCCGGCATCGCCAAACTCTGCGATTTCGCCGGGTTGGATTTCGTGCTCATCGACATGGAGCACGGGCCATTCAGCATCGGTCAGGTCGCGCAGCTGATCGCGCGTTTCAAGGCGACCTCGGCGAGCCCAATCGTTCGGATCCCTGCTTCGGAGTACCACTTCGTCGCGCGTGTGATGGATGCGGGAGCCCACGGCATCATGGCGCCCAATGTCCGCACTCCCGAGCAGGCTCGGATTCTCAACAACGCCATGCGCTACGCGCCCGCCGGCGACCGTGGCCTCGGATTGGGCGTTTCGCAAACCGACTTCATCCCGCCCGACCCTGTGTCCTACATGGAGCAGGCGAACGCCAGCAATCTGTTGATTTGCCAGATTGAAAGCGTGACCGCCATGCGGAACCTCGAGGGGATCGCTGCGGAGCCCGGAGTGGACTGCCTATGGGTTGGCCATTTTGATTTGACTCAGTCCATGGGCATTGTCGGGCAGTTCCAGAACCCGGACTTTCTCGCCGCAATGCGGCGAGTCGCCCAGGTCGCCAAGGATCGCGGATTGTTCGCCGGGATCCAGCCAAAGAACTTGGAAGAGGCCAAGGAGTGGATGGCCATCGGATACAACCTGATCTCCTATAGCGCAGATATCGGAGTGTATCGCTCGGCCCTGCGTGCGGAAGTCTCCGCAGCCCGGAAAGCCGCCCCGGGCTAGGCGGGGACGTGGGGCCTGCCGCACCTCCGAATCCGAACCGGCCCAATGCGGACGCTTTTTCGGTCTGTCCGCGTGCGATTTCCAATGTGAGAGCGGAACGCGATCGGCCACATCGCTCCCGGCCGCCGCGCTTCCTGCGGAGCCCGATTCCTGCAATTCGCCCATTAGGATTGGAGCTTTTGTAGGAATCGGACCCCACTTAGGAGCGGCAGCCCCTGTGCCATGATGGTCGCGTGGCCGACCTCGCCAGGCTGTTCGGGTACGTCCGGCCCTACTACGGCCGGATCGTTCTCGCTGTCGTCCTGATGGCAGTGGTCGGCGCCAGCTACGGGATGTTCGCTCTCCTGCTGAAACCCCTGCTCGACCGAGTCTTGAATCCCGTGCCCACCAGTGAGCCGATCGAACTGCTTCAGGTGCCCTTTACCAGCAAGACCGTGATGCTCGACGATCTTTTACCTGTGTCGATCGGCGACACGTTCGCCCTGTTTTGCGCGGTCTTCCTGGTGATTTTCATTTTGAAGGGCTTGTCCGACTTCACCGCCAGCTACTTGGTGAACTATGCCGGATTCTCGGCCGTGCGTGATATCCGCAACGAAATGTATGGCATTGTCCTGAACCAGTCACCGGCCTTTTTTCAGACCAAGCATACGGGCGAGTTGATCAGCTCGCTGGTCAGCGACATCGAGAAGATCCAATCCGCCTGCTCACATTTCCTTGCGGATCTGATGCGCCAGTCGTTTACCGTGGCTGCTCTCCTGTTCGTTCTGCTGCAACACGACCCGCTGCTGACGGCTGCCTGCGTTGTCGTCCTGCCGTTCGTGCTCTTGCCGGCATCGCGCATAGGTCGAAAGTTGCGCAGCATGGCCAGACGAGCGCAGGACCACCTGGCGGATCTCGTCAAGATCATGCAGGAAACCATTGCGGGCAATCGGGTCGTCAAGGCGTTCGCGATGGAGCGGTTCGAAATCCAGCGCTTTCGAGACCGGGCCGATCGACTGCTCGAGGCGAGTATGCGCATGGTGAAGCAGCAGGCGATGGTCTCGCCGATCGTCGAGGTGCTCGGCGCAGGTATGGTCCTATGCTTGCTGGTCTATGTCCGCGGTCGGATCCTTGCGGGCGAAATGACGCCCGGGGAAGTCGTAAGTTTCATCGCGGCGTTAGTGATGCTGTTGCAGCCTGTGAAGCGGCTGATCGGGATCTACAACATCTTTCAGCAGGCGCTCGGCGCGGTGCAAAGGGCCTTCGAGTACATGGACCACACGCACGATGTCCGGGACAGGCCGGGGGCTGCCGACCTGCCTTCCTTTCATGGATCGATCGAGTTCGACAGCGTGAAGTTCTGCTACCCAGGCGCCCCTGCGGAAGCAGCGCTCGAAGATATCCGTCTCACGGTCCGCGCTCACGATGTCGTCGCCCTGGTCGGGCTCAGCGGCGCCGGGAAGACCACGCTGATGAGCCTGTTGCCGCGCTTCTTCGATCCGACTGCAGGGACGATCCGGATCGACGGGCATGACTTGCGGGAACTCACCGTGGAATCACTGCGTAAGCAGGTTGCTGTCGTCACGCAGGAGATATTTCTATTCGATGACACCATCTTCAATAACATCGCCTACGGTCGGCCCGACATCGCTCCCGAGCGAGTGCACGCAGCCGCAGCATCGGCGTACGCGACGGAGTTCATCGAGTCGCTGCCGGACGGCTACCAGACGCATCTGGGGGAACGCGGCCACCGGCTCAGCGGCGGGCAGCGGCAGCGCATCGCCATCGCCCGAGCGCTCTTGAAAGACGCCCCGATTCTCTTGCTCGACGAGGCGACCTCGCACCTTGACAGCGAAGCGGAGATTCTCGTGCAGCGGGCGCTCTCGAATCTGATTGAGGGCCGCACGGTCATCGTGTGCGCGCACCGCTTCTCAACGATTCGTTCAGCGGACACGATCATCGTCATCGACCGAGGCCGAATTGTGGACCGGGGCACCCACGAATCGCTCCTCGAGAGCTGCGCGTTGTACAGCCGCCTGGTGGAGCTCCAGTCGGTCGAGGCGCAATGACGATGGCACACTCCATGACCGGGTACGCCGAGGCCAGCGCAGGCTCCGAAGAGTTGTCGGTGGGTGTCGTGATCCGAAGCGTCAACCACCGCTCGCTGGACCTCAAGCTCCGCGTGCCGGAGGAGCTGAACGCCTACGAAGCCGTGGTCCGTCGTAAGATTCGCGAGCATGTCCATCGGGGCAGCTTGCAGGTGACGATCGAGTTCGACATCCACGGCCAGCCACCCACCCACATCGACCGTGCTCTCATCCACGCGCGGTTGGACGCATTGCGGCAGATTGCGGACCTATGCGGCGTCGAGGCCCGTCCGGACCCGAACACACTCCTTCGTCTGCCCGGAACTTTCGTCGTCGAACAGGTCGAGATCCCGCGAGACAGGCTTGAACCGTCGCTGCTGCAAGCTCTCGAGGAGGCGCTCCTGCAGCTGAACCAAGCCAGGGCCGAGGAGGGGCGGACTCTGATGCAGGACATCGCCTCCCATGCGGACGCGATCTCGGTGCAACTCGATGCGCTCGCCAGCACGACCAGCCGGGCGGCCGAACGGAGCAAACAGCGTCTCGAACAGCGCCTTCGGGAACTGCTCGACGGTGCGAGCATCGAGCCCCAGAGACTCGCCCAGGAGGCCGCCGTGTTGGCGAGCCGCAGCGACGTGAGCGAAGAATTGCAGCGGCTGCGCTCCCATCTCGTCGGGCTCCGCGGATGCCTGGACGATGCATCGGAAGCCGGCAAGAAGATTGACTTCCTGGCGCAAGAAATGCATCGCGAGGCGAATACGTTGCTGTCCAAGATCCAGCCGCTCGGTCGGGATGCGCTCGACGTGACGGAATCCGGTCTGCGCATCAAGGCGGCGGTCGAGAAGATTCGCGAACAGGCCTCGAACTTGGAGTAGGGCTGCCGGCGAGGCGCCACCGCTCGTTTCGAGCGTCCCAACTGCTGGATCGGAACACCTCGCGTTACACTGGAGGGGCTCGAGCGAATCCCGTCGCCCCGTCCCCCTATTGCGGGTTTCGGTTCCTGCCGCCCGAAACGCGGCGCGCCTTCGATGTCGATCGTCTTCGTGATTTCGGCGCCATCAGGATCCGGAAAATCGACCCTGGTGAACCAGCTCCTACGATGCGCCAGCAATCTTGAGTTCGCGACTTCCGTCACGACGCGACCGCCCAGGGTGAATGAAGTGGATGGCGAGGAGTACCGCTTCGTCAGCCAGGACGAGTTCCTCGAGATGCGGGACAACGATGAATTCCTAGAATGGGCCGAAGTGTTCGGCCACTTCTACGGCACGCCCCGGTCGGAATTGGACCATGCTCGAGAGCACGGCCGCGACCTGCTGCTGGACATCGATGTCCAGGGTGCGGGATCATTGATAGAGAAACTTCCCGAAACAGTCAAGATCTTCATCTTGCCCCCATCCCGGTCCGCCCTGGAAAAGCGCCTACGGGAACGATGCTCCGAGGACGAGAACGTGATCAAGAGGCGCTTGGGGGAGGCGTCTCGCGAGGTCGGCGAGTACCGATCCTACGATCACGTCGTGATCAATGAGAATCTGAATGAGTCGTTTCAAAGGCTCTACGCGATTCTCATGGCGGAGCGTGGCAAGAGGAAGAACATGGAGCGGGCTATTGGGCCCATCTTGCAGAGCTTTGGCATCCAGCCGGATGCTGACGTGGAGGCTACCTCATGAGCGAACTGGAACAGAAAGTGTTTGGCGACTTCGAGAAGCCCGCCGATCAAGCCTGGACGATTCCGACGGACGACGAGCAGGGTGTCTACCGGTTCATCTTGGCTGCCGCCCGCCGAGCACGGCAACTACAGAACGGCGCGCGGCCTCTGATCTCCACGACATCGCGCAAGTCGACCAAGATTGCGATGGAAGAAGTGAAATCCGGCTCGGTCGCAGTTGAGATTATTCCGGAAGACCAGCCCTGGCCGCCACCGCTGCGGACGGACAACGTCGACGAGTTGGACGACCTCGGCGCTCTTCCCGAGTCAGCCGTGTTCCTGCCCGACAAGTAGGACGCCGCTGTTGACGCTTGCAATGCGCTAGGCGGCCGGCCCGCCTAGGCGTCTCGGGCCGATTCTGCGGTTCGGATCCAGGCAGGGTACGCTCGGCGGGCTGTGCCCGACTCGGGCTCGGCGCCGAAGGGCATGGACGGTGTGCTGGCGGCTTGGCCGCGTCCCAGGGTGTAGTCTGGCGTGGGACTCCTTGCCGCCTGACTTGAAAGCGGCAGTCTGTGCCTCGGTTTCGAACGACGCGCCTGAAGCCTCGGTGCTTGGGCGCCAGTCCTCGTTGCACGGTACTCTGGACCAAGAGAGCTTGCTATGCGCTGTGCCCCTGTCGTATTCGGACTCCTGGCGACCGGCGCCTTCGCCCAAATTCTCAGCGTCGAAGAGTGGGAGCCACGCTCGACCTTGGTGGTGAAAGAGCATCCTGTCCCTCGTGCGAAGTTTCCGGTCATTGACGTCCACAGCCACCATGGCAGCTCCAAGACGCCGCAAGAACTCGACCGAATTGTCGAAGAGATGGATGCGCTGAATCTCGCGGTCCTCGTCAATTTGAGCGGCGGATCCGGAGAGCGACTCCGTGCGACAGTGCGCAACTTCCGAGGACGGTATCCCAAGCGATTCGCGGTGTTCGCGAATCCCGACTTCCGCGGTATTGGGTCTCCCGGCTGGCCTGAACGGGCAGCCGGGCAGCTGACAGCCGATGTCGAAGCCGGAGCCCAAGGCCTCAAGATCTTCAAGAACTTCGGGATGAACGTGCTCGATGCCAAGGGCCGCCGCGTCGCGGTCGACGATCCGGCCATGGACCCTGTCTTGCGGGTCTGCGCCCAACTGAAAATTCCCGTTCTCATCCACGTGGCGGACCCAGCCGAATTCTGGGCGCCGCACGACCGTCACAATGAGCGGTGGCTCGAGTTGAGACTGCGGCCCCGCCGAAAGCGCACCCCTCCGCCGAGCTTCGAGGACTTGATCGCCGAACGCGACCGTTTGATCCGGCGGCATCCCAACGTGAACTTCATCCTGGCGCACATGGGCTGGCAGGGCCACGATCTAGGCAGGCTTGGCGCACTCTTTGACTCCTGCCCGAACGTCTATGTCGACATTGCTGCAGTTCTCTACGAGTTGGGGCGCATCCCGTTCAGCGGACGCGATTTCTTGCTCCGCTACAAGGATCGCGTGCTGTTCGGCAAAGACTCCTACGTGCCTAGCGAGTTCCCGTACTACTGGCGAGTGCTCGAGACTCGCGACGAGTACTTTGAGTACTATCGCCGCTACCATGCCCACTGGAGGCTCTACGGCCTTGGGCTGCCCGACGATGTGCTGCGGCACATCTATTGGAAGAATGCGGTGCGTCTGATCCCGGGTCTCAGCCCAGAAGTGTTGCAGTAGGCACGGGTCATCGCCGTCCGCGCAGTTCCACGAGCGCCAGCGACTCGATCAAGTCGGCCGTCGCCTCCGCATCGCTCAGGTCTGCCGTCTCGACCGGTGTGTGCGCATAGCGGAGCGGAAACCCGATCGGGATATTGACGGTTTCGAGGGATCGGAAGACAGATCCATCGTTGCCGCCAGCGGTCACGCCGAGCTGCACTGGGATCTTGTGGCGCTTCGCCAAGGCAAGCACTCGGGCGACTTCGGCCGGCGGAGTCAGGCCACTCTCGTCAAGAGCCCGCAGCACGGGGCCCGCGCCCAACCGCGCATGCGCCATGCGGCGCGATCCGAACGGGCTGTCGGATGTGACGAACGTGTCGATTGCATAGACCCGGCTGGGCCTCGTGCTGGCGGCGAAATGCCGGGAGCCCCGCAAGCCGGTTTCCTCCTCTACGCTGAAAACGAACTCCACGGAGTTGCTGCTGCGGCTGGCCAGCCCTGCCAGACGCCGAATCACTTCGACCAGCACGGCACACCCCAGCCGATCATCGAGAGAGCGGGCGCTCACGCGGTTCCCCAGCAGTTTCCGGAAGCGTTTCGGCGCCGTCACGGAATCTCCCGGGGCGACGCCCAGCGCTCGAATCTCCTCACCTGCGATGTCTCCAAAGTCGAGTATTCCTTGGCGGGTCATGACTGCGGGCAGGGTTCCGCGGGACGTATGCACAACGGCCGAGCGCCAGGAGAACAGGGCTGGATCGCCACCCCCACGCGATGCAGCCGACACGCTTCCGCTATTGGAGATGTCTTGCACGACGTAACCGATCTCATCGAGATGGGCAATGAACACCGCGCTAGGCGGGGCATCCTCGCCGAGGCGCACAATCAGGTTGCCTTTGTCGTCCGTACGGACCCGCGTGGCCGGATTCTTCGGCAGCAGGTCGATCAGCCGTTCGCGGACCGCGTCCTCCTGTCCGCTGAGTCCAGGGGCGCCCACCAGGAGTCGCACGTTCCTCTCTAGGGAGTTGACGGCTCGCTCCCTCGCCGTGTCCTTGTGGACCCTCCGACCAGCCTCGCCGCCTGGAACGGGTGCTCTCGGGTTGTCGTCGTCGATTCCGACAAGGAGAGCCAGCAGGTTCACGAAGGACAAAACTTCGCTGAGGCTGACCGCTTCCGCCGGAGTGTCCCGATGGCGAACGGACGGGATCAACACAGCGAATCGCTGACCGTCGGTCCAGACGTCGGCGTTTCCGAAAGGGCCAAACGAAAGAGTGTACGCAGCCTGCCGCTGCAATCGAATTCCCGCCTGTGCAGCAAGACGGGAAAGCTCACGCGCCAATTCGGGCTCCTGGCCAGGAGCCGGAGCGACGGCGGGTTCTGCGCCTCCATGCGATGCAAGGAGCAGTGTGCGGTCGGCTTCGACGGATCGCAGGCTCCGGCTGAGCCCTGCGTAGTGCGGGTACTGCTGCGTGACGAACGCAAGAGTGACGGTTCCCTCAAACGGTTGCTGCGCAAGCCGCTTGCCGAGCGCCATGAGCACGGCCGCTCCGTAGCGGCTGGAGATCCAGGGTGCCGCCAGCCAGTCCTCCGAAAGCAGCACAGGATGCTTTTCGATCGTGACGCGGTCGAGTACGGCGGTTCCTCCGGCTCGCGCTTCTCGAGAATCCGAGGCGCCGATGTCAACGAACAGGTCCGCGGAATCGGACCAGCGGCGCGAACCGCCGCCGGATGCGAAGTGTGCGGACGGGGCAGCCACCACGCCCAGCAGGACCGTGCCTGGCTGGGTCGAGACCCGAACAGGTTGTCCCAGGAAGTGGCTCTTGAGGTTGTTTCCGAACGGCGAATCGGCGAGCGGGGACACATGGAGGTAGCCTTCGGCATGAATGCCGGACACTGCGTACCCGGGCTCGTCGACGCCCGCGATCAGCAGCGTGCGGGGCGAGCCGTCTCCGAAGACCGCGAGAAGGGAGCCGTTCGCTCCCGTCCGATGGCGGCCGCCGATCTGTCCCCGGATATAGTCGATGACGCGCTTCTCGTCTCCGGAGGCTCCGTCCAGTCGTGCCAACTCAATCAGGTCAGACCCGCACAGGCATGTCGACGCGAGCAGACCGAGGCAAGCGGCTCTTGCGAAACGAACAGCGCGCGCGAATGACATGTCGGACGAACGGAACTTCAATTGCCAGTGTCCGTGCGGAACGGCCGGAGGGCAGGGCGCAGCGACCCGACATTCCGGTCTACCGGTTATCGCACGGTGAGGCGGCGGCAACGTCTAGCACTCCGCGAGCGCGGCTTCGAGTTCGCCGCGCGCATGCAGGTCCCCCGTCCGGAATGAGCTTTGGATGCCTTGCGCATAGACCGACCGCGCCTCCTCCCTGCGGCCAAGCCGTTCAAGCGCCTTACCCGCATGATAGTACGCTGCCTGATAGGCCGGGTTCGCCGCCAAGATACGGCGGAATTCCTCCAGGGCCTCGCCGTCTTCTCCGTTCTTGACGAATTCCTGGGCCAGTCCATAGCGGACGAAATGGTTCGTGGGATCCGCGTCCAGCATGGCGCGTAGGGTGGCGATTCGGTCCATGGCGGAAAGCTCAGCATACACCGCCGGCGCTGTCGGGCTGGCCGTCTTGAGAGCAGAGGCTCAGCAGACGGCGCGGCTGTGCGCCTCGCTCGCGCACCCCGTAGAAGGCGAGAATGCGCCGGCTAGCAGACGCAACCGCTTCGAGCCGTGCGGCCCGCCATTCGAATCAGGTGCACCCGGCAGAGCCGCGAACGCCGGACTAGACTGAAGGGGCATGGCTTGCGTCTGTTTCGAACCGCATGACCCATTGGAGTGGACCGCATGGCCCGGCGCGTACCGTCCTCCGTTAGGCCGACCCTACCGTGGCGTCTGTCGCGCTGACCCCGCGGAGCGGTATGAGCCGACTACGGAGCTCCTCGTGATCGGCTGCAACCTCGGTTACGCGCGCCGCCAGTGCGCGCGCGTGCCGTCCGGCTCCGCCGATGCCGTCCGGTTCAGCCTTGCGGAGTCCGGTAATGTGCTCTGGGTTCTCGAAGAGGATCACGCCCCCGTGGCATACGGCACGGTGTCGCGTGGATCGAAGACGGGGCAGGGAAGCCTTCTCGATCGCCAAGTGGAGGCCTATTTTCAGGCTTGCGATGAAGCCGCGGAGTAGGTCGGCTGCCGCCCAAAGCTCCGCCCCGGAACCGGCCCGATCATGACCGGGAGGGCGTCGGCGTGTCGATCCCTTCGGGTCCTTCGGCTGCAATGTCGGCGCGTGCCCTGGAATCCTGTCTGCGAGGGCTCTGTTGCGGTCCGGACTGTTGGCCTATAGACTTTGGAAAAGAACTGTGTACCAGGAGAAATTCATGGCAGACAACCGATCCACTACCGAGCAGCTGGACCGTCGGGACTTCGCGAAGACGGCCGCCGCCGTGGGCATCGCGGCCGCCCAGGCAAGCCACGGCCCGTTTGTGCGAAGGGCGAAGGCCAACGACCGCTTGGTGCGGTACGCCATGATCGGCCCGGGCAGCCGAGGCCGCAGGCTGCTGGAGCGGCACTTGGTGCATATGAAGCACGGGGAGTGCGTCGCGCTTTGTGACATTTACGAGAAGAATCTCAAGCGGGCGCTCAAGGTTTTCGATGACCGGCCCCAGGCTTATAGCGACTACAACGAACTGCTCGCGCAGGACGATATCGAAGCTGTCTTTATCACGGTGCCGCTGTTCTTGCACTTCCCGGTGATGAAGGCCGCCTTGGAAGCGGGCAAGCACGTGTTCTGTGAGAAATCACTGGTGTTCAGGCCCGAGGAAGTGCATGCCCTGCGCGCGTTGCGCCGGGCCCACCCGGATTTGACCATCCAGGTCGGCTTGCAGCGCCGGTACAGCTTGTTGTACCGGAGGGCGAAGGAACTGATCGACGCCGGCATGATCGGCGAAATCACCCACATCCAAGCGCAATGGCATCGCAACACCAACTGGCGACGCAAGGCTTCGGCCGAGTATGAAGACCAGTTCAACTGGCGCTTGTACCGCAAGTACTCCGGGGGGCTCTGCGCGGAACTGATGTCCCATCAAGTCGATGTGGCGGACTGGTTTTTGGGCCAGCACCCGCAGTCAGTGATGGGAATCGGCGGGCTGGACTACTGGAAAGACGGCCGCGACATCTACGACAACATCCAGCTCATCTTCGAGTATCCGGGAGGGCAGAAGCTTCAATACAGTTCGATCATGACGAACCGCCACATCGCCGGGCGCCGTGTGCCTGGGGACGGATGTCGTGAGACGATCCTGGGCACGGACGGCGCGATCGAACTGACCCTCATCCCCAACGGCGACGGCATGCTATTTCCGGATGTCATGAAGGTCAAGATGGAGGACCAGGCCAAGCAGAAGAAGACCGAGGAGAACTGGGTCGCCGGCGCGACCGTCGGCTTCGACACTGCCGAGCAAGGGGAGGGCTTCCCGATCGACCCAGAAGCGATCAACCCCACGGAGGTCGGCTTCCTCGAAAGGGAGATCTTCTTCGCCAAGACCTGGGCCTACAACAAGGGAATCCTACGTCCAAGCGAAATCGTCGACCCCGAGTACGCGGAGCTTTCCAGCTTCCTGAGCGACGTCGCGACCAGATCGCGGCCGCGTGCAGACATTGAAGTTGGCCTGCAGGATTCGGTCGCCGTCATGCTTGCCAATCTGGCGATGGACGAGCAGCGTCAGGTCGCCTTCTCGGAAATCGAAAGCATGGGTCAGGGGGGAGTCCGAGTAACCTCGACGAGCGGCGCCAAGAGCGCCGCATAACGGCGCCGTTCGACCTGTCCATGCGACGCAGTCGGGTGGTTATCTGGCCTTCGTGGGCGGAGGCGCGATCACGGTCAGCACGATCAGGTTGCCCGGACCCGGATTCTCGAGTGCGTGGGGGATGTCTTCAAAGGCAAGGACCAAGTCACCGGCCGCGATTCGTTCGGTGACGCCCCCGACGGTCACATCGCCTAGGCCCTCCAACACGTAGTAAAGCTTGTCCTGGCCCCTATGCGCATGGAGATTGTGTCTCTGACCCGGCAGAAAGCAGTTGAGGCCGGAGAAGATTTGACCGCCCCCGAGCAAGTCGGCCTTCGCCATTTTCCGTTCTGAGAAGACCGCTTTGCTCGCGGCTGAGCGGACGATCATGGGGTGTCGAAGACGACCTTCACCATTTCATTGAAGCGATGGTTCTGTTCGGGCGTCAGGTACTGCGTAATGCGCTGGCGGGCCTCCAGTTGATTCCACTTGAGCTGGCTCAGCAAATCCGCCTCCTCGATGATCACGTCGTCGAGGATCTCGCGGATCTGTTCCATCTGGCTGGGATTCAGGTCGAGGTGCTCGGTGAGATCCTGAAGACTCGATTCGAGACGCAACTCAGTGCTGGGGACAGCGGTGTACGACTGAATCAGGTTAGAACTGAGCAGGCCCGTGGCGAATCCGCTGAAGAACACGAGGGCCAGCACCCCGACGGCCTTGCCGATGCTGGAACTAAGTACGGGGCTCGTCACGGGCCCAGTCTCCCGGAGACCATCACGGCTGCCAGCATGGTGTTACGGTTCAACTCCAGGTCGCAACCGAGGCGGACACCACAGTAGTCCGCGCTTCTGGGAGCCTCAGCTAGGATCGCTTCGGCGAGATGGTCGGCCGACGGCTGTCCACTGGACTGGTACAGATTGCCCGAGACGAGCAGGACAAGCCAAGCGCAAGAAGCAACGGCGACGCGCCGAAGGAAGAGTGGCTCGAGGAACAAGTCCCAGAATGGGGGCTTCCTCTGTTCTTCGATCCTCCGTAGAACACGCTCATGGAATCCCGGCGCCAGCCGCGCATCCTGGTCGTCCGGGACTGCCAGCGTATCGAAGAGGTCGGAGAGATCCGCCATGCTCATGACCGTTTCCTGCTGGTTGGGATTCTTTGCCAAGTGGGCCTCGAATTCCCGTTTTCTCGCTTCGCCGAGTTGGCCGGACAAATAACCCTCAAGATCGCGGATTACGAACTTGTCCATTCTGCATTTCCTCCGCACGCCGCTCTGCTCCAGATTCTATTCAATCCCGCCGACCGCTCCCGCTTCAAGCTGGCGGGCAGCCTTGGCCAGCTTCTTGCGAGCCCGAAAGAGCTTCACTTTGATCGTATTCTCGTTGATGCCGGTGAGTTCGGACAACTCCTCGACGGTGCGGCCTTCGACTTCCTTCTGAAACAGGAGCATGCGCTCCTCAGCACTCGCTTTCGCCAGCAGCTTCATCAAGAAGTCACGTTTTGCAGTTTGTTCGTCCAGGCGGGGCGCCCGATCGACGGCCCGTTCGGAACTCTCGAGGATTTTGTCGGCCTCCACGCTCATGTCGCCCTCGTAGATCACGCGGCGCTTCTTCAGCCTGCGGAGGTAATCGTAGCTTTCATTCAACGCGATCTTGTAGATCCAGGTCGAGAGGGATGATCGCATATCAAACTTCTTCATAGCGAAGAAGATCTTCGTGAAGACCTGCTGCGCGATATCCTCGGCGTCAATGCGTCGGCGCACCATGCGGTAGGCGACGCTGAAGACCATGTTCTGGTGCCGCTCAATGATTTCCGTGAACGCCGATTGGTCGCCTGCTTGCGCTCGGCGTACGATCTCGGCTTCTGGAGCGTTTTCGAACGACACGCGGTGCTTCGCAGCAGTCCGGCTCTCAGGGACCAAGGAGTAGGCCTCCCCGAAGATGCCTGTTGTCATCGCGCCCATGAGAACTTGTTGGACGCACAGGACACGACGCAGGTTGCAGATTAATTCGCCAAATCTGGTGGAGCGACTCCTCAGCATACAGGATCGTCCCGACTCACAAGTCCGCGCGTCCGCCCAGCCAGCGCCACGTTCGAGCCACAAGGGGTTTCATAGGGCCTTCCCCAGGACGCGAGGCGGTGCACGCTCGGGATTCGGTGGCCATCCGCCACCACATCCGCTGCACGGTCGCGTCGGAGCGCGCCGTCGCGCCGCCCAAGCGCACCGCCACGTCAATCCGTTGCGGAACGTCCTCAGTCGTCTCCGCAGGGCTGCGTCGATCCGGTCACCGTCGTGTCAACTCAGTCCGCCCAGCGAGTCCATCGCGACCGCGGTTTCCGGGATCGAGGACGCCAATCTGAGCCATAGATCGACCCAGAGGCCAGTAGATTCGGCGCGAGTCTGCTGGAAGCGAAATCTGCTATACTGCAAGGACTTTCCTCGACTACCTGGCGGAGACTTCGACAGTGCGCCCAGGAGATGGAGCGAACCCTGCCGATCGGCCTTCTGCTAAATTACCGCAACTCCAATGCGAGAGCTTGTGGGTCTTGACGCGCAGTCGGTGACCGTCTTGGTCAGGCTGTTCCTCAGTCTGGCCGGTTGAGGCGCCGACGACCGAATCACTATGACGACTCGAATCGGGGAGACGCGGCAGACGGCGGACCGGACATCTGCCGCTGAGCCAAAGAAGTCCGGATCGAACCAGCAGGCCCAACTCGAGACAGCGTCTGGCGAGTCGGGAAGCGCCAACGTGGAGTCGGTTGCAGAGGAGGCCGGTAGCTCGGCAACTGCCGACATCCCGGTGGGCAAGCCGGCGCCGAAAGAGGCGGCCCCAAGCACGCCGCCGGCGAAGAGGACGCCCGCTAAAGCCGCAATACGCTCCCCTCTGCCGGGCCCTGAGATCAAACGTGCCGCCAAGAAGGCGGCCAAGAAGGCCACCACCCAAGAAAAGCTGGCTTCTGTCGAGCGGCAGCCCGAGATCAACGGTCGCAGGCCCCTGGATGGCATCCGCATACTCGACTTGAGCCGCCTCCTGCCCGGGCCGTATGCCAGCCACATCCTGGCAAGCTTCGGCGCGGAGGTCATCAAGATCGAAAAGCCCGGGGAAGGGGACTACCTGCGTGAGTACGCTCCCCAGATCAAGGGCATCAACGCGGTCTTTCAGACCATCAACCGCGGTAAGAAGAGCTTGGCGATCGACTTGAAGCATCCGAGCGGCAAGGAAGCATTTCTAGCGTTGGTCAAGAAGTTCGACGTTCTGATCGACGGGTACCGGCCAGGGGTCATGGACCGACTTTCCCTTGGCTATGAGCAACTGCGAGAAGTCAATCCAAAGCTAATCTATGCCGCCCTGACGGGGTACGGTCAGACGGGCCGCTATGCGCACCGCGCCGGCCACGATCTGAATTACATCGCGTTCGGGGGAATGCTGGACCTGCTCGGGGAGGCCAATGGAATTCCGGTTCTGCCTGGCGTCCAGATCGCGGATGTTGCAGCTGGAGCGCTGCCGACCGTGATTGGGATTCTGCTGGCCCTGCAACACAGATCGAGGAGCCATAAGGGGCAGATGGTCGATGTCTCGATGCTCGACGCTGTGCTGGGTCTCATGCCCGTGCAGATCGCAAACTACACGGCCACCAAGCGCCGACCCAAGAGGGGCCAAGAGCGGCTCTTTGGCCGTTACGCCTGCTACAACATCTATCCGGTGCGAAACGGACGCTACATTGCAGTCGGCGCTCTGGAGCCTAAATTCTGGAGGGCGCTCTGCCTGGCTTTGGAGCGGGAAGATCTCATCGAAGAACAGTATGTCGAAGGGGACGTGCAGCAGATCCTGATCGCGGAACTGACGCGCATTTTCCAGAAGAAGGCGGTCGCTGAGTGGATGGAACTCTTCAGCGAGTGGGACGTTTGTGTCACGGAAGTCCGCGAGATCTCCAGGGTCGTCCAGGACGATAGCCTGGCGGAGCGTAGAATGGTTGTGCCGACCCGTAGCGAAGCGGGCAGCGTCTACGAACAGCTTGGCGTCTTTCCGAAACTGAGCGAAGCCCCCGGTTACATCGAGGGTGAAGCCCCATCCCGGGGCCAGCACACGCGGCAACTGCTGCGCTCGCTCAACTACACCGTGAAGCGCATCAACGAGTTGGTGGGAGAAAACGTCGTGGAGGAACCGTCCACAGAGTAGATCTCCTTGGAACTCGTGCGGACCCCCAAGTCGGGTCGCAACGCGTCCAGAGCGACGGCGTTAGCGCGCTGACAGCCTCGCGAAGGCTCGCCTCAGCATGCGGGCGCACTCGTCGACGTCAGCCCTCGCGATGTTCATGGGCGGCGTGATGCGAATGACGTTGCCGTATAGGCCGCCCCGCCCAATCAAGAGACCTTCAAGGCGGGCTTGTTCCATCACGAGCGCCGTTTCCCGCTTGGCGGGTTCCTTGGAGGAGCGGTTGGTGACGAGTTCGAGCGCCCTCATCAGCCCCATGCCCCGGACATCGCCAATGATGGGAAATTCGTCCTGCAGCGCCCGAAGGTGCTCGGCGAGATAGTCCCCGACGTCACGCGAATTCGCTAACAGGTTCTCTTCCTCCACAAAGTCGATCACGGCTTTGGCGGCCGCGGCCGTCACCGGATTTCCCCCGAACGTCGAGAGCGTCAAATAGCGCATCGAATCTGCGACCTCTGGCCGCGCTGTCGTTGCGCCGATCGGGAAACCGTTTCCGAGCCCCTTGGCCATCGTCATGACATCGGGCACGACATCGTAGTGCTCGATGCCGAACCACTTTCCGGTGCGTCCCCAGGCGGACTGTACTTCATCGCTGATGAAGATGCCTCCGTGTGCGCGAACGATTTCCGCGACGATCGTGAAGTACTCCTTGGGCGGTGTGATGAATCCTCCGATACCCTGGATCGGCTCCGCCAGGAAACCGGCCAGGCTTCCGGAGGTGGAAGTCTGGATCAACTCCTCGACGTCTCGGGCGCATTGCAATTCACAAGACGGGTAGGTCTTGCCGAAGGGACAGCGATAGCAATAGGCGTTGTGCGCATGGACGATGCCGTCGTGGGCAGCAAAGGGGCCCCGCCACGGACTCTGGCCGGTCAGGGCCCGGGCAGTTGCGGTGCGTCCGTGGTAGCCATGGCGGAGGGCCACGATCTCCGTATTGCCCGTGTAGCAGCGGGCGAGTTGGATCGCGGTCTCGTTCGCTTCTGTACCGCTGTTCGTGAAAAAGGACTTGGCGCCGGCGCCCTGAGGAGACACGTCGGCGATACGTTGAGCCAGCTCGATTTGGGGGCGTGTCGCGAAAACGGTTGAGACATGCTGCAGGCGGTCGACCTGCTCATGGACGGCGCGGTTCACCCGATCGTTGAGATGCCCGACGCTGATCGTGACGATACCTCCGAAGAAGTCGAGGTATTGGCGCCCCTCTGCATCCCAAACGAATTGATTCTTGGCTCGTTCGAGGAGCAGAGGCTCGTCGTAGTAGTGGAAGAGGGCAGGGAAGAGAAACTCTTTGCCTGCCAATAACAGCTGCTCGCGCTCGTCCGGCCTGTTGGCCATCCCGACTTCCTTCGCTCCTGCTCTTATCCTACGCGCGCAGTCCGGGTGGCCTCATCCGAAGTCCGCGCGACCGCATTGGGGGAGACAGCTCCACGGGTCGAGTCGCCGTGGGGAAGTAAGCGTCTTGCACCGAAAGCCGCTCCACGGAAACTCGCCTCTGCAACTCGTCTCCGCGGTGCACGGTGCAGGGTGTGCCGTTCTTCGGTGGGGTGTTAAGACACCTAGCGTCCCAGGACCCCCGCGAGGCGCGCCGGCTCGTCCGTGATGATCCCGTTGACCCCGAGTGCAAGGAGCCGTCTCATTTCGGATTCCTGGTTGACGGTCCAAGCGAAGACTTCGAGACCTTCGTCATGAATCTCCTTGATCAACTCACGCGATGCCAGGCGGAACTGCGGGATCACGAAATCGATCGGGCTGTTGTGCCGTGACTTTTCGTCCTGAGTCCGGTTGTAGATGAATCCCAATCGGATCTCAGGCAACAACTCGTGGACCTTGTTCAGCATGTCGGTATGGAACCCGCTGATCATGATGTCGCCGGTCTGCGCGTGCTGCCGGATCAGGTGGATCGCGGCCTCTTCGAAGCCAGGTTCCTTGAGCTCGATGTCCAGGAACGTCCGACCGCAGAACTGTCTTAGAACGTCCTCGAATAGGGGGACCTGATACCCGTCGCCCAGTTCGCGGAACACGGGGTACGGCGTCCATTTGACCGCGTGGCTACCGACCACGGAGCTGTGCACGACTACCAGCTCCCCGTCTCCCGATTGACGCACGTCCAGCTCGACGCCGTCGGCGCCTTGCTCCAGGGCCAATTCGAAGCTGGGAATCGTGTTGTCAGGATGTCCTCTGGCTCCTCGGTGTCCGATAATAGTGGCCTCTTGCATGGAACTACTGCCTGATCCTGACCGGCGGGAACCGCCGGCCTGCCTGCGCGGGAGTGACCTCAATACGAAGGGGAACGACGAATGCGTCTAAAGATCCCACGGCAGAAGCAAATCACGATAGCAGTATTATAACGCTGTCCGACACGTGGCAGCGAAGATGGCAGGGTAGGCTTGCAAGCACCGCATCTCCCGCATCCTGTAGAGTATTTCCGAAATGTCCGATGATCTGAAACGCCGCTCCATCTTGCAGGGCGCCGCCGCTGGAATCGCTGCCAGCGCGGCCCTGGCGCAGTCGTCCTCAGCGGCACCGGTGTCCCCGCGTGATCCAATTCGGATCACCAAACTCGAAACCTTTCTTGTCAAGCCCCGCTGGCTGTTCCTCAAGATGCACACCGATGCGGGCCTGACCGGCCTCGGCGAGCCGATCGTCGAAGGGCGCGCCAAGACCTGCGCCGAGGCCATCCGGGAGATGGAGCCCTACCTCGTCGGGAAGGATCCCCGGCGCGTGCAGCACCACTGGCAGGCGATCTATCGGCACGCATTCTACCGAGGCGGTCCGGTTCTGACCAGCGCTCTCAGCGGAGTGGAGCAGGCTATGTGGGACATCACGGGACAGGCGCTCGGCGCCCCTGTGTATGCATTGCTGGGAGGACCGACGCGCGACAAGGTGCGGCTCTACAAGGGCGGGACCTCTCCAAACACGATCCGCAGCGATATGGCCCAGGGTTTCACGGCGTTCAAGGTGGGCCCGTACAAAGCCCGGCCGGCGCGAATCGTGGAGAACAAAGCCTTCATCGAAGAAGCCGCAGAGCGCTTCCGGGCTTTGCGCGAAGCTGGCGGCGACGAAGTCGACATCGGGATCGATTTTCATGGCGCCATCAGTCCGCAGACAGCCAAGCTGCTGATCAAGGCGCTCGAGCCGTATCAGCCGATGTTCATCGAAGAGCCGATCAACTGCCAGAATCACGACATCATGGCCGAGATCGCGCACGGTACGCACCTGCCGATCGCGACAGGCGAGCGTGTCTTCACCAAGTGGGGGTTCCGCGAGGTGTTGGAGAAAGGCGGGGCGTCGATCCTGCAGCCCGACCTTTCGCACTGCGGCGGCATCATGGAGGCTCGGTTGATCGCCGGCATGGCCGAGGCCTACTATGCCGCCATCGCGCCGCACAATCCTCTCGGACCGATTGCGACGGCCGTCTGCGTGCACTTCGACGCGACCATCCCGAACTTCATGTGCCAGGAGTTTCGTTCCCTCGGGGAAGGCTATTTCAAAGAACCGTTGCGGTTCACGAACGGCTATGTGGAGTTGCCGACCGGGCCGGGTCTCGGGATAGAGATCGACGATAACGCGATCGCGGACAAGATCGATCACGACTGGACGAATCCGGAACCGTACGACGCGTTCGACGGTGCGGTCGTCGATTGGTAGGCCGCCGCCGGCAGATTCGGACCGCAGGCTGTCCGGCTGGCTTCGATGCGCCCCGGCGGGCGCCGAGTTCGAAGGACCTTGGCGGATCGCCGGGCGAGGCGGGGAGGGCGTCGCAACGGCGCCGAACGGGAACGGATGCGCTAGAGTGAATCTGGCTCGCTAGGCAGGCAGGATGCCAATTAGTTGACATAATATATGTTATCGGAACTTTTATTTCGGCGGTTTTCCGCCGCCCTCCTCCCGCTTCTCGCCTTGTCGGCCGTCGGTTCCGCGGCCACGGAAACCGTGCGGGGACGCCTGGCCCAGGCTGGGGATGGCGAACCGCTTCGTCTGGTCCGCCTGAACGACGCATCATCCATCGAACTCACGCCGGACGGGTCCGTGGAGCGCACCATGCGCGACGCCCGGCTCGCCACAAGGGTCTGGGAACTGCGTGGCCAAGTGAGGCGGGATGGCCGATTCGCTGTGGAGCGCATCTTTACCGTGAAGGACGGCCAGCTCCACCGCGTGACCTACTACTGCGTGATCTGCCACATCACGACCCATGAGCCTGGCCGTTGCATGTGCTGCCAGGGCGACACTGACCTCCGCGAAATACCCGGCGAGTAGGTCGTGCCGCTGCGTGCGGTCCAAGACACTGCGCTATGCTGAGCAACCCCATATGAGTCGGGCGACGGCCCAGCCCTACACTGTGTCCCGCACGCTGGTCGATGGCGTCGATCTGGTGCAGTTGGCCAACCCGTGCGAAGCCGCCACAGTCTCCATCGCACCGCGGATCGGCCATAACGCCTACGAATTCCTGGTGAATGGCAAGAACGCATTCTGGTTTCCGTACGCTTCGGTCGGCGAGTTCGCCGCCCAGCCTGACCTATGCGGCAACCCATTCCTGGCTCCGTGGGCGAACCGATTGGATTAACACGCGTTCTACGCCAGCGGGACGCAGTACCGATTGAATACCAGCCTCGGCAACTATCTGCTGGACCCCGACAACCAGCCGATCCACGGCTTGCTGCTGTACTCGCCTCAATGGGAGGTGGTTGCGATGCATGCGGACGAGCATGTGGCGGAAGTCACGAGCCGGCTTGAGTTCAGTCGTTACCCGGTATTGATGGCTCAATTTCCCTTCTCGCACCGAATCGAAATGACCTACCGCCTCTGCGGCACCACGTTGGAGACACGCACGAGGATCACGAACGCAGGTGCGGAAGCCATGCCGTTGTCGATCGGGTTTCATCCGTACCTTCAGTTGCACGACAGCCCACGCGATGCATGGCGGGTCCACTTGGCGGCCGACAGTCTCTGGGAACTCAACGATCGTTTCACGCCGACCGGCAATACGTCGCGGGTCCGCGAGACTTTTCCGCACGCGGCGGCACTGACCTTGCGGGATCACTTCCTCGACCATGTGTTCGGCGACCTGCGGCGCGATCGCGACGGCTGGGCGCGATTCTCGGTTCATGGAGAGCGCGAGAAGCTAACGGTGGCCTACGGGACCGGCTATCCCGTGGCGGTCGTCTACGCGCCGACGGGTGACGGGCAGGAGTTCCTCTGCTTCGAACCGATGTCGGGCATTACGAACGCCTTCAATCTGGCGCATCGTGGCATGTACGATGCCTTGCCGCAGATTGCGCCCGGCGGCGCCTGGGAGGCGATCTATCGGATTTCCGTAGAGGGCTTCTGAGACCGTCCTGTGCGCGATTGAGTTCCAGCTGCGCTGCTGGCGCCGCATCAGGTCCGCCACATCGCGCGGATCCCAAGCCCCAGCTTCGGCTTCCAGTCCGGACTTCGGCCAACCTCGAGCCTCAGGCCGCGCGTAGACTTGGATGCGAGACCGATAAACCTCATGTAAAACGTTAAAAACAGGGATAGAATACGCTTATGAATTGAAGTATACATGCCGATCAAGATCCTAGCGGAACACAGAAACCGCGAGCGATGCGGCCGTCGTGTCGGCGTGTGGAGCCCGAGGCAAGCGTACCGGAAGACGATGAGCGGCGCCGTCGATCCGTTGACAATGCCCGCATCTGCCAGCTGAGGGCTTCCCTGCCCCTCCGCTGAGGTGGATGGTCAGAATGAGAGCTGTAGGGTGAAGCGGAATGCTCGACCGTCGTTGAGTGTGTTCGTAATGGCGCCGAACGTGCGCGAGGCCAAATTGATGTCCGGCTCGGCGAACTGGGGGTGATTGAGAAGGTTCAGCGACTCGGCGCGGAAAAGGAGGGACGACTTCTTCGCCAGGAGGATGCGCCGGGAGAGCGCCATGTTCACGTTCCAGACGCCGTCCTTGCGAAACGTGTTGCGCCCCAGATTGCCACCCGGATCCACCGGTTGCATGAATTCGAAGGCGCTGGCCGGAAGCAGGCTGCGGGATGTGTCCGGGTGGTTGATGACGCGTCCCAGAATCGTTGGGTCGACCACGTTGGGCCGATCGCTGCCAGCGCCATCGACGTTGCCGATGCCGGGAGAATCGGATCCCGATCGAATGCTGAATGGCGTGCCGGACTTCCAGAGCACGACCGAACTCAATTGCCAACTGCCGAGGATCGGTTGGAGTAGCTTAGGCGCGTGACGCCTGCCGGGAACGGCGTAGTTCACGCGCCACAGGACGGCGTGCGGCTGGTCGAACTCGCTCCGTCCCTTCATGTAGCCCCAGACATCGAATTCATTCGGGCTGCGGGCGAGACGGCCGTCGCGCCCAGCGGCAGTGTTGGTGTAATCGGATGCCAGGTCGATCGCCTTGCTCCACCAGTACGAAGCGTCCAGGTTGAGCCCCGCCCAGTTGGGGATCCTCAGCGTCACCTTGGCGGCGTCGTAGTATCCGATCGAACCGTTCAGCACATGAAGAACATCGAAGTACCGCTGGTCCGCGCGACGACTGTTGATCGTGCGGGTGATCTGAGCGATGCCTTCGACGGGCCGTCCGCGGTTGGTGTGCCGCTGGTTCAGCAGACGGTGGGAACGGCTGCCCACGTACCCCAACTCCACGGCCCAGTCCCGCAGCGGTTCCAGGGTCCATGAGAAGTTGTACTGGTGGGAGTACGGCGTCGAGAGTTCTGGGTCAATCCTATGGTGCACGCTGCGCGCCGTCGGAGCGAGATCGGCGGACGACAACCCCCGCAACGGCTCGAGCAGGTCCGCCGCGTTGACGACGACGGTCAGCACGCCCGGCGTATTGAAACGCGCCTGCATGAACGTTGCGTCGAAGATCCTGCCATAGTGCAAGCCGTAGGCACCCCGGAACACACCCCACCGGCCCCGCGGGCTGTAGGCAAATCCCAGCGACGGCGCCAGATTGTTCCAGTCGCCGTCGTACGGAATCTCGCTGAGCGCATGGACCTCGGTCGGCCGGCCGACGGGCTCGAAGCGCAGGCCTAGCTGCAGTGTCACCTGGGGGCCGACCTTCCAGTCGTCCTCGATATAGGTCAGCCACGACCAGTTGCGAAATCCGCGGTGGGCGCTCCCGATCGCGAGGTGGTATTGGCTCGGAGCGCCTGCGAGGAAATTGTCGACGGCGCTTCTTCCGAAGTCGGCACGGAAGCTGAAGGTCCCGCGGTGGTTGTTGCTCTCGAATCCATTGACCTGCTTCCGCAGTACCTCCGTTCCGAGAACCAGACGGTGGTTGCCCGCGATCCTAGACGTGCGCGCGCCGTAGCGAAAGAGGTTCTGCGCTCGGTCGATGGGGATGCTGCTGCTTGGACCGATCGACTGCAGGATGCGGCTGAACAAGTAGAATGTGCCGAGCGACGTTTCTTCGGGTACGAGCAGCGACCCGATTCGTTCATATCCGGCCGTGACATCGGTTGCCGTGTACGGACTCCACGAGCGGTTCCAAGTGAGCCTCGCATTGTGGTTCCTGGTCGTCGTATCCGGGTTTTGACCGCCCACCAACTGGAAGGCTTCGACATTCTGAAGGGTAACGTTGTAGCGGAGCGTCACGCGATTGTCTTCCGAGACGGTGTCAAGCGCGGCGCTCAGCCTGTTGTTGTCGATACTCTGCGGCGCGTTTGTGTTCAGGGCGCGCTCATTGATGTCCGTGCGATTCGGCAATTCGTCGGGGTAGGCTCCCAAGATCCGCTGCACGAGGGAGCGCTTGGCAGGATCGAGGGCGGTTGGAATGCGCTCGTCCGCAGCCGGCACGAGGACATTGCCGTTCACCTGACCCCGCAGTTTCCTCTGGCTCATTTGGGCCGTGACGGCCGACTCTTGCCCGAGGCGGGTCCCGAACTTGAGGCCGTAGTCGTTAGTGCGGGCCGGCCGGACACCGCCTGCCTGGAAGAACGAACGAGCCGAGAATTCGTTGTTCTGATGACTCCAGAAGAACGCCCCGTGCATCGTGTCGCGGCCGGAGCGAGGCAGATGCAGGCTGGGCTTCGGAGCGCCACCGTATTCCAATCCGAAGTAGGACTGCTCCGCGGCGAATTTCTCGATGATCGACGAAGTGGCGCCCATGCGTCGCAGCAGTTCCTTCAAGACGTTGTTGTCGATCAACGTCAGGCGGACGTTCTCGTTGCGTCGAGCCTCCCCGGACTCCGAATCCACTTCCCCCAGCAGGTTCAGGCGCGTCCGTTCGGTGGAGTCATCTTCACCGCCCGACGCGGGGGCCTCGAGGGCGACCGCTTCGGAGGGTTGGGCCGAGTCTTCCTGCGGCGATGTCTCCTTGGTTTCGGGCGCTCCATCCTGCGGCGCGCAAACAGCCACGCCAAACAGCGCCCCGAACAGCGCCCAGGATTGGACCATTCTCCAGCTGATCCGGCGCCCCTCAGTGTCCGGCCTGAAGAATGCGGTAGTCACGTGGGGTACGTCCATCATGACACGCCACGCTGAGGTCCGGAGCCCGAGTCGCGGGCTTTCTCGCGGGACTCACCGCGCGGCCAAAGCGGCCATATCCAGAGGGTGACCTCGACCGGACTCGAGGGCCCGGACCAGTCACGACGGGAAGCCCGGGTTCCCCGCTCACGGCACCCCGTGAGACGACCTGCGACTCGGAGTTGAGTCGCCCAGCAGGTCGGCGATTGCGGCTTCGAGCACGTGCAGCATCACCGCAAAGCTGCGTCTGTCCAGCTTGTCGAGCGTGTCGGAGGACGTGTGCCAGTAGGCGTTGTTCGGACCGTATCCAAAGTCGATCAACGCGAGGCTCGGGACACCAGCTTGCAGGAACGGGATGTGGTCGTCTTCGATATAGCCGATGCGGCGGCGGAAGATCTTCTCGTAGCCGAGTCTTGCGCCCAGATTCCATACCTGTTCCCGCAACACCCCGTCGGAGTGCCCTTCGAACACCAATTCCAGGTTCGCGTCCCCGATCATGTCGACGTTCAGCAGAGCTCGGATCCGCGACACTGTACCATCAGCCAGCCACCGCCGAGCCAGCCTCCTGCTGCCGTAGGTGTGGTCGCCTTCACGCCATTCCATCGTGCTCTCCTCGCCATCGAAGAAAACCAGCCATACGGCTCGGGAGACCGAGCGGTCGAGGCGTTCTGCAAGCGCCATGAGCAGTCCTGCGGAAGATCCTCCGTCATTGGCCCCCACGAATCCGTCCATGCGAAACGTGTCGTAATGTCCGGAAACGACGAGCACGGACGAGGGCTCGGCGGGCCCGAAACGGACAATGATGTTGCGCATGCTCAGCGCGCCGACAGGGGTGGCGTCGACGAACGAATCGACCTCGACCCGGCAGGAGAGCCGGTCGAGCTCTCGGACGATCATCTGTTGCTGGGATGCGAGCGCCTGTGAGCCGGCTGGACGCGGCCCCAGCTGCACGAAGCGGCGAGTCCATTCCAACGCACGTTCCCCCGCCGCCAGATACTCGTGCGGCGGCCGTGGCGGGGTGGTCTGCCCTTGGCAGGCGTTTGCAATCAGGATCGCGGCCCCAGCAGCCAGTCCAAGAACTCGTCGGCGCGGCATGCCTATGCCAGTGTAGATCGCCTGCCCAGGGTCCGATCGCTCGAGCCGCTCGCGCTCATTCGCCCCACGGACTCAGTCGCGAACCCGCTCCGAGAATCCTGTCGTTGCGCTCGCCCTTGCGACGGGCCGCGATCATGATCGTAGAGCCAGCGCCGCTGGCGGCCTCAAGCAAGGTGAAGGGCGTCGCGGCGGCGGCCAAAGCAGCGTATAGGGTGCTCTTGAGCAATGCGAGGTGCCTGGATTCGCGCACGCGCCGCACGCGCCGCACTATCGGATCGAGCCATGGGCACAGGCTCGTGGCTAAACCGGCCGGGTTGTCCGCAAGCGAGAACAGCTTCCTGCGTTCAATCTCGTAGCCGCACAATTCGAGGAAACTCTCGATGTCCTGCTGCCGGAAGCTGACTGGGTGACGAGGAACATCAAAGCCATTCCAGTACTCGGACAACATCAGCGCCTGCCAACAATCGGCGTTCGGCACTTGAATGACAAGGTTTCCTCCGGGCTTGGTCGTCTCCCGCAGCGCCTCCAGACCTGCATACGGGTCCGGTAGATGCTCCAAGACGTGGAACGCAAGGATCGTGCTGAACGACCGTGGCAAGAAGCAGATGTCCGGCAGCCGACAGCAAGCCGACGGGATCCCCGTGGCGCGGTGGATACGGCGCAAGGGGGGACAGGATATCTCACTGGCGCAGACCGCGATGCCGCGTTCCTGCAACGCCGCCGCCAGCACGCCGCCGCCACAGCTGATGTCGAGCACCGGCCCAGAGCCACGGATGCTCTGCTCGACAAACCGCACCTGATCCAAGCGCGCCCAGCGCCGGAGATTCTTCGCGAGTCGTCCATCGAAAACGGGAACAGCTTCCCACCAATACAGTTCAGGATGGAAGTCGGATAGTAGGGCGGGGCTCGGACATGGGTCCAGGCGGATTACGCCGCATGCGGCGCATTCGACGATCCGATAAATGCTGGTCGTCGTGCGGTGGAAACGGTCTGCCCCCTCGAAGAGCACGGCGCAAGACGCACCGTTGCAAGCCGGACAGCGCCCCTTTCCAGGACCCGGTTGGGCAGGTCGTCGCTGGCTCGTTGCTGGCACGGAACACCGTTCGGCGAGACGGGCGCGCAGACGGACGGCCGAACCCTGCGACGCGACCGGGAGGCAACGGCGCACAGGGCGTTGCCATTCCCTCGAACGCGCGTACGACTGTCGGCGTTTTGCGACGGCATGGCAAGGTGCCGCCGCGATCTTCCCACAATACAGGATATGCTGGGGCCCGCCGTGGTCGCAATGGCACTAACTTAAGGTTTTCGGGCATTAACTTAAGGGCGAGGGGCCTGAGGGCAGTCCATTTTGCAGGTTCCGGGCACTCAGGTCATGGGCATCGGGGTTGGCATCGAAGCAGCTAGGTTGTCGCCGCCTTGCGCCGGGACCATTTCGGGGCCGGCTGCAGCGAGCGCCGCTGGTACGAGCGGTTGGGGCGCGGCTTGCGCCGACCCGTCCCGACCCACGCGCAGATGCGTTCGAGTGTCTCGCCGACATACGCGGAGTGGCGCAGCAGCAGACCCTCGAGATGCTGCGCCAGCGCGGCCAGACTGTGCTTGAAGTTCGCCTGCGGCGCCGACTTGCCGTCCGGCTGCCGGGCTGCTTGGCACAGGTCCGCATCCCGGTTGGTGAACAGCCGCGTCATCGCAATCAAGTTGAAATGGGCGAACAACTCTTGCTGCACCAGGCGCTCGCTCTGGCCGTGGAACTGCTGGACTTCCAGGAACTGTTTGCTGATCTTGTACATTTCCTCGATCCCCCAGCGGGCATGGTACAGGTCGGACAGGTCGGCGACGCGATAGCGGCGGCTGTCGAGCAAGGTGGTGCCCAGCACGTACTGGGTCGTGGCGTGCGTGTACTTGACGAGGCGCAGCGGGAGGGGCTGCCAGTGCGTGCCGGGATACTTGCGGGACAGGGTCCGCAGGGTAGCGGGACCGGGCAGGATGGTGACGAGCGTGTCGGTGCCGTCGCCGTCGATGAAGGCATCGATGGCGGGGCAGACGTTGCGGGGGAGGCGGAAGACGGCCTGCAGTCCGCGCCGCCGGTGAGTCCAGAGCAGTTCGAACGAGTAGTAGCCGCGGTCGTAGACGACCAGGTCGGGGGCGGCCAGGGCTCGCAGATGGGCGCGTGCGGCGGCGCGCTCGTTGCGGTGGGCGAAGAGGTCGAAGTCGACCGGGAGCCGGGACTGCAGGCGCAGCAGGCAGCTGAGCAGGCCCTGCGGGTAGTGGGCGTGCGGGCCGGGCGGGTCGTAGCCGGCTGCGGCCAGCGGGCGCGGCAGGTTGAGCTTGGAGCCGTCGACGGCGAAGACGCGGTGGCCCAGCCAGAGCGGCCCGGGCTGGTCGGCGCGGCGCAGGATCGCGGCGTGGAACTGCAGGAAGACCTGGGCGTCAATCCGCGGCCGGGCCTTGCACATGGCCGCGTCGGAGACCGGCTGCGGTTGCGGCAGGGGCACGTCGAGGGCGCGGCACTGGGCCCACAGCTGAGACAGCGTAGTGGTGTAGCCTTGGCGGCGCGGAGCGCACACGAGGCGGAACACGAACAGCATCACCAGCAGCTTCCGTGATGGATGTCAAGCGTTTTTCCCGACAATACCGGGAATGGGCGATGAACTCTGCGATTTCGAGGGCAGGGCGTGTCGCCGGGTCTCCTCCGCAGTTCGGTCAAGATCGCGGGAGAGCCGCTCGAGTTCGACCTGCCGCCGCTCGACCTCGGCCAGTTCCGCGTGGGCGTTGCGGATGGCGGAGCGCAGGAGTTCGGCGCGCGCCGCGAGGCACTGGCGCGGGACGGGCGAGCGGGGATCGGCGGCGTGGCCGGAGCGGGCGCGGAGGTTCTGCAAGCGCTTGGCGCAACGGCGGCAGTAGGTCGGCATCGGGCCGCGGCGGCCGACCGGCATGGCGCCGCCGCAGGCCAGGCAGCCGAAGCCGTAGGCGGCGGATGTCTCCGGCTGGCCCGGGGGTTCCGGGGCGGTTCGATCGAGGGCTGCGTGGACGCTCATAGCACTTACCCCTGCTCAACTTCGCTCAGGCGGGCGCTCCGCTGACGGGTGCTTCCGGCGACCACAGGCGGTCGTCGCGGAGCAGGGCCCCGAGCAGGGCGAGCAGCTTGCGCATGACCGCCACCAGTGCGACCTTGCGCGGCTTGCCCTGTGCGGCCAGCCGCTCGTAGAAGGCTTTGAGGCCGGGATTGAAGCGGATCGCGGAAGTGGCGGCCATGTACAGCAGTTTGCGAGGATGGCGGCGGCCGCCGCGGATCCGGCGGCGGCCGCGGTGCCCGCCGGAATCGCAGTCGTACGGTGCCAAGCCGGCCAGTGCGGCGGCCTCGGCGGGGCTGGCGGATCCGAGTTCGGGCAGGTCGGCGCACAGGCTGGCGGCATTGAGCGGGCCGCAGCCCGGGACCGACAGGATGATTGCGCGGCGGCGGCAGAGCGCGGGGTCGGCCTCGAGGCAGGCTTGCAGGGCCTTGTCGGTCTGCTGGAGCTTATCGGTAAAGGCGGCCAGCAGGGAGCCGAGGAGCGCGGCGGCTTGGCCGCCCAACTCCCCGGCCTGCTTGCGCAGGGCGTCGCGCTGCTCGCTGAGCTTGCGCCGCAGGGCGAGCCAGTCGCTGAGCTCCTGCAAGCTGCGCGGCTTGGGCGGCGTGCTCGTGACGTGCTCGAGGCGCGCGTAGCGGGCGAGCATGGCGGCGTCGACGCGGTCGTTCTTCGCCTGCTGGCCTAGGGCGCGGGCGAAGTTGCGCGCGCGCAGCGGATTGGCGACGACGACGGCGACGCCATCGTCGTGGAGGCACTGGTGGAGCTGGCGGTGGTAGCGCCCGGTGGGCTCGAGAGCGACGCGCCGCACTCCGAGCTTGCGGAGCCAGTTGCGCAGGGCGCGGCGGCCGACCTGGGTGTTCTCGAAGCGGCGGGAAAGTTCGGCGGGATCGGCGCAGGCGTCGAGCCACAGCTTGCCGACATCGATGCCGGCGACTGGCTCGGCCGTGGTTGCTGCGGGATTTGTCATGGGATGTTGGATATCCTTTCTAGCGGCCAGGGGCTTCCTGCGAACCTATCCTTTTGGGATGCGGGCCAGTGCCCGTTCTTCCGTTCAGGTCTCTCAGGAATTGCTGCGGCGGGCGATCCAGCTGCTGGTCGGTGCCAGGCACCCGGGTGTTAAGACGATCCGACCCGCCGCCCGCCGCCGGGCCTGGCCAGGCCCGGCGGCGGCCTCCCCGCCACGAGACGGGGAGATTTCCGATGCGCCGGTCGCCGTCGATGGCGACCGGGCGAAACTCCACTCTTGCACAAACCGGAACGCGCGTCCTCACGGACGGACCCGGGCGGTCCAGCACTCGCCGCCCCTCTCGGAACATCCTGCCGATCTCCGGTCTCACTGTGTTCAACATAAAAGCGTGTTGAGGACGCGGCTGCGCACTTGCCAGAGTTGGTCGTGAGCGGCGGCGATGGCGCTGAGCGAGCCGAGCAGGCCCTGCCAGAGGGCGACGAAGTCCGCGTCGGGGGCCTGCGGCTGCGCCGCCGCCGGCGGCCGTCGCCGGGCCTGCGGGCGCGGCCCGTGCAGCAGGATCGAGCGGCACGGCTTCGTCAGCGGGTAGACATACACATCCTTGGGGCTGCGCCCCAATGGCACTAACTTAAGGTTTTCGGCATTAACTTAAGGGCGAGGGGCCTGAGGGCAGTCCATTTTGCAGGTTCCGGGCACTCAGGTCATGGGCATCGGGGTTGGCATCGAAGCAGCTAGGTTGTCGCCGCCTTGCGCCGGGACCATTTCGGGGCCGGCTGCAGCGAGCGCCGCTGGTACGAGCGGTTGGGACGCGGCTTGCGCCGACCCGTCCCGACCCACGCGCAGATGCGTTCCAGGGTCTCGCCGACATACGCGGAGTGGCGCAGCAGCAGACCCTCGAGATGCTGGGACAGGGCGGCCAGGCTGTGCTTGAAGTTCGCCTGCGGCGCCGCCTTGCCGTCCGGCTGCCGGGCTGCTTGGCACAGGTCCGCATCCCGGTTGGTGAACAGCCGCATCATCGCAATCAAGTTGAAATGGGCGAACAACTCTTGCTTCACCAGGCGCTCGCTCTGGCCGTGAAACTGCTGGACCTCCAGGAACGATTTACTGATTTTGTACATCTCTTCAATGCCCCACCGCGCATGGTACAGGTCGGACAGGTCGGCGATGCTGTAGCGGCGGCTCGTCTGGGCCAGTTCCTGGCGGCTCAGGGCACGGACTTGGTCGTGGCCACCGTCTGCTGGATCTCGGCGCATCTGGCGAGCGGGCTGCCAGCGCCTGCCGAAGAAGGTAGTAGAGGGACAGCTTCTCGCAGGGCAGCGGGATCCACGACAGCCACCAGTGACGACCTGTGTCCTGGTTACCATCGCAAATCGATGAAGGCATCGCATGTCAAGGGGCAGTTTTTGCGGGGGCCGCTGGAAGACGGCCTGCAAGTGCAGGCGAATCAACGCCTTGGAGACTTGTCGCAGAGCAATCTCGATTCCGCCTTGCCTATGTTTGGGCCATTGCGGTCGTAGACGACCAGCGGCGGGCGCGGTCCCGGGCCCGCATGTTCTGCGTGCGCTTGCGGCGGCCGCGCTCAGGATGCCGGCCTGCTCGAGCTGTTCCAGCAGGCCCAGGGCGGCCGCGACCCGGTTGACCGCCAGCGGCCGTGCAGCCAGTTGCAGGTGCTCGCAGATCGTCTCCTGCCAGTTCCTTGCGGCGTGCAGGGCCGGGAACGTGGTCGTAGCCGTCTGCTGGATAGCGGCGATCTGCCGGCAGCGTTGAATCGTCTGCCGAAGAAGGTAGTGGACTTGAGCTTCTCGATGCGGTGGATCCATGACAGCCACCAAGGAACCTGTTCCTGGTTACCATCGCAAATCCGGCGCGGCGCATGATCAAGCGAGCGTTTTTGCGATCCTTCAAGAAAATCTGCAAGTGCATTTGAATCAACGCATTGGCCGGTTTGCCTTGAGAAATGGCTAGCTTCCGGCTAGACCTATTTCAGTTGCGGCATTGGGCGGCACGTCCCCCCACTGCGGGGCAATGGGCACTAACTTAAGGTTTTCGGGCATTAACTTAAGTGGCGTAGGGGCCTGAGGGCAGTCCATTTTGCAGGTTCCGGGTACTCGAGGTCATGGAACATCGGGGTTGGCATCGACCAGCAGCTAGTGTTGTCGACGCGCCTTGCGCACGGGACCAGATTTCGGGGCCGGCTGCAGCGAGCGCCGCTGGTACGAGCGGTTGGGGCGCGGCTTGCGCCGACCCGTGCCCGACCCACGACGCAGATCCGCGTTCGAGGGTCTCGCCGACATACGCCGCCGAGTGGCGGCAGTCAGCAGACCCTGCGAGATGCTGCGGCCAGCGCGGCCAGGCTCGTGCTTGAACGGCTTCGCCTGCGGCGCCGACTTGCACGTCCGGCTGCCGGGCTGCTTGGCACAGCGTCGGCGCGGCCCGGTTGGTGAACAGCCGCGTCATCGCAATCAAGTTGAAATGCGGCGAACAACTCTTGCTGCACCAGGCGCTCGCTCTGGCCGTGGAAGCTGCTGGACTTCGCAGGAACTGTTTGCTGATCTTGTACATTTCCTCGATCCCCCAGCGCCGCATGGTACAGGTCGGACAGGTCGGCGACGCGATAGCGGCGGCTGTCGAGCAAGGTGGTGCCCAGCACGTGACTGGGTCGTGGCGTGCGTGTACTTGCACCGAGGCGGAGCAGGGAGGGGCTGCCAGTGCGTGGCCGGGATACTTGCGGGACAGAGGTCCGCAGGTGCTATCTTGTACTGCCGGGCAGGCCATGGTGACCGAGCGTGTCGGTGCCGTCGCCGTCGATGAAGGCATCGATGGCGGGGCAGACGTTGCGGGGGAGGCGGAAGACGGCCTGCAGTCCGCGCGCCGGTGAGTCCAGAGCAGTTCGAACGAGGTAGTAGCCGCAGGTGCGTAGACGACCAGGTCGGCTGGCGGCCAGGGCTCGCAGATGGGCGCGTGCGGCGGCGATGAATTCGTTGCAGAGTGGGGGAAGAGGTCCTGAAGCTCGACCCGCTGGAGGCGCAGCGGACTGCAGGTCGCAGCAGGCAGCTGAGTCAGCGCCCTGCGGGTAGTGGGCGTGCGGTGCGCGGGGTCGCGGTCGTAGCCGGCTGCGGCCAGCGGTCCCGCGCGCAGGTTGAGCTTGGAGCCGTCGACGGCGAAGACGTCAGGATGCCGCCCAGCTCAGAGCTGGTCCGGGCGGGTCGGCGCAGGCGCAGGATCGCGGCGTGGAACTGCCGGAAGACCTGGGCGTCAATCCGCGGCCGGTGCCTTGCACAGTTGAGCCGCGTCGGAGACCGGCTCCGCCGGTTGCGGCTTGGGGCACGTCGAGGGCGCGGGCACCTGGGCCCACAGTCTGAGACAGCGATAGTCGGTGTAGCCTTGGCGGCGCGGAGCGCACACGAGGCGGAACACGAACAGCATCACCAGCAGCGTGTTGAGGACGCGGCTGCGCACTTGCCAGAGTTGGTCGTGATGCGGCGGCGATGGCGCATGAGCGAGCCGAGCAAGGAACCTGTTCAGAGGGCGACGAAGTCCGCAAATCGGGGGCCTGCGGCATGTCGCCGCCGGTTTTTGCGGCCGTTCGAAAAAAATCTGCAAGTGCATTCGAATCAACGCATTGGAGGTTTGCTGAGAAATCTAGATTCCGGCTAGCCTATTTCAGTGCCATTGGGCTGCGCCCGGCGTCGGCACGGCCCTGGGTCTGGCCGAGATGGATCCAGTTGGCGGCGCGGTAGCAGGTGCCTTGGAAGCGCGGGGTTTCGCAGAAGGTTTCGAGCAGGACCGGCCGCGTGCCATAGCGCCGCTGCCAGTCCGCCGGCAGCTGCCGGGCTGCCAGCCCCAGCGCGTGACTCGCCAGGTTCGGGACCTGCACCCAAGGAAACAGCAAGAAGCGAGGCTGGCCGACCACGAGGTCGAGGTGCTTCTTGTACTCCCCGGCAGGCCAGCCGACCCACTCATCGCGGCAAGCCAGCGAGTGGGTCGCCTGGCTGAACAGCACACAGCCCAGCCGGCGCCCGTGCCGGTCGAGCAGGAAGTAGCGCAGGTGCGGGCCCAGCGGCTGGCGGTAGCCGAGATAGTGGTGCCGCTCGATGCATTCGTTCCAGAGTTGGGTGTCCTCCTGCTGCTCGACCCGCTGCAGGCGCAGCGGCTGCAGGTCCCGCAGGCTGGTCGCGATCAGCGGCTGGGGAGCGGTGCGCGGGGTCGCGGCCACCGGCGGGCGCGGTCCCGGGCGCATGTTCTGCGTGTGCTTGGGCGGCAGCGTCAGGATGCCGGCCTGCTCGAGCTGTTCCAGCAGGCCCAGGGCGGCCGCGACCCGGTTGCCGCCAGCAGCCGTGCGCCAGTTGAGGTGCTCGCAGATCGTCTCCGCCAGTTCCTTGCGGCTCAGGGCCGGGAACGTGGCCACCGTCTGCTGGATAGCGGCGATCTGCCGGCGCGTGAAGCGTCTGCCGAAGAAGGAAGTGGACTTGAGCTTCTCGATGCGGGGATCCACGACAGCCACCAAGGAACCTGTTCCTGGTTACCATCGCAAATCCGGGCTCGCATGTCAAGGGGGTTTTTGCGATCCTTCAAAAAATCTGCAAGTGCATTCGAAGCAATGCATTGGAGGTTTGCTGAGAAATCTAGATTCCGGCTAGCCTATTTCAGTGCCATTGGCCGTGGTCGGGGGCAGGGCTATTCAGTTGTCTGAATTCAGGGTGGCAGACAGTCGTGGCGAGGGGCTGTGCGAGCCTGTCCGCTAGGCACGGCGATCCGCGGTTCCCGTCTTTGCGACCCGCAAGGGCTGGACATTTCGTTCTGGATCTGTCACCGTGGGTCGGATGGAGCCGTTGCCGACGCCACGCCGCGCTCTGGACCTGCGCGCCGTCGCGGTGCGCCCGACCTGCGGTGCGCAGGAGCACCGGCTCTGGGACCGTCTGGTCGGGGCCCATCACTACCTGGGGTTCGGCGGCCTGTTCGGCAAGGGCTTGCGGCCTGTGGCGACGCTGGGCCCGGCCTGGGTGGCGCTGGTGGGCTGGCAGGCGGCCGCGCTCAAGCTGACGGCGCGGGACCGCTGGATCGGCTGGACGCTGGAGCAGCAGTTGCGGCGCCTGCATCTGGTGGCGCAGAACGCGCGCTTCGTGCTCCTGCCGGCCTTCCAGGGGGTGCCCAACCTGGCCTCGCGGGTGCTGGGGCTGAGCCTGCGGCGGCTGGCCGGGGACATGCAGCGGGAACACGGCTTTGCGGTCTTGCTCGCGGAGTCGTTCGTGGACCGGGCGCGGTTTGCCGGTACCTGCTACCGGGCGGCGAACTGGCGCTCGCTGGGGTTCACCGGCGGCTACGCACGCCAGCCGGGCGCGGTGCCGGAGTGGCGCCATCACGGCCAGCCCAAGGAGGTGCTGGTGTACGAATTGGAAGCGGATGCGAGGGCGGCCCTGGGCCAGCCCGAGGAGGACCCGGCCTGGCAAGGCCCGGAGCGGACTGCGCCGCCGCCCGCGCCCGCGTTGCGCAGCCTGTTCGACTGCCTGGGCGAGGTGGAGGACTACCGGCACGCCCGGGGCCAGCGCTACCGCCTGCGGACCGTGCTGGTGCTGGCCGTGGCGGCCCGGCTGGCCGGCTACCGCGGCGTGACCGCGTGCGCCCAGTTCGCGGCCCTGCTGGACCCGTCGCAACGCGCGGCGGTGGGCTGTTTCTACAGTCCCAGCCGGCACTGCTACACGACCCCGTCGATCGCGACGTTCCACAACATCCTGGCTGCCCTGCCGCCGCAGACACTGGAGCACGCGGTGGCGGCGTGGACGCGGCAGAAGAGCGGGCAAGTCCCGCTAGATGAGGAGGATACGGCCTCGCAGAAGGAGGCCGGGGAGGCCCCTCGGCCAGGGCTCCTGCCGGGCCTCTCGATGGACGGGAAGGATGTCCGCGGCGCCTCCAAGCAGACAGCGGACGGCCGTCGCATGCTGGTCGCGGCCGTGGAGCACTCCAGCGGCCTGGTGCTGGGACAGGTCGAGGTCTCGAGCAAGACCAACGAGATCCCGGCCGTGCGCGAGCGGGCCGGGGAGCTGGACCTGGCCGCGCGCATCGTCACCCTCGACGCGCTGCACGTCCAGCACAAGACGGCGCGCGGCCTGCTGGAGGACGGCGCGGCCCACTACCTGGTCACGGCCGTCAAGGAGAACCAGCCGACGCTGCTGGACGACCTCCAGCACATGCTGTTCGAGGATTGTCCCGGCCACGAGACCCTCGACAAGGAGCACGGCCGCAGCGACCGCCGCCGCTACTGGGTCAAGGATCTCAGCGACCCGGACTGGAACGGCTATGCCGACCTGCACGGCCGTCGGCAGGCCATCCGCATCGAGCGCGAGCGGCATGTGCTCAAGACCGGCGAGACCAGCACCGAAGTGAGCTACGCGCTGACCTCGCTGACGGCGGAGCAGGCCACGCCCGCGCAGCTGGCGGCGCGGATCCGCAACCACTGGCACAGCGAGAACCGCCTGCACTACGTGCGGGACTTCACCTACGACGAGGACCGCTGCCGGGTCTGGGTGCGTGACCTGCCGCGCAATCTCGCCTGCCTGACCAACGCGGCGATTTCGATCATCCGCTGCCAGTCCGGGTTCCGCTGGGTGCCGCAGGCCAACCGCCATTACGCGGCCCGCCCGCAGGAGGCGCTCGACCTGCTGCTGGCCCCGCCCCGGCGCTAGCCCGGGCCGCTCGCCCGCCCGCAAGCAGGGCTCCGCCTGGCCAGGCGGAACAGTACCGCTGTGTCGGCGCTTGCGACCCAGCCGGTCGACGACGCCCGGATCCCTCGTGGGAAACCCTCGGGGCCGCGCCCAGCGACTGCACAGGACGTGGAAGCAGGCATCAACCTCACCGAAACCGCTTCAATCAGGACAAAAAAATGTGCCTGTGGTCGGGGGCTAGTTGCGCCCTTGTTTGACAGGAACGAACAGGGCCCTGCCTATCGCTCTGCCCAATGGCGCCCCACCCAATTTCATCCAACTGTAATGCCTGCAGGATATGATTGAAAGATTAAGGGGTTTGGCGGTTCCACATGGCCAGCATTGGCGAGCAATTGCGCAGCGCGAGGCGTGCAAGGAACCTCCAACTAGAGGAGCTTTCGGGAAGGACCAAGATTCAGGTCGCTCTTCTCAGGGGACTGGAAGAAGACAATTACGAGCATTTCCCGAACGACTTCTATGTATTCGGATTCCTTCGCCAGTACGCCCGCGAGTTGGAACTCAACGAAGAGGAAACCGTCGCCGTTCTAAAGGCGAAGTTGCGAGGACAGTCGGGGACCCGCGGTGAGAGCAATAGGCGGAACTACTCTCCCTCGCAGATGTTCTTCCTACGCAGTGCGCTCTCCAAGACGGCACGGGCGTTCATCCGCAATGCCAGGAAGTTTGTCACGACCCTGGTTGCGGCCGCCCTCATTGGAGTGGGTTCGTACGCGTTGTACTACGCCAATTGGAAAGATGGTCCGGGTTCCAGGTCGAGTGGAGAACCAGGCACTGGCGTACAGGACGCCGCCGCCGGCGTTGCAGTCGGTGAGGACGCTTTCCCCGACACAATTGGCGCGGTTGGCAAGGATGCAGAAGCGGCCGCCGAACGGGAGGAGAGAGCGCCCGCGGAAGTAGCGGAGAGCCTCATGGAAATCACGATCCAGGCCACGGATCGAGTCTGGGTGCGCTCGCTAGCGGATGGCGCTACGGAGAGGGAAACGCTCCTGCAAGCCGGGGAACGGCAACGGTTTGAAGCTGACTCCCTGGTCCAAATCACGATTGGCAGCGCAGCGGCGGCGACTTTGATGGTGAACGGCGAGACTCTAGGCGGATTGGGATCGGCCGGACAGATTCGCCACCTGCGAATTACCCGGAACGGCTGGTCATTCACGGAGAATGCAGAGTTTTAGCGGGATCGAAGAGCCGTCGCGCCCGCCAGCCAACGCGGGCTAGGATCCCCGCCGCTACGAGCGCGACTCTTGCGCCCAGGTTGGGCGCTAAGCATCTGGACTGACTGAAGGAACGGCGGCAGGCGCGCTGGCGGAGTTCCTGCGTGGGCGAGCTGCTGTAGAGCCACATACCAGCGCCCGATTGATTCGAGGGCCGTGCGGAGCGCTGTCCCGGGATGTCGTTGGGCGACGGTGAGGCTGGCCGTTGGCGTGCCCTGCGGTTCTGGAGGCCGACATCTCGCAGGTTCCCAGGCAATCCCTGCGCGAGTCCCCGGAGCGGTGCGGGCGGCCGGTAGCGTATGACCGGGAAAGATTTCGACAGGTAGCCGGAGTTGCCAGCTGAACGATCGTCCGGGACCGCATGGTGGCGTCCCGTAGCGGTCTGCCTGGCAATAGCGAGTCTCGTTCCCTTCCCGGTACAATCTCGGTTGTAGTCGTCCCAGACACTGTCTCGAGCATCCAGGAACCGTCATGACCCCAAACCGTCGTCAATTCACACAACTTCTTGCTGGTGGGGGTGGCAGCTTGGCTGCCGGCGCCCCGCTGGCTCTTGCCAACGAAATGCAGCCCGGCTGGCGCATCCGCAAGGTAGACGTACTCCCCGTGGGCATTCCCTTCCGTTCGACGTTCAGGATCGGTGTCGGCACGGTCGGCGGTGTCGGCAAGCCAGGCAACTACGTCTTGGTCCGCGCGGAGACCGAAGACGGTCATGTCGGCTGGGGCATGACCAATACGGTTCCGCAATGGTCCTACGAGACCCTCGAATCGGTCGTCGGAACGCTTCGGCATCACCTCACGCCGATGGCGCTCGACAAGACGCCATTCGAGTGGAACGCTCTCAAGAAGCAGATGGACGAGGCGGTGCGGCCTGCTGTAAGCAACGGCGCGCCATTCGCCAAGAGCGCCCTTGAGATCGCATTCCTCGACCTCGCGGGACAAGTCGCGGGCGTTCCGGTGCATCAGCTCCTCGGAGGCAAGCTAAAGGAGAGCATCGAGTTGTGCTACGCGGTCAGCATCGATTCGCCGAGCGCCATGGCCGACGAGGTCAGCCGATGGCCTGCCTGCCGATGTTTCAAGGTCAAGGTCGCCGGGAATGCCGACGAGGACCTCGAACGGTTGGAGGCCATCTTGTTGGCCCGGTCCGACATCGACGTTTGGCTGGATGCCAACCAGTCCTACCAGCCAATCCAGTTGGAACGCTTTCTTGATGCCCTGAGGGAATTCGACAACATCCGCTGCTTCGAACAGCCGGTCCGCAGCGAGGATTGGATGGGGCTGCGACGCGCCCGGGAAAAGAGTTTCTACCCAGTGGCGATCGATGAGGGCTGCTTCTCTTCGTTTGATGTCGCCCGCGCCGCCGAGTTTCGCGCGGCCGACCTCGTCGTGCTGAAAGTGTCCAAGAGCGGCGGCATTACGAATTGCGCCAAAAGCGCCGTCGTCGCCGAAGCCCACGGTCTCGGTCTGCTGGGCAGCGGATTGACCGATGCAGGTGTGAGTCTCATGGCATCGATTCACCTGTATTCGACGCTGGATCTGCTGCTGCCGCCTGAATTGAACGGTCCGCAGTTCCTCGCCGACCTGATGGCCGAGGATATCGTCATGGACGGTGTGACGGTCCAGGTGCCCGATGCGCCGGGCCTGGGTATCCGCGTGCCGGAAGACCGCGTGCGCGACCGCCTGCTGCCCACAGTGTGAGTGGTGGTCAATGCGGGCAAGGACGGTGGATTGGAGCGGTCGAGCTCGCCGTCCACGTGAAGTCTCTGGGTAGAGAAACTCCAGAGAATCTGTGGAGTGCAGGACTTCTGTACTGTCCTGTGAAGTTGGTCCAAATCTCCCGGCGATTGGCCGGTCTGCGAGAGGCTGGCAGCGAGTGGCGGTGTCCAATGACGAAGGGTCTCTAATCTGTTGGTCGGCTGCAGACGATCAGAGCTTCCGAATCAAGGTCAGGCCATCTGCGACATGAAGCATCACCGTCTCGACCCGCTCGTCGTCGAGGATATGGTCATTGAAGGCGCGGATGCCGATCGTCTCTTCGTCCTGGTCGCAGGCATCCATGGACCAGTTGTGCCAGAGTACGTTGTCGGCCGCGATAAGACCGTTGGGGCGCATGCGGGGCAGGATCGCTTCGTAGTAGACGATGTAGTTGTTCTTGTCAGCATCGAGAAACGCGAAATCGATCACCTTGTCTAGGGGGAGCGACTCTAGGGTTGTAAGAGCCGGCGCGATGCGCAGATCGATTCGTTCGGAAATGCCGGAGCGCTCCCAGTAAGGTTGGCCGACCGCGGGCCATTCTTCACAGACGTCACAGCAGAGCAGTTGGCCACCCGGAGGCAGGGCCGTCGCCATGCAGAGTGCGCTGTAGCCGGTGAACGTACCCACCTCGACAGCCAAGCGCGGAGCCAGGGCGCCGACCAGGACTCGCAGGAGCATGCCCTCGTCCTCGGAGATCATCATCTTCGCTCGGTCTCCTATTCTTCGTTCTGTCTCGCGACGCAGCTCAGTCAGTAGTTGGCCTTCCGGGCTGTGGTTGCGCAGCATGTAGCGGCAAAGATCCTGCGTCAGCGCTGTGACTTTCGGCATCGTTCGCTACTGTAGCGAACCGGCGACTTCGAGCGGAGGGCCGGCTGACCCGCTGCGCCTCGACTGGAAGTCCGCGCCAAACCCGCTCCAGCGATGTGGCGGCGACGGGGAAGCCACCCGAGATAGACAGTCCTCGAGAGCCCTCGCTACACTAGTGGTATCAGGGATGCTGGTCCCGGCCCCGTTCATCACGTATCTTGCAAAGGAGGTCACGAAGCGGCTCGCGGCTGAGTCGTGCGTGATCAAGGAGCCGGAACGCGTATCACAGGACTTCGAGACCATCGTCGTCGATGAATTGAGCCTGGAAGACGAGATCAACGCTGAGGCGCGCGCCCTGTTGGCCCAGTACAGCGAATACATGCGGCATCAGAGCATCTCCTACCACGAGATGTTCAGTCGAGTAAAGCGCCAGATTCTGGCCGAGCGCAAGGTCGTGTCCGCGGTGGCTGACGGACGCGGAGGACCGCGCAACATGAAGCTGTCGCGCGACAAGGTGCTCGAGATTTCCCACAAAATGGCGGCCCGGCTTCCGCGCATCCCCGGAATCAGGCTGAGCAAGGGCTGGAATGACACACGGCTCGAGATCCAGCGCCATCTGACCGATATTCTGATGCTGGAAGAGAAGAGCGACCGTTTGGCGAAGCGCAAGATCACGTCCCAAAAGCGCGAAATCCCGGAGGGCAGCGAGGAGTGGCACGTCCTGCACCG
Organism: Bryobacterales bacterium; assembly: GCA_965218615.1. GTDB lineage: Bacteria > Acidobacteriota > Terriglobia > Bryobacterales > UBA6623 > VXMF01. Next base: position 605,254 of record CBDCLH010000005.1, read on the forward strand.
CAGTTACTACGAGGATGAACTCAAGAAGTACGGCGTGCACCTGCAGGCCGAGGCGCCAGGCCGACTTTCCTAGCCATCCGGAAGCGCTGCGCAGCGTAAAGCTGGGACCATCGAGTGGCTTGCGCCTGATTTCCAATCCGGACCGGAAGCAACGGGACCAGAGCCATGTCAAGACCAGTGCTGGTCATGAAGTTTGGCGGAACCAGTGTCGGTTCGCCGGACGCGATTTCCCGTGCGGCGCGGTTGGTCACCGACCAGGCCCAGGATTGCCGCGTCGCCGTCATCGTATCCGCGATGTCGCAGGTTACGAACCTGTTGCTTGCGACACTCGAGGCCGGCTCACAGGGCGACTCGGACACACTGGCGAAGAATCTGACGCAGCTCCGGAGCCTGCACTTCGACGCCTGCACGGAGTTGCTGCCTGCCGGCCGCCGGCCCGCCCTGTGCGAGCGCATGGACGCCGTTTTGAAAGACTTCAGCCGGATCGCCCGCGGCATGCTGCTCCTGCGGGAACGTCCTCCACGATCCGTGGACGAGGCTGCGCCAGCCGGAGAGCGCCTTGCGGCTCTGCTGCTGACCGAGGTCCTACTTGCCTCCGGGAGCCGAGCCGAAGCCGTCTCCGGGACCGACGTGATTGTCACCGACACGGTCTTTGGCGAAGCTACTCCGTTCCTCGACGAGACATCGGGCAAGGCTGAGGAGCGGCTCCGTCCTCTGCTTGACGCGGGCACCATCCCCGTGATCACCGGCTACAACGGCGCCAGCCGCGAGGGAGTTGCGACAACCCTGGGCCGTGGCGGCTCCGACTTCTCGGCAGCGATTGTGGCCGCCGCTGTGCGAGCGGATGAACTCTGGATCTGGACGGATGTGAATGGCATCCTGAGCTGCGATCCTGCGATCGCCACAGACGCGCGCCTGCTGGAGGAGGTCACCTACAACGAGGCGGCCGAACTTGCCTATAACGGCGCCAAGGTGCTGCACCCGAGGACACTCGCGCCACTGGCCGAGATGGGGATCCCGGTCCGGATCAAGAACAGCTTCGATCCTGCGCAACCCGGGACTCGCATCTCGAGCAAACCTGCCGGTCAGCCTGGAGTCCGCGCCATCACGTCGCTCGCCGATGTCGCTCTGATCTCGATCGAGGCGGTGGGCGCCTCCGTGTCCGGCGCGCAGCTTATGGCCCGTGCCCTGGAAGCCGCCGCCCGGGCCAAGGTTGAGGTGCTCCTGCTGACCCGCTCGAGCTTTCGCCACAATTTCTGCATGCTGGTGCGCAGCGCCGACGTCGGAAGGGTGCTCGACGGCCTGCGAGAAGGGCTGGCGCTCGAATTGGCGCACGGCTACCTGCATCCCATTGCCGTGGACCGCAGCGTCGGGTTATTGGCAGCCGTTGGCGAGGGTATGCGGGGCACGCCTGGTCTTGCGGGACGATTGTTCACGGCGATCTCGCGAGAAAACGTCAACATCATCGCCATCGCGCAGGGGTCCAGTGAGCTTACGATCGCAATCGTGGTGAACGAGAAGGATCTTCGGTCTGCGGTCGCGGCCATCCACAGCGAGTGTGGCCTGGCGCTGCCGGTCCGAGCGGCGGTCAGAAGCTGAAGCGGGGGCTGTCTGGAGTTCAGCGCCGAACGCTGCGGCCGTCCCGTTTGTACCGCTCCAGCAGCCGCTGCATGCCGCGCACGCGCTGCGGTTCGCGCGCAGCCAGATTTCGACTTTGCGGCGGCTCCTGACGCAGGTTGAAGAGTTCGACGGGATGGCCGTCCGATTCGACGAGCCTTTGCCGACGAAACCACGGCGGTTCGGGATTGGCTCCAGTGCTATTGCTAGCGCCGGTCGGATGATCGACGGGTACCCAGTCTCCCTGTCGAATCCCGAACCAGCCTCGTGAGCCGTGATGCACGGTTGCCTCCCTGAGCGGAGAGACAGACTTGCGGCCAAGTATCGCGGCGCTCAGATCGTAACTGTCTTCCGCGGCGTCCTCGGGGAGCCGAAAACCCACAATCGCAGCGAGCGTCGCCATCAATCAAATCCGTCAAGCACAGCACTTCGTCCTGCAAGGGGACTGCGGGGATTTGCCCGGGCGAACGGGCGAGGAACGGGACGCGGCACCCCCCTTCCCAGCGATCCCGCTTCAAACCGCTCCAGGGGCTCATGCTGGCATGGTCGTACTGCGGCATGCGGCGGTAGGCGTCGACTTAGGGGCCATTATCGCTCGTCACGATCAGCAGCGTGTTCTCGGCCCCGCCGCTTCGCTCCAGCACAGCGAGAATCTTGCCGACAGCTCAGTCGACTTCGGCGACAGAATCTCCGTACAGGCCCACGGCGCTGTGACTGAGAAACGACGTGTTCGGCACAACCGGACGGTGCGGCGCAAGCGGCGCGAAGTACAAGAACCAGGGCTTCCCCGCCCCGGCGGCCCGCGCAATGAACCCCACGGCTTGTTCGGTGAAGCGCGGCAGCATCCGCTCAAACTCGAATCCGGCTGCTTTGGCGCCCTTGTTGTTGTCGCCGCCCAGGAGGTAGACGGGTAGGCGCGTCAGGTCGTAGCGCTCCGTGGGATGCGCGAGGATCCTCCCGTTCTCCAAAAACGTCCATGCAGGTATGGCAAGGCCAAAGGAATAGTTGAAGCCGTGCTGCAGCGGCCCATCGAGGACCGGCTTGGCTCAGTCGATGTTCTCCACGATCAGCTGGCCCGACTCGTTGACCAATTACCAGCGCCGTCCCAGATGCCGATTGCCAACCATGCGCGTCTCGTAGTCCAGTTGCCTGAGCATGCCCCCGAGGGTTAGTCTTTCGGATTCGATCAGCGGTTTCAAGGAATCTTTCAGCACGCCTCTCTGGAGCGAAGTGCGCCATGCATAGCGTCCCGTCAGCAGCCCGTATCGCGTCGGCGAGCACACGCCGTCCGGTGTATGCGCGTCGGTGAAGCGGATCCCTTCCATGGCGATCCGGTCGAGGTTGGGGGTCGGGATATTCGAGTTCGGATTGTACGCACGCACGTCTCCGTAGCCCAGATCGTCCGCCAGCATCACGACGATGTTGGGGGCGCCGGCGGCCGACAATGCGCCAGCAAGCAGCGAGAGCAAGAGCGTCCCAAGCAGCACGGGCCCGAGGATAGAGCATTTATGGACAATGGAGTCTGGAGTTGATCGCTGCATGCGCTTCGAACTGTATGTCGCCCAGCGTTACCTGCGGGCCAAGCGTCGCGAGCGGTTCCTGTCGATCGTCACCGTGATCTCCGTTACGGGCGTCGCCACGGGTGTCGCCGCGCTCATCATTGCCATGGCGATCAACAACGGCGTGCAGGCCGGCTTGCGGGACCACCTGATCGGCGCCAGCTCGCATATCAATCTGATCGAGAAGGAGCCGGAATTCGGTATCGAGGACTACAGCGACCTGCTCGATGCCGTGAGCCGCGTACAGCACGTGCAAGCCGTTGCGCCGACGCTATACGGCGAGATGATGATTTCCACACCCGTGATGGCGAAAGGCTGCTTCCTGAAAGGCGTGGACCCCGTTGCGGAACGGCGGGTTTCGCAGCTGCTCTCGAGGATCGTGGAAGGTTCTGCCGACGGTCTAGAGAATCCCACCAGCGTCTACCCTGGCATCCTTTTGGGCCGTCGGCTTGCGGACGCGATCGGGGCGCGCGTCGAAACGGTTGTCACCATTCTCAACCCGCAAGGCGAGATGACGCCGCTGGGCCGCATCCCGGCGTTGAAGCGCTTCCAGGTTGCCGGAATCCTCGAGACTGGCTTCTTCCAACTCGACAATCTCTGGGCCGTGTGCCTGCTGCGGGACGCCCAGCGTGCGCTGTCGCTCGGCGATGTCATCAACTCGGTCGAATTCCGGCTCGGCGATCTCGACGCGTCCGACGAAGCCGCTGTCGCTATCCAGGAGGTCGCGGGCGAAGAGTTCAAGACGAGCACCTGGATGGAGAGGAACCCGGCGCTGTTCAACGCACTCGAGACGGAGAAGTTGGTAACCGCCCTGATCATCGGCATGATCATGCTGGTCGCAACCCTCAACATCCTCATTTCGCTCGTCATGATGGTTGTCGTAAAGACCAAGGACATCGCGATCCTCAAGTCCATGGGGACCCGTCAGGAACAGATACGTCGGATCTTCGTGTGGCAAGGGGTCATCATCGGGACGCTGGGCACCGCCATTGGCCTCTGTCTCGGCCACTTGGCTTGCTGGCTGTGCGAGACGTACCGCCTGATCCGGCTACACGCGGAAGTCTATGGGCTCGAGTATGTACCGTTCGCCCCCCAGCCACTGGATGCTGTGTTTGTCGCCCTGGCGGCGGTGCTGATCAGCTACCTCATCACCGTCTACCCGTCCCGCAGTGCGGCCCGGGTAGCGCCTGCGGAAGTCCTCCGTTACGAGTGACGGAGAATCCCCCGCGATGCCGCACGGTCCAGTCCGGCGGGCCCGAACCCTTTGCATGTGTCATCGGCCGAACGATTGGCGCTCACGGCTTGTCCGGGACTCTCTCGGCGATACCTTTGGCAAGCCATGCGCATCGTCGCAGCCCGACACCCCCATGGTTCCCTTCGAGGCGGCTCGACGAAGCCTCAATCCGGCGACCCCGGGGCCCGACGGAACGCTCGGTGACTACAGCCTGAGCTACTTTCGCGGGCGCGCTGTCTCGGCGGGTGTCTCCAAGCCGAAGCCGTCGGCTAGTTCCTTGCCGAACTCCAGGACGGCATCCTTGCTGTAGCTGGGAATACCGGTGAGGTACTCGACCTCGGGAACCATCTCCTCGGGTTCGTCTTCGCCGGCGATTTTCACGCGCTGATGAATATCCAATCCCGTTCCGGCCGGGATTAGACGCCCCACGATGACGTTCTCCTTCAGGCCGCAGAGGTGATCGACCTTGCCCGAGACGGAGGCCTCGGTGAGGACGCGCGTCGTCAACTGGAAGGAGGCCGCCGAGACGAACGAATCCGTCGAGAGCGAGGCCTTGGTGATGCCCATCAAGAGCGGCCTGCCAGAAGCCGGCAAGTCGCCTCCTTCCTGGATGGACTGGTTGGTCCTGACGAAGCGGAACTTGTCCACGACCTCGTCGACGAGAAACTCCGAATCGCCTACTGCCTCGATGTTCACCCAGCGCATCATCTGGCGGACGATCACCTCCAGATGCTTGTCGTTGATGCCGACTCCCTGCACGCGGTAGACCGCCTGGATCTCGTTCACCAAGTAGCGCTGAAGCTCCTTTTCGCCCAGCACCCTCAAGATGTCGTGCGGGTCGCGGGGGCCATCCATGAGCGGTTCCCCGGCGCGCACTCTCTCGCCTTCCTGGACACTGATGTGGACGCCGCGGGGAATGTTGTAGTCCTTCCTTTCCTCGTCGTCCGCGATGACGGAGATCTTGCGGTGGCCCTTGCTCAGGGCCCCGTACTCGACGACGCCGTCGATTTCGGAGATCACAGCCGTCTCGCCCGGCCTGCGTGCTTCGAATAGCTCCACGACGCGAGGCAGGCCCCCGGTGATGTCCTTCGTCTTTGTGGTTTCGCGTGGGATCTTAGCGAGCACATCCCCGGCATGGATCGGGTCGCCGTCACGCACCATCAGGTGCGCGTGGGTCGGGATCAGGTATTTCCGTAGGACGTTGCCCTCCTCGTCCCGGATCTCGATGCGGGGTTCCTTCTTCTCGTCCGGTGAATCCGCCACGACCCACTGGGACATGCCCGAGACCTCGTCGACCTGTTCCTGCAGTGTGAGGCCCTCCTGTAGGTCGTGGAAATGGCAATGCCCTTCCGACTCGGTCAGGATCGAGAAAGTGAAGGGATCCCATTCGATCAGCACTTGCGACCGTGCCAGCTCCTGCCCATCCGAAACGCGCAGTTTGGCGCCGTACATGACCTGGTAGCGCTCGCGTTCCCTGCCCTTGTTGTCCAAGACGGCGATGATGCCGTTGCGGTTCATCGCCACGAGGCTGCCCGACTTGTCCTCGACAACGTTGACGCCGATATACTTCGCGAAGCCGTCTGACTTGGCGACTTGTTTGGACTCCTCGGAAACGCGTGTGGCCGTGCCTCCGACGTGGAACGTGCGCATCGTCAACTGCGTCCCAGGCTCGCCAATCGACTGGGCGGCAATGATTCCGACGGCCTCTCCCCTCTCGACCAGCCGACCGGTCGCGAGGTTCCGGCCGTAGCACAATCGGCACACGCCGCGCACGGTCTCGCAGGTGAGCACCGAGCGGATCTTGACACGTTCGATGCCCGCCGTCTCGACGGCTGCAGCCAGATCTTCCGTAATCTCCTGGTTGCACCCGACGACGGTGGCGCCCTCGTAGTCCTTGATCTCCTCCGCCGCGACCCGGCCGACGATGCGATCGCGCAGCGGTTCCCGGATTTCACCCGACTCCACGATTGCCTCCACGTCGATGCTGTCGTTCGTGCAGCAGTCGTTTTCGGTGATAATCACGTCTTGCGCCACATCGACGAGCCGGCGCGTGAGATAGCCCGAGTCGGCCGTCTTGAGAGCCGTATCGGCCAAGCCCTTCCGGGCGCCGTGCGTCGAAATAAAGTACTGCAGGACGTTTAGCCCTTCGCGGAAGTTCGCCGTAATCGGGGTCTCGATGATCTCGCCGCTGGGTTTCGCCATCAGTCCGCGCATGCCTGAGAGCTGGCGGATCTGGGGCTCGGACCCGCGCGCGCCGGAGTCGGCCATCACGTAGATCGGATTGACGCTCTGGCCGGAACCGTCCGCGGACTTCATGTCCGCAAACATCTTGTCCGAGACGTTGTCCGTCAGCTTCGACCAGATCTCGATGATCTTGTTGTATCGTTCGCCATGCGTGATTGCACCGTCCAGGTACTGCTGCTCGACCTTCATGACCTCCTTCTGCGCCCCGCTCACCAGTTGCTCCTTCTGCTCCGGGACGATCATGTCGTCGATGCCGATGGACATGCCAGACAGCGTGGCGTACAGGAAGCCGAGCTCCTTGAGGTCGTCGAGCATGACAACGGTCTTCTCGCGGCCAAGCTTCAGATAGCAGAACGAAACGAGTTGGCTGAGTCCCTGCTTCTTGAGCAGACCGTTGATGAACGGCATCTCCCGCGGTAGACGCTCGTTCAGCACAACCCGGCCCACGGTCGTCTCGAGGTGCTGCTTGGAATAGAACACGGGCTCGGTCTGGCGAATGCTCTGGGTGTCGCTGGACATGGTCAAATCGATAACCGGCCCGCTGTAGTAAAGCTTGATCGAAGTCTGCGTCTCGACTTCTCCGATGTCGTAGGCGAGCAGCACCTCCTGGGCGCTGCTGAAGATACGGCCCTCACCGAGCGCTCCGGCGCGGCCCTTGGTCAGGTAATACACACCCAGCACCATGTCCTGGGAAGGCGTCGCGATCGGCGAGCCGTTGGCAGGCGAGAGGATATTGTTCGCGCTGAGCATCAGCACATGCGCTTCGACCTGCGCTTCGGGAGAAAGCGGAATGTGGACCGCCATCTGGTCGCCGTCGAAGTCGGCGTTGAAGGCCGTGCAGACCAGCGGATGGATCTTGATCGCCTTGCCTTCAACCAAAACCGGCTCGAACGCTTGAATCCCGAGGCGGTGCAAAGTGGGTGCACGGTTGAGAAGCACAGGGTGATCCTGAATGACGTCTTCGAGGATGTCCCATACGACCGTGTCCTGCTGTTCGACGAGTTCCCGGGCCTGCTTGACCGTCGTGCAGTGCCCGCGTTGCTCCAGGCGCTGGTAGATGAAGGGCTTGAACAGCTCCAGGGCCATCTTCTTGGGCAGTCCGCACTGGTGCAGCTTGAGTTCAGGACCGACCACGATGACCGAACGGCCAGAATAGTCTACGCGCTTGCCCAGCAGGTTCTGGCGGAAGCGTCCGTACTTACCCTTGAGCGTGTCGGCCAGGGACTTCAGGGGGCGGTTGTTGGCGCCTCGCAACTGGTGACCCCGCCTGCCGTTGTCGAACAGAGCATCCACCGCTTCCTGGAGCATGCGCTTCTCGTTGCGCACGATCACATCAGGAGCACGCAGGTCGATCAGCTTCTTCAGGCGGTTGTTGCGGTTGATGACCCTCCGGTAAAGGTCGTTGAGGTCCGAAGTGGCAAACCGTCCGCCGTCAAGCGGAACCAGAGGACGCAACTCCGGTGGGATGACCGGTACGACGTCCAGGATCATCCATTCCGCCTTGTTGCCGGACTTGCGGAAGGCCTCGACGACCTTGAGACGCCGGGCATGCTTCAACCTCTTCTGCACCGACGTCTCGTTCTTCATCTTGTTGCGCAGCTCGTCGGCGAGTTGGACGATGTTGATATTCTTCAGCAGTTCCTTGATACCCTCCGCGCCCATCAGCGCCGTAAGCTCCAGTTCGTCGTCCAGATGGCGCTTTTGTTCCTCCGACAGAACATCGCCCTGCTTGACCTGCTCTGGATCTTCCGTATCGACCACGATGTAGGCCTCGTAGTAGAGGATGCGCTCGAGGTCCCGCATGGTGATGTCCAACAGCTGCCCGATGTGGCTGGGCAGCACCTTGAAGTACCAAACGTGGGAGCAGGGCGCGGCGAGTTCGATGTGGCCAAGTCGCTCGCGGCGCACGCGGCTCAGGGTAACCTCTGTGCCGCACTTCTCGCAGATCACGCCTCGGTGCTTCATGCGCTTGTACTTGCCGCACAAGCACTCCCAATCTGTCACGGGTCCGAAGATGGCGCAGCAGAAGAGCCCGTTGCGTTCGGGCTTGAATGTCCGGTAGTTGATCGTCTCCGGCTTGGTGACCTCGCCGCAAGACCAACTGCGGATCTTTTCCGGTGAAGCCAAGCCGATCTTGATCGCGTCGAAGTCGCTGGTCAAGGGTCCGCGGTTGTAAACACTCGATTCGAACATGGCTTCCTCCTACATCCCTCTCAACGCGCCTGGCCACGCGAATCGCGGCGCATGAGCGTTTCTCCCGGGCTCCCCATGAAGGGAGCGCTGCTAGTCGGCCGCCAAGGCGGTTTCGATCACGTCCTGCTGCGACTTGACGAGTTCGACGTCGAGGCACAGCGACCGCAGTTCGCGAAGCAGAACATTGAACGACTCCGGCACACCCGGCTTCATGGCCGACTCACCCTTCACGATCGACTCGTAGATCTTGGCCCGCCCGTAGACGTCGTCGGACTTGGCCGTGAGTAGCTCCTGAAGAATGTGAGCGGCGCCGTAAGCTTCCAGCGCCCAGACTTCCATCTCGCCGAAGCGTTGGCCGCCGAACTGCGCCTTGCCACCCAGGGGTTGCTGGGTGATCAAGGAGTACGGGCCGATCGAACGAGCGTGGATCTTGTCATCCACGAGGTGGCTGAGTTTTAGCATGTAAATGATGCCGACCGTCACTTCCTGTTCGAACGGCATCCCGGTCAGGCCGTCGAAGAGCCTGGTCTTGCCGGAAGACGGCAACGCAGCATCCGTGAGATGCTTCTTGATCAGTCTCTCTCCCGGACCTTCGAACACTGGTGCGGCGAATCTGATGCCCAGAGCATGACCCGCCCAGCCGAGATGGGTCTCGAGGATCTGGCCGACGTTCATGCGTGACGGCACGCCTAGGGGATTCAGCACGATTTCCACCGGCGTGCCATCGGGCAAGAACGGCATGTCCTCTTCCGGCAGAACGCGGGAGATGACGCCCTTGTTGCCGTGTCGGCCTGCCATCTTGTCGCCCGCCGACAGCTTGCGCTTCATGGCGATGAAGACCTTCACCATCTTGATTACGCCCGGAGCCAGCTCGTCGCCCTTTTTCAACTTCGCGATCTTCTCGTCGGTCAGCTTCTCGAGCGTCTGGATCTGACGGACGGTCATCCTCTCGATCGCATCAATGTTGTGGTCGAGATCCGGAATCGTCTCCGTCAGACGAAGCCGCTTCAAATCGCGTGCGAGCATGCGGTCAAAGTGGGCACGGCCGAGCGTTGCGCCCTTCTTCACAAGGCGACGGTTGGTCTTCTCATCATGCAGATCGGCCTGGACGATCCGGCCGCCGATCATATCGGTGAGCCGGTCGGAGCGCTCATCGAACAGGATGCGCTTCTCGTCGTCTAGATTGCGCTGCAGCCGCTCGATCTCCTCGGCTTCGATCGCCATCGCGCGGGAATCCTTCTCGATCCCCTTGCGCGAGAAGACCTTGGCTCCGACCACAATGCCAGAAATGCCCGGCGGGCATCGCAGCGAAGCGTCCTTGACATCCCCCGCCTTGTCCCCGAAGATGGCGCGTAGCAGCTTCTCTTCCGGCGTAAGCTGCATGTCGCCCTTCGGGACGACTTTGCCGACAAGGATGTCTTCCGGGTTGGCGGTCGCTCCGATGCGGATGATGCCACTCTCGTCGAGGTTGCGCAGGAAGCTCTCGGAGATGTTCGGGATGTCCTGGGTGATCTCTTCCGGGCCCAGCTTGGTCTCGCGCGCCTCGATTTCGAACTCCTCGACGTGGAGCGAGGTGTAGTAGTCCTCCTTGACCAGTTTCTCGCTGACAAGGATGGCGTCCTCGAAGTTGTAGCCCCGCCAAGGCATGAACGCCACCAGCACGTTGCGGCCGAGGGCGAGTTCTCCCCGGTCCGTGCAGGGCCCGTCGGCCAGCACCTGCCCCTTGTGAACTCGATGGCCGGCCTTGACGATCGGCTTCTGATTGATACAGGTGTTCTGGTTCGAGCGGCGGAACTTGATCAGCTGGTAGATGTCAGCTCCGACCTCTCGCGACATCTGCCCTTCGTGTCCAGTGTCCTCGACGCGAACGATGATCCGTTCGGAATCGACCGAGTCTACGATCCCTTCGCGCTTACAGAGGACGACCGCGCCGGAATCGCGGGCGGTGATGCGCTCCATGCCGGTTCCAACGATCGGGGATTCGGCGCGCAGCAACGGCACGGCCTGGCGCTGCATGTTGGAACCCATCAGGGCGCGGTTGGCGTCGTCGTTCTCGAGGAACGGGATCAGGCTGGCCGCGACCGAGACGAGCTGCTTGGGGCTGACGTCCAGGTACTGAATTTCGGCCCGTCGCTTAAGCTGGAAATCCCCCGCCACGCGGCAGTTGGCGAACTCGCGGTCGATTCTTCCCTGCTCGTCGACGGGGATGTTGGCCTGGGCGACGACGTACTTGTCCTCCTCCCACGCGGACAGGTAGGAGCAGTGCGTTTCCCACCGCGCTAGCGCTTGGCCCTGCGCGACTTCGGAGTTGACTTGCTCCGCCACGTCGCGCCGCACGACAGCGCCCGGGACGAGGGAGGTGTCGCCAGCGTAAACGATCCTCACCTCGTCGACGATGTATCCGTTCTCGACTTTGCGATACGGGCTCTCGATGAACCCGTATTCGTTGATGCGAGCGAAGCAGGACAGCGAACTGATCAGGCCGATGTTGGGACCTTCCGGAGTCTCGATCGGGCAGATCCGGCCGTAGTGCGTGGTGTGCACGTCGCGCACGTCGAAACCTGCGCGCTCGCGCGACAGTCCACCAGGACCGAGAGCCGAAAGGCGGCGCTTGTGCGTGATCTCCGAAAGCGGATTAATCTGGTCCATGAACTGCGAGAGCTGCGAGGATCCGAAGAACTCGCGCACGGCCGCCATGACGGGCTTGGCGTTGATCAGGTCGTGCGGCATGGCGCTCGTCATGTCCTGGTACACGGTCATACGTTCCTTCATGGCCCGCTCCATGCGGATCAGGCCAATACGGAACTGGTTCTCCAGGAGCTCACCGACCGCACGCACCCGACGGTTGCCGAGATGGTCGATGTCGTCGATTTCGCCAATGTTGCGCCGTAGCTTGAACAGGTACTCGATTGTGGCGTAGAAGTCCGCGGGCTCCAGGACACGCCGGTCCAGCGGTGTGGAATCGACTTCGCCGTGCAACTTGATGTTGAACTTCATGCGCCCGACCCGCGAAAAGTCGTACTTGCGGCTGTCGAAGAACATGCCCTGGAAGAGTTCCCAAGCGGTCTCGCGGGTGGGCGGGTCGCCTGGCCTCAGCTTGCGGTAGATCTCGAGCAGCGCATCCTCGCGGGACTTAACCGTGTCCTTGCGCAGCGTCTCCGACAGCATGGGGCCGCATTCATCCGCCTCCGGGAAGATGACTCCGAATTCCCGGATGCCCGCCGAGGCGATCTCCTGTAGGCTTTCCTTGATTACGGGCGCATTGGCCTCGCAGCCCTTCAGCACCTCTCCGCTGTCAGCGTCGAAAATGTCGTCGGCGAAGACCGCCTCCAACAGGTCTTCAGGCTGGCAAGGCAAGCGCTCGATCCCGGCCTCCCGGATCTGCTGGAGCAGGTGCGGCGTCACCTTACGGCCCTTGCGTCCCAGGGTCTTGCCGCCGCTTGCGATCTCGGACGCCAGACGCGTTCCGAGCATATTCCCCGAGACCCGCCTCGCGAGGATGCCGGACTCGTCGGCCTGGATCGTGTCGACCTTGTAGAACTGACGCAGGATCTGCGCGTCATTTCGGAGGCCGAGAGCACGTAGGAAAATCGTGCCGAGAAACTTCCGCTTGCGGTCGATGCGCACTTGCAGCAGGTTCTTGTGGTCGTAGTCGAATTCGACCCAGCTTCCCCGGTAGGGAATGATCTTTCCTAGGAAATATGTGCGGCTGTTGGCCGACTCGAAGAACACGCCCGGTGAGCGGTGCAACTGGGAGACGATCACGCGCTCGGTGCCGCTGATGATGAATGTGCCTTGCTCCGTCATCAGCGGGATCTCTCCGAAGAAGACCTCCTGCTCCTTGATGTCGCGGATCGTCTTTTGCTCCGCGCCGCCATCCTTTTCGAAGACCGTGAGCTTGATGGTCACCTTCAGAGGCGCCGCGTAGGTCATGCCGCGCTCCTGGCATTCATCGACCTCGTACTTGAGCTGCAGCCCCACGGGGTCGCCGCACTTTTGGCAGAAGGTCACGCTGTTGGCGGTCAGGCGCCCACAGGTCTTGCACAGAAGGTCGGGTGGACCCTTCGGATCGCTCCCAACCGTGGCATGGCAGTGCTCGCACTTGGTCCGCAGGTGATGCAAGCCTCGGAGGTCCCCGCACTTGCACTCCCATTCGCCGATCGAGTAGTCGACAAACTCCAGGGTGCTCATCTTGCGGAAGTCCGAGATCGGGAATACGGACTTGAAGACCGCTTGCAGGCCGATCTCCTCGCGCTCCCCGGGAAGCGAGGCCATCTGCAGAAAGCGGGCGTAGGAATCGCGCTGGACATCGATGAGGTTCGGGATGGGGATCGCTGTCCGGATCGCGGAAAAATCGTGTCGCTCCGCGATGGACGGACCTGCGGCTGAGCCGTTGGCGCCTGAAGCCATCGTTTCGTTCAAAGCTGCCCCCTTCCGGTTGCTACCCGCAGCAACTCGATCAGATCGTTCGGCCTCGGACCGGTGTGTCCGGACGACACGATGGAACGGCGGCGCGGGACGGACGGATCGACGCCCTTGCTGCGGACACATCGACTCCCCACCAGTTGGATGCTGGCGCGAAGACGCACTCCGACAGAATCAGTGCATCCTGTCTCGGCAAAACCTGCTGTTGTATGGATCAGTCACCCGCACCGCCCGCAGATGAACTGACCCTTCCCCGCATCATGCATGCTAGCAGAAGCCCGCGACCGTTGGCAAGCTGCTGGGCGCTGACGGACAGGCCGGCTCGCGCTGCACGCTTACTTGACCTCCACTTCCGCGCCGACATCCGCGAGCTTCGCCCTGACCTGCTCCGCCTCTTCCTTGGGGACGTTCTCCTTGACTGCTTTGGGCGCCGAATCGACAAGGTCCTTCGCCTCCTTCAGCCCCAACCCGGTGATTTCGCGCACCGCTTTGATCGCCTTGATCTTCTGGGGGCCGGGGCCGGTGAGCACGACCGTGAATTCGGTCTGCTCTTCGGCAGCTTCCTCCGCTCCACCCGCGGCGGCGGCCGGGACCGCCGCAACGGCCGCTGCGGCGGAAACGCCCAATTCGTCTTCCAGTTTCTTGACTAGCTCCGCGGCCTCCATCAGGGTCAAGCCCTTGATCGATTCCGCGATTGCACCAATATCCGCCATCCTGCTTACTCCTTTGCGTAACTCCAAGCAAAACCCTGTGACCCGGTTCCCTCCGAACGCTCTCCGAGGCTGCCGGGGCCTACTCGCTGAACTTCTTCTCCTCGGCTCCCTGCTGGAGCACAGCCGCGATGTTGCGCCCCGGGGCGTTCAACATGCCGAGCAAGCGCTGCGTCGACGAGTTGATCATGTATAACAACTGGGCGTAGAGCCCTTCCCTGCCAGGCATCTTCGAGAGCGCGTGCAGCTGCTCGACGTCCAACGAGCGCCCTTCCATCACGCCGGCCGTAAAGGTAAACTGCTCTTGCTCGTTCCCGTAGTTGACCAGCGCCTTGAGCGCACCGACCAGGTCCTCTCCGGGGAACGCCAGCGCGGTCATACCCCGCTGGCCTGCTAAAGCCTGCTCGAAGGGAGTGCCCTTCGCGGCCTGGTGGGCGAGCCTGTTGGACACAACGCGGTAGCGGCCGCCGACGGAGCGCAGAGCGCCTCGAAGCTCCTGGTCCTTCTCGACCGTGAGGCCCTGGAACTTGCAGATCACGATGCCGGGGCACGCCGTGAATTCGTCCTGGAGTTGCGCCAGGATGTTCTGCTTGTCGGCCTTCGTCTTCATGGCTTTCCCGCTATGCGCTGAATTCCGAGACGTTGAGTTGGAGGGCGGGGCTCATCGTCGAACAGATGGAAGCCTTCATCAGATAGCGTCCCTTGGCCGCCTGAGGCCGGGCCTTCAGTACCGCCGAGATCAAGGTCTCGACGTTTTCGGCAAGCTTCTGTGATTCGAAGGCCAGCTTGCCGACAGGCGCGTGGATCACAGCCCCTTTGTCGACGCGGAACTCCACCTTGCCCGCCTTGACCTCACTCACCGCACGGGCCACGTCGAATGTCACGGTTCCGGTTTTCGGATTCGGCATCAGGCCCCGCGGTCCGAGCACGCGGCCCAGGCGCGACACCAGCTTCATCATGTCGGGCGTCGCCACGACGGCGTCGAAGCCGAGCCAACCCTGCTTGCTGATCTTCTCCACGTACTCTTGTCCCCCGACGAAGTCTCCCCCCGCATCGAGGGCCTCCTGTGCTTTTTCGCCCGCGGCAAACACGAGGACTTTCTTCGCGATTCCGAGGCCGTGCGGCAGCATGACCGTGCCGCGCACCATCTGATCGGCGTGGCGCGGGTCCACGCCAAGGTTCATATGCAATTCGACGGTCTCGTCGAACTTCGAGATCTTGTTTTGCTGGAGAAACGGAATCGCCTCGCTGAGTGCGTATGGGCGTTTCTCAATCTTCTCCGCGACGGCGCGGTACTTCTTGCCTGCCATAGTCCACCTTGGTGCCAGCGACCCGTTCGGTTACACGCTGCCGCGCGCCGTGCGAGTCTCCCACGGCGAGTTCCAAACCCAGATTATACCACCTGTACTCCCATGCTGTTGGCCGTTCCGAGCACGCAGGCCATCGCCTGCTCGACCGTATGGCAGTTCAGGTCGGGCATTTTCTGGCGCGCGATTTCTTCCAGTTGCGCCTTGGTGATCTTGCCGACCTTGTTGCGGTTGGGCTCTCCGGAGCCCTTCGCGAGATTGGCGCTGCGCTTGATCAAAACGGCTGCGGGCGGGGTTTTAGTGACGAAGTCGTGCGATTGATTCTGGTAGACGGTGATGACGACGGGGATGATCAGGCCCTCGAGCTCCGGCCTCGCGGTCCGGGCGTTGAAGTCCTTGCAGAACTGCATGATGTTGAGGCCCGCCTGGCCAAGCGCCGGGCCGACCGGCGGGGCCGGCGTCGCCTTGCCGGCCGTGATCTGCAGCTTGATTTGCTGCTTGACTTGCTGCGCTCTTGGTTTCGCCATCGATTGCCTCTCCTAGCCGCGGTGACGCCCGGCTGGTCAACTCGCCTTCTGAACCTGGAAGTACTCGAGCTCCACCGGGGTGCCGCGTCCGAAGATCGTCACCATGACCTTGAGCGTATTGCGGTCGGCATTGACCTCTTCGACCGTTCCGGAAAAGCCGGAGAACGGACCGTCGACGATGCTGATGCGATCGTTGCGAGCGAACTCCATGCGTGGTCGAGGGTGTTCCTCGGAGAACGCTTGCCGATGGAGGATCTGGTTCACTTCGTCTGCGGTGAGCGGCGTCGGCGTCTGTCCGCCGCCGACGAAGCCGGTCACGCGGGGGGTATTCTTGACGGCGTGCCAGAGATCGTCGTCCAGATCGAGCTCGACCAGGACGTAGCCGGGGTACAGGAGGCGCTTGACGGTGACTTTCTTGCCATTGCGCATCTCGACCACATCCTCGGTCGGGATGAGGATCTCACCGACCTTGTGGTCCAGCGCTAAAGCTTCCACGCGCGATTTGAGGCTTTCCCGGACCTTGTTCTCGAAGCGGGAATAGGTGTGGATGATGTACCACTCGAGATTGGGAGCTTCCTCCGGCTCGGACGCGCCTGTGTCGGGCGCGGCAACGTCCTGGATGAGTCGCTGGGCTGGTTCACTCTCGGCTGCAGGTCGTTCGTCCATGTCCTTGTCCTCTCAACCAGTTTGCGTAAAGGTCTCGTACAGCACGCGCTGGCCCCAAGCCAGCAGATAGTCGACGATCCCGAAGAAGACCGCGAAGGCGAAGACGGTCGCGAGCACCACCATGGTCGTGGCGCGCACCTGATCGCGGCCCGGCCAAGTGACGAGCCGGAGTTCGCGCATCACGCCGTCCAGGTACCTGCGAACACGAGTCGGCAGGCCTGTCGCGTCATCAAGCTTTTTCTTCAGCGCTTTGGCCATGAAAGCTGCGTCTCTTCCCAGACTGTCCGATAGGCGAAGCCCCCGCTCGACGGCTTGGCGTCAACGCGAGACTGGCAGGGGCGGAGGGAATCGAACCCCCATTGGCGGTTTTGGAGACCGCTGGTTTACCGTTAACCGACGCCCCTCGATCCGAGTGCCTACCTCCAGCTTACTTCACCTCGCGGTGCAGCGTATGCTTACGTAGCCTCGGCGAGTACTTCATCAACTCGAGCCGCTCGGGCTGCTTCCTCTTGTTCTTGGTCGTCGTGTAGTTCCTGTCCTTCGTGACAGTGCATTGCAGTGTGATGACTTCGCGCGGCATGGCAACCTCCTGGTCCGGGTTACTCGAGGATCGAGGCGACGGTGCCGGCGCCGATCGTCCGGCCGCCCTCGCGAATCGCGAAACGCAACCCCTGCTCCATCGCGATCGGCACGATCAGCTCCACCGTCAACTCCACGTTGTCCCCCGGCATCACCATCTCCGTTCCCTCCGGCAGGTTCGCCACCCCCGTCACGTCCGTCGTCCGAAAATAAAACTGCGGCCGGTACCCGTTGAAAAACGGCGTGTGCCGCCCTCCCTCCTCCTTCTTCAACACGTACACCTGCCCCTTGAATCGCGTGTGCGGCGTGATGCTCCCCGGCTTCGCCACCACCTGCCCGCGCTCCACCGCGTCCTTGTCCAATCCCCGCACCAGCAATCCCACGTTGTCTCCCGCCTGCCCCTGGTCCAGCAGCTTCTTGAACATCTCCACGCCCGTGATCACCTTCTTGTGCGTCTCCCGAATCCCTAAAAATTCCATCTCCTCGCCCACCGTCACCGTCCCCCGCTCGATCCGCCCCGTCACCACCGTGCCCCGTCCCAAGATCGAAAAAATGTCCTCGATCGGCATCAAAAACGGCCGGTCCACGTCCCGCTCCGGCGTCGGAATGTACTCGTCCACCGCCTGCATCAACGCGTCCACACCCGGCTCCGCCGCCGCCGCCCCGTCCAACGCCTGCAACGCCGACACCCGCACCACCGGCACCTCGTCCCCCGGGAAATCGTACTCCGTCAATAACTCCCGCACCTCCAACTCCACCAACTCCAACAACTCCTCGTCGTCCACCATGTCCACCTTGTTCAACGCCACCACAATGTACGGCACCCCCACCTGCCGCGCCAATAAAATGTGCTCCCGCGTCTGCGGCATCGGCCCGTCCGTCGCCGCCACCACCAAAATCGCCCCGTCCATCTGCGCCGCCCCCGTGATCATGTTCTTGATGTAGTCCGCATGCCCCGGACAGTCCACGTGCGCGTAATGCCGGTTCGCCGTCTGGTACTCCACGTGCGCCGTCGCGATCGTGATCCCCCGCTCGCGCTCCTCCGGCGCGTTGTCGATCGAATCGAACGACCGCACCCGGTTCGTCGGATCGTGCTTCGCCAACACGCGCGTGATCGCCGCCGTCAGCGTCGTCTTGCCATGATCAATGTGCCCGATCGTGCCCACGTTCACGTGCGGCTTCGATCGATCAAACTTTTCCTTCGCCATCTTCGTGTGTCCTCATGCGTCGCGTTGCGAGGGGCAGACGGGCTCTCCGCACCGGGGTCTGGTGGACGGGGAAGGATTCGAACCTTCGTAGGGCGTAGCCCGACAGATTTACAGTCTGTTGCCTTTAACCGCTCGGCCACCCGTCCGGAAAACGATGCCTCGGTTCGCGTCCCTCGTGGAATCGTGGAAGCACCGGACCAGCCAGTCTGGAAGCACCCTTCCGCCATGCGGTGTCAACGGCGCCGGTCCAAGTGCTGGACGATGCGGCAACTATGTCGATCATAGCCGATCGGCCAGCGGGCTGCAAGACGGACTGACTGTTCGGTGGTCGTAACTGTTCGACTGACTGTCCTCGGGAGCTGGCCGACGCGGGTTGAGGTCGACTCGACTGGCGCAGTCTTTGCGAAATCGGGTGATTGCGAGTATGAGCGTAGACCGTTCCGCATGATCGCGGCTTAGAATCGAATGAGCAGGGCTTATCTGCACCGGGCTCAAGCCGGTCGCACCCCAGTAGATTGTCCATGGCGAAGAATAAGAAATCAACCCGAGTGCGGCAAGGAACGACGCTCACAGAAAGGGCGTATGAGACACTCCGCCGAGCCATGATCCAGGGTGAGTTCGAGGAAGGCTCATTTCTGTCTGTGCCGGACGTCATGAAAAAGTACGGCATCGGGCGAACGCCGCTTCGCGAGGCTTGCAATCGATTGCACCACGAGCAGATTCTTGAGGTCGTCTCCCGGCGTGGATACCTCGTACCGGAAATCAGCTTTCGAACGGTGCGTGAATGGCTTGAGGTGCGGGTCTTGCTGGAAGGCCTCATCGCCGGGCTGGCTGCGCTGAGGGCGCCCCCTCAGCAAATCGATGAGTTCGAGGCTCTTGGAGAGTGGTCTTGGTCAGAAAACACATCCGAAGCTGAGGATGTCGACATGGTGGAATCCAACACCGAATTCCACCTGCATTTGGCCAAGATGACGCAGAACCGCGAGCCGGTGCGACTCGCTCAAGAGATTCTGGAGCGAACGGAGCGCCTTTCGTACATCGAGTTACGCTCCTCGTCCGTCCAACGTGCTGAGATCCATGCCCTCCATGCACCCATGGTGGATGCGATTCGAAAGCGGAATCCCGTCGCGGCGCACCGTGCATTCAGTACACCCTTTCACTGTTGAGCCGGTCGTAGTTTCGAGGTTCCCGGACCCGACCCTGGGTGCTCTTCGATCGTGAGCAACTGATTCACAGCGAGGTCGGAAAACTGGTCGATATGCCCACTTGGACACCGGATCCCCAAGAGATCAATGACTCTCGCCTCACTTAGGCCGAAATGGACGCGGAGGTCATTCTGCGAGTAGTAACTTCCTCCGCTGCGTACTTCACGAACTTGTCGGTGTTTACCAGTGATGCAGATCACTCGCGCCCCGATGGCGCTGCGATTCGATTGAGATCCAAGGAGTTTGATCGTGATCCAGTGATTTCCACGCGTGGAATTCGATCAGAGCAGTTGTGGAAGGTCGTTGGCGGGGTTGACGAGGACATCGATGTCACCGTCATTATTGAAGTCGCCGAAGGCAGCGCCGCGGGCCGCCATGGGACGAACAGTCGGTTTGCCCCCGAGTCTGGAAACATCTTGAAATCGTCCGTTTCCAGGATTGTGATACAGGACCTTCGGTTGCCGGTATCCTAACACTGTCTGTAAGCGATCTATTTCTGGATATACATGTCCATTAACGTAGAGTATGTGTACCCATCCGTCGTTATCAGCATCAAAGAATCCACAGCCCCCACCGAGCATTCTTGAGTTGACTCCGAGGCCAAAATAGGTCGTCACTTCTTCGGAAAAACGGTCGCCCAAGTTCCGATACAGATTCGGTAGGTCATCGGAGAAATTTGTATTGAAGATATCTAAATGCCCATCCCCGTCAAAGTCACCGGCTGCGACCCCCATACCGGACTGAGTACGCCCATCGTGACTCGTCGCGACGCCCGCGATCAGACCCTGTTCGAAGAAGGTTCCGTCCCTATCGTTCCAGAATAGGTGGCTAGGCTGGCCATCGTTAGCGACATAGATGTCGATCCAACCATCGGCGTCGAAATCGGCTGTCAAGACACCCAGTCCGTAGCTGCGCGGCGCTTGACCGATTCCAGAGGATTCGCTCACATCGCCGAATCGACCTCCACCTTGATTCTGGAAGAGGTTTCTTGCAGCATTCGGGAGACCCTTAGGCTCACAAGCGATCTTCAGGCCTTTGTAAACACAGTTTCCGGCAACTGGCGATGGGACCTTCTGCGGGTCAAAGTCAATGTAGGCGGCATGGAAGAGGTCCAAGAGCCCGTCACGGTCGAAATCCAGGAACGCACAACCCACGCCCCAAGATTGAGGTTCCACCTGCAGGCCCGCCTTCCGGGTGACATCGGTGAAGGTGCCCAATGAACACACCGTTCACGGCGAACCTCGTGGCGTTCGAGCAGGCTTGGCCTCAGCGGTCCGCGCGCGCCGATCATCGAAGCTCCCCTGTGTATCGCGCCGTGTGAACTCAATTTCCCGCAGGCCGTCGCGCTTGCCGCCGGCACGCAACGGGAAGACGAAACTGTCGGATTTGTAGAAGAAATGAAGTGAGGTGGTCTTTTGGCGAGTTGTTGACGGACCCCGCTGCCGAACCCTGGAGGGCTTCCTTGATCCTTGATCCTGCAACGATGTCTTTACGGCTGACGCAAAGCTTCTGCAGCATGGCGCCGCTGGCCCCGGAGCCAATCCCGGCGGCGGACTCCTGCCCGTGCTCGAGAGAAGCGGGCCGATTGCCGACCACGCTCGGACTACGTGACGGAGTCAGCCCCCACGGGGTGCAAATCGAGGATTTCGCCAAGCACGTCGTCTTCCGTCCGGCCTTCGGCATGGGCATCGAAATTCAGAATAATGCGGTGTCGCAGCGCTGGAAGTGCCAGTTCCCGGACGTCTTCGATGCTGACGTGCAGTCGGCCCTCCATCAGAGCCCCCACGCGGCCGCATAGGATCAGGGCTTGCGCCCCTCGCGGAGAGCTGCCGTAGCGGATGTATTGCCTAGCCAGTGCGTGCGCCGAGCCAGGCTTCGGCTGTGTGGCGAGCACCAAGCCGATGGCGTAGTCCCGGACGTGCGGGGCA
This sequence comes from Bryobacterales bacterium, assembly GCA_965218615.1. Taxonomy (GTDB): domain Bacteria; phylum Acidobacteriota; class Terriglobia; order Bryobacterales; family UBA6623; genus VXMF01. The sequence goes on from CBDCLH010000005.1 coordinate 626,656, forward strand.
ACCAGAACTTCAGACGCCATGGCGCGAAGCTCGAGGATCTGGTCGCGGTTCAGGACGGCTTCCACCTCCGGCTTGTCGGGTGCTGCGGTCCGTTCGACGATTTCAGTTAGCTCCTCGCGTTCCGGGTACGTCAGCAATACCTTCAGCAGAAACCGGTCCAATTGCGCTTCCGGCAACGGGTAGGTTCCCTCCATCTCGAGCGGGTTCTGTGTGGCCATGACGAGGAAGGGTTCCTCGAGGGTGTGCGTGGTGGTGCCGCTGGTGACGGTCTTTTCCTGCATGGCTTCGAGCAACGCAGACTGCGTCCGAGGCGTGGCGCGGTTGATTTCGTCGGCCAGCAGGAGATGCGTGAAGACGGGTCCGGGTTCGAACCGCAGGGCTTTGGCGCCGTTTTCGTTTGTGTCCATGACCATGCTGCCAAGGATGTCTGCCGGCATCAGGTCGGGGGTGAACTGGATGCGCGAGTAGTCGAGGTGCAGCGCTCGGCCCAATGTCCGGAGCAAGGTGGTCTTGCCGAGACCGGGCACACCTTCCAGAAGGACGTGCCCGCCGGCCACGAGCGCATTCAGTACACCGTTGACAACCCGCTCATTCCCAACGATGACCTTGTGAATTTCCCGGCGGACTCGGTCAACCTGCTCGGTGGCGGATTGGACAATGGACGCTGTGCCAACCATCTACTCCACGTTCTTTCTGAGGGTCTCGAAGTAATTCTGAATGTAGGTCCGGTAGGCTGCGGGGATTTCGTCGCGGCTGACCGTGCCTCCACGATCCGCGTGCGTTGTGGAACGCCGATTGTAGGGCACGTTGGCCGATTGTTCCGCCAATCGGGTTTCGATTGTGACGTCCCCCTGCATGCGCTCGGAGCGCTGGATGTAAAGTTCCTCCAAAGTACCGAGCACCTCCAACTGTTCGGCTTCAGCAAACTCCTTGGAGCCGTCGCCGCTCCCGGCCGCTGAGGCGTTCTCGCCACTGCTCTGGTCCCCGCTGCTGTCCTGACCGCTGGTGCTGCCGGCGGCCGCAGTTTCGCCGGTTTCGTCGCCTGACTCGCCCCCTTCCATGCTGGCATCTGCGGCGTCTGCAGAAGGCAGCTCGTCCGGACTTCCGCTGTCCGCAGGGCTTCCAGTGGATGAGGACTGTTCGCTGGAGCCGCTTCCCTGCTCTCTGCCGGCCTCCGAGTCTGCGCTGTCCACCGAGGCCATGTCCAGCGTCTGCAGCATGTTCGCGAATGCCTGCTTGAGTTTGTCGAGCAGGCTCTGCGAATCTTCGTTCCAGCTGTCCTCGTTTGGATCAGGGGGGGCATCGTCGGCCCCGTCTTCGCCCGTCGGGCCATCTTCGAACGGGTCGCCGTCGGTTGTCGCATCCTGATGCAGCCCTTCGATTTCCGACTCCTCCAGCGGAAGGGTGATCAGGCCTTCGACTTCCGGGAGTGCGTCTGGATCTCCCGGAGGCTCCCGGTGCTCCTCGTCCGGCAATGGGTTGCTCTTGGACGCTGGCCCAGCCGAACGCTTCTCTGGAAAGACCTCGTCCTCCAACACTGCAGCTCCCGGCGACTGTTGTTCCATCCGGGCGGCTCTCAGCGACTCGGCGTACGGGCGTTCCAGGTCGTACCCGAAGAGCGTCTGCAGTAGCAGCGTCGCGAGCGGCGGCTCAAGTGACAACTGTGGCTGCACGGCCATGCGTAAGCCGAAGAAAAGCACCGCGACCCCCACTAGCAAGAGGCTGGCCCGCTGGGTCCAGGGGACCGAGTGGGGAAATACGAATTCCGGGGCGATGCCGTCGGCGGCCTTGCTGGCCCGCCGGTATTGCGAATCGGCTACGTCCCGGGAGAAAACGCCGTCCTCAGCCGTGCGGAAGTAGTAGGCCGTGGCCACTTGGTCGCAGAGGTTCTCGCGCGCATCGATCTGCTGGGCGACGGCGTACGCGTCGGGAACCGCTGACTTCCACCTCTGACAAGCCACCCAAATGCCAAGACTGGCCGCCAAAGGAAGCAACACGAACGGAACGTATCGGGTTCCTAGCAGCAGAAGAGCGCAAAGCGCGAGGGTCCCGACCGCGAGTGCCAGGAAGCACTCGCGCGTACGCATCTGAGATGCAACTCTACGTCGCGCTGCATGGACGAGGGCTTCGACGAGACCCGGGCTAGGAGCGGAGGCTGACATGCTGCGGCCGCTTGGCCGTACAGAAGGACAATTATAGGGTTTCTTGGCATCTCCGCTTGCGCCGGCGACAACGGCGCGAGCAGACGCGCAATCAGCGTTCCTGGTCCAATACACTGGAATCCTTGACTATGGGTGCGCTGCAGCGGGGTTGGCTATCGGTAGCGGCTGCGATCGCAGCTGCTAGTCTCTTCCCGGCAACCGGCCAGGAGACGCCGCCGGATACGCTCGATGATGCCGTGGCAGCTTTGCGGGGGGGGGATGCCGTGGAGGCCTCCAGGATCGCAACCGAATGGCTGGAGCGTGAGGCGGGGCCGAATCGAAATGCCCTTTGGATTCGCGCGATGGCACGCGAAGAACTTGAGGACTATCCTCTGGCGGTCCAGGATTACCGGCTCTTGAGCCAATTGGAAGCGGGCGAGTCGCGAGTCCTGCTCAGGCTGGGAGGGGCCAGTTTCAAGAACGGCGATATGCTGACCTCGATCGCCGCATTCGACGCGGCAGTCGAGTTGGACCGTCGGCTCGACCCACAGCTCTGGCAGAGGGGAATTGCGCACTATTACGCCGGACGCTTTCGAGACGGAGCCCGGCAGTTCGAGGCCCATCGCACGGTGAATCCACAGGATGTCGAAAACTCGGTTTGGCACTTCCTGTGCGTAGCGGCGACCAGTGGTTTCGACAAGGCCGGGGATCTCCTCATCCCGATTCAGGGCGACGCCCGAGTGCCCATGATGGAGATCTATGCTCTGTTTCGGGGAGCGGGGACCGTGGAGGAGGTCCTAGAGGTGGCCGCCCGGGCGTCCAGCGGCGCACGCCGAAACCATCCGCTGTTCTACGCGCACCTGTACTTGGGTCTCTATTACGAGGCGCTGGCCGACGACCGGCGTTCGGCGGAACACATCGCCAAGGCCGTCGGGCTGAAGGACGGTGGCAACTATATGTGGCATGTCGCCAGGGTCCATCAGACCTTGCGCACGCGTGGCGATTGATGGGAAGCGGGAGTGCTCCCTCGTCGGTCGATCAAGCCGTGCGCGGATCTGGATCGCGGTCGGGCGACGTCACGGTTCTGTGCGCCGACCTTGCGTTGAGCCCACGGCCTACGAGCCGGTTGATCGGCCTGGGAGGCGCTCGGAACACATCGGCCCCATCCACGCCGGTCCTGACGGTTGGTCTCGACGATGCACGCGGTCATGGAATTGGGAGGCTGCTGCCAGGACCGTCCTGGTGGCCCCAGGCGGCCTCCAAGCCTTCCCAGCCTGGACCTACAGCTTTCCGGGCGCTCGGAGAGCCGCCGAAATCAGGTCCGGGCCTGGCTGCCGAGGACTGCATCGCGGCCGAGTGCGGGGAATCCCCATGAGTGTCGCCCGAAATAGCGGCCACTACGCAATTGAGTTCCTGCGGAATACTGCGCTTAAGGTCTGGGTTGCGTGCACTGCAGTTCGGATCCAGGATCGTCGAGCGGGGGGCGCGGCGAAACCCTTAGAACCCGAGTTCCAGGCTGAACCGGAACGCTCTCCCGTCGTTGAGCGTGTTGGTGATCTGTCCGAAGTTCGGAGAGGTCAACTGACGGCCCGGCTCGGCGAACTGGGGGTGATTGAAGAGATTCAGGGACTCTGCTCGGAATAGGATCGCCGCATCGCCCGGCAGAGCCCACTGCTTCGACAACGCCATGTTGATGTTGAAGATTCCGTCCTTGCGGAACACGTTGCGACCCAAGTTTCCCGCCGTGTCCGTCGGGCGAATGAACGCGAATGCGGAGTTCAGAAGGCGGCCGGTTGAGGTGTCCGGATCATCGACCGTGCGGCCCAACAGCATAGGGTCGAGCAGGTTCGGGCGGTCTCCTGGGGATCCGTCGACGTTTCCGAAGCCCTGGCCGTCGGAGCCTGCGATGACATCGAAAGGTGTGCCGGACTTCGCCAACATCACAGTGCTCAGCTGCCAGCCGCCGAACAGGCGGGCGCTCAGACCGCGCAGCGCAGGTGACTGCCAGTTCGCCTTGACTAGCCTGCATTCCCAACACATAGAAATCATGTGCGTCGCCCGAGCCAGCCGTTTTCCGGGGAATCCGGATGCCCTTCGATCTCACTTGAAGGCGAGCCGCAGGGGGCGGTTCTCCAGCCAGGGGATCGGAACGGCCTCGTCGGCGACTCCGGCGGCGACGAGGAGTGGATTGTGGGCGCGGCGGCCGAGGCGCACCTGGATGCCGTCGAGCCCGATCTCGACGCGCGCGCTGGCCTGCGCGAACTTGCGGAACAGCGTGCGGGCGCGGGCCGTGGCGTAGTCGCCGCCGAGGTTGCGGGCCAGCAGGCGGTAGAGGGTGCTGGCCATCAGCGTGAGTTGGAGGTCGGCGTCAACTTTCAGCGGAACTTGGGAGGAGAGCGCGTCCATGTGGAAGAAGTCGATGGCGTCGGCGATCGCGTTCTCGACGAGCATGCGGCGGGCGTAGCGGTCGAGCAGGGCGGCGAGCGGTTCGGCGGGGCGGTTGGAGAGCAGCAGAATGGGCTTGTCGTGGCCGAGGTCGAGGACGGCGACCTGGCGGACGGCGCCGGGGAAGCCGGGCAGGTCGACGGTCTGATCGAGCGCGCGCGGGTGGCGGTAGCGGCGGCCGATGTTGGCCAGCCGCAGGCGCTGCCAGTCCGCGTCGGGCGCGGCGCGGACGGCGGCCAGGATCTTCTTGGTGCGGCGGCGAAGAGTGAGGAAGCCGATGCCGAGTTGGTCGAGTTGGGCGAGGTTGGCGTGCGTGGTGAGGGTGCTGTCGAAGACGAGTTCGCGCGGGTAGTGGCCGGATTGATCCTTCCAAGCGGCGGCGAAGCGCAGGATCTCGTCGTTCTGGTCCTGCTTGCGGACGGTGGCGTTGGAGTAGCAGAAGACGCGCGAGTCGGCGTCGCGGGCGAGGAAGGCGAGGATGCCCTGCTGGCGGCGGCTGCGCTTGGAGAGGTAGTGTTTCTGGACCAAGGCGTCGTCGCCGTGATAGGGAATGGTGTGGAAGTCGAGGTCGAAGGAGTCGCCACGGGGCAGTCCCAGGTCGTGGACGGCGTCGAGCCAGAGGCGGGCGAGTTGGGCGTGGGAGCGGGGGTCGATGCGGCAGGAGTATGCGGTGAGGGTGGAGCGCTTGGGGACCGCGTTCAAGCCGCAGAAGAGGGCGAGGCCGGGATCGCAGGTCTCGGCGCTGACGTGGGAGTGGCGGGCGCTGCCGTAGAGTTTGAGGGCGAGCAGGGAGCGGAAGGCGCAGTCGGCGGGGATCCAGGCGCTGCCGGGCATGGCGGTTTGGCGCAGGATGTCGTCGAAGGGCAGGCGAGCGAGGAGGGGGGCGAAGAGGAAGAGGCCGCCGAAGGCGGTGCGGAAGGAGCGCGGTTGGAGGTCGAGTTCGCGGCGGTCGGCGGCGGGGGCGGAGAGCGGGCGGGCGGCGCTGATCTGCTGGGGGGAGCGGCGCGGGAGCTTGGGGATGCCGGCGTTTTGGAGGGTCTTGGCGACGAGGCTCTTGCTGACGGAGAGGTTCTCGCGGGCAAGTTGCTCGACGATTTCGAGCACGGAGAGGTGGCGCTGGCGGCGCAGCTCGAGGATGCGCCGGTTGCGCTTGGCGGAAGCGGGGGGAGGCGACTCGGGTTTGCGGCCAGGCGGGGAGGGGAGGAAGAAGACGCGTTCGGGGCGGATGCGGAAGTCGCGGCAGAGGTTACGGAAGGAGCCGCGAGAGTCGCCGAACTTGAGAGCGGCCTCGGCGAGGGGGAGGCCTTCGACGCAATGGGCGCGCAAGGCTTCGTACTGGCGGTGGTTGGGAGTGCGGGGCTGGAGGAAGTGGTGGGCAAGGTCCTGCATGAAAACTCCGGGAAATATGGACTGACAATCACCATATCAAAATGAGAGAAGTGGAGGCAAGCCGGGATCGCAGGGCGGGGAGCAGGGGTCTGAGCGGGACCAGGAGCCGGGCGATTAAGCTATATATCACAATCGATTATGGAATGAGGGTGCCTGGGTGGTCCACATGGGGAACTCTGGCGGAAGGATTCAATTAGAACAGTGAAACTAATTCCTCATTCCTCGATCTCAGAGGTTGATCGAGGGGCTTCGCTTGCCTTCAACAGCGCGAAACCGGCAGTTTTGGGCCGTTTTCCGATCCAGCCAGCAGAGGATGTCTCATACCATTCCCCTGTGTTGGGAATGCAGGCTAGCAATGCATGAGGTTGGTCGAACGAGCTCACGCCCCGCATCTCCGCGTGTGAGTTGAATTCCGATTGGCTACGGCCTAGCCTGCCCGAGCGGCCCGAAGCAGTGCTCGAGAAATCGTTTCCCAAATCGATTGCCTTGCTCCACCAATAGGAGGCCTCCAAAGTAAGGCCCTTCCAGTTCGGCAAGGCCAGCAACGCCTTGGCTGCATCGAAATAACCCCTCGAACCGTTCAAGACGAGACGGTTGTCATAGAAACGCGGGTCCGGTCGGCGTCGATTTACTGTGCGGGTCGTCTGGGGAATGCCCTCAACTGGCTGGGCCCGGTTGATATACCACAGCGTCAGCAGCCTATGCGTACGGCTTCCAACGTAACCAAGATCGAGCGTCATGTCCCCGGCCAGTGGGATCTGCCAGGACAGACCGTACTGATGGGAGTAGGGCGTCGCGAGTTCAGGATCTAACTGGAACACGGTAGAACGCGCGTTCGGATCCAAGTCGCCGGGATGCAGCCGCCCAAGCGGATTCACGAGATCCGGAGCCTGGAGCGTGATGTTGAGATTCGCGGGAGGGCTGAAGCGAGACTGCCCATAGGTGACGTTGAAGATCTGTCCGTATTGGATCTCGTACGAGCCGCGCCAGACACCCAGGCCTCGGCCGAGCCGGTACGCGAACCCGAACCGAGGCGCTAGGTTGTTGCAGTCGCAATCGTAGGGGATCGAGGTCAGCCCCTGCACTTCGCTAGGCGACGTGACGGGCGCGTAACGCAGTCCCGGGTTCAGGCTCAAGGAGTCCGACACACGCCAGCGGTCGCCCACGTAGTACTGCATATCCCAGTTGCGGAATCCGCGGTGGACATTGCCGATCGCGACGCGGTAAACGCTTGGTGTGCCGAGCCGGATGTTGGTAATCGCGTCACGCCCGAAATCATTGCGAAAGATGAAAAGTCCACGGTGGCTTTCCGCTTCGTATCCATTCACCTGCCGACGCGTCAACTCCGCTCCGAATGTCCAGTCGTGATCGCCGCGCACGTGCTTGAGGCTCGCCGCGTACTGAAAGCGATTGAGCGCCCGGTCGATGGGAATATTAGAACTCGGCCCCAGAAACTCGACAACGAATCCTGTCAAGACCAATGGCCCTACCGATGACTCTTCGCCAACGAGCAAGCTGCCCACCCTGTCCACCCCCACCGTGAAGTCGGTGGTCGTCGCCGACGACCATCTACGGTTCCATCCGGCTTTGAACACGTGGTTTTTGGTCGTGGTGTCGGGATTCTGCCCTCCCACCAGCTGAAAAGCATCGACCTTTTGGCCGGTGAACCCGTACTGCAGAACGACTTGGTCCTGCTTGCCAGTCGCCTGGCGGAAACGGATCGAGCCCCGGTCGTTGTCGATGCTCTGCAAATCGTTCGTGTTCAGCGCCCGAGGATTGATGTCGGTGCGGTTGGGAAGTTCATTCGGATACGCATCGAGCAGTCGCTGGACATACGCGCGTGTGGCGGGATCGACCGCAAGCGGAGTCCGCTCGCTCGGCGCCGGGACGAGCACATTCCCATTGACGTTGCCTCTGGCCCGCACTTGGCTACCGTCGAGCATCACGGACGCACCGTTCCACAAAGGCATTCCGTAGGTGAAGCCGAACGAGTTGTCGTGGGCGGGCAGGACGCATCCAACCTGAAAGAACGACCGCGCACTGATCACGCTGTTCTGGTGTGTCCAACGCAACTGGCCGTGCGCTCGCGCGACGGGTGCGAACGTCGTCCTCAGGACTCGCTTGGGCGGCTGGCCGAACTCCCCGGCGAAGTAGCGTTGCTCAATGTCGTGGTTGGCGGGGACTGTCGCCGTGGTTCCCATTCGGGCCGTCAGTTCGCGCAGGACATTGTTGTCGATCAAGGTGATGCGGACATTCTCGTTGCGGCGACCTTCACCCTCGCCCGAGTCCACTTCGCCCAGCAGGTTGAGCGCTGTTCGCCCCGCACTGTCATCGGCGGAGACGACCGGGGTCGCGAGCGATTGGTCAGGCTGGTCCTCGCTCGATGCTGCCTGTTGCTGCGCGGCACCGAGGACGGTAGCCGTCGCGCCCAGCACCGCAAGAAGAATCACACCCACCGTGGAGGATTCTCGCACAGCCGGTCTCCTCTCACCCGATCCGGAGGGAGCGCGGGAGTGGTTCCGGCACCGAGCGCGCCCAGGCGCTCGTGTCGGGCGTTGACAGTTCCCGAAACGGAGCAGTGGAGCGACGCTTGCGAGTTGTCCGATACCCCCAACCGCCTAACAATGAGAGCGGAATCATCGGGGGGATTCGACCGTGCCGACATCCCCTCCAGGGAGAATCGGGGCTCTTTGCATCCGTCGACGTGCTCAAGTCAAGCGCGAGATTCGGATGACCGGGCCCAGCCCGCGTCTGGAGAGAGTGCGAGAGCGGACCACACGTTCGGTCCTGGAACCATTCGGCGTGAGAGAATCGGCAAGCGAATTGGCCGATTGGACAGGCACGATCCAATGAGCATGGATGAGGCGGTGGCCTTGGTGTTGGGCTTGGCGGATTGGCTGGGAATAGACGGACGGTGCGTGGGGCACACGGTCGTGCACTATGCAAACAGGTAGGGGGCGCCCGATCGCTCGTAATCTGGTGTGAAGCGTGGCGCTGTTGGTCGTGCGGGGCAACGGCAACCTCCTCAAGTGCGGCGACGACCGCGAAAGGAGCCGTTGGAAGTCGAGTGGTCGCATGAAACCGAGGTCGAGAGGCAGCAAGAAAGCGAGTCAAATCGGGAGCCGACCGTGTTCGAAATGGATCCCGATGCCTAAGAGTGCGTATTCGGAAGACCCCTTATACTCAGCGTGGCCGGGCGGCGCAGATCGACTACTGACGATACAGTCCCGTCGGGAGAAGTCATTCGAGCTGCTTGCGGCGCCGGTGTAGAACGGGAAGAGACCTTTGCGCGGATAAGGGAAAGCATGACTGAGTCTGCCGCCAGCCAGGTGCAACACGAGGACCGAGCATCGAGGGCTTCGAGCCGGGGCCTCGTGTTCCAAGCCGACGGCGTCACAAAGGTCTATGCCATGGGCGAGGTTGCCGTCCACGCCTTACGGGGCATCGACCTGCGCCTGTACGAATCCGAATTCCTGGTGTTGCTTGGGCCATCGGGGAGCGGCAAGTCCACCCTCCTCAACATCCTGGGCGGTCTCGACCTGCCGACCCAAGGGAAAGTGGCCTATCGCGGGCGTGATCTGAGCGGCGCCGACGACTCCACTAGGACTGAGTACCGTCGGAGGCACGTCGGATTCGTCTTCCAGTTCTACAATCTGATTCCGAGCTTGACCGCCAGGGAGAATGTCGCGCTCGTGACCGAGATCTCCCGCAGTCCTCTCTCACCCGAAGAGGCGCTTCGGATCGTTGACCTTGGCGGCCGTATGGACCATTTCCCGGCCCAGCTCTCGGGCGGCGAACAGCAGCGCGTCGCCATCGCACGCGCGATCGCAAAGCGCCCGGACGTGCTGCTGTGTGACGAGCCAACCGGAGCCTTGGACATCTCGACTGGGGTCGTCGTGCTTGAAGCCATCGAGCGGATCAATCGGGAGCTCGGAACGGCGACGGCGGTGATCACGCACAATGCCGCGGTATCGGGAATTGCGGACCGAGTCATCCACCTGTCGGACGGTCGCATCGTCGCCGAAAACCGCAACGAGAACAAAGTCCGGGCCCGGGAACTCAGCTGGTAGCCGATGCAGGCGCTCAACCGGAAGTTGTTCCGCGATCTCTGGCGCATCAAGGGGCAGGCTATCGCCATTAGCCTAGTGATCGCTGTGGGCGTGCTGATGTTCATCATGTACCTCAGCGCATTCGATTCGTTGCAGCTCACGCGAAGCACGTATTACGAACGGCAGCGCTTCGCCCACGTGTTTGCTTCGCTCAAACGGGCTCCGTTGACATTGCACAACCGCCTCGCCGCGATTCCTGGGGTGTCGCAGGTGGAAACGCGAGTCGTGGTCGACGTCACCCTCGACATCGAGGGATTTGATGAGCCGACCACGGGACGCCTGGTCTCGATTCCTGAACGGCAGCGGGAGATCGTCAACGATGTCGTTCTGCGACGCGGCCGCTATATCGAGCCCGGCCGTGCGGACGAAGTGATTGCGAGCGAAGGCTTTGCGGACGCCCACAATCTCCAGCCTGGGGATAGCGTCCGCGCCATCCTCAACGGTCGCAGGCGTGACTTGGAGATCGTTGGTATCGGCCTCTCACCCGAGTACATCTACTCGATCCGTCCAGGCGACCTAATTCCCGACGACGCGCGCTTCGGGGTCTTCTGGATCGAGAGGCGGGCGCTTGCAGCCGCATTCGACATGGAAGGCGGCTTCAATGATGTCGCGCTCTTGCTGATGCCCGCTACGCGACCGGAGGCTGTGATCGAGGAACTGGACACAATGCTGCGCCCGTACGGCGGGTGGGGCGCCATCCCGCGGGCCCTACAGCTATCCCACTGGTCCGTGGACAACGAGTTGAAGGGATTGCAGGGCGCCGGCCTCGCCGTGCCAGTGATCTTCCTGGGCGTCGCGGCTTTTCTCCTGCATGTGGTCCTTCGTCGCATCGTGTCGGTGCAGCGCGAACAGATCGCCACGCTCAAGGCTCTTGGATATCCGAACCGATCCATTGCCTTGCATTACACGAGCTGGGCGCTCGCGATCAGCTTCGGCGGAACGTTGATCGGAACCGTCGGGGGCGCGCTCCTGGGGCACGGGATGATGGGCATATACAACGAGTACTTCCGCTTCCCGGTTCTGGAGTACCGCTTGCAGCCGGATGTCGTGGCTGGAGCGGTGTTGATCGGGATCATCGCAGCCATCTTGGGCGCCAACTCCGCCGTCCGCCAAGCGGTCCACTTGCAGCCCGCCGAAGCGATGCGGCCCGAACCTCCTGCGGCCTACCGTGTCAGTTTAGCGGAGCGCTTCGGTCTCCAGAGACTGTTTTCACAACCGGCAAGGATCGTCCTCCGCAACATCGAACGCCAACCGGTACGCTCCCTGATCGCAGTCGGAGGCATTGGGTGTGCTCTCGCGATATTGATCGTCGGTATGTTCTCTATCGACTCCTTGGACCTGATGATGGATGTCCAGTTTCGCTTGGCCCAACGTCAGGACGTGCAGCTGACTTTTGTGGAGTCCGTGTCGCCGGACGGCTTGCATGCCTTGCAGCGCCTTCCCGGAGTCATTGCGGCGGAACCGCTCCGAAGCGTTCCCGTGCGGCTACGGTCCGCCAGCCGGTCGCGCCAACTGATGATTATGGGCCTGCCCGAGTTGGGAGAACTGTATCGCGTGATCGATGTCGAGGCATTGCGCCAAGTCCCCTTGCCGCCCGACGGTCTCGTCATTTCCTCGGGACTTGCCGACATCCTTGGCGTCTCCCCGGGTGGGCCCGTGACGGTCGAGGTCCTGGTGGGCAAGCGTCCCATCCGTGAGGTGACAGTCATCGCGATCGTCCACGAATACATGGGGCTCAGGGCCTACATGGAAATTGATGCCGTGCGGAGGCTCCTAGGCGAAGGCGGGACACTCTCGGGAGGCTTCCTGACGATCGATACAGCCCATCTGCAAAGACTGTTTCAGGCGATCAAAACAACGCCGGTGATTGCGGGCAGCACGCTGAAGGGCGCCGCCTTGGAAGCCTTTTCGGACACCTTCGCCGAGAACATCAACATCATGATCTTCTTCAACGTCCTGTTTGCCTCGATCATCGCCTTCGGTGTTGTCTACAATGCGGCGCGGGTTTCCCTGGCGGAACGCAGCAGGGAGTTGGCAAGCCTTCGAGTGATGGGCTTCACGCGCGCAGAAATTTCGGCCATTCTCCTGGGAGAGTTGGGCGTCGTGACGTTCCTTGCGTTACCGTTGGGAATGGTGCTCGGTTACGGCCTTTCCAAGATATTCGTGAAGGCACTTGAGACCGAACTGTACAGAATCCCGTTCTCCGCAGCTCCACGGACGTACGCGCTCTGCGCCTTGGCCATCGTCGCAGCGGCCGCAGTGTCGGGGCTACTGGTTCGCCGGAAGCTCGATCACCTGGACCTCGTGGAGGTTCTCAAGGCGAGGGAATAGAGCATGACCATCCGACCAACACGCATTCTTGTCTGGCTGGTCCTGGCTGGAGCCGCCGTAGCCTTTTATCTGGCGCTGCAGCCGCAGCCGAAGGAAGCGGACTTCGCAGTCGCGGCGCGCGGGCCGCTGCAGATCACTCTGGACGAGGAGGGCGAGACGCGGGTCCGGGATCGCTACATGGTTTCGGCCCCGCTCGCGGGACGGCTGCTGCGGATCGAACACGAACCAGGGGACCCGGTTCGGGCAGGCGCCACCGTGCTGGCGCGGTTTCTGCCTACGGATCCGAACTTGCTCGATACCCGCGCCCTGGCGGAGGCGGAGGCGCGCGTGAATAGCTCGCAGGCCAGTCTCGATCGGGCGCGCGTCGAACTCGATCGGGCCCTTTCGGAGTTCAAGCATGCGGAGTCCGAGCTGCAACGGCACGAGAAACTGCACCGAGACGGCCTGCTGGCCGACGACCGCCTGGAATCCGTACGCCTACGATCCGACACGGCCCGTGAAGCCGTGCGGGCAGCGGAAAAGAGCATCAGCGTCGCGGAGTCGGAAGTGGAGAGGGCCCGCGCCAGCTTGATTCAGGCCGGTGGAGCCGCTAAAACCGAAGGCGCGATCATCTTGCTGCGTTCTCCGATCAGCGGCGTCGTCCTGCGGCGCCTTTGGGAGAGCGAAGCCGTTGTACAGGCCGGCGAGCCGTTGATCGAGATTGCTGATCCCGAGAAGTTGGAAATCGTGTCCGACATGCTCTCGACGGATGCCGTCAAGATCAGTCCGGACGACAAGGTGCTGATCGAGCAGTGGGGCGGAGACCAGACGCTGCTCGGGCGTGTCCGAAGGGTCGAACCGTATGGCTTCACCAAGATTTCGGCGCTTGGCGTAGAAGAGCAGAGGGTGAATGTCATCATTGACTTCGACGATCCTCGGCAGGCCTGGGAGGCGCTCGGCGACGGCTACCGAGTCGAAGTGCGCGTCGTCATCTGGCAGCGCGACACCGTCCTGAAAATACCTTCCAGCAGCCTCTTCCGCAACGGCGAGGACTGGGCCGTCTACACGGTCGACGAGCTGGCTCGAGCGGTGCTGAGAATCGTCGAAATCGGACAACGCAATGCGCGCGAGGCCCAGATTCTGGCTGGCTTGCAAGAAGGGGACCACGTGATAGCCTATCCGGGCGACCAGATCACGGAAGGCATCGAGGTCGTCGTGCGGGAGCAGTAGACGGACCGGTCGCCTCAGCCAGTTCGAGGCTGGCGTCTTGCAGGACGGAAGCGATTCGTCGCTGCGTTAAACTACGGCTTAGGCCCTGGGATCAAGCGTATCGGGAACCGCGCCCGCTCGACGCCGGACTGCTTGATGGAGGCGCCGGGGTCTCCAGTTCATCCGGCGGGCGACGTAGAGCCGTGTTGGGAGGCAAGGCGGTTTCAGATCCTCAGTAGCCAGCCGATCCAATCTAGGGACATCCGCCCATGTACGTCCGCAAGAGCCGCCTGCTGACACCAGGTCCCACGCCACTGCTGCCTGCAGCGGTGCGTGCAATGGCTGCCGACGACGTCCACCATCGCACGCCGGACTTCCGCGCCGTTTACAGCGGAGTCATCGACGATCTGCACTATTTCATGGGAACCGACAATGGCATCGCCCTGTTTGCCTCGTCAGGTAGCGGAGCGATGGAGGCGGCGGTTTCGAATCTATTCTCCGCGGGCGACAAGGCGATCGTTTGCGCGGCTGGCAAATTCGGCGAGCGCTGGGTGCAGATCGCGCGGGCATTCGGCCTCGAGACGGTTGTCCTCTCCAAGCCCTACGGCGAAGCGGTTCAGCCGGAGGAACTCGCAGCTGCGGTGGCCGGCCACCCCGATGTACAGGGCGTGTTCGTACAGGCGACGGAGTCGTCGACCGGCGTCTCCCACGACGTCGAGGCGATGGCCAGGATCGTCGGTCGAACGGATGCCATCTTCGTGGTCGATGCGATCACGGGTCTCGGGAGCAGCACGATCGAGATCGACAAATGGGGTCTCGACGTGGTCATCGGAGGATCCCAGAAGGCGCTGATGATCCCCCCGGGATTGGCCTACTGTTCGGTGAGCGAGAAGGCCGCACGGCGCGCTGAAAACGCCAAGAGCCCGTATTTCTACTTCAACTTGCGGAAGCATATCGAAGCCGGCCCCAAGGGCGATTCGCCCTGGACGCCGGCTTCATCGCTGATTCTCGGACTCGCCGAGGTCCTGCGGTATATCCGCACGATCGGGCGGGCGCGGCTGATCGCCAACGCCCAGCTGCTGGCCCGCGCGACGCGCGAGGCTGCACAAGCGGTTGGCTTGAGGCTCTTCGTTCGAAACGCTATTCCAGCAGGAGCCGTCACGGCGATCCAGGCGCCCGAAGGGATCGACTCGGGCGACATCGTGCGGGGCTTCAAGGAGCGTTTCGAATCCGTCGCCGCCAACGGCCAGGGCACGATGAAGGGCCGAATTTTCCGTATTGCACACCTAGGCTATTTTGACTTCCACGACCTGTTCGCGACTGTTGCGGAGCTCGAGCTGATCTTGCGCTTGTTGGGACGGGAGGTCGAGTTCGGCAGAGGGGTGCAGGCTGCACAAGCCGTGTATCTGGATGCTCTTACGGAGGAGGGTGGAGGGATCGAATGAAGATCCTAGTCACTGATTCCATCGATGCCTCGGCGATCGGGATTCTCCGGGCGGAGGAGTCCTTCGACGTGATCGCCTCGAACTCCAAGGAATACCGCGCCCACCTCGCGCAGGCGGATGCCCTGATCGTACGCAGCAGCGTCCAGGTCACCAAGGACGTATTGCATCAGGCGCCGCAATTAAAGGTTGTCGGGAGAGCGGGGGTCGGCGTCGACAATATCGACTGCGACGAGGCGACGAAGCGGGGCATTGTCGTGATGAACACGCCGGGCGGCAATGCAACCTCGGTCGCCGAGCACACCCTTGCCTTGATGCTCTCCCTGGCCCGGGCCGTGCCAGCGGCCAATGACTCGACCAAGGCCGGACGGTGGGAACGCAAGAGGTTTCAAGGGAACGAGTTATTCGGCAAGACGCTGGGCATCATCGGTTTGGGCAGCATCGGACGCCAGGTCGCGCAGCGCGCCAAGCCGTTCGGCATGGATGTCGTCGCATACGATCCGTTCGTTTCCAGCGACGCGGCCAAGGACAGCGGCGTCGAATTGGTGGAACTCGATTCCCTCTACGCTCGGGCGGACTACATCAGCCTGCACCTGTCGCTGACTTCGGAGACGGAGGGCATCATCAACGCGACGTCCATCGCGAGAATGAAAGATGGCGTGCGCATCGTCAATTGCGCGCGTGGCGAACTGATCGACAGCGTCTCGCTGGACGCAGCGATTGCGGCCGGCAAGGTGGGAGGCGCCGCGCTGGACGTGTATGAGCGGGAACCGCCCACCGGGTTGCCCCTGCTGGACCACGAGGAAGTCGTGGCGACGCCTCACATCGGGGGATCTACGGCCGAGGCGCAGGCAAAGGTCGGCATCGACATCGCCGTGCAGGTGCGTGATTTCCTCAAGTCGGGGGTAGCCGTCAACGCCGTGAACATGCCGCCCGTCAGTGCCGAGCAGTACGGCAAGCTGGCTCCTTTCCTGAAGCTCGCGGAACGGCTGGGGTCATTCGTTGCGCAGACCTCCAAGGGACGCCCGGTCCGCATCAAGATCACCTACTCCGGGGATTTTGGGGAAACCGCAACGACGATGATTCGCAACGCGGCGCTCAGTGGCGTCTTGAACTGCTTCCTGTCGCAGAAGGCGAACTTGATCAACGCGGCGCAAATCGCACGCGAGCGCGCCATCGGCGTCAGCGAGGTGCGGCGAGGCAGGGCCCACTTCAGCGATTCCCTCAAGCTAGGACTGAAGACCGAAGACATCGACCGCACCGTCGAGGGCACCGTCTTCCCGGACGGATCGCCACGGCTGCTGAGTATCGACGGGATCTATGTCGAAGCCCTGCTCAGCGGCTCGCTGCTGTACGTCACGAACAAGGACGTTCCGGGCGTGATTGGGCGCCTCGGAACGGTGCTCGGCGACAGTGGCATCAATATCGCCGACTTCGCTCTCGGACGCGGCGAACAGGACTCGCCCGGCGAACCTGCTTGGGCCGTCGCCCTCGTCCGTACCGACGAACCCCTGCCCGCGGCTGTTCTGGACCGTCTCTACCGCATGCAGGCGGTGATGTACGCGAAGGCGATTGAATTATAGGTCTGCGGCCCTCCGCGTCGAGGCGGATTCATGCGTGGGCGCCCGTCCGCGCCCATGCAAGAGCCGGCCCGGATTCGCTTTGGAATACACTCGGCGCCTGGCGTCCGAGTTGCCGCCGCGCTCGTGCGCTTGGCGAGGCTGCTCTGCGGATGGGTTGCGGTCCGTCCCAGGGATGGAGGCCAGCTGGGCGAGCGACTCAGAACTTAACGCCGCGCTTCTCGAGATCGTCAAGCACTCTGTCGACTCCACGCCGATTGATGATCTTGATGCCCTTGGCGCTGATCCGCAGCTTCACCCAGCGGTTCCTGCGTGGCGACCAGAAGCGCTTGTCATGCAGATTCGGGTGGAAGACTCGTCGGGTCCTGTTGTGGGCATGCGAGACGTTGTTGCCCGACATGGGACGCTTTCCGGTGACGACGCATACACGTGCCATAGGGATTCCCTCTCTCGTAGCTGTCCCGTCAGCCGCGGCGACTGGATTCCGTACCAACCAGGGACGCTGGAACTACGGCTGGGCTCGCAGACCCCCTGCCGTGTTGGTTCCAGAATAGCATAGACCTCGTCCGCGGAGCCAGGAAGGCGGAGCCAGCTATTGGCTGGCTCTTTGCCGGATAGCCGTATGGGGTAGCCTAAGAGCAATCGGGAATCCGAGGACCGGAACTAAGGCCATACCCCACAGGACGGCCTGCAGGCCGACATAGTCGGCCAGCCAGCCGGCGGCAGGTACGAACACGATCCCGGCTATGCCCCAGCCGAAGCCCATCATCAGGGCAGTCGTCGTCCCCGCCTGGGTGGGCGCCAACTCTTGCGCCATGACCACATGCACTGGAATCGTAGTCAGAAGCACGACTCCGCCACAGAAAAGCGCAAGGAGCGAAAGCCAGCCTTCGAGCGCCATGAAGGCCGCCAGCAACGGAACGCTGCCGATACACGAGTAGAGGATCACCCGTCGGCCGCCGTAGCGGTCAGATGCCGCTCCGCCTAGGAACGAGCCAACAGGCGTGCTCAGAAGAAAGACAGCGAGCGCAATGCTGGCTCCCCGCAATTCCAGGCCTCGAACGCGCACCATATAGAGCGATAGGAACTGCCCCAAGCCAACCTGCACGATAGAGCGCAGCACCACGAGTGTGTAGTGCGCGAGCAAGGCTTGGCCGTGACCCGCCAAAGCGTTCCAATCGAGGCCTTCCCGCTTGGCGTGTCCACTGCCGACGGGGTGCGGCATGCGCCAAAGCAGCACAGGTGCGGCTGCCATCGCAGGAAGAGCTGCCAGCCAAAGCCGCTCGAACCCGAACCGTTCGATTACGCCGGCGAGGTACAGAGGACCGAACCCCAGTCCGGCCGTCCCCGCCGTGATGAACACCGCCGTTGCGATGCCCCGACGATCCCCGGCAAGCCGGCCGGCTTGGCTTGTGCTATGCGGATGAAATGCGGCGACTGCCATGCCTCCGATCAGGAGCAGGGCGATCAGAGCGCCGAAACTGGAGGCGAGCCCCATGGCGGTGAGGACGAGAGCGGCCACCAGCGGGCTGAGCACCGTGAAGTGCCGTGAGTGCACGCGGTCGCTCAGCAGGCCAAACGGCAGTTGGAGAACCGACGAGGAAAACATCCAGAATCCGCCCAGCAGCCCCGCCTGCGTCAAGCTCAGGCCGAAGCGCTCGACCAGGATGGGCTGGACTGTCGGCAGGGTCGAAGAGAAGCAATCCACCAGGAAGTGCGCGGCGAGGAGCAGGACGAACGCTTCAGAGGTGCGTCTTGCGGTCCCGGTCGCGGACAGCGATGCGCCCGGAGCGCTTGGGACCGGGGTGTTCGCTTGGCCCGCGGTCAAATTCAACGCACCCGTATCTGGCTAGCCCGCCCGGACTGTGAACCGGCTGTACGTCGGGGACGACTGGTCGACAACGAGCAGTCCTCCCAGCCGCATGGATACGCGGCGGCGCCCCGGCGGCGGCGTGGACTTGACCGTGGCTGTCTCGATGTCGAGTCCATGAGATTACCGCCGCCGACCAAGCCGTCGCTACTGGTCAAGATGCTCCCAGAGACCGGTGCGGATCTCCTCCAATCGGTGCTCCGCGGCGTCCCGAATGTAGAGATACTTGTCTTCCCTGGCCACGCGCTCGAGTTCGATTTCGTCGGTCATGACCTTGACGACCTTGCGCCGAATCTCCTCGTCACTCGACTGCTGCATCAGCCGTTGGTAGTGCGTGTCGTCGGGCTGCATGGCCCGCAGGGTCGCCAAGGCCTCATGGCGGATGAACCACTCGCCATCCCCGACGATGATGTCCACTAGGATCGCGGGGTCCTCAATCTCCGAAATGGAATCCCGGCGGACATCGGGATTCGAGTGCTTCCACCTCGGGCGGAACCAGTTCAGCAGACTCATGCCCGGAAGCCACTCAACAGTCGGAACCGGACCCTACTGACCGTAGCTCACCCGCCAGATCTTGCGGCCGCCGTCATCGCTGACCAGCATCGCACCGTCTTTGAGCAGCAGGAGGCCAACGGGCCGGCCCCAGACGTCCGTACTCTGGGAGTCGAGCATCCATCCCGTCAGGAAATCCTGCGGACCCGACTGCGGACGCCCGTCCTTGAATGGAATGAACGTCACGTTGTAGCCGACGCGTTCCGATCGGTTCCATGAGCCATGAAAGGCCAGGAAGAGGCCACCCCTGTATTTCTCCGGAAACTGCATGCCGGTGTAGAAGCGGATGTCGAGCACGGCGACATGCGCACCGAGGAGAACATCTGGGTACAGCGTGTGCTTGACCTTGTCGGGATCGACTCCCTTGTGCCGCGGGTCCTCGTGAGGGCCGTTGTAGGCATGCGGCCAGCCGTAGAACTTCCCTTCCTGGACGTGGACCAGATAGTCGTTGGCTAGGTCGTCGCCCAATAAGTCTCGTTCCTGCACGGCCGCCCAAATCTCGGCCGATCCCGGATACCGCTGCAGGCCGATGATGTTGCGCAACCCAGTCGCAACCGTCTCGTGGCCGGTTCCGTCCGGGTTGTAGCGGTGCAGCGCCGCGCGGAGCGGATCTTCGCCGAGGGCCACGTTCGATTCAGATCCAACTGTGACGTAGAGCTTGACGTGATCCTTGTCGAACAGCAGAGAACGTGTCCAGTGGCCTTTACCGAAATCCCTGTAGGAAATGATCTCCTCGCCCTGTCCCACCGTCAGGGCTCCGGCATCGTACACGTAGCGCTTGATCGAGGTCGTTTCGGCCACGTACAGCCATGTGTCATGGAATGCCAAGCCGAAGGGGCGATCCAGGTTCTCAATCAGCTTCTTCAGCATTCCGCCATGGTGCACGTACACCGCGCCGTCAGGCTCGTTGCGCGAACCGGAGTCGGAAAACACGAGTTCGTCGCTCGGACCGAGAGTCATGAAGCGGGGCCGCTGGAAGTCCCCGGTCAAATACTCCTCGACTTGGAACCCTTCCGGCACGCGGAGTTTGGCGCTCGCCGGCCGGTCGATGACCCGGGGGCGATTGCGGACCGAGGGCGTGTGGTACGGTTCGGGCAATCCCTTCCAGTTGACCGGCTTGTTGGATTCTGCGGCTACGAACGCCACAATCGACACTGCCGGGAGCAGGAGCTTCAGACACATGTGCATGGCTAATAGCGTAGCGGATTCCTAGAGGCCTGACGGGAGGATTCGGCAACGGCCCGCCAGCCAGGCCTGGGGCGGGCAGCGGGGGCAACCCTGCGGACCGCACGGAGGGCGCTGCCGGTGTGGGCTTGGTACGGCGGGACGGCGACCGTATTCGTGCGGCGGTCGACGGGTTGTACGTGTGCCTCTGGGACATTCGTCTGAGGCAGCCATTGCGCGAGTTCCTCCTTGACCGCACGATAGTTCTCGTCTGCGGCAAGGTTGGTCGACTCCATCGGGTCGACACGATGGTTGTGCAGTTCTTCGGCGCCATCGGCATACCGAACGAAGGGATAGTCCTCCCAGCGGACCGCGTGGTTCAAGCGACCGAGCGTTGTCACAGTCGGTCGCCATCGCAATTCCGGGTTTCGCAACAGCGGCACTAGGCTTCGGCCGTCCAGCTCCGGCTGCGGCTCCAATCCGGCAAGTTCCAGCATCCTCGGGTAGATGTCCAGCAAGTTCACGGGACGCGGGCATGCGGCGCCGCATCGAGTGCACTCCGGGAGTCCTGGCGTCCCGGGAGGAGCGAAGATCATCAGCGGCACTCTCGTGGCTTCTTCCCACAACGCGAACTTGCGCCAATGATGCTTCTCTCCAAGATGCCAGCCGTGATCGGACCACAGCACGAGGATGGTATTGTCCGCGTGACCGCTCTCGTCCAGGACTTGGCCGAGCATGGCGTCCGCGAAGTTGACGGACGCCAAATAGGACCGGACCACCTACCTCCATTGGCCGTGCTCGACAACCTTGACGTGATCCCTTGTAACTACTCAGCTACTCCGCAGGCACAAGCCCTGATCAGAGTGGGATGGCTGGGATTCCACTTTCGCCAGCAGGGCCGCCGGCCCTTGCAGCAAGACCTCAATGCGGTTCCGGCCCTGCTTGCGCGCCGTCGACAGCACACTACGCAGCGTGGCGAAGTCCTGCGCACCCTGCTCGGAGCGGAACCCGCCCGAGATCTTCATCCGCAGCTTCATCATCCGCAAATCCTGTTCGGCCTGGTTGTTCGTGAACGGCACCCTCTCGTCCCTGAGAAATCGCAACACCGACTCCCGCCTGGCCCTCAGCCGCAACGCCAGAGTATGTCCAGGCCGACGCTTCTTGCGGCCCCGCCGTCCGGTCGGCAAGGCTGGCAGGGCCTGGTGCTGGGCCAGCGCCTCCCGCACCAACTGGTCGTAGCGCCGCTCGATCCTCTCCAGTAGCGACCGCGGCAACGCCACCCCCCGCTCCCGCACGCTGTCCACCGCCCGCTTCGCCCGCCTCAGCAACTGCTGCATCCGCCGCGCCCAGTCTTCCCCGTCGATCTTCGCCAACGCCTCCAGCTCCCGTAAATGGTGCATGTTACACATCGCGTGCAGCACTCCCGGCACCTTGCAATACGAGGCCCAGTGGTCATGCACCAGGATGCCTCGCAACCCCTCCAGCACACCACCCCGCTGGCGGCTCGTCCGGTAGTAGGTCAGCTTCGCCGTGCTCAGCACGTGCAACCACTGCCCCTGGCCCGCAATCCGGAATCCCGTCTCGTCCAGATGCTTCACCCCGCTGGCGCTTACCAGCAGATCCCGGACCCGCTCGGTCCAACTCCGCCAGACCTGCGCCGTCTTGCGGCTCATCCCCGCCAGCGTCGCCGCGCACAAGGCCACCCCGAACAGGTCCCGGAAGATCTCCGCCAGTCGATCCTCGGGCAGGAAATGGGCGTTCTGCAAGTACACCGCCAGGGCCGCGATCCGCGGCCCGTACTGCACCGGCGCGCTCACTCCCTCCGGGAACGCGGCCCGCGTCAGCTGTCCGCACTGCTGGCAACGACAGCCCCAGGCCTGGTGCTCGGTCACCTCCGGCGGTGTCGGTGCGGGCAGATCATAGACCTGCCGACGCTGGGGCTCGCCCTCCACGTCGGCCGCCGCCAGGGCCGCTCCGCACTCGCGGCAACCGGACGGCAGGTGCACCTGGGTCCGGTCCGCTGTGTCCGTCTGGCTCAGCGTCGCGCCCTGGTGACCGGGCTGCCCACCCGAGCGCTTGCCGGACCGACGACGCTGGCTGCGCGTCCGTTGCGCTGCCGCTGGCTTGGCCGGCCCATCGCTCGACGGTGGTTTCCCGCTGTTGCTGCTGTCGAGGCCCAATCGCCGTTGCAAGGCCTGCACTTGCTCTCGCAACGACTGCAGCTGCCTCGTCAACTCCTCATGGAGCGCCTGCAACCGGGCGTTTTCGGCCTCCAACTGAGTGTTCTTGGCCTCCAATTGCGCCAGACGTTCGTGCCAGTCCGCCGGACGTGGCTCGCTGTTCGCTCGCTCCATCTTCATCCCGCTGACGCCGGTACTGCTCGTCGCGAGCGCATCGGCTTGCTCACAACGGTCCGGATGCCCACAACATTACTATTGCTACATGGTTTCCCAGCGGAAAGTTAAGTGCTGCCGAATTCTGGCCATCCCGGTTGAGCGGTTCCCGTGGAACCATCCGGCCTGCATTCCCCCTATGCGGTACGCATCACCTGTGTACGCGTGGGGGTAGCTGAGCAGTTACGATCCCTTTCCGGCTTCGCCATGGCGTGGCCCGCCGCTGGAACATCCACGAGGTCGCGGTCGAAGACCAGCGGCAACGTGATCGAATCCGCAGGGAAACGGTACAGATAGTTCTTGGGAACGAACCAAGGCAGGTGCGGGCGGAAGATGCCGCAAGCCAGGAAAAACGGCTTCTGGTGTCGCTCGCGGAGTTTGGCCGCCACCCAGGCGGCCACTTGTGCATCTCCCATCTCCTGGATCTCGACATCCAGAGGCCCCCAGGCGAAGCCCCCAGTTTCAGGGATGCCGTTGGCCGGAAGGGCTTGTGGTGTTGGCTCGATTGGGCGTTGCCGGAGCTTTGACGGCCAGTATTCGTACCACGATGCCGGATCCGGGTATACCCTGTGGTAGATCTTCCCCGCCCCGCCTGTCCAATAGTCGTGCTGCATGAAGGCTGGCGGCAGAGTCACGGCATCTGGCATGGCTGGGCGCCAAGCCTGGCGATTGTTGTACACACCGGAGCGGTACGGGGCGATGCCTGCCATCAGTGCCGCGCGCAAAGGATTGCGGGCCGGGGCTGCTGTGTACGCACGGGTGAACAGGGTCGCGCGTCTAGCGAGGCGCGCCAAGTTCGGCGTCCTCGCCTGCGGATGTCCTCCCAGGGGCTCAATCCAGTCGTTGAGGTCGTGCACCGCGAGGAACAGGACATTGGGAGGTTCGACGGCCAGGCAGACCGGGACCACAGCCATTAGGAAAAGACGGGCGGCCCACCTCAGCCCGGTCCCATTCGAGGAGCCGGTTCCGCTCGGCGTCCTGTGCTCTCGTTGTCGGTGCTTGAGATCACCAGCGCCGCCACCACGGTCGCTAAGCAGCCGAGCGGATTGAGCCAGAGAAAAGCCAGCCCCGGAAAGAACAGCTTGGTGCTCCAAACGGCGGCCAGCCCGAAGGCGGTCCCCCAGAACGCGCCGTTCGGCGTCGCGCGTTGGAACAGGAACGCCAGCACGAACACGCCTAACATGGGTCCGTAGAACAGTGACCCGACACGGTTCACGGCTTCGATCAGCGATCCCAGGCGGCTGCCGTAGCTGGCGAAGGCTGCGGCGTACGCGGCCCACCCGAGGGTCGCCCAATGCAGCGCGCGGCGAGTTCCCCGCTCGTCAATGCCAGGCCTCACATAGCGTCCGTAGTGGTCCACCACCGTCGACGTGGCGAGGGAGTTGAGTTCGGACGAGATCGTAGACATCGCCGCCGCGAAGACGCCCGCGAAGATCAGTCCGATCAGCCCAGGCGGAAGATGCCCCAGGACGAAGGTCAGGAAGATATAGTTGGTGTCGTTATAACTTCCCGGGCCGCCCTCTTGCTCGGCCAGGGCCACAGCTTCAGCCCGCACTTGCTGCGCGCTTCGCTCCGATGCGAGGAACCCCTCGCGGTCCACGGCGCCGCGGGACCGCAGCAGTCGACTGGCAGCGTCCCGCCTCTCGTCGAATGCTCGGGCGAACTGAGTCTCGAGCCGCGCTATTTCGCCGCCCTCCGTTTGCTCGAGACGGGCACGCTCCCCCGGATGGAAGAGTAGCGGCGGCGGTTCGAATACAAAGAAGACAAACACCAACACGCCAGTCAGCAAGATGAAGAATTGCAACGGCACCTTGAGCATCGCGTTGAACAAGAGACTGACACGGCTATGAGTTAAGGACTTCGCCGTGAGGTAGCGCTGGACCTGCGACTGGTCGGTCCCGAAGTACGCCAGAGAGAGAAATGTCGCTCCGAGCAGGCCCGACCACAGTGTGTAGGGGCTGTTCCAGTCGAATCCCGTCTCGATGGCATTGAGCTTGCCAGCTGCGCCAGCCAAGTACAGGGCATCCCGAATCGAGACTCCGTCCGGTAGGCCGCGGAGGGCGCAGAAGAATGCAATTGCGATGCCGGCGAACATGATTGACATCTGCAGCGCGTCTGTCCACATCACGGCCCGAATCCCGCCCAGCACGGTGTACGCCGCCACCAGCGCCACCATCAGCAGGATCGTCGGCCATTCCGGGATCCTTAGGATGACCGCCAACGCTACGGATGGGGCATAGAGAGCCAGGCCGACGCCAAGGCCGCGTTGGACGAGGAACACAAGGCCGGCGAGTGTTCGGGTCTTGGCGTCGAATCGCATTTCCAGATACTCGTACGCCGTGTGGACGCCCGAACGATGAAAGGCGGGGGCCGCCAGGGCGGCAACCAGGACCATGGCGATTGGCAGGCCGAAATAAAACTGCACAAACCGCAGACCGTCGGCGTAGCCCAGACTGGTTGTGCCGATGAACGTGATCGCGCTCGCCTGCGTGGCCATGATCGAGAGTCCGATCACCCACCAGCGCATCTGCTTGTCGGCGACGACGTAGGATGTGATCGACCACTCCCCGCGGGAGCGCCTGAGGCCGTAGCCGACGATGACGACGAAGGAAGCCGCGAGAACCAGCCAATCGAGGAGGCTCATGCAGCGCTACTGTACCAGCGGGAAAACCACCAAAGCGCCAAGATCCATAGGACCAGATGCGCCAACACGGCGAGATAAGCCCGGGTCCAGCGTCGAGACCCGGAAGCGGGAGCCTCGTCTTGATCCTCCCCGCTTGGAACCGGAGCGGAGATAGATTCCATACCCTTCGCCGCAGCCTACTGCGCGACCAGCATCGAGTCCAGTTGGACCAGCTGGCTCGGTAGATACTTGCGCGACTCCATGTAGTCGTCGAACCAGTAGGCCTGCGGATTGCGGCGGAAGATCAGGATCTTGCCCGTGCGGCTGGGATTGGCCGCCCGATGGTATTTGAGCAGGATCCGGTCTTCGGTAAGCCCCAGGACCTCGATCTTGCCGGTCACGTGTGACATAGAGAAGCGCGCGCGCTTCGCCAAGCCCGACGAGCGCTCCAGCGACTCCTGAAAGATGTGGAAGGCTTGCTCCAGAGGCACGGAATAGCTCTCGTTCCCCTCAGTGGGCCGGCACTGGAACACGTAGTACGGAGGCACCCCTAGGTAGGACAGCTCGTTCAGCAACTCGCTCAGCACGCGCGGGTCATCGTTGATGCCGTGGATCATCGGCGTCTGGTTGATGGTGATTACCGAATGGTCTTGGAGGCACTGCAGACCTTGCTTCGCGACCGGCGTGAGTTCCGCAGGGTGGTTGAAATGACACATCACGTAGATGCGGCCCGCCTCGGGCGTCGAGTAGCGATCGAACATCGCATGCAGCTTCGGGTCGTTGAGAATGCGAAACGGATTGAATGCCGGCATCTTGCTCCCCAGCCGGATGATCTTGACATGGGGAATGTCGCGTAGCCGGCTAATGATCGGCTCCAGCTTGGAAGTGGACATGATCAGCGGGTCGCCCCCGGTCAGCAGGACGTTCGAAATCTGCGGGTGACTGCGAATGTACTCGATACCTGCGGACACGTCGCGCACCACTTCATCGTTCTCGTCCATGAATAGCCGCTTGCGGAAGCAGAAGCGGCAGTACGCGCCGCAGACATCGTTGCAAAGCAGCAGTGCGGTGTCCGAGTACTTGTGCTCGAGCCCTGGAACCTTCGTGTAGAGTTCCTCGTAGGAGGCGTCGAGGCGGCCCCACTCGTTGAGCTCCTTGGCGTCAGGAATCACCAAGCGACGGATCGGATCGTCCGGATCATCCCAGTTGATTAAGCTCTGGTAGTAGTCGTTGGTCCGAAAGACGAATCTCTCGCTGACTTTGGCTCCGGCGGCCTTCTCCTCTGCGCTGAGTTCTGCGATCTTCTCGATTGAGGTAATGTATTTGGGTTTCGCCATGATTCCACTCTCTTGCGAACTCCCTCTCCCCGGGCTGCAAGCCTCGACACTACACCGACCTCACGCCTAGACTACGGGGCTAGGGAACTTCCTTACGCTGTCACGGGTTGATATTGAAACAGATCCCCCTTCCAATGTCAAACGTCGTATGGGGTGCGCGACTTAAATGTGGTAAGTGCCGCGATCTGGAGTACAGCGCTGCGATTCCTTGCGTAGAAGATACGCTATCCCAATCCCTCACCGACCTCGAATCCCAGCGCGACACCTTGCGTAAGCGCATCCGTAATGCGCAGGTGACAGCGAGGCAGTGAAAGGCGCTCGTGACACTTCGAGCCGGCACGCCGCAGGTTTACACACCGTCGAGATGGGCCCGATCCCATGGGCCGAGGCGGCCGCTTCGCCGATCGCAGGGCGGGGCCTAGCGCGTTGGGGGGCCGGGCGACGCTGAGGCCACCATTTCCGGAAAAGCCAAGCGCTGAAATGCTGGGAGTTCGCGCATCCCCACGAACGCTGGGTCGCCTGCGATTTTCTTAGGACCGCCATAGCCCTCTTCCAACGCCTTGCGCAGGTACAGGATGGCGCGGTCATGCATCTCAGCGCCCGCGTAAGCTCTCGCCATGAAGTAGTAGTATTTGCCGCGGTTCCCCACGGACCGCTCCTGGAGCAAGGTGCCAAAGTTGCCGCGGATCTCGAACACATTCGGGTCGAGCTCCAAGGCCTTGCGATAGGCTCGGGACGCATCCTTGAACTTTCGCCGCGCGAAGTAGGAAGTCCCCATGTTGCTGTAAGTGGAAGCGGCGTACGGCGAGACCTGCAGCGCGCGCTTGTAGGCCCGGATGGCTCGCCGGTAACGGCCTTGGGCATGGTGGACGGTGCCGAGGTTATTGAGGGCCTGGCTATAGGTCTTGTCCATTTTCCAGGCCCGCTCGTACTCCCTGCGAGCGCTGTTGAGCAGCATGAGCTGGTGGTAGGAGATGCCTAGCTTGTTGACAAGCTTGGCCGAGTTGGGCTCGCCGCGGAGGGCTTCCTTGTACGTGTCGCCCGCTTCTCGGTACATTTTGCGCGCCATGTAGATGTCGGCGCGCTTCTCCGGGCTCAGTTCCGTCGCAGTCGGATCCGGTCCCCCACTCTGCTTGGTGCGGTCGATCAACTGCGCGTGAACGACTGCGCACGCTAACAGGCCCATCTGGATGCTGGCCAAGACCCGGCAGCGACCGCGCATCGCACTCCTTCGCCCTCCCATTGAACCACATGCGGTCCCGTTTGTCTGCGGAATTCTGGTTGCTTGGTTGCTGGTGCCGAGGCCCGCCGCGTACTCACTCGAGGTCTCCGATGCGCCGCCACATTGCCGTGAGCCCTCGGAGTCCGAGCTGCTGGGCCCGCAGCTTGGCGCATGGGTCGGCGTTGACCTTGCTGGGAGGATAGAGGCCCAACAGGTTGTTCCTGAGGGTCTTCCGGGGCGCGCGGAAGCAGGCGCTTAGGAACTCGCGCAGGCCTTCCGGAGGCTCCCGCCCGTGCAACTGGAACTGCACAACGGCGGAGTGGACTTGAGGAGGTGGTAGGAACGCGCCGGGGCTCACTGTGAAGAGCTTGCGCGGCGCGCTGTACAACTGGCACAAGCAACTGAGATATCCGTAGGCGCGCTGCCCGGGAGCGGCTACGGTTCGGTCGGCGACCTCTTCCTGCACGAGGAAGGTTGCGGCGCGAAATGCGTCTCCTGTCTTGAACACCGCTCGTAAGATCGGCGAAGTAATGTGATACGGAAGGTTTCCTGTCACGACGGATTGGCTGACGGCAGGGTCTGCTGTCAACTTGCGTAGGTCTAGATCCAAGATGTCGCCCTCGATCACGCACAGATTCGAGGCCTCTCCGCAGCGGGTTGGAAGTTCTTCGGCCAGGTGGCTGTCGATCTCGACGGCGACCACCCGCCGCGCCGAAGGCAGGAGATGACGGGTCAGAGCCCCCTTCCCGGGTCCAATTTCTAACACCGTGTCACCCGGGGACGCAGCCGCCTGCGCGATACGCGCAAGCACGCCTTCATCCTGCAGGAAGTGCTGGCCCAGCTTCGGTCGGACCGGCATCCCTCCGAGTGTAAGGGCTGAAGCTAATCGTGCCTGCGCTAGACTGGAGTCTCGACGCTCGGCCGGGAGACCCAACCGTTAGTGCGGGAGGATTCTGCACTTGGAAACCAGTGACCCATGCCTGCGCAAAGTGTCCATCGAGATCCCCTGGGGGGTCGTGGACGAGGAGCGGGATCGGCTTGTCTCGAATGCGGCCAAGACGACGGTGATTCCCGGCTTCCGCAAGGGCAAAGCTCCGAAGTCTCTGTTGTACAGACACTACGACCGTGAGATTAGGGCCTCATTCCTGGACGGCCTCATCCCGTTCCACCTCGCGCAAGAAGTGCATGCGCGCAAGCTCAGGGTCGCGTCGGGGCCGTTGATTGAGGACATGCGCTACGGAGAGGGGCGGCCACTGACGGTCGAAGCGACCTACGAGGTGTTTCCGGACTTCGAGTTGGGGGAGTATCGGAATCTCAAGATTGCCTATCGCGAGCTGGAAGTGGCCGAAGAGATGGTGGAGGAGCAGTTGGAAGACCTGCGCGTTCGCCATGCCTCGTTCCACAATGTGGATCCGCGTCGGCTCGCGGACGGCGATTTCGCTGTCGTCTCGTTGCAAGCCTCGTCCGGGGGCGACAAGCCGGAGATTCAGGCCAAGGAAGTCCAAGTTGAAATCGGTCACGAAGCCACGATCCAGGCCTATAGCGACGCGCTGCGCGGGAGGAACATCGGAGAGGAAGTCGACTTCGACGTCGCCTATCCGGATGACTTTGACAATCGACGCTTGGCCGGCAAGACATTGCGCTGTCACATCGAGGTTCTCGGCATCCGGCAACGGGAACTCCCGAACCTCGACGACGAGTTCGCCAAGGATATCGACAACAATCTAGGCAGTCTCGAAGAACTCAAGATCAGGATCCGGAAGGGCCTCGCGAACGCGTTCAAGGGCGGCGCCATCCGAGCGGCCAATGCCCAACTGATCGAGCAGCTGGCGGATGCTCATCCGATGCCGCTGCCGCAACACTACCTGGAGCGGCGCTGCGCCAATTCGAACAGCACGTCCTCCGGAAGCACGCTACCGGACGGTTCCGCAGGGGAACCCATCGACGAGGCGACCGCGAGCAGGGTGCGTTCCGCTACGGAGGAACAGGTCCGGGCCGAGTTGGTCCTGGAACGGATTGCCGTGGTCGAAGAGATTGACGTCTCGGAGGAAGAAGCCGAAAACGAGATCCGCAATTACGCGCAGTCGAAGCAAATGACTCCCGAAGGCGCCCGGAGGGAACTCAAGCAACAAGGCGCACTAGCAGCCTGGCGGATGCAACGTCTACGCGCGAAGGCACTGCAGTTCGTCTTCGAGGAGGCCGAACGGATCGAACCGCCTGAGCCTGCTGGGCACGAAAACGCCCAGGAGGAAGCGCCGTCGGTCAGCGGACCCGGATAAGGAGGAACCATGTCCAGGACCTTCGAACCCTATTCCGGGCTCGTGCCGATGGTTGTCGAGCAGACGAGCCGAGGCGAGCGGGCCTATGACATCTATTCGCGGTTGTTGCGTGACAACATCATCTTCGTCGGCTTCCCGATCGACGACTCCGCGGCCAATCTCATCACAGCCCAACTACTCTTCTTGGAGGCGGAAAATCCAGAACGGGACATCTGGCTCTATATCAACTCACCAGGTGGATCGATCACAGCCGGGATGGCGATCTACGACACGATGCAGTTCGTCAAGCCGGATATCACCACCGTCTGCCTCGGACAGGCGGCTTCCATGGCGGCGGTCCTGATGGCCGCGGGAGCCAAGGGGAAGCGCTATGCGTTGCCGAACTCGCGCTTCCTGTTGCACCAGCCTTCGCTCTCCGGACTTGCCGGGCAAGCCACGGACATCGACATCCATGCCCGTGAGATTCTCCGCATGCGGAAGAACCTCAACGCGCTACTCGCCAGCCACACCGGGCAGTTGCCCAAGAAGATCGCGCAAGATGTCGAGCGCGACTTCATCTTGGAAGCAGAACAAGCCAAGAAATACGGCCTGATCGACGAGATCATCACCAGCAAGTAGCTGGCCCCGGATGCATCCGGCCTGGGCGTCCCGATCCCTGGGCTTTGTGCAGCGCGAGGGGTCGAACTTCGACTCTGATACGCTACCCCGCATGAGAATCTGGCAGGTCACGCATTATGGCGAGCCCGAAGAGATGCTGTTGGGAGAAGTCGATCCGCCATCTCCGGGAGAAGGCGAGGTGCTCATCCGCAACCGCGCATGCGGCCTGAACTTCTTCGACTTGCTGCAGTGTCGAGGCAAGTACCAATCCAAGCCCGCCTTCCCGTTCACGATCGGAGCGGAAGTTTCGGGGACTCTCGCCGCGGTGGGTGCGAACGTGCGGGGCTTCGCGGCAGGCCAACGCGTGCTTGCGTTGCCCCGTGGCGGCGGCTTCGCGGAATACACGCTCGCGCGTGCATCACGGGTTTTTCCGATCCCTGAATCGATGGATTTCGACCAGGGCGCCGCGATGCGGTGGTCTTTCAGACTTCATTGTTCGCCCTGGAGTACCGAGCCAGGCTGCGCGCCGGGGAATGGCTGCTCGTGCATGCCGGGGCCAGCGGCGTCGGCACGGCAGCGATTCAACTCGGAAAGTCGATGGGCGCCCAAGTAATCGCCACTGCTGGAAGTCCCGAAAAACTGGAGTTCTGCCGGGCGCAGGGCGCGGATCAGGTTCTCAGCTACCGGGACGGCGACTGGGTCGATGCCGTGAAGGAGATCACCGGCAAGCGCGGTGTGGACGTGGTTTACGATCCTGTCGGCGGCGACGTCTTCGATCTGTCGACCAAAGTGATCGCACCCGACGGCCGCTTGCTGGTCATCGGATTCGCGAGCGGGCGCATTCCGACTTTGGCGGCCAACCGCGCCTTGCTGAAGAACATGTCTCTCGTAGGGGTGTTTTGGGGTCGACACTGCGATGAGAATCCCGACTACATGGCCTCTCTCCATGAAAAGCTCATGGAACTCTGTTCGTCCGGCGCCATCCATCCGCCGGTAGGCGCTCGCTATCCGCTGGAGGCGGCGCCTCAGGGGATCCGCGAATTGGCCGATCGGAAGGTCTTGGGGAAGGCTGTGCTGACGATCGACTGAACCCGATCCTAGCCGGATGAAGGGCCGCTCACGATGGGCACGGGCGTGAAGCACAACAGGAACACGCCCAGCAAGAGCACAGCCAGCTTCTTGCGCGTCGAACCAACGGGCGCCGAGTCGTCCATCGTGGGTCCGTGACGGATGCCCAGAAAGTACAGCAGTACGAGGAACAACAGGTACTGCGGCTCGATCGTGAGGCAGACAAGCAGTAGGATGACGAATGCCGTGCGGGCGACGAGCCGGCTAAGGGGCCCGAACACGGCATAGCTCACATGGCCGCCGTCCAGCTGGCCGATCGGAAGCAGGTTGAGGGCCGTCACCAACAGGCCCACCCACCCCGCGAAGCCGACATCGTGCAGCATGAGGACCATGTCCTGCTGAGGCGCACCGTACAGGAGCCGCTCGAAGATCTGAAACAAGAGAGGATCCCCCAACACCACCCCCTCCATGTCCGGATGAGCCACCTCGCGCGTCGACAGAAACATGCCGATGAAGCTGATCGGCACGGCCAAGACGACGCCTGCCAGCGGCCCGGCTGCAGCAATGTCGAACAGCGCCCTACGGTGGGGTATCAACGGCGACATGCGGATGACGGCGCCCATCGTGCCGAACAGATACGGCACGGGAATGAAGTAGGGGAGCGTCGCGGGGACTCTGTAATAGCGCGCCGTGAGATAGTGTCCGAACTCGTGAGCCGCCAGGATAGCCATCAAACACAAGGAGTAAACCGGAGATACGGCGTAGCTTGTGGAAGCGACTGTGGCGACGAATAGCAGCGCGTGGAGCCATAGATGCTTTTTCAAGGACACGGCAGGTGCCGGCGGTTCGACAAGGACAGCCGGGATTTCCGCACCGCGTCCGGGGCCACCGTGCGGCAGTGTCCGTGTGGGCAGACCGGGAGGCCAACCGGCCCCATCGTGCGCACCCGTCTCCGGCGGCAACCATTGAGGGCCCTCGGGGTTGGAGCGAGAGTCGGGCGGCAAGCGGTGGGCCCCGATTCAGGCTGCGGCCGAACTTCGGGCATCGAGACCGCTCAGCCAGCCGTAGCGGTCTTCCTTGTTGCCCGCAGTCAGGGCGAGGAACTCCCTCTGAATGTGCTCGGTGACCGGGCCGCGCCTACCGCTGCCGACCTCGATCCGGTCGACAGAGCGGATCGGGGTGACTTCCGCCGCGGTGCCGGTGAAGAACAGTTCGTCCGCGATGTACAGCGACTCGCGGGGAATCACCTGCTCCTGAAGTATATAGCCGAGATCCTCGGCGATCCGGATGACAGAGTCACGCGTAATTCCCGGCAGGACCGAAGTGCCGAGCGGCGGGGTGTAGATGACACCGTCTCGGATCAGAAAGATGTTCTCGCCACTCCCCTCGGAGACGTAGCCGGCCGCGTCCAGCGCAATGCCTTCGGTATAGCCGTGCAGATTCGCCTCCATTAAAATGAGTTGGGAGTTCATGTAGTTCGCAGCCACTTTGGCGATCGCCGGAAGCGTATTCGGGGCGATCCGGGTCCAGGACGAGACGCAGACGTCCACTCCCTGCTCCAGAGCCTCTGCTCCCAGGTACCTGCCCCACTCCCAGCAGGCTATGTAGATCTCGATCGGATTGTTGAGCGAACGTACGCCGACGTCTCCAAAGCCTCGAAATGCGACGGGCCGGATGTAGCAGGACGAAAGACCGTTGACTCGGGCGACATCTTTGCAGGCTTGCGCGATGTCCTCCTGCGAGAATCCCAGATCCAGCATGCGGTATATCTTCGCCGAGTCGAACATCCTGCGGATATGCTCAGGCAAACGGAAGATCCCCGGGCCGTTCCGCGTGTCGTAGCAGCGGATCCCCTCGAACACGCTAGTTCCGTAGTGGAGGGCGTGCGTTAGGACATGCACCTTGGCATCGTCCCAGGCGATGAACTCGCCGTTATGCCATATCTTGGCTGTCGGCTGGATCATGGAAACTGTGCAAGACCCCCGCTCCTAGTATCGCATTGCTCCTGTTCCATCGCGTCGAAACGAGCGCCACGGCGGCCCGTCTGTTTGCGATGGAATGCAAGGCGCCAGGCGCCGTCCCAAGTTCCCGGCGGGCGAGGGCGTACACTAGATCGGCTCATGCAAGCCACGGGTTCCAGGTTGTTCCTAGTCGACACCTTCGGGCTCATCTTCCGGGCCTACTACGGCCGCGCTCGAGCGGCGGTGCCTTCTCTGAGAACTTCGGCGGGCCTGCCGACGGAGGCCGTCTATGTCTTCAACAACATGCTCAAGCGCATGCTGGAGGACCATCGGCCGGAGTATGTCGCTGCTGTCTGGGAAGGACGCGGTCCGACCTTCCGCGAAGAGATTTTTCCCGACTACAAGGCGAACAGAGACCAGATGCCCGAAGACCTCGCCGTCCAATTGCCGTACATCGAGCGTTTGCTCCGAGCCTGGAACGTGCCGGTAGTGTCTGAAAACGGCTACGAAGCCGACGACACGATCGGGCTGTTGGCCGGTCAAGCCTGGAAGCTTGATTTGGATGTCTGGATCGTCTCTTCGGACAAGGACCTCATGCAATTGGTGCGGGATGGCGTCTCCGTGCTCAACCCCATGAAGGGCGAACGTTACCAAGCGGAGGATGTCGAAGCCTTCCTCGGCGTCAAGCCCGAAAACGTCACGGATCTGCTAGCGCTTAAGGGCGACTCGGTCGACAACATCCCGGGCGCCCCTGGGATCGGAGACAAGGGCGCCCAGCAACTCATCGCCTCCTATGGATCCGTCGAGGAGATCATTCGGAATGCCGACGAAGTGAGGCGAAAGACCTACCGCGAAAGCCTTCAGAATCACGCCGAGCAGATCCGCCTCAGCAAGCGCTTGGCCACGCTCGATACCAGTGGCAGCCTCAAATTGGGCTTGGCGGATGTGCAGCGGCAATCGCCGGACATCCCGCGGTTGCGCGAATTCTACGAAGAGCTCGAATTCCACAGCTTGTCTAGTCAGCTGGACGCCGGCGCCGCACCGGCCAAGGTAGACGAATCCTCGCGGACCTTTGAGTCCGCGGACCAGTTCGCAGCGTGGTTGAAGCAGTCGCAGAATCCACTGGCAGTCGCCATCGTCGGCGCCGCTGGAGCCGAGTTCGGCGATCCCGAAACAGGAGGGATCGGCTTCACGGTCCGACCCGGGGAATCGTGGCGGCTGCCTGTCGATTGCATTCAGCACGCCAAGGAATTGCTCGAGGCAGGCGACCGAGAGATCTGGGTGCACGATTGGAAATCCGCGATTCACGCCCTTGCTGGACACGGTATCCGTTTCGTGCGGGCCACTGACGACACGATGCTGATGGCGTTCCTGGCCGACTCGAGCCGTACGAACTACACGCTGGGCAAGACCGTCGAGCGCCGCCTTGCCGTTCCCTGGAAGCCGGACGCGGCGACCGCAGCCGGACAGACAAGAGCGTTGCGGGAACAACTCGATGGAGAACTGGACCGCCTGGCGCTTCGCGAGCTGTACGAGAGCATCGAATTGCCTCTGATTCCCGTGCTGGCCCGCATGGAATCCGTCGGCGTCCTCCTGGACCCGGGAGTCTTGGAGGACCTCTCCTCCAGGCTGCAGCGGAACATTGAGGAACTGGGCCGAGAGATCCACGAACTGGCCGGCCGAGAGTTCAATATCGCTTCGCCGAAGCAACTTGGCGAAGTGCTCTACGGCGACCTAGGCTTGCGACAGCCTCCGAAACGCGGTAAGACCAAGACTCCCTCCACCGCCTCGGACGT
Organism: Bryobacterales bacterium; assembly: GCA_965218615.1. Taxonomy (GTDB): domain Bacteria; phylum Acidobacteriota; class Terriglobia; order Bryobacterales; family UBA6623; genus VXMF01. The sequence continues at coordinate 662,143 of CBDCLH010000005.1, forward strand.
GCTCGAAGGCTTGGCGCATGAACATCCGATTGCTTCAAGAGTGCTCGACTGGAGGCAGTCCGCCAAGCTGAAGAACACCTATGTGGATGCCCTGCCCGAACTGGCGGGAGTCGACAAGCGGCTCCACACGACGTTCAATCCGACCGGATCGGCGACTGGCCGCCTCTCGTCTTGGAATCCCAATCTCCAGAACATCCCTGTGCGTACGGAACTGGGCCGAGAGATCCGCAAGGCCTTCGTTACGGAACCCGGCTGGCTCCTGGTCGCAGCCGACTATTCGCAAATCGAGTTGCGGATCCTGGCGCATATGTCCGGCGACGATGGGTTGCTCGAAGCATTCCGAAGCGGCGAGGACATCCACACGCGCACAGCTTCGGAGGTTCTGGGTATCCCGCCCACGCTGGTCGGACCGTCGGACCGGCACCGAGCGAAGGCGGTCAACTTCGGAATCATTTACGGATTGAGCGCATTTGGACTCGCCAAGCAACTCGGAATTCCGCAGCGCGCCGCGCGCGAGTACATCGACCTGTACTTCGAGCGATACAGCACTGTCAGGCAGTTCATCGCGGACACCATCGAGCGCACGAGAGGTGACGGCTGTAGCCGCACTCTCTTCGGACGTCGCCGTCCCATCACCGACCTGGACAGCAGGAATCCATCCGCCAGGGGCCTAGCGGAACGCATCGCCGTGAACGCGCCAATTCAAGGCACAGCTGCGGACCTGATCAAGAGAGCGATGGTCGCGGCCGACGCGGCATTGCGGCAAGGGGGATTCCGGGCCCGTATGTTGCTCCAAGTCCACGACGAATTGTTACTCGAAGTGCCGGACGATGAAGTCGATCCCGTCAGCGCGCTGATAAAGCGCGAGATGGAAGCAGCAGCCGATCTGGCCGTGCCGCTCATTGCCGACATCAAGGCTGGCCTGAATTGGTGTGACCTAAAGCCCTACGGTTAGGGAGGTTCAACGCCCCCCTTCGACTGTCAGGCCTTGAATCGACCGCATGCTCCGGAAGCCTGGCGGAGGCGTATCGAGACGCGGGCGGGTTTCAGTGGTACGCCCGGGTCACCCATTCCGCAACGACGCACGGCTTGGCCGATCCTTCGAGTTCGACATGGATGTTCCAGATCGTTTGAACGCCCCAAGGATGCTCTTCGACGGCCTGAGGGGTGACGTGTCCGCGGATTTTGCTGCCCGCCGGCACGGGCGCCGGGAAGCGGACGCGATTCAAGCCGTAGTTGATGGCGTGCCTGAAGCCGCCCGCGACCTTGACGGTGTCACCCATGATCGGCGACAGCATCGAGAGACTAAGGAAGCCGTGGCTGATCGTGGTCTTGAACGGCGATTCGGTGGCGGCGCGCTCGATATCGACGTGGATCCACTGGTGATCCTCCGTGGTGTCGGCAAACTGATCGATGCGTTCCTGAGTGATCTCGAACCAATCGCTGACGGCGACTTCGTGGCCGACCTTGGCTCGCAGTTCTTCCACTGAGATGCTTTGAAGCGCCATGCAGACGAGTGTACAGGATCGCCGAGGTGAGGGAGAAGCCTCCGTCTCGGCCGCCGCAGCGTCCCCTTGGGCGGTTCTTGAGGATTCAATGAAGCGTCACGAAGACGCTTGGCTCGCGGTCAGGCGACGGGACCGAGTGTTTCGAATCCCATCCAGTCACTGATCGCGTGGTCGGTGCGCCTCACCCCATATAGTGTCGCTGCGAGATTCCCGCCCCTTCTCCGAAAGGGCGCTCTTCGATCAGGTCTTGAGCTGGAACAGTATGAAACGAAACGACAACCCAGTTCGCGTCGCCCATCACCCCTTGGTGCCATACGCCAGCTGGAATCGAGAGCCAGCGGTCTTCCAACCGAGCATCCGGACGACTGACAAGGCGGTGCGAGATCCATCGTCCGGCTGGCCGAGTCTGCAGATCAGCCGATCCTCGATAGGACATCACCCTCTGAATGCTGTTCGAGTGCCGCTCAACCCCGGAGGCAGTGTTCGCTCTCAGCACGAACACCCAACTTGAGCGAATTTCAGGCGGCGCCGGCCTTCCGTAGAGCGAGAGCACGATCGGTTCCCAGACGAGATCCGACGAGCGGTCGGCGGTCAAGTTTCCTTCCAGCCGGCGCGCAATCGAGTCCAGCTCTCGACGCGTTGATTCCTGATGCACGAGATTGTCGAGGATCTCAAGCGTCTGGATTTCGCGTTCCCAGGGAATCGACGTAGACATCATCTCTATGGCCGATCCGATTCTGGGGCGTCGTCAGTGCACTCGATCCCGCGCAGGTTCGGAACTTAGACCTTCCTGATTACCCAGCAGTCCCAGCCAAAGTTAGGAGGCGGTGAGGCAGCGGAGGGGTACGCGCCGCGACGTAGGCGAGCCGGAGGACGAGATCAGCCAACTGGTAGCGCCGGTTGAAGCGGTAGGCGAACTCGGCCAGGTAGCGCCCCACGTATTTCGGATCGCAGGCGTGATAGGTTCCGTCGATTGCCCGCTTGACGTTGCCCAGCAGCGTGTTCACCCAGGTCAGCCCGGGCGTTTCGCAGCTGCCCTGGCCGCCGCCGGTGACGCGCGGCTGGTGCTCGCAGCCGGCGCCCTGCACCCCCAATGGCACTAACTTAAGGTTTTCGGCATTAACTTAAGGGCGAGGGGCCTGAGGGCAGTCCATTTTGCAGGTTCCGGGCACTCAGGTCATGGGCATCGGGGTTGGCATCGAAGCAGCTAGGTTGTCGCCGCCTTGCGCCGGGACCATTGCGGGGCCGGCTGCAGCGAGCGCCGCTGGTACGAGCGGTTGGGACGCGGCTTGCGCCGACCCGTCCCGACCCACGCGCAGATGCGTTCCAGGGTCTCGCCGACATACGCGGAGTGGCGCAGCAGCAGACCCTCGAGATGCTGGGACAGGGCGGCCAGGCTGTGCTTGAAGTTCGCCTGCGGCGCCGCCTTGCCGTCCGGCTGCCGGGCTGCTTGGCACAGGTCCGCATCCCGGTTGGTGAACAGCCGCATCATCGCAATCAAGTTGAAATGGGCGAACAACTCTTGCTTCACCAGGCGCTCGCTCTGGCCGTGAAACTGCTGGACCTCCAGGAACGATTTACTGATTTTGTACATCTCTTCAATGCCCCACCGCGCATGGTACAGGTCGGACAGGTCGGCGACGCTGTAGCGGCGGCTGTCGAGCAAGGTGGTGCCCAGCACGTACTTGGTCGTGGCGTGCGTGTACTTGACGAGGCGCAGCGGGAGGGGCTGCCAGTGCGTGCCGGGATACTTGCGGGACAGGGTCCGCAGGGTAGCGGGACCGGGCAGGATGGTGACGAGCGTGTCGGTGCCGTCGCCGTCGATGAAGGCATCGATGGCGGGGCAGATGTTGCGGGGGAGGCGGAAGACGGCCTGCAGTCGGCGCCGCCGGTGGCTCCAGAGCAGTTCGAACGAGTAGTAGCCGCGGTCGTAGACGACCAGGTCGGGGGCGGCCAGGGCCCGCAGATGGGCGCGTGCGGCGGCGCGCTCGTTGCGGTGGGCGAAGAGGTCGAAGTCGACCGGGAGCCGGGACTGCAGGCGCAGCAGGCAGCTGAGCAGGCCCTGCGGGTAGTGGGCGTGCGGGCCGGGCGGGTCGTAGCCGGCTGCGGCCAGCGGGCGCGGCAGGTTGAGCTTGGAGCCGTCGACGGCGAAGACGCGGTGGCCCAGCCAGAGCGGTCCGGGCTGGTCGGCGCGGCGCAGGATCGCGGCGTGGAACTGCAGGAAGACCTGGGCGTCAATCCGCGGCCGGGCCTTGCACATGGCCGCGTCGGAGACCGGCTGCGGTTGCGGCAGGGGCACGTCCAGGGCGCGGCACTGGGCCCACAGCTGAGACAGCGTCGTGGTGTAGCCCTGGCGGCGCGGCGCGAACACGAGGCGGAACACGAACAGCATCACCAGCAGCGTGTTGAGGACGCGGCTGCGCACTTGCCAGAGTTGGTCGTGAGCGGCGGCGATGGCGCTGAGCGCGCCGAGCAGGCCCTGCCAGAGGGCGACGAAGTCCGCGTCGGGGGCCTGCGGCTGCGCCGCCGGCGGCGGCCGTCGCCGGGCCTGCGGGCGCGGCCCGTGCAGCAGGATCGAGCGGAACGGCTTCGTCAGCGGGTAGACATACACATCCTTGGGGCTGCGCCCGGCGTCGGCGCGGCCCTGGGTCTGGCCGAGATGGATCCAGTTGGCGGCGCGGTAGCAGGTGCCCTGGAAGCGCGGGGTTTCGCAGAAGGTTTCGAGCAGGACCGGCCGCGTGCCATAGCGCCGCTGCCAGTCCGCCGGCAGCTGCCGGGCTGCCAGCCCCAGCGCGTGACTCGCCAGGTTCGGAACCTGCACCCAAGGAAACAGCAAGAAGCGAGGCTGGCCGACCACGAGGTCGAGGTGCTTCTTGTACTGCCCGGCAGGCCAGCCGACCCACTCATCGCGGCAAGCCAGCGAGTGGGTCGCCTGGCTGAACAGCACACAGCCCAGCCGGCGCCCGTGCCGGTCGAGCAGGAAGTAGCGCAGGTGCGGGCCCAGCGGCTGGCGGTAGCCGAGATAGTGGTGCCGCTCGATGAATTCGTTCCAGAGTTGGGTGTCCTCCTGCTGCTCGACCCGCTGCAGGCGCAGCGGCTGCAGGTCCCGCAGGCTGGTCGCGATCAGCGGCTGGGGATCGGTGCGCGGGGTCGCGGCCACCGGCGGGCGCGGTCCCGGGCGCATGTTCTGCGTGTGCTTGGGCGGCAGCGTCAGGATGCCGCCCTGCTCGAGCTGTTCCAGCAGGCCCAGGGCGGCCGCGACCCGGTTGCCGCCAGCGGCGGTGCGCCAGTTGAGGTGCTCGCAGATCGTCTCCGCCAGTTCCTTGCGGCTCAGGGCCGGGAACCTGGCCACCGTCTGCTGGATATCGGCGATCTGCCGGCGCGTGAAGCGTCTGCCGAAGAAGGAAGTGGACTTGAGCTTCTCGATGCGGGGATCCATGACAGCCACCAAGGAACCTGTTCTTGGCTACCATCGCAAATCCAGGCTCGCATGTCAAGTGGTTTTTGCGGCCGTTCGAAAAAAATCTGCAAGTGCATTCGAATCAACGCATTGGAGGTTTGCTGAGAAATCTAGATTCCGGCTAGCCTATTTCAGTGCCATTGCCTGCACCCCCCGCAAGCAGCTCAGCCCGTCCGAGCGCACCACTGTCCCCGGCTGCAGGTGCTGGCGCGCCCAGGCCTCCAGTTCCTGCAGCCGCAAGCCGCGCACCGGGCTCAGGCGCAGCCGTTGCGGCCGCCCCTCCTCGCTGACCTGCGCCGCCGCCACGAACGGCGTCTTGCCCGCCGCGCCCCGTCCGCGCTGGCCGCCGCTCGCCTCCCCGCCCAGGTAGGCGTCGTCCAGCTCCACCGTGCCCTGCAAAGGCTGGCTATCGTCCCGCTCCCGCAGGGCCTGCATCAGCTTATGCTTGACCATCCAAGCCGTGTTGTAGCTCACTCCGAGCTGACGCTTGAGATCCATCGCCGAGATGCCGTTCTTGGACTGCGTGAGCAGGTACATGGCGAGGTACCAGGTGCGTAACGGTAGCTTGGTGTTGTCGAACAAGGTGCCCGCGGTGAGCGACGCCTGGTGCTTGCAGCGGATGCACTGCCAGACCTTGCGCGTGCGCAGGCGGCAATACTTCTGGTAGCCGCAGGCGGGGCACTGGAAGCCCTCCGGCCAGCGTGCCTGGAACAGCGCATCCTCGCATTGCTGGTCCGTTCCGTAGGACTCCAGGAACTCCGGCAGGCTCTGTCCCTTCTGGAACTGGATTTTGTTTTTAGGCATAGGCAACTCCTTTATTATCAGACACTTATTATATCTCATACGGTGTTCTACGTCAACTGGATCCAAGCGCGAATCCAGCATTTCTTAGCTCCCTAACTATGGCTGAGACTTCCGGGTAATCAGGTAGACCTTTGAACGGGACTGCAGTGAGTCTCCCCTAGGTGTAGCATGGCGGCGGGTTGTCCACCAAGCCGAATACCGGCGGAACCTGCGTCAAAGCTCCTTGACAGCGTTCTTGCCGAAAAGGTACCAGCAGGCTACCAGCATCAGCACGCTGCCATTGATGCTCAGGACGTTGCCTGCCCCGAGCTTCTCCGCAGCGAAACCGCATGTGAGGTTGCTGAGCGGCATTGCGCCGCGAAACGCCGTGTTGTGCACGCTCATGATCCGGCCGCGCATCTCTTCGTTGAGATTGAGCTGGACCAGCGATGTCACCATCGTGAACACCGCCAGAATGGCTCCGCCAGAAATGAGGAGCAGCGGAATCGCCATCCAGAGCCTGGTTGTGAACCCGAACACGAGCAGTGTCGCGCCGAGGAAGAACTGCATATTCAACGAATTTCGGCCCTTCTTGGGAGCGTTCCCTAAACGCGCGACGTTGAGCGCTCCCAGAATTGCTCCGAGGCTCAACACGCCGCTCATCAGGCCATAGCCTCCAGCATCCAGCCCAAAGACATCTTGGGCGAACACGGGCATCAGCAAGTTGATCGGCACGCCGCAGAAAGCGGTCACCACAGCAAGCAGCATCAAGGACCTCAATGAAGGACTCGCCGCGATCGCCCGGAAACCTTCCAGCAGACTGCGCAACATGTTCTGCTGGCCTGGCCGGGGCACGAACGGAATGCGCAAGGCCAGCAGCGAGAGAATGACGGCGAAAAAACTCAATCCATTGATGAAGAAACACGCAGCCGGGCGCAGAAACTTGAACGCGACCCCACCGATGGGCTTGCCGAGGAATCCGGCGAGGTTGAACTGGATCGAAAGCAGCGCAATCGCGTTGGGAAGGTGCTTCCTGGGAACCAAGGAGGGCATCAACGCCTGGTATGCCGGACCGCCGAAGGCTTGGCCCAAACCGGCCACGAACGCCGCAGTCAAAATGTGCCAGATTTCTATCGTTCCGGTGAAGAAAAGCAGTGCCAGGCTAAACGCCGCGGTCATCTGCATGACTTGGGAGCCGATCAGCAGGTAGCGGCGGTCCATGCGGTCGGCTAGTACTCCGCCCAAGACCGAGAACATCAAGATTGGCAGGCCGTTCAGAAAAGCAGTCAAGCCCAGCAGGCTTTCGGAACTCGTTTGCTCGTAGATGTACCAGCTCTCCGCGACCTGCGCGACCCAAAAGCCCGTGGTCGATGTGAACGCACCGAACCACAGCCAGCGAAAGTTCCGATAGCGGAATGAACGGAATGTGCGGACGAGTACCCCGATTTCGCGTTGCCGGGGTGGAGAAGGCATCAACCGGGCACCAGCGGCCCCATGTGCCGCGCCGGGGACTGTGGCCGCCGGAACCCTATCTTCCCATAGGGTGTCGGGAGCGGTTCTGGGCGGACTTCGACCCCCTGCGCCGCGCGCTGGGGTCAGCGCAGTAAGATAGTCGGTCGCCCTCCTCGGAAGTCGACGGGCTCATCACGCCTCAGGTATTCCGGAGTCGGCGGTTGACCCGCACCATGGAACACGCCCAACTCCACGAGCAAAACCGCCATCCCAAGGGCCTCTACGTCCTGTTCGCCTCGGAGGCCTGGGAGCGATTCAGCTTTTACTCCATGCTCTCCCTATTCACCTTGTACTTGCGAGACGATGTGGAAGGCTTCGGTTGGACCGAGGCGCAAGCGACGAGCCTATATTCCTGGTATTTGACTTTCGTCTACGCCAGTCCCTTCGTCGGCGGCCTCTTGGCGGACCGCTATCTAGGCTATCTGCGGACGACCCTCATCGGCGCGCTCTTCTTCGTCGCAGGCCATTTTCTGCTGTCCTTTCCTTCCCTGACAATCGTCTACATCGCCCTCTGCTGCCTCGTTGTCGGCAATGGTCTATTCAAGCCTAATGTCTCGACCATGGTCGGAAACCTCTACACGCAAGGTAGTCCACTGAGAGACCAGGCCTTCATCATCTTCTACGTCGGGATCAATGTCGGTGCGTTCGTCGCGCCTTTGGTCATGGAGCTGTGCAAACAGCGGTATGGCCAGCACCCGGCTTTCGCTGTCGCTGGATTCGGCATGGTCATCTCACTGTGTACGCTGTATTTCTTGCGGCGCCATGTGCGGGATGTTGAAACCCGCAGCGTCGATCCCGCGGAGCATTCTGCAGCTGGCAACCCACTGGATAGAGTGCCCGAATCGCGCAGGATCGTGGCGCTGCTCATCGTGTTCGCGATCGTGATCGTGTTCTGGATGGCGTTTCACCAGAACGGTTCGACTCTGACATACTGGGCTGACGATAACACCGACTGGAATGTCTCTGGAACGATCGCCAACGCGATCAATCCCGGTTGGATCCTGATTCTGGCATTCCCCCTCGTTGGGTTCTGGCGCTGGCTCGGGGATCGCGGGATGGAGCCCTCGACACCCGCCAAGATGTGCATCGGCATGCTGCTCACAGGGCTCTCTTTCTTCGTGCTGTACCGAGCCGCGAAGCTGGGAGAAGCGACCGTCATCGGAAGCGATTCGTATGACTATCAAGTCTCGCCAGCTTGGCTCATCGCTTCCTATGGTGTCGTCACGCTGGGCGAGCTGCTGGTCTCGCCGATGGGGCTCTCGCTGGTGACCAAGGTCGCTCCCGATCGCATGAAGGGCATGATGATGGGAGGCTGGTTCGTCGCCACCGCCATCGGGAACAAGCTCACGGCCATCGGCGTCTACTGGACCCGTTGGCCGCATTCGGTATTCTTCGCGGTCCTCGGCTTGATCTGCGTTGCAGTGGCCGGTGTGCTGGCGGCGCTGCTCAAGCCGCTGAAGAAGGCCATGCCCGGTGTCTAAAGACTGACGCCGCCCGTTCGGCCAGCTGGCGACGGGGCGGCGCGTCGTCAGGCAGCCGATTGCCGAACACCTCGAAGACAGGTGCGCCGACATGGCGGTCGTCCCGGAGAGGCAGCGACTGGGAGATTGGCATGGCGTGTTCCCACGCTCGCCACTCGGGATCGCACTGAAAATCGATCGCACCGCTTGGCGGTTGTCGGAGTCGTCCGCCCACGTGCCCGTCCGGGAAGACATTGAGCGGGCTAGGTGGGCGTCGACGGCTCATCAAAACAGGTCTTCAATCTTCAGTTCGGCTCTGGATCGCTCGCGGATCACCATCTCAATCCCAATTGCGGCCATCACGTCCATCAAGGTCTGCAACCGCGTGCCCGGCGCGCCGTTCTCAATCGCCGAGATCGTCGCTTGGCGCAGGACCGTCCTAGCACCCAGCTCGGATTGTGAAAGGCCCAGGCTGTGCCGCTGGCGGCGAATCACGGCGCCAAGTTGCGTCGAGGTACGCACGATCTGGTCCATGGTTCAAAGCTCCGAGCAAATCCTTACGATACGGGATAACCTGTGTATTGAAACGATGTCAGGAAGTATAGGAAGGTGTAATTCGCCATAGAGCATATCGTATCTCCATCCGTATTAGCGTATAACAAGTTTCCCGGTCAACTCTGACCCTCGGGAGGCCAGAGGGTCGCCTCCAGCCAAGCATGCGGTTCCGCGGGGTCCACCGCTGCAACAGTCCGGGTCAGTTATCTTCATGTAGTTGCGGTGAGGCGCTGTCCAAGAACGGCTGGCTGGACGCTGCGATTGCCAAGGCCATGGGCATGAGAGGAATAGAAATGACTGAGGTCAATTGCGGCGACCTGCCGACAGGTGAATACGAGGTGCCGTGTTGCGTGACGCCGAATGAGAATGGCCGAGGCATCATCCTTGACGAAACCGGAGAGATTATGCACGATTACCCACTGGCGCAAGGCTCGGGGGCCTCTGCCGGTCGCTGAGAGTGGGTAGTGCAGGTGTCGCAGGGTCTCCCGCAGCCCGAAGGCGAGGAAGGTGCAGGGCAGGTCTCTAGAATTGGCCGCAGAGCGACCAGACGGGTGGGCTCGAGCCACAACCGGCTGTCGGCGCGCCACGCCAGCCGCCAAGGCATACGAACGAATGCCTCCTAGAGGGCGACGCGCCGCACAGGATCACAATCGTCACAACTTCGGCGCCGCCAGCCCCGACGAGTGGAAATGCAAGACAGAACCGGGAGTTAGTCCAAGCGGCCGGTGGCGACAGCGCGAGCAGGTCTGAGCGGCGTACCATGGTACGATTAAAGTCTCTGAAGTCCGGCCCCAAAAGGCGGGTTTCTCATTCCAGGGGGCGTAGTTCAGTTGGTTAGAACGCCGGCCTGTCACGCCGGAGGTCGCGAGTTCGAGTCTCGTCGCTCCCGCCACCCTTTTTCCCCAGCAACGATAAACTCGGAGTTCCGCCCGAAGGGGTAGGGATTCTGTGGGATTTCCTATGCAAAAGAACGCCATCAAAGCCACCCTGCAAACCGGAGGTACGGTCCTCGGAACCTGTATCACGGACTGCTTCAATCCCGAGATCGTCGTGGCCATCCAAGCGGCGGGCCTCGACTTCTTTTTTATCGACAGCGAGCACTCCCGGACAAGCTTCGACGACGTACAGGGATTCGTGCGTGTGGCCAAGTCCGCTGACCTCGTGCCCTTGGTTCGCGTGCCGCAACCCGAATACTTCTTTCTCGCACGGATGTTGGACGTTGGCGCTATGGGCATCATCAATCCGCGCACGCAATCCGTCGACGAGGTCCACAGGATCGTGGCGGCGATGAAGTTCCCACCGGTGGGCCGGCGCGGGTATGGCCTGCGCAGCATCGTGACGGACCTGGACTTCCAAGGCGCTGCCGCTGAGATGGAATCCGCAAACCGCGAATCCATGGTGATCGTCCAGATGGAGACGCAGTCATGCGTCGATGCGATCGAAGAGATCGTCGCCGTCGAGGGTGTCGACGCGACGATGGTCGGTCCCTTCGACCTTTCCGTCTCGCTCGGCATTCCGGGCGACTTCGAGCATCCCAAGTTCTGGTCGGCCTTCGACCGCATGGTCGCAGCCTGCAACCGGGTGGGCGTCGCTCCTGGGGTCCACTTCGGGAACACCACGATGTTGCATCGAGCCCGCGAGCATGGCGCCCGTTTTCTGGTCTGCGGAACCGACATGTCGGTCCTGCTCAACGGATTCCGCGCCATTCGCTCAGAGATGGACGTTGCCGCGGCCCAACCGCACAAGACCGGTAAGGCTGGCGGCTACATGTAGGAGATATCGGTCACCGGCGCCTGTGCTGGGACTAGCCGGAACCGGAAGAGGAGCTGCAAGCATGAAGCCCGTCCAGTGGGGGATCCTCAGCACCGCCAAGATCGGCCTCCAGAAGGTCATTCCGGCCATGCAACGGGCCGAGCTGTGCGAGGTCGCCGCGATTGCCTCCCGAGAGTCTGACAAGGCCCGGAAAGCCGCGGAGGCCCTCGGCATCCCCAAAGCCTACGGTTCCTACCGGGAATTGCTCGATGACCCCGACATCGAAGCGATCTACAACCCGTTGCCCAACCACCTTCACGTGCCTTTGTCGATCAGGGCGGCCGAGGCCGGCAAGCACGTGCTGTGTGAGAAGCCCCTCGCGTTGGACGCCGAAGAAGCTAGCACTTTGATCGAAGCGCGCGACAGGGCGGGCGTCCTGATCCAGGAAGCGTTCATGGTCCGCTACCACCCGCAGTGGCTACGGGCACGGGAATTGGTCCGGTGCGGACGCGTCGGACGGCTTCGGGCCGTCCAGGGATTCTTTAGTTACCACAACACGGATCCGCGCAACATTCGCAACATCGCTGGCCTGGGCGGCGGAGGACTCTACGATATCGGCTGCTATCCCATAACCGGATCGCGCTTCCTTTTCGAGGACGAGCCGACACGGGTTGTGAGCCTCATCGAACGCGATCCGGCATGGCAAATCGACCGGCTCACGTCGGTGATCCTGGACTTTCCGGAAGGGCATGCAAGCTGCACTTGCGCGACGCAAGCCAGTCCCTACCAGCGCATGCAGATCATCGGCACGAAAGGGCGCATCGAGATCGAAATCCCGTTCAATGCGCCGCCAGACCGGCCCTGCCGCATCTTCCTCGACGACGGCCAAAAGTTGGGCAACGCGGGGATCGTAGGGGAGGAATTCCCCGTCACTGACCAATACACCGCGCAAGGAGAAGCCGTCTCGCGGGCCATCCGGACGGGCGAGCCCCTGGTGTTCCCGTTGGAAAACGCCGTCCAGGGTATGCGGATCCTGGACGCTGTGTTCCGCTCAGCCCGGACTGGCAACTGGGAAGTGCCGTAGCCCCGGAACGGCTCAACGCACGAGGACGATCTCGGCCAAATCGCGGTCGAGGTGCACGCAATACCCCCCGTTCTTCGGATGCAACCAGATGCCCTGCTCCGGGCCCACGTTGGGCAACTCAGCCACCGATTCGTACCGTGTGCCGCCGGTGTCTTCGACTTCCGGGCTCAAGGGTCCGATATGGATGTGCGCATGGCACTGCGTCCGAAAATGGTGGCTGTTCTGCGCCAAGCCCCAGCGTCCCGGATACAGCTGCTCGGCACGCTCCGCGGCGCGTTGCCAGAGGAGGTCGCGAAGCTCCCCAGGCAGATGCGCTGTCGACTGGAACCCGCCGGCGTGCGCCTTCGGAAGTGCCAGGTATCGATTCGGCTTGTGAGGGTTGATGTCCTTCAGGAAATAGATCTCGCCTGTCTGCTCATCGGCCGTTCCGCATAGGCTGCAGACCCGGCTCTCGATGCTCTCGGGTCGACCGTGCTCGCAGGGGCAGTTCACCACGGGCATCGGCGCCAATGGAAGGAGGCCGAACACCGGCATGGCGCCGACCGCGGCACGGCATGCCCAGAGCAGGCTACGCGGGCGCGTCTTGGAATTCTTCACTGGGCCTGCCTCCGAGGCATTTGTCGTGGCATCGCAGCAGGTAGATGTCGGTCATGCCGGCGATGTAGTCACACACTAGCTGCGGCAACGGCTCCGCGCCGAGTTGTTCGACATACTTTTCCGGTAGGGACTCTGGATTCTTGATATAGAATCGAAACAGCGCGGCCAGTTTGTTCGCGTAGCCACGCGAAATGCGCTGCATTTTCGCGGCGTTGTAATACGTCTCGGTGAGCAACGAGCGCATCTGCCGCATCGTGGAAGCGGCAGGCTCGGATGGCAGAGCAATGCGGCGCGGCAGTCGTCGGACGGCGTCGTAGTCCGAGGCGCCGCTGGACTCCGCCTCCGATCGCGTGCCCTCGATCAAGCCCGAAACGAGGATTCCCATCAAACGGCGCTGCGCCTCGTTCAGCATCCGCCGGTCGCTGATGATCGGGTACGCCGCCCGCACCTCCGCTTGCAGCTCGGCGAATGCCTGAACGTGTTCGCAGATGGTCTCCATCTGCAGAACCCCTCCCTCAACGGCATCTTCCATATCGGCGCTCAAATACGCGATTTCATCCGCCGGATCAATGAGTTGTGCTTCAAGCGTAGGTTTTAGGCCGGGCAGGTATTCCCGGTACGCGCAGTCGGCTGGCGAGAGATCACACGAGTGCTTGAGAAGACCTTCTCGCACTTCGAACGTCAGGTTGAGTCCGCGGAAAGGCGCGTAGCGCTGCTCGAAGTGCTCCACGATCCGCAACGCGTGGAAGTTGTGGTCGAACGATGCGCCATGGCTCCGCATCTCGTCGTCAAGAGCCGTTTCTCCGGCGTGTCCGAAGGCGGGGTGTCCCAAGTCATGGGCGAGGGCCAAGGCCTCCACTAGGTCGACGTTCAGCTCCAGCGCAGTCGCGACGGTGCGCGCCACCTGAGCGACTTCGATCGTATGGGTCAGCCGGGAACGGCAATGGTTGGAGTCCGGCAGCGTGGTGACCTGGGTCTTGGCCGCAAGCCGTCGGAACGCGCGCGAATGAATGATGCGGTCCCGGTCGTGCTGAAACGGGCCTCGATAGCCATCCGGCTCTCCGGGCTCCGGGTGTCTACGCAGGCGTGAGCGCTCGGTGGGGAATCGCAGTCGAGCTGTCATCGCGCTCTGAGCGCTCAGCTCCCGGCGCCGAGAGTCTTGAGCAAGGCCGCCGCGAGAGAACGGGCGGGACCGTTCTCTGTCTGGATCCCATTCAGGATTTGACGGGCTCGCTCCGGGTCGCTCTCGACAAACGTGCGCGCGACCTCGATCGTGGCGCGGTCTCGGGAGACCGTTCGGGTGGGATTCCCCACGAGCTGCTGGAACTGAGTCCGGGCAGCCTTGGCATCGCCACCCTCAAGTAAGAGACCGCCAAGAGAGAGGCGAGCCAGGGCGGGATACTCGCTGCCCTTGCCACGCGCCGCCTGCTCAAAGTGAGACTGAGCCTCGGTGATGTGGCCTTGCTCCTGATCCAACAAGCCCGCGTAGAACGAGGCGCCAGCAGCCGCTACGGTGCCTGAGTGATCCAACACGATGCCGTCGAGCGCCCGGGTTACCTGTTCGATGCGCTCGAATTCGGTGGCGAACGTCTTCGTTCCGGGCTGGCTCTCCGTGCTCACGATGCCGTGGAAAAGATCGATCGCGTCCTGCAATCGGGCTTGCGACGCAATGTTTCTTTGGCGGTTGTACGTCCAGTATCCGGTGCCAGCGGCCAGGGCAACCACCAACGCGATGCCGCCGACGAGAAACTGTCTGCGGTGGCCGCTGACGAATTCGACCTGCTGCGTGACTTCTTCGACGAACCGGTCTCGCTTCAGGTCTTTGCGTCGAAATCTGGCCACGGAATTGTCCTGCCTTTAGCGCAGTTGGGGAGTCCCGGGATGGGAGCTGCGCTACACCCTATTCTAGCTAGTGCCTGCCAGAAAACCCCAGTTTTTGGGAGACACTCATTTTCGAGAGCTTGATTGCGAGCCTGTTTGCGGGCCGATGTCGCTTCTCACGACGTAGCGAGGGGAGTTGGACACCGGATCAAGGGCACAGAAACTGGGCAGTTGCCGCCCGGCGGCGCACCTCTCCCCGCAGCCCGTTGCGGACCTGCGATGCTGTCTCGCCTGCGGCGCTCAGGCCGCGCGCCGGAGCGCCTTGCGCTCCCGTCTCTGCAGGATCAGCCCGATCCGGTGCAGGTTCGCCGCCGTCACCGCCAGCGCCACCGTCCGCTCGAACCCGGCCTTGCCGTGCGTGCGCACGCGGTCCAGGCCCCGCCGCTCCAAGTTGTGGATCGCCGACTCCACCGCCGGATGCTGCTGCCGCGCCTGCGCGAACTCCTCCGCGCCCTCCCGCTCCTTGTCCTGGCCGCTCAGCCGCCCCTTGCGCGGCAGCGCGTTCAGTGCCAGCAGCCCGTCCAGCGCCGCCCGGTTCGCCGGGCTGTGGAAGCCCTTGTCGAAACTGCACGAGCGCAGCTCCGGATACGCTTGCTGGCAGGCCCGCACCAGCGGTACCGCCACGTCCGTGTCCCCCCCGCACCACTCGCTCTCCCAGCCCAGCACGAACTGCTGCTGGTCTTCCACGATGCAGACCGGCACGCCCAGCTCCACCGGGCCTCCCGCCTTGCCTTTCGACACCCACCGCGTGTGCTCCTCGAACACCGAGAACACCTTCTCCTCGTGCGGGATCCGCGCGCCCTTCAGCAGCCGCCGGTGCACTTGCTCGATCTGCCGCCGGGCGTGGCCCAGCAAGCCCGCCACGCGCTCCGCTTCCACGGCCCCGGCCTGTTGCAAGGCCGGCAGCTGCCCGTCCGCCCGGGTCACCAGCCGCTGGCAGAACGCCAGATAGGCCCGCACCGCCGCCGGCTTGGCCCGGCGCGTCCGCCGCACCGCGTTGCACAGCACCTGCAGCCGCAGCTGCAGCGCGACGCGCTTGCGCCAGCCCCCGAGGCCGACCTCCGCGCAGGCCGCCGCCGCGACCGCGATCAGGCACCGCGCCGCATCCCACAGCAGGTTCACATCCGTCGGGTACTGCACGTCGGTCTCGACCGCGAAACTGTCGCAGCGCGCCGCCAGGCGCGCGCCCGGCTCGCGGCCCGCCACCGCCTGCCCGGCCGCCACGAGCACCCGGTTCACCTGCTCCAGCAGGTCCGCCGACAGCAGCGCGACGTTGCCGATCACGGTCTGCAGGTGGAACTGGCCGCAGTCGAACCCGGCCGCGCCCAGGCCCAGCATCTGGCGCACCTGGATGTGCTTGTTGACCAGCTCGGTCAGCCGGTCGAAATCGCAGTTGACGCCCTGCTTGAGGAGGCCCATGACGAGCACTTGCCACAGGTCCATGCCCGGACGGCCGACGCTGCGGTCGGTGCCGGGCAGGACATGCTGCTCGAGCAGGGCGAACAGCTCGGCCCGGCAAGCTGGGTCGCAGTAGACGCACTGCAGGCCCTGCAGCACAGCGGGGATGTCGTCGCGGGATTGCGGGTCGATTTGGATGGCACCGATGTCGCTGGCCCCCAGTTGCGGTTGCAGGCTCAGTACGCTTCGCATGAGGCTCCTAGCAGCGAGCAGCGGGCGAATCTGGCTGGAAATCGGGCGGAATCCCCGGATTGCGGCCAGAACACCCTCTTTTTCGCTCGCTTTAATCACGTGTAAAGACAACTATATCAAGATGTTAGAGGATTTTCGGACAGGCACTAACTAGATGAAGGAGGGTGGAGAACTCCACCGGCGTCACCACCCGTCGTTAGGCGATCAATTCGCGGACGACGCGTCCGTGGACGTCGGTCAGGCGGAAGTCCCGCCCTGCGTATCGAAACGTGAAGCGTTCGTGATCGAATCCCAACAAGTCGCTGTGCCGGGCAGGCAGGATCGGCGCTTGGTGCAGCCGATCCTCGACCCGATACCGCATGCTCTGGAACTTCAGCACCTTGCCTGCAGAAGGATTGAGTTGTGCGGCGCCATGCAACCACGGACTCGGCTGGGACCAGTGTGTTGGGGGTTGGCCTCGTCCCGACCGGTCCGGGCTAGGAACCGCTCCGCCTGACGTCATTCGTGTGGCTCGGGAGGCCGCCCGAGCATCCTCGTGTGAAGCCAGTCGACGCAGGAGTCCGCCTTTCCGCACGACGCCGCGAGTGAGCGCGCCTGCTCGGCTAGGAACGGGCTGTTCGGCAGGAACAGCGCCTGTTGCGGAACGGTGGTCAAATGCCGCTGCGGCGTGTGCTCCTCCGGGTTCGAAAAGTCGAACGTTCGCATCAGGGCGGAGAGATGCTCGCGCGAAACGTAGGCATACAGCGTCCGGCGCGGCGACGAAGGATGCGCACCGAACTCGAAGGGCGGTCCTCCTGGCCGCGTATCGAGTCGACCCGCTACGACCGGCATCGAATCCCGCAGCGCCTCGAAATCCAAGCGCGTCCGGTTCTGGCGCCACAGGAGACGATTGCCGGGATCGGTGGCGGCGCCCGCGTCGTTTTCCGTGGGCTGCGCTCTGGTTGGCCAGGAACAAGCGCGGGCCCAGCGTTGCCGCCTTGGAGCAGCGCAGCGCGAGAATCGACGCGTAGACCGGACTGCGGCTGCGGACTACGCCTGCTGTGACAGGGGTTGCATCGTTCCGCCAGCACGGGCCGCACCTGGCGCTCGAGGAAGTCGACTCCTTCCCTGTCCGCGCCCCACGCGCATGTGCCTGACATGAGTAGGAGCGTGGCGCGATGCACACACGACTGGAGCCGAATAGCCGTATCGTCAGCGAGTGGATCAGCTCGCTCTCGCCAAGCGCGAATCCGGCAGGCGCGGACGCCGCTGCCAAGGCCTCCTCAGAGCAAGTGCTGCGCGAAGAACTCGAGTGATCGCTTCCAAGCCAGCGCGGCGGCTTGCGAGTCGTAGCGCGGCGTCGTGTCGTTGTGGAAGCCGTGGTTGACGTCCGGATACATATGGGCCGAATAGGTCTTTCCGTGCTGCTTCAAGGCCGCTTCGTATGCGGGCCAGCCCTCGTTGATCCGGCTGTCGAGACCCGCGTAGTGCAGCAGGATCGGCGCCACGATCCGGGGAACAGCCCGCACCGGAGGCTGGCGGCCATAGAACGAGACGCCCGCCGCAAGATTCGAGATCCGCACAGCCAGAGCATTGACGACAAACCCGCCGAAGCAGAATCCGATCACCCCGACCTCGCCGGTGCAATCGGCGAGTTGCTGGAGGTGTTCGACAGCGGCGGCGAAGTCTTCGACGAGCTTGTTCCGGTCAAGTTCCGCCTGCAGTCGCCGGCCGTCGTTGTCGTTGCCCGGATAGCCGCCCTTGGGGGTCAGACCATCCGGAGCAAAGGCCAGGTATCCCGCTACACCCAGACGTCGAGCGACATCTTCGATATACGGATTCAAGCCGCGGTTCTCATGCACGGCCACAACTCCCGGCAGTCTGCCCTCGGCTCCGGATGGCCGGACGAAATAGCCGCGAATCGTGCCGTGGCCCTGCGGGGAGTCATACTCGACGCGTTCGGTGCGGATCCGGGTATCGTCCTCGGGGACTTGCTGCGCCCAGGCGTAGTTGGGGCTCAGGCTGGCCAACACCGCCGCCGCGCTGGTTCCCGCCGTAAAGGGCGCGGCGCGCTCCAGGAACTCCCGGCGGCTCAAGCGGCCGTGGACGTACGCATCGAAGAGCTTGAGGACCTCGGGGTGGTAGTCGCTTGCTTGACGTCGCTCCATGGCTGCAGTCTTCTCTTTCTGGTTGGGCGCGCTTCGGCGGCCGGTTGGATCAGATCCGGCGACGTGGCGCAAAGTCTTCCCGGGCGTGGAAGTGGCCCTTGGTGATTTCGGCGCCCGATGCCAGATAGCTGTCGATTCTGGCGCCGAGTTCCGCAACGACATCTGGATGCCGTGCGGCAATACTGGTCAACTCGTCAGGGTCGTCTGCTCGGCTATAAAGTTGTGCCTCGTAGTCGTACCCCAGCTTGCCGCGGTCGATGATCCTGGAGAACTGCCAATCCTTGGTGCGGATGGCGGCAATCCAGCCGTAAGCCTGCACTAGAGCGTCATGCGGGCTCACGTCTCCGCTTGTGAGGCCCCACAGGTTCTTCCCGGTTGCGCGCGGCGGCGGTTCGAGTTCCAGCAAGTGGAACAGGGTCGGCAGGACATCTGGATGGTGAATGAATCCCGAGGCGCGCGTACCTGCCTTCTCCTTGCCAGGCAGGCGGACGAGGAATGGATTATGGGTGACCTGTCTGCGGATGCGCGTGGGGCCCTTGAGAAATTCCCCCTGTTCGCCCAGGAGAGCGCCGTGATCGGAGAAGAAGACCACGACCGAGTTGTCGAATAAGCCCAGCTCTTCCACCGTGGTCAGGATCTCCCCGATCCAGTAGTCGACGCACATGGATTCTCCGGCATAGTTGGCCCGCAGACGGTGGATGCCGGATTGGGGGACCTCGATGTTTGCGTAGGGTGGCTCCCACCACTTGGGTCCTGTGGCGTTGGGCATGTACTCGTCGAGAAAGCGCTTGGGGGGATCCCAGGGCTCGTGCGGATCGAAAGCTTCCAGGTGCAAGAAGAAGGGCGTCTTGTCGTGGTTCCGGCGCAGCCAGTTGATGACGTTCTTGGCGGTCAATTCGATGACCGCCTCACACTCGTTCTCGTAGCGGCTGCGGTTCGCCAAGAACTGCCGCATGAAAGCCGACCGGCCCGGACTGAGTTCCACCCAGCGATTCCAGAACTCTTGCGGATAGTACTCGGGGACGATGTCCTGCGCTTCGGCCGGAGCCTGTTCGTAGTAGTCGACCTCGTGGCCACGGGACCACTCGTAGTAGCGGTACCCGCGGTGGAAGTTCTTGCCCGGTCGCTGCAGGTGGGGGATGTCGGCAATGAGGGCCGTGTGATAGCCCGCCTCGTGCAGCGTTTCCGCGATCGTCTGGTCCTCGTAGTACAACTCGTGCCAGCCGGGCGTCTGCACGGGCTCGTGCTGGTGGAAGTAGTGGTACGGCACGATGCGGCGGCCCGTCATCAGGACGCGCCGGATCGGGATCGTCGGCATGCCCTCGGGATAGCAGTCCTCGAACACGACGCAGTCCTCGGCGAACCGGTCGAGTCGCGGGCACTTGACGAGTCCGTTCCCGCCGTAGGCCTGCAGGTTGTCCGCTCGGAACGTATCGGTATTGAGGAAGATCAGGTTCTGGCGGTTGCCCTTCCCGCGTTGATCGGGCGGCCGTTCCCAGACACCTCCCGAAGCCTGGGCATCCGAGGGAGCGGCGCAGCCCTCGAGGCCCGCGGCAGCTCCCGCCGCCGCTGCACTGGATGTACCGGCCAGGAAGCCTCGACGGGACAGCTTGTCCGATTGGGTATCTGCCATACGTGCGCAAGACTATCACACTCGATTCGCGCGAATGGCGTTGCCGCCAGGCGCGCTCCAGGACATTGGAGACAGGCGCGGCGAGATGCCGAGGCCACAACGAGTTGGGTGAATCGCGCCTGGACCACCACAGCGAACCAGCAAGACAATGGGGTCCCCCGCGCTGACGCTCCGTCCCGATGCCTCACACCGATGGCGCTGGCGGAGGCTGACCGTCCATCGATCGCTGACTCGCGCGGTCCGGAACGGCCCGGACGGAGTTCGCTATCACGAGACAGGCGGCTGCGTCCCCGGATCCAGTCTTCCGCCCGCCGAGTCCTGCCTCTGCGCGCCGTCATCGCTGCTCTTGTTTCCCATCGACGGAAGCCGTATGCTCCACCACCGTGTCGCTATGTGGGATGCGCTGGAGCCGCCGGGCTGCCACTGCGTGCTCAAGTGCGTCTTCGAAACTCACGAGGCGCCTTACGAGACTGTTGTATCTTCCGTGCGCGTCTTGGGGGTACTCCCGCATGATCTTCGGTACAGTTCCAGTTCGGCGGTGCCAGAGGCGATTCCGGCGGGCGGGTTTCGGATGCCAGCCGCCGTCAACCGTGGCGCCCCGACAACGACCAAGAGAGCTTCGATCGTCAACTTCCCCGCGCGCAAGTCGCGTATGCCAGCTGCGACGAGATCCGCCCCTGGCAGGTCGGCGTCGAACTTCATGGCTCGAGATTCCGAAGGATGTCGTGAACGCGGCGCCTAAACCCGCGGGGTTCGATCTGCGGATAGCGGATCAAGCTCGGTTCAATCGAGGTGAACAGTTCACGCAGGATCCCGGTGTCGATCAGATGGTAGCGCTGCATCATCTGGACATCGTCGAGGTCTCGACCGTGTCCGCGCCCGATCTTGGCGAGCGCCTGGGCGTAGAAGTCGATCCCGCCGTGCGCTGCAATGAATCGGCTTCGTGCTTGCCAACCGGGTAGCGGGGGAATGAAGTCGTCGGGGGCTACAAGTTCGACATTCAAGCCAAGCTCGTCCTTCGGCTTGGCGATTGCTTCGAAGATCCCCGCCGGTTCGGGATGGAGTTTGAGGTCCACATCACTCGTCGTGCCGCGCCAGCCCATCAGCACGGCCGAAGCGCCGCCAACAAGATAGATCCGCCCGGGGCCTTGCGCGGGCGCACCCTGGTACGCCTCAAGGCTCGGATTCTGTTCGCGCGGGACAGCGTTCGCATGCCAATGTTCCGCGTGACGTGTTCGGCTTACGATTCCTCCTTCGAACATACGCATTCCCACCGGGACGTCTGGTTCTTCCTATTCCCGAAAGGGAACGGCTGCTCCCGGCGCGGCCGCCTTATGCCGGCAGGAATGTGAAGCAAAGGATCCCGAGGCCGACCCAGAGGACCACCCACACGTAGTTGTAGCCGATGTACGACCGGAAGTCCATCCGGGCGATGCCCGCCGCGATCACCGCCCAGAAGGGCGAGACCAGGTTGCCGACATGGTCGCCGACGCTGAGCGCGAGCAAGCCGCGCTGGGCGCTAACACCCACTACGACCGATGCCTTGGTCGTGATGAAACCCTGGATGACCCACTGTCCCCCACTGGAAGGCACGAAGACCGAGACCACGGCGGCGGCGAGCAACGTCAAGAGCGGAAACGTGTTCTCCGTGGAGATTGACGCGAAGTACGTGGCCAAGTCGGTTCCGAGCGAAGTGTTCTGAAGAAGGCCCGCGACCCCCGCGTACAGGTGGTACAACACGATCACGGGCCACGCCGTGACCACCGCCTTCGGCAGCGCTTTCGTGAACTTCCGCACGCTTCCGTGCAACAGCAGTCCGAGCGTCAGGAGGATTGTGATCAGCGAATTGAGTTGCAAGCCGCCGCCCTTGACCGTCACGTGGTACACCAGCCAGCCGATCAGCGTCAGAGTCAGGATGGCGCAGGGCAGCCGGTTGGATTCGAGCCGTTCCGCGAACTTGTCGGACGGGTCGAACTCTTCCTCCGGCTGCGCTGCCGCGTTGAGCGTGGCCTCGGCCAACTCGCACGAGTCCGGGAACAGCGAGATCGGCCGGGCGTGCTTCGGCATGAGTAGCCTGGCAACAGTGAAGACGCTCGTAAGGTAGATCGCCAGGTAGGCCAAAGTCGCGGGCGCCCAGATCGTGCTCGAAAGCGGCATCAAGCCGGTTTCTTCCTCAAGGAAGTGCCCGGGCGTGTTCATCATCAACGGTGCGCTGGCGGAGAGGCCGAACTGCCAAATAGCGCCTGCGGCGGCATTTGCCGACAACAGGAACGGGAGGTCCACCGCGAATCCGTTCCGCTCGGCTTGGCGGGCGTAGCTCACCGCCACGAGCGGCGCCAGTGCGAGGCTGAGCCCCCAGAAGCAGTACGCCAGGCACCCGGTTGTGGCCATGGAGAGCGCGATCGTTTGCCCCGGACTGCGCGGGAGGTTCGACAGCGTCAGGATCAGGCGGCGGAAGAACCTCGTCGAAGCGAGCGTGGAGCTCAGAACCAGGATGAGTGTCATCTGCATCGTGAACGGCAGGAGCATCCAGAGCCCGTCATAGTACGCGTCGAAGGTTTCAAGGGCCGTGTTGCCGATCAGCATGGCTCCGCAGCCAAGAACGACCATCAGCACGATGGCCATCGTCATAGCGTCGGGGATGAAGGCGCCGATGGTCTGGGCGAAGCGGTAGAGATTGTCGGGTGGCCTCGGGCCGGCCGCAGCGGTGCTATTGAGGGATTCGGTTGGCATCGTACTTGGGAGCCTCGACGGCGAGAGTATACAGAACCAGGAATGCGGAGCGCCCTATGTCGGACGGTAGCCTACCGGAGCCGTGAATCTCCGCCCGGACACACCGCGGTCCATGAGGCTACGGATCCTTGCCCTAGCATGCCTGCTCGTAGCAGAAGCCCGCGCACAAGTCCGGACCCGCGACCGAACTTCGTCGTGATCCTGGCTGACGAGGTGAGTTACGCGGACATTGCGGCCTATGGCAGCGAACGCAACCGCGCACCACATCTCGACCACACGGCCAGCGAGGGGCTGCGTTTCATGGATTCCTATTCCAACAGCCCCATGTGTTTCCAACGATCTTGGAAAGTTGTCAAAATCCGGACGGTATCTGCTCCGCTGGACGGGAGGAGTCCAGCCCCGGTTCGATTCGGGGGGCGCGAAGTCGCGCCACGCACCCTGTTCTGGCGGATGCGGAGCAAGAAGGCCGTGCGAGAGGAGCAGTGGAAGCTCGTCCAAGACTCCGTCGAAACCCAGGAACTGTATGACCTGACCCAGGATTTTGGCGAAGGCAACGGCCTGGCCGAAGCGGGTCCGGAAGTCGTCCAAGAGTTGGCCACAGCCCTCGCGGACCGGGAAGCGGCCATGGACGCGGATCGGAATGAACGCCCTCGGGCTATCCAAGAAAATCCGCATCCGTGACAATACGGCGTTCGTCGATGCTCGTCCAAGCCGCGTAAGCGAGCTTGGTGGCCTCGATCACGAAGTCGGGATGCAAGGCCGGCTGCGAGCCCTCGCGCACGGCACGGAAAAAGTCCCGATACATCTGCACCTCCATGCTCGAGCCTTCCGGGTCCCCTGCCCCGAGGTCGAGTGGCTCGGGATCGGAGCCGTCGATGCGAAGCACGGCATTACGCCGGTCGAACTGGAGCGAGCCCCGGCTACCCGCGATCGTCACGTGCCATTGCGCGCCTGGCGCGCAGCCGCAATAGGTGTGCTGTACGCGCACCTCGCCGAATTCCGCGATAACGGAAATCGCGTCTTCTGTGGTCCGTGCGGGCCAGTGGACGGCCCCGCCGGTCGCCGCGCAAAACGTCAACGGGGCGCCGATCATTTCGTAGAGGAAGCCGTAGGAGTGGACGGAGAACTCCAGCAGGCTTGATCCGGCAAGGCTGCGCAAGTGGCGCCACGGGGTCTCTTCGCCGCTTTGCGGATCGCGCCAGAGCCATGTCCGGGGGGTCCAGTCGCCACGGTACTCATTGAGCGCGAACAGGTGCGGCTTTCCGACTTCCTCGGAACCGACCGCCTCGACGATGCGACGATACGCGCGGCTGAAATGGCGCTGCATACCAATCGCCAAAACGCGTCCCGTCTCGCGTGCGGCGGCAGCTACTCGTCGGGCCTCTGCGTAGGTCAGTGCAATGGGTTTTTCGAGCAGCACGTCCTTCCCTGCGCGCAACGCGGCGATCGCCATGGGAGCATGCAGGTAGTTCGGGGCCGCGATAGCCACGGCGTCGACGCGTTGATCCGCAATCAGCTCGTGGTAGTCGGTATAGAGTTCGGCGTCCAAGGCCGGACCACGACGCGCCGCTCGCATGCGATCCGCCTGGATGTCACTAAGCGCGGCAACTTCGACATTACCCAGCTTCCGTGTTTCTTGTCAAGCACATATCCGGGCAGAGATGTTCCGGAGAGGCGATTTTCTTGCATTTCTTTCCGGATGGCGAGGTTCGGTTGGGAGCCGCTCGTCGGTGTGCTCATGCGGGTGCCTGCAGTGCGTGGGTGGGAGGCTCGGGCTGCCAGAGGCGATCCTCGCGGAGCAGGGTGTCGAGCAGGCCGACGAGCTTGCGCATGACGGCGACGAGGGCGACCTTGGGCGGCTTGCCGCGGGTGAGGAGTCGTTCGTAGAAGGCCTTGGCCGCGGGTTCGCAACGGACCGCGGAGAGGGCCGCCATGTAGAGCAGGTGGCGCGGCTGGGCGCGGCCGCCGCGGATGGAGCGGCCGCCGCGGTGCTGGCCGGAGTCGCGGTCGAAGGGAGCGAGGCCGAACAGGGAAGCGGCCTGGCGACGGCCGAGGGTGCCGAGCTCGGGCATGTCGGCGCAGAGGCAGGCGGCGGTGACGGGGCCGCAGCCGGGGATCGAGCGGATGCTGGCGGCGCGGCGGGAGAGTGCGGTGTCGGCGGCGATGCAGGTGAGCATGCGGCACTCGCAGGAGGCGCTGTCGGCCTGCAAGGCGTCGAGGGTGGCGCCGGGGCAGCCGGCGGCCTCCGGGGCGAGTTCGGCGCAGAGCTTGCGGAGGGCGCCGAGCTGTTCGACGAGCTTGCGGCGGAGAGCGAGCAAGTCGCTGAGCAGCTGGAGGTTGCGCGGCAGGGGCGGGGTGGCATCGAGGCCGTCAAGGAGGCCGAAGCGGGCGAGCATGGCGGCGTCGACGCGGTCGTTCTTGGCGAGCTGGCCGATGGCCTGGGCGAAGCGCCGGGAGCGCAAGGGATTGACGAGGACGGTCTCGATGCCGGCGTCGAAGAGGCCCTGGTGGAGGTTGCGGTGGTAGCGGCCGGTGGGCTCGAGGACGGCGCGGGTGACGCCGTGCTTGAGCAGCCAGTTGCGCAGGGCGCGGCGGCCGGGCTTGGTGTTGTCGAACTGGCGCTCGAGGCTGGAGTCGAGGATGTGGGCGTCGAGCTTCGACTTGCCGACGTCGATGCCGGCGACTACGATGGGATTGAGTTCAGTCATTCCTGTGTTCCTGTCCTTTTGCGATTCGGGGCGGTACCCACGCTTCCGTTCAGGTCGCGCAGGAATGGTTGCGACGGGCCGACCAAGCTAAAGTACGGATCTGATATCCGAGGATTAAACGGTCCGACCCGTCGCCCCCGGCGGGGCCTGGCCAGGCCCCGCCGGGGGCCTCCCTGCGCTGAGGCGGGGAGGGATCTGCTACCTGCCGCAGCGGTGGCTTGCGCCACCTGCGGCACTGGGGAGAGAGGGTCCGAGGCAGCGGCGGCCATCCCTCTCTCCGGCACCTCTCCAACATAAAAGGTCGTGGTAGGCACGCAGGTGGGCTCTGCTACGGTTACCAAGTCCGATCAAACCCATTCGAGGAGGATCCACCGCGCCCGCTTGCTGGGCCCGTGCGTGTCTAGCCGCGGCGACGGCCAGCCCTCCCGCCATCCATGACCTCCTCGACACGTTGCGCTGCATGATATCCGTCCCAGTTCCCGTCCAGCCGTCTCATTCTGGCAGTTCCGAGCCCCTGGTTTCCGGGCCCGCGAGGATGACCGCGGCGCCGAGCAGGAAGAGCACGCTCAGCAGCGACGCCGAACCGCGCAAGGTCATCCCAAGATCCCTTTGCAGCCAGCCGGATGTGAACAATACCGGGGCGGCTAGGATGCGCGCGACATTGAAGCAGAACCCGGCCCCCGTGCTTCGCACGCGCGTGGGGAAGAGTTCCGGGAAGTAGACCGCGTACTCAGCATGCATGCCCAGGGTGAAAAAGCCGAAGACCGGCAAAGCAAGCATCAAGCCTAGGGGGGATCCGATCCAGCCGAACACGGCTAAGGCGGCAAGAAGGCCGGCCCCGTGATAGAAAACGAAGGCGCGGCGGCGGCCAAGGGCTTCCGCCAGGGCGCCGAACGCCAGCAATCCGATGCCTCCCCCCGTCGTCGTCAGCAACATGCCGAGCATTTCCCAGCGCTTCAGGCTCGCGAAACGATCCTCCGTGACCGCGCCTACTCCCGGCTCCGTTGCGTCGACAGGCAAGCGCGCCTCGATTTCAACGCGCAGCAGGTCCTTTCCGTAGATGTGGACACCCCAAAAGGTCGCTAGACCGATCGCCGCCAGTGAAATTCCGACGAACGTGTGCCTTCGCAATTGCGGCCCGAACAATTCCAATGCCAGGCGCACCGTGCGTGGCCGGCGACGCTGCGACCGGCTCCAGGCCTCCGGTTCCCCACGCAGCTTCCACTGGATGAGGAGGATCAGCAATGCTGGAACGACGCCTACCGCAAACCCGAGGCGCCAACTCGCGAACGGCTCGCCCCCCAACAGCGGAAAGGAGAACTCCCGGCCCACGACGATGAATGCACCCACCGCAACGGCTAGCCAGGCGCCGATAACGCTGGATGCATGGAAAATTGCTAGAGACCAAGCACGGGCTCGTTGAGGGAAGGCCTCGGCGACCAATGCGGCGGCGACGGCCCATTCTCCGCCGACACCCATCGCTACGAGGAAGCGAAACCCCGCCAAGTGCCACCACTGCGACGAAAACGCCGAGAAGAACGTGAACGCCGAGTACATCGCGATCGTCAGCATCAGGGTTCGGACACGGCCGAGCCGGTCCCCGAGGATGCCGAAGACGATTCCCCCTACCGCACCGCCGAGGAGAAACGCACCAAACGCAATGTTGTTGTAATAGGCCAGCCTCCCGGCCTGCCGCGCGGGGCTCAGGCTCTCCATGCCGGACAGGAGGTCCGGCATCGCCTCATTCATGCTTGAGACGTAGACCTGACCTTCGAACGTGTCGAATATCCAGCCGAGAGAGGCGATCAGCAGCACCGTCCACTGGCGCCGCGTGATTCCCTCGTACCATTTGCCCGCGGGTGCGTGCGTCCATGCCGTCAATGTCGCTGAGCCTCGTTGCATCCTACACGCACCGCGCTCGGATTGCCGGGGACAAGCTGGATCCGCGAGGGATTGAGGGCGCCGACGCCTTCCCGAATACGAGGTGATGCTGCTCGTCGCGCCTGCGCGCAGGAGTGGCCCGTCGCGGAGACCCCGGTTAGGCCGCACCGCTTCTGTACCAACCCGGTCGCTGAGGCGGGACTCAGGGATAACCACCTGGCTCTTGCAGGAGCCGCTGAGGCGGAGCTTTGGCCCGGGTGGGTTCGGGACAAGCGTGGTCCGGCTGCCTCCTCTGCAGCGTCGCCCGGAATCGAGTGCTAAAGTGTTGGTCTGATTCGTTTAGAGTCGACGGCTTCCTCCATCGCCGCTCAATCTGGGTGGTCTTGCAGAGGAATCCTAGGGATGCGGCACTAGGCGATGCCATCCGAACAAGCAGGTCCTGCCCCCGAGTCCGCCACCCAGTCCCGTACGTTCGGGACCGACAACGAGCACCCGAGCATCTCGGAATCCGCCGCCTTCCAAGTCCATCTGGAGCAGTACGAGGGGCCTCTCGACGCGCTGTTGGACCTCATCAAGAATCGGCGCATCAACATCCTGGATATTCCAATCGCGAAGATTACGGAACAGTACCTGCAGGCGATCCGCCGCGCGGAGTCCCTGAACTTTGAAGTCAGTGCGGAATTCGTGCTGATGGCCGCGACGTTGATCCATATCAAGTCGAAGATGTTGTTGCCAGTTCCTCCCAAAGTGCAGGACGAGGATCCGCGGGACCCGCGAGAGGATCTCGTTAAGCGCTTGCTGGAGCGCGAAAAGTTCCTTCAGGCGGCCCAGATGCTCAAGCAGAAACGGGTCATCGAGGAGAACGTGTGGTCCGCGGGCTCCTCGGATGTGCTGGTGGAGCCGGCGGAGCCAACGGAGTTGCGGGTCAGCCTATTCGATCTGGTGCAGACGTTCGGTGACGTGCTCGAGCGCCTGCGGAATCAACCGGTCGTTGAGATGGAACAGGAACCGGTTTCAGTTGCGAATCGTATCCGTTACATGAAAAACCTTCTGCTAAGCGAAGATGGACCGATCTTTGTGCGGCAGATCTTTCTGCGGCAGAGAACGCCACGAGCAGTCGTCGCGACATTCCTTGCGTTGCTGGAGATGGTCAAAGCCCAGGCCGTTGAACTGCGACAGGAGGAACTCTTTGGGGAAATCGTGATTCAGAAGCACGCAATGTTCGATGAGGCGTTCCGAAATGGGGAGCTGCTTCCCGCATCCGACACCGAGCTGGAGTATACGCTTTGAGCGAATTCGCCGGCATGCCCACGGCGCCGCAGCAGGATGCCGTTCAACCGGCTCTCCCAGGCCTGGAAGAGCCGCAGGAGAAGCGCCTGGCTCTGCTGGAAGCGGTTATTTTCGCAGCTGATGAGCCGCCGACACTCCGGCAGCTGTCAGCGGGTTTGGGGCTGCCGTTGGATGCATTGCGCGCCGATCTCGACACGTTGCAGCAGTCTTACAAGTCCGAGGCGAAAGGGCTGGAGATTCGCACGGTTGGCGGCGGCTACCGGATACTCACCAAACCAGAGCACCACGATGCTGTGAGGGTCTTCTCGAAGACCACGCAGCCCCGTCTGAGACTCTCGTTGCCGGCGCTGGAGACTCTGGCGGTCATCGCTTACCGGCAACCCGTCACGATTCCCGAGATTCAGGCGATTCGAGGTGTCAACACCACCGGAGTGATCCACACCCTACTCCGACACAAGCTGATCACGACTGCCGGCCGGAAGAAGGTCATCGGCCGCCCCATGCGCTATAAGACAACGAATGAATTCCTGGTTCATTTCGGCCTGAACGACCTCTCGGAGCTGCCGAGCTTGAAGGAAATGGAAGATTTGAGCCTTGCGGCCATGGACCACGATTTCGCGGCTCCGGAAGAGGCCGGCGACGATCCGGAGACGGTAAACACCGACGTACCGGCGAGCGCTGCTGAGACTCTGGAGAGGTTCGGCTGACCGCGCCGGACGCATCCTGGGTCCGGCTTTCGAAAGCTCGGGGATGCTGGATGGCATGCAAGAACGGTTACAGAAGATCATTGCCAGGGCCGGAGTCGCTTCCCGACGTCGGGCCGAAGAGCTGATCACGAATGGCAGCGTCAGCGTCAACGGCGATGTTGTCCAGGAGCTCGGAACGAAAGCGGATCCGGCCGTCGACACGATCCGAGTCGAGGGCCGGACAATCCACAGTCATCGGAAACGTCGTTATCTCGTACTGAACAAACCCAAAGGCTGCATTACCAGTACCAGCGATCCGCAGGGGCGCCGCACAGTCATGGACCTTCTCGGCAGCCACGCTTCGAAGGGGCTCTTTCCCGTGGGGCGCTTGGACTACAACACCGAGGGCCTCTTGCTCTTGACGGACGACGGAGACTTTGCGAACCGTATCCTCTCCGCCAAGTATAGGATCCCGAAGACGTACGAGGTGAAAGTGAGTGGACGGCCAAGCAAGGAATTGATCGATACGCTGCGCCGAGGGATCAAGTTGGACGGTCGACTCACCAAGCCCGAGTCGATTCGCCTCCTTCGACCCGGCGACAACGTCTGGTACCAAGTCACTCTGGTCGAGGGTCGTAACCGTCAGATCCACCGGATGTTCGAAAGAATCGGACACCTCGTAGAGAAGATTCGAAGGGTCCGAATCGGCACCCTCACTCTGCGGGGACTCGAGCCGCGTCAAGTCCGCGAGCTGTCCTCCAAGGAGGTGCAACAGCTGCTGGCTCCCCGGCCTGTTGCAAGTCGCTCCGGACGCCCTTCCGGTTCGTCCAGGAAGCGACGGACGGACCACAAGCGCCGACTGCCATCGAAAGGGTCGAAGCGTTTCGGCCGGGGTCCACGGAAAGTGTGACGCACGGTCCGTTCGGCCACGCGATGGATTGCGGCCGGCGCCTGTCGGGACGCCGGCTGCACACTCACACGATAAGCCAGACCCCAGTCACGACCATCGTGGCGCCGGCCCAACGTCTGAAGTCGACCTGCTCACGCAAGAGCCAGCGGGCAAGAGCCGTCTCCAGAACGTAGCCCAAGGCTGTCGCGGGAACGGCAAAGCTAACGTCTTGGACCGACAGCAGAGCCATGAATCCGAAGAACGAGACGCCGTAGGCCAAAAGCGAGAGCAGAAACCAGGAATTGCGGAGAGATGCAAGCGCGAACCACCGCAGGGCCGAACCTCGAAACGACTGCGGCGCACCCTGCCGCCGCATGCCATGCGCCTTCAGCAGGTCTCCGACGACGCTGCCGCCCACGACCAGGATCAACAGGAACGCGGTCATGGTTTCCGCCGCACCGTAGCCACCGGCGTGGACCCGACGATGCCCACGCCGCACGCGACGAGCACGGTGCCTGCCCACCGAGCCGGTGTGATCGCCTCCTGCAGTACAACTCTGCTCAACACCGCGACGAGCACATAGCCGATCGAGGTGACGAGCAACACATAGCTGAGATCGGCCCAGCTCAGGAGCAACGTATGCGCCGCGAAAAAGACCAGCAGCAGGAGTACCCCCAATAGCACCTACGGATCGATCAGGCTGGCGATTCCAGAGAAGACAAGTTCAAGCGGAGAATAGGAGCTAATGTCCCCGATCCCCTGCATCCCATAGCCCAGTGCGACATTGCCTAAGGCATTGGAAACGATAACGATAGCCAGCAGGATGCGAGTCTTGGCGTCCAAGGACCGAGTCTAACATCGGTTGCGAAGCCGGATGACGTTACTTTGCGTGCGAAATGTTCGTCTGTAGAATGAGAACAGGCACCTGCGAAAAGGCGGATGCCGGAAGGGGGGGCGAACAGGATTCGACGGGATTGTCATCGCTGTTGAGAGGCATGCCGGGCTCCGAGCACCCGTAAAACGATCGGACAACAACAACTGCCAACAACATGCAGTTTGCACACGCTGCCTAAACATTGGGCAGCCGCCTCGGCCGGTGGGCTCGCACGCTGGTTCCTGGTGTCATTCCGCGAGTTGGGTTTCAGGGCTTCTGCCCGTAGTCTTGAGGCCGAGATCCATCGGGCTGGACCGCAGTCGGCTTGTTCATTCCCAGTCGGCGGTCGAGACACGCGAATGAACTAAGCATGTAGTCTCTTTTCGGCGATCTTTCTCGGACGCGGGTTCGATTCCCGCCGCCTCCACCATTCTTCAAAACACAACACCTCTCGCAAAATCGGTGTTTGCCGTGGCTCGAGGTTGCCCCACGACACCTGACGCTGCGGGATCACGTAAGCCGACTCCCAGCCAGAATCGTCGAAGGACGGCGCCATCCAGCCAACCGGATCGGCGTTGGCGATGTAGACCTCCGTCATGCCGGTCGAAAACCGGACCAACCGGACATCCTGGCTCCAACCCAGGGCTTGGCGGACCCGCCAGTGCTCATCCGTGCCCACTGTCGCCCGGTATCCGTCGGCCCTCGTCAGGTCCAGCTGTACGAACAAACCGGCGCGGGCGTCCCGCGTGCACCCGCTCGCGCTGCCGTAGTGGTAGGCGAAAACCGCAGTGACGTTCTTGCCGGTCCGCAGGTGCGAAGCCACATCGTAGCTGTCGTAAGACTTCCAAAGTGGGTCGCTTCGGGCGGGACCCCGGCCAGATACTGACCGTTGACGTCGAGCAGGTAGCGGTCGGCCGCGGTGACGAGCAGGCGCGCACTGGCGGGCTTCGCCTCGAGCAACACACTTCCCCGCGTCATCAAGAAGAAGTGGTAAGGTTTCGGATTCCCCTCCATCCAGATCCACTTTCCCGTCCAGCGGCCCGGATCGCTCTGCGCTAGAGTTTTATGACACACACCAAACGTCACGAGCATGGGCGCAGTGATAACCCACCAGCGAATTCGTTCGCCGGACGGCCTCGAGGTCTCAACCTGCCCACAAGTATCACGCTCCTGAACGCCGCAGCGATCAAGGACTTCCATACTTGTACCCTGCATCTGGTCTCCTTGTAGAACACTGTGTGTGAGCTGGACGTCTAGGAAGGAGTCGTTCTTGGTCACTATTTCTCTCCGAAAAATATTCTGCGTTTCGCATACAATACTTAGGAATGCACTCACTGCCAAGAATGAAAACCTGGCCCAAGGCCAATCCATGCAGAAAGAATAAATTGGGCTGGTAAGGTTGTCGGTGGCCGACGGAAAGGACTGGCTGGCTGGTGAAACGGTGCCCTCAGCCATTTCGGAAAGATTGTTGCTGCGGGTGCGGTTTGCACTCGCGTATTCGTTGGTTGGACTTCATGGGCGGGCAAGGGTTTTGGGCCTGAATCAGACTAGCTGTCTGCGCGGCTCTGGCCCACGGGCAGGCCAGCTGCTTTCGCCAGGGCATTTGTAAATGGAGCCCATTCTCTCGTAAAGTGCAGATCGAAAGCCACTTGTTGCGCGGAGTATCCACCTAAGTCGGAGGAGATCATGGCGGTTGGACCACACAAGATCGAGTACGAGGTCTTGCAAGGCTGGGAACAGTTGCCCGAAGGCTGGTCCTTTGTGGAGGTTGCCGGTGTAGCGGTGGATTCCCGGGACCGCGTGTACGTGTTCAACCGGGGCGATCACCCGATCATCGTCTTCGACAAGGAAGGCAAATTTCTCGACGCCTGGGGGGAAGGCGTTTTTCGCAGCGCGCACGGCATCTTCATCGATCGCAACGACCATCTCTACCTGGCCGATAATCTCGACCACACCGTACGAAAGTACACCAGCGACGGCCAGCTCTTGGTGACGCTGGGCGAAAAGGACAATCCATCGGACACCGGCTTCCAGGAAGGTGTCTCGCCGGTACGGCACGCCGCGGGACCTTTCAACCGGGTCACCAACGTGGCCGTCGTGCCCAGCGGTGAGATCTATATCTCCGACGGCTATGGCAACGCCCGCGTGCACAAGTTCTCCGCCGAAGGCGAGCTGCTGCTTTCCTGGGGTGAGTCCGGCAAGGGCTCCGGGCAATTCAACCTGCCGCACGGCGTGGCGGTGGACAGCCAAGGCCTGGTCTACGTGGCCGACCGCGAGAACTCGCGCATACAGATCTTCAATCCGGACGGCGAGTACCTGCGGGACTGGAATTGGGTCAACCGGCCCGACGATATCTTTATCGACGACCAGGACAATCTGTACATCGCCGAGCTTGGTTTCTATCCGTGGCGGACCCACCGGCCCCACTTCGAGTTAATGACTATCCCTCCCGCGGGACACGCGCCGATCGCCCGCGTGACCATTTGCGATCCGGA
The DNA here is from genome assembly GCA_965218615.1 of Bryobacterales bacterium. Classification (GTDB taxonomy): domain Bacteria; phylum Acidobacteriota; class Terriglobia; order Bryobacterales; family UBA6623; genus VXMF01. The sequence continues at coordinate 695,721 of CBDCLH010000005.1, forward strand.
TGCCGAGATTCACCTGCAAATCGGCGGCTACCAGCCGTTGCTGCCGGGCAACTTCCTTTCCCCGCACGGGATCTGGGCCGACTCGCACGGCGACCTGTACGTGGGCGAGGTGGTGAAGAGCGCAGGCGACGTGGAACATTACGCGCCACTGAACTGTCGCAGCTTTCAAAAGTTCAAGCGGGCCGGGTGAGAGATGCAGAGATGATTCGCCTCGCAGGCCGGGCTGGCGGCATTGGCGGATGTTACACACCGTCAAGGAGGTTGCCCGACATTACGACACCCTTATGATGACAGCAAGATCTTGATGTGCTTAGAGGCTGGCTCTCAGCGTCCCGAGGGCCCAGCAGGTCTTGTTCGGAACTAGTTGGAATCAGGCTCCACACAGACGAAGTTTGCGGCATCGTCGATACTGCCGCTACCTTTGTATTTCGCCACCTGGGGGTATGGACAAAGGGGGCGGGTTCTTATGGTCTCGCCGTTCTCTACTCGCGAGGCGACGAGTGTATCGGGGGCTACATCCTTCTCTACCCAGTTCATGATTGCCGAAACAAAGTCAACCTGATTGCACCCAACGCCGCCCCGGCAATGAAACATTCCAGGCATCATGAATAGGCGGTAAAATTCTCTTGGTTTCCCGATCTCCCATCTCTGTGAGGACCGATTCATAATAGCTGGTGGACATAAGAACTGTGGCTGCAGGATCGGACCAATCGTGGTACTGAATGATCCCCCCTCCCTTCTGCTTCAGGGGCCGTAGATTCGGGTTTGTCGCGTTGGCAATCGCCTCAAACTTTGTCATCTTCGCGAGATCGGCGTCAAAATCCAGATCGAGGCATGTCCAGTCTGGTCCAGGAGGGACATCGAGGAACAGGTGCCGAAGATAGCTCTCGGCACCCTCCATTGCACCCGCCATGGGGCCGACTATGAAGCCCTCCCATCCTGATTTCGGGGCGAGGACCTCGGCGCCGAGAGGTTGGCCCGGAAAGAGCGTTTCTCCGCTGGATGTCGTGATTCCTTCGTAGACCTTCTTCAGCCCCGCTGTCTGGGCCCTGGTGAAGCAGTCAGGATCGTCCCTCTCTGGCTCACATCCCGGCAGGTCGCGAGCAGGATCAAACGGACAGTTGCGGGGATCTTCGATATGGCCGTCCTCCAGGCCGTCAATCCCATCGCATTTCTTGTAGACCTTGGCGGCAAACAAGGGCATCTTGTCGAGCGAAATCTTACCAGGACCGATTCCGACCGCTCTCTTGTTCCAAAGCACACGCATGTTCACGCGAGTCAAATGAAGTGACGGGGCGCCAATCCTGACAGATGTACAGGAGTCTGAGCCTCATCATTGGCAGCTTCTCTTCTTACTTCGTGGGATAGTCGATATCCGCTTCGCGCCACGCGGTGCCCGCGCGGCCGTTGTAGTCGAAGACGACGCGTCCGGACGGCTACGTCATCTCGCAGCCGATGCGTCGGTCGCCGGTGATGCGTCCCCCGCGCACATCAACGTACCCGAAGTCTCCACGGTCCACGCGCAACACGGCAACATCCGCCTCCGCCCCGACGGCGATCTGACCCAATTCAGGACGCTTGCTCTGTGTCGCGGGGTTCGTCGTCGATCGGAGCACCATCTCGGCCAGCGGCACGCCCATCACAAGGAATTTCGACATGACCGTGACCATGTCGATCATCGCTCCATTGTGCGAGTTGAGGTGCAGGTCCGTCGAGATGGAGTCTGGCCAGAAGCCCTGCTTGACGAGAGGCTCGGCCTGCCGGAAATGGAAGCTTCCAGAGCCGTGGCTCACGTCGAATTTCACCCCGCGCTTCCGGGCTTGGTCAAGGTAGGGGAGCTTCTTCTCGTTCTCGTCCATCAACGGCGCAGGCCAGCGGTAAAAGTGCGTGCTCATATCACCCGGACGCAGCTTGTCGAGCACCATAGTTTGGTACGGCCGCCCTGGGGGGAAGAATCCGAAGTCGACCATCGATGTTGAGCATCGCGAGCACGCGCGTCTTTTGGGAAGTATCGATGATGCGGCGGCGGAAGTCGGGAAATGCTCGCCAGCCCACCGTGCCGACATCGATCCCAGTCGTCACGCAAGTCCTTGGGCACGTCGTATCGGCATGCACGTTCGTGTCGCCATCGTAGACCGTACCCGGCGCGGAATGGATGTAGAAGTGGGTATGGATGTCTACGAGACCGGGAGTGACGTAGAGCCCGGAGACGTCGATCGCCTTCTTGGCTTCGTCCGCCGCGATGTTGTTCTCGACTGCTGCGATACGATCTCCTCGAATGGAGACGTCGCGCACAGCGTCCACGTTATTTCTTGGGTCGATGACGTGCCCGCCCTTGAGCACTAGGTCGTAGGTCTGTGCCTGTGCCAGGACGCCGCCGGCAATCACGAACTCTGCGATCAGGCCCCAATGCCCCATGAGCCTTCCCTTCATTTCTGCGGCCTAAAGAAACCTCGAAGATCGGCCCGACTGTACCGACTCGCGGACACGAGGAACGAACGCTAGCAAGTTGGCGGGCTGGGTCCGTCTCACGACCACGCTGCGCACGCCGAGCGGGGACCACATCGCGTGCCGTCACGATGCCCGCCCGGAGGCTGCAGTGGACGCCCTGGTGCAGGCGGGCGACCTCGAGCCGGGCCTACGCCGGATACGCACCACGACGGCTCGATCCTGGGTAGGCGGCGGCCAATATTGTGGTGACAAACGCAGCCCGGGCCAAACTGTGTCACCGCGCTATTCGGGCACTTGCGGCTCCGGACGATCGCAGAACGGCGAAGTCGGGCTGGGATACGGTTCATCTACAGTCACCTACGCGAACTCGGCCGGAACCTGGACCCGAAACCCAAACCGAAGAGATGATCGAATTGACGTACGATTGCTGCAGGGCGCCGAGGGCCTCACAGTGACTCGCTACCCAGACCCTGCCTTTACCCGAGATTGATCCGCTTCAACTGGATTCTCGTATCGTCAAAAACGCCGAGCCCAAAGTTGGACGCTAGCTCGATGTGCTCGACCTGCGCGTTGAGCCAGCGGCTGTCTTCATCCGGCTTGAGTAAAGCGATCGGCAGCCGTCCGACCTCGGCTCGTTTCTTGTCTATCGCCTTCCAGCCAGTCTTGTCCAACGCCACGGGGTCGGTGGCGAAGTACATTGTCTTGTGTTCCCACATGTACCGTCCCACGCTTCCGCCGGGGCCACCGTGGTAAGCCGCCTGCACGCCGTCCAAGATATGCAGGACCAATTTCTCTCGAATGACCGGCAAGTCCACAACCGCGGGGATGAAGATGCCACAGGCGTTCGCTGTCGGCGATACGTGACTGCGACTGACGTTGTTGACCAGGCCGTGTGACATGTTCTTTAGCGCCAGCGTAACGCCCGCGGACTGGTGATGCTTCATGACGCAGAGGTTGATAACTTTGTTGACTTCCTTCGATAGGAACTTGGCGACATAGGAGCGCCGCGTGTGCGGGTCGCTCAAATCGTAGTCGGATGCGTAGTCGGGATGGACGAGCGGCATCTCCATGTAGACGTCGCAGTCGTAACCAGCCATGTCGAGTTGGATCTTGGGGTTGGTGGGGGAGCCCGAGGTCCAACGGACTCCGTCGGGGAGCCATTCCACGAATCCGGCTTTCTGAAACTGTTCGCCGTAGCGATCGTAGGCAACGATGTCCCGGCGAGGGATTCCAACTTGTTCGAGCGCGCGAAGGATGGGGTGCAACACTTCGGGCGCTGAGATGACATGCGGCATTCCGACCGGGTTGAGCTTGATACCGACGACGTCGCCGGGCTCGAAGAACTGTCTCCAGGCATCGATCGAGTTTTCAGCGCCGGTTAGCTCGCGCATACCACGATCCATCATCTGCTCGACCGGCTGGGGCTGATACGCACCCGAGGCAATGCTGTTGGGGTGATGGACGGCGACGACGCGGCCAGGGTATGGGCCCGGGATACCGAGTTGGCCACGATCATCGGCTCTGGAAGAAGCCTGCGCTCGCGCGATTTTCGTTGGCAGGGATGCCAGAGTAGCGCTGAGTGACGCGGCCAGAAATCCTCTTCGATCAAACGCCATGATGCCTGCTCCTCGGGTGACGCTAAGCTTCCGGTTCGCCTCGCCTTGCACCGTGGTGGCACTCGGCGACGGCAACCCGCTCGACATTGCCCGCTTGCATGATAGCGGATCGTCAACTTGAGGCGAGTCACAAGGTGACAATGCCAAATCGCGTTCTGCTTCGATCACCGCTGGTGCTAGCCCAATTGCGCAAAGGCCGTCTTACCGCGCGAGTCTTCGAGACGTCGCATCGACGCCAGCCAGGAATTGCTGGAAGGACTTCTCGTCGGGGAACTTGAGATTTTCCGAGCGGTAGTATGCGACTTCGTTGCGCCACCGATCTTGCAGGGCTTGATGCGCCGAGTCCACACGTACAGGTTGACCCTCGCGCTGGAAATAGATCGGGTTCGTATGGGCTTGGATGACGGGTTCGCCTTCCAGCGACTCCGCAGTGACGCGCGCAGCGATCCACGAACTTTCCTTCAATTCGAATCGAAAGTCGAGCGGTAACTGCTGGGCGGACCCGTCGCCGCGCTGTTGGGCGACGACCTCTCCGTTGCGCACGATCTCGATTCTCTCGATCGGTCGAAAATAGGCGGCATTGGCCCGGCCTTGAACCTCGTGCGAGTTACCACTCCAAGCAATGCGCGCGCCCGAGCGTTGGCCGTTCGCTGAGAATTCGAGCAACGGCCCGTTGGTGAGCAGGACTTCACCTCGACGGACTCCTTCGGCCCACGCTGTGTATGCAGACGCCCCGGGCTGAGCTCGCACCAGCGCCCGCTCAGGGCCCAGTAGCGGTAGCACCCTAGGCCAGGACTCAAATTGCCCGAGATTCGCCGGAAAGTCACTTCCCGCGAGGCCGACGACGCGAAAACCTGCGTTCAACAGCTCATACCATGCGGCCGTCTTGAGAACGCCGAACTGAAAGACCTCGACGAAGTCGATCGTGTCGTGGGTAAGGTTCATCAGTAGCGTTGAGTTGGGTTGGCTGCCGTAAAAGTGTGCGAACCCGGTGAGCGCACCGAGTCTTCGTCCCTCGGTGAAGAGGACCATAGGATTCGGAAACGCTTGCGGTGTGTTGGCGTACTCCAAGCCGATACTCAGCGGCTCAATCATCCGGCTCGGGCCGAGGAACAATGTGTGGCCGTAGAATCGGCTGCGAGACTCGTGTCCGGAGCGAATCGAGTAGCCCGTGACGCGCGCTTCGGCTTCCTCTCCGAAACCCCATTGCATCGCCGCGTGCTGTTGCCGCTGCAGCTCCAGGAAGTTGGCGACCGCTAGGTCCTCAGCTTGCATCCACCGCAAGAAGAGCGGATCATCCTTCGGTTTGCGCACAAGGTGGATATGGTCGTCGCCGGCGAGCCACTGTTCTTGGGAGTCCGGCGCAATCGGGTCGAGATTCAGGGTGAGTTCTAAGTCCTCGCCGAACTCCAATGGGAAGGTGGCGACCGCGGGTCGAAAGAACGTTCCGTGGTAGGCCTCGATGCGGTAGTCGTTGGACGCGGGCAACTCGAAGCTGGCTGCGCCGCTCAGCAGGACGAAATGCGAACGATCCCTCGCTGTGACTTCGAGGACATTCGAATCGGTTGCGCGCCGCCAAACCCGCTCGCGGTAGAACAGGTCGGGACGCAACGGCAGCATGCTATCGACCGGGCTCAGCCGGAACGCGCGGCCGCCCTTGAACAGATAGACACGCGCGGGAATCTGTTCGCCCGTATCGGATCGCTGGACCGTGACATGCAGACGGACTGCGTGGCGAGTTCGGATGGACGCGGACTGCTGCGAACAGGACACGACCGCGGCCAGACCCATCCCGGCAAAGAAAGCGACTCGCAGAGCAACAGCGCGGTTCATAGGATTCACATTGAGCGAGTCTCTAGCACTCGCGATGCGGACCAGCGAAGTGTCGAACACCCGCTGGACATCGCGGCATCCCGCGCAGGCGTCGCGGTGTGCCGTTCCTTCCAGCATCCCAAGGGACCGGCCTCGACCACACATCGCTGCGAAGTGGGACGCGGCCCAGGAAACGACACGAAGCCATTGTATAAGCCCTTGCATCGAACAGGGAATATCGCTAAGCGGAATTTCGGTACCGTACACGGCTTGCTCCGGGATGGACCCGCCAGGCCCCACCTGCTGCGCCGTCTGCGCAGGACAACGCGACAGGAGGATCGCCCAGCCCCGGTTCGATCCTCGGAGTCACACGCAGTGTGTGGTAATGAAGTTACAGGCGCTCAATTGGTATGGAAGCCGCGCCGTACAGTTCTCCTGCTTTGACCGTAGCGATGGGGCGCAGCAGACGGCGACCAAGGCGAGTCGCTCCATGTGCGTCGGTCAACCTAAACTCCCCTTCATCGAGAGCAAAGACTGCAATATCCGCTTCCGCGCCTTCCCGTAGCGTTCCCAGCTGATGCAAGCGCCGGAACACCCGCGAAGGATTAGACGTGACCCGTTGGATCGCCTCCTCCAGAGTGAGCCCCAGGTGCAAGAACTTGGACACGGTCGTCGCCAAATCGAACACCGGCCCATGCACATTGAACTGGTGGACATCGCTGGAAATCGTGCCCGGCTTCAAACCCTGCTCCAGAGCTTTTTCCGCTGTGTCAAACGAGAAACTACCCGCGCCGTGTCCGATATCGAGATGGACACCCGAGGCGACTTTTTCCAGCACCTCATCGTGAACTTGGCCCTGTGAGTCGAGGATCCCCCCTTCACCCCCTCGGAAACTGTGAGTGATCACGTCGCCCGGCTTCATCAGGTCGAGGATCTCAGCGACCGTGGAGTGCGATCCCCCGATATGAACCATGACCGGAAGCCCGGCCGCGTCTGCTGCCGTGCGGGCGCGCCGTAACACCTCAAGATCATGCTCGCCCGCGATATTGCGTGTGAGCCGGACCTTCATGCCGACGATGACGTCGCGGTGGCGTTCAATCGTCTTCGCGGCCAGAGCGGCGTTGGCGTAACGCAAATCAAGAAGCTCACCCCAGGGATTGTCCTGGGAAAGCGTCGACTGGCCGACAACGGAAATATTCAACAGGGCGAGTATGCGGGTGTCGGAACCGTTGATGACGTACTTTCGAAGTCCGGGGAATGTATGCGCCCCCGCCGAGCCCGCGTCGATCGCCGTGGTCACGCCCTTGGCAATGCAGTTGGGGTCGGCTGGAATGCCCAACGGCGCCACGCCGTCGTAGACGTGGACGTGGATATCGATCCAGCCGGGAGTCACTATGCGGTCGGTCGCGTCGATCACATGGAGCGCGTCGGCCTCCGGAATCGAGTCAGCCAAACGAGCGATTTTCGATCCGGAGACAGCGACGTCACGCCGTGCCGAAAGGCCCTGAGAAGGATCGACGACTTGGCCACCCTTCACGACGAGGTCATAGCGATGGGACCGGCTGCGACTCTGAGCGGACAGTAGTGGCTCGAGATTGGACGTGGCGGCGCCGACGACAAGCGGCCCCACGGAGCGGCGAAGGAATCCGCGACGAGTGTGCATCTTCGCGACCGAGCAACCTGCGGTTGGATTATAGGGGCTCGCTCTCTGCGATTCCACTGGCGGTTGATTCGATTGGCTCACAGGTGGCGAACGAATCGATCTGGCGCGCATCGTAGTTGGGCGTCATCGTTCAGGTTCAACCCGCCAGTTCGGGCCTGATGGATCGCCCAACACGGAGCAGTTGTTGTCTCTTCGGTGCTCACGCGTCGCTCGCGCCCTCATGCTCCTGTGCGCTGGATGCGTCAGGCAACGTACCTGCTTATGACGCGACTCAAGGGGCAATCAAGCATGAAGCCGCCCAGCGATCTATGCATTACCAAGAGTCGGCTTGGAACTTGGCGCATCGGATTCGGGAGACTTGAAGCAAGCACAGAAGCTTGTACGAGGGGCCGGTTGAGATCGACGAAATTCACATTGGTGGGAAAGAGCGGAACAAGCACCAATCGAAGAAGCTGCGTGCTGGACGCCGTGCTGTCGGCAAAACGGCTGTGGTTGGAATCAAAGATCGGGAGAAGAATCAGTTAGTGGCCTCGTCGGTCGAAGGCGTAATGACCCAGCGTTTCCAGCGGCATCCTTACCCGGCCGTGTTCGACGGCCCGGACAACAACATCGGCAAAGCTAAGCGCATCACGACTACCACTCCTTTGCAGGCGCTCTTCGCGATGAGTAGCGAGATGGTCCGCGACGCCACCGAGAATTGGGCGAAACGCCTGCAAGAGCAGGCGGTTGACGACGGCGTCCGCCTGAGTATCGCGTACAGCGAGATCTACGGCCGGCCCGCAAGTCCGGAGGAGCGGCAAGAGGCGCATGGCCGTTTGGCCGAGTCGGGCTCGCTCGCTAGCCTGCTGTGCGTGCTGATGGCCAGCAACGAGTTTCTGTTCATCCATCGAGGAAGCGGCGATGCACATGACAAGACGCACGACGCTACCCTACCTGGTGGTCGGGTCCATGCTGATGCCGGCGATTCTCTCGGAATTATTGGCGAACGACGCTGGCGATCCGTTGGCGCCCAAGACACCGCACTTCGCCCCCCTAGCGAGTCGCATCATCTGGCTCTTCCTGACTGGCGGGGTCTCGCATGTCAAAAGCTCCGATCCGAAGCCGAAGCTGTTCGCCGACCACAATAAATCGGTGGAACTACGGGGCCACGCTTCGTCGTCGCCCTGAGGAAGCTCCGGTCGCCCGCGTGGTCCGTAGGCCCACTGCGGATCTGATGGGCGCCTTGTTGCAACCAGCGGCGCGGAGAGGCGAATTCCTGTTCAGTTGGGCGCCGCTCGGCGTCAGGCGCCGGCATGTAGGTTTGGGCACTCTTTGCGGAACCGTATCGTCTCGGGTTCTCGGGGTTTTCTGCCGCGCGACTCTCACCCTGGGTTCATTCATCCGGGTCGGGCTTCACTGTTTCCTGTTCCTCCTGGTGTAGACCCTTCAATGCACGCGGGTCCGGGCTTCGAGAGCCTTCCGCGATCGCGCCTACAGACGCACGCACGATTGCTGTCTTGTCCCGCATCTGGAAGAGAGTCATGGGCGACCAACCGGGGACCACAAGCTCCGGCGCCCAGGTCCGAATGCCACTCAGTCCAGCCGTAGCGCCCCAACTCGACAAGTCCCGCGCAAGAGCGGCCTGCCCATCGGGAGCAAGCGGATAGGCGGCGAGCGCATGATTCCAATTCTTGAAGGGGCCTTCCGTCATCTTCCCGGCCGGGTAGCCGAACTCGGCGATCATGATCGGGCGTTCGAAGGTCTCCCAAGTACGGTTGATGGCTTCGACGAACGCTGCCAAACGGTCGGGTGGATCTGGGGAAGCAGTCGGATAAAACGAGAAACCCAACTCGTCCGGAAAAAACCCGCCATCCTTGAGGTTCTGATAAAAAGCCACAGCCAACGCGGGGCGCTCGGCGAGGTAGCCGCTGGCATGGGTGCTGGGATGTGTATCGGAGTCCACGGAGCGGATTCCGTCAGCCACGGCCGCTAGGATGCGGGCCAAGTGAGGCCAGACATGTGCTTGAAGCCATTGGATTCGTTCAGGCTCGGGCATCTACATGATTGAGACGATGTTCTGTTTTCCGATGGCGGGGTCGATGGCGTTCGGCGGCTGGTACCATCCCGGCCCTTCCTCTTCGGCGCAGGCATCCGCGCCAGGCAAGGGCGCCGGCGCCACCCCGGCGGCGCCAAAATCGACTTCATTCCCCAAGTCCCAGACGTTAACAGTGACGCCGGTGTCGAGAATCTCCTTGGCAAGGACGGCGCCGCACTGTCGGAGCAGAGGCGCCATTTGCTCCATGCTGAGCGACATCCAGGAGCCCGGCGCTTCGATCTCGGGAGAGCCCGAAAAATCAGGTGGCGTCTGACAACGGATGTCGCCGTAAGTGCGGAACAGGCCAAGCTCGGGATTGAACGGAATGCCGAGCCTTTTGGCCAGGCGGGCCTTTTCGAGACCGCAGTCGAGGCTGTGGTTCGCAGCGCCTCCCGAATGGACCCTGCGCGTGTTGATGCGGGCGTAGATTTCTGTGGCGCCATACGCGACGTAGAGTTGCTGCAGCTCTTCCAGAGTTGTGGCCGTCGTTTCGCCGTCTGTGAACCCAACACCTTGAGCCAGCATGAATCCGCAGAAGGGGCTGATGGACAGAGAAATCCGAAAAGGCCGGGACGGAGATTCTGTCTCCGCCGGGCGCAACAGCCCGACACTGAGACCAAGCGTGGCCAACACGAGCGTGTAGAGTGCGACCCTCCCCAGCAGACGGTCCTAGATCTCGGATCCCGCCTCTGTCATTCCTACTCCTTCTTTCTTGCTGGTCGGATAGCGCCTTGGGCCCAACCGAGGCTCGCGGGCCTTAGGCGAAGAGATTCAGCTTCTGTCCTGTCGCCATTCCACGCTGGAAAAGCCAACTCGGTCCCCTCGCGGCTACCAAAGCTCCTGGATGAACGAATAAAGCGTCATGAGGGCAATGACAGCCGCGCTGAACCAAAGCGCCAGGGTAATCCAGGCCTTCGGGACGATGCTCTTGGGCAGGTGCCGGTAGCGCAGGTATAGCGTCGCGAATGCCAGAACCGGCAGGCCCAGACTCTGGGCCACACCTCCGATCTTGATCATCTGGACAGGCTCTCCCAAGAACGTGTAGGCCGCGGCCGGGGCGAGCAATAGCCCTACTACGGCCCATCGCACGACCTTGCGCCGTTTCTCATAGCTGGAGGTATCGACAAGCCCCGCGATTCCGGTGAAGTCGGCTGTCACGCGGCTGAACGCCGCGACTCCGGCGAATAGCGTCGAATAGAGGGCGGCCACCGCGCCCACAAAGAATGGGTACAGCGCCCATCCCCCGAGCGTCTCAATAAACATGTTGGACTGGGTCTGCACCATCTGTGCGCCGCTCGGCACTTGGCCCAGGCCGTGCAGCACACCAGCCCCGAGCAGATAGAAGGCAACAGTGGTGATGGTATAGATTGCCATCGCGTTGAAGATGTCGAACCCCATGACGCGCACCCACCCCGAAGCGCGGGTCCGCCATCCCCGTGTATCGTCCCGAGGCCCACAGAAGCGGGCATACCCTTTCTCCAAGCACCAGTACGGGTACATGACGAGTTCCAGAGGCGCCACGCCTGTGATCCCGAAAACAGTCATTGCCGTAGCCATGCCCCCTTGTGGCGGCTGAAACGCAAGCCCCCCCCAAAGAGCCCTCCAGGAAAAGAATTCGGGTCGTGACAACAGGATCACGGCGCAGCCGATTGTTACAAACGTGAAACTAGCAACCATCACCAAGGAGACTCGCTCGACCGTGGTGTAGCGTCCGCCGATAAGCAATCCAATGCTCGCCAGGCTGACAGCCCAGACCCAGACGATGATGGGGATGCTAGGCGCCATTCTGTGGAGAACTTCCCCGATACCGCCCAGCATGCCGCCCCAAATGGACATCACCATGACCATCAGCGCGACACAAAGCCACACCACCCAATTCACGCGAATCCGTGGTCCGGGGACCCGATTGAAGGCTTCTAGCGTAGTCTCCCCGGTGGCGATGCAATAGCGGCCCAGTTCGTGCTGAACAGCCACCTTGATCACGCAGCTCACCAAGATCAGCCACAGCAGGCTATAGCCGTTCTCGGCTCCGAGGAGGGTTGTAGCGATCAGCTCCCCGGACCCCACAACTGCGGCCGTCAGGATCAGCCCAGGTCCAAGATGTCGGCAGACAGCCCCCAAGCGTCGGGGCGGTTCCACAATGGATTCGCGCCTCCTCTGGTAAGGGTCAAATGTTGCTTCGTTCGGCATTGGCTCAAAAAGCGTAGAGGACCGTGTCGTCAATGTGCAACATGGACCTCCCACCGGGAGTGGGGAACGGCCACGTCGTCCTATGTCTCGATCGTCGCGGCCAGAACTCGCGTCTACGGAATCAGCGCATCAACCACAAGGTGTCCATTCTGTGAAGCGATAACGGACAGTTCGCACGGATCGGCCGTGCGCTCCGTTTCTCTGCGCTTCCGGAAAGATCGCGCTCTTCCACGAACGCTCCGGATTCTCAAGGAGCGGGCCGATGCTGGCGCCCGCGAGTCCCTCTGGCTGCGGCAGACCGCAAGGGTCGACGAGCGTCGGATACGGATCGGAGAGTTCCACCAAGCCGCTCGTCCACCTGCCTCCACGTATCCCCGGCACACGCACGATCAGCGGCACGCGAATGGACTCTTCGAACTGGATGTGCTTGCGCCATAGACCTCCGTGCTCGCCGAGATGGAAGCCACGGGCGCTGACGAACAGGACGATCGCCGATCGCTCCAAATCGAGTTCCTCGCGGGCGTGCCGCTGCAAATCGACCTGGTGGTCGATCAGGCTGACCGTGGCGCGGTGGGCAGCGATGGTTTGACGCCTCTGAGCTTCGCTGTGGCACGCGTCCTCGGAATAGCCACTGAACGTGGGACTGGGAATATCGGCGAGGTCGTCTGTGAGCCCAACTGATAGTTTCACTCAATAGCAACCGCCGCAACTGGCGACGCGCACATGCCGGTGCACCACGGTAATTGCGCCAAGTTGGTCCGCTTGCGGAGAATGGCCTAGACGGAAGCGAGCCTGCGAGCCGGCCGAAGACGCGTGCCGGGCCGGGGGCTTCGCGATTCCCGGTCCTTTCGTCGATTCGTCTCGACAGCTATCGCATGGCCCGCCGATTGCAAACGATTCTTCTGACTGGTCCATCCGGCCCGATCGAGGCGCTCCTTGAGGATCCCGAGGAACCGGTCCGTCTTCGGCAAGCCGTTGCGCTATGCCATCCTCACCCGCAGCACGGTGGCACCATGCACAACAAGGTGCTGTATCGGCTCGCCCGGGCAGCTCGTCAAGCGGGCGCCGCGGTCCTACGTTTCAACTACCGAGGCGTTGGGGCCAGCGCGGGATCGTATGATGGCGGCCGTGGCGAGCAAGATGACTTGCGAACCGTGCTGCGATACATGAAGGACCGTCATCCCGGCTTGCCACTAACCGCAGGTGGGTTCTCATTCGGAGCCGTTGTCGCAGTGCGCGTCAGCTGTCTCGACCCAGACGTTGAAAGGGTTCTTGCTGTCGGGCTGCCGGCAGATCGCCTCCACGCTCGTTTTCTGAGCCATTGCGGCTGCCCGAAGCATTTCATTCACAGCACGCGCGATGAGTACGGAGCGCGAGCTAACCTGCAGCGCCTCTATGCTGCGGCCAGCGAGCCCAAGAGGTTGACTTGGATCGACGCACACGACCACTTTTTTTCCGATGCGCTGGACGAGTTGGAGGCCGAAGCTGGCTCCGCCTTGCGATGATTTCCGATGCCCATGAAGTTCGCTGTATATGGCGCCGGAGCAGTCGGAGCATTCCTGGGCGCCCGCCTCTTGGAGGCGGGACAAGACGTTCGATTCATCGCGCGCGGCAAGAATCTCGATGCGCTGCGCGAGCGCGGGCTGATCGTGCGCAGCAGCGTCTTTGGCGAACGCCGGTACACGGTGTGCGCCACCGCTTCGGCCGATGAAGTGGGCCCAGCAGACTACGTGTTCTTGGGGGTGAAGGCGACAGCGTTGCCGAGCATTGCGCCCTTCGTCGCGCCGTTGCGAGGTAGCCAGACGACATTTGTCTCGACGCAGAACGGACTGCCTTGGTGGTACTTCTACGGCTTGGACACCGTGGAGAAGCCGCTCGAGTGTATCGACCCCGGCGGCGTGCTGACACGCCACATCCCGCCCGTCTCTGTCATCGGATCGATTGTCTATTTTTCATGCACGCTGCGCGCTCCGGGCGAGGTCGACCATCCACAGGGCATCCGGCTACCCCTGGGCGAACCGGACGGCAGGCGCACCGATAGGATCCGGACGCTGTCCAAGGTCCTCGGCTCGGCTGGTCTCAAGGCGCCAATCCGCCACGAGATTCGGCACGAGCTCTGGGTTAAGCTCCTGGGTAACGGAGCCTTCAATCCAATCAGCGCGCTGACCCGCAAAACCATGGCGGAAATGATCGACTTTCCACCAAGCCGCCGCCTGATCGAAACCATGATGGACGAGATCCGAGAGGTGGCAGCTGCCGTTGGCGTGCATGTCGCGCTCTCGAACGAAAAGCGGATCAATGGCGCCCGCCAAGCCGGCAGCCACAAAACGTCGATGCTGCAGGATCTCGAGAATGGGCGCAGCCCAGAACTCGACGCCGTGCTCGGAGCGGTCATTGAACTCGCTCGCCGGCACCACATCGAAACGCCCGTGCTCGAATCGATTGACGCGGCGGCGAGACTGCTCTTCGCGAAGCCCGCCCAATGATTGCTCTCCGCACCCCCGTCGGAGCGTCTTTGCTCATTCGGACGATGCTGGCGCAAACTCAGAATGGACGCTAGGTATGCAGTGGGACGATCCCCAGATTCGCGCCCTGATCCGGCTCGCTCTGGACGAGGATGTTGGGGGGGGCGACGTCACAACCAATAGTTGCGTTCCAGAAGGAAGGCATGCTTCGGGCTATTTCCTGACGCGCCAGCCTCTGATCTTGGCCGGCACACCGCTCCTCCCACTCCTGTACGAGCAAGAAGAATTGGCAGTTCTCTTTTCCGACGGAGCTGGCCTGGAGAAGGAACAGGTCTTCGCCCGCGTGCGCGGATCCGCTCGACGGCTGCTCACGCTCGAACGCACCGCGCTGAACTTGCTACAGCGGACTTGCGGCATCGCAACCTACACGCGCCGCTTCGTCGAGGAGCTGCGCGGTACACGCTGCGCCCTCCTTGACACACGCAAGACCTCTCCCGGAATGCGTTTGATTGCCAAGCTGTCCGTCAGGGCGGGGGGGGGGATCAACCACCGCATGGGGCTCCACGATGCAGTGCTGATAAAGAACAACCACATCGCGGCGTCGGGTGGCGTGAGGCAAGCCCTCGAGGCGTGCCGAAGCGCGGGCATGCCCGCCGAGATCGAAGTTCGGGACCTCGACCAGCTCGAGGAAGCTCTTCAGCACGGTGCTGAACACGTACTGCTCGATAACTTCACGCCCGAGCAGGTCTCACTTGCGATCCGGCGCATCCGGGGCCGCGCGAAGGTGGAAGTCTCCGGAAACATCAGCCTGAACACCATCAGGGCGTACGCGGAAGCTGGAGCCGATTTTGCTTCCGTCGGAGCTTTGACACACTCGGCGCCGGCCGCGGATATCAGCTTTCGTTTGAAGTGATTGGCCACGGCATCTGCCGCTCCGCCACCAAAGCTCGTTTCATTCCGCGGCCCGCCCAGTGTCTTGTAGGCCGAGCCAGACACGCTTGTCGTATCCGGTCATCTCGAGGTAGCCGACACCCTGGACTGGCTCTCCCTCCCGGTCCCCCGAATAGTGGACGGCTCCCTCCCAGTACACCGGCGCCATTCGGTGTCGGCCCACAATCTCCTGACTGTCGACCAGAGGCCGGCAGGAAAGCCGGTACCCTAGCCGTGGAATCTCAATGGTCCACTCCACCGGGTACTCGGCGCCTGTTTCCCTGCTCCGCCAAGTGCGTCCGGGGTTGAGGCGGAAGTCCGTGGCGCTTAGATGCACCGGGCGGCCCTCAGGATCGACAAACGTGCCCGAAGAGAACGCATCGTGCCGGCCGTCCTGCCCCCGCATGCCGTACAGCATCAAATCGTGGCCATCTTCGAGTTGAATGCTCATCCAGTCCCAGCCGACTTGGCTGGGCCCCAGGCTTTCTGTCGAGAACTCGTGGTCCATCCAGGCCGTGCCTGCGACCTCGTGGACAGTCCCGTGAAGGATCAGGCGGCCACGCGCCCCCAGGCGCGTGAACGAAATATAGTGGGAGGCCTTCCCTGCACCGGCTGCTTTGCGGCTGATACCGTCTCGCCCGTGCAGCACGAGAGGTTTCGCCGGTTGCAACAGGAGGTCGAGGGCGAATTCGTCGTTAAGCGCCTGCAGTCGTTGGGACGGCGTCACGGGATCGTCGGGCTGCCAAGTGGCGCTCCAGTTGCCATTCCAGATCCTCCTCTTCGCCTCTTGGGCGCCAGCTAGCCCGGGCCCTGCGCGGTTGAGCCTCTCGGCGCGGTAGAACCGAGCGGAGGCGACGTCGGTCAGGGCAAAGTGAGCCAGATACACCTGATCCACGTCCCACGCGCTCTGCCGTGGCGCATCGCGTTCGACGGCAAGCCGGAAGAAGGTCAACTCAAAGCCCCAACTGCGGCCGTTCGCAGACCGTAGATTGCCGGTGTAGTACCACCACTCAGTTTCGAATTCGGGGTGTTCGAAATGGTCGCGCGGGAACACGAATTCATAACCGGGCAGCGCCGGTTCGAAGGCAGCCAGCTGGATCGCAGCTGCGGTCGGGAGTAGCACGCGCCAGAGCGTCATTCTTCGTGCAACACCTCGATCGGATCCCGAGACGCGGCGATCCGGGCCGGGTAGACGCCTGCCGCGAGGCTTGCCAAATAAATCACACCGAGCGCAGCGAGGAGGAACCCCAGGGGCCAATGGAACTGAATCGTCCAGCCGAAGGACTGCTTGTTGATGACCTTGATCAACACCAGGGAGAGCGCTCCGCCCAGTAGCGATCCGCTCACGGTTGAGATCAGGCCGAGCAGGCCTGCCTGGGTCAGCACGAGACGCCGTATCTGGTCCTTCGAGGCGCCGAGGACGCGCAGAACCCCGAGTTCCGTTCGGCGGTCGATCACCAGGGTCAGCAAAGCGCCGGCCATGCCCAGAATCGCGACGATCACAGCGACCGCCTCGAGTGCGTATGTGATCGCGAAGGTCCGATCAAACACGGTGATGGCACGTTCCCGCAGTTGACGATTGGGGACGACCTGCAAGCTCCGCCCGGCGACCGCGCGGCCGACGTTTCGACGAGCGTCTTTGGAGTCAACACCAGGCTCCAGATAAACAGCAAGGCTTGTCAGCCGTGGATCCGGGAGATATTGCAGCAAGATTGCGCGGTCTCCGATCAGGTAGCCCTGCTCCCCGGAATAGTCGTAGAAGACTCCCGCCACTTCGAATTCCTCGCCGGTGGGGCCGATCGGAAGTTCTACGGTATCGCCCACATGGATGTCGTGCTTGCGGCTAAAGGTCTCGCTCACGATGAGACTGTTACCACTAGTAAGCCGCTCCCATACGACATGGGGGTGGGGGCCTTCTAGAAAGCGGATCTCGGAACGGTCGCCGTGGATGCGGACATCGCCCATGGCGAGGGTTGCTGGCAATCCCCCGTAACTGATGGCGTAGGCGCGATATCGGTCAACAGCTTCCACATCACGCAAGCCCTCGATCCGCTGCGCGGCTTGTTCGCTCAGTGTCGGCGCATCACCGGTGCCGGAGCGCCCTTCGGGTCGGACATACAGGTCTGCTCGCAACTGATTGTCCATCCATAGGATGACGGTCTCGCGGAAGCTGCCGACCATGATTCCGACGCTGACCATCATGGCGGTCGCGGTCGAGAGCGCAGCGACCATCACCGAGGTCCGCCTTAGGGATGCCGACAAGCTCCGCGCCCCGACCACGGCGGCGACTCCCAAGGGCAGCGCAAGCGGGCGGGCAGCCGCGCGCAACGTGCTTGCAGTGACCTGAGGAATCAGCATCGCTACGGAGGCGATCAAGCCCAGGGCGGCCAAGTAGCCGGCCATCGGAATCCGGTCCCAAGGAGGCAGGAGGCACAGCCCGGCGGCGAGCGCCGCGCACGCGGCCGCTCGCTTGGCCGAAGCGCCCTTACTCCCAAATGTTTCGTACTCCAGCCGGGCTTTCGCCATCGCTTCAGTCGGGGGAACGGAGGCTGCTTCGCGCGCGGGCCACCAAGCCGATGCCAACGACACCCCAATGCCCGCGCAGACGGACACCGCGACGGTCCAGGAGCGGATGGCGATCGTCCCGGGTGTGCTGCTCACATAGAGCGACTGCACGGTTTGGCCCATCGCCTCCACAGCCACTGCCGCCAGTACGCGTCCCATCGGCAATCCCAGCGCGGTTCCTAGAGCCCCCAAGAAGCACCCCTCCGCCAGGAACGCCATCCGCACCATGCGACGCGACGCTCCCAGGGCTCGCACAACGCCGATCTGCGGTCGTCTCCGGACCACCGACACGGAGACCGTGTTGTAGATGAGGAACGCTCCGACGATCAGTGCGATATAGCTCAGCACGCGAAGATTCCAGCGGAAGGCATTCAGCATCTTGCGGTTCTGTTGCGTACGGATGCCGGAGGGGCTCAACACCGCGGACGGCGGGAGATGCTCTTCGAAAAACTCGGTCCAGTCCCGGTCGTCGCCTGTCGGCACCTGGACGTAGATCCTGTCCAAGGAACCCGTTCTGTCGAGCACTCGCTGCGCCAAAGCCAGATCCATGAGGACCATGCTCTCGAGCCACGTGTCGTCGAAGTCCGACTCTTGCAGTACCTCCTGAACGCTGAAGGTCTCGGTTCGGTCGTTGAGGATCAGATCGATCCGGTCGCCCCGAGCCTTGCCGAGTGAGGCGCTCACCCAGACCGCACGGGAATCCAAGAGATCGGTCAAACCCCGCGCCGGTAGCGCGTTCCAGTCGCCCAGCATGGGATCGCCCAGCAAGTCCACCCCGAAAACTGGCACTCGCTCTCCGCTGGCGGGCGCAACGGCGAAGCCTTCGATGCGCGCCGAGACATGCAGTGCTTCCGGCAGTCTCGAGAGTTCACCGAAAAGAGCTTCGGGGACGCCCCCAACTTGATGAATCTCGTAGTCAGCCTGGCCCTGCAGCGTTTCCATCGAGGAGCGAAACGACCCAGCCGAGGCCTCTCCGGCCAAGTCAATCGCCACGATGACAGCCACCCCTAGGGCCACCGCCAGGATCGTCAAGACCGTGCGGCTTGGCTCTGCAAGCAGTGGCCGACCGATCAGGCGGTGAAGGAGCTGCAGGGAGCGCATCGACTTAGCGGGTGCGCTGCGGACGGCCGTCGGCAGAAAGCCGGCCATCGCTCAACGTCAGGATACGGTCCGCTACGGCAGCCGACTCCAAACTGTGCGTGGCCATCACGATGCTGGCGCCGAATTCCGAATGAATCTGTTGGAAGAGTTTCAGGATGCCCTCCGACGTCTCCGTGTCGAGATTCCCCAGAGGCTCGTCGGCCAGGAGCAGCGCGGGGGAATGCACAAGCGCCCTCGCAATAGCGACCCGCTGCAGTTGGCCTCCAGAGAGCTGATGAGGAAGTCGTCCCGCGAGGCCAGAGAGGCCAAGACATTCCAGGAGTTTGAGCGCGGCGCCGCGGGGATGCGGTTGCCCCGCCAACAGCAGGGGCAGCTCGACATTCTCGACCGCGCTGAGCGTGGGAAGCAGGTGAAAAAACTGGAATACGAACCCGACCTGCGTACGCCGGATGGCGGTCAGCTCTTGATCGTTCAGGCTACTCGTGGATGCTCCGTTAATCCAGACTTCCCCGCTCGTTGGCAGGTCCATCGCGCCGGCAAGATTTAGAAAGGTGCTCTTTCCGCAGCCGCTTCGGCCAACGAGGGCGGCAAACTCTCCGGATTGGATGTCGAGCGTAACGCCCTGCAACGCAGGGACGGCCTGCTCAGCAAGCCTGTAGTGCTTCGAGACGTTCGCAAAGCGCAAGACAGGCAATCGTTCAGCTTAACAACTCCACTTAGCCCATCGAGCCCCCGAGCACGGCCGCCCGAAGCGGTCCCAAAACGCCGAAGTTCTTGCAGAGAGAGACTGAACGGCCGGCGACGTACCATGCACGCCGGGGCCCGGTTGGCCGCACGATGCGGCGGTGTAAAGGCAGCTCGCCGGCAACGGCAGCCTGCATATTCCGTCCCGAGGATTCTGTCAAGCGCCACGCCAATCAGGCTGCTTCCCAAGCCACCACGCCAATGCGGTGGGATCCAATGCGAGCGCAGTCGAGAAGCTGCGTCGGAATGCGTTTCGCTACGGTGACGAGAACGCCGTGATCCCGTGTGAATCGCAGGCTCTCGGATCGCCCGAAATACACGGTCACGTCGCGCGAACTGTCGAACGGGCGAGCCGGCCTCCCGGGTTAGCCCCCCCGAGCCGAGTCGGTGCCGAGTCCGTCGTCAAACGAGGTCGTGGCCGCTGCCGCAGACGTGCACCTCGATCCCCAGGTTCCGGAATGCCGCGATCTTTGCGCTCAGGGCCAGATTGGCGGCAGACAGGTCCGGAGTATAGGCCACTTGGATGTGGTTCGACTTATGGCGTCCCATCATGCGGTCGCGGCTGATCCCTCGCATGACGGCATGCATGATCGGCCATTGTGGCGTGGTGATCTTCCAGCGCCGTTCCGTTTCCTTGGGCGGCAACTCGACGACTTCCGCCAAGCCTACATCGGCTTGAAGTCTGTCGTTCTCAATGAAGATGCGGCTCCAGACGACCTCCCCGGGTTTGCTCACTCCCTTGATCGTTCCGCCACCCAGCGGGAAGTACATCGGCGGCTGGCGCTCGCTCACCGCGCCAGCGTATTCGCCGATCAAGTGCCTGGGCGGCACCGAGCCGGAGATTTCGAAGACCCAGACGAACTCTTGCCTGCCCCGGACTTCGTAAGGCTCGCCATATCGCAGGTCATGCAGCGTCGTTTCAGGGTCGTAGCCAAGGCTGATCCAAACACGATTGGTCACCAAGGCGTCCAGACCTGCGCACTCGTCCACTTCGTTGAAGTGCGGCACGGCGCGACCCTCGAAGAGAACTCTTCCGTCATCCGCCTTGGCCGGAGGCCGGTCGACGTTGTTGAGTAGGCCCTCGACGAGGTCGGAGGCTGGGCAGATGTCCTTCAGGCCTTGCTGGTACTGAATTCCGATCGCATCGCATCCGAAATCGTCCGCGATGCGCAAGGCGGCGATGTACATCTTGCACTGCCAGAGAACCTGAGCGTCGGTGAGGTCTGTGGCCTCGTTTGGCCCCGTTCTGAACTGCATGCCCTTGGCGTCGAGCCAGTCCCGCACCTGCTGCGCCTCGGAGTCACTAACCTGCGCCATCGCCGCCCAAAGAGCGGACTGGCTCAAGCGCTCTTTGAAGACTCCGGTCGCGTTGAGCAGCTGATCGGGAATGATCGCGTTGTACATCCCCATGCAGCCTTCGTCGAAGACTCCCAGAATCGCTTTCTTCGCCTGCAGTTCCTGGGCAACGCTGTGTCCGATGAGCATCGCCTTGTGCGGCAGGGCGAGATCGCTGGCCGGGCAGACGTGCGGCTGCTGATGCTGCACGGACTCGCCCTGAGTCCAACGTTTGAGGCGGGATAGGAAGAACTCGTCCCGAAAGTCCTCGCTCCAGAGCGTCGAATACGCGACGCCCGCCTTGGTGAGACTCCCGTTGAGGTTCAACATGCCGACAAGCCCGGGCCACTGCCCGCTCCAGTTGGCAACTGTCAGAATCGGGCCCCGGTGGCTCATCAGGCCCGGCAAGATGTGCTGGGAATACTGCCAGACCGCCTCGGCGACAATTACCGACGCCCGCCGGTCGACCGTCCGAAATACTTCCAAGCCACGCTTCTGACTGTCGATGAAGCCATGCTGCTTTTCCGCGTCGTACTCGTGGGCGCGGCGGACCGTGCTGCCGGTGCGCTCGATGGCGGCGACAAGTTTGGTCTCCATGTCGAGCTGAGCTGGCCAGCACATGCGGTTGGCGGAGAGCCGCAGATCTCCGTTGGCGACGAGCAATATTTCCTGGCCCATACAGCAAGATTCTCGCAGACCCTCGGCTTAGTTGCGCATTCGACAGCGTCGACAGCGCCATCTCCGATGTCTGCCAGACCTGTCGCTTCCACACAGGCGAATCGACGATTCAAGGCTTTAAGGCTCACGGTGCTGCCCCGAACGTTTGGGCCTCGAATCCCGAAACCATCACCCACAGCTTCTTTTAGCCCCGTCACCTGACCGCACGGCTTGGCAGAGGCTGCCGCTCCGACGGGCGAAGTCCTGTCGAGCACGGGATTCTCGGCACACCTCCGCGGATGTCTAGCGGCAGGGGCCTGTTGCGTCTCCAAACGGGCGAAAGTGACGGATGCAGCAGCATCGGCCCTCGCTCACGCCGCTCCTCAGCCGTCTCCACTAGGCGCAACCTCACGCCCCCATCTGCTCCAGCGAACCCCCGATACGCGTCGCCTGGACTTCCGTCCTCATCACGTGGATTCGAAACGACTCATGTCACTTACGCGTTAAACATGGGCTGGCGCAATACTCACCTGCTTGCTGGGCAGACGAGGTACGTGTCCTGCTGGAGCCAGTTCAGCTTGCCGAAGAGCATGATCACAAGGCGGAAGCGGAGCCAGCGGTGAAGTTTGTAGACCGAGTAAGATGGGCCGCCAGACACCTCATGCCCATGCGAATTAGGGAAGATTGTTTGTAATGGCTCGACTGGAAGATCTTGGGGTTGGCGCAAGCGTAACGGGCTTGGCGCCGAGCGGCCTTGTGAAGATCGTAAACGTCGAGTGGTTTGGCGACCAAGTCCTGAAAGCGATCTCAGAAGATAGCGCCGGGCAGTTCGGGAGCCGCTTGGTCTACCGCGCTGATGAGCCGCCGTTGGAGCTGGCTCGGCGCGGGCCGGTATGGTCATTCGATGGTGACGGGGAACTGTTTCATTGGGTGTGATCGCGGTGGGAGGCCAAGAAGCAGCGCTCAGCTCTTCAGCAAGTCACGACGGCTGGGCCGAAGCTTGCTGAAGTCGGCGCCCGAAATCACGTAGTACCACTCGGCGAAGCGCGCTCGCAGCTCGTCAGCGAGCTCCTTGCCCTTTTCCGTGTCACCTTCGTACCTCTTCGCTCGTGCTTCGCTGTACTCAACGCTGACCATGACGTAGCGTGCTTCGACTTTGCTACTCTCAGCGCTCTCAGCTTTCTGCGGTCCCGCGCCGCCCGGCGCAATCTCGCCGAAGCGCAGCACGTACTGCAGCCCGTCCTTGGATTCCACCAGGATTTCGCCCTCGTTCGAAAGAATCTGGCCCGTATACGGATTGGGGAAAAAGCCCTTACCCTGCAGCGAGCGGAAATTCTCCATCGTCGGCTGAATGCCCTCTCGGGCCTTCAAGTCTTCGCTCAGGCCCTTCGGCTTCGGTTGGACGTCCACGATCCGCAAGTTATCCAGTGCGGATGTGAGGTCGCTCATGGTCGTGGAATTCGGTTCCCGGCCGGCGTAACGCCACTTGCTATCCGCCTGGGTCAAGGTCAATTGCTGTCGGTTCTCGATACGCCGAAGGCGCTCGTTGATGGTGTAGCGGTTGATCTGAATGCGGCGGAGGTCAAAGGGAGAGACCTTCAACAGGTCCGTTTCGATCCAGTCCTGAAACAGTGCGGAGATCTCCGCCTCGGTCTTCACTTCGTAGGTGCGCTTCTGGCCGGGAACACGCAGATACCGGTAGCTGCGTTTGCCCTCCACCTCCTGGCCCACGATGAAGTCCGCCAGAACGATGGAGTCGCCGTCGCGGAGCGTGACCCGCTTGCCGCGACCCGCCAGGGAGGTGGCATCGTCGTCGAGCGGATCGATCACGGAATACTGCGCATGGTCCTGCGCCGAATCCGATACCACGCGGTCTTTGCGAAGCTCGATGAGCGCGGCAGCCGTTTTGGCTAGCCTCTCTTCCGCATCGGCCGGGTAATCGTAATGCGAGGGGATCACCCACTTGTTATCGCGGAACTCGACCTTCAACGGCGTTGCGGTGGCGGTCGCTTCGTCGTAGTCCATCACCTCGATCGTGCGCGGCGCCTGCGGATCCGTAAAGTCCGTGAAGAACAGCTCTCCCATGTCGTCGAAGACATCGGGCGTCAGCCTGCTCGGATCGACGACTCCTGCGGCTGCTGCGAGCACGACCGCCGCGAGGACGAAATACAAGGTCTTCGTTGTCTCGTTCATGATGCACTGACCCCTACGAGCCTTTCGCGCGCGACCCCGATCTGCTCCCGCTGGCGCCGCTTGACGGAGACAAACAGGAACAGCAAAAAGGCCGGCACGGGAGAGAGCGCGACGGCTAAGACCTTGATCGTGTTTTGGATGGCGCGCACGGCCGACTCCATGTCATCCCGCGCCGCTTCGATCAGGCGTTCCTTTTCGTCTTCGATGTTGCTGCGCGCCACCGTCAGCCTGCGATTCTCGATGCCTTCCTGGTTTGAAATCATGATGCGCTTGGTTTGCGCATCGAGCTCGGTTCGATCCTGCAGCGCTTGGACGGCCGCATCTAAACGCGCCTGGGCGGCACTGAGTTTCTCTTCTGCTTCTTCTTCCGCGCGCCTGGCTTCCTCGAGACGGTCCTCTTCGTAACGGCGGGTCCTCGCCTCGACGGTTTCGAGGGTGCGGTGCTCGCGTCGTCGCTTGCGGAGAGCTATGAACGAAGCATCGCCGGCCAACCTGTCTACGGCGTTGAGCAGAAAGGTCACGTTGTCAAAGTTCAGGTCCTCGACACCCTGGCGGCGCAGTTGGAAAAACTGCTCGCCTAGCATGTCGGCATCGGCGATCACGATGGCGTGGATTGGCTTGTCTTCGTCCTCTGAGGAGACACGAGCCGCGAGCACGTGGCTTTCCGCATCGGGCTCGTGGGACAGATTGGTCGCCAACTGCATGCCAAAGATGGACTGTTGCACAAGGCGGAACCAGAGTGTGGTGCCCGAGTCGGTCCCCGTGCGCAGCAAAGGCGTGAACACCGTTCCGGCTTCGCTGTCTTCGGCCGGCTTGAGGACCCCGGCGTAGAGGAAGACGGCCTCCTGCAGGCCCGACGAGACGGGCTCATCTTCGTTGAAGGTCGCTTCGTAACCGCTGCCTGCGCCCAAGAACACGACTTCGTCGGGGAGGTTGCGGAAAGAAGGGTGCGGATTGTACTTGTCCCACGCGATCTGATCGGTTGCCCAACCAACCCCCAGGGCGTCCATTAACGGTTTCGTGTCGGTGGGCACCCGCTGCGGACGGCCCTGCTGGAACGGGCTCGGAGGAAGCTGCTGCGGTGACGACTCGATGTTGAATGCGGGGAGCGGATCGACGACCAGGAGAGTCGGATTGCCGTCCCCGACCCAGGCCGTGAGCCTCTCCAGCGTGTCCGACTGGAGCGTGTTGGGCAGCACCGCGATCAGAACGTCGAGATCGTCCGGGTAATCCGACTCGGCAGGCGCCTGGACGACTTCGTACTGCTTCTCGAGTTCCGAAACGATCGACCAGGACCGGGCTTGCTGGCGTGACTGGAAGTCGAACCCACCGAACAGGTTCACGCCCGTGCGCAGCACGCCGATCTTTTTACGTTCGGCATTCGCGACCACACGCACGGAGCGCATGATCTCGTATTCGACGGGAAGGCCGACATCGAAGAATGGGATCACGAACTCTTCGGCGCCAGAACTGAAGACCAGGCCAAGAAAGATTTCATCGGGACCACCTTGACTCTGGAACACAGTCGGCACACGCTGGGGCCGGATGTTGAAGCGATCCCGCGCTTCACGCGACTCGGGCGTGAACTTTTCCGTGGCGATGATGTTGGCGTGAATGCGGTCGCCTCCACGGGAGTCGAACTCACGCAGCATCGAGACGATGTTGTTGCGTGTCTGCACATAGCGTCGCGGAACGTCAGGGCTCAGGTACGCCTGAATGAAGACCGGGCGCGAGGAGTCGAGGCCGCGAATCAGATTGCGAGTGTCCGGCGACAGAGAATGCAGGCGCTCCGCCGTGGCGTCGATTCGCCCGCCGAGGCGTGCGACCAAAACGGTCACACCCGCCACGGCGACCAGCAGCGCGATCCCACGGACGGCATAGTGCCGGCCAAGGCGGGGCGCATCCTGTCCTGTCGCCCAGTGCCGCCGACCCAACATTGCGACATTCAAATACAGCATCGCCGCGGCGAAGGCAGCGAAGTAGACGACGCCGGAGACAGGGATTACGCCATCAGCGAAATCGCGGAACTGCTCTACGAACGACAGGCTCTCGAACATGCGCCGCAATCCGCCCGCTACGATGGTGCCTGCGTGCTCCACGAAGACGGGCGCTGCGCAGAAAAGCGCCCCGAGGATATAGGCGACGGTCAAGTTCGTTGTGAACTGCGAAGCCAGCATGCCGAGTGCGACCAGGGCGCCCCCCATCAGCCAATAGCCGGCATAGGTAGCGAAAAGAAGCCCCAGGTCCGGGCTGCCCAAGATCAGGAGCACGATCACATGACTGAGGGAAAAAAGCAGCGCCACGGAGTAGATCGCCAAGTAGGCCGCGAACTTCCCGGCGACGATCTCGAGGTCCGTTGCAGGCAGCGTTAGCAACAACTCGTCTGTGCCGTGCAGCCGTTCTTCCGCCCACGCGGTCATTGTCAAAGCGGGGACGAGAAAGATCAGCAGGTACGGGAAGTACGCGTTGAGCGGATCGAGGTTCGCGAGGTTGTTGGCGAAGAAGGCTGCCTGCCAGAAGGCGGCCACGGCGCTCAAGAATACGAACAGCGAGATGAATACGTACCCCGTTGGGCTGCTGAAGTACGAAGTCAGCTCACGCCGCAGAACCGCTCTTGGCACGTGCCACTCTTGGATCATGCCGGGCCTCCTGCTTCAGGATCGCTCGCAACTGGCTCCTGCCCCGCGGTGTGGGCTGCCGATGTGTCGGACGCCTCGGGAGGCGGCTGCGCGGGCTCGGCTGGCTTCGGGTCAGCGGGCTGTGTCAAGCGGCGAAACGCTTCGTCAAGCCCACCTCCAGCCGCCATCGCAGCCGGCGTGCCGTCGAATACGATCCTTCCTTCGTTCACAATCACGACGTGGTCGGCGATGGCCCCCACCTCCTGCAGGATATGGGTGGAGATCAGCACGGTCTTGCTCGAGCTGAGCCGCCGGATCAGTTCGCGGACTTCGCGGATCTGGTTCGGGTCGAGACCGGCCGTCGGCTCGTCCATGATCAGGATGTCGGGTTCATGGAGCAGGACCTGGGCCATGCCCACGCGCTGCCGATAGCCCTTGGACAGCTTATGGATCGCTTTCTCCAGCACGGAAGCGATGTTGCACTGGTCGACCACCGCTTCGATGCGTGAGCCGAGCCTGCCGTCCCCCAGACCGCGCGCCTCGCCGAAGAAGCGCAGCAATTCGAGGGGCGTCATCTGCGGATAGAGGGGGCCGTTCTCGGGAAGGTACCCGATCTTGGAGGCTGCCTCGATCCGGTGCGTGCTAATGTCGAGTCCCGCGATGCGCGCCGTGCCGTGTGTCGCCTGCAAATACCCCGTCAGAATTCTCAGGGTGGTGGACTTGCCGGCGCCGTTCGGCCCCAGAAAGGCGGCGACTTGTCCTTGCGGCACCTCGAAGGAGACATCGCGGATGGCGGCGAAATTGCCGAAGAACTTGCTGAGCTGAATGGCCTCGATCGCTTGAGTTCGCTGTGCGCTTTCCATAGGTGGTAACAAGTCGCTGACTGATTTCTAGAAGCGCCTCCCGAGCCTGGCGGTGCGGAGCGGCGAATCCGGCGGCGTCAGATCTTACTGACCACTACCGGACACCTTTTAATTTACTCGACTCGCGTTGTCACTTCAAGTCACGGCCACTGTGACGGGTGTGCTGTCCGGAGTGCGTGCCGCCCGACGCAAGAGCATCAGAAACGCCGGTGAACACCGCCAGGGAGCCTGCGACGCCAAGCAAGAAAACTCCGAGGCCGAGACGCCATGCTCAAAATCCTGGATCGACTCTTGGTTCTCCCGCAACAAACGCCAGTGCGGGACGCCTAACGAACGAGGCGACACGCGGGGGATCTCAGCCTACCCGCGGCACTCGGATTCCGTCTCGCTACGAGACTCCGATCTCGACTGGACCCCTCAAGGTGCCCAAGGACGGGCTCTTGTTGTCGTGTTGAGATGACTTCTCGGCTCAATGTCCTCGCCACCCATCCCTCCAAAAGCCCAGAATCCGATCCCCCGCTTCTCTCGGGCGGGCCCCCTGGGGCGGGTTCCCCGAGCATGGCCGTAACCGAAGGGCATACCCGGTGGAACCCCGCCGAGCTGCTCATCATCCCGCCCGATGCAACTCTGCCGGTCCACACCAGCTCGAACTTCGATGAGGTCCGGTTGTTCTTCTCGGTCCTGGAGCTCCGGGAGAAAGTCATCGGCGGCCAGGCCATCCTTGTCGGGATGCGGTCGGGCGAGATCTTCGCGTTGACCCGCTCACGGGTAGAGCGCGACTATGCAGACATCGACCAGCGGATTCACCGCGGCCCCATCGGCACGCCGAAATCACCGAAGTCCCGTCGGTGGGCAGCTATTGGAGTTGGCCTCACGGCATGGATCGCTCAATGGCTGGAACTGCTCCCGGAGACGCGGCCGGAAGGCTGACTGTTTCCCTCGTAGCGAATTGTCACATCGCTGACCAAAGACAACTGCTGGCGGCGAAGCTTCCTTCCGCGGCTCAAGCCAGTTGGGTTGGGCTGGGTGAACTTCCAAGTGATGCGGCGGACGCATGCGTCTCTCGCCGCCGAGCTGGAAGTTGATCCCCAAGTTCAGGCCGATCAAATGGGCCACACGGTAGACGTGAATCAGAAGGGGATTATAACGAATAGTCACATTTACCCTTGACAGCGCCTGCCGTCCTGCTCACTTTCTCTGAACAGTGACTGGACGAAAGAACGCCTTGCGGACTGTCTGGAGACTGGCGGCAGGCATGTTGAACTCCTCGCGTAGCTCAGCCCTGCTCGGCTGGTAGGCGTGGTGTGGCAACTCGATCTCGATAGGCTTGGGTCGCTTGGGATCCTTCGGCATCGTTCCTTGCTCCCTTTCAGTCTCGGATGCCCTGAGCCTTCAACTTGGCAACGAAAGCCGCTTGATCAATCGTCCCCTTGGTTGAGTTGCAGGCCCCGCAGAGCAATTGGAGGTTGTCTAGGTGGTCAGTGCCGCCGCGTGATTTCGGAACGATGTGGTCCACCGTGAGATTGCGAAACGGGAAATGGTGCAAGCATCCGGCGCACAGTCCCTCCTGCTTGCCGTAGAGAGTGTGCCGGTGCGTCTTGTACGGAGGCAGCTTGCCAACGTCCGTCCGTTGCGGGATATCGGTTCTGGCGGTCACCATGTCGGGGCGGTAGAGCGTCCCAAGGAGTCCGTCCAGTCTCAGCTTGACCAGATCTATCGCCTTAGTGGACAGGTCAATTCCCACCCACTGGCGGTTCAGTCGTTCGGCTGCCACAGGTGCCGTGGCACACCCACAGAATGGGTCCAGCACGATATCACCCTCGTTGGATGAGGATTCAATGATTCTCGACAGCAATCCAAGCGGCTTTTGGGTTGGATAGCCTACGCGCTCGGATTCATTGTCAAGCCACTTGACATCCTCATCAACGCCCTCAGTGGAATTCCACAGAACGCCTTGCGTTCCCGGCTGGAATGCCCATAGATCCTGATAGAGGACCCCATGCGAACTGCTCAGCTTCCGTGTTTCTTGTCAAGCGGATTTTCGGGGAAAAGTGGTGACGAGGGGCGATGGAGGCGCGTTTTTTCCACAGAGCCGGCTGTTGGTCTGGGGCTGGTCGGCAGCGGTTTCACGCGGCGGCCTCCAGTGCGCGGGCGGGCGGCTCGGGCTGCCAGAGGCGGTTCTCGCGCAGGAGGGTGTCGAGCACGCCGACGAGCCTGCGCATGACGGCGAGGAGGGCGACCTTGTGCGGCTTGCCGGCGGCGGCGAGGCGCTCGTAGCAGGCCTTGGAGGCCGGTTCCCAGCGGATCGCGGTCAGGGCTGCCATGTAGAGCAGATGGCGAGGCTGGGCGCGGCCGCCGCGGATGGAGCGGCCGCCGCGGTGCTGTCCGGAGTCGCGGTCGAAGGGGGCGAGACCGAAGAGGGCGGCGGCCTTGCGGCGGCCGAGGGTACCGAGTTCGGGCATGTCAGCGCAGAGGCAGGCGGCGTTGACGGGACCGCAACCGGGGATCGACTGGATGCTGGCGTCGCGGCGGGAGAGCGCGGTGTCGGCAGCGATGCATTGGCGCATGCGGCGGTCGCAGTCGGCGCTGGCGGCCTGGAAGGCCTCGAGCGTGGCGCCGGGGCAGCCGGCGACCTCGGGGTCGAGTTCGGCGCAGAGCTTGCGGAGGGCGCCGAGCTGCTTGAGGAGCTTGCGGCGGAGGGCGAGCACGTCGCTGAGGAGCTGGAGGTTGTGCGGCTGGGGCGGGGTGGCTTCGAGGCCGTCGAGGAGGCCGAAGCGGGCGAGCATGGCGGCATCGACGCGGTCGTTCTTGGCGAGCTTTCCGATGGCTTCGGCGAAGCGGCGGGAGCGCAGGGGGTTGACCAGGACGGTTTCGATGCCAGCGTCGAAGAGGCCTTGGTGGAGGTTGCGGTGGTAGCGCCCTGTGGGCTCGAGAACGGCGCGCGTGACGCCGTGCTTGAGCAGCCAGTTGCGCAGGGCGCGGCGGCCGCACTGGTCGTTGTTGAACGGGCGCTCGAGGCTGCCCTCGAGGATGTGGGCGTCGAGCTTGGACTTGCCGACGTCGATGCCGGCAACGACACTGGAGTGGAGTTGGGTCATTCCTGCGTTCCTATCCTTTTGCGATGCGGGGCTTCACCCACGCTTCCGTTCAGGGTGCGCAGGAATTGCTGCGACGGGCCGACCAAGCTGAGCAACGGGGCTGTGAGCCCGAGGTACAAACGGTCCGGCCCGTCGCCCCCGGTGGGGCCTGGCCAGGCCCCACCGGGGGCCTCCCCGCTCTGAGGCGGGGAGGGATCTGCTACCTGCCGCAGCGGTGGCTTACGCCACCTGCGGCACTGGGGAGAGAGGGTCCGGGGTAGTGGCGACCATCCCTTTCTCTCCGGCACCTCTCCACCATAAAAGGTACTGCTTGTACCGAGGCATCTTACCCGCCGTCCTTGGGTGGATGATCAACGAGAGATCATCCAGATTGTCGAGTATCTGCTGCACTGAGTCATTAGCTGTGTCGGGCTTAATCAGGGAACGGATCGAGGATGGTATTGCCCAATGACGGCCATGCGGTGTTGGGTCGTATCCCCGCCACTGCTCCCCGCTTTCCCCGTCCCTTGTTCCTGATCCGGTCAAGACGTTTGACTGGTACTTGCCGTGACTGTCGGAGTAAGGGAAGTTCTTCTTGACATAGGTAGACATGTATGGAGTGCGACCCGGATGGAACGTGAACCTCTTGCCTTTCGAATAGAACAGCAAGCTATCGTGGATCGGTCCATATTGCTTGGTTAGCTTGTTGTGGGCGCTACTCCTGCGCCATATAATCTCGCTGCGGAAGTTGTCTGGCCCGAACACCGCATCCATGAGTTCCTTGAGGTAGTGGCTGGCCGTTGGATCGCAATGCAGGTAAATACTGCCGGTCGGTTTCAGGACTCTCCGCATTTCCAGCAGCCGCACGGCCATCATCGTGAGGTAGGACTGCATTCCCTTGCTGTGAGCCAAGCCAGCGGCTTCAATGATGGTGGCGAGCGCCGGTTCCTTTTCAGCAATGATGCCTATCCACGCAAGGTCAACGTCGCTGAGCGTCCAAGTATCCTTGAATGCCGCACCAGCAGCCTCGCTCCCCACCGGCGCTGCGTAGTCACGGTTCGAGTTGAACGGCGGGTCCAGATAGATCAGGTCTACCGAATCCGAGTTGATACCACGCAGCATGTCTAGGTTGTCCCCGGTAAACAGCGTGCGGTTCTTGACGTTCAGCGCCATTACGCCACCGCCCTTGCACCGGACTTGAAGCCGGTGTCCTTGATCAGCGTCTTGTACTTGAGCCGCTTGCCGTCCATGCCTGCAACCACGCCTGCCATCTGGTCACCGGTATCGCTCTCGCGCATGTTGTGTCGTCCTGAGAACTCCTTGACGTAGCGATTCAGGTGCTTCGGAGACATCTTGTGATAGGTCCCGTAGTAGCCGCGCTTGAGCATGGACCAGAACGACTCGACCCCGTTGGTGTGCGCCTGTCCGCGAACGTACTCGCTGACAGAGTGCTTGACCGTCTCGTGCTCTCGATCCACGCCCTCATAGGCAGCCGCGTCGTCCGTGTAGACGGTCGCTTGAAGATCCGCGTAGTCCTTCACGAAACCTTGGAGCGTTTCCTTGTCGGTGGACGTGACAACCTTGGCAGCCACTTGATTCGTATCTCGATCCTTCGCGCCCACAACGGCGGTCTTGCCGACAGGCCCGCGCCCTGTCAGTTCCTCACGGATGTGGTTCGGCATGTTCTTCCGCTTGCCGCCGATGTAGGTCTCGTCAATCTCGACAGGACCAGCGAATGGTCCAGCTTCCGCCTCGAACGCCTTGCGGAGACGATGCAGCATGAACCAAGCCGCCTTCTGGCTGATCCCTACCTCACGGTGCAGCTTCATGCTGGAGATTCCTTTGATGTTCGTCGTGAACAGGTAGATGCCAACCGCCCACACACGGTACTTGAGGTTCGAGCCTTCCATGACCGTGCCTGTCTTGATCGAGAACATGGGCTTGCCCTCGCACCTTCGGCACCGGTGCGTCATCGTCTTGTGCTTGATGTTCGACTGGACATCCTTCGTGCCGCAATGCGGGCACTTGGGTCCATCCGGCCAGCGTTGCTCGGCCAGCCATGCTTTCGCTACATCCTCCTCACGGAACATGTCCGCTATCTGTAGCAGTGTCAGTCCTTTACGGTGAGACTTGCCCGGTGCCTTGCGTGCCATGCCAACTCCCTTATGTGACTATAGGATAACATATTCCGGCAGGCGCTGTCAAGGGTAAATGTGACTATTCGTTATAATCCCCAATCAGAACACCTACACCAAATCTTCTCTTGACCGGCGGCGGCGCGCCGTCAACGTTCTTGAGAAAGCGGTGGGGATTCAGGAATGGAACAAGAATGGAACAAGAGGAGCGAATTGCCGTTCTGGAAAGCTTCTAAGTTATTGAAAGGATTGGAGCGGGAGACGGGACTCGAACCCGCGACGTCCAGCTTGGGAAATTACCCGTCGATTGAAAAAACAACATATGCGCCAATGGTGTTGATTACAGGCTTAAGGCGTTTGTTTTCAGGCTCTCGGTTGATTCTAGCGGCCTAACGGATTAGAAGGATTACGGGCCGGCGCCACCTGTGCCTCGCCGAACAGATGGAGCCGCTTGTCGAGCGACGCGATAGGGAGCGACCCGCTCAAGCCGCTGCCACCTCTCACATTGCGTTCATCGAATGATCGGCGTGTGGAATCCCCCAGTCCGCGCGGTCATCATGGTGTTCGTCCGGCTCAACAGCAGTCTGCGAGGCGGCGGATTCTAGCCCGGGCACAGCGTATGGTTCCAGCCGTTGGAAGAAGCCGAAGGCGGGGTCGTCGAAGCAGGAGTCTATCACCCGGAGATTCCCAACACGCTGGGCCCGTAAGATCCGACGGAGGCTGCCGATACCCGCAGCCGGCGAGTGTTAGGGCCAATCGCTCTTCATTGGAAGTCCGAACGATCCCAGGACGCCTCCCCGTATCAAACGGACGGCTGTGCGAGTCTCAGCACGGCCAGATTCGCCCCCGGAGCAGTTGGCAGCGTTACAATGAACGCGATGATTCGGATGCACTTCCACGCCCTACTGTTGTTCGCGGTCAGCCCACTCTGCGTCGCGGCCGAAGACCCGCTGGCGACGCTGAACGGCGTCCCGATCTATCAGGACGACCTGACGTTCGACGCCGAACACCGGAAACTGGAACAACAGCTGTACTCTTCTCTTACGCAAGCGCTCGATACGGCGATCGGAGTGCGGCTGCTTGAGGCCGAAGCCAATCGGCGCGAGCTGTCCGTCAGCCAACTGCTTAGGACAGAGATCGTACCCAAGGTCGGCGAACCGACCAACAAGGAGGTCACGGACCTCTACGACACGCAGAAGGTCAGGATCAACAAGCCTCTCAAGGAGGTTCGCGAGCAGCTCGTGCGGGCCCTTCGCCAAGCGAAGTACCGTCGGCACCTCAGCGACTTCATCGAATCTCTGCAGTCCGAAGTGGACCTCGTCGTTCATCTGGACCCGCCCCGTTTGCCGGTCGATTTGACGGACGCGCGCCTGCGCGGGCCCGACACGGCTCCGGTGACGATCGTGGAGTTCTCCGATTTCCAATGCCCCTTTTGCCGTCGGGTGCAGCCGGTGCTCGTCGAACTGCAGGAGGAATACAAGGACCAGTTGCGCTGGGGATTCAAGGATCTTCCCTTGAACGATATCCACCCGGAAGCGGCTCGGGCGGCGCAAGCTGCCCGCTGCGCAGGGGAGCAGGGCAAATTCTGGCCGTTCCGGGCAAAGCTCTTTGAACAAGAGCTCTTCACCGATTCCATGTACACCAGCGTCGCGGAGGAACTAAAGCTCAATGCGAAAAAGCTTCTCGCGTGTATGGAATCCGGGGAGTACGCCGAGCCCGTGGCGAAGGATGCGCGAGAAGCCCGAAACCTTGGCATAGACGGGACGCCCGCCTTCCTGATCAACGGCATCCTGCTTACGGGCGCGCGGTCGGCCGACTCGTTCCGCCTCGCCATCGATCGCGAGCTGGGGCGCAGCCAAAATCCATGAGGACCCACGGCCTGGCCGCTCGCCTCGGAGCGCCGCAACCTGGAGGACCGGCATGCCGATGACGCGGAGAATCTTCCTGGGCGCCGGAGCGGGCGTGCTGGCGCAAGCGCAGAACGCCGCGCCGAGTGACCGGATCACCGTCGGGATGATCGCTGTCGGGTCGAGATCGCACGAGCTGTTGGAAGCGATCAAGAAAGTCGAGGGCACGGAGATCGTTGGCGTGTGCGACGCCTATGCGGGACGTGTCGAAAGGGCTGTCGAGCGCACCGGCGGGCGCGCCAAAACGTATGCGAGCTACGAGCACATCCTGGCCGATCCGTCGATCGACGCCGTGACCATCGGGACGCCAGACCACTGGCACAGGCAGATGGTGGTGGAGGCGCTGCGAGCGGGCAAGGACGTGTACTGCGAGAAGCCGCTGACCTTTGCGGTGGACGAAGGCTTGGAAATCGCACATGTAGCCGAAAAGACCGGCAAGATTCTTCAGGTAGGCAGCCAAGGCATCAGCGGCGACAACACGCAGAAGCTCCGCAAATGGGTGCAGTCCGGCAAGCTCGGCCAAGTTACGATGATCCGAGCCGCGTACAACCGCAACAGCCCCGGCGGATCCTGGATCTATCCCATCCCGAGCGACGCGTCACCGCAGACGGTCAATTGGGAAGCGTTTCTTGGGCCGGCGCCCAAGCATGAGTTCGACCTGGAGCGTTTCTTTCGCTGGCGTTGTTATCGCGACTACTCGGGCGGAATCGCCACGGACCTTTTTGTGCACTTGTGCACGACCATCCATTTCGTCATGGGGGTCAGAATGCCCGCCGAGGTACTTGCCATGGGCGATCTCTATCGCTGGAACGAGAGCCGGGAGGTTCCGGACACATTGAATGCGCTCTTGCGCTATCGCGAAGGCTTCACTGTTAATCTCAGTTCCACTTTCAACAGTCGCGCGGATGGCGGGTACATGTTTCAAGTCCTCGGCACCGATGGCGCCGTCCAGATGGAGCGGCGGGAGCTCATCTTGTATCCCGAAACAGGCTACGACAACAACGCCTGGATCGTCGATGCCTGGCCTTCGAAGCTACGGGAGGAGTATTATCTTTCACCTGCCGGCAAGGCCGAACGCCGACGTCCTCCGACGCCGCAAGAGGAGGTGCACCGCAGCAATGGGCGGTCTCCGACCGTCGCCCACTTCGAGGATTTCGTTTCTTCGGTCCGCGACCGCAAGGCGCCGATCGAGGATGCCTGGGCTGGCCACCATGCGGCTTCGTGCGCCCACCTGATCAATGCCTCCGTCGACAGCGGTTCGACAATGCGCTGGGATTTCGACAAGCACAGGCAAGCGTAGGCGCATGGTGCCGCGGCGGCGGATTCGCCACGGTTGCGGAGGATCAAACCGAACTTACTAGTTCACAAGGATAGGAGTATGAATCAGGCGACTCTAGGTTGGCTCTTCTTCGCGCTGATGACCGTGGTCTGTTGGGGCGTTTACGGCGTTTTCCTGCACGGAGGTCAGCTCGGGATGGCCGACCCCGTCAACGGCCGCTACAAGGCATTCCTGTTCGTGGGAATCGCGTACTTCCTGACGGCTGTGCTGGCCCCCCTCGCCATCCTCGTCGCTTCCGGAGCCGACTGGAACTTCCCAGCGCGGGGAATGGTCCTGTCGCTGATTGCCGGGACCGCGGGTGCAGCCGGAGCGTTCTGCGTTCTTCTCGCATTCGGCGCGAAGGGGTCTCCTGCCGCAGTGATGTCGATCATCTTCGCGGGGGCGCCGCTGGTCAATGCGATCGTCTCGATGTCGCTGCATCCCCCGGCGGGAGGGATCGGCAACGTGCGTTGGCAGTTCTTTGCGGGCATCGCGCTGGCGGCCTTGGGGGGCGGCCTCGTGACGCTTTACAAGCCGAATCCCGCCCCACCGAAAGCCGCCATGGTGCAACCGGCATCCCCTTCCGGTCAAGTGGATGTCGATCCGGGCAGATCCGGCCGATAGTCGCTGGTAGCACAAAGGATTGCCCGAGGAAGCCAGATCCGTCCCAACGCCGTCAGCCGGTCCCGACGACGGCATGACTCCTTGAACGGCGACTCCTTGCTCCTCCAGAAATGTCCAGTTCGAGCGCACGACGATTCCTGATAGAGATGTCCCGCGGCCTCGGCGGCGGTGCGCTGATGGGGCTCGCCAACTTGGTGCCCGGGATCTCCGGAGGCACGATGCTGTTAGCTGCCGGAGTATATCCGCAGTGCATTGCAGCGCTCGCTCAGGTGTCGAAACTACGGCTGGAGCGCAGCGGCTTGGCGCTGCTGATTTCGATTGCGGGATCCGCCGGTTTGATCGCCCTGCTTTTCGCGGGAGTCGTCAAGGGCCTCGTCGTGGAATACCGCTGGGTCATGTTCAGCCTGTTTCTCGGATCGACTCTCGGCGGTGTCCCGGTACTTCGGAACTTGCTCGGCAGGCCGGATGCGAAATCTCTCGTTGGCGCCGCAACAGGCTTGGCCGGGATGCTGGTGACGGCTGCGCTGCCCGCTGCACCCGCTACGACGTCAGGCGCTTCGACGACGGCCCTGTTCCTGGCGGGGCTCGGCGCCGCCGCGGCCATGTTGCTGCCCGGGCTTTCGGGGGGGTACCTGCTCGTCTTGAGCGGCCAATACCTCGCGATCCTAGGGGCCGTCGACGGCATCAAGCAGGGCCTCGTCCATGGGGCCGGTCCGCAGTGGCTGGAGATGGCGGCTTCCTGCGGGATTCTCTTGCCTGTCGCGCTAGGTGCGGTTCTCGCCGTAGTTGTCGTCAGCCGCTTGATCCAGTACCTCCTGCGACGACAACGCTCGTTAACTCTGGGCTTGCTCCTGGGCTTGCTGCTGGGAGCCGTCGTCGGGCTCTGGCCATTCCGCACCGCCACGATACCAGCCAGGATGGCCCTCCCGGACGCGCCCCAGGCGATCGCTTCGCTTAGCTTGGTTGTGTGTGGTTTCCTCGTGACTTGTGCGATCGCGCGCATCGGCAATAGTCGAAACAGCGCCTGACGCCTTGACTATGATGGTTTCAAGGCAATTCGTAGCCCGATTCGAGGGCGGCGAGCGCTCGCATCGATGAAAGCCCTGCAACTCCTCGCACCCCAGAGACTCGAGATGGGGATCCTTCCGGACCCCCCGGATCCGGGGCCGGGTGAGGTCCTGGTGCGGCTCCGCTCCACGGGAGTGTGCGGGAGCGACATGCACATGTTTAGCGAAGGTGGCATTGCTGGGTCGGACGCGTGCTACCCCTGTGTCCTCGGTCACGAGCCTGCCGGCGAGGTGCTGGAAACGGGGCCGGGGGTCACCGATCTGACTCCGGGCGCCAACGTTGCAGTCGAGCCGTTCATCGTTCGCTCGGAGTGTGAGTTCACTCGCACGGGCCGTCTAAACCTGGCTCTGGCGCATCAGTTCATGAGCCGAGACATTCCGGGAGCGTTGCGCGAATACGCGGTCCTTCCCCGGCGGAACTTGCTCGCAATGCCGCCAGCGATGACGCTGGCGGACGCCGCCTTCGTCGAGCCGCTGGCGGTCGTGCTGCATACGCTCGAATTGGCCGAGTTGAGAATTGGCGAGTCCGTCGCGGTGATCGGATCCGGTCCAATTGGCCTGATCGCGGTGGCCGTAGCCCGGCTAGCCGGCGCGTCCACGATCGTTGCCGCCGACAAGATCGATCACCGGCTGCGGCGCGCCACCAAATTGGGGGCCAGCGCCGTGGTGGATGTCCGGCGGAACTCACCAAGTGATGCCGTGATGGACCTGACGGGTCACGGTGCGCACGTTGTCATCGACGCTGCCGGAAATGCCGAGTCGATCAATGAGTCCCTCGCATGCCTACGCCCCGGGGGTCGCATGGTGTTGGTGGGGATCCCGGCCGACTCACAGGTGCCCGTGAACTTCTGGCCCGCATTGGACCGCGAGGCGCGCATCCACGTGCAAAAGCGCTCGAACGGCAACGACCACGATGCCCTGGCCATGCTCGAGCGGGGGTTGATCCGTTCGGATGCCATTATCAGCCACCGCTTCCCGATCGAGCGGGGGCAGGAAGCATTCGAAATGATGGCTGCCTACCGAGACGGAGTGATCAAGCCGCTCATCGAGTGGTAACCGTCACCGGGACCGCGGCCGCGAGCCGAACATCCCCTTGGGTCAGGCGGTGCAACAGCTCCACCCAACCGCGCGAACCGGACGACTCCCATCGCATAGACTGGAGGAAGCCATGAACCCCGATCTGTCAAGACGTCTCTTCCTGTCCTCGGCGGCCGTAGCGCCCGCGCTGCTGACTGCCCAGTCTACAGGTAGTAAGGTCCAACTCGGCTGGGTGGGTCTCGGAAACCGTGGCGGCAAGCATATCCGCACCATGATGAAGGTGGCCAAGGAAGATGCCTCGATCAAGGCGATCTGCGATACCTTCTCTCCGCGCCTAGCCAAGACCAAGGATGACGTCATCAGCGACCAGGGAACCGCGCCGAACACGTACAACGACTACGAGAAGATGCTCGCGGATCCGGAGATCGATGCGATCGTGATCATGACTCCGGAGCACCTGCACCGGGACATGGCTCTGGCGGCTCTGGCGGCCGACAAGCACGTCTACTGCGAGAAGCCGCTGTCGCATACGATCGAGGAGGGCTTCGAGATCCTCGAGGCAGTAGAGAAGAGCGGGAAGTTGTTCCAGGTGGGAACACAGCGACGGAGCTCCAGGCTGTATGCCAAGGCCCGTGAGATCTACGAGTCCGGTGCGCTCGGCAAGGTGGTCTATGTACGCGCCTTCTGGTATCGCAACAGCCCCCTGACGTCGCCGGCTTGGCGCTATCGAATCCCCGACGAGGCGTCGCCGGAAAACACCGACTACCAACGCTTCCTGGGATCTGCGCGGGCCACTTCGTTCAACAAGCAACGCTATTTCCAGTGGCGGCTGTACTGGGACTATTCCGGCGGCATCTCGACCGACCTTCTGGTGCACCAGACCGATGCGCTTCACATGATCACGGGGCGCCACTATTGCGACTCGGTCATGTGCAATGGAGGTATCCACTACTGGACGCAGGACGACCGGGAAGTGCCCGACACAGTGACCGCCGGATTCGAGTACGACGACCACTTCCACATCAACTACAGCGCCGCGTTCAGCAATTCCCACTACGGCTTCGGAGAGCAGTTGTGCGGCAGCGAAGGCACGATGGAGATCATGAACCTCCGCTACCTCAACGTGTATCCCGAAAAGGCCCGCGGCATGCCAGAGACGGTGACGTCCCGGCCGGAGATGCACTTCGATGCCCGCAAGGACTTCAACGAAAGCAACGCGACGAACGACCACCTGAAAAACTTCATCGACGCCATCGCCCACGGTGCGAAGTTGAATTGTCCCGTGCAACTGGGCCACGAAGCGGCCGTCACCGGACACTTGGCCACCCTCTCGCTGCGTTCGAATAAGAAGGTTTACTGGAATCAGGCCGAGGGCACGTACCACTTTGGGTAGAACTCCTTTCGCGCAGAAAGTGGGTACGGCCTGTGTCTCCCAGCTGAACTCGAACCTGAGTTCACTCCGCGGCGTGCATGGGGAAGCTTCGCCAAGCCAGTGCGCCGAACGGTAGGACGTTGTCGATTCGCAGCTCCGCGTTGGGCCGGTTCGTGTCGAACCCGCGAGCGATCGCGGACGCGGTCTGGCCTGTGGCGTACAGCGGAATCATCCTCGCGCGTCCGACACGCGTCGCCGACTCCGAGCGCGATGGGACCATCGTTTCGAGCATCTCCGCCACATCGTCACTGGGGTCCAACCGGCTCGTGGGCTTCCGAACGGCGCCGAGGTCCCACCGAAGCCACCGGGCGCCAACGATACCGGAGTACCCGGATTGCTATGAGACACATGCCTTTCGACATCAAATCCAATGCGCAAGAGTTACCGTGGACGGTCCGTGGTAAGACGGAAATACGTCGCACTTGTGATTGGAATTTGTGGCGTGACGGTGGAGCGGGAGCTTTCCGAACGTCGGCTATCAGTCCGCGAAAGGGCTCGTTGCTCGCCAGCATCGCGTCCTGGAACCCGGCCGCTTCTGCTCTCCGCCGCCCAAGTCCAGGTAAAGTGCGAGGCCGCCTGGTTGCCCCTTCCCGGCATGAGCGGCCAATCGAAGACTGTCAGTGCGGTCGATTCCAGAAAGCCAGCCAGTTGGCCGACATCGGCGCTCCAGCGCTCCGCTATCGCTGGAGCCTACTCGTACATGAACGCTGAACTCATGAAACATGAGGCCTGAAGCGGAGTGGTCGTCGACTGGCACTCACTCAGCGGGCGTTCTCCGTCCGGCCAATCGAAAGGATACAGGCTCGGATGCTTCCGAGTGCTTGGCTGCATAGCGTACACAGAGCGCCAGTTCGTCGGGGAGACTCGCTAGAACGGCTCGTACTGGCGATAGAAGTCGCTCCGCCGGCGCGCTAACGGATGCCGCCCTCTCCGAGAGAGGTCTAAGTCGCCAAAGAGGGCCCGGATCGAGTCCCGAATCTGCTCAGCGTAGAGCCG
Source organism: Bryobacterales bacterium (assembly GCA_965218615.1). Lineage (GTDB taxonomy): Bacteria > Acidobacteriota > Terriglobia > Bryobacterales > UBA6623 > VXMF01. Next base: position 736,592 of record CBDCLH010000005.1, read on the forward strand.
TCGTCTATTGAATCGCCGGACCCGCAGCAAGATTCGAACGCATCTTCCGCATGGTGCGTCCACTGGCGGGTTCTACCGCCCACCAGCATCCGGTCGACTAGCACAAAGCGCCGGCCGCTGACACGAGTCGTAGGCAGCGATTCTAAATTCAGCCCTTTTGGGGGTTTTTGCCACAGCAGAGCCGGGAATGAGGGACCAATTTCTGGGGACTTGACTTTTCGGACACCGCTTTCAAACATAAAGTGTGGCCTCCGTTCCCGTCCTTGAGTCTCTCCTCGACAGATTCCGCCAGATCGCCTCCGCCTTGCCTGCTCCCCGGACCGGCGCCAACCAGCGCTACAGCCTCGCCGACGCTGCCTCCTGTGCTCTCGCCACCTTCTTCCTCCAGTCTCCCTCTTTCCTCGACTTCCAGCGCCGTATGCAGAAAAAGGACGCTCGCTCCCATTGCCAATCCCTGTTCGGTGTCGGGAAAATTCCCTGTGACAACCACATCCGAAACCTCCTGGATGACCACGACCCCGACCACTTCGCCCCCCTGTTTGCCGCCTGCCTGCAAACCGCCCACGACCACGCTGCCCTGGATCCCTTCCTGCGCCTCGACGGGCGCGTGGCCATCGCTCTTGACGGCATTCCATTGCAGTGTTCGAATGCCATCCACTGCGACCAGTGTTCGACCCGCCATGTCGGCCCACACAAAACCGAGCAGTCCTTCCACAGCATGCTCGCCGCGACCGTCGTCGCCGACGGCCACAACCGCGCCCTGCCCCTGCTGCCCCACTGCGTCCAGCCCCAGCACAACCCCCACGACGACCGCAGCGACGCAGAGCGCAAGCAGGACTGCGAACGCAACGCCGCCAAGCGCTGGTTGCCCGCCCACAGCGACGAACTGCGCCCCTTCCGGCCCGTTTTCCTCGGCGACGACCTGTACTGCTGCCAGCCCCTCTGCCAACTCGTCCGCCACCTCGAAGCCGACTTCCTCTTCATCTGCAAGCCCAGCTCGCACAAGCGCTGATACGAACTGATCCACGACGACTTCACCCACTCCAGCGGCTGGATCCGCACCCGCAACCACAAACGCCAGGTCGAGCAGCACCGCTATCGCTGGGTGCACGGCCTGCCGGTCCGCGACAGCGACGATGCGGTGCTCGGGACCTGGATCGAGTTCCAGATCCAGCGCCACGGCGAGCGCACCTACTCCAACACCTTCTGCACCAGCCTGGAGGTCACCGCCGAGAACGTGGCGGCAATTGCACGGCTCGGCAGAGCGCGCTGGAAGGTCGAGAACGAGGGGTTCAATTGTCTGGCGCGCCATGGCTACAACAGCAAGCGGAACTTCGGGCACGGCCGCCACGGCTTGGCCAATCTGCTCGCCACGCTGAACCTCTTTGCCTGCGCACTGCACACGCTGCTGGACTGCCTGCGGGGCTTGTGGCGGCAATGCCGCGACGAGGCCGGCCCGCGTCGCACCTGCTTCGAGGACCTGCGCTCCTTGACGAAGCGGTTCTGGTTCCCGCACTGGACGAGCTTGCGCACCACGATGCTGGGCGCAGGCGAGTCGCGGGCCGGCCCCTCGCCCGCACCCTCATGAGATTGCTGCCCCAGCCAGCGGCGAGCACCGGGCCCGTCGGGGAGCCCGCAGCAGGGCTCTGCCGCGTGGGCCTCGGAACGGCTGGAGAGGCGCTCGGAGCCGCTCCCGGATGCGCCACTTGCTACCGCCGATGCCCCGCTGGCGCTCTCGCAATCTCTCTGCGACGCCCCCGAACGCCCGGCGAGATGCCAACAGCCCACCTATATCTCGGATCTTGAGAATTGCTGAGTCGTAGGGGCCAGGGATGCGGCTAGACTAGGGCCATGATTCACTTGCCCGCGCTGCGCTGGGGATCGCCATACGAAAGCCTGGACTTTCTGGAAGTGGCGCATTTCGACACCGGGGAGCCGGTCGCGCGCGTTAGCCAAGTGCTCTCGGCCATGGTTCGACACGACTTGAAGCACGCTCCGCGAGCGCAGGCTGCTCTGCGTTCGGAAGCTCCCGAGCGACTCGTCGAGAGTATCAAGCACGCCGGCGATCTCTTTATGGATGCCGAATTGCCCCTAGGCGGCAGCAGCCAGACGCCCGAGGAGTTTGTCCATCAGCAGTCGTCGACCACGGGCCTTCCCGAAACCATGTGCCGCGCCAATATGGAAAAGCTGGCCTTCGTTTGCCGCGAAATGGATCGCATTCTGGATTCGCTAACACGCGGTCTGGACTTGGGCATCCTAATGCGGGGATTCGGCCTCGACCGGGCTGGACGCATGCTGAGCTATCAGGCGCAGACGGATGTGGTTGGCGCGGTGCTGCCCAGTAACTCCCCCGGGGTGCATACGCTCTGGATTCCCACCATCCCTCTGCAGGTGGGCCTGTGCCTGAAACCTGGGTCTCAGGAGCCGTGGACCCCGTATCGCATGGCTGTCGCGATGATCGAGGCAGGCATTCCCCCGGAAGCGGTCGCCGTCTACCACGGCAGCCACGATGTCGGTCAGGCGATTGTTCAGCGCTGCGGCCGGTCGCTCGTGTTTGGCGGTCAAGCGACCATCGACCAGTATTCCGGCAATCCCGCAGTGCAAGCGCATGGGCCAGGCTACAGCAAGATCGTCCTGGGGGACGATGTCGTGGATGATTGGCGTGAGTATCTCGACATCATGGAGACGAGTGTTTTCCTCAACAGCGGGCGCAGCTGCATCAACGCGTCCTCCATCTGGGTGTCGCGAAACGGGCGGGCGGTCGCGGGTGCCTTGGCGGAGCGCCTGGCCGACGTGCGTCCCCGCGATCCCCGCGACCCGGATGCCTCTCTGGCAGCATTCACGGTCCCGGGAGTGGCGGAAGCGATATCTGCGTCCATCGACGCGGATCTGGCGCAGGGCGGCGCCACAGACGTGACCGCCGGAATGCGATCGGCTGAGCGCGCCGTCAGCCGGGATCACTGTTCCTACCTGCTGCCCACCATCGTGTATTGCGAGTCTCCCGAGCATCCTCTGGCCAGCAAGGAGTTCATGTTCCCCTTCGTCAGCGTAGTCGAGTGCCCGCAAGAAGAAGTGCTGAGCCGGATCGGTCCTACGCTGGTGTGCACGGGAATCACCGAGGACCCTTGGTTGCGCGCTCGACTCGTGTCGTGCCAGGCGATCGATCGCCTCAACCTCGGCCCGATCCCGACTACCAAGCTGGATTGGCTGCAGCCGCATGAAGGCAACATCGTCGAGTGGCTGTATCAGCCGCGTTCATTCCAAATGCTGGCGTCGTAGGGCTTCGTGGATTCGATCGGCCGGCTGGAGAAACTGGCTGCGGGGTTTCCGACGGTGGGAAAGACGTAGTCGGCCGCGCCATGCCTGACACGATACTGCCGAGCGGCGGTCTTCGGGCCGCGGCGACCGAATGGCTGGAATACCTTGCCGTACGAGCCCTGTTGACCCTGCTCCGCCTCCTTCCCTTCCCCCTGGCGCGTCGACTCGCCGAAATCATCGGACTTGCCTGCGGCTCGCTCGTTTCCAAATGGCGCACGGTCGCCGAAACCAATCTCCGACGAGCGCTCCCCGCACTGAGCGCTGACGAGAGACGTCAGGTGCGTCACGGGGTGTACCGCAACTTGGGTCGCGTGGTGCTGGCGCTCGCGAAGGTCCCAGGCTGGGGAGAGCGCGAGTTGCGCACGCACGTCCGCTTCGTGGGACTGGAGCACTTCCACAGCGCCGAAGCAGCGGGGCGCGGGGTGATGCTGCTCACGGCCCACCTGGGGAACTGGGAACTGGGCGCCCTGGCGCACGGAGCTGCCGTCGGACCGCTGCACGTGATGGTGAGGCCCATTGAGAACCGGCGCGTCGACCGACTGATCGAACGCCTGCGCTCAGCCCATGGGAACCGTGTGATCTCAAAGCACAACGCCGCGCGCGAGGTGCTGCGCGCACTCCAGGAGAACGGCACGGTTGGCATTCTGGCCGATCAAAGCGCCGTAGCCGAGGAGGCGGTGTTTGTGGAGTTTTTTGATCAGACCGCGTCGACCCATAAAGGTTTCGCGCAGCTGGCGATGCGTAGCGGAGCCGCTGTCCTCCCTGCCGTAGCTTGGTGGAACGCCGCCGAGAAGCGGCATATCGTGGAGTACGGCCCTGCGCTCGAGGTCGTCCGCTCGGAGAACCCGCAACTTGATATCGTCGAAAACACTAGGCGATTCCAAAGAGCGATCGAGGAGCGCGTCCGGGCGCACGCTGACCAGTGGCTTTGGATCCACCGTCGTTGGAAGACGCGCGCCCCGTGAAACCGTCGACGAGCACTCCAAGTCCGGAGAACAAAGGCAAGCGGGTATACTAAGATGCACGGCATGCCTGTTGATCCCTTGGCCCTTCCGGCGGGTGTGCCTGGGCTAACCAACCGAGGCCCCCGCAGAAGCGCGGCCTATTTCCTGTTCCTGACCCTTCTCTTGGCGCCTATGCTCTGCGCCGCCGAGGATGCGGCGGAGTCCGAGAACCGTGGCGAGGCCTACTACCACTTTGCGCTCGGACACCTGTACCACCAGTTTGCACAGCAGTTCATGAGGCAGGAATATGTCGATCGCGCAGTCGACGAATACACCGCCGCCCTGGAACGCGACCCCGGTTCGCTCGTGATCCAGACCGAGTTGATTAACCTCTACGCCGGTGCGAACAGGCTACCGAAGGCCGTGGCCCTCGCGGAAGAGATCCTCGAGCAGGACCCCGACAACTTGCAGGTTCTCCGCCAGCTCGGCAGCATATACCGCAGTTACGCCACGAAGCAGCGGCAGGCGGTCGATACCGAGCTTCTTCGGAAGTCGATTGAGCAGTTCCAAAAGGTTGCCGAATTGGAGCCCGACAACGCCGAGAATCACTTGGTGCTCGGTTTGCTCTACCGGTCGGCGGAACAGCCGCAGCGGGCCGAGCAGGCGCTGCGGCGCGCGTTGGAATTGGATCCCTCGCAGGCGGATGCGCAGGTGAATCTGGCCTATCTGCTGCTCGAGGCTGGGAAGATCCAGGCTGCCATCGGAGCGCTGGAGAGCATCGTCGAGGATGGTTCGACCGACCGGCGCCACCTGAATGCGCTGGCCAGCGCGTACGAACAGATCGGCCGCTTCCGCGAGGCAGCCGCCATGCTCCAGAAGCTCGTTGGCCAAGGCGGGAACACGTTGCAGGCGCGCCAACGACTTGCCGAAAACCTTCACCGTTCCCGGCAGCTCGGACAAGCGCTCGACCAGTACCGGGAGCTGCTTGAACTCGATCCCCGCAATGCCGAGTACTTCCTGCGCATCGCACTGATCGAGCGGGAGAGGAAAGACTACACCCGCGCCTGGGAGGCGCTCGAGAACGCCCGCCGCCTCGAACCGGACTCGGTCGGCATCCAGTTGCAGGCCATCAGCCTGCTGGAGGCGGAAGGCAAAGCTGCACAGGCGGTGGAAGAGACACAGAAGCTTCTCGACGCGACCCGCAAGGCGGAGTACTCGCCCAGCGAAAGGCGGCGCCGCTCGATGCTGCTGGAGCAGTTGGGCATTTTGCAACGGGACCTGCAGGATCACGAGACGGCGGTAGAGTCCTTTCAGCGGATCGGTTCGGTCGATCCGGAACGGAAGCCCCGCGCGATGATCCAGGTCATCGAGACGCTGCGCATGGCGCGCGACTACGCGCGTGCCGAGAAAGAAGCACGCAAGGCAATCGAAGAGTTCGAGCAAGAGCCGGGTTTGGTGAACTTGCTGGCGAGCGTGCTGGCGGATCGCGGCAAGACCCGCGAAGCCGTCAAGGTCGTCGAGCGCTTACGCACCAACAGCTCACAGGACCTGGAACTGCTGCTGGTCATGGCCAGGATCTATGAGAAGGGGCGCCAGTTCGACAAGGCGGTCGAGCAGATCGACCAGGCAAGCCGATTGGTGGAATCGGACGAAGCCCGAATCAGTGTCTTGTTCGCCTACGGCTCGCTGCACGAGCGAGCCAAGGAATACGAAAAATCCGAAGCGAAGTTCCGGGAATTGCTGGCCATCGATCCCGACAATGCCAGCGCGTTGAACTATTTGGGCTACATGTTTGCGGACCGGAGCGTGCACCTGGACGAGGCGCACGATCTGATCCAGCGCGCCCTGGACCTGGATCCGGAGAACGGGGCCTATCTCGACAGCTTGGGCTGGGTCTACTACCGCCAGAACAAACTCGGACTGGCAGCCAAGTTCTTGGAGCGCTCCCTCGAGCAATACCAAGACGACCCCGTCGTCCACACCCACCTGGGGGATGTGTACCACAAGCAAGGTCGGATCGAAGACGCCAAGGAGCATTGGAATCGGGGGCTGGAGGAATGGAACCGGTCCGCCCCGGCTGACCGTGACGGCGACGAGATCGAGAAGCTGAAGCGCAAACTCGCCGAACTCGAACTGTCCCAGGCGGACGTGGCTGGGGGCGGCCAGCAGAAAGAAAAAGTCCAGCGCTGACCCGGCGGCCGAATTAGTCCGACGGCGCCCTCCGTCTCGGCTGAACCCAGAAGGAATCCATCATGAGGCTCTTCATTGATAGCGCCAACCTCGACGAGATTCGCAAGGCCGCGGCGTACGGAATTATCGACGGCGTGACCACGAATCCCTCCCTCATCGCCAAGGAGGGCCACAGCCATCACGACCAGATTCGCGCGATCTGCGGCATCCTCGACGGAGACATCAGCGCCGAGGTGGTTTCAACGGATGTCGCGGGAATGATCGCGGAAGGGCGCGAACTGGCGAGCATCCACGATTCCGTCGTGGTTAAGATTCCGCTGATTCGAGAGGGCATCAAGGCTGTCGGAGCGCTCGCAAGCGAAGGCATCCGGGTGAACGTGACATTGTGTTTCTCGGCTCTCCAGGCTCTATTGGCGGCCAAGGCTGGAGCGTATCTGATCAGTCCGTTTATCGGCCGGCTCGACGACATCTCGCACGATGGGACGGAGTTGATCCGCGACATCGTGACTATTTACGAGAACTATGGCTACACGACCGAAGTCCTGGCCGCTTCCGCACGCGGTCCGCTGCACATCAAAGACGCCGCCATGGCCGGCGCACATGTCTGCACCATGCCGTATAAGATCTTTGATCAGATGTTCAATCACCCGCTGACGGACATCGGCCTCGAGAAGTTCTTGGCCGACTACCGGCGCACGATGGACGAGCGCAGGCCGGCTGTGGCGCACGCCTAGCAAGGGGGCTGTCCGGCGGAATCCCCGACATGGAATTGGCCCAGCTGCCGAGCCCGCCTTTGGCGCAAACTGAGCCCACCAACGTCCGCCGCAAGGTGATGGTCGGGCTTTTCCTACTGTCTGTCCTCACGTATCTGGACCGCGTCCGGCGCGATCAGCGGCGCCATGAACACGGCCGGCCAGATTGGAGGCGTGATCATGAGTATCGGGTACGGGGTATTGATCGACACATACAGCGGGAACTTGCCGCTCGCGCTGATCGCTGGTTCCTGCTTCGCGTCAATGGTCTTCTGGCTCAAGATCGACCCGACCCGTCCTCTGTTGGTGCGCCCGTCCTCATGCAGCCGCTGAGTCGGGAACGCAGTCCCGACGGCCTTGGCGCTAAGGAGGAGCGCAGAAATAACTTATCAGTTAGGGAAGGGAGAGATGGTGTAGTTCCACTTGGGGATGTGCTCGTTGGGGGTGATGTTGAGCGTTCCCATTTGCTCGTCGCTGATCGGGATGCCGGTTGAGTATTCCTTCGTGTTGAGCCGGGAGGTCACCACCAAGCCGGTGCGGGTGGTAGTGGAGGCGATGTAGTTGAGGATCAGTGCGAAGGACTCGAGCGGGCAGCCGGACCAGTTGCGGCTGATCTCGCTGAAGAGGCGATGCTCTATCGGATTCCATTTCGAGCATCCTGCAGGATAGTGGGCAACAGTGACGGGGAGCTGGTGGACATTGCAGAAGTGGTGCTGGAGGGCGTACTTCCAGGCGCGGACGCGGTAGGAGTTGCTGCCGCCGCAATCGGCGAGGATGACGAGTTGGGAGGCGTCGGGGTAGCGGGAGCTGCCTGCGCTGCGCCACCAGGCATCCAGGTTGTCGACGGCGAAGAAGGCGGTGTCGGAGGAGACGCCGACCGAGACGAAGCCGCGGTTGGCGAGCGTGTCGTAGATGCCGTGGGGGACGGCGAGGCCGGAGGCATGGGAACGGAAGTCGTGGTCGTTGACCGGGACGGGTGCCGGTTCCCAGGAGACGCCGGCGTTGCGGAAGCGTCCGACCAACTCTTTTTTCTTGGAGTCGATGCTGACAATCGGGGTGTTGCGGTGGCCGCAGTCGCTGCGCAAGCGGTCGATGAACTCGAACTGGTCGTTGCGTTCGGCGGAGGAGGTGGACGGGATGCACTTGTGGTTCACGCGCAGGGAGTAGCCCAAGGCGCGCAGGAGCCGGGCGACGGTGCGTGGGCAGACCGCCAGCTCGAGGACGTCGGTGAGGTAGGCGGCGAGGTTGCGGGTGGTGCGACGGGTCCAGCGCAGGTCGGAGCAGGGGTCGCCGGCGGTGTCGTGGCGGAGCAGAATGACGAGTTGGGCGGTCAATGCAGGGTTTTTTTTCGAGCGCCTTGCGCCCGCCCCCGGGCTTGCGGATCCGATCCGTCTCGTAGTCCCCGGACAGCAACTGCTTGCGCCCCTTGGCCACGGTGGCCGGGGCCATGCCGTGCTGTGCAGCGACCCGGCCGTCGCCACCCCGCCCGTGGCGCAGCGATTCCAGCCCGGCATACAGCCGGCGCTGGCGCTCGTCCAGCAGGCTCAGCAGCATTCCGGTGGCCTGCCGGATCTGCTCGTCGCCGCTGTCGAGCGTCGGTTGTCCGGACCCTCCCGCCAGCATCACCCGCCGGGTCCGCAACTGCATCTCGCGCCGCTGCGGCGTCGGGGAGCAGTACAGGAAACGGCCGTCGAGTTTCTCGCGTGCCAAGCCGCGGGCGCGGACCAGCTTGCCCAGCGCATTCCGGACCTCGACCTGGACGATCCGCCCCAACTCGTCGGCGAACCGTCCCGCGGGCGCTTGCTCGACCAAGACAGCAGCAGTGGCGAGCAGGGTCCCAGCACGCGAGAAACGGATCCCTTGGTAGGACCACAAACCTTGCTCGTCGTAGGCGGCCAGTTCGTCCAGGGTGTAAAAGCGGCCGCAGTGGGAATAGCTGGACCGGCAGCCCGCCGCCACCAGCTTGCGGCAGACGGTGCGTCGGCTGGCAGTGCCGAACGCCTCCAGGATCTCGTCCAGCTCCGTGACGGTTTTCTCGCGCAGCAGGGAGATGACCGTTTGCGTAGTAAACGTCTCCGTTCTCATGCACACCCCCTAAATGACATAATGAGTATCTATAGATATCCATTATGCCACTTAGGTGCTCGACGGGAGCCGCAATTGCACCAATTACACCATATCGCACCCCCGCTACCTCCGAATCGGAGCTACTGCGGTCCGGCGATGGGCGACAAGGGCTACGCTTGCCCCCCGCAGGAAGGGCATTTCATGGCAAATTAGCTGTCCCTCTCACTAGGTTATTAATTGGGGATTATATACGAGATTACCCAAAGCACCTCGCGGCTAGCGCGGCTTTCGCGGCGGCTTGACGTAGCGGATTTTGGCGGGCTGTAGAACGGCTTTCACCAGTTCCTCGAAGGAGGCGTCCACCCGCATGTCCTCGTTCAGTTCAGCGACGCTGGGCGGGTAGGAGTGGTGCGGTAGTTCGATGATGCGCGGCTCCGGCTTGTCCTGCTTGGTCTGGTTCGCCATTCCCGATCCTCCCTTGCTCGCGGTTATCGCAATCCCTGCTTAGTTAGCTTCGCATGGAACGCAGCTTGGCTGATCGTACCTTTCATGGAATTGCACGCTCCGCAGAGCAGTTGAAGGTTGTCCAAGTGATCGGTGCCGCCACGCGACCGCGGCACGATATGGTCGACCGTGAGATTGCGGAACGGGAAATGGATGCCGCAACCGGCGCAGTGTCCCTCCTGCTTGCCATAGAGCGTGTGCCGGTGGGTCTTGTACGGAGGCAATTCACCGACGTCCGTGCGCTGCGGTATGTCAGTCCGGTGGTGGACGTCCGGTAGTCGTCCGCTCTCTAGCAGCGCTCCCGCATCAGCGGCCTTCTGGAGCCTCGACAAGACGAGCCTCACAGCGAGACTGGACAGGTCGATGCCAATCCATTGGCGGCCCAGCGTTTCGGCGGCGACTAGCGTGGTCGCGCATCCGCAGAACGGATCGAACACGACATCGTCTTCATTCGAACTCGCATTGATGATTCTCTCGAGGAGAGCAAGCGGCTTCTGGGTCGGATAGCCAGTGCGCTCCTTGGCCTGCGAGTTGATCGGATTGATGTCTGTCCAGACATCTCCCAGAATGGCCCCCTTCTGCTCCCGCAGGTAGCGTTTAAGCCGAGGCCGCCTCGAATGATCGAAACTCCCGTCGGCGTGCTTGGGGTAATGGATCCTACCCTCCTGATCCAGCCGCTTCATAGTCGGCTCCTCGTAGCGCCAGCCTTTCGCCGGGTGCGGGAACCCTCTCCACTCATACATCATGTTGGGACGCGGATTCGGGCTCGCCATATTGTCGAGCTGGTACGGCCCGCGCCCGTCAGCATCATCGTCGCGATAGTACCGCCTGATGTATTCGGGCGAGTGCGCGATTCTGACAGGACGAAATTCCGCCTGTTCAGAAGACCCGTAGAACAGCAGCGAATCGTTCAAGTTAGGGAAACCGTTGCGGGCATCGTTATGCGTTTTCGTTCGAAGCCACGCGATGTGGTTTCGGAAATTCCCCTGCCCCAACACACAGTCCATGACAAGTTTCAGGTAGTGGCTGGCAGTCGGATCGCAGTGCAGGTAGATCGATCCTGACGGCTTCAGTATCCTCCGCATTTCGAGCAGTCGCACAGCCATCATCGTGAGATACGATTGCATGCCTTTACTGTGGGCCAGACCAGCAGCTTCGACGATAGATGCAAGTTGCGGGTCCCGCTCTGCGATCAATCCATGCCACGCCAACTAAACGACCACCGACTCAAAGTCGGTGGGTTTGATTGCGACTGAAAGTCGTGAGGGCGGCTAAAGCCGCCTTAGAGGTGCCCGGCTGAAGCCGGCTCAAGGCGACTCGGGCGCGACGACCTGGAACCCCTCCACGTCCCCGTCCCACGTCTGGCTCTCGATGGACTCCCGCACCGTTTCCTCGTTCACCGCGCCCACCGTCGCGCAGAAGTACCCCCGCGCCCACAGCTGCTGCCCCCAGTACCGCTTCTTCAGCTGCGGGAACTCGTCTTGCAACCGTCTTGACGACCGCCCCTTGACGTACTGCACCAACTTCGAAGGCGCCAGTTGCGGCGGCGCCGACACCAGCATGTGCACATAGTCCGCCGACACCGCCCCCCGCACGATCTGCACCTCCCGCCTCTCGCATGTCTGCCGGATCAGTTCCCGCGCCCGCTCCGCCACCTCCCCTCGCAGCACCCGGTAGCGGTACTTGGTAATCCACACCAAGTGCTATTTGATGTCGTACTTCGCGTGCCCGCTCGACTGGTACTCGGCCATCCCCACAGTCTAGGCCGACCGCCCACCCGCTGGGCTGCTGCAAGCGGACCGACTCAAAGTCGGTGGTTTTAGACCGGGCACATGGACAATCAACATCGCTGAGCGTCCAGGCATCCTTGAACGCCGCACCCGCTGCCTCGGAGCCGATCGGAGCCTCGTAATTGCGGTTCGAGTTGAACGGGGGGTCGAGGTAAATCAGATCTACGGAATCCGAGTTGATTCCGCGCATCACGTCGAGGTTGTCCCCGGTGAACAGGGTGCGGTTCTTGACGTTCAGTGCCACTACGCCACCGCCACCGCCCTAGCCCCGGACTGCAAGCCGTTGTCCTTGATCAGGGCCTTGTAGGGCAGCCGCTTGCTCTCCATCCCGGAGCGCAGCGACCGCAGCTGATCGATCGTATCCTGCTCGCGCATGTTATGGCGACCGGCGAATTCCTGAACGTACCGATCCAAGTGCTTCGAGCTGATCTTGTGGAACGTGCCCTTGTGCGCCCTCTTGAGCATCGACCACAGCGACTCGATGCCGTTGGTGTGCACGTCTCCCTTGACGTACTCCTGGAGCGAATGCTTGACCGTGTCGTGATCGAACGGCAGCGTCTCATACGCGGTCGCATCGTCTGTGTAGACGGTGGCGTCGGGGTCGGCATTGTCCTTGACGAACTCTTGCAAGGTTTCGGCATCGGTGGACGCGACGACCTTCGCTGCAACCTGTTTGGTGGCGCGATCCTTGGCACCCACCACGGCAGTCTTGCCTACCGCGCCGCGTCCGGTCAGTGCCTCCCGCTTGTGCTTCGGCATGTTCTTCCGCTTGCCCCCGAAGTAGGTTTCATCGACCTCGACCGGCCCCAGGAACAGCTTGCCGTCCTCCGAGAGAGCCTTGCGCAACCGCTGAGCAAGGAACCAAGCTGACTTTTGGGTGATCTCCAAGTCCCGGTGCAGCTTCATCGAGGACACGCTCTTGAGATTCGTGGTCACCAGAAACATGGCGATCAGCCAGTCTTGGTAGCCCAGCTTGGAGCCTTCCATCACCGTGCCGGTCTTGGTGCTGAAGCGCGGACGCCCGCAAGCCTGCTCGCGGCAGCGGTACGGCATGGCGTGCTTGCAGCCGACCTGCACGTTCACCGAGCCGCACTTGGGGCAGCAGATGCCGTTGGGCCAGCGGTGGCGGATGAACCATTGCTCCGCCGTCTCGTCGTTCGGATACTCGCTGATGAACTGCTTGAGCGAGATGCCCTTGCGGAACGCCTTGCCCGGTGCTCTCTTCTTCATACTTATATCTTACAGGAAATTACCCAAGCAGTCAAGCGGACTGCGGGAATCGGCCCTAAATGCAAGAAAATCAACGAAATACGCGCTAATCCAGCTCGAAAACCGCGCTAGCCGCGAGGTGCTTTGGGTAATCTCGTATATAATCCCCTATTAATTCGCTGTCCCTAAGGTCCACTTACCGGAAGCATTCTGGACCGATCCGAGGAGCAGCGGTCCGGCCCTGTCCTGGCTGGTCAGCCTTCGAGAATGACCGGAACGATCAGGGGCTGACTCTGGCGCGACGTCATTCGCGCCAGATAGCGCCGCACATCCCTTCGGATCCTTTCTTCCATGACGCCCGGGGCGCCGCGCTCTTGCACCGTACTCGACTCGACGGCGGATCGGATGGCGCGATCGGCGCCTTGGAGCAACGATTCCGTGTCTTCGGAGACGACGAACCCGCGGGAGATGATCTCGACGTCCACGGCCTCGCCTCCGCGCTCGTCGATCGTGACCAGGGGGACCAGCACCCCAAACTCGGAGAGACGCCGCCTGTCGCGCATCACGGCTTCTTGGACGATCTCGTCGCCGGTGCCGGCGTCTATGTAGGCGTGTCCGACAGGAACTTTTTCCGGTAGGACACGCACTCCCGACTCGTCGAACAACAGCACCTGGCCATTCTCGAGAACCAGGGAATCCTCCAGATCGCGACCGCGTACCTGGAGCGCCAAGCGGCGGTGCTGGGACAACTGCCGATACTCCCCGTGGATGGGGACGAAGTACCGGGGCCGAACGAGGTTGAGCATCAGTTTGAGCTCTTCCTGGCACGGATGACCGGACACGTGCAGGTTGGGGTATGTCTCTCCGTAGAGGACACTCGCTCCGCGCCGGTACAGGTGGTCCACCATCCGGTAGATCGGCTTTTCGTTCCCGGGGATCATCTTGGCGCTGACGGCCACCAGGTCGCCTTCTTCAATGACGGCGGTCTTGTGGAGCCCCAACGAAGCTCGAGAAAGAGAGGAGAGCGGCTCTCCCTGGGTGCCCGCGATGATCGTGACTCGGTCACGGCGCGGATAGCTTTGCAGCTCTTGGGGCTTGACGAGCGCACCTGCAGGCAATCGCAGCAGTCCGAGATCGGCCGCGATCTCGCAGGCGCTTGCGAGGCTCCTGCCGACAAGCGCGACCTTGCGCCTGTAGCGGACGGCATGGTCGACGATCTGCTGCACACGGTGCGTTGCCGAGGAGAAACAGGTGAAGAAGAGCGCCTGGTCGGCATCCGTGAATATCGCGTCGAGCGCCGAGCCGACCTCTCGTTCCGATTTGCTGAAGCCCGGAACGTCGGCATTGGTCGAGTCCGACAGCAGCAGCAGAACACCGCGTGTGGCGTACTCGGCAAACTTCGCAAAATCGAAGATCCGTCCGTCGGTGGGGGTCTGATCAATTTTGAAGTCGCCGGTATGCAGAACGTATCCCATCGGCGTCCCAATCGCCAGGGCCAGACACTGCACGGTGCTGTGGGTAACGTGGATCCCTTCCACCGTGAAGCAGCCGAGCGAGATTTGGTCGCCAGCCTGGATCGTGGTCAGCTCCGGTGGCTTCAGCAAGGTGATTTCCGCGAGCTGCTTACGGACGAGACCTAGGGTGAACGCAGTTCCGTAGATGGGGATGTCGAGCTGCGACAGCAGATAAGGCACCGCCCCGATATGGTCTTGGTGCGCATGAGTTAACACCAATCCGCGAACTCTGGCCCGCTGCGCGAGCACATAGGTCAAGTCCGGAACGATCGCATCGATGCCGAGCCGTTCAGTCCCGGGAAATAAGACTCCGGCATCGACCAAGATCAGGTCTTCCGCGGATTCCAGCGCCAGCATGTTCATGCCAAATTCGCCGAGTCCGCCGATGGGGATAACTCGTAGTTCCTTGCTCACTGCCGGCCTTGCCCTGACTACCCAACCTATCACGGCATCGGAGTCCGCCTAGCGACACTGGACGCCGAGTCTCCCTACGAAACCCGTAATGTCCTGAGGAGACTAGGAGTTGCTCTGGGTCGCGGTCGACCGCCCACTGAGACGAATGGTGGGCCATTCCGCTTCCGGCCCTCGCGTCAAGCCCGGCCGCGTCGGCGTTCGCCGGGACACTGCCGTTGCTAAACGGGCTGGCCCTCCAAGGGCCAAGCAGTTCGAGCAGTAGGATTTGTCCCGACTCCATTGGGAATCCCTGACACCATCCGGGGCTCCGGAATCGGCTCGGACAGACTTCAGCTCACGAACTCAAGTGTGTATCAGCGACAACGGAGCCAGAGATCGTGCAGCCTACTCTTCGTCGACTACGATGCCAGCGAAGCCGTTGTCGGGCGGCTTGCCGAGGATCACGACAATCTGCATTCACCGTTCTGCCACGGGCACATCTGCGTTGCGTATCGGTCCGCAGTTGCGTCAGCCCCAGCGCACCAATTCGCTTCGCCGAAGCCTACCGCGCGGGGCGCGGCGCTCGACGGCCTCAGCGCTCGTCCGGTTCGATTTCGACTTCCATGCGCAACAGGGCCGCTCCCAAGGTCTTGCCCTGGGCATCGGCGCGCATCGAAAGCGTGCCGCCACCCCCGAGGGCGCCGCGCAGCAAGAAGTTCAGCGCGCCGATATTCGGAAGCTCGAAGCGCTCTACACGTCCCGTACAGAGCTTGCCGAAGTGACGTTTGACCCGATCCGCAGTCACTTCGCGCAGCAAAACCGGATAGTGGCGGTCGTGGATCGCAATGAGCCCGATGTTCGCGGTATTACCCTTGTCACCGGACCGAGCATGTGCGATCTCGATCAAAGGTATGCGCACGCGTCGATTGTACTGTCCGGCACTCACTCGCCCCGGGCCGGGATGCAACCTGTCAGCATGCGGAACCCCTCTTCTCCGACGCCGAATCTTCGACCCGCCGCTTCGATACGGGACTGGATCACGTGTAGGACGGCGGCTTGGAATTCCCGGCGATGCCACGGTTCGAATTCGTTGGCGCGGCTGATCCGTTGCGCCTCGGGCCGGGTCGTCGCCCCGTGCGGTTTGCCCTCCCGCGTGTGTAGGGGATCTGCGATGACGCCACAGCATGTCGCCTCCAGGGCCAGCTGCGCGAGGCGGGCGGGATCGCAGGGAAGGATCGGCGCCAAGGTGCAGTACAGCTCAATCCCCGCTTGGGCCAGTTGCTGCATCACCCGCACGCGCTCCTGGACGGGTTCACAATGCGGCTCGTACAGGCGGCGCACCGACTCGCGGTTCGTAGTCAGCGAAAAGCTCACCCTTACCTGCGTGCGTGTCGCGAGCCTTTGCAGCAGACTCAGATCGCGCAGAACGAGCGAACCCCTGGTCTGCAGCACGAACACGGCGGGAGGCCGTTCGTAAAGCACCTCCAAGAGCTCGGGCATCGTCCGCTCCGTCCGTTCAGCTGGCTGATACGGATCCACGAGCGGCGAGCAATACAGCACCTGCCAGGACCGCAACTGACGCCGCAGCAGGCTGGCCGCGTTGCCCTTGTAGGTCGTGCGCCGCCCCCAGCGCAACCAGTCCTGCCGCTGCAGGCCGCCATAGATACGCAAGGTCGGTACGTAGCAGTAGGAACAGCCGTAGACGCAGTTGCGCGCCGGCGTGAGCGAGTGTGTGAACCCCGCGCGGGCGATGAACCCGGTCGTGCGGCTTAAGATGCTCCTGGCTTCGGTCCGATAGACCGGTAGGGACCGGCCACCGAGATTGACAGAACCGGTTTGGATCATCGCGAAAGCAGGCGCAGGCCGAAGGGGTCCCGCGCCGCCATTGTAGCGGCGAGCGCTGGATTCGATGCGACGGAACAGGATGGGCATGGCATTCGACATTCCGGAGCCGCGCGGGCGACAATGAGAACATCTGCTCTTGATCCCGGCATGTCCGACCTCGAGTATCCTCCCCCCGACGCGCCCGTCTCGGCCGCTCCCCAGGCTAGGCAGGAGCTGGAAGCCCTGGCAACAGGCTCCAAGGGTGATTCGCTTCGCCAGATCGTCCGAAAGCCTCTCACGATCGTCGCTTTGGCCCTAGGGTTGGCGGTTTTCGGGATCGTCTTGTTTCTCCAACGAGATCCCGGAATGCTGCGGCTCGCGGCCCCCGAGGCGCAGTACGAACTGCTGCAGAACCAAGGCCTAACGCAAGGACTTCCGATCGCCATCCGGCTGGGGCCGCTGGCGCTTTTCGAGATCAGCGACCCGCTGGCTGGCGGGGCGGGCGCTACCCGCGCCCGACAGGTGGTCGCGAATCTGAACCGCGCTGTGGCCGTACTGGAAGAGACGCCTGGCCGGGTCATCACGATCGAAACCGATGCTGACGGCCAGTCTCTCAAGATCGTTCAGAAGGCCAAGTCGGACTCCGTCGAGTCGCTGGAGATCGTGCGCATCACATCGGACGACCTGGTCCTGGCGCAGACGGACGATGCCAAGCTCCTCGCCCGCGTCTGGGCGGAGAGGCTCACGGACAGCCTGCGCTTGCTGCTCTTTGGCGAACCCCCAGAGTTCTCCAGGCAATCGACATTCGGCAGCGCCCTCGACACACTGTACGTGAACGCCCGCAGTCAGGGCGGTGGGTTGACGTCCGAAGCCCTGAGCCTCGCCTTCGAGGACCTCCCCGAAGCGTCGCGGCGGGCGCTGACGACTTTTACCGCTCTCCTGCCGACACTGGATGACACGACGAGCGCCGATCCTCAGGATGTTCTAGCCAGCCGCGGCTAGGATTGTCCCCATAGGGCGCTGCATTCCGGGGCGGCCGGACGTGGGCTGCCGCGACCCGGAAGCCTTCACGCTCCACACAGGCCTGCTGACTGGCATGTCAAGCCCAGTCCGCTCTACGCAAAGCGGCCCAGGATCGCTCGTTGCGCAAGGTCGAGTTCCGGGATGCGCATGGCCCGGCACAACCCGTAGAGCACACCCACGCCGAGCGGCACAGAGACCGCAAGTGCGCCCAAGCGCCCGGCAAACGTTCCCGTGCCCATCACGGTCTCGGCTGCGCCGGCGCTGACCCAGCAACAGAGCCCCATGATGGCTGAAGCCGCGCCGATCTTGAGGCATCCCGCAAGCAGCCGCCTACCCCGGATTCCACCTACCTTGGAGCGGATGAACAGGAGCAGAAGCAGGAAGTTGAGTGTTGCGACCAACGAAGTCGACAGCGCTAGCGCCCAGTGCCCCCAGTGGAACGTGTCGATAAAGAGCGAATTGAGAAAGTAGTTCAACCCAATCGAGAACAGGGACACGAACATGGGGAACCGGACATCATGCAGGGCGTAGAAGGCCGGCGTGAGCACCTTGATGGCTGCGTATCCGACTAGTCCCAGGCAATAGAACGACAGCGCAAGCGCCGTTTCTTCCGTGTCCTGAGCGACAAATTGGCCGCGCTGGAAAACCACTCCCACCAACGGGCGACTCAACACGAACAACCCGACTGCGGAGGGCACGGTCAGCAGGAACACTAGGCCGAGGGAGCGCGAAAGCGTCTCGCGGAACTCGTCCATCCGTCCGGCGCCGGCATCGCGTGAAATCGAGGGCAGTGTCGCAGTGGCTATCGCCACCCCAAACAGCGCCAACGGCAGCTGCATGAAGCGGAAGGCATACCCAAGCCACGAGACAGGTCCGTCCATCACGACTCCGGAGGGGTCCATAAGGCGCGACGCGAAGATGCTGTTGACGATCACGTTGACATGGACTGCGGCGGCGGCGATCGCTGCTGGACCCATCAAGTGAAGCACTTGCCGGACTCGTGGGTCGGAGAGAGCGATCGCCGGACGATAGCGCAATCCCGTGGCGCGCAAACCGGGCAACTGGCAGGCATACTGCACGACCCCGCCCAACAGGGTCCCAATCGCCATGCCCAGAATCGGTTCGAAGCCGAGCTTCGGCCCCAGCACGAAACCCAGAAACAGCCCGGATACGATCGAGGTAATGTTGAAGAAGCCCGACGCTAACGCGGGGATACCGTACGTTCCGTGGGCGTTCAAGACCCCCATCGCCTTAGCTGCAAGCACAATGAAGAGCAAGAACGGGACCATGATGCGAGTCAACAGGATGGTGAGATCGAGCTTGCCGTCGATCGCGAGATATCCCGGAAACATCAGCGCTACGACACCCGGAGCGAAGACAACCCCTAGTAGGCAGATCCCCGCCAGCAGAGGTACGAGGAGAGTCGCAAGACGGTTCGATAAATCGTAGGCGGCCTGGTTGCCCTGGCCCGACAGTGTCTGGGAGTATGTCGCAACGAACGCCGCGGACAGGGCGCCTTCCGCAAGCAGGTCCCGGAGCAGGTTTGGAATCCGGTACGCCGCCACGAACGCGTCGTACGTCATGCCGGCGCCGAAGAGGCCCGCGAAGACCGTCTCACGGACAAGCCCAGTGATGCGGCTGAACAAGACTGCCAGACTGACGACGCTCGCCTTACGCACGATCTCGGCGTGGGCGGTATCCGAGTCCGAGGCAGTATTCGGATGCAAAATGGGGAGCTACCGGAACGGGACCTCTCCACGGGCCCTGTGTCCGGCTATTGGCTAGCGTATCACCGTTGCAGCAGGAGTCAGGGTGCCCCCAAGCGGGGCCGAGCGCCCGAATCAGATCTGCGCGAAGACGAAGGCCCAGATATCCGCCCACTCCGCGACGACCTTCTGGAGCGGCTTGCCTCGACCATGGCCGGCCGCTTGCTCGTAGCGCAGCAGGATTGGCTCTGCATTGCTGGTGGCCGCCTGCAGGCCGGCGGCCATCTTCCGCGCATGCATCGGGTCGACTCGAGAGTCGGAATCGGCGGTGTAAATCAGCGTGGCGGGATATGGCGTGCCGGCTTCAACCCTGTGATACGGCGAGTAGGCATGTAGCCATTGGAAATCCTCGGGGTTCTCTGCGGTCCCATATTCCGAGACCCAGAGTTTCGCCATGCGGAACTTGTCATATCGCAGCATGTCGAGTAGCGGCACGCCGCACACGACGGCGCGCCACAAGTCGGGCCGCTGGGTCATGGCTGCGCCGACCAACAGGCCGCCGTTGCTGCGGCCATGGATCACGAGCCGGTCGGGATCGACGAGTCTCTCCGCCTTGAGATATTCGCCCGCCGCGATGAAATCGTCGAACACGTTCTGCTTGTTGCCGAGCATTCCGGAGCGATGCCACTCTTCTCCGTATTCGCTCCCTCCGCGCAAGTTCGCGATTGCCAGCAAATTGCCGGCCTCGATCCAGGGAAAGATCCACATGGAATACTGGGGTGTTAGGGCAATGTTGAATCCACCGTAGCCGTACAGCAGACCGGGCACAGTGCCGTCAGCCGGAGTGCCCTTCTTCGCGATGAGGTACATCGGAATCCGGGTGCCATCCTTGCTGGGGAAAAACACTTGACGCACGTCGAACGCCTCTGCATCAACCGCTGAGTCAAGACCCTGCCAGAACGTGGGCTCCGTGGACTGCTCTTCGATCCTCAAGACCGTTGGCGCCTGCACATACGAGCTGAATCGGAAAAATGCCTCGTCCGCCGAGGGCTCTGATGAAAGACCTTCCACAGTTCCCAATCCCGGCAATCGTATGGAGCGTTCATCGGATCCATCCAGTGCATACGAATAGAGTTCGGAGTGAGCATCCTTCATCCTGCCCACGACGAGCCGCGTGCCCATGACCTTGGCGAACTCAATCACCGCATCGCCTTCAGGGACGATCGTCTTCCAGTTGGCTCGCGCGGGCCGGCGCAGGTTGACCGCGAAGACCTTGTAGCGCGGTGCGTCCGCATTGGTAAGCAGATAGAGGGTCTGCCCCTTGATCTCGCCCAGGTAACTGAATTCGCCGTCCTCGGCGATGGTGACTGTCTTCGCGGTCTCGAGATCGCGGACGTAGAGGTGGTTGCGCCCCCACCCCAAGAAGGTGTCCAGAAGCAGGTAGCGCTCGTTGCTGTCCAGCAGGGCGTCGGGTATGTGCGCCTTGGCCAAGCCCTCCCCAAAGACCAGTGGATCCTGCTCGTAACTACGGCCAAGCTTGTGGAGGTAAACCCTCCGGTCATAGAGTTCCTCGCCCGGCCCGATCGAGACGACATCGCGCGGCCGCGAATAGTAAAAGCCTGAACCGTCCCGCAGCCATTGGGGATTGGCGAAGCGGACCTTGGGAAACACATCGTCCAACTCCTCGCCCGACTCGATATCCAGGATGTACATCGTGCTGGTCTCGGTCCCCAACGTCGACTTGCCGAAGGCCAGCTTTTTCCCGTCCTTGGACGGCACGAACCAGTCGATCGTCGTAGTCCCGTCCGCGCTCATCGTGTTGGGGTCGAGCAGCGCATGATCCGGACTTTCGAGGCCTTCGCGCATGTAGACCACAGGCTGGTTCTGCTCCCCTACCCTGCGCGCATAGAAATAGCGGCCGCCCGCTTCGACCGGCGCGGAGATCGATCCGGAAGCGAGGATCTCTTCCATGCGCTCGCTGAGGGCCTCGCGCAACGGTAGCCCGTCTAGGTAGTTCCGGGTGTAACGAGCCTGGGCTTGGACCCAGCGCTGCACAGCGGCGTCTTTGGAGTCTTCGAGCCAGCGATAGGGGTCCTGAACGGTAACGCCGTGGAGCTTCTCTTCGATCATTTGAACTTCGGTTTCCGGTGGCGGAGCCAGATGCTCTCCAGCGCAACCCACCATGCCGAGGAGCAAGCCGGCTAGAACCGCTTCGGGCGGGATCTTACTTCGCATGGAGTTATCGTAGCTTGCCGCCGTCAAGCGCGGACCGCAGCGCGTAGGGCACTGAGTCCAGGTCGGTCTCCGACTACCAGCGTGGACGTGATGCGGATTTGGACGCCGCTCCGCGTGCGGATGGTATCCGCTGCGCCTGTCGAGGCATCGAGTCCATCGCCGCCCGCAGCCGGGTTCGAACCGGGAACGAAGCGGGATCGTCGACAGCGACCGCACGCGCTTCATTGGAATCGGCACGAAGATCGAACAACTCGCCATTCCCGTACAACTTGTACCGCTTGCCCCGCGCGTAGAGCACTTCCGGGTGTGTATACGGGCTGTTGAACTCCTCTGCGAACGGACGCGGACAGTAGATAAACGTAGAGCCACTCACGAGGATGACATGTCTTCCCAGAGAGCTGATCCCAGAAACTCCTGCCGTCGACGCCCGCCTGGACGGGCAGGGTCAGTCCGGCTGCTTCGGCAAGCGTCGGTAAGAAGTCGGCAGAGTCGATCAGGTCGTCCAGCACGCGGCCACCCGGGATCCTTCCCGGGGCGTTGACGATGAGCGGCAAGTGTGGGCCGGCGTCCGTCGGCGCACTCTTGCCGGCGCGGATGGTCAACTTCTGGAGTTCGGAAACCAGTTTGTGGTGTGCGCCGTTGTCGGCGGTGAAGACGAACACAGCGTCGCGGAGCAATCCGAGGCTTTCGCGTTGGTCCTGGAAGAGTCCGACGATGAAGTCGGTATACGTGACCATGTCTTCGAAATCACGCTGTTCATCGGTAGAGTCGCGGTCCCGCGAGTGGGGCGTCGGCGCGAACGGCGCATGCGCGAGAACCATCGATTACCGGCGACCGCGGTCGCATATCGCGCCTCGCGGAAGAGGTCGGCCACGGTGAAATGGTCTGGAAGCAAGACGCTGAAGTCCGCGTAGTTGCGGACACTGCTCGTGCCGGTCATCAACGCGACTCTGCTCGGTGCGCAGAGCGGTGTCGAATAGCAATGGGCGAAGCGAACTCCGCCGTCGGCCAGCTTGTCGATGCGAGGCGTGCTGTACCGGCGGCTGCCGTAGGCACCGAAACACTCGCACCCCACATCGTCGGCCACGAGCAGCACGACATTGGGCGGGCCTCGGCGGGATAGGCCAGCGCCAGCGCAGCGAGCGTGGAGAGCAGAGCGAGTGGGATCCTCATTCGCGCCGCCGAGTATACGGAAAGCATGGCAATCGAGCCAAGACGCGGCGCGAGCGAAAACGATCGAACTACTCCTGAGCTTCGTCCTCGGGCAAAGGTTCGAGGTCTTCAATTTCCTCGAAGGTGATGATGGCCTCCGCGGTGAATCTCCGATACAGGCGAAACTCGAGTTCGTTGCGCGTGAGCACACTCTCGGCGCGGACGTACGTTTGCGCCTTCAAGGGCAGCAGATAGGTCCCGCCGCTGAGTTCGATGAAGTCGTAATCCAGGCGCGAGCGCGCTTGCTGCATCGGGAAGTCACGCGGAATTTCTTGCGCCTCCATCCCGATGCGTAAGACGCGACCGGTTCGCTTGTCGATATAGACCAGCCCCGTATAGCCCGCCCGGACCCGGCGAAGAGACTCTTCGGACGGCCCATGACTGGAGGTCAACGTCCAGTTGGAGCGACTCCGCGGCACGGCGATATGGAACACGTAAACCGGATGGCCCCGCAGGAGCGAATGCCGGGCCCATTGGAAGTCCGCATTTGTCAGAGGCGAGAAGAGGCTGTCGAGGATGGTGCCGAACTCGCCGGTGCTTGTAGTTCCCCCGAGGTCCGAAAACGCCCGCGTCGTTACCACATCGTTGACGCTGATCGTCTCGTACTCCTCCCGCCCGTCGATGTAGCTGACGCGGGTCTTGATCTCGTCGTGCTTCAGCCAGTCCATTTCGAGGCCTGTCGGATCGAAGTAGCGGCGCGTCACCTGCAGACAGATGTAGTTCGGCAATTCGCTCGTATACGTCTGGGCCTGTCGCCGCGCCTCCTCGATGATTCGCCGCTCCGTTTCGGGGTCGGGCGGGGGTGGTTGGCGCGGAGCTGTCGGTTCCAGCGGCTCGGGTGGCGGTTTTGCCAGACCGGCGCTAGAAGCCTGCATCGCCTCCAGGGCCTTGAGAGTTCTCGGACCGACCCCCCACCCGACTAATTCCTCAAGCAGAGCATCGCTGATCGAGAACTGCACGGCCTGCCGCTTGAGGTAGTTCGCAATGTCCCTGTCTCGAAGCTTCTGCTCGACCGAGGACTTGATGAACTGCCGCAACTGGCTATGGCTGAGGCCTGTCTCGCCGACGAAGACAGTCGCCGCGGCACAAAGCAAGAGCAGCATCTTCGTAGCCGCTCGCATGTCGTCATTCTAGCCCGCCAATCCCGCAGCGAGCGGTTACGGCACCTGGCGAGACAAGGATCCAATGGGGGCTGCTTGCTCGGAGCGCCGCTACGCTGACGGGAAGGGCCATGACCACGATGCAGTACAAGATTCAAGGGGACAACCTGGAAATCGTCCGGCGCTCTCTCCAACCGGGGGACGAGATCACCGCGGATGCGGGCACGATGATCTATATGACACCGCACGTCGCATAGCGTACGACGATGCGCGGAAGGGCCTCAGCGGCAAGATTCTCGGCGGCATCAAACACAAACTGACCGGCGAGTCGCTGTTTCTAACGCACTTCTCGTGCTTGAGTGAGAAGGGCGAAGTGGGGTTTGCTGGGGATTTTCCCGGCAGGCTTCGGCCGCTGCATATGAGTGCCGGACAGTGTGTTTTGGTCCAGCGTGACGGCTTTGCCGCAGCCGAGGCTAGCGTCGAGTTGGACATCGCGTTGACCCGGCGGCTCGGCGCCGGCTTTGTTGGCGGGGCGGGATTCATTCTCCAGCGCTTGCGAGGTCCCGGCATTGCCTTCATCCACGCCGGCGGGGACTTCGTAGAGTTCGATCTCGAAGCGGGAGAGACGCTGCAGCTGGATATGGGATGCCGAGTCTGTTTCGACGAAACCGTCGTTCACGCCATCAGTTGGGCGGGCGGCATCGCAACCTCGATCTTTAGGGCGAAGGACTCTTCCTTGCAACTTTATCGGAACCCGGACGAGTCGTTCTGCAAACGTTGACGCCCGACAAGATGCGCCGCGGACTCGGCGGCCCCGGCATCGGTACGGGATGACAGTTCCGGCTGTCGGGAGCTGCGAATGGGAGTTCGCCCGAAACGCGGCGCCCGCGAAAGCAGGATGCAAGCCCGGGCGGACGCGCCAGCCTCGCCCAATACCCGGCGATTCAAGCCCCATTTGCGGTGATTGAACAACTTTCGAGTCCTCCTGTTGACAAGCGAACCGCGGCTCGTCGACGACACGAAAGGGCTGCGCGCGATCGGTTCCGCCAATTCTTGGATCCTCCGCCGGCTACGCAGATATAGCATCCACAGCGTACTCAACTAACGCCCGGCACACGCTCACTCGAGCACTGGCAAAAGCTCGACGACAAGCGCCACACGCATCGCTTGGTGCTCGACCGGGCTTGGCAACTCGTGCCACCGTCAGCGCCAACGAAGCGCTCTGAGTGGCGCTCACATGCAGATCCCAAACTGGCTGGCGCGTCCATGCGTAAGACCCGGGTGCAGCCGGTCCAGCTAGAATCGCACCGTCACGGCGTACTGGAGTAACCTGCTATACTGCAACAAGGCCAAACAAAGTTGGATTAGGAAGGAGACCTGAACCGAGTATGCCACTCGCTAGTCAGGCAAAGCAGGATCTTGTGAAGATCCACGGGGCCCACCCCCAAGACGTGGGTTCCGCGCAAGTCCAGGTCGCGGCTCTCACGCAGCGCATCTCGGATCTGACACAACACCTCAAGACCCACAGGAAGGACTTCTCGTCCCGACGCGGTCTGCTGAAAATGGTCAGCAGGAGACGGAGCCTGCTTCGGTACTTGAGCAGGAAGAATCCCGGAGAGTACGTGCGAGTCGTCGAGTCCCTGGGTCTCCGGGGTTGATGACCGGCGATCGACGGGCCGCGAGGCGGTATTCGACGCGCCCAGTGCGTGCGCCGCGTACATTGGACGCCTCTCTAGGCAATGCGCTGCTCTCGCCGTGTACACGGCGACAAGCGTGCCCATATCGCAGGACGACTCTCCTGGCAATCCACTGTCTCCGCTAGCCAATCTCTTGCGCGGCCGCAGAGACGGCGCCTGCTATTTCATCCAGGCGCCGAGAAGGAAAATACAATCATGATGCAATCCGTAGAATTCGAACTCGACGGCAAGAAGGTTTCCCTCGAAACGGGCCGCTTGGCGAAACAAGCTGGCGGCGCTGTCGTTGTTCGGTGCGGCGATACACAGATTCTGGTGACTGCCACGGCAGCGGCGGAACCCCGCGAAGGTATCGATTTCTTTCCCTTGACCGTCGACTACCGGGAGTACACGTACTCCGCGGGACGGTTCCCAGGTGGCTACATCAAGCGAGAGGGACGACCCTCTGACAAGGAGGTGGTCACCTGTCGCATGATCGATCGCCCCTTACGGCCTCTATTCCCCGAAGGCTTCCGCAACGAGACCCAAGTCATCGCTCTCGTGGTTTCGACAGATCCTAGCCACGACCCGAGCATCTACGCCATGATCGGCGCCTCCGCGGCCGTGGCGGTCTCCGACATTCCTGTCGTCCACACGACGGGATCCGTACGCGTCGCCCACATCGGCGAGGACGGTTGGACCTTGAATCCCAGCCTCGACCAAATCGCGGAAGCCGACCTCCAGATCATTGTTGCGGCCGCCCGCGACGGGATTGTGATGGTCGAAGCGGACGCCAACGAGGCCAGCGAAGGAGCCATGCTCGAAGCGATCCGGCGGGGCCATGAAGGCTGCCAAAAGGTCATCGCCGCGATCGAAGAGTTGACGGCCAAGGCCGGCAAGACCAAGCGCGCGTTCACGCCGCCAGAGGTCGATCAGGATTTGCACGACGAGATTGAGGCGCGCTGGGGCGAGCGCGCGGAAGAAGCGCTCGACACGAGCCGCTACGACAAACTCGAGAGCTATGCGAGATTCCGCGCGATCAAAAAGGAGATTCTGCAGATCTACGCCGCAGACTCCACCAAGCTGGCGCAGGCCTCGGCTTTCATGCAGCCGTGGCAGGAAAAGCTGTTCCGCAAGCAGGTCTTTGACGTGAAACGGCGTCCCGATCACCGCGAGCCGGATGCGATTCGGACCATCACCTGCGAGGTGGGTGAGTTGGCCAGAGCTCATGGTTCCGCCGTTTTCACGCGCGGGGAAACTCAGGCCCTGGTTTCGACAACGCTCGGCACGAAGATCGATGGTCAACGCCAAGAGCGGATCGAGGACCCCAACTACGAGAAGTATTTCATGGTTCACTATAATTTCCCACCCTTCAGCGTTGGGGAAACAGGGTTTATGCGTGGAGCTGGTCGCCGCGAAATCGGTCATGGCCTACTCGCTGAGCGGGCCTTGAAACCGGTCTTGCCGGACCGAGAGGACTTCCCCTATACCATCCGGATCGTCAGCGACATCCTGGAATCGAACGGTTCGAGTTCGATGGCGACGGTTTGCGGCGGCGCCTTGTCGCTGATGGACGCGGGCGTGCCGATCAAGGCTCCGGTCGCGGGCATCGCGATGGGGCTTGTCACGCAAGCGGATGAATTCGTCGTGCTGACCGACATTGCCGGCGCCGAGGACCACTACGGGGACATGGACTTCAAGGTCGCCGGCACGCGGGACGGTATCACGGCGTTGCAGATGGATATCAAGCAGCCCAAGGTGAGCCTTGGCGTGCTGGAGACGGCCCTGGCGCAGGCTCTCAAGGCGCGTTTCGAGATTCTCGACACGATGGTGGATACCTTGGAAGCACCTCGCGAAGAAGTCGCGGCGCACGCGCCGCAAATCACGACCATTACGATTCCCGAGGCCAAGATCCGCGACCTGATCGGTCCCGGCGGCAAGACAATCAAGGGGCTCGTCGAGGAGACGGGAGCGAAGATCGACGTCGAGGACGATGGCACGGTCAGTATCGCTTCTGCAGACCGAGAGAAAAGCAGGCAAGCCATCGAGCGCATCAAGGAGCTGACGGCAACAGCGGAGGTCGGCAAGGAATACCTCGGAACGGTCACCAAAATCGCCAATTTTGGCGCCTTTGTGGAGATCTTTCCGGGCACCGAAGGGCTGCTGCACATCAGCGAAATCTCCGAACAGCACATCCGCGAAGTCAGCGACGAACTCAAGGTCGGAGATCAGGTGCTCGTGAGGTGCCTAGCCCTGGACGGGAACAGAATCAAGCTCAGCCGCCGAGCCATCCTGCAGGAACGCCGGGGCTCGTACAACAAGGGCCGCGAACAGTCTGGACGCGAACGGCCCGACGGCGAACGGTCTTCGCGTGAACGGCCCGGCCGTGATCGTGGACGTCGGCGGCATAGAACCTCCCACCAGCACTCCGACCGTCCCGAGTGATCAGCATCGGCGTCGGCATTCTGGAGTCCAGGGGAAACAAGCGCTGGCGTGGCGGCGTGGACCTTCGTCTGCTGTCGTAGGCCTACGGCCTCGCGGCCAAGCGTCTGGAGCCGCGCTCGGGTCTAAGGTGTGGACGGGTTCGGCTTCGCAGACGCCCTCCGGGGCCGGCCTGCTTGCTCTCGTAGGGCTTGAGCCAGACGGTTCTCAACGACGTTGCTCGGATGAAAACCCGCGATGTCCACGCCCGCTTCGGCTGCGGCCGTTAGGGCGCTGCGCGGCACCAGCCCGACGAGCTCGCTTCCCACCACGCGGATGCGGTGCTTGGTGGCTTCCTCACGCACCCTTTCGAACGCTATGTGCGGTGGCGCCTGGTCGAGCCGAGTGATGTTCATGGAGACCTGCGCCATACCGCGGGACTCCAGATACACACCCAAGGCCTTCACGCCGGGTAGGCCTCCGGACGATTCCCGGACGCTTCTGGCAATGCGTTTGGCGATTTGGGCATCGCTGTCCGCCAGCAGAACATTGAACGCAATCATGAAGTCGCGGACCCCGACGCAGCACGCTCCAGCCGTGGGGTGCAGCGAGGGCCCTCCGACATCCGGCGGCAACGTCCCGCTTGAGGCAAGCAGGGCCAGGTCCTCAAACCCGTGCTTGCGCACGACTTCCAGCTTCTGTCTACTGCGGCGCCGCGCCGCGCCGCCGTAGAAGTAGACGGGAATCCGCAGTTCCGACCACAGACGCTTCCCGATCTCTTTCGCTGTAGCAATGCAAGCTTGTCGCCCGCTGCCCTCAAGAGGCACGATTGGGACGACGTCCAGAGCACCAATCCTGGGATGGGCGCCACGATGATGCGAGAGGTCAATGCGCCGAACCGCGATCTCAGCTGCCGCCAGCACAGCTTGCTGGATGCCAGCCAGGGGTCCAGCGAGCGTGAAAACGGAACGGTGGTGGTCGACATCGCTGTGGCGGTCCAGTACCGCCACATCCGCCGACTCGATCGCCCGCTGCAGACGGTCCAACAACAGGCCATCTTGACCCTCGGAAAAATTGGGAACGCACTCGGCCCAGTTCGGCACGCCAGCTCCGCCGCTATTGTCGCGCGAGCCTGTCTGGACGTTTCGAGTCGGCTATACTCGATCTAGTCCGTCCCCGCAGTATGCGCCCTGCAATCCCGAAGCCTCTGGCAGGTGCGACCTTGTTGTGTTTGCTGGCTTCGATGTACCTGATCTTCGTTTGGGTACCGACTGAAGCCAGCATGGGAATTGTGCAGCGCATCTTCTACGTGCACGTTTCTTCGGCGGCAGTTGCGTTTACCGCATTCATCTCGGGCGGATTCGCGGCCATCGGGTACCTGTCCAATCGCAGCCATCGCCGGGACGACCTCTCCGTGGCCTGCAACGAGACTGGTCTGTTGTTCGCGTGCGTGAACCTCATCACTGGTTGCATGTGGGCGAAGCCGGTGTGGGGCGTCTACTGGGCCTGGGACGCGCGATTGACATCGATGCTCTTGCTGGCGCTCATCTATGTCGCGTACCTCATCTTGCGCCAATCCATCTCCGAGCCCGGGCAGAAGGCCGTTGTCTGTGCGGTCGTTTCCATCTTTGGCATGGTGGATGTGCCGATCGTCTACATGGCTAACCGCTGGTGGAGGACCCAGCATCCGGCCCCTGTACTACTCGGGGACGGCGGCTCTCTGGATCCCCGCATGAGGTTCGTCTTGTTCTTTACGATGTTCTCCTTCTTGCTGCTCTTCTGGTGCTTAGTCCGCCAGCGGCGAGGGCTGGAAATGCTGCGAAGGAAAACCGATGGGCTGAGGCGGGAAGTCCAAGCGCTGACATAGCGGGAGAAAGGAGAGCGGCGTCGTGGAAGAGAACCTAAAATGGCTTTGGGCGGCATTCAGCATTGCTTGGGCTCTGCATGTCGGATACATCCTGTTGCTCTCGGACCGCACGAAAAAGCTTCAGGGCCAATTGGAAGACCTGCGTGCGCAACTCAGCGAACAGACCTCGGAACGGCGTGACGGCGACCTACTCTAGTTCCCCGCCCTGACCACCAACCCGGGCCTTACCGAGCGCTCACCATCCGCGGACAACCAGGAAGCGGCTGGATTCTAGCCCTGGACAGCCGGATCTGAACGCCTATACCTGTTCGGGCACGACCCACGGATCTCTGTAGTCCCGTTTCAGTAGCGTGTCCGCGCCGAAGTTGCCTACGAATCGTTCTCGCTGGGGATCGAACAGCAGTTTGTCTCCCGTGCGGTAGGAGATGTTCGCCAAATGGCAGAGTGCGGCCGAGAGGTGACCTTCCAGAACATCGCAGTTGAGGTCCCTGATCCGTCGACTGAAGACGGCTTTGCGAAAGTTCTCGAAGTGCAGCTTGGTGCTGTCTTCCTGTGTCGCTTGCATGCTGGGTCCGGGCAGGCGCTTTTCGCCCAAATAGGTTTGGTACCCGCGGTTTGAGATCGTCAGGAATCCGTCGCTGCCGAAGAAAAGGTTTCCGATTGTGTGCTGCCCGTTGCCGGAATCCTCCAGGAGCCTGCACTCTCCTCCCGTGAGGAGTCCGCGCACCTCAAACTGGAGCATCCGGTCGCCGTAGTCGAAGACCGCATGCTGGGTGTTGGGCGTTTCCTGGTCGTCGTCGTAGACGTAGTGGCCGCCCGCCGAGTAGGCATGCTCAGGTAGGTGGTCGAGGCCCAGGCCCCAGCGCGCGACATCGATCTCGTGGACGCCTTGGTTGCCGATGTCGCCGTTGCCGAACGCCCAATGCCAGTGCCAGTTGTAATGAAACCGGTTTTCTCGGAACTCGTGAGGCTGGGCCGGACCCAGCCAGATGTCGTAATCGACTCCGGGCGGGACCGCACTGACCTGCTTGGCGCCGATGGACTTGCGGCGCTTGAAGCATAGGCCCTTGGCCATGTAGAGCTCGCCAATCAGCCCTTCCCGCAACTTCTGGATGGCGTCAATCTTGAAAGGCATGGAACGCGACTGTTGGCCGATCTGCACGATCCGCTTGTGCTTGCGGGCGGCCTGGACCATCTTGCGGCCCTCCCAGATGTTGTGGCTGGCCGGTTTTTCGCAGTAGACGTCCTTTCCAGCCTGGACCGCCCAGATGGTCGAAAGAGCGTGCCAATGGTTCGTCGTCGCGATGGTCACGACGTCGATCTCCTGGTTCGCCAACATGTCGCGCAGGTCGCGGTACTCCTCGGGCTTATGTTGCTGCAGCTGCTGGGTGTACGCCGCCGCTGTCTCGGCAACGGCTTGGTCGATGTCGACCACGGCCGCCACCTGCATGCCGGGATTCTCGGCGACGGCCCGGATGTGGCCCCTGCCCCGCCCTCGAACACCGATGATGGCGGCCTGCAGCCGATCGTTGGCGCCGAGGACGCGGGAATACTGCGCCGCGGTGAGCGTGGCCACCGTCGTGCCGGTAGCCGAAAGAAACGTCCGTCGGTCCATGGAACTCCTCCGGAATGCCTGACTGATTGTAGGACACGCTTGTTCCGTCCACCTTCGCAGGACAGGGGAAGCACCCGGCCTCACGGCGCGTGTCGACTGCCAAAGCGGTGGATGCTTGGGGGGTAGGTTCCCGGGCCGCCTCTGTCCAGCAGAACACGCTGTGTTTGCTAAAGCGGAACCTCGTAATATGTCAGCGCCCACTCACGCATGAATCGAACGCGCGCTGGACGGATCCTGTACAGCATGAACTCCGGATTCTCGACGGAGCCCAAGAAGCTGCGGAGCAGCGGATTGCGGTTCCACAGGTCCTGCCGGAGCCCTGCATCCAGGACCAATTCGGCGGCGCCAGCGATGCGCACTTGGTCGTGAGACTCGTCGAGAAAGCAGAGTTCCACAGCGGGGTTCTCGTGCAGTTCCACGGTCTTATGGGAGCTTCGCAAGGACGCGACGTAGACTGTGAATCCGTCGATGCCAACTGGGGAAACCGGGCGCAGCCTGGGCTGGTCACCGTCGACGCTGGCAAGCATCGGGAACGGGACTCGCACCATGGTCGCTTGCGCCAGTTCGGGCAGACGGGAGGTATCGACCGGCGCCGGCTCGGGTTTCATGTGTGCAGTGTAGCCAGCCTTGTCGCAGCCGCCGAATCACCGCACTACAATAAGGTGCTCGCATGGGCCTGCTCGGGATCTTGGTCGCTGTGGCGGTGGCCTTCGGCCTATCCTCCGCCCGTTCACACATTCGGCTTCGAACGATCGCCTGGGGCTTGGGCTTGCAGGTGGTACTCGCGCTGCTCGTGCTGCGGACCCCATTCGGGCGGGTGTTCGAGGCCATTGGACAAGGCTTCAACCACTTCATCAAGCTGGCTGAAGAGGGCAGTGGCTTCGTGTTCGGAGAGTTGGGACGCTCCGAGAACGGCGTCATCTTCGCGTTTCAGATTCTGCCCCTAATCATTCTCTTCTCCGGCTTGTCCGCGATCCTCTACCACGTTGGCGTCATGCCGAAGATCGTGGGCGCGCTCGCGGTCGTGATGCAACGCGGGATGCGCGCCAGTGGCGCGGAATCGTTGAATGTCGCGGCGAACCTGTTCCTGGGCCAAGCCGAGGCGCCCCTGACGATCCGCCCGTATCTCGACAAGATGACCCGGTCGGAGTTGATGACGGTCATGACTGGGGGCATGGCGACCGTCTCGGGGGCTATGCTCGTCGCCTATGTGCAGATCGGAGGCGCTCGGCCGGAGTACTTGATCACGGCCGTCGTCATGACGGCGCCCGCCTGCATCATGATGGCCAAGATCTTCGAGCCCGAGACGGGACATCCGGAAACACTGGGCCGCGTCGCGAAGCAGGTCGGAGTCCGGGACCGCAATGTGATTGACGCGGCCTCCCGCGGCTCGACCGAAGGCATTTCGATCGCGCTCCAGGTCGGCGCGATGCTGGTGACCTTCGTTGGCCTGATCGCCATCTTGAACGGAATTATGCACGCGATTCAAGGCGTCTTGGGTTGGTCGTGGCTCCCAGGTAGCCTGCAAGAGATTCTCGGCCCTCTGTTTGCGCCGGTCTCTTGGCTGCTGGGAGTCGCGTGGGAGGACGCCGCCACCGTGGGCAATCTTCTGGGCACACGCATGGTGCTAAACGAATTCATCAGTTTCGCGGAACTAGCTGGCCTCCAAGAGACGCTTCGACCGCACTCGTTCCTCGTGGCCAACTACGCTCTGTGTGGTTTCGCGAACATCGGTTCGGTCGGTATCCTGATCGGGGCCCTGGGAGCCATGCTGCCGACCCGCCGTCTCGAATTGGCGGCGCTTGGATTCCGGGCAATGCTGGCCGCGACGCTCTCCAACTTCATGACCGCGGCGATCGCTGGGTTGATCGCATTCACTCCGTTCCTGGACTACTGAACTTTACCATGCACATTGATATCCAACTGCTTCTCGAGCTGATCGCCAGCTTCGTGATCGGTTCGGTCCCCTTCGCCGTTGTAGCGATGTGGGGCTCCGGCACCAACATTCGCAGCGTGGGGTCAGGGAATCCAGGATTCAACAATGTGCTTCGCTTCAGCAAGGGGCGCGCTTTGGTCGCCCTGGCCGGAGACACGACCAAGGGCTGGCTTCCCGTCTGGCTCTTCTATGGCCCCGAGGAGTTCATCAACATGGGCTGGCTGTTCGGGCTTTGTGCGGTCTTCGGGCACTGCTACTCGCCCTGGCTGCGCTTCCGCGGTGGCAAAGGCATCGCGACGTCCGCAGGCGCCATGTTAGCCCTATATCCGGGCGTTGCCGCCGCGGCGCTCGGGTTTTTCGTCGTGGTCCGCATTCTGGGCAGCCGTCTCGGTGTGAGAGAGCGTGGGGCATGGGCTTCGCTGTTGACCTGGGTCTTCTTTACGGTTGTGATTCACGTCCAGTTCGGCATGCCGCATACCAAGTATGCGTCGCTCGTGACACTCTTCCTGATTTGGCGCCATAAGTCCAATATCGGCAGAAGGTTCAAACGCTGATCCGAGCGCCCGTACGCGCGCCGCCGGTCTGCTATCCTCCCGAGTCATGGAAGCACCGCGCAAGTACTGGCTCGTCAAGTCGGAGCCCGGCAGCTACTCCTGGGATGACTTGATGCGAGACGGATGGACATATTGGGACGGAGTCCGCAACTACGAGGCGCGCAACAACCTGCGCGCCATGACCCTTGGTGACAAGTTGCTGTACTACCACTCGAACCAAGGCACGGCGGTTGTCGGTATCGCCGAGGTCACCCGCGAACACTACCAGGATCCAACCACCGACGACCCGCGTTGGAGCGTCGTGGACGTCAAGCCGCTTCAGCCGCTTCCGAGGTCCGTCACTCTGGCCGAGATCAAGCGGGACGGCAGATTGAGCGAGATGCAGTTGGTGCGGCGAAGCCGACTCTCAGTGATACCGGTCACCGAGAGGGAGTTCGAGATCGTGCTGGAACTCAGCGAATCCGACCCGGCGTAGGGCGCTCGCAAGCCGCGCCACGGCAACGGTGGCGCCTCGCCTGCGGTGATGGGCAACCGTGAATGAGAGCCCAGCCGACGCCGGGGATCCGCGTAGCGCCACTCGCCAGAAGCATGATCGCCGCGATCCGCGCCGAGGGCGGAAAGCCGCGCTAAACGGAGTACAAGGGCGTGGGTCACGGCATGTCGAAGTTTGTGCACCACGATCCCAAGGTCATCGCCTGGATGCTCGAACAGAGGCGGCGTAGGGAGTAGTCAGAGGGGGTAACCTCAGAACTGAACAAATGCTGAGTCCGCCTGCTGACTAGCGACCCGACCTGGTAGACCACAACGTTCAGATATTCTGACCTGTTGCCTCAGGGCCTGCTGCTCCTAATGAGCCAAATCGCTGGATCACAGGTCATTAGGACCTGCCTTGGGGCTTGGTCGCTGGCGCCGCTCTCGGATCCGCTACGGCCAAGGCGTGTTGCCCATCGGCCACCACGCGGCCCCAGATCCTTTTGTCGCCCTCTTCCTTATGCTCCTTCTCGTTGTAGGCGTGAAACTCGGCCGCCAGCGCAGGTAATTTGAATTAGAGTACAACTTCCCGGTACGGGGCGAGCCTCGCCCAATATCGCTCGACGTGGTTAGAACCGAGAACAATCTTCCCTAGCTTGCCCTAACAGCGTTGCGTCAGCTCACCGACGCTGAAATTCACCGCGCGCGACGTGGCATAATACAGGAAATCGTAGAGACTCGAGGATAGGCCAATGCGCTAAACCCGCTAAAATACGGGGCTTTTCTTGCAATTTAGACTCGTTTCAGTTTGACAAGATTGAGTGTGGGGGATGTCGGATTGACGCGTATAATTGGGGCAATACATACATGATTAGACATGAAGATGAAGTGAACAGTAACCCGAGGAATGTAGCCTTGCATTTGCGCATTCAGACCACGCTCATGCGCCGGTACGATACGCCCGTCATGAACAACGTTTATCGCGCCGATTATGTCGAGTGTTTGGTCACGTCTACACTCGGGACCGACTGGTGGCTTACGTGGACGCGCGGCTGGGACTGGGCCGCATGGGATTGTCAGCACACCTCCGGGGCCCGGCTCGAGGTCAAGCAGTCCGCGGCGAGGCAATCATGGGACCGTGAGAAACTCGCACCGCGTCGCGCTCCCCAATTCGATACCGCGCCCCGCACCGGCTATTGGACACAGGACGGGAGCCGATGGGTGAACTCTCCGGGGCGTCCGGCGGATCTTTATGTTTTCGCGTGGCATGACGAGAACCGGGACGGATACGCCGATCAACGCGATTCCAACCAATGGCTTTTCTTCGTCGTGGCAGAGCAAGATCTACCCAAGAACCGAAAACACATTGGGTTGACAGGACTCAAAGCAATCGTCTCTCTGTGTCGCATCGCGGATCTTAAGCGCGCAGTTGAGAACGCATGCCCCGTACGAGGAGCACTCAAGACCGCTCTCGAACACATCTAATCATGTATGTAATCCCCTATAATTGGACGACACTTCCTGGCAGTCGGTCGGGTTCACCGGCGGCGCCTTATGGAAGGCAGGACCGTATGCAATGGTTTACGGGTCGTTGAGGACAGAATGAGAACGAACGAACAGTTTACACGTCGAACCTTCCTCTCGGGCGCTACATCCACGTCCCTGGGAATGACCATAATTCCGGCCACCGTACTGGCCAAGCCAGCTCCCAGCGACCGTCTGAACTTCGGTCATATCGGGCTTGGAGGTCGCGGCCGGCGATTCCTGCGCCCACTGGCGCACCTCGATCAGAAGGTCGTCCCCTGGGAAAACCTCGGTGGCGCGGGAAATCGCTACATGCGGCCAGCGCTCTCTACGGCTCTGTGCGACGTCGATTCCGGCCGCCTCGACATGTCCGCGACGATGGTTGGCGGCAAGCCGAAGCTCTACAAGGATTTTCGACGGCTGCTGGAGCAAAAGGACCTCGACGCCGTGTTCATCGCCTCACCGGATCACTGGCACGCTCTGATGACCATCATGGCCTGTCAGGCCGGCAAGGACGTGTACGTCGAGAAACCAGCCGCCAAGACGGTCGAAGAAGGCCGAGCTATGGTGACTGCGGCGGAGCGCTACGGCCGGGTGGTGCAGGTCGGCTCCCAGGGGCGTTCCCAGGAGGCCGCATACCATGCCAAGAAATACATCAACAATGGGCAAATCGGCACCGTGACAAGGGTAGCCTGCTGGCACTACGAGAATCCGCGAGGCGACTGGACCCCCAATAGCCAGGCTCCGGCGGGGCTGGACTACGATTCCTGGCTTGGCCCAGCGAGGCGAATTCCGTACAACGAAACGAGAACGCATGGCCGATTCAGGTGGATGCTGGACTTCGGCGGAGGTCAGATCCGGGACCGAGGCGCCCACGTTATGAGCGTGGCGCAGTGGATCATGAACGCGGACAACACCGGACCGGTCAGCGTCGAGGCCACGGGGGAGCCGCATCATGGCGGCATCTACGATTCGCCCCAGCACATGACTGTGACGTACGAGTACCAGGATCCCGCCTGGACCTTGATCTGGGCCCAGCCCGGCACGCCATCCGAAGAGCTCGACGCCCGCTATGGCGCGGTCTATTGGGGTGACAAGGGCCGCCTGACCGTGACCTACGGTGACCGCAACACCACGGACACCGAACAGCAGGCGAAGGACTACGAGATCCCGTACGGGGGCGTTGAGGTCTTCCGCAGTCCAGGTCACGGCGAGAACTTCGAGGACTGCATCCGGACCCGGGGAAAGCCCGTGATGGACATCGAGTCTGCACACCGCGTGTCGATCCTTTGCATCCTAGGCAATATTTCCTACCGCTTGCGGCGCAAGTTGGAGTGGGACCCGGTGAACGAACGCGTCAAGAATGACGAGGAGGCGAACCGGATGCTGAGTCGGCCGGGACGCGGCCCCTGGCACCTCTAACCGAGGCGGTGGGTCGGAGCGAGAGACACGATTGGGACATGCCAAACAAACGAAAGAATCCAGACATGACGAAGCACGCTAACGGTTTCACAACCCCGGCAATCCGGAAGGCCGCGGTGACCGCCGTCGCGGTCGGAGCGGCCGCGAAGACCGCAACGGGCGACGAGCCTAAAGACAGCTTCCTCGCCGGCATCCGGAGCAGCGACGAGGATGCGAACTATGCTGCGTGGTCGACTGCGGATCAAATGGAGCCAAGCGTCATCCCAGCCGTCAGCAAACTCCTGACCGCAGAAAAACCAAACGTCCGCAAGTCCGCGGAGGAGGCACTCAAGAACATCGTGCATTCGGTGGGCAAAGTGATTGATCCGCGAAGCTTGGGCGCGAACGTCGGCCGGCCGGACGATCCGGGCCGGATGGATCGACGCCAACAGGTCGTGATGCACTTCCTGTCGATTCTCGAAGGTAAACGCCCCGAGATCGAGAAGACCACAGCGCTACGGCACCTCTCCCTGATCGCAACGACAGATGCCGTCGGGAAAATTGCGGCGCTCATCGATGACCCGCGACTGCGCGAAGAGGTCGTATTCTGCCTGGAGCGTATCCCCGGCAAGACTTCCGAAGAAGCTCTACTGCAGGCCCTGCCGTTCGCGGCGGACGACTTCAAGCCGCGCATTCTGGCAGCCATGGGCCACCGGCGCGCCGACGAGGCGATCGGAGCCTGCGCGGAGGCGATGGCGTCGCCCGACAGCAGCATTGCGATGGCCGGCATGAAGGCTTGGGGGCGTATCGGAACAGCGACCGGCTCCGAGATCGACTTTCCGGACCAGGACAGCCTGGATGAATGGCAAAAGATCGAATTCGCCGACAGCCTGCTCCGATACGCCGACGCCCAACTCGAGAAAGGCAATGTCGGGGAGGCCGAGAAACTCTACCGTGAAGCCCTGGACCAAGGGGAAGAGCACCTCCAGTGCGCCGCGATCATCGGTCTCGCCAAAATCGGGACCGCAGACGCTGCGGCCGCCATTTTTCCGAAGCTCAGCAGCGCAGACAACACCGTGAGGATCACGGCACGGCAGGCATGGGCTCGGTTGGGAGGCGGTGTAGCGACAGGCTAACGTATCCCCTTGATCTTCAGCCGCAACTGCTCCGTCAGTTGACCTGCCGGCGCGCATAGCACCAACCGCTGGAAGCGCTTCTCGCGCAGCAGAATGACAACAAGTCGAACCACTCGTTCTTGTTGCGGGTGGACGCGAGGGTTAACAGGCCGTTTCGCGATGTCCCAACGAGTACTTCGGTCACACTTGGTCCGGCCGGACCGCGCCTTTCCGTGAACAAGCGCAGACTCGCGGTCCGGGGATTGCTATGGGTCCATCGTAACCCTATCCAGCGGACCGTGATTCTCGGACCGGATCACAAGACAAAGGCGACTTCGGCACTCTCGGAGGAAACTCATCTGGAGTGGGGGGCTTGGGCTAGATCTTTGGAGAGTCGTAGGAACGCTAAGCAACCTGATCCGCTTGCTGGAGCTTTCGGACGCGCAGTGGAGGATATCCCGAGCGGCCCGTCGTGCCGCTCGCTGGCCAAAGTGGCTGTTGGGGGATGCGTGACGTCATTGGCGCTGTGTATGATCGCGGCAGGGCGTAGGGTAGAAGGTATTTACCTTTTCCACCCAGAGAATGGTGATGAGCCTCAACATCAAGAACGATTTAACCTGTCAGCTCGCTAGCGAGTTAGCCCGTTTGACCGGTGAGACCATGACCGGCGCGATTACCGTCGCGCTGCGCGAGCGCCTGGATCGAGAGAAGCGCGTGCGCAGCGTCGAGGCCCGAGTTCAAGCGATGCGTGCCATCGCGAAGCGGTGTGCGAAAGTGCTGGGGCCGGGCCCTCTGGCCGTGGAATATGGTGATTTGCTTTACGATGAGCGAGCGGTGTGGACATCGGATAGTTATCGGTGCGACGTCTACCTTATTCTCAAGTCCTGTATCTACCTGATAAGGGTTTGGATTCACTAAATTGAGATTCTCTTGCATTGATCAACCCCTAAGCTTTCTCACAGAATATCTTCCCATGGAGCCAAGATAAAGCATCCGTAGGGGAAAATGCGGGGTGCTCCCTGAGGATGGCTTCTACCCGTCCCACCAACTCGACACCCAACCGAGGAACCGCCACCCGGCCTGGGGCCAGCAACGCCCCGACAAATCCGCCCGTGTCCACATGACCCTTCAGCGGTACACCTTGTCGCGGCTACCGACCCTCACCACGAGCACGCGCAAAGCGCGGTCCTCGATGCGGGCGATGACGCGACAATCGCCTACCCGGTACTTCCAGAACTCACCCAGCTTGGAACCCTTGAGGGCCTCCCCGATGCTGCGCGGATCGTCCAGCATGGCAACGCGGCCATGCAGAAAGGCGAGGATACGCCGTGCCGTCTGTTGGTCGAGCTTGCCCAAGTCGCGCACGGCGGCGCGGTCAAGCTCGACCTTCCAAGCCATAGCGTTTCATTACTTCTTCAAGCGGCACGGTCTGAGACTTCCCGGCTCGAATGTCGATCAGCCGTTGCTCGGCAAGATATAGGTCCTCAAGATCGTCCAAGTGCTCCCGGATCGCCTCAATCATGTAGAAAGTCTTGCTGCGCCCGGTGAGGTCGGCCAACCGCTTCAGGCGTTGAGAGACTTCATCAGGTAAGCGAAGGGATACAGCGCTCATGGTGGGTTCTCCTGTGTGCTTGTTGAAATACAAGTATTTCATAAGCTGTTCAAGACCTCAACCTAACTTCCCAAACGAATGGAGCCCGGATTGACGGCTATGCCACCTAGCATGCTGGACGGTTCACCGGGTCCGTGGCCGGCGGAACGGGCTCGCCGCCGCCTCGGCGGCGGTCCCGCAGCTTCCCGTCCGCGAGGTAGCGCGACACGAGGCGAGCCAGCTGCGCGCGCGACACGTCCGTGGTCCGCTGGAGGCTCTTGTCGGCCTTGCCCAGCTTCCAGTCGCTGAACCGCCGCAGAACGCGCCCGATGTCCTCGTAGGCCTCCTTCCGGTCCGGAACCAGGACCTCTCCTTTGGCGTTGCCGACGAGAATCCCCCGGACCTGATCCAGTGTCTTGTGGGACTCCAGTTCGAGATGCAAGATCATCCTCCGATGGTTCCCACATCCCCCTCGGGGACCGCTTCGGGCTCATCTTTGGACTGGCGATAGTCTTTTTCGGAATACGCACTTGCTCACCGAAAGCGCCATCGACGCCTTGTCCGCGCACCTGCTGCTGGCACTCCCGCCCGATACCCTCGTCGCTTCCACCGCCGGCGTCGCCTCCACCCTCCCGCGCTGGCTGCTAGCCTTCCGCGGCAACCAGCTCGTCTGCGGCTACGACGTCGACGAAGCCATCCGCCTCCACGTCCCCTCCCTCAGCCGCCTCCGACCCTCCGGCACCAATGCCGGTGCTCGCTGGCGATTGGACTCGGTCTTGGTGCCTCTGCCCTTGCTGTCCGGGCGTTGTTGTCGTTCGGCGAGTACTGATTGAAATGTATCCGGACCACGCACGGGACATCGTCAGGAACGCGATGGCGAAAGTCGTGATCCTCCTACTGATGGTGGGGATGAACTGGCGGACGGCTTGGAGGTTACGGCGGAAGAACGACAAGTTGGGGGTGGGTGCGCCAACAGGAATCGACAACATCAAAACGGACAACGCGATGTCGTCCATTCCCGGCAGCCGCAAGTCCGCGATTCTCGCTCGCTTGGATATGATCGGGGCAATGCTCGCTGCGCAACGAATGACCCCAATACCGTCGCTGCCTCATTTCCTTGTTTGTTCCCTGGCGCTTGTTTCGGTGCTGCCGCTGGCCGCCGAGCAACGGTTCCGCATCCTCTTCGGGGGCGCTGACTCCTCGGTCGTCGACTGGAGCGGGTCGCTATCTGCGACGTCCGGAACGGCGTCCATTGTCACGTCCAATCACTTCGGGCCCGGGGAAACGTTCGACGAATCTGAGTGGAAATGCGGCAACCAGTGGGATGGGAAGCTCCAAATGGAACCAGCGGACCAAGCCGCTTTCTCGCCGACTCGCTGGAAAGGCGTTGTCGTGGATGTCGACGGCGGTGATGCGACCCGCATCTCGGTCGAGACCGCACAAGGCAATGCGGAATTCCGAGCGGGCCAAGTCCGCTATCAAGAGACCCTGAAGCTCCTTGAGGGGCGTATTCGGGTGGAGCGCGTGCCGAGATCGCTACGCATGTCGGAGAGCTTGGCGGACGACGACTACCCGGCCATCGCCATCGGCCCGGATGGCCGCGTGTGGGTTGCGTGGATCGCGTTCGAGGACGGTGCGGACACGATTCAAATCCGATCCTCGGCCGACGGTGAGACGTGGGACGACGCAGTAACGCTCGCTCCGACAGGCGAATACTATCAGGTTGCCTTGGTCTCGACCAGGCCCGGGGCGGTGACCGCCGTAGCGTCAGCGATCCGTGACGGGCTGGTACACCTCTACAAAGCGGAATATTCGGCTGGTGGCGAGCCGGCCGGCAGTGTGCTCACGGGCGGACCCGGTCCGGACACGTTTCCCCGCATGGTGGCCGCGTCGAACGGCGATGTCTACTTGGTCTACCAGTCCGGAGCGAAGGGCAACACCGACATTTCTCTTATGGTCCGGCGCGGCAACACCTGGTCGTCGCCCATCAAGGTCACCGAGCATCCAGCCAACGACTGGGAGCCTTCCATAGCGCTCAACTCACGTGGTGAAGCCGCCATAGCATGGGACAGCTACCGCCACGGCAACTACGACATCTTCCTGCGCAGGTTTACCAATGGCGGCCTGAGATCGCTCCAGCGCATCACATCAAGTGAGGATTTTCAGGCGCACGTGAGTCTGGTTTACGACCACCGCGACCGGCTTTGGATGGCCTGGGATAACGGCGGACCAAATTGGGGCAAAGACCATTACGGCATCAACGGAATCCATCGGGGTGAAAGTGGACTCTACTTTCACCGTCAAGCGCAAGTCCGAGTGCTGGATCGCGGACGTATCGTGAAGCCCGTCCCGCCGATCGACCACCGCTTTCCTCCAAGCCCAATTACAGGGAGCTGGATGGCGCTGGGCCTCGACAGCGCCCGACAGACCTACACCGAGTATCCAATGCTGCAAGTCGATGGAAAAGGCCGTGTCTGGGTGATCTTGCGGGCCCGCACTCTCGGCCGCGCCAATCCCCCATCGGTGGCGGCGCGTTCAATCTTTCCGTATTGGGATTACAAGGCTACGATGTTCGACGGTTATGGCTGGACGCCGCCGGTATGGCTTCCCTTCTCCGATGGCCGCAACGAGCAACGTCCCGCCGCGACGGTGGATGCACCGGGGAACCTGTGGGTCGTGACGCAGACGGACGGCAAGAGCTATCCCCCTGGGGCCGATCGATTTTGGCAGTACGACGTGTATGCCGGGAAGCTTGATCTCACAAAGACGGCCGGCGGTCCAGTCAAAGACGAGTTCTTTGTGGGCACAGACGATCTGTCAGCTCCTGAGATGGCCGAGGACGCCGTTCCCGAGCTGACCACGCCACTCTGGAAGGCGTATCAGATGGAGGTGGGCGGGGAGCAGTATCACGTGACATGGGGCGACTTGCATCGCCATACCGACCTATCGTTCGACGGCTACAGCGATGGCAGTCTGTACGACTGCTACCGGTACGCCATTGATGCGGCGCAATTGGACTTCCTGGGGCCCTCCGAACACGTGCTGCCGGAGAAGGTCGATACCTCTTACCTCTGGCGCATGGTTGACAAGGCCGTGGACGTCTACAAGATTCCAGGCTTCTT
Organism: Bryobacterales bacterium; assembly: GCA_965218615.1. Lineage (GTDB taxonomy): Bacteria > Acidobacteriota > Terriglobia > Bryobacterales > UBA6623 > VXMF01. The sequence goes on from CBDCLH010000005.1 coordinate 779,663, forward strand.
CTATCCGTTGTTGAACTACGAGCGCACCGTTGCCTACCCCGACGGCCACCGCAACATCGTTTGGAGGGGACGCGGTTACGATCCCATACGAATCAAACCGGGAAACCGCGAGAACGGCGTCGCCGAAGATGACATGTTGATGCTGTGGAAGGAGCTGCTGGCGGGCGGACGAGCGAAGGCGATTAGCATTCCCCACACGTCCGCCACGCAGATGGGAACGGACTGGCGCTACAACAACGAGCAGGCCGAACGTCTCGTTGAAATGTTCCAGGGAAACCGCGACTCCTACGAATACCTGGGTGCGCCCCGCAGCGCCACTGCGGAACGAATTGTCGTTGGCGGCTACATCACTTCGGGGGAAATAAGGCCGAAGGGATTCATTTGGAATGCGCTCGAGAAGGGCTACAAGATGGGTTTCATCGCCAGTTCAGACCACCGCTCGACGCACATGTCATACGCGGCAGTCTACACGCCGGATCGCACCTACGCAGACATTTGGGACTCGCTTCATGCCCGGCGAACGTATGCCTCGACCGACAATATCATCGTCGATTTTCAGAGCGGCGGGCACGCGATGGGCGAAGAGTTCTCCGCCACTGAACCGCCGCGCTTCGACGTGAGGATCATCGGCACCGGGAAGATCGAGCAGATCGACGTCATCAAGGACAATACGTTCGCCTACACGGCGCATCCGGACGTGAGCGAGGTCACTTTCACCTACACAGATTCCGCGATCGAGCGCGGCACCCACTACTTCTATGTACGAGTGATTCAGGAAGACAGCAACATGGCCTGGGGCAGCCCCATCTGGATCGAGTACAAGGGAGACTGAGCAAAAGGTGCGGTTGCACATACTGTTACCGAGATCTGGGATCCAACGAGGGAAGCCTGATCAGGGCCGCACTTCGTATAAAGGTAACTCGTCCTTGAGCCCTAAGAAGAGGTCCTGCTCCTAAGGCCCCAGCAGCTCTTGTCCTCGGCTGGCGATCGCGGCATCCTCGCCTGGGACGATAACTTCGGTTCCTGGAACGGGATCGAGCGTCTCGCCCTCGCGGACAGACCGAACATGGCCCACATTAGCCTCATATAGATTGACGCTGCGAACGACGTACCTGGAATGGTTGTGTGCCGGTCCGACAACGGCCAATATCGACAGCGACCAATCAATGCTTGAGAATGAAGTCCTTCAGAACTAAGCTAGCTGCGGCTATCTACAGGCCGATTTGAGTAAATCTATAGCTCCGTTGCATATCCCTATCCTCATTTCTAGTTCTATGGACTTTTCGCGCTGATCGGAATGAAATTCTGTCCTAATATTCGACAAAAACATCTATCTCATCGTTGTTTCTGTAGTATATATGGCAAGCCCTCTTTCAAACTCCGATTGATGCCAGTGTCCCAAATACCTTGAGCGTAGTTCGCTTAGTGATCCCTAATTTGAAGAGAAGACCTTTCTTGTTGACTCCAGGAAGATGTGTATCTCCTCCCTGTGTCAAGTACAGCTTGTTTTGTAAGAAAATGGAAATTCTTGCAGCATTCCCGCGTTGTGATCTCGTCACCTCACACCAGATTGGTTGCTTCCTCGGTTCTCATTCGTAATGTTCAGCTCCAGCAATTTCCCTAGCACTTCGTTTTCGGGAATGTCGGCGGGCCAGCCATAAGCCGCTGCGACGGCGTCGTCGAGGTCGGCATGGGCGTCGGCAAGCCATTGCGGGCGAACGTTATATAGGTTGGTCAGTGTACGTTTCCTGAGTTGCTTCGCCACCGCCTCGTCGCGGGGCACGGGGCGCTTCGGATAGCCGGCAACCCGCTCGTCGATCCATTCGACCCATTCGGGCGGATTTAGCCAGCGGTCGCGCAGTTCAACCAGCCGCCGCGCGGCATCGGCAATAGCGATGGCACGCGGGTCGCTCGCGTAGCCAGCAGCGGGAACGTCAGGAAAGAGGCCTTCCGGGAAGGGGAATGTCTCGAAGGTCGTTGTGGGAGTGTAGCGAGGACGGTCCTCCAAGCTGGTGCCGAGCCTGAGCGACCACATCGCGTGAAACCGGCTGTGCAGGATGCCGAACACTGTGTCGTCGTCACGAGCGATGACGATCAGTGCGCTGTCGGAACAAATTCGCGCATCAAGCCACACGAACAGCCGATGCTTGGCCACGCGCGGCTTCGCGATGTAGCGAGATAGTCCGTCCAGTGCCCGCCACATACCTGGTCTCGGCTCAACGTGTCGCCACCAATGGGAGCGATAAGCTTCGCGGCGGTTCCGTTGGCGCTTCGGGTAAACCCGCTCCTTCACCCATCGGAATGGTTCCTCGTACAGCGCGGCGTCCCTGTCCGACATGGACCCGCCGAAGTCGACAATCCACTTCCCACTGGCGCGGCAGGTCAGGTCCATGCCATTCACCCACAGCTTCAACACGTCGGCGTTCGTCCGACCGTTCGGATTGGCCGGCAAGCGGAGCCACTCGCGCGCCATATCGCCTGTGACATCGAAGGCGCCGCCCTTCGTATCTCCCATGAAGCCGACGCCAGCGTTCTCGGACAGACGCCGGACCCCAGTGAGGTCGACGCCCGCTCCGCCGCGCCCCGCCGTCAGATCGGCGTAGATCTCGTCTACGGGTTGGTCGTCGAGCCGTGCTTCCGACACGGGTTCTCCGTCCGGGCGCGAGAAACAGACCAGAGACACCCTTACAGCCGCGCCGTCGATGACCCAGGGCTCGTCGCTCCAAGCCTCAAATATCCGGTGTTTGTCCGTCGCTGTGTGCAAGACCTGCCGGTTGGCGCCGCCGCGAATGGAATTCGTCGCCACGAGGCCGGCCCGTGTCGCGTTCCCTGATTCGATGTGTCTGACGGCCTTCTCGAACCAGTAGCAGACAAGATCGGCTTCCGCCGGGACGCGGCCTTGGTAGGTCGCGAAGATTCTCGACACATAGTCTTCGCCAAGGTTCGTGATCAGAAGCTTGCCACCGAGAAACGGTGGGTTGCCGATCACGACATCGGCCTCCGGCCATTCCGGCTCCTCGCCTTCCGGCGTCAGGATCGCGTCGCGGCATTCGATCGTGTCGAGCGGCTTGAGGATCGGATCGCGCGCCTCCTGGAATCCGTTGCGGCGCATCCACTGGATTTCGCCGATCCACACCGACACGCGCGCGAGTTCCGCCGCGTAAGCGTTGATCTCGATTCCCTTGACGTTGGCCGGGCCGATCTCAGGGAACGCTCGCTGGAAGCCCATTGCTTCCGCCTCCAGCTGCACCCGGTGCTCCAGGTCCTTGAGCGCGTGTAGCGCGAGATACAGGAAGTTGCCTGAACCGCAGGCGGGATCAAGCACCGTGAAGTTGCGTAACCGTTCCAGGAAGGCGCGCAGCAGCCGTTCCGCATGCCGGTGTTGTCGAGTCCCCGCTGCCCTAGTCTGGGCAGCGTCCACCCGTTCCAGAGCGGTGGCGATTTTGACTTTCTCCGCCTTCCATTCGGCGAGCCACGGCCGGATCACCACTGGCTCGACGATCCGCATGATTTTGTCGCGGTCGGTGTAGTGCGCGCCAAGCTGCGAACGCTTGTCGGGGTCAAGCCCGCGCTCGAACAGCGTGCCCAGGATCGATGGATCAATCTCCGACCAGTCGAGCGCTGCCGCCGCGAGCGCCGTCTCGATTTCGTCTCGTTCCAGGGACAGGGCCACATCGTCGTCGAACAGGCCGCCGTTGAACCACGCCACCGCCTCGAAGCCAACCCGCCCACCCCTCGCCATCGCCCCGAACAGGACGCGAGCCAGTTCAGAAAACTCGTGCGGGCGCGTTCGCGCCTGCTCCAGCATCCGAGTGAACATATTGTATCGGTAGCAGGCCCACATCCTCGGCAAGCATGCAGAAGACCAGCCGGTTTACGAAGTGCGCCACCGAGTGGCTGTCGTGACCGTGTTGGCGCAGAGCCTGTGCGAGCGATGCGAAGGTCTCCGCCGCGCGTTCGGTGAGCGCCTGTCGGCTCGCTCCCGGTCGCAGACGCTCGGGGTCGGACATCGCCCATTTCAGCTTGTCGCGCACGGCCGCATCGATGAGACTGTTCAGCGTGAACTTGTGGGTCTCGCTCACGCTGTTCGTCCAGTTAGTGCGGATGCGGAACCGCGACATGTCCGAAACGATCAGCAGCGGCGGGTTCTCCAGTGCGAGTGTGTATTGCCGTAGCTGATTGAAGGCGGCGTCGAGGTCGGCATGCCTGCCCTTGTACTCCCAGGCAAAGCAGTGCCGCTTCCACACGTCAGCCCAGCCCTCACCGCCCGTGTCTTTGCGCGCGCCGCGCTCGAAGCAATAACGCTCACCGGTCGGGTCGGCTGTAGCCGGCATCGGCTCGTCGAGTAGATGGCACAGGTCAATGAAGTGCTCCTGTGCCGCGGAGCGCTCCTTCAACTCCGACGCCCGCCATTTGGCGATGAATTCACCCGGTGTCATGCTTTCACCGAAACGATAATGCCCATCCGAAATGAGGTCACAATATTCATATGTCGCCGGCCCCAATTCGCATCATATTCCTAGTTAAGATGCCGCGTCCCGGAGTGTGCGGCATGCCTGTGGCCCAGTGCGAAGAACAGCTGCTGGAAATATGTTATCTGGATACGCCGGGTTCGCCATGGGCGATGATGTAACCGATGCGCGAAGTGTTATGAATTCACTCAGAGAGCTCACCCATCCATGACGACCCGCCGCACCCTCACCAAGACCGCTGCATTCGCCGCCCTTTCCTACCAGCGTATCCGCGGTGCGAACGACCGTGTGCGCCTCGGCTTCATCGGAGTCGGCAACCGCGGCACATCACTCTTGCGAGCCACCAAGGAGTACTCCGACCAGCAAATCGTTGCCGTCTGCGACATCCGCCGCGACTACCTGGAGAACGCCGCCCAAGTCGCCGCAACGTCTCCTTCGCTTCTTGGGGACTATCGCGACCTCATCGCGAAGTCCGACATCGATGCTGTTGTCATTGCCTCTCCCGACCATTGGCACGCTCTGATGATGATCGACGCCTGCAACGCCGGCAAGGATGTGTACGTGGAGAAGCCCCTCTCGCTGACCATCCACGAAGGCCGGCGCATGGTCGAGACCGCCAAACGCACCAAACGCGTCGTACAGGCGGGCATCCACCGCCGCTCGTCACTTTATTGCAAAGAGGCCGCCGACTTCGTTCGCTCCGGTGCGATCGGGCACATCACCGTCGCGCGCGCCGCGCGCGTCGCAAACGAATACCCACACGGCATCGGCAGCACCCCCGACGCGGATCCGCCGCCCGATATCGATTGGGACCTCTATCTCGGCCCCGCCCCTGCCGTCCCATACAACAGGAACCGATTCAGCTACAAGTTTCGCTGGTTCTACGACTATTCCGGCGGGCAGCTCACCGACAACGGTGTCCACTTCCTCGACCTGATCCAATGGGGGCTCGGCCAGGACGCGCCGCAATCCGTCACCGCCATCGGAGGCAAGTACGCCGTTCGGGACAATCGCCAAACCGTCGACACTATGGAAGCACTTTGGCAGTTTCCCGGCGAGACGCTAGTCACCTTCTCCGACTTCGGCTGCAACGCTGCACCCGTCAACGCCACGAAGCGCTTCCTCGCCGAATGGCGCGGGACCAAGGGGACCGTTTACGTATACGGCGACGGCTGGGAAGTCATCCCCGAACGCCAAGCCGCCATGCCTGCCCCAGGCGGTAGCCCTCTGCCTGGAAGCCAGGAGCGGCGCGCCGAGTACCTCGGTTCGTACGAGCCTGCCATGGAAGCTAAGCAAGTTGCAGGTCGCACAGACACGCGCTTCCACATCCGTAACTTCCTCGACTGCGTCAAGAGCCGTGAAACCCCCAACTGCGACGTCGAAACGGCTCACCGGTCCACCACAACCGCCAATGTCGCCAACATCGCCTACAAGACCCGCCAACACCTGATCTGGGACCGCATGAACGAGCGTTTCACCAACAGCGCGGAGGGAAACCTACATCTCCACTACGAGTACCGAAAACCGTGGAGACTTGGCTAGGAGAGGGGTCCGAGTCGCGACAATGTGGAACAGGGTTGTCAGCAAGGCTCGCTGAACGAGTCCAGTATGACCACACCATAGTCGGTGGCCGGAGGAAAGCCTGCTGAGCCTCGTGGAAGGAATATGGCCTAGAATCGAGCCCTATGCGCATACTATTGCCTTCCCTTGTCGTCCTTGTGGGCACCGCCCACGCCCAAGACCCGACCCAGGCCGGTCGCTTCACCGTCGAGCATCCAACGCTCCATAACCTCGGCTTTGAGTGGTCCATTGTCGGTGACGACAATCGCAACGCCTCAGTCTCGGTCGAGTTCCGTAGAGTGGGCGATTCCTCGTGGCGCTCGGCGCTTCCCCTGGTGCGCGTCGGCGGCGAGCGTGTCTTCCGCAAACGGGAGCATCTCGAATACACAGTCCCTGATGGTTTCGCTGGCAGCATCCTCAACCTCGCGCCCGGCACCGAATACGAGTGTCGCTTTACGCTCAGTGACCCCGATGGAGCTACGGGCGACACCGGCCAGTTCGTCCGGGTCAAGACGCGCAGCGAGCCACAGCCGTACGAGGGAGGAAACACCCTACACGTCTATCCGCCCGATCACGAGGGCGACAAGCAAGAACCCCACTTCACGAGCCTGCTTCAGGCCTACTACGGCGCCGGCCTCGGCGACTGGAATGTTGTTTGGGAGCGCCGCGTGCAACCTGGCGACACAATCCTGGTACACGCCGGTCTCTACCGCAACGACCGTCTGAACTACGTGGATCCGATGATGACACCCTTCGACGGAACCAACTGGCTCACCGTCAAGGCCACACCCGAAAAACCCATCACGATCCAAGCCGCCGGCGACGGGGAGGTCGTCTTCGATGGCGCCGGCAACCATCGCCTGTTTGACGTCACATCCTCCGCCCATCACATCTTCGACGGCCTAACTTTCCGCAACACCGACGTCGCGATCTTCGCCGGATTCAAAGAGGTGACAGGCGCCGTCGGCCTCACCGTCAAGAACTGCCGTTTCGAGGACATCGGCTTCGGCGTCTGGACCGAATACGCCGGATCGAGCGACTTCTACATCGCTGACAACATTTTTCTGGGCCGCATCGAGCAACGCAACCTGCTCGTCGGCTGGACCGGCCCGCTTTGGCGTAGCGCCGGCCCCTACGGCTCCCACGAAGTTCGCAGCTACTACGCCGTCAAGGTCTACGGACCCGGCCACGTCATTGCCCACAACGCCGTCGCGTACTTCCACGACGGCATCGGCATCTCGACCTACGGCACGCCCGAGCCTGATCCCCACCGGCGCGCCTCTTCGATCGACATTTACAACAACGACATTCACATGTCCGGCGACGATTTCATTGAGACCGACGGCGGCGTCCACAACATCCGCGTCTACAACAACCGCGGCGTCAACGCGGCGCATGGTGGCTACAGTTCGCAGCCAGTCTTCGGCGGTCCGGCCTATTTCATTCGTAACCTGCTCTACCACGTTCCCAGCGGCGTTGCCTTCAAGTTCTCCGCCAAAGCCGCAGGGCTGTTCGCGTACCACAACACCATCATCGGCGAGCAGGTCGCGAGCGACCCCTCGTCGAACATGCATTACCGCAACAACCTTTTCTTGGGACGTGATACGCCGGACCGCGGCGTGATGACATGGTCGAACGCGACCGATGCCTACAGTTCGGACTACAACGGGTTCCGACCCAACAAGGGCGTCGCCGCCCAGTATCGCTGGCTGGCGCCCCAACGAAGCGCCGCGTTGTACGAACCTAGCGCCGAAGACTGGCGGACATTCGCTACGCTCGACGAACTCCGAGCCGGGACCGGCCAGGAACAGCACGGCCTCGAAATCGACTTCGACATCTTCGAACAGATGGCGCCACCTCCTCGATCGAAGCGCCACGCTGTCTATCACGCCAAGGACCTGAACTTCCGTCTCAAGCCTGGCAGCGAAGCTCTCGACGCCGGCGTCCTCATCCCCACTGTCAACGACAATTTCGCCGGCGATGCCCCCGACCTCGGCGCCCTCGAAGTAGGCCGCCCCCAACCTCAGTACGGCCCTCGCTGGCTCAAGAGCGAACCGTTCTATCAGTAATGGACTGGATGCTCACTCGCCACGACGAGGGCCAGACCAGACCGCTGGCGTGCGGGATCGTTCTTCGAAGCCCTGAAGCGGAACGTGCGGATTGAAACTTTCGTGGACGGCTGCGCCTACGTCGTGAACAGCCAAGTATTGGCGGCGCTGATGCTACCGGATCTTCCGCGAGACCGCATCCGTCCAGGCAGAGCGCCTGGCTCCGGAGTTCTTCGAACGCTCCTGCCGCTCGAAACGGACCACGCTTGAAGGCCAAAGAAAGCTCATCGCTTGAGCAGCACTCGGGGCCCGGCGATACCTCTATGTCGCGCCATTGCGCGCTATTCCCCGCCCTTCCTAAGGCCACCTACAGTGTGGCAATCCGCATTGCGCGGATAGCTAAAGAGCCCGGGTGGTTGCGGGGGAGTCGACCGATAGGGGGTTTTTGGGGGATCGCAGGGTATCGGGAAGTACACTTAACGCATTGAATTAGTGAGAGTTAAGGGAATTTGTGGTAAACTACGGTTTCCGGCGTTCTCACCATGAAAGTAATAACTCAAAGCATAACCTCAGAGGAAACACGAACTCCGAAACGACTCTCCGGGAGGTTCGTCAAGACGGTGGCCCGGCCTGGACGCTACGGCGACGGGCGCGGCGGATTCGGATTGTCGCTGCTTGTCAAGCTGATGAAGTACGGGGGGCATTCGCGGACCTGGAGCCAACGGCTGCGCATCAATGGCAAGCCCGTCAGCATCGGGCTCGGCTCGTTTCCGATCGTCACGCTGGCGGAGGCTCGCAAGGCCGCGCTCGAGAATCGCCGCGCCGTCACAAGGGGGCATGACCCGCGCAATTCCGTCCCGACGCTCGGACAGGCGAGCGAGAGGGTGCTGGCAATCCATTCGGCAAGCTGGAAGGACGGTGCTCGCTCGGCTGGAATCTGGCAGAACAGTCTCCGTGACTACGTGCTGCCGCAGTTGGGTCGCAAGCGCGTCGACCGCATTACCACGGCAGACGTCATGTCCGTGTTGCTGCCGCACTGGGCAACGAAGCGCGAAACGATGCGCCGCATCAAGCAGCGGCTCAGCAGTATCTTCCGTTGGGCAGTGGCCGAGGGCTACCGGACCGACGATCCCGCCGGAGTCGCGCTCGACGCTGCCCTGCCCCGGAACGGACACTCGATCCGGCATTTGGCCGCGTTGCCTCACGGCGAGGTCGCGGCTGCGATCGCAACGGTGCGGAACAGCGGAGCGTGGCCGGGAACCAAAGCTGCCTTCGAGTTCTTGGTCTTGACGGCGTGCAGGTCCGGCGAGGTTCGGCTGTCCGAGTGGGGCGAAGTCGACGTAGAGTCCGGTGTCTGGACGATCCCGGCGGATCGCACCAAGACACGGCGCGAGCACAAAGTACCGCTGGCTCCGCGAGCGCTCGCCGTGCTGGACGAGGCGCGGCAACTCTCGCGTGGTGAGGGGTTCATCTTTCCTTCGGCCACCGGCAAGGCGCTCTCGGACGCGACGCTCTCGAAGCTGATCCGGGAGCAAGGCATCCAAGCGGTCCCGCATGGATTCCGGTCGTCATTCCGCGATTGGTGTGGAGAGACGGGCCAGCCGCGTGAGGTTGCCGAGGCGTGTTTGGCGCATTGCGTGAAAAGCAAGGTCGAGGCCGCCCATGCACGATCAGACCTCCTCAAACGGCGTCGGACACTCATGCAGGCTTGGGCGGATTATCTCTCAGACACAGCCCAAAGGTACAAACCCTCTGAGATCAATACCCACATCCCCGGATAAGCGAATTGGCAGCGGGCACAAACGTCGCTGCAGTCAAATGGTGTTCCTCCAGCACGCGGCAAGACGTCAGCCTCGCGGGTCACGATCCGGCGCGATTCCTATGATCGTGATCCCGGTTTGATGGAGACTTCAGGCATCCATCATGCCGGTGGCGTTGTCAAGACGATGTCATAGTCGTACAGCGCTCCCAGGAAATCGGCGTGCTCAATCAATGGAGTGACCCTCAGCCCACGCAATTTGCCGATCGCCCGGTCAAATACGGCAACGCACAGGTGCCCCGTAAACCGTGACTGGAACAAAAATCCATCGGCCTCTGGAACATCGGCAAAGGTGGCCGCGGACAGCGAGGGGCCTGCGGCGTGGTTCGAGTCGTGGGCAACAGCTGGGGAGGCGCCGATCTGGATCGGTCCATCCCCCCGGAGGTCCACAAGAGTTAAGTCCTCTCGTGATCCAAGAGACACGACCAGCCTGACATCAATATCCGCTCGCGGCAGGTCACGACGCTGGCTGCGTGTCAAGCGGTTACGCACCACCGCCTCCCAGAAGCAGCACCGCACCGTTTCGGCCGCGTACAGCACGGCATAGGCCCCGGCCGGGTTGCTGAACCGGCTTGGAGCGGGAACGGCGTCAAGCGGCCGGGCGGGGAGACTCTCGTGAATCACTCGAAACTTCCGCTCGATCCGGACCGCACGCAGCTGCCGCCGAATGCGCCCCGAATCGTAGTTGGCCCTCACGCAAAGTCGCCTTGGAGACCCCCTTTAGCGGCAGCCTCAACGAGGGCGGCTTCTCCCTTGCAAAGAAGGGTAAGCGGCTCCGCTCCGTTGAGAGCGGCGCTGTAAGTCAACTCCACGCCGCATAGCCGTCTTCGAACCGCGGAATGATACGATCAAGCCCCTTGAGGGGCTGCCCGCGTTCGTCGAACTGCCCGGCAGGAAAAACGTAACCGCGCTTGGCGCCCTGCCATCCGATGATCCGCCCCTTCTTCAGCCAGTCGTGAACAGACTGACGGGTCTTGAGACCGGCGCGGGCGGCAAATTGCTCGGAAGTCAGCAGATTCTCCTTCATTCCCATTCGGGTACGCTCGGCGATCCGGCGACCCGTCTCTGACTTCTGGACCAGACGCGGTTCGGTGCCTCTGATGACTGCAATTCCCTTGTCGGTACCCTTCGCCCAGAGCGCGTCCGCCGCGACGGCTAGTGCAGCCCGCACGGCGTCGGGGTGAGCGACCAGCGCGGCAACCGCATGCGGACCGAGGTCCGTGGCGGTTTCTTCCACCACGGTTGCTAACACCTCTAAATCGAGATTCTTCTTTTGCGCCATCTCCATGCCTCCAGTATTGTCTAATCTGTCTATCGCCTAGCGTTTGGCCAACCGCGCAAGGACGACCTTCTCGCTTATCTCAGAGGCCTGGACAAGGCGTTGACCACCGACGATCTAGAAGCGCTGCAGATCCGCCTTGAACCGCAGTTGGATTGAGTGTCCCGGTGCCGAGCGGGCGGGCACCCTTGTCGATAGAATGCGACTGTGCCAGAGATCAGTCGGTTCTTCGGCATCGTCATTCGCATGTTCGTGGAGGTTGGAGCGCCGCACCATACGCCACACTTTCACGCGTACTATCAGGACGACGTCGGAATTTTCGCGATCGATCCCATGGAGCTGCTTGCGGGAGGCCTGCCCCGAAGGCAGCGCCGGTTGGTCGAAGCATGGGCGGAATTGCATCAAAGTGAATTGAAGGATGATTGGAGTACATTGCAGGAAGGACGCTCTCCGAAGCCCATCGAGCCGCTAAGATAATGCAATGAATCACGCAATCCATCGCGTCACGGGAGTGCGGATTGTCGGAGAATACACGCTTGAGGTGGAATTCGCCGACGGTACTCGGCAGAATATCGACTTTCAGCCCGTGATGGCCGGCGAGATTTACGGACCTCTACTTGATCGGTCCTTGTTCGACAAGGTGAAGGTGGACCGTGAAATTCACACACTTGTATGGCCCAACGGAGCCGACTTCGATCCGGCTACACTCCACGACTGGCCAATCTACGAAGTAGCTTTCCGTGAACGGGTGAAGCAGTGGGACGCGGTTCCACCAGGGGGAGCCAGTCCCTGAAACGGGCGTTCTCGATAAGTTGTTTTCGCAGAAGCGTTTCTGATCTCAGCGTCGTCTCGTGTACCTTCTGTTGGCGAACTCACGTCACCGTCTTGCTCCTGGCGGCGGTCACGGTAGCTGAGATTTCCAATGGGTTCGCAAACCCGAAACGGACGGGCCGGGCCGGCTGGGACCATCTATCGAGTTCCTGGCGTACTCCAAGGCTCGAGGAAATCGACCGACAGAGCAGAAACCGCTTGACGCTAGCTGCGACAACCCGGCAGGGGCTAGCGATTATTTGGCGTCGGGACATGTTTCTGTTCCGGGAGCCGTTCGCGAACTTGGGTCAAGCGAGTCGGCGGCGGCACGGACGCGTTGCGGGACCGGCGGGGAGCGGACCGTTGCGTGATCGAGGTTCAGATGGGTCCAGGCAGCATCAACCCTGTCGGCCTGTCGCTAGAGTGGCAGGAATTGAGCGCCAGTGACCTAGCGGGCAGGGCCGAAGCCTTCCAGTCGATAGTGGGCGCGGGCATGGACCCCGGCTAGGCGGCGGCTCTGTCCGGGCTGCCAGTTGGGGAGACGTGGGAGCCAACGTCTTCGCGCTTCCCTGATGCGAGAAGGAATCGCACCGGGGCGGCGGCCGCTACTGTTCGATGCACTACAATCGGCTGAAGCGGAACGGCAACCCGTACGTCCGCACCAGTAGGGTGTTCCTGACGCACCAGCAATGCGTCGTTGCGGGCTGCACCAACAGGATCGCTGGCAATGGCCTGTGTAACAACCACTGGCAGCAGAACAAGCGGCGTGGCGATTCTCTGGCACCGCCGCTCAAGGAACGGGACTGGACGGCGGACGAGGATCGGACGCAAATGCGGATCGCGCTGCGCTCACCGGAACCTTGGGTGCGGGAAGCAATGCCGTGTTGGGGCCGGACGTACTCTGCTTGCGTTGGTCGCGCCTATGATCTGCGGCACGGAATCAAGAAGTCCAAGGCGGCGTAGACTGCGAAGACGGGCATTTGCTCAAATCTCAAAGTGGTATTTCTAGCAGTAACGAAATCTTCTTATCCTAGCTAAATCCATCATTTTCAATAACTTAGAGGGATTCAGTGGTTGCGGGGGAGGGATTTGAACCCTCGACCTTTGGGTTATGAGCCCAACGAGCTACCAGACTGCTCCACCCCGCGCTTTCAGACTAGCAAGGCGCGCAGGAACTGTCAAAGTCAAGGGCCAGTTATGCAGCAAGTCTCAGTGTTTCGTAGACTGCGGCGATGGAGTACCCTGTTGCCGCCATGATGACACCTCGTAAAGCAACGCGACATCGACTATCTCAAGACGCTCTCTCCATCCGAACGCACCTCCGCCCTATGGTGCTCGCCATGGCGATACTAGCTGTCGTCGCGACCTCCCAACAGCCTCGGCGAGCCGAGTTTAGCCCCATAACGGACGATCCGAATCTCCCACGGGTGCTCATTATCGGCGACTCGATCTCGATTGGCTATACACTCCCACTCCGGGCAGCGCTCAAGGACGTCGCGAATGTCCATCGCCCGCCCGAGAACTGCCAGCACACCCGGAAGGGGCTTGAGATGATCAACCAGTGGCTCGGGGAGCGCCAGTGGGACCTGATCCACTTCAATTGGGGCTTACATGACCTGAAGTATGTCGACGCCCGGGGGAGGCGCGCCATGCCGCCGATCGGAAAACAGGTCAGTACGCCCGAAGAGTACGAATCAAACCTCGATAAGCTCGTTCAGCGCCTCCAGCGGACCGGGGCGAAGCTCATTTGGAGGCCGACGACGCCGGTTCCCGAAGGCGCCTCCGGACGTCTCCCTGAGGATCTGCCGAGGTACAACCAAGCCGCGCGACGAGTTATCGATCGCCGCGGCGTCGAGGTCGACGACATGAATGCCTTCATCGCGGCCAAGAAGATCCCCCATATCCGGCCGGACGATGTCCACTTCTCTACGACAGCGTCCGTGCTGCTAGCGGAGCATAGCGCCGCGGTGATCCGCCGGGCATTGGGTGCCGATTGAGTCTCGAATGTCGCGCAGACCCCAAGTTCTGGTGTGTAGACTCCAGGGTCGCCTCACGCTCTGCAATCACCGAGCTATGGAATTTGTGTCGGGGTCGGTGAGGATGAGGGGCTCGCCGTACGCCGCGGCCCAAGCGTCCGCCGTGGAACCTTCGGGGACTGGTTGGGAGTACGACTCCCCTGGACAGGAGCACGGGTGTGGACACGTCTGCCGTAGGGTCACGGTGCTCTCCATCGAGGGTTCATTGGGAATTGCCGACTGTTGTCTGCCAGTCATCGCGTTCGTTCGTCAGATTGCCAATTGGACTTCGCCTACTGAGAATAGGCACGACAGTGTGATTCACAGGACCGAACAAGCGCGGGAACGCGCGGCAGAATCTTCTATGGTTCTCATTCTTCTCGGTCGGCTCGGCATTGGCCGTTCTCCAAGCGAATCTGATAGAGGCGCCTCGACCTCTTCGTGAGGCCCGAGCCAACGACTCGGCCAACCTCGACCTACGTCGGTCTGGAACGCTGTTTCGTCTTTATGGCAGGATTGCGTGATGGAAACGTGTATTGGGGGAGGCTGATTTTGCGAGATTCGAAAGCTTGCGGGGCTTACTACCTAAGGGGATGGGGCTCAAGCTGCGTTGGCTCACCTGCCGTCAGAAGGGGGTTTGTATTAATATGGTGAAACCACTATGATTGGATATGGCCGAAGTGGTGCTGAAGCCTGTCGAATGGGTTGGTTCGAGCACAGGGGGCCTGAAGAAGTTTCCGGCCGCCGTGCAGAACCGGGTCGGCTTTGTTCTGTATCAGGCGCAGGCCAGACTCAAACACTGCGACGCCAAACCGCTCAAGGGGTTGGGCTTCCATGTCCTGGAAGTTGGCTCACGTTAGGACGGTGACACCTACCGGGTGGTGTATTCGGTCCGGTTCAAGACAGCTGTTTATGTCCTACATGCCTTCCAGAAGAAGGCCAAGCGGGACGTCGCGACACCGCAGTAGGAGATCGATCTGGTCAAGCGCAGGCTAAAGGCGGCCGAGCAGCACTACATGGACACCTATGGCGAAGGGTAGATTGATGAAGGCGGAAAAAATGAAGATCGAACGTGGCAGCAGAAACGTGTTCGCGGACCTGGGCCGCCCTGACGCCGAGGCTCACCTGCTCAAGACAGAATTCGTCACCCGCATTGACAAGATCATTCGCCAGCGCGGACTAAAGCAGGTCGAGGCGGCGAAGTTGCTCGGATTGTCCCAACCCGACGTTTCGCGCCTCCTGCGGGGGAGCTTTCGTGAGTACTCCGTCGAGCGCCTCCTGCGCCTGTTGACGGCACTGGGGCGTGACGTGGAGATCGTCATTCGCGAGCCACGTTCACGGCGACAGGGCAGGCTCACTGTCAAAACATAGACGATCCGACAATGACCGCGTGTGGGCCAATACGGAAAAGGGGTGATGAGCATGAGAGATTTGCTGTACGACACTGTCACGGTTGTGAACAGAGACGGCCGCAGGCACGAGAACATTCGTGCTTCGGTTCAGGCAGAGAAGATCTGTCTCGGCGATGTCACCGTGCCCATAGCCGCCGGACACAAGATCGAGGGAACGCTGCCCAGCGCTCAGGAAGAAGTCTTTCTCGTCACGAACGCACATCTGTGGAGTGGA
This sequence comes from Bryobacterales bacterium, assembly GCA_965218615.1. Classification (GTDB taxonomy): domain Bacteria; phylum Acidobacteriota; class Terriglobia; order Bryobacterales; family UBA6623; genus VXMF01. The sequence continues at coordinate 795,292 of CBDCLH010000005.1, forward strand.
GGAAGACAAAATTGAGTACTTCGTGCGCCGTGGAAAGGCGCTTCCATTCAGCGGGTGCGAATCCCGCCCAGCAACTGATGCTCCGGCTGGTAGCAGCCAGGGCGGTTCATGGAGGTAACGAAATGGGCTGAAGCACTCTGGTGTCAAAGGGCCGCCTTGGGCGGCTCAGCGACCATGCGGGCTAGAACGCGAGTAAACGCCGAGCAGGCCTCGAAACATTTAACGCGGGAGCCGACCCTTTCGTAGTTAGGGGGAAGGCCAGCGGCGGGTCGGGAAGAGAGCGTCACAGGCACCGACCGGCACCCGCCGGGGTAATGGCGCCATATGCGCTAACTTATTGATCGCTGCCAAAGAAATTCGCCATCTGTGATCGGCGCTTCCGAGGATTCTCCGCTAGTTCCGCCGAAATCGCCCGCCAGTCGGCGAGTGTCTGCGACAGCGGAATCGGCGGCTCGATCGCTCGTTGCACCTGGTTCCAAACGAATTGGAAGGCACGCCAGGCGCTGCGTGGGCGATCCGGGTCCCACTTCGTACCCCCAGGGGGAAATGGCGCTCGCGTGGTGGATCAGTTTCTCGACCAGCAGCGCAGCCAGTAGCTTGCCGTACAGCCACGCCTTCGCGCTGTCGTCGTCGTACTTCGGCAGGCAGCCCAGCTGGGCCAGCGACTTGAACCGCTTGAACGTCAGTTGCACCTGCCAGCGCGTGCGATAGCACCCCAGCACGTCGGCAGCCGACCACTCGCTTTCCGGCACGGTGGTGAACAGAATGACGTACTTGGCCAGTTCCAGCGTGGCGGGCTGGACCGTGCGCCCCTTCCGGGAGGCCTCCTTGTGGATCTTCGCCTGGGCCAGGCGGACGGCCTCCTCGCTCTTGCGCAGGCCGCACACCCGGCCCGCCACCGGCGCACCCTCGCTCGCCAGCGCACGGGCCGCGACAGACCCGATGATCCCGGGACTGTGCAGGGGCCGCATGCAATCCACCAGGTCCAGTGCCGTGCCGTCTTCCTTTTCCAGCACGAGCGACCCGCTGTTCACCCGCACCGTCACTTGGCCTCCTGCCGCGGCCACGTACTGCATTCCCCGACCCGTCGAATACCCGCGATCCGCCAGAATGCAGTCCCCCGCCGCGATCGGGAACTGCCTCAGCGACTCGCCCGTGCCCACTCCTTCCGTCCGCGTCAGCTTGAAGAAGTCGCAGGTCAGCGACGGCAGCCGCACGCTGTAATGAATCCGCCACAGCGAACCCGTCCGCCCCGGCTCGCTCACCGTCGTCGCATCGAAGGCCCGCACCTCGCCGCTCCCCGCCGCCGTTGCGGCGGCCAGCCCTTGCTCCCGGAATAGTTCCACGCACAGCGCCTGCAGCCAGTCCCGTGACTTCCGCAGCCGTTTCAGCAAGGCCACGTCCGACAGGTCCGCCAGATCCGCCCGGCGCGCGCGCACCACCGTCTCGCGCAGCGAGTGGCCACAGCCCAGATGCAGCAGCAGCGTGCGCAGCAGCTTCCCGGGCGACTTGTGCTTACGCAGTTTCCTCAAAGCTCCGGTCTGCCGCGCCAGATCCTCCCAGTTCGGCGGCAGGAAGGAGACCAGCAGCCCCCAGTCCTCGTTCAGTGGTTCACTTGTCTCCGGGTTCACTTCTTTCGCCGAGTGCCTATACCACCCTCCGCCAATCATACCCGGCAGAATTTGTGATGTCAACCTATAAGTTAGCGCTTATGGGTAATGGCGCTGGCACGCATGGAAGAGGAAGGAAGCAGCAACACGGGAAGCCCTGCCGGTGGCGTGCACGCGCCAAACCGGAATCCCGCCAGGGACAGGCCGGGCCGGTCAGGGTGGCGGAGAGGTTCGTACTACCGGAGAGGCCGGGTAACGCTGGCGGAGGGAAGGGACCTCAGGTGAGGAGAGGTGAGGGAAAGCGCGAAGGACGCCGGGAGTGGCAGTGCCTAGGACCCCGGCATTGTGTTCGAGAGAGCTGGAACCAGCGCATGCGAAAGCGAAGGGAAGCGAATGCAGGAACGAGCGCAAGCCGGGGCGGCAGGCGCAGGCGGCAGGGCGTGAACAGGCCTGCCGCCGGGTGCGGCGACCGGCGGGAAGAGGCCGGGGGCGTGCGACTCCCGCGACGCGGACGGAAAAAAACGGACGCGCCATTCCCGTCGGAGCTGGATCTACCCGTGTGCGAGCGGCATGATCCCACTGGAGAGCCCGGTGCCGGAAAGCGGCACGCCGGGTTCGGTGAGCGGGGAGCGGAAACGTGGCTAGGCGAGAGGGCCAGTGAGGCACCTACAGATGGCGAAAGCCGTAGGACTACCCCAAAACAGCTACTGCCTCTTTGCTAAGGTGCGCGCGTCGCTCCCCGACTCTACTATGAGATTACAAACGAGCGCGAGGACGCCCAAGAATTCCATTCTCAACGAGCTGCGGTCAATGTGCACGTGTCAGGCAGCCCTCAGGCTCGTGTAAATCTTCATTCAACCGACCAATCGAAGAATGCCAGCAATCACCAACTTGAGGCTATATTTTCAGAGATCCGGGGCTTGAAACAGATCCCCAGTTTTGGGAGCCGCAGTGGAGTTGAATAAGCGAAGAATCATCTGGGTCTTGGTTGGGATCCTATTTGCGCTCGGGAGCGCCATGATCCACTACCAGGTGAAAGTCGGGATGGCGCGGGGTGGGGGTGCGGCCGATGGCGCGCTCGAAGACCTCCGGGTAGGGAGCGAGTCGCCCGATTTTTCTGCAAGCGATCTCGAGGGGCGACCGGTCGTGCTCTCGGAGTTTCAGGATCGCAAAGCGGTGGTGTTGGATTTCTGGGCGACTTGGTGTGCGCCCTGCCTGAGAGCGATGCCGACGCTTCAGGAACTCGACGATGAATTCAAAGAACGCGGAGTGGAAGTTCTCGCCGTCAACCTAGGCGAAGATCCTGACCATGTCCTACGTTTCCTAGAACGGAACAAATATACCTTCCGCGTGGTGGCGGACCAGGACCAGACCATCGGCGATCGCTTCGGAGTCAGTGCAATTCCCGCGCAGTTGGTGGTCAGCGCGGATGGCCGCATAGAGTGGGTCCAGGTCGGTTACAGCCCAAGCAAGGAGGGCAAACTGCGGCAGTTGCTGGAGCGTCTAGCGCAATAGAGCCAGTCCTTCGGGCTGGCTGCAATGTAAGAGAGAGCATATGTCCGTCATCCGCACCGAAAATCTGGGGAAGATCTACAAGGGGGGCACAGCCGCCCTCAATTGGCTTGATCTCGAAGTGAACGCCGCGGAGGTGTTTGGTTTCCTCGGGCCCAACGGGGCCGGCAAGTCCACGACGATTCAGCTGCTGCTGAATTTCATCCGACCCAGCACGGGGACCGCCTATCTGTTCGATAAACCCGTGACATGCACGCAGACCCGACAAAGGCTTGGATACCTACCCGAGTCTGTGAATCTGCACAGCTACTACAACGGCCAGCGCCTGCTCGAATTCTACGCTGGGTTACTAGGCATCGCACGAGCAGACCGTTCACGGCGGGCCGCGGAGCTGCTCGAGCGAGTGGGCCTGCTAGAAGTCGCCGGACAAAGGATCTCGCAGTATTCCAAGGGCATGCTACAACGTCTGGGGCTGGCGCAGGCGCTTATCAACGATCCTGAACTGCTGATTCTCGACGAGCCCACGTCGAATCTCGACCCAGTTGCGCGCAGGGATCTCCGCGACATCCTGCTGGAACTCAAGGCGGGTGGGAAAACGGTATTCATCTGTTCGCACATCCTCTCGGAAGTCGAGTCGGTGTGCGACCGAGTGGCCATTCTGCAACGGGGCGAACTCAGGCGGGTGGGAACCCTGGAGGAGTTATCCGGCGCAAAAGGGTCCAAGATCGTAGTCAGGGATCTGTCGACAAGAGCCATCGAGGGGTTGGCCGCGACTGATGCGCAATTGACGTTGAAAGGGCGAGAGGCCGCCATTGCGTGCGACAGCGAGACAGTACGCCACGAGGTGGAGCAAGTGCTGGGAAAGTATGGCGTAGATGTCGAGCGAGTCGAAACCCAGATGCAGTCGTTGGAGGAAATCTTCTTTGGCGCCATCGACCGGAAGGGGGCATCATGACCGCCGTGCTCCTAATCGCTGCCGACAGCATTCGCGCTCTGCTGCATAAGCGCTTGCTGGTAGCGCTCATGCTGGTCACGTTGGGCCTTACCGTCGTGTTCTCGGTGTTATTGACCGAAGCAAAGGAACGGATGTTCCAGATTCCCGAAGAGGCCTTTGAGGCGAATGAGAGCGGCCCGGATGAGGCAGATCTTGAGGCGATGCGTCAGAACATGGACATGGTGGGATCTACATTCCTGGCTGCATTCTATTGGTTCGCGGCCCTGGGAGGCACACTGGTGTCGCTGTTTATCTGCTGCACCGCTGTGGCAACCGACATCCGTAGTGGCGCCATCCGCATCATCCTGGCCAAACCGGTGTCTCGAGCGCATTTTCTTCTGGGCAAGTACTGCGGTGCGGTCGCAGTCATGTTCGGCTACTCGGTATTGATCGGTGCTGCCCTCGTAATCTTCACCTACTCGAATCAGTTAGACCTGAACCCGGCAGCCCGATATGCCCCCTGGCTTATGTTTTGCCACAATCTCATGGTGGGGTCTGTGGCTCTGCTTCTTTCGCTGCTGATGCATCCGCTCATTGCCGCGGTGGTGGCGTGCTTCGCCAGCGCCAGTCTCCTGGCATCCCCCAACCCTCTCTATTTCATATTGCCGAGTTACGACCGATACGATGTGTTCACCCTGATTGTGCAGGGGAAGCTGATCGCTCTGGAAGACATCTGCGTGCTCACTCTCTACGCTTTTGATGTTGCGGCGATCTTCCTCCTGCTGGCTCTGTGGCGGTTTCGCGCCAAGGAATTGTTGTAGGAGGCTTGTTCGAGTTACCTCGATTTGCGGCGGACAAGGCGCTCAGGGCGGGCCGTATCGGGGGCCTGCGACATCTATTGGCGCTGGGCCGGCGCTGTGGGACCGGATCGGGCTCTCGCAGAGCGCCAACGCGCGAGAAGCGAACGAGTGTTGGAGATTGTGGGCGCAAGGATATTCAAGCGCCGCGCCGGACTTCCATGGTCGGTGCGGACCGATCGTGAACGAGCGCAGCTTGCCTGCAACGTCGAACCTCACTTGTCGCAAGTCCCTGCGGACACCTCGCTGCGGTTACCCCCACCGTCTGACTGCTGATGTTGCGACTCGCTGCTGCGGATGTCTCGAATCTGTCGTGGTCTCGCTTTCGCTATCGCGAGCGTGACCGCGGGGCGTTGCGCTAACATCCCTTGACTCGCACATCACTGCGTCCGCCGTACTCCACCAGATGCCGGTCGCGTACCACCAGCGAGTATTCAGGAGCGTTCGAGCCAGAACTCGGGGTTGATCGCGAGCGCAATTCTTCTCTTCGCTACAGGCACGTCAATTCCGTATGCGTTCATACGGGACATAAGAAGCCGCCCGCCGTGACCGTGCGCCCTACGCAACCAGCCCATGGCTGACTCTCCCAAATGATCGCCGTTGGGAACCCAAATCACCGTGCGGCTATCGAGAAGAAAGACCCACAGCCCCGACTTTCGCGCGGCATCCTATTCCTCGCCAATAGGCGAGGTCAAGCCGTACGCGGTGATATCGTCACCGTGCCGTTGAGCGCACCGGAGACCCGGGAGAAAGAACCGGCATCCACCGCTTCGGCGCCCTCGGCCCCGTCTTGAACTTGCCGTCCATCGCTCGTTTCGGATGATGACACGCCCGGCAGGGAAGCTCGGAATACCAGTTTCTGATTGCGCATGAGTGTCGGCCGACGTTAGCAGCCGGTTGAGCAGTGGGCCTCAGGTGCTGCGACCTGTGTGAACCGAGGATCTAGCTCTGGTTGTCGAAGGGTTTCGCACACTTGCATTCCATGAGCGCATCCAGTAGATTCCCTTCTTGATGAGTCGAACGTGTCGGCTGTAGGTGCTTGCAAATCGCAGGAACGTCCCTCGGGGCTCGCCCGCAGCACGCGATAGTCTCGCCTGAACAGACAGCTCGCTTGCTTGGACTCAGGGGAGCATTGGCGTGTTCCACACGTGTCGCATGCCGGCGTTCTCCGAACGCGGGGTGTCTCGACTGACGAGCATGAGAGCTTGGGGGTGATCAATGCGTTGCAAGGAGGAGCGTTGCGACCGAAGAATGCTCGTTGATTCCTCGTCGCGAGCTGTGGGTGGACGAGCATGCTGACACGCCAACACCGCTTGGACAGTTCTCAACTGAAGTCCGTCAAGGATAGGGCCGAGCAGGGTCGTCCAGAAGCGCAATTCAATCTTGGCCGATATTACCGAAAAGGCTCGCTGGTCGAGCACGACGACGAGGAGGCTGCCCGGTGGTGGTTCCGGGCTGTCCGGCAGGGGCACTCCAGCGCTGCAACCTCACTTGAGCGCTTATTCCGAGAGGGACTCGGGTTCGAGCAGGACGACGAGGAAGCCGCACGGTGGTGGTTTGCGCTGGAGAAACAGAGGGCCGAGAACGGCGAAAGCGAGGCGCAATTCTATCTCGGCCGTATGTACCGAGCAGGCTGCGGTGTCGCCCGAGACGACAGCGAGGCCCGGAAGTGGTGGGACCGGGCGGCGAAGCAGGAGCACAGCGGCGCGCGATTTCAACTGAGAGTCCTAGCGGCCGAACAGGGTGACCTGCAGGAGAGATTCCGTCTAGGTCGCATGTACCGGCAGGGCTGCGATGTCGAACGAAACGATTCCGAAGCTGCACGGTGGTGGCGCAAGGCGGCGGCCTGCGGGCACGCCGAGGCACAATTCGAACTCGGGTGGTCGTACCGGTATGGCCGGGAAGTTGCGCGAGACGTCGACAAGTCCCGGAAGCTGTGGCAGCGGGCGGCGAACCAAGGACATGCCGAGGCGCAGTTCTGGCTCGGCCGTCTGTACAACGAAGGTTGGGACGTCGATCAAGACCATGGTGAGGCTGCGCGATGGTGGTGTCTGGCCGCCGAACAGGGGCACGGCGAAGCGCAGGTCGAACTCGGGCATTTGTGGCGACAGGGCTTGGGTGTCGCACGCGATGACCGTGAGGCCGCACGGTGGTGGCGTCTGGCTACCGAGAATGGGCGCGCCGAGGCACAGTTCCAACTCGGAAATCTGTACAGGGAGGGCCAGGGTGTCGAGCGAGACGAAGGTGAGGCGATCCGGTTGTGGAACCTCGCGGCTGAGCAGGGACACGCCGATGCGTGGAAACTGCTTGAAGGCCTATGAAGTAATCGCAGGCGCGGGCAGGTGTGACTGGGCTTCGGACCGTCTAATCAAGACAGCCAAGAGGCCGTGAGAGAGGGCCGCTACTTAGCGCAACGAAGCAGAGTCAAGCCGATGCTCAAGTTCCGGTTCGGGCGGCTACACAACATTGAAGTGGTGCCGAGCCGTACAGGAGACCCCGCTATGGACGAATCATATTACGAGCCTTCCGCTGATTCCGTAAGGCGTGAAGCAAGAACCAACGACTGGGGTCAAGAGCATGACGAAACACGTTGGACGGCTTGAGATCCCGATGGAGCACCCCGTCGGTGCGCAGGCTCCGCAAACCGTCTAGCAATGGCATCATCACCGCGAGCAAGTCGTCTTCATCAAATGGACGTCCCTGTACTTCCCGGCCGTGCAGCAGCACCGAGAGTGGCAGGCCGTTCTCGTACGCGATTCGGCGGGCGACGGGCAGCGGTGATAGGCTAGCCTTGATTCCCAACGCGGGGAATTGATGTGCAGGATTTCTTGCTGGTAACTCCGAAGCAGCTGCCCAAACTTAACTGATCCTCCTGTGCAGGTGCTTCCTGCCCTTCCTGTATGCTTTCGATATCAGGGAATTGGGAATTAGTCCCAAGTTTCTAGAATTTTCCATCGCCTTGCAGCTCAAATCTCCAGAACCTCGTTGCGTCTACCCTCTTACCTAATGATTCCATTGCCTTTGCACTGCAGCCCCCGCCCTGCTCGCAGCACCGGCTCGCGCCTCTCCGCTCCAGGCTTGCCCCTACCTCTTACTTTTTGATATTGTGACTATCAGTCCCTATTTCCTGTATATCCCATGCATCCCCTCGCCCCCCTCTTCCTCCAGCCCCGCAATCCCTGCCAGCGCCAGTACGAGGCTCTCCGTGCCCACTTCGTCGACAACCTCCCCCTCGCCGACGCCGCCTCCCGCTTCGGCTACTCCCTCCAGTCCTTCCGCAACCTCTGCCGCGACCTGCGCATCCGCCCCGACCGCGACTTCTTCCTCCCCTCCACCCCCGGCCGCAAGCCCGACCATCCGCCCCCCTCGACCGCCGAGCGCAACCGCCGCATCCTCGCTCTGCGCCGCGACTCCGGACTCTCCGTCCTCGAAATCGTCGACCAGCTCGACCGCGACGGCTCCCCCACCAGCAAGTCCTCCGTCGCTCGCGTCCTCCAGCATGCCGGCTGCCCCAAGCTGCCCCGCCGCTCCCCCGCCCAGCTCCTCGCCGCCCGCCCCCTCCTCGCCCCCGTTGCCGACCGCCGTGAACTCGACCTCTCCCCCCGCCGCTTCCACACCCCCTGCGGCGGTCTCTTCCTCTTCGCCCAACTGCTCGCACCCATCCCCCTCGCCCGCATCGCTGCCCAGGCCCGCCTGCCCGCCAGCGCCGCCATCCCCGCCGACTGCGCCCTCCTCTCCCTGCTCGCCCTCAAGCTCTACGGCCTCGCCCGCAAGTCCCATGTCTCCGCCGAAACTTGCGACCCCGGCCTCGCCCTCTTCACCGGCCTCAATGCCGTTCCCAAGCGCTCCACCCTCACCGCATACGCCGGCCGCATCGACCCCCGCCAGCACCAGGCCCTCGCCCACCGCTGGCTCGACGCCGTCCACGACCTGGGCCTGCCCCGCGGCGACTCCTTCGACCTCGACTTCCACACCATCCCCTATCACGGCGACGACCCCCTCGTCCCCAAACACTACGTCTCCAAGCGCAGCCGCCGCCAGAAAGGCATCCTCGCCTTCGTCGCCCGCGATGCCGAATCCCGCATCTTCTGCTACACCAACGCCAGCGTTCGCAAGCAGGACCAGAACGACGAGATCCTCCGCTTCGCCGACGACTGGCACGAGCGCTTCGGCCACTACCCCGGCGAACTCGTCTTTGATTCCACCCTCACCACCTACGCCAACCTCGCCCGCCTGCAGCAACTCGCCATCGACTTCCTCACTCTCCGCCGCCGCACCAAGAAGGTCCTCCAGGCCGTGCGCACCGCCCCCAAGCACCTCTGGCACCGCGTCGAACTCCACAATATCGGCCGCCGCTACCGCCACCCCCGCACCCTCGACCAACGCCTCTGCCTGCCCCACTATCCCGGCAAGATCCGCCAGATCGCTGTCACCGACATCGGCCACGACAAGCCCATCCTGCTGCTCACCAACCAACTCGACGAACCCGTCGCCCCGCTGGTCGACCGCTATGCCCGCCGCATGCTCGTCGAGAACGCCAGCGCCGAGGCCATCGACTTCTTCCACATGGACGCCCTCTCCTCCCAAGTGCCCATGCAGGTCGACTGCGACCTGCAACTGACACTGCTGGCGACCACTCTCTACCGCCTGCTGGGCCGCGCCATCGGCACCGACTACGCGACCGCTCGCGCCCGCACCCTGTTCCGCAAGTTCGTCCATGCCAGCGCCCGCGTGGAGATCCGCCCCGACGGCATCGAGGTGCGCTTCGGCCGGCGCGCCCACAACCCGCTCCTGCTCAAGGCCGGCTTCGCCGACAAAGCCGTCCCCATCCCCTGGCTCGAAAACCTGTCGCTGCGCCTCGCATTCCTCTAGCCCTGGCGCCTAGCAACGCACATTATTGCTGGGCGTTGGGAATCAAGGCTAGGGATTCGTGGGAGGCGACGTCTCCAACGGTTCGTCGCCCACGTCTTCCTCGGACTGGTCTAGTGAAGCGGCTCCGCTTGGCGGCACGTGTGTTCATCGCACTTGCGGCGCTCCTCACCGTCACGGTACTGGCGACATCGGCGACGCTCCTCTACAACACTGCCGCGGGCTGCCCTTTACCCATAAAGTAACTTAACAAACTGGACAGGATCTGTTCTCAATGAGACATGCAACAGCAGCATCGCATTCTCGAGACGATTTCCAGTCCCGAGTGCCTGGCGCGCGTCGCGGCGCTGCTCGCCGCCGAGAGCTTCTCCCATCGCACTGCCCTCGCCGACCGCGTGTGCGCCGAATTCCGCTTCGCCGATGCTCTCGGCCAGCCGCAGCTCGCTAGCTGCCTCAAGGCCCTGCGCACCCTCCACTCCCGCGGCTGCATCGCGCTCCCACCTCCCGTCCGCAACGGCGGTCGCGGCCTGCCTCGACTCCTCGGACGGCCCGTCCCTGCCCCCCTGCTCGTTCCCCCGGTTGTCCACCAGGTCGAGGGGCTGCGCCTCGACCTGGTCCGCACCGACGAGCAGCGCCGCACCTGGAACGAACTCATCGAGCGCGAGCATCCCCAGGGCGCTGCCTGCCATGCCGGCCCGCAGCTGCGCTACCTGCTCCTGTCCCGCCACGGCATCCTCGGCGCCATCGGCTTCGCCGCCTCCGCCCTCGCGCTCGCCGACCGGGACCGCTGGATCGGCTGGGACCCGCCCCTGCGCCTCCGCCAGCTCCATCGCGTCCTCGCCCTGAGCCGCTTCCTCGTCCGTCCCTCCGTACGCTGCCGCAACCTCGCTTCCAAGGCCCTCGGCCTGTGCTTGCGCTGCCTCCCAGCCGATTTCCTCCTGCGCTACGGCTATGCCCCGCTGCTCCTCGAAACTTTCGTCGACCGCAGCCGCCATGACGGCACCTGCCTCAAGGCCTCCAACTGGATCCCGGTCGGACACACCGCCGGCCGCGGCCGCTGCGCCCCGACCGGCACCGCCGTGCCCGTCAAGTCGATCTTCCTCTATCCCTTGCGCCCCGACTGGCGCCGCCAGCTCGGCCTCCCCGACCCCCAGCCGCTGCCCGACCCCGTCGCCGGACTCGAGCGGCCGGGCTGGGCCGCGCTCGAGTTCGACGGCGCCCCCCTGGGCGATGTACGCTTGAGCAGGCGCTTGGCGCGTAGCGCCGCCGTGCTGGCCGTTGCGCCCAGGGCCTCGTTCCCCTCCGCCGCGCAGTCCGACCAAGCCCTGATGAAAGCCTACTACCGTCTGATCGACCAGCCCGCCGACTCGGCGGTGACTCCCGAGAACATCCTCGCCCCGCACCGCGCCCGCACGATCCAGCGCATGCGCGGCGCAGAGGCGCTGCTGTGCATCCAGGACGGCACCGATCTCAACTTCGCCGAGCATCCCGGCTGCGAAGGCCTGGGCCTGATCGGCAAGAACTCCAACTCGAAGGGCACGCTCGGGCTGCACATGCACTCGACGCTGGTCGTCAACGGGGACGGTGTTCCGCTGGGCGTGCCGCTGATCCAGTACGAGGCGCCGGACGGCAAGGCGGAGAAGGGCAAGCCGCTGGAGGAGCGCAAGACGCAACGCTGGGCGCGCGGGCTGCGGGACTGCGCCGCGCTGGCCGCCCGGCTCGGCGGCGCGCGGCCGGTTTCGGTGCTGGACCGCGAGGCGGACGTGTTCGAGCTGTTCGACGAGCAGCGCCGTCTGAGCACGGTCGACCTGCTGGTGCGGGCCAAGCACAACCGCAGCCTCGGCAAGGGGGTGCCGAAACTGTTCGACGCCGTGCGGGCGGCACCGGCGCAGGCGCGCCGGACGATCCATGTGCTGCGCAGCTCGGCACGGCGGGGCACCCGGCGGCAAGCGGCGAGCGAGTTGCGCGAGGCGCGCCAAGCGGAGGTGGCGCTGCGCTGGCGCAGGGTACGCCTGCCCGCGCCAGGCAAGGGAGCCGGCTTGGGGCGGGAGCCGGTCGAACTGAGCCTGGTGCATGTCTGGGAGGAGTCGGCCCCGGCCGGGGCCGAGCCGCTGGAATGGTTCCTGCTGACCAGCCTGGAGGCGAGCAGCGAGCGGCAGGCGGAGCGGGTGCTGGAATGGTATCGGCTGCGCTGGCGGATCGAGGACTGGCACCGCGTGCTCAAGTCCGGCTGCAAGGTGGAGTACCTGGGGCACCGGCGGGGGGAGCGGATCGAGCGGGCGGTGACGATCAAGGCGGTGATCGCCTGGCGCCTGACGGTGATGACGCTGCTGGGCCGTGACACGCCCGAGCTGGCGCCGGACACGCTGTTTTCCGACACCGAGATCGCGGCCCTGGGGGATTTCGCGACGGATCGCCAGCTGGCGCCGCCCGACAATCTCGGGCGGGCCGTACTCACCACGGCGATGCTGGGCGGCCATCTCAATCGCAAGCATGACCTCGCACCCGGGAACGAGGTGATCTGGGAAGGCTACACGCGCCTCGCGACCATCGCCCAATCCTACGAGCGTCTCCTCCGCTTAGGCCCGACCAGTAACTTGTACCAAAGCATGCCCAAATCCGCGACTTGTGGGTAAAGGGCAGCCCGCGGCTTTGCGTGACGAGGCGGAAGCTGCGGCGGTGCATCTCGCGGAGTTGCTGTCCGGGAGCTTCGCGGAAATGGGCGAGATCTCGCTGGCCAACGTGGCGCGCACTCTGGACGCGACGCTCGACGGCCTGATGACGGCGCAGGCGCGCATCGCCGCCTATCTCGTGGAAGCCGCAGAAGCCGCCGAATACGACCCGCCCCGCATCATCGGGATTCTGGACGACATCACCCGGGAGACTGTGCTCGACGAGTTCTGGATCACCGACGAGCAGGGCTACGCCTATCTGACCAACGTGCGGGACGAGGCCGGTGTTCCGGTACGCTTCCGTTTCAATCCCGATCCTGCCGTGCAGCCGCAGGCGTCGAAGTTCCACGTCCTGCTTGCTTCGCCACTCGACGGCCATGACTTCATCACGCAGCCGGCGCAGGTGCGGGAGATCGACCAGCAGGTTTACAAGTACGTCGGCGTCGGCGGCGTCGACCAGCCGAGGATCGTGCAGGTCGGGAATGCGCTTGCGTTCGGCGAACAGGAGATTTTAACCAACGTCTATGCCTCGCAGCGGGCAGACGTCTCGGCCGTCATTGAAGGCATCTTGGGCCAGCACATGACGGTGCAAGCCACGATGGTGGATCGCTTCGTCTCCGCCGCAGAAGCGGCCAAGTGGACGAAGGACGAGGTAGACCTCAGGCTGAGGCGTATCGTCGCTTCCACAGCCATCGGCGAGATTCGCGTGGCGGACGTGAGCGGCGCCACCATCTATTCCAGCCTGCCGCGCGGCGGCGCGGACGCGGCCACGGTCGACATGCTGCCGCACTTCGAGGATCTCGGCGTCCTGCTGGACGCTTCTGAGCAGGTCGCCGAGCACCCTACCGCACTCCACGCATCCGATGGCGCCGTCTACAAGTACGTCACGGTTGCCGGGAAGGCATGGCCGCGCTTGGTGCAGGTCGGCGTCCCTATCGAAAGCAGCTCAGGCAACCTGCTCTACTCCGTGTACCAACGGGAGGCGAACATCCTGGTCCGTTCCCGTAATCTCCAGGCGCTCTGGATCGTGAACGTCGGGCGTGAGCTGGCGGCGGCCGCGCCACGCGCGGAGCTGCAGAGCGGTGGTAACGCGGTGGACGCACAGCGCATCTTCGAGCACCGCGCCGCAGCGTTCATGGAGGATGCGATGGACCAGGAGCGCGTGGTCAGCGCAGCGAGCCTGAGTCTCTTGTCGCCCGACGATCGCGGTATCTGGGTCGCCTCGCCGATCATCAACGCCGGCGGGATCCTGATCGGCGGTCTGGCCATCGCCGTCAGCCTGGACGACATCGCGCTCACCGTGCGCGGCGAAGCGTGGAACACCGCGCTCATAGCGTTCGTGCTGCTCGGTCTCACCGCCGTTGCCGCCCTCTGGGGCACGCGATTGCTAACGCATCCCATCGAGATCATCGCGGACGCCGCACGGCAGGTGGAGACGGGACAGCAACCGGACCACGGAACCATGCAGTCGGTGCTCCGCAGATCGGACGAGATCGGCAGCTTGGCGCGCGTCTTCTCGGATATGACGGTGCAGGTATTCAACCGCGAGGAGCAGCTCGAGACGTTGGTCTCGGACCGGACCCAGGAGCTGCGAACAAGCAACCAGCACCTGCGTGCGTCTCGCCCAGGAAGCGATCAATCAGGACCTGGAGATGGCAAAGGTCGTGCAGGCCGCGCTGGTGCGGGAAGGGAGCGCCGACCTGGGAGCCTTCTCGGCGTACGCTCGGATGACTCCGGCGCAGCGGATCGGCGGCGATTTCGTTGATGTCGTGGAGCCGTCGGACGGGACGGTGTTCTTCGTGATCGGCGACGTCTCCGGCAAAGGCGTCGCCGCCGCACTCTTCATGGCGGCATCCCAGGCGGCGGTCAAGTCTGCGTTTGCCGAGCGCGTCGAGATCTCGGCGATCGCTGACGAAGCGAACCGCCGGCTGTGCAGACAGAACCCGATGGGCCTGTTCGTTACCTGCATGCTCGCCGTAGTCAACCTAAAGAACGGCGCGCTGGACTACGTCTGCGCTGAACACGAGCCTCCGTTTCTGATAGGTTCCGACGACTCTAGGCGGCCTCTCGACCTGACCGGTGGACTGGCGATGGGCCTGATGGAGGACTTCGACTACGCGAGCAGGTGTGAGGTTCTTCGACCGGGAGAAACACTGTTTCTGTACACTGACGGTCTGACCGATGCGATGAACCTAGACGGGGAGTTGTTCGGCAAGGAGCGGCTGGAAAGGACCCTGGACGGTTCGGCCGGGCGGTCGCCTGAGGATATTGTCAACCACGTCTGGGCCGAGATCGGGAGCTTCTCGAGCGGCACTGCAGCGGCGGACGACATGACCTGCCTCGTGCTGCACCGCCGATAAGTTCCCGGGGGGCGTGGAGCTGGAGGCTTCCCCACTGGTTGGGTTCCACAGAATGTTACTGGAATCAACCGGCTCGTAGTTGTCAAGGAGCAGCATTGCTATGTCTGAGGAGTTGCGCGCCACACTGTCAGTCCGGCAGTCCGAGATCCGCGATCTGTCGACCATGGTGGAAGCGTTCGGGGACGCGAACCGACTGCCTGTGCCGAAAGTCTTCGTCATCAACCTGATGCTGGACGAGCTGATCACCAACGCCGTGACCCACGGCAGCTTCGGGGAGGCCTCCGATCCCAAGATCGAGATCCACCTGAGGGTCGATCACGATGTCCTGATCTTAATGATTGAGGACAATGGGCAAATGTTCGATCCGACGATCGACACAAGACCGGACATCACCTCGTCACTGGAGACACGCGAGGTGGGCGGCCTGGGCCTGCATTTGGTCAAGAGCTTTGCCGAACGCATTTCCTACGAGTTCTCGGGAGGCAAGAACCGTTTGACGTTGGAGCACGATCTCAAGGTGCCATCGAAATGATCGACGCGGCATCGAGCCCGACCTGAGCCGGAGGTGTATCGATGGATATAGAAATCGCGCAAGAACGAGGCAACGGGGCCTTGGTGCTGCTGCCGGTCGGGCGTCTCGACAGCGCGAACGCGAGCGCATTCGAATCGATCGTCATGGATCACATCAGCAACGGCGAACAGCACCTGATCGTCGATTGCAGCCGTCTCGGCTTCATCAGCAGCTCCGGTATGCGAGTGCTCCTCATCGCTGCGAAGAAGCTCAACGCGAGCAAGGGCAAGCTCGTCCTGTGCACGATGCAGGACCACATCCATGAAGTCTTCCACATCAGCGGCTTCGATCAGATCATCCCGATCCGTGACTCCCGTCAGTCCGCCATAGCCGTGTTTTGACCAGCCGCCGATCCGTCACTGTACTGCGTCAGAGTTTGTCGTCCTGCTCCGGCAGGAGCACGAACTCCGGGTACGCCGCGATCCCGAGTTCTGCGACATCCTGGCCGAGTTGCTCGATCCGAGGTGACACCCAGACGCTGACTGTCTTCTCCAACCCCTTCGACAGCAGCCATGAGGCCCCGAACACAAACGGCGCGATGGCAACCACGCCGAGCAGT
Organism: Bryobacterales bacterium; assembly: GCA_965218615.1. Taxonomy (GTDB): domain Bacteria; phylum Acidobacteriota; class Terriglobia; order Bryobacterales; family UBA6623; genus VXMF01. The sequence goes on from CBDCLH010000005.1 coordinate 811,236, forward strand.
TGCCCGCCGACGCTGCCGCCTGCAACGATGGGCGGGCACCGCGCCCACCACGTCGTCCACCCGGACTTTCTCCAGCAGCTTGAGGCCGGCGGTGCAGATGACGGCGCCAATGGCGCCGATGATGACCACTTCGAGCTGTTCCCAGTCGGCAGCCGACACGATCCGGATAACGCAGTCGCCCGGAAGGACCGCTCCTTGGCCTCATCATCGCTGTAGACAGTAAAGGTAATCCCCTCCTTCAGGAACGAATGGCTCATCCGCACGTGGATTTCATCGAGTTCCGCGTCCAAGAGTCGGCTCAGGGTTCCTGGAGAGGGAGACTGTGCTCCTTCGGCGCCCCGTCCGGCCGGAACATCTCCTCGTAGACGGCGACGCCGAGCTCGTACACCTGGAAGTCCATCGGATAGTCCGTCAGAGCCGCCAGACCACCAGCAGTTGGGCGACATTGTCGTGGTTATCCCTGCCGAGCTTGTTCCGCCAGTACTGGTACTCGATTCCGACCAACAGCCGGTTCGCCGCTCCAACCGCCGCGCCCAGATCCCAGGTGAGCTGCGGCTGCGCGAGAATCCAGCTCCTGACTGGGTTGCCGAGCTCGTCGGTCGTCCTGCCAATGTACTCGGCATGACCGGCCACAGAGAATGATTGGCCGCCGATCTCGAAGGGGAGCGCCCAGTTGACGTCGACCATGAAGCTGTCGCTTGTCCGGGGAGCGCCGCCCCGCGCGAGACCGCTGCTGGCGTCGATGAACCCGGTCATGTCAGTGTTGAGGAACGCGAAACCCGGCACCTGCCAGGACACCCGCACGCCGGGCAGGTACTTCAAGACATCGGCGTCCGCGTCGAAGTTGATACCGCCGATGAGCGCAATGTCCCGGATCGGCCCCAGCCTGAGCTTGGTGCCGGCCAGCTTGCTGAAGCTCAGGGTTGGATACCACTCGCCGTAGAGGTTCTTTTCGTTGAAACCGTCATGACCACCATCCTCGATGATGTCCATGAAGAAGAAGCTGTCCCCCAACTTCCAGCCCTGCGCATGCTGGACGGTAAGGATGGCGGTGTACTCCCTCGTGGCCGAGAACGGGTTCGTGAGCTTGCCGTACTGATATTGGAACTCGGTCTGTGCGGCAGACGTGCCAAACGTGGCCAACACCAGCGACGCGCCCACTGCGCATTGCAGAAGACCCCGGACGTGCGGTCCTGCGTCCATGGCGTGTGCCCTCTTCCCGCGCCATGTGGTGGAGTGGTCATACATTCCGCGTTGTGGTGAGAGGATCGAAAATGCCCCTCTACTTCAGTGCCGAAACAGGCTCTGCATCACGCCCCGCAAGCTGGGAAGCTGATGCACACAGAGCGAATACAGATCAACCGACTGCGTTGTGGGTGTAACCGAGCCCGACCTGGGCAAGTTCAAACACCCCTGGCCCTTATCTTAAATAGAAACCTGATTGCCTTGCAGTATCAGCCAGCGTTAAGAGGCGGCGAGGCAGCGGAGGGGTATACGCGGCGGCATAGGCCAGCCGGGGGACGAGATCGGCTAGTTGATAGCGCCGGTTGAAGCGGTAGGCGAACTCGGCGAGGTAGCGCCCCACGTATGCCGGATCGCTGGCGTGATCGGTTCCGTCGATCGCCCGCTTGCCGTTGCCGAGCAGCGTGTTGACCCAGCTCATCCCAGGCGTCTGGCAGCTGCCCTTGCCCCCGCCGGTGGCCCGCGGCTGGTACTCGCAGCCCGCCTGCTTCACCCCGCAGAAGCGCGACGATCCGTCCGAGCGCACAACCGTCCCGGGCCGCAGCTGCTGGCGCGCCCAGGCCTCCAGTTCCTTCATCACTGATTTTCACGGCACGTATAGGGCCTAAATCTGGAAGGGCCGGTAGGCCGGTCAGGTGCGTGAGGCCCCGTTGAAGGTAATGCGACGGTTGCCGAGCCAGGGCAAGGGCTCGGAGGGGTCCGTGCCGAGCGCCTCGATTAGGGCGGGCAGGTTGCGTTTCTTCTTCAGCGACACCGTGCACAGGTCGGGACCGAGTTGGATGTCGGCTCCGGTTTCGAGCAGGGACTCGAACAGCGTCAGCGCCGTGCCGTGGCGGTAGCCCGGGGGCAGTTCGAGGGCGAGTAGGCGGTAGAGGTTGTAGGCCAGCACGGTCATGGTGAGGTCGAAGTCGACCTTGATGACCATCGAGGAGGAGAGCCGGTTGAGGTGGAAGAAGGCGAGCTGCTCGGAGATGGACTTCTCGACGAGCCAGCGCTGGGCGTAGCGGCGGAGCAGGGCGGCGAGGCTGGACTCGAAGTCATTGGTGATCAGCAAGGCGGGGCGGCTGGAGCCGTGCAGGACGGCGATCTGGCGGACCTCGCCGTCGTAGTGGCGCAGCGGGGTGGTCGATTCGACGACTTCGAGCAGGCGGGTGCCGTTGCGGACGGGGACGCGGATCTTCTTGCGCTGGGCGGGCGGGACGGCCTGGGCCGCCTGGACGAGGTGGCGGCCGCGGCGGCGGACGGTGACGAAGCGGATGCCCTGCTGGTCGAGGCGCTTGAGGCAGGCGTAGGTGGTGAAGCGGCCGTCGAAGACGAGGAAGCGCAGCTGGAGGCCGCCGGCCTGGGAGAAGTCGAGGAACTCGAGGACGGATTCGGGGCTGGACTGGCGGCGGATGGAGGCGTCGGAACGGAGCAGGAGGCCGGAGTCGGGATCCTGGGCGAGGGCGGCGGAGAAGCCGGTGAGGGCGCGACCGCGGGAGCCGGACCAGTGCTTTTCGAGGGTCTGATCGTCGCCCCAGTGGGGCAGGGTGGTGAAGTCGAGGTTGGCGGCGTCGGAGACGAGGGCGCGCTGGGAGAGGATGCGGGCGAGCTGGGCGAGCAGGCGCTGGTTCATGGCGCGGGTGGTGCGGTCGGAGTAGGAGGAGAACCAGGCGGACTTGGGCAGGACGTTGAGGCCGGCGAAGAGGCCGGGGCCGCGGTCCATGCACCAGATGTCGTCGGCGCTGTAGCGGCGGATGTGGGAGAGCTTGAGGGCGAGGAAGGCGAGCACGGACTGGAGCGGGGAGAGGGTGCTGGTGCCAGGGTAGCCGGCGAGGCGGATGGCCTCGTCGATGCGGGAGCGGCGGAGGAGGGGGAGCAAGCAGAGGATGCCGGCGGCGCGTTCGGATTGGAAGAGTGCGGCGGAGCGCGGGGGGGAGCTTCCGTGTTTGTTGTCAAGCACATATCCGGGCAGAGATGTTTCGGAGAGGCGATTTTCTTGCCTTTCTCTGCGGCTGGCGAGATTCGGTCGGGGGCAGCCCGTCGGTGCGTTCATGCGGCGGCCTGCAGTGCGCGGGCGGGAGGTTCGTGCTGCCAGAGGCGATCCTCGCGGAGCAGAGTGTCGAGCAGGCCGGCGAGCTTGCGCATGACGGCGACGAGGGCGACCTTGGGCGGGTTGCCGCGGGCGAGGAGTCGTTGGTAGAAGGCCTTGGCAGCGGGTTCGCAACGGACCGCGGACAGGGCGGCCATGTAGAGCAGGTGGCGCGGCTGGGCGCGGCCGCCGCGGATGGAGCGACCGCCGCGGTGCTGGCCGGAGTCGCGGTCGAAGGGGGCGAGGCCGAGCAGGGAGGCGGCCTGGCGGCGGCCGAGGGTGCCGAGCTCGGGCATGTCGGCGCAGAGGCAGGCAGCGTTGACAGGGCCGAAGCCGGGGATGGACTGGATGATCGCGGCGCGGCGGGAGAGCGCGGCGTCGGCGGCGATGCACACGCGCATGCGGCGGTGGCAGTCGGCGCTGTCGGCCTGGCAGGCCTCGAGGGTGGCAGCGGGGCAAGCGGCGGCCTCGGGAGCGAGTTCGGCGCAGAGCTTGCGGAGGGCGCCGAGCTGCTCGACGAGCTTGCGGCGGAGGGCGAGCAAGTCGCTGAGCAAGCAGAGGTTCGCTGGCTGGGGCGGGCTGGTTTCGAGGCTGTCGAGGAGGCCGAAGCGGGCGAGCATGGAGGCATCGACGCGGTCGTTTTTGGCGAGTCGGCCGATGGCCTCGGCGAAGCGCCGGGAACGCAGGGGGTTGACGAGCACGGTTTCGATGCCGGCGTCGAAGAGGCACTGGTGCAAGTTGCGGTGGTAGCGGCCGGTGGGCTCGAGCACGGCGCGGGTGACGCCGTGCTTGAGCAGCCAGTTGCGCAGGGCGCGGCGGCCGCACTTGTCGTTGTTGAACTGGCGCTCGAGGCTGCCCGCGAGGATGTGGGCGTCGAGCTTGGACTTGCCGACGTCGATGCCGGCGACGACAATGGAGTTGGCTGTAGTCATTCCTGCGTTCCTATCCTTTTGCGATTCGGGGCTTCACCCACGCTTCCGTCCAGGGCGCGCAGGAACTGCTGCGACGGGCCGACCAAGCTCCAGCACGGGTCTGGAAACCCAAGGGGGGCACGGTCCGACCCGTCGCCCCCGGCGGGGCCTGGCCAGGCCCCGCCGGGGGCCTCCCTGCACTGGGCAGGGAGGGATCTGCTAGCTGCCGCGGCGGTGGCTTGCGCCACCTGCGGCACTGGGGAGAGGGGGTCCGAGGCAGTGGTGGCCATCCTTCTCTCCGGCACCTCTCCAATATAAAAGGGGGGCGGATTCGGGAGCGCGCTCGGGGGCGGGGCCGGCGGCGGCGCGCAGGGCGCGGGAGCGGCGGGGGAGGCGGGCGAAGCCCTCGGTGACGAGGGCGTTGCGGATGGCGCGCTCGGAGGGAGGGTGAGAGGAGGAGGCATCGAGGCGGGCCTTGATATCGGGGACGGAGAGGTTGCGCTTGCGGAGGCGGACGATTGCGTCGTGGAGATCGGAGGAAGGGGTGCGGAGGGGGCGGCCGGGAGGGTCGGGGGAGCGGAAGAAGAAGGCCGAGGGGTCGTCGAGCAGGCGGAAGTCGCGGACGATGGAATAGACGGCGGCGCGAGAGCAGTCGAAGCGGCGGGCGACGTCGTGAGCGGGGAGTTGATCGAGGAAGAAGGCGCGGAGGATCTCGTAGCGGCGATGGCGGGGGTTGGCGGGCCGGGAGAAGAAGGAGCGGGGATCGGGGGCCACGGCCATATTAGGCATTATATTGCATGTAGATAAAACAGTCAAGCATGGAAAAACATGTCATCCCGCCTGGGAGTCCATGGCTAAGGGATTTCATATCAATCATATACAGGGATTCATTGCCATTCCATGGCCTGTAATGTGATCAACTAGTACTTGAGGGAGATCCATAAAATGCCTAATTCGGACAACAGGCAATGAGAATTCCAATTGACTGCAAGCGGTTGATTTCAGATCACTTAGACCCAGAATCCGGCGATGCTATCCCACCCGAGCACTCAAGAGATTAGGCTGTAATGATTCCGTGAAAATCAGTGGTCATGCGAAAGCCCTGCAGCGGACTCAGGCGGAGCCGCTCGGGCCGCCCGTCCTCCCTGATCTGCGCGGCCACCACGAACGGCGTCTTGCCGGCCGCGCCCCGGCCGCGCTTGCCTCCGGCCGTCTCCCCGTCCAGGGAGGCGTCGTCGATCTCCACGAGGCCGTGCAGCGGCTGGCCAGCGTCCCGCTCCCGCAGGGCCTGCAGCGACTTGTGTTGGACCGATCAAGCCGTGTTGTCACTCACGCCGAGCGGGCGCCCGAGTTCCAGTGCCGAAATCCCGTTCTTGGACTGCGTAAGAAGCTGGATGGCGAGGCGCCAAGGGCTCAGCGGCAGCTTGGTATTGTCGAACAGAGTGCCGGCCGTGAGTGATACCTAGCGCTTGCAACGGATGCACCGCAAGACATTGCGAGTGCGCAGGCGGCAGTACCGCCGGTCACCGCATTGGCGGCACTCGAAGCCTTGCGGCCAGCGCGCCTGGACCAGCGCGGCCTCGCATTGCTGCTCCGTCCCGTGCCGGCTCAGGAACTCGGCCAGGCTCTGTCGTTTCTGGAACTGGACCTTGTTTTGGGAATTATTAACCCCTTTAGAGTGATGTAGTTAATATAGAAAACCCAATGCCAGTTATCCATTTCCCGCAAGCAGAACCCGATCATTTGGGGGCTACTCAAATATAGCTGAGACGGGCGGGTAATCAGGAATCAGTTAGACCTGAACCCGGCAGCCCGATATGCCCCCTGGCTTATGTTTTGCCGCAATCTCATGGTGGGGTCTGTGGCTCTGCTTCTTTCGCTGCTGATGCATCCGCTCATTGCCGCGGTGGTGGCGTGCTTCGCCAGCACCAGTTTCCTGGCATCCCCCAACCCTCTCTATTTCATATTGCCGAGTTACGACCGATACGATGTGTTCACCCTGATTGTGCAGGGGAAGCTGATCGCTCTGGAAGACATCTGCGTGCTCACTCTCTACGCTTTTGATGTTGCGGCGATCTTCCTCCTGCCAGCTCTGTGGCGGTATCGTACCAAGGAATTGTTGTAGGAGGCTTGTTCGAGCTATCCCGATTTGCGGCGGACAAGGCGCTCAGGACAGGCCGTATCGGGAGCCTGCGGCATCTATTGGCGCTGAGCCCGGCGCTGTGGGACCGGATCGGGCTCTCGCAGAGCGCCAACGCGCGAGAAGCGAACGAGTGTTGAAGATTGTGGACGCAAGAATACTCAAGCGCCGCGCCGGACCTCCATCGTCGGTGCGTACCGATCGTGAACGAGCGCAGCTTGCCTGCAACGTCAGGCCTCAACTTGTCGCAAGTCCCTGCAGTCAGCTCTATCGTCAGACTGGTGATATTACGACTCGCTGCTGCGGACGTCTCAAATCTGTCGTGCTCTCGCTTTCGTCATCGCGAGGGTGACCGGGGTGTTGCGCCAACATCCCATGACCAGCACATGCCTGCGTCTGCCGTACTCCACCAGATGCCGGCCGCGAGCCACGAGCGAGTTCTCAGGAGCGTTCGAGCCAGAACTCGGGGTTGGTCGCGAGGGCAATTCTCCCCTTGGCTACAGGCACGTCAATTCCGTAGGGGTTCATATGGGACACAAGAAACAGCCCGCCGTGACCGTGCATCCTACACAACTAGCTCTCGGCTGACTCTCACAAGTATTCGCCGTTGGGGACCCAAATCACCGCGTGGGTATCGAGTAGGAGGCTTCACAGCGCCGACTTTCGCGCGGCGTCCCAGTGCTCGCCAAGTAGGTGAGGTCAGTCCGTACGCGGTGATATCGTCACAGTGCCCGTGAGCGAACCGGAGACGCGAGGAAAAACCGACATCAACTGCTTCGAAGCCCACAGCCTCGTCCTCAACTTGCTTTGAGCAGACGGACCGAGTGCTTGCTTGGTTGGTCCGCATGCCCGAACGGCAACGTATCGTATCGACCGGAGCGAACCGCAGAGCCAGTATCCAGTTCGAGCATCGTTCCAAGGTTCGACCTAGGGTGCGGCATCCTTGACAGGGTAGCAACTAGTTGCTACTTTGAAGCCCATGAGGTCGGTCGGAATAAAAGTGCTCAACAGTCGGCTAAGCCAGTACATGCGCATGGCAGCAGCCGGAGAAACCATTTTGGTTACAGACCGAGATCGGGTGGTCGCGGAAATTGGCCCGCCCAGAGAAACAAGGAGCCCCCTCTTGGGGGACGCGGTACTTGCCGAAGCGGTGCGCAAGGGCTGGTTGACACCCCCGGCATTGCCTCTTGCCGGGACGCCTCCAACGCCGGAACCAATGGTCCAGTTGCACGAACTTCTCGCGGAGCTGGAAGAGGACCGGGGCGAACGGTGATTTACATAGATACCTCCGTTGCGCTCGCTCACCTTCTAGCCGAAGATCGTCGCCCGCCCGCTGCGCTTTGGGACGCGACTCTCGTCGCCAGTCGGTTGCTCGAATATGAGATTTGGACTCGGCTAAACGCGCGCAAGCTTACGGAGTCCCACGGTGAGGCAGCCCACGGAATCCTCGGCCGCATCGCGTTCCTGGAGTTGTCTCCTCCGGTACTCGAACGCGCTCTGGCCACCTTTCCCATTCCCGTTCGTACTCTCGATGCCTTGCATCTGTCGACATTCGACTTCTTGTGGAGCCAAGGACAGCCAATCGAACTCGCCAGTTACGACCGTCGGATGGTGACCGTCGCCCAGGCCATGGGGATTCCTCTCTTCAACCTGGACGTTGCTTGAGGAGCAGCCACCGCCCCTGAGCGTGTGCGATTCCACTTCTCGCGCACCGATACGGATCTCCTGGAATAGGCTACGTACGCTACCTCGACGGCTGGAATCGTCGGCCGTGGCTCAGCGTATTGGCTACTTCATCGACCTGCACCGCATTGATGCGCCGGAGAGTTTCCGAGCGGCCTTCTAGACCTCGTCCGCCCACGAAGCAAGATTCTGCTTGGTCCTCGTCAACCGTGGGGAACGCCAGGGAAACTCGTTCGTCCGTGGAACGTTGTCGCAAACGTTCCCCAATCTCTGCTGCTCTCTTGGAATTCACGCTGCCGCTGACCTCGTGGATAGCAACGTCGAAGGCAATAGCCGTTGTGGAGGCAAGATGCATAGATCTCTTCGCACACAACAGCGGCCAACGAGACGGACGGGTGGCCGAACGCGCTGTTGTGCTGACGTGTGCTCTAGCGACGCTCTTCCAGAGAGGCCGCTGGACCATCTCACATTCAAGAAAGGGCGCACCGGTCTAGGCCGCAGAAGTCGTCGTCACTGTCCCGTTGACCGAAGGGGAATTCGTCCGCGTCTCCTGCAAAATCGTCTGCGGTCCAGCAGACCGTGACGCCCCGCGCAATCGAACCACTCCGAAGGCTCAGGGGTCTGGAGTCAAACTCGTTCCGGTCCCTGGATCGCCCCATCGTCGCTGTAGCGAGAGATCGTCGACCGCATCCGAGGATACCTCCAGATTACAGACGCCGTGTCGCTATTCGTCGCGATGCAACGCGGACAACTGGCGCCCTCGACAGCTCGCAAGGCTTGTTGCGGACAGTGGACGCCGCTCGGTGTGCGTAATTCCGGCATGAATCACGCAACAATACAGCCGCTTCAAGGAAGAACGCTTCCGTTTCCGGCAGCAGGCCGAGCCTGATGGAGCAGGCGCCGCATGGTGAAGTCGACGATCGCCGGCGTACAGTACGAGGGGGCCTCAACGGCAAAGATAGGCCTTTGCTCCAGAATGCCCGAATCGAATCCCGGCCAGTTCGGTTCGGATTGTTCCGAGCGCGGCAAGACAAAAGCGTCCGCTCGGCCCGCTAACCTCTGCGCGCTCTCCTTGCAATCGTCTAGGTCGAACTGCAGAACCGACAAATAAATGTCAGGCTCCCAGAATTCCACGATGCTGTTTGATTCGAACAACACGTTCGGTTTCCCGTCGAGCCGCTGGTGGATGGCTGGCATAGCGGCGCCAAGCTGCCCTAAGGCGACACGCACCCACAACACCTCCTCGGCTCCGGCCTGCAGCATCCTGGCGGTGTCCGTGGTCGGCACGCGCCCGTCTTCCGTCGTCATATCGTACGGGCAGAGTGGGTTCGTGACGGCGCAGCCGCACGGCGAGCCGCTGCGAGAGCAGACCCCGTGCCCAAACTGCGTGACCTTAACCGCTGTCCATTGCAGTTCGCGGGTCGCTTCGATCATGGAGACAGCAAGCCCCGTCTTACCGACGTTGCGGCTGTTGCCGCCAATCGCGAGTGTTCTCACGACGTTTCCAGCTCCTCGACGCGGGCCCTCAGGCGTTTGATCTCGTCTGCGATTCGGGGCAAACGGTTCACCAGCGCCTGTCGCGAAAGTTGTTCCCGCAACGGGCGAGCAGGCGTACCCCAGTAGACACCATCCGCGGCCAGTTCCTTGTCGGGCAGTAAACCGCCTTGACCGCCCAGCTGGACCCGCGCTCCGATGTGGGCGCGGTCTCCGATTCCAGCCTGTCCTCCGAGAACGGCATAGTCTTCTACAACGACGCTGCCGGAGAGCCCAACCTGTGCTGCCATCACGACATGCTTGCCGATCTGGCAGTTGTGTCCAATGTGGACCAGATTGTCGAGTTTCGTCCCCGAGCCGATGCGCGTCGCATCGAGAGCGCCTCGGTCGACGCAGGAGTGGACGCCAATCTCCACGTCATCGCCGATCTCGACTCCCCCTACCTGGGGGAATCGTTCATAGTGATCCGTCTCAAATACGAGCCCGAACCCGTCCGATCCGATCACGGCCCCGCTATGTAAGACGACACGCTCGCCCAGGCGCGCGTTGCCGTGGACTTGCGCACCCGGATGCAGCCAACAGCCCTTGCCCAGCACGGCGCCGGAACCCACATACGTGTGCGAACCCAACACGCTCCCGTCGCCGATTCGCGCGTCCGCTTCGATCACAGCGTACGGCCCGATCAACACGCCGTCTCCGAGCACGGCCTCCGGATCGACAAGCGCGGTTGCGTGAACGCTGGCGGGCGGGTACGGTACTGGCTGAAGCGCACGTAGCGCCCGCGCAAATGCGCGCCGTGGCTGAGGTACGCGGATCAGAGTGTGCTCATCGTCGACCGTCTCCAAGTCCACGATGACGCACCCGGCCTTGGTATCTGGGAGTTTCTGCTGTGTCGGCCGACGCTCCCAGAACGCCAAGTGGTTCGTGCCGGCGCGTACGAGAGTGTGGCCGGCAACGAGTTCGCGGTCGCCGTCACCACGCAGCTCTCCGTCTATGAGCGCCGCGATTTCCCTGGACTTCATGCGCAGAATCCCGTACGCTCCGCGTGAGAGCTTCTCTCCCGGGAAGCGAAGGCCTCCAGGCACTATCCTACAAAGATGAAGTTTCGCGCGCTCCAGCGCTCCGGCCTGCTCGTGCTTGCGATTGCGCCCTTCACGCCCTCCTTGGAGGCGTGGAGTGAATCGGGCCACCGCATCGTGGCGCTCGCAGCTCAGGAAAACCTCAGCGACAACGCCAAACGCAGAGTCGAGTATCTGCTCGGCAAGGACGCACAACTCGCCGCAGTTGCCTATTGGGCCGACGAGATCGTCCAGGATCGGCCGGAGACCGACGCTTGGCACTCGATCACGATCCCGCCGACCGCGAAAGGCGTCGACTTGGACCGGGACTGCCCGCTGGGAGATTGCCTCACGGTCAAGATCCGCGATTGCATGGGCATCGTGCGTCTCGCGGTCAAACCCAAGTCGGAAATCGTCGATGCTTTCAAGATGCTGGTCAACCTGGCTGCGGACCTGCATCAACCGCTGCGCAATGGGTACCCGCCGGCGCTCGGCAAGGACGAGCACATCGTCGTGCTGGCTGACCGCGAGATGCGGCTCTTCGAAGCTTGGGACGGCGAGCTCCTGGAGCACATTGGAGCCGAAGCAATCCTGGAACGCGTGCGGCGGCGCATCGCCTCCATGGACAAACGAGCCTGGACTCAGGGCACGCTGAACTCCTGGACTTGGGAGACCCACCGTGTTGCGGTGGAGCAGATCTATCCAATGGTCCCGAGCGACGAGAAGGAGGTTCTGGACGCGTCCACAGTGGAAGCTGCAGCCGAGATCCTCGTGGATCAGCTTGCCAAGGCGGCCGTGAGGCTCGTGCACATGCTCGACGATGTGTGGCCCTGAGCACGCGCTTTCAGTTCCTCCGCGCTACGTTTGCATTCGCACGAACCGCGGACATGCCAAGATCCTCGTCCTCGAACGACTACAGACTCGATGAGCGACTCGATCAAGCCTGTCCGAACCGCCGCGCAGGCTGTCAGCCTGATTCCGGACCATGCGTCCGTTGCAATCGGAGGATCCGGGGCTGGACACGCGATCCCGGACGTGCTGCTGCGGGAGCTTGGCGAGAGGCATCGCAGATCCAGGTCGCCCACGTCGTTGACGCTGATTCACCCGTTTGGTGTTGGAGACCAGAAATTGAAGGGGCTGCAGCAAGCAGCCTGCCCGGGGATGTACCGGCGCGTCATTGGCGGGCACTGGTCGATGGCGCCCAAGATGGCCAAGCTCGCGGCCGCCAACCGTTTTGCGGCCTACTGTCTTCCCGCCGGCGTCATTGTGCAGCTGTTCCACTGCGCCGCCGCGGGCAGCCTGGGCTGGTTCACCCACGCGGGACTCGATACGTTCGTCGATCCCCGTCTCGAGGGAGGGCGGCTGAATGAGAAAGCGACGGAGGAATTGGTCGAATACGTCGAGCGCGACGGTCAGCCGTGGCTGTTTTACAAGACGCTTCCGATCGACGTGGCCTTGGTTCACGCCTGGGAAGCAGATGTGCACGGGAATCTGTCTATGCGGCGCGAAGCGGGATTCTGGCACAACTGCGCCCTGGCGCAGGCGGCTAAGGCGTCGCGGGGCATCACCATCGCGGTCGTCCGGAAAGTGCTTCCCTCGGGCGCGCTAGACCCTCGCCTGGTGCACGTACCCGGCTGTTTCGTGGATGTGCTGGTGCTTGATGAAGAGCACGGTCAGACGTACCAAACCGACTTCGAACCTGCCTTCTGCGGCGAAGCGCGCCTTCCAGATGCGGACTTCCCCAACCTTCCCTTCGGACCGCGGAAAATCATTGCGCGGCGCGCGGCAATGGAACTGAGTCCAGGAGCCGTCATCAACGTCGGTTTCGGGATCCCCGACGGTGTCATCGCGGTCGCCAGGGAACAAGGCGTCGCGAGCAAGGTCGTTCCAACAATCGAGCATGGCCAGTTTGGCGGAGTGCCGGCCGGCGGGTTGGATTTTGGAGCCGTCTACAATCCCGTCGCCATCCTCGAGACGGGTCACATGTTCGACTTTTACCATGGCAGAGGGGTCGACCAGACGTTTCTGGGCTTTCTCGAGATCGACCGGCACGGCGATGTCAACGTCAGTAAGCTCGCGTCGCAAATCATTGGAGTCGGAGGCTTCATCGACATCGTTCAGAAAGCTGACAAGGTCGTCTTTTGCGGCACGCTCGCAATCCGCGCACAGACCGAGGTCGTCGATGCCGAACTCCGATTTCGGGCGCACGGAGCCCCCAAGCTCGTCAATCAGGTCCGGCAAATCACCTTCAGCGCCAGCTACGCGAGCCGCCACGGGCAAGAGGTGGTCTACGTCACCGAAGCGGCGGTTTTCCGATTAGGCCAGGATGGTCTGGTGCTGGAAGAGATCGCTCCCGGTGTCGACCTGGAAACGGACCTTGTGCCTCAAATGGGCTTTCGACCGAAGGTCGGCGCGGACCTCATGCGGATGCCGGCGGAACTCTTTTCGCCTGAGCGACTGCCGGATTCCATGTTCCCTGCATTCCTCGCCTCACGTGCGTCCTGAGCCCCAGAACCCCCGGCTGGCCGCGTGGCCCGCGGTCTTGGGCGGACAAGACCGCTTCGCCGAATGCGCCTTGAGTGTGTGGGTTCCGGTAGCGCCTTTACTGGGCCAGCGCAGCAACGCCGGGCAACGTCTTGCCGCCGAGAAACTCCAGAGATGCGCCGCCACCCGTCGAGATGTGAGTGATGTTCGGACCGACGCCGGCGGTACGGATAGCCTGCTCGGAATCGCCCCCGCCAACAATGCTGGTGCAGTTGGCTGAAGCTCGCTCGACAGCTCTTGCGACGGCGATTGTGCCCGTTGCGAACGGCGCGAATTCGAAGACGCCCATGGGCCCGTTCCAGACGATCATGTCCGCCCTAGCGATCATCGACTCATAAAGCGAGATCGTTTCGGAGCCGATGTCAAGCCCCATCGAACCGGCAGGAATCTGTTCTTTGACGAGCCGCGGCGTGGCGTCCGCACTGAATCGTTCCCCGATCATGTGATCCACCGGGAGGACAATTCTTTCGCCGGCCTGGTGCAAGAGGTCCTTGGCCACGGACAGCTTCTCCTTTTCGACCAGGGAAGCACCGACGCCCTGGCCCCGCGCTTGCAAGAAGGTGTATGTCATTGCTCCACCGATCAGCACATGGTCGGCGAGCTCGACGAGGTTGCGGAGAACATCGATCTTGCCCGAGATCTTCGCGCCGCCGATGATCGCGACATAGGGATGCCGGGGGGCGGAAATGGCCATGGAGAGATATTCCAATTCCCTTTCCATCAGGAGTCCCGCGGCCCGTTCCGGCATCATTCCGGCGACCCCGACTGTGGAGGCATGGGCTCTGTGCGCCGCACCAAACGCGTCGTTGACATACACGTCAGCGAGGGACGCGAGTTGCGTTGCGAATGCCGGATTATTGGCCTCTTCCTCGGCATGAAAGCGCAGATTCTCCAGCAGCATCGCCCCGCCCGGCTGCAGACCGTGCGCCAAAGCTTCGACTGCGGGACCGATGCAATCGGGAGCGAATTGGACGGGTCTCTCCAGTAGCTCGGCCAAGCGTTCGGCAACTGGAGATAGGCTCATCTTGCTGTTGGGTTTACCTTTGGGGCGGCCTAGGTGCGATGCGAGCACAACGGAGGCGCCTCGTTCGAGAATCGTCCGGACTGTGCGCAATGCCATCCGGATGCGCGTGTCACTCGTGATAGTCCGGCCGGTCTCCTTGTCTAGCGGGACATTGAAGTCCACGCGCAGAAGGACACGCTTACCGTCCAGTTCCAGTTGGTCGAGCGTTCGGAATTCCATCGGCACTGAAGGTCTGGATTCAGCGGACCGTCTTCGATCCGGCGATCCGAAGTCCGCCTGAGGTCAAGCAGCCAACCGGAACACCAGGTCCACGATGCGGTTGGAATACCCCCACTCGTTGTCGTACCAAGAGAGAATCTTGACCATGTTGTCACCGATGACCCTGGTCATCTTGCCATCCACGATCGAGGAGTTCGGATTGCGCATGAAGTCGCTCGAGACCAACGGTTCATCCGTATAGCTGAGGATTCCCTGCAAGCGCCCCTCCGCCGCCTCACGGAGGGCGCTATTGACCTGTTCGACGGTCACTGAGGTTTTCAATTCAGCGACGAAGTCGACCACGGAAACGTTCGGCGTTGGGACGCGGATCGCGAATCCGTCGCACTTTCCTTTCAAATCCGGCATCACTAAGCCGATTGCCGCCGCCGCGCCTGTGTTGGTGGGAATCATGTTGAGCGCCGCCGCGCGGGCGCGACGTAGGTCAGGGTGTGGAAGATCGAGAGTGCGCTGATCGTTCGTGTAGCTGTGCACCGTCGTCATGGTGGCCTTGGCGATGCCGAATTCGTCGTGCAGCACCTTGGCGACCGGAGCGAGGCAATTCGTTGTGCACGAGGCATTCGAGATCACGGTATGGGAGTCGTTGAGCTGGTCATCGTTGACGCCTAGAACAACCGTGATGTCTTCACCCTTGGCCGGCGCGGAAATGACCACACGTTTGACACTGCCGCCCAAATGCTTGGATGCAAGCTCTCGCTTCGTGAACAGTCCGGTCGACTCGACGACGATTTCGGCGCCCACGGAATCCCACGGAATCTGGGCGGGGTCACGCTCCGAGAAGATCCGGAAACCATTGCCATCGACGATGAGGCCGTCTTCTGTGGCGGAAACCTCGGCGTCGAGGTTGCCAAGAACCGAGTCGTATTTGAGCAAGTGCGCAAGAGTTTTGGTGTTCGTAATGTCATTGATCCCAACGATATCGATCTCGGGGTTGCCGAGCTGGGCGCGGAATACATTCCGCCCGATGCGACCGAAGCCGTTGATCGCAACTTTCACGGCCATGCTGTCTTCAATCTCCTGTTGTTCAAGGACGGGCCCAGTCCCACGGTACCTTCCACGAGGTTACGCTCTCGTTACGGGAGCACCGCCTACGCAGGCCGACTAGGGCCGTAACGAAGCACTCGACCGGACGATTGGCCTTTCGCAAAGAACACTTTCCGTCCAAGCGCGGCGGCCTTCCTGATCATACCGGACTCGGGCCAAATGACGGAGGACTCATGCGAGTTCAAGATCCGGTCGGATGGCTGGAAAGTTGCTCGCCGCATGGGGAGGGAGTCAACATTGGGCGTGATGCAACATCGGCTCGGGTTCGGTTCGCTGAGCAGGCGGGACGCTTGTAGCAAGAGTAGTAGGCGTGCCCGGGAACGGTGAGAGCAGGTTACGGGCGCTGTGGTGCGGCTCTCTTCAGATAACTCACGGGCGGATCCTATGGATCGTGCTGGCAGAAGTTGTTGGCCCAATGGAAGAGGATTTCTTTGCGCTACTGCGCCGTGAGCGTCCCGTTGGATTCGTTCGGTTGAGTGCCGCGCGGCTTTTCCTGATTGGAGTTGGTCCTCTCGGGCTCAGCTCTCATGGTTAGCGAGCCGTGCCCTGTACTCTTCGCAGGCAGCCTTCAAAGAGGGCGGCGCTGGCTCCCTAAGGGTGCCCTTATGGCACATCTGCATGAGCCTATTGACGTGTTCTTGACAGTCTCTCTCCCGATTCAGCTTCGGGTAGTCGGCCCTCGCCTCGTCCACTTCTTCGCCGTTCAAGTAGACAAACCACGTCTCAATACACCATGTCGGGACGAAAACGGCGACTCGGTCATCATCGTTCCTTGGCTGGACACCCTTCAACCGACATGAATCGACCAAGGAACCTAGGCGCCTTTCCACCCCGGCGGCGTCTCCATCCAACATAACGATGAGGCCCTGTCTGACTTGGCTGCTTTTCGAGCGGTAAGCCTGAAGTTCGCGGGGAAAGCGCTCTCGCACAAACTGCTCGGCGGACCCATGACCGCGGGGGCTCCTCTCCACACGCATTCGTCGCGGGCTCCAGTCTCGCCACTTGAGCTTGAGGAAGCGACGGATAAAGACTTCATGTTGACGGTCTTCGCACAACACGACCAGTTGGACGTTTTGACTCACTGCTCCCATCCCCTAGCCACGATCTCCGAGAGTTTGAGCCCGCCCTCGCTGGGAGAATTTCCCAGTTTGTCCGCCCTTGTCACGCCCGAACTCTCACGCCTGAGGAAAATTCCGCTGTCGACGCCGAGATAGTCGATAAGCTCAGGGTGGTGAGAACAGAGCACAGCCTGGGGAATCGTCTCCCCGCAGCTGTCCGCCAACTCGATAAGCCAAGGCTGGATTTCCGGAAGCGCCACATAGTTGTCTGGCTCATCCAGGAAGATAGTGTAGCCCTGACCTGAGGTGAGAAGAGTCAAAGAATATAGCGCCAAAAGCGCACGTTGGCCGTCGGAGATTTCGTCCAATCGAAGTTCGTAGCGCTTCTTATCGTGATCTTCGAAAATCACCATCATGGCGCGGGTATCCAGGCCAACTTTTTCCAGACGGATTCCCTTGAAACCATCAACAATTTCCCCTGCTGCCTTCGTGAACCCAAAGACCAAGTCCTGACGTTCCTGCAGCAGATGGCGGTACCAGCCGACGAAATTCTGTGCATTCCGGCGCAGGAGCGGATCCTCGCTCGCTGATTCGGCCTTGAAGCTCGCCGGATACAGACCGCACACCATCACCTTTCGCACGAAGTCGAGAAAGCGGGTAAGGCGTATGTTATCGTCGCGCGGTGCGACACGGGCGAGTGCAGACTCGCCCCAATCCACGCTGAAACCCGGGCCCTGTGTGTGATCATCTCGATAAAGTTGGACTTCTCCCATCTCGCAGCTAAATAGTGGTTTCCCGTTGGCAGTCAATCGTTCAAGCGTGATCCTCGCGCGTTGCGTCCGTAGTTCGTGTTCCAGCTCGATCCGGTACGCGAAGAAGTCTTCCGCCAATTCAATATCCACCTCGAACACCTGGACATTTGTGGATTGCCAGCGCGTGAGCGTTCGCGTCGGAAAAACCTGTGGATCCGTTACTTTCGCCACTCCCCCTAGGAGTTGCTGCAAGGCGAAGACGATGTCCAACACGGATGTCTTGCCGACGCCGTTTGGACCGAGCAAGAGCGTCAATCCTTGTAGTGGCAGGTCAAAGTTGACGAGGGACTTGTAGTTGTTAACGTAGAGCCGTTTGAACATGGAGCCGTCCCTCTCCTTTCTTTCTAGCACGGTCTGCTCATGGCGTGGCGCTGCTGGGACGGTCGTCGGCGGTGCGGCAAGAAAGGAATACACCTGTATTCTCTAGATGGACGGTCGACCCGCCACTTCGGGGGCATGGCGACCGGAGGACCAGTGCGTGATAATCCCATTCCGCGGTTGGTCCGTTTGGATGGCCCAATCGGGGCAGCGTTTCCGCTTTTCGGCGTGAACTTGACCGATTCTGCCGCAGCGTTCATTTTCCCCCCGGTCCGAAGCTCTTCAGCCAGCCATCCAACGCACCGCCGGATCACGCTTGAACCGACCACCATCGTTGACCTGGCAACATCCGGTAAACCCTTCGAACACCGGCTATCCGCAGCTATCCGTCTCCCCCGCAATGAGAATCCCAATTGGTTCGGCCGCCGCGGCGAACTGATCGTCGGTGAGGTCGGAATAGCTCACCGTGGATAAATACCGTCGATGGCCGGGCAGGCAGCCGACGAGGAGTACGTTCTGGCCGTACATGACGGTGTGGCCGGCGAAGTTCTTCGAAGGCCATGGGGCACGAGTTGGCCGAGTCGGGCAGCCACCCACCCCGGCCGCTAGTTCGCCCGACGGCTGCAGCAGCCTCCGCTTTCTGCGCACCGCAGGGCACGGGCCACTCGGGCTTTGACCACAGCCCGGTGCACCCTTACGCGGTGGATCTGTGCCTCGCGGCACCGGAGACACCAGTGCGGCAAGGAATCGGAGCCTGCGACTTCGAAAGGGCCTGCATGCGATAAAGGGAAACATGCCAGACTACCCGCAACAGCTTCTCGAGCGAGCGTCACGAATTCGCCTACTTCTGATGGATTGTGACGGCGTGCTGACCGATGGGACGGTCTTCTTCCTTCCCTCCCCCGACGGGTCGATGGCCGAGACCAAGGGATTTGATTGCCACGACGGGATTGCCCTGCAGTGGGTCCGCACGGCGGGCATTGACACCGGAATCATCACCGGCCGCGGCGGCTTCGCTGTGCGGGAGCGGGCTCGATCCACAGACATGCGCTATTTAGTGGAAGGCCGTACGGACAAACTCGCCGCTTTCGAGGAGATCGTTGCGGACGCTGGCTTGGAGCCGGAACAGGTGGCCTACGTCGGAGACGATATCACCGACCTGCCGTTGCTTCGGCGTGTGGGGCTGGCCATCGGCCCCGCAAACTCGCGTCCCGAAGTCTGTCAAGCCGTTCACTGGACGACGCCGTCCAGCGGTGGTCGCGGCGCTATCCGGGATGTCATTGAGCTGCTCCTCAGGGCGCGGGGCTACTGGGAACGCATCGAGGGGCGCTACGACATCTGACCGTCGCCCTGTGAGGTAGCTCGCAGAGTGGCGCCATCCGACGGTTATACCCCCGCGCGCGTTTCCCTGGCTTCGCGAGTCTTGTGGCAGAGGCGTCACGAATCGAGTCTTTTTTTCTGTCCGGACCCCAAGAGTCAATCGCGAAACAACTTATGGTGAGCCGGGATCGGTGCCAATCGATGCCCAAGGGTGCCTCGACACGAGCTCTTGGAATCTGACAGACTTGAATTTCCTGCTTAGTCTCGAGGCCCGGCGTCTCCCTGCGGCGGGCAAGTCCATGAACGTCGCGGTACCCAAGGAAACCTGGGCTGGGGAACGGCGCGTAGCGCTGGTTCCCAAGGACGTGGCAGCCCTCAAGCGAAAGGGCGCTGAGGTCCTTGTCGAATCTCACGCCGGTGAGGCAGCCTTCTTCGAGGATGCCCAGTACACGGACGCGGGTGCCCTTGTCGCGAGCCGCGAGCAGGTGTTTGCCGAAGCGGACCTTTTGCTAACGGTCCATGGTGTTTCGGAAAACGAGGGCGTGTCTCTGAAGGCTGGTGCAACTGTTGTCGGCTTCCTCGCTCCCTTGGACAATCCGGCCAGGATCGGCGCCTTGGCCGAACGGGGCCTTTCCTTGCTCTCGGTAGAGATGCTTCCGCGGATCACGCGCGCTCAGAGCATGGACGCGCTCAGTTCGATGGCCATGATCGCCGGTTACAAAGCCGTTCTGCTCGCGGCCGAGCACGCTCCCTGCCTCTTTCCCCTAATGATGACGGCTGCCGGCACGCTCACACCAGCGCGGGTTTTCGTCATCGGTGCGGGTGTCGCCGGACTCCAGGCGATCGCCACGGCCCGCCGACTTGGAGCGGTGGTCGAAGGCTACGACATTCGTCCCGAAGTCAAGGAACAGGTTGAGAGCCTGGGTGCTTCCTTTGTCGAGCTCGAGGTTGGCATGGACCGGGTGGGGGGCAGCGGAGGATATGCCGCGGAACAGTCCAAGGAGTATTACCGCCGCCAGCAGGACGCACTGGGCCAGCATCTTGCTGGAGTCGACGTGATCGTCACGACAGCTGCCGTGCCGGGCCGCAGGGCTCCCATGTTGCTTCCCGAAGAGATTACGAACCGCCTGAGGCCCGGGACCGTCGTCGTGGACCTTGCCGCAGAACGAGGAGGAAACTGCGCCTTGACCGTTCCCGGCGAGGTCGTCACCCATAATGGCGTCGTGGTCGACGGCCCAGTCAACCTGCCTTCCACGGTGCCGTCGCATGCCAGTCAGATGTACTCCAAGAACATGCTCAGTCTCGCCGGACTGCTGCTGGTCGACGGCGAATTCCGTCTGGACGTCGAAGATGAGATCGTTCGCGGCTCGCTGGTTGGCCACGGAGGCGCCGTTGCCCATCCGGCTGTGCGGAAGGCTCTGGACGCGCAGGGCCTATAGGGAGCATTTGATGCCATGGAAACCTTTCTGATCTCCATCACTGTGTTCGTGCTCGCGGTTTTCGTCGGTTTCGAGATCATCACGAAGATCCCGTCGACCCTCCACACGCCCTTGATGTCCGGATCCAACGCCATCTCTGGAATTACGATCGTCGGAGCCCTGGTGGCGGCCGGAGCGGGAGCGAACGAATTCGCCAAGTACCTGGGATTCGGCGCCCTGGTGTTGGCCACCGTCAACGTCGTGGGTGGGTTCCTCATCACCAATCGCATGCTGGCCATGTTCCGGCGCAAGAAGTAGGCTGACGCATGCACGCCAACGTGATCAACGCCGCCTATCTGCTGGCTGCGGTTCTATTGATCCTCGGGCTGAAGGGATTGACCTCTCCCCGCACGGCCGTGCGGGGCAATATCCTCGGTGCGCTGGGCATGCTGCTGGCCGTGGCGGCGACGCTGGTTGACCGTCAAATCGTCAGCTACGGGACCATCGCGCTTGGTGTCGGGGTCGGTGCTCTGATTGGGGCGATTTGGGCCGTTCGGGTCCAGATGACCGCGATGCCCCAATTGGTCGCGGCGTTCAATGGATTCGGCGGCGGCGCATCGGCACTCGTCGCTGGAGCGGCGGCCTTGATGCCGGGAACAGTTGCCGGAGTCCCGGAGATCCAAGTGCACATCTCCAGTGCGCTTTCGGCGCTGATCGGCGCGGCGACACTCAGTGGAAGTCTGGTGGCCTGGGCCAAGCTCCAAGGGGTGCTGACGTGGCAGCCAAGAAATCTCCTGATTCGCATCCTCAGTTCCGGGTCCGCGTTGGCGAGCATCCTCCTGGGTCTGAGCTATGTAATCGATCCGGAAGCGGTGTGGGTGTTTGGGGCCTTGTGCGCGACCGCGCTGGTCTACGGCGTCTTCTTGACGGTGGCCGTCGGAGGAGCCGACATGCCGGTGATCATCGCGCTCTTGAATTCCTGTTCGGGTCTGGCGGCGGCAGCTACGGGATTCGTTCTGGGGAACAACGTGCTGATCATCGCCGGCTCTCTGGTGGGCGCTTCGGGATTCATCCTCACTCAGATCATGTGCAAGGCGATGAACCGGTCGCTCTGGAATGTGTTGCGGGGCGACTTCGGTGACGCCGCGCCGAGCGCCGCCCGGGAGGATGTCTACGCCGGCCGTACGAAGAGCACGAGTCCGGAGGAAGCCGCGCTCTTGTTTGAGGCCGCTCGCATCGTGACGGTGGTTCCAGGGTATGGAATGGCTGTTGCCCAAGCCCAACACGCGGTGCGCGACTTCGCGAACCTGCTGGAAGCCCGCGGCGTCGAAGTCCGGTACGCCATCCACCCGGTGGCGGGACGCATGCCAGGGCACATGAACGTCCTTCTGGCGGAAGCGGACGTTCCCTACGACAGGCTGTATGACATGGACTCGATCAACCCGCTGTTCGCCGAGACGGATGTCACGATCATTTTGGGTGCGAACGATGTCGTGAACCCATCCGCCCGAGACGAACCCGGAAGCCCGATCTACGGCATGCCGATCCTGGACGTGGACAAGTCTCAAGTCGTTGTCGTCGTCAAACGCAGCCTTAGCCCTGGCTTCGCGGGCATCCCCAACCTGCTTTTTACGCGCGACAACACGCTGATGCTCTTCGCCGACGCGAAGAAGGCCTTGCAAGAGCTCAGCCGCGAAATCCGCGAACTGTAGCCCTCGCCCCACGTTTGGCTTCCGGCGCCAGCCCAGTGCTCGGGGCACGGAGGAGGATGGGCGCCCTCGATCGGGCGCGGCCGCGGGGAGAGATGGCGCCCGAGAATGGCGTCCGGGGCTGGAAGAATCCCTCAATTGATGAGGAACAACCCCTCTTGCGGGGGATGCAAGAGCGAGGCGCCGTCCACCGTAATCACAACATCTTCTTCCAGACCGATATGGATTTCGCCGACCTCTTCGTACGGCGCGTAGAGGATCGGTTCCACGGCGAACGTCTGTCCCTCCTCCAGCTTGAGGAAGACGGTCGTCCCGTACCGCTCCGGCCAGTCCGGACCGAGGAGCGGCCCTACATCGTGGACCACGAAGCCAATGGCGTGGCCGGTCCCGTGGGGCGGCCCCTCGTAGCCGGCTTCGCGCAGGGTCTTCCTCGCGATCGAGTCGATCTTCACGCCCGAGACACCCGGCTTCATAGCCGCGATTTGGCGATCCGCAGCCCGCCGCGAAGTCTCCCACATATGCTCGATCTGCTTCGGAGCGGCTCGCTCGTGCGGCCGAAGCACGTAGGCCGTTCGCTGCAAATCCGTCGAGTAGCCCCGATACATGATGCCGAAATCGATCCGAACCAGATCACCGCGTTCAATGACACGGTCGCTGGGTTCCGCGTGTCCGCGAGCCGGTCCCGCGACGACGCTGATGAACGGCACGGTAGCTCCGATCGCGGCGGCCCGCTCCGCCAGGAACACGCCGATGTCCTTTTCCGTCGTATGACCTGGCTCGATCACGGCTGAAGACAGGGCCTCCCGCATCATGGAGTCCGTGTAGCGAGCGGCTTCGCGTAGACGCTCCACTTCCTGAGGCAGCCGCCGACCGCGGAAGGAGGCGACGAGGGGTTCCGAAGACACGAATCTCCCGGCTAGGCCCTCGCCAAGGGTCTCGACTAGGTATGCACGCATCCCGCTGGTCAGGCCATCAGCAATCGGCATGTCCCGCGACGTATTCACCGCGATGCGGGCCGGCGCCAAGGTTTCAACCAAACGCCGCAGGTGCGGTTTGATGCCCTCGCTCTTGTAACTGAGGACCTCGTCGTAGATCCCGCTCTCCTCCAGCGGAGTTACGTCGTAGCTCGCAGCGACCGCGATCTTTCGAAGGCCGAGCCCGGTCCGGGCGAACAACAATGCCATGCGCGCAACCGCCTTGCCGCCAGCGAAATCCTCGGCAAGCGGGTCTCGCGATTCCTCGCGGGTGAAGACGAGCCAGAGGTCGATGCCATGCGTGTGCATGGCGTCCGGCAACAGCCTCTCGATTCGTTCTCGAAGGAGCGCGGGCTCAGCGCTCCAGCAAGGAAGAACGCAGCTAGCAACGATAAGCGAGATCAGCCGGATCATGACAATCTCGCGCGACTACCTGGTTCGCAATTCGAAGCCATGCAGTCACCTTGCCGCCAATTGCCCGCAAGGCCCCGCTGCAGGGCTGCGCTACGCTAGCACGATGTCTTCGCTCGCCGCAAGAGACCGCGCCTGTATCTGGCATCCGTTCACCCAAATGAAGACAGCCCCGGAGCCTCTTCCGATCGTTCGCGGCGACGGGCCGTACCTCATCACGGACGACGGCAGGCGCGTCCTGGACGGCATCTCGTCCTGGTGGGTCAATGTCCATGGCCACTGCAACCCCAAGGTCAACCGGGCCTTGCAAGCGCAGGCCGAACGCCTCGAGCATGTCATGTTCGCCGGATGCACGCATCCCCCGGCCGTCGAGCTCGCCGAGAGGCTACGCGCTCTGCTGCCGTCCCGCCTCAAACGCGTGTTCTTTTCCGACAACGGCTCCACGGCTGTTGAAGTCGCGCTCAAGATGGCCTACCAATATTGGACCAACCGCGGCGAAACCCAGCGGCGCACGTTCCTGGCTCTCGAGCATGCCTATCACGGCGACACCGTCGGCGCCATGTCGGCTAGCCACGCATCCCTCTTCACGGCGAGCTACGCCCCCCTCCTCTTCCGTGTCGAACGGGCCGCCGTGCCGCGGGACTACCTGGCTTCCATGGATCCCGACAAGGACGGTGGCGCGACGGAACCGCTACGAGAAATCGAGGCTCTGCTCGAGCGGCGAGGAGCAGAGCTCGCCGCCGTGATCGTGGAACCGATGCTGCAGGCAGCCGGAGGAATGATTGTCTGCAAACCGGCCTTCCTCCGGCGGTTGCGTAAACTCTGTGACGCCTATGGACTGCTGCTGATCGCCGACGAGGTGATGACGGGGTTCGGTCGCACGGGCCCGATGTTCGCTTGCGAACACGGCCCAGTTCAGCCAGACCTGATCTGTCTTTCGAAAGGTCTGAGCGCCGGGTACCTGCCCTTGGCGGTCACAGTGGCGTCCGAGAAGGTCTACGAAGCGTTCCTCAGCGAAGATCGGAGAAAGACGTTCTTTCACGGGCATTCGTTCACCGCCAATCCGCTGGGCTGCGCCGCGGCGCTGGCGGGTCTCGACATCTTTGCCGAAGACGATGTTCTGGAGCGCATCCAGCAGATTTCAAAGCGGATGCGCGAGAGGCTGGCGTCCTTCGTGGGGCGCAGCTACGTCCGCGATGTGCGCCAAATCGGCGGCGTGGGCATTCTGGAACTCGAAACAGCACGGGAAGGCTACCTAGCTGACATCGGACCTCGTCTGGCCGCGGCATTCCTCCAGCGAAACCTGCTGCTGCGACCCAACGGCAACATCGTTTATTTCATGCCGCCCTATGTCGTCGGCGACGAACAGATCGATTGGGTCTTCGACCAAATTGACGACGTCGTGTCTGCCCTGTTAGGGCATGCTGACTAATTCCGAGACGCTACCGGTATCTGGCTCTCGCGGCTTATGCCGGCTTTGCTTGCGAACCGATCCTGGTTCAAGACCTTGGAATGGAATCCTTCTGGCTGGGACGGAACATCGAAAGGCGGTTGGCGCCAACTCGGACGACGCGGACTCTTTCCAGTTGTCCGTAACTCGGCCGCAATTCCAATCCTCGCTCGTGCTGGGCGATCACCCATCCCGGGGGACGCCGCGAGAGGGTCTCCAGCGTACGGGCGTACTCCCGGACCGCTTCGTAAGGTGGCCCTAGAAAGAAGATGTCGGCGTCGATCTCTTCGACGACATCCTGGACCGGAGCCACGCGCACGTGGGCTTCTGTTTGCGCCCCGAGCGCACCCAGATTCCTACGAATGATCTCTGCCGCGCGAGCGCCGGACTCGACGAAAACGACCCGCTGGGCGCCTCGGCTGAGCGCCTCGATGCCGACGGCCCCCGTGCCGGCGTAGAGGTCGGCGAACACGCGTCCTTCGACCTCTCCCTGCAGGATGTCGAACAGCGTTTGCCGCATGCGACCAAGCATCGGCCGGGTGGCGGAGCCCTCCAGCGAAAGCAGCTTGCGGCGGCGGTACTTCCCTGCGATGACTCGCATTTCCCAGCGACTCGACTCGCCGACTCTGCGGCGAAGGGATGCGGGCCGCAGGCGGCGCTCTCCCTCAGGCAGCTTCTTCCGCGGTGCGCGAGGCCGAGACCACGCTTTTCACAATGCGTTCGACGGTGTCCTTGCCGCGCCGGCAGGCATCGACGTAGAACTGCCGCTGTTCGGCTCGTCCGAGCAGGCTTCCCTCCCGATACCAGTGCTCCAGACCCCGCCCCACGGCATACGTGCCTGCGAACGCAATCAAGCCCTTCGAAACAAGGCCCCCTCCGGCAGGAACCTTGGATACCAACTCCCGCGCCAATGCTCTCCAGCCGAACGCCGCGCCCACGATCGAGCCGATCTTGACACACTGCTTGTTGTATCCGATCTCGTGGCCGTGGGCGGCCCCAAGAAGGAACGACAGGCGGACTTGGTTCATGGTCAGGAATGCCGTGTCCGAAGCAAACTCACCGGCCGCCCAAGGAAGCGTGAGGATGGATGGGACGAGGTTCGGCAGCGCTGTCGCGACCGTGAAGAACGTGTTCTCCTTGGCGATCTTCCAGATCAGGCGTTCGCTGACGGCGGCTCGCAGGCCGGGAAAAGTGCGCCCCAGTGGAAGCCATTCGCTCTCATGTTGGTTCAGCAGGCATGCGGCCGAGACGCTTGGGTCTCGTCGGTCGAAGGTGTAGAAGTGCTCCGGATGGGGGATGCCGTGCTCGGAGAAACCGACCGTCGCCTGGGCAAAGTCGTCTTCACTTGCGACCCGCAGAAGGCGGCCCTCTTCCGATTCGTTCCCGTGCACCTTGAGAAAGTCGTGAATCTCATCGACGCAATCCTCGTCCGCGGCCAAGATGCCGAAGACCACGCGCCGCTGCACCATGGCGCGAACCTCGTCGGGATTGAGCGTTCGGAACGCTGACCCCAGCTGATGCAGGATGGATCCAGCCACTGGAATTTTATTATAGGACCCGGTCTCCACGCCCAGCGTACGTCCGCCGCGAAACCGTTGGAGCACTTATCTTTCTGGTAATCTAAGCTTCACGATTCCGGGAGCCGACGCGACCGTCACTCCACGCCCGTTGGCTCGCCCTCGCGAATGCCCGAGCCCAAGACTCCCAGGGAACGAATCCGATTGCCGCCGTATCGATCGGGGGTCGCCGGGGCTCGCCCCACACAAGTCCCAGGGTCGCCTTTACCCTCCGCAGAGCGTTGCATTCTCGCTGGTCTCGATCTGCGCCGCGTGGGCACAGGCGTCACCCCCGTGCTCGACAGGCTGAGCGCGGAAGATTCGCTCGCCGAACTCGCGGATCTGGCCGGCAGCGCCGGCGCCGAAGTTCTCGGACAGGCCCTGCAAGTGCGCGCCAAGCCTGTCCCGGCGACGCTTCTCGGGGCGGGCAAGATCCGCGAGATCCGAGCTTGGGCCGCCGAAGATGACTGCGATTTCGTCTTGTTCGACCAGGACCTGACCGCTTCGCAGCATCGGAACCTGGAACGGGCGATCGAGTGTCCGGTTCTGGACCGCACCCAGTTGATCCTGGACATCTTCGCCAAGCATGCGCGTTCGCGCGAAGGAAGGCTGCAAGTTGAACTCGCGCAACTCGACTACCTGTTGCCGAGACTGACAGGCCGCGGGGCCGCGATGTCACGGCTTGGAGGGGGTATCGGCACCAGGGGACCGGGTGAGACCCAGTTGGAGAGCGACCGCCGGAAGATCCGCAGGCGCATCGTCAAACTTCGCTCGGAACTCGAAAAGGTGCGCTCGACAAGACGCTTGCAGCGCGCCAAACGCACTTCGGTGCCGCTTCCTACGATTGCGCTCTGCGGCTATACCAACGCGGGCAAGTCCACGCTGTTCAACAGACTCACGCGCGCCAGCGTCGTGGCGAATTCCAAGATGTTCGCGACGCTAGATCCCACGCTGCGCAAGCTCCGTCTGCCATCCCAGCGGTTGGCGTTGCTGTCCGACACGGTCGGTTTTCTGCGCCGACTGCCGCCCACCCTGATTCAGGCGTTCCGAGCCACACTCGAGGAGGTGACGGAGGCTGCCCTGATCCTCCACGTCGTCGACGTCTCTGGTACGCACCGCACAGTGCGTCAGGAGGAAGTGGACCGCGTCCTGCAAGAACTCGGCGCCCGGGGCAAGCCACAGCTGCTGGTGCTGAACAAATGCGACCTTCTCGGCGTCCAGCAAAGCGCCCGCGAGGTTGACCGGGAGCGCTTCCGGAGTTCTGTTGCAGGCGTGGTCAGTGTTTCTGCGAAGACCGGGCAAGGCCTGAACACATTCCTCCAGGCCATCGATGAACTCCTGGCAAGCGAGCGGATGCTGCGCCGCAGGTACCGCTTCCCCTACGCCGCAGGGGGCAGCCTGGCTATGCTCTACGAGCACGGCCGAATCCTGGAACGCCGCGACGACGACGAAGCGGTTGAAGTCCTCGCGGAACTGCCGTCGGCGTTGGCGAGTCGACTGCAGGGCTACGCCAGCGGGCATGCCTGAGCATTCCGAGCTAGGTCGGCCCGGCGCTTCCACAGACGGCGACGGCGGGTTCCGGCTACGCGTCTTTGCGCTTGTACGACTCAACGTCCGGGCCTATCGGGCCTTGCCCGGTACGGCTGAGTAACTGCTGCACTTCAGCGGCCGAGAACGGCGGCGCATGTTTGACCACCGCGATGTTCTGTTCGAGCTGCTCCACCGTCTCCGCCCCGGAAACGATCGTGTGGGGCTGTTGCGACATCGCGAAGCGCAGGCACTCCTCGATGCTCGCGATCCCACGCTCCAAAATGGGACCCATCGCGTTCGTTTTCATCGCGATCTTCCCGAGCCCTGCGTTGTCGACCTTGGGGAGCACCTTTCGAACGAAGCTGCGGTAATGCGGATCGACAAGGTTTACGGGATGCTGGACCGTTTCCCAGCCAGCGTAGCCGCGCAGCAACGCCAAGTGCACTTCGTGGCCGTGACGCCCCGTGAATCCGATGTGTCGGACCTTGCCCTGCTTCCTGGCCTTGACGAAGGCTTCGAGTGCTCCCTTGGGACCGAAGATCTGCTCCACTTCGGCCATGAAAGAAACAAGGACTTTGGCGTGTGTCCGGTTAGAGCGCGCAGATCGGTGGCTTCCGCCCGATCCACGGTCGCGCTTTCTCCAACTGCGCCGCTAGGCGGAACAAGCTCGCCTCATCTCCGAAGCGCGCCGTGAAATGGACACCGATCGGCAAACCGCCAGCATTCCAGTGGAGAGGCAACGACACCGCCGGCTGGCCCGTCGCGTTGGCTAGCTGCGTGAACGGGACGAACTCCTTGACGCGGCGGGC
The DNA here is from genome assembly GCA_965218615.1 of Bryobacterales bacterium. Taxonomy (GTDB): domain Bacteria; phylum Acidobacteriota; class Terriglobia; order Bryobacterales; family UBA6623; genus VXMF01. Next base: position 840,088 of record CBDCLH010000005.1, read on the forward strand.
ATAGGTGCGGAGTTCGGACTCTTCGGGATCGGGGTGGAGGAACCCGAGACGCGGTGGCGGTGAGGCCAGTGAAGGAGTCATCCAGAGATCGTAGCGCCCGAAGAACGGCGCGATTCTGCGAGCCACGGCTTGCAGCATTGCGACGGCGCCCACGTAGTCCGCCCCTCGGGTCTGCGCGCCCCGCATGCCGTGCAGCCAAGTGAATGGTTCGTACTCGGACTCGGAGACCTCACGGCCCAGCAACTGTGCGTGTCGGGCCAGCGTGGCTGCCAAGTTGGCGAACCATACGGTCGTGAAGGCCTCGCGGAACACCCCGTCGTCGTACTGGGGAGCCGCCTCCTCGACGCGGTGCCCGAGGTCCTCCAGCAGCTTGGCCGCTTCGACGACAGCCTCCACGCAATCCGCGTGCACCGGGGTCTGCATGGGCGAGTGCGTCGCAAATGCGATGCGCAGTGGGCCCGGGTCGGCCCCCACTTCCTCCAGGAAGGGCCGTGCCTGGGGCGGCGCCCAATACGGATCGCCGAGGTCCGGACCGGCTGTGGCATCCAGCAACGCGGCGCAATCTCGGACCGTCAAGGAAACGGCGTGTTCGACCACGAGACCGTTCATGACGTCACCCACATCCGGGCCCAACGGGTTGCGGGCTCGGGTGGGCTTGAGTCCGACCAGACCGCAGCAGGCCGCTGGAATCCGGATCGATCCACCTCCGTCGCTGGCGTGCGCCATCGGCACAATGCGTGCGGCTACAGCGGCGGCGGCCCCGCCGCTGGAGCCGCCTGGCGTTCTGCGCGTGTCCCAGGGATTGTGTGTCGCCCCAAAGGCGTGAGGTTCCGTCGTGGCCGTCAGGCCCAATTCCGGGGTGTTGGTCTTGCCTATGCAGATCAGGCCGGCCTTCTTGTGGCGCTTGACGATTTCGCTGTCGTATTCTGCTCGTACATGCCGCAGCAAGGCGGTCCCATCTGAGGTCGGCACACCCGCGTAGCTCGCCCGGATGTCCTTGAGCAGGAAAGGCACTCCGCCGAAGGGCCCCTGGGGGTGGATCGTCCTGGCCTCCTCGCGGGCTAACTCGAACATGCCGACGTTCACCGCGTTGAGATCGTCATGCGTGCGCTCGATCGCAGCGATCGCGGCGTCCACAAGCTCCAGTGCAAGGACATCCCTATTGCGGACCAGTTCAGCGAGCCCAAGCGCGTCCCGGTCGAGGTCTGAAGTTCGGAGAGGCATGCCTCATGGTATCCGCAGAGAGCCAAGGCTGGGAGGCGCGTTTGGGACGCGCGGCCGGGCCTGAGCGGGCGCGATCAGACCGCGGGGCGTCCGTGTGTCAAGCCGATGCCTGCTCGCTCATGCGCAGGAAGCGGAAGCAGACCAGCGTAGCGACGACGCTCACAGCCAGCCCCGCCAGGGAGTCCACGGCGTAGTGGTATCGCCCGTAGACGGTTGACACGGCAATTCCGCACGCGACCGCCGTCATGATCGCCCCATATCGCGTTCGCTCCGGCAGGGCGCAGAACAGGCCGAATGCGGCGCCGAACGCCGAAGACACGTGTCCACTCGGGAACACGCTGGTGTGGATGCCCGCGCCTCCGAGCAGCCACCAGTTCAGTCGTCGAAACACCGTGTCGTAGCTAGGGACAAGCTCGCCGGGGAACACGACCCTGGGGGGCTCCGAGGGAAAGTAGGGAAACAATGCGTAGGACGCCAAGGCGGACGCGACGTAGATCGCGAGAAAGCGATCCGCTCGTGCGATCCGGCCGTTCGCGACCAGGACCAGAAGCGAAACAGGCGCCAGCGCATACGTCAAGAGGTAGAGCAATTCCAGCAATCCCGGCAAGAGCGGTCCAGCCGTCTCGATCACCTTGCCAAGTCCCCAGTCCACAAGCAGCAACCGATCCCAGCCCACCCAGGCGAGCTCCAGATCGATGCTCTCTTGCGGCTGTGCGAACCAGCCCATTTGGTGGTAGGCGAGCAACACGCAGGCGATCGGAACCACGCTGCGCAGAGAACTCGGGAGTCTCGGCGCACGCGATCTCGCCAAGGAATGCAGAACGCCGAGCGCCACAAGGTTGGCGCCGAGAGTGAGCGCAGTCACGTCCAGGGAAACCGGAAGCAAGAACGCCAGGACGCTGGTGTAGACGAAGTATCCGCCTAGAATCCACTCGTTGATCCGCGGCCGGTTCGTGCTCGCGTCGCGCTGCACGTGCAATCAGGATACTCCGTCGATCACAAGTCTGGCCAAAACATTTCATGGCGAACTCGTTTTGTGACTGCCACCCAAGACGCTTATGGTAGGCTCTATGTGGAGTTCTTGGATGCACGTGCGCAAGCGCTTGAACCGACGCCACTTCCTGCGCGGAGCAGGAGCGGCCATCGCGCTGCCGTACCTCGAGGCCATGACGCCAGCGTTCGCGGCCTCCAGGCAGATGGCAAGCGATGCGCCCCAGCGCCTAGCGTTCGTGTATATCCCCAACGGAGTCATCCAACAAGCCTGGACGCCTGTAGCGGAGGGTTCGGATTTTGACTTCCCCCGCATCCTCCAGTCGCTCGAACCGCACCGGCGCGACCTGCTCGTGCTCTCGGGCCTCACGCACAACAACGGTCGCGCTCTGGGCGACGGCGGGGGAGACCATGCCCGGGCGGCCTCGAGCTTCTTAACCGGTATTCATCCCAAGAAGACCTCCGGGGCGGATATCCGACTCGGTATTTCCGTCGACCAAGTGGCTGCATCCGCGATAGGCGGCAGGACCCGCTTCGCATCGATGGAATTGGGGATCGAGCCGGGACGACTGGCTGGCAACTGTGATTCGGGGTACAGTTGCGCGTACTCCAACAGTGTTTCCTGGCGCGGAGAAAAGACGCCCAATCCGCCGGAGATTGATCCCAGCCTAGTCTTCGAGCGCATGTTCGGGGACGTGGACGCCCCCCTAGACCCCGCGGTTCGAGCCCGTCGGGCGGCGCGGGACAAGAGCGTCCTGGACCACGTCCTGGGCGATGCAGCCCGTCTGCGCAACACCCTCGGACCAACCGATCGTCAGAAGCTGGACGAGTACTTCGCAAGCGTGCGGGATGTCGAGAAACGCATCGCCTCGGGGAACGCGGACCACGACGACAAGCACCCGGAAATGGCCCGACCACATGGCATTCCCGCAAGTTACGCGGCCCATGCGCGGATCATGTTTGACCTCATGGCGCTGGCCTTCCAAACCAACATGACCCGGGTCGCGACGTTCATGATGGGGCGAGAAGGCAGCAACCTTACCTACCCAGAGATCGAAGTGAGCCGCGCCCACCACGGCATGACCCACCACCAAGGAGATCTGGACAAGATCGAGGACATCACCAAGGTTAACGCCCACCACATCGAGCAATTCGCCTATTTCCTCGAGAAACTCGCTTCGATCCAGGACGGCGAGGGACGCCTGTTGGACAACATGATGATCGTCTACGGTTCGGGCATAGGCGACGGCAATCGGCACACTCACCACGACCTGCCGCTGCTGGTGGCTGGAAGCGGCGGCGGGACGCTGCATCCCGGCCGACACCTTCGCTATCCGGTCGAGACGCCCACGAACAACCTCTACCTGGCGCTCTTGGATCGAGTTGGCGTGTATACCGAAACTCTCGGGGACAGCACGGGAAAGCTGGAGCATTTGAGCGGAATCTAGCCCGCCGGCGCGTTTGATTCGACCGACAAGAACAGCAGCTACTCGGAATCCGATCGCAGAACACGACTACCAGGCCGCGAAGCCTGGCCGCCCCGGAAGTCGAGTCTCATCGGCACAGGATATGGGGACCCCTGAGAAGACAGGAACGCTCGGCATCGTTCTCTTCCAACTCGGCGGTCCGGACTCCCTCGATGAGGTGCAGCCGTTCCTGGAGAACATGTTCCGGGACCCTGACCTCTTCAAACTGCCGATCCCGGGCTGGCTCCGCGCCGGCTTCGCCCGTCGGTTGTCGAAATGGCGCGCCGCCAAAGTCAGGGGGCTCTACGCCTCGATCGGAGGAAGATCGACGATTGGCGAGATCACTCGCCGGCAAGCTGAACTCATCGAAGCAGAACTGGGTTCGGTCGGGCCGTGCCGCGCCTTCGTGGCGATGCGTTACGGGAGGCCGTCGAGCACCGACGCCATCCGATCAATTCGGCAGGCGAACTGCGACCGCCTCGTGCTTCTCCCACTGTACCCGCAGTACTCCACTGCCACGACAGGAAGCTCCCTGCGGGAATGGGAACGCTGCTGTCGGGCCGCGGGACTCGATTTGCCGACCGAGAGGATTCAGTCCTACGCCTCTTCGCCGGCCTACATCGAGGCTCTCGTCGAACGCATTGTCGAAGCGCGGACACGATTTCCAGCGAGTTGTACGCCGCACCTCATCTTCAGCGCCCACGGACTCCCTCGCAAGTTGGTGGAGCGTGGGGATCCCTACCCGGAGCAGATCGAAGAGAGCGTGCGGCTCGTCTTGGACCAGTGCGACCCGAATACGCCACACACACTCTGCTTTCAAAGCAAGGTCGGGCCTCAAGGCTGGCTCGAACCGAGCTTGTCCGAGACTCTCCGGCGGCTTGGTCAGAGCAGCGTCCAAGAGGTGCTGGTGGTTCCCATCTCCTTTGTGTCGGATCACCTGGAGACCTTGTCGGAGATCGACATCGAGGCGCGCGGCGAGGCGACCCATTGTGGCATCCGCCGATTCGAAACGATGCAGGGGCTCAACGACAGCCCCACCTTTATCCGCGCGCTGGCGGACTTGGTCCGGAACCGCATCCAAGATCTTCCGGCGCGGTGAGGCAAGACCGGGCTCCGCTTCCCGATGTGGGAGCTACCGCGCCGCAGCGATTTCCAGCACGACGTTCCACAGGATCTCGACGTAATCCTGGAACGCTTGCACGTAGAGATACTCGTTCCTGCCGTGAATGCCGCTGGCCAGGTCCCATTCCGGCCGAGCGGGACCGAAGCCGTAACTGGCGATGCCGGCATGGCGCAACTGCGCGGAATCGGTCGCGCCAGTGGACATGGCCGGCAGCACGGGAACGCCCGGATAGAGTCGTGCGAGCACCGTTCCAAACGCCCGAAAAACCTCCCCCTCAAGCGGAGAAGGCACGTGAGACGGCCGAGTCTGCGGGTGCGGCACCAAGTCTACGGCGGGCTCGTTCATGATCCGCTTGAGCAGAGAAAAGAGCCGCTCCGGATCTTCGTCCGGCAGGGCCCGGATATCCACGGTCGCGTGGGCTTCGGAGGGAATGACGTTCTTGAGGTAACCCCCGTGCAGGATGGTTGGAACGATCGACGTCCGCAGCATCGAGTGGTACACCGGCGAAAGCTTGCGCAGGCGTTCGTAGTCTTGCGCGGTGGGGTCTTCTTCTAGGATGGCTTGGAAGACCTCCGCCTTGTCCGGCAGGGAGATTTCGGCCAAGCGCTGGAAGTACTCTCGGGTTGTCTCGTTGAGGCGAGGCGGCATCTCGTGGTCGAAGAGTCGGCCCACCGCACGAGCGAGCGTTCCCACCGGGTTGTCCTCGAGTGGGATGGAGCCGTGGCCGGAGGTGCCGACCGCTTTGAGGTCAATGCGCCGGGGAGTTTTTTCCGCGGTTTGGATTTCGAAGCGCGTATACCGGAGCGCGCGATCGAAGACACCCTTGCCCGCTTCGTTGATCGCAAACTCGGCATCGATCTTGTCACGGTGGCTCTCGAGCAGGTGCGTGATGCCCAGGACTCCACCCGCCTCTTCGTCGGCCACTCCCAAGAAGATCACATCGCGCTCCAACGGCGTCTGCCGGCGATGCAACTCGAGCAGAACCTGGAACGACCCCGCCACAACGCCTTTGTCATCGGAGGCCCCGCGGGCATACAAGATGCCGTCCTTCACTGCGCCCTCAAAGGGGTCGAACGACCACTCCTCACGCTCGACGGCGACAACGTCGAGATGACCCAGTAGCAGCAGAGGTCTCTTGGCGCCGCTTCCTCGGACTCGCGCCACAAGACTGGCGCGGCCCGGCTCCGATTCGATGATCTCGGACTGGATACCTTCGGCGTCGAGGCGCTGCTTGAGGTAGCGGGCCGCCAGAATCTCGTTGCCGGCCGGTTGGGAGGTGTCAAGTTGGACCAGATCGACGAGAATCCGCAACGCCTCCCGTTTGACGCTGGGCCAATCCGGTTGCGCAGCGGCGCAGACCCCGGCAACCGCGAAACACAGGCAGGTGAATCGAACGACCATTTCTAAAGCATATCCCGGGACCCCCTGGCAATCCCCAGTGGGAATTGCGGCCGACCGGTGTTCCAGCCTGATGATGCGCGGCATGGACCTGCGGCTCGAGCCCGGGCATTCCAGTGGAGTCGTCTCAACGAAGTGGAATCGGTCTGCGTTCATGGCGCGGTCCGGGCCCAGCGCGGCCGACCCCCGCCTTGGCGTTCTCCCGGGACTTGCTCCCCTTCGACGACATGGTTGCATGCCTCCCAGGTTCTGGATTGCGCGATCCCGATGGCCGGCGATGCTGGGCGGCGTGCGCGGAGAGGCGAACCAACCCATCACCGTCAACTGACGCTCCAGGCGATCTCAAGAAAACGCAAAGTTGCTATTCTTGGGCAGCGGGCGACCCCGCCACAGCGGAGGCCCGTGGGAACGAATCGGAGGACTGCAAGATGAACATCCGCATGCGCCCATGGCTGGGTATCGTCTCGCTTGCTGCGCCGCTTTGCGCGCAGCCTGTGTTGGAGCGCATGCAGCCGCGCGGCGCGCAAGTAGGTAGCGCGGTGCGGCTCGTGGTTTCCGGCAAGCGGCTGGGCCCCGCGGCACGTCTAATCAGCGCCGGCCAATTCGCCGCCACCCCGCTCACCGGCGCGCCCACGGAAGGCCCAATGCCGGCCGCCGAGTTGGTCTACCTCGTGGAAGTTGCTCAGGATGCCCCGCCCGGCCGGTATCCCCTGCGGATCGAGACGGCGAACGGTCTATCGAATGCGCTGCTGTTTACGGTCGGAGAGTTCCCACAAGTCCAGGAACTCGAGTCCGACCCGGAAGCGGACGCCGAAGACACGACCAACGACTTCCGTGAGACAGCCCAGTCGATCAGCGCACCGGTCACCGTCGAGGGCAGGCTCCAAGGACCGGAACGGGACGTCTTCCGCTTGCATGCCAAAGCCGGACAAAGGTTCGTTGCGGAAGTTGCCGCGCGCAGGGCGGGCTCGGCGATCGATCCCAATCTCGAACTTCTCGATGGTGAAGGGCTGACGCTGGCGCGCAGCAGCGATGCTCCAGGTCTGGGATTGGACTCTCGACTGACCTTCGACGTTCCCGAGGACGGGGAGTATTTCCTGTCGCTACGGGACGAACGTTTCAGCACGCAACAAGACGATTTCTACCGTCTGACTCTCGGTGAATACAGCTTCGCCGATGGCGTATTCCCACTTGGATGGACACGCGGAAGTCAAACTCAAGCAGAGTTTTTCGGTGGAAACCTAAACTATGTGTTGAAGCATGAAGTGGACCTGCGGAACGTCCCGGGCAACGTCAGCAAAACCTGGCTCCGAGTCCCCGGCACGCCCTCCTTCGTGCCGTTCTTGCTCAGCGACGGAGCCGAGGTCCTGGAGTCCGAAAGCGATGGTGCGCTCGGTGAGAACGTTGTGATGAATGGCCGCATTGCGCGGAGCGGAGAGATCGATCGCTACCGGTTGGCCGTACAGGGCGGCGAACAGTGGGCCCTCGAACTGCGCTCGGGAGAACTGCCCGGCTCCTCGCTGTACGGCGTTATGACAATCGCGGACGGCGACAGCGTCCTCGCGATCGCAGGGAAGTACGCCGGAGACCCGAATCCATACATCATCACCACAACGGGCGAAACCGCGACCTATCCATTCGTCAACTTGACGGTCCCGCCTGGGGTCGACGAACTGCTCGTCTCGGTCGAAGACCTGCTGCAACGCGGCGGCCGTGACTACTCGTATCGGCTGGTTGCCCGCAAGCAGGGCCCCGATTTCCTTCTCACGCTGAATGAACCGTACGTGAACATTCCGCAAGACGGTTCCGCCGTCCTGACGGTGACTGCCGAGCGTCGTGGGTACCACGGACCGATTCAGCTCTATGTCGAGGACCCGCCGGACGACCTGGTGGTGACCGGGGGGCACATTGCGCCGATGTCGACGCTGGGCAACACCCTGCCCCGATTCGAGACGGGCAGGCTGACTTTGACGTCCAAGCCAGGGGCTGAGATGCGGCTGCTGAACCTCGTCGTTCGGGGCAAGGCCGAACAGGACGGAGCGCAACATCTTGACAGCCGTGCGACCGGTCCGGGCGTGCGTGTGCAAGTCAAGGGAACGAAGCAACCCGCAGTCACGGCCGAATGGCTCGGCTACGATCTTCCCGCCCGGATCAATCCGGAGCAAGGGGCGCAACTGAAGTTCGTCACGCCGCGCCAGTTGCGGCTGGTCCGGGGCGGCCAAGGCCTGTTGACGAAGTGGACCTTCCAGGCGCGCCTTCCAGGCGCGCGCCTTGCGAAGAAAGTCCAGATTCCTCGCAACGCCGGTTCCGTGAGGCTCCGCAGAACCAACTCCGATGAGGTGACGGAATCCGGTGAATTCCAGATCTTCACCCACGAGCGGACATCGCTCGGCATGGTGAATTTCAATCTGGCGGCCGAGATCAGTCTGGACGGTCGAGACGAGACGATTTACTCCCAGCCCCTCGAGATCGATGTTGTGGATGGATACACGCTTGCGTCTCCGGAGTCGCAGTTGGTACTTGGGGTGGGCTCCGCAGGACGCTGGGAGGGATCGATCTGGCGCGATCCGGAGTTCCGCCGCACCGTCAAGGTCAGCGCCGTGGGCCTGCCGTCGGGCGTGCAATGCGCGGAGGCGGAATTGGCAGAAGATCAGACCCACTATGCGCTGCAATGCAACGCCGAGTCGGGTGCACCGGAGGGCCAGTATGAGGTGGAGATCCGCGCTGAATCCATGCTGTCGGACGAGGGCACTACGCGGTATCTCGCCGAACCAGCCAAGGCGACCCTGGCCATCCGACGCTGAATGTGTCCGGATGGAACGTAGCGCGCCCTTGCTGTGGCGGGCGCACCGGGTCAACAGGAGAGCCCGGCCCGCAGGAACGCCGACGGGTCAACGCTGTGGACGGACCCGCTGGGCGCCGCGAGGGATGCGCAGTTTGAATTCGCGATCCGAGAACGTCGGATTGAGTTCGATGGCAGAGTACGAGTAGAGCCGATAGTCACCCGGCGTGATGTCATAGATCTTCTGTTGCACGGGTTGCCAACTCGAGGTCGAGATCCACATCTCCAGACGCCGATTGTTGAGTTCGGACCCTGGGTCCTTGGGCCTCAAGTCAATTCGGATGGTCTGCTGCCCGGCCAGGGATTCCTCGCCCTGTACGGCTATGTCATAGTGTTCGCGCAAGTAACTGCCCGCCGTGCCGAATCCGAGCAACAGGGCGTTCTCGAGCTTTTCCTTGAACTTCGAGACGTTGTACTCTTCGACGGTCTTGATCTTAGGCTTGTAGATCTCCACCTTCGCGCCCCGCACGGCAAGGAAGTAGTGGTTCGGGTGCTCGAATTCGAGGAGCATCTCGACATCGCCGGAACCGGAACGACGCACGACGAGCCGACCCGACTCGACGCTCTTGTCGTCGACGAAAGAGACGTAACGCACCCACCGAACTTCGGCCCGCATACCGGCCCAGGCGCTGGCCGCGGTGTCCATGTTCGCCAGCAGCGTCTCGAGTGCCGGAGCTGCGTGCAGCGAAGCAGCTAGGCATAAACACGCAACGGCCTGCACGCCCATAGTTCCGAAGACGGTCAGGAGTGAGGTCTGGTTTCGGACTCTCGATCCCATAGGACTCTACGGCTCGGAACCATGCCGCGCGGACGCAGCCCGGATTGTCGCGCTAGGGCTGCGCGTAGACGAGGTAGCCGCGGATGTTGCCGGCCTGGTCCGTGGTCGGCTCGGTCCGGAGAATCCGCAGAACCTTCCCGCTGCGCTCCTGCAGCAACTCCTGCAGTCTTCGGTCGGAACTCGTCGGGCTCGGAGTGTCCAAAGCGCTGGGCTCAATCCAAAACACCCTCACGTCCTCGCCGAGCCCCTCGACCTCATGGACCAGCGCTGCGCTCGGCCGATCGTTGAAAAGACTCCTCGGGCTCAAAAAGACAAACGCGAGGATCAGCGCGACGATCAGGTCGTACTGCCAGGACCCTCTTCCGTAGCTCCAGAAGACGGCTGGCCTGAGGCGAGCCCAGATCCGCCTGACCATGGTGCCAGTGTATCCTAAACCAAGGGACTCGGCAGCGGACCCGGTCCCAGGTGATTCGCTATGCGGCGGCTACGACATTTCGCCCGGCTGTCGAGGCACAGCCAGCTCTTGCCAATGCTCGAGAGCGGCGACGCCCCCCTGATCGGCGGCCAAGCCGTCATGGAGGGCGTGATGATGCGCACGCCGCAATCCTATTGCGTTGCGGTACGCAAGCCGGACGGCCAGGTCGTCACGCGTGAGCGGAGCGCCAAGCGGCTATCCGAGACCAGCAGATTCTGGGCGCTGCCGATTGTGCGTGGCTGCGGCGTGCTGGGACAGTCGATGGCGCTGGGCATGAAGGCCCTGAATTTCTCGACCGAGCAGGCTATCCAAGCGGAAGAGGGCGCCGAGGAGTCCAAGACGGCGGAGCTGCCGGGGTGGATGCTGTGGCTGAACGTCGGGATATCCCTGGCGTTCTTCATCGTCATGTACAAGTTCCTGCCGTTGCTTGCCACGCAGCAACTCCAAGGATGGCAGCCCGTGCTGGACAATCAAGTCGGCTTCAGCGTCGTGGAAGGGACGATTCGGCTTGGGATTTTCCTGGCCTTCCTGTTCGCGATCTCAAGGCTGAAGGACATCCGACGCGTCTTTGAATACCACGGCGCCGAGCACAAGGTGGTGTTCAACTACGAGTCCGGCCAGGATCTAAACGTCGAGAACGCGCAGCGTTTCGTGACCTGGCACCCACGCTGCGGCACGAGCTTTCTGATGGTTGTCATGCTAGTTGCGATCGCGGTCTACGCACTGGTGCCGTTCGAGGGATTCCTGGCGCAGTTTGGCGCCAGGATCGCGTTGTTGCCGGTGATCGCCGGCTTGAGCTATGAAATCATCCGCTACGCCGCCAAACGTCAGGGCAGCGCCTTCATGCACCTCGTCCGCCCGGGTCTTTGGCTGCAGCGCGTCACCACGAAGCAGCCGGATGACGGCCAAATCGAGGTTGCGATCCTCGCCCTGCGCAAAGCACTGGAGTTCGAGGAGCGTTCCGGAGGTAAACCGGTCGTAGCGTGACGCTGCCGGATCGTGGCGCCAGCCATCCTCCAGGTTGGCCGCGGGTGGTCTGCGATCGGCGCACGGAGACGGATCATGGAGTGGTTCCGGAGCATTGAAGAGGTCGAGGCGCGCTTCGAAGCGCTGTCTGCGAGACTCGCGGACCCGGCGCTGGTCACCGACCCGAAGCAGTACCAGCAGGCGGCGAAGAAACACTCCGAGATTGCTGGAGTGGTCGACAAGTACAGGGCCTGGAAGGAGACCGCGCGCCAGATCGACTCAACGCGTCTCATGATGGATGACCCCGACGCGGAGATCGCTGTCCTCGCCGCCGAGGAGCTGGCCTCGCTGGAGCATTTGCAGGATCGTCTCGCCAAAGAGATTCGCATTCTGCTCATTCCCGTCGATCCCAACGACGAAAAAGGCGTCGTGCTCGAAATCCGGGCAGGTACAGGTGGCGACGAAGCCACGCTTTTCGCCCAGGATGTGTTCCGGATGTACACGCGGTACGCGGAAGTGCAGTCCTGGAAGGTCGACATCACCGCTCGGAGCGATTCCGAACTGGGTGGCATTAAGGAGATCATCGCCCTGGTCACGGGCAGGCGTGTGTACTCGAAGCTGAAGTACGAGAGCGGTGTGCACAGGGTGCAGCGCGTACCCAAGACGGAATCCCAAGGCCGCGTGCACACGTCGGCCGTGACCGTCGCGGTGCTTCCGCAGGCGGATGAATTAGATGTCGAGATCGATGAGAATGACCTGCGCACGGATACGTACTGCTCGTCCGGCCCGGGCGGCCAGTCCGTGAACACAACATACTCGGCCGTGCGGATCACACACGTTCCGACCGGCCTTGTCGTGACCTGCCAGGACGAGAAATCGCAGATCAAGAACCGCAAGAAGGCGCTTCAGGTCTTGCGGTCACGACTGTACGAGATCGAGCGGGAGAAGCAACACTCCGAGCAAGCCCAGCGGCGCCGCGCTATGGTGCGCAGCGGCGACCGCTCGGAGAAGATCCGCACATACAACTTCCCTGAGATGCGGATTACGGATCACCGTATCGGCCTCAAGGTGCACCAACTGACGCAAGTCCTCGATGGCGGCCTCGACGTGCTGGTCGAGCCTCTTCGGGCAGCCGAGCAGGCCGAGGCCCTGCGCCCGCAAGCTGCTTGACGCACTCGACGCGCAGGCGACCGCCTCCACCGCCGCCCCGGTCTTGGCAGAATAAGCACACCGTGCTGGTCTGGACGGCGGTGCTGTCGGCGCTTCTGGGATCTGCGGCGGCCGCTCCGACCGACCCTTGGAATGTTCTCACGCCCGCTGAAGCCGGGCAGGGGTACGAATTGCTCTTCAACGGAAAGAACCTCCAGGGTTGGGATGGCGACCCCGACCTGTGGACCGTCGAGAACGGCTCGCTCGTGGGGTCCTCGGACTTGCGTCCTCTGCAGGCAAACTCGTTCCTGATCTCTCGGCGCGAGTTCGGCGACTTCGTACTACGATTCGATGTGAAGCTGCGCAATGGGAACAGCGGCATGCAATTCCGCAGCGAGCGACTGCGGAGCTGGACGGTACGCGGGTACCAGGTCGACTTCGCCGAAGGCAAGGGCTGGGGAAACCTGCACGGAGAAGGACTGCCCGGGGGCTTATTGTTGGACGCTTGGCAGGACAAGTCCGAATTCGCAGTGCGGCCAGGTTGGAATGAGATCGAACTGTATTGCCGAGGACACCACATCCGCATCTCGGTCAACGGCTTCGTGGTGATTGACGTTCTCGACCCCGGGGCCACCCAAGGCGTGCTGGCCATGCAATTGCATCGCGGGCCCGCCATGCGCGTCGCATTCCGCAACATCCGGCTTCGGCAGCTGCTAGGTCGATAGGCGCTTTCGGGATCGGGCTGCAGCTCGGGACTACGGCGCCCCGCCGTCAGATCCGCGACGAATGGGAGCCCTGCGCAGACCTATTCGAGCAGGCGGTTGAGCGTGTAGGCCACCATCTTCGCCGCGAGCGGCTCCCCCTCCTGGCTGCGGATGCCCGACGGACGCAGGTCGTATAACCACCCCTCGCGGAGGTCAGACAACGTCAACGACACGCTCAAACCGTCGGGGGAAATCGCTGCGGATTGGACCTCGACCGGCGTGACCTCCGTCTTCGGCGAACCGTAGCCTGCGTGGTACCGGTAGTAGTACCGAGTGCACGAGTAACTGGACGGATTGGACGCGGCTCCGCGGTCTACAGGCTTGGTGAACGCCAAGTCGAAGCCGTCGCGCGTCAGCCGCATCGTAAGGATATCGAAGGGTATTCTTTGCTGCCAGACGATGCGCTGGAGGCCTTCGGTCGACCCCCAAATCCGCGAGGTCTGGGCGATGTAGAGGCTGCGGCCGTCAGGCGCAAAGGCCATGCGGTTGTTCGCCATGCGAAGGCCGTTGCCTTCGACGAACGGAAACGCCGCCCCTTGGTACTCCCCTCGTACCTTCTGAAGGTCGACCCGGAGCACACGCGGATAGGTCCATTCGGCCACGAAGAGCTGTCCGGCATAGGGGCCGAAGGCGCCCTCGGTGAGGTCGAAGACCGGTTGCGCCGTGGAGCCGCCCATATCGCCTTGGGGAAACAGGATGGCCGGTCTCTTGCGACGGTGGTCGAGCTCGGAGACATCCGCCTCCACTGGATTCACTCCGAGAAACTCCGGATGCCAATGCAGTGAAGCGGGATGCCCGTGGAAGGCGCCGTCGGTCACATGATGGAGCGGCGACGTACCGACCCAGCCGCCCTGGTTGTCGGCGGCGAACATCTCTCCTTCCGAACTCATGACGAGGCCGTTGGGCTGGCGAAACCCGCAAGCGAACGCGCGCGCGGCGCCGTCGGGCTGGATCTGGATCGCGCAGCCTCGGAATCGAATCGGCGAATAGTGACCGAGCCTGTTGACTCTTCCCGCAACGGGCTCCACGACCTTTCGTGGGCGGCGGGTGAGTTCGCCCCGGACCGGCGGCCGCGGATCTGCATTTCCCGACGCCAAACCAAGTGAAACGTAATAGTTTCCTTCGCGGTCGCGAACGGGTCCGGCGATGTATTCGTGATAGTTACCCGAGAGTCCCCAAGCGTCGGAGATGGTTTCGAACAGGTCTGCCTTGCCATCGCCGTCGGTGTCCGCGACGCGTGTGAGCTCCGGGACTTGCGCGACGATGAATTCGCCGGGCCTCTCTCCCTGGACCAGTCCCAACGGGGTATGCAAGCCCTCGGCAAAGCGTTGCCAGCGCTTGGAGTCGGGGTCGAAGGAGTAGATGTAGCCACGCCGGAAAGCCGCGTAGAGCTTGCCGTCAGGACCGAAGGCGACGGCGCTCACTTCCGGTTGGATGTTTCGTGGTCCCGGAACGGTCTCGACCCGGTAGGAGCTGCTGGGGACCTGCGCGAGTCCGGAGGCGCAACACAGCAGCACGGTGGCGGCGAGACAGCCCCGTTGCCGGCGGCCCGATTCAGTGGGTTGCAACAACGGTGACCTCGAATGCAACATCACGGCCCCTGGGGATGACGAAGCGATCCAGCGTCGAGCGGATCTCCACGCCCTCGGCCGCAGCGGGTCTGAACCACATCGGCTGCTCAACCTGGTCAATCCGAAACTTGCGGACCACTCCGCGCGCCAAGGGGAGAATGCGTTCGTACACGCTCACGCCATCCACTTGGTAGTGAAACTCGGGAAACGAGTCGACTAGGCGATAGCCCCGGAACCGTCGCTGTGGGATGCGCTGCTTGTCCCCAACGCGGATCGGGTAGACCCCTTCCCGAAAGAAGATCTCTCCGACGATCGCGGCTGTCTCGGTCTGGTTGGTCCGCCTGTTCTTCTTGGCCAGCAGAGTCCGCGACATGTCCACGAAGCCACCGAGCCAAGCGTACCGCAGGCGCGATTCACCCGCGTCGAAGCAATATGAGACGCCTCCGGGCAACCCGACGGCGATCGCGGCCGGCGTTGCCTCCGGCATGTCCCAGCGAATGACAACGGGGTGTTCCGTCGGCACCGGCATCTCCTCGCCACCGATCGAGGCTTCCGGCGTCTCAAGGCCGGCTGGGGGAGGTAGATCGCCT
This sequence comes from Bryobacterales bacterium, assembly GCA_965218615.1. Lineage (GTDB taxonomy): Bacteria > Acidobacteriota > Terriglobia > Bryobacterales > UBA6623 > VXMF01. The sequence continues at coordinate 855,424 of CBDCLH010000005.1, forward strand.
GCAGCGCGGAACGCAGCCCACAAGTTGCTGATGGTTTCCCGCGCGTCGGCGGAGTCGGCGCCACCGAAGTAATTCGGCATCGAAGTGCCTGCCAGGATGCGGGCCGGATTGCGCATCCAGCGCTGAAACCAGTCCGGACGCAGGCGCCGTCCGGTCGTATACAGGTTCGGTCCGTTTTCGCCGAGCGCAGGGAACTCGTCCCACCCGTGGCAGCCAATGCAACCCAGGCCGCCCCGAGCTCCGTCGACGCCAAGCATGTTCAGGCCTGCCGTTGCGTCGTGGCCCTCCGTGGATTCCGGCGGGGGGCCGTCGGGATCTTCTCCGCTGGCCTTGGAGAGCGCGGGCGCCAGCCAGCCCGAATGGACCGACCCGTAGCTCGGCATCCGCAGTTCCTGCCAGTCGAGAACCCGGGTCTCTGCGCCGATCGCTCGCTCGATCCAGTCCACTCGCAGCTTGTCTCCGACGTCGGTCAAAGTCGGCGCTGGCTCAGCGAGGGAGCCGGTCGGAGGCTCAGCGTTAATTTCGTGGCAAGCATTGCAGCCGAGCTGGACTAAGCGGCGTGGCAAATCAAAGGTCGGAGCAGGCGCGACGTCCGGATCGGCCCGGTAGCCGACGACGAATCGCTGCAGTGCAATCCGATGCCCCGGTTCCAATCGATACCGCGGAGCGCCGGCGGGCGTGTCTTCAGACAGGCACCCGCGCGTCTCGTCCAAGCTCCGCAGAGGCGGAGCCTGGTGCACAGAGTCCAGCCCCTCGATCCGGTGACAGGCTAGACATCCGGTGGTCCGTACAATCTCCCGACCACGCATGGGATCCCCTCCTTGGACTGGGCGCTCGAAGGACTCGTTGCGGGACGTCGTCAAGTAGGCGGCCAATTCGAGCGCCTCGTCTTCGCTGAGATGGAACGAGGGCATGCGGCCGGCAGGAGAGAATCGAAGCGGATCAAGCAGATAGCGTTGCAGGTGTCCGACTGTTGTCTTCGAGCCAAGGCCCGCCAGCGGCAGGCTCGATCCGTGACACGCCGCGCAACCGATGGACTGAAATGTCGTCCGGCCGCGTTCCTCTTGCGTACCAGTCGGACGCGGCTCGTCCAGGACTCCCGTGGTTTGCGCCGCCAAGAACGCCGCGACATCCGCCCGCTCGAGCGGCGACAGCATTTGCGGCATCGTGGCCCAATCCCGAAACTCCTGGGGAGCCTCCAGCCAATGTCGGATCCAGGGCGTCGTCGTCCGGCTGCCCAGGCCGGTTAGCACCGGCCCTGGTCGTTGCTGAATCGATGGAGAATCGGACAGGTGGCAGTTGGAGCAACCAAGGTCTTCGAAGAGCATTCTGCCGTCTTGGTCGATCGATAAGACGTCGTCATGCGAGAAGACGCGGGCCGGAATCGGCTCGCGCGCGAACCCGGGACCCGCCCACTCCACGGACACGCGAAGCGGACCCGAGGTGCGGCGTTGGTGCAACAGGAACTGGTGCGCACCAGCGTCCAGCCGGATCGGAAGGTGATCGACGGCGTCGCCGTCGATCGAGAGCATTCCGCCGCGTACGAAGAACCGGTATTCGCCTGATCGCAGGATCGACAACTCGGCGAACCAATCGGCTCCAGCCGCTACTCGACTTGGCGAAAGCCCTTCACCCCCAGCCAGGAACACGCGGGGCGCGGGGCGAACGCCGCCCAGACCGCCGCCCGTCGTCACTAGGCCGGGAGCCGCCAACACCACCAGCGGCAGACCGGTCGCGTACGCTCCAAGGACCATCCGGGTCCAAAGCGGCATCACAACGAATCTTACCCCGAGTTCTCCGGACCTTCGCTGCATCCCGGCAACCGCGATCCGGACCCCAACTAGGCGCCCTTCCTGTGAGGGCGGCGCCGCGGGTGTCGAGCGCCCGCCCGAGAGACACCGCCCCACCGAATTCCACGGCTGCGGCCTTACGAATCGCCCGAAATCCTATATGGTGTGCGCCGACTCGGGTTGCGACAGTGGTAATGTTTCGGTCAAGGAGGCAAGACGCAATGACCATCACAAGACGCAGTCTGCTCACATCGGCAGCCATGGCCTCGGCTGTGCTGCCCGGCCTGCGGGCCGATTCCCACGTCAAGCACTACGTGCGCTACAGGCGAGCACAGGCTCGAGGATACGCGGAACTCGAAGGCGACTCGATCTACCCACTGCAAGGCTCGGTGCTCGAGGACCGAACACGCGCGGGCGAAAGAATCGCTCTTTCGGATGTCAAACTTCTCTATCCAATCCAAGCCCCGAAGGTCTTCGCGGTCGGATTGAACTACAAGAGCCATCTTGGCGGCAGACCCGCTCCGCGCAATCCCGAAATCTTCTACAAGCCCGTGACGGCTCTGCAGCATCCTGGCGATCCGATTCGGATTCCTCCCGGCTCGAAGGACTTGCACTACGAGGCTGAGTTCGTGATCGTGATGGGCAAGCGCGCCAAGGGGATCACCGAGGCCGAAGCGGCGGATCACATTCTTGGCTACACCTGCGGCAATGACGTGTCTGAGCGCAACTGGCAAAGCGGCAGCGTCGACAACCGGCCGGACTTGCAGTGGTGGCGTGGCAAGGGGTGTGACACGTTCGGCCCCATGGGACCATCGATCGCTGTCGGACTCGACCACATGGAGTCCGAGATCACGCTGCGGCTCAACGGGGAGGTCAAGCAACAGCAGAAGATCAGCGATCTGCTGTTCAAGCCGGAGCAGATCGTCAGCTTTATCAGCCAGTACGTCACGCTGACACCCGGAGACGTGATCTTTACGGGGACGCCAGGCTCGACGAGCGCCATGAAAAGCGGCGACGTCTGCGAGGTGGAGGTCACCGGCATCGGTGTCCTCCGCAATCCGGTGCGAGGCTGAGTTCGGAGCGCGTACAAGAGTAGCTGAAGCCGCACCTCGCCACGGATGCAGGAGCCGCAGCGCGGAGCCTCTTGCCTCAGCACGCGTAGTGTATGATTGGTGGGCTCTTGGAGGCCGACCCTGATAGGGATCTTATGCGACGGCGCAGATCCGTCGGATTGTCGGCGGCCGGCATGGCAGTAGCCGCCGCCGCACCAGTTTCGGCGGCGACCGCGAAAGCCCCCTTGACGCACGCGGAACGGCTCGCCGTGGCTCGGCTTGATATGCCCAGGGTCGCAAACGCCATGGGGACCGTCGACGCGCGTCCGCGCAATGTGGGCTTCATGCGGCCGGAGTTCCGCTCCTTCTGCCCCAATTTCCGATCACTCGCAGCGTACGCCGTCAGCTGCAAGATTCAGGTCGGACTCGGCAAACCCGTCCAGGTCGGCGGACTGACGATCAAGCCAGGGGATCTGGCGCACGCCGACAAGCACGGGGTCCACACGGTACCGTTGGAGGTCGCCAAGGAGATTCCCGAGACTGCGGCCCGAATCTTCGAACGAGAACAGCGCACGATCGACTATTGCCGCTCTCCCGATTTCAGTCTGGAGGGCCACAAGAATCTTGTGAGCGGCTGAGCCGCTCCGTTGCGGCTGATTGGGAACTATGCCGACCGTATTAGTCACCGGTGCAAGCGGGTTCCTTGGCAGACACTTGGTCCGTGTTCTGCTGCAGGACGATCAGGACGTGCGCGTACGGGCGTTCAGCCGTTCACGCTTTCCGGACGGGGATGGTGGTCCCATCAAAAGCGTCCTCGGCGACATCGCGAATGCGGATGACGTCGGCGCCGCCATGGAAGGAGTGGATGAGGTCTACCACTTGGCGGGCGTCGTCGATCGTTCGCCGGCGGACCCCTGGACCTCCTATCGCACGCACGTTCACGGTACACGCAACCTTTGTGAGGCGATGCGCAAGCATGGCGCGCGTCGCTGCGTCGTGACCTCGTCTTCGGGCACGATCGCCGTCAGTCGCGAACCCGTCGTGCACACCGAGGAATCCGGATACAAACAGGCCGTTGTCCACGAATGGCCCTACTACCTCAGCAAGATCTATCAGGAGAAGCAGGCCTTTTGGTACTGCCAGCACCGCGGGCTGCCCATCGTTGTGGTGAATCCCAGCCTGCTGCTCGGCTCCGGAGACGACCGTTTCTCATCGACAAACGACGTACGCCTGTTCTTGAAGGGGCAGATCAAGGTTATTCCGCGTGGCGGCCTGAACCTTGTCGATGTACGCGACGCAGCAGCGGGATTGGTTGCCGCGATGCGCATGGGCACAGTCGGCGAGAGGTACCTGCTGGCCGGCGAGAACATGACGTTCCGAGAGTGGATCGTCAAGACCGCGGCGATCGCGGGAGTCTCCCGTCCTCGGATCCAGCCTCCGGAGATACTGGCCCGTATTGGCGCAGCCAAGCTGCGGCGTCTCTATCCGCTGGTCGGCAAGCAGTTCGAACTCGACGACGCCACGATCAAGATGTCCTCGTTGTTTTGGTATTGTGATGCGAGCAAAGCGCGGCGAGAACTGGGATTCAAGACCCGGCCGGCAGAGGAAACTCTGCGAGACACGGTGGCCTATATTCGTTCATCCGGGGCGGCCTAAAGGAGACTTCAAGATTCAAGATGGCGGGATTGAAGCAGGAAACTACTTTTCGAGTGCAGCAGGATCTGCTTGCGATGCTGGACGCGGCCGCGCAGCAGTTCAATCTTTCCAGCCGGGACAAGGCCCTACGCTGCATCCTGGACTACGTCGCCATGGATGGTGACTGGAATGAGATTTTCAGTGAAATCCGCTGTATGCGCTGCGGCGGCCGGCCCGGATGGACCAAGCCGCTCTCGGAAGCTTCATGAGCGACCGGCCCTTCCGCAAGCCCTGCCTGATCCTGAATCCGAAGGCGGGCAGCGGAAGGACCGAACGTGGATGGCCTAGACTTCGGCCGCTGCTTGAGGACTCGCTCGGAGAGGTGGAGCTTCGCTTGACCGAAGCTCCCAATCACGCGACAGAATTGACGCGAGAGGCGCTGGCTAGCGGCTCCGACCTCGTGATAGCGACCGGCGGGGATGGCACGGTCAATGAAGTCCTAAACGGGTATCTTGCCGATGGCAAGGCCGTGTCGCCAGACGCTTGTCTGGCGCTCATTCCGCTGGGTACCGGGGGCGACTTTGCTCGCTCCGCCGGGATCGCGACATCGCCGCCAGATGCCGTCCAGGCGATTCGTGACCGAAAGACCCGACGCATCGACGCGGCCAGAGTGCGCCTTACGGGTCCCGAAGGGCAACTCATCGAACGCTATTTCATTAACGTGACGAGCTTTGGCATGGGCGGCGAAGTCTCAGTGTCCGCGAAGAATAATTTTCTGGCGCACTATCACGGCCGAGCCGCGTTTCTCTGGGCGACCGTATTCACGTTCCTGCGCTTCCGAGCCAAGACCGTACAGCTGGCGCTCGATGGTCGGCCGATGGATGAGCAGCTCCAGATCATGCAGGTCGCAGTGGGCAACGGCGGGTACCAAGGGGGCGGTATGCATCCCTGCCCTCTAGCGAAGCTCGACTCGGGACGCCTGGACTTGACCGTCATCGAAAAGATCGGACTCGCCGACTTTCTGCTCTCGGTTCCTCTGCTGTATTCCGGCAAGGTATATTCGCATCCCAAATGCCATCACTTCCGAGTCAAACATGTTTCCGCAACCTCGCGAGAAACCGTGCTAGCCGAGGTCGACGGCGAAGCGGTCGGCGGCCTTCCCTTGCAAGCGGAAGTCCTGCCTGCAGCAGTCGCATTTGCAGGCCTTGGTGCTGGAATCTAGCCCAGTGCCGACCGCGCCGGCAGTAGCGCGGCCAAGCGTCGAACAGCCGCGAGTCCGGCAGGACGATCCCGGGAGTCCCCGGCGCCTCTTACGACGCTGGGCGCGCTGGCCGTCGGTTCCGAACAACGGATTTCGGCTGGTGGGTCGCTTGAGTTCGCATGATAGAATCTGCCTGACAGGTTGCGGCTTCGATGCCTTCTGACCTTTTCCTAATCCGTCGAATCCAGCAGCTGGATCAGCGGATCCAAGCACTGACGCGGGAGATCGACGGCCTACCCAAGCATGTGGCCGCAATCGAAGCACGGCTCGCGTCCCATAGACAGGATCTCGCCGACACACAAGCCCTGCTGAAGGCAAACGGGAAGGAACATCGGCACCTGGACGGTCAAATTGGCGATTTCAAAGAGAAGATCTCAAAGCTTCAAGATCAGATGAACAGCGCCAAGACGAACGAGCAGTTTCGCGCGTTCCAGCATGAAATCCAGTTCTGCAAGGACCACATCTATCAACTCGAAGAACGCATCCTCGACAAGATGGAGCAGGCCGAGGCGCTCCAAGAGAACGTCGTGAAGGCGCAAGCCGACCTGAAGATTGAAAACGCCAAAGTCGCTCGAGACGTCGAGGCGGCGGGGACCAGGATCGACGCGGATAAGAAGGACCGCGCTGAGCAGCAAACCATGCGCAACGAATCGAGCGCGCAAGTCGTTCCCCACACAATGCGGACCTACGAGCGCATCCGAACAGCGAAGGGGACCGCCGTTGCGGCAGTTGTCGATGAGAAATGTGGTGCGTGCCACGTTAGGCTCAGGCCGCAATTCCTACAGAACCTGCGGCACCTAAGTGACGGCATCCTCACATGCGAAAGGTGCGGCTTGATCCTGCACCTGCCGGATTCGAACGACGATGCCGTTGTCGTCGAAGACCCAGCCGCGGATCTCGCCTTGTCTCCGCCGGCATGACGAGCGAGCCGTCAGCACTGTCGACACTCACCGACGACGAGGAGCTTTTCTTCAACTCGGTCCTCGCCTTCGCCGAGGAAGAGATCGGCCCCCACGTCCGTGCGATGGACGACGCCGCCGAGTTGCACCCGGACCTCCTCGGGAAGCTCTTTGAGTTCGGCTTGATGAGCATCGAAATCCCGGAGGACTTGGGAGGCCAAGGCGGGTCCTTCTTTGACTCGGTGCTTGCCGTACAGGCTCTGTCTCGGGTGGACCCCTCGGTCTCCGTGGTCGTCGATGTTCAGAACACGTTGGTCATCAACGCCCTTCTGCGCTGGGCGGACGACTCGCAGAAGCGCAAATTCCTGCCGCGCATGAGCCGGGGAACGGTCTGCAGCTACGCCCTGTCCGAAGCCGGGTCTGGCAGCGACGCCTTCGCCATGAAGAGTCGAGCCGTCCGGCGCGGGGATGGGTTCGTCCTCAACGGGCGGAAGCTCTGGATCACGAATGCCAAGGAAGCGGACCTCTTCCTGGTGTTCGCGAATGCGAATCCCGAGGCCGGACACCGGGGTGTTACTGCATTCCTCGTCGAAAAAGGCTTTCCGGGATTTGCTGTTGGCAACAAGCAAGACAAGCTGGGGATCCGGGCATCGTCGACCTGCGAGTTGATCTTCGACGACTGCCCTGTTCCCGCCCAGAATGTTCTCGGCGCAGTCGGAGGCGGTTACAAGATCGCGATCGAGACGCTCAACGAGGGGCGCATCGCGATCGGCGCCCAGATGGTCGGCCTGGCCGAAGGCGCCCTCGGGCACGCCGTCACCTACCTCGGCGAACGCAAGCAGTTCGGGAGACCGTTGGCAGAATTCCAGGGCATCCAATTCCAGGCAGCGGATCTTGCGACGCAGGTCGAAGCCGCGAAGCTCCTGGTCTGGAACGCGGCGCGCCTGAAAGATCGGGGTGAGGCGTTCCTGACGTCCGCCGCGATGGCCAAATATTACGCCTCGGAAATGGCGGTCCGGGTCGCCGCGCAGTGCGTCGATCTGTTCGGGGGTGTCGGCTACACGGCTGACTACCCCGTCGCCAAGCTCTATCGCGATGCAAAGATTGGTACGATTTATGAAGGCACTTCGAACATGCAGTTGCAGACGATCGCCAAGCAACTGCTTCGCCCCGGATCGGGTGCCCGCTGACTCGCCGTGCAAGCACCGGCCGAAAACTCGCAGCAAGGTCAACCCACGACCAGACAGTGGCGCTATTGGAAGGTTCCGGTGCTCTTCGGCGCCGGATTCTGCGCCCTGCAAGTGGTCGTTTTTTTCGTGCGATTCGGCGCCACGGGTCCGGGGAATCCAGCGGACTTGCTGTTCGCGATTCCGAGCATCCTGGTCGGGTTGCTGCTGTTCTTCCTTGGAGGCATGCTGGTCGGGTTGTTCGCGCAACGCTTGTTGAGGGGAGTGGCCGGATCCTGGCGCACCGTGCTGATGGTCGGTATCGCGCTAGCAACTCCGCTAGCGGTGATGTTCAGCTTAGTCGGAGGGCTGCTCGGCCCGCATGTCGTCATCATCGGAGCCCTTGTTCCCTATCTGGTCCTCGTCGGGATCCCGATGTTGGTCCGGAAATCCTGGTTGCATTTCCGACGACCGCGTTACGACGACGCGGACGGCGCGGCGAGCGCCTGATGCCAGGCTCCTCGTCGGCCAATCCATCAAAAGGCGAGGGGCAGCTTCCGGGCAGCGCGCTGCGTCTTGCGTAGGAACGAGCAGTCGCAGCCTTCGTCGGCCTGCAGAACACTATCAAGATACAGCTTGCCGTAACCCCGGTCGTAGTATCTTTCCTGCAGCCTCCAGCGATCCCTCCGCCGTTCGAGTTCCGCTTCGGGAATCACCAGGTCCAGCTTGCGCCCCTGCGCGTCGAGCCGGATTGGATCACCGCTTGCCACTAGCGCGAGCGGACCGCCCGCTGCGGCCTCCGGAGCGATGTGCAGCACGACAGCGCCGTAGCTCGTTCCACTCATGCGGGCATCCGAGATGCGCACCATGTCCTGGACGCCCTGCCTGAGCAGTTTCGCCGGAATCGTCAGATTCCCGTACTCGGGCATCCCCGGACCGCCGATCGGACCGCCGTTCTTCAACACCAGCACCGAAGTAGCATCGAGCTCGAGTTCCGGAGAGTCGATCCTGTTCATGAAGTCCTCGTGGTTATCGAACACCACGGCCCTACCCGTGTGTTGCAGCAATTTGGGTGTCGCGGCGCTGGTCTTGAGGACTGCGTGTTGGCGCTCGGATTATTCCGGCCGGATACCCCGGTTTTTTCTCGAATTGCGCTGACGCCGGAATGATTGGAAATCAGGATAATTCGAGAACCGTCTTAGCACGGCGATGCGCCTAAGTCCCGTGCCTACAGTGCTCTCAGACCAGCGTCTCCTACGTTTCCTTCCGGCGGGAGCGTAAGAAAGTGGGAATACCTCCCTCCGTGCCGCCGAAATAATTTGAGATTCTCACGTCAACAGACACCGAGCAACAACACTGCGCCACGCGGGCAAAGATTCCCGGACAGAATGATGGTTCCGCCCTCCGGCTGAAGCGCGCGTTCGCGTGGCAGGATCACGTCGCGGTTGTGACACTGCGCCGAAGAAACGTTCTCCGCAACGGTCTCGCCTGAGACGGTCAGCGCTTGGTCGTGGAGCTGATCCAATAGATCCCGCATCACAGCGGGAATCCCACCGGCATAGTACATATCCTCCATCAAGTGCTTACCGGACGGCCGGATATTCGCAACGACCGGAGTCTCCCGCGAGATCTCGTCAAATCGCTCAAGCGGCAGATCGATGCCTAGGCGACCTGCGAGAGCCTTCAAGTGGATGATGGCGTTCGTCGATCCGCCAATCGCCATGTCCACGCGGATGGCGTTCTCTAACGCTTGGCGAGTTAAGATTCTGGCAGGCCGGAGATCTTCGCGGACCATTTCCACGATACGTTCCCCGGATCGGTGCGCGATTTCGTACCGCCGTGAATCCGCTGCCGGAATGTTGGCGCACCCGGGCAGAGTCATACCCAAGGCCTCGGCCAGGCTCGTCATCGTCGCGGCCGTGCCCATGACCATGCAGTGCCCCGCCGAACGAGACATCGAGCATTCCATCTCGCACCACTCCTCTTCGGTGATGCGGCCCGTCCGCAATTCATCCCAGTAGTGCCAGACATCCGTCCCGGAGCCGATTTCCTGATTCCGCCAGATGCCCTTGAGCATGGGTCCACCGGTGACGAAGATCGATGGCAGATCCGCGCTGGCCGCGCCCATCAACTGCGCCGGCGTCGTCTTGTCGCAGCCGCAAAGCAAGACCACACCGTCCAAGGGATTGGCTCGGATCGACTCTTCAACGTCCATCGCCATGAGATTGCGGAACATCATCGTCGTCGGACGCATAAACGGTTCGCCGAGCGAGATTGTGGGGAACTCCAAAGGAAATCCGCCCGCCGACCAGACGCCTCGCTTGACGGCATCTGCGACCTGGCGCAAATGGGCGTTGCAGCTTGTCAATTCCGACCAGGAATTGCAAATCCCGATTACGGGCTTGCCTGAGAACACACTGCCTGGAAAGCCCTCCGCACGCATCCAGGATCGGTGGAGGAAACCCAGTTTGTCTTTGCGGCCGAACCATTCCTGGGAGCGGAGCTTCGAATTGTCGTTGGACATAGGAGGTAATTTTGAGTGGGGCCTGATGAGAAGACGGATGGCTTTGAGGGCTGGATTCTAGGTGGCGATGAGATTCTCGACGTGGCTTGATTTCTCAAAACATTCCGTCCCGCTCCGAGAAATCGCCTGACAACGCTTAGCGAAGGGCGCCAGGGGGGCCGTACGAAAGGACGTAGAAACCGGACATTGACTTCGTGTTGGGTTTGCATCCAGGCGAAGCGCGAGGCCAAAAGCGAACGTGACGCCACAACCACAGCACACTGGAAGACGGTTCCTCAGTGCATGGACGAACAGGCCAGGCCGAACCGCCGAGATCGACGCCCGCGACTGGCCCCTGCCCTAGGTCCGGCTGCTGGCGTGCGCCCAAAGAGTGCGCAGATTCCTGTCGCGCGGCCACTCACCGCGACTGCCGACGATTCCGATAGGGAAAGTCGTCTTTAGGCTCTAATTGGATCGCACCACCGTCGAGTGCTTCGCGCCAATACTCGAACTCGCCTGACGTGGTGGTCTTGAAATACAAAATACCCCCAGCAGCGGTTCAAGATCGTGTCCCGGCGAGTGGTGCAAAAGAGGCGAGCGTTTCGTGCCCGCCGAGGGCTGGACTGTGTGCTTCAAGTGGCCGCGGAAGGCAGCTCGAAGAGATCATTATCGCCGGTCACCGGCTCGTGGTCCACCGTCATGTAATTGGCCTCCGCACGGCCCGCTCGTCGTTCTGCTTGGTCAGGATCGCCTCCACCAGCCGCGTGATGGCCGCTTCGTTCGGGAAGATACCGACCACGTTGGTGCGGCGCTTGATCAACTCGTTGAGCCGCTCCAGCGGATTGGTCAAGTGCAGCCGCGTGCGGTGCTCGCGAGGGTGGCGTCGAGCCAGAGCTAGGGCTAGTCCCGTTCCAAGGGCCGCTGCAGGAAGCTCTGGACGCGCTCGTCAATCTCGGCGCACAGCCGCGAGACTTGGCTGGAGGAGATGGCGGCCAGGCCCAGGGCCTGAACGAAGTCGTCCACCGAGCGGGTGGAGACGCCCTGGATGTAGGCTTCCTGGACGACGGCCGCGAGGGCCTTTTCGGCCATGCGGCGGGGTTCGAGGAAGCCGGGGAAGTAGCTGGCCTTGCGCAGCTTGGGAATGCGCAGCTCGACGGTGCCGGCGCGGGAGTCCCAACTGCGGTTGCGGTAGCCGTTGTGGTGGGTAAGGCGGTCGGGGGAGCGCTCGCCATGGGAGGCGCCGGTGCAGACCTGGACTTCCAGTTCCATCAGGCGCCGGACGGTGAAGCCGAACATTTCGTGCAGCAGGTCGGCGTCCGAGCTTGGTTGCAACAGTCTGCGAAGATGCGCGATGTCGTTTGTCATCGTGGGTCTCCTTGGAGTGATTCCTCCTAGCTCCAACCCCAGCCGGGAGCCACGACTCGGCACTTGACTTAGGTTCCCGGCACGCTAGCTGGGGATCCCAGTCTGTCTCTTTCACTACATCTAGGAGCCTGTGGTAAAAGTCGGCTGGCAAAAGGTCAGCGAGCAAATCACGATGAAAATACGATAGAATCGGCTGATGGCGATGGGTACCCGCAAGGTTGAGCAGACGGCGCTGTTCCTGACGGCGGAGGATCTGCCCGTAGCGCCCACGCTGCCGTTCTTCGAAAAGCTGAACGAAGGGCTCGCCCAGGCTGGCTTCGACGACTACGTCGAGGGCCTGTGCCGGAGCTTCTACGACGATAGGCTCGGACGCCCGTCGCTGGCCCCGGGGGTGTACTTCCGGCTGTTGCTGCTCGGCTTCCTGCTGGGCCTCGATTCGGAGCGCCGCATCGCGTTGCAGGCCTGCGACAGCCTGAGTCTGCGGCGCTTCCTGGGCTACGCGCTGCAGGAGGCCACGCCGGACCATTCCACGCTCTCGCGCACGCGACGGCGGATTCCGGTGGAGACGCACGAGCAGGTGTTCGGGTGGGTGCTGGGGCGGTTGCGCGAGGCGGGCTTGGCGCAGGGCCAGGCGGTGGCGGTGGACTCGACCACGCTGGAAGCGAACGCGGCGCTGGAGACGCTGCGGCGCAAGGACACGGGGGAGAGCTACCGGGAGTTCGTATTACGGCTGGCGGAGGAGGCGGGCGAGCAGATCGCGACGGTGGGGGAGAGGATCGAGTACGACCGCGGGAGGCCGGGCAAGTCGCTGTCGAACAAGGACTGGGAATCGAAGACGGACCCAGACGCGAAGGTGGCGAAGATGAAGGACGGCGGCACCGACATGGCGCACAAAGCGGAGCACGTCGTGGATCTGGAGAGTGGGGCCCTGCTGGGGGTGACGGTGCAGGGAGCGGAGCTGGGGGACACGCAGACGCTGGGCCAGACGCTGGCGGCGGCGGAGGCGGCGCAGGGCGAGAAGCCTGCGGTGGTGGCGGCGGACAAGGGCTACCACAGTGATGCGACGCTGCAGGCGCTGGCAGCGGACGGGCAGGAGTCGTACGTGCCGGAGCCGAAGCGGAAGCGCAACTGGGCGGGCAAGGAAGAAGTCAAGAAGACGGTGGAGGCGAACCGGGAGCGGGTGAGCGGGGAGCGAGGCCGGGAGGTAGGGAAGCAGCGGACAGAGAAGGCGGAGCGGTCGATGGCCCACATGTACGGGAGCGGCGGGCTGCGGCGGGTGTACTTGCGGGGGCACGAAAACATCCGGAAGCGTTTGTTAATCCACGCCTGCGGATACAATCTGGGCATTTGGATGCGGTCGCTGACGGGGATCGGTACGCCTCGCAGCTTGCAAGGACAGGGCCTGAGCGTTGCTCGCTCCGTTTTCGTGGCGATTTCGGCGCTGGAAACGGCCATTGCGGGGCTTGTAGAGGGGTTTCTGGGCGGTTGGGGCCGGATTCGGTCGGCCCGCGCGGCAAACGGTTTGGGCTTCGCCTAGGCAAGCGAGATCTGGGCCGGACGCAATGGTTGACGCGGGCCTCGCGAAATCCGAGAAAAACCACAGGCTCCTAGGGACGCGACCAGAAATTCAGGTTACTACCGAAATCCGGCATGCCACCCTCCTCGACTCGGGCGGTCCAAGCCTGCAACGTTTCCTGTTTCCCCTCCCAGAACTCTGAGGACAGCGACAGAAATCGGAGCACGACCTCGGATTCGCCTCGCTCGAGTAGCTCCTTGGCCAAAGTCATATCCGGACCGAAAGAGCATAAGGCCGGCGACCCCGGTATTTCTCCAGCGGCAATCAACCGAGCCTTGGCTTCCTCGATGTCCCCCTCAAGAAACGCGATTCGTCCCAGTGTGAGGTTGCCAAAGTGAATTCGGTTTCCTTCGTTCCAACCCTGTAGATGTCCACCGAGCATGGATTCTGCATACTGTCGAGCTGTCCCATACTGACCCGCATAAAAGGCAATCATTGCAAGAACTGGGGCTTGAGAGTCTCGACGCAACTCGTCCGACACGGCATAAGCACGCTCATAGTGAAAAAGCGCCCGGCTGGCCGCCTCAGGATCTCGCTCCCCTACAAGGTCAAGACTGTTCATCAGATGCAACAGTCCCAGTTCCTCGGCCCAAGACGGATTCGTTTTGTCAAGCGACTGGGCGTGCTCAAGCAGTGCGGTCGATCGTTCCCAATTGGTGTCCATGTAGAACTTGGAGGCATTCCACAGTACCTCGAGGTTATCGGGATCGTTTTCCAGATGCCAGGACCACGCGTCCTCGGCTTGCCCGAATAGATCCGCATTCATGCGATAGTCTAGGCCCACCTGCCACCACCCCAACACCGCTGCTTCCGGCGCGTTCTTGATGAACCAAAGGACATGCTCGCCTCGCTTTCGACGGGCTAGCCTGTCCTCGGATTGGTAAAAGTAGTAGCCAATGAGCTTCGTTCGCTTCTCGAGGTCCTTCGGGTCATCGGCAAGGTGCCGTTCCAGGGACGAGACTTGTACTGGCTTGAGCTGCCTGCCGACGTCCAACGCTTCAAAGTACTTGGAATCGGCGAACGAATCCTGTTCGAAGACCGGGGAACAGAATATGTTCCCAACCAGTAAGAGCACAGTAGAGGCAAACAACGATTTGAAGGGCATCTCGAACCTCTCCTCCGCGGCCGAGTATTGTTCGAATTGAACACCCACGATCACGTCATGTCAAGACTGATGTAGAACCCGTACAAGCGAAGCCTGCTCCGGCGGCGGACAAGGATTCGATCGACTGGAGTCTGGAGACCTAGGCAGCCCGGCACGCTCCGAGCGTCAGGCTCGTCGAGGCTCTGGCCGAGGGGGCTTCATGCGGGTCGTCCTCTGGTGTGGCGCTCATTTGGGACCGCGCGTGCATGAGCGGTCCCTTGAAATCCTGGACGAATCTTCGCGTCCACTCAACGCCGCCGCTCCCGATAGCGACCGCCGCCTTTGGGATCCGACCGGATCGCACCACCATTGGCTGCTTCGCGCCAATACTCAAAATCACCCGATTCGGTGATCTTCACATGCAATATCTCCCCGCGGAACCGGTCCAAATGACGCCCGCGAATGGTCATGGTATGGGTACCAGATTCTCCGAAGGTCGTTATTCGAACATCCACGTAATATGGATTCCTCGCGAATAGGGATTCAAACCAGCCCCAGTCCACTTGCCATGACCGTGACATGATTTCGAACCCGGGTATTGTTAATTCGCCAGCTCGCGGGCGGCACTTCAGGAGTTCGTGAAATGAGCGAGTGCCCCGAAATCCCCGAGGTTCCGACCAAGAAAAGGTCACCTCCACTAGCTTCGGAGTGACTCTGGATCGCGTATTCGCATCCGAGAAACGCAGGTTCAGATCCGGCGCCACGTAGGGCGTGCCTTTCACCGGCCCCTCGGCGCCTTGTAAGACGACGGGGGTCGGATCCCAATTGACCCACTCGCACGGGCTGGCTCCGGAAGCTTGCGGGCCGATCCCAGGCGCGAGCATCGATACGGCGGTTGCCAAGTACCGCACCAGCGATGTCAGGCCCTGCACACTACACCTTCATTCGCGAATACTCGGCTTGGGACTTGGAGGCATTCAAACCCATGGGGTTGACACCAGGGTTTGACGCATTAGGTTCCCATTTCGTTGCGGGCCGCGAGTTGCGTCGCTCGCATTTCACTCCATCCAAAATGCGAATCCGCACCGCGGCTGTCCGCGCGCGTCCGTGCTTCGCCTCTGGCCCATTTCTTGCACGTCAATGCGCAGGCGACAATTGAACAACCCGCACATGACCCACACACCAGCCCCTTGAATCGAGTAGGCCAACACCAGGGGGCCAAGTTCGGCTGTGCTCAAAGGGAACTGGCAATGCTTCGCATCGAGAGTTGGGGGAGCGCGACAATTCTGTGCGAGAATTGGCCGCCTGTTGTTTCGAGTCGCGCCCTGTGGTACAAGTGTGCCAACTAGAAGGACATCATTGACATGCTCAACGACCTGACTCGCCGTCATTTCCTGGGGGGCGCTGTTGTCGCAGCGGCCGGATGCCAAACAGGGATTCAGTCTGCTTCCGAGAGCGGCAGTTCCGCCAGTTCCCTACCGACGCGGCCGCTTGGCAGGACCGGCGCGAATCCATCGATCCTCGCCCTGGGCTGCGGGAGCCGGTTGGCGATGTATGGGGAGGAAGAAAAGGGGATCGAAGCAGTGACCCTAGCTCTCGATCTCGGTATCACGTACCTCGACACGGCGCAAGCGTACGGTGGCGGCAACAGCGAGACATGGGTTGGCAAAGCCATGCGTCACCGCCGCGACGAAGTGTTCCTGGCCACCAAAGTCGCCGTCAGGGGATACGACGAAGCGCTACGCGAAACCGACAAGAGTCTGGAACGGCTGCAGACCGACCGGATCGACCTGCTGCACATCCATAGCCTACAGGGTGAGGAAGACTTGGCGGCCGTTGAGGCCGGGTCGTTGCGGGCCGTCATGAAACTGCGGGATCAAGGAGTCTGCCGCTTCGTCGGGATCACGAGCCATTCCTACCCGGACGTGCTGGCCAAAGCACTGGAGCGGCATGATTTCGACTGCATCCAGATGGCTCTAAACGCCGCGAAACAGGGCCGCAGCGAGAACGCAAGGCAACCCGTCGCGACTCTGCCGGAGGACAGCTTCGAAACTGTTGCGCTGCCTGTAGCGCTACGCAAAAACATGGGGGTCTTGGCCATGAAGGTGACTGGGCAGGAACAGCTGGTCGGCGACGGCCCGGGCACGGCCGGGGTCCAACGCTTATTGCAATACGCGTTGTCGCTGCCCGTGAGTTCGGCCGTTGTGGGCATGCCCACCCTGGAGTTCCTTAGACAGAACGCGCAGATTGTCCGGGACTTTCAGCCGATGGCGCCCGACATGATGCAGGAGTTTTCCAAGGAAATGGCCGACGCCAACAAGCAGGCCATGGACCGCCACTTCTGCTGTCACGAAGACGTTTGACGTAAGCACACCGGGCCCTGGCCTCTGAAGCGCCGCGTGGACGGCGGCAAACATGCCGTGCCGGTACGGAAGCGATGATTGGAATCGGGCTAGCCCCCGAGACTGATCATCTCGAGTTTGCGGATGCTGTCCGGGTGATAGCCCTCGGGCGACGAGATCGCCTGCAGCCGTTGTTCGGAATAGCGGTCGGTCCGCCCGCTCCACACGGCAGCGATTCTCTCTCGGAGAAGCACATCCGGCGCCCCGGAACGGAGCATGGATTTCAAGTCATGACCATGTGTCGAGAATAGGCACGTGACGAGGCGCCCGTCGGCCGTAAGCCGGGCGCGGGTGCAAGCGCCGCAGAATGGCTCCGTCACGGACGCAATCACACCCACTGTTCCCCCTCCGTCGAGGAAGCGGAACCGTTCGGAAGGCGCGCTGCCTCGCCGGTCCTCGATCCGCTCCAACGGGTAGCGGGTCTGGATGGTCTCCAGGATCTGGGCCTTGCTCACTAGCTTGGCAGAGGTCCAGCTGTTGACGTTGCCGACATCCATGTACTCGATGAAGCGAATCTCAAGGCCTTCCGCCCTCGCGTAGTCCAGCAACTCGAAGATCTCGCCGTCATTGACACCGCGCTCGACGACGGCGTTTAGCTTGATCGGCGTCAGGCCCGCCTCCTTTGCCGCTGCTATGCCAGCCAATACATCCTCAACGTGACCACGCTGCGCCATCCTGGTGAACATGTCTGGATCGAGGGAATCGATACTGATGGTGACGCGGTGCAGACCCACCCGCTTCAAGGCTTCCGCTTTGTCCGCGAGGAGCGAGCCGTTGGTCGTTAAGCAGAGATCTTCGATGCCGTCGACGTCTGCCAACATCCCCACCAGTTCCTCCAAATCCTTCCTGAGAAGCGGTTCGCCTCCAGTGATCCGCAGTTTGCTCACGCCTAGCCCGGCGAAGACGCGGACCAAACGCGCGATCTCTTCATAGCTCAGGATCTGTTCCTTCGCGATCCAGTCGTACTGGTCCAGCGGCATGCAGTAGGTGCACCGAAAGTTGCAGCGATCCGTGACGGAAATCCGCAGATCCTGCAACGGTCGTCGCTGTGTGTCGAACAGCACGATTACGCCCGAATACCGCCATTGTACTGAGAACACCTCGCCTGAGCTTCCTCGAGAGCGTTACCTGGCATGCCGCCCTTCATTCTGCAGGAACAAGCTGCGGGTCAAGTCTTACCCACAGCAAGGCCTGCAGGTGCTTCCATGGCTTGTCGAACTCGGCCTCCTCTGCCCGGAATCCGGTCGACGCGGGTATGATAGAGGAAACGGATGATAGACGTCACTGTCAGCGCTACGGGCAAGATCCGTGACATGCTCGCTTCCGAGAATCCCGGGGGCTTGCTGCGCTTGGGCGTGGTGGGCGGGGGGTGCTCCGGGCTGCAGTACAAGTTCAGGTACGAAAAGGACGCGCGCGCCAGCGACAACGTCTTCGAGTTCGAGGGCGTTCGACTCTGCGTAGATCCAAAGAGCTTCCGATTCCTCGACGGCATGACGCTGGACTATGTCGAGACCATCCTGGAACAGCGTTTCCTCTTCAAGAACCCCCATGCTGAGAAGAGTTGCGGCTGTGGCAAGTCGTTCCAGGTCTGATCCAGCTCTCGGCCGAACGGTCGGGAATTCGGCCATACTAGACGTTCAGGACGTCGGAGAGTAGTCAGATGCAAGGCCTGCCTGCCGAGAAGTGGTACGACACCTTCAACCGCGCCGCCGGGGACCTGTACCCGGGTCGATACACACCGAGCTATACGGCTCATCTGGCCGACACGGCGCGCAGGATCCGTGAACTCGCGGCTCGCAAGCGGTCGCTCATCGTCGCGCACAACTATCAATTTCCCGAACTGCAGGAAGTGGCGGCCGAAGTCGGCGACTCCCTGGGCTTGAGTCGCTACGTCTCGCGACAGACGGCTCCGCGCGTTGACTTCTGCGGCGTCTGGTTCATGGGCGAGACCGCCAAGACCATCGTGGGCGACCGCATCAAGGTGTACATGCCCGATCGACCGGGTTGCTCTTTGGTCGACTCGATCGACCACGCTCGTGTTCGGCGGTGGAAGAAGACCTGCCCGGATGGCATTGTAATCTCCTACGTCAATACCGACGCGGCCACCAAGGCTCTCAGCGATTACATCTGTACGTCACGGAATGCAGCCCATGTTCTGGACCATGCCGCATCGCAAAACCCCGGCAAGCGGGTCCTCTTCCTGCCGGACAAGTTCCTCGGATCGGTGTCGATAGCGCAAAGCAAGGTCGTCGATCCCGCCTTGGTTGACCTCTACGACGGATGCTGCCATGTGCACGCCAAGATTGGCGAAAGCGCCCTGGAGGAAGCCTTCGATCGGCACCCCGAGTCGGAACTCCTGATCCATCCGGAGTGCGGCTGCGCCTCGCATTGCATGGCCAAGGTCATGCAGGGCAACTCTCCATACCAAAAGGCGTTCTTCCTCTCGACGGAAGGCATGATCCGGCATGCGGCGGCGTCCCGTTCGCGGGAGTTCATCGTCGGAACCGAAATGGGCATGGTCTATCGCCTGCGCCGCGAATTACCCAGCAAGACTTTTTACCCCGTGAGCCCGGATGCGGTGTGCGAGTTCATGAAGATGAACACGCTCGAAAAGCTTCTCGATTCCCTCGAACGAGACCGCATTGAGGTGACGATCGAGCCGGAAACAGCGCGCAAGGCGCAACGCGCGATCGACCGCATGCTCAGCATTCACTGAGACAGGTCGCACGCTCCCGGCCCCACGAATCGGATCCACACGGGCGACCGTCCGCCCATGCGCTTGCTACCGTGCCCGGAGGTGGCGCTTGGGCGACTGCGGGGCATTGGGCCAGCGGATTCCCGGGCAGCACACCAAGACCCAAGACTCGGAGCGCCCCGGTGCAGGTTTCCCAAAGAGGCGAGCTTGGCGTTGCGGTCTGCCGGCGCCAAGGCGGGGGTGACCTGACTTGAAAACGGCCGCCAGGGAGCTGTGCGACACTCACACTGGAGGGTGGTTACGATGTCGAAACGAAGTCTCTCGCTTGTACTTCTGATGCTGCCCGTGCCGGTCCTGCTCACCAGCCAGGGGCGCGCTCCGGTGCGCTTCAACCTCGAGGATCGACTGGCGGCGATCGAGAAGAGGCTCGATGGGATCGAAGACTGGCTTGCCGAAGCGGAAGCCAGCAGCGGGCAGGAGCAACGCGCAGACACACTGACCTCGGAATCGGAGGCCAAGCTGGACCGCCTCGAGGTGCGTGTGATTCAACTCGAGAACAGTCCACAGGACTGCGGCTTCGGCGAGGTCGGAGACCGGTCCATCCTGGAACGACTCCGTTCGCTCGAGCGCCAGATCGCTCGTCTTCGGGCTGCGAGGATTCGATAGAATACGCCTCCATGCGACGCGCTTTCGTGGTGGGTTTCTGCTTGGCCGCTCTGTGCGGATGCGGTCAGAGCGTCAACTACATCAAGGAATCCCGCCAAGCCACTGAGCTCAAGGTCGGAGAAGTCACGACGGACTCGGCCATCGTCTGGACGCGCGTTACTGCCGCCGAGCAGCGCAGCCGGACGGGACTGCACATCCGAGGCCGTCCGGAGAAGCCGGGACCCGGCGAAACGATCGAACAACTCGACCCCAACGATTTGCTAGGTTCTGCGCCGGGCGCGCCGGGTCGGGTACGACTGCGCTACGACAGCAGTGTCAACTTCTTCGACCCAGTGGCCACCAAGTGGTCGTGGTCGATGCGACGGACGATTTCACGCACCAGTTCCATCTGACGGCCCTGCAGCCCGCGACGGTGTACTACTTCGAAGTCGAAACATCCAACTTGGAGGGAAGCACCCAGCACAAGCCTTTGAGTGGCCGATTCGAAACCGCCCCTCCGGAACACGAGTACGCAAGCGTCACGTTCACCGCCGTCACGGGCCAAGCCAATCGGGACCACGACGACCCGGAAGGTTTCAGGATCTACCCGTCGATGCTCGAGTTGGCTCCGAAGTTCATCGTTCCAACCGGCGACACCGTTTACTACGACAGCGACGCCCCGCTCACGACATCCATCGACCTAGCCCGGTTTCACTGGCACCGCATGCACAGCTTTCCGACCATCCGGCGGTTCCATTTGAGCGTGCCCGGATACTGGGAAAAGGACGACCACGACTCCTACCACAACGACAACTGGCCGGGAATGTCGCGAGACTACATGGGCACGTTCAACTGGAACTAACTACATGCAAAGCACTTAGCGAGTCCACCATGCACGTATCACAAACACCAGGTTGGCGGGCAGCCCTTGAGAGGCTGCCATGGACCAAAGCAAGAAACGCGCCGCTCACAACGCGGCGCAGATCGCATTCGTACAGGTGCTGGAGGCCATCCCGGACCAGGAACTGACGGACGAGCAACGGCAGTACCTTTGGTCCCAGCGCCCCGAGTCCGTGGACGCTGAAGGCAAGTTGGTCCTAGCGTACACCTCCGAGGCCGCTGCGGCGGTCGCGCAATCCAACGCGCCGCTCACAAAGATCGGCCGCGAGCTGCGCGTCCGAGGCCTGGCCTCCGGGCTGGCATTCGAGGTCACGGCCCCGAACGCGAAACAGCCGGCGTCGAGAGCCCGGACCACCGTGTCGCCGAAGGAGCGGGGAATCGTGTACATACCGCGTTTCCTCACCGGCACGACCTTTCCGCACAGCCGCTACGCGGGCTCGGAATTCAAGCGCGTAAACGGCAAGGTCAAGCTAAGCATCCTCGCGCCGGAGGGGAGCGGGCTGCCGTACGGGGTGTATCCGCGCCTCATTCTCATCCACTTCTGCACCGCTGCGGTTTTGACCCAGAGCAGGCGCTTCAGCATCGGCGGGTCGGTAAACGAGCTGCTGCGCGCTGTCGGTATCCGAAACTCGGGTGGCCCGGAGGGCACGGCGACCCAGGCGCGCGAGCAGCTGCGCCGCCTCTGCCAGACCGTTCTGGTCTACACCAACTTCCGGGGATCGGAGGGGCGGAACGTGCCGATCATCGACCGGTGGCTGGAGAAAGACGAGAGAGGGATGCACGTCACGCTCAGCGAGCGGTTCTACGCCATGGCCAAGATCGCCGTGCCCCTCGATGTCGCCATCATCCGCCCACTGCGGCGATCCCCGCTCGCCCTCGACACGTACTGCTGGCTCACAGCCAGGGTTTACGACCTCAAGCGGAACACACTGATCCCGTGGCTGGCGCTGGAGGCCCAGTTCGGCGCCCAGTACGCGCGCCATAGGCAGTTCCGCTGAGCGTTCCGGCGGAGCCTCGCCGCCGTCATCGAGGCCTGGCCAGAAATCGAAGCCGAGCCACGCGACCGCGGCCTCCTGATCCGGCCCTGCCAGCCAATGTCCCTGACATAAGCAAGACGGTAGCCGGATTTTCTGGCAGACCTCCAAGACACGGATGCAGAAGCACTTACAGTGTTTTCTGACCGGCCTCAAAAAAAGCCCCTTAACATCCTGGGCCGAATTTGCCATGGTAGGCAAGAACCGGTTTCCTGGGAGCTGCCATGGATCCCCGCATCGAGAATCTCAAGTCCACCACCTTCTTCGGCAGGCGCTTCACGCGGCAACAGATCGCCCAGGTCCAGGAGACGGTGGTGACGTTCCCGGCACTGAGCCGCAAGGAACTGGCGCAGACGATCTGCGAGCACCTTTTATATTGGAGAGGTGCCGGAGAGAAAGGGATGGTCGCCACTACCCCGGACCCTCTCTCCCCAGTGCCGCAGGTGGCGTAAGCCACCGCTACGGCAGGTAGCAGATCCCTCCCCCCGCCAGTGGGGGGAGGCCGCCCGGGGGCCTGGCCAGGCCCCCCGGGCGGCGACGGGCCGGACCGTCCGCACCTCGGATGACAGATCCGCAGCGCAGCTTGGTCGGCCCGTCGCAACCATTCCTGCGCGACCTGAACGGAAGCGTGGGTACCGCCCCGAATCGCAAAAGGACAGGAACACAGGAATGACTGAACTCAATCCCATCGTAGTCGCCGGCATCGACGTCGGCAAGTCGAAGCTCGACGCCCACATCCTCGACTCCAGCCTCGAGCGCCAGTTCAACAACGACAAGTGCGGCCGCCGCGCCCTGCGCAACTGGCTGCTCAAGCACGGCGTCACCCGCGCCGTCCTCGAGCCCACCGGGCGCTACCACCGCAACCTCCACCAGGGCCTCTTCGACGCCGGCCTCGAGACCGTCCTGGTCAATCCCTTGCGCTCCCGGCGCTTCGCCCAGGCCATCGGCCAGCTCGCCAAGAACGACCGCGTCGACGCCGCCATGCTCGCCCGCTTCGGCCTCCTCGACAGCCTCGAGGCAACCCCGCCCCTGCCGCGCACCCTCCAGCTGCTCAGCGACTTGCTCGCTCTCCGCCGCAAGCTCGTCGAACAGCTCGGCGCCCTCCGCAAGCTCTGCGCCGAACTCGCCCCGGAGGCCGCCGGCTGCCCCGGCGCCACCCTCGACGCCTTGCAGACCGACAGCGCCTCCTGCGAGCGCCGCATGCTCACCTGCATCGCCGCCGACACCGCACTCTCCCGCCGCGCCGCCATCATCCGCTCGATCCCCGGCTGCGGCCCCGTCACCGCCGCCTGCCTCTGCGCCGACATGCCCGAGCTCGGCACCCTCGGCCGTCGCCAGGCCGCTTCCCTGTTCGGCCTCGCTCCCTTCGACCGCGACTCCGGCCAGCACCGCGGCGGCCGCGCCCAGCCGCGCCACCTGCTCTACATGGCGGCCCTCTCCGCGGTCCGTTGCGAACCCGCGGCCAAGGCCTTCTACGAACGACTCCTCGCCCGCGGCAAGCCGCCCAAGGTCGCCCTCGTCGCCGTCATGCGCAAGCTCGTCGGCCTGCTCGACACCCTGCTCCGCGAGGATCGCCTCTGGCAGCCCGAGCCTCCCACCCGCGCACTGCAGGCCGCCGCATGAGCACACCGACGAGCGGCTCCCAACCGAACCTCGCCATCCGGAAAGAAATGCAAGAAAATCGCCTCCCCGGAACATCTCTGCCCGCATATGTGCTTGACAAGAAACACGGAAGCTGCGCTGGCGTACCCCGGCAGGCAAGAACCGCGTCGCGGCCGGCCTGGGCCTGCTCGAGGCTCTGCACAAGGAGGGCATCCTGACGCTGCCGCCGAAGCGCGAGGAGAAAATGCACGGGACGCGCCAGCCGCTTGCGCGGACCCCACGCACGGACCCGCAGCCGCGGATCCAGGCCGACCTGCGGGACTTGGCTCCGCTGCGCCTGCAACGGGCGGAGGGCCCGGAGCAGGCCGGGTTGTTCAACGCATACGTCGACCGGCATCACTACCTGGGCTACCGCCAGCCGCTCGGCCCGCACCTGCGTTATTTCCTGCTCGACCGGCACGCGCGCCCGCTGGGCTGCCTGCTGTTCAGCCAGGCGACCCACTCGCTGGCCTGCCGCGACGCGTGGGTCGGCTGGCGTGAGGGCGCGTACAAGCAGCACTTGCAGCTGGTGGTCGGGCAGCCTCGCTTCTTGCTGTTTCCCTGGGTCCAGGTCGAGAACTTGGCCAGTCATGCGCTGTCGCTGGCCGTCAAGCAGCTGCCGCAGGACTGGCACAGCCGCTACGGCTGCCGGCCGGTCCTGATCGAGACCTTCGTCGATCCGGAGCGTTTCGGCGGAGTCTGCTAGCGCGCCGCCAACTGGCTGCGCCTGGGCCAGACCCGGGGCCGCCCCGACGCGGGGCGGACCCGCAAGGACGTCTACGTGTACCCCTTGGCGAAGCACTGCCGCGAGATCCTGCTGCACGGGCCGCGCCCCCGCAAGCCCAGGCCGCGACGCTCGCCCGCGCCGGAGGCTGCGGCCCCCGACGAGGTCTGCGTCCGCATGTGGCAGGACCTGATCGGCGCGCTCAGCGCCGTAGCCGCCGCCCACCACAGGTGCAGCGTCGACGGATGGCCGTGCCGGATCGACTTCTCCCGCGCCGCCGCCGTGTTGATTGCGTCGAGCGGCAGCGCGACCTCAATGAGCTTCTTGCGGGTACGGGCTGTGGTCACTGTCGCTCTCGCGACTCGCGCAACGGGTCGACGACCGTCAGGAACGGGAAGCGACGAAAATCGGTGTCGCGTGTGCAGATGCGGCTGACGCCGTGCTCGCGCATCAGCACCGCCGTGTAAAGATCGTGGGCGAGATTGCCGCGGACGTCGGGCAACTCCGCCACGGTTTGCGCCAGCACCGCTGCGTGACGCGGCGTCGCCACCAACAGATCGAATCCCGGTGACGCCAGCAGCGCCGCGAGGAACCCCCAAGCCTTTCGCAGCCTCCCGGGGGACACCGGCGCACGTGCGTGCGTGGTCACCCGCAGGAACTCGTAACAGACGCTCCAGGTGAGAAAGGTCGGGGACGCATCGTCGCGAGCCTGCGAAACGCGGTCGCGGCAGGGACCATGAAACGGTGAATCCTCGTCAACCGCATAGACGAGCACGTTCGTATCGAAGACCAGCACTCATTCCTCTTCCATCACCCTGTAGAGCTCTTCGCGGTTGGCGATATCGACCCGGAATCCTCCGCTTCGCCACGTCGGCAGTGGCGGCAAGGGGTCCGCTTGATGGTCGGAGGGCGCGCGTTCAGTGAGCACGCGCCTGAGTCCCGCCTCCACGAGGGCAGACATCGTCGTCCCTCGCCGCGCAGCCTCTTCCTGCAGTCGCTGCATCACCGAATCTTCAATGGTGAGGGTCGTCTTCATATGGAAAACCATTTCATGTCCAGATGTTGCCCTGTCACCGCCACTGCAGCCGAGTAGGGGAGGTCGTTACCGAGCCTCCCCCCTCACCGACCCGAGCGTGCGCGTCTAACGCACTCGGTTCGTCACAGGTCAGATTCGCTCAAAGAGAAGAGCCGTCTGAGGGAGCTGCACGCGTGCCACCGGTAGGGGATACCGCTGGAGCAGTTCCCGCATGGCGGCCCAGGTCAGCCGCGATTTGCGGCTGCGGCGCGAGAGCCATTTCCGCCAGATGCGAGCGACTTGATAGCTGTACCCAGCGAGTCGCACGCTATTGCCCCGGAGTCCGTAGTAGTTGGCATGCCCTCGACTCACGCTTGCGAGATGGTCTCGCTGGGCGCCCACTGCGTCGTGCCGGTGTCGTCGACACCACTCGCTCACAGCTTGCAGCGCGCGGGCGAACCGTTTCCGGGCCGTGGTCTGTCGCACAACCGGATATCCCTTCCGAGACCGCACCCAGCAGTGAGTGAAGCCCAGAAAGTCAAAGGTCACGCGCCGTTCCTGCCCGGTTGACCGCCGCCGGAAGTCGAGGTACCGCGTCTTGTCCGGGTGAAGCTTCAGCCCGTATCGGCCAAGCCGCTTGCCCAAGACGGCCAGCACACGCTGGCCATCTTGTTCGTTCTCGAAGAGCATCACGGCATCATCGGCATAGCGCACCAGTTGGCAGCGCCCCTGCAGGCGTGGCCGCACCTCCTGTTCGAACCATTCGTCCAGCACGTGGTGCAGGTACAGGTTCGCCAGCAAGGGGCTGACTACCCCGCCTTGGGGCGTTCCACTCCGGGGCCGTTGCAGGACGCCCTCGTCGAGCACCCCGGCCTTGAGCCACTTGTTCAGCATCTTCCGGATGACTCCATCCTTGATCCGCTGGTCGAGACACGCCCGGAGTTGGCCGTGTGGAATCGTGTCGAAGTATTTCGCGATGTCCATGTCGATCACCCACTGCATCCCGCCGTGGAGGCCTGCACGCACGGCGTGCAAGGCATCGTGGGCGGAACGGCCCGGGCGAAAGCCGTGCGAGCACGGCAGGAAATCGGCTTCGTACACCGGCTCCAGCAGCATCACGATCGCTCGCTGTGCCACCTTGTCCTCGAACGTGGGAATGCCCAGGGGCCGCTGCGTGCCGTCCGCTTTCGGAATGTAGTGCCGTCGCACCGGCGGTGCCTTGTAGCGGCCCGACTTGATCCGTCCCAGCAGGCCCTCTAAGTTGGCCTCCAGGTCCTTCTCGTAGTCGGCTGCTGTCGCCCCGTCGATGCCCGGCGCGCCATCCTTGCGCGTTTGCCGGTACGCTTCCCGCATCCATTCCAGATCCAGGTGTCGATGCAGCGTCGTGAACACCCACTCCGGGTGCTCCCCCGCCAGTTCGGCTATCCATTGTCGTTTCGTGGACGTGTTTGTAGAACTCATCGTTTCTTCCATCGTTTCCCTCCAATGGTTCTGTCCCTGCGGTGCCCCCCTTCCCTCGGACGGGTCCCGGTGGTCCCGGTTCCCCGCCGTCAGCAGTACTATGAGGACACTACGACTCCCCGCACGACGTCCCTTCGGCTTATTGGTTCGCCAGCCGGTACCACGCTTGCCTGCTGCTTCGCTCCCGGTCCCCCACAGGCAGGGGCGGGCCCGGACCTTTTGTTTCGGCCAGGGGTCCGTCTTCCGGCCTTCTTGCGTGGACCGTGCGGGGCCTCCCAGGTTCCCTGGCGAGCCATCCCGTGGCTATGCAGACGTTCTCTGACCCCGGTCGACCCAGACACCCCTCGCCGTTGACGGCGTGCCCGGTGCTGCCCCCGCTAATTGCACAACGAGGGCGTCGGCATTGATGATTTCGAGGCTCAATAGCGCCGCTTGACCACCCGCTGTGTACGCTTCACGACGTGCGTTGCCGCACGCCCTGCAACACTCGCTCCCGGCTGGCGGGCTGCGCCTTTGCCGGGCGGGAGTCGAACCCGCTGGCTCGCTATGAAAGGTTTCAGATTGCGGTAGGGACACCGGTTACCCTGTGCCCCCCGCGCGGATCCGAGCGGGCGCGTTAACGCACTCGGCTCCTACCTCCGATGGGTGACGGCGAATCTTCGGTCCGGCCACGGATGCAGCACTCGCACAGGCGGCCACAGTTCATCACAAAGTAGGTGCAGACGTTTCCACGGGTGCCGGTCCTTTTGCGACCTCCGGCGGAGAATGGCCATCCATTCTTTCCTGACGCGTCGCTCGAATCGCCGTAGGTACGGGTGGCTGGTGGGGACCGCGAAGTAGTTATACCAGCCTCGCAACACCCTCCCCAGCCATTGCCCGGTCTCCACTTGATCCGCGTGCATGCGCCGTCGCAGCTTTGCCCGGATCGCCTTCAGGGTCCGGCTCATGCGTTTCGCCACCGGCTTGCGCCCCAGCCCGAAGCGTCCTTTCCTCGTCTGTCGGCAGTAATGCGTCATGCCGAGAAAGTCGAACGTCTCCGGCCGTCCCTGCCCACGCGTCTTCCGGTTCGCGATCGCGTACCGTCCGAACTCGATCAGGCGGGTCTTGTCCGGGTGCAGTTCCAGTCCGAACTGGCCGAGCCTTTCCTTCAGGTCCTTCAGGAACCGTTCCGCGTCCTCCTTGTGCTGAAAGCCCGCCACGTAATCGTCGGCGTATCGCACGAAGATCATTTCGCCGCGCGCTTCCTGCGGTCGCCACTTCCGCCCGACCCACAAATCGAGTACGTAATGCAGGTAGACGTTGGCGAGGACCGGCGAAATCACCGACCCCTGCGGCGTCCCCTTGCCCGTATCGACCAGTTGGCCGTCTTCCATGGCGCCCATGCGTAGCCACTTTCCTATCAGCCTGATCAGCCGCTGATCCCCGATCCGCTCGCCCAGCAACCGGAGCATCCAGTCCCTGTCGATCCGGTCAAAGAACTTGGCGATGTCGGCGTCCAGAATCCAGTTGACCTTGCGCTTCTCAATCCCGTATGCCAAGGCGTCCAGCGCGTCGTGCGCGCCCCGCCCGGGCCGGAACCCGTAGCTGAACCCGAGGAATTCCGCCTCGTAAATCGGCGTCAGGATATTGTCCACAACGGCCTTCTGGACGATCTTGTCCTCCAGTGCGGCCACCCCCAGCGGTCGCCTGCCGCCGTCCGGCTTCGGAATGTTCACCCGTCGCGACGGCGTCGCCCGGTACGTTCCCGCATGCACGCGGTCGTGCAGGTCGAGCAGTTGCTCGTCCAGCCCTCCCCCGTACTCCTTCCACGTCACTCCGTCCACGCCCGGTGCCGCATCTCGCTTCAGCGCGACGTAGGCAACCCGCAACGTCTCCGGCGTGACATGGTGCAGAAGCGCAGTGAGCTTCTCCTTGGGATTCCTCTGTATACATTGCCGTATCCGCTCGGCCCCCTGTGACACGGCTGCCCGTCCCTGCGTGCGGACCGTGCTTCGGCCTCCCGGATTCTCGTTGGTCCCGGCCCTTCGCTCCTCCCGCTCCGCAGCCGCTCGCGCCGCCTTGTTCCCGGGACTCGTCGCTAGTATGGCCGAGTCTGACTCCTTCGGATCGTGCATCTCCAGTCTTGACTCCTGTCCTTCCCTTCACGGTCCCGGCGGCGACCCGCCGGGACGACCCGAAGGCCTCCCAGGTCCCAACCTCTGTCGTACATGCGTGCCTGGGTTCTTCGACGCCGCGGAGCCCTCCCGGCCCTAGCTAGAACGGACCGCGAGGTGTTGCCTTCGACTAATGAGACGGTCTCGGCACTCCGAATGATGAAGATTTCGACGCTCCATAGCCCTGCCCACATGCGCCCCTGCCGACGCTTCGCCCGTCCCCTCACGGGAACGACCGCACGGCTCGGGGAGCGCTATGGATCAGCTCATCCTTTACCGCAGAGGACTTTCACCTCCTGACATTGGCCAGTTAGCCTGGCGCACCTCATAGCATCCTCCTTGCCAGGGCTTGCCCTGGCGCAAGCAATTCTCAAGACCCGAGATACAGTTAGGCTGTTGGCGTCTCGCCGGGCGTTCGGGGGCGTCGCTGAGAGGTTGTGGGGGCGCCAGCGGGGCGTCGGCAGTTGCAAGGGGCGCATCGCGGAGCGGCTCCGAGCGCCTCGCTAGTGGTTGCGAGGCGCTCGGGGCAGACTCCGACTGCGGGCTCCCCCACGAGCCCGGCGCTCGGCGCTGGATACCCGATCGGTCTCATGAGGGTGCCGGCGAGGGGCCGCTGCGCACTGAGCGTTGGCCCAGGATTGTCAGCAGCAACTCCGTCCAGTTCGGGAACCAGATCCGCTGTGCCATCACGCGCAGGTCCTCGAAGAAGTTGCGGCGCGTGCCGGCTCGGTCGCGGCATTGCCGCCACAAACCCCGCAGGCAGTCCAGCAGCGTGTGCAGCGTGAAGGCGAGCAGGTTCAGCGTGGCGAGCAGATTGGCCAAGCCGTTGCTGGCGTGCCCGAAGTTCCGCTTGCGGTTGTAGCCATGCCGCGCCAGGCAATGGAAACTCTCGTTCTCGATCTTCCAGCGAGCTCTTCCAAGCCGTGCGATCGCGGCCACGTTGTCGGCCGTGACCTCCAGGCTGGTGCAGAAGGTGTTGTAGTAGGTGCGCTTACCGTGGCGCTGGATCGGGAACTCGATCCAGGTCCCGAGCAGCGCATCGTCGCTGTCGCGGACGGGCAGGCCGTGCATCCAGCGATAGCGGTGCTGCTCGACCTGGCGTTTGGGGTTGCGGGTGCGGATCCAGCCGGTGGAGTGGGTGAAGTCGTCGTGGATGAGTTCGTATCAGCGCTTGTGAGAGCTGGGCTTGCAGATGAAGAGGAAGTCGGCTTCGAGGTGGCGGACGAGTTGGCAGAGGGACTGGCAGCAGTACAGGTCGTCGCCGAGGAAGATGGGCCGGAAGGGGCGCAGTTGGTCGCTGTAGGCGGGCAGCCAGCGCTTGGCGGCGTGGCGTTCGCAGTCCTGCTTGCGGTCGGCGTCGGAGCGGCCGTCGTGGGGGTTGTGCTGGGGCTGGACGAAGTGCGGCAGCAGGGGCAGGGCGCGGTTGTGGCCGTCGGCGACGAGGGTGGCTGCGAGCATGGTGTGGAAGTACTGCACGGTTTTGTGCTTGCCGACAGGGCGGGTGGAGCAGTCGTTGCAGTGGATGGAATCGGAGCCCTGGAATTGGATGCCGTCGAGAGCGACGGCGAGGCGGCCGTCGAGGCGCAGGAAGGGATCGAGGGCACCCTGGTCGCGGGCGGTTTGCAGGCAGTCGGCAAACAGGGGGGCGAAGTGGTCGGGGTCGTGGCCAGCGAGGAGATTCCGGATGTGGTTGTCGCAAGGAATGTCCGCGACCCCGAACAGGGACTGGCAATTGGAGCGAGCGGACTCCTCCAGCATGCGGCGCTGGAAGTCGAGGAAGGAGGGGGACTGGAAGAAGAAGGTGGCGAGGGCGCAGGAGGCAGCATCGGCGAGGCTGTAGCGCTGGTGGGCGCCGGTCCGGGGATCGGGCAAGGCGGAGGCGATCTGGCGGAATCTGTTGAGGAGGGATTCAAGGACGGGAACGGAGGCCACACTTTATGTTTGAAAGCGGAGTCCGAAAAGTCAAGTCCCCCAGAAATTGGTCCCTCATTCCGGAAGCTGCGGAGGCAAAAAACCCAAAATAGGCGACAATTTAGAATTGCTGCCGCCGCTGGCAGCGGGGGCAGAAATACGTGCTCCGCTGCGCCACGAGCAGGCGCCGCACAGGAGTTCCGCACGCGACGCACGGCGTGCCGGCTTGCCGTACACCCGGATCTGCCGTTGGAAAGAGCCGGGCGCGCCCCACCCGTCGACGTAGTTGTCGATGCTGCCACCGGCAGCGATGGCGTTTCGCAGCACGTCCTGATGGCCTTGTGCAGATCACGCGCCGTCGCCCGTTCGTTAATGGCCGCAGGCTGCCTACCGCGAGATCCGCGTCGAGATCTCGCACCTCGTCAGAGAGTCCAGGCAGCTCCCCGTGCTGGTCATCGACGAGGCCCACCATCTGCGCAACGACGTGCTCGAGGACCTGCGATTGCTACGCCTCGCACCTCAAAGCCTGCTAGAAGCTGATTAAATCCACGATTCAGTCCTGATTCCACCCAAGTTTGCCGATTTTGCGGCCCCTTAGGAGTCTCGCCGAAATAAATTGTCTGATTCTGCGTTGTGAAGCCGGACTCCACGGTGATCTGGAAAGAGTCGCAGTGCATGCCGAATCGGAATCATGACTTGGCGGCGGTGTAGGCATGCGTCTGCGGTGCTCCTAGGGTGCGTCGGGACGCGCGGCGCTCGCTTCGCGCACGGCCCGGGCGGGAAGCCGCAGCGGTTCACTCGCGGTATGCCACAATCATAAAGTCGGTCATTTGTTTCGGAGCTTGCTGTCGGGGCAACGTGAGCGGCGGGGCGGAAGGCAGCAAGAGGAAATTCGACGCGTTGCGGCCGTTGCTGGACGAGCGGAGGCGTCGCGTGTGGGCGGCCACCGAAGCGCGGGCGGCGGGGCGGGATCGGCCGCGTGGCCGAGGCGACCGGGATGTCCCCCGGCACGGTGCGCGCGGGCTGGCGGGAACTGGAGGCCGGCGGGGCCACCCCGGGGCCGGGCGGCAACGGTCGGCTGCGCCAGCCGGGCGGCGGGCGCAAGCGGCTGACAGAGCGGGATCCGGGGCTGGCGGAGGCTTTGGAACGACAGCTCGACGCGGTCACGCAGGGGGATCCGATGGCGCCGCTGCGCTGGACTTGCAGCAGCGCGGCGCGCCTGGCCGGGCAGTTGCGCACTGCGGGGCGCCAAGGCAGCGAGCGCACGGTGAACCGCTTGCTGCACGAGCTGGGCTACAGCTTGCAAGCGAACCGGACGAGGTGAACGTGCAGGACTTCCCGGACGCGGACCTCGGCAAGGCGATTCCATACGGCGTGTACGACATCACGGCGAATGCCGGCTGGGGGAGCGTGGGAGTCGATCATGACAGGCCTTCGTTCGCGGTGGAGACGCTCCGGGGCTGGTGGCGGGAGATGGGCAACACGGCCTACCCGCGGGCCCGGCGCCTGCTGGTGACGGCCGATGGCGGAGGTTCCAACAGCAGTCGCAGTCGGCTGTGGAAGTTCGAGTTACAGCGGCTTGCCGACGAGTGCGGGCTGAGCGTTGCAGTCTACCACTTTGCACTACCAGCACGACATGGGCATCGCAGCAGTTCTCAAAATGGCAGCTACGGTAGATCTGGGTGAGATCGCGGGGTGGCTGGTGATCGGTAGAGGGGAGCATGGACGGCGAAGCAATGCCGCGAGCGAGAGTGAGGACTGCGGGTTGCACGGCGTGGGACGGGCGGGCGGAGGGCTGCGCGGTCCGGGGCGGGGCGTGGCGCAAGGCGGCCCTTGCCGACAACTGCGCAAGCCGGCCGGGCTCTGGAGTGCAGGCGCGATCCGTCATGTGGGAGCGGAGAGCGTTTCCGAGGGCAGGCCCGGCGGCGGGCGCTGCCCGAGCAGCGTCTCGAACAGGGCCGTCCAGCACGGGAAGCAGAACCACTTGGTCAGGACGCGGAGTTCCTCGAACAAGGCGCGCCGGGTCCCGGCTCGGTCGCGGCATGGCCGCCACAAGTCGGAGACGCAGTCCAGGACCGCATGCAGCGCAAAGGCCAGCAGGTTCAGCGTCGCGAGCAGGTTGGCGAGACCGTTGCGGCCGTGCCCGAAATTGCGCTTGCTGTTGTAACCGTGGCGCGCCAGGCAGTTGAAGCCCTCGTTCTCGATCTTCCATCGGGCGCGCCCGGCGCGCGCGATCGCGGCCACGTTGTCAGCGCTGACCGCGAGGCTGGTGCAGAACGTGTTGGTGTAGGTGCGCCGGCCGTTGCGCTCGATGGCGAACTCGACCCAGGTGCCGAGCATGGCGTCGTCGCTGTCGCGGAGCGGCACGCCGTGCATCCAGCGGAAGCGCTGGGACTCGACCTGTTGCTTGCGGTTGCGGGTCTGGATCCAGCCCGTGGAGTGGATGAAGTCGTCGTGCAGCAGTTCGTATCAACGCTTGTGAGAGCTGGGCTTGCAGACGAAGATGAAGTCGGCCCCGAGGTCCAGGACGAGGCGGCACAGGGACTGGCAGCAGTACAGGTCGTCGCCGAGGAAGACGGGCCGGTAGGGGCGCAGCTCGTCGCTATGCTTGGGGAGCCAGCGCTTGGCGGCGTTGCGCTCGCAGTCCTGCTTGCGGGCCTCCTCGGTCCGTTCCGGCTGGCTCGCGGCCGGGTCCTGCTGGGGCTGGACGAACTCCGGCATGAGCGGCAGAACACGGTTGTGGCCAGCGGCGACAACCGTCGCCGAGAGCATGGTATGGAAGTACTGCACGGTCTTGTCGGCACCGACATGGCGCGTCGAGCACTGCGGGCAGTGGATGGAGTCGGAGCAGTGGAGCTGGATACCGTCGAGAGCGACGAGCAGGCGGCCGCCGAGGCGCTCGAAGGGGGCGCGGGCGCCCTGGTCGCGGAGGGTGTCGAGGCAGAGGGGGAAGAGGGCGGCGAAGCGGTCGGGGTCGAGGCCGTCGAGCAGGTTGCGGATCTGGTTGTCGCAGGGGATGGCCTGCACGCCGAAGAGGGTGTGGCAGTTGGAGCGGGAGGTCTGCTCCTGCATGCGGCGCTGGAACTCGAGGCAGGAGGGAGCCTGGAAGAAGAAGGTGGCGAGGGCGCAGGAGGCGGCGTCGGCGAGGGCGTAGCGCTTGTTGGAGCCGCGGCGGGAATCGGGCAGACCCGAGGCGGCTTGGCGGAAGCTGTGCAGGAGGGAATCGAGAACGGAGGCCACATTGTATCGTGGAAAGCGGCACCCGCAAAGTCAAGCCCACAGAAACTAGTCCCTTGCTCCCGGTTCCTACAAGGCCCGTAAGCACCGAAAAATCCCAAATTGAGAATTGCTGTGGGCATCGCGAGCCAGTGCGGCGCGTCCGAATTGCAGCGGCATTTCCCGGAGGACCAAGCGGCCTGCGTTTCGCTGTTGCGACGCATCGTGGCGAATATGTCCGGCAATCCCGACGCTCGACTGCTGCGCGATTCCAGCGGATCCGTCGCATACAAGGGGAGGCTCTATCACTACAGCTACTCGTTCGGCCCCGATCTCAGCCTTTCGATCCGGGCACCGGAAGCGGAGTCCGAACTCGCGAACAACCCCCGCCAGGGGCTGGAGAGGTTTCGGTCGGCGGGGCCGGACGAGCGAGGACTGCTGGTTGCGGAGTTCAGCAAGGATGTCGGCAGTCTCTCGTCGACGGCTTTAGAGCGAGTGTTCCAGGGCCTGTTCGCGTCGAACAATCTGCTTGCCTACCTGAGCGGCACGACATCCCAGAAAATGGACACCCCGCTCTTCGTCCGAGACGTCCTCTCCCTTGGCGGCGACCCCGTTGCGGGCAGGATGGTCGACGAGCTCGTCACCCGGATTCTGGAAAGCAATCTCGTGCAGTCCTCGGATGACAAGGTGTTCGTTCCCGCCATCGATGCCCTGATCGCAATAAGCCGGGACGCCCCCAGCCTCCGATCGAAGGTCCTGGCGGAAGTGGGAGAGTTCGTCTCTGCGCTCGGCACCCATCACAACGCAGCGAAGCCGGACATTGCGAGAATCCTGCTGCCGGTGCTCGACGACCACGCGAGTCCAGCCGGCAACGAACGGATCCTTGCGACGCTGAGCACCATTCGCCGCAACGCGGTAGGAGCTGGACGCGTCGTCCAGCTGATCGACTTGCATTTCCGCGAGCGAATCGACCGGCTCGCAGATTCGGCCGTGGCCGAAGTGCTCCGCGATGCAATGAGCGCCCGGGATGGAACCGAAGGCCCCGATGTCTGGTTCCCGGGGGACGATTTGAAGTGAATCCGGCCGGAAGCGTCGTTTCCGCTCTGCTTGCGACTGACCGCCTGGATCCGCCCCGGAAAGCTGAGCGTTCGCAACGCGTCTTCGAGATGCTCCCAGCGAAGCCAGCTGTCCCGCTGGCCCTCCTGCGCGATCGATAATCGCCGAAACCATCGATGCAGGTGTTCCAAACCGAATGGCACTGCTTGAGCAGCGCTTGCTCGGTGAGCATGGGCCCAAGGCGGCGGTCCGCGTCCCTACCGGCTGAAATCGTAGCCGCCGCGGTCCGGCTCGAGAAGGTGCTCCCGGGCTTCCCGCAACCGCCGCCTTGTCTCGTCAGTACCGGGCCTCGCAGGGAGCGGCTTGGCGGTCCGGGACGGAGACGGCTTGCGGGCAAGCTTCGCCTCCTGGCGCCGCAGGTCGGCCTGTCTCTGGGCAAGCCCTTGCAGCCAGTTCACGCACCATGGAGCCGGCTCTGCGACCTGCCAGGAAACCGTCCCCTGTTCCAGCCGGCATTGCTCGACAGGCCTGGCCAGATGGAAATCGTCATGCTCGGAATTGTCGAAGAGCCGGAGCAGGTCGAATCGCTCCGCCGTGCGGCGCAGGTTGGACAGGGAGTGCCTCCAGCGGTCGGGGATTCTGTCCCGATCCACCGCGTGTCCCGTGCCGGCAAACACGCGATGCTCGATTCTCTCGATGTTGATGCGCAGGTCCACTGTACCGAGGTAAAGCCCCTCGACGCGGTACCCCGCCTGGATGACGCGCTCCACCATGTCCGGCCCGGGCAGGCCGGAATAGGTGCTTTCCATGCCGAAGTTCAGTCGTTCGCGGATGGACTCGTCAATCTGCGCATCCACGATCACGCGTGTCCGTGCGCGGGCCTCCTCGCTGTTCCAGTCTCCAAGGCCGCCAGCAATGGAGTCCTGGTCGTAGTAGCGCGCCGGCAGCAGGTCATAGTTCTTGCGCTTCCAGGCACTCTTGCCGACGCCGTTGCAACCCATGACGATGGTAAACACCGGACGCGGATCGAGCAACTCGGACATACCCTCATTGTCCACCAGAACTGACCGCCACGCGATTCGCCGGACTCGTCAAGATTCGCCGCATAATGGAATTCTCGGTGATCGTCGGCAATGGTCAGGGCTTGGTCCGACTGGGACCAGGGACTGCAAGTGTATGCCGAGCAGGTTCCGATGGGAGCCCGTCCCTACCGCACCTTCCGGTGGGGCAAGGGGCTCCAGGTTTGGGTGGTGGAAGGGCGAGATTTTCGCTCCGCGAACACGATGCCGGACGGGCCTAGCAAGACTATTTTGGGCAAGGCGCAGAAACGCTGGCTCAAGGAAACGCTGCTGGCGAGCGACGCCGACTGGAAGGTCCTGGTTAGCCCGACACCAATCGTCGGACCGGACCGCTCCAACAAGGCCGACAACCATGCAAACCTCGCCTTCCGCGACGAAGGGGACGGGATGCGCGCCTGGTTTTCGAGCAACATGCCCGAGAACTTCTTCATCGTCTGCGGAGACCGGCATTGGCAGTGCCACTCGGTGCACCCGGAAACCGGTGTCCATGAGTTCTCGAGTGGACCGGCAACCGATGAGCATGCCGGCGGCTCACCGGGTCATGACCTTGCTTACCACCGCTTCCATAGGGTGGCCGGTGGCTTCGTTTCGATCACGGCCGAGAAGGTCCTCGACGAGAGCAGCATCACGTTCCGCCACCACAACGTAGACGGCGGCGTCGAGTACGAGTGGTCCCGCTCCAAGAAATCGTGATCCCACGCAGAGTCGGACGAGCACATCCCTGCGCGGGTGCGATCAAACAGACCCTTCCAGCAAGCCCAAGGCGCGAGTGATCCGCGAGAACACACTGGAAATTGGCCGGTTGCCCTCGATGTACACGAGCGTGCCTAGCTCTCTGAAGAGGTCCAGCAGCGGTTTCGTGCTGTGGTGGTAGTTGAGGATCCGCCGACGAATGGCGTCCGGATTGGCGTCGGCGCGCTTGGTATAACCTGACCCCCATCCCGCCCTGCCGCGCTCCAGCACGCGCTCAGAGACGACTTTGTCGGGAATATCGATGTAGATCACTCTGTCGATGTCCCAGTTCTGCCACAGGAAATCGGCCTGGGCCCTCGTGCGCGGAAAGCCGTCCAGGACGAAGCCGTAGTTCCAGTCGTGCTCCTGCAAACGCGCGCGCACCACATCCATCACGATTTCGTCGGGTACCAGGTTCCCGGAGTCCAGGATCACCCGCACTCTGGACGCAAGTTTTGTTCTGTGCTCGATATGCCAGCGAAAGATATCGCCGACGGAGATGTGCACGAAATCAAAGCGAGACGCAAGCAGGCGGCTCTGGGTCGATTTGCCCGATCCCTGCGGACCGATCATGACGTACTTGTTCAAGGCTCCCCAGTCCCGTGCCCTGGTTCGTCTCGTGCGTTCCAGAATTCGAGTCTACCTTACCGAGGTGTCCGCTTCTGGCTCCGCCTCAGGGCGATTCCATCCAGATCTAGAAAGGACATGAACTGAGCGGGTTGTGCGGCGAACTGGACTTTTTCGCTGGGATCTGCTACGAGTGAGAGGGTGAGGGAGGCGGCGATAGCGTTGCGCGCGGTGCGTGTGAGGCCCATCGAGGCGCACGAGGAGGCGCGCTGGAAGGAGTTGATGCGGCAGCGGCATTACCTGGGATTCCAGAAGTTTTGCGGGGCGCAGCTCAAGCAGGTGGCGGTGGTCGGGGAACGCTGGCTGGCGCTTTTGGGCTGGCAGGCGGCGGCGCTGCATTGCGGGCCGCGGGAGCGCTGGATCGGCTGGAGTCCGCGGCAGCGTCGCACGCGGCTGTTTTTGGTGGCCAACCAGGCGCGTTTTCTGGTGTTGGAGGCAGCGGGGACGGCGCCGGGGTTGGCCTCGCGTGTGCTGGGGCTGAGCCTGCGGCGGTTGGAGCGCGACTGGCGGGAGCGCAACGGGAGTGCGCTGCTGCTGGCCGAGAGCTATGTGGATCCGGCGCGTTTCCGGGGCACGTGCTACCGGGCGGCGAACTGGATCGAGTTGGGGCAGACGCTGGGCTACGGGCGGGTGCGCGGGGGCGCGGTCGGCTACCAGCGGCACGGGCAGCCGAAGGGGGTGTTCGTCTACCCGCTGCGGCGCGGCGCGCGGGAGCAGTTGGCGGCGCGGGAGCCGCGTCCGGAGTGGCACGGGGAAAGGCAGCGGATTCACTTGACAGACAAGCAGTTGGAATCACTTTGGAAGCATTTGAGGCGGGTTCCGGAGTTCCGCGCGCGGAAGGGGCTGCGGCATCCGTTGACGGTGGTGCTGGTGATCGTGCTGGCGGCGCGGCTGGCGGGCAAGCGGAACACCAAGCACAGCGCGCAGTTTGGGCGGCGGCTGACAGCCAAGCAGTTGCGGCGGGCGGGAGCGCGGCCGCATCCGCGCACGGGCGTCTGCCGGGCGCCTTCGCTGAACACGATCCGGCGGGTGCTGCAGGGCGTGGAGGCCCAGCGTCTGGAGCAGGAGTTGGACGCGTGGCTGGCGGAGCAGGGCCAGCAGCAGGAGCCGGGCGAGGCGCTGGCCCTGGACGGCAAGACGCTGCGCGGGTCCTACGACCACGACCTCCAAGAGGACGGCGAGGTGGCCGACAAGGCGGCCCAGCAGCAACTCACGGTGGCTGGCATTGACACGCGGCAAGTGTATGCGCAGCAAGGCTTTACAGGGAAGAAAGAGGATGCCGAAGCGCAGGTGGCGCGGGAGCTTCTGGAGCGTCTCGATAGCCAGGGGCGCTGCATTGTCGCCGATGCGCTGCACACGCAGCGCGAGACGGCCCAGACGATCCTCGACCGCGGTGGATTCTATGTCTTCACGGTCAAAGCGAACCAGCCGACGTTGCTCGAGCAGTTGAGGCAAGACTACCACTGGGAGCAGCACGCGCCCTACAGCGAAACCGACTGTGGTCACGGGCGCATCGAAACCCGCACGATCCGGGTGTCGGAGGAGCTCAACCGCGCGGTGCAGTGGCTGGATTTTCCCGGCGCGCGCGTGGCCGCGCAGGTGCTCCGGGAAGTGCGCGAGAAGAAGACGGGCCAGCAGCGCGAGACGGTGGTGGCGTACCTGTTGACGAACCTGCCGCCGCAGCATGCCCGCGGGCCCGAGTTGCTGCGTTTGAACCGCGGCTACTGGGGAGCCATCGAAAACGGGGTGCACCGTGTGCGCGACGGCGCGTTACGGGAAGACCAGTGCCGGGCGCGCAAGGGCCATCTGCCGCGCGTCCTGGCGGCGTTGACCAACGTCGCGCTGTCGATCCTGCGCATGCTCGGCACGACCAATATCGCGGAGGCCATGGAAGAACTCAGCTACAGCCCCCGTGCGGCGCTCGCGCTGGCGTTGCGCTAACCCCCGGCAGCCCCGCTGGAAGTCCCCCGAGCGCCCCGCCCAGGGTACTCTGCGCCCCGGCAGCTGGAGGGGCCCTGGAACGCCCTCCCCCGGCCCTCCCACAACGCTCCCCGAGCGCGGCCCTGTCACCCTCAGGCACCATTCCGGCCGCAAATCCAACGCTCTGAACCCCGCCCAAAACATCTATGAGCGACTTTGGAATTTCCGTGGGCTCCGCCTGGGAAACGGGGTTCCGGCAACCCGAGTGGGATAATCGACGAGCCGTCAGGCGATTGCAGCATGAGACACGCTTCACCCGCATTGGCCGTCCTGGGCGCCGGCTCGGTCACCCTCGCACGCCATCTCCCAGCCGTGCAAGCCGTCGGCGGCCGGGTCGCCAGCGTATTCGATCCCCGCCCAGAGGCAGCAGCCGAGGCAGCCCAATTGTTCAACATCCCTCACGTTGCATCCACGTTCGAGGAAGCCATTCGCAACGAGGAGGTGGAAGCGGTCTTGGTGGCTTCGCCCAACGCTTTCCATCGCGAACAGGCCGAGTGCTCACTCGCCGCAGGCCGCCATGTGTTGTGCGAAAAGCCGGCTGCTTTGACCCTCGCGGACGCTCGGGCGATGCTTGACGCCGCCAACCGTTCCGGCAAGGTATTGCAATTGGGCTTCACCCATCGGTTCAACGCCGAGCATCTCTGCATGAAAAGGCTCCTGGAGTGCGGAGTCCTCGGAGACGTCCGAGCCTACAACGGCATCATCTCGGAGCCCTTGGAGGTGATCCCGGGCGGACTTCAGAATTACAGGTTCGACACCGAGCGAGGCGGTGGGTTTACGTTGATCGATGTCGGGCAGCACCGCATCGACCAGGTTCGGGACCTGCTCGGTGAGATCTCCGCTGTCTCCTGCGAAATGGCATCGGTCCTGGCGAGTCACGACAAGGACGACAGCGTTGTGCTGACATTGCGGATGAAGTCGGGTGCGATCGGATCGCTGAGTTGGAACCGCTTTTCCCGGGCGTTCACGTCCCCGCTAATGCTCTACGGGACTCGGGCGACGCTTGGCTGCAGCGCGTTCATCACCGGACCGTTCCAGTCCGCGCCCGTTTCGGTGTATCTGGAGGAGGAACCTGCTACGGTACTGCCTCCGGACGTTCTCTGTTGGACTCGGCCGACCCGCTGGTGGGGTGACCTCGAGCCGGGTTGGGTGGACATCTGGCCTCCGCGCAAGAAGTCGTTTGAGGAACAGTTCCGGAACTTCTTCGGGGCCGTCCATCGCCACAACTCCCCACGGGCAGACGGAGCGGATGGGATCAAGGCGCTGGAAGTCGTGCAGGGCGCCTATCGGTCCTTCAAGGAGCAACGGACGGTGCCCCTTCCACTGCCGACCAGTGCGCATTGCCCACCGCCACAGTGGTAGAGGCGAGCCCTCTCTGCACTGAGGCTGCTCGCAAACAGCCGCTGAAGCAACGTCGCTCCCGTCGATCGCGCCCTTGGCTCGCATCCTGGCTGCGGATCCGCAAGGCCGGCCACGACCGGCGTTGGAAGCCGCCCTGGTTCGAAAGGCAAAAGCGCCACGGATCGGTTTTCCCAAGCGAGGTCCGCTACGACCCGCGGACCCGCACCAGACCGTCTGTGGTGAAATCGGACTCCCTCTCGGTCGTCACCGCCAAGTCCATCTCAGCCTCCACCCGCACGCAACTGGCGCTGTCGCAGACTTGCGCGCGCACCGTGACCGTAGCGGAGGGCCCCCCGCTGCGCCGAACCCGACCAGCCAGCAGTGAAGTCCCCTCGAATCCGTAGGAGTACCAGCGCAACTCCGGTTGCGAGAGGTCGCGGGGCTCCGATTGGAACCACTGACCCACCAACTCGAGTCCGCCCCGAACCCGCACCTCGGTATTCTGCTCGACGCCGAGGGACATCTCGCCCGCCAGGGCTTCGACCGAGCGCTGCTCGTTGTCCATCGCATAGACATGCCAACCATCGTCTACTTGGAGTTCGACCAGCAGATAGTCGCCCGCGAGTCGCGCACGACAGGTCAGTAGAGCCTTGCCGTCTCTTGTCGTTGCGCTCGACGGGAGCGACCAGTCTCCCGCGACGAGCGGCATCGCAAGAACCACAACCGGGGCCAGGTGCACCAGCGCTCTCATTTCCTAAAGCTCATTCTCTCAGTCTTGAGAGACAGTTCGAGCCGCTCCAGACCGCGGACTACCTGCAGCAGGACCTTGCTGCCCGCCCGTTTCCTGAGCTTGATGTAGAGGTCGGCCGTATCGGCGACTTCGTCGCGGGTCGCACCGTCCACTCCATACACGACATCGCCTTCCTGTAGTTGGTGGCTGCCGAGGAGTTCGGCGAGCGGATCAATGGATTCGACACGACTCGCAAATCCGTCCGGCTCGAGTCCTAGCGCAGCTCGTTCCTCGGGCGTGAGCGGCCCAGAACGGAAGGATACGAGGGTCCACGCTCAGATTACGGTATGTCAAATCCGTGTGCCACCAGAACTCAGGCAACGCCACGTCAAGTTGGGCCAATTTCCCATCGCGTTCCACGCTCAACTGGAGCGAGGTTGCGGTGTGCTCGACCCGGCCGTACTCCCACTGCAGATCCCCGAAGGTCCAGACATCGGTGCCGTTGAGGGCGCGGATGACATCGCCCGCACGCATACCGGCATCGGCGACACTTCCAGAGACGCCCCCCACACGCAGTCCCCGCGGGATGTCGAGTTCAATGCCGATTTTCTTGATCTCAGGCGCTCGGAACAGGTGCGTCAGCTTGTCGAGTGTTCCGTCTATTTCGCGCTGCACATTCTCGAGATCTCCGATCAGATGGCACTCCACGCAGCGGCCCTCCTGGATCGTCCGCTTGACCAGCGCGGGGATCTCTCGAGGATACTTCGGCGCTGGGACGGGGCGTTTGGGCGGCGGACCCGCCCGGTAGCTTCTGTGCAAGGCAAGACCCCGCTCAAGCGCGAGCTCCAGGCTCTCAAGATTGAGGTAGGTCGTTGCGGACTGCGTATCGCGCCCGCCGTACCGCAAATAGATCTGCTCGTCCGCGTTGAGGACGAAGAAGTAGAGCGTGTTGTAGCGGTCGAAGTCGAAGAGGCCGATATTGATGCCGTTCATCCGCGTGACGCGTGCCGTCACGTACTGCTGGAGGTAAGCGTTCGAGCGGGGCGTGAGAGACGGTTGGCGGTTTAGCGGGTTTAGCGATTGAGGATTGCTTGCCAGTCGGGACAAAGAGGTTTGACGAAGATGTCTTTGACGGGCAGGGCGTATTGGTTATGCGTGTCGAGTTTGCCGCGGCCCTGGGTTTGGCCGAGGTGGACCCAGTTGGCAGCCCGCTAGCAGGTGCCGCGGAAGCGCGGGGTTTCGCAGAAGGTTTCCACTTTCGTCACGCACTGCTATACCGGAAGGTGCCGAGCCGACGGACCGGCCCGATACGGTCACGATTTGCCGCCCGCACGATCGGCTGGAAGGGACGGCGGTGTCGGTCATCGGCGTACGCAACGCGGGAGTGCGCGGCCTGAAGGTGAAGGTCCGGCTGCCGGACGGGAGCCACTGCTGGCTGCCGGCAGCGTGGACCAGTCTGGGTGCCCCGGCGGGGGTTGCGCCCGGGCTGGCCGGGGAGTTGCCGGACTTTCTCGCGTTGCGTAACCTTGTCTGGACGCTGGCGGAGCGCTGCGGAACGGCCGCTGGAGGAAGATCGCACCCTGCCGCTGCTGGCGCTGCTGGAGTGGGAGCAACGCTGGCAGCGCTGGCAGACGGTGCCGGAAGCGGAGCGGACACGGCTGGTGCGGGAACTGGCACGGGTGATGCTGCGGGTCGAGGCCAGGGAGGGGGACGATGAGCGCGACGAAAATCGGGGCGCGGCAGCGGGAGCGTCTGGCGGCGGTCTATGTGCGCCAGTCGACGCCGAAGCAGGTGCTGGGCAACCGGGAGTCGAGGGCGCGCCAGTACGGGCTGGCGGAGCGGGCCGTGGAGATGGGCTGGAGCCGGGATCGGATCCGGACGATTGACAGCGACCAGGGACAGAGTGCCGGGGACAAGGGAAAGGGGACGCGCGGGGGGTTCGACGAGCTGTGCCGCCTGCTGGCCCTGGACCAGGTCGGAGCCCTGTTCGGGATCGAGGTGTCGCGGCTGGCGCGGAACACGGTCGAGTGGTTCCAGTTGCTGGACCTGTGCCGGGTGCACGAGGTGGCGGTCATCGAGGACAGCCAGGGGTACTTGCCGAGCCGCGACGATGACGAGCTGGTGCTGGGCAGCAAGGGGACGCTGTCGGCGGCGGAGCTGTCGGTGCTGCGGGCGCGGATGGAGGGCGGGCGGCGCAACAAGGCGCTGCGCGGGGCGCTGTACTGGCGCGTCGCGGCCGGCTTCGTACGCAGCGGAGAGACCGTTCGCAAGGATCCGGATCAACGCGTGCAAGGCGCGATCGAGGCGGTGTTCGGGACGTTCCGGGAGGCCGGGACGGCGCGCCAAGCGGCGGCTCTGTTGCGAGAGCGGGGGATCGAGCTGCCGGTGCGGGAGCACTGCGAGGGTGTGATCCGGTGGCAGCCCGCTTCCTAGCACCGGAC
The DNA here is from genome assembly GCA_965218615.1 of Bryobacterales bacterium. Classification (GTDB taxonomy): domain Bacteria; phylum Acidobacteriota; class Terriglobia; order Bryobacterales; family UBA6623; genus VXMF01. Next base: position 899,538 of record CBDCLH010000005.1, read on the forward strand.
GCTGCGGATCCTCAAGAACCCGGCCATGGGAGGGGCCTACGCCTATCGTTTCCTGCGCGGCCGGGAGCGCAGCACGCCGCTGCGCCCGGTCGAGGAGCAGTGGGAGCTCCTCCAGCCGGGGCACCATGAGGGGTACGTCAGCTGGGAGGCGTGGCGGGAGGTGCAGGAGCAGCTGGCGCGAAACCATTCGCACCCGGAGGGGGCGCGGGGGCCGGCACGGGAAGGGCCGGCCCTGCTGCAGGGCCTGGTGGTGTGCGGGCGTTGCGGATACGGGCTGCGGGTGCGCTACAACGCGAAGGGCTGGAGCTATGGGTGCGAAGCAGCGGACCCGGCCGCCCCCCGGGGGAGCGGTTGCTTCTCGGTGGGGGGCAAGCGCATCGAGCGGGAGGTGGTGCGCCGGTTCCTGGAGCTGGCGAGTCCGGCGGGAGCCGAGGCGGCGATGCAGGCAGCGGCCGAGGCGGGAGAGCGGGCCGCTACCGTGTTGCGCCGCTGGGAACAGGCGCTGGAGCAGTGCCGCTACGAGGCCCGGCTGGCGCAGCGGCGCTACCGGCAGGTCGATCCCGACCACCGGCTGGTGGCGGCGACGCTGGAGCGGGAATGGGAGCAGGCGGAGGTGGCGCTGCAGGAAGCCGAACAGGCCCTCGCCGTGGCCCGCGCCGAGCAGCAGGAGCCCCCGTCGCCGGCGTTTTTCGCCGAACTCGGAGCCCGTCTGGCCCGGGTGTGGGAGGCGCCGAGCACCGCCCACGCCGATCGCAAGCGCCTGCTCGGCTGCCTGCTCGAGCAGGTGACGATCGAGAGCCGCAAGCAGGCCGGCCTCATCGCCGTCAGCGTGCATTGGCGGGGCGGGCTCGTCGACGATCTGGAGTTCCCGAGGATCGTGAATGTCCCGCAGCCGAAGCGTACCGACGCGAGCACGCTCGAGCTGCTCGGCAACCTGTCGGTCCACTACCCGGACCGGACGGTCGCGCGCATCCTCAATCAGCAGGGACGGCGCACCGCCCGCGGCCTGCGGTTCACCGCAGATTTGGTGTGCGGCCTGCGCCGCTCCCACGGCATTCCCGCCCACGTGCCGCCGCAGGCTGCCGGCGATGCGGCCTGCACTCCGCTCCGTGTCGGGGACGCCGCGAAGGAACTCGCAGTCGACGAGGCCACGCTGTACCGCTGGATCCACGCCGGCCTCGTGCCGGTCAGCGACCCCGGGGTCGAAGGAGCCCCGTTGCGAGTGCGGATGACGGACGAGTTGCGAGCCCGCTTCCGCCCCGAGGTGCCGTCCGGGTTCGTGCCGGTGGCGACCGCGATGCGGCGTCTGGGCGTGACCCGCCAGACCCTCTGGAACCGGATCAAGGCCGGCCAGCTGGCATCCTGCCATCTCACCCGTGGCAGCCAGCGCGGGCTGTATGTGCGGCTGGAGGAGGAGGCCGCCGCGCTGCCCTTGTTCGCCAGCCTGGCAGAAGGGCAGGAAGGATGACGCAGGAGCCAGTCGACACGGTTTGTTTTGGCCCCGCTGCGCTGGGGGCGACCCGGAAATCAATGACTCACTCAAGTCATGGTTTTGCTAGGATGGCGGCATGGACAGCCTGGTTTGCGCGGACTGCGGAACGGCCCTGCGGCGGCCGCGGAGGGGGCCGCCGCCGCGGCGCTGCGCACGGTGCGGCAAGCGTCGGCGCAATACACGGGCCCGGATGCCGGATGGCGGGCAAGAGGTGGCGTACACGCACTGGGAAGCCGCCTCGGTGCAGCGGGCGCTGGCGGCTGAGCAGGCCCGTCTGGACGCGCTACGGGACGAGGCGGGACGAGCGGAGTGCGAGGTCGAGAGGCTGCGCCGTCGGCTCGTGTGGCTACAGCGCCGCGAGCGGGAAGCCGGCACGGCCTGAACGCCTCGGCGCACCGATTCCTGCGCGGCTGAGGCGGGTTCCGCGGCGCGCAGGGCACCGGAAACGGGACTCCAGCGCCGCCGCGGGCCCCTTGCACGCTGTAAAACGGCTGGAGGGCCCTTCGTTGATCCGAGCTAAGATCTGCACTTTCAAGCACTTGTGCAAGATCTCACCAACCGGGGGTATGGAGTAGCAGTCTAATGCCTAAGTCTCCAGCAGGACGGGCCGGAGGCCGTAGCGAGTGTGCCAGTCGGCGGGCAGTTGCCGCTCGCTGCGGGCGAGCAGGTGGGAGGCGAGGTGAGGGAGGCGGATCCAGGGCAAGACGGCCACACAACCCCCACATTGCGGGGAACAAGGTCACGGTTCACTACCGCTTCCATCCGCTGGCTGGCCAGCGGGTGACTCGAGTGCAACACCGGTCCTGGCGAGGCAACCCGATTCTGATCGTTGCCGATGCGCACGGAAGGCGCTATCACATTCCCCAGTGGATGACGGCTCCGGAAGCGTCGCAGTGGGTCGTGCGGGAAGTGCCGCGCCCTGCCGTTTACCCACAACTGGTTTCGTCACTCATGTGGCGGTAGACTTTGCTGGCTTGGTTCAGGCGCATTGCTCGCTCGAAGACTTGCGCACCGGCGGTCAACCGCATGTAACCCTTCCAGAGGACTTGGTGGCCTGGTGCTGAGTACGTCTTGCGCTTGAAGTCGAGGTACCCGCCCATGAACGCCGCCGTGAGCACCGCCCGCCCGAGAGTGTCGGGCGACACCAGCTTGCGATCCTGCGCGAAATCCTCCAGGACGGCGATCTCCATGGCGGAGAACAGCACCTCGGCCGGCAGTTCCGGCGTCTCCCGCCCCAGCAGCGTCATCAGCGTCAGTCGCCAGGCGATCACCGCGTTGATCGTCACCGCCCGCTCGATCCGCTCGCCCCTGCGATGCGCCAGCTCCTGCACCTTGCAGCCCGACTTCAGCACCCGGTGCCAGTCCTCGATGCGCCACCTCAGCCGGTACCACTCCAGCACCCGCTCGGCGTCCTGCCGCGACTCCACCTCCACCGTCGTCAGCAGGAACCATTCCAGCCGCTCCGCCCCCTCCGGCTCGCTCTCCTCCCGCACGTGTACCAGGTGCAGCCTCGCCGCTGCCTCGCCCGTCTCCGTCGACGGCAGCTCCACCGCCTTCCAGCGCAGCCCCACCTGCGCGACCCGCTCCGCGCGCGCGTCGCGCTGCTTCTGCCCGCGCGCGGCCGTACGCGCCGACAGGCGCTCCACATGGATCTCCAGGTGGGCCTGCGCGGCCTCCGCCCGCACGGCGTCGAACAGCTTCGGCACGTCCTTGCCCTGGGAGCGGTTATGCTTGGCCCGCACCACTAGGTCGACCGCCCCCAGGCGGCGCTGCTCGGCGAACAGCGCGAACACGTCCGCCTCCCGGTCCAGCACCGACACCAGCCGGACGCCGTCCAGCTCCTGCCCCAGCGCCGCGCACGCGCGCAGCCCCCGGATCCAGCGGAACGTCTTGCGCTCCTCCAGCGGCTTGCCCTGCTCCGCCTGCCCGTCCGGCGCCTCGTACTGGATGTGCGGCACCCCCAGCGGCAGGCCCTCCTCGCTGACCGCCAGCAGGGAGTGCATGTGCAGCCCCAGCGTGCCGTTCGAGCCCTTGTTCTTGCTGATCCTGCCCAGCCCCGCGCAGCCCCCGTGGCTGGCGAAGTTCAGGTCCGTGCCGTCCTGCAGGCACAGCACCGTCCGCTGGCCCTGCATGCGCCGCAGCGTGCGCTCCCGGTGCGGTGCCAGGATGTTCTCCGGCGTCAGCTCCGAGTCGGCCGGCTGGTCGATCATCCGGTAGTAGCCCTTGACCGCCGCCCGATCCCTCTGGACCGCTTCCGGGAACGACGCCATGGGCTGCTCCGACTGCATCTGGGCGCTCTGCACCAGGCGCTTGCTCAAGCGTACATCGCCCAGCGGCGCGCCGCCGAACTCGTGCCGCGCCCAGGCGTCCCGGGCCAGGCCCTCGCCGAGGCCCAGCGCCTGCGGCGGCTGCGGCGCCGGCACGCCCAGCTGCTCGCGCCAGTCGCGGGCCAGCGGGTACAGGTAGACCGACTTCACGGGCACGCTGAGGCCGCGGGGCGCGCAGCGGCCCCGCCCGGCGGTCTGGCCCACGCAGACCCAGTTGGCGGCCGCCAGCGAGGTGCCCTTGTGGCGGTCTTTCTCGACAAACGTCTCGGCGAGCAGAGGGAGATAGCCGTAGCGGCGCTGGAAGTCGTGCGGCAGGCGGCGCAGGCACAGCCCGAGGGCCTTGGAGGCCAGGTTCTGGCAGCGCACGGAGGGACGGATCAGGAAGCGGCTCAGAGCGATCACGCGGTGCAGCTGGCGGGAGCGCAGGTCGGCGTCCCAGCCGATGAAGGCGTCGCGGGCGGCGAGGGCGAGGGCCGAGGCGGCGAAGCCGAGCGCGCCCAGGACGCCGTGGTCGGAGACCAGCAGGTAGCGCAGCTGGGCGCCCACGTGACGCGCGGCGCGGCGCGGATGCTCGTGTTGCATCAACTCGTTCCAAGTGCGCCGCTGGTGGTCGCCGGTGACCTCGACCAGCGCCAGTCCCTGCACCTGGTCGACGCGCGCGGGCACAGCGGTCGGCAGGGGCACGGGGCGGCCGAGCCGGCGGGGCCGGCAGAGCCGGCCGCCGTGCCGGGGGGCGGGCAGCTGGAGGCGGCCGCGCGCCTGGAGCGCGCGCAGCGCCTTCATGCAGCCGGCCAGCTGGGGGCGGCCGAGCGCGTCCAGGAATCCAAACCGCTGGCAGACGCGCCGGCCCAGCTCGGTGCGGCTGGCGCCGCCGGGTTCAGCCAGCAGGTCCTTCAGCCGCGTCATGCCGTCGGCGCTGGAGAGGGTCGAGGCAATCTGACTCTGCTCGTGCATGCCCCAGGGATGACACAGAGCAGGCCCAAAAGTCAAGCCCTACTTGTGGGGCATGGGCAGGCCGCGCCTCTCCCTGGCAGCGCTGGCGGACCTGCGCGACCTGGTGTCGACGTTCCTGCGCGAGCCGCCGTCCGCGGGGCAAGGAGAACCCTATGAAACACAACCAGCGCCAAGGTCGGCAGGCGTGCCTGTTCGACCCCCTGCCCCGGGTCCGGCTGGCGCCGGAGCTGCGGCAAGCCGTGCTGCCGGCCTTGGCCGCACTGCTCGCGGCGGTGCTGCGCCAGCCCGCCGCAACCCCGCGCGAGGGAGGCCCGCATGACGGCGCCTGATCGAGGACTGCTCACGGCGGACCACCTGCGGCGCAAGGCGTTCGTCTACGTACGCCAGTCATCCGACTTCCAGGTCCGCAACCATGTCGAGCGCCAGAAGCTGCAGTACGCGCTGGCCGGCCATGCGCGGGAGCTGGGCTTCGGCGAGGTGGCAGTGATCGACGAGGATCAGGGCACCTCGGGCGACGGCGTGGAGCGGACCGGCTTCGACCGCCTGCTCACGGCGGTCTGCCGGGGCGAGGTCGGGCTGGTGCTCTCCCTCGAGGCCTCGCGCCTGGCCCGCAACGGCCGCGACTGGCACACCCTGCTGGACTTCTGCGCCATCGTGGGCTGCCTGGTCGGGGACCGCCAGCGGCTGTACGATCCCGGCGCGGCCGACGACCGGCTGTTCCTGGGGATGAAGGGCAGCTTCAGCGAGGCGGAGCTGGCGATCTTCCGGCAGCGCTCGCTGGAGAGCCGCCTGGCGATGGCGGAGCGCGGCGAGCTGTTCACGAGCCTGCCGGCCGGCTACGAGAAGGCGGACCGCTGGCAGATCGAGATGAGCCCGGACCAGCGCCAGCAGGACGCGGTCCGCCTGGTGTTCGGCAAATTTGCCGAGTTGCGCAGCGTCCGGCAAGTCTACCAGTGGTGCCGCAGGGAGCAGGTCGAGATTCCGGTGCGGCGCCTTGGGGCAGGGATTGTCTGGAAAGTGCCGACCGACTCCAGCCTCTACTCGATGCTCTCCAACCCGATCTACGCGGGGGCCTACGCCTTCGGGAGGCGGCGCCAGGAGACGGTGATCGAAAACGGCCGCAAGCGCGTGCGGAGCGGGATCCGGAAGTCCGATCCGCAGGACTGGACCGTGCTGCTGCGGGACCGGCACGAGGGGTATATTACGTGGGCGGAGTACGAGAGGAACCAGGAGTTGATCGCGGCCAACAACAGCAAGGTGCGGGGCGCGGTGAGGCCGGGCCGGGCACTGCTGGCGGGGCTGCTGCGGTGCGGGTGCTGCACCCGGCGGATGCAGGTGCGGGACAATGGGAAGACAGTTGGCTATCACTGCCGGGGCGACACCAGCGGCAACGGGGATGCCTGTCAGAGTTTCGGCGCGGTGCGGGTGGCGCTGCAGCCGCTGGGTGTGGAAGCGGCGCTGCAGGCTTGGGAGGGGCGCAGCGAAGAGGGAGCGGCCGAGGAGCGGCTGGCGCGGTCGGCCTTGGCCGAAGCGCGCTACCGGGCGGAGCGGGCGCAGGCGCAGTTCGAGGCGGTCGAGCCGGGCAACCGCAACGTGTTGCACAATCTGGCGGGCCAGTGGGAGCGGTGCCTGGTCGAGGTGCGGGCCTGCGAGGAACGGCTGGAGGTGCTGGAGGCGGAGCGGCAGCGGACGGCGGTGACGCCTGCGGAGCGGGAGGCGTATCTCGCCCTGGGCGAGGACCTGGAGCGGGCTTGGCTGCACGAGCGGGCGACGCCGGAACTGCGCAAGGCGATCCTACGCGCCGCACTGGTGGAGATCATTGCGACGGTTGAGGGCGACCGGATCCGATTGCAGTTGCACTGGAAGGGCGGGGACCACACCGAGCTGGAAGTGGGGCGCAGCCGGACCGGGGAGCATCGCTGGAGCACCGCTACGGCGACCGTGGATCTGGTGCGGGAGCTGGCCCGGAGCTTGTGCGATGCGCAGATCGCGGGACTGCTGAACCGCTTGGGCCAACGGACCGGCAAGGGGAACAGCTGGACCAAGCAGCGCGTGTGTTCCTTGCGGTCCAGCCACGGCATCGCGGTGTACCGCAAGGGGGAGCGCGAGGAGCGGGGCGAACTGGTACTGTTGGAAGCGGCGGAGCGGCTGGAGGTGGACCCTTGGCACGTGCGGCGGCTGATCCGCAGCGGAATCCTGCCGGCGCGGCAGGCCTGCAAGGGTGCGCCGTGGCTAATTGCCAATCAGGCCCTGAAAACGCGGCAGGTGCGCGAGGCGCTGGCGGGCAAGCGTCCGCTGACAGCGGATCCAAATCAGCAGGTCCTTTCTTTTCAATGACATAGCGAGGTGTGGATTATGCAGCAATCTCCGGCAGGATGAGGAAGCGGGCGTGGTTGACGACGCGTGCCAGATTGCGTTCGCGGGTGGCCGGGTTCCAGCCGACGAAGCGGTCGCGGGGAGCGGTTTTCCAGGCGGCGGCGGCGAAGCCGAGCAGGGCCAGCAGGAGGCCGTCGCGGGCCTGGACGAAGTAGCGCAACTGGGTGCCGGGCAGGTTCTTGTGGCCGAGATAGTGGTAGCGGTCGACGAACTCGTTCCAGGTGCGGCTGCGGGGGGCCTGGGGGCGCAGGGGATCGAAGCGCAGCGGGCGGACATCGGCGAGCGAGCCGGGCAGGGGTCGCAGGCCGGGCGGATCGGTGGCGGGGGAGGGCGCGATCGGACGCGGGGGCGCCAGCGCTCGCCGCGGGGGCGGCAGGGTGAGCAGGCCGTCGCGCTGCATGCGCAACAGGGCCACGCGGGCGCTCATCTGCTTGAGACCGCCGTCGGGCTTGCGCCAGTCCAGCGCCGCGCACAGCGCGCGGGACAGCGCGGCGCGGTGCAGGCGCGGCTGGCGTTGCGCGAGCAGAGTGCGGATGAGCGCCAGCTCGCTTTCCGAAAAGTCGCGGCCGCAGTAGCGACCGGCCCGGGGGCCGCTCACGGGGCGGGTCCCCCGTCGGGAGCCGCTCGCAGGGCCCGCGCCCGCTCGGCCGGCAGGCCCCACGGCAGCCAGGAACGCGGGTCGAGCGGCGCCGCCGTCGGGCCGATCGCCGCGCACTCGCGCAAGTACGCCCGCAGCCACCGCTGCAGATCGACGCCGGCCATGGACAGCGTGCCGAACACCGACAGCAGGAGGCCCTGCAGGGCCGCGCCGCCCTCGCTGTGCGAGCCGTAGGACAGCTTGCGCCCCACCACCGGCCTGCGCAAGGCGCGCTCCACCGGGTTGTTGTCCAGCGGAACCAACGGCTTGCCAACGAAGACCTCCAGGCCCGCCCGATGCTTCAGCAGCGATTGCAGCGGCCCCTGCCGCGGGTCCGGCTTCCGCCGCTGCGCCGGGCCCTCCTCCTCTCCCGCCGCACTCAGCGCCTGCAATTCCCGGCGCGCCCGCTCGAACAGCGCCGCCAGCGCCCCCTCCAGACGCTTGTGCGCCGCTTGGAAGGCCGCGCTCTGGTCCGCCAGCGGCCGTTGCCTGTCCCACGCCGCCAGCCGCTCCTGATTCAGACGGTACAAACTCCCAATCTCGTCCAGCACGCCGTCCGTCCAGCCCTGCAAGTCCGGCCGCGCCCGCGCCACCGCCCAAAAGTCGCGCCGCATGTGCGCCCAGCACCAAGCCAGCTGGAACTGCCCCCGCTGCGTGCGTGCCAGCTTGGTATACGCCGGGTACCGGTCGCACACCAGCACCGCCCGCCCCGTATGGCCGATCCCGCCGAACACGCTGGCCGCCGCCAGCGCGCTGCGCGACGGCTCGATCCGCAGGCGCACCGCATCCGCGCTCAGGCACGCCCACAGCCAGCAGCGCGGGTTTTTACCCTCCTCCCCGCGTACATGAATCACTCACGACGTCTCGTCCCCGTGCACCAGCGGCGCTTGCGCCTGCCGTTCCGCGATCGCCCGCTCCAGCGGTTCGAACCAGGTCCGCAAGGCCGTTGCGTGGCCCAGCAGCGTGCCCACCGCAAGGCGCACCCCGAACTCGCTCCACTCGCGCTCGAACGCCCGCGCCGGATGCCGCTGCCAGTACACCTGCAGCAGGAACACCGTCCACACGCTCACCCCGTACGGCGAGCCCCGGAACAGCGTCGGCTCCAGCGGCGCGATCGCTGGCGGCGCCGGCGCCCCCCGCCTCGCCGCGCAAGCGCAGACTGCCTTCCGGCGCGGCCGACGGATCCGCCGCACGTAGCCGCTCACCTCGATCTCGATCCGCTCGCTGACCTCCTCGCCGTTCCGCGCGTACTCCCGTCCGCACTCCGGACAGCGGCAGCTGGCCGCCTGTTGTCGCTCGGTGTCTGTTGACGTGAGAATCTCAAATTATTTCGGCGGCACGGAGGGAGGTATTCCCACTTTCTTACGCTCCCGCCGGAAGGAAACGTAGGAGACGCTGGTCTGAGAGCACTGTAGGCACGGGACTTAGGCGCATCGCCGTGCTAAGACGGTTCTCGAATTATCCTGATTTCCAATCATTCCGGCGTCAGCGCAATTCGAGAAAAAACCGGGGTATCCGGCCGGAATAATCCGAGCGCCAACACCGCCTCCGGCTCCCAGACCTCCTCGCGGACCGCCAGGCCCGATTGCTCCAGCCGCCCGTGCGCGACGCTCCCCGGCTGGCCCCCGCGCTTCCGCCTCGCCTCTCCCTCGCCCCCGCTTCCGCCGCCTGGCCCGCTCTCCGCGCCCCGCCCGTTGCACCTCCCCCGCGTCTCACTCCGTGTTCCGAACGGCTTCTTCAGCAAGTCCCGGTTGCGCTGCTCCACACCCGCTTTCTCCTGCTCCAGCACCTCCACCCGCCGCTCCAGATCCGCGATCCGCCGCCGCTGCTTGCCGACCTCCCGCTTCCGCCAGCTTCCGCGCTGTCGGCTCGGCGCACTTCCCCTCGTACTGCGCCTGCCACCAGGCGGCCCTCTCCTTCGCCTTCCCGTGCCAATACCGCCAGACCTTGGCGTCCGCCAACGCCCCGCTCAAGCTCCGCTGCGCCTCCGCCAGTCGCTCCCGCCAGCCCGCGCAGTCTCTGCAGGCCTTGCTGACGCCCCACCCGCCAGGCGCTCCCGCCGCTTCCACCCGCGACCCGCGCTGCTCCACTGCCAGCACATTCGCTAGGCTGGCATAACTACATTAGGTGTGTCCAGTGTTTCAGGCAACTTTTTTCGCCCAACCTCTCAAACCACCGATTCGAGGTCGGGGTAGGCCGCCGGTTACCCAACGGCCCCCCCTCAGATCCGGACATGCGCGCTGACGCATCCGGCTCCTCGCTCCGGTATTGACATCACCCCGTACGGGGCTGCAGTGGTGCGCAGTCTCATTTCCACGGGCGGCCCGCTGCAGGGCATCCGCCCCCAGCGCATCCAATGGCACTAACTTAAGGTTTTCGGCATTAACTTAAGGGCGAGGGGCCTGAGGGCAGTCCATTTTGCAGGTTCCGGGCACTCAGGTCATGGGCATCGGGGTTGGCATCGAAGCAGCTAGGTTGTCGCCGCCTTGCGCCGGGACCATTGCGGGGCCGGCTGCAGCGAGCGCCGCTGGTACGAGCGGTTGGGACGCGGCTTGCGCCGACCCGTCCCGACCCACGCGCAGATGCGTTCGAGGGTCTCGCCGACATACGCGGAGTGGCGCAGCAGCAGACCCTCGAGATGCTGGGACAGGGCGGCCAGGCTGTGCTTGAAGTTCGCCTGCGGCGGCGCCTTGCCGTCCGGCTGCCGGGCTGCTTGGCACAGGTCCGCATCCCGGTTGGTGAACAGCCGCATCATCGCAATCAAGTTGAAATGGGCGAACAACTCTTGCTTCACCAGGCGCTCGCTCTGGCCGTGAAACTGCTGGACCTCCAGGAACGATTTACTGATTTTGTACATCTCTTCAATGCCCCACCGCGCATGGTACAGGTCGGACAGGTCGGCGACGCTGTAGCGGCGGCTGTCGAGCAAGGTGGTGCCCAGCACGTACTTGGTCGTGGCGTGCGTGTACTTGACGAGGCGCAGCGGGAGGGGCTGCCAGTGCGTGCCGGGATACTTGCGGGACAGGGTCCGCAGGGTAGCGGGACCGGGCAGGATGGTGACGAGCGTGTCGGTGCCGTCGCCGTCGATGAAGGCATCGATGGCGGGGCAGATGTTGCGGGGGAGGCGGAAGACGGCCTGCAGTCGGCGCCGCCGGTGGCTCCAGAGCAGTTCGAACGAGTAGTAGCCGCGGTCGTAGACGAGGAGGTCGGGGGCGGCCAGTGCCCGCAGATGGGCGCGTGCGGCGGCGCGCTCGTTGCGGTGGGCGAAGAGGTCGAAGTCGACCGGGAGCCGGGACTGCAGGCGCAGCAGGCAGCTGAGCAGGCCCTGCGGGTAGTGGGCGTGCGGGCCGGGCGGGTCGTAGCCGGCTGCGGCCAGCGGGCGCGGCAGGTTGAGCTTGGAGCCGTCGACGGCGAAGACGCGGTGGCCCAGCCAGAGCGGTCCGGGCTGGTCGGCGCGGCGCAGGATCGCGGCGTGGAACTGCCGGAAGACCTGGGCGTCAATCCGCGGCCGGGCCTTGCACATGGCCGCGTCGGAGACCGGCTGCGGTTGCGGCAGGGGCACGTCCAGGGCGCGGCACTGGGCCCACAGCTGGGACAGCGTCGTGGTGTAGCCCTGGCGGCGCGGAGCGCACACGAGGCGGAACACGAACAGCATCACCAGCAGCGTGTTGAGGACGCGGCTGCGCACTTGCCAGAGTTGGTCGTGAGCGGCGGCGATGGCGCTGAGCGCGCCGAGCAGGCCCTGCCAGAGGGCGACGAAGTCCGCGTCGGGGGCCTGCGGCTGCGCCGCCGGCGGCGGCCGTCGCCGGGCCTGCGGGCGCGGCCCGTGCAGCAGGATCGAGCGGAACGGCTTCGTCAGCGGGTAGACATACACATCCTTGGGGCTGCGCCCGGCGTCGGCGCGGCCCTGGGTCCGGCCGAGATGGATCCAGTTGGCGGCGCGGTAGCAGGTGCCCTGGAAGCGCGGGGTTTCGCAGAAGGTTTCGAGCAGGACCGGCCGCGTGCCATAGCGCCGCTGCCAGTCCGCCGGCAGCTGCCGGGCTGCCAGCCCCAGCGCGTGACTCGCCAGGTTCGGAACCTGCACCCAAGGAAACAGCAAGAAGCGAGGCTGGCCGACCACGAGGTCGAGGTGCTTCTTGTACTGCCCGGCAGGCCAGCCGACCCACTCATCGCGGCAAGCCAGCGAGTGGGTCGCCTGGCTGAACAGCACACAGCCCAGCCGGCGCCCGTGCCGGTCGAGCAGGAAGTAGCGCAGGTGCGGGCCCAGCGGCTGGCGGTAGCCGAGATAGTGGTGCCGCTCGATGAATTCGTTCCAGAGTTGGGTGTCCTCCTGCTGCTCGACCCGCTGCAGGCGCAGCGGCTGCAGGTCCCGCAGGCTGGTCGCGATCAGCGGCTGGGGATCGGTGCGCGGGGTCGCGGCCACCGGCGGGCGCGGTCCCGGGCGCATGTTCTGCGTGTGCTTGGGCGGCAGCGTCAGGATGCCGCCCTGCTCGAGCTGTTCCAGCAGGCCCAGGGCGGCCGCGACCCGGTTGCCGCCAGCGGCGGTGCGCCAGTTGAGGTGCTCGCAGATCGTCTCCGCCAGTTCCTTGCGGCTCAGGGCCGGGAACCTGGCCACCGTCTGCTGGATATCGGCGATCTGCCGGCGCGTGAAGCGTCTGCCGAAGAAGGAAGTGGACTTGAGCTTCTCGATGCGGGGATCCATGACAGCCACCAAGGAACCTGTTCTTGGCTACCATCGCAAATCCAGGCTCGCATGTCAAGTGGTTTTTGCGGCCGTTCGAAAAAAATCTGCAAGTGCATTCGAATCAACGCATTGGAGGTTTGCTGAGAAATCTAGATTCCGGCTAGCCTATTTCAGTGCCATTGCCAGCGCATCTCCCGGCTCTGTGTCCGGCCCGCGTTTCGTCTGCCACACGCTCCCGTTGCGCCCAGGCCTTCCCTCCACCCGCTCCGCCTCGTGGCATCCCACGTCTTGTTCGCCGGCTTCGTCGGTACTATGCCTAAGTTCGATTCCTCCCCGCCGTCCATCCTCCGCTTAGCATCTGCCTTCACTTTGGCGACCACGTTGCATCGCATCGTGGTGGCGGGGAGGCCTCCCAAGTCCCAGCTTTGTACGTACATGCGTGCCTGCGTTCTTCGACACCGCGGAGCCCTCCCGGACCTCACCATAGCGGTCCGAGCAGTCTTGCCTTCGGCCATCGTGACGACCTCGGCACTCCGAACAACATGAATTTCGTTGCTCAATAGCGCTGCCCACATGCGCCCCTGCCGACGCTTCGCCCGTTCCCTCGCGGGAGCGACCGCACGGCTCGGGGAGAGGTGTGGATTGGTTATTTCCTTCACCACAGAGGACTCTCACCTCCTGTACGCAGCCAGTTAGCTTGGCGCACCACGATCTCACGCCCCGCTCGAACGCTTACTGCTGGAGCAGTTGCCCACGTTTCGTATCTTCTTCGGTCAGCACAACCTGTGCGTCAAATACTCGACCGGCTCTTCAAGGTGCGCACCGAAACTCCAAAAAGATCGGCTTCTGTGTCCAGCGCGCCTCCTCGATCGCTTCCTGGTACGAGTCGATCCAGGTGACGGCCTGTTCCGCGCCTGCCGGGCCAACCCACAGCATACTTGTCAGTACGAGGCCGACGACGCACCCCAGACTCCTAGGGGCAACTCGCGCGCGTTCCGAAACCGGACCGGCCGAAGTCGGGCCACTACCACCCATCTTGGCGTTCCTAGGCACAGACGCTCACCTGAACATGGACAGTGCGGGTGCGGGGGCGGTTGTCAAAGTCCAGCAAAACCACCTGTTGCCATGTCCCGAGCTGGATCGCACCGCCGGCCATCGGCATGGAAAGCGACGGCTTCATTAGGGCGGCTCGCAGGTGGGCGTACCCATTGCCGTCGCCCCAGGCCTCGTTGTGAAAATAGCGCGCGTCCATCGGCGCGATGCGCTCTAGCGCTTCCCGCAAGTCCCGGATCGCACCCGGCTCGAACTCAATCGTGGAAAGCGCGGCCGTCGAGCCCTCGACGAACACGTGCACGACGCCATCCCGGACGCCGGAATCGGCCGCGGACCTGCAGACCTCCCGCGTAATGTCCAGGATATCCGTGAATCCCTTTATTGAGACCTTGAACTTCACATCCCTATTCTACTGATTCCAAATTGGTTGCGTTCCGTACCGCGACGAGCAGTGCTTCTTCTTCGGTCTCGAACACCGTACGCAGGTCCAGCAGCAACGTATCCTTTTCGATGCGAGCGATCACACTCGGGTCGTTCGAGCGAAGCTTGCGCTCGATTTGTTGAATGGTCGTTCCGCGGGTTGCCGAGATCGTCACCAAGCGGGTCGGCAAGCTCTGCATCGGCGTCGATCCGCCACCCAGCAGAGACTCTCCCGCTACGACTGCAGCACTCGCCGATCCCAGACGTTCGACGAAACGCTGCGCCCTGACGGCAAGCTCACTCTCCGTGATCCGCATGAGGCGCAAGACCGGTATCGCATTTTCCCTGCCGGCAAGATAGTCGCGCAAGGTCGCGGTCAGGGCAGCGAGCGTCAGCTTGTCCACCCGCAGAGCCCGAAAGAGCGGATTGCGCCGGATCCGATCGATCCATTCGGGAACCCCGGCGATGATTCCCGCCTGGGGCCCACCGAGCAGCTTGTCCCCGGAGAACGTCACAATGTCGACGCCCGCCTGCAGGCTCGTTCGTACAGGAGGCTCGTCCTCAATACCCAAGCCGCTGAGGTCCGCAATGCAGCCGCTGCCGAGGTCCTCGACCAAGGGAATTGAAACGGAGCGCGCAAGCCCCACAAGCTCGGCGAGCGAGGGGCGGCCCGTGAAGCCCACCTGCCGAAAGTTGCTCGGGTGAATCCGCAGCAAAGCCTTCGTATCCGGACCGATCGCTCGCCGGTAATCGTCGAGATGCGTCCGGTTCGTGGCGCCGACCTCAACGATCGAAGCCTGCGATGCAGCGAGGATGTCCGGGATGCGGAAGCCGTCTCCGATCTCGACCAGTTCGCCGCGCGAAATGACGACCTGTCCGTCACGAGCCAGTTCGTGAAGTACCAGGAAGATCGCCGCTGCGTTGTTGTTGACGACGAGGGTCCGTACGCCGAGCAGGCTGGCGAGGAGATCAGCGCCATGTCCGTCGCGACTGCCTCGCCGACCTTGCTTGATGTCGTACTCGAGGTTGGTATAGCGTCCAGCAGTCGCACGAATCGCCTCGACTGCGGACGCACTCAGGGGGGCGCGCCCGAGATTCGTATGCAGGATCACACCGGACGCGTTGATCACTGGCCGTAGGGTGCTCCGCTGAAGCCCATCGAGCGTGCGTTCGACGAGAGCTTCGACAGCCTGGCTGGGAGTCTCCTCCCGCAGTTTCCCGCCCGCAAGAAGATGCGCGCGGACCTCTGCGACCGCCACGCGAATCAATTCGGTGACACGGTGTCTAGGCAATTGAGACAGCCACGCGGACGCTGCACTGCCGTGCAGCATCTCATCGACGCTCGGCAGCGCACGGAGCAGAGCAGCACGCTTGGTTCCCGCCACCAGTTCCATCTAATCAGCCCTGCAGGGCGCACGGCAAGCATGGCCCCTCGAGCGGCTAGCCGTCCCTATACTTGTTCTGTGACACGTCGAACGTTCTTGCTCTCCGCTGCCGTCGCGTCTGCCGCGCCCATGCCCTTCCCCGCGATCGACACCCACATTCATCTTTTTGACCCAAGCCGGCCCGGCGGTATCCCGTGGCCTCCTGCCGACGATCCAATTCGATCCAAGCCCACATACCCGGACCGCTTCCTCCGCGTCGCAAGTCGCCACGGTGTCGTTGGCGCCGTGGTCGTCGAGTGCAGCCCTCGTATCGAGGACAACCAGTGGGTGCTTGACATCGCGGCTAGCGCCCCATCCGTCGTGGGTCTCGTGGGCTTCCTGGACGCCGGCAAACCGGGATTTGGCAGGCATCTGGATCGCTTCGCGAAGAACCCATTGTTTCGTGGGATCCGCTACGGGAATCTCTGGGGCCGTGACCTCGGGGAGCAGCTCAGCAACGCGCAATTCGTGAAGGACGTGGGACTCTTGGCGAACGCAGGCCTCTCGCTCGACACGGCCAACCCGAATCTCGACCTCCTCGAATCCATGCTGCGCCTCTCGGATCGAGTGCCGTCGCTGCGCATGGTCGTGGACCACTTGCCGAAGATCGGGGTGCGGGCGTCCCAGCGGAGCCGATACGAGAGCGTTCTGCGGGAGTTCTCCGTGCGTCCCCAGACTTACGTCAAGATCTCAGCCGTCTTGCGCAACAGGAATGGCGCCGTTTCTTACAACCTCGAAGACTACCGATCGACGATCGACGAGATCGCGGCTACGTTCGGCGAGGACCGCGTGCTCTTCGGCAGCGACTGGCCGAATAGCGACCCGCTTGGCAAGTACGACCAAGTGCTTGGTGTCGTTCGAGACTACTTTTCCGACAAAGGGCGCCCTGCCCAGGAGAAGTACTTCCGCCTCAATGGCAAGGCCGCTTACCGCTGGATCGAGCGCTGAGGGCTTGCCACGGCATCACGGCCCTTCGGTATCGTCCGTTCTCGGCTCAAAATGACCATTCCAAACCGAACATAGGGAATCTGCGCAAGCCATATCCGAATCCAGAGCGGTTGGTGATTCGATTCCAAAACACCCCCGTCGGGTGCCTGTGCCCAGTCACGTTCTGGAGGCCACCGTAAAACACTACGACTTGTTCGCCGATCCGGAACGTCCGATCCAGCCGCGAGTCGAGAGTGAAGTACGGGGCGTACCGCAGCGCATTCACCCGCCCGAGGCCGAAAATGCCCCGCCGCTGGACCTCCGATAGACTCCCCTGGAAGGGCGTGAAAGGCCGACCGGCCAGGCAGGATAGGCCCTGCCAGTTCCCAATTCGTCGCAATACGGCGGCCCCCGACGAGATTGAAAACGAAAGGGCGATCGAATGCGCCCGGGCTAAGCTCGCGATCAAGCCCGGCGTGGCGCGCACGCGAATACGTGAGGTTGAACTGACCGAACCAATTACCGTCAAACGTCTTCTCGGCGAATAACTCGATTCCCCGGGCCGTGCCACGCCCGGCGCTCGTCATGGGGTACAGGATGTCGCGCACATCGAACGTGTCTCCGACGTTGGCGCAGGAGAGTGCGGGAAACTGCGTCGCCACTGCATAGTCCTTGTAGCGCTTGGAGTAACCCTCCAGCGTGACACGTGAATTGCGTGTCGGCGTCCACGTCAATCCACTGACCCAATGGTCGGAACGAGCTGGGAGCAGAAACCGGCTCTCCGGGAATGCCGCCAGGAATAGGTAGACGGGCAGCGGGTGGTAGATCCCCCAGCTCGCACTCCAGGAGAGATCTCACGCGAGGGCGACCGTCACCCCCGCCCGCTGGCTAAACCGGGACCGCGAAACGCCGAAGTGGGAGAAGCGGTCGAGCCTGCCGCCGAACGTGAAGCGAACCCTGCGCGCGAACTCGTGCGCGCTCTGAAGGTACACACTGCTTTGGTATGCATTGACACGCTCTCGGAGATCGATCGGGTTGACATCCGGAATGACCGTGAACGGACCGTCGTATCCGAGCGGGGAAAGGGTTACATAGTCGTTGACGAAGCACTTCTGCGCACCGCCAAGCCGATACTCGCCAAAGCGCCCCGAATGTAGTGCGAGGTCGTACTTGAGAGTGGTCTCCGCTTCGGTCGAATCCTGGCGAAAAGTGACCGCCCCCGCGGAGATGACTTGATCGATTTCCACTTCAGGATCGAACGGACCACCTCGCACCAGGTCCTTGACCGCGGAGTTGACGCGCGTGGTCGAGTGCGTGACACCGAGCAGTCCGACACCGCGGCCGCCGAAGATGCGTTGCCAGTTGATTCCCGTGGCGTTCCGGCGGCCGCTGTAGCGGATGTCGAAGGCGTTTATCGCGTCTTGAGGTTTGGAGTCCTCGGACAAGCCCAGGCGGATGTTGTCGATACCTGTAATGCTGGTTGCCCAGATGCGATCCCGAGCGCCGAGGTCTCGAACCGCCCTCGCGCTGCGCCACTTGCATCACGCTCGATAGGCGGTTGACATACGGGGCGGGATAAGCGCCAGTTAGGAATGTGACGTCCTCGATCAGTTGCACATCGAGTAGGCTAATCGTGCCGCCGGCCGACGCGAGGTTGGCGAAGCTGTTGATGTTCGGGATCTCGATGTTGTCGACGACGAAGAGATTCTCCAAAAGGCTCCCGTCGCGGACGATGATGTCGTTCCGGAAATCCGCCGAGCCAGTCACGACACCAGGCAGTGTCGCAATATAGCGCGACACGTCTTGAAGAACGCCCTCGCTCTTGGCGATCTCGAGACTTTGGATCCTAACTCCCGACGTCATGACCTCATCGGGCGTTAGCAACTCGGAAGCCCTGACGGTGACCGAACTCCGGACCGCTGCAATCTCAGGCAACTCCAGATGGACTTCGCTCGTTAGCCCGGCACGGACCTCCACCTCGCCAGTGAGCAAGGATTCTCCGGACTCCGCGCTAACCTCGAGCCGTCGGATCCCGGGACGGGCGTCCAGAGCCGGGAACCGTCCAGACCGGTCACTGAGCACGCACTGCCCAGTGCCGGCGACGCAGATTCGGAATGCACTCGCTGGCGTACGGTCGCTGCGGGCTATGCTGCCCCGGATCGTACCCGTGCCGACCGTGTTCTGGCCGATTGCGATCATACACCAAGCCAGCGCGCCCCCAATAGGGCGCCCGCAAAGGAACTCTGCTCGCGCTGCTTGTGAGTTCCACCAGCGTCCGCTTCGGCCGCGGACCGTAACCGCATCAAGCCCCAATCCCACGATTCGCGATCCAGACATCGAATCGCATCGGAAATTTCGGGTGAACCCTCATCCCTGCCATGCGGCCCCAGTGCGGCGTCCACATTCCATCGTAGATCCAGGGGAAGCGTTCCATGTCCTTGCAACAAGCGTGCGGGTGCGCTGAGCAGCGCCGGTGGTACTCTCGTTGGGCCATGTCGTCCTACACCCGTCAGCACCGGTGGGACACGCGAGGTGACGGTCACCCTTTATCGCGCAGGGATCTCGTATCGGCCCTGCTCCCCTCCTCGGCAACCGGCGCGCTGATTTGGGGCTCTGCAGCCCGGTCGTTAGGACAAGATCCCGGGTTTCCGCCGCGAGAGGCGAAGGCGAGGATCCTGCTCGACACCGACGCGGCCAACTATTTCGACGACCAATTCGCGCTCGCTTACGCTGCACTCTCAACTGAGGCGATCCAGATTGAGGCCGTCTACGCCGCTCCTTTCGTCAACAAAAGGGTCAGCGCTCCCGAGGAGGGCATGGAACGGAGCTACGAAGAGATCGGCCGCGTTCTCGACGCCCTCCGTATTGGACGCCGCTTGCCGGTAGTCAAGGGGGCAGCTAGGTGGATGGGCGGATCGGGTCAGCCCGTCAAGAGCCCGGCTGCCGAAGACATCGTCGAGCGAGTGATGAGCGACAAGTCGGACATCCGATACATCGTGGCCATCGGGGCGCCGACAAACGTTGCGTCGGCGCTGCTTCTGGAGCCGAAGCTGGCTGGCCGGACGACAATCGTCTGGCTCGGAGGCACGCCGCATCATTACCCATCAGCCGTGGAGTTCAACCTGAAGCAGGATCCTGCGGCCGTGCGGGTATTGTTCGATGCGGGAGCCCGCCTTATGCACCTGCCTGCCCCCGGCCTAGCCGAGAACCTCAGGACGAACCGCGAAGAGCTCGAACGGAGGCTGCGCGGCCGTTCGGCCATTGGAAACTACCTTCTCGGGCGCGTCGAGGAACTTGGTTCCGGGGAGCAGGTTTCCGAAGGGGCTTCCCGAACACTGGCAATCTGGGACATGGCGCCTGTCGCCTGGCTCGCCAACGCGCAGTGGGTGCAATCCACGCTGGTACCGAGTCCGTTGTTGAGCGATGACCTAGCATGGCTCCACAGTCCCTATCGCCATCGCATCCGCGTCGCGATCAGAATCCTCCGGGACGCCGTGTTTACGGACTTCTTCCGCAAGGCCAGCTCTGCGCCGCAATGATCGCTTGCCCATCGAACCGGACGGTGGCCCCTCAGCGCACCGCCGAATAGCGACAACAGCGGCTTTGAAGCACAGTGGAACTCGGACGATGCGATGCGCCTTCAACGCCCGACTCGTGGCGGCCGCCGTCCTCCACCTAGCGCTCGCCGTCGCACTCTTGGCCGCCAAACCTTCTCACTTGGTGGTCTTCCTCCCGGACGACCAGGGAGTGATCGACAGCCTCCGTTCTGGCTGGCAGGGCACGCGCACTCGGGACAGGGCCCGATCGGAGGCCGAGGATTTCCCGCTCACGCAGGCTCTCGTCAATTCGCCTACGTGCGCAGCGATCCGCGTATCGTCACCCACCGGCCCGTATCCCTCCAGGAACGGTGCGAGGCGAGCTATTCCAAGGCTCGCGCCGAGCTGCGCAAGCTGCCCTCCGACTGGCACGAAATCGGCTACGAGGTCATCGCGTACGGTAAGGTCTCGTACTACAGACACACGTCGGACTATGGCTTCGAACACTTCGAGCATGACGGCTTTCACGATCATGCATCCATTCCCGCAGCGCTGAGATTCCCGGAAGAGCAAGACAATGACCGGCCCCTTTGCATCTTCGTGGGTTCGAACTGGCCGCGCGCCCCTTATCCCAGGGATCAGCAGGCTTACCCGCCCGATGCCGTCGTTGTCACTCGAAATTCTTCGATACGCCCAAGACGCGAGCGCCCGCGCGAAGTCCGACGCAGCGGTCGAGAACATGGACGAGGAACCGGGAGGGGTATGCGACGCGGCCCGAGCTAGGTTCAGTGACTAATTCTTCTGCCTCCACACGAGCGACCACGGGCTTCAAATACGCTTCGGGGAATGGAATCTCTACGACGCCGACGTACGCACTCCGATGATCGCCGTGTGGTCCGGAATAATCGCGCCCGGTAGCCGAACGGTGCTGCGAGGCGACACGGACACCCACCGAGATGCCATCCACACCACGCACGGCGGCGACCGGGACTTCAATCTCTATCCCATGCGCTCCGTGCGAACGCACGCGTGGAAGCACATCCCAATGTCTTCGAAGTCTCGTCCAACGGGACGTTCCGAGACGGCCTTACGAGCGTCTACGAAGGGGGATCCGGACACCCTGCATCGTGCGCTGGCCAGGTCGCCTCCCAGAAGACGCGGTCATCCGAGAACCTCTGGAGAACTTGGACCTGTTTGTTCTATTTCTGGTGGCCGCGGACGTCCCGCTACCACAACACCGCATCATTGACGGGCGCAATCCGCTGCCTGTGATGCGGTCTGACGCATCCTCGCGCCATCGCAAACTTTACTTCCGTTACTACGGCGTGAGTGGCATGCGCCAAGGTCGCTGGAAGCCTGTACGGCCAGATCCGGACGGCCCCCTGGAGCTCTACGACCTGTCGGTCGATTTCGCGGCAAGCCGAGACTTGGCAGACCGCCGCCCAGAACGGGTCCAACGGCTCTGGCAGTAGAGTCGGGGAGCGACGCGCGCACCTTAGCAAAGAGGCAGTAGCCGTTTGGGGTAGTCCTACGGCTTTCGCCATGTGTAGGTGCCTCCCTGGCCCTCTCGCCTAGCCACGTTTCCGCTCCCCGCTCGTCAAACCGGACGTGCGGCTTTCCCGCATCCGGCTTGCAGTGCAGATCATGCCTTGGCCCACGGAAGGCTCTTGGTCGTCTGCGTCAGGCGCACGAGGCCGCACTCACCGTACAGCCGGGCGTCCGGGAACAGCACGTATTGCCCGGACTTCACCTTGTGTTTCCGACAGAGCCACTGGCGCAGCCGCCGGACCGCGTGGCGGTCAATCGCGTTGTACGCCGGACTCACCTGGCCCAGATGGAAGTAGTTCGCCCATCCGGTTAGGCACCGGTTCAGGCGTTCTACCATTGCCTCCCGGGTCCGTTGCCCGCTCCTCGGCGCTGTCCACTCGCTGCTCTTGCGGCCGATGCTCTGGACGCTGGCCTGGCTCGGACGGGTCCCGCTATACGGTCCTTTCCCGCTGAGCCTGTAGTTGCGTCCTAGGCGGTATCCGAGGAACTCGAACGGCTCCTCCGGGCACCGCAGGCAGCGGGTCTTCCGTTCGTTGACCGGCAGTTTCAGCTTCCGCATCAGCCGCTGGACTTCCTCGAGCCTTGCTGCTGCCGGAGCCCTGCCGAGCACGCAGAAGTCATCCGCCTAGTTCACGCTCTCCGCTCGGAAGCGCTCGGCGTGTCCCAGCCTCTTCCAGCCCAGGATGAAGCGCCGCCTGTAGAGGTTGCTGAGCAGGGGCGAGAGCGGAGCCCCTTGCAGAGTCCCTTTCCGTGCCTGCCTCGCCCGGTTCGTGCGGTGTTTGCCGCCCTTGCCGTCCTCCTCCTCCACGGCCCTCTCCAGCCCTGCCTTGACCCACCCCAGCAGGCGCCCGTCGCTCACGCGTCGGGCCACGCTCCGGAGCAGTTCGGCGTGCGGGATCTCTCCGCAGTACTTCGACAGATCGCCGTCAACCACTTCCTGGCAGGCTGTGGACGCGGCTCACCGCGTCGTTCGCGCTGCGTCCCGGCCGGTAGGCGTGCTGCTCCGGTTGCAGGTCCGCTTCGATGCTCGGTGCCAGCACCAGCAGGGCTGCCGTCTGCGCTACCCGCTCCCGGATGCACGCTATGCCCAAGGGCCGGAACTTGCCGGGCTGCTTCTTCGGGATCCGCACCTGTCGCACCGCTTGCGGTGCGTAGGTGCCGTCCTGCAGCTCCCTTGCCAGTTCCCCGAGCCACGCTTCCGCCCCTCGCTCCTCGCTGTCGGCGAAGCTCTCCCGGTCCACTCCAGCACTTCCGCCGTTCCGGCGGACCTGCGCCAAAGCCTCCCGCAGGATATCCTCCCGCCACCTCTTGTCGCTCAGCGCCTGGAACCGTCGCCCCGGTTCTTCCTTCGCTTTCGCATGTAGCACGGTCTGGAGTTTCCGAACCTTATCTGGCCCTGTTAGACGTTCGTCAGTGGCCATGCCTTGCCTCCTTTCCGTTCCTCTCTGCACTCAAGGCCCCTTCCCTCCGCGGGCATTACCCCGCCTCTGCGGTAGTACGGGCCTATCCGCCACCCTGCCCGGCCCGGCCTGCCCCTCGCGGGGCTCCGGTTGCTGCGTGCTGCATCACCGCTGTAGGGAGCCAAATTATTCCGGCGGTAGGGCGGGGTTTTTTCTCGAACTACGTTGACGCCGGAAGGGTTGGAAATCAAGACAATCCGGGAATTGGGCACTCCGGCTGAGCCGGAGTTTGCGGTAGGCCGCTTGCCGGGTAGGCCCCGCGAGGGAACCGCGTGGCGCCGCGGCTCTCTCGCGGGGTATCAATAGGTGGCCCGCGCGTCAGCCCCGCCGGGCCGTGGTCGGTCCTGCCCTGCAAGTTCGGTTTCCCACAAGCCTGACCGACGAGGAGTATGTTAGCCAGCGGGCCTGGAATCTCGCAACCGCGCCGGAGTGTCCCTGGTGCCGGCGGCGTCCGCACGAGCTGGCGCCGCACGGGTTCTATGCGCGGGTGAAGCCCCCGGGAACGCGGATCCGGCGGTTCCGTTGCCGGCGGGAGGGGCGTACGGTAAGCGCTTTGCCGGACTGCCTGGCGGCGCGCGTGACGGGCTCGTTGGAGGAGGTGGAGGCGGCGGTGCGAGTGGCGGAGGGGGCCGCCAGCCGGGCCGCCGCGGTGGAGCAGGCGCGCCCGCCCGGGCAGGGCAGCCTGGCGAGCGCGCAGCGCTGGCTGGGGCGGCGGGTGCAGTGGGTGGTCGTGCTGCTGGTGACGGTCAAGGGGCTGCACCCGGAGCGCTTCACGGGAGTGGCGCCGACGCTGGCGGGATTCGGGCAGCAGCTGGACAGCGAGACGGTGCTGCGGGCGCTGCGGGAGGTGGCGGCGGCGCACCTAGCGGAGCTGCCGCCCCCGGTGGGTTTCCGGTCTGCGGGCGGGGTGGGTCCGGGCGAGAGAAAAGCCGGTTGGCCGGCAAAAAAACACTTCACGGGACTGTCCCCGCCCGGCGAGGCGGCCTAGAGTCGGGGCAAACGGCCCTCCAGCCGCCTGCAGAGAACCCGCCCCGATGCCCGCCGAAGACCACGACCTGCGACGCGAGGTGGCGCTGTTCCGGTTCCGCCTGATCGGGCCCCTGGTGCACCTGCCGGCCGGCTCGGGCGAGCTGGCGGCGGGGCTGCGGGCAATCGCCGCCAGCGAGCACGAGATTCCCGGCAGCCGCCGGCGCAGCGTCGCGCTCGGCACACTGCGCGAGTGGCTGCGCCGCTACCGGAGAGGCGGCTTCGAGGCCCTGCATCCCAAGGGGCGGATCGACCGCCACCAGTCCCGCAGCCTGCCGGCGGAGGTGGTGGAACTGCTGACCGGGATCAAGGAGCGCGAGCCGCGCCTGACGGTGAAGACCGTCATCCGCCAGGCGCACGACTCCGGGCGGGTCCCGGACGGGGTGCGGCTGGCGCACTCGACCGTCAACCGGCTGCTCCGGCAGGCCGGGCTGATGGGGCGGCCCGCGGCGGAGCCGGATGCCCGCGACCGGCGGCGCTTCTCCTGGTCTCTCGCCAATGAGATGTGGCAAAGCGACGTCATGCACGGTCCGAAGATCGCCGCGGGCGGGCCCGGGCGCCGCCAGGCCAAGGTCTATCTGCTGGCCCTGCTGGACGACGCCACCCGGGTCGTGCCGCACGCGGCCTTCGCCTACTCCGAGAGCGTCGAGAGCTTCCTGGCGGTGTTCCGGCAGGCGCTCCTCAAGCGCGGCACCCCGCTGCGCTTGTACTGCGACAACGGGGCGAATTACCGCAGCAAGCACCTGGAGGTGGTCTGCGCCCAGCTGGGCACGAGCTTGATCCACGCCCGCCCGTACAAGCCGGAAGGGAAGGGGAAAATCGAACGCTGGTTCCGCCGGGTACGAGCCGAATTCCTGCCCTTGCTCGGCCCGCAGGAACGCGCCGGCCTGACCGCCCTGAACCGCCGGCTGTGGGCCTGGATCGAAGGCGACTACCACCACACGCCGCACCACGGCCTCGACGGCGACACGCCGCTGGACCGCTGGGCGCGGGTCGGCCACGAGGTGCGCTATCCCGGACCCGACGTCGACCTGCAGCGGATCTTCTGCTACCGCCTCCAGCGGCGCGTCAGCCGCGCCCGCACGGTCAGCGTCGGGGGCCGGCTGTACGAGACCGACGCCGAACTGGCCGGGCACAAGGTCGTCCTGCTGCAGGACCCGGCCGCGCCGCCCGAGCGGCCGCTGCTCGTGCTGCACGAGAACCGCGAGGCCGGGCGGGCCACCCTGCTCGACCTGCACGCCAACGCCCGCGTGCGGCGCCACCCGCCGCCCGCCAGCGACGAGTCGCCCGCCACGACCGGCCCGGACGCCCCCGGGAACCAGCTGCCCGCCCCCGAGGGCTCGCCGCCCGCCGAGCCGCTGGCCCTGCGCGAGCTCAACCGCGAGGAGAACCCCTGATGTACCGCCAGCACTTCGGCCTGACCCGCCTGCCCTTCGAGCCGCCCGCCGACAGCTCCGAGCTGTTCCCCTCCGCCGGCGCCAGCGAAATCGAGTCCCGCCTCCGGCACCTGCTCGACCTGCGCGGCATCGGCCTGCTCACCGGCGAGCCTGGCTGCGGCAAGACCAGCGCCTGCCGCCGCGTCACCGACGCGCTCCATCCCGGCCTGTACCGCGTCTGCTACTGCCCGCTGACCACCGGCACCGTGATCGACGTCTACCAGGCGCTCGGCTGGGCGCTCGGGCTGGAAATGCCGCGCCGCCGCGCCCCGGCCTGCCAGGCGCTCCGCCGCGAGATCCTGCGCCTCGGCGAGGCCGGCCAGCTCCCGCTGCTGATCCTCGACGAGGCCCAGCACCTGCGCCACGAGGTGCTCGACGAGCTCCGCCTGCTGACCAATTTCGGCCTCGACTCCGAGCGCCGCCTGTGTCTGCTGCTGGTCGGCCAGAGCGAGTTGCGGCGGCGCATGGCGATGGCCCATCACGAGGCGCTCGCCCAGCGCGTCGTGGTGCGCTACCACCTCCGAGGCCTGCGGCGCGAGGAACTCGAGCCGTATCTGGCGCACGCCCTGCGCCGGGCCGGCTGCGAACTGCCGCTGTTCGAGCCCGCCGCCTGCCAAGCGCTGTTCCAGGCCTCGCACGGGCTGCCCCGGCAGGTCAGCTCTCTGGCCCATTACTCCCTCGCGGCAGCCGCCCTGGCCAAGGCCCGCACGGTCAGCGCCGAGCACCTCCAGCGCGCCTGCGACGAGGTGCGCCCGTGACCCGCCCGGACCCCGCTTGGCGCCAGCGTCTGCGCGCGAGTGCCGACCACGTGCGCGACGCTGCCCTCGAGCCGCTCGCCGAGCGGCTCGGCTACACGCGCGACCCGCGCCACCGCCAACGCTGGCGGCGAGAGGGCTCGCTGCTGAGCATCCGCGGGGCCAAGTTCTTCGATCACGCCCGCGGCCACGGCGGCGGCGGCGCGATCGACCTGGTCATGCACGCCCGCGGCTGCGGGTTTCGCGAGGCCGTCGCGTTCCTTGCCGGCACCCCGCCCGCGGCCCCGGCCGCCACGGCTCCCGCCGGCGTCCCGCCCGTCCTGCGCCTGCCCGGCCCCGTCGCAGCGCACTGGCCGCCCGTGCGTGACTTCCTGGCCCGCGCCCGCGGCCTCGACCCGGCCCTGCTGGAGACCTGCCGGCGCACCGGTACGCTCTACGCCGACCGCCGCCGCAACGCCGTCTTCACCTGCCGCGACCGCTCCGGCACCCCCGCCGGCGCCGAACTGGTCGGCACCTGCCCGCTCCCCGACGGCTCCACCTTCAAGGGCCTCGCTCCCGGCTCCCGCCGCGAGCGCGGCGGCTTCTGGCTGACGACCGGCTCCGCCCCGCCCGCCGCTGTCCTGCTCACTGAGAGCGCCGTGGATGCCCTCTCCGCCGTCTTGCTGCCCGTCCCCGGCCTGCCCGCCGCCCTGCTCGTCGCTTCCACCGCCGGCACCGCCCGCCGCCTGCCTCGCTGGCTCGACTCCTTCCCCGCTGCCCGCTTGCTGTGCGGCTACGACGCCGATCCTGCCGGCGACCAGGCCGCCCTCGCCCTGCTCCGCCAGCATCCCGGCATGCGCCGCCTGCGCCCTCAACGCGCCAAGGATTGGAACGACCTGCTGCGCTGCCGCGCTCCCCGCTAGGCCCAACCCCACCTCGCCGGCCCCCCCCTCGACTATCCGGGACCGCATCGGATAACGACTACGGTTGGTGCTCCACAACGCACCCCCACGACCCTGCTGCCAAAACCCTTGTGAACCGCACCGCCTCCCTCCTACCGCAAATCATGAATAATCCGGGAAAACGCTCCTTCCTACCGCCGGAATAACCCGAGAAACCCCCGCCGGAATACTGCGCCCCCCAACAACCGCCAGGGCTTCCCGTGTTGCTGCTTCCTTCCTCTTCCATGCGTGCCAGCGCCAGTACCCCGGCGGGTGCCGGTCGGTGCCTGTGACGCTCTCTTCCCGACCCGCCGCCGGCCTTCCCCCTAACTACGAAAGGGTCGGCT
Source organism: Bryobacterales bacterium (assembly GCA_965218615.1). Taxonomy (GTDB): domain Bacteria; phylum Acidobacteriota; class Terriglobia; order Bryobacterales; family UBA6623; genus VXMF01. The sequence continues at coordinate 926,860 of CBDCLH010000005.1, forward strand.
CCCGCGTTAACTGTTTCGAGGCCTGCTCGGCGTTCACTCGCGTTCTAGCCCGCATGGTCGCTGAGCCGCCCAAGGCGGCCCTTTGACACCAGAGTGCTTCAGCCCATTTCGTTACCTCCATGAACCGCCCTGGCTGCTACCAGCCGGAGCATCAGTTGCTGGGCGGGATTCGCACCCGCTGAATGGAAGCGCCTTTCCACGGCGCACGTAGTTCTAATCCTGGCTGGCTGGCGCAAACCCGCGAATAGCCCAAGGGCAAGCACTCCAGGCCTCGCGCGTCCCAGTCTTGACTCGCAACGGACGAGAAACGCCCGTCGAATCTCGGACACATGGCCATTCGAAGGCGGTTCGTCGTCTCGTCGTCGCTCGTCGTCCTCGCCTCTCGTGCGCCTTGGAATAGTATTATGGGCGGATGAGCAGTTCTACAGAATCCCCAGGAGCAAGCCCAATGCATCGAGTCTCAGCCATTCTTCTTGGCGCTTTAGTCGCAGTTCCTCTCGCGGCCCAGATCTTCCCCGACAAGAACCTCGAGGCCGCAGTCCGCCATTACGTCTTTGAGAAGCGCAATACAGACGAACCCATCACAGCCGAAGACGTCGCCTCGATCTCAACGATCACCGCCCGCAGCAAGGGCATTCGGGATCTGACCGGGCTGGAGCACTGCAAGCGCCTCATGTTGCTGGAGCTCCCGGACAACGAGATCTCCGACATTTCCCCAATCGCGGATCTGGACCTTCTACAAAGTCTCACTTTGACGGGCAATCAGGTCGAAGACATCGCACCGCTCGCGGGACTCAAGCGTCTGCAATACATCGAGTTGTCGAAGAACAAGATAGCGGACATCTCGCCCCTCGCCGGCCTGGAGGCGCTCAACTCGGCCTATTTGGCCGGCAACCAGATTGGCGACCTATCGGCCGTGAAGGGGCTCGCCAAGCTCTGGACACTCGACTTGGCGGACAATTCAGTCAGCGATGCGGGGCCCGTCGGTTCCCTCACGAGGCTGTCCACGCTCAATCTGGACGGGAACCAAGTCCAAGACCTGAAGCCTCTAGCGGGCTTGACTTCGCTGCGCCGATTGTCGTTGCGAGGCAACAAGATCTCCGAGATCGGCACGCTCGTCGAGATGGCCGAGAAGGACATCGAGGGCGATAGCCGCTTTGCGCGGTATTGGAGCGTTTCGCTGCAGGGCAACCCTCTGAGCGGCCAAGCCAAGAACGAGCACGTCAAGGCGCTTCAGAAGTATTCGTTCCGCATCGAAGCCGCCGACGAATAGGCCAGCGTCCTGCGCGCGGCCGAAGCATAGTGATGACAGGCCAAGGGCGGGCGCGCTACGGACAAGGCCTCAGCCGACGCGGAATTGGCTCACCGCGTCTTCGTCCAGCTCCACACCGAGTCCGGGCTCCTGCGGAATGTCGAGCATGCCGTCACGCGCGGTGATGCGTTGCCTGGTGATGTGATCCCGCAGGGTCGTTTCTTCTTCCGCAACGTATTCGACGATCAGGGAGTTCGGGACGGAATTCAGGAAATGGAGCGCCGCTGCGACATTGATGTACGTCGTAAACCCGTGATTCGCAACGGGCAGCCCGCGGTCCTGTGCCAATGAGGCAACCTTCATCGCCTCTGTGAAGCCGCCCACGCGCGTGAGATCGATTTGGACGACATCGATCCTGCCGCGATCCATCAGTTGGAGGAACGAGGCTCGGCCGCTCTCCTCCTCCCCCGCGGCGATGCGGGTGTCGACCGCCTCGCTGAGTCTTCGATAGCCTTCGTAGTCGTCCGGCATCAATGGTTCTTCGAGCCAGAAGATGCGATGTTCTTCGAATGCTCGGACGCGACGTATGGCGGTCTTCGCGTCCCAGACGAGTCCGGCGTCGATCAGCAGATCGGGAGCCTGCCCCAATCCTTGCCGGGCTGCCCGGACGAGAGCGATGTCGGTTGCCTCGTCTTGGCCCATCGGATCCCAGCCAAACTTGACGGCGCTAAACCCTCGGTCAGCGTATCGCCGCGCCAAATCGCGAGTCTCGTCTGGTGTCGACCCCCACAGCGAACTGGCATAGCAGCGCAGCTGCTTATGGAAACCGCCACCGAGCAGCTTCCAAACCGGGAGCCCGAGCGCCTTGCCCTTGATATCCCAAAGGGCGATGTCGATGCCGCTCATGGCATGGAGCCCGACACCGCCCCTGCCACCGTAGACATTGCCCCTGTACATCTTGTGCCAGATCTTCTCGGTTTCGAAGGGGTCCTCCCCGAGAATCAATTCGCGAAGGCCGCTGGTGGCCGAATGAGAATAGGGCCCTTCGATCGTGCCCTTGGCGGCCATCGGATTGGAGTCAACTTCGCCTAGCCCGGTAATGCCGGCGTCCGTGTGGACCCGGACGATCAGCGCATCCTGTCCGGAATCACACTGTTCCAGCACTTGCTCGGCTCGAAGATAGATCGCTTCCACATCCGTGATTTTCATGGCTTGACACTCACAAAGCCGAGGTTGGCGAGCGCGCGGCCCGGGCCGCCTCGTGAAACACCCGGGGAATCCTGAACTCGCTTGTCGGTGTACTTTGAGAATAGCCGGTTTCGTGGCCCGCCTACGAACAGTGATCGATGTTCGGACAATGGAGACTCGATTTCGACTACGGTAGGGGTATTACACGCGCGGAAACCGCGCTGTGCCCAACCGATCGAAGTCCCAAGCCCGAGCCCGCAGCACGCGTTGGAGCCCTGGGGTGCGTCTCGGGTTGCCGAACCGCGAGATACGATCTCGCAGACACAATTCCACCGATTCGTTCTCGCGAAGCAATTCGCTCCGGTGTTCGGTAGCCTGATATGGGCACACCTCAACTTCCACGAACGATGGAGTCGGGAACAGTCCGGATGGAGCCACGAGTCGGACTCGAACCGACGACCTGCGGTTTACGAAACCGCTGCTCTACCAACTGAGCTATCGTGGCTCGGGGCTCTTGCTGGCCCTTTCCCTCTAACGCTAGCACACCGTTTTTCACTCGTGAGACGCCTGTGACGTTGATCTTCCCTAGTGGTTCTCGACTTCCGACGAGACCACGGGGTCTTCGCTCTACCCTCGTGTGCCGGACGAGCCTCACACGACGTTCTGAAGCCAGGATCCCCCTCGTTCTGGATCGCAGGTCGGGCCTGGAATCTTAGGTGAGTCAGTTCGCTGCAACGCAAGCGCCGATTCCGATCCAGCAAACGGAGTTTGAGAACGGCCGTGCACGTCGTGCCCGGCTAGCCCGTCAATTGCCGTAGTTCCGCTGCAATAGGATGCTCCTGCCAAGGCCACAAGAATCGGGCCTTAGGCAGGAAGCGGACTCTTTTTCCGAATCCGAAGTCTTCGTCGAAGAAGAGAACAACAACCTTGGTTTTTGACAGCCGGCTAGCACGTATCTCGGATACGGTCGTTAGCGGTATGCGGACTTCGCGGGAGGAACGCGAGTAGTCGGAGATGACGAGCGTTTCACCGTCCAAGATGACCTTGCGCAGCCGGGAGGCGTACCCAGCGAGGACCCCCCACCCAATCATTCCAACACCCAAGAACTCGCTCCCATAGGGATCCCAAGCGTCAAAGATAAGCACAGGCGCGCACCAGCACACGGACCACAGATAAGGCAAGACGAACTTGTAGAAGGGCACGGCGCTTGAGGACAAGACCCGCATCGTTCTTCTACTATCCGACAGACCCAACGGGCCGTCAACTTACGCGACAGGACTCACGCGAGAGGACCTAGACGTATCCCAAGGCATGTAGCACAAGCGTACCGATCCATTCGGCTTGCCCCAAGCCCCATTTTCCCTCGCCCTTGCCGAGACTACGCTATCGGTTCAGCTCGAAAGTGAGGCGCCGCGGCTGATGGGCAACCGCCTGGGATACGGCTGCGTCGGCCCCAGATGGTTGCTTGAGGTGGTTTCTCGACTCCTCCCCACTGCGCGCGAACCGTGATCCTGACAAAGCCCGCCCATCTGAGGGTCTGAGTAAGCAGCGTTCGGCTTGAAGGTCGCGCAGTCCAGCTGCTATCGCGGAACCCGACGGCTATTGCAAGGACTGCGGATATGCATGAGCTTAGGAAATACCCGGCGGTCGTACACTTCGAATCGATCCATGCACCGATTGGGTGCCCGAGCCGCCCGGACGCTGACCCTGCTGGCTTCCGTGCCCGTCCATGCGACTGATTCGTACACGTTCCAGCACCCAAAGCTGTTCCTGGAGGCGTACTGCCAAGCCTGTCATCAAGGCAAGAGCGCGGCTGCGCGTTCCGGACGGAACGCTTGAACTCTATCTTGTAATTCCTGGAAGATTGGCACCAACGGCTCTCCCCCCAGCGTGTATCTCGCCTCTGGGTCGGATGCATTAAGCCGAGACGAGTCGAAATGTCGAGAAAACGTAGGGGTACTCTTGCCGAAACCAATTCCGGAAGGTCCGCCGAAGCAACGGGAGTGCCGTTCGTGGCGAGCCGCCCTTCAGCACATGGTGCTGATCGTCGAAGAAGTTGGCCGAGTAGCCGGGATAGAACGGGAATTCCTCGAAGCCGGGAAACGGCCTGAAAGGATCTGAGGTCCATTCCCAGCCGTTGCCCACAAGCTGCGAGACTCCGTAGGCGCTGTCCCCTTCCGGTGTTGCCCTGACGGAACAGGGATCCCAGCGTCGGAAATTAAAGTTGCCCCGCCGTGGTTGGGGCGGGCCGTTGCCCCACGGGTACCGCGAGTGGGTATCGCCGCTGGGCCCGTAGGCTGCGCGATCCCATTGCGCTTCGCTCGGCAGCGTCGCGCCAGCTTGCGCAGAATATGTGCGGGCCTGCCGATGCGTAACGTAGACCGGCCACTCGAGTGGCAATGGGATCTCCCCGAACATCGTCCGCAAGAGCCAGCGTCGACCGTCGTTTCTCCAGTAATACGGCGCGGAACCGCCGTCGTGCACGTACGTTACGAACTCCCCGTTCGTGACTTTGTATTTCGTGATCGAAAATCCAGGCACATGCACCCGGGATTCGCCGAATTCGTTGTCCCAACCGAATCCGGTTTGCCGCCCCCGGCCGAGCGTCGTATTTCCCGCAGGGATGTCGATCCACTCGCGGCGAACTGGGACGGCCGCACTGTGTCCGGGCTCCGCCAAAGGTTCTTGCGGAACTCTCATGTGTGCGGGATCGAGGTTGTGGAGCAAATAGCAGAGAGTCTCTGCGTGCATCAGCCGATGCTCGAGGCAGACCTCGGCAATGTCCTTCGGCACGTCGTCGAGGGCCTCATCGACCGTTTCCTGAACCTGACGGCAATACCTCAGCGTCTCGGACAGGCTCGGCCAGTCGCCGGGCCGGTCCGATGGCAACTCGGACGAGTCCGGATCGATACCGAAGGCGAACAGTTCGTTGAATTCGGAATTGAATGCATCCGATCCGAGACTGTAGCCGCAGATCATGTTCCAATCGAAGGCCTCGAGGTGGCCAATATAGAAATTGAGGCGGTGACGCTCCGGAACGGGCCGTTCGAACAGCGAGTCGGTCTGAACGAGATTGAATAGCTCGTCTGTGCGCGACCGCGCGTCGGCGAACCGACGTCGCAACTCGTGAGCGGCAGGCACTCGCTCCATTATGCTCATGGCAGCCCAGACGAGCGATTCACCGGGATCGTGCTATAACCGCCTCCATGGATCCAGGCGATGCGCTCCAGGCGGAATTCGCCCGCGATGTGCGTGTCGGCTTGTGCAACGCTGGCCGTAAGAGTCTGCCAGCGAAGTACTTATATGACATGGTCGGTACTGCGCTGTTTGAGGCGATCACGCACTTGCCCGAGTATGGCTTAACGAGGGCGGACGAGCGCATCCTCCAGGGGTGCGCGCTAAGTCTCCCGCAGCACTTCCCTTCCACCGACCTCATCGTCGCCGAACTCGGTAGCGGAAGCGGTTCGAAGACCCGGCAAGTGCTGGCAGCGTTCTCGCCAGGCCGTATCCGGTTCTACTCGCCAATTGACATTTCTTCCGAGTCCGTGGACCGCTGTAGGCGTGCTCTAGGCGATCTCGTTCCGGTTCGTGCTCACCATGGTGGCTACCTCGATGGCGTGCGTAAATTGCGTGTGACTCGGCCGCCCGGTGCGCCATTGCTGCTGCTCTTCCTCGGGAGCAGCATCGGAAACTTCGACCGGAACGAGCGTGATGAATTCCTCGCGGAGATCCGATCCCAGTTGCTGCCGGGCGATTCCGTCTTGCTCGGCTTCGACCTAGTGAAGTCCAAGGCGAAGCTGCTCAAGGCCTACAACGACCCAACTGGCGTGTCCGCTGCGTTCAACCGGAACGTTCTTGGACGCGTGAACCGAGAACTGGGATCGGATTTTGACTTGGCCTCGTTTGACCACGTCGCTCGCTATGATGAGCCAAATCAGAGGATCGAAATGCATTTAGTCTCACGGTGCGACCAGCAGGTTCCGATCCCAGGCGCCGGAGGGACTTGCAACCTGAGGCAGGGAGAGACTGTCTGGACCGAGAGTTCCTACAAGTTTCAGACCAAGGAGGTGCGGGAGACGATGGAATCGGCCGGATTCTTGCAACTCGCCGAATGGGTCGACTCGGAGTGGCCGTTCCTGGAGGGATTGTGGACTGTTCATGACTAGCGCATCTAGAGCACCTAGTTCGGCTCGCAGGCTCTCGTTCGAACGATGTGTTTTGTCCTCCGTCGCCGCGCTGAAGTCTCCCGGGCTGTCGGCGCTGCTTCTCGCTCTCTTGCTAGCGACCCAGGTTGCGGCGTTCAGGCCGGAGCCCGTCTACGCCCGCGAGGCGATGGTGGTCACGGCGGATCGCCACGCCACAAGCATCGGCGTGGAGATTCTGCGCAGCGGCGGGAACGCAATCGACGCGGCGGTCGCGGTGGGCTTGGCGCTCGCCGTCACAGAGCCGAATGCGGGGAACTTGGGCGGCGGTGGGTTCATGCTTCTTCGACTAGCCGACGGCCGCACTTCGTTTATCGACTTCCGCGAGCGAGCGCCCGCAGCCGCGCATCGAGACATGTACCTCGACCGATCCGGCAACACGACGGAGGAGAGCCGAGTCGGATATAGGGCCGCCGGGGTGCCGGGCACGGCCCGGGGATTGGCTCTTGCGCTCAGTCGGTACGGGACGAAGACATGGAGCAGTTTGGTCGATCCGGCCTTGCGTTTGGCGCGGAACGGCTTTCCGGTGAGCTACGGCTTGGCCCGGTCCTTGAGGAGCAGCCGGCGCCTAGCGCGCTTCCGGGAATCGAAACGCATTTTCCTCAACCGGGGCCGATTCTTCACCTTCGGTGACACCTTGAAGCAAGAGGATCTGGCCGCGACTCTGGAGCGCTTGGCCAGCCACGGCCCGGACGAGTTCTACACAGGCAAGACCGCCCGACTGATCGCCGAGGACATGGCGGCAAATGGTGGCTTGATCACCGCTGCAGACCTGGAGGCCTACGCCCCCGTCGAGCGCCAGCCGGTTGCCGGAACCTATCGCCAGTTCGAGATACTAAGCGCCCCTCCGCCAAGTTCGGGAGGGGTGGGCGTCATCCAGATTCTCAACATCCTGGAAGAGTTCGACCTAAGTTCCACTGGGGCGGGCTCGGCCCAAACAGTCCATATCATCGCGGAGGCTATGCGGCGCTTCTTTGCCGACAGGGCGCGCTTCTTCGGCGACACGGACTATGTGGACATCCCGTTACGAGGGATGCTCTCGAAGAAATACGCCGCCGCTCGGCGAGAGAGCATCCGGCCAAACCGAGCGACGCGCAGCGCTGAGGTCGGGAGCAGCAACCCGTCCGGCTACGAGAGCGACGAGACGACTCACTATGCGGTCGTCGACGCTGCAGGCAACGCAGTCGCCGTGACGTACACTCTCAACGGCGGCTACGGATCCGGAGTGACGGCGAGAGCGACAGGCGTGCTCTTGAACAACGAGATGGACGATTTCACCGCCAAGCCCGGGAGTCCGAATGCGTATGGGCTTTTGCAGAGCGAGAACAATAGCATCGAATCAGGCAAACGACCGCTATCCGCGATGTCTCCGACGATCGTGCTGGAGAATGGGCGGCCCAGATTCCTGGTCGGCGCCCAAGGCGGGCCAGCGATCATCACCTCGGTCACGCAAGTCATTCTGGATGTGGTGGACTTTGGCATGAATGTCCAGCAGGCCGTGGACTTCCCGCGATTCCACCATCAATGGATGCCGGATGTGCTGTACCTGGAACCGTTCGGCTTCTCTTCCGAGGCGCGTGAGGCGTTACAGGCAATCGGCCACCGCATCAGTCTCGGCCGGAGGCTCGGCCACGTCGAAGCGATCGAAGTGCGAGGCGATCTGTTGATGGGTGCCGCCGACTCGCGGAGCGAAGGCGTCGCGGCGGGTCTCTAGGTTGAGTCCTCTTGCTGTTCCCAGTCGACTTCCTGCGACACCACGGCAGACAATTCGCCGCGTGGAACTTGGAAGACTCGAGGCGTTACACGCGCGCTCTGACCAAGGCGCACTACGAAAACTTCTCGGTTGTCAGCTTGCTGGTTCCCCGCCGACTTCGCCAAGACTACTGTAACGTCTACGCCTATTGCCGCTGGGCCGACGACCTAGGGGACGAGACGGGGGATCCCGCGCAGAGTCTCGAGTTGCTCGATTGGTGGCGAAGCGAACTGCTGGCTATGTACTCCGGGCGGGCCGGCCATCCCGTGTTCGTCGCGCTCCGGGACACGATCGCCCGCCATCCATTGCCGTCTGTTGACTTTGAGGACTTGCTCCAAGCCTTTATGAGGGACCAGTCGGTCCGGCGCTACCGAACGTACGAGGGCCTGCTCGAGTACTGCCGCTATTCGGCGAATCCAGTCGGAAGACTCGTGCTCAGGCTCAATGGTTGCCGCGATGAAGGTCTCTTCGAGCTCTCAGATAGGATCTGCACGGCATTGCAGTTAGCCAACCACTGGCAGGACATTCGGCGGGACTGGAAGATGGACCGCGTTTACATCCCCTCCGAAGTAATGGAAAGGCACGGTTATTCCCTTGAGATGCTTGCCGCAGACATAGCCTCTGGCAGGGCCTCGGTGAATTGCCGACGCACGCTACGCGACCTTTCCGGGCGGGCGATTGATCTATTTTTGACAGGCTTACCACTGGCCGACAGGGTTGCGGGTCGGTTGGGGTTCGAGATCGAACTGTTCGCCAGGGCGGGCATGGCGGTCCTGGATAAGGTTCGAGCGCAAGGCTGGGATACCATCGCCAATAGGCCGACGATTCGCAAGGTGGAACGTGTGATGCTTCTATTGCGTGTCGCAGGGCGCCGGTCGCTCCGAACCTCGGCAGCCAGGAACGGGACACACGATGCCCACGGTTGATCAATCCTACGCACACTGCCGCCGTGTCGCGAGATCTAGAGCCCGAAACTTCTTCTACTCGTTCATGTTGCTATCGCGCGAAAGGCGCGACGCGATGTGTGCGCTCTACGCCTTTATGCGGTACTCGGACGATATCGCGGACGACAATAGCGCTTCGCTCCCAGCCCGACGCCAGGCACTTGACAAATGGCGTGGCCAAGTGCGGCTGGCGCTAGACGGGCAATCATGCGACGATCCGGTGCTTCCGGCATTCCGTGACACGGTGGAACGCTATTCGATTCCGCATGCCTACTTTTTTGAGCTGCTGGACGGCATGGATGCGGACTTGACCGAACGCGTCTACGGGACATTTGACGAGCTGTATCGCTATTGCTACCAAGCAGCGTCGGTGGTCGGCATGTCGACGATCCATGTGTTCGGACACGATACCAAAGCTGCCATACCGCTCGCCGAGAAGTGTGGCGTCGCCTTCCAACTGACGAACATCATGCGGGATGTCTCGGCGGACGCGTCGATGGGCCGCGTTTACTTCCCCGAAGGCGAACTCCGACGGTTTGGCCTGAGGCGGAACGAATTGCTAGACAGGACAATTCCGTCAGCCGACGCGAGATTTCAACGCTTCATGGAATTCCAGTGGATGCGCGCGGATGGCTACTACAGGGAATCCGCCGCGCTGCTCTCGATGGTGGTTCCCGCCAGCCGTCCAGCACTATGGGCGCTGGTCTCGATCTACCACAAGCTGCTGATGCGCATCCGCAAACTCGGCTACAGGGTGCTCGAGCGGCGTGTGCGGCTGTCTGTTTGGGACAAACTCTGGATCGTCATGCGCGCCTTCTATTTGCGAGCGCGCGGAGGAGTACCGTCATTCCCAGCGTGAAGATCGTAGGCGGCGGTCTGGCAGGGTTGGCGGCCGCAGCGAAACTTGGCGACGCGGGCTTCACGGTCGAACTCCACGAGGCCAGGCCGTTCCTCGGGGGGCGTGCGGCCTCCTTCCCTCTAGAACCAGCCGACCCGGACTCCGAACGGATTGACAACTGCCAGCACGTCCTGCTGCGCTGCTGCACGGCGCTTCTCGACTTCTATCAACGTTGCGGCGTCACGGACAGGATTCGATTCCACGACACGCTGCACTTCGTCTGTCCGGATGGAACGATCGACACTCTCCGAGGCGACCCGCTCCCTACACCGCTGCATTTAGCTCGCTCGCTGCTCAGCATGCGGTCGCTGGACTGGCGCGACAAGCTCTCGCTTGTTAGGTGCTTGCGGTCCGTTTCGAGGGACCGACGCCGCGCCGATCTCGACACGATGGCTTTCGGAGAATGGTTACGCCAAAAGGGAGCCACGATGCGCTCCATTGCAAGATTTTGGCGCCCAATCATCGTCAGCGCCCTGAACGAAGAGCCGGACCGCGCTTCGGCCTTGCCCGCCCTGCAAGTCTTCGGGGAAGGCTTGCTTGGAAGCCCGACCAGCTATGAAATGGGAGTTCCGGTCGTGCCGCTCGACGAGTTGTACTCCGCCACCCTGGCTGGGCGCCTGGGACCGGGGGTGCGGGTGGTCCTGGGATCCAGAGTGCGTCGCATCGATCCAGAAAGTCCCGAGGCCGACTATTACGTGAGTGCCGTTCCCTTCGATCGGGTTGCGGCGCTCGTACCTGGGCTGGGTATGGATAGTGTTCTTGCAAGCTTCGAACCATCGCCGATTACCGGCATCCACCTTTGGTTCGATCGTCCCATCACGCGTCTCGAGCACGCCATTTTGCTGGACCGAGAGATCCAGTGGTTGTTCCACAAGGGCGGCGGATACTACTTAGTCGTTGTAAGTGCATCGCGCAGCCTCGCCCCGCGAGCCTCAGCGGACATCGTCTCGTCGGCACTGTCGGAGTTGCGCGAATTCTTCCCTGCCGCCCGGCGCTGTGAACTGAAACGCAGCCGTGTCATCCGAGAGCCTCGCGCCACTTATTCGGCCCGGCCCGGCCTGGAACAGTTGCGTCCGGGTCCCCGCACGCGCTACCCCAATGTGTTTCTGGCTGGAGACTGGACACACACCGGCTGGCCCGCGACGATGGAGGGCGCGGTTCGCAGCGGATACAATGCCGCCGACGCTGTGCTCGCGTCCGCGCAGTTAGCTAGCGACGCGAACCGGGCAGCGAAATAGACATTCTGCAACCGACCAGCGCTAGAACGTCAGGCGCAGGGTGAACTGGAACTGCCGTGGGTCGAAGGCGGACGCGAATGAAAAGGCTTCCGTGACCGGTCCGCGCCGACCGACTAATCTGGCAGGCAGGTCTTCGATCGCAGCATTCCCAACGACTCCGTTCACCGCTTTGAAATTCGTTTTGTTCAAAACGTTGAACATCTCGCCAACAGCCTGCAAGCTGACCCCTTCCTTCACCGTGAAGGACCGAGACAGCCTCATGTCGACTCCGAAAAAGCTGGGCCCGATCCCCACATTGCGGCCTAGCCCCCAGGGGCGATGGGTATCGGTGTGACGATCACCGATCGTGTCGATGCCCGCATTCAAGTTGAATGGCGCACCCGAGCGGGCCACCACGATCCCGGAAAGCGTGAAATCGGCTAGCAGGTTGTGTCCGAAGCCGCGTCCCCTGGCGGCCCGCCAGGGCGACTGCGCCACGGTGTGCGCGACAAAACGGTGGCCGCGGTGAAAGTGGGAAAGGGACAGTTCGTTGCGAGCGTCCCACTGCAAGTGCGGTTCGTAGGAAGAATTGTAGTCCGTGTTCTCGTCGATGTGTTTGCTCCACGTGTGGTGTGCGGAGACCGTAAATCCCCGCGAGAAGCGTTTCTTGAGCTGAACGATCATGGCGTGATAATACGACCGGCCCCAGCTGCCATAGACGTTGTCCTGGAGAATGAGCGGATTGCGGAAGCCCACAATGGGCCTTCCGGCTTCGTTAGTTCCAGCTTGGAAAATGTTGCGATCCAGCGGCCGGATGAGATGGATGCCGCGGTTGTAGTTGTAGCCCGCGGACAACGCGTAGCCTCCGATTTGGCGCTGGATTTCAAAACTGCCCTGCTGCGAGTAGGGGTTCACGGTGTCAGCAGCAAGTCGAAATCCGACCCGCAACGGATACCCCGGGCCAGGATCGATGCCGTGGATCGCCAGATCCTCGCGTTGGATACCCCTCTGCCCGAGAATCCCGCGCCGCAGCGCCGTTTGGTAGATTTCGGCCGAGGTCAAGGGCCCGCCGGTGAGTGCGCTTCGGATGCCAGGCGCCCCAGTCAAGGGGATGAACACCTGGTAGATCTGCTGTTTGTCGCCGAGAAGGTCATTGACGTACGCAGTCTGCCCGTCGATTCGGGCATAGAAGATGCCGTAGCCTCCGCGAACGACGGTCTTGGTGTCTGGACTCCACGCGAATCCCCCCCGCGGCCCAATGTTGTTGTAGTCACGCGGGAACCTTGTCTTCAACTCGAACTCGTGGCGCAGGCCGAGAGTGAGAATAAACTTTGGCGTGACGCGGATCGCATCTTCGACAAAGAAGTTGAAACGATTGGCCCAGCCGAGCCAATACGGATCGCCGAAGCCCTGCTGGTAGGTCGTTGGCAGCCCTAAGGCGAATGCCTGCAGAGCCGAAATGGGCGCGTTCACAGCGGCCGCCAGTTGCCCCAACCCGACTGCCGCGAGCGAGCCTTGGATCAGGCGCGACGTTCCAGGCCCGGCCGCGTTGTCGATGACGGCGGCGAGCGGTATCGCCTCACCGAATGTGAATCGGCCGCCGAAGAATGTCTCGGCCCGCACCCAATCGCGGAGTGGGTTGAAGTCGGCTCCGAACTTGAGTGTCTGGCGGCCGGATATGCGCATGAAATTCTGACGCACTTGGTAGACTCGCTCAAGAACGCGCGCTGGAAGAATCAAGTCCCTCCCAAAATTGCCGAATCCTTGGATGTCAATCGACGGACCGTGGCTGTCGGTCGGATAGTTGCCCTGATCGTGGTAGCCAAAACCCAATCGCGTCTCACTCACCCACTGGGGGCTGATCACGTAAGTGTCTCCGAAAACTACCGAGAAGTCTGTGTCCTCGGAATTGTGTCCCCGATCACGCGCCGTAAGCGCGCCGAAATTGGTGTTCTCATCGGAACTGAAGGCCGCATTCCCTCGGACGAAAATGTTGTGTCCGTCGCGTAGAGTGTGATCGAAGCGAGCGAGCAGTTGCTGCCGCTCCTCCGAGAACGGAAAGACCCCACTGTTCCTCTCAAAGCGAGAAACGACGCCCGGATGGTTGGCTGGCACGAGCGCCGCGGCGAGTTGGCCCACCAGGGGCCGCAACGGCGGTGGACCAGCCGCGCTCAGCACGTTGGCCAATGCTTGCTGCGACTCCGTCAAAGAGGTGAGGAACGACCTGTCGGAAAGCAGCGGGACGATTTGAGACTCATGACGATCCAAGCGTTCATACGCACCGAACAAGAACGTCTTGTTCCGTTTGATCGGCCCCCCGGCGGAGACACCACTCTGTGCCCTGGTGTATGCTCCTTTGCCCGGATCGAAGTAGTTCCGGGCCTGGAATCGGCGGTTGCGCAAGACGCCGAACAGAGATCCGTGGAACTCGTTCGTGCCGCCCTTCGTCACGATATTGACCGTGCCGCCGGGAGCCCCCCCTTGTTCCGTCGAGAAAGAGTTCCTATTAACCTGGAACTCATGAACGGCCTCCTGGCTGATCGAAGAGCGTACGCTACCGGTGTTGAGCACGTTGTCCAGGCCATCGATCATGAAAGTGTTGCCGCGTCCATTGGTACCACCTATGCCCAGTCCGGAAGTGGGCGTGGGTACTATACGGCGGTCGGTCGCGTTGGCAACGTAGTTCGTGTCCACGACGCCGGGCGTCAGGAGTGCCAGGTCCAGATAGTCCCTGCGGTTGATCGGTAGATTTTGGATGCGGACGGAGTCGATATGGTCCGCCTGCTGAACTCGTTCAGGTTCAATTGCAGACCGGGCGGATTCCGCCGAAACCACCACGACGTCTTCAGTCACAGCCACTGTGAGCTGAGGCGAAAGCGTGGCGGTTTCCCCGACGCGCACCTCGAGTCCTTCGATAGCCAGCGGGGCGAAATTCGTAGCCGCAATACTCACCGAGTACATTCCGGGGTCCATGTGGCTGAAGACGAACTCGCCGGTGTCCGACGTCTTTACACTTCGTTCCACGCCGCGGTTCTCTTCGACAATTTTGACGGTCACCGCCGGGATCACCGCCTGCGTTTCGTCATAGACGAACCCGCGAATGCCCCCGGTGTTGGTCTGGGCATGAAGTGCGGACCCGCACGCAGCCAAGAAAGCTAGGCTTAAACCTGTTCTGCGCTGCGCGCATCGAATGAAGGTGAGACAACGATACATATCTAAGCCTCGTCGATTTCAGTTGGGTAGATTGTAGCAACGCGGACCAAGAGCGAGCCAACAGACGGAGGGCCGAGACCAGCGTGATGGAGTCTTGGCCGGCGTCTCAGTAGCATGCCCGAATCCCGAGGCCCTGTTCTTCGTCTCGAACGCTGCTCGGAACTCGGCGTGTCGAGTCCATGTCGTGCGGCACCGGTCGGATACAGGAGAATAGGGGTACCATCCCGTGCCGTCCGATAGAACTTGGTTCGCCGCATCTTCGTCAGGGACCCGCGATCGTATAGGAGCCTCGTCCGTCCCCCCGCGAGACGATGTGGCGCTGCTGAGTCCCGCGGCATGGCGCGAGCAGATTGCGCTCGCCCGGGACCGAGTCACACAGTACCTGCACCCGACTCCGCTTGTCAGATCGGAGTACCTGAGCCGAGAGCTTGGGCAGGCCGTCCTTCTCAAGCTGGAATCCCAGCAACCGGTTGGAGCGTTCAAGGTCCGGCCGGCCTTCAACAGCATCCTGGCCGACTTGCGCGAGTGTCGTTCAGCGGGAGTCGTCACGAACTCATCCGGGAATTTTGCACAGGCGGTCGCCTTCGCCGCATCTCGACTCGGCGTGGACGCCGCCATCGTCATGATGAAGGGGGCGTCGGCGTTCAAGCGTGAGCGGACGCGAAGATTCGGTGGAACCGTGGTGTTGTGCAAGGACACCTTCGCGTCGCGGTTCGAGATCACAGAGCGAATCCGGAGGGAGAGCGGACGGTTGCTCATTCACCCCTACAACTCCCCGGAAGCGATCGCTGGCAATGGCACCTTGGGTCTGGAATTGCTCGATCAGACCGAGGGAGACTTTACGCTATTCGTGCCGATCAGCGGTGGAGGCCTGATTGCCGGAACAGCGCTAGCTGTCAAGGCCTCCCGGCCTAGCTGCCGCATCTTCGGCGCCCAGGCGCTCGCAAATCCGTCAATGAAGCAATCTTTGGAGCACGGCCGCCCGGTTCGTACCGAGCCAGGGCCTTCGCTCGCCGATGCGCTCACTGTTCCGCAACCCGGGTCGAACACATTCCCGATCGTTCAGCAGCTCGTCGAGGATGTTCTCCTCGTTTCCGAGGCCGAGATGGAGGACACGATCCGGCTCATGGCGTTGGAGCAAAAGCTGGTGGTGGAAGCGGGCGGCGCTGTCTCGATAGCCGCCGCACTGGCTGTCCAGCCATCGAAACGAGACGTGCCAATCGTGTGTGTCGTGAGCGGTGGGAATATCGAACCGGCACAACTTCAATCCGTCTTGAGCGGACCAGCCTGAGATCTCGCCGATTCCTGAGACGTTTGTTTGATGGCGGGCCTGGAGGGATTCGAATTAGAAATCTAACACAATGAAACTAAATAGGTTCTTGTACTCAAACCGAAGATTTCCCCACGTTTCTCCCCACTCAACGATTGGCTTGGCATGGTCTAGTCGCCCACAAATCGCAGAAGTCTCTGCGGCACCGAACCTAGCGTGAACTCTGCCATTGCGTTCTCGGCCTTGCCCGCAGCCCCTTCGGAGGCAATGCAAGGGGAATTATATGGAAAATCAGTCCGACATGATCCAGGCCCGCTGCAGGACGAAATCGCCTCCAAGGTTGGGCGCTTCCTGAGGGTGATCTCGGCGGCCCACTGCAAGACTGAGGTCTTCTTCCTCGAAGCGCCGGAGCAGGCGACCGACACGGCCCTACAACTGGCTGGCGATTGTCAACCGTCGCGTTCACTCTCAAGAGTATCCGCCGAGGACGAATCCAGACTCCTCCCTCCTTCAACCACCTTTGACGATGCTATCGAATAGCTTCTTCCAAGCTTTACCCTTTTCGCTCTCATCGAAATCACAGCTGTTTGGTTCATCCAGTACACGTCGCTTTATCCGTTGCGCAACCGCCGTCTTCCAACCCGGTTTTTCTAGAGTAAGGTTGTGTTCGGCCGCGTACCTCTCAACCTGGTCACAAACCGGTTGATCCGGATCGACTTGTTCGTCGAACTCGGGATCAGGCCCCCGCAGAAATCTCGTTACTTCGTAAGCCCCAGACTTCCTGACATCTGACCAGAATGAGGTGTCGCGGTTTTCCGGCTAGACAGCGAGTTGCGGGCGGGGAGCAGCGCTCGTAGGATGGTCGTCGGGCAGGAGTTCGTAGACGAGTCGCAGCGAGGTGCCGGGAAACGCGGTGCGCGTTTGATTGAGTTCGCGGAGCAGCGGGCCCAGGGCGGCGTCCTGGGAGCGGCTCGCCAGATGCAGTAGCTGCACAGTGAGCGTGCCGGCACGGATATCGGGGACCAGGTTGGCGTCGCTGCGGAACAGCGCCTGCAGCAGCGCGCGGGCGTTTTCGGGCTTGCCGAGTTCGGGGGCGACCGCGACGGCCATCGCGGTTTCGGCCCGGTAGGCGATCATGCGCAGGGAGTCGAGCAGGTTGCGCAGCGGCTCGGGCAGGGCCATGAGGCGCTCCTCCGGGGACAGCTCGCCCGCCGGCACGTGCTCGTCGGCGTGCCGGGCCGCATGCTCCAGGCCCTCGATGCAGCGGTCGGTCGCGTCGATCTCGGAGTGCAGCGCGCGGACTTTGTCGGCGTGTCCGGCACTGGGCCGGGCCTTTTCGCGGGCCAGCTTGCGGCGCAGGTTGCCGACCTTGTTGCGGAGCTTGTCGAGGGCCTTGCGGATCAGCCGCCAGGCGGGGTTGACCACCCGCGTGTGCGGCTCGACGGGCAGCAGCCCGCGCTGCGGCAGCGCATCCAGGCCGAACTCCTCCTTGAGGTACTTGAAGACGTTCTCCTGGGCCCAGCGCGAGCGCATGAGCCCGGCGACCTGCGCCGCCGACAGGCTCGGGTGCGTGGTGATGACCGACGGTTGGCGTTGGCCGGCGGCGGGTCGGCCCGCGGCGGGCACGGGCTCGCGCGGCTGGCCGCTCTTGCCCGGCGGCTGCAGGCGCCGGTCGATCCAGAAGCGCACCTCGCGCGCCTCGCAGCCCGGCAGCAGGGGCGCCTTGCGCTCGGCGACCTGCGCCTCGAGCGTCGCCGCGCCCAAGGGCGAGCGCACGGTGACGCGCTCCGGGCGGAACTCGCTGTCGGGCCAGCGCTCCGTCTGCGCGCCCTTGCGCCAGGTGATGCAGGCGATGCCCTTGGCGGCCAGCCAGCGGAACAGCTGCGGGCTCCAGCCTTCGCGGTCGAACACCAGCGTCAGGTGAGGCTCCGCCGCCGCGCCCGCGGCGGGCGCCAGCAGGCCGAGCGCCTCCAGTTGCGGCACGATGCCGTGGCGGATCTCGGCCACCATTTTCGGATCGACCTGCTTGTGGATGCACAGCAGGGGCGCGCCGCCGAGCGCGTTGAGCCAGTAGCCGGCCGCGGCCGGCAGCTGCAGTTTCTGGCGCGCGACGAAGTGCTTGGGCAGGTTGGCCTTGCCGCTGTAGAGCTTGACATGGCCATCGACGAACAGCGTGGCGGCGGTGGCGGGATCGTCCGCGGCCCACTGCCCGGCCAGGGCCGCGCGCCAGGCGTGCAGCGCCTCGGGGTCGGCGGCCAACTGGTCCAGCTTGCGCCGCAAGGTGCGCGCCTCGGGGCAGCGGTCCAGGCCCAGCAGGGCGCCCCATTCGCCGGGCTGCTCGTAGCGCAGGCGCTCGGCGTTGCGCACGCGCGCCAGGAACATGAAGGCCAGCAGCAGCAGCACGGAGCGCAGGCCGTAGAAGCCGGGCGGAATGTGCAGCAGGCTGGCATGGCGCAGCAGGCCGGCCTGCAACAGCGCCGGGACGGCCGTCAGCACGCCACCGTTGGCAACGGTCGCGGTGGCTTCGAAGCTTGGCAGCCGCTCGGCCAGCAGGCCGAGGCTGGCCGCGACGCGCCCGCCAACGTCCCGCGCCGCCCGGCCCATCGCAGCGGCCGCGTCGCGCCGGTTGCGGCCGGCCTTGTCCACGCTGCCGGGCGGGCTGCCCGCGGCCGGCTCGGCGGGAATTCCCGCGCCGCTCGCGCCGAGCGCCCCGCCGGATTCCAGACCCGCGCCAGCAGCCTCGGGAACGTCCGCCGCCAAGTTTCCGGCCGGCTCGGAGAGGCCCGCTCCCGCGGCCGCTTCGGCGCCCACTGCCCGCCCGCTCTCGCGCTGCGCCGCGATTCCCGGCAGCAAGCCCTCGCGCTTGTACTGGCGCAGCGTCTCGAAGCACAGCTCCAACTCCCGCGCCACGCCACGCAGGCTCGCGCCCCCTTGCAGCAGCTCCGCCGCCCGCGCCAGCACCGCCGGGTCCTCGATCCCGTGCCGCCGCCGCCGCTGGCGCGGCCGCCCGAAGCTCGACTCCCCCTCCCGCTGCATCCGCAGCCGCGCGCGCGTCACCGTGCGCGCGCTGATCCCGAGCGCCTGCGCCAATTCCGCCGCTGTCGCCACGCCCCACGTCAGGAAGCGCGCCAGGCAGCGCGCGCGCGCCGGGCGATCGCCTTGCAGGTAGCAGTCGCACACTTGCAGGTACAGGAACCAATACACCTGGCCGCTGTCCTCCAGGAAGCTCAGCTGCGCGTTGACAGCGGTCGCCTCCGGCGGCTGCAGGGACAGGGCCGCGGGCAGTCCGGTGGGTCGCGGCAGGGCCTCGCTCGGGCTTTCCATGGACATATTATAACAGTCACAGCGGGTCCGGCGCAACCCCAATTGGCACTTCGGAAACGACTAAAACTCTATGAACCGTAGGAACTTAGGCTGACCTACCCTGTCTGGCCATCTCGGCCGATGTAAGGAAGTCTGAGCCCATAGATCCGTCGGCCAAAGATCCTCAATTTCAGCATCGGAGATTTCGTCAAAGAAGTCGGAAACTCGCAGCACACGGTCCTTTGCATTGGCGTAGAGCCCGCTAGCCAAATGGTTGGCGAACTCTCTTCCTTTTGCGTCGCTGTCGAGAAGAACCTGGGGAAGCGTATTCTCTTTACTCGAGAGGATGGCGGCAATCGCTTTAACGCCTTTGACTCCGCCGGCTGGCACGAACACAAGTTCTCGACTGGGCTTCAACTGTCCAGAACCGATTAGGAGCATCTTGATGGCGCTCAAGTACAGTTGGTCAGAGGGGCCCTCCACTATTACGACTTGGCAACCTTGCAGGAGGGCATCCGATGCTGATAGGCCTAGTGCAGCGTGAACGGGATAAATTGAGTTGTCACGGTCCCCTTTCTTCTGCTTCGCTGATGCGCGAAGGTCATCCGAGACTGCCGTTGCGCCACTGTTCGTCGTGAATACCGCCTTGACTCTATCAAGACGATCCGGATCGACCATGAATGGCGAGTGAGTCGTGTAGAGCAACTGGTTCTTGGTCGCGAGACCCTGAAAGAAATCTGACAGGTCTCGCTGCGATATTGGGTGTAGAGACAGTCCGGGTTCGTCGAGAAGCAAAATCGCATCTTCGTGAGCGTCTTCTCCTCGACGAGGAAGACCAAATAGAAGCTAAAGAACCACTGGAGCCCGGAACTGCGCCCTTCGAGCTCGATTTGCTCGGGCCGGCGGTCATCTGACACCCAAATGCGAAAGTGATTGCCATCAGCCTGAAATCGGAACAGATAGTCGCCTTGCTTCCACCATTCCCGGAACCGTTCCGTAAGGTCTGTCGATGCTGATTGGAGCAATATTTCTCGTTCCTTCGATCGCATCGCCGACTCTTCGAGTTCCTCATCTGTGGGGGGGCTACCTGGTGTGCCTTCCTCCTGCCCGAGCTCGAGGATTTCCTGCGGACTCAGTTTCACGAACTCAAACAAGACCTTCAATGTACGAGTTCGGGCCTCGTCCCTTACCCCGAGATCGTCACGTTCGAGATTGTCAATTACGTGTGGCAGGTAAATCTCGGAATCGAGATTCCCGTATTGCGAGTAGTAAACAAGCGGCAGAATTGCCTCCCAGGCAATTTGCCGGGCTTCCGTGTATTCAGAGGGCGGAGTTCGATCGAGATTCCTGATGACGTCACTGACGGCGGCTATGGACTTACGAAGGGCGGCGACCAAGGATGACGTCTTCATCGGTTTCCGCGGTAGCGGAGCCCTTAGTCTTCTGCGAATCGCCTCTAGCTCGCGACGCTCGATCCCTCTTGCAGGAAGCAGTTGCTCCCGTATCGCCTGAGTCGCCTCCCCGATGTCGTGTTTAAGTCCGCGTTCGCCCCGGAGTTCGACGGCGCTCTCGATTTCGTTCGAAAGCGCGTCGAGAATTTTTCGAATTGAGTCTACACTCGCACTTTCGATGGTTTGCTGGTTTGGGAATCCAATGGTGACGGGACCGGCGAAGCGTCGGCTCACGCGCACGGTGAGGACTTCCTCCGGCTTGCACTTTGCAATTTCACAGATTCTCTCGACGGTGGGGTCGTCGAGCCGAAATTCGGCGCATACGAACGTCGGCATTGGGTCAGCATTGCGGAGACTGTGGTAACGCTTTCGTGGCAGATCTTTGATTAGGTTGATCGAGCCGCCCTTGGCGGGCTTGAGCTTCCACAGTGCCATCAACAGATTCGTCTTCCCTGACTCATTTGTGCCAATTAGTGCAGTCACCTCATCGGTGTCGATCCAACCGGAATCTTCTATAGATCGAAATTGCGTGACCCGAAACCGTTTGAGTCGTGCAGTCATAGAATTGTGCCCTCTCCCTTTGTTGCAACTGTGCCAGCCACGAACCACGAATGTGAGCTGAATCCACCATGCTAGTGTGAAGTTACGCGGCCGCCGTCTTAGCATTGGCTCGCGCATTTTTTGGTGGGAGCGTCACACTTCGCTAGCCTCGGCCCCTTAGTGACAAGGAGGCGATTGGCGAGACCTGCAGATCCTGGACCGCCACTATCCTTCTCGCCGGCCAGGAAGCGTAGTGCGGCTTCATGCACAAGTCGCTCGCACCGGCGGCGACGTCGAGAGCCGCGCGAGCCATTACTACGGCCGTCCCCCCGCGCAACGCCTGGTGGCCCAGCCGCCGTGCCTCGCGGAAAACCATTGCGCGAGGCAAGGGGCAGGCCCGGACGAGGCAGGTCCGTGCCGCTTCCGAGGCATTCCAGCCGCACCGAAGTGGCGGGCCTGCAAGGACTTGGGCATCCGACCGAGGCAGCCGCGAGCATTTGGGTGTACTGTCGGCGGGACGGGAGCGACCCCCCGAAAACGGCCCGCGCTTGCACAGCCTGGCCTTTCGGGGAGGTCGCTTCCGAGATTCTTCCTTGCAGGAAGGCCAATGGTCGGGAAAGGCGGCGAGGCCGGCCTTCGGGGCAGCCCAGTTCGTCATGCGGTGCTCTCCGGCAAGGCAATCCCCGTTGACATCCAAGCCTGCATCTTCAGCTAATGAAGGTTGGCCTACGACAATTAGAATGACCGGCTAGACACAACTAGAAAGTCCGCTTCAGCCTCGCGGTTGGTGGTTAGACTCGCCCTTCGTCTTGGAGGGTGAGGGCATTGATCACGGACCAACAGGTGAGGCTATTGATGAAGGAACTAGGACGCAACAAGCCGCTGACAACAGCCGCGGCGAAGGCGGGCATGAGCGAGCGGACGGCCCGTCGGTGGCGCCAGCGCGGGGTGCTCCCGAGCGAGACGGTCAAGCCACAGTACTGGCGGACCCGGGAGGATCCGTTCGCGGACGTCTGGCTCGAAGTCGAGGCGATGCTGGAGCTGGATGCGGGCTGCAGGCGAAGCTAATCTTCGAGCAGTTGCAGAAGCAGCATCCGGGGCGGTTCCAGCCGGGCCAGCTGCGCACGCTGCAGTGGAAGATTCGGCGCTGGCGGGCCCTGCGGGGTCCGGACAAGGAGGTGTTTTTCCCGCAGGAGCTGGAGCCGGGCTGGCAGTGCCAGTCGGATTTCACGGACACGGGGCGGCTGGGCGTGCAGGTCGGGGGCCGGCCGTACCGGCACTTGGTGTATCACTTCGTGCTGGCGTATTCGAACTGGGAATGGGTGCGGATCGCGCACTCGGAGAGTTTCGAGGCGCTGGTGGAGGAGGGCTTGCAGGAGAGCCTCTGGGTGCTGGGGTCGGTGCCCCGGGAGCATCGGACCGACAACCTCTCGGCCGCGACGCACGAGCTGAAGACGAGTCACGGGAGAGCAGGTCTTCGACCTGCCCGAGCCGCGGCCCTTGGAGGTGACCGAGCACCGCGCTCATGCCGGCCGCTGCGAGCACTGCGGAGCCGTGACGCGGGCTGCGTTCCCGGAGGGGGTGAGCGCGCCGGTGCAATACGGCCCGCGCATCGCCGCCACGGCGGTTTACCTGCAGAACGCGCAGTTCCTGCCCGAGGAGCGTCTCTCGCAAGTGCTGGGCGATCTATTCGGCGCTCCGCTGTGCCGCGCGACGCTGGCGGCGATGAGCCGCAAGGCAGCGGAGCGCTGGCGGGGCTTCGCCGGGCAGGTGCGGGAACGGATCGCGAGCGCGGCGGCGGTGAAGCATCTCGACGAGACCGGTTTCCGCGTCGGCGGGAGCACGCAATGGCTGCACGTGCTGAGCACGCCGCTGCTGACGTTCTACCGCGCCAGTGCCGGGCGGGGCGAGATGTTCGAGGGGCTTGCGGGCTGCCTCGTGCATGACCACTGGCAGTCGTACTTCACGCTGGAGGGCGTGGTGCACGCGATGTGCAACGCGCATCACCTGCGCGAGTTGCAAGCGCTGGTCGAGATCGAGAGGGAGGACTGGGCGGGACGGATGCAGCGCCTGCTGCGGCGGGCCCATCGCGCGATACGGATCGCGCGGGGCCTGGAGATCGAGCTGCCGCAGTCCCTGCGGGAACGGATCGAGCGGCGCTACGACCGGTTGCTGGAGGAGGCGCTGGCCTTCCACGAGGCGCAGCCGCCGCTGCGCCAGCCCCAGCCCGGCCGGCGGGGGCGCAGCAAGCGCCGCCAGGGACACAACCTGGCCCTGCGGCTGCAGGGGCGCAAGGAGTCGGTGCTGCGTTTCCTGCGCGACCCCAAGGTGCCCTTCACGAACAACCTCGCCGAGCGCGACCTGCGCATGATGAAGCTGCGCATGAAGATCTCGGGCTGCTTCCGGTCCGCGCAGGGAGCGCGGGACTTCGCCACGCTGCGCAGTGTCCTGTCGACGGCCGGCAAGCAGGGCTGGAACCGCATCGAAGCCTTGCTGGCGCCCCCGGACGAACTGCTGGCCAAGCTGCCGATCTGACCGCTCCCGAACACGGCACGGGCGAAGTCCGGAGTCCCCGTCCCCACCGCAAGACCCGGGCGTGCGAGATCCGCCCAGCACCGGGCTTGTCGCCAACCCCGTGCTAGCCGTCTGTCCGGGGCGTTCTGCACCATCCTTTCGAGGCCGAGCGGCCAACATCCTGGCAAATGCCGACCAAGCACGGGACCTGGGCAGTTACGACTTATATTCTATTCAAGAGGTTAACGGAATGGAGGCGCGGGTGGGAATCGAACCCACGAATAAAGGTTTTGCAGACCTTTTTGTGGATCAACGCATGTGACTGATTATAAGCAATTTATGTGGCATCCCATGTGCGTTTGGGACCATATTGGGACCAAATCTGCCAATCACTCAGCCCCTGGAAACGGTCCCGTCTTTCCCCATGTCAAGGACGAGGGCTCCTAGACCATTCTGAGAAGGATTTGACGTTGAATGGATTCCAGTTGACGTCGGCCGACTGGTCCGACAACGCCTATCAAGGTATGTTGCCGGGCTGGTTGGCGGCGAGAACATTGACGAGCGACACATCCATCGCCCTTCGACAAAGGGTGCGATCGGGAACTACGCGTACGAGAGGGCGCGAAGAGATCACTTAAGCCCAACTTACACCGTCCAGTAACTAGACGGGCATTTGCGGACCCACAGGGAGTATAGCCCCTAACTTCCTTGCCTTCAAGGGCTTTGCGCGATTGCGAAGGCCGCGAGTGAGCCTCTGGCAGCCCAATTCCGCTTCCGCAGACCTGAATTCCTAGTCATACATTGTCGCTCGGTGCGCTTGACATTATGGAATTAATATGGTTTAATAAAAGGGGATTATAACGAATAGTCACATTTACCCTTGACAGCGCCTGCCGGAATATGTTATCCTATAGTCACATAAGGGAGTTGGCATGGCACGCAAGGCACCAGGCAAGTCTCACCGTAAAGGACTGACACTGCTACAGATAGCGGACATGTTCCGTGAGGAGGATGTAGCGAAAGCATGGCTGGCCAAGCAACGCTGGCCGGATGGACCCAAGTGCCCGCATTGCGGCACGAAGGATGTCCAGTCGAACATCAAGCACAAGACGATGACGCACCGGTGCCGAAGGTGCGAGGGCAAGCCCATGTTCTCGATCAAGACAGGCACGGTCATGGAAGGCTCGAACCTCAAGTACCGTGTGTGGGCGGTTGGCATCTACCTGTTCACGACGAACATCAAAGGAATCTCCAGCATGAAGCTGCACCGTGAGGTAGGGATCAGCCAGAAGGCGGCTTGGTTCATGCTGCATCGTCTCCGCAAGGCGTTCGAGGCGGAAGCTGGACCATTCGCTGGTCCTGTCGAGATTGACGAGACCTACATCGGCGGCAAGCGGAAGAACATGCCGAACCACATCCGTGAGGAACTGACAGGGCGCGGGCCTGTCGGCAAGACCGCCGTTGTGGGCGCGAAGGATCGAGATACGAATCAAGTGGCTGCCAAGGTTGTCACGTCCACCGACAAGGAAACGCTCCAAGGTTTCGTGAAGGACTACGCGGATCTTCAAGCGACCGTCTACACGGACGACGCGGCTGCCTATGAGGGCGTGGATCGAGAGCACGAGACGGTCAAGCACTCTGTCAGCGAGTACGTTCGCGGACAGGCGCACACCAACGGGGTCGAGTCGTTCTGGTCCATGCTCAAGCGCGGCTACTACGGGACCTATCACAAGATGTCTCCGAAGCACCTGAATCGCTACGTCAAGGAGTTCTCAGGACGACACAACATGCGCGAGAGCGATACCGGTGACCAGATGGCAGGCGTGGTTGCAGGCATGGACGGCAAGCGGCTCAAGTACAAGACGCTGATCAAGGACACCGGCTTCAAGTCCGGTGCAAGGGCGGTGGCGTAATGGCGCTGAACGTCAAGAACCGCACGCTGTTTACCGGGGACAACCTAGACATGCTGCGTGGTATCAACTCGGATTCGGTAGACCTGATCTATCTGGACCCGCCGTTCAACTCGAACCGTGACTACGCAGCGCCGGTGGGGAGCGAGGCTGCTGGTGCGGCATTCAAGGATACTTGGACGCTCAGCGACGTTGACCTTGCGTGGATAGGCATCATTGCTGAAAAGGAACCGGCGCTCGCCACCATCATTGAAGCCGCTGGCTTGGCTCACAGCAAGGGAATGCAGTCCTACCTCACGATGATGGCCGTGCGGCTGCTGGAAATGCGGAGAGTCCTGAAACCGACCGGCAGTATTTACCTGCATTGCGATCCAACGGCCAGCCACTACCTCAAGGAACTCATGGATGCGGTGTTCGGGCCAGACAACTTCCGCAGCGAGATTATATGGCGCAGGAGTAGCGCCCACAACAAGCTAACCAAGCAATATGGACCGATCCACGATAGCTTGCTGTTCTATTCGAAAGGCAAGAGGTTCACGTTCCATCCGGGTCGCACTCCATACATGTCTACCTATGTCAAGAAGAACTTCCCTTACTCCGACAGTCACGGCAAGTACCAGTCAAACGTCTTGACCGGATCAGGAACAAGGGACGGGGAAAGCGGGGAGCAGTGGCGGGGATACGACCCAACACCGCATGGCCGTCATTGGGCAATACCATCCTCGATCCGTTCCCTGATTAAGCCCGACACAGCTAATGACTCCGTAATTATGCACTTCACGCAAACCTGGCAGGGTGCTAGCGTGGTGGGACGCTCGCTGCCCTCGCTGCAATCGTCGGGGCAATTATTGCAGGCCTCGCGGAGTATCTCATGACAGACGGGGTTTCGGGATGGGTGCCGCTGCTTGCGGGGGTTTGCGGGGCCTGTATTGTTCTATTCGTCCCGTTCATCAGGGATCCAATCGTCCAGGTCTTCAAGAACGACTAAGCCGCCTTTTTGCCGTCTACCAGCTCCCGGTAGGTGAGCGGAGGCGTATTCAGGATGCGCTTCATGGTCTCGCGGAACATGTAGGGGTTGTCGCGGTTGTTGAAGCGCCACTCCATCTCTTCCAGGTAGCGGTCCAGGTGCTTCTTGCTGCTGTGGTGGAACGCGCCGACAATCGAGCGCTTGAACAGCGACCAGACACCCTCGATGCCGTTGATGTGGATGTCCCCGACCACCCACTCTTCTGCGGAGTGATTGACCGTTTCGTGGCGTGTGTCGTCGTCCTCGATGCCCAGGTAGGACTTCAACTCGTCCGTGTAGATCGCCTCGGCCTCGTCCTTGATGTTGCGCGCGATGAAGTCGTGGAGCGTCCTCTTCTTGATAGCGGGGATCCGCCGGAGGCGGACCTGCCCGCCGCGCTGCAGCGCCCCAGCGATCCAGGTCTTGTTCTTGCGGTAGCCGGAGCCCACGTCCTTGCGCTTGCCGCCCACCAGCGTCTCGTCCACCTCGATCACGCCGAACAGCGTGGGCCCCTCGAACGGGTCATTGCCCATTGCCTCGCGGATGCGGTGGCACAGGTACCAGGCCGTGCGGTAGGAGCCGATGCCGAGCGTCCGCATCATCTGCTGAGCCGAGATCGCCTTCTTGGATTCGAGCATCAGGTAGATCGCGATCAGCCACTTGCGCAGCGGCAGGTGCGAATCGTGCATGATGGTTCCGGACGTGACGCTGAACTGGTATCGGCAGGCCAGGCAGTCCCACTGGTTGCGGGGAGCGATCTCGCACAGCACACCGCAACCGCAATGCGGGCATACCACGTTGCCGTTCGGCCAGCGCAGGGCTTCCAGCAAGTCCCGGCACTTGTCATCGGTCTGGAATCGATCCATCAGGTGAATGAGATTGAGTGCGGTTGTGTCAGTCATGAATAAGAACTCCAAGCGGAAACGACGGCTCCCGCGGAACATCGTGGACAAGCCAGATTCCGAGATCGCCGAGAGGATTTTCGGGAAACGGCTGAAAAGGGAGCTGGACCAGCTCGCCAAGAAGCCGGAAAGTGTTGCAATCAAAGGTGTTTTTGACCATCTACAATGATGGTATCACACCCTTAGATTTGTGTCAAGTGCATAATTACGAGCAGGAAGGGAACTGCGCCGGTTGCGGCATCCATTTCCCGTTCCGCAATCTCACGGTCGACCATATCGTGCCGCGGTCGCGTGGCGGAACCGATCATCTGGACAACCTCCAGTTGCTGTGCGGAGCGTGCAATTCGATGAAGGGTACGATCAGCCAAGCTGCGTTCCATGCGAAGCTAACTAAGCAGGGATTGCGATAGGCGCGAGCAAGGAAGAATTGGGAATGGCGAACCAGACCAAGCGAGATACACCGGAGCCGCGCATCATCGAACTGCCCCACCACTCCTACCAGCCCAGCGTCGCTGAGTTGAACGAGGACATGCGAGTGGATGCCTCCTTCGAGGAACTGGTGAAAGCCGTTCTACAGCCGGCCAAGATCCGCTATGTCATGCCTCGGAAGCGCAAGCCCTAGATGTTGGGGCTGCGCCACTTATGTATATAATCCCCTAAAATTCCGTACGTCGGGTTTTCCCACGGTACGGCTTCAAGCATCAGGCACCTTGCAGTTCGCTACGGAGCCTTCCGCGTGGCCGTCGAGGTTAAGGCTGATCCCGCCATGCCCCCGCACGCGTCCCGCGTTTACTCCGTCCTTAGACGGCCTCGCCCGCCGCTGGGGAATCCGCCACTGTGTGCGGCCCCTCGGCTGCGCCACCGCCACCTGAGCCCAGAGGCCCTCGCTCCGCTCGGGTTGTGTTGTCCCGGGCCTCCTCGCTTACCGGCCTCATCCGCCAGTCAGGAGAACTTCGCGCCTTTTCCCGGCACCGCCGGTTATAGGCACGCTCTTTGACATTCATTGGATCCTCCTGTCTGTCCTCCTCACCTTCCGGGCTTTTACTGCTGCACTGTCCAGGATTGCCGCCTTCAATACGCCGGGAGCCCCGCTGCGTGCTCCTCAGTTCTTCCGCAGCGGCACTGGCCATCGGGTACAAGTGAGACCCTTGGCAACTCCATTCGCCCCGCAAATCAGCTCCGTGCGGGAAAGTCTTTTCGGCGCTTCATTCGTTCGCTCTCGCTACGGCCCTCCTGCTTGCTCGCCCCCCGGGCTGACCAGACCGGTGCGACCTTCCGGCCCCACCGGCCTCCCAGGGCTTTTACTTCCGGGCTTTCAGGTCACCGGGTCACCCCATGTGCCTGCCGGATATCACTACGGCACCAAACTGAGAATTGTGCCGGCGGGACTTTCACCCGCTAGTACTTCAGCTAGCCTCGCTGCTCCACCTTCCGGACTTGCGCTGCTGCTCTCTCCAGGATTGCCGCCTTCAGTACGCCGGGGACCCGGTCCGTGCACCTCTCAGTTGCTTCCGTACCGGCACTGGCCATCGGGTAGGAGTGACACCCTTGGCATCTCCGAACCTCCGCTTCAATCAGCTTCATGCGGCAGACACTTTCGGCGCTTGATCCGTTCGCTTTCGCTACGGCCCTCCTGGTTGCTCGCCCCCCGGGCTGACCAGACCGCCACGGCACAAGGCCGCGTGGCCTCCCAGGGCTTTTACTTCCGGGCTTTCAGGTCCCCGGGTCACCCCGAGTGCCTGCCGGATATGACTACGGCGCCAAACTGAGAATTGCGCCGGCGGGACTTACACCCGCTAGAACAGCAGCTAGTCTCGCTGCACCCCTCCGCTGTCATCGTCTACGACCGCGGCTACTACTGCTTCCGCCTGCTGCACACCCACCTCGACCGCGGCCTGCACGCCGTCTTCCGCCTCAAGTCCAACGCCAACTCGGTCTGCGAGCAGTTCCGCCGCTCCGGCCGCCGCGACGGCATCGTCACCATCGCGCCCTCCGACACGGCCCGCGAGCAACAGCCCGAGGCCGGCTGGCGGCCCTGCCGCGTCCGCCTGCTCCGCTACACCGCCGGCGACACCGACTACCTGCTCGCCACCACCCTGCTCGACAGCCGCCGCTACCCCGTCCGGGCCCTCGCGGACCTCTACCATGCGCGCTGGGGCGTGGAAGAACTGTACAAGAGCAGCAAACAATACCTGCAAGTCGAGCGCTTCCACGGCCAGAGCGAGCGCCTGGTCCGCCAGGAGCTCAGCGCCCATTTCAGCCTGCTCGCGATGACCCGCCTGTGCACCAACCAGTCCCAGGCCGGCTTCCGCTCCGAGGCGGGCAAGCAGCCCCAGCAGGCGAACTTCCGCAACGGACTGCGCACCGTCGGCCGCCCCCTGGAGGGCCTGCTCCTGACCTACGCGACCACGCTCAGCGAGACGGTCTCCACCATCCTCGCCAGCATCGCCGGCTGCCGCCAGCGGAAGCGTCCGAACCGCTCCTATCCGCGCGTCTCGCACAAGCCCGTCAACAAATGGAGGTCCCGCAAGTCCGCTCCCGCCCCGCTCTCAGCCTGACGCCTCGAAAATCCGGTGCTTCAGCGCCGGAAATCCCCATTCCCCCTTAACCGAACGCCATAATTCCTTAAACGAATGCCATTGCGGGTACTACGGGACGTTCCACAAGTTCAGTCCGAAGCATCTGGACCGCTACGTGCAGGAGTTCGTCGGGCGTCACAACCTGCGCGAGCAGGACACGATCGAGATGATGGGAGCGGTCGTCTTGGGCATGGATGGAAAGCGGCTCAAGTACGACGACCTGATCCGGAACAACGGGCTGGATTCCGGAGCACGTGGATAAGCGCCTCGGAACTGGACACGCTCTACTACGGCGACTGCCTGGACTGGATGCAGCCGTGGGACGATCAGTGCGTAGACCGGATCTACCTCGGTGGCAAGCCATTGGCACAAGGAGCACCGTTCCAGGGAGGACTTCGATGAGGACTATTACGGATAGCTTGACAAGGGGGATTGGAGATGGATCCGTACGGCATGCCGGGTCTCGGTGAGACAATAGATGGCACTGGCCGATCCGGCACATCCCTATCAATCCAATGCCGCGTGCTAGCAGCGAGAGAAAGGGAATCATTTACCTGGTTCGACTGCATTTTGCGGGGCGGTTCAAGATCGGATTCACCAAGGACATCGAAACGCTGAAGAAGCGCATTAAGGACGCGAAGACGTGGGTTCCCGAGGCCGAAATCGAAGGCACATGGCAGGGATTGGAGAAGTGGGAGCGCCTAGCTCGCTACGTGATCGCGTCCAGCGACAGCCCCGAAAAGGCACTTGCTGACTTTCACTTCGGTGATTGGAAACGCCAAGCAGGAGGTGAGATTGTGGACGGAGCAGATCGCGACGTGTTATTGGAGCGAGCAAATCAGTTGTTCCACCGCGTCCTGACTATTGACAACGAGGGCAAGTGATCATGTCATCACGCCATCCGTACAAGTCCAGTTCGATGAAGGATGCGAAGAAATCGAAGCCAGTGACCAGACTCCAGCCGCGCCGAGTTGAACTTGTACGCCCGACCTACCAGCCATCCAAGGCCGAGCTGAAGGAGTCGATCACGCTACCAAAGATGTCGCTGGAGGAGGCCGCCCGCAGACTCATGCAACCCGTCGAGATTCACTACATCGAAAGGCCCCGGCGCAAGAGCTAGACGGGATGCTCTTGGGCACCATCCCCTAAACTGACCTTCACGGCCGTGGAGTAGGCTTGCTCTGCCCCTAAGTCTCGTAGCTAGAACAAGTTACTGCCCCCCTGTGCATCTCGGTACCTGTATTTGTGTTTCCATGTAAGACCCGTGGCCTTCTACGTCGAATCCATCCCCAACCGCAACAGCCCCCCGGCCGTCCTCCTCCGCCAAGCCTGGCGCGAGGGCAAGCGCATCCGCCGCAAGACCATTGCCAACCTCTCCAAACTTCCCCCACATACCGTCAACGGCATCCGCACGCTGCTCAAGGGCGGCCTCGCTTTCCCCCGTCTCGACCAGGCCGTCTCCATCCGCCGCTCCCTCCCCCACGGCCATGTCGCCGCCATCCTCGGCCTCTGCCACCAGCTCGGCCTCCCCCGCAGCCTACACCGCTCCCCCTCCCGCTCCCGCAAGCTCGCTCTCGCCGCCATCGCCGCCCGCCTGCTCCGCCCCGCCTCCCAGCTCGCCACCGCCCGCAGCCTCTCCCCCGACTCCAACTCCTCTTCCCTCGGCTCCCTGCTCGCCCTCGGCCCCGTCTCCGGCAACGAACTGCTCGCCATGCTCGACTGGCTCCGCCAGCGCCAGCCCTGGATCCAGCGCAGCCTCGCCCGCCGCCACCTCCAAGACGGCACCCTCCTCCTCTACGACGTCTCCTCCTCGTACTTCGAAGGCCACTGCTGCCCCCTGGCTGCCTTCGGCTACAACCGCGACGGCAAGCAGGGTAAGCGCCAGATCGTCTGCGGCCTGCTGTGCGCCGCCGACGGCTGCCCCGTGGCGGTCGAGGTGTTCGCCGGCAACACCGCCGATCCCACCACCGTCAGCTCCCAGCTGCGCACGATCCGCGAGCGCTTCGGCAGCACGCGCGTCGCCCTCGCCGGGGACCGCGGCATGCTCACCAGCGCCCGCATCCGCGAGGATCTCTCACCGACCGGCCTGGACTGGATCTCGGCTCTGAAGACCAGCGACATCCGCCCTCTGCTCCAGCAACCCAAGCCCCCTGCCGGGCAGCAGACCTCCGCCACCCAGGCCCCGCTGCGCCCGGACGAGCTGGTGCCCGACCAGGTGGCCGAGATCCTCAGTCCGGACTTCCCCGGCGAGCGCCTGCTGGTGTGCCTGAACCCGCGCCTGCGCGCCGAGCGCGCCCGCAAGCGCGAGGACCTGCTGCAGGCGACCGAGGCGATCCTGGAGACGGTCGCCGCCCAGCTCCGGCGCGGGCGGAAGCCCTTGCGCGGGCGCGACGCGATCAACCGCCGCGTGGGCCGCGAGGCCAATCGCAAGAAGGTGGAGAAGCACTTCGAGATCGTGGTGGGGGAGGACGAACTGCGCTGGTCGCGCAAGCAGCAGCGCATCGAGGCCGAAGCGCGGCTGGACGGCATCTACGTGGTGCGCACGAGCCTGCCGGCGGAGGCGCTCGGGGCGGACGCCGCGGTGGCGGCGTACAAGAGCCTGGCGCGGGTCGAGCGGGCCTTCCGCTCGCTGAAGACGACCCAGCTGCACCTGCGGCCGGTGTACGTCTACTCCGAAGAGCACCTGCGCGGGCATGTCTTCCTGTGCCTGCTGGCCTACTACGTCGAATGGCACTTGTGGCGCAAGCTGGCGCCGCTGCTGTTCGAGGACGCCGAACGCGAGGCGGCCGCGGGGAGGCGGGAGTCAGCGGTCGAACCAGCGCAGGTGTCGCGCGCCGCGGAGGCCAAGGCGGACACGAAGCGGACTCCGGACGGGCTGCCCGTGCAGAGCCTGCCGACCTTGCTCGACCATCTCGGGTCCCTGACGCTCAATCAAGTGACGCTCCCCCAGGACCACCAGCACGCATTCCAGTTGCTGTCCAAGCCCACTCCCTTGCAGGCGCAAGCATTCGCCTTGCTGGAGGTCGATCCCGACAAGATTGTTTCCAGTAAGATGGCAGGTTGATTTCGCGTAACTGCTTTTGGCTGCTAGGATTAGACAGCAATTGGCGAATGAAGCTCAGTCTAAAATCCCCTTTCGGTATGTCAGCCGACTTGGAACGGCGGCCAGCCAAAACGCGAAGCGCGGTCGGAGTCAAGTTGCATTGCGGTCCCGTCACCACTGATTTTCACGGCACGTATAGGGCCTAAATCTGGAAGGGCCGGTAGGCCGGTCAGGTGCGCGAGGCCCCGTTGAAGGTAATTTGACGGTTGCCGAGCCAGGGCAAGGGCTCGGAGGGGTCCGTGCCCAGCGCCTCCATCAGGGCGGGCAGGTTGCGTTTCTTCTTCAGCGACACCGTGCACAGGTCGGGACCGAGTTGGATGTCGGCTCCGGTTTCGAGCAGGGACTCGAACAGCGTCAGCGCCGTGCCGTGGCGGTAGCCCGGGGGCAGTTCGAGGGCGAGTAGGCGGTAGAGGTTGTAGGCCAGCACGGTCATGGTGAGGTCGAAGTCGACCTTGATGACCATCGAGGAGGAGAGCCGGTTGAGGTGGAAGAAGGCGAGCTGCTCGGAGATGGACTTCTCGACGAGCCAGCGCTGGGCGTAGCGGCGGAGCAGGGCGGCGAGGCTGGACTGGAAGTCATTGGTGATCAGCAAGGCGGGGCGGCTGGAGCCGTGCAGGACGGCGATCTGGCGGACCTCGCCGTCGTAGTGGCGCAGCGGAGTGGTCGATTCGACGACTTCGAGCAGGCGGGTGCCGTTGCGGACGGGGACGCGGATCTTCTTGTGCTGGGCAGGCGGGACGGCCTGGGCGGCCTGGATGAGGTTGCGGCCGCGGCGGCGGACGGTGACGAAGCGGATGCCCTGCTGGTCGAGGCGCTTGAGGCAGGCGTAGGTGGTGAAGCGGCCGTCGAAGACGAGGAAGCGCAGCTGGAGGCCGCCGGCCTGGGAGAAGTCGAGGAACTCGAGGACGGATTCGGGGCTGGACGGGCGGCGGACGGAGGCGTCGGAGCGGAGCAGGAGGCCGGAGTCGGGATCCTGGGCGAGGGCGGCGGAGAAGCCGGTGAGGGCGCGACCGCGGGAGCCGGACCAGTGCTTTTCGAGGGTCTGATCGTCGCCCCAGTGGGGCAGGGTGGTGAAGTCGAGGTTGGCGGCGTCGGAGACGAGGGCGCGCTGGGAGAGGATGCGGGCGAGCTGGGCGAGCAGGCGCTGGTTCATGGCGCGGGTGGTGCGGTCGGAGTAGGAGGAGAACCAGGCGGACTTGGGCAGGACGTTGAGGCCGGCGAAGAGGCCGGGGCCGCGGTCCATGCACCAGATGTCGTCGGCGCTGTAGCGGCGGATGTGGGAGAGCTTGAGGGCGAGGAAGGCGAGCACGGACTGGAGCGGGGAGAGGGTGCTGGTGCCAGGGTAGCCGGCGAGGCGGATGGCCTCGTCGATGCGGTAGCGGCGGAGGAGGGGGAGGAAGCAGAGGATGCCGGCGGCGCGTTCGGATTGGAAGAGTGCGGCGGAGCGCGGGGGGAGGGGGGCGGATTCGGGAGCGCGCTCGGGGGCGGGGCCGGCGGCGGCGCGCAGGGCGCGGGAGCGGCGGGGGAGGCGGGCGAAGCCCTCGGTGACGAGGGCGTTGCGGATGGCGCGCTCGGAGGGAGGGTGAGAGGAGGAGGCATCGAGGCGGGCCTTGATATCGGGGACGGAGAGGTTGCGCTTGCGGAGGCGGACGATTGCGTCGTGGAGATCGGAGGAAGGGGTGCGGAGGGGGCGGCCGGGAGGGTCGGGGGAGCGGAAGAAGAAGGCAGAGGGGTCGTCGAGCACGCGGAAGTCGCGGACGATGGAATAGACGGCGGCGCGAGAGCAGTCGAAGCGGCGGGCGACGTCGTGAGCGGGGAGTTGATCGAGGAAGAAGGCGCGGAGGATCTCGTAGCGGCGATGGCGGGGGTTGGCGGGCCGGGAGAAGAAGGAGAGGGGATCGGGGGCCTCAGCCATATTAGGCATTATATTGCATGTGGGGAAAACATTCAAGCATTGCAAAACAAAGTATCCCGCCTAAGATTTCATGGCTAAGAGGTTTTATGTCAATCATATACAGGGATTCATTGCCATTCCATAGCCTGCAATGCGATCAACTGGTATTTGATATAGATCCATAAAATGCCTAATCAAGACAACAGACAATG